>CCSI01000001.1 GCA_000756795.1 Qipengyuania vulgaris
ACCAAAGTATTACTTTGGTGGGCTCCCGATAAACCCATTCACGATTTCAAAAGCCGCTGCCGGGCACACCCGAGCGGCGGCTTTTTCGTCTCCGGCCTCCGCGCCCGAGGCACGGCCAAACGACCCGCAGGGTCGCAAGGCCAAGCGGCCGCCCGAGCTTATGCGAGGAAAGCCAAGGCTGCGGACGCAGCCGCCGGCGCCTGAGGCGCCACAAAAAGGTACCGCGGGGTGGAGCAGTCCGGTAGCTCGTCAGGCTCATAACCTGAAGGTCGTTGGTTCAAATCCAACCCCCGCAACCACCGGTGAAACACTTTCGGTCCCAGCGCCAGACGCTCGGGGCTGTTTGCGTTTTTGAGTACCGTCCATCGTTGCCTCCTCTGTGAATTGCAGCGATCGGTAGAGGTCACCATGCAATTCTAAGCGGCGAAGCACTCGAAAAATTTGAAAGAGCTATCGAAGGCGTGCAGTTTGAACGTGTTCCCGGCACTGCCAACGAATTGTTGAAGCAAATTGTATGAGAGCCACGATTGCAACGCGCCGTAAGTACAATGGCTGCGGATCAAGACTTCCAAGAGATGATACGGTTGGTTCGTGAACGCAAGATAGAGAGGGATGCTACTCGACGAAACAAGAGAGCTTCGGCTCGAGGACTAAAATCGAGTTCGTTTGGAATCCAAGAGAAGGTACCGGAAGAGAGCGGGTATAGTCTCGAGTAGCTTAGAAAGATCCTCGACAATACTGGCCAGGGCGGCGGAGAATAACGGCGCAAGGTTTAGTGTCGCATGTGTCCCAACTGGAGAGTGTCAGTTTTGGAGCCGATAGCAGACTGTGTGCTTTTCCGCTTTCCGGCCGAGATTGCGCTCGTTCAAACAGCGAAACAATGGCGTTGGCCAGCAAAGTGCCCGTGACCGAGCAGTCTAATTGCTATTGAGAATTATTCGCATTGACGCGAATCCCATAGCTATGTAGCTGGGCTCGCATGTCCCGAAACGCCATTCGAAATTGGTACCTCATTCATAAGTGGAGCAGCCTGATTCCGACGGTGTTCCTGCTGATGCTGTGCGTGACGGGCTTGCCGCTCATCTTTCACGACGAAATCGATGCAGCGATGGGCTCGGATGCCGAAACGGCATTGTCGGGCACAGCTTCTGCCGAAGGCGGGCTTCCCCTCGACGTCATGCTCGACCGAGCGCTTGCCGAAAGGCCGGGCGAAGTGCCGTTGTTCATGGCCTTCAGCCAGGACAGCCCCTTGCTGACCGTGACTACAGGCCCGACGCCCGACGCTGCGGGCGAGGATATGACGCTGCTTTTCCTCGACCGCACGACCGGCGCGTCACTGGGTCCCGCGCCCGGCAATGCGCTTATGGACTTTCTGCTCCAGCTGCACACCGACATGTTCCTCGGCCTCCCCGGCATGTTGTTCCTGGGAGCGATGGGCATATTGCTGGTGATCGCGCTCATCTCCGGCGTCGTGCTTTACGCCCCGTTCATGCGCAAGCTGCCGTTCGGTACTGTCAGGAAAGGTCGCAGCAAGCGCCTTCGCCGACTGGACCAGCACAATTTCCTCGGCATCGTGGGGCTGGCCTGGATGCTCGTGATTGCCCTTACCGGCGCAATCAATGCCTTTGCCGATCCCCTTACCGAGAACTGGCGCGATGGCGAGATTGCCCGCATGACCGACGCCTATGCAGGAACTCCTGCACTGGCACCTGCAGACTACGGCTCGATCGATCAGGCGATGTCGGCAGCCCAGCAGGCCCTTCCCGGCCGCAGCCCCCAGTTCATCGGCTTCCCAGGCGGAGCCTGGTCGTCGGGCCATCACTACGCGATATTTTTCCAGGGCGATCGCCCGGTAACGCAGCATCTTTTGACACCGGCACTCGTCGACGCGGCGACTGGCGAACTGACCGATGCTCGCACCATGCCGGTAATCAACCAGGCGCTGATGATGTCGAAACCGTTGCACTTCGGCGATTACGGCGGCCTTCCGCTCAAGCTGATCTGGGCTGTCCTGACCCTCGCGACGATCTGGGTCTTGTGGACCGGCATCATGCTCTGGCTTCGCCGCAGGCCGGGTGAAGTCGAGCGCCGCATCGAGGAAATACGAAGCGGCGCAGCTGCAAGGGCTTTGTCATGAAAAAGCAAGGCAGACGCCGGCGCACCATCTTCGCTGTTCCGGCCGCGATTGGCGCAGCCTGCCTGATGGGGCTCTTCCTCGGTCTGACGGGTGATGGCCTTGGCGACCTTCTCGCGTGGCTGCTGGTCGGCCTCGCTCCTCTCACGATTGCCGCAGTGCTCCTGCGCCGCTCTCCGAATTAATCGCGACCCTATTCACGAAAGACGATCGCAATGAACCGCTTTTCCCAGATCTCCATCTTCGCTCTCGGCATTTCGCTCGCCACTTCGACACAGGCGCAGGAGCAGCAAGCGGACGACGTGATCGTCGTGACCGCACAGCGTAACAACGAAACCGAGGTCGTTAATGGTGGCAGCGCCGGTGTGCTCGGCGACAAGCCGGCAGAGGACCTGCCCTTCGCAATCCGTTCCTACGACGAAAGCCTGATCCTCAATCAGCAACCTCGCTCGTTGGGCGATGTACTTGAAAATGACCCGACAATTCGGACCACTTACGGCTTCGGCAACGCCTCCGAGCAGTTCGTGATGCGCGGCTTCACCCTGTTCGGCGACGATGTGGGTCTCAACGGCCTTTACGGGATCACTCCGCGCCAGTTGGTCGCACCAGAATTGTTTGAAAGCGTTCAGGTCCTCAACGGTGCCAGTGCCTTCCTGAACGGTGCAGCACCGGGCGGCTCTGGACTTGGCGGAAGCGTCAATCTGCAGCTCAAGCGGGCCGGAGACACGGACCTCAATCGCGTAACCGTTTCAGCCAGCGAGAATGCCCACTTCGGCGGCAGCTTCGATGTCGCACGCCGCTTTGGCCAGTATGGCGAATGGGGCGTTCGCCTGAACGCAGCCTATCGTGACGGCGAAACTTCGATCGACCGTGAAGACCGCCGCACTCAGGTCGTGGGCGGTGCGATCGACTATGACAGTGGCCCTCTTCGGGCAGCTCTCGACCTGGCGTTCCAGAATGTCCGGATCGATGCCTTGCGGCCCAAGGTCAACGTCGGTAGCGCAACCATCCCCGCCGTTCCCGATGGCGATGCGAACTATGCGCAGGATTTCACCGACACCGAAATGCGCGATGTTTTCGGCACGCTGGGCGTAGAATACGATCTCGCCGAGAATGCATTGGCATATTTCAGGGCCGGCGCGCGGGACGGGCGCGAGGAAGGTATTTACGGCGGCATCACCGTTCTTGATGCCGCCAGCGGTGCTGCCAGCGGCACGGCGCTGTTCGTCCCGCGGACCGACAACAACGAAGCGCTCGAAGCTGGTATCCGCGCGAAGCTGGGCGAAGCGATCACCCACGAGTTCAATTTCGGCGGCAATGCCAGCTGGCAGGTGAATCGCAACGCCTACGACTTTCGTTACGGGCCGGGTTTTGCCGGCTACGCGACCAATATCTTCGACACTCCCCAAGTGGACCTGCCGTCTTCGACGCTCGTCGGCGGCGACTTGGATGATCCATTCCCGATCGCGCGGACGCGACTGTGGAGCGCTTTCGCATCCGATACTATCGGGATAATCGAAGGCCGTTTGCAGGTCACGGCGGGCCTGCGCCTGCAATCCATCAGTGTGAAGAGCTACAGCTATTTCGGCGGCGAGCTGACGACCGAATACGACAAAAGCGCCGTCACGCCTGTGATCGGCGTGGTGCTGAAGCCCTTCGACGGTCTGTCGCTATACGGCAACCGGATCGAGGCGCTCCAGCAAGGTCCGACAGCACCGCTCGACCCGGCGCTCGTGAGCAATCCGGGAGAGGTCCTCGCACCTCGCAAGTCGCTGCAATACGAAGTTGGCGGCAAGCTCGCACTTGGCAGCGTCTTCGTCGGTTTGGGCGCCTATCGCCTCAAACGCCCCGGCGAGGGCGTACTGGCCGATGGAAGCTTTGGTTACCTTGGAGATCAGCGCCACCAAGGCCTCGAGTTCACGGTCAACGGCGACCTGACCCCCAGCTTGAGGCTGATCGGCGGCGCAGCTCTTACCGATGCGGAGCTCGACAGCGGCAACAACGTGCCTGGCGTTCCTCAATATACCGCCAATGCAGACATAGAGTGGGACCTTGGCTTTGTGCCGGGCGTGACGTTCACGGCGCGCGCCGTGCACACCGGTCCGCAGTGGGTCGATGCCGCCAACACGCTCGAACTCGACAGCTGGACGCGTATCGACCTCGGTGCGCGCTACGTTTTCGCGGCGGGCGACACGCCGGTCACGCTCCGCATCTCGGCCGACAACATAACGAACGAAAAATACTGGGCCAGCGCGTTCGACTCCTTTTCGGCCGCACTGCTTCAAGGGACCCCACGTACGATTAAGGCCAGCATCTCAGCCGATTTCTGAATTGGGCAGCTTAGAGGCCGGTAGCTGACTATCCGGTAATGGCGGCTAAGGCGCGTAAAACAGACACAAAGTTAGCGACCCGATAGCAGGGTTCAGAATGTTAGTTTGCCGACTTCTTCTCTGATCAAACCAGCCAGCTTTTCGATCCGCGGCGAGCGGGTCTTCCGCTTCAGCGCGATCATATGAAGTTGGACAACGCTGGGTTTAGGAAATGGCGCGATCGACAGTTTTTCGCGCCCCGGAAAGGCCAGGACGCCGCTGCGTGGCAGGATCGCATAGGCCAGTCCCTGCGCAACCGCCGCGGGTATCTGTCCGATCTGGTTGACGAAGCTGCGCACGCGCAATTGTTCCGCACCACGGTAATCTTCGGCGAAGTTTGCTCCGAGAACTGCATCGGCATAGGTTGCCCCGTCGGGGTGCTGTACGAGGCCGAGCGATTGCAGGTCCTCGAATTCGGGCACGCGTCCATCCCATTCGAGCGGCAGGACCAGATCGAGAGGTTCCGGTCCCAGATGCTCGCTTGTCAGACGGGGATGGCGCACCGCATCCCCCATTATTCCGAGATCAAAGGTCCCCGCGAGAACACCGGACACGATGCTCTCTTCGGGCGCCGCCGTAAGAAGCGCGGAAATTTCCGGGGCCTCGGCCATCCAGGCAATCAAGCTAGGATAGAGCAACATCGCGAAACTGCCTGAACAGGCCACGCTGATCACACCGCGATCCTCACCCTCGTCCTCCAAGCTATCGAGAAACTCGCGTTCCTCGCGCCAACGTGCGCGCGCCATCGCAAGGGTCTTCTCGCCGGCATCGGTGAGGACGAAACCCGGCGTATCCCGCTCTATCAGCGATTTGCCCAGGTGCTGTTCCAACTTGGCGATGTGCTGGGACATCCCGGGCTGGGTCATGTTGAGCCGCTCGGCTGCGCGCGTGAAGTGGCCCTCCTCACAAAGGACGGTGAAGGATCTCAGCCAATGCGAATTGAGCTCTGCCATAACTCAGTGTTATTATGCTCATGCTAAATGATAATTTCAAATTGTTGTGCGGAAGGTCGATATCGCCGGTGTCAGACTGTGAAAGGATGAACCATGAACGTATCGCCCAAGACCTTCTCGCATATTGGTCTCTCGGTCCCCGACCTCGATGCCGCAGTCAAATTCTACACCGAAGTACTCGGCCTTTACACCATCATGGAACCAACCGAGGTGTTCGAGGACGAAAGCCCGATCGGCATCATGTGCACCGACGTATTCGGTCCGAACTGGGAGTCGCTTAAGATCGCCCACCTCGCCACCGCTGACCGCGTTGGCATCGAGATTTTCGAATTTCCCGAGAACTACGCCCCTGAGGATAATCTCGACCACAAGCGCCACGGGACCTTTCACTTCTGTGTACAGGACCCGGATGTCGAAGGCCTCGTCGAGAAGATCGTCGCCGCGGGCGGCAAGCAGCGCATGCCGATCCGCGAATACTACCCTGGCCAGAAGCCCTATCGCATGTGCTACGTCGAAGACCCGTTCGGCATCGTATTCGAGGTCTACAGCCACAGCTACGAGCTGACCTACTCAGAAGGCGCCTACTCGTAATCTCGGGCCTTGAGCGGGAGGTGTCGTACCTCTCGCTCAAGCTGCCATTCCGTTTAACGGTGTTCCGTAGTGCGACAGGAGTAGACAGGCACGTCACGCGCGTACCTGCACAATTCACTCTTGGGCGGCGAGCGTTTCGAGCAGCTTTTCGGCGGCCGGCTCGCTGGACGGCGGGTTCTGGCCGGTGATCAGCAGGCCATCCTGCACGACATAGGGTTCAAATACGCCGTCCTTCGAAAACTCGCCGCCCTGCTCCTTCAGCACATCCTCGAGCAGGAAGGGCACTACGTCGGTCAGGCCAACCGCTTCCTCTTCCTCGTTCGTGAAACCGGTTACCTTGCGGCCCTTGACGATAGGCTCGCCTTCCGGCGAGGTCACGTTCTTGAGCACGGCGGGCGCATGGCAGACGAGCGCCACCGGCTTGCCCGCCGAGAGCGCACCTTCGATGGTGGCCTTGGAATCCGCGCTTTCGGCCAGGTCCCACAGGGGCCCGTGGCCGCCGGGATAGAAAACCCCGTCGAATTCGGAGACGTCTACTTCGGCGAGCTTCTGCGTCGATGCGAGGTGAGCTTGGGCTTCCTCGTCGGTCTTGAAGCGCTTGGTCGCATCGGTCTGGGCATCGGGCTCGTCCGACTTGGGATCAAGCGGTGGCTGGCCCCCGGCCGGGCTCGCCAGGGTAATATCATGGCCGGCATCCTTGAGGACGTAATAGGGCGCAGCAAACTCCTCAAGCCAGAAGCCTGTCTTCTTGCCAGTATCGCCCAGTTCGTCGTGGCTGGTGAGTACGATGAGGATTTTCATGCGCTTAGTCCTTTTATCTTGGTGGAGGGTGCCAACAGCTTTGGTCGCCTCTTCGCAATTGGAACACGCGAGCAGTGTTTCGGTTTCGATCCGCGATTTTCCAGGTCTGCGGAACCGATCGCTACAGAATACATACCCTTGACAGATGGGTCGCTCCGCTTGGGGAAAGGACGCGCTCTTGCCTATTTATTCAACATCCATTGAATATTAGACCGCCGGGCCTTATGTTGCGCTGCACAAGGAACAACGCATGACCGAGCGACGCGGACGAGGCCGCCCCAAGGAAAACGACACCGATACCAGCGCGGCGATCTCGCAAGCCGCGCTGCGGCGCTTTGCTGCACAAGGTTTCGAGGCGACTTCGCTGCGCGAGATTGCCGGCGATGCCGGGGTCGACGTTGCGCTGATTTCCTATCGCTTCGGCGGAAAGTTCGGCTTGTGGAAGGATATCGTTTCCCGCGCGGGAACAGGCCTGCACGAGGCTCTCGAACGTGCTCTTGGCGAAAATGACGGAGCTAACTCGCAGCATCGGCTCGAGCATTCGGCCCGCGCCTTCCTCGCCTACCTGCTCGATCGACCCGAGGTCCCACGCCTTCTTCTGCGCGACATCACGATCGATAATGATCGGTCGCAATGGCTACTGGAGACGCTGTCGCTACCGCTTCACCGGCATTTCATAGAGATCGCGCAAGCCAATGCGGACGAGCGGGGCGAAGCCTCGGCGCATCTCGAGTTCCGGGTGGCGAATTTCATCTATTCCGCCGCCAGCACAGTCGCCCGGCGCGAACGCCTCGCCAAGCTGGTCGGCGGCTTGGAAGACGATGCGCAATTCGCTGCCGCCCTGGAAGAAGTGCTCGTCGAGGGAGCGCTCACCTCGTGACCGGGCGCGATACACTCATCGACGATGTGGACGGCTATCGGTTCAAGCCGCACGAGATGCCGATTCTTCCGGGCTCTCCGGCCAATCCCGACCACCCTCCGGCGCGCCGCGCGGCCTATCTTGCGATCGGCGTCTTCATGGCGCTGGTGGGCGGCGCGCAAAACGGATTCCTGCTCGCCAACGCACCGGCACTTCAGGCCGAATTCGCGCTGACCCCGGTCGAGGCAGGCTGGCTGACGGTGGCCTTCTATTCGACCTATGCCACGATGAGCATGCTGCTGTTTCGCGTGCGGCAGGAATTCGGCATCCAGCCCTTCGTTCGCTGGGCCATGGCGGGACTGGTCGCGGCCAATTTCGTGCAGATGATCGGCCCCGGCTACTATCCCGAACTTGCTGCGCGCGCGGTTGCGGGCATCACCGCCAGCGGCCTTTCTGCGCTTGCGATCTATTACCTCATGCAAGGCCTTCCCCCCGCCATGCGAGTGGGCGGACTGGTGATCTCGCTGGGGCTTACGCAGGTGGCATTTCCGCTCACCCGCGCGTTGTCACCGGCATTGCTGGTCGATGGCGATATCACCCATGTCTTCCAGTTCCAGTTCGCGCTTTCGTTGCTGGGCTTCGGCATGGTCTACATGCTGCGCCTGCCGCCAGGCATCCGTAAGCAGACCTTCGAGAAGCTCGACATACCGAGCATTGCGCTCTTCATCATCGGGATCGCAGCACTTTGCGCTTTCCTGATCCAGGGGCGGATCCAGTGGTGGGACACGCCTTGGCTCGGATACGCTCTCGTCGTCGCGACCCTCGCCCTGGGAGGATGCTTCCTGATCGAGGCCAACCGCAAGAGCCCCATGCTCGACCTCAGCTGGTTGTCCAGCCGCTCGATCCTCGCCCTCGCCCTGATCGGCGCGACGGTGCGTATCCTCGTTGCAGAGCAGGGTTTCGGAGCGAGCGGAATGTTCGCCGCGCTGGATTATGGCAACGAGCAGCTGACCGGCTATTTCTGGGTGCTTGCCGGGGCAACCTTCGGCGGCATGGCGCTGTCGGTGGTGCGGCTCGACCCCAAGGACCTTACCCGGCCCGTGCTCTTCGCGATCCTCGTCATCTGCATCGCCGCCTTTGCCGATACGCGCACCGGGGTGATGACACGGCCGCAGGACCTCTTCTTGACGCAGGCCGCCATCGCCTTCGCGGCGGTCTTCGCCATGGGACCGATCATGATGGAGGGCATGCTGCGCGCGCTTGCGGCGGGCCAGAGCTACGTCATCAGCTTCATCGCGATATTCTCGCTTTCGCAATCGATCGGCGGCCTTGCGGGTATCTCGCTGTTGTCAGCCTTCCATACCGTGCGCCTGAAGACGCACCTCATCGACGCCGGAAACACGCTCACGCTCGCGAACCAGCAGTTGGGGCAGGCGCTCGGCAATGCCGCACAACGCGCAGCTCCGCTTCAGGGCGACCCCGCGCTGCAGCAACAGGCGGCGGCGTCGAGTATTTCTGCGGAGGTCGGCCGCGAAGCTGCAGTGCTCGCTTTCAACGATGTTTTCTTCCTCATCGGTACGCTGTCGGCGGTGACCTTCGCCGTCGTCTTCGTGCCGTGGCTCATAAACAAGATCCGCGGGCGTAATCCGCTCGCCAAGGAACTGGCCTTCATGGAGGCCATGCTCGCAAGGACCCGACAATGACCGATACCCGCCCGGCCGAAACCGAAGCCGAAACCACGCACGATGACACGCCCGCTGCCGAGCAGGAGACCGGGTGGTCGCCCAATCCCTCGCGCCGCCGGATCGCGGTGGCGGTGGGGGCGATCCTCATCGGCGTGCTCGTGGCGCTCTTCGCTTGGGATCTTCCGCCCTTCGACGGAGGCGACGAGACGACCAACAACGCCTATATCCGCGGCCGCACCACGGTCGTGAGCCCACAGGTTGCAGGCTACCTCGTCGAAGTGCCCGTGGCGGACTTCCAGCGCGTGGAAAAAGGCGAGCTGCTCGCCCGGATCGACGATGCACCCTATCAGCAAAAGCTCCAGCAGGGCGCGGCCAACACGGCGGCACAGCAAGCGACGCTGGCCAACAGCGCTCAAAGCTTGCGCTCGGCTCAGGCGCAGCTCGAACTGCAGGATGCCGCCGTCGCTGCTGCCCGCGCAGCGCTGCAGAAGGCGCAGGCCGACATGAACCGCATCGCCGAGCTGGTCGACGAAGGTTCTGTTTCGCTACGTGAACGCGACCAAGCCCGCGCAGCGCTGCAGCAGGCGCAAGCAGGCGTCAGGCAGGCGCAGGCGCAGCGCGCCATCGCGGCGGAAAACGTGCGCTCGGTCACCGTAGGGCGCGGCGCGCTCGAAGCGCAGGTGGCGGGAGCAGTGGCTTCGAAAGGCCTCGCCGAATTCGAGCTCTCGCGCACCGAAATACGCGCGCCGCGGGCCGGACGGCTGAGCGAGGTCAGCGCACGAGTCGGCCAGCTGGTCACTGCCGGGACGCAGCTCATGTATATCGTACCCGACGATCTGTGGGTGGTGGCAAATTTCAAGGAGACGCAAACCGCGAACATGGCCGTCGGCCAGCGCTCCACGCTCGAAATCGACGCGCTGGGCGGCGTGGAACTCACTGGCCGAGTGCAAAGCATCGCACCTGCGGCCAGCAGCGAATTTAGTCTCGTGAAGCCCGACACGGGCGCAGGCAATTTCGTGAAGGTGCCGCAGCGCATCGCCGTGCGCATCGTGCTCGACAAGGGGCAGGAAGCCGCGAAACGGCTCGGCCCGGGCATGTCGGTCGTCGCCACTGTACATACGGAAGACTGATCATGATGAACAGACCGCTGGCCGTTCTGGCTACAAGCGCCCTTGCTCTCTCCGCCTGTGCTCCTGCGTTGCAGGAGGCTCCGTTTGGCGCCGCGGTTGTTCCAGCGACCGAATGGCGAACGAGCCTTGAGGTGACCGCTCCTATTGAAAGCGACTGGTGGAACGCCTTCGGCGACCCGCAGCTTTCGAGGCTTGTCGAACAGGCTCGGCTGAACAATTCCGACGTGCAAATTGCCGCCGCCCGTGTCGAAGAGGCGCGCGCGACCGAACTGGCCTCGCGCGGTTTCCTTCTTCCCGCACTTGGCGCGGGCGTCGAGGGCGGCGTCCGGCGCGAGGTTTCGCCGTTCGGCCAGGCGCAGACCTCCGTCGCTGCGCAGCCTGCATTCCGCGCCTCTTACGAAGTCGATCTTTTCGGCAAGAACGCCGCACGCGTCGATGCCGCCGAGGCCGGTGTTGCCGCAAGCGCCGCAAGCGCGGAAGCGGCGCGCCTATCGGTGAGCGCGGCGACCGCGAGTGGCTACATCACCCTTCTTGCGCTCGACAAACGGCTTTCCGTGCTCGAGGAAACTCTTGTTGCACGGCAGGAGGCGGTGAAGTTTGCCCGCGACCGGGCTGAGGTCGGCTACACGTCACAGCTACCCCTCAGACAGGCCGAAGCCGAATACCAGGCCACCGCGCAGCTCGTTCCGCAATTGAAGGCGCAGATCGCGCGGCAGGAAAACGCCCTCTCTGTACTGACCGGCGAATTGCCCGGCGCGATCGAGCGGGGCGGGACGCTGGCGGACCTGCGCCAGCCACCGGCGCCTTCAACCCTTCCGTCCGATCTCTTGCGCCGACGCCCTGATGTCGCTGCAGCGGAGTACCGCATTGCGGCAGCAGATGCGCAAATGCGCGTGGCCCGCGCCGACTTCATGCCCTCCATCGACCTCGGGGCTGCGGCGGGGATAGTGCTATCCGACCTGCTTACCGATCCTGTCGGCGTCTGGTCGCTAGGAGGAAGTATTCTCGCCCCGATCTTCCAAGGCGGGAAGCTGCAGGCACAGCTCGACGGGGCGACAGCGCAACGGGACCAAGCGGCCTGGGCCTACCGCTCGACCGTCCTCAACGCCTTTCGCGAAGTAGAGGATCGAATGGCGGTGCTGGCAAATCTGAAAGAGCAGGAAACCGCACTCGAAGCCCAGCAGGCGGCCGTGGCCGATGCATTGCGCCATGCTCGCAACCGCTATCGTGCCGGCTACACACCCTATATCGAGCAGGTCGATGCGCAGCGTGCCTTGCTGGGCGTCGAGCTGTCGCTGGTACAAGTGAGGGCCGATGAACTGACCGCGCTGGTCGGGCTATATCGGGCTGTGGGCGGGGCGCCAGAATAACTGGACCAAGACTTGCTGGTGTTTGGTAGGGAACGGCTGCTTTCAACCCATAATCGGACATTCGCGATGCTCACCACCTAAGCAAAGCTGCCAGTCCGCTTCCAGGCAGTCGGAGGGAATGCCTAGACGTCAGGATTGGGACGCAGTGCCGCCATCAATGAGTGGTGAAACCTCCGCGGCAACTCGGCCGCGAAAAAGAGGGAAGGAATATCAATTGAGAACTTTGGACGCTGACGCCGGAAGGTGAAAATTCCCCCAGAGGCGCTCAGACTTGCAGCCAGCTGCGCGCCGCCTCGAGACCCTCATGACAAAGAAAAATGTGAGAGGCACTGCGTCCTACGCAGGCGCTCTGCTCATCTGCCAAATCCTTGTTGAGCTCACCGCGTACGAGCTCGTCAGGTAATCAAATCCTGATACCTAGTGATGACGGCTTTTCCTCCAGTTTCGGCCGGTCGCTCATTCTCATGCCAGGCGTCAGGCTGGCTTCTGACGAATTGGCGAGAGGCGTCGCCCAGCTTGGAACCACCGCCCTTGGTGTGCGATGCCTGATCCGGACTGACGGCGAACCAGTTCCCGACTTAACGGTGCTCTTCGCAGAGAACGGCAAAGCCGAGCGCTTTGCGGGCATACGTCCATGGCTCGACCGGGATAACGGCCTTTACTCATCCCAGATGAAGGCACGGCCATTGGCAACTCCACGTGCTTCAAGTTTGATCGCGGCTTGCGCAAGGCAGCGTAGCCTTGGACCGACGAAGCCGACCAGCATCGCGGTATTATCAAAGCGGCGGCGCTGCTTCTGGATGAAGAGGCCGATAACCGGCCAGGCTGATCCCAAGAATGAAGTAAAAGCTCGGCGGTTAGAGCGAGTAGATTATGAAATAGGGGGGAGGGCGAGCGGTTCTTTCCTGTCGGACCGGCTCTGGTAATTCTCACCGACCAAGACATCCGCTAGCGGCGTTGTGTGGCGAAGTCGCGGCTATGGCCTGTCGTCACGCGCCCAAAGTAGGTAACGAGCGTTCTCTTCGAAGCAAATCCCTTCTGCTGGCGGAACAAAACAAATCGGCCTATGGTTCGAGTAGGGGGGGGCTAAACATTTTTCACAATGAGGCGGAAGGAAAACCGAAACATTCAATATGGGCATTCTAGACCGTGTCATGCAGTGTGAAACGCAGCCAGATTTGGTCGACCTACTGTGGATTCACTTCCAAGGTATGGGCTTTGGGGCCCTGGCTTATTTAGTGCCTTCGCAGGAGGCCCCGCTAATGATGACCGTAGATTGGCGCGGGTTTCCGGAAAAAATCATCGAGGCCTATATCTCGGATGAGTTATATCTCATCGATCCCTTTCCAGCACATGTCGCGCGATACAAGTCGACCTTGCGAATGTCTGAGATCTTGCGACAGATTAGCCTCAATCGAGCCGAAGCCGCTTACATCGAACGCTTGAAAAAGATGGGCGTTACCGATGGTTTAGTAGTTCCCACGTTTGGAATAGACCATCGAATCGTGAAATTCGTGCTAGGGCAAGTGACCGATTCCTCAGTACTTCAAAAGGCTAATTTGGTAGAAATAACTGCGATACTGCAGATAGCGCACCGTCGGCTTGACGAGCTTGCACGTCGAGACAAGCCTATCCGTCCCCGCCTTCCACGAAGGGAAGTCGAAGTCCTGCACTGGATTGCAAAAGGCAAAAGCAATGGGGAAATAGCCACCATATTGGGCATTGGGGCGCCCACGGTAGCAACCCACATAAAACGCATGTTCGATAAATTCGACGTGAACGATCGGGTTGCATTGGCTGTGAAGGGTGCAAACTATGGCATCATCGGCTTTTGAGGCGTCATTGAAGGAAATACGATTACAGATGCAGTCTTGCTCGTTGACGCCGCTGGGTCGTGAGGCTGTCGAGAGTTCAGCTCGGCGCGGCTCAGAACTTTAAACTCCCCGTGGCGGGATCCAGCGCCAGCTTTCATCTGTGGACGCCCCTTAAACGAAAAGGCTATGTTCGGGGCTGGCTTAGGGTCGTTAGCTGAATATCCATTCGTGGCATGAAGCTTAACGGTAATGGTGCACAGGAAGCAGACAGTCGTATGCTCCTAGGGAGGGACCGTTAGGCGCCTGTCCTTCCTTGGGAGATTGCTCTTTTAAGGGAAATATCATCTCATGGCAGGCAATCATCTTTTGGCTCGGCCCGGGCCGAGATTGGCCGATCATTTAGCTGGTTGAGTTGTAGTTATCCGCCGACCACCGGTGCGAGACAAATAATGTAACTAATTCCACACCCGCAACAGCAAACCTTCCCGGTTTCGGCCTTGCAACCTTTTTTGCATTCCCGCCGGTCAGCGTTACACTTGAAGGAATTGGTTTCGTAATTCGCACTTCCCCCGCTTGTGCTGGTTAAAGCTTTGTGGAGTTGGTCTGCAGCGCGATCGACTTCGTCCAAAAGTGCACGCATTTCGCGAGGATCATTACCTTGGTAAGCCGCCACTGCGCTTATTGCCTGAAGTGCATCTTGCTCCGCGCGGACAGCTTTGTTTGACAGGGCTTGCCTCGCCTCTCGTCGAACTTGAGCTACCTCATTCGACGGCGAAACCTGTACCCGCTGAAGGTCCTGAGCACGCGCAGCATCCTCTCGCCGCTCTTGTATGGTCGCGAGAGCCAAGTTTGCTTGCTTGACGTTCTCTCCAACCGAGCCCAGCTTTGCGGACGAACTGCATACGCGGCTCGACGCTGCCACGCTAGATGCGTTCTCGACCTCCGACATCTGCGGAGCGAGTAAACCGGCGAAAATAACCAAAAACCATGTTAAGTTCATGTTCTGCTCCCATAATTTGATCGCCCTATCTGGCGAAATTTGGTCACAGCGACTCGAAGAGTAATCTAACTATACCATAGTTCAGGTGGCGTGGGCGTTCAGCACTACCGAGCTTTGGAACCAGTGGCAGATTGATTTTACCTACGCTCCGTATGATTTTGGCGTGCAAGCTGCCATTCCGCTCTTGGCGTTTCCCTTGCTCGGTGACAGCGGCGTTCGATGGGAAATCGGATGGAGCAACATTTTTCTGACGGCCCGATCATGTGCCGCTCTGGGTCTTAGAAAGGCGGAACTGAAGGAAATGAGAAGGCGTTTATATAATCAGACGTACTCCGTTGGGGCGAATTTGCGTGCGTCTTGCTGTCTCGAGCGGGCCGCTCATTTCGCCTCCCGCATACGGAAGCGGCTCGCCCCAATCGAATATCCGGCAGAAATCTGACAAAAATTTTTTTAGAGACGCACTTAACCCGAACAAAATTCAAGTGCGAAATCTGAACTCAAACAGGTCAGGCGAACTAAGTTCTGGCTAGTTTGTTGCTCGCCGTGCGCACTGTAGATCCACTATCGGGTCGTTTCCCTTCCGACCGGTCCCGGTTCATCGCCAAGTTACGTCGATGGGTGACGACAGAAACGGCAGGGGGCTCGTTTGCGCCGCCTGTACGGGACATTGAATCTTTTTTGGACTTCGACGGATTAATCGCCGCAGTCCACCCGTTTTCCTTTCAAGCGGATGCACCGACGCCCTTTGCATCCGCAAACAGAAAGGAACCGACCATGAAGACTCTCATGCTTACCGCATCGGCGCTGACCCTGATTGCTGCTCCTGCCCACGCCCAACTGCTTGGAGGCGGCGGCCAAGCGGGCGTTACTGGATCGGTCAACGGCACGATCAATTCTACCGTTCGTGCACCGACGGAAACCGTGCGTTCGACGACCCGGGGCACACTGCGTGCCGATGTCGCCACGCGCGGCAGCCAGAATGTCGACCGCGAAAATGGCAGTGTTTCCATCGACCGCAGCGCGGAGACAAGCCTCGATGCAACCACCAGCCAACTACTCGGAACTCCCGCCGGCGAGGCTTCTGAGAATGCCTCGGGATCTGCCAACGCCTCGGGTTCGGGCAGCGTCAATGGCCAGTTGGTCGGTACCGATGCCGTGACCGGTGCAGTACGTGGAACAGCTTCAACAGTGAGCAACGTCGCGATCTCCGCCGCCAGCTCAGCCCGTCAGCGCGCTTCTGGTTTAACTGGCCAAGTCGGGAAAATTGCCGGTTCAGCTAGCGGTGCGGCTTCTGGCGCAGGCATGATCGACAGCGGCGTGCTCGCTCTTGCAGGCAGTGGCGCAGCGCAGGGTGAAGGCGCCTTTGCCGTATCCCCCGGCATGCCGATCCAGCTCCCGTCGGGCGAGCAGCTCGGCACCGTGCGCGACATTGTCGCCACCCGCAGCGGCGAGGTACGCCAGTTGGTCGTCGAGACTAAAGACGGTCTCACAACCATTCCGTCCGGAAACCTGACGGCTAGCGGCTCCCTTCTCTTCGCGGGTCAGGCCAGCGGCTCAGCTTCCAACGAGGCTGCCGCAGGCGCGAGCGGCACCGAATAAGCAGCCGCCACAATAAGCGAAGGCCGGATCGCCTCAAAAGGTGAACCGGCCTTTTCGCGAAACCTGCACACGAAGAATTTTCAGACAAAGGGATCGCTATGCGGATCGCAAAAATAGTCCTTATCTTAGCTTGCCTGGGAGCCCCGGCAGCCGCTCAAGAGGCGGAAGTGACCCCGAAAGTTGAAGAGGTCTCCGAAACGGATGTTACCTTGTTAGCTGGCGCCGATTATGCCTCCGGGAATGTTAATGGCCAAGGGTATGAAACCGTCTCCCTGAATGCTGGAATATCTGCCCAACCCGGTCGTTTCTCTTTTACTGCTTCTGTCCCGTATGTGATCACCACAGCGCCCGAAGAGCTCATCGTCAGCAATGGCGGCGTGCTTGGCACTCCACTCCTCTCTCAGCCAACTACACAGTCCCGCGAGGTTACCCGAGAAGGCATCGGTGATCTCATTCTGCAGGGCGGATACTCATTTGAAATAGGAAGTTTGGACGCGTTTATCGCTGGCAACTTGAAGGTTCCTACCGCTTCTCGAGAGAAAGCCTTGGGAACAGGCGAGTTAGATTATGGAGTGAGTGGCCAAGTTACGCGGCGGATTGGGCGAACCGTTCCCTTTGCTTCTGCCAGTTACACGGCAATCGGCGAACCCGAAGGCTTCGATGTCCAAAACACCGTTGCCGGCAGCGTGGGTAGCCATTTCCTTCTGAGCGACACGAGTTCGGTGAGAGCCTCCTATATTTACGAGCAATCGGCCGCGGCCAACGTCGAAGACCATCAATCGATTGGGATAGGCCTGGACACCGGCCTTTCCAATCACATTCGATTAGGTGTCGATGCGCGTGCAGGTTTGTCCAGCGATGCTCCAGACGCTCGTCTCGGGCTCAGGATCGGAATGGGATTCTGACCGGCGGCTATCGAGACCACAGAGCTACCAGCTGAATGTCCGAGATGAGAGCGCGTAGGGAACATAGAAAAAATGTTGAGCGATTGACCGCTTTCGGGTCGTTATCACTTTGTCCGCTAGTGGCGCATCGCTGGTTCGGCAAATCAGTCACGAACTGGGTGGAAAGCGGACCGTCCACTTCCCGCGATCTATCGCTTTCTACCTCTCCGAATTTACGTCGGACGCGAAGCGGGCGGCATTCTCCTTCAGGAAATCGCTCTCATCCGCCTGGCCCCAAAAGGCGGGCTGGGCCTTAGGGATCGTCAGTGCGCGCTGGACAGCCGGACGGGCATCTATCCGGTCGAACCACGCCTGAAGATTGGGCAGGCCATCGATCGAGACCTTCGCCCACAAATAGGCGCGCGCCCACGGATAGATGGCCATGTCCGCGATCGTATATTGGTCGGCCGCGATCCATTCTTTCCCCTCTAGCCACCTGTCGAGGACTTCGAGCAGGCGCCTGCTCTCATCGACATAGCGCTTGATCGAGAACGGTTCCTCATGACCATTGGGCGCTGCAATCCGCTGGAAATACATGGCCTGCCCCATCATCGGGCCGATATGGCCAACTTGGAAAAAGAGCCATTGCATAACCTCAGAGCGGCCCACCGGATCGTCAGGCAGGAACTGGCCGTATCTCTCCGCCAGATGCCAAAGGATCGCGCCGGATTCGAAGATCGGGCGGTCCTCGGACCGATCCACGATAGTCGGGATTTTCCCGTTCGGATTGAGCTTCAGATAATCGGGCGCCTTCTGCTCCTGCTTCGAAAAATCGATGAAGGTCAGATCGTAAGGGACGCCCGCCTCTTCGAGAAAAATGACCGGCTTGTATCCGTTCATCGTTGCGGCGGTGTAGAGGTGGATATCAGGCTGCGACACTGGCTGCCTCCGTGGCGAAGATGCCTTTCAGGTGCGCATCAAAACGGGCAAAGTCCATCTCGATCTCCGCATTCTTCATAACGTCGAAGGCTCCGAAAGTCGGCAGCGGTTCCATGGCGAAGAACTTGGCGTTGAGATGGACCGGTCGAAGGAGATCGTCGAGCGACATGCCCTCGAAAAACGGCTCGCTGGGGTCGTCGAGCGACTCCGCCGGCGCGTTGAGCGTCGCAGAAATCATATATTTCGTCCCGGCGAGCGTGCCGCCCATGCCGTAATTGGCTTTTGGTGCCTCGGGCGAGCGGCCATCGCCAGCGCAGAGGCGGCCATCCATCCCTGCAGTGTAGACTTCGTCCATATACTTCTTGAACGACCAGGGAACGCCCATCCAGTTCACCGGAAACTGCATGAAGACGAGGTCTGCCCAACGGTGGTTCTCGACCTCTTCATCGACATCGTAGCCGTCGGAAACCTTGGTTGCGCGCACCTCATCGCCGCGCGCCTCGAAGAACTCGCGAGCCTTGTTGGCAAACGCTGCGTTGAGCTCGCCTTTGGCGAATTCATAGGGTTGGTGACCGTTGAGGATCAGGACTTTCATGGTTTCGCTCCTTGCTGACTTGTCGCCGACCCTTGACGAATTAGCGTGTGGAGGTGAAATAATGAAAGCAGGTTACGAACTTCAACCAGTTACCTTTTAGTAACCTGCTATTTTGTTGTTCAAGGAGGCGCCAATGCGCGCGAAAGTCATCGAGAATGGAAATGGGCGCCGCGTGGCGGTGGAAGCCTGCACCGAACCGTGTGCGATCGAGCGCGGAATGCGGATCATCGGCGGCAAGTGGACGGGCTCAATCCTTTACCACCTCAAGGATGGCCCCGTGCGCTTCAATGACCTTGCACGCATGGTAGGCGGGGCGAGCAAGAAGATGATCACCGAACGCCTGCGCCATCTCGAAGATCACGGGATGATCAAACGCGAGGTCGTTGCGACATCTCCGGTGTCTGTCGAATACGAAATTACCGCCTTCGGAAGCACCGCGATCTGTATTCTCGACGAGCTCCGCCAATGGAGCGAGAAGGTAAGGTTCCAGCCAGAATGACCCCGTTGCGCATGTCCGCTATCGGGTCGTTATGCGACGGTCAGCACCTGGCACATCGCTAGCTCCACGAATTGGGGTGGATTGCGGACAGGAAAGGTTGCTGCTCGAATCCTTGACTTTAAACTGTGCACATGGATCTAGTCTATTTGCACCTTGGCCCAAACGAGCCCCCCCCAAGCAGCTTCCGACTGGTCCACTTCGAGTAGTTATCGTATCGGACATTGAGGTCAGCGGTGAATGGCGAAACAGCACCGCCCGATGATTGGTGGACGGCGGCTGCCTCTATGCGGTCGCTTGGGGATCAGAGTGCGAAGAGTGGCACGACGCCGTAGACTGGGCAGTGCTTGAAACATTCGACTAAGGCGACATTCCTGACGATAGGTTTGTGATGACGACGTGGCACGCGGTTGAGCCACTGACAGAAGCGCTTTGGTTTGCCGGAAACTATGCGTTTCATCCGGATGTGGAACTGGAGCGAACCGTTCTCCTTCACGTCGCCAATGAAGCCAATGAGGACGAGATGATTGCGATCTATGCGGCAAGCCAAAATGATGAATGACCCAATCGTCCGCAATCGGCTCGTTAGCTGAAGGTCCATTCCTGGCACAGCGCTAGCTCGGTGACAGCGTCGCCAGATGAGTGGGAAGCGGACGTGCCGGCCGAGCTTCCTAAATTTTTGGTGGGTCTATGGGAATTAGCGTTTCAGAGCCTTCGATATCGTCAATCACCTCGATCTTGCCTTTACCCAGGTGGCTCCGTGCTCGTCCGTAAACGAAGTAAATCCCAGTGCCGATGACCGTCCAGGCCGGGAGCACGATCATGGCTTCGCTGGGCAGATTGAGAAAGAGGAAAATGCAGCCGACGATCGCGGCAGGCGCGACCACCCACAATCCCCGTACTTTGAAAGGCCTCGTCACATCGGGGCGTTGCTTGCGCAGAACCATCACAGCAATTGCTACCAACGCAAAAGCGTAGAGCGTGCCAGCATTTGCGATGTCGGCCAGTTGTCCCACGGGAAAGAATGCTGCAGCAAGCGCCACAACCGCGCCAGTGATCACGGTGACCACATGTGGCGTATGCCACTTAGGATGCACCCTGCTCAGCACTTCCGGCAACAAACCGTCGCGGCTCATAACGAAGAAGATGCGTGTCTGGGCGAATAACAGCACGAGGATAACGGAAGGAAGGGCCAAAAACGCCGCGTAGCCAAGCACATTACCAACGCCTGACCAACCAATCTGACGCAATACGTGCGCGAGCGCTTCATCGGAGCAAACGAGCGCGGCGGCGTATTGCGGCATCGCGCATTGGCGCGCTAGTTCTTCGGAGCCCGCCGAAAACGGAATGCCATCTGGCCCCAAGATTGGTTGGCCGCCTATGGTGCCGATGGCACCTGCCGCCACGGCAATGTAGAAGACCGTGCAAAACAGCAGGGACCCAACCAGCCCAATCGGGACATTCTTTTGGGGATTCTTGGTCTCTTCCGCTGCCGTAGAGACAGCATCAAAACCGACGTAAGCGAAGAAAATCGTGGCAGCTGCGCCGACCGCACCGAGGCCGCTACCCCAGCCGCCAAAAATTCCCGCTGGCAGAAACGGATTGAATTTCTCCGGATCCACCTGGGGCAGCGTGAGGGCGATAAATATCGTCAGTGCCGAAACCTTGATGGCCACAAGTACTGCATTCACCTTCGCGCTTTCGCTAGTTCCGATCATCAAGAGCCAAGTCACTAGAAGCGCGATGACCATCGCCGGAAGGTTAATAAATCCGCCCTCGACTCCGCCGAGTGCGAGCGGACCGCCAGATAGCGAAGGAGGAAGGAATATGTCGAAGGTCTCATTGAGTATTGAGCCGACGAAATAGCCTGACCAGCCAACTGAAACGGCACTTGCAGCGATAGCGTATTCGAGGACCAGGGCCCATCCGACTGTCCAGGCGAGGAATTCGCCCATGGTTGCATATGTGTAGGTATAAGCCGACCCGGACACGGGGATGGTCGAGGCAATTTCGGCATAGCAGAGAGCTGCGACCACACAAATCAGACCCGCCATGGCGAAAGCGAGCATTAGGCCGGGACCGGCTTTTTGCGCACCAGCAGCGGTCAACACGAATATCCCGGTGCCAATGATGCAACCTATACCGAACAACATGAGCTGGAAGCCACCCATCGTCCGCTTGAGTGATTTCTTGCTCGCCGCGGCCAGAATGGCGTCAAGCGGCTTAACGCGATCGAAGATCATATTTTGGAAAGCTCGATGACCCGCAACGGCAAATTCGCGTCCAGCCGGTCGCGCTAACAATTAGCATCTCGCTGAGGCCCGTAAAACAGAAAAGTGATGGTCAGCCCGATTTATGCGAAGGAAAATTGCGCCTGTGCACCTCTTCGCTAGAGATGGGACTAGTGCGGTTCATCTGATCAGGCTTACCAGTTCCAGGGCAATGATCCCGGCAACCGTCAAGAGCAGGAAGTTGACGGGATGCCTGCGCGTCCCTTTCTGGCGAAACCAATTTTTCGCAAGAGCTACAAGCGCAAGGCATCCTGCCACCAAAAGAGATGTCCGTTGGAGGAGCAATGGCTCGAACACGATATCGGAAAAGATGGTCGCAGCGAGGAATGCGGTTGCCACATAGAGCGCTACAATCGCCACTTCTGAGGCCGAAAACTGGTCGGAAGAGGTTTGTCTCACGATAATCGCACCTAGCTTCCTAGCTGCCTTAACCCGACAGGTGATATGCTAAGGAAAACATGATCCCCACGCTCACCAACGCGAAAATTATCAGCACAAGTGGAGCTTCGACGCCACGAGATGTAGCTTTCTCATGGTCCTTGAGGAACAGCTTTGCCTTGGCTGCAACATCCTTCTCGCACGTCAGAAGGGCAGTTTCGACGGGCGGAGCGGTCTTATAGAAATCTATAAGTTCACTGAGTTCAGAGTTAAGAAGTTCGGGATATCGAAGCAGCAATGAGGATATTCGGGCGCGCCGGAAATCACTGCTCACTGAGATTACTGTCGCAGATTCTGACATTAATAAAACTCCGGATCGATCCATCTCGCTCGTCGGCGAGCATTCAGATCGTCAGGAACGCGCCCGAGTTTCAAAATGCGCTCCTGGCTACGATTCCAACTAGTTGCTCGGAGGAGGAGTTGCCTCTTCGGTTGCGGGGAGGTCTTCGACGACTTCGCTGGTCGTGGATACATCCTCCGGACCGGCTTCCTTAGCTGCAGGTGCGGCTTCGACAGGCTCTACGGCCGGCGATTCAACGATGGTCGCCGGCACGCCGGTTTCCGACGCAGTGTCCTGCGATGAGGGGGCATCACAGGCAGCGAGCGCAAGTGCGCCGAGGCTCGCGCCAAGGGCAAGAACGACTTTGGTCATTTTTGATGTTTTCCTAGAATGCCCTTAGCCATGATTGGCTTGGAACGGTCATCATTTAGTGCGCCTTGCTGAGTCGCGCTAACAGAATATAACGAGCTCGCCTATCAGGTCCGCTGACGGGTCGTGAGCTGACCGTCCGCTCCAGACTCATTGCCATCTAGGTGAAAGCGTCATCAGTTGGGTGGTTCGCTGACATTCGGATGCAAACTGAGCTGCTCTGTATTAATTCGTCCATATTGGCGAAGGCACAATGAATTGATCAGGTGAGGAAGATAGCATGTCCGATGAGCAGACGCCGGTCGTGAATGGCATCAAATGCAAGGTCATCGCCGGAGTCCACAAAGGTAAGACAGGGTTGGTCGAAGACCTAAATCGCAGCAAGGGCGGCAATCTGACCATTACTGTCCGTCAGGACGATGGCACTCGCTTCAAGACTCTTGCTAGGAGTGTCGAGAAGACCTGAACCGACAGGTTCCGCAACCGGGTCGAAAGCGGAATAACAGCGTTTGCGGCCTCGGCCTCCAAAAGCAAACTGGCTTCTGTCGGCCCCTTACCGGGCGAAGACACAAAACGGATGTGGCACTAGATTTCTATAGTGGCCTTTGTGTTACACCGTCCGATGTGAGCCCCCGCAACCAAATCAAAAAACAGCCCGCCAAAACAGGGGGCTTTTTTGTGTCCCGTGCAGATGAGAAGCGAGATTCCATCTCTGGGCGTAAGGCCGGGCTGACCTGACTGGGCGCGACTATACGGTCTAGGGTAGGAGCTGGTCGCCATTGGTTGTCAAATTCCCGAAGCTGTGGTTGAACCGGCGGCAATGGGGCCGACAATCGAACAATTAGGGCAGCGATGCAGGGATGCTGCGGTCGGCGCGTACCGATGGGACGCGTTGCTGCAGGATCTTGCTGAATGGGTGGGAGGCTCGAAGGCGCTCCTACTAGGTGCCGAAGAGAAAGGGCCCTATCGCCATTCGGCAAACTGGAATCATGAACCCGAGGCCCTTTCCCGCTACAACAGCCATTACAACCGCTTCGATCCTCGCGCCCGCTTCGCGCATTTCACACCGCTTCACCAGTGCCAGCTGGGGCAGCAATATGTCCCCAACGAGAGCATCGCGGGGACCGAATATTTCGATGCCATCAACATTGCCGGGGATGTCAAGGACTCGGTGCACGGTGTTATTGCCAGCAACCCTGAAATCGGGCGTCGTTCGATCAGCATCCAACGCGGCTTTGGCGAGGCATTTTTCGAAAGAGAAGATGCTGCGCGACTAACCGCGGTGCTCCCGATGCTCGGCGCCGCCATGCGCGATTCGATCCGCCTAGCGCGCTGTCTCGCCGGACAGATGAGCGGTGAAGGGTATTGCTACATGGTTCTCGATCCCGGGCGCCGCGTGGTGTTCAGCGATTTCGATGACGATGTGATATTCGTGAAAGGCGGCTCGCTTTCGCTGACCAGGGGTAAGCTGACCAGCGGCGATACGCGGATAGACAAAGCAATCGAGCGGGCTATCAGTTCAGCGATAAGCGGCACACCCCTTCATCTTGATATCGCCGGTCTGGAACTGTCCTTTACGGGGCTTCCGCCAGCGCTTGGATGGCTCGCCAGTGAGGATCATTGTTTTCTTGCGCTCGTCCCCAAGCCGGACCTGACAAAGACGCGCACCGATTTGTTCGCCATCGCTCATGGTTTTTCCGCGCGCGAGAAAGAGATCCTGTCCGTCCTGCTTGGCGAGGACGATTTGCGCAATGCAGCGGAGAAGGCGGGTCTCACCTACGAAACCTTGCGCTGGCATGTGAAGAACATGCAGCAGAAAAGCGGTATTCAGCGACGCGAAGCCATGCTGGCCGCGGCTCGCGAAGGAAGGCTCGACTAAGCGGCTCAGCTCTGGCGGAAAGCCCAGCGCAGCGTTTTGGCCGCGCCCCAAGCGGCAGCGCGCGCCGGAATGGCTCCGAGGCCCGGGCGCTCCAGTCCCAGCATCGAGCGGGCGAAAGGTGGCAGCAGCGCGATGCTTTCGGCGACGATGGCCTTTTGCAAGGCAGGCGGCGCGCCTTCGGGGTTGATGCTCACTACGAATTCGGCGACTTCGCGGGCTTGCGGGCTGGTGGACAAGTCCTCGCGCAATTCGCGGAAGATCAGCTCCGCCTCGCGCCGGTTGGTGGGAATGGGGTCGGCCCCCAGCGCCGTCGCGACGACAGCGAACTGGCGGTAATATTCGTCCTGCTCGTGGCCCGGCATATCGGGCCTCGTCACGCGCATGTAACCTGCAAGGAAGCTGGTCGCTTCGGCCACATGGACCCAGGCCAGCGTGCGCGGGTCGGTTGCGGAATAGGGCGAGCCGTCGGGCAGGGTGCCCTGCACGCTCCGGTGGATGCGGTTGACCCGCTCTATCGATTCCATCGCGATGTCGCGGTGGGCGAAGGTCGTGTCGGTGATGAAATGGGCGGTCCGCGACAGGCGCCCGTGCATGTCGCTGCGAAAATTCGAGAAGTCGAGCACGCCCTGAAGCGCATGCGGGTGGAGCATCTGGAGGAACAGCCCGCGGATGCCGCCGACCATCATGCCCACGATATCGGCGTGGACCATGCGGATGGGCGTGTCCTTTTCAAACAGGGCCTCGTCCGACACGCCGCGCGGCTGCGCGCTCGCATCGCCCTCGTTGAAGGTCGCTCTCACCGTGCCGACTATGCGCTGGCGAAGAAATTCGAGGGGGTCGGGGCGACTCACAAGCGCCAATATAGGCTTGGCGTTGACGAGATAAATGCCTAGGTCGCCCATGCGATGAACGAAATGACCGACAAGACCTTCGAACCTTCCGCCAAGACCGTCCTTCCCGCGCCCGACATCGAAGTCGATGTGCGCGAGACTTTCGGTATCGATATCGACTGGAAGGTGCCCGCTTTTTCCAAGCCGGACCCGCGCACGCCCGACCTCGACGAGGCCTATGTGTTCGATGCGGACACCACGCTCGCCATCCTCGCCGGCTTCGCGCACGATCGCCGCGTGATGGTGCAGGGCTATCACGGCACGGGTAAGTCGACCCATATCGAGCAGGTCGCAGCGCGCCTCAACTGGCCGTGTATACGTATCAACCTCGATGCGCATATCAGCCGTATCGACCTCGTCGGGCGCGATGCCATCGTGCTGCGCGACGGCTTGCAGGTCACCGAATTCCGCGAAGGCCTGCTGCCCTGGGCGCTCCAGCATCCGGTCGCGCTGGTGTTCGACGAATATGACGCGGGTCGCCCCGACGTGATGTTCGTGATCCAGCGCGTGCTCGAACAGCAGGGCAAGCTGACGCTGCTCGACCAGAACCGCGTCATCCGCCCCGATGCGCACTTCCGCCTCTTCGCCACTGCCAACACGGTCGGCCTTGGCGATACCAGCGGACTTTATCACGGCACGCAGGCCATCAACCAGGGCCAGATGGACCGCTGGAACATCGTCACTGCGCTGAATTACCTGCCCGCCGAGACCGAGCAGCAAATTGTTGAGGCGAAGAACCCCGATACCGACGTGAAGATTCTCGCCGACATGATTAAGGTCGCCGACCTGTCGCGGCAGGGCTTTATCAATGGCGATATCTCGACCGTGATGAGCCCGCGTACGGTCATCACCTGGGCGCAGAACTACGCCATCTTCAAGGATGTCGGTTTCGCCTTCCGCCTTTCCTTCCTCAACAAGTGCGATGAGGAAGAGCGCATGCTGGTCGCGGAATATTACCAGCGCGTCTTTGGCGAGGACCTGCCCGAAAGCGTGGTTGGGAAGAGTTAAGGTTGGAAAGCCTATGCATAGCTGTGTTATTCGTGTAGCACAGTAGGTCCATGGGCGTTCTCGATTCCATCTTCCGCCGCAGCCGTCCCGAGTCCGAGCCTTCGGGCCATCGCGGCTATTATTCGCTCGCCGACGATTGGGACGACGACGATAGCTGGGACGACCGGCTCGACGAAATCGACCATGCGGTGCGCGCGGAGGAGCGCCGCCGGCTGAAATGGTGGCAGAAAGAGCATTGGTTTGGCCGACGCAAGCGCTGGTGGGTGGTCCGTATCATTGCGGCCATCATCGCGCTATTCATCGTGCTGGTCGCGTGGCTGGCGGTTACTGCGCCTCTCAACAAGTCGCTTGAACCGATTGCGCCGCCGCAAATCACACTTCTGGCGTCCGATGGCACCCCGATTGCCCGGAACGGGGCGGTGGTCGACGAGCCGGTCGATATCGATACGCTCCCGCGGCATGTGGTCGAGGCTTTCCTCGCCATCGAGGACCGCCGGTTCTACGACCATTGGGGTGTCGACCCGCGCGGTATCGCCCGCGCTGCCTTCACCGGAACCGGCGGCGGTTCGACCATCACCCAGCAGCTGGCGAAATTCACCTTCCTCACGCCCGAGCGGACCATGACCCGCAAGGCGCGCGAAGCTCTCATCGCCTTCTGGCTGGAAGCGTGGCTGACCAAGGACGAAATCCTCGAGCGCTACCTCTCGAACGCCTATTTCGGCGACAACGTGTACGGCCTTCGCGCAGCGAGCCTTCACTATTTCTACCGCAAGCCGGAAAACCTGCTGCCCAACCAGGCGGCGATGCTGGCGGGACTGTTGCAGGCGCCTTCGCGTTATGCCCCGACGCGGCACTACGACCGGGCGGAGAAGCGCATGAAGCTGGTCGTGCAGTCGATGGTCGCTGCCGGATACATCACCGAGGCTGAGGCCAAGGCCATGCGCCCGCCCGCGCTCGATGTGCGGCTCAAGAGCGACCTTCCCACCGGGACCTATTTCGCCGACTGGGCGCTGCCCAACGCGCGGCAGATGTCGGAAACCGGCTATGCGCGCCAGACGTTGACCACGACGCTCGATGCGCGGCTCCAGAACATCGCGCGCCGCGTGACCAGCCGGGCCCCCTTGGGTGAGGCGCAGGTGGCGCTGGTCGCCATGCGCACCAATGGTGAGGTCGTCGCCATGATCGGCGGCAAAGATTACGAGAAGTCGCCCTTCAACCGCGCCACCATGGCCAAGCGCCAGCCGGGCTCGACATTCAAGCTCTTCGTCTACCTTGCCGCCATGCGCGACGGGTGGAGCCCTGATGACCGCATCAGCAATGCGAAGATAGAGCAGGGCGGCTACCGGCCCGAAAACTCCGGCGGGCGCTATTCGGACAGCCTGACGCTGGAACAGGCCTTCGCTCAGTCGAGCAATGTCGCCGCCGTGCGACTGTTCGGCGAAGTCGGCAGCGAGAAGGTCATCGATGCCGCGCGCGACCTCGGCGTAACCTCGCCGCTCACCAAGGGCGACCCGAGCATGGCGCTCGGCACTTCGACCATGAGCCTGCTTGAGCTGACTGCAGCCTATGCGGGGGTTGCGGGCAATGCCTATCCGGTCGAACCGCGGGCGTTCGCGGTTCCCGAGCGCGGGTGGTTCGAGAGCCTGGTCGATGGCCCTTCGAGCTTTTCCGGCGCCACGAGCCGCAAGATGGACCGGCTTCTGGAAGCTGTCATCACCGGCGGCACGGGCCGGAGCGCGAAGCTGTCCATGCCTGCTTTCGGGAAGACCGGGACGACGCAGGATAATCGCGACGCGCTGTTCGTGGGATATGCGGGCGACCTCGTGGTCGGCGTGTGGATCGGCAATGACGACAATTCGCCGTTGAAGGGCATTTCGGGCGGCGGCCTGCCCGCGCGCATCTGGCGCGACTTCATGAGCCAGGCGCTGGGTGCGCAGCCTGCTCCCAAGGCTCCTGCGCCGACCGACATTCCCGATCCCGGCGGCCCGGTCGAACCGCTCGATGTTCCCGACTTGGGCGACATTCCCATCGGCGACGGCAATTCGCGCATTCGCATCCGCGATGGCGAGGCTGTCTTCAGCACTGAAATCGACGGTATCCCGGTCGAAATAAGGCTCGGCGAGGACGGCATTGGCGTGGACGAGGCGGCAATCGAAGAAGCGCGTCGCCGCGCCGAAGAACGCCGCGAGGAAGCCGAAGAGCGGCAATATGAAGAGCTCCGCCGCCAACTCGAACGCGAGGGGCGGACGGGTCCGGGTTAGTCTTCGGGCTCGCCCATGAAGACGTTCATCACTGCGGTCGCTATCGGGCGCGTGCGGTCGTCCTGCCACGCTTCGACGGTCAGATTGGCGCTGCGGCGACCGAGCTTGGTCACGCGGCCCTTGGCAAAGCTCGCCTGCGATTTGCCCGCCGAAAGATATTGCACGGTGATATTGATGGGTTTGAGCACCGCATCACGTTCGCGCTCTGCCAGTTCTGCACGCAGCGCGGCATAGCCTGCGGTTTCGAGCAATCCGCCCGTCGCGCCGCCGTGGAAATGCTCGGGCCGTCCTTCGACCGCCTCGACGAATTCGACCTGCATGACAGGCACGCCGTCTTCCCATTCGCTCAGTTCGATGCCGAGCGAGCGGGCGTAAGGCGTGAGGAGGGCGATGTCGGGATGCTCAGCCACCGGGCAACTCCCGCTTCGGCCCGCCGCCGATTTTCATGAAGACCGCCTGGATATGCGCGACCGGGTCGTCGACGTCGCCATCATGCGCGAGGCCGCGAACGAAAGCGGCGCTCCGGGTGATGCGATAGCATTGTGAGCGGCCGAACACTGCGGCACCTTCGCGGGCCGGACGGACATAATCGACGCGCAGGTCGAGCGTGGCAATCGCCTGAAACTTGTCCATCGCCTTCCAGATGGCGAGGCCGCTGGCCATGTCCATCAGGCTGAGGATGGGGCCGGAGGCAAGCACATGCTGGCCCTCGTCGCCAATGAGGTCCTCGCGCCACGGCAACTCCAGTTCCACCCAGTCGTTGCCATGGTCGGAATAGCGCATGCCGAGGAAACCGGGATGCCCGCGGCTCGTTAGGAACGGCGTGGCCGTCTTCGGGTCGAATGCTGCTTGTTCGCTCATGGTCGAGAGCGCCGATAGCGTCCGGTTCCCCGCCATTACAATCTTTTAATTCGATTGCCCGCCCGCAGCTTGGCAGCAAGCGCAGCGGGGAGCGTGGCACGGGGTCGCACTCCCTCCAATTAAGGGAGAAAACATATGGATCTGCCAAAGATCGACCTTGCCAGCCTTCCCGGCCTCGACATTGCCACCGGCCTGTTCGGCTCGCTGTCCGCAGAGGGCGGCCCGACCGTGGACGACCGCATCGTGGTCATCATGGTCTACCTCTATGAAATCGCGCCCACCGAGACGCTTTTCTAAGGGTCGAGCGGGACGATGCGTATCGATCCGCAATTGGCCACGCTGCGACGCGATCCTGCCTCGCAGCGTGCTGTCCAGCTGAGGCTGGAGACTATTCGCGATAAGTGGCTGGCTGGTGCGGCCGCGCCGGTACGTGCTGCGCTGGCCGAGTATGGGCGGGGGGCGAAGTTCGCCGACCTCGAGGCCTTGCACAATCTCGTGGAGCAACAAGGCGAGGCGCGTTCGCTCGTCGAGGCGATGATGAAGTCGATGATTGCGGCTCTCGCCGAAGCACCGCTCGGGCAGATACCCTTTCGGCACCAGAAGTCCGGCCATTTCTCGACTCTCGAACTGATGCGTTCGGGACGTGCTGGCCTGACCCTGATTACCTATGAGGAATTCGACCAGCCCTCGGCCTCCGCTGGTTTTGCGGGCGGTGATTTGCACGAGGTGGTGCTCGCCGGAGCAGCGGATGTGCGGCATCTTGAACTGCTCGAAGAGAATGCCACACATGCGGCTATCGACTGCACCGCACGGCGCGTGGTGGCCGGAGATAACATGCGTTGCACCGGCGCTGGCGAGACGAGGCTCGTCGAGCGCGTCTATGGCCGCCTCGTCATGCTGCGCATTGCCCGGACGGACGAGAACCCTCGCGAAACGCGGCAATATGCGCTCGATGACGGGCGTCTCATCCACCGCGCCAGCGGCAGCCGCGAGGAAAGCCGCCGCGAGATGGCGATGGCGCTGCTCGGGCGAATGGGGCGCAAGGACGCCGCCCCCGTGCTTGCGGAACTCGCTGGCGAGGGCAGCGCGCATATCCGCTGGCAAAGTTTGCGCGAATGTCTCGCGCTCGACAGCGGCGCGGGTTTCGATGCCTTGTCCAGCGTGGCTGCTGACCCCGCCGACCCGCTTGCCGTGCCTGCCGGAGCGCTGCGGGCTCAACTGGCCGAGGCCTATCCGCAACTTCTTGAGAGGAAGACCCAAACATGCCCCGCGTGATAGAAAGCGAAGACACGCGCTCACACGATATCGGCGACTGCCTCGCCATGCTTGACGAGAGGCCCTTCGACCCGGCTTGCGAAGATGCACTGGCGAATGGCGCGACCGCATTGAAGCGGCTCGCAAACAATCGCGAGTTTCTCGGTGATTTGCTCATCGAACAATTGAAGTCGCGCTTCCGCGAAAGCACGCTAGACAGCGGCTACGGGCCGCAATCCATCGTTTTGTCGCGCATGAGAGGAAACAGCTTTCTGCGCGCAAATATCTGGCCGAGCGAAGACGAGAGCAGCTATGCGGCGAGCGGCGCGGATGCCTTCGTCTATGGCGTGCCGCACGACCACAATTTCGCGTTCCTCACCGCGGGCTATTTCGGCCCCGGCTACGGCAGCGACTATTTCGAATATGATTACGAGGAAGTCGCGGGATGGCGCGGCGAGACGGCGGACCTACGCTTCGTCGAGCGCAGCAACCTCTCCGAAGGCAAACTGATGCTCTACCGCGCACATCGCGACGTGCATTCGCAGCTGCCACCGTCCTCCATGTCGGTCTCGCTCAACATCATGCACATCGACCCGGCGCAGGGCTGGTATGACCAGTACGGCTTCGTTCTCGACAGCAATGCCGTGACCGGCGTGCTGAACCCGACCTCGACCGAGTGTTTCCTGCGCTGTGCGGTAGGCTTGGGCGGCGAGGAGGCCGTGGACTTCGCCACATGGGCAGGAAGCTCGCATCCGAGCGACCGGCTGCGGCTGGCGAGCTTCGAGGCGCGCAGCGTGCTGGTGTCGGGCGAGGCGCGCGACGCGCTCTGGCGCGAGGCCGAGCTGTCGGGAAGTCTGATGTTGGCGAAGGAAGCCGCAGCAAGGCGCGCGGCAATGGAAGCGGCCTAGAACAGGACCGCGATAGTCATAACGAGGAGCAGGGCGACCAGCGTCACGCCGAGCAATTGCCCGGCAAGCGCCTTCATTCCTGCGCGACGACGGCCGGATATTGCATCCGTGCGGTTTTCCATATCGAGCATTGTGGCGACCCTCTCCTCAAAATCCGCCTCCTGCCAGCGCGTCTATGGCGCCTTGCAGGATGATTGCAGCCGCGTGGCTGTCTATTTTTTCGGCCCGCTTTGCGCGGCTCATGTCCTGGCCGATCATCGCTGCATCGGCAGACGATGTCGACCACCTTTCGTCCCATAGAAGTATCGGCAGTTCAAGCGCTTGCGAAAGGTTTCTGGCGTAAGCACGGCTCGCCTGAGCGCGCGGGCCTTCGGTTCCGTCCATATTGCGGGGAAGGCCGACGACCACGCCTGAAACCGAGCGGGCAGTCACGATTTCGCGCAATTTGCCGCAGTCCTTGGTGAATTTGCTGCGTTCGATTGTCTTGCCCGCAGTGGCATAGCGCCAGCCCGCATCGCAAGTGGCGACACCGATGGTCTTGGTGCCGAGGTCGAGTCCGAGCAGCACGCCGCCCTCGGGCAGCGCGTCGCCATATTCGAGAGCGTTGTCGGTAATCAGGAGGCTGTGCTCGTCCATGCATTCACGCGCTTGAGGACGTCTTCCTGCAGGTTCTTCCAGAACAGCGGGATGTCGTAGACATGGTAGTTGCCGCCGGGCAGCACGCCTTCGCCCAGTTCGGGCGGGTCGCCGATGAGGAGCAAGCCTTCATCATTGCAACGTGCGGGGACTGCGCCGGCGATGAGTTCGCCCGATGACAGGTCCGCGCTGGGCTTCAGCGTTCCGAGATTAGCCGAAGCGGGCGCTTCGCCGCCCACGCTGCCCGTGAGCGGATTGACGCAGAGGATAGGGCCATTGCCGCGCGGCTGGCCGTCGAAGCCGGGTGTCGCTTCGTAGCGGCGCTTGATGAAATCGGCATCGCCATCATCGCTGAAGGAGGAATAGGCGATGATGCAACCCGTCTGCTGCGCCGATGCACAGGCGGGCAGGGGCAGGGCGGGCAAATCGTGCTCGATCGAGATGGGCCAGCCGATGGCATAGACAGCCACGATCCGGTCGCTCATTCCGGCGGCCTCGGCGCGGTCCATCAGCAGGCGCAGAACGTGGATGGCGCCCTGGCTGTGTCCGGCGAGTACGAGGGGTTTGTCTTCGTCCACGCTCTCGAGGAAATAGTCGAAGGCCTGCGCGACATCCTCGTAAGCGGCGTCGATGGCTTGCTGCGCTTCGGGCTTGTCGGTCAGGAAGGCGCCTGCAGCGGCCTGTCGGTATTTCGGAGCCCAGATTTCGTCGGCGCGGTTGAAGGGGCTGGCGAGCCCGCGCAGGAAGGTGCGCGCTCGGCTGTTGGTGGTCGCATCGTCGAGCGTCGCGTTCCATGCCGTGCCGCCTGCTTTGAGGAAGCTGGTCGGCGGTACGAAGAATACGGCAAAGTCGGGCGTTTCCTGCGCATCCGCTGCTTCACCTGCGACCGAGCCGGACGTAGCCATCGCGCCTGCGTCTTCGAGGCTTTGCTCGGCTGCCGGGCGATCGGGTGCGGCTGCCTGCTCAGCCGGATCTTCGGCAGGCTGCGCCACGGCCGGCTGATATCGCGAAGGGTCGTTCGTGCCGAGGCCGGGGCGAGAATACCACATGTCCGGATCCTCATAGGCGTTGGCTGCGAGCGCCTCCTGCTCGACGAATTCGCCGCGCGGAACGAAGGCAATCTCGGTCGCCTCGCGCGACCAGATGCTAAGGGCAATCATGCCGACGATGATGATGACGATGATGACCGCCACAAGGTATAGGAATTTGCGGACCATATCAGGCGGGTTCCGGTTCTTGTACAGGTTCGACTTCGCCCTTCACGCGGGCGCTGCGCCTCTCGAGCGCGACCTTTATCATGGCGAGGAGGGGATCGGCCAGCGCGAGGCCGAGCAGGCCGAAGAGAACGCCGAAGATGAGCTGTGCCGACAACACCAGCGCAGGCGCGAGGTCGACGGTCTTCTTGGCGATCATCGGCACGAGCACATAGCCGTCGAAGTTCTGGACGAGGAAATAGACGAAAATCGTATAGAGCCCCATGTCGGTGCCGCCGGAGAAGCCGACGAGCACCATCAGCACGCCCGAGATGATGGCGCCGATATTGGGAATGAAGGCGAGCAGGCCGGTGAGGAGGCCGAGCAGGGCGGCCATGGGCACCGCCTCGATACCGATCAACATGCCGCCGAACGCCAGCATCACCCAAGTGAAAAAGCCCTCGAACGCCATGCCGACGAGGCGGCCCGCCATGAGGCGGCGCAGCGTATAGGCCTGGTGGCTCAGAGTATCGTAAAAGGCGCTGCGCTGCTTGCCCGGCACCATCCACGCTACGCCGCGCTCGTAAAGCCGCGGGTCGATGGCGAAATAGATGCCGATGATGATGATGAGCAGCAGCGTCGTCAGCCCGCCGAAGATGCCGCCAATGGCCTTGGTGACCGTGCCGACACCGCTCGCCATGCTTCCGGCAAACCGCTCGATATCGGCGGTGCTGATGGCGAAGCCCTTGTCCTGCAGGAAGGAAATCGCGCGGGCGAGCTGTTCGTTGATGATGGCGGGGAATTCGGCCGCCTGCTGTGAAATCTGAGAGCCGGCAAAATAGCCGAGCCAGATGAAGAAGGCGGTGACGAGGACCAGTACGATGGCTACGCGAAAACCGCGTGCGATGGGCAATGCCTTGCCAAGCAGGCGCGCGCCGCCGTCTACCATGCAGGCGAAGACCATCGCGCCGAAAATAACGAGGAGCGACTGCGAGATGTGGACGGTCAGCCAGACGAGACCGATGACGAGCGCCCAGACGAGCGCACGGCCCGCTTCGAAGCGCAGCTTGGGGTTGCCGATATATGTCGGGCTGGCACCCGGATCGTCGTGATAGGCGAGGTCGTCAGTGCTGACCGGGTCGCTCTCTCTTCCCGACGATGTTTCGCTCATTCGGCCTCATTCCCTTCCGCTATCGCAGGGCGCAGCGTGGTCCAGGCGCGGTTTTCGCGCAAGCTGGTAAACCATGAAACCGGATTGAGCGAGGTGGTTCCATCGAGCGAGAAGGTGATGAACTCGGCCCGTCCCCCGATATTCTCGAGCGGGACCGGCCCCATCAGCCCGCGCGAGAAGTCGTCGCGGCTGTCGGCAGAGTGGTCGCGGTTGTCGCCCATTACGAAGACATGGCCTTCGGGAATGACCGTCTCGGGATAATTGTCGAGCGGCTGATTCATGTGGTCAATGACGAGATAGTTCGCGCCGTTGGGCATGGTTTCGCGATATACCGGCACGCGGCAGACCTGCGTTCCATCATCATCGGTGACGAGGAATGTCGGGTCGCCGAAGCCGGCGCAACGCGAGTTGGCGTCCACCGGAAGGTCGAGCGGCGGTTCTGCCTCTTGCGGGACGGGCTCGCCATTGAGGATGATCTGGCCGTTGCGTACCGCGATCCGGTCACCAGGGCGCGCAACGACGCGCTTGATGTAGTCCTCGTCGCGCTCGGGATGGACGGGGATGACGATATCGCCATATTCGGGCGTCTCGCCCGCGATGCGCCAGTCACCGCGTGGGGCAAGGTGGAAACTAACAGATGACCAGTTCCAGCCATAGGGATATTTGCTCACCACCAACCGGTCACCCACCAGCATGTTGGGCAGCATCGATTCCGACGGGATGTAGAAAGGCTTGGCGATGAAGCTGTGGAAGGCGAATACCGCCAGCAGCATCAGCGCAAGCCCGCGGATTTCCGCCAGCCAGTCGACCTTCTTGTCGTCCTTTTTCTTCTTTTCGATATGGTCGGTCACGTCGGCAGTGTCTGCGCTCATTGCGGGAAGGCCTCGATAATCACGAATGCCTGCGCCCATGGATGGTCGTCGGTGAGGGTGAGATGAATGCGCGCCTCATGGCCATGTGGCATCATTTCGGCAAGTCTTAGTGCAGCACCGCCGGTGAGCTGAAGCGTCGGTGCGCCGGAACGCGCGTTCACCACGCCGATGTCCTTGTGGAACACGCCGCGCGAAAAGCCCGTGCCTACGGCCTTTGCGAAGGCCTCCTTCGCTGCCCAGCGCTTGGCGAAGGTGCCGACGCGGGTGAAAGGGCGCTTGTCGGCCTTGGCGCGCTCGATTTCGGTGAAGCAGCGGCGCTCGAACTTCTCGCCCCACCGCTCCAGCGAATTGGCGATGCGGTCCATATTGGTGAGGTCGTTGCCCATCCCGATAATCACAGGACCCTCGCGCTAATGCCGATGAGGATGGCGAACATCATCCAGTGCAAGATGACCTGCGTCTTGACCAGCGGATGGTCGATTTGCCCGTCCGCGCGCTTGAGCGAGCCCCAGTAGCCGAAGACCTGCAAAAGCGGCCAACCGATGGCGAAGGGTAAAAGTATTTGCCGCGAAAGGGCAAAACCGAGCAGGAGGATGGAGAGCAGGAACGGGATGGCCGCAGCCAGCGCCCAGAGCTTGGCAGAGCGGGTCAGTTTCTCACTCACCGCGCATCATCCATCAACTCGCGCATGCGGCGCACCGCCTGCTCCAGCCCGACAAACACTGCCTCGCCTACGAGGTAGTGACCGATGTTGAGCTCGGCCAGCTGCGGGATGGCGGCGATCGGTTGGACGTTCTCGTATGTGAGGCCGTGTCCGGCATGCGGCTCGATTCCGTTCTTGGCGGCGAGGGCGGACATGTCGGCAATGCGCTTCAATTCGCGCGACAGGCGTTCGCTGTCGCCGTCAAGATGGGCGTGGGCATATTCGCCGGTGTGGAACTCGACCACCGGAACCCCAAGCCGCAGGGCGGCATCCAATTGCCGCTCGTCCGCCTCGATGAAGAGTGACACGCGAATGCCGTTGTCGCGCAGCTTCCACACGATCGGTGCGAGCGTGTTGTGCTGGCCGGCCGCATCGAGCCCGCCCTCGGTCGTGCGCTCCTCGCGCTTCTCGGGGACGATGCAGGCGGCGTGGGGCATATGATTGAGGGCTATCTCGAGCATTTCCTCGGTCGCTGCCATCTCGAGGTTGAGCGGCAGGTCGGTCGCTTCCTGTATGCGCTTCAAATCGGCATCGCGAATGTGGCGACGGTCTTCGCGAAGGTGCGCGGTAATGCCGTCGCCACCGACACTCGCCACGATTTCGGCTGCGCGTACCGGATCGGGATGATCCCCGCCGCGCGCATTGCGGATGGTGGCGACGTGGTCGATGTTGACGCCCAATCTGAGCGTGTCGGGGCGAAGCGGATTGTTCAAGCTTTACGGCTCCCGGGCTTGGTGATCTCGATGGCCGCGAGTTCTGGCGGAACCTCGTCGTCCGCGTAGGTCGGGAAGTTGATGTCGATGAGCGGATAGAAGGGGACACCAAGGTCGGCCTCTCCGTTGCTACGATCGACAAGCGATACTTCGGCGATGACCTCGCCGCCTTCGCGGCCCACGGCGGCAATCGCCTCGCGGCTGGAAAGGCCGGTCGTGACCACATCTTCCACCATCAGTACCTTTGCACCCGGTTCGAGCCGGAAACCGCGGCGCAGGTGAAATTCACCTTCGGGGCGCTCGAGGAACATCGCGTCCTTGCCCAGCGCGCGGCCCATTTCCTGGCCGATGATGATGCCACCCATGGCCGGGCTTACCACCACGTCGATCTGGCTGCGGATGTCGCGCGGGAGCTGCTGGGCGAGAGCCAGCGCGAGCCGTCCCGCGCGTTCGGGGTTCATCAGCACGCGTGCGCACTGGAGGTAATGTCCGCTATGGCGGCCGCTGGAGAGCAGGAAATGGCCTTCGAGCAGGGCTTCGCTGGCGCGAAATTCGGAGAGGATTTCTTCGTCTGTCATGGTGCGCATGTCCAAAGCGCCTCGCGCGCGATTGCGCAAGAGGCAAACGCGGTTGCACATTTTTATCCCCCTGACGCTTGAGGCTGGCGGAAAGCCTGCCTATAGGGCGCATCGCAACCGGGCCTCGCTTGAGGGGTGAATTCACGCGTGTGCGATGGATTCCAAGGCGTCGCAACCCGGCAGACGACACGACACGAAAGAGTTCCAACGTAATGAAAACTCTCGGATTTCACCGGATCGTAGCTAGCCTCGCGCTGGCTTTCTCGCTGGTTATCGGCACGCCTGCGGCGATGGCGCAGGCGAATCTTGACCAGAGCGACCTCGCCGGTCCGGTTCCGCAAGAAACGCCTGCTTTCGCGCTCGAATCTGTCGATCCGGCAGAAGCCGCTGATGTGGCGGACCCCGAAGCGGTGGCTGCCGGCAGCGATTCCTACACGCCGATGGCTCCGACCGAAGGCAAGGGTATGCCCGTCGCCAAGGGTTGGGATATCCAGCCGCAATATTCCGAGGATGGCGAGTTCGCCTACGGCCTGCACATCGGCCTCATCTGGGTGATGGCGCTGATCTGCGCATTCGTGCTTGCGCTGATGCTTTACGTGATGTTCCGCTTCCGCAAGTCGGCCAACCCGGTGCCTTCGAAGACGAGCCACAACACGCTGGTCGAGGTTATCTGGACCGTCGTTCCCGCGCTCATCCTGCTCGGCATCGCGATCCCGTCGATCACGCTGATTGCCCGCCAGTATGAAACCCCGCCCAAGGATGCCATCACCATCAAGGCGATCGGTTACCAGTGGTACTGGGGCTATGCATATCCCGACAATGGCGACTTCGAGATCATCTCGAACATGCTCGACGAAGACGAGGCTGCTGCCCGCGGCGAGCCGCACCAGCTGGCGGTCGACAACCGCATGGTCGTTCCTGTCGGTGTTCCCATCCGCCTTCAGGTGACCGCTGCCGACGTCATCCACTCGTTCGCCGTGCCGAGCCTGTGGTTCAAGATGGACGGCGTTCCCGGCCGCCTGAACGAGCGCATTTTCCAGGTCGACGAGCCGGGCGTATACTACGGCCAGTGCTCCGAACTGTGCGGCGCGCGCCATGGCTACATGCCGATTGCCGTCGAAGCGCTGCCGATGGACCAGTATAATGCATGGGTGCTCGCACAGGGCGGCACCATCGCTGGAGCGGACGAAGCAGGCGTTGAAGCCGACCCCGCAATGGTTCCGGTTCAAGACCCCGAAAGTTCCGTCCCCGGCGCTGCCGGAGCAGGCGCACCGCCGGTCGAAAATCCGACCACCTGATTAAGACCGACGACGAATTCAAGCTCGAGAGACTAGCATCATGGCCACTACCGCCGACAGCTTCCAGGCTCACACCGACGACCACGCACATGACGATCATGCCGATCACAAGCCCGGCTTTTTCGCGCGCTGGTTCATGTCCACCAACCACAAGGACATCGGTACGCTCTACCTGATCTTCGCGATCTTCGCGGGCATCATCGGTGGTGCGATTTCGGGCATCATGCGTGCTGAACTTGCAGAACCTGGCATCCAGTACCTGCAGTTCTGGGCCGAGTTCATGGGCGGTACGCCTGATTTCGATACCTCGCTGCACATGTGGAACGTGTTCATCACCGCCCACGGCTTGATCATGGTCTTCTTCATGGTCATGCCCGCAATGATTGGCGGCTTCGGCAACTGGTTCGTGCCGCTAATGATCGGCGCGCCGGACATGGCGTTCCCGCGCATGAACAACATCTCGTTCTGGCTGACGGTTGCGGGCTTCGTCTCGCTGCTCTTCTCGCTCTTCGTGCCGGGCGGCACGGGTCCGGGCGCAGGCGTGGGCTGGACGGTCTATGCACCGCTTTCGACCACCGGTTCCTCGGGTCCGGCAGTGGACTTCGCCATCTTCTCGCTGCACCTTGCCGGTGCCGGCTCGATCCTTGGCGCGACCAACTTCATCACCACCATCTTCAATATGCGTGCGCCGGGCATGACCCTGCACAAGATGCCGCTGTTCGTATGGTCGGTGCTGGTCACCGCCTTCCTGCTGCTGCTCGCACTGCCGGTGCTGGCCGCGGCCATCACCATGCTGCTGACCGACCGTAACTTCGGCACGACCTTCTTCGATCCGAGCGGCGGCGGCGACCCGATCCTTTACCAGCATCTGTTCTGGTTCTTCGGTCACCCCGAAGTCTACATCATGATCCTGCCGGGCTTCGGCATGATCAGCCAGATCGTCGCGACCTTCAGCCGCAAGCCGGTCTTCGGCTACCTCGGCATGGCCTATGCCATGGTCGCCATTGGTGTGGTCGGCTTCATCGTCTGGGCGCACCACATGTACACCGTGGGCCTCGACGTGAACACGAAGATGTACTTCACTGCGGCCACCATGGTCATCGCGGTTCCGACCGGCGTGAAGATCTTCAGCTGGATCGCGACGATGTGGGGCGGCTCGATCGAGTTCAAGAGCCCGATGGTCTGGGCGCTGGGCTTCATCTTCCTCTTCACCGTCGGCGGCGTGACCGGCGTCTATCTCGCCAATGGCGGCGTGGACGATGTGGTTCACGACACCTACTTCGTGGTTGCCCACTTCCACTACGTGCTGTCGATGGGTGCCGTCTTCTCGATGTTCGCAGGGTTCTACTATTGGTTCCCGAAGATGTGCGGCAAGATGCACTCCGAACTGCTCAGCCACATCCACTTCTGGCTGTTCTTCATCGGCGTGAACGTGATCTTCTTCCCGCAGCACTTCCTCGGCTGGCAGGGCATGCCGCGTCGCTATCCCGACTATGCCGATGCCTATGCCTATTGGAACGAGATCAGCTCCATCGGCTACCACATCATGGCCTTCTCGATGGTCTTCTTCTTCATCAACGTGTTCTACACGCTGTTTGCAGGCAAGAAGGTCGGCGCGAACTACTGGGGCGAAGGCGCAACGACGCTCGAGTGGAGCCTGTCGAGCCCGCCGCCGTTCCACCAGTTCAGCGAACTGCCGGTGATCGAGGACCACCACGATTACCACGACCATATCGGTGACGCGAAGCCGGCTCACTGAGCGGCAAGCGTACTGGACAAAGACAAGCGGCCGGTCCCATGAGGGGCCGGCCGTTTTGTTTTGGGCCGGAAGGAATTGCGATGCGCGAAATGCGGACAATCGACGTGGGCGAACTGAGCCTGCGCTGCGCGATCGAGGGCGACGGCCCCCTCGTCATCATGGTCCATGGCTTTCCGGAAAGCTGGTACAGCTGGCGCCACCAGCTCACCCCGCTGGCAGATGCGGGCTTCACCGCCTGCGCCATCGATGTGCGCGGCTATGGCGGCTCGGACAAACCGCATGAAATCGAAGCCTATGCGATGAAGCGCATCGTCGGTGACCTCGTCGGGCTGAAGATGGCGCTCCAGCCCGACCAGCCAGCCACCCTCGTCGGCCATGACTGGGGCGCGCCCATCGTCTGGAACACCTCGCTCACCCATCCGGAGCATTTCCGCGCAGTCGCGGGCCTGTCGGTCCCCTTCGCAGGTGTTCCCAGCCGGCCCTTCACCGAGGTGTTCGACGAACACTTCACGAGCCAGGGCAAGTTCTTCTACCAGGAATACTTCCAGGAACCGGGCGTCGCCGAGGCCGAGGCCGAAAAGGACCCGCGCGACTGGGTGGCGCGCATGATGTATTCCATCAGCGGCGACGTCCCGCCGGGCGACTATTGGTCCAAGCCCTATGGTGCGACCTTCCTAGAGGGCCTGCCCGACCCCGCACCGGTGCGCTGGCTGACCGAAGACGACCTCGATTTCTACGAGGCGGAGTTCAAGCAATCGGGCTTTCGCGGGCCCCTCAACCGCTATCGCAACCATGTGGCCGATTACGAGTGGCTGCAGGGATGGCAGGGGAAGCGCATCGAGCAGCCCGCGCTCTTCATCGGCGGCAGCCGAGACTCGGCAACCTATCTCTTCGGCGCGGTGACCGATCCGGTCGCGCTGATGAAGATGTTCGCCCCCAAGGTCGAAGGCCATATCCTCGATGGAGTTGGCCACTGGACACAGCAGGAGCGGCCGGATGAGGTGAACCGGATCCTCATTGACTGGATTAAGCGGGTCTGACCCTCTATAGGGCGCGGCAGAAGCGAATCTGCATGACCGAAGCTGCCCCCACCACCACCCAGCTCCCCGCGGACTGGCGCGACTTTTTCGCGCTGACGAAGCCGCGCGTGATGAGCCTTGTCATCTTCACCGGCCTTTGCGGTTTGTTGGCCGCTCCTGGCAGCATCCACCCGGTCATCGGCTTCACTGCCATCCTCTGCATCGCGTTGGGCGCGGGCGGGGCGGCGGCGCTCAATCAATGGTGGGAAGCCGATATCGATGCGGGCATGAAGCGCACCTCCAAGCGTCCGCTTCCCGCAGGCCGGATGAATCCCAAGGATGCGCGCGATTTCGGCATCATGATTTCGGGTTTCTCGGTGCTGATCATGGCGATGGGGGTGAACTACCTCGCTGCAGCCATCCTGCTCTTGAGCATCATTTATTATGCTGTGGTCTACACCATCTGGCTGAAACCCCGCACACCGCAGAATATCGTCATCGGCGGCGGGGCAGGGGCATTCCCGCCGATGATAGGCTGGATCGCTGTGACCGGCGACGTCACGCTGATGCCGATCCTGCTGTTTGCCATCATCTTCTTCTGGACCCCGCCGCATTTCTGGGCGCTCGCGCTGTTCGTGCAGAGCGATTACGCCAAGGTCGGCATCCCGATGATGCCGGTGGTGAAGGGCGAACGCTCGACCCGCCGCCAGATCCTCGGCTATTCCATCCTTCTCGTGCCGATTGCCGCGGCGCCGTGGTTCATCGGCGGGACCGGTGCCTTCTACGGGGTGACGGCTATCCTGCTCTCGCTGGTCTTCCTGCTGATGAGCATCCCCGTCGCGTTGCGTACTGCGGGCGAGGGCGACAAGATGAGCCTCGAGAAACGCCTCTTCGCTTTTAGCATTTTCTACCTGTTCGCGCTGTTCGCCGCGCTGGTCGTAGACCGCGTGGCTGCTTACAACGGAGTCTTCGCATGACCCCCGAAGAAGAAAAAGAATACCGCCGCCGCCAGAAGAGCCGCAACATCGTGCTCGGCATAGCGCTACTGTTCATGGCCGGCCTTTTCTACGCCATTACCATCGTGAGGATGTGAGGCAGTACCGATGACTACCGCCACCCTCGAATCGCGTAACCTCAAGACCGGCATGCTCGCGCTGCTCGGCGCGGCGGCGATGCTGGGTCTGGGCTATGCGGCAGTCCCGCTCTACGAACTTTTCTGCCAGGTCACCGGCTTCGGCGGCACCACGCAGCGCGCAACCGAAAGCGAAGCTGCGATGGCAGAGCGTCTCGCCTCGGCAGCGGGCGGGCAGCAGATCTCCATCCGCTTCGATGGCAATGCAGCGCCGGGCCTCGGCTGGGACTTCAAGCCCGAGCAGGTGACCGACACCGTCACTATCGGCCAGCGCGACATGGCGATCTACCTCGCCAAGAACAATTCGGACCGTCCGATTACGGGAACTGCGACCTTCAATGTCGAGCCCGAACAGGCCGGTGCTTATTTCAACAAGATCCAGTGCTTCTGCTTCACCGAGCAGACGCTGCAGCCGGGGCAGGAAGTGCGCATGCCCGTGCTTTATTTCGTCGACCCCAAGGCGCTGGACGACCCGAACATGGAAGGCGTGGAGCAGATTACGCTCTCCTATACCTTCCACCAGGTGAAGGAATAACCCGTCTGCCCCCTAGACCCGCGCCCAATCGCGCATTAAGGGCAGCCGCAAAGCGAAACCCAGGATACAGGTACAATGGCTGGTAACGTCAATCACGAATATCACATCCTCGAGCCCGACATCTGGCCGCTCATCGGCTCGCTGTCAGCACTGACCTTTACCAGCGGCATGGTGCTGTTCATGCACGAGATGGCTTCGGCGCACCTCGTGCTGGGCCTCGGCATCGCCGGCCTTATCGCCACCTTCTTCAGTTGGTTCTCGAACATCGTGAAGGAAGCCGAGCGCGGCGACCACACGCCGATCGTTCAGCTGCACATGCGCTACGGCATGATCCTGTTCATCGCTTCGGAAGTGATGTTCTTCGTTGGCTGGTTCTGGAGCTGGTTCGACTTCTCGCTCTTCCCCTCGGAAATTTCCGAGGTAGTCGGCGGTCAGTTCCCGCCGGTAGCTATCGAGGCGGTCATCAATCCTTTCGGCCTGCCGCTCCTCAACACGCTGATCCTGCTCTGCTCGGGCACGACGGTTACCTGGGCGCATCACTCGCTCATCCATGGCGACCGTGACGGCCTGAAGAAGGGCCTGTGGTTGACCGTGCTCCTTGGCGCTGTCTTCACCGCCATCCAGGCTTACGAATATGCTGCGGCTCCGTTTGCTTTCGGTGGCAACACCTACAGCTCGGCCTTCTACATGGCGACCGGTTTCCACGGCTTCCACGTGCTCGTCGGCACGATCTTCCTGATTGTCTGCCTCGTGCGCGCCTACAAGGGCCATTTCACCCCGCGCCAGCATTTCGGATTCGAAGCCGCTGCGTGGTACTGGCACTTCGTCGACGTGGTGTGGCTGTTCCTCTTCGCCGTCGTCTATGTCTGGGGCGGCTGGGGCGCTGCGACGCACTGATGCCGACCGGCATTCGCTGACACGAGAAATGGGGCAGCCCGGTTCGCCGTGGCTGCCCCTTTCGCTTATGGGGCCGACATGACCACACGTATTCCGATACTCCCGACCATCATCGTCGCCGGCGCGATCGCCGTGATGGTTGCGCTGGGTTTCTGGCAGCTCTCGCGAATGGACGAGAAGGAAGCGCTCATCGCGCAGGCCGAGCAGAACCTGCGCAGGTCGTCCGAGGTCGAATATCCGATGAATACGGCAAGGATGGACGAGGTCCTCTACCGCCGCACGACAATCGATTGCGCCGAAGTCCTCTCGGTCAATCCGCGGGCCGGAACAAGTGCGAGAGGAGCCAAGGGTTGGGCCCAGCGCGCGTCGTGTGCTGTCGCTGGACGGGACGCGCCCCTCAATGTCGACATTGGATGGTCGCTGCGCCCTGAGCCCGCTGAATGGCAGGGCGGTGAAGTGCGCGGCACCATCGCTCCTGGTGGCCGGGTGGTTTCGGCCAGCGGTCTTGCAGGTCTCGAACCGCTCGCCAGCCCCGACCCGCGCGCCCTACCGAACAACCATCTCGCCTATGCGGGACAGTGGTTCTTCTTCGCGCTGACGGCGCTGGCCATCTACATCCTTGCGCTGCGGCGCCGCGCGGGCGGCACTCGCGCTAAAGAGGACTAAACACCCGCTTGCTTGCCCGCATGGGCCAGCGCGGCTAACCGCATGCCCGCAATGAAATACGTCTCAACCCGAGGTGAGGCCCCGAGCCTCGATTTCGCCGAAGTCACCCTGGCGGGTCTCGCCAGCGATGGCGGGCTCTACGTCCCCGAAGGCTGGCCGCAGTTCTCGCGCGAAGAAATCGCCGCCATGCGCGGCCTGCCCTATGCCGAACTGGCCGCGCGGGTGATGGAGCCTTTCGTCGGCGAATGCCTGACGCCTCAGCGCCTGCGCGAACTCACCGCCAAAGCCTATGGCCGCTTCGCGCACAAGGCGGTGACGCCGCTGGTGCAGCTCGACGAGCAGCACTGGGTGCTCGAACTCTTCCACGGCCCCACGCTCGCCTTCAAGGACGTGGCCCTGCAGATGCTTGGCCTGCTGTTCGAGGAATTCCTTGGCCGCGAAGAGGGCAGCCTCACAATCGTCGGCGCGACCAGCGGGGACACGGGCAGCGCCGCCATCGATGCCGTCGCCGGTCTCGACAATGTCGAGATTTTCATGCTCCACCCCAAGGGCCGGGTGAGCGATGTGCAGCGCCGCCAGATGACCACGGTGCGCGCGCCCAATGTTCACAACATCGCCATCGACGGCTCGTTCGACGATGCGCAGGCGATGGTAAAGCGCATTTTCGCCGACACGGACGTGACCGCGAAGCACCGCATCGGTGCGGTGAATTCCATTAACTGGGCGCGGCTGATGGCGCAGGTGGTCTACTACTTTGCCGCCTCGCTGCAGCTTGGCGGCCCGGAGCGCAGCCTTGCCTTCAGCGTGCCGACGGGCAATTTCGGCGATGTCTTTGCAGGCCATGTGGCAGCGCGCATGGGCCTGCCGATCGAGCAGCTCATCGTCGCGACCAACATCAACGATATCCTCCACCGCGCGCTTAGCGAGGGCGATTATTCGGCAGGCTCGGTCACGCCCACCAGCGCGCCTAGCATGGACATTCAGGTCAGCTCCAACTTTGAGCGCCTGCTGTTCGATGTCGGCGGACGCGACGGCGTGGCACTGGCCGAGCAGATGCGCGGCTTCGACACGGCCAAGGCGATGCGCCTGACCAATGCCCAGGCCGAAGGTGCCGCGCTCTTCACCAGCGCCCGCGCCGACGAGGGCGACACTGCGCAGGCGATGCGCTGGGCCTACGAGCAATGCGGCGAGATGCTCGACCCGCACACTGCCATCGGCCTCCACGCTGCCCGCGCTGCCGATATCGACCCGGCTATCCCGGTGGTGACGCTCGCCACCGCGCATCCGGCAAAATTCCCCGATGCGGTCGAACGCGCGACCGGCATCCGCCCGGGCCTGCCCGCGCGCGTCGGCGACCTCTTCGCGCGCGAGGAAAGCTTCGTCGAACTGCCCGGCAGCTATGAGGCCGTGCGCGATCACATCATGGGGCACGCCGCCTGATGGCCGAGCTCACACGCAATCCGGTGCTGATGGTGGGCGAGGGCTGGGACGGCTATCGCCTGCTCGACAGCGGTCATGGCCGCAAGTTCGAGGCCTATGGCGACTATCGCTTCATCCGCCCCGAACCGCAGGCTATGTGGTCGCCCAAGCTCGACCATTGGGATGCGCATGGCGAGTTCGTCCCCGGCAGCGACGAGGACGGCGGCGGACGCTGGCAGTTCACGCAGGACGTGCCCGAACATGGCTGGCCGCTGGGCTGGGGCGAGGAGGTTCGCTTCACCGCGCAGTGCACACCGTTCCGCCATCTCGGTTTCTTCCCCGACATGGCGCCCGTCTGGACATGGATGGGCGAGCAGCTCGAAGGGCGAAGCGACGCCGAGACGATGAACCTCTTCGGCTACACCGGCGTCGGTACGCAGGCACTGAGCAAATACGGCCGCGTCACCCACGTCGATGCGAGCAAGAAGTCGGTCGCACAGGCGCGCGAGAACGCCGCGCTGGCAGGTCTCGAAGACCGACCCGTACGCTGGCTGGTGGAAGACGCGATGAAGTACACCGCGCGCGAAGTGCGTCGCGGTCGCCGCTACGACGGTATCATCCTCGACCCGCCCAAGTTCGGCCGCGGGCCCGATGGAGAGGTATGGCGGCTCGAGCAAGGCCTGCCCGACCTTGTCTCCGATTGCCGCCAGCTGCTCGATCACGACAGCAGCTTCCTCTTCCTCACCGTCTACGCCGTGCGCATGAGCAGCCTTGCGCTCGGAGGCCTGCTCGAAGAGGTCTTCGTCGACCTTCCTGGCAAGGTCGAGCATGGTGACCTCGCTGTGCAGGAGGAGGGCGGCCGCTTGCTGCCCACGGCAATCTTCGCGCGCTGGTCCAATCCGCGCGCTTGATTAACGCATCCCCCGATCCGAAAACCGGTGCCCACTTTTCGGGGTGATGCGCTAGGGACCTTCCCATGAACGATTCGCTTATCCTCGAAGTCGCCGATTTCGAACATGACGTGCTCACCGGAATCTATTCCGAAGAGACCGGCAAGCCGCAGCCGCTGCGCTTTACCATCCAGGTGCGGATGAAACCGCTGAGGCATTACGATGCCGACACGCCGCTCGACGATTCGAAGAACTACATGGATTTGAAGCACGCCGCCTCCGAGGCGCTGCCCGAAGGCGTGCATTTCAAACTCATCGAGGCGGTGGCCGACCATGTCTGCGAGACGCTGTTCCTGCAGGACAAGCGCGTCGAGGCGGTGACGGTGAAAATCGTCAAGCTGGCGATTGCCGAGGCGGGCGAGAAAATCGGCATCACGCTCCACCGCGAGCGGCGCGAATGAAGCGTATCGAGGTCGAAGGCCTGCCGGAAGAGCCGCTGGCCGCGGCTGGGCTGTTCCATCAGAACTGGCTCGACCCCATCGAGCGGGCGCTGGATTTAGGAGAGGACGTGCTCGTGGCGCTGGAAAGCGCCGACCACACGCATGGCGAATGGCGCAAGGCGGCGGCCGCCATGCTGGCGCGCAAGCACACGCCACGCCGTGTGAATCTCGTGGCAGGCGAGGGCGAGGCGCTAGCAGCTATCGAGACCTATCTCGCCGCGGCACCGGGAGTGACCGGCCAGTATCTGGAAGCTGCCTCGTGAGCGTGACGCTCATCTTCCTCGGCCCCTTGCGCGATTTGGCGGGCGAGCAGGATCGTGAGGTTCCGGCGCCGCTCGACTGGGCGGGTCTCATCGAGCAGGTCGGTCCTGAAATTGCCGCCCAACTGGAAGATGACCGTGTCAATGTCGCCTGCAAGGGCAAGGTGCTCGCCGACAAGACGGCGCTCCTAGCCGAGGATGGCGACGAAGTTGCGCTGCTGCCGCCGGTCAGCGGTGGCTAGGCTCGCGCTCTCCACGCCGCTCGATGTGCGGCTGCTCGACAAGGGAATGTCGGTCGGTGAGGCGCTGGCTGCGTTCAACGCCGCGCACGACAAGGCAGGCGGCGTAGTCAGCTTTCTTGGCAAGGTTCGGCCAGATGGCGATGTGCGCGCTCTGGAACTCACCCATTACGAACCGCTGACCCTGCCCGGAATGAAGGAACTCGCGGCCAATGCGAAGACCCGATTCGACCTCGACGGCGCGCTGGTCTGGCACCGCGTCGGCGTCATGACTCCGGGGGAGTCGATCGTCCTCGTCGCCACCGCCGCGCGCCATCGCCGCAATGCCTTCGAGGCGGCGGATTTCCTGATGGACCACCTCAAGTCAGCCGCATGGTTCTGGAAGCGCGAACGTCGGGACGACGGATGGCACTGGATAGAGCCGCGCGACGCCGACCACGCGGACCTCGCGCGCTGGAATTAATTCTCCTGATTTGATTTCGGTCAAGGAACGGGGCCGTATGGGTTGGCACAAGGTCTCCAACAAAGGAGGCACCCATGTCCAAGCATTTCACTCGCGAACTCGTCGCCGAACAGGCCGCCATCGTCGAAGCTCCGAAGCAAAGGCACGAAGTCGATCGCACGTTCGAGCTGCCCAAGGGCCTCTACGCCGCCACTGTCGCACTTTATCTCGGCTTTCTCGCAGTCATGGCAACGGGCCTTTCGACCCCGGGCCTGGCCATCCCGATGGCCATCTTCACGCTCTTCGTCGTGGCAGGCTTCGGTGTCCCGGCAATCTGGGCCCGTCTCGCCCCGCCCACGGCTTCAAAACCGATGAGCTTCGCCATGCTGCGGCGTGACGGCATCCAGACGCTCACGGGACGGCTGAGCGCCAAGGACGCGAGCGTGCAAATGCTCATCCTCCCGGTCATCATTTTCTGCTGGGGTGTGACGAGCGTCACCATTGCGGCACTGGTCCGCTAAAAGATCGCTCCAGAATGCGCTTCAGCTATTGGGGAGGAGCGCGGGGTCGACCAGTTCGATCCCGCGCTTTCCGTTGCGCCGGATAGCACCATCGCGCTCGAAGCGGGTGAGCATGCGGCTGACAGTCTCGATGGTCAGCCCGAGCATGGCGGCCAATTCTCCGCGCGATAGCGGCAATTCGAATTCCAGGGCGGGATGGCACGGCGAATCGCTTGCCGCTCGCGCGAAGGAAAGAAGCGCGCCTGCAACCCGCGCCTCGGCCGACGCGTTACCCGTTAGGGCGAGCAACTCGCGGCTCGCGAACAGGTCTTCCTGGGTGCGCCGCAGCAAGGCCTGGCCGAGACGCGGATAGCGCTCGATCGCGCGTTGGAAATCAGGTCCTGAAAAAACGCACAATTCCGCAGGACCCAATGCGACCACGTCATGCCGCATATAGGGGCCGAACATTTCCCCGATAAAGCCGCTCGGGTGAACCAGCGAAAGGATTCGCTCGCGACCGTCGATATCGGTCGAGGTAATCTTGAGCGCGCCCTTTTTGAGCGTGGCACAGGCAGCAAGGCTTTCACCCGCAGTGAATAGTGTTTCGCCCTTCGCCAGCACGCGCGTTCGGCCCGCTCTGGCAAGCGTGTCGCGTTCTTCTTCTTCGAGAACGGCACAGGCTGCGCGGTCTCGGACTGGGCAGGTTTCGCAGGCGAGGCTCATGGAGGACGCCTTAGCGGATACGACCGCGAAGGTCTTCCAGAACGGCGTCCTCTTCACTGACGAGCGTGATAACGCGGGTCCTTGCGGCTTCAATGGCGGAAGCATCCTCCGCTGCCACGCGGGTAGCGGTGTAAATCATGTCGAGGTCGCCCACCGGAATGGCCGCGCGGCTGCGTGCCGAATCAAGTTCCGCCAGCGCGACTTGCGCGGCGGCCCAGCTGTCGCTTCCCGTACCGCCGGCTGCCGCCACGAGGCGCGCTGCGCGGGGCTGGACGGAGACGAATTCGGCATGGGCCTCTTCGGCTGCCGAGACCAGCGAGGACAGGCGCGCATCGAGGCCGCCGGTTAAATCGACTTCCACCGGCGGAATATCGAGCCTTGCCGGTTCGCCCGTGACGAATTGCCCTTCGGCGCGCTCTGCATCGCGTACAGCGAGCGAGGGATAGTCGCCGCCCGTGCTCGCGCAGGCTGCAGCCAGGCTGGCGAGGGAAAGGGCGAGAGCGCTTCTTGCAATTCTTGGCATATTCGCCACATAGCATGGCGCAGTGCTCGTGCCAGCGCGAAAGGCAAAAAAGGAACCGCTTCGGCGTTGACTTGGGAAAGCCTTTCGCCTAACGGCACGCTTCTTTCCGGGCCCGTACACCAACGGGTCGACGGGCGCGCCGTAGATTCGCAAGGATGCGGCACAGCAATTTGTAACGAGAGATACGACCATGTTCGCAGTAGTGCGCACGGGCGGCAAGCAATACCGGGTTGCCGCCGGAGACAAGATCGCGGTTGAGAAGCTGGCTGGCGAAGCCGGTGACACCATTACGCTGGGCGACGTCCTGCTCGCCGGTGAAGGCGACAAGATCGAAGACGCCGGCAAGGTGACGGTTTCGGCCGAAATCATCGCACAGGCGAAGAGCGAAAAGGTCGTCGTTTTCAAGAAGCGTCGTCGTCACAACTATCGCCGCAAGAACGGTCATCGCCAGATGATGACCCTGCTGCGCATCACCGACGTCGGCACCGGCGGCGCCAAGAAGGCTGCTCCGAAGAAGGCCGAAGAAAAGAAGGCTGCTCCGAAGAAGGACACTTCGGAAGAGAAGGCTGCGCCGAAGGCCAAGAAGGCTGCGCCCAAGAAGGCTGCAGCTACCAAGGCGGCTCCCGCCAAAAAGGCTGCGCCCAAGAAGGCCGCGCCTAAGAAGACCGAATCCAAGAAGTAAGGATCTGAACCATGGCACATAAAAAAGCAGGCGGTTCATCGCGTAACGGTCGCGACTCAGCCGGTCGTCGTCTTGGTGTGAAGAAGTTCGGCAGCGAAAACGTCGTCGCCGGCAATATCATCGTGCGCCAGCGCGGCACCAAGTTCTACCCGGCCGTCAACGTCGGCATGGGCAAGGACCACACGCTGTTCGCGCTTACCGACGGCGTCGTCCGATTCCACTCGGGCAAGCTCGGCCGTAAATACGTATCGGTCGACCAAATGGCTGAAGCTGCCGAATAAACGGACGCTCCGATAACGGGATCGTCCAGACGAGACGGTCCCAGCCGGGCTAACGACCCGGCAGACGAAGAGGGAGATGGGGCCGACCCGTCTCCCTCTTGTCGTTTCTCCCTCTTCAAAACCGCACCGGTCATGGATCGCAGCCCTGACCGCCACGCAATTGTCACGTGTCCGGCCTAGGAGCCCGGAGCGTGGTCCTACGGGGAGAATACCAATGTTCCATGTCACCGAGAGGCTGCTGTTGCGGCCTGCCTGGCCCGAAGATGCAGAGGCACTGTTTGGCGGAATCGCCGACAAGGGTGTCGTCCGCAATCTTGCCAGCGCGCCTTGGCCGTACCTCCCCGAACATGCCCGCCAATTCGTCGCCCGCGAGGCCGAGCCGCTCTATCCCAAGTTCCTTGTCACCCGTCCGGGTGCGAAGGGCTCGGACGTGATTGGCTGCATCGGTATCGACCCGGGCGAGGGCGGGACCGAGCTCGGCTACTGGATTGCCCGCCCTGCATGGGGCCAGGGCTTCGCCACCGAAGCTGGGCGCGGGATACTCGAGGTCGCGCGGCTGCTCGGTCACATGCACATCACGGCCGGCCACTTCACCGACAATCCGGCTTCGGGAAAGGTTCTCAGGAAGCTTGGCTTCGTGCCCACCGGCAAGAGCGCGATGCGCCACAGCTGCGGGCGAGGCGAAGAGGCGGAGTGCGTGATGTACCACCTCGACCTTGAGGCAGAAACCGGGCCCAGCCTGCAAGCCGCGTAACAAAAAAGGCCCCGCGAGCAATCTCGCGGGGCCTTGTTTTTGCGACCCGAAAGCTCGGGGGTTATTCAGCCGCCATCAGCGCGGCTTCGAATTCGCCTTCATACTTGCCGATGAGCGCGCGGTCATCGTGGTCCCACGGGTGGAAGCCGGGCTTGAAGTAAGCCAGCCACGCGGGGAAAATGCGGCGCACGACGCCGGGCTTCACGGTGAGGTACTTCAAGAGGCCCCACTTGGCCTTCCATCCGGTGATGCCGTCCTGTTCGAGCAGCTCGAGCGTGTCTTCCCAGCGGTGCTTGAAGAAGCGCGCGGTGACCAGCAGCATCATGATGTTGCGGACCTTGTAGCGACGCCACTTGGACCAGTCCTTGGTCGCGTGGTTCCAGGTGTCGAACGCCACGCCCTTGTGCTCGATTTCCTCGATCGAATGCCATTCCCACATGGCGCGGACTTCGGGGTCGGCGTCCTTGAAGTGGGCCGGATTGCCTAGGAATTCGGCGGCCATCATCGCGGTGTAGTGTTCCAGCGCCATGGTCGAGGCGAGGTTCAGATATTCCGGACGGCCTTTGAACATGGCGAGCATGTCGGCGACCCGCTTGTCGATGGCCTTGATGTCGTAGCCATGGTCCTCGGCAAGGCGGTTGAAGGCGATGTGCTCGCGCGTGTGATTGATCTCCTGCTTCACGAAAGCACGGATCTCTTCGGCCAGCTTGGGGCTCGCGCCGTCGCGGTGGGCCTTCACGGCCTCGATAAAGAAGGCCTCGCCGCGCGGGAAGGTGGCGGAGAGTGCGTTGTGCCAAGCGGTACCGAACGGTTCGCCAGCCCACCAGCGCCGCGGCGTGGTGCCGCGGTTAAAGCGCTCGTCGCGTACAGTGATGGTGAGATCGGCCGGTGCCGGAGTGGTGGCGGTGTCGATTTTGACAGGGGCGTTCATGGAAGGCTCCGGGAATTAACTTACATTGTTGTAAGTAGTGGTTACTGACATAGATGTCAATAAGGCGTTCTAGCCGCTTTCCGAAACGCGCCCGATGGGTTAACGCAGTTGCATATGGCTACTCGCAAGCGTCTCTCTCCCGAAGAATCGCGCCTCGCAGCGCTCGAAGCCGCGCGCGGCCTGTTAATCGAAACCGGGCCGCAATCGGTGACGCTGAAGGCGGTGGCGAGCCGTATCGGGCGCACGCATGCGAACTTGCTGCACCATTTCGGATCGGCGGCTGGTTTGCAGAAAGCGCTGGCGGGTCACCTCGCGCAGGCCGTCTGCGCGACGATTGCGGACGCGGTGCGCGCCAGCAGGGCCGGGCTGGGGAGCCCGCGCGAAGTAGTCGACCTCGCCTTCGATGCTTTCGACAAGGAAGGCGCAGGCGCGCTCGCAAGCTGGATGATTTTGACCGGCAACGAAGATGCCCTGACGCCGATTGTCGAGACCATTCACCGCCTTGTCGACGAGATTGCGCCGGAAGAGGCCGCGCATTCTGGGAATGCCACGCAGGTCCACGAAGAGACGCTTGCCCTTGTGCTGATGGCAATGGGCGACGCGCTCATCGGCGGGGCGCTTTCGCGCTCGCTCGGCCTGCCCGAGACCGCCGCGCGCGACCGGGCGGAGCGGATGCTGGTCCGCTCGCTGGAGGCTACGCTTCCGAAGGCATGAGGCCGGAGCGCATCCATTCGGGCGCGCTCTCAATGTCGATGTCGCTCACTCGCAAATGGTCGACGGCGAGGCCGAGATCCTCGTAAGCCACCTTGCGCCGCTTCTCATCGGACTTGTCGAGCGGAACGACCACCAGCCGCCGGTTCACCTTGCTGCGCCAGTTCATCCGCGCGGTGTTTTCCTGGCCGATGTAACAGCCCTTGTCGAAGGCGACCCCGTGAAGCTCGACGGCATTGGTTTCCAGCCACAGTATGTCGGCCAATTCAGCGCGTCCCTCGGGTACGCCCATGGCGAGGCGATGGGCCTTGTACTCGTCGTCAGCGGCTTTGCTTGTGCCATCCGCAGGGGCGAGCCAGCGCTGACCCAATGCGGCAAGCCGGGGATCGGCGGCGCCGCCATCCCCGGCATGCTTTTCCCAATGCACTGCAACGCTATCGTCCACTGCGATCGAAATCTTGCGGCGCAAGCGATAGAGCGAGAGGCGTTTGGCAAGTTCTTCTGAATGCTCGGCCTCGCAGTCCAGCAGCATTGCGCCATCCCCGGCCGGCCAGACGAACATATCGTACATGGTCTTGCCCTGCGGCGTCAGCAAAGCAGCATAGACAGGAAGGGCGCTTTTCACGTCATTGGTCAACAGGCCCTGGAGGAACTCGGCGACATCCTCGCTTTCGTCCGTAGGAGCGATCCGGATCAGGGCGCGGGTCTTAAGAAGAGTTCCTGTCATGCGTGACAGATAGGGCCTTCGCCGTCATAGGCAACGGCGTGGATACGCAATTCGACCAGGTGACCTTTTCGGGCGGAGGTATTCGCTGCTTCTGGCACGGTGGTTTCCTCTCGAAAGCTGGCAATGCGTTGGACCTGCAAGTGGAGCGCGTCAGCGGCGTATCGGGCGGAGCGTTGAGCGCGGCGGCATGGCTTGGAGAGCGCGAAAATGACTTGCGCATGCTGATGACCGAAGCGTTCAGGATCAATGATGCCAACTATGATGCCGCACGTTCCAATTTCACACCGCATGAGAAAATCTACCGCGCGGTGGTGGAAACCACGCTCGATGACGATGCCATCGACAAGATTGCGGATGGGCCGGAGTATCAGGTCCACCTCTCGCGGCCGCCGTCATATTTGGGGCCAAAGCTTGCGGCCTTGGTCTTCGGTGCCCTCTACAAGATCGAGGAAGCTTTGCGGGGCACGCCGCATCTGGTCCTGCCGCGCAGGGCCGGGCTTGGGGGTTTGTGCATTGATGCGAGGCAAGCGGCGCGCGAGGGCCGTCTTGTGGACCTGATCTGTGCTGCCGCGACAATCCCCCCGGTCTTTGACACGCCGCAATGGGCGGGAGGACCCGTGCTCGATGGGGGAATGCTCGACAAGGCTCCGCTACCACAGCCGGACGAGGGGCGTACGCTGATCCTGTTGAGCAGTCGCTACCGCAACCTGCCGCGTTCCGGGCAGAGGATATATGTCCAGCCAAGCCGCGAGGTGGCTGCCGACAAGATCGATTTCGCGGTCGCGGACAAGGTCGGGCGGACATGGAGGCAGGGCGAAAGCGACGCGCGAAGCTGGCTGGCGGAACACGGACTCAATCGCTAAGGCGCGCGGCATGACGAACTCGCTGACCATCCGCCGCCCCGACGACTGGCATCTCCACTTCCGCGACGGCGCGACCATGCGCGCGGTCGTTCCGCACACCGCACGCCAGTTCGCGCGAGCCATCGTCATGCCGAACCTCGCGCCGCCGGTGACCACCAGCGCGCTGGCAGCCGCCTATCGCGACCGGATTGTCGAGGCCGTGCCCGAGGGTGTCGAATTCACGCCGCTGATGACCGCCTATCTCACCGACGAGACCGATGCGGACGACCTCGCGGCGGGTTTTGCAGACGGGGTGCTGACGGCGGCAAAGCTCTATCCTGCCGGTGCGACGACGAATTCCGCCCACGGCGTGACCGATGTCGCCAATATCGAAGGCGTACTAGAGAAAATGGCCGAGATTGGCATGCCGCTCTGCGTCCATGGCGAAGTTACCCATGCCGATATCGACATTTTCGACCGCGAGGCGGTGTTCATCGACCGCATCCTCGCGCCGCTGGTCGAGCGGATGCCCGAGCTCAAGGTCATCTTCGAGCACATCACGACGAAGCAGGCCGCCGAGTTCGTGGACTCCACCGGCCCCAATGTCGGTGCGACCATCACCCCGCAGCACCTGCACATCAACCGTAATGCCATCCTCGTGGGCGGCATTCGCCCGCATATGTTCTGCCTCCCCGTTGCCAAGCGCGAGGAGCACCGTCTGGCGCTACGCAAGGCGGCGACTTCGGGTTCATCCAAATATTTTCTCGGCACCGACAGCGCGCCGCATCACCGCCACGCGAAGGAAAGCGATTGCGGCTGCGCGGGCATCTTCAACGCGCCCTTCGCGCTCGAAAGCTATGTCACCGTGTTCGATGAGGAAGGTGCGCTCGAACAATTCGAGGCCTTTGCCAGCCTCAATGGTCCGGCCTTCTACGGCCTGCCGGTCAACGAAGGCTCGGTGACGCTGGAGAATGCACCGGTCGATGTGCCTGCTCAGGTCGATGGCGGCGAGGCCGAAATCGTGCCCTTCCACGCAGGCGAGACGCTCAAATGGCGGCTGGCTTCCTAGAGCGCGACCACAAGTCCCACACGAATATTGCCGCGGCCGCCCAGATGCAGGCGAAACAGGCGGCTTGCACCGGTTTCAAATCTTCGCCGAAGACGGTGAGCCCCAGCACGAAGACGATGCTCGGCGCAAGGAACTGGATGAAGCCCAGTGTCGAATAGGGCAGCCGCCGCGCGGCAATGGCGAACATCAGCAGCGGGAATGCCGTCAGCGCACCGCCCAGCATGATGGCGAGGCTGAGGCCGGTATTCTGCGTGAAGGACGAGCCAGCGGGCAAGCCAGCGTAGTAAAATGCCACTGCCGCCGATGGTATGAGCAGCAGCATGGATTCGATGGTCAGGCCCGGCAGGGCGCCGACATCGACCTGCTTGCGGATGAGGCCGTAGGTCCCGAAGCTCATCGCGAGCGTCAGGCTTATCCAAAGCGTCGTCAACGCCCCGCCGAGCAGCAGCGACACGCCAACCGCCGCCAATGCCACCGCCGTCCACTGCGGGCGCGACAATTGCTCCTTCAGCAGCAGCGTGCCGAGCAGCACATTGACCAGCGGGTTGATGTAATAACCGAGGCTGGCGGCGTAGATGTAACCCTTCTGGATGGCCCAGACATAGACCACCCAGTTCACCGCAATGAGCGTGGAGGACAGCAGCAACCAGCCCATCGTCCTGCGGTTGGAAAGCGCGGCCAGCAGCTGCGGCAATTGCTTGCGCACCGCCACGATGAGTAAGCACAGCGGCAGCGTCCAGATGATGCGCCAGCCGACGAATTCGAACGCCGGAACCTCGCGTACGAGGATGAGGTAGAGCGGCAGGAAGCCCCAAATGACATAGGCCCCGAGCGCTGCGGCGAGACCCGTCTTCGGGTGTTCGGTTCCTGTCGTATCCATGAATGAAGCGCGGTTAGGCGGGCTTCGGCGCGCCCGCAAGCCTCATCTCGTCCGCTGGAAAATCACGGCTCGTCGATAATCCGGATTCTGACGCCGACGTTGCATTCGGTTCAGGAAAGCGGGCGTATTGCTGAACGGGTCAACAGGAAATCCGAGTCGAAAACGACCGAAGGAATTGATCATGCCGAAGCTCACCAAGACCCTATCGCTGGCCATTGCCGCCACTGGCCTGACGCTGGCCATGCCGGCTGCTGCAGCCGTTCCCGCCCATGCCGCACCGCAGGCGCATGCCAATGCTGCCGTCGGCGTCGACATGACCTATGAGCATGGCAAGCATCACAAGAAGTACAAGAAGCGCAAGCATCGCCATTATCACGGTCGCCACTATGATGACCGTCGCTATTATCGTGATGACCGCCGCTACTACCGCGAGCGTCCTTACTACATGCGTTATGACCGCAACTGGGGCCGCCCGGTCTATCGCGACACCCGCATCTGGCGTGGCCGCGACAACCGTTACTACTGCCGCAAGGAAGACGGCACCACCGGCCTGCTGGTCGGGGCAGGTGTCGGCGCGCTGATTGGTCATGAAGTGGCCGGTCGCGGCGGAGACCGCACGCTTGGAGCCATCGTCGGCGGTGCTGCAGGCGCGCTGCTCGGCCGGTCGATCGACCGCTCGAACACCCGCTGCGGTTAAAACTACCCCTCTCTAGGCCGTGCCCACCCGCGGCCAAGAGCACGAACCCCGCAGGGATCGTGTTGAGGCGTCGTCCGGGAGACCGGGCGGCGCCTCTTTACTTGTGCGAGTCCTTCGCCTTGCGCGTCGGCTTGGCCGAATCCTTGAGGCCGACGCCGATGCTTGCGCGCGGCTGGTCCACCTCGGTGCTGGCGACCGGATAAGCACAGTAGTCGGCAGCGTAATAGGCCGCCGGACGGTGATTGCCCGACAGGCCTATACCGCCGAAGGGCGCGGCTGATGAAGCGCCATTGGTCGGACGGTTCCAATTGACGATACCGGCACGCGCCTCGGCCCAGAACTTCTCGAAATCTGCAGGCTCCCCGCCGATGAGCGAGGCCGAGAGGCCGTAACGCGTATTGTTCGCCTCGACGATGGCCTCGTCGAAATCCTTTACGCGGATGACTTGCAGCAGCGGGCCGAACAGTTCGACGTCGGGCCGCTCGTCGATGGAGGTTGTTTCCACGATGCCCGGGGTGAGGAAAGGCAGTCCTTCCTTCGGCCGGGTCATCTCGAGAATGTCCTCGGCCCCGTGCTCGAGCAGCGCCTCGCGGCTCTGCAGCAAGATATCTGCGGCGTCGTTGTCGATGACCGTGCCCATGAAAGGTTGCGGCTCGGCGAAAGGCTCGTCGACCAGCAGGCGCTCGGCGAGGCCCTTCACCGCCGGAACGATGTCGTCATAGACCTCGTCCGGCACGATGAGGCGGCGCGCGGCGGTGCAGCGCTGGCCGGCGGTTGTGAAGGCCGACTGGATGATTGTGACCGCCGCATCCTCGATTTTCGGAGTCGGTAGCATGACGATCGGGTTGTTGCCGCCCATTTCCAGCGCGACGATCTTTGCCGGATTGCTCGCCAGCTTCTTGTTGATGGCAATGCCCGCCTGCGCCGAGCCGGTGAACAACAGACCATCGATATCGGGATGTGCCACCAGCGCCTTGCCGGTCGCCGCGCCGCCATGGACGCACTGGATAACGTCTTCGGGCACTTCGGCTTCGTGGAACAGCTTGGTCAGGAATTCGCCGACCGCAGGCGTCTTCTCGCTCGGCTTGAAAACCACGACATTGCCCGCGATGAGCGCCGGCACGATGTGGCCATTGGGCAGGTGCGCGGGGAAGTTGTAAGGGCCGAGCACGGCCATCACGCCATGCGGCTTGTGGCGCAGCGCAGCGCTTCCCTGCAGCGCGCTGTCGAGTTTCTTCTGGCCGGTACGCTCGGCATAGGCCTTGATGGAAATCTCGACTTTGTTCTTGACCGCTTCGACCTCGGTACGGGCTTCCCAGAGGGGCTTGCCCGTCTCGCGCGCGATGAGTTCGGCGAAGGGTTCGGCATGCTTGAGGACCTGGTTGGCAAAGCGGCGCATGAACTCCATGCGTTTCGATACGGACTCGCTCGCCCAGCCGCGCTTGGCTGCGAGCGCGCGTTCCATTGCATCATCGACACTGCCGACCTTGCCGCGCCAGATCTGGTCGCCTGTCGCCGGCTCGGTGGAAATCATCTTTTCGGCCACTTGATCGCCTGTCCTTGAACCCGTTGCCCTTATTGAAACCAGCCTATGTGACTTCTGTCTTGGCGCGTCAAATTGAGTTTTTGCTAATGTGCCCCTCGGGAACGGGAGCAGGTCCGTGGGCCTCTCCCATCCGGCGAAGGCGGGCGACCTTGTCATGCAAGGGTTGCCAGTCGTCGCGCTCGTCGATGGCGGACCAGATGGCCTCGACCTCGTCGATGAGCATGCTCTCGGGAGCGCCTTCGCTCCAGTAGGGGTGGTCATCCCCGATGGCGGTATAGCTTTGCAGCAATTCACCCAGCTCGCCTTCGCCTGTCTTGCCGCCGCGGTGGCGATAGAAGAACGCGTCGGGCTGTTCGCCGCTTTCGGCCATGGCGGCTTCGGACAGGCCGACGAGTCTGCCGTCGTCCTCCAGCCCCTCGCTCTCGATACCGAGACGCCAGCACCAGCGCCTGCCTACCGCAGCCATGTAGAGCGGCCCGAAGCGCTCCATCGCAGCAATCAGCGGCGGCGCGTCGACGAGTGTCCGCAGCGCGATGGCGAACTGACCGCAATTCCAGTGCAGCGCCTCGGGCTGGCGGCCGAAAGCATAGAGGCCCTGGTGGTCGAAATAGGCGGCGGTGAAGCCCGGTTCCCACTTGGGCAGGAAGCGCCAGGGGCCGTAATCGAAGCTCTCGCCCGAGATGTTCATATTGTCGGTGTTGAGCACGCCGTGGACGAAGCCCGCCACCATCCAGCTTGCCGCGAGGTCGGCGAGACGCTCGACCACGAGATGCATCAGCTGCACCGCCGGTTCGTCGCGGCCCGGCGCGTCTTCGGGCGGGGGCGGGCCGGGGAACTGGGTGAGGCAGTAGTCGGCCAGCGCGGCCATGTGGTCCTTCTCCTCCAGCACCATCAGGCGCTGAAATGTGCCGATACGGATATGACCGTGGCTTAGCCTCGTTATCACGGCGGAGCGGGTGGGCGAGGGCTCGTCGCCGCGCTCCAGCTCTTCGCCGGTTTCGACGATGCTGAAGGTCTTTGAGGTGTTCACTCCCAGCGCCTCGAGCATTTCGGTCGCGAGGATTTCACGCACACCGCCCTTTAAAGTCAGCCGCCCGTCGCCCGCGCGGCTCCACGGCGTCTGGCCCGAGCCCTTGGTGCCGAGGTCGAGCAGGCGGCCCTCACTGTCGCGCATCTGGGCGAACAGGAACCCGCGCCCGTCGCCGATATCGGGGTTGTACACGCGGAACTGGTGGCCGTGATAGCGCAGCGCCAAGGGCTGGGCCAGGTTGTCGGGGAGCGGCTGGAAGCGGCCGAAATGTTTCAGCCATTGCTCGTCCGAAAAGTCGTCCAGCCCCACCGCAGCAGCCCAGCGGTCGTTGCGAAAACGCAGTTTCGTCTCCGGAAAATCAGCCGCTGCCACTTCGTCGCCGAGCCAGTCGGCCAGCGCCTCGATGGGCGTGTCGGGGCGGTAATCGGAAGGGTCGGGGGCGCTCGGCATGGCAAGGGGATGGGGACCGCGCCACATACATGCAAGTCGTCTCTCGAATTTTGCGCAAAGGCGCGCTACCGGAGCAGTCATGGACAGCGAATTCAGCGAAGCCAGCTGGCAAAGCCCCGACGGGCTGGAGCTCTATTTCCGCGATTATGCAGGCGATGGCAGCGCGAAAGTGCCTGTCGTCTGCCTCCACGGCCTCACCCGCAACAGCCGCGATTTCGAAGGCCTCGCGCCGCATATCGCCGGATTGGGCCACCGCGTCATCGTCCCCGACATGCGCGGACGCGGACAGAGCGCCTATGCCGAGGACAGCGCCAGCTACGCCGTCCCGACCTATATCGCCGACGTCATGGCGCTGCTCGCGCAGGAATGCATCGAGCGCTTCGTGTCGGTCGGCACCTCGATGGGCGGGCTGATGACCATGCTCATCGCGCAATTTGCGCCCGAAAAGATAGCAGGCGCCGTCATCAACGACATCGGACCGGTGGTCGACCCGCAGGGCATCGACAAGATAAAGACCTATCTCGGCAAGGGCGGCAGCTTCCCCACCTGGATGCACGCCGCGCGCAGTCTCGAGGAAGTCCACGGCGAATCGCATCCGAGATTTGACACGAACGACTGGATTGCGATGGCCAAGCGTTCGATGACGCTGTGCAACAACGGGCGCATCCAGTTCGATTACGACATGAAGATCGCCGATCCCTTCAACGAGGCGGACGAGAACGCCGTGCCGCCCGATTTGTGGCCCGGTTTCGAGGCGCTGGCGACAAAGCCGCTGCTATTGGTGCGCGGGGGAATCTCGACCATCCTCAGCGCCGATACACTCGCTGAAATGCAGCGCCGCGCACCCGATGCCGATACGGTGGTCGTGCCTGATGCGGGCCATGCGCCCACGCTCGACGAGCCGGAAGTACGCAGTGCCGTCGAGGCCCTGCTCGCCAGCACGCACTAACCCTTTCATTCCCCGTTCACGCGGGCGGGGACAGGCATGGGCGCAGGGCTCCCTAGGCATTGCCCTTGGCCCCCGCGATGCCTAAAGACCCGCGAAACTTTGTTCGATACCTGAAAGAGAAGCGCCGCAGTGGCACGCACACCCAAGACCGAACTTTCCCGCGAAGAGAAAAAGGCCAAGGCCGACGCTGCCGAGCAGGAAGCGCTGATGCGCGAAGTGGACGAGGCCGTTCGTCAAGGCGACATGGAAAGTTTCATGTCGACTTGGGGCAAGCCGCTTCTGGCGGTGGTCGTCATCGGCCTCGCTGCCTTCGGCGGCTATCTCTACTGGGATGCCGAGCAGGAAAAGGCGATGGAGGCTTCGAGCGAGCAGCTCGTGACTTCCTTCGACCAGCTCGAAGCAGGCCGCAGCGACACTGCGAACACGCGTCTCGAAGGCGTCAGCGGCGGCTCGCCCGAACTCAGCGCCAAGATGCTGCGCGCCGGGATTGCTGCGGATAGCGGCGATGATGACACGGCAGCCGCGCTGTTCGCGGAGGTGGCGGAGGATAGCGAGGCGCCCGAGGCGATGCGCAACCTTGCGACCATTCGCCGCACCGCGCTGATGTTCGACACGATGGCACCCGACGACGTGGTCGCCGCAATGAAGCCTCTGGCCGTGCCGGGCGAGCCCTTCTTCGCCAGCGCCGGCGAACTGCTGGCGCACGCCTATATGGCGCAGGACAAGGATAGCGAGGCCGGCGCGCTGTTCGCCGAAATCGCCCGCCACGAAGACACACCCGAAACCGCGCGCTCGCGCATGCTGAACATGGCCGGCATCCTCGGCGTGGATGCCGTCGACGATGTCCGCGACGTTGTCGAAGCGCAGCAGCGCGGCCCCGCCGACGATTCCGGCCTGGTCAGCGAGTGACGTGAACCCCATTATGATGAGCCAAACCATGACGAGAACTGTCCTGCGCGCCGCGCTGGTTGCCACTTCCGCCCTGTCGCTGTCCGCATGCGCCGGGGGCATTTTCGGCGGCGGCGATGACAAGAAGGACACGCCCACCGTCGGCGACCGCCAGCCCATCCTCTCGCGCATCGACATCGGCGCGAAGGTCGACCCTGCACTTGCAGGCACGCCCGTTACGCTTCCCGCTCCGCGCACCAACGACGCATGGGGACAAGCGGGCGGCACGGCCAACAAGAGCTACGGCCATCTCGCGCTCGCAGCCGCGCCCAGCCGCGTCTTCACGGCGCAGATTGCCGGTGCCAGCAACAAGCGCCGCCTTGGTGCGGCTCCGGTCGTGGGTGACGGCAAGCTCTTCGCTGTCGGCACCGACGGGCAGGTCACTGCATTCGATGCGCAGACCGGTTCGCGCGTCTGGACCTACCAGAGCGAACTGACCGACGATACGCGCCCTTCGGCCTTCGGCGGCGGGGTGAGCTTCGAACAGGGCCGCATCTTCGGCACCGATGGCGCGGGCAATGTCTATGCACTGGACGCCGCGACAGGGGCTGAGCAATGGAAGGTCCAGCCGGGCGGTCCGCTGCGTGGTTCGCCGACCGTGGCCTTCGGCAACATTTTCGTGATGAGCCAGGACAACCAGCTCTTCGCACTCAACTCCAGCGACGGCAGCGTTGCGTGGCAGGAATCGGGTTCGACCACCATGGCCGGCGTCTTCGGCGTGGCAGCGCCTGCCGCCGGTAACGGCACGGTGGTCACCGGCTACACCTCGGGCGAACTCATTGCCTATCGCTACGAGAACGGCCGCAGCCTCTGGGCCGATGCCCTTGCGCGGACCTCGATTTCGACGCAGGTGGGCGCGCTTTCGGACATCGACGCCGACCCCATCATCGACAACGGCCAGGTCTTCGCGCTTGGCCAGGGTGGCCGCATGGCCGCTTACGAGCTCGTCACCGGCCAGCGCCTGTGGGAACTCAATGTCGCAGGTATTTCGACCCCGGCCATCGCGGGCGAGTGGATTTTCGCGCTCACCGACGATGCGCGCATGATGGCGATTGCCCGCAGCACAGGAAAGGTGCGCTGGCTCACGCAGATGCCGCGCTTCCGCAAGGAAGAAAAGAAGGAAGGCCCCATCTTCTGGCAGGGCCCGGTGCTTGCCGGCGGCCAGCTCTGGGCGGTCAATTCCGAAGGCCAGGTCTATGTCGTGAGCACGGGCGAAGGCTCGGCCGCGCTCTATGCCGACCTCGAGGAATCCATCAGCCTGCCGCCCGTCGTGGCCAATGGCACGATGTATATCCTCGACGACAGCGGCCGCATCACCGCCTACCGCTAAGGCAAAGCGAAGAGGGCTCAGCCGAGCGGCTGGCCCTCATCGGTCTCGTACATCCGCAAGTCTCGAGAAGCGGGCGGGTTGGCCGCCATGACCTCCTGGAATTCGGCCATATGCGCCGTCTTGCCATGAGCTTCGAGCGCCGCGGCATCGCGCCAGCGCTCGAACAGGATGAGCGTGTCCGGGTCTGCCAAATCGCGCGCGAAGGCATAATCGAGGCAGCCGTCCTCGGCGCGGCTCGCGCGGACCATGTCGACAATCGCCTTCTGCGTTGCCGCGTCGATATTGCGCCCCAGCTTGATGGTTCCGTTGACCTGGATCATGCGTGCGTCTCCTCGTGCGGTTAGAAGCTGTATTTGTAGACCCTGCTGACGTCACCGCCCCACTCGCCGTGATAGCGGTCGAGCAGGACCTGAGCGGGCACTTTCCCGCTGGCGACGATTTCGTCGAGCGTTTCGAGGAAGCCCGTTTCGTTGTCGCCCGAAGTGTTCAGGCGGCCCCGCGCAACAAGGCCGGAGCGCGCGATGGCAAGCACGTCCCTTGCAAGGTCGCGCAATTTGCCGCCCCCCGGAATGGGCGCGTCGAGCGCCAGTTTGGGGACTGCATTACGCAGGTCCTCGCGCTCTTCCATCGTCCAGTGCTTGACCGTGTCCCACGCCGCGTCGAGCGCGTCCTGTTCGTAGAGCAGGCCGACCCAGAAGGCGGGCAGGGCGCAAATGCGGCTCCACGGGCCGCCGTCCGCACCGCGCATTTCGAGGAAGCTCTTGAGGCGTACTTCGGGAAACGCGGTCGAAAGATGGTCCCACCAGTCGCTTTCGGTGGGTTTCTCGCCCGGTAGGACCGACAGCTTGCCTTCGAGGAAGTCGCGGAAGCTGAGGCCAGCGGCGTCGATATACTTGCCTTCGCGGAAAACGAAATACATCGGCACGTCGAGCATGTAATCGACCCAGCGTTCGTAGCCGAAACCGTCCTCGAACACGAAGGGCAGCATGCCGGTGCGGTGCGGGTCGGTGTCGCTCCAGATGTGGCTGCGATAGGAGAGATAGCCGTTCGGCTTGCCCTCGGTGAACGGCGAATTGGCAAACAGCGCGGTGGCGAGCGGCTGGAGCGCGAGGCCGGTACGGAATTTCTGCGCCATGTCGGCTTCGGACGAATAGTCGAGGTTCACCTGGATGGTGCAGGTCCGAAGCATCATGTCGAGGCCCAGCGTGCCGACGCGCGGCATGTGCCGCTTCATGATGTCATAGCGCCCCTTGGGCATCATCGGCAGTTCTTCGCGGGTCTTGTCGGGCCACATGCCGAGGCCGAGGAAACCGACGTCACACGCCTCGCCGACCTCTTTCACCTGTGCGAGGTGCCGCCCGGTCTCGTTGCATGTCTGGTGCAGGTTCTCGAGCGGCGCGCCCGAAAGTTCAAGCTGGCCTGCAGGTTCGAGGCTGACCGTGCCGTCGTCGCCGCGCATGGCGATGACCTTTCCCCCCTCTTCGACAGGCTCCCAGCCGAATTCGCGCAGGGAAAGCAGGATATCGCGGATGCCGCCCTTCTCGTCATAGGACGGGGCGCGGTGGTCGCTCTTGTGAAAGACGAGCTTTTCGTGCTCGGTCCCGATGCGCCATTGGTCCTTGGGCTTTTCGCCCTTCTGCATAGGCGCGACGAGCTGGTCACGGCTCTCGATGATAGGATCGGCCTTGGCTGAAGTGTCGCGCGTGCTCATGTCGGTGGCGTTAGGCAACCGAACCTGCGCGCGCAAAGGAAATTATTCCTCGCCGAGCCAGTCGCCTGCTTCCGCCATCCACACCGCGATGCCCGCCAGCGCTGCCGTCTCGCCGCGCAGGATACGCGGGCCGAGGCTGATGGCATGGGCGGCCGGATGCGCGCGGATGGCGGCGCGCTCCTCGTCGGTGAAACCGCCCTCGGGGCCGGTTAGCAATGCTGCTGGACCTTCGGTGAGACAGAAGGCATCGGCGGCAGGTTCGCCGCCTTCCTCGTCGGCGAAGAAAAGCCTGCGGTCGTCGGGCCAGTCGCGCAGCAGGGCGTCGAGCTTCAGCGGCTCGCCAACATCGGGCAGTGCGGTGCGAGCGCATTGCTCGGCAGCCTCGGTCACAATCGTGCGCGCGCGCTCGGGGTTGAGCTTGTCCGCGACGCAGCGGCTCGTGAGCACGGGCTGGATTTTCGCCACGCCAAGCTCGGTTGCCTTTTCGAGCACAATGTCGAAGCGGTCCTTCTTGAGCAGCGCGGCGCAGAGCCAGAAGTCGGGCACCTCCTCGCGCGGGCGCAAGTGGTTTACAACGTGAAGATCGACGCGTCGCTTGTCGACCTGTCCGACGCGGGTAACCCATTCGCCGGTGATGTTATCGCACAGGATAACGGCATCGCCCTGGTTCACGCGCATTACGCGGCCGAGGTAATTGGCCGGGTTGCCTTCGATTGCGATGATTTGGCCTTGGCCCAGCTCGTGGGTCACGAACAGGCGGGGTGTGCTCTTGGGCGGCCATGCGGGAGTTGCTGCCATGGGTGCCGATAAGCACATGCCCCCGCACTTGTCATCCCCGCGAAAGCGGGGACCCATGGACAAAGCGTTCATACTTTCGCGCCAATCACAGTTTGGGTAGGGGAGGCATATGAGCGACACCGCCTCACCAGAAATCGTCCCCGACACCGAGCATCGTGGCCTCGTCGCACGCCTGCCGCAGCTTCCGCGTGACCTTGCGCAATTGGCGCGGTTCGACCGGCCCATCGGCTGGTGGCTGTTGTTCTGGCCCTGTGTCTGGGGCGTGTGGCTGGCGGGCGCTGGTTGGCATTGGGCGCTGCTCGGCTGGCTGCTGCTCGGCAGCGTGGTCATGCGCGGCGCGGGCTGCGTCTACAACGATATCGTCGATGCCAGGCTCGACCGGAAGGTGGCGCGCACCGCAAGCCGCCCCGTGGCGAGCGGACGCGTGTCGAAAAAGCTGGCATGGGGCTGGCTGCTGGTCCTCTGCCTCGTCGGCCTCGTGGTTCTTTTGCAATTGCGGCTTGAGGCACAGGTGGTCGCGCTGGCGAGCCTTGCGCTGGTCGCCGCCTACCCCTTCATGAAGCGCATCACCTGGTGGCCGCAGGCATGGTTGGGCATGGTCTTCACCTGGGGGTTGCTTGTCGGCTGGACGCAGCTGCGCGCCGACAATCTCGACGCGCTGGCCGCCATGTATGCGGGCGCGGCGCTCTGGGTCATCGGCTACGACACCATCTACGCCATGCAGGACCGCGAGGACGATGCGCTGGTCGGCATCCGCTCGAGCGCGCTGCGCCTCGGTGGGCAGGTGAAGGGCGGGGTGGCGCTCTTCTATGGAGGAGCTGTGGCGCTGTGGGCGCTCGCCTTCTGGCTATACCGCGCCGACTGGATCGCGCTGCTCACGCTGATACCAGCGGCGGGTCACCTCACATGGCAGGTCGCCACGCTCGACGGCGAGGATGCGGGCAATCCGCTCGAACGGTTCCGCTCCAACCGCTGGACGGGTGCGCTGGTGGCAATGGCCTGTTTCGTGGTGGGGAACGCCTGATGTGCAATCTCTACCGCATGACCAAGAACAAGGACGAGGTCGCCGCGTGGTTCGATGCGGTGAACGAACTCGGCGGCGCAAATTTCGGCGCGGAGGTCTATCCCGGCTACCCCGGCGCGGTGGTAGCAGGTGGCACGCTCAAGCAGATGAGCTGGGGTTTCCCGCTGGTGATGAAGGGCAAGAACGGCCAGCCGCTGAAGCCCAAGCCGGTGAACAATGCGCGCACCGACAAGCTCGACAGCTTCTTCTGGCGCTACAGTTTCGAGGAACGGCGCTGCCTCATCCCGCTCACCGCATGGGCGGAGGCCGAGGGGCCGAAGGGCGGCAAGACCCGCAGCTGGCTCTCGCGCCCCGATGCCGAACTCTTCGCCTGCGCGGGCGTGTGGCGCGACAGCGAGGAATGGGGCGAGTGCTACTCGATGGTCATGACCGACGCTGGCGGCCTTGCGAAAGAGGTGCACACACGCATGCCCGTACTGCTGGCGAAGGACGACTGGGGCCAGTGGACCGAAGGTTCGCCCGAAGACGCCTTCGCTCTGTGCCGCCCGTGGGAGGGCGAACTCGTGCTTGACCGGACGAAGGTGCCGTGGTCGGGCAAGGGGCAGGTGGGGCCGCTCTAACACCATGCGCATCGCCCTGTTCGAACCCGAAATCGCCGGCAATGTCGGCAATGTCATGCGGCTCGGCGCCTGCATGGGCGCAGGCGTCGACCTCATCGAGCCGCTCGGCTTCCCGTGGGACGACCGCCGCGTGCGCCGCGCGGCGATGGACTATATCGACCACGTCGAGGTGGTCCGTCACGCCAGCTTCGATGTCTTTCGCGAGGCGAGGGCAGGGCAGCGGCTGGTCCTGTTCACCACTCGCGCGGCGCAGTCCTCCTACGACTTCGCCTATCGCCCCGACGACATCCTGCTGTTCGGCAAGGAAAGCGCCGGGGTGACCGACGAAGTGCGCGCTTCGGTGGATGCAAGCGTGCGCCTGCCAATGAGGCCCGAAGTGCGCTCGCTCAACCTCGCCACCAGCGCAGGGCTCGCGCTGGGTGAGGCGCTGCGGCAGACCGGGGCGCTGCCCGCCTGAGGTCAGGCGTAGCAGACGACCTCGAATTCGATGCCGTCCCAGTCGAAGAAGTAGAACCGCTTGCCGGGTTCGTACTCGTCATGGCCGAAGGGTTCGAGGCCGTGGCGCTTGACCGCTGCTTCTGCCGCATCGAGGTCGTCGACAGTGAATGCTAGGTGGTTGAGCGGGTTACCCTTGCTATATCCGCCCTTCACATGCTCGCCCGTGTAGAGCGCGATGTAGTCGTGCTCGGCCCCGACATGGACCGAACGGCCGTTCTTCATCGAGGGGCCGCGCCAGCGCTCCTTCCAGCCGAGCAAATCGACCAGCAGCGCGGCGCTGCGTTCGGGGTCGGTGACCGAGATATTGGCGTGTTCGAGGCGGCCCTGGGGTTTGGTGGTGGCCATGTTGCATCTCCATTCTTCGCCCGCGATGAGCGCGGGTCCGTTTGCGATGCATGACTATATGCAACCTCAACCTTGGTTGAGGTCAAGGTTGAATTTCGCTATCGCTGTAATCGATGAAAGCGAACGACCTCCTGCCCATCGGCGAACTCGCTCGGCGTACAGGCCTCTCGGTATCCGCCATCCGGTTTTACGAAGGGAAGGGACTGGTCGAGCCGATCCGCACCAGTGGCAACCAGCGCCGCTTCCTGCGCAGCGATATCCGGCGCTTGAGTTTCATCCTCATCTGCCAAAAGCTTGGCCTCGCCCTCTCCGAAATCGAGGAAGCGCTGGCGGGCCTTCCGCAGGGCCGCACGCCCAATGCTGCCGACTGGAAGCGCATCAGCGGGGCGGTACGAAAGCGCATCGACGCGCAAATCGCGGCGCTGCAGAAGGTGCGCGAGGATCTCGACGGGTGCATCGGCTGCGGATGCCTGAGCCTGAAGAAGTGCGCGCTCTACAACCCGCACGACAAATGGGGCGAGACCGGGAACGGTCCACGCGTCCTGCGCTAATTAGAGTGGCGTTCTTGTTTCGTCACCGCGTGTCTGGTAGCTTCCGCGTCATTCGAGGAGAGACGCCATGACGAAACTCGCACTTGCCCTGTCAGCAACCCTGATGCTGGCCGGAACAGCCGCTGATGCGCAGCAGCGTGTTCAGGCACAGCAGCCTCAGCCTCGCCAGCCCGGCTACGAGGCACCCAAGATGAACCCGGTGCTGACCGAACTCAAAGCCCTGAGGGCACAGGTCGACGCGCTGGAGGAGAGCGCGGGTAAGCAAATCCTGGTCTTCCACTTTTCGCAAGGCCAGGCCCCCGGCGATTCCGAGAATGACTACCAGACCAACCAGCAGAACGCTGCGATGCTGTGCGAGCAGTTTCTCAAGGACCGTTATGGGGGAGTCGTTTCCTACCGCATGCATTCGGCCAACGGCTTTTTTTATTTCTCGCATTTGCTGTGCGAAACAAAACCTTGAAGCACGCGCTTTCTTAGGCCTTGCGCCCTGACTGCAAAGCGTGACAACGCGGGATTGCTTTGTCCCGCCTTCTCGCTTCACGATATCTGCTTTGGCTCATCCTTGCGCTGCCCGGCCTGTGGCTAGCGGGGCGCTGGCAATTCACGCCTGACGAATATGGTTATGGCCATGCGATAGCCGATAGTGGCGACTGGGCGGCATGGCTGCTGATGGTGACCCTGGCGATCACGCCCTTGCGGCTGCTGTTCCGCAAGTCGGCGGTGGCTAAATGGCTCGTGCGCCATCGCCGCGACCTGGGGGTGGCCAGCTTCGCCTATGCGCTGCTGCACACCGGAATCTATCTCTGGAAGAAGGGCACACCGGAGCTCGTGCTGGCGGAGATTAGCGAGGGCTTCATCCTCGCAGGCTGGCTCGCCTTTGCGCTGTTCCTGCCCCTGGCCCTCACTTCGAACGATGCTTCGATGCGGGCGCTCAAGCGGTCATGGAAGATTTTGCACCGGCTGGTCTATCCGGCTGCGGTGCTGACCTTCCTGCATTGGGTCTGGTCGGCCTTCGACCCGACCACGGCGTGGATACACGTGGGTATCCTCGCCGCGATCGAGGGTCTCAGGATCTGGCTGCAACGCCGTTAGAGCGTCACATACTGGCGGAAGCGCGCCACTTCGGCTTCGTCGACATACTTGCCGATTTCGCGGTCGAATTCGTCCATGTCCGCATAGGGGCGGTATTCCATGAACTCATGCTCCATCTTTTCGGTCATGCCGGGGATGAGCTTGATGTCGGCCTCGCTGGCGGTGTTGAGGTTGACCGGCACGAACAGCGTTTCGCGGACAGTGGCGGCTTCTTCTTCGCTGAGGCTGGCCATCAGCACTTCGTTGAAAGCGCTGGCGCTATCGTAGGGCTGGCCGGCAATAATGGCTTCGGCCAGTTCGGGGGTCACGCCTGCCATGCCGGCGAGCTGTTCGGCAGTCACGGTGCTGGCGTCCATGACAGCAGTGGTAGCGGCGGTCGTGTCTTCGGCAGGAGCCGCGGTTTCGGTGTCTTCGACAACGTCCTCTTCGGCGCCGGAGCAGGCAGCGAGGGTGAGGGCGGTTCCGGCAAGGGCAGCGGCGGCAACAAGTTTACGCATAAATGTTCCTCTTATTGATAAGCGTTCGCATTAGCATCTTTGTGCTTGATGGACAGGGTTTTCTGTCCAGCCCATCGGGTGGGCAGGCTCAATGTTCCGGCCCAAGCTCCGGGTCGAGGTCGCGCGGGCGGGCGAAATGGACGAGCGTGCCGCAGCCTTCCTTGAGGTCTGCCCAGTCGTCGATGTCGAGTTCGAACACGGCGAAGGCGGCGGTGGGGAATTTGACCTTGGCTTCGTCGAAAAGGTCATTTTCGTTCTTGGGCGCGACCAGTTCGAACACCATGTCGCCGAAGCCAGGGTTGTGGCCTGCCAGAAGCAGCGCCTCGGCATCGCCGCCCTGTTCGCTGATGACATCGCAAATCGTCTCGGTCGAGGCGAGGTAGAGGCTGTCCTCCCACTGCGGCTCCGGCCCGATGGCGGCTTCCTCGAGCGTGATTTTTACGCGCTTGGCGGGGCTGGCGATGAGCTTGTCCCACTTGATGCCGTGGTCGCGGATATGCGCGCCGATGAGCGCCGCACCCTTGCAGCCGCGCGCATTGAGGCCCCGGTCGAAATCGCGCTTGTCGCTCTGTCCCCAATCGGACTTGGCATGGCGCAACAGGCCGAGGACTTTCACTTGGGGTCGATCTCCATGGCGAGGGCTGGCTGATACATAGCGACGCTAGGCAGCGTGGCAACTGCCGCCTCGAATACAGGCCGAGAAAACGGGTTGGGACGAGGCGCGCGTCAGGCAGCGCTGGCGGGATTATCGCGCTTGGTCCGGCGTTGAATCAGCGGCTTGGCGACGGCGCGAAAGCGCTCTTTGTACTGCGGGTGCTCGGTGCCCATCCAGCGATCCCACCAGGTGAAATAGAAGCCGAAATTGTGATTGCCGCCCGAATGGTGGAGGTCGTGATGCGTGGTCGTGCTGATCCAGTCGGTCCACTTGCTGTCGACCCAGCCAGCGGGATGAATTTCGACCCCTGCATGCTGCATCACGTTGCGGCTGATCTGGATCCAGATGAAGAGCAGCAGCGCGAGGCCGGTGAAGGCAAAGCCCATCAGGCTTGTGACCAGCAGGAAGAGCGGCATGAACGCCGCCTCGATAATCGCTTCGATCCAGGTGAAGCTGTAGGCGGTGAAGGGGGTCGGCGTGCGCGACTTGTGGTGGTGCAAATGGACTGGCCGGAACAGCAGCTTGGAATGCATCCCCCGGTGGGTCCAGTAGAACCACGCATCATGCGCCAGGATGATCGCCGCCGCCTGCACCAGTACGAGCCAGAGCGGGAATTCGTTCACCTCGAACTTGATGATGCCAACCCTGCTGAGCGCGAGGGTGGCGAGCGTGGTTACGCCGAAGAAGAACACCGTGCGCAGCGAGGACAGAATCTCGCGCGCATAATCGTGGCGCGTGGCGCGGCGCGTCTGGATGCGGCGGTTCTCGGACCAGAGGCGGAAGATGAGGAGGAAGCCGAACATCGCGCCTGCGGCAATGGCGTAGCGCGAGAAGTCGAAATACATCACGCGCATGATGTGGTCGGAGACGAGCGCGAAGACCGTTTCAGAACCCTCGGTTTGCAAAGCCGCCTCTTACTCTTCCGAATGCAGGATGCGCCCTAAAGAGCCGCTTTGCAACTGACGGTTTTACTTGCTTGCCGCGTCAGTATTCTCGGGCTCTGTTTCAGACGACGATTGGTCGAGACCCGCTGCAACCCGCGCTAGAGCTTCGTCGAGAGTGACGCGGTGGACAGGCGTGCCTTCCGGGAAGGCGGACAGGAGGCGGCTCGGAAAAGCGGGCGACAGCACCACGAAGTGCCCCGCATCGTCCTTGCTGCGGATGAGGCGCCCGAAAGCCTGCGCAAGGCGAGCGCGGATGATGCGGTCGTCATAGCGCTGGGCGCCGCCTGCCTGTTCGGCGGCGGCAGCGCGGCGGGCGCGGTGGAGGATGGTGGGGCGGGGCCAGGGCACGCTTTCCATGACCACGCAGCGAAGCGAACGGCCCGGTACGTCCACCCCATCGCGCAGGGCATCGGTGCCGAGTAGGCTGGCGCGGGCATCGTCGCGGAATATATCGGTCAGCGTGCCCGTGTCGATAGGGTCGACGTGCTGCGCGAACAGCGGCAGGCCGGCACGCGCCAGCCGGTCGACGATGCGGCCATAGACCGCGCGCATTCGGCGGATTGCGGTGAAGAGGCCGAGGACGCCGCCGTCGCTCGCCTCGATCAGCCGAGCATAGGCGCCCGCGAGCGCAGGGATATCGCCGCGCTTGATAGCGGTGACGATGAGCACCTCGGCGCGGCCCGCGTAATCGAAGGGGCTTTCGGCCTGCGTGGTCTTGGGCAGCAGTTCCAGATGCGGCGTGCCGCTCTTGGCAATCGCGTGCTCCCAGTCGGTACCGCTCTCGTCGCGGTCGGTCAGCGTGGCGCTGGTCAGCATCACGCCATGCGCGGGTTCGAGGACGACCTGCGCAAAGGGCTTCATCGGGTCGAGCCAGTGGCGGTAGAGCCCGACATCGAATTCGCGCGCATCATTGCGGTCGACCGCCAGCCAGTCGACGAATTCGGGGTCCGCAGGCCCGCCGAGACGCGAAAGCAGCGCCTCCCATGCGGCAATGAGGTCGATGCGCCACGCCAAGGAATGCCGCGCCCCCTCGATACGCGCACGGCCCTGTCCGTCGAGCCAGTCGGGTGCGTCTTCCAGCACCGCCTCGAGTCGCCCCCCCAGCTTGAGCAGCGGCGTGCGGATTTGCGCGAGTGCCTTTGCGGCGGTCCCGGCAGCCTCGACCAGTTCGCCCGGAAGCTGTGCGGTTTCGGTTTCGATGCCGTAGCCAGCCTCCAGCCCGCTCTCATCGCGCGCAAAGGTGGTCGCGCGGACCTGTGCCAGCAGTGTCTCAAGCGGCCCCGAGGGAGCACCTTCGGCCAGTCGACCCAGCCAGCCGTCCGAGGGCAGCGCTTCGGCAGCTTCGATGGCCGCCTCCACCGCATCGCCGCCAGCCTCGTCATAGCTCGCGACATCGGCAAGCCGCGCGGCCAGCCCGCGTCGGCGCCCGCGCGAATTGCGTTCGGGCCCGATTATCCAGCGCCTGAGTTCGATAGCTTCCTGCCCGGTCAGTGCAGCGGAGAAGGTGCTGTCGGCGGCATCGAAAACGTGATGGCCCTCGTCGAAGACGATGCGCGTCGGGCGGCTGGCGATATCGCGCCCGCGCGCCGCATTGACCATGACCAGCGCGTGGTTGGCGATGACGAGGTCGGCCTGCGCGGCATTCCTCGCGCTCCTTTCGATGAAGCATTTGCGGTAGTGGGGGCAGCCCGCATAGACGCATTCGCCACGCTGGTCTGTGAGCGCCGCAATGCCGCGTTTCCTGAACAGCGTGCCGAGCCAGCCGGGCAAATCCCCGCCAATCATGTCGCCATCCTGGCTGTAGGCCGCCCAGCGCGCAACGAGATGCGCGAGGATGGCGGGTCGCCCCGCAAATCCGCCCTGCAACGCGTCTTCTAGGTTGAGCAGGCAGAGATAGTTCTCCCGCCCCTTGCGCACTACGACGGGAGGCGAACCGTCCTCGCGCGCGGGCGGCCATGCCCGCGTGCTCTCGCGTCGCAACTGCCGCTGGAGGTTCTTGGTATAGGTGCTCACCCAGACCGTGCCCCCCGATTGCTTCGCCCAGAGCGAGGCGGGGGCGAGATAGCCAAGCGTCTTGCCGATGCCGGTGCCTGCCTGCGCCAGCAAAACATGCGGGCGCTTTTGCCGGTCACGCGGGGCGAAGACATGGCCTGCACCGCGCGCAAACATGCGCTGCCCCTCGCGCCGCTCCGCGCCTTCGCCGGTCAGCCGTTCGAGATGCGCCTCGATTTCGGGCTCGTCAATGAGCACCTGCGCAGGCTGCGAACGCTCGGGCGTTTCTTCCCACTCGGGCAGGCGGGTGAAGAGCCACTTTTCGGCCTTCTCGGGCTTGCGGACATGCGGGGCGAGGACATTCGCCCATGGCCAGCGCAGCCGCGCGAGCGATTGCAGGCTCGACCATGCGCCCTCGCGCTCGGCCCAGTCTTCGCTTTCGCAGGTCGCCACCAGCGCGCCCGCCGCCTGCTGCAGCAGGAGCGGTACGCCCGCGTCATCCTCCGGCTCGTCCAGCCCAAGCGCGTGGGCGAGGCCCTTAGGCGTCGGGACGCAGAATTTCGCCGGATGCACGAAGGCGAACAATTCGAGCAAATCGAGCCCCGACAAGTCGGGATAGCCCAGCCTGCTCGCCACCAGCGGCGCATTCATCAATAGCAGCGGCGTATCGGCCGCCGCCATGACCGCCTCGCCCTTGGAACACCCGCGCGTCGTACCATTCGCATCGCGCAGCCATGTGCCCGCGTGACTGGCATGAAGGGCAGGGAGGGGCAGCGGCTGGCTCACAATTTTCACAATGTCGGGGGCAGAACGAAAAGTAAACAGAAGCAAGCAGGAATGTGCCAGGAGCCGTTCGGTTTGCCGCAACGGCTCAGCAACTGGTCCCGATTTGAGAATTGTGAAACAAAGGATTTCAACTAGTTAGAGTTTCCTGAACGCCAGATTACAGGAACTGTGGCAAAAGTGTGCCCGTTTTTAGGGGCATGACGAAACCCGTTTTGAAAGCCGCTTGCGCCCCCCTTGCGATTGCCGCGATGGCCGCGCTCCACACCATCCCGGCAGCCGCCCAGTCGCAGCCGCAGATCGTGATCGACGTGCCAGACACTCCGACCACGACTAGCGAACCGACGATCGTCCTGCCCGATCCGGAACCGGTCGCTACCGATCCGGTGCCGAGCCAGTCCGCTCCCGTGACAACGGTTGCGACCGTACCTGAGCCGCAGGCCGCGACGACCATAGCGCGCAGCACAGCTACGTCATCTCCGGAAAGCCTTCCGGCTACGGTAAATTCCGCCGACATGGTTCCCTCTGCCCCGTCCGTAACAGCTAGCGAAGTCGCTAATCCTTCGGCAGCACTCCCCGCTGCTGAAGACACGGAAATCGCCGCAAACCGAGCCGAACTGCCGCCGACACCCGCCGCAATCGAAGATGTTTCGGGTGCTGCCCTTCTTCTCGCCCTCCTGGGGATTGGGGGAATCGCCTTGCTCGGATTTTTCCTGATGCGTCGCCGCAAGCGCGCTGTTCCGACAATCGAGCAGCCGATTGTAACCAAAGCACATGCAAATCCCCGTCCAGCACTGGAGCGCGAGCCTGAGGTAACTGCTTACGATTTTGCTCCCCGTCCGGTTGCATCGGTCGAGGCAAGTCCCTTGTTGGCAACGGGCGCAATAGCTGCCCCCGTAGCTCGCAGCGATGGCGCTGCTGTTGAATTGCCGCAGGAGGTGCCCCCGACCTTCGAAGGCCGCACCAAGCTGCTCAAACGCATGGTCGCCGCACGGCCGGACCGGGCAAACCCGTTCAAATCTCCCAAGGCCCGCCTGAAGCGTGCGCGACTGATCATGCAGTCGATCGGCACCAGCTTCCACGACCGCAAGCCTCGCATCGACCTTAGCCAATACACCAATATCTGGCCCGAACTTCGCGGCTGGAGACCTGCGACCGCCTGAATCTCTCACGTCCCACCGATGGTGTCGCAGCGGCAAGGGCCGTCCTCTCCTAATGTGAGTGGGCGGCCCTTCTGCACGGGATCGCTCAATCAGGCGCGCACTTCGCACTTGCAACACGCGTGGGGAGCGGCAAAGGGGAGGGCATGAGCATGACCGACCTTATCGAAGCCGCACGTGTGTCCAAGGCCTGGCCGTTCCAGGAGGCGCAGCGGCTGCTCAAACGCTATCCTGATGGCGCGAAGCCGGATGGCTCGCCGGTACTATTCGAAACGGGCTACGGCCCCAGCGGCCTGCCGCATATCGGCACCTTCCAGGAAGTGCTGCGCACCACGCTCGTGCGGCGCGCCTTCGAGGCGATGATCGGCGCCACGCCAGAGGACGGCAAGACGCGCCTCGTTGCCTTCAGCGACGATATGGATGGCCTGCGCAAGGTGCCGGACAATGTCCCGAACCAGCAGCTGCTCGAGGACAATCTCCATCTGCCGCTCAGCCGTGTGCCGAACCCCTTCGACACGGACCACGACAGCTTTGCCGCACACAACAACGCCAAGCTGCGCGAATTCCTCGACCGCTTCGGCTTCCAGTACGAGTTCGTCGCGGCGAGCGACCGCTATAATTCGGGCGCATTCGACGATGCGCTCCGCCAGGTCCTGCGCAACAACCAGGACATTCTCGACATCATGCTGCCGACGCTGCGCGAAGAGCGCCGCAAGACCTATTCGCCCATCCTGCCGGTCAGCCCCGAAACGGGCCGCGTGCTGCAGGTGCCGGTGGAAGTCGTCGATGCCGAAGCTGGCACCATCCGCTTCACCGACGAGGACGGCACTGTCGTCGAGCAGTCGGCGCTGGGCGGCATGTCCAAGCTGCAGTGGAAGGTCGACTGGGCGATGCGCTGGTATGCGCTGGGCGTCGATTACGAAATGTACGGCAAGGACCTGACCGACAGCGGCGTACAGTCGGGCAAGATCGTAAAGGCGCTGGGAGGCCGCAAGCCTGAGGGGCTGATTTACGAAATGTTCCTCGACCAGAACGGCGAGAAAATTTCCAAATCCAAGGGCAATGGCCTGTCGATCGAGGAATGGCTGCAGTACGGCAGCGAGGAGAGCCTCGGCTTCTACATCTTCCCCAATCCCAAGAGCGCCAAGCAGCTCCACGTGGGCGTCATCCCGCGCGCTGTGGACGATTACTGGCAGTTCCGCGAACGCTTGAGCGAACAGCCGCTCGACAAGCAGCTCGGCAATCCGGTCTGGCACCTTGCGCGCGCCAACGGCGGGTTCGAGGGCAGCGAGGCTCCTGGGGCGGGCGACAGCCTGCCGGTGACCTATGGCCTATTGCTGAACCTTGCGAGCGTGCTGGGTGCGGAAGCGACCGAGGCGAGCCTGCGCGATTACCTCGCCAGCTACATCGGGGCGGACCAGATTACGCCCGAACTCGAAGTGCTGATCGGCACGGCGGTCGCCTATACGCGCGATTACATCGTGCCGACGCTGTCGAAGCGCGCGCCGGAAGCGAACGAGGCCGAGGCCCTGCGCGCCCTCGATGCCTGGCTCGCTGAGGCCGCCGCCGACACCAGCGCCGAGGATTTGCAGACGCAGGTCTATGAAATCGGCAAGCGCGAGGAATATGGTTTCGAGAACCTGCGCGACTGGTTCAAGGCGCTCTACCAGACGCTGCTCGGCAGCGACCAGGGCCCGCGCATGGGCAGCTTCATCGCGCTTTACGGAATCGAGAACAGCCGAAAGCTGATTGCCGAGGCACTCGCGCGCAGTTAAGGCCCTTTCCTACACGTGCTTGCGCACGCGGTACCACTTCGTGAGCACGTATTTGGAGCCCTCGATAACCGGCGTGCCGGCGTGCATCGTGTCCTCGTTCGGCGTGCCGTCGGGCTTGGCGTTGTTCCAGATGACCAGCGCGCCGGGCTTTGGTTCGATTTTTGCGCCCACATGCGTGTAATGCGTGTGCCCGCCCTGGGGCACCTTGTTGAGGAAGGCCATGGCGGTCCAGCAACGCTGTCCGCCGCGCTTGCGCTCTTCCTTCCAATAGGGCTGGTCGGTGTAGAACCAATCGTTATGCGGCTTGAATTCCTGCCCCGGAAGGTAGCGCTGGCCCTGGATGGCCTCGCCGAGGATGGCGGGCATGCCGAGCAGCTTGTCGATGCGGTCCGAGACGCCTTTCACGAAAGGGTCCCTGGGGTGGAAATTGCCTGACGAAGAGGTGCGGAAATTCTCGATATAGGCCGTTTCGTGCAGCTCGCTCGGCCGCGCGACGACATCGATCATGGTGATGAAACGGCGGCATTCGTCGGGCGTGAGAAAGTCTGACAGGACGAAAATTTCGGCCTTGTCAGTGGGGATCTTGTAGATGTCGGGCACGGCTTCGAGCTTTTCGCGCGTCCTGGCACCGATGCGCTTTAATGCATCCTGGTCGGGAATCGTGGCTGTCTTCGTCATGCATGCCAGTGTTAGCGAAGCGGCAAGCGCCTGCAAGACGGCATCTTGTGCATTGGATATGCGGCGCTAGTGTTTGCGCAAAATAAGGGATGGGAGCTTTACTGACATGACCGACACGGCACGCCGCTATTCCATCGGTGCGATGATTTTCCATTGGGTGATTGCCATCGCGGTCATCGTGAACTGGAGGCTGGCGGAAAATGCCGAGCATGCCGAGGCGATGGAAGACAAGATCGCCATCTTCGCCGACCACAAGGCGTTGGGCATCCTCATCCTGTTGCTGACTGTGGGCCGCCTATTGTGGCGCTGGACACATCCGGTCCCGCCGCTGCCTTCCACTCTCGCGAAATGGGAAGCAACGCTGGCGCGCGCGGTGCACATCTTCTTCTACGTGCTGCTTATCGGCCTGCCGTTGGGCGGCTGGTTCGCCAACTCGCTGGCAGGGCGCGAGATCGACATGTTCGGGTTCTTCACCATTCCGCCGCTGCCCCTGGGCGACGACCCGGAGGCGGCGAAAGCAATCTTCGGCCTCCATGCGACTGGCGGTAGCGTCCTCATCTACCTTATCGCGCTGCACATCCTCGGCGCGCTGAAGCACACCTTCTTCGACAGGAACGGCGGCATCTTCCGCATGCTGCCCTTCGGCAAGGTGCCGGGCTGAGGGCAAAGAAAAACCCCCGCCGATTGCTCGGCGGGGGCCTTCATGCCCTTCACGGTCCACTCTCACGCCGTGACGGGCGGGGAAAGTCCGAGAGGACTTACCAGAAGAAGTCGTAAATCACGTCGACCACTTCGCCGCTGTAGATATCGACCAGCAGCACGTCGTCGTAATAGCGAACCCAGCGATAGGGGCCGTAGACTTCGGGCAGGCGATAGCGCCACGGGTCACTGATCCAGTAGCGGCTGCCGAAGAAGAGGCTGCCCAAGCGGAAGCCTATGTCCAGCCGGCGGTAGCGATAATCGCGATAAGGCGCGTAGTAACGGCCGAGACGGAAAATGCTGCGATTGGCGTGGCGATAGCGGTACCAGTCGTAGCGATGGTTGTCGCGCCAGTGATGGCGGTCCCACCGGTCGTAATCGTGCCAGCGGCGGCCATCGTAATAGCGCGCCCGGCGGTCGTAGCGACGGTCGCGGCGATGCTCGGCGCGGCGCGCATCACGATAGCCGTTCCGGTAGGCATCGCGGCGGATGCTCCGATCCTCACGGGCGTCGCGGCGGCGCTCGTCTCGGCGACCGGCGCGATAGGCATCACGGCGGATGCTCCGATCCTCGCGCGCATCCCTGCGGCGCTCGTCGCGGCGGCCTTCGCGATAGCCGTCGCGGCGCGCTTCGCGATAGGTGCGATTGCGATCGCTATCACGGTATGCTCGGTTGCGATCACCCCCGCGGTTGTCGTTATCGCGGCGGTTCCACTCACGGCCTGAGCGTTCACGCGCAATTTCGGCGCGACGTTCGCTGCGGTTCCAGTCACGGCCACGACGGTCGGCACGGTCTTGCCTGCCCTGGCGGGTCGCCTGTGCACGGCGCGCGGCTTCACGCATCGCCCGTTCACGGCCATTGGCACGATCTTCACGCCGCTCGGCGCGTCGTTCCTGCCGACGCTCGCCACGATTGTCGCGGCGCTGTTCCTGTCGGCGTTCTGCGCGACGCTCGCCCCGGCGTTCCTGGCGACGCTCTCCGCGTCGCTGTTCGTTTCGGTCACCGCGGTCGCGTTGGCTGCGTTGCTGCGTGTCGTTTTCGGCCGCTTCTGCGGCTGCAGGCAGGGCAGTGACCGCCATCGCAATCGCGAGGGCGCTCAGCGCGCTGCCTTTCATCAGCTTTGTAAGGGTCATGGAGCCTATCCTTGTTGTCCGATAGCCGCTCCACACCTGCGGCTTGTTTCGATGTCGCAATTTGTATCACACGGGCCTGACCCGAAACTGAACCGCACCTGCAGGGCTTTGTTCAGGTTTGATGCCCAAAAAATGAATGCGAACCTGAGGGCGCATTTAGCGTTGGGTGACCATGGAATGCACTCTCGAGGCTGTAAAAGCCGACATCATCCGCCTGCTGAAAAAGGCCGCGAGCGATCGCAATTCGCCGATGCATACGCCAGTTGTCGCCACCGCCGATGCTGACGCACGCATCATGGTCTTGCGCGAATTCGATCCGAATACCTGGACCTTGCGATTTCACACCGATGCGCGCGCTCCAAAGGTGGAGGTCCTCGAGAAGGATGCAGCGGTGGGCGTGCTTTTCTATGACAAAGCTGAGAAGGTGCAGATCCGCTGCCGCGGCACCGCTCGTATCGAGAGCGAGACGCCGCTCGCTGAGCAAGCATGGCAAGAAAGCAGCGCCTTTGCCCGTCGCTGCTATCTCGGTGCCCCTCCAGGCGAGAAGCGCGACAACCCGTCGAGCGGTTTGCCCGAATGGGTGGAGGGCGAGAGGCCAACCGAGGAGCAATTGGAACCGGCGCGCGAAAACTTTGCCGTCCTCTTGGTAACCTTGGAAAGCGTGGACTGGTATTACCTGTCGACCGATGGGCACCGACGCGCTGTTTTCGATGATGGGAAGTGCCGGTGGCTCACCCCCTGAACAGTCTGCGATCTTGACGACATATTCACCTTCGCCGCCTAAGAAGACCCCAGACATATTCAAGTGCCGGGAGTAAAAAGGTTTTGTCAGGTCGTATTCTCATGCTGTTCGACAATACGAACAGGGATTACGTTTCGCGCCTCCATTCGGGGGCCAGCCGATATGCTGGCAGCGCCGGAATCAAGTTGCAGATGGAGAACGTCTACAGCACCGGCAGCAAGCCCGATGAACTGCTCGATGAGCCAGGCCTGGGCGGAGTCATATTGACTGCGCCGCTATGTGATGACCGCCATCTCATGTTGCAAATCGAGAAGCGGGGGCTCCCTTTCGCGCGTATTGCGTCGATGCTCGATCCGGGGAGGGGCATCACTGTCTCGATGGACGAGTATGAAGCGGCGCGCACAGTCGCGACGGTACTGCTCGAAGCTGGGCATCGCCGCGTCGGCATAATCCGTGGCCCGCGCTCACACCTTTCCAGCATGCGCCGTTACAATGGCTTCGTTGCTGCGCTCGGCTCGAAGCGACTGAAGCCCGAACCCGAACTTGTGGTCGAGGGCGATTACACACGCGAATCCGGCGCGGAAGTGGGCACCAAGCTTCTGCCAGCCAAGCCGACGGCCATATTCGCCAGCAATGATAACATGGCGCTTGGGTTTTCAGAGGCTGCCCGAAAGGCAGGAATCTCCATGCCGCAGCAATTGTCACTGGTTGGCTTCGATGACGACCCCTTTGCCAAGACCATGTCTCCGCCACTCACTTCCATCCGCCAGCCATTGGAAGAAATGGGCGCGAAGGCATGCGAACTGCTCGCCAACGCCATCTCGGGTAAGGGCGCGGCGAAAACCCATGCGGAAGTGCCCTTCCAGCTGGTCGAGCGCGCATCGGTCGCGCCAGCATCTGCCTGACCCTCAAAGCGCCGCGATGGCGCGCACTGTCCGTTCCACATCGGCCTCGTCGGTCATAAGGCTCGGCGCGACCCGCATGTGCAGCGGGCGGTAAAAACCCGGCACCACGCTGGCGATGATGCCTGCCTCGTGCAGCTTGTCCACGCCTTCATATGGGTCCCAACCGGCGACGTCGAAGCAGACGATGCCAGCCGACATGTCGCGCGCATCGGGCGTTGCCAGCGTGACCTTTGGCAGCTTGCCGAGTTGCGCCTTGGTCTCGCTGGCCAATGAAGCGATGCGGTCGGCGATCCGCGCACGGCCGATGGATGAGCAAAAGCGAAAGGCGTCCTCGACCGCCCATGTGTGCTCGAAGGCGTGGAAGCCGCCGGGCGTGTGATGCGCGGCAATCGGCATTTCCATCGGCGGCATGTCGCGCCAGGTCGGGTCGAAAGTGGGGATGCTGGCCTGTACGAAGGCTTGAGCTTCCGGGCGGGCCCAGACGATGCCTGTGCCCCGCGGGCCGTAAATCCACTTGTGCGTACCGGCGATGAAGAAGTCGGCGCCGATGTCGGGGATGTCGATGTCCTGATTGCCAAAACCATGCACCCCGTCGACGGCGAAAAGCGTGCGCGCTTCGTCCGACTTGCCGTGATTGTGCTTTGCCACGACTTCGCCAATCGCCTCGACCGGCATTTTGACGCCTGTGCCCGAATGCACCCAGGTCATGGCGAAGAGGCGTGTGTTGTCCCTCAGCTGCTTGCGAACATTGGCCACGACTTCGTCCTTCGTGGCATTGCGCGAGCCTTCGTAGAGGGCTTCGCGGCGAAGGTCTGCACCGCCGCGCTGGGAGGCGTACATGGTCGAGATCTGGGTCACGATATGATCGCGCGTATCGGTCAGGATCTCGAAATCCTTGCCGACCGGTATGTTCGACAAGGTCAGTCCAAGGCCCGCAGTGGTCGAACCGACCTGCGCGATGTGATCGGCTTCGCACCCCATGAATTGCGCCGCTGCGGCGCGCAGTCCGTGTTCGCAGGGCGCCATCATGTCGTGAATATAGCCATGGCTGTTCCGGTCGAGACCGAGCCTATGCTTAGCAATGGCATCGCGCACCGGTTTGGGGTGCGAGGCCAGATAGAATGCGCTCATCTGCGATATGCCCGGAGCGGGGTCGAACAGCGCCTTGATGTCGCTCCAGCCGGCTTCGGCAAGATCCATCGATGTTCGAGAAGTCGCTTTCGCCACGGCGGAGTTGGTAATCGCTACTCCAGCCAGACCGCCAGCACCGGTGCCGGCAAGGAAATCACGTCGCTTCATAGGTCAGCCCTCCCGAGTCGGGAGAATAGACCATGATTCCAAACGCTCAAAATCTGCACGATATGGGGTTTGAGAGGGAATGCATTTGAATGCTTGTCGCAAAAATACAATTCGCATTGGGCAAAAGCTGCGCAAGTCGATGCATCAGGGGGCAACTTTCTCATGAAGTTCCGTTACTTCAGACCGCGTGACGATGTCCGCGACTTCGTCAGCAGCTATTACAGCGTGTCGTTCGACAAGCGCATGGAAGATGTCATGCGCGCCGAAATCGCGAATGTTCGCTTCCTCGTGAAAGGCAGTCTCACAAGCGACATTGGCGGCGAGCAGCAGGCCTATCGGGCCCGGTCCACTATGCTTTGCGGGCCGACCCACCAGGCGACCAATGTCGGATTTTCGGACGGCTGCCACGTTTTCGGGGCAGCCGTCACACCGCTGGGCTGGGCGCGCATGTTCGATGTCGATGCGAGCGAACTGGCCGACAAGGTGTGCCCTCTCGAAGGGTATCTCTCCGCCGAGCAGCAGACGCTTGCCAAGCGCGTGTTGCTTGCATCCGATGACGAGGAACGGGTCGCCGCCTGCGATACCCTTTTCGCCGCCATGGCCGATCCCGATCGCGCCATAAACCAGCACTTCCTCGATGAGGTGACTGCGTGGATTACCTCGCCCGAAAGCAATGAACTGTCCGACTTGCTGGAGCGGTTCGACTTGTCGAAGCGCCAGGTCGAACGGCTGTCGAAGAAATATTTCGGCTGCCCTCCCAAGATGCTCCATCGCAAGTTTCGCGCGCTGACTTCGGCCAATCGCCTCGTGTGGAACGAGCTCACCGACTGGCGCGAAGCGGCCTCGACCCATTATTACGACCAGCCGCATTTCATTCGCGAGTTCAAGCACTTCAATGGTCGTACGCCGACCGAATTCATCAAGGGCGCGCATCTGCTGGTGCGCGCGACGCTGCAGGAACGCCTGCAGATTGCGCACCGTTCGCCCTTCAGCCTGATAGGATAAGGGCGGCCCCCCCGAGCCGCCCCATCACGTTAGCCAGTTCGTTTCCGGCCTCAGGCCGCCTGCTGGATTTCACGTAAGGTGAGATCGAAGCTTACATCCTCACCCGCAAGCGGGTGGTTGCCATCGGCCTTCACTGCCTCTTCGCCGACTTCGATGATATAGAGCGTCATCGGCTGGCCGTCGGGCATTTGCGCATTCAAAGCCATGCCCGGCTGCGGAGCGGGCTCGGGCGGCAGGTTGGCGCGCGGGATATCGATGACCAATTCCTCGCGGCGCGGGCCGAAGGCCTTGTCGCTGTCGATTGCCACGGTCTTGCTCTCGCCCACGCTCATCCCGGTAAGCGCTTCCTCGATGGCGGGAAAAATCTGTCCCGAGCCGATCTGGACCTGCTGCGGTCCGACCTCTTGCGTATTGCCGATAATCTCGCCGTCACCGCGCTTGAGGACGTAGTCGATTGTCACGGTGTCACCGTTGGTGGGAGTAGTCATGAATATCCTTTGAAAATTCGTGTTCGCGGCGCGGGAGTGATGCGCCGCCCAGAACAGCACCCGCGAACCAGGCGCTTCACCTCTTATTGTGTCAAACCCGGGCGGGGTGAGTCAAACCGGCCTTGGTGCAGAGATGCACAAGGGGTTCTTAAAGGAGTGACTGCTAGGCGAGCCTCCATGCAATGCAATCGCAAGACCGCAATCTGGGCTTCGCTCGCCTTTGGCGCGGGCCTCGCGCTTTATGCGCTCGACGGTCCTGCCGACTATTCGCCTCCGACCAGCCGCGTCGTAAGGGGGCTGGGCGAGACGATAAACGCCGTGATCTACGCATTGGGGGAAGTTGGCGCCGCCTCCGTGTTCTTCGTCATCGGCGTGGTGATGGCCGGGCTTTCGGCCCTGCTATGCCCCTCCTCACGACAGCGCGGCGAAATCCGGCGCGGGTGATAGCATCGCCGCGGTGATGGACCGACGTAGCTGGCAGTTGTAGCGAAAGGCCATCCAAGCGATTGAACGAGGGGCCCAAGTAATGGCTGTGACCACCCACGCGAGCGGCTGGCGCCGGACAGGAATTTGGGCACTACGCCTCTTCGCGATCTTGCTGGTGGCAGGCTCGCTGATGAGCACGACCGACTTCAACCAGTGGTGGATACGCATCTGGGACTTTCCCCGCATCCAGATCCTGGCTGCGATGATTGTTACGCTGTTCGCACTGCACCGCTTTGACAAGGCATGGAGCCCGTGGCTGCCGATCGCGCTGATCGGCTTTGCTACGTGGCAATTCTATCGTGTGCTGCCCTATACGCCGCTCACCCCGACCGAGGTTGCGCGCGTAGCGGAGGACCAGACCGACCGCACGGGTTGTTTCACCGCGCTCACCCTGAATGTGCTGCAGGACAATCGCGAATATGGCCGGACGGTCGATCTCATCCGGCAGGTCGACCCCGATATCATCCTGCTGACGGAAACCGACCGGGCCTGGGCCGATGCGGTCGAACCGGCGCTGGCGGACTATCCGGGAAGGATCGACCGGCCGCTGGACAACACCTACGGCATCATGTTCGCCTCGCGGCTGCCCATGCGCAACGCCTCCATCCAGGATCTGGCGCAAGAGGATACGCCTTCCGTTTTCGCCACGCTCACGGCGGGCGGGCACGATTTCCGCATGATCGGTCTGCATCCCCGGCCGCCGGTACCCGAGCAGGACACCGAAGAGCGTGACGCGGAGATCGTCATGGCCGCCAAGAAAGCGCAAGCTCTGTCGCTGCCGGTGCTCGCGATCGGCGATTTCAACGACGTCGCGTGGTCGGACACGACGCGCCTGTTCAAGGACCTCGGCGGCTTCCTCGACCCGAGGCGCGGGCGCGGCACCTATGCGACATTCCCGGCCGGCATGGTGTGGCTTGGCTGGCCGCTCGACCACCTGTTCATGACCGAGGAATTCCTCTTCTCTGAAATGCGCGTGGGCGAGAGTGTCGGCTCAGATCACCGCCCGGTCGTCGCCCGCCTGTGCCTCGACCCGGAGCGGGCGAGGGCGCGCAACGAGGAAGCGGCAGCGCCCGATGAGAGCGACGAGGAAGAAGCGGGCAAGGTGATGGAGGAATTCGAGGAAGACACCGCGAGGGATGCGGTGGAGGGTGAGGCGGGCTAGGGCTCGGTCAGCCTAGTTCCGTGGCGCTCGATCCAGAACATAGTCGATCGCAAGGCTGCGCAGCTTGTCCGCCCCTTCGCCGCCACGCGTCGTCAGCATGACCACGCCGCGGTCATTTTCCGGCTGGAATACGTAAAAACCGGCGTACCCGTCCATATCGCCACTATGATAGAAAAGGGGAGTTGCCACATCATTCAGGGTGACCTCCTGACGGTTCAGCCCGAAACCGTAGCTTCGACCTTCCGAAACCGAAATGGCCGCGTCCGTAAGGTCGAGTTCCGGAGTATCTTCCTTGCGATAAGCGCCCAGTTGAGCAACCAGCAGCGACGAAAGATCGACAGGTGTCGAGAAAATGCCGCTCGCCGCGACCAGCGTCCCCGTATTCCATGGCTGCGTGGCGCGAAATGCATCTTCCTTGCGGTAGGGTGTGGCCAGAGCTTTCTCGCCCGCTTCGTCCAGATGAACCATCGTGCGGCTCATGCCATACCGATCGGTGACATAAGAAGCGTGGAGGGCTTCGAAAGGCATGCCCGAAACCCGTTCGGCGATATATCCCAGCAACGCGTATCCGAGGTTGGAATATTCGTAAGTCTCGCCCGGGGCACCCACCATCTCGGCGATAGCGAGGTCCTGCAGCAATTTGTCGGAGGTCAGGGGCTCCAACAGGGGATCATTGCCCTCGCGCGTGATCACCGAGGTGTCACGCGGCAAGCCTGAGCGGTGTGCGACGAGCTGCCTCACTGTGGCGCTGCCAAGATTTTCCGATACTCGCGAATCTACCGTATCAGGCAAATAGTCGAGTATCGGGCGGTCGAGGTCGAGTTTCCCCTCCAGGACCAGATTGCGAACAATGATCCCGGTCTGGATCTTGGACAGCGATGCTATCTGGAATTGCGTCGTGGGAACCACGGGTTCGCCGGATTGCCTGTCGACTACCCCGTGGCTGACGAATTCCTCGACCCCTGCGGAACTGACAAATGCCATGACGAACGCCGGAACATCGTGGGCGATTGCTGCCTCTATCCCGGCTTCGGCATAGCGGCTGACGGGTACCGGGTAGTCTCCGGATTTCTGCGTTAAGGTCTCAACCGTCTGGGCGTTGCCAAAAGCGCTTACGCACAGCACTGCGGCGCCGCCAGCGAGGGCGGCCTTTCGCAACCATGTCACGCTCATGTCAGCGCGTCAGTTTCTTGTATGCCAAACGCGTCGGACGATCCGCCGCATCGCCCAGCCTGCGCCGCTTGTCTTCCTCGTAAGCCTCGAAGTTGCCTTCGAACCACTCCACGTGGCTGTCGCCCTCGAAGGCGAGGATGTGCGTTGCCAGACGGTCGAGGAAGAAGCGGTCATGGCTGATGACCACGGCGCAGCCGGCGAAGTTTTCGATCGCCTCTTCCAGCGCGCCCAGCGTTTCCACGTCGAGGTCGTTGGTCGGCTCGTCGAGCAGCAGGACGTTGCCGCCCTCCTTCAGCATCTTGGCCATGTGGACGCGGTTGCGTTCACCGCCCGACAGCTTGCCGACGTTCTTCTGCTGGTCGGGGCCCTTGAAGTTGAACGCGCCGACATAAGCGCGGGTCGAGGTGTCGTGGCCGTTGACCTTCATGTAGTCGAGGCCGTCCGAAATCTCTTCCCAGACATTGTTCTTGGGGTTCAAATGGTCGCGGCTCTGGTCGACGTAGCCAAGGTGGACGGTGCTGCCGATTTCCACCGTGCCGCTGTCGGGTTCTTCCTTGCCGGTCAGGATCTTGAACAGCGTGGACTTGCCCGCGCCATTCGGCCCGATCACGCCGACGATGCCGCCCGGGGGCAGCATGAAGGAGAGGTTTTCGAAGAGCAGCTTGTCGCCATAGGCCTTGGAGATGTTCTTGGCCTCGATGACCTTGCCGCCGAGCCGCTCGGGCACCTGGATGACGATCTGCGCCTTGCCGGGCTTGCGGTTCTGCTGCTCTTCCTGGAGCTGTTCGAACTTGCGCACGCGGGCCTTCGACTTGGTCTGGCGCGCGCTGGGCGTCTGCCGGATCCATTCGAGTTCGCGTGACAGCGCCTTCTGGCGGCCGCTCTCTTCCCGGCTTTCCTGCTCGAGGCGCTTGGCCTTCTTCTCGAGGTAGGTCGAGTAATTGCCCTCGTAGGGGTAGTAGCTGCCCCGGTCGAGCTCGAGGATCCACTCCACCACATTGTCGAGGAAGTAGCGGTCATGGGTGATCATCAGCACCGCACCGGCATATTCCTTGAGGTGGTTTTCGAGCCACTGGACGCTTTCGGCGTCGAGGTGGTTGGTCGGTTCGTCCAGCAGCAGGATCGAGGGCTTCTGGATCAGCAGACGGGTGAGCGCGACGCGGCGCTTCTCGCCGCCCGAAAGATCGGTGACGGGCCAGTCGCCCGGAGGGCAGCGCAGCGCTTCCATCGCGACTTCGAGCTGGTTGTCGAGCGTCCAGCCGTCGACCGCGTCGATCTTGTCCTGCAGTTCGGCCATCTCGCTGCTGAGCGCATCGAAATCGGCGCCTTCCTCGGCCATTTCCATGCCGATCGCATTGAAGCGCTCGACCATGTCGGCGGTTTCGCGCGCGCCGTCCTTGACGTTTTCGAGCACGGTCTTGCTCTCGTCGAGCTCGGGCTCCTGCTCGAGATAGCCGACGGTGATGTTCTCGCCCGGCCATGCCTCGCCGGTGAAGTCCTTGTCGATGCCGGCCATGATCTTGATGAGCGTCGACTTACCAGCGCCGTTCGGACCCACGATGCCGATTTTCGCACCCTGGTAGAACTGCAGGTTGATATTGCTCAGCACCGGCTTGTTTGCACCGGGGAAAGTCTTGGTCATGTCCTTCATGACGAAGGCGTATTGCGCGGCCATCGGGCGAATCCTTGGATGTCTTCAAAGAGAATGGGGAAGTTGGGGTGCCAGATAGTCGCGGCAGGGCCTCGGGGCAAGGTAGGAGGCGCGAATAAGGAAAGGGGTTGGCATGCGCGCTGGCGCTGGTAGCAAGCGGCCCCATGAAAAGGTCGTTCCTCGCGCTCGCCGCGCTTTCGCTTTCCGTCCCCGCCTATGCCGACAGTGCAGATGATGCGCTGGAAAGCGACACCATCGCGTGGGATTTCGTCGAGGGTATCACCACCGAAGTCGGCCCGCGCATGCCAGGCACCGAGCAGGAAGAGCGCGGGCGGGTGTGGGCGATGGACTGGCTGCGCGCCAACGGCTTCGCCAATGTCGTGAACGAGCCGTTCGAGATGGAGACCTGGGTGCGCGGGCTGGAAACCGCCGAGGTCACCGCGCCCTTCGCCCAGCCGATGGCGATTACCGCGCTTTCGACCACCAGCTCGACCGGACCCGAAGGCGTGGAAGCCGAAGTTGTTTATTTCCCCGCCTATTCCGACCTCGAAGCGGCTGCGCCCGGCAGCCTTGCGGGCAAGATTGCCTTCGTCAGCCACGACATGCGCCGCGCGCAGGACGGCTCGCATTACGGCTTTGCGGGTCCTGCGCGCTGGGTGGCGCCTTCGCTGGCCGCGAGCAAGGGGGCTGTGGCGACCGTCATTCGCTCGGTCGGCACCGACAATCACCGCGTCCCGCACACCGGCACAACCACCTTTGCGGAAGGCGTCGCGCCGATTCCGGCAGGAGCGCTCTCCAACCCCGATGCCGACAATCTGGAGCGCATGTTCGAGCGCGCCGATGGCCAGCCCATCCGCATGAAGCTGGTCATGACCCCGCGCGACCTCGGCACGACCATGAGCGGCAATGTCACCGGCGAAATCGTCGGCCGCGACCCCTCGCTGCCGCCGGTCCTGCTTGCCTGCCATCTCGACAGCTGGGACCTTGGCACGGGCGCTGTCGATGATGGCGCAGGCTGCGGGATTATCGCGGCGGCCGCCAAGCATGTCGCGGCGCAAGGCCAGCCGCTGCGCACCATCCGCGTGCTGTTCGCAGGGGCCGAGGAAACCGGTCTGTGGGGCTCGAAGGCGTATGCCGCAGAGCATGCTGACGAGCCCATGTTCGTTGGCCTCGAGAGCGATTTCGGGGCAGGGCGTATCTGGCGTCTTGAAAGCAACTTCACCGGTAGCGACACGCCGCTCTATCGCAATCTGGCGGCTGCTGTCGCGCGCTTCGGTGTCGCGCCGAGCCGCATATTGGCGACCGGCGGTGCGGACCTCAACCTTGTCCGCGAGCAGGAGGGCGCGATCATCGACCTGCAGCAGGACGGTACGCAGTACTTTGACCTCCACCACACCGCTGACGACACGCTCGACAAGGTGGATCCGGCGGCCCTGCGCCAGAACGTCGCGGTCTGGACGGCAGTGGTCGGCGTGCTCGCCAACCACGGCGAGGAAATCGTCCTTCCGTCGGCCAATTAGCCACACACCAGGAAGAAGTTGCGTCCATTCCGGCGCGAACCGGTGTGCAGAGACTTGTAAGCACGCGTCAATTCTTTAAGAATGATTAGGTATTCGGGCCTAGGGAGGGCCTTTGAAAGGTCGGGGGCGACCCAATGCGTGGACAAATTGTGGGATTGATAACCCCCACCATGGCGGTGGGGTTCTTCGTGCTTTTCCTGATGCTTTGGCATCGCGGGAAGATGGGCAACTATGTGCTTGCCTTCGCCCTGTCCTACCTTTTTTTCGCAGCCGGCTTTCTCGTCACACACCTGTCGAATACGGCGGCGCCCTACACTTGGCATCTGACGCAATTTCTCTACACTGTCAGCCTGGTCATGGGCTCGTGGGGACTTGCGAAACGGGCCAATCAGCCGACGATGCTGGGCGCGTTTCTCATCGTCTACTTGCTGGCTGCGGTCACGCTGGGTGTCGCGATAGCGGTGGATCCGGATATCGGAACACGCCTCGTCATCGTGAATATCGCCTATGGCGTCATCAAGCTGATGACGATGATGATACTGATCGGCTCAACCCGCCGTGAGGCAATCGACAAGCTCCTGATTGCGGTCCAGGCCATTATCGCGGCGCAGTTCTTCATCCGGCCGACCCTCACCTTGATGTTCGAACAACAGGTGGCAGCCGGGGATTATCGCGATTCCATTTACTATTCGATCCTCAATCTTTCTGTCTCGCTGATTTCGGTTGCCGGCGCGCTGGTGCTGGTCGGTGCCTGCATCTACGATCAGGTGCGTGCCGTAAGGCAGCGGGCGGAGGTCGATGCGCTGACCGGCCTCAGGACCAGGCGTGCTTTTGAGAACGATGTCGTGGCCATGCTTGAACGGGCCAAGGCGGAAGAAATTCCACTATCACTGGTCGTGGCAGACCTCGACCATTTCAAGGCGGTCAATGATGTCTGGGGCCACCAGATTGGCGACCGGGCGATTGCCGCCTTCGGGAAAGTGATCGAGGAAACAATCAGGGATGGCGACATTGCCGGCCGGATAGGTGGTGAAGAATTCTGCATACTTGCCTGGAATTGCGAGGGCGAAGCCGCGGTTGCGATGGCGAACCGAATCCGCCAGCGCCTTTCCGTCACGATGATCGAGGGCATGCCCGACAACCACCGCCTCACGGCAAGCTTCGGCGTGGCCGGACGGGGTGAGGGGGAAGGCTATGGCAAGCTTTTCGCCCGCAGCGACTCTGCCCTGTACCGGGCCAAGGAAAGCGGCCGCGACCAAGCCATTCTCGATACCAAACGTGCAAAGCCTGCCGACAACGTGACGGAGCTCGTCACCGACGAAAAGCCGCTTCGCGAAGCCCGCAGCTAGACCAGCAATCCGGCAATCGGACGATTGTTGCGGCCGGGGAACAGGACGCGCATTGCTTCCTCGGCATCGAGACCGAAATGCTCGGCCAGGGCACCGGCCACCAACGCTTCGAGAGAAGTGGTCGGGCGCAGGTCCCGACCCTCGTAAAGCTGCGATGGGGCAAGGCCCGGCCAGTCGGCCACGACGCGCCCGCCCCTGATACCGCCGCCCATCAGCAAGGCAGCACTCGCGGTGCCGTGATCGGTGCCGCCCGTGCCATTGATCGCGGCGGTGCGCCCGAATTCGGTCACTGCCAGCACCAGCGTGTCTTTCCACGCCGGGCCGATACCCTTGCGGAAGGCGCCGAGCAGCGCGTCGAGCTTGCCGAAGCCTCGCGCCAGCATGCGCGCCTGGTTGGCGTGAGTATCCCAGCCAGGCACATCGAGCATGGCAATGCGCGCGCCATCCTTCTCGCGCAGCATCCGGGCGGCGAGCGTACCAGCATCGCTCGCCTTGCGCAGGCTGCCCATCTCGGTGCCGTCGGCGAGGCCTTCGAGCTCCTGCGCCTGTTGCCACATAGCCGCCAGTTGCGGATCGTCGCCATAGAGTGCGGGGAGGCGCGCGAGCAGTCCCTCGCTTGCTTGCGGCAGGTTGCTCGGCGCGTAAGTGGTTGCCGGATTGTCGCCGCGCAGGGCCAGCGGCATGGCTGGGGCGAGTGCGACGGCGGCCATGTCACCGTTATTGGCAAGTCCGACAAGGCGGTTGAGAAATCCGTCCCGCCGCTCGAATGGGCGCGTTGCACCGCTCTCAAGAAGGTTTTGCGCATCGAAGTGCGACCGCTCACGATAGTCGGTCGCGACCGCATGCGCGACCAGCGCGTCGCCATCGCCATACATTCGCGCCACTTCGCCAAGCGACGGGTGCAGGCGGAAGGTGCCGTCGAGTTTCGTAGCGTTGGCATAGGTTTCGAGCCAGGCGGCGCGCAGGCTTCGGAAGGCGGGGTCGGCAACCGGCGCGGCGAGCGACAGCCCGTCGGTTGCCCCGCGCATCACGAGCACGAGAAGGCGCTTTTCGCCGCTGCCTTGCGCGAAAGCCACGCGCGGCCCGAAGGCAGCAAGGGTTCCGGCGGCGGCGCCTGATGCAAGCAATGTGCGTCTGTCGAGCATGCTCATCTCCTCAGCATTTCCGGCGATGCCATCAGCAGGGCGAACCCCATTTCGTTGCTCTCCGCGCCCGCGATGATGGCGCGAGTGGTTTGCGATAGCGACCCTGGCAGCATTGCCTCGGCCAGTTCGCGCGCGTCCTCGAGGCGCGCAGCCCCGGCAAAGCGCTCCGCCGCCTCTACCTTGCGCAGAAGCGAATTGGCGCCTGTCCAGCTGGCATCGCGGTCGTCCCAGCCGGCAGGCGAGCCCGGTGTCCACGCTTCCTGTCCCAGTTCGCGCAGCATGATGGCGAACCTTCGGTCGGCAAGGCGCGGCTCGCCGCCAGCGCGCAACATGGCGAGCGACCAGTCCCAAGGGGTGCGGAATTTGAGCGGCTCGGCGGCCCAGACCTCGTCCGATTCCACCAGCGTGCGGTAGAGCGTGGGCAAATCGCCTCTGCTGTCGATGAAGCTTTCTGCCAGCCGATCGACCAGCGTCTGCGGCGGGGCGTCACCAGTGAAATGACGCGCCAGCTTGGTCGCGATGAAACGCGCGGTGGAGGGATGCTTCGCCAGGTCGTCAAGGATACGAAGTGCCTGATCCGCGCCGGTGTTCGCATAGCGCTGGCCCAGAATGACCCGCTCACCCGGTTCGTGAATATAGGCGAAGAACGCGCCGCCGCCCGGTTGGGGAACAGCAGCCTTTGCATAGGGCAGGCCCTGCAGCGTCCATCCGGTCAGGGCACGTGCGAGTTCCTTCACGTCTTCTTGCGTGTAACCGCCGTCCACTCCGAGCGTGTGCAGTTCGAGGATTTCGCGGCCCAGGTTCTCGTTGAGGCCACGTGAAGGTCCGCCCCGCCGCTGGCGCCGCCTCTCGGCATCGCTGTTCGGTCCCTGCGAGCGGAACTGGTCGAGATAGGCAAGCATCGCCGGGTGGAGCGCAGCGGCGCGCAGCATGTCGGCGAAATTGCCGGTCACATGCGGGCGGATGGCTCCGAATTCGTGCGGCCCGACGAGCGCCTTCATCCTGTCCTTGTCTGAAGAAACCGCGAAGTGGTTTGCCCAGAAATGCACCATCCGCTCCATGAAGGGCGTGTCGCTTTCCAGAGCGAGACGGGCGCGCAGGGCAACGTCGCCGACAAAACGCTGACGCTGCTCCCTCGTCAGTTCCTGTCGCATCGCGCGGATTTCGTCGGCCTTGCCGTTCCCTTTTTCCTGTGCGTCGCGCAGGTCGGACTGAATGTCGGATGCCTGTTCGACGAGGGCACGAATATCGTCCGCTGTATATTGCGTATCGCCTAGTGCGGGCGGGGCGGGTTCGTAGTCCTCGATTTGGCCGAGCAGCCAGCCTTTCGCCTCACCCGGGAGCGCGTCTCCGCGGCGATAGCCGAGCCCGAAGCGGTTCAGGGCGATGGCAATTGGGGTCATCGAACTCCTTCCTTGCAAGACAACGCGTCGCGTCCTTGCAGGTCCCCCAACTCAAGCGAAGTCCCTGCGTATGAGCCCAGGCATGAATGCCACCTGTAAGACAGCTCGCGCCACGAGGAAGAGGCTGAAAGACAGCCACAATCCGTGGCTCCCCATTGGCCAGCTTAGCCATAGCGACACGCCGTAGACCGCTGCTGCACCCACCATCGTCAAGAGCAGTTTGCGCGTCCAGCTTGCGCCCACATAAACGCCGTCCAGCACGAAACCGGCCAGCCCGAGGAAGGGGATGAGAATGAGCCATGACCCCAGTTCCTGTGCGGCATCGCGCACCGCGTCGGTAGCCGCGAAGCTGGTGAGGATAGGATCGGCAAACAGCGCGAAACAGAGCGCCACAAGTGCAGCAGTTGCCATGCCTCGCCACAGGATGGCGCGGATGTAACCGGTGAACCCCGCGCGGTCCTTCTCGCCCATGCGCTCGCCATTCAAGACCTGCGCGGCGTTCTCGAAGCCGTCGAGTAGCAGCGCGGTGAGGATGAAGAGCTGGTAGATGATGCCGTTGGCCGCCAGTTCGACCGCGCCGCGCTCCGCCGAAAGGCGCGTAATGCCCGCCAGCGCAATGACCAGCACCACCGTGCGCAGGAAAAGGTCGCGATTGACCGAGAGGAACGGCTTCAATTCGGACAGTTTCGCTACGCCGCCTGCCTTCGCGCGGGCCAGCAGCGCTGCCCCTTGCGCGCCGCCCAAAAGGATGAAGCCAAGCACCGCCAGCTTGGCGAATTCGGCAATGACGCTCGACCAGCCAATGCCGGCAATGCCCCAGTCGAGGCCGAGCACGAACCACAGACCCAGCCCGACATTGAGGAGGTTGTAGCCGATTTCGACCAGCAAGACGGTCTTCATACGGCGCTGGCCGACAAGGAAGCCGATCATGGCGAAATTCGCCATCACCGCGGGCGCGCTCCAGTAGCGGATGTCGGCATAGGTGCGTGCAGCCTCGCGCACTTCGCCATCCGCGCCCAGCGCATCAAGCGCGAAGGGCAGCAGCAGCGGCTTGGCGAGCAGCAGCATCGCGGCGATGGCGAGACCCACCAGCAGTCCTCGCAGCAACACCAAAGCCTGCGCTTCAGCACCGGAGCGCGTGCCCTCCTGCGCCACCAGCCCGGTCGTACCGGTCTTGAGAAAGTTCATCACCGTGAACAGCACCGCGAAGAGCCGCGCGCCGACATCGACCGCCCCTTGCGTCGGCGCGTCGCCCAGCCGTCCGACAATCCACATGTCGCCAATGCCGATGAGCGCGGTGGCCACATTTGTCACCATCGCCGGCAGGGCAATCGCCCAGATGGCGCGCGTATCGAGCGGTGGGGAAGGGGAGGCGGTGGTGGTCGTCACTACTCGCTCCCCTGCAATGTTCAACGTGTGGTCGGGGAGACTGGATTCGAACCAGCGACCCCCTGTACCCAAAACAGGTGCGCTACCAGGCTGCGCCACTCCCCGACACATACGTCGAACTTCCGGCCGGACGGCGGTTGGTAGGCCCGGCAGGACTCGAACCCGCGACCTAGCCGTTATGAGCGGCCAGCTCTAACCAACTGAGCTACGGGCCCCCGCCAACCGTCCGTGAAGGCGAAGACGCCGCCTAGCCGCGCGGCTGGCATGGCGCAAGCGGCTTTGGTCGGGTTTTGCCTATCCGGCCGCACTTTCGGGCGCTGGCTCGGCCTCGGCGGCGGTGAGCAGCGGGAGCGAGAGCACCAGCCGCTCGCCATCGCGCATCAGTTCGCCGCCTGCAGAACGCGCCTCTGCACGGGCGAGGCGCAGCGAGAAACCGGCGCCGAAAATGCCTGCGCTGAGCGCGCCGGTCGCAGCGCGCGTTTCGACCGAGAAGATGTCCTCCGCCTCGCGCAGCGAGACGGGCAGGGTGGAGGCGAATTCGATCTGGTCGCCCTCGGTGTCGAGGTCGAGTCTGATAGCTTCGCCAGCGCCCGTAGCACCGGCCAGCGTTGCGAGCAGGCGCCATGCGAGAACTTCGGCTTCCGACTGGTCGAGGCAGAGCGGCGCGCGTGCATCACTCAGGCTTGCATCGAAGCGCGCCACACGCGGGCTGAGCACGGTCTGCAATTGCGAAACCTGCCTTCGCGCAATCGCCGCGAAATCGCACGTTCCCGCTTCCAGTTCGAGCGCACCGGTCTCCAGTTTCGCCAGACGCTCCAACTCGTCGAAACCGGCGAGAATATGCGCCGAATCGCCCGCGATGGTGGCGGCGATGCTGCGGTATTCGTGCGGGACTGGACCAATCATCTGCTGCTGGATGATTTCGGCATAGCCCTGCATCGCGTTTACCGGGGTGCGCAATTCATGGAGCAGCTGGCGCAGGCGGTCGGCCTCGGCCTCGCGCCGGTCTGCAACATCGGCGACCACGCGTCGGAAGCGGCCGACGTGGCCGATGAAATGCCCTTCGCCGCGCGAGAAACGCGGGGTGGCATCGACAATCCACTCGCCCTCGATGCGCTTCGCTCCGCGTAGGGCGAGGCGGGTGTTGCTGAGCGGCTGGCGGCGCGCGAGCGCTTGGCTCACCGCGGTCGAGCCGAGCGTAGTCAAATCGATGCCGACCACCATCGGCGCGATTGCCGCCTCGGCCCAGTCGATGCGCCCCTCCGCATCGGCGCCGAAGAGGAAGTGGTCGAGCTCTCCTTGGGGCTCCGCAGCTTCGTCGCCCATCGGCAGGCGCGGGTCTTCGGTCGCTTGCTCACCCCGCGCAGCGCGGCGGGCAGCCTCGATACGTGCGACTAGCGAGCGCACGTCTTCCTTGCCCGGAGCCGAGCGCGGAGCCGTTTCTTCGGGTTTTTCCTCGACGGGAGCAGGTGCCGCATCTTCCTGCGGCGGAGCCAGCTCGTCCATCAGCTCGAGCGGCTCAGGCTCGGGCAGTGCGCGGTCGGATACGCCCAGCCGGTCGAGCACTTCAATGGCCTCGCGCGGCAAGTCGCGGCGGTGGCGCAGGAAGCCGCGCGCCCGGATCGGAAGCTTCGGAATGAGCTCGGCCCACTCGCTACCGCGCAGCTGTGCACGGTAGAGCGCGGCGGCCGCCACATGCGGATGCGCTTCGCCGAACCACTTAACCAGCTCGGGGTTGCGGAACCGCCAGCCAGCCTCGCCCACGATGGCAGCCCGGGTCTTGGCCGGTATCATTTCGCCCAGCGCAATCAGGCGCAGATAGGCGGCTGCCTTCAGCGCCCTGTCGCCTGCCTGCGGACGTTCGCCGAGCAGGTCGATGAGCTGGCGGAACTGCGTCTTCGCCGCACGCTCGCCGGTTGCGCGCAGGCGCAGCACAGTGGCAAGGCGGTCGTCGAAATGCATCCAGTCTCCGGTGAAAATTCGGCTTTTCAGGGATCCGCCATCGCAGAATCGCCCTCAAGGAGGGACAACAGATATAGTTAAGCGGCCATTTACCCCAGATGGACACTCGAAAGAGTCGAGGGGCGTTGCAAAAGGGGACAATTGCTGGCAAACATAATAATGTTAGCCAATCACAAGGTTGCGCGTTTTCAACATTTCATATGCGCGGTCCTTTTGTGACTTAGGGCCCAGACCGGGGAATTGCATAATGGCCAATCTCGACGACATCGATCGTCGCCTGCTGTCTCAGCTGCAGGACGAAGGCAGGATTACGAATGTCGAATTGGCGCATCGCGTCGGTCTGACTGCACCCCCATGCCTGCGCCGCGTGCGTGCGCTGGAAGAAGAGGGTGTCATTCGCGGCTACCATGCCGAATTGGACCCTTCGAAGCTGGGATTTTCCATCACCGTTTTCGCCATGGTCAGCCTCAAGAGCCAGGCCGAAAACGCGCTGCGCGAATTCGAAGAAGCGATGAAGGACCTGCCCGAGGTGCGCGAAGTGCACATGCTGAACGGCGAAATCGACTTCATCATCAAGATTGTCGCGCGCGATCTGCAGGCCTTCCAGGAATTCCTGACGAGCAAGCTCACGCCCGCGCCCAACGTGGCCAGCGTGAAGACCTCGCTCACCATCCGCACCAGCAAGAACGATCCGGGCGTCCCGCTATGAGCAAGACCATGACCGGTCACTGCTTGTGCGGTGCGGTCACTGTGGAACTTGCCGGCGCCAAGGACGCGCTCGAAATCTGCCAATGCGCCATGTGTCGGCGCTGGGGCGGAGCATTCTTCGCGGCGCTGGAAAGCGAAAGCTTCACCCTTGGCGGCGAAGAAGCGATTGCCAAATATGCCTCCAGCGAGTGGGGCGAGCGCGCTTTCTGCTCGAAATGCGGAACCAATATCTGGTGGCTCTTCAAACCGACCGGGAATCGCAGCTTTTCGGCCGGGCTTTTTGACGATGCCGCGCATCTCGCAATCGAGAAGGAGATCTTCGTCGATGAAGGCGCCGACTGGTGCCGCCTTAAGGGTGAGCACATCCGCAAAACTGGCGAAGAAGTGATAACCGAAGCCAAGGCAGCCGGGTTCACTTTCGACTAGGTCTTAAGCCTCGAATTCGAACAGGTCGGCGAGGATCGTCCCTTCGTCGAGATCGAGCCTGTCGGGATTGGGGCTGTCGTAAAAGACGATAAGCCGCCGCTTGCCGTCCTCGTCGGTGAAGAATTCGATGCCCTCGGGATGGTCGGCGTCGAGCTTTACTGGCAGGTCAAACAGGCGGGTGGGGCGGTGCAATTTGACCGTTTCCTCGTCCTCTGGCTCCTCGTTCGCCCAATCCTTCCAGCGATAAATGGCGCAGCGGCCGTCGAGATCCTGCGTGGGGCCTGCAAGGATGAGCAAATCGTCGCCATCGACCAGCAGGCCGCGCATCCCAAGGCCGCCCAAATCGACCAGCCGCTTGTAGGGCTTGCCCGGCAGGTGAAGCTTGCCCGATCTCTTCGGTTCTATTTGCGGCTCGAGCAGTACGGCAAAAGTCTGGATGACCGGGCCACGCAGTCCCAGCGCAATCCGCTCCGGTCCCGCAGCGGCGATACCCTCGATGTCGAAACCGCCTTCCTTGGCCGCCATGCGCAACGAGGGGCCGATAAGCGGGTCCTTCGCCATGTAGCGCCCCAGCTTGCTGCCATGCTCCTTCTTCTGGGCGACGAGACCGGCCTTTCGTTCTCCGTCTTCTCTCACGGGTACAGCATGGCCATTTTCGTCATACAGCAGCGGAATGCGCGCCAGCACGCAGCGCGGGCGGGTGTCCTTGAGGTCGGCAAGTTTCGCGAGGTCGATGCAATCGGGTTCCGCCCCGTCATCGCGCGGGTCGTGGCGCGTGCGCGAGTGGCTGCCGGTGACCCACAACCAGCCGTCGCATATGCTCAGCCCCTCGATATCCATCTCTTCTTCCGGGTCGCGCAGTTCGACGAAGTCCTTCAGTGGGAACCGCATGTGGTTCTCCAGCCATCCATATTTTCCCTGGGTCAGCCGCTCGACACAATGCGCCTCGTCGCCCGCGACGAACAGCGTCTCGCCAGCAAAGGCGCTGGCGGAGATGTCGTGGATGGGATGCTCGTCCTCATGCGCGTCGCCGGAGAACTTGAGCTTCACATGCCCCACCGGCTCGCGCGGTGCGGGAAGGTTGTCGCTATTGGTGAAGGGTTGGGGCTGAAGCGTCATGCATACCCAATGCTCCGGCAGGGGCGCGGGTTTCTTGCGCGGCTTCAAGCAAGCTTTCGATGAGGGTCCGGATCGCCAGCGGCCAGCTCAATGCATGAAGCCAAAGGGGATTGCGGGGCCATATCCGATATCGCGCGCGATGCCTTCGCCGAGCCAATAGCCGATATCATCGCGCCAATATTGCTGATCGGGATAGGTGGAGTGCGCGATGCGCAGCCCCGAGATGTCCAGCAAGAGCGTGTAGGTCCGGGTGTTGCGAAGCTGGAATGGCACCTTCCAGGCACTGCGCATGGGATGGAAAAGCCTGAGGGCGTATTCACCTTCGCGCGACTGGAGGGTGATGAAATCTACCTTCGGGTTTTCGCCGTAGCTTTCGCCCCAGTACCGGCCGAATTGCAGACGTTCTTCGCGCGCCTCATCCGCCTCGCGCCATGTGCCGTAACGAAGACGCCAGTCGTGGTCCTCTGCGGGTTCGGTCGGGATGATACAGTCCGAGGTGAGTTGCTGCAGGCGCTCGAAATATTCCCGTGGTCGCACGCTCCCGGCCTCAGCCGGGGGCGGCTCCGGGTCATTCCAATGCTCTTCCAGCCGCGCGGGGCAATTGCCCGTTCGGGACCAGCCGAAACTTAGCTCATCCTCGACAATGGGGGCGGTGTTGCTTGTCAGTTCGGCGAATGCGGACCACTTCACATCTGCAAGTGTCACCGTGTGGATTTCGCCGCTCAGCAGCAGTTCCTCGACCAGACGCTTGGTGGTCCCTTCGTCCAAGTAGGGCAAATCGGCCTCGACCCGGACGTGGCCGCTCCAGTCGACCGGTCCCGAAGGTTTCACAGCTTCGACCCGGTAGGGCTCGAGCGCTTGGCTGGCGATGGCTTGCTGTACGGTCGGGACAAGAATGAAGGTCGCGATAGCCAGAGCGAAGGCCATGAAGTGCCCCGCCGTACCGTCGAGAAAATTGCGTGCCATAAACAGGAAGGCACAATAGGTGAGGCAGAACACGGTGAAGGTGGGCGCGATACTGCCAAGCAGCATGAGGCTCGGAATAAGCAGGCCGATAGCGCAGGCGGCCCAGAACACGGTGGGCCACATCGTGCCCGCATAGTCCGTGTCCGATGCCCGCAACCTCATCGACGCAGTATTACATCGCTTTTAGGCAAATTGTAGCGGTTTCCCGAAGGCGGGCGGCTGTGCGATTCAGCCGTCCCGCTCCTTCAGCCACTCTTCGAGCCATTTGATCGAATAGTCGCCGCTCTGCACGTCGGGCTGTTCGAGCAGCGCCTGGTGCAGCGGAATGCTGGTCTTTACGCCTTCGACGACCATTTCTTCGAGCGCGCGCTTGAGGCGCATCATGCAGCCTTCGCGGTTGCGGCCGTAGACGATAAGCTTGGCAATCATGCTGTCGTAATAGGGCGGGATCGAATAGCCGGCGTAAAGCCCGCTATCGACGCGCACATGCATGCCGCCAGCCGGGTGGTAATAGCTGATTTTGCCCGGGCTGGGGGCGAAGGTGAACGGGTCCTCGGCGTTGATGCGACACTCGATCGCATGGCCCTTGAACTCGATATCCTCCTGCGCAACCGACAGCGGCTTGCCAGCCGCGATACGGATCTGTTCGCGCACGAGGTCGACGCCGGTGATGGCTTCGGTGACCGGGTGTTCGACCTGCAGGCGGGTGTTCATCTCGATGAAGTAGAACTCGCCGTTTTCCCACAGGAATTCGATGGTCCCTGCACCGCGATAGGCCATGTCGCGCATGGCCTGCGCGCAGATTTCGCCCATGCGCATGCGGTCTTCCTCGCCCAGAACGGGGGAGGGGGCCTCCTCGAGAACCTTCTGGTGGCGGCGCTGGAGCGAGCAATCGCGCTCGCCGAGGTGGATGGCATTGCCATTGCCGTCGCCGAAGACCTGGAATTCGATGTGGCGCGGATCGCCGAGGTATTTCTCGATGTAGACGGTGGCGTCGCCGAAGGCGGCCTTCGCCTCGCTGCCCGCCTGCTTCATCAGCGTTTCGAGCTGGTCCTCGCTTTCGCAGACCTTCATGCCGCGGCCACCGCCGCCGCTGGCAGCCTTGATGATGACCGGATAGCCGATTTCGTCGGCAATCTTCCGCGCTTCCGACACTTCCGAAACCGCCCCGTCGCTGCCCGGGACCAGCGGGAGGCCGAGCGCGCCTGCGGTGCGCTTGGCTTCGACCTTGTCGCCCATGGTGCGGATATGTTCGGGCTTCGGGCCAATCCAGGCGATGTCGTGCGCCTCGACGATTTCGGCGAACTTGGCGTTTTCCGACAGGAAGCCGTAGCCCGGATGGATGGCGTCTGCGTGGCTGACCTCTGCCGCCGAGATGATGTTGGCGATGTTGAGGTAGCTGTCTGCCGCAGCCGGCGGACCGATGCAGACGGCATGGTCGGCGAGGCGGACGTGCATGGCGTCGGCGTCGGCGGTGGAGTGCACCGCGACCGTCTCGATGCCCATTTCATGCGCCGCGCGATGGATGCGCAGCGCGATTTCGCCGCGGTTGGCGATGAGGATTCGGGTGATCGACATGGCTTACCCGACTACGACGAGCGGCTGGTCGAATTCGACCGGCTGGGCGTTCTCGACCAGGATGGATTTTACCGTGCCGGCCTTGTCGGCGGTAATCGGGTTCATGACCTTCATCGCCTCGACGATGAGCAGGGTCTGGCCTTCCTTCACGCTGTCACCGACCTTTACGAAGTCCGCCGCACCCGGTTCCGGGGCGAGGTAGACCGTGCCGACCATGGGCGACTTGATGGCGCCAGCGGTGTCGGCTGCTGCGGGAGCGGAATCGGCTGCGGGGGCTGCTGCTGCAGGTGCCGGGGCTGCTGCCGGGGCGGGCGCTGCCATCATCGGGGCCTGGGCCGCCATGGCGACGCCGCCGCCACGCGACACGCGAATCTTGCGGTCGCCGTCCTCTACTTCGATTTCGGTGAGCCCGGTGTCTCCCAGCATCTCGGCGAGTTCACGCACGAGCGAGGTGTCGACGTTCATGCCGGATTTCCCGGCGCTACCTTTACGTTCGGCCATGAATGGTCCCTTGTCAGTTATTGCACGCGCCTATGCGTGAGGCGGGCGCGCAAGACAAGGGGGGTGGGCGCGAATTCAGAGCGCCGCGGCTTTCTCCAACGCTACGGCATAGCTGCGCGCGCCGAGGCCCTGTACGCAATCGGCCGCCGCCATGCCGACATAGGAAATGTGGCGGAATTCCTCGCGCGTCGTGGGGTCGGAAAGGTGTACTTCGATGACCGGCACGCTGATGGCCTTGATCGCGTCGAGCAGCGCAATCGAAGTGTGGGTATAGGCGGCGGCATTGAGCAGGACCGCCTTCGCGCCCTGCCGGTTCGCCTCGTGCAGCCAGTCGACGAGCTGGCCTTCGTGATTGGTCTGGTGAAAGCTGATCTCCAGCCCCAGCGAGCCCGCTTGGCTCTGCAACATAGCCTCGATATCGGCGAGCGTATCGGAGCCGTAAATTTCCGGCTCGCGCGTGCCGAGCAGGTTGAGGTTGGGGCCGTTGAGGACGAAGACAGTGTTGGTCATTCAGCGGGTCTTAGCGCCAGTTCTCAGCCTTCGACACCCTTTACCTTACCCCACTGGCGCGCGGCGGTGTAGCCGAGGTAGCCGGTGCCGAAGAGCGCGTAGAGTTCTTCCGGCAAGCCGCGCAGATAGCTGGTGATGCCTGCCCCGATATCCTGCGCGGTTTCGGCCGAGTAGGCGGCAAGCACGCCCATCGGCAGCGCAAACAGGATGATGGCGTACATCACATAGAGAAAGCTCGGCCGGGCGCGGCTGGTCCAGGGGTCTTTCGAATTGGCTTCGGCAACGATGGCGGTCAACCGCGCCTCGATGGCTTTCAGTTCGTGCGTGCCTTCGAGCGCAAGCAGCTCGAGCTTGGCTTTTGCGCGGGCCTCCTTGTCGGGAATGATCTTGTCGATGATCGAAGCGATGGGGCCGATGAGCGATTCGATGAGTGCCATTTTGTCCTCCAGAAGTGGTCAGGTGAACCAAATGGGTTCTTGTAGGAAAGTGTTTTCTAAGCATCACCTCGGCCAGATTCCGTGAGTCCTAATTGAAAATTCATAATTGGTTTGCAAAAGGGCGAGAGGTAAAAACCCGGATAACCCTTACCATGCGCAGATTTCTACCGATTGCACTGACAGCCGCGGCAGGCTCGCTTGCCGTGACCGGCACGCTCGCCTTCGCGCAAGTAGCTGCAGATCGCGAAAGCCTGTCGAGCGAAGAGGGCGCATTGCTGCCGCCCGAGCATTGGGAATGCGGTCTCTACGTCAAGGAATACGAGGATTTTCTCGCGGCCGGCAATGATCCGGCCAGTTGGCGCTTCGCAGGCAAGCGCTACCGCTCTGCCGGCGATGGCGAGCGCTATGATTGGCGCGGATGGCTTGAATGGTACGAGGATGCGGAATGCGCCTCGGCTCTGCCTGCGAACGGAAGTGCCGACGGTGTCGTCAACCCTGCAGGTAGCGGGGCGGGGGGCTCCGGCAATGGTAATGTTGCGCTGTACGCTGTCGGAGGCCTGGCTCTTGCTGGCTTGCTAGCGGCTGCGGCTGGCGGCGGCGGCGGCGATGAAGTCAGGAACAACAAGAGTCCCGGCTGAGCCTTGCCCCAACATGACGCACAAAAAGGGCCGGACCGCCACTGGGCGACCCGGCCTTTTCTGATCGTCTTTCCCGGATTATTCGTCGGTCATCTCATCGCTTCCCGCATCGGCCGAACCATCGGCCTCTCCCGTCACTAGCGCATTGCCATTGGCCGAGAGGGCGCCAGCGGGAAAGGTGGTCAGACCGTCGCGGGTCTGGACGACGACTTCGCGGACCTGTCCAGCGCGGGTCGCTACGATATCGCGGACCGTACCAAGCTGCGCACCCGAAGGCAGTTCGACCGGCATACCGGGCGTCACGGCAAAGGCACCTTCGCCTGCCGCAGCACCGCTACCGGCGAGCGCGAGCATTCCGTTACCGAGCGAACCGGCGCCCGAGGCTGCACCGCTGGCCGATCCTGCGGCATTGCCAGCTTGGCTCGCAAGGCCCGTCGCCTGCTGGCGGGCATTGGCGACAGCCGGAGTGGCGAGGTTACGGACATTCGAAACGTTTTCGCGGGCACGGCCGACAGTGCTCCGTCCGGCTTCGCGGACCGCATCGGTGCCGATCAGCGAGGCATTGGCGCTACCCGAACCCGAGGCATTGCCCGAACCCGATGCGTCTGCACCCAGCGCGCCGGCAGGGGTTTCGAGCAACTGGCCGGCAGTCGCACCAACGCCGGTTTCGACCGAGCGCGTTACTGAAACATCGCCCGAACGACGATCGACATTCTGGTCTCCGCGCGTCGCTGCATCGCCGCGCAGGGTGCCGCGAGTGGTCGTGCGGATGCTGTCCATCGAGCCACGCAGCGTCGAATTGGTCGCGCCGTTCAAAGTGCCCGACAGACCTCCACCGCCACCAAGGATCTGGGCGTGGGCGGCAGGGGCCGCCAGAAGGGTCAGTGCCGAAGCTGCAAGCATTAGGTTTTTCATCGTATAGTCCTTTCGTCTTTGCAGATGCGATGGAGGGGTGTTGCATCCGCTTGAAAGGAAAACGGGGCCCAACGCGGGCTTAATCCAATTTTCTTCGAAAAATCTCGTAAGTTACTGATTTATCGACCATTACACCTGCCGCAAACGAGCCCGCGGCCATAGGTTTCGTCGTGGCCCTTGCTACCCAGATCTTCCGCTTCACCGTCCAGGGCATCGCGCCAGTCGCGCCCAGATCCGATGGCGCGCGCCGCCCTTGCGGCCACCAGCGGCGTGGCAAAAGAGGTGCCGCGCAGCTTGATGCGTTTGCCCTTGGCATTGCGTCCGTAGATGTCGGCTCCGGGAGCGGCATAGTCGAGATGCAGCGCGCGGCCCGCCTCGATAAGCGCGCGGCGTTTGCCGTCGACAGCGGTCACCGCAACGACCCCGTCATAGGAGGCAGGGTAGGCGGGCGGTGCGGCAGGGCCATCATTGCCGACAGCTGCGACCACTACCACGCCTTTGCGGCGGGCGGCGGAAATGGCTTTCTCGAGCACGGCATTGCGTGGCCCCACGAGGCTGATGGTCACGACCTTGCTCCCGCGCGCGGTGAGCCAGCCGAGGCCTTTGGCGATGGCGAGCGCATTGCCGCCCGCCTTGTCGGTCCCGTAGACATCGGCCACGCGAATATTCTCTGCGCCCGCATGCGCGAGGAGCGAGGCGACTGCGCTGCCGTGATTGCTTGGGTATGGCGCGCCTTTGGCAAATCCGCGCATCTCTACAACCGGCACAGCCTTCCCGGGCGCTCCGTCGATCATCCCCACGGGCGTTCCGCCGCGCGCTGCAGCAGAGGCGGACATCATGATGGTTGCCCCACCCGTGTCGCCCGACTGGAAATGCAAATTGTCGGCGCTGACTTCGGCTTCGGGCAGCGTGGCGGAGAGCAACTCTTCCGCGTCATCGAGATCCATGCCGCCGGGTACTCTCACCCGCAGCACCTCGAAGCCGAGGCCTTCCATGGTCTCGCGCGAAATCAGCGTGAAACCGGCAGCTTCTGCCTTGGCAATCGAAGCCTCGTCAGACCCCATGATCAGCAATTCGCCGCGCCGTGCAGGCTCGCCCCGCGCATCAAGTTCGATAACGTCGTTGTTGCGCTGCACCAGCCGTTCGATATTACGCAAACGCTCACGCGCCAGGCGCTCGACCGTACGGCGGGTTTCGGCGGTGGTTTCGTCCAGCGCATCGGTTGCGGTATCGAGGACACCCTTGACCGGCGGCACCCCTACACGAGGCAAGCCGAGTTGCGCCGCGAGCGGTGTCGCGAGCATGGCAAGAACAGCGGAAAAGAGGAAAAATCTGCGCATCGGGCCTTCAGGTCTATGGAATATTTTGCATTAAGCATGGATGAAACGTGTGGTTCCATCCGTTTAATCCCTGGAAGGCAAAGACTCTGAGCACTTCGTTCGAACAGGACCTGCTGGCCCTATTGCCCCGGTTGCGCCGATTCGCAGCCGGTCTGGCGGGCAGTCCTGCAGACGGTGACGACCTTTGCCAGATGTCACTCGAGCGCGCGCTGGCCAATCGTGAAAAATATAAGCCAGGCACGCGGCTCGACAGCTGGATGTACCGGATGATGCGAAATATTTGGATCGATGAGGGTCGCAAGACCACCCGCAGCCGCCAGACCTTCGTCGCGGAGGAAGCGGGCGCAGGCGTGGGCGGCGACGGCGCGCAGGAAGCTGCGGTCGAGCTCTCCAATGTCGACCGCGCGATGCAGAGGCTGCCCGAAGACCAGCGCGAAGCCGTGCTGCTCGTGATGGTGGAAGGCTATGCCTACAAGGAAGCGGCAGAAATCGTCGGCTGTCCGGTGGGCACGCTCAACTCGCGTCTCGTGCGCGGGCGCGATGCGCTGATGGGAATGCTGGGAGAGGCGCAATGAGTGTAACCGCTGAAGAACTCGCCGCTTTCGCTGATGGCCAGCTAGATGCTGCGCGTGAAGCGGAAGTAGCAGCGCTGGTCGCAGCCGACCCGACGCTGGCAGAGGAAGTTGAGCGTCATCGTTCGTTGAAGGGAATGCTGGCGGGCCACTACGCGCCGATTGCCGAAGAGCCCGTGCCCGACCGCTTCGCGCAAATGCTCGCGCCAAAGCAGGAGGCCGATGTCGTCAGCTTCGCCGAGGCAAAGGAACGCCGCGAAGAACGTCGCCGCATCCCGCGCTGGGGCTGGGTGGCAGGTCCGGCGCTGGCAGCGTCGCTTGCGATTGCCGTATTCTTGCCGCGCGGCGGGGAAGAGGTTTCGCCCTACGCCGACACACAACTCGCCGCCGTGCTCGATGATACGCTTGTTTCCGAGCAATCGGCTGACGCTGAAACGCGTGTGCTGCTCAGCTTCGAAGACGAGAACGGTCGCTATTGCCGTGCCTTCAGTGGCGGTGAGGGCGGCGGGATTGCCTGCCGCGAAGATGCCGGCTGGAAACTAGAGGCTGTGGGCGAGGGCAGCGAAGCGGCCTCGACCGATTACCGCATGGCGGGCGCCGACGATGGCGACATCCTCGCAAAAGCACAGGACATGGCTGTGGGCGGTGCGCTCGATGCTGCCGGGGAAGCACGCGCACGCGAAGCCGGCTGGCGCTGAGACCTCCTGAGAATTCTCTTCGCACACGAAAAAAGGAAGAACCGGCGGGAGTACCGGTCCTTCCTTTCAGGATACGGGCTGCCTTGAGGGACGGTGGCAGCCCGCGTGACGTTCGCCGGGGTCAGTCGACGACGATGACTTGGCCCATGCGGTAACCGCGTTCGGCCATTTCCTCGATGTAGTGCTTGCGCTCGTGGCTGAGTTCGCGGGCATATTCTTCCCACGCATCGCGCTGGTCCTCGACATCGCTGGCGCGGCGAAGGTCACTGGTGAGTTCCTTCTGCGCTTCGGTGATGTCGATGCGGTAATCGAACCAGAAGCGGTTCTCGATGCCGGCAATGGGATGCGTGATGATGCGCGCTTCTTCGTCGCGTGCCATCTGCTCTTCATGCAGCATCGGGACGGCCGCAGTGGCGGCAGTCGCGATGCCGAGCGTCAAAATCGAAAGCGTGGTGAGTTTTTTCATTGGTCGTTCTCCTTGTTTCTCGCTCCCGCCGCGGGCGGGGCTTGCGAGGAGAACGGAAGGCAATTCGCATTTAATCCACGTGCGACGAAAAAAATCGGCGCTCCGCGAAACAGGATCGCAGCCAATCGACGAATTGTAAGGAGGAAACCACTGGTCGGGATGACTGGATTCGAACCAGCGACCCCCACACCCCCAGTATGGTGCGCTACCAGGCTGCGCTACATCCCGAAACCAGTGGAGGCGGCCCTATAGGCGTGGCATTTCGACATGGCAAGCACCTGTCTTGTGCATTTCGCATCCCGAGAGGGTCGGTTCATTGCCAGTCCAACCCATTGCTGCTAACCGCGCGCCACAAATTTAAGGAGGGAGCCTTTCGCATGTCTTGAAGCGTGCGATCAAAGCGCCCAACTGACTTCGACCAGACCTTCAACAGAAAACGACAGGCTTCATTTCCATGTTCACCCTTCTCGCCGTGACCGGCACTGCTGCAGAGCCGCCGATTTGGCTGACCATCCTGCCGTGGGTCGCAATCTTTGCCGTTTTCTGGTTCCTCATGATCCGTCCGCAGATGCGTCAGCAGAAGGCTCACCAGGAAAAGGTCGCCGGTCTCAAGAAGGGCGATGAAGTGGTCACCGCTGGCGGTCTCGTCGGCAAGATTACCAAGGTGGAAGAGCAGTTCGTGGAGCTTGAACTGGCCAAGGGCATGAAGGTCCGCGCGGTCAAGCACACCATCGGCGAAGTGCTGAGCGGCAAGCCCGCCAAGCCCGCCAACGACTGACCCGGCGCCTAGGACGAAAGACACCGCCATGCTGGAATTCCCGACCTGGAAGAAGGTCATGCTCTGGGGCATCGCCGTTTTCGGCATCCTCCTTGCCCTGCCTTCGCTTGCTTCGTTGTCGAACCAGCAATGGCCCGACGCCCTGCCCGAGCCGACTATCAATCTTGGCCTCGACCTTGCCGGTGGCAGCCACATCCTGCTCGAAGCAGAGCGCAGCCAGGTTGCGGCGAAGCGGCTCGAGGACATGGAAGAAGGCGTTCGCAATGCCCTGCGCCAACCGCGCGAAGAGCGCGTGCGTATCGGCGACGTCTCTACCGAGGACGGCCAGCTAAGCTTCCTGCTCGATGACGCTGGCGATATTGACCGCGCACGTGGCAAGATCGAGAACCTCATCAACGGCACAGGCACGGTCCGCGAATGGGACCTCCAGGTCGTCGACGGGCAGCGCTTCGTCCTGACCCAGACCGAGGCCGGGCTCGACAATGCGGTGAGTTCGGCGATGGATGCAGCGCTCAGCGTTATCAACGACCGTATCGATAGCCTTGGCACCCGCGAACCCACTGTCATTCGCCAGGGCGACACGCGCATCGTGGTGCAGGTCCCCGGCCTGCAGGACCCTGAAGCGCTTAAGGAACTCATCGGCAAGACCGCACAGCTCGAATTCAAGCGCGTGCTCCGCGAGGCATCGACTGAAGAGGTCGCGCGCGGGTTCGTTGCAGGCGGGGAGGTCGTTCCCTACTCCGCAGAGGAAGGTTTCGCTGGCGGCGGCGTCGTAGTCGAACGCCTCGGCGGGATTGACGGTTCGACGCTGACCAATGCGCAGCAGGGCGTGGACCCCCAGACCAATGAAGCGGTCGTCAATATCGCCTTCAATGCCGAAGGTTCGCGGCGTTTCGCCAATCTGACCACCAAATATGTCGGCGAGCGTTTTGCTATCATCCTCGACGACCAGGTCATCTCGGCGCCCGTCATGCGCGAGCCCATTCTCAACGGCCAGTCGCAGATCAGCGGCAGCTTCACAGTCCAGACCGCCAACAATCTTGCCATCCAGCTGAGCTCGGGCGCGCTGCCGGTCGACCTGTCGGTGGTGGAAGAGCGCACCGTTGGTCCCGACCTCGGAGCCGATTCGATCAAGCAGGGCTTGCTCGCAATGGGTATCGGTACACTGCTGGTCATGGCGCTGATGATTTTGACCTATGGCCGCTTCGGCATCTACGCGACGGTAGCTCTCACCATCAACGTGCTCATGCTGCTCGGCATCATGGCGTTGATGAATGCCACGCTGACGCTGCCGGGTATCGCCGGGTTCGTGTTGACCATCGGCGCCGCGGTCGACGCCAACGTGCTGATCAACGAGCGTATCCGCGAAGAGCGCAACCGCGGTCGCCGCGTGATTGCGGCGGTCGAGAACGGCTACAAGGAAGCCAGCCGCGCGATTTACGATGCCAACATCACCAACTTCATCGCCGGCGTGCTGCTGTTCAGCTTCGGCTCGGGGCCCATCAAGGGCTTCGCAGTGGTGCTCGTGGTCGGCCTCTTCACCTCGGTCTTCACCGCGCTGCCGCTGACCCGCATGTGGGTGGCGAACTGGCTGCGCAAGACGCGCCCCAGCGACATCAACCTTTAAGGAGGACGAACAATGAAACTTCTCAAGCTCGTCCCCGACGACACCAACATCAAGTTCCTCAAGTGGCGCGTGCCCTTCTTCGTGGTCAGCCTGCTGCTGATTGCCGCGAGCTGGGCACTGGTGATGACCAAAGGTCTCAACTACGGCGTCGATTTTGCCGGTGGCCTCGAAGTGCGTGCAACCTTCACCGAGAGCAGCGAGGCGCCAATCCCGCAGCTGCGTACCGATATCGAGGGGCTGGGTTACGGTTCGCCCGTCGTGCAGCGCTTCGGGGAGGACAACCAGGTATCCATTCGCGTGCGACTGCCCGACGATGTTTCGGCAGACAAGGATGCCGCCCAAGCTGCTGCTACCGCTGTCATCGAGGAATTACAGGGCAACTATCCTGACATCCGCATCGATGGGAACGACAATGTCTCTGGTAAGGTCTCGGGCGAGTTTCGCGAAGATGCGATTTACGCGCTCATCTATGCCATGCTCGCAGTCGCGCTCTACATCTGGATACGGTTCGAATGGCAATTCGGCGTAGGTGGTTTGTTCGCGCTATTCCACGACGTGTCGCTGACACTGGGTATGTTCTCGCTGTTCCAGCTCGAATTCAGCCTGCAGATTATCGCCGCCATCCTCGCCATCATCGGTTACTCGCTGAACGATACGATCGTCGTCTATGACCGCATCCGCGAGAACCTGAAGAAGTATCGCAAGATGCACTTGCCCGAGTTGCTGGATCTGTCGGTCAACGAGACGCTCGCGCGTACCGTGATGACCTCGCTGACGCTCCTCGTGGCGCTGCTGCCGCTGCTGTTCTTCGGTCCGGCAAGCCTCTTCGGCCTGACCGCCGGTATCGTCTTCGGCCTGTTCGTCGGCACCTATTCCTCGGTCTACATGGCCTCGCCGCTGCTGGTGTGGATGGGTGTGAACTCCGACAGCTTCATTCCTGAAGAAACCGTGGCAGACCGGCAGGAAAAGAAGCTGCGCGGCGAAGTCTGATTGCTATCGTCCGTCGCCTTCAGAGGCGGCGGACGAGCATCTCTGCGACGCCGATCCAGGCGGGATTGTCGACCACCTGCTGCTTTTCGCCGTGACCGGGCGGGAGCAGGCCAACGAGGTTGCCCTGCCGGTCGATAAGTCGGCCGAAGGCGAAGCGCCCCCCCTTCTTCGGCACCAGCACATCGCGATTGACCGCGCGGGCTGCCTCTTCGGGCGGGAGTTGCCGCAGCCATAGCTGGTCGCCCGGACGAAACTCCCCATGCGGATAGTCGATGGTGAGGACCACGAGCGCGCCGTCGCCGCCGAGGTCGGTGGCGAGAATGGCATCGCGGGTCGTGCCCAGTGCCTCGGGGCCGGTTTGGCCCAGCGTGGCGACCACTTGCGGATGTCCTGCCTTCTCCGAGCGCACCAGCATTTCCGGCTCCACACCCAGCGCCGCACCTATCCGCTCCATCCATTTGAGCGAGAGGTTGCGCATGCCGGTTTCGAGCCGCCCAACTGTCTGCGGCGTGGTGGGCGGGGTGCAGGCCTCGGCGAGGTCGGCCAAAGTCATGCCCTTCTGCTTACGAATATCGCGGATGCGGTTTATCACGGCAAACCCCTCATATAACCGGAATGGTGATTTCTCTTTCCTATACGAACCGATGAATTGCAAGGCCGCTGCATAGCAAAGCGGAGATTGCGATGAAAAGGGAACTGGTCGAGCGCGAATTGACCGAGGTCGGTCCGAAGCGCGCAGGTTCGGTGGCGGGCAAGCGGCGAACCGTTACGGTGAACATGGCCGAATCGCCGCTGACTTGGCTCCATGCGCGTGGGCACCTCGACGAGAGGCAATTCGATGCAGGTGAGCGGCTGCGCGCGGATTACGAGCGGGCGCAACTCTCGCCCTCGGTAACCATGCGGTGGGACCCGGTGCGCGTCGATGGTGGCGGAGGTGACGGCTTGACGCCATCCGAGCGGCAGCTGGCGGCAAAGGCGCGCTTCGACGGGGCGATGGCCGAGGCGGGGAGCGGTCTAAATGACATCCTCTGGCGCGTGGCTTGCGCTTGCGAAGGGCTGCCCGAGGCGGAGAAGGGGCTTGGCTGGCCCGCGCGGAGCGGGAAGCTGGTGCTCAGGCTGGCGTTGGACCGGGTGGCCGATTTTTATCGCATCAGGTCCTGAGCACTAGCCTCACTGCTGGCCGTACATAAACCGTTCTTCGGCGATCTTGCCGTCCTTTACCGTGTACAGGCCGACTTCTTTCATCTGGCTACGTTCGCCGTCCATTGTGACGTCCATCTCGTAATTTACCGCGAATTGGTCGCCAAATACGTAGGGGCCTTCGGCAGACGAAGAATGCACTTCGGCATTCTCGTTCCACCATGCGTGTTTCTGCTGGAGAGCATCGCGCCCTTCGCATCGCGACATGGGCCCATCGTTAGGTTCGAGGCTGACAATGTCATCCGCCCAATAGGCTTGGTAGTCTTCTGTCCGGTCTTCGGCGACGGCTCGCGTGAAATCCTTGGCCATCTGTTCAATCGACATGTTGCTCTCCTCGCGACTCAGGTTCCGTCCGTGCGAGCATACCACAGGGTCACGGCAAGCCGAGCGCTATTGCAGACGGTCGCATACCTGTTGCCTGAGGACCGGCAGGATTTCCGCTTCAAACCAAGGGTGCTGCTTCATCCAGATCATGCTGCGCCATGCGGGATGGGGCAATGGCAGGAAGCGCGGGAGAAAATCGCGGAAAGCGCGGACCCTTCCGGTCATCGAAAGTTTGCGCGTTTCAGGAAGGTAATGTGCCTGTGCATAGGCGCCGACCAGCAGTGTCAATCGGTCTTCGGGAAGCACATCCAGCACGCGCTCGTGCCATTGCGGCGCGCATTCAGGGCGTGGAGGCTTGTCGCCGCCACTGGCCTTCCCGGGATAGCAAAAGCCCATCGGGACAAGAGCGACGCGTGTGGGGTCGTACATCTGCTCTTTGGACAGGCCAGTCCATTCGCGCAGCCGGTCGCCGCTTTTGTCGTCCCACGGAATTCCGGTTTTGTGCACGATGGAGCCCGGAGCCTGTCCGATGATCAGCAGGCGCGCACTTGGCGAAAAGCTTGTGACTGGGCGGACGCCATGGGGCAGGTGAGCGGCGCAAGTGCGGCAGCCCGCGATCTCCCTTGCGAGATCGTGGTGGCTCAAAGCGCCTCGAACTGCTCGGCGAGGTCCAGCCAGCGTTCCTCGGCAGCATCCTTTTCGGCGCGGGCGTTCTCGATGCCCTTGGAGACATTGGCGAAACGCTGCGGGTCGGAGGTGTAGAGGTCCGGATCGGCAAGGATCTGCTCGCCGCGCGCGATGGCTGCTTCCAGCTCCTCGATACGTGCGGGCAGCAGTTCGTAGTCGCGCTGGTCCTTGTAGGAGAGCTTGGTCGGCTTGGGCGGCGGCGGGGGAGGGGGCGCGGGCTTGCCTTCCGACTTCTCGCTCTTCGCCTTGCCCGTGACGGGCTTCTGGCGTTTCGCCTGCCAGTCTTCATAACCGCCGGCGACAACATCGACCTTGCCCGTGCCGTCGAGGCCGAGCGTGATGGTCACCGTGCGGTCGAGGAAGTCGCGGTCATGGCTGACGATGAGGACCGTGCCCTCGTAATCGGCGATGACTTCCTGCAGCAGGTCGAGCGTTTCCAGGTCGAGGTCGTTGGTCGGCTCGTCGAGCACGAGGAGGTTCGATGCCTTGGCAAACTCGCGCGCCAGCAGCAGGCGGCTGCGTTCGCCGCCCGAAAGTACTGCCACCTTCATGTCGACAATCTTGGGGTCGAACAGAAACTCCTTGAGGTATCCCTGCACATGCTTGCGCACCCCGCGCACGTCGATCCAGTCGCCGCCCTCGGCCAACACTTGCCGCACGGTCTTGTCGGCGGTGAGGAGCTGGCGCTGCTGGTCGATCATCACGCCGGTAAGCGTCTTGGCAATGTCGACCGTGCCGCTATCGGGCTCCAGCTCGCCGGTGAGCATCTTCAGCAGCGTCGTCTTGCCCGCACCATTCGCGCCGACGATGCCGATGCGGTCGCCGCGCTGGATGCGCAGCGAGAAGGGCTTGATGATGGTGCGGTCACCATAGGCCTTGGTAATCTGGTCGGCGACGATAACCGACTTGGACTTAAAGTCCTCCTCGGTTGCCAGTTTGAGCTTGGCGGTCCCGCCTGCCGAAATCATCGAGGCACGCTGGGCGCGCATTTGCCAGAGTTTCTCGAGCCGCCCCTGATTACGCTTGCGCCGCGCGGTCACGCCGCGTTCGAGCCAGTGCGCCTCGATCTTCAGCTTCGCGTCGAGCTTTTCTGCCGCGCGCGCTTCCTCGGCATAGACCTGCTCTTCCCATGCCTCGTAGCCGCCGAAGCCGACTTCCTTGCGGCGCAATTCGCCGCGGTCGAGCCAGATGGTGGCGCGGGTGAGGCGCTTCAAAAAAGTCCGGTCATGGCTGATGACGACGAAGGCCCCCTTGTAGCGCTCCAGCCAGCCTTCCAGCCAGTCGATTGCGCCCAAGTCGAGGTGGTTGGTCGGCTCGTCCATCAGCAGGAGGTCCGGCTCCTGCGCCAGCGCGCGGGCGATGGCGGCGCGGCGTTTTTCGCCCCCGCTGGCGCCCTTGGTTTCGCGGCTCATGTCGATGCCGAGCTGGCCGGCTATGGCCTCGACCTCGAATTCCTGCGGGGCGTGTGTCCCGTCGAGCGCCCAGTCCATCAGGGTCTTGTAGCCGGTGAGGTCGGGGTCCTGTTCGAGCAGCACGATTTTCGCATGCGGCTTGACCTTGCGCGTGCCGGCATCGGTTTCGATGCGGCCGTCGATCATGCGAAAGAGCGTGGTCTTGCCTACGCCATTGCGGCCAATCAGCGCGAGCCGGTCGCGTGGGCCGATGTGCAGGTCGAGCGGGGCGTGGTCGGGGCCGCCGAACAGCCACTTGCCGCCCTGCTGCAGCGCCATGCCTTCGAGGCTGAGGATAGGGGGCTGTGCCATAGGCCGCGCGAGGTAGTCGCGCGCGGCCTTTCCCGCAAGCCGTTAGCGCGCCGCCTTCTGCGCCGCCACCATGCGGGCCACGTCTTCGAGCAGCGCGGGCGCGTCATAAACGATGCCGTCCTTGATGGTCCAGCGCACGCCGCCGACCTGCTCGATATCGCCCGTCTCGTAATTGAGCCTCGTATGACCCGTGCCGTAGAGCAGCTTGAGATTGTCGAGCGGATTGCCGGGGACGATGACGAGGTCGGCCAGTTTGCCGACCTGTATCGTACCCATTGGAGGGGTCTCACCGCGCGCCTGATAGATTTCCTGTGCCCCGGCGATGGTGGCGGCGCGGATGACTTCGAGCGGTTCGAGACCGGCCTCGCGCAGCATTTCCAGCTCGCCAATATAGGCAAAGCCCCAGGTCTGGTAGATATAACCCGGGTCGCTGCCTGCCGTGACGCGGCCGCCGCGGCGGTGGAATTCCTTGGTGAGGTCGAACCAATAGCGGTAGAACTTGCGCCAGGCGACTTCGTCCTCGGTCGACCAGTCCTTGTAATAACTGCCGTGATTGGTCGCGCTGGGAGCGTAGAAATCCATCAGGCTGGGCAGGCTGTAGCGCTCGTGCCAGTCGCGGTTTTTCGCCGCCATCACATCGCGGCTGGCGGAATATATGTTAAAGGTGGGGCTCAGCGTCACGCCGCTGTCGACGAGGTGGTCGATATAGGCATCCCATTCCTCGCTGCCCGGCTCCACCACTTGGTCGGCGAGCCGCGCGACCCAGGCGAAGCGCGATTGCTCGTCGTAATAGTTATAGCCCTGCGGATAGGTCGGCAGCGCCGCATCGTCGAGTAGGCTCTCGAAATGGCCGTAGAAATGGGTGATGCCGTCCATTCCTAGCTCCACGGCCTTGGCGGCGTTGACGCGCTGGACGCCGGGCTGGGCGAGGTGGGCGACGCTGCCCATCTGCTGCTTCTCCGCCTCGTCGAGCGCAGCTTCGAGCACTTCGGGCGAGGCTGAGTTGAAGAACTTGATGCCCCAATAGCCGCGCGCTTTCGCCCAGCGCACCCATTCGCGCGCCTTGGCGGGAGTGTCGACCGCGCTGCGGTCCCATTTGTCGCCGAAAGCGGCATAGGGAAACAGGCGCGGGGCGGTGATGGAATTGTCGGCGCTGCGCTGGGTGTCAGAGAGGTCGGGCTGGCCCGGTCCCCAGTAGAAGGACACGCCGCGAACGCTGGTCACGCCATGCGCGAGCCAGAGCTTGTAGCCGTAGGAGGGCTGTCCGGCCTTGGCGGGATCGCCATTGTGGCCGTGTGTATCGATGAAGCCGGGCATGACGGTCATGCCTTTAGCATCGATGATGCGGCCTGCCTTGGCGCGCACCTCGTCGGGAGCGCTCCCGCCATGGATGGCGGCGATGCGGTTGCCTTCGATGACGATGTCCACCGGCCCCATCGGCGGCGCGCCCGAGCCTTCGACCATCGTAGCGCCCGACACGATGAGCGTGGAGTAGGGGCCTTCGCCCTCGGTGCGGTCGGGGACAGGCTGCATGCCCTGCGCAGCAAGCGGTGCGGGCACCAGCACGGCTAGCGCGGCAAATACGAACTTCGGCAGTTTCACTCCGGCATCTCCCCCGTTTCGTGGCCTTGGCTAGCGCGCAAATCCCTGTCGGCAAAGCATTTAGCGGAACTTCCCCGTTCAGGCAGGCGTAAAGCTCTGAAGCGGAAACTTCGCTCGACAAAAGGAGATTCGACGATGCTGCCGATCAAGACCATGTTCGCCATACCCGCCCTCGTTATGGCTGCTGCCGTGCCGATGACCGCTCAGGCTGCCGAGGTGCAGATTGCATCCGAAGGGCCGGTGGTGGAGCTAACCGTGCAGGAAAACGTGTTCTCCGCCCCCGATGTCGCGCAAATCGCGGCTGGTGTGATGACCCGCGCCGCGACGGCCCAGCAGGCGGTTCAGCAAAATGCGCAGGCGATGGAGCGGCTGGTCGAACGCATGCGCGCGCTGGGTATCGAGCGGCGCGACATCCAGACGTCGAATTTCAATCTCAATCCCGATTATCGCCATAACCCCCAAACCGGCGAGGCGAGCTTCAGCGGATACACGGTGCATAATCAGGTCAGCGTTAAACTGCGTGACCTGAAGCGGGCTGGCGAGGTGCTTGATGCGCTGGTGACTGCGGGAGCGAACAATATCCATGGCCCCAATTTCATGCTCGAAGACGATGCGGACGCGAAGGCCAAAGCCCGGGCCGCAGCTTTCGCCAGCGGAAAGGCGATGGCCGAGAATTATGCGCGGATGGCGGGCTATTCCGGTGTACGCCTGCTGGAGGTGTCGGAAAGCTACCAGTCCTACATGCGCCCCCCGCCGCCGATGGCCGCAGTCGCGATGCGCGCGGAATCTGCCGATGCGTCCACTCCCATCGAGCCGGGTGAGGTAGGCACGGGCATTTCCATAATGGTCAAATACGAGATGGTGCGCTGAGCAAGTTTCACTGAACGGGTGTGAACGCTCGCATTCACACCTTGTTCAATGCTTCATGCGTAGTAGAGCTGGCATCATGAAACAGGTTCTCGCATCCCTTCTCGCCTTCGGCCTCATCGCCGGGCCGATTGCCGCGACGCCGGCTGAGGCGCAGCGCCGCTCCGACCAGGGCGAAGCGCGCAAAGAAATGCGCGCGGGCAACATCCTGCGTGCCCGCGAGATCGAGAACCGTGTCCTGCCGATGATGGGCGATGCGGAATACCTTGGCTTCGATTACGATTCGACCGCCATGGCCTACCGCCTCAAGTTCATCAAAAAGGGCAAGGTGCTCTATGTCGATGTCGATGCGCGCACTGGCCGCATCCTTCGTCGTAGTCGCTGATTTTCCGCGATCAGAAACCTCGTTCATCTTGACGCGTTCATCTACATGAACGACACGCGCAAGATTATTAGCGAGGACGGAAATTCATGAGAATCCTTATCGTCGAAGACGAGCCGACCCTCGGGCAGCAGCTGAAAAGCACGCTCGAGCAAAACGGCTATGCGGTTGATTTGTCCACCGATGGCGAGGACGGACATTTCCTCGGCTCAACCGAAGATTACGATGCGGTCATCCTCGACCTCGGCCTGCCCGAGATCGACGGGCTGACGGTGCTCGGCATGTGGCGCAAGGAGGGGCGCAAGTTCCCCGTGCTGGTGCTAACCGCGCGTGACAGCTGGTCGGACAAGGTCGCCGGCCTCGATGCGGGCGCCGACGATTACCTTGCCAAGCCCTTCCAGACCGAAGAGCTGATTGCCCGCCTGCGTGCGCTGATCCGCCGCGCTTCGGGCAATACCTCGAGCGAGCTGACGGCTGGCGACGTGCGTCTCGACACGCGCTCGGGCCGTGTCACGCTGAAGGGCGAGCCGGTCAAGCTGACCGCGCAGGAATACAAGCTGCTGTCCTACCTCATGCACCACAAAGGCAAGGTGGTCAGCCGCACCGAACTTATCGAACACATTTACGACCAGGATTTCGACCGGGATTCCAACACCATCGAAGTCTTCGTCACGCGCATCCGCAAGAAGCTGGGTGCCGAAGTGATTACGACCATCCGTGGACTCGGTTACAGCCTCGACGACCCCGCCGACCAGCCCCGCGCATCCTGAGGAGGATGCCGAGGCGAGGGCGGCGGAGGGTTCTCCTTCCGGTGCTTCCGCTGCGCCTGCCAGAGATGCCGACCCGGTAGTCCTCGCTACACCCCCTGCGCCCCAACGCAGCCTCGCTAAGCGCATGATGGCGATTGCCGCCATCTGGATCTCGGTGTTACTGCTTGGCGGCGGATTTGCGCTCGATCGAGCGCTGACGCGGGAGGTGCAGGAGAATTTCGACGACCAGCTCGAATATGTGTTGACCGCGTTGATCGCCTCGGCGGAAGTCGATGACTGGGGCGATGTGCGTTTTTATCGCTCGCTTGGCGACCAGCGCTTCCTCGAAGTCAATTCAGGGGTTTATTGGCAGATCAGCGGACCGGAACGCGACCCCTACCCGAGCCGGAGCTTGTGGGACCGCACTCTGGAAGTGCATGGCGATCACGAGGACAACGAACCTCACTTCTACGACAGCAACCAGTTCCCGGACGAACCGCTGCGTATCGTCGAGCGCAATATCATCCTGCCCGATAGCGATGTGCAATGGACCTTCACGGTTGCCTCCGCGCGCGAGGAACTCGATTTCCAGGTGGCGCGTATTCGCTCGATCCTCGTGTGGAGTTTCGCCGTATTGGGTCTGGGGCTTCTCATCATGGCCGCGCTGCAGAGCTGGTATGGTCTCTCTCCCCTCCGCCGTGTGCGTGCTGCCATCAAGTCGATGCGAAGCGAAGGTGCGAACCGCATCGAGGAACCGCTGCCGCTCGAGGTCGAGCCTCTGGTCGATGAAATCAATGCGCTCCTCGCTCATACGGAAAAGCAGGCCGAGGAAGCGCGCATGCATGCGGGCAATCTCGCCCATGCGCTGAAAACGCCGCTTACGGTCCTCACCAATGCCGCCACGGCGCATGACCCGAAACTCTCGGACCTCGTTTGCCGCGAGACCAAGACCATGCAGCGCCATGTCGAACACCACCTTGCGCGGGCAAGGGCAGTCGGGCGCCGCGCGACCGGCCATTCGCGCGCCGACGTCTGGCCAAGCGCGGAAAGCGTGCTGCGCGCGGTGACACGCATTTACGAGGACACCCGCTTCGACCTCGACGGGAACCGGGAGGCGACTGTTGCCATCGAGCGGCAGGACCTCGACGAAATCCTCGGCAATCTCATCGAGAACGCGGCGAAATATGGCGGCGGAAGCGTCTTCGTGACCGTCGATGCACAGCCTGAGGACGAGCTGTGCACCATCTGGGTGGAGGACGACGGCGAAGGCATTCCCGAAGCCGAACGCATCCGCATCTTCGACCGCGGCGCCCGCCTCGACACCGGCAAGCCCGGAACGGGGCTCGGCCTGTCTATCGTGCGCGATGTCGCGGAAATCTATGCGGGCGAGGTGGCACTGGGCACCAGCGAGGACCTTGGCGGCCTGTTAGTCACGCTTAGATTACCGAGACCCGGCAACTGAATTCACAAACTGTTCAATTCGTCCACGGTAGGCAACGTTTCATGGACGATTCGAAGAACAGCGCGCGCTTGGCGCCACTCGCTTTCCGGATGGGGATCATCGGCCTTGCAGGCCTCGGCCTTGGTGGATGTACCATTTACGACGATGGCTATGGCCATTCGGGCGTCTCGGTCGGCGTCGGTTATCACGACGGATATTACGACCCCTATTACGACGACTACTATTACGGCTGGTATGAGGATTACTATTATCCCGGCACCGGCTATTACGTCTACGACCGGCGCGGTTATCGCCATCGCTGGAGCGACCGCCACCGCCACTATTGGCACCAGCGTCGCAGCGGCGTGAGGCGCCTGGCCGAAAACTGGGCCGGTTATTCGCGCGGCGATGATGGCTATTATCGCGATCAGCGTCGCCACGCGCGCCGCGGAGACCGTCACGAACGCCGCGGCGAGGGTCGCCGGGGCCGCCACGTAGGCGAGGCTCGCGAAGAGCGCCGTGAGGGCGGCTTTGGCAGCGAGGCCGTGCGCCGCGCGGCAGAAGCGAGGGCGCGCGAGGAGCGTCTTGCAGAGCGTCGCACAGAAAGTCGGGAGGAGCGCCGTGCAGAGCGCCGCGCCGACCGCCGTGATGAGCGTCGATCAGAGCGTCGCAACGACCGCCGTGAAGGCAGCTTTGGCAGCGAGGCCGTACGCCGGGCAGCCGGGGCATCTTCACGCGAGGAACGTCGCACGCGTCCCGCCGAACGCGCTGGCACGCGCCGCAACGCGCCGGCTGCCGCCGCCACGGGCACTCGCCGCGCACGAACCACGCCCGCTCCGGCGGCTGCAACGCGGCGGGCGGAACCTTCCCGTCCGGTAGCTTCCGCGCCCGCACCGCGTGCCCAGCAGTCAAGCCGTCCGGCCCGCACGCAGCGCAGCGCCCCGGCGCCGCGCCGCAGTGCTCCGCCCGCCAAATCGCGGCCTTCGCAGCACGATGACGACTAAGCGGAGTTTCCGCGCGCCTGTTCGTGGTGCCGGATAACTTCGTCGATGATGAAGCGAAGAAACTTTTCGCTGAATTCGGGGTCCAGTTCGCTTTCTTCCGCGAGGCGCCGCAGCCGGGCAATCTGCTCGGCCTCGCGCGCCGGATCGGCGGGAGGAAGCGTGACCTTCGCCTTGTAGGCGCCGACCGCCTGCGTAATCCGGAACCGCTCGGCCAGCATATGCACCAGCGCGGCATCGATATTGTCGATGCTCTTGCGGAAGCCTGCCAGCGTTGCGTCCTCGGCGGTTTGTTGCATGTCTTGCGCCATGAGGTGAGAGATTAGCGGCAATCGCGCTCTTGCCAAGAAAGCTTAGGCAGGACATGGCCAAGCTGACATGACAGCCGACGTCGTTCCCCTGCCGCGCAAGGCCCCGGAGCCTTCCATCGAGCCCATGCTGGCGCTGACCGCGCAGGGCATGAACCAGGTCAACCAGGTCATCCTCGACCGCATGCAGAGCGAAGTGCCGCTCATCCCGGCGCTGGCGGGTCACCTGATTTCAGGGGGCGGCAAGCGGTTGCGCCCCATGCTCACGCTCGCAGGGGCAGAGCTGGTCGGATATAGCGGCACGCGCCACCACAAACTCGCCGCGGCGGTCGAGTTCATCCACACAGCCACGCTTTTGCATGACGATGTCGTCGACGGCAGCGATTTGCGGCGCGGCAAGGCGGCGGCCAATATCATCTTCGGCAATCCGGCGACCGTGCTGGTCGGCGATTTCCTGTTCAGCCGCAGTTTCGAGCTGATGACCGAGGACGGCAGCCTCAAGGTCCTTAAAATCCTCTCCGGCGCCAGCGCCATCATTGCCGAGGGCGAGGTCGACCAGCTGACCGCGCAGCGCAAAATTGACACCAGCGAGGAACGCTACCTCCACATCATCCGCGCCAAGACCGCCGCGCTCTTCGCCGCCGCCAGCCGCATCGCGGCCGTCGTGGCCGAATGCAGTGACGAGGAGGAACAGGCGCTCGACGAATACGGCCGCAACCTCGGCGTGGCCTTCCAGCTCGTCGACGACGCGCTCGATTACGATTCCAATGCCGCCGAAATGGGCAAGGACCGCGGCGACGACTTCCGCGAGGGCAAGATGACGCTGCCCGTTATCCTCGCCTATGCGCGCGGAAACGAGGAAGAACGCGAATTCTGGAAGGCCGCGATTGCGGGCTTCCGCACCTCGGACGACGACCTCGAGGAAGCCATCCGCCTTATCGACAGCCACAATGCGGTCGCCGATACCAAGGCCCGCGCACGCCATTTCGCCCAGCGCGCTATCGATGCCCTGTCGATATTCTCTGACGGCAAGGCCCGCCGCGCCATGACTCAGGCCGCACTCTTCGCTGTCTCGCGCGGATACTGAAAAGCCCGACCTGCGCGCGGCAGGCCGGGCTTTCCGAAATTGGATCTGATTACTGGCGGGTGGCCGTCCAGCGCACCACGCTGTCGTCACGTGCGTCTGTCGATACGCCGCTCATCGTGTCGCCGTCGATGGTCAGTTCGGTGACCGAGAGCGTCTCGCCATCGCGTGAGTAGGTCTCGCGATAACCGTTCTCACCCATCCGCTCGACAGCGACCATCATGCCGGAATTGTTTCCTTCGATGGCGACCGGTTCGCCGCCCAGCGTCGCCGTGTAGCTACCGTTGTTTCCGTCGAAGGTGAATTGGTCGCCCTCGACATTGTACATGGCGCGCAGCGCTGCCTCGTCCACGCTATCGGGACCATTGTTCGACCATTGGCCCGAAACCGCGTGCGCACCTTCGGGCGCATCACCCGTGCGGGTGTAGGTTTCGCTGCCGTTGATGGTCTCGTCACCGGTCATGCTGGTGAAGTCGAGTTTCATCGACGTTCCGTCTTCGCTGACGGTCCAGGTCGAGCCACCGGTGTCCTTGCCCTCGAACTGGTAGGCTGTCTTCACGGTTCGGTCGTCGACCACTTCGATCATGCCTTTGTCCGCGCCGGGGCGGTCGAGGTCCTGCCATTCTCCATCGGCAGTCATACTGAAGGGCGGGTTGCAACTCTTGCACTCGAACGTGCCGTCGGCGAGCAGGTATTCGCGGTTGTCGTTCTCGAACTCCGCGCTGTCGAGGTCGATCATCCAGTTGCCCGAGATATCGCCTGCAGCAGCAGTGGTGGCTTCGGTATCGTCCGCGCTCGAGCAGGCCGCGAGGCCCGCGGTCAGCGTAAAGGCGGCGAGCGCCGTCATCATCTTTTTCATATGTTTCTCCCTTGCTTTCGTGCTGTCCCGCCGTGCGCTCTTGCACTGGTCGGCATGCGGACAACCTCACCCCCTCCACCCGAATGAAAGAGCAAGGAGCGGGATGGATATATGAAGCGGAGTGTTTCTCCAAATTGCTTGATCCGGGGCTGTCTCGAGCGCGGGTTTGTGCAATGGGGCTCTCGTGTCCAATACGCTTCCCATCCATGCCGTCCTGCCCGAGCTGCTCGCTGCCCTTCGCAGTCGTAGCGGGGCGGTCCTCGTCGCACCTCCCGGTGCCGGCAAAACCACTGCAGTTGCGCCCGCGCTGCTTGACGAGAGCTGGTGCAGCGGCACGATTATCCTGACCTCGCCCCGCCGCGTCGCGGCGCGCGCAGCAGCGGAACGGATGGCGCAGATGCTGGGCGAGAAGCCGGGCGAGACGGTCGGCTATGTCACACGCCTCGACAGCAAGCGCGGGGCGAGAACGCGCATCCTTGTCGTCACCGAGGCGATTTTCGTAAACACCATCCTCGGGGACCCCGAGCTGGCGGGCGTTTCGGCAGTGCTTTTCGACGAAGCGCACGAGCGGCATCTCGACAGCGACCTCGGCCTTGCGCTGGCGCTGGAGACGCAGGGCGTGCTGCGCGAGGATTTGCGCGTGCTGGTGATGTCGGCAACCATCGACGGCGCGCGCTTCGCCTCGCTGATGGGCGAGGGGACTCCAGTGGTGGAGAGCGAGGGGCGCGCCTACCCGCTCGACATCCGCTGGCTCGGTTCGTCACCGCAGGTGCGGGTCGAGGACGCCATGACGGCAGCCATCGCCACCGCGTGGAGAGAGCAGGAGGGCGACATTCTCGCTTTCCTCCCCGGTGTCGGCGAAATCGAGCGCACGCGCGAGCGGCTGGCGGAGCGTCTGCCGAAAGCGCTCGTGTTGTCCCTCCACGGGCAAGTCCAGCCTGCGGACCAGCGGGCAGCCATCAGGCGCGATGCCGAAGGGCGCAGGCGTATCGTGCTCGCGACCGCGATTGCGGAGACATCGCTCACTTTGGACGGGGTGTCTGTGGTGGTCGATGCCGGCCTTTCCCGGCGCGCCGAATTCGACCGGGGTGCAGGGACCACCCACCTCGTCACGCACCGTGCCAGCCAAGCGGCGGCGGCCCAAAGGGCAGGGCGCGCGGCGCGGCAGGGGCCGGGTGTGGCCTATCGCCTGTGGGAAGAGGGCGGGCACGCCGGGCGCAAGCGCTTCGACCCTCCCGAAATGGAGACCGCCGACCTTGCGCCACTAGTACTCGACCTCGCGAAATGGGGGACGAGCGACCCTGCGAGCCTGCAATGGCTCGACACGCCGCCCGAAGCTTCGGTCTCGGCAGCGCGCAAGACCATGCAGGGCCTTGGCGCGCTTGATGCCGAGGGCCGGATAACGGAGTTTGGCGAGAAACTTGCGACGCTTCCGCTCGACCCGGCCTCGGCTGCAATGGTGCTCTTCGGCGCGGAGCACGGGCAGGCGCAAACTGCCGCTCGTCTGGCGCTGCTGTTGCAGGAGCGCGGGCTGGGCGGACGAGGCGAGGACCTTGAAAGCCGACTGGCGCGGTGGAACAACGACCGCGGAGCCAAGGCAGAAGCAAGCCGTAAGCTGGCCGGACGATGGGCTGCGCAGGCATCGAAGCTGGCCAAAGGAGCGGATGCTGCGGAAATTCCACCCGCTGTCCCTCTCGCTGCGGGTCGACCCGACTTCATCGCCAAACGCCGCGATGCGTCGGGGGAGAGCTGGATTTCAGCAGGGGGAAGGGGGTTCATGCTCGACCCCGCAAATTCCCTCGCCCGCGCGGACTTCCTTGTCATCGGCGATGCGCAGGGACAGGCGAAGGGCGCGCGCATCACCTCGGCCATCGCGTTGGATGAACAGGACCTCGAACAATGGCTCGGCGACCGCATCGAGCGGCGCAAGACCTTACGCTGGAAGGGCATTCGCATCGAGGCTCTGGTCGAGCGGCGGCTGGGCGCGATAACGCTGGCGAGCGGTCCGGACCCGGAACCCGACAGCACCGCGCTTGTGGACATGCTTGTGGACAAGGCTCTGGAAAACCCGGCAAAACTGCTCCCGGCCGAGTTGCTGGCGCGGGCAAGCTTTATCGGGCTGGACACATTCACACCCGATAAGCTGGCCGAGAACGCGGAAATGTGGCTCGCGCCCTTGCTCGAAGGACGGCGCGACCTCGACATTCCCAAGGGCAAGCTGGTCGATGCCTTGCTCGGCGCGCTCGACTGGGGCGATCGTCAGCGGCTCGACAGCGAGGCGCCGCGCGAATTCACCTCTCCCGCGGGGACCACTCACCGCATCGAGTATACTGGCGACGATGCACCCAGCGTCGAGGTGCGCGTGCAGGCGCTGTTCGGGCTGGAGCGTCATCCCATGGTCGGCAAGACACCACTCCTGCTCAAGCTCACCAATCCGGCCGGTCGCCCCATCCAGTCGACCCGCGACCTGCCCGGATTCTGGCGCGGCAGCTGGGAGGATGTGCGCAAGGACATGAAGGGCCGCTACCCCAAGCACCGCTGGCCCGAGGAACCATGGGCGGAAAAGCCCAGTTTGAAGACCAAGAACGCCTTCCAAAATTCGGGAGGCTGAATTAAGGGGCAGCCACTATGGCAGCGAGAATCTATCAGCGACCGCAGAACGCGATGCAATCGGGCAAGGCTCGTACCGACGAGTGGGTGCTTGAATTCGAACAGTCCGAAGCGCGCCGCGCAGACCCGCTGATGGGCTGGACCGGCAGCGGCGATACGCAAGCGCAGGTCCAGCTGACCTTCCCGAGCAAGGACGAGGCCAAGGCCTATGCGGAGAAATACGGAATCCCCGCCCGCGTCCACGCCACGCCGCCGCACAGCCTGAAGCTGCAGGCTTACGCCGACAATTTTCGATAATATCGCGCCCTCAAACGCCGGGCGCGAGCCTCCGGCTCGCTTGGCTTCCTCGCAAAGGCTCGGGCGGGCGGTCGCCCTTGCGGACCTGCGGTCCGTCGATTTCGCCGGTTGATTTCCGTTTCGACCATCGCCATATGGCGCGCCGGGAGTCGGGTGGACGTTTGCGTTCGCTCACCGGGTCAGGTCCGGAAGGAAGCAGCCCAGGTGAATTGCGGCGGGTCGCTCGGCTCCTTTATTTTCCCACACCCTTCATGACATTCGGCGCTTCTGCGCCTAGCTAAGTGTACATGGGTGATTCACCGGAAAATATGGACAGCCCCCCGTGGGATACCGAGGTCGAGGACGACGCGCCGAGTGTTGCGGAGCTAGAGGCGGCAGGACAGAACTCGATGTTCGGCGATGCGCCGGAGCCTGAACCTGCTCCCGCACCAGCACCCGCAGAGCCGCCTGTCGAAAACGCCTCTCCGGCCACTGAAGAGCCTGCCGATACCGCACAGCCCTATCGCGTCCTTGCGCGCAAATATCGTCCGCAGACCTTTGCCGAGCTTATCGGGCAGGACGCGATGGTCCGCACGCTCGCCAATGCCATCGCGCGCGACCGGTTGGCGCATGCCTTCCTGATGACCGGCGTGCGCGGGGTGGGCAAGACCTCGACCGCGCGCCTCATCGCCAAGGCGCTCAACTGCATCGGGCCGGACGGCGAGGGCGGTCCGACCATCAGCCCCTGCGGCGTGTGCGAACCCTGCCAAGCGATTGCCGAAGGTCGCCACATCGACGTCATCGAGATGGACGCTGCCAGCCACACGGGTGTCGACGACGTGCGCGAGATTATCGAGGCGGTGCGCTATGCTGCCGTCTCGGCGCGCTACAAGATCTACATCATCGACGAGGTCCACATGCTCTCGCGCAACGCATTCAACGCGCTGCTCAAGACGCTGGAAGAACCGCCCGCGCATGTGAAATTCCTCTTCGCGACGACCGAGGTCGACAAGCTTCCGGTCACCGTGCTCAGCCGCACGCAGCGCTTCGATTTGCGCCGCATCCCGGTCGAACTGCTCGAAGCGCATTTCGCCGAGATCTGCCGAAAGGAAGGCGTCGAGGCCGAGGACGAAGCGCTCCACATCGTCGCCAATGCCGCCGAAGGCTCGGTGCGCGATGGTCTGTCCATCCTCGACCAGGCCATCGCCCATGCCGACATGGACACGGGCGGCAAGGTCACTGCCGAGCGCGTACGCGACATGCTCGGCCTTGCCGACAGGGGCGCGCAGCGCCGGCTGTTCGCGCATATCCTCGATGGTGATGCCAAATCCGCGCTGGCAGCGGTGGACGACCAGTACGCGCTCGGTGTCGAACCGCTCGCACTGATGCGCAGCCTGATGGACCTCACCCACCGCATCGCTTTGACACAGGTCTCGGGCGGCGAGGCCGATGCGACGACCGCCGAGGAACGCGGTCAGCTGACTGAATGGGCCAAGCGCCTCGAAGTCGGTCAGGTCCACCGCTTGTGGCAGCTCCTGCTCAAGGGCCATGAGGAAGTGCGCCACGCGCCCGACCCGCTGGTCTCGGCCCGCATGGCACTGCTTCGTGTTCTCCACGCTTCGGGAATGCCCGACCCGGGCAAGCTGGCGAAGCAGCTGGAAGAACTGGCCGCGCGCGGTCCTGCACCAGCCACAACTGCGGGCGAGGGCGGGGCAGGTGCGCCTACCGCCTCGCTCGACTGGGAGAAGCTGGTCGAGAAAGTCTCTGCTGCCGGAAAGCTGCAGGCCGAAAGCATCATGCGCCTGCAAATCCGTCCCATCAGCGTGGAGATGGGCAAGCTCGTCTATTCACGCGACAGCAAATACGGCGATGCTATCGAACCGGTGCTGAAGGACGCGCTCTACGCGGTCACCGAAACCCGCTGGCAGCTGGAAACGGGCGACCCTGCGCTCGCAACGCCCTCGATGGAGGAGCAGCGCGCAGCAAAGGCAGAAGCGGCCAAGGCGGCGATGCGCGAACATCCCATGGTGAAAGCGGTTGAAGCCGCCTTTCCCGATGCCGAAATGATTGAAGACGGCGCCAATCTCCCCCCGATGCGGCGCGAGGTTCCCTGGAACCGCAGAGCATAAGGACGACTGACATGAAATCGATGGAAGAAATGATTGCCGCAGCGCAGAAGGCTGCCGAGCAGATCCAGACCCAGATGAACGATGCGCAGGCCAAGCTCGACACTATCGAGGTCGAGGGCACGGCTGGCGGCGGCCTGGTCAAGGTCCGTGCCACGGCGCGCGGCCGCATCATCGGCGTCGAAATCGACGAGAGCCTGATGAAGCCGGAAGAAAAGCAGATGGTCGAAGACCTCGTCACCGCCGCCTTCAACGACGCGCGCGACAAGGCGGACCGCAAGTCAGCCGAGGAAATGCAAGCCATCCAGGGCGGCATGGGCCTGCCGCCGGGTATGAACATTCCCGGCCTGGGCTAATCCCACCGGCAATCCCCAAGATATGACGCCTCCTGCGTTGCGAAGCGCGGGAGGCGTTCCCATATTCGGTACCAACCACGGCTCTTTAATACGGGCCGCAGATGGACTGAATGCATATGACCGAGACCTTTCCCCTCCTTCCGCTTCGCGACATCGTCGTTTTTCCCGGCATGGTCGTCCCACTCTTTGTGGGTCGCGACAAGTCGGTGGCGGCGCTGGAAGTCGCGATGGAAGGCTCGAAGGACATCTTCCTCCTCTCGCAGCTCGACCCGGGTTGTGACGACCCGGAGGGACGCGACCTCTACGACACCGGCGTCATCGCGCAGGTGCTGCAACTGCTGAAGCTGCCCGACGGCACGGTGCGCGTGCTCGTCGAAGGGCAGGCGCGCGCCAAGCTGCATGAACTGCGCACGGTCGGCGATTATGTCGCTGCCGACGTCACCGAAATCGAAGAGCCGACCGCATCGGGCACTGAAATCAGCGCCATGATGCGTCAGGTGGTCGAACAGTTCGGCGAATACGCCAAGCTCAACAAGAAAATCGGCGAGGACGCTGCCGAACAGCTGGCCGAAGTCGACGATGCCGGCGAACTGGCCGACACCATTGCCGCTGCCATTCAGGCCAAGGTTTCCGACAAGCAGTCGCTGCTGGTCGAGCCCGATCCGCTCAAGCGCCTCGAAATGGTCATGTCCTTCATGGAAGGCGAGCTGTCGGTGCTGCAGGTGGAGCGGCGCATCCGTGGCCGCGTGAAGCGGCAGATGGAAAAGACGCAGCGCGAATATTACCTCAACGAACAGCTCAAGGCGATTCAGAACGAACTCGGCGACGGCGATGAGGACGGCGGAAACGAGATTGCCGAGCTGACCGAGAAGATCGGCAAGACCAAGCTGTCGAAGGAAGCCAAGGCCAAAGCCGAAAGCGAGCTGAAAAAGCTCAAGGGCATGCAGCCGATGAGCGCCGAGGCGACCGTCATCCGCAATTATCTCGACGTGTTGCTCGGCCTGCCGTGGGGTAAGAAGAGCAAGGTTAAGAAGGACATCGGCAAGGCGCAGGAAATCCTCGATGCGGACCACTATGCGCTCGAGAAGGTCAAGGACCGGATCATCGAATATCTCGCCGTGCAGGCGCGTACCAATAAGCTGAAAGGCCCCATCCTCTGCCTTGTCGGCCCTCCGGGTGTCGGCAAGACCTCGCTCGGCAAGAGCATCGCCAAGGCGACGGGGCGCGAGTTCATTCGCCAGTCGCTTGGCGGCGTGCGCGACGAAGCCGAAATCCGCGGTCACCGCCGCACCTATATCGGCTCGCTGCCGGGCAAGATTGTCACGAACCTGAAGAAGGCCGGCAAGAGCAACCCGCTCTTCCTGCTCGACGAGATCGACAAGCTGGGTCAGGACTTCCGCGGCGATCCGGCCTCGGCGCTACTCGAAGTGCTCGACCCCGAACAGAACAACAAGTTCCAGGACCATTACCTCGAACTCGACCTCGACCTGTCGGACATCATGTTCGTAACCACGGCGAACAGTCTCAACCTGCCGCAGCCGCTGCTCGACCGCATGGAGATCATCCGGCTCGAGGGTTACACCGAGGACGAGAAGGTCGAGATTGCCCAGCGCCACCTCCTGCGCAAGCAGGTCCAGGACCACGGCCTGAAGGACGGCGAGTTCGAGCTGACCGAAGACGCGCTTCGCGATCTTATCCGTTATTACACGCGTGAAGCGGGCGTTCGCACGCTCGAGCGCGAACTGGCGCGGTTGGCCCGCAAGAGCTTGCGCAAGATCCTCGAAGGCAAGGCGGAAAGCGTGACCATCACGCCCGAAAACCTTTCCGAGTTCGCTGGCGTGCGCAAGTTCAAGCACGGCATGAGCGAGGAAGAGGCGCAGGTCGGCGCGGTAACCGGCCTTGCATGGACCGAGGTGGGCGGCGAACTGCTGACCATCGAAAGCGTCACCACTCCGGGCAAGGGCGAGATCAAGACCACCGGCAAGCTGGGTGAAGTGATGAACGAAAGCGTCGCGGCGGCCTTCAGTTTCGTGAAGGCGCGCGCCCCGCATTACGGCATCAAGCCGAGCATCTTCCAGCGCAAGAACATCCACATCCACCTTCCCGAAGGTGCAGTGCCCAAGGACGGCCCTTCGGCTGGTATCGGCATGGTCACTTCCATCGTTTCGACCCTGTCGGGCGTGGCGGTGCGACCCGATGTCGCCATGACTGGCGAGGTTACCTTGCGTGGCCGCGTGTTGCCGATTGGCGGTCTCAAGGAAAAGCTGCTCGCGGCGCTTCGCGGCGGGATCAAGAAGGTCCTCATCCCCGAAGAGAATGTGAAGGACCTTGCGGAGATTCCGGAGAACGTGAAGGAGGGCCTCGAAATCGTGCCGGTCGCCCATGTCGACGAAGTGCTCGAACATGCGCTCACGAGCCTTCCTGCACCCATCGAGTGGACCGAGGCGGACGACCTTGCGAGCCAGCCGGGGCATCCGCAGGGCGGGGCGCCGTCACCGACTGCGCATTAACAAAAGTTGTGCTGCGCCGCAGCGAGATGTCTCGTTGCGGCACAGCTACGGCCCGTTTTGTCGTATTATTGCAAATGCAAGCCGAAAAAGCGCCGATTCGCGCCGATTTTGCCTTTGACACGCGCGGGAAAAGTCTCTCAATTCGCTCCCTCTCCGGCTGAAGTGATTCACCGGGTAAAAATTCAAAACCTGATTTGAGGGGGTTCCCAAAGTAATGAACAAGAACGATCTGATCGGCGCTGTTGCAGAAGCAAGCGGCCTGTCGAAGAGCGACGCATCGAGCGCAGTCGAGGGTGTTTTCGACGCCATCACCAAGTCGCTCTCGAAGGGTGACGAAGTGCGCCTCGTCGGTTTCGGCACCTTCTCGGTCGCAAAGCGCAAGGCGTCGACCGGTCGCAACCCGCGCACCGGCGAACCGATGAACATCCCCGCTTCGAACCAGCCCAAGTTCAAGGCCGGCAAGGGCCTCAAGGACGCCGTCAACTAAGACGCGCCTTTACGGGTAAAGAAAACGCCGCAGCCTCGACGGGAGGCTGCGGCGTTTTTCTTTTGCGGGCTCGCCCTATTCAGTCGAACGCAATGAGCGCAGTCGGGGCCTGTTCGGTCCGCGGGCTGATTTTCCAGACCAGCGCCTGGCCACGGGCATTGGCTTGAGGACCTTCGTCGGTGTTGTTGGCTAGGATGCGGCCATCGGTGACGATGGTGAAGGTCCCGTCGGGCAGCGCAATCTTGGGCGCTTCCTCGCCTTCCTTCTTGGCTCCCATTTGCATCAGGCCGGCCATGCCGCCCATCATGCCCTGCATCGGGTTGTTGCCGCCGGCGCTGGCGAAGCCGGGCGCATCGACCCGCACCTGGCCCTCGTCGCGCAGCACGACGGTCACGAACATGTTCGACATCGGCATTTTCTCGACCACCGGGAAGGCGAAGTCGTGCGTCATGCGGCCCGAGATGCGGAAGTCGATGTCGAACAGCCCGTCGCCCTTGTAGGTGACTTCTTCCCAGCCGCGCTGGCGCTGCAGCTTCTCGGCGAGTTCCTGTGCGGCTTCGGGATTCGACGGGTCGATACCGCCGAGCATGGCCTTGGCGGTCTCCGCATCTTCCTTACGTTTGGCCTCGCGCTTGCTTGCCTCGGCATCCCACTCGGCGCGCTGCTCGTTGACTTCCGCGAGCGTGCATTCGCGCTCCTCGAACTCCTCGTCCCAGCATTCGGCCTCGAAGGTCTGCTCGCTCTTGCTGCCCATCTCGGCCAGCTTGGTGAGCGCCAGCATCTGGATTTCTCCGTCATAGCTGTAGGAGAATGTGCCGTCCTTCATCAGCTGCAGTTCGCTGGTGAAGGCACCGGGCGAAAGCAGGCAGCCGGTCAGCGCCAGCGAACTTGCCGCAGCAAGTGCGACGCCGCGAAGTCTCGTCGAAATATGTGTCACGTCCAAAATCCCCCCTGAAAGGATGTTAGTTTCTCGTCGCCGCCGCATAGAGCGCGATGGCTGCCGCGTTGGACACGTTGAGGCTTTCGATTTCGTTAGAAATCGGCAATTTCGCCAGCGCGTCGCAATGGCTTTCGATATTGTGCCGCATGCCTTCGCCTTCCGCACCCAGCACGATGGCGACGGGGCCGGCGGGAAGGGCTTCGGCAAAAGTGGTTTCCGTGTGGCCGGTGAGACCAATGCGCCAGTAACCCGCCTCGGCCATCTCCTCCATCGCGCGGGCAAGGTTGACCACGCGAATCCACGGGAGGGTCTCAAGCGCGCCGGAAGCGGATTTGGCAATCACGCCGCCTTCGGGCGGGGCATGGCGGTCCTGCGTCACGAGCGCAGCAGCGTTGAAAGCCACCGCCGAGCGCATGATGGCGCCGACATTGTGCGGGTCGGTTACCTGGTCGAGCACGACGATAGGCCGCGCCGGGTCGCCATCGAGCACGTCGGAGAGAAACTGGTCCTCCAGCGCCGCGCATTCGAGCACCAGCCCCTGATGGGGTGCATCCTTGGCGACCAGCCGCGCAAGGTCCTGCACATCGGCATATTCCACGGGAAAATCGGGCGGCAGCTCGCCGTCGAGCGATGCCACGCCTTCGCGCGTTGCCCACAGCTTGCGGTGCTGGCGCTCGGGGTTCTTTAGCGCCGCCTCGACCGCGTGGCGGCCCCACAGGCGCACATGGCCCGCGCTTGCCCGGCCACTGCCGCGCCCGCCCTTCATCCTGCCAGCCCGGCCCCTTAGTGCGCGTTTGCGTTCGCCTTTTGCCATTAAATTTGTCCTCAATTCGAGATTGCGTGGCGCTCCTGCCAGCGAGGGCATTGACAGGCAAGCGCCGCTTCGCCAAAGGGGCGCCTCTCGGCAGGGGATACCAAGCGAATCCCCGCTTCTTTACCCGATAATTCGGGCAAATGGCGAACCGGTGTGGACAGGTGGCCGAGTGGTTAAAGGCAGCAGACTGTAAATCTGCCCGCGCAAGCGTACGCTGGTTCGAATCCAGCCCTGTCCACCATTCGCCTCATCCATGAATGTGCGGTCCCTTTCGCTTGCTAGGCGACGAGGGCGCGACTAGGCACGGCGCATGACTCACGATGCCCAGCTGACCGGACGCCCGGTCATTTCGTCGACCGGCCTGTTCACGCCCGAAGAAAGCATTTCGAACGCGGAACTCGTCGAAAGTTTCAATGAATATGTGAAGCGCCACAATGCGGCGAATGCCGATGCCATCGCCGCAGGCGAGATGGAGCCGCTTGCTGAAAGCTCGGTCGAGTTCATCGAGAAGGCGAGCGGTATCAAGGCGCGCCACGTCATGGCGAAAGAGCCTGTGCTCGACCCCGATGTGATGGCACCGCGCTGGCCGCAGCGTCCGAATGACGAGATTTCCATCTTGGCCGAAATCGGCGTGAAGGCCGCGCGTCAGGCGCTCGAGCGGGCAGGGCGCGATGCCAAGGATGTCGACGCGGTACTGTGTGCTGCCTCCAACATGGAGCGGCCCTATCCGGCGATGGCGATCGAGATCCAGCAGGCGCTGGGTATCGAAGGTTTCGGCTTCGACATGAATGTCGCGTGTTCCTCGGCCACTTTCGGTGTCCAGACTGCCGCCGACTATATCCGCGCAGGTAATGCAAAGAGCGTGCTCGTCGTCAGCCCCGAAATTACCAGCGGCCACCTGAACTGGCGCGACCGGGACAGCCATTTCATCTTCGGCGACGTCGCAACCGCAGTGCTGGTCGAGGACGCCGCGGTCGCTCCGGCAGAGCATTGGGACATCATTGGCACCAAGCTGAAGACCGTTTTCTCGAACAACATCCGCAACAATTTCGGCTTCCTCAACCGCGCCTATCCCGAGGACGCTTGCGGGCCGGACAAGCTGTTCGTCCAGGAAGGCCGCAAGGTCTTCAAGGAAGTCGTGCCCATGGTCGCTCAGATGATTGTCGACGAGGCAGAGCGGCTGGACCTCGACCCGCAAGGCCTGCGCCGCTTGTGGCTGCATCAGGCCAATACCGGCATGAACCGCCTGATTGCGCATCGCGTGCTCGGTCACGAGGCGAATGAGGACGAGAGCCCGACCGTGCTCGATACCTATGGCAACACCTCGAGCGCGGGCTCGATTATCGCCTTCCACCTCCATAGCGAGGATTTGGCGAGCGGCGATACCGGCCTCATCTGCAGCTTCGGTGCAGGCTATTCGGCCGGTACGGTTTTCGTGCGCAAGGTGGCGTGAGCGGCTTGTGACCGTTCACCCGAGCGCCTAAGCCCGCTGCCATGGCAGGAGACATCCAAGACAATCGCGGGCGCGGCGAAGCGCTCACGAACTTCCCGCGTATCCACCCCGAAGGGCGCAAATTCGGGCTTGCCGTACTGGGCCTCTCGCTTGTCACCGCGTGGTTTGCGTGGGAGACGATTGCCTGGCCGCTCTTCTTCCTGTCGCTGCTGGTATTCGCCTTTTTCCGCGACCCGGAACGCGTCGTGCCGCAGGACGACCGCTTTATCGTCGCGCCTGCCGACGGGCGCGTGGTGCAGATAGCCGAGGTGGTCCCGCCGCGCGAACTGGTGGTGGACGATGGCAGCGATACAGAAGGTCTTGCGCCCGTGCCGGTGGTCCGCATCTCGATTTATCTCTCGCTGCTCGACGTGCACATCAACCGCACGCCGATCGGCGGGATGGTTCGCAGGGTCATCTACATCCCCGGCAAGTTCATCAATTCGGACCTCGACAAGGCGAGCGAGGATAACGAGCGCCAGCACATCCTGATCGAACGTTCGGACGGGCTGAAGGTCGGCATGACCCAGATTGCGGGCCTCGTCGCCCGGCGCATCGTGGCTTTTGCGAAACCGGGGGACACGCTGGGCGTTGGACAGCGCGTGGGGATGATTCGCTTCGGTAGCCGGGTCGATGTCTACCTGCCTGCCGGGACTGGCTCCTACGTGATGCTGGGCCAGAAGACCGTAGCGGGCGAAACCGTACTTGCTGCCGTGGGAAGCCAGCCGCTGCTGGAAGGAGTGTCGCAATGAGCCTGCTGAACGAGCCGACCCCGCGCGTGGAGGACGAAGAACGTGCGCGCCTCGGGCCCAAGGCCGCGGAAGACGAGAAACCGGTTCTCGGCAGGTCTCGCGGGCTTAGCCTTCGGGCCATGGCGCCCAATGCGATTACCGCCGCTGCGCTGTGCTCGGGCTTGACCGGCATTCGCTTTGCCATTGGCGAACAATGGGCGGCAGCGGCCGTTGCGGTTATCGTCGCCGGAATTCTCGACGGGATGGACGGGCGCATCGCGCGCCTGCTCAAGGCCCAGTCGCGGTTCGGGGCCGAGCTCGACAGCCTCGCCGATTCATTGAGCTTCGGCACCGCGCCCGCGATCATCATTTACCTCTGGTCGCTTTCGGCAGAGCCGCGCTGGGGCTGGTTCGCCGCGCTCGCGCTTGCAATCTGCTGTGCCCTACGCCTCGCGCGCTTCAACGCGCAAATCGATACCGAGGACCAGCCGCATAAATCGCTAGGCTTCCTGACGGGTGTTCCGGCTCCGATGGGGGCGGGGCTCGCCTTCATGCCGTTCTACCTCTGGATGGCGACCGACATCGATCTGTTCCGCGAACCCATCTTTGTGGCGCCCTGGATACTAGCAACTGCATTGCTGATGATATCGAGCATGGCGACGCCAAGCTGGACCTCGCTGCGTCCGCGACGGGGTATTCGCTTGTGGGTGCTGGTCTTCGTCGGGCTGTTGTTCGGCGCGCTGATGCTGGAGCCGTGGTGGACGCTGAGTGTAATCGGTATCGGCTATCTTGCGCTGTTGCCGTTCACGCTGATGCGTTACGCGCGGCTCAAGCGGCGCGCAGCGTCACCTTCCGAATGACCGGATAGGCGCGCGGCTGGCGACCGAAGCCGTTGCCACTACTTGAAACTACCGACGGCCTCTGGCCGACGCCTGCCGTCGCATATCCTGCCTTCATCCGCTGCCGGAACAGGTCGAAAGCGGACCACCAACGCAGTCCGCTATCGGCGAGCACGAGAACCGTCGCCACGCTGGCGAGGGCAAAGGCGGCAATGAGAACAGTTGCGAACATATCGGCCATCTCCTCCCCGCCTGCCTGTGCACAAAGCTGTTGACAGCCGGGGTAAATTTACGGGAAAACCCCTAAATCCCGCTGGGCGTTCCAGCGATGAGAACAATGTTCCCGTTTTGTTCTTGGCTGTCAAGCGCTTTTCGCGCCCGGATTCCCTTTTTCTGCGACGAATTGAGACTGGATTTCTCCGGTAAAGCCCCCTATGTGCGCGCCGTTCGCTACAGAATCGGCCAATTCGGGCCATTTCGAAGGCGGGCAAATCCACATGGAAGGCGCTCATACCGGTGCCCGTCGCGGGATACTCCGCACCACGGGTTCCAGCCTTCCAGAGGTACAACCGGAAAGGAAATGACCATGGCGGCTCCTACCGTCACCATGCAGCAACTGATCGAGGCCGGCGCACACTTCGGCCACCAGACCCACCGTTGGAACCCGCGCATGAAGCCGTACATCTTCGGCGCGCGCAACGGCATCCACATCATCGACCTGTCGCAGTCCGTGCCGCTCTTCGCGCGCGCTCTCGACTTCATCAGCTCGACCGCACGTTCGGGCGGCAAGGTTCTGTTCGTCGGCACCAAGCGCCAGGCGCAGGACCCGATCCGCGAAGCGGCGCTCGCTTCGGGCCAGCACTTCGTCAACCACCGCTGGCTGGGCGGCATGCTCACCAACTGGAAGACGATTTCGCAGTCGATCAAGGAACTCAAGACCCTCGAGGAAAAGCTTTCGGGTGACACCGGCGGACTGACCAAGAAGGAAGTCCTGAACCTGACGCGCAAGAAGGACAAGCTGGAGCTTTCGCTCGGCGGTATCCGCGACATGGGCGGCATTCCCGACGTGATGTTCGTCATCGACGCCAACAAGGAAGACCTCGCCATCAAGGAAGCCAACGTGCTTGGCATCCCCGTGGTCGCCGTGCTCGACACCAATGTCGACCCCAACGGCATCGCCTTCCCGATCCCGGGCAATGACGACGCTGCCCGTGCCATCAAGCTCTATTGCGATGCGGTTGCGGAAGCTGCCCGCAGCGGCAAGGGCGAAGGCGTGACCGACAGCGGTGCAGATGTCGGCGCGATGGAAAATCCGCCGGAAGAAGCTGCGGCGTAAGCCCGTACCCGTTCGGCGGGGGCGCAATGTCCCCGTCACATTTGCGAGATACGCGCCGGGCCGCTGACACCAGCAGGCCCGGTGCCTTCGCACCAAAACCTCCCAAGAAGGAAATTACCATGGCTGCATTCACTGCTGCTGACGTAAAGGCCCTGCGCGAGAAGACCGGCGCGGGCATGATGGACGCCAAGAAGGCGCTCGAAGCCGCTGGCGGCGATATCGAAGCCGCTGTCGACGCACTGCGCGCCAAGGGCCTCGCCACCGCACAGAAGAAGTCGAGCCGCACCGCGGCTGAAGGCCTCGTCGGCATCGCCGTCGAAGGCACTCGCGGCGTTGCCGTCGAAGTGAACTCGGAAACCGACTTCGTCGCGAAGAACGACCAGTTCCAGGACTTCGTCCGCAAGACCACCGAAGTGGCGCTGACCACCGACGGTGACGATGTCGAAACGCTCAAGAACGCTGCCTACCCCACCGGTGGCACCGTTGCCGAAAAGCTGACCAACAACGTCGCCACCATCGGCGAGAACCAGCAGATCCGCCGCATGAAAACCGTTTCGGTTTCGAACGGCGTCATCGTGCCCTACATGCACAACGCTGTCGCTCCCGACCTCGGCAAGATCGGCGTGCTGGTTGCCCTCGAAAGCGAAGGCGACAAGGCCAAGCTGGAAGAACTGGGCAAGAAGCTCGGCATGCACATCGCCGCTGCCTTCCCGCAGGCGCTGACCGCTGACGGTCTCGACGCAGAAGTGATCGAGCGCGAGCGTGCCATCGCTCAGGAAAAGGCTGCCGAAAGCGGCAAGCCCGAAAACGTCCAGGAAAAGATGGTCGAAGGCGCGGTCAACAAATACGCCAAGGAAAACGCGCTGCTCAGCCAGATCTACGTGATCGACAACAAGACGCCGATCGCACAGGTCGTCGAGCAGGCCGGCAAGGACGTCGGCGCCAAGGTCGAACTGGTGGACTACGTCCGCTTCCAGCTCGGCGAAGGCATCGAGAAGGAAGAAACCGACTTCGCAGCCGAAGTGGCAGCTGCCGTCGGCGGCTAAGCGACACACTCGCTTCCTACACGAATTGGGCCGCCGGGGTGTTCGCCGGCGGCCTTTTTCGTGCGTGACTGGAATGCGTCGACCTTTGAGCCAACGCTCGCAATGCAAAGAAGAGGGGCTCTAGACTTTACCAAGTCAAAACCTTCGCATGAAGCCGACGCGTGTCTGGAAGTATCTGTAGTCGCCACCTACTGAGGCGTTGTCCCCGGGCGCATTGGTGTAGGTCAGGTCCCCAAGAAACTGCCAGTTCTCGTCATTTTTCGGACTGCGGACGCGCAGGTTAAGGAAATCGGAGCGGCGCCAATCCGTGTCCGCGTCCCGCTGGCCGCCGATTCCAGCCGCGCCGACGAGTTCCCAACCATTCACGAACCGCCGCATCTGCATCACAGGCAGGACCTGTGCGTACCAGCGCGGCGAATAGTAGTCGAATTCGTTCGGATCGCTCGAATGGAAATACCGGGTGCGCAACTGGCCGCTTAGGCCGATATCTTCCTTGATGACATGAACGTAGTTTGCCCTTGCGTGCAGGCGGACATTCTCGCCGGTGAACTCCTGAACTCCGCCAAGCACGGTGAAAACATTCCTGTCGTCGGCCGGGATGTCGAGGGCGGCCCCGAGGAACGTCGAATAGATCCCCTCATCGAGCCCTCTCGGCGTGGTTACAATGTCACGCTCTACAAAAGCTTCCTTGCGCCAGACCGAGTTGTCATGGACCGATGCGGATCCGATGATGGTGTCGCCATCCGTACCGACAAGCGCCGACCAGTTCCAGTCACCTGTCACGTCTTCTGCGCGCAGGAAAATGCGCTCACGTTCGCGAACGCCGGTATCAGATGGATTGTACCATGCCTTTTCCAGCCTGATGCCGTAGCGGCGTTCTTCACTACGGTTGTCGAAGTCCAGGTCGAGCGCACCGCGTACTATCTCGGTATCGTCACTGTCGCTCGAATAGAAAATTTCGGCCCCGGCAGCAGGCGCAGATTCGAGATCCTGCGCAAATGCGACCTGGGGCGATATGACCAGCAAAGCCATCACGGCTGAACCGATGCGGGCGGATTTCAATTCCATTGTTTCTTGCCTCCGAAGAGTTCGGCGAAATAGCCCCAGACCGAGACCGGCTGCATCAGCAGCGGATAGATGAAAGCGTAGAGCAGGAAGCCGACTCCGCTACGCTTCATGTCCACATCCATGCGTTTGAGCATGCGGGTCTGGATTCGATAGATGACGAGATTCCAAAGTGCCGCCAGAGGCAGCACGAGAAGAGTGATCGGTCCCGCAAGCCAGAATATCCCGAGGAAAGCGAGTATCAGGCCGGGTAGAAATGCGAATGTGAAAGTCAGGTCGATGCTGACGAACAGCAGGTTCCACCAGATGAACATGGTGCGCATCCTTGGCATCGACAGGAGCGACTTGTGGATCGACAGCGCTTCGATCATCCCGCGCGCCCAGCGCTTGCGCTGCTTGGCCAGGCCTTTGAAAGTTTCGGGCGCGTGGGTCCAGGCAATCGCATCTTCGGCGTGACGCACCACCAGGCCTTTACGCAATAGCGACCAGGTAAGGACAATATCCTCGCCTACGGTGTCCGGCCAGCCGCCCGCATCGATCACTGCTTGCTTGCGGTAAATCGAAAAGGCGCCTTGGGCCACCAGCGTGCCGTAATACATCCCCTGCATGCGCTTTACCGCCGCTATGCCGTGAAAATAATCCCATTGCTGCGCGCGGGTGATCCAGCTCTCGTCGTAATTCGACACGAAAACCGCCCCTGCAACCGCGACGGTATCGGGCGGGCTGGCGGTCAGGTGTTCGACCAGGCTCACGATGCAACCCCGTTCCAGACGAGTGTCGGCATCGATCGTGATCAACAGGTCGTGACTGGCAAGTTCGAGGCCATGATTGAGTACCCGTGCTTTCCCGCGGTTCTCCGCCTCTCGTATCAACCGAAGGGTCTTGTTGGGGAGGGCTGCGAATATTGCTTCGCAATCTCGCACGCGTTCCGGTGTTTCGTCAGTCGAGCCATCATCCATCACCAGAATTTCGAGCTCACCCGGGTATTCCAGCGTTGAAATGCTGCGCAGCGTATCGCCGATAAGTTCCTCTTCTTGATATGCCGCGACAAGAATTGAAATCGACGGCCAGTGCTTTGGCGTCTCGCGACGGGATTCCGGTCGCAAGACAAGGCTGATGAGCAGGAATGCATTCATGAAGCCCGGAACGTAAGCGATGAATGTCAGAACGAAGAGGGCAACTATCGGATGCGCGAGGTCGCCCAGATCGCTCAGCCACGGCAGGGACATCCAGATGCTGAAGAGTACCCATGCCAGCGCGAAAATAATGGCGACCATGAAGCGACCGCGAACCTTCCGGCGGCGCTTGTCCCAATAATCATCGCTGCGCACGACATGGGGCGGCGAGTTGCTAAGTGCTTGTGCCACGGAATACGACCCTTGCGTCACTTTTAATGAGATTGTCCGGCTTGCGGAGTGAGCAGCAAGCCGCCGAGGAAGCGAATAAACCTGATCTTAAAACTGATGCCTTACTCCGTGCGCAAGCAGCAGGAGATTGGCGATGCAGGACGTTCTGCTCGACCGGTTCATTGACGGACTAATTGTCATCGGAATTTTTGCCGGGAAGGTTGCGATCGCTTACGTCGGCTTTTGAGCCTCCAGCGTTGGCGGGTGGCACGACAGCTTTTGCTCGCGCTTCAATGCTCTCTACTACGCCCTTCAAATTAGGGGGCTCGGCAAGCCGTTCATTCTTTCGAGCGTCATCGATCGTGCTCCACGCAGCCCAAACCAGTCCCAACGCGCCCAAGGAGGCCAATCCGGCAAGTCCGAAAACCCCAAATGGACGACTGTTGCGGTAGCGATAGGCACCGCCCTCCGCATCACTCGGACGACTTTCCAGCTGATTTTGCGACATGAGAACGCGACCCTGAACAATTCTTGCCTTTTGGCGGATTGGGGTCATCAACGCACGAGCTGCGCATTTTCATCCAACGAAACAAAAAAAGTGTTCGAAGCGTCTCTTCGTGGCACATCGCCAACGATTCCCGGAACCGGATTACGCGCATTGATGAGGCTAGCCCCTAGCGCGCCTTATCCTTCGCCGCTAAGGACCCCCAAACCCCATAAATAGAGTTGCCCCGCATGACCCTCCCCAAGATGAACCGCGTCCTCCTGAAACTGTCGGGCGAGGTGCTCATGGGTGGCCAGCAGTTCGGCATCGACCCTGCCTTCGTGCTGGAACTCGCCAAGGAAGTGAAGGCGGCCAAGGACACGGGGCTTCAGATCTGCCTCGTCATTGGCGGCGGCAATATCTTTCGCGGTATGGCGGGCGCGGCGCAGGGCATGGACCGGGCGCAGGCCGATTACATGGGCATGCTCGCCACGGTGATGAACGCGCTGGCGATGCAGAGTGCGCTCGAACAGCTGGGCGTCGAAACGCGCGTGCAGAGCGCGGTGCAGATGGACCAGGTGTGCGAGCCGGTCATCCGCCGCCGCGCCGAACGCCACCTCGAAAAAGGGCGCATCGTGATTTTCGCCGCCGGCGTGGGCGCACCCTATTTCACCACCGACAGCGGCGCTGCCCTGCGCGCTGCGGAAATGAAGTGCGACGCGCTTCTGAAGGGAACTAGCGTCGATGGCATTTACGACAGCGACCCGAAGAAGAACGCTGATGCGAAGCGTTATGAAACCGTGAGTTACTCCAAGGTGCTCGCGGACGATTTGAAGGTCATGGACGCCAGCGCCGTCGCGCTGTGCCGCGACAATGAAATCCCCATCGTGGTGTTCTCCATCCGCGAGAAGGGCAATGTCGTGAAGGTCCTTTCGGGCGAGGGCACGCAGACCATCGTCACCGACCACACCGCATAAACCGAACGAAGAAGACAGGACGAGGAAGCCACATGGCCAAGTACGACAAAGCCGATATCGAACGCCGCATGAAGGGCGCCGTTGAAAGCCTGAAGGGCGACCTTTCGGGCCTGCGCACCGGCCGCGCCAACACCAGCCTGCTCGATCCCGTGGTGGTCGAGGTCTACGGCTCGATGATGCCGCTGAACCAGGTCGCCACCGTCTCGGCCCCCGAGCCGCGCATGCTGAGCGTGCAGGTCTGGGACAAGGCGAATGTTACGGCTGTCGAAAAGGGCATTGCCAAGGCCAATCTCGGCCTCAACCCGATGATCGACGGCCAGAACGTGCGCCTGCCGATGCCCGATCTGACCGAGGAACGCCGCAAGGACCTTGCCAAGGTTGCGGGCGAATATGGCGAGAAGGCGAAGATCGCCATCCGCAACGTGCGCCGTGACGGCATGGAAGCGCTCAAGGAAGACGAGAAGAAAAAGGAAATCTCCGAGGACGAGCAGAAGCGCTGCGAAGGCGACGTCCAGAAGCTGACCGACAATTATGTCTCCGAAACCGATGATGCGGTGGCGAAGAAGCAGCAGGAAATCATGAGCCAGTAAGCGGCTTTTGAAGGGCCGCACCGGCATGAGCGAGAAAACCCAGGAAGCCCGCCACGTCGCCATCATCATGGATGGCAACGGGCGCTGGGCAAAGCGCAAGCACCTGCCCCGCGTGATGGGGCACAGGAAGGGCGTGGAGGCCGTGCGCGAACTGGTGCGCAGCCTCAAGGATACGCCCGTCGAGTGCCTGACGCTCTACGCCTTCAGTAGCGAGAACTGGAAGCGACCCGAGGACGAGGTCGACGATCTGATGAATTTGATGCGCAAGTTCATCAAATCCGACCTGCCCGAATTCATCGCCAACGACGTGCGGCTAAAGATAATCGGTGACTGGCAATCGCTTGCGCCCGATATCGTCGAAATGCTCGAGGATGCGCTGGCCAAGACCGCGCATGGCTCGCGCACGCTGGCAGTCGCCCTCAATTACGGTGGGCAGGCGGAAATCGCGCAGGCGGCGGCAAAGGCTGCGGCGGCAGGCGAGGTGACCGAGCGCAGCATTGCCGCCAATCTCTACACCGCCGATTTGCCGCCCTTGGACCTGCTCATCCGCACCAGCGGCGAAGTGCGCCTGTCCAATTTCCTCTTGTGGCAGGCGGCCTATGCGGAGATGATTTTCACCGAGGTACTGTGGCCCGACTTCACGCCGGAGCATTTCCACAATGCGCTGGACCAGTTCGCGGGCAGGGAGAGACGGTTTGGCGGAAGGTGAGAGCGTAGCGGTGCCGCTGGCGACCAAGGCTTCGGACCTGCCGATGCGAGTGCTGTCGGCGGCTGTCATGATGGCAATCGCGATTGCGGCTGTCGTTGCGGGCGACCCGTGGCTCGACGGCTTCATTGCGTTTGTAGCGCTGGCGACCTTCGTCGAATTCGTGCGGCTCGTGCTGAAGGCGACGGCGAAGCTGCTATTCCGCATCCTCTCCATTCTGCTGGGCGCGGTTTATGTCGGGCTCGCCGGATATGTCCTAGCGCAATTGCCCGTGCCGATGATTATCGGCGTCATCGGCTCGGTCATCTTTGTCGACAGCTTTGCCTATGCGTTCGGGCGCACGCTTGGCGGTCCCAAGATCGCGCCCAAGATAAGTCCTTCCAAGACCTGGGCAGGCCTGCTCGGCGGCGTGGTGGGCGCGAGCGTTTGGCTCGGCATCTTCGTCTATGTCGCGGCGCGGCAGGTGAGCGGGGCGAGCACCATGGGCTTCGAGGCGGGCGAAGTCGGCACGTTGGTGCTCATGGGCGCGGCGATTGCCGTGGCGGCGCAGAGCGGCGACTTCTTCGAAAGCTGGCTCAAGCGCAAGGCGGGCGTGAAGGACAGCTCGAACCTCATCCCCGGCCATGGCGGCTTTTTCGACCGCACCGATGGCATCATCCCGGTCGTGCTGCTGGCGGGCCTGTTTCTCAACGCAATGCGATGACACGCTCGATTACCATCCTTGGTGCGACGGGTTCGGTGGGTGCATCGACGCTCGACCTCGTGCGGCGCAATCCGGAAGCCTGGCGGGTCGAGGCGCTGACCGCGCATTCCAACGTCTCCGACCTTGCCGCGCTGGCGAAGGAATTCGGCGCACGGCAGGCCGTGATTGCCGACGAGGCGCGCTATGTCGAGTTGAAGGACGCGCTTGCTGGCTCGAATGTCGAGGCTGCTGCCGGACGCGCCGCCCTGTGCGAAGCTGCTGCGCGGCCTGCGGATATCGTCATGGCGGCCATCGTCGGATGTGCGGGCCTCGGGCCGGTCATGGCGGCCATCGAGCAGGGCCGAACGGTCGCGCTCGCCAACAAGGAAGCGCTGGTTTCTGCCGGCGAAGTGATGACCGCCGCAGTCGAGAAGCACGGCGCGACGCTGCTCCCCGTCGACAGCGAGCATAATGCTATCTTCCAGTGTCTGCAGGGCGGACGGCTGGACGAGGTGCGCACCATCACGCTCACCGCCAGCGGGGGGCCGCTGCGGCTGGTGGAAAACCTCGATGCGGTCACGCCTGAACAGGCCATCGCGCATCCCAACTGGGACATGGGCGCGAAAATCAGCGTCGACAGCGCGACCATGTTCAACAAGGGCCTCGAACTCATCGAGGCGCATCACCTATTCCCCGTCGGCCTCGACAAGATACGCATCGTGGTCCACCCGCAGAGCGTCATCCACTCGATGGTCGAATACCGCGACGGCTCGACGCTGGCGCAGCTTGGCCCTTCCGACATGCGCGTGCCGATTGCATCATGCCTTGCGTACCCTGACCGGATGGACACCCCGATGGACCCGCTCGACCTAGCCGCCATCGGCGAACTCAGTTTCTTCCAGCCCGACGAAACCCGCTTTCCCGCGACCCGGCTTGCGCGCCAAGCGGCAGAGGCGGGCGGGGCGGCTCCGGCCACGCTCAATGCGGCCAACGAGATCGCTGTAGCCGCATTCCTCGCCGGTAAGATTAAGTTCAGCCGTATTGCGCTATTGGTGGAGCAGGTACTGAATGCCGGAAACCTGCCCCAAGCGCCGCAATCGCTCGACGATGTCCTCGTAATCGACGAGGCTGCGCGCAAGCTGGCGACGGCGCATATGGAGACTGCCTGAGTTGGACGGTTCGATCCCCTTCTGGATGTATATTGTCGGTTTCCCGCTTCTGCTGGGGCCGCTGGTGACGCTGCATGAACTTGGCCATTACCTCGTCGGACGGATGTTCGGCGTGAAGGCAGAGGCTTTCTCGGTCGGCTTCGGGAAGGAGCTGTTCGGTTACACCGACAAGCGCGGCACCCGCTGGAAACTCTCGGCCCTGCCATTGGGCGGATACGTCCAGTTCAAGGGCGACATGGACCCCGCCAGTATCCCGCATCCCGATGAAATCGAGAAAGCCAGCGCAGAGGAGTGTGACGGCAGCTTCCACCACGCCTCCTTGTGGAAACGGGCGCTTATCGTCTTTGCGGGTCCTGCGGCCAATATCCTGATTACCCTGGCGATATTTGCCAGCTTCTTCGCGCTTTATGGCAAGCCGGTCGCCGCTGACCCCGCCGAAACCAACGTCATCCAGCGCTTTGCCGAGCAATCGGCTGCGCGCGATGCCGGACTGGAGGAAGGCGACCGCATCATTGCCATCGACGGCGAACAGGTAGTCGAATTCCAGGACATCCAGGAGAATGTCCTGATGTACCCTGGCAAGACCGTCCAGATTGATGTCGAGCGCGATGGCGACAGGCTCAGCCTGCCGGTCACGATTGCCGACATCACCGAGACCGACCGGCACGGCAACGAGCAGCGCATCGGCCGCCTGGGGTTCTATTCGGGCGATATGACTTTCCAGCCGGCCGGCATTGCGGAATCGGTTGGCCTCGCGGTCACCCAGACCGGCAAGCTGGTCGACATGATGGTGACCGGCATCAAGCAAATCATCGTCGGCGACCGTTCGGTGAAGGAGCTGGGCGGACCGGTCACCATCGGCAAGTTTGCGGGTGAACAGCTCAATGCCGGACCGCTCGCTTTCATAAACTTTGCCGCGCTCATCTCGCTTAACTTGGCATTCATTAACCTCCTGCCAATCCCGGCGCTGGACGGCGGGCACCTGGCTTTCTACGCGGCAGAAGCAGTCCGCCGGAAGCCGCTGGGGCCCAAGTCCACGGAGGTGGCCTACAGGGCCGGTGTGGCGCTCGTGCTCGCACTGATGGTTTTCGTCACCTTCATCGATATCGCCAAGCTCCCGTTCTTCGGGAATTAGGCGGGGACAGGCCATGTCGTAGCCGCCTCTGGCGGTCTCACACGGCTTGAAAGAGGAGCGTGCATCGGGCAGGGGGCCAATCGGCCGTCTGCGCGTGGCAGGCGAAACATGATTTCAAGGACGGGAACTCCCTTGTCGATGACTGGATTTGCGACTTCCGCGAGCGATATGAACACGCGGACCAATCGGCTTATGGCCACCTTGCTGGCAGGTACGGTGATGGGCGGCATGCCCGCTGCCGTTCTTGCTCAGGAGGTTGACGAGACCACCGCCGAGGCGGCGCAGCCCGCCGCCCAGCAGCCCGACATCGTCCGCACCATCGCCGTCGCCGGAGCCCAGCGCCTCGAGCCGCAGACGATCCTCTCCTATATCCGCCTGCGTCCGGGCGACACTTACACGCAGGCCGTGGGTGACCAGGTCCTGAAAGACCTCTACGCGACCGAGCTGTTCTCCAACGTCAGCGTGCGCAACGATGCGGGCAATGTGGTCATCACGATCACCGAAAACCCGGTCATCAACCGCATCATCCTGGAGGGCAACAGCCGGATCAAGAATGACAAGATCATTCCCGAAATCCGCCTCGCCCCGCGCCAGATTTTCACCCGTTCCAAGGTCCGCGCAGACGTCGCGCGCATCATCGAGCTTTACAAGCGCCAGGGCCGCTTTGCCGCCACGGTCGAGCCGCAGATGGTGCAGCTCAGCCAGAACCGCGTCGATATCGTCTTCGAAATCGATGAAGGGCCCAAGTCCAAGGTCCGCCAGATCAACATCATCGGCAACGAGCAGTTCTCCGATGGCGAGTTGAAGGGCGAAATGGTCACCAAGGAAACCGGCGGCCTGCTGTCGTTCCTGAGCTCGAACACCAGCTACGACCCCGACCGTCTTGCTTTCGACCAGCAGAACCTGCGCACCTTCTACCTGACCGAAGGCTATGCCGATTTCCGCGTCGTTTCCGCGGTGGCCGAGCTTACGCCCGACAAGGAAGACTTCATCATCACCTATGTGGTGGAAGAGGGCGAGCGCTACAAATTCGGCGACATCAAGGTCGACAGCCAGCTGCGCGATTTCGATGGCGATGCCATGGCCAGCCGCCTGTCGATGCAGACCGGCGATTTCTACAACGCCAAGACGGTTGAAGACACGGTCGAGCAGATGACCGACCTTGCCGGCACTTACGGCTATGCCTTTGCGGACATCCGCCCGGACTTCAATCGCAATCCCGAAGACCTGACGATGGACGTCACCTTCGTGCTGCGCGAGGCACCGCGCGTCTATGTCGAGCGCATCGACGTGAACGGCAACACGCTGACGCAGGACAAGGTCGTGCGCCGCGAATTCCGCGTGTCCGAAGGTGACGCTTTCAACAGCCTCGCGATCAAGCGCTCCGAAGCGCGCATCAAGTCGCTTGGATATTTCCAGGAAAACTTCGAGATAAACCAGGTCGAAGGAAGCGCTGCCGACCGCGTGGTGCTCGAAGCCAATATCGAAGAGCAGCCCACCGGCGAATTGCAGCTGTCGGCCGGTTTCTCCAGTCTCGAGCGCTTTATCCTTGCTGGCTCGATCCGCCAGAAGAACTTCCGCGGTCGCGGCCAGACTATCGGCCTCAGCGTCAACTACTCGGGCTACTCGAAATCGGCGCAGGTGAGCTTTGCCGAGCCGTACCTGTTCGACCGCAACATCTCGATGGGCGTCGACGTCTATCACCGCGAACTCGACAACGACTTCTTCAACCGCGGTATCTCGACCTACGAACAGGCGACCACCGGCCTTTCGATGCGCGCCGGCGTCCCCTTGAGCGAATACATGTCGCTCATCGGCAGCTACACGCTCAACCGCGAGGATGTCTCGGTGGCGGGTAACCAGCTCGTCGATACCGATGGCGATGGCGTCGCCGAATGCGTGAGCTCGCGCTTTATCTGCGAAGCGATCGGCAAGCGTACGGCATCGATTCTCGGCATGACGTTGAGCCACGACACGCTCAACAACCGCTTCCGCCCGTCGAGCGGCTCGACCATCTCGTTGACCGGCGAATTCGCCGGGCTCGGTGGCAACGTCAAATACCTGCGCATGCGTTCGCGCATGGCCCAGTATTTCGATCTCGGCAGCGGCCTCATCTTCTCGCTGAACGCGGAAGGCGGCTGGATCCACGCGCTCAAGGACAATCCGACGCCGGGCTTCGACGACGTTCGCCTGACCGACCGTTTCTTCCTTGGCGAACCGCAGTTCCGCGGCTTCGATATCCGCGGCGTGGGCCCGCGCATCATCACGCTGCCCTATCTCGACGACGATAACGACCCGAGCACGCCGCGCGTTTTGCAGCCGCTCGAAGAATTCATCGAGGGCCGCGAAGACCAGCGCTATGCCGACGCGCTTGGTGGCCGCGCATATTATCTCGGCCGTGCGGAGCTCGAAATCCCGCTCGGCTCGGGCGCGCGCGAAATGGGCCTGCGCCCGTCCATCTGGGCAGACGTCGGTTCGCTTTTCGCTCTCGACAAGCCCATCTTGCGCGACAATCCGAACGGCGTGCAATCGACCAATGCCGATGGCGACCTGCTGTATGTCGAATTGCTGTACAATGATGACGGTACGCCGCTCATCAACGACAACGGCACGCCCGATAACGACGCCGATGACTTCCAGTCCTTCGACGCTCTCAGCGTCAATTCGGTCGACGCCCTCGGGAATGCGACCAGCCCGGTCATTCCCACCGGCACATATTTCCGTGAAATCCTTTATGGCGACAGCATCAAGCCGCGCGTGACCGTCGGTATCGGCGTGAACTGGAACTCGCCCTTCGGTCCGTTCAGGATCGATCTATCCCACGCGCTTATCAAGCAGGAAGGTGACGACACCAAGACCCTGTCCTTCAACGTAGGAACGCAATTCTAATGAAACTGATTACCAAGACCATTGCCGCCGCGACTCTCGCAGGCGCAGCAGTCGCCGCCACTCCCGCCGCCGCTCAGGTGAGCGGAAACATCGCCGTGGTGAACCCGCCCGCGACCATCGCCGGCAGCTCGGCACTCGGCGCGGCCTACGGCCAGGTCAACACGACCTATGCTTCGCAGATCACCCAGATCCAGCAGAAGCAGCAGCAGGCGCAGACCCTGCTCCAGCAGCTCGACACCAACAATGACGGCAACCTCGACCAGGCCGAACAGCAGGCGGCGCAGAATGCACCGCAGGCGCAGCAGCTCCAGACGCTCGAGCGTGAAATCGGCCAGCTGTCGAACCAAATCGACCTTGCCCGCATCTATGCGGTCGAGCAGATCCTCCAGCAGTATGGCGCGGCACTGCAGACCGTCACCACCGCCGACAATATCCAGGTCGTCCTCTCGCCCGATTCGGTGACCTGGTCGAACCCGGCAGCGAACATCAACCAGAAGGTCGTCGCAGCGCTCAACGCCCGCGTGCCTTCGGTGCAGATCACTCCGCCGCAGGGCTACCAGCCGAGCCAGCAAGCCGTTGCCGTCTTCCAGCAGGTCCAGCAGATCTACATGATCGCCACGGCTCGCCAACAGCAGGCTGCGCAGCAGGCACAGCAGCCCGCACCGGCAAACAACGGCCGCTAAGACCATAAGGAGCGCAGGGGAATGAGCGATACCGGTTTCGACGTCGTCGAGGTGCTGAAGCGCCTTCCGCACCGCTATCCCCTGCTGCTTGTCGACCGCGTGGCCGAACTCGTCCCCGACGAGCGTATCCATGCGGTCAAGGCCGTCAGCTTCAACGAAGACTTCTTCCAGGGGCATTTCCCCGGTGCGCCGATCATGCCCGGCGTGCTCCAGATCGAGGCGCTGGCACAGGCCGCCGGTGTGCTCGCGGTGGAAAGCTTGGGCCTCGCCGGTTCGGGCAAGCTCGTCTATTTCATGGCCATCGAGAACGCGAAGTTCCGCGCTCCGGTGACGCCCGGCGTGCTGCTCGACCTCAAGGCCAGCTTCGTCCAGAAACGCGCCCGCGTCTGCAAGTTTGCAGGCGAGGCCAGCGTGGATGGCAAGGTGACCTGCGAAGTCAGCTTCACAGCGATGATCGCCGACGGTCCTTCGGACTGATTCTTGCTTTTCGAACCCGCCTCCGCGGGTTCGTCCTCGGCGCTATTCCTTCGCTACGCTACGGGCGCCTGCGGGCGGGCGGTCGCCCTTGCCGGGCCTCCGCCGGCCCGGTTCTTGGTCACGGCAGTCAAAGGCCGACCGGCCGTCGCGCCTTTTGGCGCGAAGCCAAGGAGCGCGGAGGCGCTCCGCCCGGCGTCTGAGGGCGCAAACAAATAACGGAAATCGGACTTGCCTTTTCAGGCAATTCCGATTACCCGCGCGCCTTCTCCACAAACAGCTGGACCGGTCGGAACCGCTCCGAAGCTAAAAGGACGTATATCATGAAGGCCGAAGGTCACCCCGATTACCACATGATCACGGTCAAGATGACCGATGGCACCGAATTCCAGACGCGCTCGACCTGGGGCAGCGAAGGCGACACGCTGACGCTCGAAATCGACCCCACCAGCCACCCGGCTTGGACCGGCGGCAAGCAGCAGCTTCAGGAAGGCGGCCGCGTTGCAGCCTTCAACAAGCGCTTCGGCGGTCTTACGCTCAAGAAATAAGCTTCTTCAGCGACAAGAATTCAAAGGGCGGTCCTGCGGGGCCGCCCTTTTCGTTTGCGCGTCAGTGCTTGGTTGGCTCGAAGCGCAGCACGCCAGCATAGGCGTAGTCATTGCCGTCTGCTGGATGGCTTTGCCCGTCGAACACCGGCACTTCGGGCAGGTCGTAAATCGAGATGCCGTCCACGCAGGCGAGGTTGACCCCGTAATGGTCGGGTTCGGAGCGCAACTGGTGGAAAGTGTGGATGCCGCATTTGGAGCAGAAGCGGTGCTTCGCCTGCCCGCTGCCGAAGGTGTAGAGCGTCAGCGCATCCTCGCCCCGGGTGATTTCCAGCGAGGCCATCGGGACATCAAGCATCACCACGCCCTTCATCGCGCAGATGGTGCAATTGCAGCGGCGGATGACGGCATTCTCGGGCACGGTGAAGCGGAACCGCACCGTCCCGCAATGGCAGCCGCCTTCATGCGTTTCGCCCGCTGAAATCACCAGCCCCACTCCTTTTCGCGATACCATTTGGTGATGACGTATTTGACGCCCTTGCGCACCTTCATGCCGTGGTGGATCGTATTCGGGTTCTCGCGCCCGTCGCTCCGCATGTTGTTCCAGCACACCAGCTTGCCCGTCTCGGGCTGGAACGTCTTGCCCACCGCCTTGAACCGGGTCGCGCCGCCTGCTTCGACTTCGTTGAGATAGACCATGAAGGTCCATGTCCGCTGACCCGCGACCGAGCAGTACTTGTCCCAGTCCTGACCGCCACGGTTGAAATAGTCGCAATGCGGTTTGAACTCCTGCCCCACATCGTAGCGCTGGCCCTGCAGTGGCTCGCCGTGTTTCGGGTCAATTCCGTTCAATCCAGCAAGCAGCGCTTCCAGTTCTCGAACGGCGGGTTCGTCAGCCTCGAGGTCGCAGGTCTCGCTGGTGCGGAAATAATGGTCGTCACCCGCGTCGGCGAGCGTGGAGGGGCGGCGGTCCTTCTCGATGAGCTCGACCAGCCGCGCGCATAAATCGGCGCTGGCGAAATTCTTCAGCTGGAACACCTCGGCCTTGGGCGTCGGCAGTCGTTGCACGCCGGGGCGCGACAGCAGCAGTGCGGCAGAGGATTCGCCCGGTGCATTCATCGCCGCGCACGATAGACGCCGCGCGCGCGCTCGCAACCCGCGAAAGAATATTACGCAAATGTCATGCGCTGCGCTTTTTCACTTCCCATTTCGAAGAGTGTGTGCAACAGGCGCTCGCCGTTGCGCAATGCGGGTTGACGGCCCGTATCTCGCGTATATGTGCCGCCTTCCCGGCAGCGTTCCGGGGGCATGTGGCGATCGTAGCTCAGTTGGTTAGAGCGCCGGTTTGTGGTACCGGAGGTCGCGGGTTCGAACCCCGTCGATCGCCCCATTTTCTCCCTTCGCACCGGGTTTAGAGAGACACCTATTCCAAGGGGCGAGAGGCCGATGACAGCGTTCTGGACCGAAGCGGATTACGACGACCACGAGAAGGTTCAGGTCGTACGCGACCGCAAGAGCGGCCTCACCGCGATTATCGCGCTCCATTCCACACATCTCGGCCCCGGCGCGGGCGGTACGCGCTTCTGGCACTATGCCGAGCCTGCAGCCGCCATGCGCGATGCGCTGCGCCTGTCGCGCGGCATGAGCTACAAGAACGCCATGGCGGGCCTCCCCATGGGCGGCGGCAAGGCGGTCATCCTGGCCGACGAGACCAAGACCAAGACGCCTGAAATGCTCGCAGCCTTCGCCGATGCGGTCGAAGCGCTTGGCGGGCAGTATGTGACGGCCGAAGACGTCGGCATTTCGGAAGCCGACATGGCTGCCGTCGCCGAGCGCACGCAGTACGTCTCAGGCCTCCCGGTCAGCGGCGAAGACGCAGCGGGCGGCGATCCGGGTCCGTTTACCGCGCTCGGCATCTTCCTCGGCATCAAGGCCGCGGTGAAGCACAAGCTCGGCAAGGACAGCATGGAAGGCGTCCATGTCGCCATCCAGGGCACGGGCAGTGTCGGCGGCGGTGTCGCACGCCTCCTCGCCAAGGAGGGCGCCAAGTTGACCCTGTCGGACATCCACATGGACCGCTGCGAGGCACTTGCGAACGAACTCGGCGCCGAATGCGTCGCACCCGACGCGATCATGTCGGTGCCGTGCGATGTCTTCAGCCCCAATGCACTGGGCGCGATCCTCGACGATGACGGCATCGGCCGTCTCGATTGCAAGGTCGTCGCTGGCGGCGCCAACAACCAGCTCAAGCGTCCCGAGCATGGTCCCATGCTGGCCAAGCGCGGCATCCTTTACGCGCCCGACTATGTCATCAACGCCGGCGGCATCATCTCGGTGACGCTCGAATACCTCTGCCGCAACGACGAAGCGCCCTGCGACATCAACGAGGTGCGCAAGCGCATCGCGCTCATCCCGGGCCGTCTCGAGCAGATCTGGCAGAAGAGCGACGAGACCGGCGTCTCGCCCGACCAGGTCGCCGACAAGATGGCGCAGGAGCTCATCGGGCGCTAATCCGCCTTGCGAGCAGGGGCGGGGGCTGCAATAGGCTGACCTACGGCTTTCACCATGCACGGCTTCGCTAATCCCAAACGGTTTCTCGCACTGGCGAGCTGGCTCACGCCGCTCCTGCTGGCGAGCGGACTTGTGCTGACGGCGGCTGCGCTTTTCTGGGGATTCTCGCAAGTTCCCCCCGACCGGCTGATGGGCGAGACGGTGCGAATCCTCTTCATCCATGTGCCGACCGCGTGGCTCGGCATGGGCGGCTGGACCGCGATTGCAGTGTCAAGCCTCGTATTCCTCGTCTGGCGCCATCCGCTGGCAGCCATCGCTGCGCGCGGTGCGGCTGTGCCGGGGCTGGTCTTCACGCTGATTTGCCTCGCCACCGGCTCCATCTGGGGCCGCCCGACATGGGGCACGTGGTGGGTGTGGGACGGTCGGCTGACCTCGATGCTGGTCCTCGCCTTTCTCTATGTCGCCTATATCGCGCTCGCCCAGTCGGCAGAGCGCGAGGGCGTCTCGGCGCGCATCCCGGCCATTTTCGGGCTGCTCGGCGCGGTAAACATTCCCATCATCAATCGCAGCGTGGTGTGGTGGAACTCGCTCCACCAGCCGCCCAGCATAACCATGGGCAAGAGTTCGATCGACGGTGAATTCCTTGCGCCCCTCATGGTCGCGGTCATTGGCTTCTCTCTTATCTTCGGCGGTGTGGTGCTGGCGCGGATGCGCGCGCTGCTCGCTGATATACAGGCCGAAGCGCGCCTGCGCCGCCGTGCGATGGAGGCCGACTGATGCGTGAAGCACTTGACCAGTGGGACTTCGTTTATGCCGCCTATGCTCTGGGCGTGGGCGGTACGCTGGCAATGATGGCGTGGAGCTGGCTGGCCATGAAACGTGCCGAGGCCCGGCGCGAGAAAGCGCGCCAGCGATGAAAGCCAAGCACCAGCGGCTCGTCCTCGTAGTCCTTGCCCTCGTTGCGCTGATCGGCGCGGCCCTCTTGGCGATTTACGCGCTGCGCAATCAGGCAAGCTATTTCTACCTGCCCGAGCAGATGGCCGAGAACCCGCCCGAAGTAGGGCAGGCCGTGCGCCTCGGCGGGATGGTCGCGCCCGGTTCGCTCGAGACGCAGGCCGACGGCATTACCGTGACCTTCACCGTCACCGGTCGCGAACAATCCGCTGTCCCGGTGCGCTATGCGGGTATCCTGCCGGACCTCTTCGTCGAAGGCTCGGGAGTGGTGGCCGAAGGGCGGCTGGCTGCGGACGGTACCTTCGTCGCCGACAACCTCCTCGCCAAGCATGACGAGAACTACGTGCCGCGCGAACTGGAAGGCATGAGCGAACACCAGGCCGCCGAGATGGCGGAAGAGACCACGGTCGGACTAGAATGATTGCAGAAATCGGTCTTGCGGCGCTTTGGCTCGCAGCCGCGCTCGCGGTCTTGCAGCTGCTCGGCGGTGTGTTGGCGCTGCGTGGCGGGACGACCAGCGATATAGCAGCCCTGACGCGGCCCGCAGCCATCCTGCAGGGCGGACTCGTGGCGGTGTCCTTCGCCGCGCTACTCTACGTCTTCGCGATTACCGACCTGTCGGTGAAGCTTGTCGCGATGAATTCGCACACGCTGAAGCCGCTGATTTTCAAGCTCTCGGGTGCATGGGGCAACCATGAAGGCTCGATGCTGCTGTGGGTCACGGTCATGGCGCTCGCAGGCGCACTGATTGCCGGTATCGAACGCCGTCTGCCTGAAAAGACCATGCAGGCGACGCTCGCCGCGCAAGGCTTCGTCGCGCTCGGCTTCTACGCCTTCCTACTCTTGAGTTCGAACCCGTTCGAGCGTCTCGCCCAGCCTGCAGCCGAAGGCCTCGGCCTCAACCCGCTGCTGCAAGATATTGGCCTCGCGCTGCATCCCCCGACGCTCTATTTCGGTTATGTCGGGCTGTCGGTGGCATTCAGCTTCGCTGTCGGCGCGCTAGTAACAAAGCAGGTCACGCCCGCTTTCGCCCGCGCGATGCGACCGTGGATCCTCGGCGCTTGGGTGTTCCTCACCCTCGGTATCACAGCGGGCAGTTACTGGGCCTATTATGAACTTGGCTGGGGCGGCTACTGGTTCTGGGACCCGGTGGAAAATGCCAGCCTTATGCCGTGGCTCGCCGCGACGGCGCTGCTGCATTCGGCTAGCGTGCTGGCCAGCCGCGATGCCTTGCGTGTGTGGACCATAATGCTCGGCGTGGTGGCCTTTTCCATGTCGATGCTCGGCACCTTCCTCGTGCGCTCGGGTATCCTCACCAGCGTTCACGCCTTCGCCGTCGACCCCGAACGGGGCAGCTTCATCCTGTTCCTGCTGGCGCTCTACATCGGCGGGGCGTTGCTGCTCTTCGCGCTGCGTGCGGGCGCGATTTCCGAAGGCGAGCGCTTCTCGGTCGCCAGCCGTGAGGGAGCGCTGGTGGTCAACAATGTCATGCTGAGCGCCATCCTCGCGGTGGTGCTGCTCGGCACTCTCTATCCGCTGCTGACCGAAGCCTTCGACGTGCGCGTCTCGGTCGGGCCGCCTTACTTCAATCCGGTGGGCGCGGTTTTCACCTTCCCGATGCTGGCTGTCATGGCCGTCGGACCACTGCTGCGTTGGCGAAAGGACGGGTTCGGGCGGATCACGAAAGAACTCGCACTTGTCGGAGCCGTCTTGCTGAGCGGCCCCATCCTCTTCGCGCTGCTGTTCGGAATGGCAATCTTGCCGCTGCTCGGCCTTTCATTCGCCATCGCGCTGGCCGTGGCGAGCTTCCTTCCACTGAAGGGCCGCAAGCTGCGCCGTGTGCCCGTCGAGACATGGGGCATGGTCATCGCGCATTTCGGCATCGCCGTCGCTCTGTTCGGCATGGCGAGCGAAAGCGCCTTTTCGACTGAGAAACTGGCGGCGCTGGAGGAAGGCGGCACGACCCAGGTCGGCCCCTGGAGTGTCCAGCTGCAGAAAGTCGAGCCGGTGGCGGGTCCCAACTGGACCGCACTCGCCGGACGCATGACCGCCACCTACCGCGATGGCGAGCCTGTCGAAATCGCGCCCCAGTCGCGCAATTTCTGGGCCCCGCCGCAGCAGACCACCGAAAGCGTGCTGGTCACCCGCTGGAATGGCCAGCTTTATGCGGTCATGGGGAGCGATGCCAATGACGGACGGTGGCAGCTGCGCCTCTGGTGGAAGCCCTTCGTGACGCTCATCTGGTACGGCGGCCTGCTGATTGCGCTGGGCGGCGTGCTCGCACTGGTCGGCAGGGTGCAAAAGGACCTCAAGCGGCGTTACGTCACGCGCCGGGCTGCCGAGCGTCGCGTGGATATGGAGAACGGCTGATGAGCTGGCGTTTGTGGCTCCCCTTCATGGTATTTTTCGGTTTTCTTGGCCTGGCCGCCTATCAGCTCAGCCAGCCTAAGGACGATGAAATCCGCAGCGCGATGGTGGGCAAGGAACTGCCCTATTTCACGCTACCGCCTGCCAGCCTGGACCTGCCGGGAGTGGACAGCAGGTATTTTGCCGACGGCAAGCCCAAGCTGCTCAATATCTGGGCGAGTTGGTGCCTGCCTTGCATTGCGGAGGCTCCGCAGCTGGAGCAGCTGAAGGAAGAGGGCGCGGAAATCGTCGGCGTGGCTATTCGCGACAAGCCGACCGACGTGATGCGCTTCCTCTCGCAGCACGGCAATCCCTACACCCGTATCGGGCGCGACGATTTGTCCGAAGTGCAGCTCGGCATTGGTTCATCTGGCGTGCCGGAAACCTTCGTCATCGATGGCAATGGCATCATCACCTATCAGCACATTGGCGACATTCGCCCCGAGAACGTGCCGGTCCTGCTCGAAGAACTGCGGAAAGCGGGGCAGTGAAGGCGTTTTTTATCCTGCTTGCGACAATTGTCGCATTTCCGCTCGCCGCGCAGGATGGCGCGCCGCCAGCGCCCTTCGCCTATCGACAGCTGGACAATCCGGCGCAGGAAGCCGCGGCGCAGGAGCTGATGGAAACGCTGCGCTGCCTCAAGTGCCAGTCGCAATCCATCGCCGATAGCGATGCCGCGATGGCAGGCGACATGCGGCATCAGGTCCGCATCCGCATTGCAGCTGGCGACAGCCCCGATGAAGTCCGCGACTGGCTGATCGAGCGTTATGGCGATTACGTGAGCTACGAGCCGGTCATGAGCGCAACGACCTGGCCGCTGTTCGCCATTCCGGTGCTGTTGGTACTGGTTGCTGGCTTGCTCTTCGCGCGCCGTTTCCGGAGGCGCGCGTGAGCTGGCTTCCGGTCATCCTGCTGGCGGCGCTGACCTTTGCCGTCGCCGTGTTCCTTATCAAGGTCAGGAAAGCTGGCTGGACCTTGCTTGCTGCCACGCTCCTGTTCGGCCTGACGGGCTATGCGCTACAGGGTTCGCCCGGACAGCCCGCCGCTCCCGGCGCGGCATCGCAACAAGAGGCAGTCGATGGCGAGCTTCTCGTCACCGCGCGCCGCGAATATTTCACCGAGCCACAGCTTCCCTCGCGCTGGATAATAACCGGCGATGGCTTTGCGCGGCGCGGTGATTTTTCGCAAGCCGCTGCCTTCTATCGCAATGCGACTGAGGAAAACCCGCGAGACCTCGAAGCCTGGCTCGCGCTGGGTATTGCCCTCGTCGAACATGCCGAAGGCAACCTGACACCCGCAGCGCTATACGCATTCGAGCGTGCCCAGCAGATTGACGGCACGAATGGCGGAGCTCGATATTTCCTTGGCATGTCCTGGCTTCGGGCAGGGCAGGCCGGACGCACTGCACAATTGTGGCGCGAAGCGCTCGCCAACGCGCCAGAGGGTGCCGAATGGCGCGAGTCGCTGGCGTTGAGGCTGATGCGCCTCGAACGATTGCTCGAAGCATCCTCCTCGCAAAGCGCACAATAGCGGGCTTTCGCGCCGCATATTGCTACGCCTGTCCCATGGTGCTAAGCGCCGCCACCTTGCAAGGGGGCAAGCCGCCTCGCAGACAAGGTTTTGACCCCATGCGTCAGGTAACAGCCCACATATGACCGAGGCCACCGCGCCGACTTCGCCAGCCTCCGGTGGCGGCGAGAACGCCAGTGGTGCAAGCCACGGCGGCTCCAAGGCTGCGCTTGCCGTGGGCGCAATCGGCATCGTCTTCGGCGATATCGGCACCAGCCCGCTCTACGCCTTCCGCGAGACTTTCGCCGGCGCGGCCAACATCGCCATCGACCGCATGCATGTGCTGGGCGTCGTCAGCCTGATTTTCTGGTCGATGCTGATCGTGGTGGCGTTGCAATATGTCACCATCCTTATGCGCGCAGACAACAAGGGGCAGGGCGGCAGCCTTGCGCTCATCGCGCTCATCAGCCGCCATATCGGGCAGACCAAATACGCATGGCTGGTCGTCCTGCTGGGCGTGTTCGCAACCTCGCTGTTCTACGGCGACAGCATGATTACGCCCGCGATCTCGGTCCTTTCGGCGGTCGAGGGGCTGACAGTGGTTGACGAGGGCTTGTCTTCCTACGTCATTCCGATCGCGCTGGTGCTGCTGGTGTGCCTCTTCGTGCTGCAGCAACGCGGCACGGCGAAGGTCGGCGCGCTGTTTGCGCCGGTGATGATCGTCTGGTTCCTCACGCTGGCGGGGCTGGGCCTCAACCAGATTATCCAGAACCCCGATATCCTCTGGGCGCTCAATCCCTATTACGCGGTGATGTTTTTCGTCACCGACGGTTTCATCGCCTTCCTTGCGATGGGCGCGGTGGTGCTGGCGGTGACCGGATCGGAAGCGCTCTATTCGGACATGGGCCATTTCGGGCGCGGCCCGATGCGGCTTTCTTGGTTCGGCTTCGTCATGCCGTGCCTGCTGCTCAACTATTTCGGGCAGGGCGCGATGATTGCAGGCCTCCCCCCCGAGCAAGCCGCCGACGTCGTGCGCAATCCCTTTTTCCTGCTGGCGAGCGAGGAATTCCGCCTGCCGCTGGTCATCCTCGCCACCGTGGCGACATTCATTGCCAGCCAGGCCGTCATTTCGGGCGCCTTCAGCATCACCCACCAGGCCATGCAGCTGGGCTTCATGCCGCGCATGACGATCCGCCACACCAGCGAAACCGAAGCGGGCCAGATCTACATCCCGGTCATCAACTGGGCGCTGATGGTGGCGGTTATAATCCTCGTGCTGACCTTCCAGAGCTCGTCCAACCTCGCCGCCGCCTACGGTATCGCGGTTACGGGCGCAGTCACCATCGACACGCTGCTGATGGGCGTGTTGTTCGTGGGCGTGTGGAAGTGGAAATGGTGGTATGCCGCGCCGGTCGTCATCTTCTTCCTGATTATCGACGGGGCCTATTTCGCGGCGAACCTGTTCAAGGTGCCCGACGGCGGCTGGTTCCCGCTGGTGGTGGGCCTCATCGCCTTCACATTGCTCACCACTTGGGCGCGCGGCCGCAAGCTGATGCGCGAACGCATGCACGAAACCGCGCTGCCTATCGAAATCTTCGCCAAGAGCGCCAAGAACTCCGCCACCCGCGTGCCCGGCACCGCCATTTTCATGGCCAGCCAGACCGCGGGCGTGCCATCAGCTCTGCTGCACAACATCAAGCACAACAAGGTGCTTCACGAGCGGGTCATCATCCTTACCGTGCTGATTGCCGATGCGCCCTATGTCGACGCTGACGAGCGCTGCGAAATCCACGACCTCGGCGACGGTTTCTACCGCGCCGTGCTGCACTATGGCTTCATGCAAGAGACCAACGTGCCACAGGGTTTGAAGGAAATGGAACGCTGCGGCGGCGAGTTCGACATGATGCACACCAGCTTCTTCCTCAGCCGCCAGACGCTGCTGCCCAGCGACAAACCCGGCATGCCCATCTGGCGCGAGAAGATTTTCGCATGGATGCTGAGGAACGCGGCGACGGCGATGGACTTCTTCCGCCTGCCGACAAACCGCGTGGTCGAGCTGGGGAGCCAGGTAGAGATTTAGGCTGCCGTCCAACCGGCTTGACCTGTTTGTCCGGCCAGCATTAGCTCGCCCTCATGAGCGCAATTTCAATCACCGCCGTGGCCTCCGATGATGTGTCGGGGCTGGCCTCCATCAGTCGTAAGACTTTTGAGCAGACATTCGCAGACAAGAACGATCCAGCGGATTTCGATGCCTATCTCGAAACCGCGTTCTCTCACGAGCAGCTATCGAGCGAACTGGGCAATTCCGGGTCGGCATTCTTCTTTGCGCGCATCAACGGACAAGTCTGCGGCTATCTCAAGGTCAACACGGGGCAAGCGCAGACCGAGGCGGTGGAAGGAAAGACCCTCGAGATAGAGCGCATTTACGTCGATGCTGATTTCCAGGGCTCTGGCGTGGGAAAAGCCCTCTTCCAGCAGGCCCTGAAACAAGCAGAAGCCATGGGGGCGGATGCGGTGTGGCTCGGCGTGTGGGAAGAGAATGCGAAGGCTATCGAGTTCTATAGGAAGCAGGGATTTGAACCCTTCGGAGAGCATAGCTTCGTGATTGGCAAAGACGTCCAGCGCGATATTCTGATGCGTCTCGAAGTGTGATGGGATGCGTCCTTCAGCTCCCAATTGGCACGTTCAGGCTTCTGCTCTCACCCCGTAGGCGGTTCATCCTTCAGCACCTCGTCCGTGTCCTCCAGCGAAAGGCCGTGCTTGAGCAGCATGGGGATCTGGCTGAAGGTGAAGAGGAAGGTCAGCGGCAGGAACACCCATAGTTTCGCCCAGAGCCAGCTTTCGAAGCTCATGGTGCGCACCAGCACCTCGTTGAGGCCCGCCAGCGCGACGAAGAAGAAGCCCCAGTTGCGTGAGAGCTTGAGCCAGCCTTCGTGGGTCACGCCCTCGAAGGCCGCTTCCAGCAGCACTTGCAGCCATGCCCGCCCGCGCAGCCAGCCGATGATGAGGACCGCGCCGAACAGCAGGTAAATCGCGGTCGGCTTGAACTGGATGAAACGCTCGTCGCGCAGCCAGATGGTGAGCGCTCCGAAGCCGACGATGAGCGTGGTGGAAAGGATCAGCATCGGGCTGACCTTACCGAACTTCCACTTGCTGAAGACCAGCGCGACGACGGCGGCGACCATGAAGGCGATCGTGCCGTAGATGACTGCGGCAATCTCGCCGAAGGTCGAATCCGCGGGCGGCTGGTAGAATTTGTAAACCCCGAGGAACACGAGCAGCGGGCCATAATCGACCAGCGTATGGAGCCAGCCGGTGGGTTTCTTCTCGGCAGGTTTGGTCTCGCTCATCACGCAATCCCCGCAATCACGCGCGCGACCAGGTCGGGGTCGAAGGGGCGCAGGTCGTCGATTTTCTCGCCCACGCCGATGGCATGGATGGGAAGGCCGTATTTCTCCGCCGCCTGCACCAGCACGCCGCCGCGCGCGGTACCGTCGAGCTTGGTCATGACGAGGCCGGTGACGCCCGCGACTTCCTTGAACACGTCGATCTGGCTGAGCGCATTCTGGCCGTTGGTCGCATCGAGCACGAGCACGACGTCATGCGGCGCTTCGGGGTTGAGCCGGCCAAGGACCTTCCTGATTTTCGCCAGCTCGTCCATCAACTCGCGCTTGTTCTGGAGGCGGCCTGCGGTGTCCACGATCAGCACGTCGGTGCCGATTTCGGTGCCCTTCTTGACCGCGTCGAACACGATGCTCGCCGGGTCGCCGCCCTCGGGACCACGCACGATGGGCACGCCCACACGGTCGGCCCAGGTCTGGAGCTGGCCGATAGCGGCAGCGCGGAAAGTATCTCCTGCCGCCAGCATCACGTTGTAATCGTCTTCCACAAAGAGATGCGCCAGCTTGGCGATGGTCGTGGTCTTGCCGCTGCCGTTCACGCCGATGACCAGCAGCACCTGCGGGCGCGGGAAGGCAGTGATTTCGAGCGGCTTGGCGACGGGGCGCAGGATGGCGGCGATTTCGTCGGCCACCGCCTGCTTCAGCTCGTCGGCGCTGATTTCGAGGCCGAAGCGCTTTTCCTTCAGGCTCTCGCGAATGCGCGCAGCCGCCGCCGGACCGAGGTCCGACATGATCAGCGCATCCTCGACATCGTCGAGCGTCGCATCGTCGAGCTTGGCCTTGGTGACCGCCTCGGTGAGGTTTTCGGTGAGGCGCTCGGAGGTTTTCTTGAAGCCGCCGAACAGGCGCTCGGTCCAGCTGGGTTTGCTCATGACAGGAGATTGTCCTCGAGTGTCGTGGGCGTCACGGAGACGATGGAGCCGCGCTTTGTGCCGGTGGGCAATTTCACGCGGGCGAATTGGGGTGAATAGCCGGTCCCGTCGGCTTCGGCGAGGACGCTGTGCGGCTTATCGACGAGCGTAGCCAGCCATTCTGCACGCACCTTCGCGACCTCTGCGCGCAATTCGGCGGCGCGGCGCTTGATGGTCGCGCGCTCGACCTGCGGCATCCGCGCGGCGGGCGTGCCGGGCCGCGGCGAATAGGGGAAGATGTGGCCGTGGACGATGGCCAGCTCGCGGATGATGGAGAGGTTGGCCGCGTGGTGTTCCTCGGTTTCGGTCGGGAAACCGGCAATGAGGTCCGCGCCAACGGCGACGTCTGGACGGCGCTGTTTGAGGCGCGCAACGAGGTCCACTGCATCGGCGCGGCTGTGGCGCCGCTTCATGCGCTTGAGGATGAGGTCGTGCCCGTGCTGCAGAGAGAGGTGGATATGCGGCATGACGCGCGGTTCTGCGGCGAAAAGCTCGAACAATTCCTCGTCCACCTCGATGCCGTCGATCGACGACATGCGGATGCGGCTGAGGGCGGGGAAGGCGTCCAGCACCGCGCGGACCAGTGCGCCCAGTTTCGGGCTGCCGGGCAAATCGTGGCCCCATGAGGTGACGTCCACGCCGGTCAGCACGACCTCCGCCGCGCCAGCATCGAGATGCGCCTCAACTTCGCGCAGCACCTCTGCAACGGTAAGCGAACGGCTTTCTCCGCGCCCGTGCGGGATGACACAGAAGGTGCAGGCATGGTCGCAGCCGTTCTGCACGGCGACGAAGGCGCGGGTGTGAAGCGCAGGCACGGGCGACGCGCTAGCGGGCACGTTCCATGCGCGTGGGTCCAGCTTGGCCGTGTTGGCAATCAGGCCGTCGACCTCGGGCATGGCGGCGAGCTGTTCGCGCTCGATGTCGGCGGCGCAGCCCGTCACCAGCAAGCGGGCGTCGGGGTTGGCTTTCCGAGCCTTGCGGATGGCCTGCCGTGTCTGGCGCACCGCCTCGCTCGTCACCGCGCAGCTGTTGACGACGACAAGGTTGTCCTCGCCCGCCAGCATGGCGCGAATGCGCTCGCTCTCCGAGATATTGAGGCGGCAACCGAGCGAGACGACCTCTGGCGCTTTGACGGGCGCATTCACGCGAAGTGGTCCCATTCGAAGCTGCCGCGGAAGCTCTCTGTGGCAGGGCCGGTCATGCGGATGGAGCCGCCCGGTTGCCACGCAATTTCAAGCTCGCCGCCGGGCAGGGCGACGGTGACAGGACTGTCGACCAGCTTGCGGCGGATGGCGTGTACGGCAGTGGCGCAGGCGCCGGTCCCGCAGGCACGAGTGAGACCTGCCCCACGCTCCCATACGCGCAGGCGAATGCGACCGCGGCTTTCGATGGTGGCGACGTTCACGTTTACACGCTCGGGGAAGAGCGGGTCGTTCTCGATTTCGGGGCCGAGGCGGTCGAGCGGGACTGCATCGCAATCATCCACGAAGAAAATCACATGCGGATTGCCGACATTCACCGCGCCGGGATCAGCCAGCATTTCCCAGCTGACCGGCATGGCGAGCGTGTCCATCGGATATTCGAGCGGGATGGCGTTCCAGTCAAAGCGCGGCTCGCCCATGTCGACGCTCGCGCCGCCCTCGGTCGGACTGGCGACCAGCAGACCGCCCGAAGTCTCGATCCGTGCCTCGCTGCCGTGGAGCAGCGCCACCGCGCGCGTCGCATTCCCGCAGGCACCGACTTCGCCGCCGTCGTGATTGTAGATGCGCATGCGGAAATCGGCATTATCGCTCGGCTCCAGCACGATGAGCTGGTCGCAACCTATCCCTGTGTTCCGGTCCGCTATCGCCGCCGCACGCACCTTTTCCAGCGCGGGCAAATCCTGCGCGCGCGCGTCCAGCACGACGAAGTCGTTGCCGAGACCGTGCATCTTGGTGAAGGAAACGCGCATTGTGTCCGCGCATCTAGGGTGCGCGAGGGCAAGCGTCCAGTGTCAGACCGCGCGGCTGCCGCTGTCTTTCTTGCGCGAGGTGTCATTGTCGGCCTCGCCGATCACTTCGGCGATATCGCCCTCGCTGACCGTCGCCAGCCTGCCCTTGGTCTGGAGCCGTTCGAGAACCTTGTCCGCAGGCTCGGGGCGGCCATAGTGATAGCCCTGGCCCTTCATCCGGCCCCACTTTTTGAGCGCGGCAAGGATGTCCTCGTCCTCGATACCTTCGGCGGTAATGGGCATCTTCAACCCGTCGCTCATCGAGACGATGGCCTCGACCAGCTTGCTGTTCTGTTCCTCGCCCTTCAACTCGCTGATGAAGCTACGGTCGATCTTGAGGCGGTCGAACGGCAGGCTCTTCAATTGCGAGAGGCTGGCATAACCGGTCCCGAAATCATCGAGGCTGACCTTCACGCCCTGGTTGCGCAGCGAGGTAATCATCGAGCGCACCATGCCGATATTCTCGTGCAGGCAGGTCTCGGTAATCTCGATTTCGAGGCGATGCGCGGGGAAGCTGTGCTTGACCAGCATCTTGAGGATTTTCTGCGCGAACCACGGGTCGCGCATTTGCACGGGCGAGATATTGACCGAAAGGGTAATGCCCGAATCCCATTCCTTCGCATCGGCAAAGGCCTGCTCGATAAGCCGCTCGGACATGTCGGCGATAACACCGATTTCCTCGGCAATCGGGATGAAGATGTCCGGGCCAACGAGGCCCATCTCGGGCGAATTCCAGCGCGCGAGCATTTCGAATCCGACCAGTTCGCCGCTGTCGAGGTCGATCTGCTGCTCGTAATAGGGGACGAATTCGCCCTTCTCGATACCGCGGCGGATGCCCGCCTCGAGTTCGTTGCGGAAGCGGAGCTCGTTCTCCATCGGCGCTTCGAACCAGTAAAAACGGTTCTTGCCCTGCTTCTTGGCGTGATACATGGCGATATCCGCCTTGTGCATCAGGTCGCTTGCCGGATTGTCGGGGCAGGCACCGCCCAGGTCATTCGAATTCGACATGCCGACCGACACGGTGATGTCGATCGAATTGCCGTCATGCGGAACGGGCTTGGCGACCTGTTCTATAATGCGTGTCGCAACCATCTCGACCCGGTCTGCGGCGTGCATGGCATAGGGAAGCGCGCATACGAACTCGTCACCGCCGAGGCGGGCCAGCACAGCGCCTTCGGGCAGTTGGTTGGTGACCCGGCGCGAAATTTCCTTGAGCACGCTGTCGCCCGCGGCATGGCCGTTGAGATCGTTGACCTGCTTGAAATTGTCGAGATCGATGGCGATGACCGCGACCGCGCTCTCGGTGCCGATGCGCTCTTCCATCATGCGGGTGAGGCGTTCTGCAAAGCTGCGGCGGTTGAGCGAGCCCGTGAGATCGTCGAGGTCGGCGAGGCGGCGCGCTTCTTTTTCCGATTCCTTGTGCGCATCGAGTTGGCCGTTCAAGGCCTTGTAGCGGTGCCAGCCGAGCAGGATGAGCGCGATGTTCAGCAGCAGCGCGTTGGCGAGGATCACATCAGGCCCTTCGGCAAGGCCGCGCCAGGCGCGCATGATGGTGGGCATGACCGTGCCAGCCGTGCCAACGAACAGGACGATGGCAGCAAACGCGATGCCAAGCGTCATCAGGTCATGCTTGCGATACGCGAAAAGAACGCCGCTCTTGCGAACGTCTCTGTCGTGTTCTGGCGCTGGCTCTAGAGGCAAGGAATCCCCCCGGGAATCTTTCACGTCGTCCTCGGATATCCTCACAAGGCTAAAAACCCGTTAATCCGGCAATTATGCTGCCCGGCTCTGGTCAGGCGCTAAGGCGATCGCTAACCAGCGCCGCAGGACACGAAACCCCTAGGAGATATGCGCCCATGGCTCGTTACTGGCTGATGAAATCGGAACCCTTTAAATATAGCTGGGATGATCTCGTCGCCGAAAAGGAAGGAACCTGGGACGGGGTGCGCAACCATCGGGCCAAGAACAACCTGGCCGCAATGGAGGTTGGCGACCAGGCGTTTTTCTATCACTCGCGCGAAGGGCTGGAGATTGTCGGCATCTGCGAAGTTAGCGTGGCGGGCATCACCGACCCGACCGATCCGGAAGGCAAGTGGGCAGCGGTCAAGGTCGTGCCGAAAACCAAGCTTCCTTCACCGGTGTCGCTCAAGCAAATCAAGGCGGAACCTCAGCTGGCAGATTGCGAGCTGGTAAAGCTATCGCGCCTGTCGGTGGCCGAAATCAAACCGGAGGAATGGTCCATCATTCTCGAGATGGCGGGCATCTGACGCGGCGAACCGAAGGAACGGGCGCAGGCTCTCGGATGTTCGGTAAGGGAGATTAAACCCAACCGAACGGAGAGCCTGATGGCCCGATTTACCGACAAGCGTTTCCTCATTACCGGCGGCACCAGCGGTTTCGGGTTAGAGGCTGCCAAGATGATTGTGGCCGAGGGCGGCCATATCGCGGTCACCGGAATGAGCGAGAACCATCTGGACGAGGCGCGCAAGGCTTTGCCGGATGATGCACTGGTCCTGAAAAACGACGCTTCCGACCCGGAAGCCGCAAAGCAACTCGCCATGAGCGTGCGCGACAAGTTCGATGCGCTCGACGGCCTGTGGCTCAATGCAGGCTATGGCAAGTTCGGACCGAACGACGAAAACGACGCCGAATTCTTCGACAAGATGATGAATACCAACGTGCGCGGCCCGGTCCTGCAGATGGCCGAGTTGATGGCCGATATCGCCGATGGAGGTGCGGTCCTGCTGACCTCTTCGGTCGCGCCTTATCTCGGGCAAGCCCAGGGTGCAGTCTATGCTGCGACCAAGGCCGCTTGCCTCGCGCTAGCCCGCAGCTGGTCGAGCGCGCTGGCGGACCGGAAGATACGCGTCAATTCGGTCGCGCCCGGACCCATCGACACCAATTTCATGAGCGGCATGGGCCTCTCCGATGAACAAAAGGAGCAGTTCATGGAGCAAATCCAGCAGCAGGTCCCGCTCGGTCGCTTCGGCGAATCTCGCGAGGTGGCAGAGGTCGCGCTGTTCCTCCTCTCGGAGCAGGCAAGTTACGTCACCGGCAGCGAATATTTCGTCGATGGCGGGATGACCAAGCGCTGACGCAACCGGTCGCGCGCTCCTCTCGGATTGCCGCAACAGGTCGGAACGCGTCCGCCGGTTTGCCCGTTATCTCCTTGTAAGCGCGCCGCTTTTCTGGCGCAACCAAATCCAAAGGAGAGGCCCCATGGGCGAACTGACAGAGAAGATCAAAGGCAACACCAACGAAGCCATCGGCAATCTGAAGCAGCAGTCGGGCGATCCCGAAACGCGCGCCGAAGGCCGCCAGCAGGAACAGAAGGGCGAAGCCCAGCAGTTCAAGGGCGAAGTAGAAGGCGAATTCGGCAACGACATCTAACGCCGGACGCCAAGCTGAATTACAGCGAGGAAGGGCCGTTTCCTAACCGGGAGGCGGCCCTTTCGCTTGTATTACTTGTTGCGCAACCCGCTGACCGTCGCGCCGCTGGCTGCGAGTTGTTCGATGTCGATGTGGCAATGGATGAGGCGGAGGCCTCCGCGACCTTCGGCAGCCACCAGCGCATCCTTGAATTCCTGCGTGGTCTTTGCAGTTGCCGACCAGCCGCCATAGGCGCTCGCCAGCGCGGCGAAGTCGGGATTGGCAAGACGTGTGCCGCTGATGCGGTCTTCGCCGGGGAACTCGCGTTCCTGGTGCATGCGGATGGTGCCATAGGCCGAATTGTCGACCACGATGACGATAAGATTGGCATCGTGCTGGACCGCGGTCGCCAATTCCTGTCCGTTCATCATGAAATCGCCGTCGCCCGCCACGGCAACGACCATGCGCTGCGGGAAGCGGAGCGCGGCGGCGACTGCTGCGGGAACGCCGTAACCCATCGCGCCGCAGGTGGGTGCGAGCTGGGTCGGGAAGCCTTCGTAGCGCCAGTAGCGGTGCCACCAGCCAGCGAAATTGCCTGCGCCGTTACAGATGATGGTGTCGGCGGGCAGCGTGTCGCGCATGAACTGGACGCACTGGCCCATGTCGAGATCGAACTGCGGGGCGGGGTGGGCGGTGGCCCAGTCTTCCCAATCGGCATGCGCCTCGGCCCCGGCATCGAAATCGATCGTGTCGCCATTGTCCCACAGCGCCGCGCTCTCGGCGAATTCGTCCATCTCGGCGCAGATGGCGAGGTCGGCGGGGTAGACGCTGTTGAGCTCGTTCGGGTCGGGATGGACGTGGATGAGCTTGCGCTCGCTATCGACCAGCGGCGGGACAGTGTAGCCGTCGGTGGTGGCCTCGCCCAGCCGCGCGCCGACTGCCAGCACGAGGTCGGCACTCTTCACCCGCTCGACCAGCTTGGGGTTAGGGCCATAGCCGAGGTTGCCTGCATAGACGCGGCTCGAAGGCGAAATCGCGTCCTGCCTGCGGAAGGCAGTCGCCACGGGAATGCCGAGGCGCTCGGCGAAGAGCTGGAAGTGCTCGCGCGCCTTGGCGTTCCAGCCCGCGCCGCCGATGACCGCGACGGGCGAGGCCGCGTCGGCAATCAGCGCCATCATCGCCTGCATAGCATCGGGGCAGGGGGCCTGTGCGGGCCGTTCTACGCGCTTGCGGGGCGCGGCATCGGTGTCGCGGCTTAGCATGTCTTCCGGCAGCGCGAGCACGACCGGGCCGGGCCGGCCGGAAATCGCGGTGGCAAAGGCGCGGGCGACATATTCGGGAATGCGGTTTGCCGAATCGATGCGCGCGGCCCATTTGGCGATAGGGCCGAAGAAGGCGGCGAAATCGACCTCCTGAAAACCCTCTCGGTCGCGCATCTCGCTGTCGACATCGCCGACGAACATGATCATCGGCTGCGAATCCTGCATCGCAACGTGGATGCCGATGCTGGCGTTGGTTGCACCAGGGCCGCGGGTGACGAAGGCCACGCCGGGACGCTGGGTCATCGCGCCATCTGCGCAGGCCATCATCGCGACCCCGCCTTCCTGGCGGCATGTGACGAGGTCGATCTGGTCCTGCTGCCCCAACGCATCGAGCACCTGGAGGAAGCTTTCGCCCGGTACGGTGAAAATGCGCTCGCAGCCCTGCTCAATGAGGCAGTCGACGAGCAGCTTGGCGGCGGCGGGAGTGGGTCGCGTGGTCATGGGGCAGGCGGTTAGCGGGGCGGGAGCGCTCGTGCAATCGAATGCGAACCGGTTCCCACTTATCCCCGAGCCTGATTGGAGCTGTCTCGAATTGATACGCCTTTGTTTTGCGGGGAAACCAATAGTTAAAAAACCGTTAAGAGGGCATCATGAGACGCGCCCTAGTACTCTCGAACGAAGCCGCCCGACACTGGATGCGGGCCAGCTTGCCGCAACGCCGCCGGATGTTTGCCGACGTCCCGCAAGGCGCCGTGACCGACTGGAAGGTCACCGCCAACGACGTGCGCGGTGTCGCTACGACCTATTTCGCGACCGTCGCAGCCGTCCTCGCCTTCATCATTTAAGGATTACGCTACTGCCGCAGCGCGCTCTGCCTCGAGCAGCCTGCGGCCGAGCCATGCCGATACAAGGCACATGGCTGCGCTGATCAGCACCTGTTCGACAATCGGCACGCCAGCCGCGCTCATCGCCATTGCAGCCAGCGAGCCCAGCACCATTGCACCGGAATTGACGATATTGTTTGCCGCAATCGTGCGCGAGGCCTTGTGCGATTCCACCCGCGTGGTGAGGAAAGCGTAGAGCGGCACCACGAACATGCCTCCCGCGACCGCGATACCGAGCAGGCACAACAGTATGACGCTGGCAAGCGGCCATGCGAGGAAGCCCGTGACGTCGAGCAACTCGGCAGGCTTGTCGCTCGCCCAGACCTTGCACACGGCATAAAAGGCGATGACGAACGCGCCCATCGCCAGCACCGATTGCGGGGCATAGCGCGCCGAGACCTTACCCTTGAGCAGCGCCCCCACCGCGACAGAACCGATGGCGACCCCGACCGAGAAGACCACGAGGAAGATGCTCGCCACTTCCTTGCTCGCCATGATGACGTTCTTGGCCAGTGGCGGGAACTGGATGAACAGCACCGCGCCGATGGTCCAGAAGAAGCTGATGGCGAGGATGGCGTAGAAGACCTCGCGATTATGCGTGGTCTCGCGCACCAGGTTCACCGAGGCGCGCAGGATGTGCCAGTCGAGCTTTTCGAGCTCGCCCTGCGCAGGCGCATCGGGCACTTGCCGCGCGACGAGATAGCCGACGATCGAGGTGAGGATGATGCCGACCGCCGCCGCCTCGACCGGAATCCAGCCGGCGAGAATCGTCCCGGCGAGGATGGCGATATAGGTCCCGGCCTCGACCAGTCCGGTACCCGCCAGAACCTCTTCCTTGCGCAAGTGCTGCGGCAGGATGGCGTATTTGATGGGGCCGAGGAAGGTCGACTGGATGCCGGTCATGAACAGCGCCAGCAGCATCAGCAGGATAGGGAAGGTGGTCTCGATACCGAACAGGTTCACCGGCATCTCGTACCCGCGCCATGCGAGGTAGAGGCCGGTCGCGCCAATCACCATCAGCAGTATTTCGAAGGCCTTCACCTTGCGGATGATGGCGGCCTTGTCGCGCATGTCCGCCAACTGTCCCGCTAACGCCGACAGCACGAAGAAGGGCAGGATGAAAAGCCCCGACGCTATTGCCGAGAACATCCCTTCCGCCTCTTCCGAGTTGTAGATCTGGTAGACCACGAAGAGCACCATCGCGGTCTTGTAGAGATTGTCGTTGAAGGCGTTGAACAGCTGCGTGACGAACAGCGGCAGGAACCGCCTGGTGCGCAGCAAATGCGTGCTAGTGAACATGGACCCCCGATTACGAAACCTTCCGTAAGGAAAGCATTGGTAGAGACATCGAAGCGGCGGACAACCCCGCTTGCCATCTTTTGCGGCAGGACGAATGTCGTTAGGGAGCCAATCTAGAGAGATGCTGAACCTGCCCAACATCCTGACGCTGTCGCGCATCGTGTCGATTCCCCTGCTGGCCTTCTTGCTGTGGTGGCCGGGCTGGGAGGCGGGCTATCTTATGGCCTTCGCGCTTTATTGCGCCATGGGGATTACCGATTATTTCGACGGCTATCTCGCGCGCACCAGTGGGACAGTTTCGAAGCTCGGTATCTTCCTGGACCCCATAGCCGACAAGATCATGGTCGCTGCGGTCATCCTCGTGCTGGCCGCGCAAGGCGTGCTGCGCGGCCCTTACGTGGGCGATGCACATGTGATCGCCGGACTGATTATCCTCGTGCGCGAGATTGCCGTATCGGGCCTGCGCGAATTCCTCGGCGGATTGCAGGTGTCCGTACCTGTCAGCCGGTTGGCGAAATGGAAGACCACCTTCCAGTTGCTCGCGCTTGGGTCATTAATCCTCGGGCAGGGTTTGCCCGACTGGAATGTGATGGTCGGCGCGGTCGAGGCGAATGTCCCGCACACGGTCGGATTGATAACGCTCTGGGCAGCTGCCGTAATGACTGTGATTACCGGCTGGGACTACTTGCGGGTCGGCTTGAAACATATGGATTAAGGCGCGCTGCCTTAATTAATCGACGAAGCGAGGCAACCGCACGATGCAACGCGTGTTGCATGGTAAACCTTTTCTCAACCATTCGCGTTTAGACAGTAAGTCATGAGCGCAACCCTTCATATGCTTCTCGGCCTGCTCCTTAAGTTCGGAGCAGTGGCCATGGTGTTCAACGAGGTACGAGGCCTGATCCTCGCTGCCCCGGTGCTCTATGGCATGTGGGCATCCGGCGGGACCGGCATGGCAATTTACCTCGGCGTTTGTGCCCTCGGAGGCATCGCCCTTAGCGTCATCGTCCCGCTTTTCGCTTACAAGAAGCTGGACAAATACGTGAAGTCCAAGAAGCCTGTCGAACAGCCCGCCTAACCGGCGCGCAATTCCTCTGCCAACAATTCGAAATCGTCCCGGCGCGGTGAATTCTTGCGCCAGATGAGAGCGATCTCGCGGCTGGCCTGCTTCGACTTCAGCGGGCGGGCGACAACTTCGGTGCCCTTCAGGATGTCGGCCTTGACGGCCATTTCGGGCAGCATGGTCAGGCCAAGACCATTTTCGACCATCTGCACAAGCGTGTGCAGGCTGGTGCCAATCATGGTGGTCGATCCGCGCAATTCAGGTCGATTGCACGCCGCCAGCGCATGGTCCTTCAGGCAATGTCCGTCTTCCAGCAGCAGGAGGCGTCCGTCGTCGATCATGTCGGCGCTTACAGTTTCCGGGGGATCGCGCGGGTCATCCTTGGGAAAGGCGACGTAAAGCGGGTCGTCTGAAATATGCGCTTTTTCCACCTCGCCAGTGGCGAAGGGCAGGGCAAGCAAAACGCAATCGACGCGCCCGTGTTGCAGCGATTCAACTGCATCGTGGCTCGTCTCTTCGCGCAGGAAGAGTTCGAGGTCGGGACGCTCCTTACGCAGGCGCGGCAGGAAGCGCGGAAGCATGAAAGGTGCGATAGTGGGGATGACACTCATCCGTAACTGCCCGGCCAGCGGCTTGCCCGCCGCCTGGACTAGATCCGCCAGTTCCTCTGTTTCGCGCAGGACGCGATGCGCCTTCTCGACCACCTGATTGCCGAGGGTGGTGAAGCGCACAACCCTTCTACTGCGCTCGACCAGTGTCACGCCCAGCAGCGATTCCAGCTCGCGAATGCCTGCCGACAGCGTCGATTGTGACACGAAGCTGGCATCGGCAGCGCGGCCGAAATGGCCGTGCTCGTGCAGCGCGACGAGATATTGCAGCTGCTTGAGGGTAGGGAGGTAAGTGCTCACCCGGCCTCCGCTCCCGTAATCACTTCGTCCTGTGCTGCCGCCATCATCCCTGCGTGAACATCATCGACGTGGGTCATCAGCAGTTTGCCGTCCTTGACCGCAAAGGCGAGGCGGCCTTCGACGAGTTCGAGCGCGTCCTTGCCGAACACTTCGTAACGCCAGCCCTGCAGGATGGGCAACTTGCGCACGCCTGCAGCGAGCGCCTCCATCTCGTCCGCGCGCGTGAGCAGACGCGAGGCGACATCGATTTCGCGGGCGCGAATCTTGAGCAGCAATTTGAGGAGGTCCGCCACCAACGCGCCTTCCTTGCCCAGTGGCGCACCGCGCTTGGGCTTTTCGGGCATTTCGTCCTTTGGAAGCGGCTCGGCCTTGTCGAGCACCTTCATCAGCCGCTTGCCGATGTCGTTGTCCTTCCACGCATTGGACAGCCCGCGAACCTTGGTGAGGTCGGCCTGTTTCTTGGGTGGATGGCTGGCGATATCGGCCAGCGTCTCGTCGCGCATTATGCGGCCGCGCGGGATGTTCTTGTGCTGCGCCTCGCTCTCGCGCCATGCGGCGAGACCCTTGAGACGGCCCAGCACGGCGGGATTGCGCCCGGGCGAGCGGATACGCTTCCACGCAAGCTCCGCGTCATTGGCATAGTTCGCCGGATCGGCGAGCTTTTCCATTTCCGCATCGAGCCAGCCGCCGCGGCCGGTCTTGATGAGCTTGTCGAGGATTTTCGGGAAAATCTTCGACAGATGCGTCACGTCGCCGATGGCATATTCGATCTGCCGGTCGGTCAGCGGACGGCGGCTCCAATCGGTGAAGCGCGCACCCTTGTCGATGGTGAAGCCAAGCCAGCTGTCGACGAGATTGGCATAGCCGATCTGCTCGTTCTGGCTGATGGCCATCATCGCGATTTGCGTGTCGAAGATGGGATGCGGCGTCTTGCCGGTGAAATTGTAGACAATCTCGACATCCTGTCCGCCTGCATGGAAGACCTTGAGGACTTCCTCATTGTCGCACAGCAGGTCCCACAGGGGCTGGAGGTCTATTCCGTCGGCCAGCGGGTCGATGGCGGCTGCCTCTTCCTCATTCGCAATCTGCACCAGGCACAGCTCGGGCCAATAGGTGTTCTCGCGCATGAATTCGGTGTCGACGGTGACGAAGTCGCTCTTCGCCAGGCGCTCGCAAAGCTCTGCGAGGGTGTCGGTATCGGTAATCAGTTCATGTATTTTCATCGTATCATTTCTGTCGTTCGAGCGGAGTACCGCTCCCGCACCAATGGCAAGCCTTGACAAAAACCCGCCGGTGCCCTGTTAGCGCGCGCGATTCCAAGTTAAGGAGCCGCGACGCTCGCGCCCTTAGCGCCATACATCCCAAATTGGAAAGATTTCCAGATGCACGCCTATCGTACCCACACCTGCGCACAGCTGACCAAGGACAATGTCGGCGACACCGTTCGCCTGTCGGGCTGGGTGCACAACAAGCGCGACCACGGCGGCGTTCTCTTCGTCGACCTGCGCGATCACTACGGCATCACGCAGATTGTCGCCGATAGCGATAGTCCCGCGCTGCCGGTGCTCGAAAAGATGAAGCTGGAATCGGTTGTCACCATCGACGGCACGGTGAAGGCGCGTGACGAAGTGGCAGTGAACAAAAACCTGCCGACCGGCGAAATCGAAGTCTTCGCCCGCGAAATCACAGTGCAGAGCCGTGCGGACGACCTGCCGCTCATCGTCAACCAGGCCGAGGATTATCCCGAAGAAACGCGTCTCAAGTACCGTTTTGTCGACCTGCGCCGCGAGCGCGTCCACAAGAACATCATGCTGCGCAACCAGGTCATCACCAGCCTGCGCCGCCGCATGACCGACCAGGGCTTCAGCGAATTCCAGACGCCCATCCTCGGTGCATCTTCGCCCGAAGGCGCGCGCGATTATCTCGTGCCTAGCCGCCTTCACCCGGGCCGTTTCTACGCGCTCCCGCAGGCGCCGCAGATGTTTAAGCAGCTGCTGATGGTCGCCGGTTTCGACCGATACTTCCAGATTGCCCCCTGCTTCCGCGACGAAGACCTGCGCGCCGACCGCAGCCCTGAGTTCTACCAGCTCGACTTCGAAATGAGCTTCGTGACGCAGGAAGATGTCTTTCAGGCCATCGAACCCGTCCTCGCGGGAGTGTTCGAGGAATTCGCGAACGGCAAGACGGTAACGCCGGCCGGTGAATTCCCGCGCATCCCCTATGCCGAAGCGATGCTCAAATACGGCTCGGACAAGCCCGACCTGCGCAACCCGCTGATCATTTCGGACGTCACCTCGCACTTCGAAAAGTCGGGCTTTGGCCTGTTCGAGAAAATCGTCGGCACCGGCGGCAAGGTCCGCGTCGTCCCGGCTCCCAACACGCATGAGAAGAGCCGCAAGTTCTTCGACGAGATGAACGACTGGGCGCGCAAGGAAGGCTTCGCAGGCCTTGGCTACGTCACCCGCAAGGGCGGCGAGTTCGGCGGTCCGATCGCCAAGAACCACGGCACCGAAGGCATGGAAAAGCTCTATGCCGAACTGGGTCTTGGCGAAAACGACGGCCTCTTCTTTGCCGCGGGCAAGGAAAAGGACGCGGCCAAGCTGGCCGGCGCCGCGCGCACCCGCGTCGGCGAACTGCTCGAGCTCATCGAAGAGAACTGCTTCAAGTTCTGCTGGATCGTCGACTTCCCGATGTTCGAGTATGACGAGGAATTGAAGAAGGTCGACTTCAGCCACAACCCCTTCTCGATGCCGCAGGGCGAGATGGAAGCGCTGGAAACCAAGGACCCGCTCGATATTCTCGCATGGCAGTACGACATCGTCTGCAACGGCTACGAGCTGTCCTCGGGCGCAATCCGTAACCACCGCCCGGACATCATGTACAAGGCCTTCGAAATCGCCGGCTACACGCAGACCGATGTGGACGAGAACTTCAGCGGCATGATCGAGGCCTTCAAGCTCGGCGCACCGCCGCATGGCGGCTCGGCCCCGGGTATCGACCGCATCGTGATGCTGCTAGCCGACGAGCCGAACATCCGCGAAGTGATCGCTTTCCCGCTCAACCAGAAGGCGCAGGATTTGATGATGGGCGCCCCGTCGCTCGTCTCCCCGCGCCAGCTGCGCGATGTGCACATCCGCACCATCGACGCGCCCAAGCCCGAAGGGGCAGAGGCAACGCGGGTCGACCGGTCAGGCGACTGACACGAAAAAGGGCGCGGAAACTGAATTCCGCGCCCTCTTTGCGTACGACTACTCGCTTGTTCAGTCGTACTGTTGCTCGATCATGTCGCCGAAGCGTTCGCCTTCGCAGATTTCGTTATAGGCCTGCTCGACCACGGCGCGTTCCTGGGCTTCGAGCTGGTTGCTCTCGAGCGCTTGCTGGAACTTGCCCTTGATGTAGTCTTCGCCTTCTTCGACGCGTTCGGCAGCGGCTTCGTCGTCGCTCTCGAACGCGCTGGAGATGCTCTGCCACATCTGGTGGGCTTCGCCGGTCAGCGTGCCCTTGGTGACGAGTTCGTCGCCCTGGCGTTCAAGTTCTGCGTTCATCTGGCGCAGCGTGTTCTCGCGCTGGCTCGCACGCTGCTGGAGCGCCTGCTTCAGCTGGGGGCTGTCCGCCTTGTCGCATGCCTGGCGATAGCCCTCGACCGAATCAAAAGTGGTGTCGGTAAGGCTCTTAAATACTGTGGTAGCCATGATAATTGCTTCCCTTTTTCAAAATGTTGACACCCGAATAACGGGTGAGGAAGCAGCTGGGTCCGGAACTGCCCGCACCCAGCACTCGCTCTGGCGCAACGCCGGTTTCGATTAGCTATCGGCCTCTGTGAAAACATACTCGTGCTGCGCATCCATCAGGATGAGCACGCGCTTGCCGTCGCGCTCCCCGACAATCAGCGGCATGCCGAACATGCCCGGCGTGGTCATGATGAGTGAATGGGTGCCGTCGTCATTGGCCTTGGTGCCGATCATCGAGCGGCCCGAGGTCACTACGCCCCAAGTCGTTTCCCCATCGCGCTCGATGAGAAGCGGGCCGAGGTCTGCATTGACATAGCGCGGGGCGAGGGCGTCGAGCACCGCCGCATCGCCGCGCTCGACGATATCCTCGCGGCCCTTGGCGCGGGCTTCCGCACCCAGTTTCACCGAAGCTTCGAGGTTTTCTTCCGCTTCCTCGTCGCCGTCATAAAGCACTTCGAGGAGCTTGCGCTGGAACAGGCCGAGGAGGCCCTGTCCGGTGTCCGAATTGGTCAGCAGCACCGCCGCTACGCCGTCTTCGGGAATGAACCAGAAGTTGCTCTTGTAGCCGAGGAGGCTGCCGCCGTGGAAATAGATGTTCTTGCCCATGCTGGCGCTTTCCATCAGCCCCATGCCGTACCAGCTCTCGTTGCCGATTGGCACGTAGCGCTGGCGGCGCTTCAGCAGGTTCTCGGCGGAGACGAGGTCGGTCCCGTCGGCAAGCGTTCCTTCACGGAGTTCGTTCAAGGCATAGAGCGCCATGTCATGCGCGGTCGACCACACCCCGCCTGCGGGGCGGTAGGGATAGACCATGTTGTTCCAGTCCATCGGCGCAAGTTCGACCGGCCCGGCATAGCCGCGCGCATGCGGCCGCGCCCAGTTTTCGGCCATGGCCTCGGAAAAATCGAAGGTAGTGTGGATCATGTCGAGCGGGTCGAAGATGCGTTCGTCCATCGCCCTGTCGAAGGCCGCGCCCACTTCCATGTCGGGATAGACGAGGTGGCCGCCGATGTATCCAGCCGCACTCGCCATGAGGTTGTTGTACTGGAACACCTCGCCGAAACCGCTGGTCGGCTCGGTCGCGGCCAATTGTACGAAGGTATCGCTCGCAGGTGTTTCGGTGCTGGTGTTGAACACCCACTGCATGTCCTTGCGCGGCAGGCCGGTGCAAGCGCAGATGAGATGCTCGACCAGCACGCTGTCGGTCGTCTCCGCGCTGCCGAGGCGGAATTCGGGATAAAGCTCGGTGACCTTCTGGTCCCACTTCAGCTTGCCCTCGTCGGCGAGGGTGGAGAGCAGCAGCGTGGCCATCCCCTTGGTGTTGGAGGCGACCATGAAGCTGGTGTCCTCGTCCACCTTATCGGTGCCGCCGAGTTCGGTCGTGCCGAGGCCGCCTTCCCAGATAATCTTTTCACCCTGCACCAGCGCAAGGCCGACGCCGGGGATTTCCAGCCCTTCCATCGCGCGCTCAACGAAGCCGGTAATCTCCGCGATGCGGGCGGGGGTGAGTTCCTTTGCCTCGCGCCCCGCGAAGGTCTCGCGCTCGAAATCGGTGGGTTTGAGCGAGCCGAAGGCCTGCCCCAATTGCGCCCCGCGCTTGGCGATGGTCGCCATTGCGCCACGGATGAGAACGACTGTGTATTGGTCGCCCTTCTTGAGCGCGATGCCCTGCAGGACCAGCTTTTCTGCGGGTGAAGTTTCGTAATTGCTGACGGTGATACTGTCCCACCCGTCACGCGCGGGCGGCTCCTGCGAAATCGACACCTCGCGGTCGAAGCCGGGGGAGAATTTTTTCCACGCCGCCGCCACTGCATCGGCGCCAGTTTCAGCATCCGTGACGCCGACAATCGCCGCCGTGGCATCACCCTCGGGCGCAGTGAATACCAGCATGCCGTCGCGCGTTTCGCTCGCCCAGCCGGGAACGGGAACGATGGACGCGCCAGTGCCGGTTTCGACGGCTTCGGGGGGCGCATCTTCCTGCGCCAGCAGCGGCAATGGCGATGCGGTCAGCAGGAGGGCGGAAATCGCGCAGGCAAGCTTTTTCATGTGGGGTCCTCTCATCCCTTTGATGCGTCGATAGTAATGACGCTACGTTACAGGTCAATTTCGCCGCGATGTCGCCAGCCCCTTGCGCTTGGCCCTTGCCTTGATTAGGGCGAGACCCAATTTGATAACCCCCAAGATTGAGAGGGAATATAAATGAGCGATACTGCCGACCGCGTGCAGAAGATTGTCGTCGAGCATCTCGGCGTCGAAGCAGACAAGGTCACCCAGGAAGCCAGCTTCATCGACGACCTCGGCGCTGACAGCCTCGACATCGTCGAGCTGGTCATGGCCTTCGAAGAAGAATTCGGCGTGGAAATCCCCGACGATGCGGCTGAGAAGATCACCACCGTCGGCGACGCGACCAAGTACATCGAAGAGCACAAGGGCTAAGCCTTACATGCTTTTTGCACCCGCGTGATGCGCGGGACCGGACAGGCCCGACCCTGATGATGGGCCGGGCCTGTTGTCTTTTTATCGGAGAATTTCATGCGTCGTGTGGTCGTTACCGGACTTGGCCTCGTCACCCCGCTGGGAGGCGACGTCGAAACCACCTGGTCAAACCTTATCGCCGGCAAGAGCGGGGCGGGGCAGATCACCCGTTTCGACACCACCGGCCAGAAGGCGACCATCGCCTGTGAGGTGAAGCCCAAAGACCACGAATTCGGTTTCGACCCCGACAAGCGCGTCGACCACAAGGTCCAGCGCCAGGTCGACCCGTTCATCGTCTACGGCATCGATGCCGCCGGACAGGCGCTGGAAGACGCAGGTCTCACAGAGATGGACGACGCGACCAAGGAACGCGCCGGTGTCTCCATCGGCTCCGGCATCGGCGGCCTGCCGGGCATCGAGAGCGAATCGCTCGTGCTGGCGGAACGCGGCCCGGGCCGTGTCAGCCCGCACTTCGTCCACGGACGCCTCATCAACCTCATCAGCGGCCAGGTCTCCATCAAATACGGCCTGATGGGCCCGAACCATGCCGTGGTGACCGCATGCTCGACCGGCGCGCACTCGATTGGCGATGCGGCGCGTATGATTGCATTGGACGATGCCGACATCATGCTGGCTGGCGGTGCGGAAAGCACCATCAACCCGCTCGGCGTCGCTGGCTTCGCGCAGGCACGCGCGCTCAACATGAGCATGAACGACCGCCCCGAGGAAGCAAGCCGCCCCTACGACAAGAACCGTGACGGCTTCGTCATGGGCGAAGGCGCCGGCGTGGTGGTGCTGGAAGAATACGAGCACGCCAAGGCGCGCGGCGCGACCATCTACGCCGAAGTCGTCGGCTATGGCCTGTCGGGCGATGCCTATCACGTCACCGCTCCGCATCCCGAAGGCAAGGGTGCGGAACTGGCGATGAAGATGGCGCTGAAGAAGTCGGGCCTCGAGCCCTGCGATATCGACTACGTCAACGCGCACGGCACCTCGACCATGGCCGATACCATCGAACTGGGCGCAGTGAAGCGCGTGCTGGGCGATGACCTTTGCGGCGCTTCGATGAGCAGCACCAAGTCCGCCATCGGTCACCTCCTCGGCGGCGCAGGCGCGGTGGAAGCCATCTTCTGCATCCTCGCCATCCGCGACCAGGTCGTGCCCCCGACGCTCAACCTGCACGACCCGGATGAGGGCACCGAAGGCGTCGACCTCGTGCCGCTGACCGCGAAAAAGCGCGAAGTGAAGGCGGCGCTGAACAACAGCTTCGGCTTCGGCGGCACCAACGCCTCGCTCATCGTCAAGAAGGTCGACTAAGGTGAAAAAACTCGCCCTCTTGCTGGGGGCAGTGGTCCTCGTCGCCGTGGCGGGCCTCGCGTGGTTCGCCAGCGGTTGGTACGGCTCGGCCGATGTCGAGGAAGACACCACCTTCATCGTCCCGCAGGGCGCAACGCTAACAGCCGTGGCACGGCAGCTGGCCGACGAAGGGTTGATTGGCTCGTCCGATGCCTTCCTGCTGCGCGCCAAGGTCCTTGGCTCGAGCGACCCGATACAGGCGGGCGAGTTCATGCTGCCTGCCAACGCCAGCCCGGCGCAAATCCTCGACACATTCCAAAATGGGCAGGTGATCCGCCGCTTCGTGACCGTCCCAGAAGGTCTGCCGTCCATCCTTGTCTACGAGCGATTGATGGCCGAGGACCTGCTGACAGGGTCGATCGAAGTGCCCGAAGAAGGCTCGGTGCTGCCAGACACTTACGATTTCGAACGTGGGGAGAGCCGGGCAGCGGTGTTGGCGCGAATGCAGGCAGCGATGGACAGCTACCTTGCCGAGGTCTGGGAAAAGCGCACCGATAAGTCCGTGGTCGATTCGCCTGAAGAAGCGCTCATCCTCGCCTCTATCGTCGAGAAGGAAACCGCGCAGGCCGAAGAGCGCCCGATGGTGGCCGGGGTCATGTCGAACCGCGTGCGCATCGGCATGATGCTGGGCGCCGATGCGACGACCATCTATCCGATTACCAAGGGCAAGCCCTTGGGCCGCCGAATCCGCGTGTCGGAACTGCGCAGCAAGAACCCTTACAACACCCGCGCAGTCGCCGGCCTGCCGCCGGGCCCGATTACCAATCCGGGCCGTGAGAGCATCGCCGCGGTGCTCGATCCGGCTGAGACCAATGCGCTCTACTATGTCGCCGACGGCAGCGGCGGGCATGTCTTTGCCGAGACGCTGGAAGAGCATAACCGCAACGCCGCCGCATGGCGCAAGCTGCGCCGCGAACGTGGGGAAATGTGAGCGATGGTGTGACCGGCGAGGGCGCACCTCTCATCCTGACGGCGGAACTCCCGCCCGAACTGCATCGCCGCTATACCGACTTGCGCACGCAGCATTTCCCGCCCGAGCGCAATTATCTCAAGGCGCATGTCACGCTCTTCCACGCCATCCCCGCGCAATGCGAGGACGAGCTGCGCCGCTATCTCGCGCGGCTGGCGGGCGAAGTTCCGCCAATTGAGGGGCGGGTCGAGGGCCTGATGTCCTTGGGCGGCGGCACTGCCATAAAGCTGTCGAGTCCCGACCTCCTCGCCCTGCGCGATGAAATTGCAGAGCATTTTCGCGGCATGCTGACCGCCCAGGACCAGCACCGGCCGCGCCTCCATGTGACCATCCAGAACAAGGTCACCTCGAAGGAAGCCAAGGCGCTTCAGGCCGAACTTTCCGGCCTCATCGAGCCGCGCGATTTCGCCTTTCCCGGCCTCGCGCTGCATGCCTATCGCGGTGGTCCGTGGGAATTCCTGCGCCGCTTTGCATTTAGGGGCAAATGAGTGTTGACCGCATGGTCTTCCCGCCCTAAATGCGCCGCCTGCCGAGCGGGCCTATGGGCCCGCCGCAAGGCCTTTCGGGGCGGAGTAGCTCAGGTGGTTAGAGCAGCGGAATCATAATCCGCGTGTCGGGGGTTCGAGTCCCTCCTCCGCTACCAAAAACCATAGTCTTTTGAACAACTTAGAAAACATGGTGGTTGGGCGTCATTGGGCGTTTGTTGCAATCGTGTTCGGCATGTTTCCGAGCTGTTCCGCGCTCTCCCCGCGTGTCCGTGCAACATAGGCGCGACACGGTTTGCGCTCCTAAGCCGCGAGGGGGACTAATTGAATGATAAGTGGTTCGACATCGCAGGGACCATATCGCTCCTGCCAATTTGCCAGCTTGGTTTCCACACATTCACCCGGGCACATGAGGACAGTGGTTCGCCTGTCAACCGAGGCTGTTTGATTCTCCAACCTAAAGAGGCGCGGCTCAAGTCTATGCATTTGCAATCTCGGGCTTGCGGATGATGACGAGGAGGATGTTAGCTTGTTCATCTAGGGCACCGTGCTCAGCTTCATAAGCCGCGATGGCCTCATCTTCGGTTTGGTCCAAGTGCTGGATAATTTGCACGTAAGGCTTGAAGCCGGCATGGTCTGCCACCTCCAAAACCTTCACCCGCTGAACTAGTCCCGTCCGAGCCATTCTCTCACCTCCGGCGAAAAGTCTTCCAAATCCACTGCGTCAAATTCCGGCTCAACGTAGCAGTCAGCCTCCAGCCGCTCTTCCTCCGTTAGCTGGATGCCGAGCCACTGTTTCAAATGCCGATGCATCTGCGGTTGCGGCGCTGAACGCTCCAAAGCTGTCAGCCTTTTGTCGAGATAACCCACGTTCTAATTCCTAGGCAGGTTTTGCAGGAAGCGTTGCAAGGTGGGATTGACGGGCAGTGCGTCGCGCAGGGTCTTGCCAGCGAGGTTGTCGAGCAGGTCGCCGACATTCAGGGACCCGCGCCCCTTATCCAAGGCCCCCACTCTTCGCATGAGTGCGCTCATCTTGCATTCTCCAGTGTAGCAATTCGGTTTTCGAGGTCGCAGGTTTCCACCAAGACCTTGTGCGCAGTCAGCAGTGACATGACACGACCCGCTTCATCGGGTGTGACTTCCCCAGCCGCCACCGCTGCCAAAAGGGCAGATGATGCAGCAACCGCGTCCTCCGCCGTCCGGATAGCTGGCAGTTCAAATGCCACAGGGGAATCCTTGCGAGCAGGAGCAATACGATCAAGGCAAAGCCGGAGAGCTTGCGTGTCGCCTTCCAGAGCCTTGTCGATTGCCTTGCGAGTCAGAGCCTCGTGCTCCCCTTCCAGAAGCGCTTCGATTGCCAGTGTTGTGCGATTGCGTGCACCGGGAGTCCGACCGCCAAAACCGTTACCGGGCGCGAACTTGCCATCGCTCTTTCGACCATTTGCCATCACTGCACCGTGAAGCCGGGAGGAAGACACGGACCGCCCTGCATCGGATTGCGCAGCCCAGCCGATTGCGGGTTACCGAGGACAGGCGCGTCATAATAGCCGGGGAAGACCGCGTGCAGATGGTCGCCTTCCGATAGCAGTTGGGCATTCGGATAGCTTCTCGCCACTTCGGCTTGCAGCCAGCGCATCGACTTGCCCGAAGGCGGGGTTAGGTCGCCACGAGCCGCCGCACGCAAGCAGTGAAGCGGATTGGGATTTAGACCCTTGCTGGCCTCGGTCATTTTGCAGCCCCTCTGTCTCGCGACGATGGATTTTGAGAAACTCAAATATGACGCTTGAGTATCACAGATTTCGGCGAAAGTCAATGCGATGAGAAGCCTTCCCCGACTCACTTGTTCCTGTCATGTTCTCGCCATGAGCTCCAAGCGCCTCAACAGCCTCGCAGACTACGCCCGCCACAAATACAAGCTGAGGGTGGACTGCGCGTGTGGGCGTGTCGTCATGCTAGACCCGCACGACTTGCTGGCAGTCATCCTTGCACGAGGTTGGAATGCTTATAGCATGGAGGGAATTGGCATGCGGCTGAAGTGTCAGCGTTGCGGAAAGCGGCCTACCCGTATCGGGCCGGGGTTAGGCAGTTAGCGCGCGAAAGGATCGCTCGACTGAACGCCAGCGCTGCCCACACAGCTCTTGAGTTCGCGAACCGCTCTTCGTGACCCCTTCAAGGGGAAGACATCAATCACTTCGCCATTCATGGAAAAGAAAATGAGCTCCTCGTTAGCCAAATCTTTTTCTAGGTCTTTCCATTCAAGGAAGGCTGTCAACGTCGTCATGCCACCTTCATGGACCATGCCGCCAAAGTCCCTTGTCCCCCAGCCATCGTCCACTTTCTCTCCCGTCATGAAGGCAAGATCAATCTTGTAGTCGGTATCATTCTTGACTGCTTGGAAGCGCTGATTGTGAAATGCCAAATAAGAACTTCCGTCTATTCGCAGGCCCGCCCCCACCCAAGAGTAATTATTCGCTTCACCTTCGGAAAAAAATTCTGCGATCATGTAGCAGCCATCGCGGTCGTCAAAATTGCGCACTTTCCATGTGCCCTGTTCCCAATTGAAGACATCCACGAGCCGTGCTGGTCGATTGGCGCTGACAATCGAGCTGGATGAGGACGTTGTCTCAGAATTGTCGAGATCGAATATTTCGAATGAGATGCCGCTCTGTGAAGGATCGGCGGTGTTGATCCACGCAATTTCTTCGGGAGGGGCCGACGTCGCAAAAATAACTGCTCGCTCAGGCAGGTTGAGAAGGGTCAGATACCGCCCAACCCTCGCATTCCCTACCCCTTTTTCAATTTGCCTTCCGCCCGACAGGACATAACTCGCGTGAAAACCGACAGATGCGGTCGTCGCGATATAGCGGGTCTGCCCGGCAACCCAGATAAGTGCGCAGGACGAGGTGCATACAGTGCCGTCTGGGACGTAGGTAGAGAACCCCTTCAAGCGGATAATCTCCCCAATTTTTAAGGCTGGATCAAGTGCCCCGCCCGGGCTTTCGAGGACGATCAGCGCCTGGCTGCTAGAAACGGCTAACCTTTGAAAATGAGCGACGTCTGATTCGTCAATCTCGCCTGAAATGAAGATCAGGTCCAACCCATCGTCGGCCTCGAGACTAATGTCGGCAGCGAAAGCAGGTGTCGCACAAAACAACGAGACAATCGCCATCCAAAATCTTGCAATTTCGCGGTTCATTCTGATGATCCTAATCGAGTCGCCGAATTAGTGACCCGTCCCTTTAAAGATATTGAGTTAACGACCTGATCATAAGGGGATGGCGGAAGTATCCAAATTCAACACCACGGCTCCCGCCTCCCCGTCCAAGTTCTCGCCAGCCCCTCGCTCACGAGCACATCGCCAAGCGACCGACCGCCAGAAATTAAAACCCGTAGCTTGCGGCCATATCTGTCTTCGTCTCGATTGCCGATTGAGCGAACCTCGAAGGGCACAGCGTTCATCAACTCGACCAGCCGATTGCGCGCCCGAATGCCAAGCGCATATTCGGCATCGCACTTAGGGCTGCTAATCTCGGGTGTGTCTATGTCTGCAATTCGTATCTTCGTACCATCGAGCCAGACCGTATCGCCATCGACAACACAGTTAGAGCGAATAGCACCGCAGACCGCATATTCAGTTGGCGAGGAGGATACAGCAACGGCGGCCAGCCCAAGTAAAACACCGCCACCAACACCGGAGAAAGCGAGGGCCACCGGTCGCAATGCTATTCAGCCGTAATCAAAACGAGAGAGTAGGCGGCTCCAGTCAAAGCAATGAGGGCGAAGAAAACCGCCGTTCCAGTCGCAGCAAATGAGAGCGCCTTACCTTGGGTCTCGGGTGTCTTGGCTATTGCCACTTTCACCCATGGGCCAACGGTGATGAGGGCCACCAGCACCATGAGGATAGCGATCGGCTCAGGTAACATCATGCGCTTAGTTTAGCACCGGAAAACACAAAGCGACAAGCACGCTGAAACTCCGCGAGACCAGATAACTCCCAAATGGAAGCACCGCGCCAGTCAGTCCGCCCTGTGACGGTGATTGGGCCTCGCGAAGCCGGAACCCACATAGACCCTGTTAGGCCGCGCCTCAACGCCCATGGTTGGAAAGAAAGCCTTCTTGGCTACTGTCCCCTCTCCAGTCAGCGATTGCGCCAGCATGACCGTCTGGTAAGCGATAAGATCTATTTCGGGACCGTAGCGCCGACGCGGCCAGCGCCACCTATAAACGCTACGCCAGCTTCCTTGAACGCCTTGTCGATCTTTCCAAGGCTATCGCTATTAAGGGTGCCGCCGCTTTCGAAGCGAGCCACTGTAGCGTAACCCACCCCCGCCTTTTCAGCCAATTCGTTTGCCGACCACCCAAGGCCAACACGCGCCATCTTGCATTGTGTAATGTTCATGATGATAGAAATTATATCACAATGAGGGTTATGTCAAATATCCAGCAGTGATAGATAGCCTATCAGCTAAGGTGATGAAGCCAAAGCGGGCCGAGTGAGGCGGCAACCTCAACCCGGCCCTGTTCTAACCCTCTCATGAAGGGCCAGACTTATGCAACTTGTACCAACCGTTCCCACCGCCGCCAAGTTCAACGGCGAGCGCATTCTAATCGACATTCAGGAAGGCACCCAGCTTTCCGTTACCGTCCATGAGGCATTGAAGCTGGCGCGCGAGATACAGCGCGAGGCAGTCGAAGCCATGGATGCTGCTCGCCAAGCAGAGCCTGCAGATTGTGAAGTCATCGCCTTCCCGATTGCCAAGGTTCGTCGCGCAATCGTCGCCGCCCGAAAGACAGCCACAGTTCTCAGTTAACAGGGCAGCCCCCTAAAGCCCTGTAGCCCCTCGCTCTACTCAGCGGGGGGCTTTTTCTTGTCGTCGCCAGACCGCTCCATCAAATAGAGTAAGAGGAACAAAGGCCATACGGTAGCGAACATTATAGATTGGAGTGCTGTCACAAGAGCCCACGGACTGGGTGCCTTCCAAGTAGGAATTGCCCAAAAAACCACCATCGCGGCTATAAAGCCAACGCACCAGACTGCCATCAGTATATCTTCCAAATTCCCCTCCGTGGTTGGCAATCTCGCGTCGTCGCGTCACTTCGGCTGGCCATCGTAGAGCTGGATTAGAGTGCCCACGAAAATAAAGCCTCCACCCCATGTCAGCAGCAGATCAAACAGCTTCGCCATGGCACTTCCACTATACCACGGGTCCCAAAGCCAGCCTATCGCGACACACCCACCGGATACAAATGCAGCCTTGATCAGGTCATCACGGTCGCTATCCCCATTCATACTGACTCCAGGCCCCTCAATCTAAAGTCAATCAGGACGGACTAGCAACGCCAAGATTAGGGCGACAATACCCAAAAGCATGACTTCTGGCCCTGTAGCCTTTCGCCATGATCAGCGGGGGGGCTTTTCCATTCTCAATCCGAATGTTAGTCGAGGCGGATGAAGGACAAAGACCATCTCATGGAAGAGGCTCAACGTCGAGCGGAAGGCTACAAACCAAAGCCACTAAGCCCAACGGAGTATGCTTGGCAAATCAGCGTTTATGCTTTCATCGCTCTTTTGTTCACCGAAGGACTGGTCTTCCTAAAATTTCCGCGAATGTGGGCGGCGATCGGAATGCTCCTAGCAGTTTACATCATGGCGAAACAGGACAACACCTACGGCTGGAAGCGATATAAGCGCTCCATTCGTCAGAACCTCGAAGCATTGCAGAGTGAAAGACCGCTCAACCGTTCCGGAAGGAGTAAATAGCCTTCTTGCCCTTCGCCTTAGTCAGCGGAGCGATTTTTCGTGCACCTTTGAAATCGTCTGATTAAATTCAAACAGGCTGGACCCGCAGCCCCGTAGTTGCCCCGTACTTACGCGGCTCGCGGCGACCCGACCGCCCGTTATCCCGCCGATATTAAACGGGCATCACCGCCGCGCCGCGATGGTTGCAATCTGCCCCATGATGGCCTGCATGACCTTGTTGGCTTGCCCCGCCGGAACTTTCAGGAAGCGAGCTGACTTGCCTGCGCTCTCGCCATCTCGCGCCATGGCTTGAAATGCCCGCCAGCTCGCCGGGGGGAACATGCCAGACAGCTTCCGCAGTTCCTCCGTTGCGTTACCCTCGACGCGCTCTTCGGATGACCGCGCCCCACTTGGGCGATCTTCGCCATAGGATGCCGTCAGCTTGCCAAGTGTCGGTTGTGCCGCCCAAAGGCGTTCGCCCCGCTCGATGGTAAGGCGCGCTTCGGGAGGAAACATCGCGGTCGATTATCGTGGACTTTCTACGGCGCTTCGGGTGGGCAAGATTGCCGTTGGTGTCGGTTACGAATGGCTGTTCAGTCATGCTGCCAACCTTTCGTGCGCGAAGTGGGCCAAAACGTGTTTGGGGTCTTTTGCAGGCCATTTGATTGCCGATGCCCAACACCTACCCCTGGTAGTATGTATATGTGTGCTGGAATCCCGAACACGAAGGATTGGCAGTCTTCCGACCTTTTGTGGTTTTAGCGTCCTGGAATCCTGAACGGGAGCAGGGGCCATAATCGGCGTTTCTTCTACCACTGTTCTGGAATCCCGAACCGGAAAATAGCCGCTGACTTCCTTCTTCTTGTAGTTTGCGAGGACCCTAAGTCGCTTGTCAGCACGCCGCGCAGCCTTGCCGGAGAGAGGTGCGTAATCACGCCAGTCATTGGTTGGCGCTCGGCGCTTGGGGTTTGGACTTTCCGGCCACGAATGCATTGTCAGCCGCCAGCACCGCGCTCTTGATTGCTCGCTTGCTTTAGAGCGGAACTGAGAGGTCTTGGCGCACTCGATAAAGCCAGCGTGGGTCAGGTTGTCGAACGACCGAACGGCGATGCCCAAATCCGAAACACCTATTCGAGCCGCCGCATCCCTGACAGATAGATACAGCGAACCATTGTTGATGCCGTTGTAGAGCATCATTAACTCTGTCAGCAGGGACCGGTCGTTGCTATCGAGGCTTGAGTATGCGGCACTACACAGCAACGCATGGTCGAGCATGGCGAACCGACGCGACCCGTTATTGCGGCCTTTCGCGTTGGGCTTCGCGGGGCGTTTACGTTTCCCCATTCACAGCTCCCCTGTTTCGTCGACCTTGCGCCGACCGAGGACAAGCCTCATTCCGCCCATCGTCCCGCGCGCGTCCCGAAGATCGGAGAAACGACGCTCGGTTTCGTGAAGGCCGCTAGGGTCAGGAGGATTGAGTGTAACCACCCAATCCTCGCCATCCCGCGACAAGATTACATCGCCGCTGCTCATGCTGCTTCCTCCGGTCGGATAACGGAGTAGGCCATCACATCGCAGCCCATGAGTCCTGGCCGCTTGCCGACCTCATGGAGCAGGCCGCGCTTTCGGAGTTCACCACATCGAGGGCGGACAACGTGCACAGGCAGGTCAAGGTCGTTGGCAATGGTTTCCGGAATTTCCCCGGCAGGCCCGTATGGCTCGAAAGCCTCCATCACCTGACTGTGCCGCCTCCCGAGGTCCTGTGTGACTTCACGGGCCGCAGCCTCGCTATTAGCCTTGGCCTGCGCGCTGTGACCCTTTGAGCCTGCTGCCGTGCCGCGTGCATAGTGGGGGTTGTAACTGGTCACGCTGCACCCCCCAACGGCAGGCGCGCCGTGCTAATGTTTCGGACATAACCAGCGGCGAGCGCAAGTGCCTCGCCAAAGTCGAACGTCAGGCGGTCAATGCCACCGTCAATTTCGTGGTCATCATATTCAGGCGGATATACCGCTAGCAGTTTGTATCCCATATGTTCCCTTTCCGACTTCATGCCGTAGGGAAGTGGACGCAATGAGCATCTGGACTAGCTGAATGAGTTCGGCTATAATGCGCAGGCAGAAACGTTCCGCTTCCATACGGATATTCGGGCCATCCCTTCCTACAGCGGTGGCCTTTTGAATTGGCCCTCGACAGGGCAGGGCAATCATGCCGCTTCGGTCTGAAACGCGGCTTCCAGAGCGGACTTACGAAAGTAGAGCGTCCGGCCCTTGCGGATGACGGGCAGCTGCCCATTCTCAACCATGTGATAGACTTGGCGCTGCGACAGCACGCCCTCAGTGTAGCGCTCTACGCCTGCCGCGCCCTTGATAAGGTCAATTCCAAGCATTCCGTTGACTCCCTTTGAGTGTGAGTGATACCTGTATCCCACTTTGACGTTGCGTCGCGTTCATGTCAAGGGATAGGGGTGTATCTCTCACTCAGATATGGGGATAGATTGTTGGAACTTAGCTACGGTCAACTTGAAGCTGTTCTTTCTGCTCACTTCCGCATCCACCCCGACCGGGTTGGCACCTTCCGGAGTCGCATAAAGCAACTCCAACGGATGGGCTTTCCCGATGGGGTGAACATTGGGCGGGGTGCCAAGATGACCTACTCGGGAGAGCACCTCTTCAAATTAGTCACTGCTTTTCACCTAATCTCAAGCGGAGTTCCAGCGCAGACAGCTTGTGGTGCGGTGAGTAATCACTGGACGAAAATTGCCTCGGGTTGGGCGCTGGCGGTCTTGCAGGAAAGGCGGATGGATGAAGGGAAGGCTGAGCCAATCTATTTGGCATTGTCGCTAGCTACTTTCCGCGACATTCAGTTCGAGCAAGCGGATAAGGACACCGTTGCAGCAAAGGTTGGAATTTGCGATCTGAGTGGATTGCGGATTTTGCTTGCCGGAATGAGGTGGTCGAAATCTTACACCTACATGGTCATAGGGATTTCAGAAGCACTTCGCGTCATTCTAGCGGCGGCCAAGGACAATGCTGGAGTGAACACCTCTATTTTTGAGAGGGAGTTTCACGACTGGTTGCCGCAGGACGCTCACGGTATCCATCTGAGAAGCTATTATCCTGACCGAAGCAATATTCGGGTGCGAAAGGAATTGCACAGACTTTGGGACAACGACCCCGAAGCGCTGACCGATGATGGGGCAGAAGAGGCCCGTAAATTCGTCGAAAACGATTATTCGTGGATACCGTTCTAATGTCCGTGAGAAAACGCAACTGGACCACCCCAAATGGCGAGCGCAAAACTGCATGGCAGGTCGATTATCGCGACCAGAACGGCAAGCGGCGCTCCAAGCAGTTCCGGACTAAAAAGGAGGCAGATGAATATGCCGACCGGGCACGAACGGAAGTTCGCCAAGGGGTTCACACCCACGACCGTGACAGTATCACCGTAAAGGACGCGGCCAAGCTTCGCATTGCTGCAGCCGAAGCCGAGGACCTGGAGCGCAGCACCATCAAGCGCTACAAAGAATTGCATCGCCTCTATATCGTGGCGACCTTCGGCGGTACGAAACTGTCCGCACTCACAAAGGTGCAGATCGAGAATTACCGTGACGAGTTGTTACGCACGGTTTCTCGCGCCATGACCCTGAAAATCATTCGCGAGTTTTCCGCCATCCTCAACAACGGGCTTCGTATCGGCGCACTTGTTGGGCAGAATGTGGCACGAGGAGTGAAGATACCGGACGATGCGCGCGGTAAGGAAGAAATCGAGCCGCCCAGCAGGACTGACCTGAAGAAGATGATTGGCGCTGCCAGCGACGATGAGCGCCCGCTAATCCTAACTGCAATCCTTACCGGGCTACGTAGTTCGGAATTGCGCGGGTTGCGCTGGAAGGATGTGGACTTTGACGCTGCAACCATCTCGGTTCGCCAACGCGCCGATCAATGGGGCGTGATAGGCCCGCCCAAAAGCAAATCTGGTCGTAGGACCATCCCGATACCCGGCGAACTCGTGAGGGAATTGAAGCGCTGGAAATTGCGCAGCCCACCCTCGGCAGCAGGGCTGGCCTTCCCCAGCTCAACGGGCACGCCGCTCCGACACAACAACCTTGTGCGTCGAATGTATAACCCCCTTCAGCTGCGCGCTGGACTGACCGAGTTGAAGCTAGGGGAAGACGGCGAACCTATCATTGACGGGAAGGGCAATCTTGTCCTGACGGGTCGCTATGGCTTCCACGAGTTGCGTCATGCAGCCGCCAGCGCATGGATTGCTAGTAAAGTGGACCTCAAACGCCTCCAGGTTTGGATAGGGCACAAAAGCATCGCGCTAACCCTCAACACATACGGGCATTTATTGAAAGATGCCGAGCTAGACGCGCAACTGGCCACCGACGCAAGCCGGGATTTATTCGCATGAGCGGCGAAGAGATCGCCTTTGGCATTGGCACAACGATTGCTCAAATCGGGGTGACCGCCTTTATTGCATGGTACGCCGTCAAAGCTGCCTTGGAGCGGTTCAAGGCTGAACGTTCTTGGGAGAGGCGGGTTGATGCCTACACCTCAGCCCTTTCCGCGCTCGGAGAGGTCCAGACTTCATTGGGACATTGGGTGGATCGGTTGGAGACGAACCGCTCATTAGGCACTTTCAAGGAGCGAGAGCGATTTGAAATGGCGCGGACAAATTTTGAGACAACCTACGCTATCGCAACTCTTCTTTTGCCTGAAAGCATCGGGAAAGAGCTTAATCTGGCATCGCTCGCCCTAGATGCCGTGGTGCAGTCTAGCCCTTATCGCGAGTTCGAACCATTGAATCACGCGTATGCGCAGGTCGAATCTACGATGCGGATTCTCGCATCCGAAGGGAAAAAACACCTGTCGGACTAAAATTACACGCAACACATATGCAACACGTTCAGCGCTAGGCTGCAGAAAGACGTGGCTTATATGAGGAATCATAATCCGCGTGTCGGGGGTTCGAGTCCCTCCTCCGCTACCATAGTCGAATCCGTATGGGTTCGCATGCTTCCGTATCATTCCAAAAAACAAATTTATCTCAGCGGGTTGCGTGTGATGCGCGTCCGCTTGCTTCCGCATGGATCCGCATGAAGCCGGATTTGGTGTGGGGGTATTTTGGGGGTACTTTCGTGGAGAAGGAAAAGGAGTGATACCCCCGATGCCGTTGACGGACATGAAGATCAAAAAGGCGAATCCTGCTGAGAGGAACTACAAGCTGGCAGACGGAGAAGGGTTGTTTGTGCTCGTGAAAGCCAACGGCTCCAAACTGTGGCAAATGAAGTATCGTTACCGCGGCAAGGAAAAGCTCTTGTCATTTGGCGCCTATCCCAAGGTCGGGATTTCCGCCGCGAGAGAGTTGAAGAAGATCGCCAAGGGAGCGCTTGCCGAAGGCAAAGACCCGATGGTGCACAAGCCTGGCCGCGACTATTCAGCCGAGAAGACTTTCAGGGTCGTAGCGACAAACTGGCACAACAATCGACTAGACAGCATAAAACCAGCCCACGCCAAGCGTGTTTGGTCTCGTCTGGAACGCGACGTACTTCCTGCGCTGGGCGATCTCCTACTGACTGAAATTACTCCTCCGATCGTTCTCAGTGTTATCAAGAAGATTGAGGAGAGAGGGGCTCTCGACATCAGCCGCCGCGCCAAGCAGTGCATCGGTCAAGTGTTCCAGTTTGCTATCGCAAGCGGACTTTGTGAGCTTGATCCGACTGCTAATCTCGGGGTTGCTCTGAAGCCCAAACCGCGCGTGAAGCACATGGCGAAGGTCCTGACCAGCGAGCTGCCTGAGCTTTTACAGAAAATCGAAGGGTACGAGGCTGAAGCCAGCCGGCGTTCGGACGTTACAAAGGCGGCCCTCTCCTTCGCGTTCCTAACTTGGGTGCGCACCTCGGAGCTTCGCTTTGCCGAAAGAGATGAATTCGAAGGTCTCGACGGACCAACGCCGGTCTGGAGAATTCCGAAGGAACGGATGAAGATGGAGAGGGAACATCTCGTTCCGCTTTCATCGCAGGCCGCATCCATCGTGAAATTGATGATCGCGCGTTCGGACTGTAATTACATCTTCCCCGGTACCAAGCCTAACAGACCCATATCCGAGAACACGATGATTTATGGGCTATACCGGTTGGGGTACCATTCCCGTCAAACGGTGCATGGATTTCGTAGCCTCGCCAGCACTTGGGCCAATGAGCAACTGGTCCCGCTTCCGGGGGCGTCTACCTGGATGCGCAAATACGACAAGGATTGGGTTGAGATGCAACTCGCTCACAGTGACGACGACGAAGTGCGAGATGCTTATAATGCTGCGGAGTATCTCGTTCCTCGTCGAGGCATGATGCAGGACTGGGCTGATTACCTCGATCGGTGTCGAGGTGGGGAAGGGACGCTGCGCCTGGTTGATGCCGCCTAGCCCAGCTTGGGTGTGACAGCTTTGCGCCCCCATTTCGGTCATTTTAGTTTGCGCGATTGTCGCCCGAAAGCTGCCGTTGGATCACAAAAGTGCTCATTGCTGAGCAATCGAGCGCGCCGGGTGCTGGTGGGGGACGTGAAGCAAATCTGCAGCTTGTAGGCAGCCGGTAATCCGTCCAGGACAAGGATATTCTCGATAAAATTCTGCGTAAGGCCAAGAACTCTCGCGCAAGGCGATAAATGCCAAGTTTCACGCATGATAGTTAAAGGCCCACGCAGGTTGTAATACCACCAGTCGCTGGACCAGATCCGCGGCCGGCACGTTCGCCATGGGTGGGTTGGAACCGTGCATAGCAGCCAGGGCGCGACCGCCGATAGATCGATGACTCATTCGGAAAGCCACCGCGCGATGACGGTGGACGCGAAGACCACCCATGTCGCGGTCAGCCGCGCGCGGCACCACGCCGCGATCTACTGACAGCCGTGAGAAGCTGGACGACGCGATCAAGCCGCGTTCGGGCGAGCGGCAGACGGCGCTGGAGCCTGCGCGGCGTATGAGGGTAATGGAGGCGAAGCACCCGGTGCGCGGGCGCGCGCTAGTACTTTCTCGGTGAAGTTTGCGGGAGATACCCGCCATTCAGATTGTTGGCCCACCAATCCCGTCTTTTGCTGCTGTTAATCGATATCCTAACAAACTAAGAGATGTTCGATGGTTGGATGAATAAGAGACTGATTCATTCTTGTCACCGGATGGGGGTAGAACTTATGAGGTTTTCGAACTGTGTTTCCTTGCTAGCAGTGATCGCAATCGTCTCACAAGCAAGTGCCTACGCTCAATCAGCCGCACCACGCTATGACATCTCGGAAAGCATGAAAAGCGAGCTGTATGCCGTTCAACAAGCCGCTGCGGAAAAGGATCAGGACAAAATCCTGACCTCGTTAGCCGCTGCGGAGAGAAATGCAAAAACCAGTGACGATCTTTTCGTTGCGGCGATGTACGCCCTGCAAGGTGCGACCGGGGGCCGCGTACAGCTAGCCGCCATTGAAGCCGCCCTCCGTTCAAAATCTCCTTATGCTGCATCGAAGGCGCCGGAATTCTACGCAGCTCTCGCCAAGCTCTACGCTGCCTTTGGGCGGAACGAAGATGCTCGGCAAGCAGAAGCCAACGCTCGCTTAGCACTGGAAAATAAGGGAGCAGCACAGGTTCAACTTGCTGCGCACCAGCAGGGACTCGTTGATAGAGCGAGAGCCGAGCGCGAAAGGAAGGAGCGATCAAGAGACGGCATATTCGCAGCTGCTTCCGGTGCGATCATGGGAGCGGCGACGGGCTATGCCGACAGCGGCGGCGATACGGCGGGCGCGATCGCCGGAGCGATGAGCGGCGCGGCGGTCGGGGCTTCCGGAGGCAACGATGCGCAATATGCCTACATGGAGCAGCGCCGCGCCGAGGTGACCGCCGACGCGGAAGCGAGCGAACGCCAGCTCCAGCGCACAATCGCGCGGGCTCAGTCCGGCAACGCGAAGGTGTCAGGCTCCGATCCGATGCCATCGCCCTCTGCGCAGGTCAGCCCATCTTCAGGACAGACAGCAGCTTCGACTTCGACAGCCTCTCCAGCGCGTCAACTGCCTTACTCCACCTTGCGCGTGGTGCTGTCGGCCGACATCGCGCAGCAGCAGGGCTGGCGGGACGCCAACCACCAATGCACGGCGGGAACCGAAATCCCGATACCGTCGGACTGGCCGGACTCGATTGCCGGAGCCAACGCCTGGATAGAGGGTAACCTGATCGGACGCTTCGCGAGCGCGTGCCGCACTGCCGGATACAGCCTAACCGGCGAGCCGCAGTTCGATGTCCGCAATGGCGATATGACGGACTTCGTACCCCGTTCGGGGTCGCCGTTCCATCATGTTTCGCTTTGAGATGTCCCGTCATCTGATCTCGATACCGAAGTTCTCGAACTCGGATCAACGAGCGATTATTTTTCCTGCAACAGCGAGTTCGGCATGTGATGGGCCACCCGCTCTCACTGGAAGGACCGTGATTGGCATACAGCGCAAAGCGTATCCCGCGCGGATTTACACTAAAGACGCCTGTTGCTGCGCGTGGCTGGTGAAAGATGCAAAGGGTCACCTCATGAAACTGATTTTCCTTTTCGTAGTAAATGCGGCCCTAGCCTTTATTCCGGCTCGATTATCAGCGCAAGAGATTGATGAAACTTGCTGGAATGACGAGAATCGAACAGTAGAAATAGAATCATTTTCATCATTTGATACCGACCGTTATTATGAAGGTCCCAAAGGGGAGCCTACGTTTTTCTTTGCTAAGTATGGAGACGCCAGCGTATGGTTGGCTTCTTTGGAAAAAGGATTGATCGCTCCAATTCTTTGCCCTGGCGGCCACCTAAAAGCGCCATCTGCTGGAGGGCCGCGCTTGTTGTCCGACGGCTCCCTTAGATTAGATACAACTAATCCGCAGATCTATATGACCATCTCACCACCTAGCAAACCTAAGGGGGCCCCCGCGCTCATTTCGATAGTCGATGGCCAAAAATCGACGGAGTTTGCGCCTTTAAGTCAAGAAAAGTCTGCGCTATTCAATCAAGTCATCGAGGGTGCAGTGTCAGACATCAATCAGACTTGGGGACCACTGGCATCATTAGTTGGCTACAATTGGAGAGTTGATTATGGAAAATGGTCGATCATAAAGCGCTATGATTGGCTGTTGGAAGGAGTGGTTCTCCAAGAAGACGTCATATACTTCGCTCATGAGGATGGATATAAATCCAGTCAAACCGGTGTGCGCCGATATTTTGTCGATCCAGAAACTGGAAAAATTAAGTTGCATTACGGCGCCTTAGCATACGCCTCTAGTCCTTCAGAGTTCGTCATAGAACCTTTCGGACCTGAGGGTAAACTTATTAAGATAATTTCGACTGATAGAGGGAAATTTGAACAGCAATTCTTCGAGCCAAGAAAAGCAGGTTGGGCTAAGACGGGATTGACGAACAAATTCATTTTGGCACCAGGGGATAATCTTGAATCGCTTTATGCCGCGACGGTCGCAGACGCTAGGCAATCTCGAGAAGAGAAAAGCAACAGTCTCTTCGACGCTCTTTCCGGAGCGATCATGGGCGCCGCGACCGGCTATGCCGACAGCGGCGGCGACACAGCGGGCGCGATTGCCGGAGCGATGAGCGGCGCGGCCGTCGGGGCCTCCGGAGGCAGCGATGCGCAATATGCCTACATGGAGCAGCGCCGAGCCGAGGTGACCGCCGACGCGGAGGCGAGCGAACGCCAGTTCCAGCGCACGATTGCTCGTGCGCAATCAGGGAATGCCGGAGGCTCGACACCCGACACCATGCCAACGCTATCTACGCCGCCTGCTTCTTCGAACGGTGGCCCGTCATCCGCGAGCTCCGCAAGCGCGGGAGGCAGTGCCTCCAGAATGTCGGATGTAGAGGTCTGGTGCTATGCGACGCGCATCGAGCAGAAGACGTTTACCGAGACGATCGGGAGCCGTTCGGTCGAGCGTGTCGAGTCTGTCTACCACGCCTATATCTCGCCGCTCACGACCAAGCGGATCAGTTACGAAGACCGGTTTCAAGACCGCTTCGAGGCCCAATGGGCGAGTTATCTGAACGGGCGTGGGATCGCGGTGGATCGTTCGGGCTGCAATATCGGCTCAGGACAGTTCGCCTATCACAACACTTCGCAGGGTCCGAGCAACCCGCTCACCCGGCTCGACTTCGTGCCGCAGTAGCCCGCTGACCCAAGGGAGATGGGAATGAAACGCTCGCTTGCTTTGGCATTGTTCGTTTCGATCGTCTGCCCCGCAGCCGCTCAGGTCAGTGTCATGGTGCGGACCGACCGCACCGACCTCTCTCCAGTCGTTTGATCATGCGCCTTGGAATTGAATGCGGGCTAAAATGCGGGTCCGCCACCGCGAACTCGACAATTTTCGACTTTTTTGTCGATTAGTTGGGCGACGATCTCGATAGCTTTTTCAGGACTCAAAACTCATGCTGAAGCGTCGAAACCAATCCTTGTCGATATCTGCTTTGCGCCCTATTTTTGGACGCTTGGTTGCGCTAGGCGCCTTCCTAAACGCTGACACTAAGTCGCACCGGCAACGCCCATTTATACAGGCGAGAAGAGTCGAAGCTCAATCACAACGGATGCGTTCGCTCCCACCGCACTATAGGTGACACACATTAAGACCGAAATCTTTGGTCGGTTTGGTTTCAACGTGATGATGTAGAAATGAAGATGAAGCCCATAGCCACCTAATCTAAATCGACTAGCGGACAGGTAAGGAAAGACATCCGCCGAAGGACCTTCAGCACTTCGCAGCGGAAGAAGCACAGGATCGTCCCGCAAGATCGCTGCCTACGCAGCAAATCAGGATGGGACTCGCCGTCCGCAGATCTACGCCGTAAGTTTTGCTTAAGGCTCTAACGACGAAACAGCAAGGGTATTGCGGGTGCCCGGCTTACGGCACATATATTCCTACACGTAGGTTTTGCGGCTAATAAACGGGCCATGGAGAAGGGAGCCTGATTATATGCGTATTGCTCTAGGGCTAATGGCTTTTTGGGCGGCAACTTCTGGCGCTCTTGCACAAGAACGCGGAGATGATCGACACGTCAGCGAGTTAGATCCTACAGAATTACCGACTGAACCTTTGCCACCAAAAATGACCGCATTCTACAGTCAATGCATGGCCAGCGGAGGAACGCCAGGGCAGCATTTTTCTCCCAAGCAGAGGTTTTACTGGGGCACTCCTCAGTTGTTTCAGGTGTATACCCCTCCCCTGTATCCTGCTGGCTCCATGGGGCTATTGGTAACGCATTATCAAGTCGACCCTCAATCCGGCAATCGTTATCCAGTAGGGCTCGAATTGGAGCCGGGGCAGGCAATCGCAGTGGTGACGGATGAGCTCTACTTGGGTCACGGTCTGCAAGGTCGTCCGCCCGTAATCGAATACTGCGTAAAAATAACGCCTATCGACCACTAGTTAAGCAGCTGAAGGTGGTGGCAGGGGCTGCTCAGGACGTAAGAGGGCATTCCAGTGCCGCCGAGCCATCCGATATCCAATCACCACACCCGCACAATCCCCATCCTCTTCAGAGGTGCCAACCGCATTTTCGAGATAAGTGCCAAGCGCAGTGGGATCAGACATCATGGCTTCAACGCGAGAACAGATATATCCGGTGCTCACAGTTCTATCTCGCGCAATTCGCTTAGGAAGTATCATCTTCTGATGTAATTCTGGAGTGTAGCGTACGAACTCGCCGGACCGGCCGTCGTAATCCCAGTAGTTTCCCTCAGTAATCGTGATGCGGTTCTGATTAGCCTCAAATAGTTGCACCCATTCTGTAGTATAGAGAAAACGTCCATGGGCGAGACAACCGTCATATATCTCGGTTTCCCCGCGCTGATTCGCGAAAGCGAGTGCAACATGGAAAGGGACATCGACTGGTGCACCAACGGAGGTTGGTAGGCGGATGTGCTGAGTTCCTGCCGCCGGAAGAGCCCAGACTTTCTGAAGACGATCTTGTATCGATGGGTTGGTAAGCATCAATGCTGCATGGGCATGATGAGCGCAGCCACCACGAAAGTAGCCATCGAATCGAAAGCGCTTCATACGATCAAGAAGAATGTCCTTCTCTCGATTAGTCAAAGGCTTTGTCACTTCGACTGCATTCTCTCTAGCACCTCCGCCAAAACTCTTTTCCATAATGAACTCCTGCTGGGTTCGATGCCTTAGCGCGACTAATCCCGTATGTACCTCAATTGCAAAGACTTAATCTTCAAAGCGCGTCGCCCCAAGCCCACTAAAGACATCATAGTCGGGCGGGTCATCCTCAACGAATGGCTTTCCTTCGCAGACCAAGTACATTCCTGGGAAATCGTCTGGGAAAATCTCATACTTTGAGAAGAAATAGCTGCGAGAGCTCTTGCTGCGGACATTATAGATCCACCCTTCAAAGCTACCCCAATCCGAATCTACGAGGATGAAATCAACAGCAAATATCAGTGCCCCCCTGGATTTCCGACCGCAAATATCTTGCCGGAAATATCCGTTCGAGCCGTCTAAATGGTATGTTGAACGAGACTGCTTTCCCCCTTCGCAAAGGCTGTTGACCATGTATGTCAAAGAAGGTGTTGCCTCCTCTTCGACATCGTCAGGAAAATCGGGTCGGTTCACACGGAGCGCTTCCAGCAGCTCGTTCTTTTGTTTCATCTACGATCTTCTTCGCGAATCATTGATCGAAATTTCTGTTGAGATCCATCTTCAGTCGGATGCACTAGAGGGTTGTCTGTCACCGCATATGTAGCAGATTTGTTGTAGGCTATTTTTGAAATCGCGCAAATCACCGAACTCCGCTTTTTGTCCTTGCCCATGATTGAGAAATTCATCTTGGTCGCCCCGGCCCCGGGGTGGGAATCTGACCCGTGCTACGGGGGATCGTGATGGGGCAGCGCCAAGGCCCATCACCGCCAGCCGCGCACGATCGAAGTGGCAGCAAAGTCATCACTGCATTGGCGGTGGCACCGCACCGCACGGTTCGAACCGAATGTCTGGTCTGCCGTATCAGCTGATCAAAAGCGGGCAATCTCCTTTCGGCCCCAAATCGGTCGGTCAGCAATGCGGCCCCAATCCGGAAATTCACGCTCTCCTTGGTCAAGCCTATGAGCGGACCGGCAGCTTTGCTTCGATAATGAGCACCGGAATTGTCCGATGATAGGTGGAAGCTGACGATCAGGTGTCGCCCTCTTTCCCAAAATCTTTGGGCGAGTTGGAAAGGCAGACAACTTTGTATCGTAACCGAGGAGCCCGTCTTCGCGCGAGATTAAAACCGGTAGCCCAAGGAAAGGCGTGCTTGGAAATAGCCATAGCCCGAACTTGTCGCCGCATTGTCGCCCGGTGCCTGCGAATAGATCGCGTCTCCCGAAGCGAACCAGTCGCTCTCTGAGGGGCTAACGAAACGCAGCTGGGCGAATTTCGCTTGCTCCCTCCGGGCATATCTTTAGCTCGAAAAAACCGTCGTCAGGTGAGTGGAAGGTGGACGCTAGTGACGTGGTGGCCGAGTTGGTCTTTCGACATTCCCCAACGTTTCCGCGTTTTCCCGGTCGATGTTCTGTTCAGACATGATGGCCCGCCGACGATCTGTTTCCCCTACTTACCAGTTGGCATCGTTGGCTTATTTCTTTTCGAAATCCAGACCTTTGATGGTGCCATCAAAATTTAACGAACTATTCCATGCCGAACCTGAAACGGTCAACCAAGCATACTGACAAGATCCCCTAGAAATTGACCAACGAGCGCTCGAAAATTCTGCTCGCGCTGGCCAAGTCTGATTGCCATTGTTCGTCGCGCAACGTAGCTCAGCGCTTAGCTTCGCCTCGCCTTGCCGGGTAGAGAGTTCGCCTAAAAGTCGGAACTCTCCCGGCTCGAGCTGTACTAATTTCTCCGCAATTTTTCCGGCGGTGTCGCGTTGAATAAATAGGGCATAATTTGATCCCGACGTTTGCCGAGCTTGTACATCACGCGTCTGGGTCAATTGCCAGTCTAGGGGAGGGTAACTTAAACCGGTGTCGTTTCGTTTTTGGAATTCTGTGTGGAGTTCAAAGGCCTTTTCGAAGCGCTCGAAACCAATCAGGGCTTGGAGTAAGCTCCTTTCGCTTGTCAGGTCCGCCGGTGGTGAGATCTTCTCGCGAAGATTCACAAAGTGTGTGAGGGAAGCGCTCTCTTTTGGAACCTTCCTCCAGAACGAAGCCGCCCAAGCCGGATTGGTTGCGAGAGCTTGCTCGAGCAGCGGCAGTGAGTTTTCCTCGGCCAAGCTTTTCGAAAGTACCGAAACAAATTGCGGCGCCAGTTGAGGGCGAACGCGAGTAAGCTGGTCTACGAGCGCCAGAACCCCTTCCGTCGCGTTTCGCTGCGCTTCCATCTGGAGGAGGCTCAAGCCGATCAGGCTGTTGCGTTTGTCGATCTCCCTGGCAGCAGAAAGTATAGTCGGCCCGCTCTCGTCAGAGGCCAGCGCTGCAACAAACAGCGCATCGGTCGCCAGCGGCTCTGCCGAGTAGGCCGCTCTCGCCTTGGAAACGGTCGCTCCACCTACCACAAGGCTCGCTTCCTCGCCGTCACCTGAGGTCCGGAGCTCGCCGCGCACCGTGTCGGCAAGCCGGAAGCCGTCGATCCGTTCAGCCCATGAGGGGATGGAACCACCCGAAGCTGCTTGAGCATAAAGGGCCCAGTAAGGGGCTGACAGCAGCACGAGACAAGCGAGGATTACCCGGGGAAACACTTCTTATCGGCCTCCTAAGCGTTACTCGGCCGCGGCCTTTTCTCCGTATGAATAACCATAGCCATAACCATAGCCATAGCCATAGGTTTGGTTGCGCTGATCCAGCTTGGTGACGATCGCTCCAAATACCTTTCCTCCGCCAAGCTCGAGGCGATCGAGTGACTGAGCAATCATGCGGATCTTGCCGCGATTGGCCTCGATGACGAGGACGACACCGTCGACTGCCGAGGCAATGAGAGGAGCATCCGCCAGGCCGAGAACCGGCGGTGCGTCGACGATCACATGATCATAGGCCTCTCCAAGAGTAGCGAGGAAGTTCCTGAAACGATCACCGGCGAGCAACTCTGCTGCGTTTGGCGGCTGGCGGCCGGAGGGCAGGACGGCAAACTCGAACGGGGTGCCCGTCTGTACCATCGATTGCCAATCCTCTTCGCCGCGCAGCACATTGCTGAGGCCCCTGCCGCCGGACACTTCAAGATACGTCGAAAGGCCCGAGTGACGCATGTCGGCATCGAGCAGCAGAACGCGCTTTCCACGATCGGTCAGAATGTCTGCCAGCGCTACGCTGGAAAGGCTCTTCCCTTCGGCGGGGCGCGTACTGCCCATCATCAGGTATTTGGGAACGCCGGTATCCGACAGGAAGCCGAGGTTTGTGAAGAGATTAAAATAAGCCTCGTGCAATTCTGAATGCTTGGAATCGAGGGCGTCCTGAACACTTTCATCGGTGACCTTCGGGATGCTTCCCAAGAGGGGAACGCCGAGGAGTTCGGGAACTTCGGCAGGATCGCGAACACTTTGATCGAGCTTCTCGCGCAGCAGGATAATGCCGCCCGCGGCCGCACCCCCGATGAGGAGCGACAGAAGCAAATTGCGGATCAGGTTGGGTTCGGAGGGGATTGTAGGAATTTCGGCGGCGTCCACCATTGCAATGTTGTTTTCGCCAACACCGGCGACACCGATCTCGCGGTAGCGTTGGAGCAGAGCGTTATAGAGCGACCGGTTCGTGTCTACTTCGCGCTGGAGAATGTTGTACTGCACGCTATCACGGCGCTGGCCAACGAACTCGGAGCGCAGTTGATTCACACGGTCACGCAGGCGCTGCTCGGTCTCGAGAGCCTGTCGATAGCGTGCCCGCACTGCGCTCCCCGAGCGTGATTCAGCCTGGGCGATCTCTCGATCGAGCTGTGCAATCTGATCGGTCAGCGCGCGAACGGTGGGATATTGATCGCCTGCGGTTGTTCGCAGTTGCGCGCGTTCGGCCGACAGTTCGGCACGGCGTTGGCGCAGCGGCTGGATCGCTGCCGCATCTTCGGGTGCCAGCGCTGCGCTGGCAGATTCTACAGCGCTCTGCGCTGCAATGCGGGCAGTCGTGGCTTCTGCCAGCGCTGAGTTCAGCGTCTGCAGATCGCTCGCGACAAGCGTTTGCGCAGCGGTGTCGTCACTGCCGCCATCCCCGGGCGCTTCGATGGTAAAGAGGTTTCGCTCGGCTGCATAGGTGATTAGTTCACGCTCGGCGGTCTCCAGCCTCTCGCGAAGCTGCTCGAGGCGGCCCTCGAGGAATTGGCGCGCCTCGTTGGTGGCGCCGAAGCGACGCGACAGATTGCTCGCTATGTATTCCTGCGCCCAAAGGTTTGCGATCCGTGCCGACAGCGCTGGATCAGGGCTGTTGAAACGAATATCGACAAGGTTCGAAGAACCGACAGGCGAAATGCTGATATTCTCGAGAAGTATCTCGACGATCTTCTTTTCCGGATGTTCTTCGAGGTCCGGATCGAAAGCTTCCAGGAACTGATTGTCAGCGACCAAGTTGCCCTCGCGAACGACCTGCTGCGCGAGCGAGCGCGCTTTCAGGAGTTCGTACTGTGTCTCGTAGTACTGCGCATCAAGGACTTGGTCCTGAGTTTCCACTCCTTCGACCGCAGTTACGTTTGTCTCGACCCTGCTGATCTCGATGCGTGCGCTTGCCTGGTACTTGGGTGTAATTAGCAGCGTGGCGACGACGCCGAGCACGAGACTCACTGCGATGAGGCCCGCGATCAGGAACTTGTTGTTTTTGGCAGTGTGCCAGACGCGTTCGGCCGCAGGAACGGCCATGTCGCGCAGCGAAGAGGGCTGCTCATCGTAATATTCGACGTACTCCGGGCGTCCGGCAGCGGGGCTTGGCGCAGATTTCATGGAACTCACCTCAGCACGCGATCAAGGAGGATGATGGGGGAGGTAATCAGCGGCGCAAGCGCAGTGACCGCCTGGATCCGGCGAAGGGTAGGGGAGTCGCCGACCTGGATAATATCGCCCGCATAAACCTGTGGATCGGCATAATTGCCTCTCTGGATCGCGCGAAGGTCATAGAGACCGATGTAGCGCTCGCCATTGATGGTCCGGAAAATGAGGACCTCGCTCAATTTTGCCGTATCGCTGGTGCCTCCGCCCAAGGCGACGGCCTCAAGCAAGCTCATCGAGCGCAGCGCCGGGTGCATCCCCGGCCGGTTGACTTCGCCGCCCACGGTGAGGAGGCGCCCCGGCTGTTCGACAACATCCACCGTCACCTCCGGGTTGACGACATAGTCGCCTCGAAGGCGGTCCGCGATATCTTGGGAGATTGCCAATGGAGTACGACCGTCAGCCTGGACTACTCCGATCAGGGGGAACTGAAACGTCCCCGAGCTGGCAACCACCAGTTCGCGGCTAAGATCGGGAAATCCCAGTACGCTCACGCGCACGCTGTCTTGCGGCCGGATAACCGAGGTTTCTTCGAGCGAAGGCGCCGGAAGCGTGTTTAGGTCAGCCACCTCGATTGAAGGCGCCTCTCCAATGGGGCCCGAGCCCGCACAGGAAGCCAGGAGCGCGCAAGCGACCGCCATTAAAGAAGTGCGCAGATTTTTCATGGTGCGAATAGTTCGAGGAGCAAGCTGACTACTGTCAGCGCTCTCGCGACCCCTATATATAAAAAGTTAAAACAGCCCCTCAGGTACTTTCGCTTCTACGGCAGGCTCGGCAAAAATAGCAAGAGCAATCACTGCCAGCACCATCATGGAAGGTACGCGTAGTGGATAGTCTACAACACTTGCTGCGCCGATAACCACAATTATCCCAAGTCCGAGAATAGCGCCCGCGTACGTTGCTGGACTCCGGATCAGCTTAGTCGATCGGATACCGAGATAGACCGCAACGACCAGGAGGATCGCGAGGCCGGGCAGTCCGGCTTCAATCGGGAATTGCAGCCAGTCGTTGTGCGCTTCGTTGACGTAGGCAGGCTGCAAGAGCTCGACGGGTTCACGCATCCGGTAAGCATGTTCGAACGCGCCCAAGCCGGCACCCCAAGGCTGGAAATCCCTAGCCATCTCGATGAGGATAGGCAGAAGTTTCGCGCGCAGGTCTTCAAGCGCGCTGTTTTGAAGGATGCGAGCGAGCGCAGGGCTGCGTTCGGCTACCACGAAAAGGATAAGCAAAAGCGTGCCTACCGCGGAGAGCCCGATGGGTAGGTACCGGCTGCGCGATTCTCGGTCGCTGCGCCCCTTCCGGCGCGGTTTCACTATAGAGGCTTCGAGCGCACCAAGCAGCAGGGCGATTACGAGAGCGATGAGGCCGGCGCGCGAGGCGTTGGTGACGATGGCGAGGCCCAGAAACAAGACGGACACGGCCATGGCCGGGCGTATCCATGGGTAGCGATCGACCTCGACATGCCGCATGAGGAAAAGCCCGATCAGCGCGCAACAGGCGAGGAAGACCGCGTGATGATTGCGGTTGGCAAAGAAGCCGACGGCACTTCCATTGTTGGTTATCTCGTAGAGAAAGAGCCCACTCCGCGGATCGGCGAACAATTGCAGGATACCAAAAAGCGCGCTCGCGAGACCGATGCTCACGATCCCTAGGAGGATAAGACTACGATCTTTCACCATGCCGAAGAGGAGCAGAGCCGCCAACGGCACGGTAAGCGAACCCAGCGCGTTGATCGTCGCGACAGGCGACAGCGTCAGCGGACGCCACGAATCAAGCTCGAGGAGCGCGTCAATTCGCGCAATATTTTCGCGTCCCGGTAGGGAGCTCCAGAGCGAAGGGGGGAGGGGGATCAGCTGCAGCAGCGCGACGGCGGCGATTGCGCCGAGCAATGCGAGCGGCACCCGGATCCGCGACAATTCCTCTTTGCGAACGAGAAGGATCGCGAGTGCCACGAGAACGGCGCTTAGAAACCGGAGGAATGGCAGGCTTTCAATATCGGCGCGTGAACCACCGCCGGTCAATGCGACCACGAGCAGGAATGCGAGAAGCACCCAGCGGAGTTTCTCGCGGACGCGCTCCGACAACGACATTGCTCTAGTTATGGTCTGACCCCTAGCATGAAGCCCGCCTTGCGGTACGTGGCGCAGCGTCCTTGCAGCGATAGGTCGCCAATTCAAGAGCCGGGCTCACAAGCTTTATTTGCCGAACAGGCGGCTGAGCCGGGAGCTTCGCGGCTTCGGCATGGTTTGTCCGGTTACCTGGAAGAGATAGGTTGCCAGCTGCACCGCCTGGTTCTTGTCGAGAACTAGGACCGAGTGCTGAACGTCTTCGCGCGTATGCGGCGGGGGTTTGTGAACGATCTGCATTCGCAAGACGAGCTTGTCATGCAGATCGTCTGATTTCCAGCCGACGAGCGCCCCGTAGCTTTCGACCCGATCGGATTTCGATCGTCTACTCGCATTGTCCGCCCCTGCTTCTACTCGATCCACCATGCCTTCCCCTCCTTAAGGCCAACCATCTCGATAGCCTTCCCGCGGTTGGGCCTCAAGTCGTAGGCAAGAGCGATGAGCACTGTGGGCAGCATGGCCTTGGTGTGCAGCTGTATTTAGTTCACGATCACGGCCTCAAGTATCCCCAATGAAACTGAATAACTTCGTATTAACCGTGTATCTTGTCGTATTTGTACAGTTGGGAAGAATTTGGGGAAAACCGGCGGATTTTGGGGGTGGACGTTACCGACGATTCTGCTATTCGCCGCTGCTCCGCCAAATGCAGAGGTATTTCAGGCCTTTAACATTTGATGGAAATTGGGGGTGGTGACTTTGGGTTGCCTCCTGCCCAAAGCTTAGGGGGTCTCAGTGTTACTGGCTAAGATGCCAGCGGTCAGCGCAGGTCGTAGCTTCGTCCATCGGTTGCGTTTTGAATTCGCTTTCGTAATCGTCGTAGGGGTTTTCTTGCCTTCTCTTTTGGCGCTCAGCTTTAATGCTGACGCGCTTTTGGTCGCGCTCGACCTTGCCAAGTCCGTTCCGCTGACGTCAGGCAGCGCAATTTCAAATTCCTTCTTTGGCGCGTTCGCATGCGCGGTCGCTACTCTGCTAGTCCTGCGTAAGTTCCGCCAATACCCGGGTACCGCCATTGCTGCATCGATCCTGCCGGTTCTGGCATCGTTTTATGCCGGATTTCTCGGCCTCGTTATTACGCTGCGTCTCGAGTATTCGAATGCCATCCTCGTGCTTTCGTTCGTACTTACGCTCATTGCGCGTTACGCTATCGAGACCCTTTGGCGCAGCAATGGGCTGCTTTTCTGCGTCGTGCCGGGCGGCAAGGTCGATCGCATTCGCACTCTCGTGCGCGTGCCCGTGTTCGACCTTCACGAGCCACGCCTAGAGACGCTTCCGCGCGGCCCTCTTATTGCCGACCTACACGCCGATCTCGAGCCTGAATGGGAGCGATTGATTGCGGAGGCGGCGATTGCTGGGCGTCCGGTCTACCACTACCGTCAGGTGTGGGAAACCGAAACGGGCAGGGTTCAGATCACCCACCTGTCGGAAAACAGCTTCGGGGCGCTCGTTCCGAGCATGATCTACCAGAAGCTAAAGCGCACCGTGGACCTGCTTGCGTCGATCCTGGTGCTTCCCATCGTCCTGCCGCTCATGGCGATTACCGCGATCCTCATCAAGCTCGATAGCCGGGGCTCAGTGTTCTTTTTCCAGCGCCGTATGGGGTTCCGCGGCAAGGTCTTCAACGTCGTGAAGTTCCGCACGATGACCGAAGCGAATGACGGCGAAGACCGGGAGAAGTCGGTTACACTCACTGACGACCAGCGCATTACGAGAATTGGCCGCTTCCTGCGCAAGACCCGTCTCGATGAGCTACCGCAGATTGTAAACATTGTGCGTGGCGAGATGAGCTGGATTGGACCTCGCCCAGAGGCCGTGAGCCTTTCTGCGTGGTATGAGGCCGAGATTCCGTTTTATCGCTATCGCCACATTGTTCGTCCGGGAATCACCGGGTGGGCGCAGGTTAATCAGGGCCACGTCGCATCGCTCGACGAAGTAGATGATAAGCTCCAGTACGACTTCTACTACATCAAGCACCTTTCGTACTGGCTCGACATCGTCATAGCGCTGCGCACATTACGCGTGGTCCTTTCAGGCTTCGGGGCAAAGTAAGCCGATGTGTCGAGGTCACCATCTATTCGTTGTTAATGCGCAGGGTCTCTTCGGGTCGTCTCCGGTGATCTGCGCGGCGGCGCTTGGGTCGCTCCCAAGTCGTCTAGGCGCCGCCAAAAATTTCGAGCGTATTTTTCCGTGAGCTCTGGTTTTCCTTCAAATACGGGCAACACGCGCTGGTTTGCTGCACAAGTGAAGCCGCGCCAGGAGAAGCTCGCAATCAGCCATCTTGAGCGGCAGGGCTTCGTGACCCATTGTCCGTTGGTTGGTCGCTGCAAACTTATCGCCAAAAAGCCTACGTTGGTTCGCGAGCCGCTCTTTCCGGGCTATGTTTTTGTAGAACTGGGCAGCCGGGACCGTTGGCGCTCGATCAACGGCACGATCGGCGTTCTTCGGCTGGTGACCTTTGGCAACGCGCCGGCTGCGGTACCGGCGGGCTTCGTCGAACGTCTATTGGTGCTTGCCGATGAAGACGGGCACGTGGCATTCGAGGAGGACCTCAGGCTAGGCGATAACGTGCGCGTCATTGGTGGGCCCTTCGACGACCTGTGCGGTTCGCTGGCTGGAATTACCAGCGGTGAGCGCGTCGTGGTGCTGCTGCGACTTCTATCGGGCGAGACCCGCGTGACGCTGCCCCGCGCCCAACTTGTGGCGGCCTGACCACACTCGTCGAAACATCCTGAATTATGCGCAAGGCGCGGTTGACCCCATGTCAGCTAAGCCATATCCAAATGTTCAGATTTGAACGTGGGGTCGCTTCCCCGTTTTTGATCATAGGCACTGTCCGAGGAGTGATTCTCGTGCAGTGCGGTAGCCGTGCAGACCAGTACACCCCAGGAACCTAGTGATATGCTTACCGAGCGCGATGCGCTCGATTGCGAGATCCTTTACCTGCTCGCGAGCGAGCCCGAGTTAACCCAGCGCGAGCTTGCGCGGAGGATGGGGGTTAGTCTCGGGCGCACGAATTACTGCCTCAAGGCGCTTGCCGGCCGGGGCTGGCTCAAGCTCGAGCGTTTCCGCGGGGCGAAGGCCAAGGCGCGCTATGTCTATGCGCTTACGCCCGGGGGGCTGGTGCAGCGCAGCCGGATGGCGGGCAGGTTCCTGGCGAAAAAGCGCGCCGAGTATGACTACGTGAAGGCGCAGATCGCGCTGGTCGAGCGCGACCTCGATGAGCGGGCGGGGCGGTGAGTGTGTTTGTCTGCGCTACCGCTTCGCTTCTTGAGCGCAATCCGGCCTCAAGCAGCCGCAAGGCGGTAGGCCAAAAACCAGGCCTCAAGCAGCCGCAAGGCGGTAGGCCAGACAAGGACCTTGTCTGCGCTATCGCTTCGCTACTTGAGCGCGGCTCGGTGTTATCGCGCGTGGCATTCGTGACGCAATCAGCACCTTCACCTGAAGCTCAGTAAGGCTGACAGTCTACTTATTTGGCGCTCACGAGGGTGATGCTTGAAAATGGATGGGTAATCCCAAATGAAGAGATATATTCGTGAATTATTAAAGCAATATCTGCCATCGGCAACCGATCCCATCATAGTGGCAAGTATGGGCCGTTCAGGTTCGACATTGGTCTATGAGGCTTTGTGCGAAGGGATGCTAAGGGCCCGATTTCGCTTCGCGCATGAAAGGCTGCGAGGTTTGGTTCGCGATACAGCTTGGAATCTTGCTGAAGCGAATTTCAGGAATGGAAGAATCTATAAAACGCACGATTTCGCGCGGCATCTCAACGCCAATCCCAAACTTAAAGCGGTCTTCCTATTTGGATCGGCATCGGCCGCCGCCCGAAGTGTCATAAATTGTCGTAGTACATATGGCGACAACTGGATTGCGAGTCACTTTCGGCACTTAGCCGCAAAAGGCGAATTGTCTGAAGTGCCTCACAAGGATGTGCTCCGATTCCAAGAGCAACTAGATAGTTGGCTTGAGAATGATCGGGTACCAACTCTTTCGCTAAGATACGAAGATCTCTGGCTACCGGAGAGCCTTGCTGAGCTCTCGAAATTTGTTGGATTCGAAGTTAAATTTCCGGCCCGCCGAGCGCGCGAGAGCTCGCAGGCAAATTTGGGCGACTCAGAGGGTGAAATACAGCGAACCTATCATCAATTGGATCAACGGATACTTAGCCTGCCGTCCATAATTCCCAATGAGCTTGCGCAGAAATATTTAACAACGATTTCAAAAAAGATTTGAATGAGATCTAGGATAAACCGACTCCTATCATATCTTGGGAGGCCGCACCTCTCTATTGCGCTAGATTCGATCTATGTAATGTTGGGTCGGATACTAGCAATTGTCTTTGGTTTTGTAATGACGGTCGTTGTTGCGAGGGTCTATGGACCCGAAGCAACTGGCCTGCTGGCGTTGATCAACTCATCGGGCATCATTTTCGGGACCATAACTTCCCTTGGCCTGGGAACCTATCTCGTCAAGCAACTCAGTATCTATTCATTGCATCACGATTGGGGGCGGGCTCGCGACACTTTCTCGCGAGCTTTTGCTGTTTCTCTGGTCTTCGCAATGCTCGCTTTGCTTCCTACCGTCGCAATTTTGTCAAGCCGCTTTCCGGCATTCGCAGACCAGCATTTTGCATTATCGGTTCTCTACATCGTTGCGATCCTGATTGGGCGGAATATTTTGACGCTATCATTCGACGCAAGTCGCGGATTGCTCTCCACCGCAAGATTCTCGGCGCTGTTTGCGGCTCCGAGCTTCCTTGGATCTCTTCTTCTTATTCTCGCAGCTAGTTTCGGACTTAAGCACGAAATGACACCACTAGCCGCACTCGCGGTTGGCATTTGCCTTACCTCGATTTTGTCATGGATTGCTGTTTCAAAGATTCTTTCATCACCGTCGAAGAATGTTCTGTCGGCGGAAGAACTATCCGAACGTTCCCAAAATCCGCCATTAGGCTTGATACGCATAGGGCTGCCGTTTCTAGTGGCCAACGGAGCGGCCCTTCTCGTAACTGAGGGTCACATAGTAGTTGCTGGGTTTTTGCTCTCCGCAGGCGACTTGGGAATCTACTCTGCTTCTGCTCGGATTGCCGTCGTCGGTGGCTTCGTGCTTACTTCGATCGTATACGTTGCTCAGAAAGATATCGCTCGACTAACAAATTTAGAAAATATCGATGAGCTGGTCATTTATACGCGACGAGCGAGTCTTTTGGTATCAGGCCTATCATTTCCTTTAATATTAACAATCTTCCTCTTTCGAGAAGATATCGTTAACCTAATATTTGGTCCACCATTCGCCGATGCGGCATCTATCCTCTCGGTTCTATTGGTAGGTCAAATATCACAGGCCCTTTTCGGGATCACCAACCCTTACCTAACGATGACTGGCTCGCAAATTCTATTGTCGCGGGTCGTTGGCATAGCGGCAGTTCTTGCAGTGTCGCTTACTCTTCTCTTGACGCCGGTTTTGGGAGTACTTGGGCCGGCCGTCGCATTGGTCGTTGCTCAATTCTTTTGGGGCGTTACCAACCTTGCGTTAATACGTTTGCGAGATGGATTCTGGCTTCTGTGGTATCCAAGCTTGCATCTGTTTTCATGGAAATTGCGAGACCATGGGCGCTAAAGCTGTGAAATATCCACGTGCGGATCATGTGCCGAGCATTGATTATGCTTTCACGCTACTCGTAATATGTGTCTCGGGTAACATCGCGTTCACCACTGGCGCATGGTTTCGGCAAGAAATTTTACTCATCCTTTCCCTAGTATTTGCTTTATATAGAGTAAAAGCTACGCATTCGTATATAGGCGTGCCTTTCGTAATTGGCGTTATTGGATGCTACATCTTTATAAGCATTTGGCAAAGTGTTTCGCTTGGGCATTTGGCGATTATTACGATTACGGGGTTTGTCGTTAAGCTCATCATCGCAGCAGCCGTGGTCTCTGCTACTAAGAGCTTTAGATATGTGTTTGTGCGATCGATGGTCTGGATTGCTTCCATGGGCTTGATTTTTCACACGATGAGTATTGGCGCAACTCTTGTTGGCGTCGATGTTCTTGAAGCAGCACGCCCTGTTGCTGACATAGTCGGCGCTCAGCCGGAAGGTGTGAATGAGCGTGTAAACATTCTGTTTCATACCTTTATGAGCGGCGAGCACGCCTTCAGAAATGCAGGCCTTTTCTGGGAGCCTGGTGCACTGGCGGGATATATACTAGCCGCCCTTGCGATCTTGTCTACGCTTACGCGCCAACTCGAAGAGACGGTGGTAAGGCGTTGGCGGAACTTGCTTGCAATTGGGGTGCTGTCGACGCTTTCGACAACTGGATACATCATCCTTCCTCTTGCGCTGCTGGCAGTCCAGCTATCGAAAACCGGCATCGATCGCGACCCCATCGGCGGGGCTCTTCTAATAATTTCTTCTATAATCTTAATTTTGCCGGTTGGTTTCTATGCGTGGGAGCTCGACTTTCTCGGACCGAAGATTCTAGAGTTGTATACCCGTGCTATTAATGAAGAGCCTGGTTGGCACCTGTCCCGCTTCGGTTCCATAATTTTTGACTGGCAGTATATCCAAACGCGCCCGCTTTTCGGCTGGGGGCAGTCATTGGCGACCCAATTTGCATTACACCCCTATCTAGATCGATATGCCTTGGGGAACGGCCTCACCGGATTTGTTCGACAAATGGGGTTGGTTGGAATCTCGACTTTTCTGTTCGCACTCTGGCATGGCTTGCGTTTTATAGCTACCAGTGGCCTAAATAGATTCTTAGTCTTCGCGATTATAGTTGCAGTACTCAATGGCCAATACTTCCTTGGCTATCCGATATTTTTAGCCTTTCACTTTCTTTCTTTGGAGAAAGTGACACCGAATAGAATACATGACCAGAAGCGGCGGAATGCTTTGTTTCGCCACATGGGTAGATCAATGCCCCTGCGCCCGAATGCAAGTGCGAAAAAGACATTCGGTTTGAGAAGTTTGCCCAAAGAATATCGGTCGTATCCGAGGTAATTTTGAGAAACACACCTAAGATTTCTGTTGTAACCGCTTGCTACAATGCGGCGGACTTTATCGAGCACACGATCAATTCGGTCTTACAGCAGAGATACGATAACATCGAATACATCATCATTGATGGAGGATCGACGGACGGCACTTGCGCAATAATTGAACGATACGGTAGTAATATAGATTATTTCGTGTCCGAGCCTGACTCCGGTCAGTATTCAGCAATTCAAAAGGGCTTTAGTCAAGCCACAGGCGATGTGTTTTGTTGGCTCAACGCGGATGATATCTTGATGCCGTGGGCATTGGACGTTGTTGGTGCCATTTTTCACGATCATCCCGGCGTCGAATGGATCACAGGGACCCCTGCTTTTTTGGACAAGGCTGGCCATCTAACCGAGTTGTATAGTGCGACTGCAGCATATCCTCGAGATTACATCAAAAACGGATGGTATGACCGTCAACATGGTGGTTTCCTTCAGCAGGAGAATATGTTTTGGCGCCGCTCACTATGGGAGAAAAGTGGGGGGCTTGACTGCGCCTATCGGTTGGCGGCCGACTATGAATTGTGGTGCAAGTTTGCTCAACACGCCTCACTGATTCCAGTGACCGTTCCTTTGGCAGCCTTTCGTCGGTTGCCTGGCGTGCAAAGGTCTTCTCTCGATGCGGAGGCCTATGACAATGAAGTTTCCCGTGCACGTCTGCAGTTCCAGCGCGTTCCCATATTATGGCGATTTCTGAGTGGGCTCGGCGATATAGCTAGGGGTTTCGCAAGGCTGATAAGGATCAAGAAAGCGCCAATTCTAACGTACGAGCAGTCGACGAACTCTTGGATCTATTTAGAGAGTTACCGATCGATCTCTCGACATTCATTGTCTGGCCTATTTCTTGAGTTCGCTAGAAGGAAAAGAAAAGTATAGCTTTTGAAAGCCGAGGAGTATTCGTGTCGATTCCTCGTGCAATGCCTAAGTGGCATTTTGATCGTAGACACAAGTTGTACTTCTCCCGTCGTCCTCGTGTCCGATGCCTTATTTGGGTCGGATGAATATATTCCTGAAAAGAAATCTATGAGCATCAATATTCTCGGCTATCGCGTTTCAACCGCGAGTGTTTCACAATGCGCAGATGAAATGGTGGCGGCTTCGAGATCCGGCAAACGCCAATGTTTGACGTTTGGGTGCCTCAATCCGCACTCCTACGTCGTAGCCAAAAAGGATCCGCTGTTCTCAGAGGCACTTAGAGCAATGGATTGGCTGGTACCTGATGGCGTGGGCGTTATCATTGGGGCCAAAATTTTGGGAAATCGCGGGCTGGAGCGTGTTACCGGTCCAGATGTGATGGAAGCAGTCTTATGCCGCTTGAACCAGGAAGGTGGCTCGGTCTTTTTCTTGGGATCTTCTCTAGAGACACTCAAGAGAATCGAAAAGAGAATAAGCCGCGAGTACCCTTTGGTGCGCTTGTCGGGAACTTTTTCGCCTCCGTTCAAGGAACAGTTTTCAGCAACTGAAAACGATGAAATGGTTTCTCGCGTGAATGAGGCCAGTCCAGACATATTATGGGTTGGCCTGACGGCACCAAAGCAAGAGAAGTGGCTCTTCGAAAATCGGAACCAATTGAACGTCGGAGCTGCTGGAGCGGTTGGCGCAGCGTTCGATTTCTATTCGGGCCACGTGAAGCGTTCACCTCCATTCTTTCGAGCTCTCGGTTTAGAATGGTTGCCGCGTTTACTGCGGCAGCCACGGCGTCTCTGGCGGCGGACTGTGATTTCTGCGCCGGCCTTCCTTTTTGATGTGGTTATTTCATCTTTTCGTAGACTTGCATGAGTATACGAAATTGTTGCGGAGCAGTTACATGAAGAAAGCAATTATTACCGGCATTACCGGTCAAGATGGCTCTTACTTGGCAGAATTTCTTTTAAAGAAAGGCTACGAGGTCCATGGGATCAAGCGACGGGCATCGTCCTTTAACACACAGCGGATCGACCACATCTACCAGGATCCTCACGAGCCTAATCCGAAGCTCAAGTTGCACTATGGTGATTTGACGGACAGTTCGAACCTTACTCGGATCATCCAGCAGGTTCAGCCCGACGAAATTTACAACCTCGGTGCTCAGTCGCATGTCGCGGTAAGCTTCGAAGCGCCTGAATACACCGCCGATGTTGACGCAATGGGCACACTGCGTGTTCTCGAAGCCATCCGTTTTCTGGGCCTTGCAAAAAAGACCCGGTTCTACCAGGCATCGACTTCCGAACTGTATGGTTTGGTGCAAGAAACGCCCCAGCGTGAGACCACGCCCTTCTACCCGCGCTCGCCCTATGCGGCTGCCAAGCTCTACGCTTATTGGATAGCGGTAAACTATCGCGAGGCCTACGGGATGTATGCCTGCAATGGCATTCTGTTTAATCACGAGAGCCCGCGTCGCGGTGAGACCTTCGTGACCCGCAAGATTACCCGCGGCCTCGCGAACATCAGTCAGGGCCTCGAAGACTGTCTCTACATGGGCAACATGGACGCGCTGCGCGATTGGGGCCACGCCAAGGACTACGTCCGCATGCAGTGGATGATGCTTCAGCAGGACAAGCCCGAAGACTTCGTGATCGCGACCGGCAAGCAGTACTCGGTTCGCGAATTCATCAGCTGGTCAGCGGAAGAGCTCGGTATCACGCTACGCTTCGAGGGCGAGGGCGTCGACGAAGTCGCGATCGTCGATCAGATCAAGACTGATATGCCCGTCGCAGTTCAGCCGGGCGATACGATTGTGCGGGTCGACCCGCGCTACTTCCGCCCGGCGGAGGTCGAGACCCTGCTCGGCGATCCTACGAAAGCCCGCGAACTGCTTGGTTGGGAACCTGAGATCACCGCACGCGAAATGTGCGCCGAGATGGTCGCCGTAGACCTCGAGGACGCTCGTCGCCACGCCTTCCTCAAGGAAAACGGCTTCGCCGTTCCGATCAGCGCCGAGAACTGAGGCCGACATGATGAAGGTATTTCTTGCAGGCCATCGCGGGATGGTGGGCAGCGCGATCCTGCGACAGCTCAATCAGCAGCTGGACAACGGCAAGCAGTTCGAGCTCCTCACCCGAAAGCGTGCTGAACTCGACCTCACCGACCAATCACAGGTGCGTGAGTTCTTCCAGTCCGAGCGGCCGGATGTGGTGATCCTCGCTGCGGCCAAGGTCGGGGGTATCCACGCAAACAACGAGTATCCGGCTGACTTCATCTACGAGAACCTCATGATGGAGGCGAACGTCATTCACCAGGCGTTTGAGGCCGGGGTGATGCGCCTCCTGTTTCTCGGGTCCTCCTGCATATATCCCAAGAACGCGCCGCAGCCGATGACCGAGGATGCGCTGCTGACCGGGACGCTCGAGCCCACCAACGAGCCCTATGCGATAGCGAAGATTGCCGGGATCAAGCTCTGCGAGAGCTACAACAGGCAGCATGACACGGATTACCGTTCGGTCATGCCAACCAACCTCTATGGACCCGGCGACAACTTCCATCCCGAGAACAGTCACGTCCTCCCCGCGCTCATCCGGCGCTTCCACGAGGCGGCGCAGGAAGGACAACACGAGGTCGTGATCTGGGGGACCGGTACGCCGCGGCGCGAATTCCTCCATGTCGACGACATGGCCGCGGCTTCGCTGTTCCTTCTCGGCCTCGACCGTGAGACCTACGAAGCCAATACGGCTCCGATGCTCAGCCACATTAACGTCGGCAGCGGTGAGGATATCTCCATCATCGACCTGGCGCGCCTCGTCGCCAAGGTAACCGGCTTCGAAGGCCAGATCCTGATCGATCCGACAAAACCCGATGGGACGATGCGTAAGCTCATGGATGTGAGCAGGCTTGATAACATGGGCTGGCGCGCGAGCATCGATCTCGAAGACGGCATCGCCCAGACTTATCGGTGGTTCCTTGAAAACCAGTCGGAGCTCAGGGGAAGCGGCGAGCAGTGAGCTGCGGCGATCTGGGCCAAATGCTCAACCCTGCCTTTTCAGTATCCGCGGCATCCTGACCGAAGCCTAGCTGGTTTTGTGCTGCGTCCTCGTCCCTCCAATACACAAAAGGAGCGCAAGCTAATGCGCCACAACTTCGACCCGACCACCCTTCGCGAGTATGATATCCGCGGCATCGTCGGCGAAACGCTCGCCGAAGAGGACGCCTACGCCATTGGACGTTCGTTCGGCACGATTGTCCGGCGAGCTGGGGGAGGCGCCGTAGCTGTCGGCTACGACGGTAGAGAAAGTTCCCCGCTGCTCGAGCAGGCGCTGAACCGGGGCCTAATCGAGTGCGGGGTAGATGTTGTCCGGGTAGGGCTCGGCCCCACCCCTATGTTGTATTTCGCCGAAGCAGAGCTGGCGGTCGATGGCGGCATTCAGATTACAGGAAGCCACAATCCCGCGGATTACAACGGGTTCAAGATGGTATTGCGGCACGGGCCGTTCTTTGGTGAGGCGATCCAGCAGCTGGGGGCAATGGCAACAGAAGGCGAATGGGAAACGGGCGCGGGCTCGGTTCGCGATGAGAACATATTCGAGCGCTATGTTCAGCGTCTGGTCGCAAACTTCAGCGGCAGCGGCCTTCGCATCGGCTGGGACGCCGGCAATGGTGCGGCGGGCCCTGCGATCGAGCGGCTCACCACGCTGCTTCCGGGCGAGCATCACCTGCTCTTCACCGATGTAGACAGCGCCTTTCCAAACCATCACCCGGATCCGACCGAAGAGAAAAACCTCGAACACCTCAAGCGGCTTGTTCAGGAGAAGGATCTCGACCTTGGATTGGCTTTCGACGGCGATGGCGATCGTATAGGCGCTGTTGATGGTAAGGGCCGGGTGGTCTGGGGTGATCAGCTTCTCTCGATCTTGGCCGAGCCGGTGCTGGAGAAGCAGCCGGGCGCGACGATCATCGCCGATGTGAAATCCAGTCAGGCGCTCTACGACCGTATTGGCGAACTTGGAGGTGAGCCATGCATGTGGAAGACGGGCCACTCACTCATCAAGAAGAAGATAGCTGAGACTGGCGCGCCGCTCGCAGGCGAGATGAGCGGGCACATCTTCTTCGCCGATGACTACTATGGGTTCGATGACGCGCTCTATGCCGCGGTACGACTGATCGAGGCACTTTCCCTCAAGGGATGTTCGCTAGCCGAACTGCGCGACGAAATGCCTGACATGGTCAATACGCCCGAGCTGAGGTTTCCTGTGGATGAATCCCGAAAATTCGCAGTTATCGAGGAGGTCTTGGGGAGACTTGAACGTGCGGGTGCCGAGATCACGCGCATCGATGGCGCGCGGGTCAATACGGGAGAGGGTTGGTGGCTCCTTCGAGCGTCGAACACCCAAGATGTCCTAGTCGCCCGCGCGGAAGCAACAGACGAGTGCTCGCTCCAGCGCCTGATGCGGACGATCGATGAGCAATTGGAGGCGTCTGGCGTCAGCCGGGTCTAAAATTCGCTCAAGCTCTCCACATGCCTGGCGATTAGGAATTCAAGGCATTCTCATAGTTCTGCTGGCTCGAACGGGGCGATGAAGATCGCTCTCAGCTTCAAGTGCGCGCTAACCAGAAATCGACGGAGCCAATATGTCTCTTCTCTACCCAGTAATCCTTTGCGGCGGCGGTGGTACCCGCCTTTGGCCGAAGAGCCGGCCGCATAACCCCAAGCCTTTTCAAAAGCTCACAGGTGAGCGCAGTCTTTTCGAACAAACGCTTTCGCGAGTACGCGGCGGCGAGTTCGCGACGCCGGTCATTATCGCTGGCAAGGCGCATGCCGATCTCATCATGCAACAGGCGGGGAGAGAAGGCATCGGCCAAGTGATTGTTGAGCCCGCCGCCAAAAATACAGCCCCGGCGATCGCCTTGGCCGCGGCACGCCTTGATCCTCAGTCGATCATGCTCGTCTGTCCGAGCGATCATCACATTGCAGATGTAGAAGCATTCCGCATTGCGATTGGTAATGCCGTTTCGCTTGCCGAGGCCGGTTGGCTCGTCACGATGGGGATCAATCCGACAGCCCCGGAAACTGGCTTTGGCTACATCGAGCGTGGAGATGAACTTGGAAACGGCGCATACGAAGTAAAGCGCTTCGTGGAGAAGCCCGACGCATCAAGGGCCAAGTCCTTTCTGTCGCGTGGCACCTTCAACTGGAACAGCGGTATTTTCGTGTTTCGCGCAGGTGACTTTCTTCGCGAGCTAAAGACACACCGCTCGCAGATGGCTGAAGCCGTCGAAGCGAGCGTTGAGCAAGGCTCTTCCACGTCCACCTGTTTTCATCCGAATCCAGATACTTTCGCTTCGATTGCGGGGGAATCCATCGATTATGCGGTCATGGAAAATGCCAAGAAAGTGGCCGTCGTCCCGGTTTCCATGGGCTGGTCTGACATCGGCAACTGGCAGGCGCTCCAAGATGCGCAGTCCAAAGACGAGACCGGAAATGCCACCAGCGGTCCATCCGATCTGGTCGATTGCGAAAACGTGTTCACGATGAGTGATGGACCGCGGGTATCGGCAATCGGCCTGCAGGATGTGGTGATTGTCGTAGACGGAAACGAAGTTTTGGTGATTTCGGCCGCGCATGCGCAGAAGGTTGGCCAACTAAAGGGAGCAAAGGGACGATGACCCATCAGCTTCCAAGAAAGAAGGTGGCCAAGGTTTGGGGGCGAAGGGATGTTGCCGAGGCCTTCGGTGGCGAGACTGATGAAGTGATCGGAGAGGTTTGGTTCGAGCCTGACGAAACGACCCGAGGCCTACTCGTTAAATATCTCTTCACTTCCGAAAAACTCTCCGTCCAGGTTCACCCGTCCGACCGCCAGGCTCGTAGATTGGGCCTCGGGGAGTACGGCAAGGAAGAGTGCTGGATCGTAATGGATGCCGAGCCAGGAGCCGTCGTTGGTCTCGGCCTCGATCAGGAGTACGATGAGGGGACGGTCCGCCGGGCGGCAGAGGATGGTTCGATCGAGGATATGTTGGTCTGGCATGAAGCCCGGCGAGGAGATTTCTTTCACGTCCCGCCTGGTACAATCCACGCGATCGGGGCGGGCCTGACTATCCTCGAGGTGCAGCAGAACACGGATATTACTTTCCGCCTCTTCGATTACGGACGGCCTCGCGAGTTGCATCTAGACCAAGCGTTGGAATGCGCCCTTCTCAAACCTTATTCGGCGGCTAGGCGGCGCAGCGTGGGGGAGGGGTGTGATGAGATCCTGGTCGACAGCCCCGTCTTCTCGGTAAGACTTCTCTGCCATCAGCATGTGTTCGCCGTGGCCGAGCCAACTCTGCTTGTCCCGCTGACCGGGGAGGTGCGCGTGAACTCGGATGTCTTCGAGCCAGGTGTCTGCGTGGCCATGGAAACGGGCGACGTTGTTCGCTCGACTGCAGATACAAAGTTCGTCATCATCCACGACAACAGGAAGACCGGTTCCGTTGCTGGCGAGCTGGAAGCCGCTAGCTCGTTGGCATAGCCGACAGGAACTTCCACCTGCGCTGATGAAGTTTGGCCAACGATGCGTTCTCAACATAGCGCGCGAGAACGTTCTGGCTCTTCCAGCCACCAGTCAACATGATCCCGAGCGTCTCGATCCCGGCGACAAACATGTCCTGGGCAGCGCCAACGCGCATCGAGTGACCGGACAGTGAGCTGACCGCCGGCGCATTTAGCTCGGCCCGCTCTGCAGCGCGCTTGACGATCCGCCGCACCGAAGCGGTCACCAGCGGCCGCTGCGCCAATTTGCGGGTGTGCAATCCTTGGAAAAGCGGACCCTTTGAAATTTTTGACGCGGCAAGCCATTCTCCCAAGTGTCTGACGGTCACCTCCGACAGAAAAGCGGTACGCCCTTCGCCGAACTGGTCATTCTTCGATCGCGGCACCAGAAGCCTGGAGCCGCAGGGGCTCACATGCTCCACTCTCAGCAGTACAAGCTCGCTGCTGCGGCACAGCGTATCGTAGCCGACCGACAGAAGTGCTGCGTCCCGCTTGCCCGTCAGGGTGTCCGGACACGCTTCGAGCATTCGGTCCAGCAGTTCCTTGGTTAGCCCGAGAACCTGCTGCTGCCTGGTCGATTTCTTGCGCTTGGCGCGGCGCACCGCGAGCCGGACCTCGCTGTGGCTGGTGGGGCGGGGTAGGTCGGCGATCATGTGCGCGAAGCGGATCGCGTCGAGGCGATGCTTTACCGTTGCCATCGCCTTGGTCTCAGCTTCCTCGTCGATGAACCGTGCAATCGTCTCAGGCTCAGCTGGGAGCCACTCCTCACCGCGCTCCTCGCACCATTTCTGAAAATGCTGCAAATCATTGCGGTAGCCACGCAAGGTGTTTTGCGAGTAGGCTCCCTCGCAACGGATGAGTATCTCGGAAATCTTGTCAGTCTGCATCAAACGCCTCAGCCAGTGTTGGATATAGTGGCGCAAAATACGACGTAAGGCAACCTGTGATTGGATCTTTGCAAATTAGAGCGGCACGAGGATTGCTAGGACTATCTGCCGCCGAGTTGGCTGAGATGTCGGGAGTGCCTCACCGGACGATTCAGAGGTTAGAAGCTGCAGAGGGAGTGCCGCCTTCCCGCGGTGGTACCCTCGACCGAGTTAAGGCCGCTCTCGAAGAAGCTGGCATCGAGTTTCTCGGTGACCCCATTACTTCGCCAGGTGTCCGTCTCAAGGGACGCTAACAGCTCTCACATCTGAGTATTCTCTGTTTCATGATTCGGCTCTCCAACATCGCGCTGGGCACAACTCTTTTGGCCGTCCTGCTACTCTCGCTCCTTCCCTCGGTGAGCATCCCGGGTAATCCCGATGACAAGCTGCTGCACGTCATCGCTTTTGCGGTGCTAGCTTTGTTGGCAGCAGGAGCTTTTCCGCGCCTACAATTGCGGCAACTCTGGATGTGGCTTGTGGGTTTTGCGGCCGCGATCGAGTTGATCCAAATGATCATGCAGCAGGGACGCGAGGCCGACTGGATCGATTTCCTAGCCGGTATCGGCGGGACTGCGGCTGCGCTGTTCCTGGTCTATCTACTCCGCGCGACAGCGCCCAAGCCCTCATAGAATCGCATTCTTGATCGAGCCTATTCGATTTCCCGCAGCGTCTTGCGGCTCGCGCGCACCAATTCACCGAGTATCCTGCGGTCTTCAAGCGCCTCGCGCGTATAGAGCCCGTGCTTGAGTGCGTTGCGGTTACCCTTGGGCGCGCCCGAGCCCTTCGCTCCGCCATGCATCCGGCAACGCGTCTTGCCTGACACCGCCGGCGCCTGGCACTTCCCACCTTCACGTGTCTTCGCACCGCACCGCGGACTTTGTCGCATGGCGCGCGTATTACGCTGATGCGTGCCCGTCTTTTCCGTCATTTCGGGCTATTCGCCGCCCTCGTTTTAGCAGGCTTGAGTCGTTCGCGGCTGATCTCTTCGCCCGCGCGGTCATCGGTGAGGGCGGCTTGGCCCTCTGCCTTCGATGCCTGCGACTTGCTGTCCGTATGGACCTCACCGACGATTGCCTGTCCGCCTGCCTCGACCGTGACGTGCTCGACAGTGATCTTCTGGCGTCCCTTACCGCGATGCTTGTCGAGCGCGGCTAGCTGCCGCTCGTAAAGCGTCATCAGTTTTGCGGCATGTTTGAGATTGGCGTCGCGCCCTTCTTAAGTTTGGTCAGGGATCATCGCGCGCCGCAAGCACTCCATTGCGGCCTTGTGAGTGGCTATCATCTGAGCTGCCAGCATGCCCTCGAGTTCGCTGCGCGGACCGATATTCTTGATTGCCTCGATTGCTGCCTTTGCGGCCTGGATTTGCTGCTCTTCCGACTTCCCGCTGCCAACCCAAAGCGCACCTGCGACCTGATGAAGAAGTTCCGTCTGGAATGCTTCGGAATCTGAGCCACTGAACTTCCGGGCTTCGGCGCTTTCAATATCGACCCTCGCTCGTTTCTTTCCGTTCGAGCTAGTTTTGCGGGATTTAGCCATTTCCTTCCTTCCCATGCACAGACCATATTGTTGGTTGCGCAAGAAAAAAGAGGGACGGCGACCTTTCCGGGGATAATTCGATGCTGCAGGGACAGAAGGTCTCTAGTCGGGCCGCTTCGCCAGCATCTGGGGTAGGGCGACCACCCGCGGCGCCTGCATCTCACTAGGTCGTGCACCCGGTTCACATCTGGATTTGGGGGCATCGCCTTGAGGCGCACGCGTTTGCCTTCGCGCAGGGACGCTATTGTCAGCGACGAGCGCTGCCCTGGGGAAGAAGATCCAGAAGGTCCCACAAGAGAAACCCCACCCAGAGGACCGCAGCGAGAGGCGCGATCCATAGCAGGTCGATGTCGCGTACGGCCCCTTTTTGCAACGGGCGGGCGAAAGTTGACTTCTTCTTCTCGCCAGCCTGTCCCTTCACGATGCCGGTCTCGAGGATCGCAAGTGTTCTTGGGGTTCTGTTCACGGCTTCCTGTCTTCCACCTCGGCTCCCGCATTCTTTACGCGCGAAGCCTTCGATAAACGCCTTCTGAGAGAGAGGACTCAGACAGATTGGGTGGTTTTTAGGACGAGATGCGGACACGCGGCAAGCGAAGCTTTCCGATCCTTCCCACCCTTGCCAGCGCAGCTCCGTGGGCTATCGCTGACTTCTTACTGTGCGAGGGGTTGAACTGCAGTTCTCGCCGTCAACCCACCCCCTCGCGGGCAGGGCCTTGCGCGATAACACCTGCTGGCAGGCAGGATTGCATGCGCGATTTCGCATCTGGCGGATCAATCAGGCACGAGCGATGGCACTCACTGGTGCGCGCGTATGTGGGAATCCCAGGCGGGCCGCATAACAGCCTGTTAAGCAAATATATGTAGCCCCTTCCTCTCGTACCGAGGTGATTATGATCTGATGCGATCAGGCACCTTTCAAATGCCTTGGGTCGTGGAGAGACTATGGAAAAGCTCGCCGTAGGCGATAGTCCGCAAACTATCGTAAGGGCGCTTGTTTCTTTCAGCGCAAGCGAGTTTGCGGCTCCAGTTCGTGGCTTGAAGCGAGCGCGCCCTCTCTATCTAATGGCACGGCGCCCGCCGCGCACCCGCGGCGAAATCGTCGCCGCGCTGGCTTCCCACGTCATACCCGTCAAACCTGCTCATAGCCTTTCACTCGAAAGAAACTAAGCCAAGTCACATGACCGATTCCGAAAAACGCGCAAAAGAAGAAGCCACGCGCCTCGCGTCACTGCGTTCGTTGCATATCCTCGATACGCCGCCGCAGGAATGCTTCGACCGTATTACGGAACTGTGCTGCTCGTTCTTTGGATGCACGATCGCACTTGTTTCTCTCTTGGATGATAAGCGGCAGTGGTTCTTGTCATCCAAGGGATTGGGCTTTCCCGAAACATCGCGAGACATATCTTTCTGTACTCATGCCTTGGAAAGCGGGAATTATCTTCTCGTTTCCGACGCGCTAAACGATGATCGATTTTGTGAGAACCCTCAGGTTATCGGCAGGCCAGGTATACGATCCTATTTGGGTGAGCCGATCGCAATGCGAAGCGGCGAGCTGATCGGAACGCTCTGCATCGCCGATGAACGGCCAGGACTTTTCGACTCAGACGACCTTCGCCTTTTGCACCTGCTAGCGAGAACCGTAGAGGACCTGATTGACGCGCACGCCCAGAGGGCAGCCGCCGCAATTCTGGCAACCAATCTCGAACGTAAGACCGACAGGCTCGAGAAAGCGAACCGCGTGTTTTCCCAAGCGGAGAAAACCGCCAAGATTGGCTCTTGGGAGCTCGAGATTGAAAGCGGGAATGTCCTCCATTCCGAGCAGGCGCTGGCGATCCATGGCTATAGCGGCGAGGAAGCTCTCACGCTTGATGCGGCCCTCAATAGGTACGTTCCCGAAGATAGAGCGCGAATTGATGCGGCGCTAGCGAGCGTTATCGAGACACGCCAGCCTAACAGTGTCGAGGCCGATCTCATCGCTTTCGACGGTAAGCGCAAGCGGGTCAAAGCAGTGGGCGAGTATCTGGCATCGACTGCCGAGAGACCTGCTCGTGTTGTCGGCATTCTTCAGGATGTTACGGAGGCCTATCAAACCCAATTAGCGCTCCAACGGGCGGCAGATCACGACTCGCTTACAGGCCTTCTCAACCGGCACGCCTTTGACCGGACACTTGCAGAAAAAGTCTCCGACAGAAATGATGGCAGAGGCGAGTTTTTCGTCCTCTTGTTCGACTTGGATGGCTTCAAGGACATCAACGATACTTTTGGTCACTTAATTGGCGATGCAGTGCTCGAGGAAGCCAGTTCACGCCTTAGAATTGCAGTCCCTCAAGACGCAGTGGTCGCTCGCTGGGGCGGTGACGAGTTCGTGGTGATTTCTCCGTTTGGGATCGACGTTGCACAAGCCCGATCAATCGGTGCGGAACTAATATCTGCGATTAAGCAGGAGGTCGAGATTTCCGGGCGAAAGATCGGCGTGACTGCGACTTGTGGACTGGCAGCATGCGGAGACGAAGTTTCGGGTCGTGAATTGATACGACGCGCCGACCTCGCGCTTTATCGCGGTAAATCCAGAGAGCCTGGATCGGTACACATTTATGATGCCGATCTCGAGCGAGCAAACCGACTTCGCCAAGATGCAATCGCGAAAGTTCGTAATGCGTTAAAGGAGGACCGGCTTTCCGCCGAATATCAGCCGATCGTCCAACTCGATTCCAAAAGTGTCATAGGCTTCGAAGCGCTAATGCGGCTGCACACCCGCTCTGGAAAACATCTAACAGCGACCGAAGTGCTACCAGCCTTTCTCGACCCCGTCCTTTCACGCGACATCAGCGAAAGAATGACGGAAAAGTTGTGCGGAGATTTCGCTGGGATTCGCAGGGTCCAAAGTGCCACTCAATTTGTCAGTCTCAACGCGACCGAAGCAGATCTAATCAGCAGGAACTACGCTGGTCGCCTGCTGACTGCGCTCGAATCGAGCGATATTCCCGCTCATTGCGTGACCCTTGAGATCACGGAGACCATGCTATTGGTCAACGATGCTGCAGCAGTGCAATCAGTGCTTTCGGAATTGCGCAGATCGGGCATGCAGATTGCTTTGGATGACTTCGGAACAGGCTTTTCATCGCTTTCGCATCTGCGCGATTTCCCAATCGACAAGGTGAAAATTGACGGGAGTTTCGTGCAAAAGATGTGCAACGATGCTCAATCGAGGCATATCGTCCAAGCGTTGATCGGAATGGCTAAGAACCTCAGCATCGAAGTTATCGCTGAAGGAATCGAAACCGAAGAACAGTGCAACTTATTGCTAAGCATGGGATGTTTTTACGGTCAGGGCTTTCTTTTCAGTCCCGCCGAAACCGCATCTCGCTTGAAGTTTTTACAACTGGGTGCACGCAGAAGTGAGCAGGCGCTCGAGCCTAAAGAAGACCCGCGCTTGAACTTGGTTCGCTGATCGGCCTTGGCAAGCGGCGGCCCACCGAACCAAGGTATCCTCGCGCCCGGTTGCGCCAGTCACGAGGTGCCTGGCTTTCTTAAGGCCTAGAAGGCGAAGTGAGACCCGCCCGGCCCTTCCTGTAGTCATGGTCGGATCCGCCGGATATCGAAGCGTTGGTGTAGAGAGGCTTGGCGAACGCATCGAGATTGCGCGAAGAGGCGAGGCTTTCGAGCCGCGCCTCTCCAAGCCGAGCTGTCGCCCCCCAGCTCTCCGAGCTCTGATGCACTCCGGTCCCGAACGCTGCGAAAAACATTCAGTCGGTCCGGGTGAACCTACATATCTGGCCCATGGGTGATAGCCGGGTGAAGTTCTCGGGCGAGATATAATCGAAACTTTCAGGGGTGGTCGAATGGTGTAACCCGCATCGAGATGACCGCTGACGGCGGCCTCGGAAGCCGCGAAGCAATTGCGTGAAGACACGGTGCCGCTCGGAGCGTGTTGCGCGACAATACCAACGGTCGGGCAGAGGATCTCTACCCGACCTTCTAAATTGGTGACGTCTTAACCAGAGGGATAGACTTCAACAGGCACCTTGTTAAAGTAGATCTCCCGTCCGAGGTCTCATCTCGAAATCAAGAATAGTTGAGCAAGGGATTGCTCGACGTTTGTGACCGCATCTCAAACTACATCGATAAAATGGTCCTAACGACACTCACTCGATCAGCTTGCGACGTCTGGCCGGCGCAGATCTTTTTGAACCTACCCATTCACGTTCGCGCAAGGATGATCACAGTGTCAAATGGGCAAGTGCTCAACGGCGACACTACTGAGGCAAAATTCTTCATTGGTTATCTCGCAGGATACGCCAGCGCAGTGGGCGGCGTCGATCGCGATCACGCTCGTGCGATAAGTACCTCTCTTTTCAATATCGCATTCGGCTCGAAGAGGGCCAATGCTGTACACGCGCTTGCATTTGATCTTATCGAACGCGGCGACGAGCAGGTCTGCTTGGGAAAGCGTTGCGGATCGCGGGATGGCGCCGCTTTCTTAGAGCGTGTCGAAAACGCTAGCCTACTTTACATTACGGAAGCGCTTCGCGATGCGATTGTGTCGGGTGAAGTTAATCTGGAAGATAGATTTGTCGACGTTTAGTTGGACTAAACCAAATGCGTAGTTGGTTATCTCACGCGGTGGTGGTGCAGAGGTTACGCTTCTGCGGGTCCACTCAGAATGCGTCGAAGAATTATCTCAATTTGAAACTGGAAAATGTGAAATGAACGAATTCGCAGTGGCTAAGGCTGAAGCGCTGATCACGCTGACGTCGGAAATTGTTGCAGCCCACGTTTCGAATAACAGTGTTTCGGCAAACGAATTGAGTGCGCTCATCTCGAATGTCTATAGTGCATTGTCCAACCTTGAAGGCGCGGACGCCGAAACTGAAAATCGACCCGATCCGGTGGTTTCGGTGCGTGCCTCGGTCAAGAAAGACCATATCGCCTGTCTTGAGTGCGGTAAAAAAAGGAAGGTCCTCAAGCGACATCTCTCGACCGGACATGGCATGACACCCGATGAGTATCGTCAGAAGTGGAGCCTTGGTCCTGACTATCCCATGGTGGCGCCAAACTACGCCGCTAATCGCAGCGACATGGCAAAAAAGCTAGGATTGGGTCGTAAGACTGGGCAGAAGCGCGGGCCAAAGAAAACTGCGAAATAGGCAGTGAGCTCATCGGCGGGAAGATTGCATAGCAAATTCCCGGTGAGTTGACATTTGAACGGCTCTGTTTCTGAGCGTTCTTTGGGCCTACGCCGGACGCGAAAGCCTATGGCGGCTATCTTTCGGGCTTTAGGCGCAGCTACAATGGATCGCGCGCGAGAGGCATTTTTCTTAGGACTAGGTTCCGATGAGATGCCAGGAACCAATTGGGGCCTTCCCTTTACCCGAAGCCAATTGGGCCACTCCCATGGAGAAATGGTAAAATCTTAAGAAAATTCTGTCACATCGCTTGCCAGGCGGCCCTCTACTCGGTAGGCACGGGTTAAAGATATTTGAGGACACGATTCATGCGTAAATCTCACCTTTTCTCATTTGCAGCGGCTTTGTCGCTCGCTTTTGTGTCGATTGGGCTTTCCGATACCGCAGTTGCACAAGAGCGCGGGACTGAAGAGGCTGCAGAAGTTAGTGAAATGGGCGGAACCTCGACGCTTCTCCTGATCGCAGCTCTCGTCGCTGTAGCGGTGGTCGCCATCGCTGTAAGTGGCGGCGGGGATGACGAGCGTCCGGTTAGTCCGTAACACTGCTTTAATTAGGACGGTTCAAAATAAGAAAAGCGCTCGGGATGCCGGGCGCTTTTTTGTTTGTTTAGGCCGACAAGATCCCAACGAATTAGGTGTTCGGGGAATCGCAGCTTGTTTCAAACCAACTCGTGTCGCGATATCGATCTTCGGGTCTGAAGCCTTAACTTTCTAGTGGCGGTGGACTGTGCAGCGAAGCCCCGCCAGTTTGGCGAAGATAATGTGGGGAAGGGCAAAGAGCATGCTGGAATATTCGTGACGAATAAACCCGCCATCGAGCCTGTCTATCACCAGCACGATTTGCTTTTTCTCGGCATTCAAGGACAAGTTAGTATTCCTGCGATGAGGGGCCGACACAGGTAGCGAGCGCAAGTGCGCCGAGGCTCACGCCAAGGGCAAGAACAACTTTGATCATTTTTGGTGTTTTCCTAGAATGCCCTTAGCCATGATTGGCTTGGAACCGGCATCATTTAATGCGCCTACCTGAGTCGCGCTAACAGAATCTAGCGAGCGCGCCATTCAGGTCCGCTGTCGGGTCGTTTCCAGCCGGTCCGCTTCTGGCACACCGTTAGTTCGGAATAACCGCCGTCAGATGGGGGGAGGGTTACCCCTCCCTCCACGATATCAGAAACGGAACCCTACGCCCGCAACAACCTGATGCCGCTCTAGGTCGAAGTCGCCGAAAGCATTCGCATCGAAGCTCTCGCCGTCATATTTGATATCGCCGTCCGAGTAGCTGGTATAGCGGTATTCCAACTTCGCGAACGCGCCGCCGAACGAATATTCATAACCGCCACCAATACGAAGGCCGCTAAACGAGATATCGGCACTGTCTGAAGCTGCAACCCCATCGACTGTGCCTTCAAGGTCGAGGTCGAGATTGGTGTGCGCGAAGCCTCCCTTAAAATAAAGCAGGCCATTGTCGCCCGCAGGAACGCCCACGCGAGCGCCCCCATACAGGTTCACGCCATCTTCGAGGCTTACCGTGCCGTCATAGACCATCCCATCGATGGTTTCGACGACATCCACGCTCTCGCCATTCCCGGAGCTGGCGATTTCTCCTTCGATACCGAAGACAATTCCCACGCTCTGAAAATCGTAGCCAATTGCTGCCCCGTAGAAAACGTCTTCAGCGTTGCCGCCGTCATCGTAGCCATCGAGGCCAGCATCGAAGCGGTCATATCCGACCAGCACTTCGGCACGCGGCCCCTGAAATTCTTTTTCTTCCTGCGCAGCGGCGGGCGCAGAGATGACTGCGCAAGTAAGCGCAGCGATGATAGCTGTCTTTTTCATTATAACCCCCAAGAATGCCCCTAATTGGGCCATTCGCTATTACTTTGTCGCAAGTAAGGGGAATTGGAAAATTCCGTCATTCCAAAAGATTAGCGACGACCCCGATAAGGCTCACATGCCACACCGTCGCCATCGCCATCCATGTGAGCGCCATAGCCAGGGTCGCCGCGATAAAGTGGTGTCACTCCAGCGGCTCGCGCTTCATTGCAGTTGCGATAATACACAGATGCCCTGCTAGGCGCTCGTGAGGTGCGTTCTGCGTCCGCAGCATAGGCACGGTCTCGAGCCTGCTTTTCTGCAAGCATGGTTTGACTACGCTTGATGCTGTCAGGGTCTGAATTGCGGAAATCGGCAGGTATCTGGAATTCCCCGCCCCATATCCCGATGCCTCGCGCCCTGGCATTCCTCTCGAAACCCACGTAATCCTGCGAGAATTTGGGCAGGGCCACCGCCAAGCCCATTTGCACCATGGCTTGGAAGAGGTCATGGCCCCCAGCCAGGCATACAGCGACAACGCGCCCGTATCGGTCAACATCGCGCCTCTCACATTGCAGGCTTCGACCCTCTAAAATACCGCGCAACGCTGCGGTCGCATCTTGGCCGCAATTCCAAGCCTCGCCGTTCCGCTCGCACGTTTGATTGGCCTCCACTGCATCTATGCCGAAGAGCCGTATGCGCTGACCGCCGAAGTCTATTGTGTCGCCGTCAATGGCCGTGGCCTTACCAAAATAAACTTGGCCGATGGCGGCTGGACCGCAAACGACGCTGCCTAGAAGTGCGATAGATGCGATGGTGCGCGTAATTAAGGACATAACTGACAACTTTTCGGTCTGAAGGTGCGCAGCATAGTTCGATATAATGCGCGATAGGTAAACAGGCTTCCCCGATTGTACAGAAAGCGCTGGCGCTTTTTCTTTGGAGCATTTTCGCGCAGCGGTTAATCGCGGCGGGAGGAAGTCGACAATACCCTTGATGTGGAGGCTGCAGTAGACTTCGCCCGCGCAGCCAAGAGACTGCGCGAGCAAATTTCCACGGATGGTGCCGCAGTCCAATAGTCCTAGCTGGACACTAGCGCCTGACAATATGGGTCGTCGTTGGCAGGTTGAGCGCGTTGGCCTGCGCAGGGGTCATTTGCCCTTGCCAATGGCCAGCAACCCCACCGTGACCGCCGCAGGGAGCGGGGCAGGGCGTGTATTTCAGACCGGCGGCCTTCACTCTCTTCTTGATGGCGTTGTTGGGCTCGCGGGGGAAGGTGATGGTATATGTGTATTTCATGATAACCTCTTCTAAAGTTGAGACTTATTCTCTCATAAAGTGAGGTGATTCGTCGATTTGATTCGACCGTAGCGACCAATTTTTTCGCCGGATGCTTGACGCTTGTTCCTTAAATGTTCCACCTGCGCCGATGGTCCGTCACTCCCTCGATTCTGTTAATGAGTTCGCCCGCCTAGGCTACAACCTACGCATCGCCTGCGGCGGCTGCGGTCGCGTTATCGAGGCCAATGCGGTTGAGATGATGGTGGAGCTAAACAGGCGGCGCGCTCCGCTCTCCATTGCCAGCCTGGAGGATCGCGCCAAGTGTCGGCAGTGTGGCCACAGAGGAGCGTCGATATCTGCAATTGAGGCCTGATAAAGTAACGGCGGGAAAGGTCGCCCCTCCCCGCCGCTTTTTTCCGTCAGATTCTAACTTATTGCGGGTCGTCACCTTCGAGACCTGCAAGACGCGGGCCGATTGTCTTCGACACATCGACGCGCACTTGGTCGTTATGCTGCTTGACGGTCATCTCAACATTGCCGTCTTTGTCTAGCAACACAGCGCCCTCTTCCGACCCAAGAGGAGCAAGGCGGACGATGAGCGGGCGAGGATAGAGGCGGTTGCTCGCCCCATTGCTCCCGTCCACGATTGCGCCGACACCACCGCCAGCGATGATGTTACCGAAGGCGCTGCCACCAAGCTTCGACTGGATCAGCACGTACGTGGGTTCGTAACCCTCAAGCGTGATGTCAGCGCGAAGGTCATTTTTACGCTTGAGTTCAATCTCGCAAGGCGAAGTGCAGGATGCACCATTGCTGTATTTGATGGTGGCCCCAGTCGGGTCGGTCTGAGCCGCATAGTCCACATTCGTGCCATTTAGAACGGTTGCACAACCACCAAGTCCGGTCGCTGCGAGCGCGACCGCCAATACTGCTACTTTTTTCATATTGCCCCCTAAGTTAGGAGCGCTTCGAATATCTGTGCACCCGAACTTAGCAAGGGCGAGTACGCAGTCTTCATAGGAAAAGACGGAGTGTGTGTTGAAAAGGTAACGCTTTCAAGGGTTTGCTAAGTCTATATTAAGGGTGTCGGCTACAGGAGCGCAACGATCACTGCGAGTGAGTTTAGCTTTTGAGTTATCGTGCAGAAAACGTCACCCGCCAAGCCTACAAGCTGCGCATCACTTGCGGCGGATGCGGGCGCGTTATCAGGGCCAACGTTGTCGAGAAGGTGGTGGATCTAATCAGGCGGCTCACGCCATTGTCGAGCGCCATTTTGGAGGGCCGCGCCAAGTGCCGGAAATGCGGACATACGGGCGCGATATTCATGGCTCGCGACAGTAGCCTTTGATGCTTGGTTATCCGACTGGTCAATCGAGATGACAATCGCGGATATATATACCTAGCGCAAGGCAGCTTTCGGGTCGTTAGCAGAAAGTCCGCTCCTGGCACCGCGCTAACTCGGTGATAGCGTCGCCAGATGGGTGGAAAGCGGACACGTCACCCTCTCTTTTCGAGCTCAATTTGATCACAGCTACTTCTTATGCGACGCTCGCGTCTTGGCCGTTGTTGGGGGAGTTCGCGAAATGTATTGGAAAACACTCGTTGTTGGAATGATGGCAATGATCGCGTCGTCGACCGTCGCCAAAGATGACGCAGATGAAAGCCAGATCAGATCCTATGCCGGGCGCGTAATTGACGTGCACCTGCACGCCTATCCGGCTGACGGAAATGGACCGGCTCCAAACTTCACTTGCGTGGGAATGTCCTCAAATTTGCAGCATGACATGCGCAGACCGTGGGTCCCTCAACTGCTGGAGCGACTGGCCAACCCGCCATGCGAAAACCCGATTGAGGGGCCAGCGACCGACGCTGAAGTTCGGGATGGATCGATTGCGCAAATGCGCAGATATGATGTTGTCGGCATCCTCAGCGCGGATGATGCGCGGTGGGAAGATTGGAATGCAGCTGAACCCGAGCGGTTTTGGCGAGGACAACAATTCAGCTTGAGCCGTGAAAAGATTACCCCGGAAGAATTGGGCAGTAAATTTGACGCCGGCGGCTTTGCCGTACTCGCGGAGGTGACCAACCAGTATGCTGGCTACATGGCTGATGACCCGGCAATGAACCCCTACTGGGCTATTGCGGCGGAGAAGGATATTCCGGTGGGTATCCACATCGGACCAAGCGTTCCGGGAGTGACAAACTTTTATCCCGAATTTTCGATCCAAGGACCGATGCGACTGGAGCCAATCCTCAGACGTCATCCAAACCTGAGGGTCTATGTGATGCATGCAGGCTACCCATTCATCGAGGAGATGAAGGCAATGCTTTTCATCTATCCTCAATTGCATGTCGAAGTTGGGGTTCTGCAAATGGGGCCTGCTCGTCAAGACTATTACGCATTTCTTGAAGAGCTCGTGCAGGCAGGCTTCATTGATCGAATTATGTTTGGCTCAGACCAGATGAATTGGCCTGGGATGATCGGTGAAGGGATCAACGCAATCAACGAAGCGCCATTCCTGACTTACGAGCAGAAGAAAGACATTTTACACGACAACGCTGTTCGCTTCTTTCGACTTGAGACAGATGCGAGCGGGCAAGCATTGCTGCCAAAATAAACGGAGTAGAAGCCCAAAGTCCGCAAACGGGTCGTTAGCCGACAGGCCGGTTTACGGAGTTTAGAGCCGTTAGCAGACGGTCTGAAATCGGCCCAGAGCCGACTTTCCAAGTGGGCGAAGAGTGCCTCGACCCGCCTTCAGAAATCAAGATGTCCAAGGAGTAAAGTTTTCAGTGATTAGGGTGGCTGACGCCGGAAGGTGAAAATTCCACCAGAGGGGCGCAGACTTGCAGCCAGCTGCGCGCCGCTTTTGAGATTCCTCATGTCATCGAAAACTAAGAACCGCGAGGTTGCCTACACTCGCGCCATCCAGATTTGCCAGAACCTGGCCAGGTTGACCGTCTACGAACTGATCGGCGGTCAGATTCTCTTACCCAAGGAAGAGGAGGGCACGTCATCGCAACCGAGACCCCTGGTGCTCCTGCCAGTGGTAGACGAGGTATCGGCAAGTGCCGTCGAGGCTGTCGCCAAGATCGGGACCACCTTCGTCGCTGTGAAGTCGACGCTCGATGCTGAAGGCGACGAGCAGATCGAGTTTACGGTTCTCACGCCCAAAAACGGAAAGACCACGCGCCATGGCAAACTGCGCGCGTGGTGCGACGGCAAGCACCGCATCTTCCTCGTGCCCGATGGAGTTGGCGACGAGGAGCCGACACCGTGCTTCCAGTTCGACAAGGGTCTCCGGAAAGCCGCGCAACCTTGGACAGACGAAGCCGATCGCATTCGCGGCCTGGAGCTGGCCAGGACGCTGCTCCTGGCAAGCGGTGGGGAGGGTGCCGAGAGCCGGCACGACTGAACCGTCAAGAGAACAAGTGCTCGGCGGCAAGGCCGAGTAGAATATGAAATATAGTGGGGAGAGCGAGCTCGGCTAAAGCGAACTCCCCCGAAGGATTATCCAACATGAATATGATTGCCCTGCAACGCCCTCTTGAGGGTGAACCCTTGCTGCCGCCCGCTACCTACAGGACCTTCAGGACGCAGAGCCGATTCGGCGCATTTCTGAGCGCAACCGGACTTTCGTGCGAGGGCGAAGATATGAGCGCCCACATTGCGGACGGGTTCTATGCCGACCGGGAAGCGAGCGTGGTGGTCACCGCCACTTCCTGCGATCGGCCGCTGTTCTTTCCCGAATGCGAGGCGCTGGCCCAGTTCCTGCAGATGGACCTTGTGCTGCTGCGGTTCGATCCGCTCTTGGGTGCTTCGTTCGACGTGCTGATGGCGGCGAGCCAGATCTGGCTCTGCGATTTCCTCGCCTGGCGTCGTGATGGTAGCGACATGTGGCTGGTGCCCGCGCGAGCCTCGGGTCCGTACTTCTGCCTGAACAAGAGCGGGCTCGAAGCTTGCGAAGGCGCGCCTTACGCCAATGGCTCAGAGCGCTACACCGGTATCATTCGCGCCATCGAAGCTCCTTCGTTCGAAGGGAGGTTCTGATCATGGCTCAGATCGCTTCCACCCATGTCGACACCGGAGACGACGCGGCTCAACCGCCGCAGACCAAGATGAGCGTGTTCGTCCACCATCGGTGCGACGAGCATCCTGATTTTGAGTTCTCGCGTCATTGGTACAAGGGACAGGACAATAGGGTCGGTGTGGAGCCTTGGTTCAACAAGAAGATCTTTCCCGGTGAGGACCGCGGGCACGGTTGCGCGGCCAAGTGCGATCTGCTGGTCCCACCGATGGCTCCGGGGGATCTGGGCAGGTACGGAACCCTCGTTGATCGGTTCGACGATACACTCCCGCCCTATGAAAAACACGTGATGGTCCACGTGAAGATCATGCTTGATTCCGCCGAGGCCTGGCATGTTGGGTTCGAACGGGTTCGCAGTTACGCGCGCGCTCATTTCGCGCATCGCTTCGCGACGGTCCTGATCGCACATGTCCCGGGCCTTGTTGGTCTCAAGGGTCAAGGCAATCACGTCCACTGCGCGGTTCTCTCCCGAGAGATCACCATTAACGGCTTCGGCGGTGCGTGCACCGATTTGTGCAGCGATCGTGGCTACGAAGCTGCGCTTGCTGCATGGCGCGAACACAAGAGAAACTGGGTGGATGAGGCAGCATGAGCGAGAAAAAAGAAGCCGGTCCCTCAGCCTTCCTTGCAGAGCACCTGGCGCGCAAGGGACCGGATGAACTCGACAGGATGCAAGCCACCATCGACCTCGCTCGCCAGCTACTGGTGAGCGGGGAGGTCCAGCCATACGCGGAGGGCGAAAACCCCTTCGAACTGCCTCCGTATCCCTGGGAGATCACCGAGGTCCGAAGGAATGCTCCAAGGCGTATTTTCCTTGGAACGGTGAGTGATCTGGCAACGGGCACCGGCCACACGGTCTACTTGGCGGCTGGCCTCGCTCGGGATGAGGATGAGTTCCGCCGCCAGCTGTCAGTCCACATCGGGCACACGCTAGCCAATGGGGCAACGGTGAGCCTGGGTCTCGGGGATTTTCCGCTCTCAAAGACCTTCGTCTCGCCCTCGCTTCGCAAGACCTTTCTAAAGTTTGACCAAGGCAGGAACGCACCAGCGGGCTTCTTTTACCTCGGTCAGTGGCATGAAAATCGCTCGTGACGGCTTGCTGCCTAAAGGCTCTCTGCCTGGTCCAGCAGGACCGGGCGAGGGTTCCCACGCATTTCAGTGAGAAAGAGAACAATAGAAATGAAGAACATCCTGAACCGAAGCGACCGGCGCATTGCGATCCTCGACGTCGAAGCATCGGCGCTGGAGGCCGGAAGCTATCCGATCGAAGTCGGTGTGGCGCTCGTTCGTGGACGTTCTGAGCCGATTGGCGTCGGTGCAAAACTCATCCGACCGACCAAGGAGTGGCTCGATTCCGGCGTTTGGTCTAAGTCCTCCGAAGCGGTGCACGGCATTCCGCTAGAACGCGTGCAGCGTGAGGGCGAACCTGTCGAAGAGGCATGTGACTGGCTCAACGGATTGCTCGGCACAGACACCATGGTTGTCTCAGATGCGCCCCGATACGATCAGGATTGGCTCGACACGCTGTTCGCTGCCGCAGACCGCGAGCAGGAGTTCAGGATTTTCGACTTTCAGGTGCTGACGCGAGACTTTAGCGCTGATCAGCATCGCCACCTTGCGTATTTGCTAAGGAAGGATGCTCCGCCGCATCGTGCAGCTGAGGATACATTGCGCCTGGCTTCTAAACTGATGGAGACGCACTGGGGGCACCCGCCGCAAAAAGGTCCGTTGCCCATGTGATGCTTGTCGAGCGTCGTGGCCAAGGGCATCGGCCGCTCGATCACGATGACCTTCGCAGAGTAAGATGCGAAAGGGAGCGTGCTGTCCCGCACGTCCAAAGGCGTGGAGGAACCGTCGCTGAGATTGAGCATAAGGGTGGAAGAGCTTTGGGGATCCCCGCCGACGTCGGAGCCATAGACGGCATCGAGGGCTCAGTTGGCAAGCTTGCTTACACATGTTCGGGTCTGCCCCTGACCTCAACGTGGCCTTCGAGATGGAGGACGACCGAATAGTGGCGCGCAACTTCGTGCATCTCTTAGCTGCATCGGAAGGCGAGCGCCGAGGCTAGTTGCCGCACAGCGTCATCGCGTCCGGATTATCTGAACTTCGCACCAACGCCAGATAGTCAGGCATCGGACCAAAGCGACTTGGCCTGAAGCAAGATCCGGTCCCGGCCGCATTTGCTACTGCTATACCATTCTCATGAAAAGCAATTGGCGCGCTCTTCAGATAAGGTTTAGATGTAAGCGCAGCTGTTGCTGCGCTGCGCCGACGCCTGATATCGGAGGAGGAAAGCTGACCAAGGCCAGATAAGTCAGCGTTCTCAGGCACCGAAATTTTTCTCTAACTCGCAGTGGAGCGAGAAGGAGAGGGGTAGGAGGGGGGTGGCGCGTCAACGTCTTGTCCGGGTCGACAAGACACGCGTATTTCCACCCCCACCCCCTCCTCAACGAAACCTAGAATTGCTGTTAACCTATTGTCAGCAAACGTGTTGCTAGCGCGCCCGCATGACTGAATGGCATGGCTGGACACTCTCGCGGAAGGAAACGAAAGAATGGCTTGCAGAATGCCAGAGGCGTCGACTCAAAGAAGGTAAAGCTTGGAAAGCTGCGGCGCGCGAGCGGGTTGCGCAGTTGCAGAGTTCACGCCTCGAATGGGAGGCAGAGCGTGCTTCCAGGACGCTTCATCGCAGAAGCGTGATTTTCGCTCGACAGAAACGCCAGCGACAAGAAGCGGAACTTGAACGCGATATGCGGCGAGTTGGTGCTGCAGTTCGAAAGGGCGAGCGAGATCTCGATCGTGTGAGACAGTACGGTTCCGCACCGCTTTTCGAATTTGAACCCGGGCGGGCATCTCAGCGCGTGCGGGAAGGTCGCGATCTGTATTGGGAATGGATCTCTCGGGGTTTCGGCAAAGGAAAGGCGCGAGACTATAAGAGATCAAAATCCCCGCGAATCCGCGCGCGAGAAGCCAAATGGAAAGACGGAGAGTTCCAAGACAAGATCGCATACATCGAACGTCCCGAAGCATTGGAAGAAGTCGAAGGGAACTTAGTCAGTAATATGGGTGCTGACCAAGCCGAACGCTTGGGCTGCGCTTCACGGGTTGAAGAAATCGAGCGACTGAGCCGCAAGGATGCGGGGGTGTATGTCCACTCGATTCTCGCGCTTCCTGCTGACCTGTCACCGGAAGGACGGGCCAAGCTTTTGAAGGAACTCTGCGGAAACTACGAGAAACTCCGTATCCCCTTCTGTGCAGCCTTGCACAAACCTGATCCGGGCAATGATCAGAGGAATTATCACGCCCACATTCTCGTGAGCCTCCGGCCATTCGCGCGTGTGGGCGACAAGTGGCAATTTGCAGCAGGGAAACTTACCTGGATGAGCACTCCCGCTGGCCTCAATCTGCAGCGCAAAATTATCGTACGCGCGTTCAACAAAGCTCTCGAGGCAGAGAAGTCTTCAACGCGGTGGACGAGTAGGTCGCGGGCGGCCGATGGTCTCGCGCCCCGTGGCTTCACGAAAAAGGCCGGAGTGAGGTCGCATGATGAGCTGCCTCTTGGCGGATTGGAGGATGTCCATCTTGCGAAGCAGAGCCTGAAACAAGCGGAAGCGTTGGACCAAACTGTGAAGGCTCTCAATAATGTGGCGATCAAGCTTGAAGCTTGCGAAGCGCAGCATCTACACCTGAAGGAGTTGTCGGAGAAGTTGGTGGCCGCTTCATCCATTGAGATTGGTGGGAAACCGAGCGGCCACGAAGTGTCAGTGACCGCCGGAGATCCTGTCAGTTCGGATCATACCTCATCAGCTAGCATTGCGAATTCGCAACAATCAAAGGAGTCGAAAATCGACGCAGACTTTGGGCGTGAACTTACTCCAACCAATGCTTTAAACTTTGAAGAGGCAAAAGCTACCAAGGACGACGAGATCGAAGGTGCAGAAGCGGCAGACAAAGCTGTCCCCACGAACGTCCTGCCAGAGCCACCTTCCGAGCCAAGACTTTCCGACCTTCGCCGTCGCCGCCTTGAACGGGCTCGCAAAGAATGGCTCAATTCTCGCTCCGTCAGAGAGCTGTCGCCAACGATGCGCTCTGACCTGCTAGCCAAGATCAGTAGTCTGATTGATACGGTATCCGACGGTGCGGTGGTAGTGACTTATGTCGGAAAACGCGTGCTGGTGTCTGGCTCAGATGATAGACTTACCCGAGCCGCCTTGGACGTTGCGAATTCGCAACCCGGTTGGTCAGCTTTGAGCACGTTCGCCAAGGCGATGGAGGATTTCCCCGCCACTCACCATCATCCTGCGACTGGTATCCAAGAACCAGATGATGACTGGCCTCCCGGTTTTGATCCGCGTGGAGCGGGATACGAGCGTTAGCCTCGGATTAATCGAACGGACGGGGTGAGTGTAACAATCCAGCCCATCCAACGGCTGCTAGCCAGCCGGTCATGACGAATAGCTCAGAAACGCATGGGATTGACGGCCAATCACGGCTTAGTGATCTCGTTTGTCAACTACGTGGGCGGACCAAAATTCTCGCCAACGCAGCGCGTATTTTGCTTGGTGAATCCAAGACCGTAGCTTTTCACATTCGTCAGCAACTGCAGATGGCGGAAAGCAGTCAATCGCCGGCAAATCGACTTTTTGCTTTCGGTGCCATCGCCGAACGAGAGGGCTACCTGGACTTGGACGACTATGCGGTTGCCGGCCTTGAGCACCACGGGCATCTCTATGCCGAGTGGATGGCCCGAGCTGCCATTGAGTGCTTTGCTGCGAGCCGCGGCGAACTCTTGCGCCATATCTTCTCAGATTCGAAGCGTCTGGAATGGTGCCGCAAAGAAGGTGCCAGGCTGGCGTGGGAATTTGTGAAGACCGCGCGCGACGCTGAAACTGCACTGTTTCGAAAGCGGCAAGAGACGGGAAGCAAGCATTGGCGCAAGGAGCCGATGACTGCGAAGCAATTCTACATGATGTCCTTAATCTCCGTCCGTGGCGATGTTCCCCTTCCGCTTGGTCTCAAGTGCGGTCCAGCGTCTGACTGGATTCACATGAATGGGGCAAACCCTAGATTTTGGGAAGCGCCCGAACGTCCGCCACCATGGGAAGAATTCTCGCAATCAGCATAACCATTCAGTCAAGGAGAAAATAATGAAGTCGGAAATCATTGGAGTTACCGACGCTGTCGCAGATGGCAACCTTTCAAGTAGCGCGAGGATTGCGATCGCGAAGGACGGTGTAGAGGCACTGCGCAAGAAGCTTGAAAAGATTGCCCTCGACCTGTCGGAATTGAATGATCGGATTGAGAAAGGAGAGCCTGTCACCGCAAAGCTTTCGGAGACCAAAAGGGAGCTCCAGAAACTTCGCGTCCAAACCGAGGCAAAGCTCACGATGCTTAGCAAATATGTTGCTGCCGAAGAGGCAAAGTCCCCGTCGCCTTGAGCTTTATTTAACATCTTCAATGCATCGGCTCGATCATGAGTAATGCATTGAAGATCAATCATTTGATAGCTGCGATGGAGATCGACAACCTCGATCCGTCGCGATTTCCCAAGATTGTTGCGGATGCCTGGAGCAAGCTCCGCTTCGCGGATCCGGCTTCAGGTCGGCAAACGTACAGTGCGTCCGATGCAATTGGCGCAAAGCTGCTTGCAACCGATAATTGGGCGTGGATTGCGAGTGGATGGTTCGATTCAAGTGTCATCACCTTCCCAGCCGATCAGCATCCTGTCACCAGCGATGAAATTCAGGTCCGATTGGAACGGATGCTCGATTGTCGCCAAAACAAAGAAGTCCTGCAGTACCTTTGGCAAGCATTGTTCAAACAGACCAAGCGGAAATTCGAAGCCAAGAACTCGGTCGCGTGGCGTACTTCCATAAAGGACGTCGCATTAGGCTTGGATGGCATGCAGCACAAAGAGCCAAGGCTCTTTAATGCACTAATGGCAGGACAGCTTGCGGAGGTCATAAGGTTCGCCAACGAAAATCCGAAAAGCGAACTTAATCGCGAACGATACAACACGATTTGTTGGATGTGCGCAGTATGGGCCCTTTTCGACTTGCAAGTCGTCGCGTTTCGCTTGTTTCACGCCGAATGGAATGGCTTGGAAGCCGGCTTGAAATCACCCGAAGCTTTTACCTTGGAAAGCCTCGAAGTTATCGCGAAGGATGTGAATAAGCTCGTTCTTGAAGCGAAAGGTGCCTGTGAAAATGGTCTTAAATTGGAAGATCTAAGCCAGGGTCTTCGAGACCTCATTTTTGCAAACGATCTAATTGGAAAGGCGGGAGCAATTGCCGAAGCCTCAACCGAAAAACCGGGTGAGATGGGCATTGCCGAACTGAAAAAGGAACTCGATCTCTACTTTAAGTGCATAGAAAAAAAGTTTGACGAGATATTCCAGTTTTTTGACAAGAGGCGTTGCCGACCGCGAACGAACTTACTGGGTTACGCCCATATAGGGAATGATACGCGACGCGGTAACATGCCCGATACGGTAATTAAGCACAAAGGTAAGAGCTACGAGATAAAGCATGATGTAGCGACGACGCGATTTTCCATTCCTGCCGTGGCTGGTCTTTACTACGCGGTGGATAGGATAGTCGATGACCTCAACGACCTACCGAAATCGTTTATTCCAAGCGCAAAGCCCTTTTTTGCTAGCAAGGTATCGACGAAGGAGTCCTTGTTCACAGTACTCAGGGACCTCTTCGTTCGCCCCGCCAAGAATGGCAGCGACTACGTTATCGGACAAAAGGAGTATTTTGGGACACTGGGGCCCGAGGCTGAAAGGCTAAAAGAATCCACTGGGATAGATGAGGGTCTGGAAACTCTGCGTCCAACTTGGCGCGAGGAACCAGACATGCCTCTTCGGCAGGGGGTATCAGCGAGAAACCAGCTCTCCGACGGGAAGGATCTCGGGCTTGAGGATGTCGATCAAAAGGATCCGAGGGTCTGGGAGGCGAAGCGGCCGCGGGCGACGCATTCCTCAAATGTCCGCGCATTGAAGAATTTGCGAGAGAGGCCGGAGGGAAAGAAGGCTCATTTTGTTGAACGGGCAGCCAAACTAGATGATGATTTTGGAGCTGCCGTCAAAAATCGCCTTCAAATGCATTGTCCCGACGAAAACGAAGGTGAGGGGTGAGTGTAACATTCTAAGCGAGTTGAGGCTGCTACCTCTGTGCCAACAGGCGACACACTGTCGCCCGAAAATTGGACACAGATATGCCTCAGAATTCGGAACTTCCCTTAGACGATGATGCGGCCAGCGCGCCGCAAACGAAACCGCATCAGTTTCCGTGCAGTGGGGAGGATGATGATGATATTCCCTCAGGGGGCGTCATCCGATCTTTGGACCCCAAATCCTGTAGCGTTTTCAAACTGAATGGCAGAGAGCAGGGGCCATTCAACCTCGCGAAGCACAAGAAACTGATCGAAAACATTCGTGAGCACGGGCAGCAGGTGCCCGTCATTGTGCGACGGAGTTCTACTGCGGGCAGATACCAACTCATTGCCGGTACACGCCGGCTTCGTGCCGTGGAATACCTGAACGGTACAGAGAGGAAAGATCGCCCGCTTCTCGCTGAAGTTCGCGAGCTGAGCGATCAGGAAGCTTGGATATTGGCCCAGGCTGAGAACTCCGAACGCACGGACATCTCAACTCTCGAAAAGGCGCGTAACTGGAAGTCCGCGCTCCACCAGCTTTTCGACGGGAATCAGACCAAGTTTGCCAAATCCCTGGGGGTCAACAAGTCCTTGGTAAGTCGAATGCTGACGCTCGCCGACATGCCGGACGAGATCATCGCACTTGTAGCCAATCCTGACACGCTGAACGTTCACTTTGCCGCACAGCTGGCTCCGAGGCTCAAAGATCCGAACCGCGGAAAAGACCTGATGGCGCTGGCTAAGAAGTTTACGGATCTGGGACTCCAGTTCTCAACTTCGGAACTGGCAAAGCGGTTGTTGTTGACGCCCGCACAGGCGGAAGCATTTCGTCCTGTTCCGATTAAGGCAGGTCGCCAAGAGAAACAGGCAGTCTGGCAAATCAAGTCCAACGGTTCGGTTCTGATCTCAGTCAAGAAGGTTCCGGAAGAGCTTAGCACAAAGGATCGGCGGGCCTTGGTAAAGGATATTTCTGCCAAGTTGACCAAGCACCTCATTCCCACTGACTGAAGTGCCCTCGATAGGTGCTTAGGGCACCTCATTTACGCAGAGGATTCTATTGTTTGCCGAGAGCATTATCATGGCGAAGCGGCCTCTCCATCCTGCCAGTCGACCATTGGATCACAGCATGTCCTACCATACGAAAATTGAAGGCCCGTCACGGAGCTGCGAATACGCTGAGGGGTCTATCGAACCCGACCGACTTCTGCGCCTCCCTGAGGTGATGAAGAGGGTTGGGTTGAAGCGCTCCGCTATCTACGATCGAATGAAAGCAGGCAACTTCCCAAAGTCACGCACCTTGGGTCCACGGTATACCGTTTGGGTTGCATCAGAAGTTGATGCTTGGGTGAACGAAGTGATTGCGAATTAGACCAACGGCGTCCGACAGCATCCTGCTGGCATTTCAAGAAGCCCCGCATTTGGTCGATGCCTGCTTTGGGGCCGTTTGCGGACTGTCTGCTCAAAGCGTGGTATCCGAAGGAAACCGGTCCTTTTCTAGCGAAAGAAATTCGACGCCAGCTTTGCCAGAACATCCTCGACTCACTTTTTGGACTGGCACAGCTTTGTCGACAAGTGAGACGCACCGGCCTCGTGCAGCTCATAAGTCTACCCTTCCAAAGCATCGCGACTATTGCGTGCCCTGAGTTGCATAGGAAAGAGGGCCTCGGCAGGATCTTTCGCCAGATCTAGCATCAGCAACTCTCGGATTATCCGATCGACGACTCCATTGCCGCTGGGCGTTCTGCATCGTGATCTTTAGAAGAGTTGACGACGACACTGCTACCGGTGCAGGCGGTCTACTCGGATCCGGCAGCGAAGCTTTCACGTCCAGAAGTCTTGCTCGACCTCCTCACCGATAATTGCGCGCCCAAGTTACCTGGTTGAACGCCGGGAAGAATCAAAGATCGGGGTTCCCGGCCGCTTATGGAAGGTCCGCGCAAATCTCCCTGACCAGACCGCGCAGCCAATCGTGCCCCGGGTCGCCACGATGGCGCGGATGCCAGATCAGCTGCATGGGAAAGCGCCCGAGATCGACCGGAGGCGGCAGCAGGCGAACGGCCGGGTCATTCGAGTAAAGATTGGCGATCCGGGTCGGTAGTGTCGCAATGCCGCCGATCTCCAGGACTGCCGCCGGGGCGGCGAGGAAATGTGACACCGTCAACGCGATATGGCGATGCAAGCCGACGGCCTCCAGCGCTTGAAACACGCCGGTTTTCAGTCGTCCGGATGGCGCCACGACGACATGAGGCAACGCTTCATAATCCTCCCGCGACACTGCAAGCTGTCCGTCGAAGTCGCTGGCGCGGACAAGGCAGGTGTAGCCATCGTCCATCGCCTCGCTCACCACCAAGGTGTCGTCGGGCTTGGGGAACCGGCCGAGCGCGAGATCGAGTGCTCCTGTTGCCAGTTCCCTCGGGTCCAGATCGGCCCCAAGCGGCGCAATGGCAAGGTTCACCAGTGGCGCCTGTTGCGAAACGCGGGCCATCAATCTCGGCACGACCACACATTCGAAATAGGCACTCGCAACGATGGTGAAACCGCGCGCTGTGATGGCCGGGTCGAAGACCGGGCGCGCCTCGAATACCGCGCGCAGCTGCGCCAGGCCCGCGGCGATCTCCGGCGCCATAGCCCGGGCGCGTTCGGTCGGCACCACGCCGTAGCGCGCCCTGAGAAACAGCTCGTCGTCGAACTGCGCGCGCAACCGCGCGAGCGCGGCGCTCACCGCAGATTGCGACAGGCGGAGCCGCCGCGCCGCCGCGGTGACGTTCTGCTCCTCCATGATCGCTTCGAACACGGCGAGAAGGTTGAAGTCCTGACGCACAGATGCCCTCTCTGTCGATTTCTGAATATCGATCAATCAATTTCTCGATGCCTTGGCAAGCCTCTATATCGGGATCATCAGACAGCGACAGGACCAGAGATGAACACCGAATTGAAAGTCGTGGCCCGCATGGTGGCTGCACCCGGCCGCGCCGAGAACCTCGTTCCGGCCATGGAGACGCTCGTCGCGCAGACGCGCCAAGAGCCGGGCTGCATCGCCTACGAGCTGTTTCGCGGCACGGACAATCCCGACGTGCTGATCTTCGTCGAGACTTGGGAGAGCCGCGCCCACTGGGAGGCCCACATGGCCGGCGATGCGATCCGTGCCTTCAATGGCAGGATCGGCAACGGCAATTTCGCCTCTGGCGAGGTCCACCCTCTGACCCTGATTGCCTGACCACATTTGATCACAAGGAAACACACTATGTCCGATCTTGGATTCGGTATCGTCGGCACCGGCTTCATCGCCGGCATCCTGGCCGACGCGATCACCCGCGCTCCGGGCGCGCATCTCGCCGCGGTCTCGAGCCGCAGCCTCGCAAAGGCGCAGGATTTCGTCGAAGGCCGCAGCGGCGTCGCGGCCGTGGAAGGTCTCGAGACTTTGCTGGCCCGCGCCGACGTGGCTGCGGTCTATGTCGCGATCCCCACGGCCGCCAAGGAGGCGGTGACGCTCGCCGCGATCGCCGCTGGCAAGCATGTGCTGGTCGACAAGCCGCTGCCCGACGCCGAGGCGGTGCGCCGCATGACGCAGGCGGCGGCCGAGAAGGGCGTTCTGTTCATGGACGCCACTCATTTCAGCCATCACCCGCGCACCGCGACCATTCGCGCCGAGAGCGCCGCGCGGATCGGCAGGCCGCGCTCGTTGAACACGACTTTCTACTTCCCCTTCGACGACCGCGAGAACATCCGCTTCGATCCCGCGCAGGAGCCCATGGGGGCCGTGGGGGACATGGCGTGGTATTCGATGCGCGCAGTGGTGGAATACCTCCGCCCGGCCGGCGCGCTGACCAAGGTATCGGTGGTGCCGGAGCGGGACCCCGCCACCGGCGCGGTCATTCGCCTGTCCGGCGTTCTCGGCTTCGAAAGCGGAGAAAGCGCGACGCTCGATGTGGGCTACACCGCGGGCACGGCGATCATGGATCTCAGCCTGCTGGGCACGGCCGGCATGATCACCATGGATGATTTCGTGCTCGACTGGCACGACAGCTTCCCCTTCGACCACCCCGATACCCCTGTCGGCTTTGTGCATCGAAGCGGCATGGCGCACCGATCGGCATTCGACTTCGTTGAGACGCCCTCGGATTTGCCGCAAGAAGTTCGGATGATCCGTGCTTTTGCAGATGCCGTAGCATCAGAGGCCGCGGAAGATTGGGGCGCCTATAGCAAGGCGAGCCTTGAAACCCAGACGCTCCTAGACGCGATCTGGAGAGCTTGCTCGGCCTAAGCCAATTGGAGGTGTCCGCAAAGCACACTGGCAACTGCGGACACCTCTATACCGATGCGTGATCGCCAGCCATCGCCGCTCTGAGCGGAGGGCCGGCCCCGTCGGAGGGAACGCCGCTGCGAACACCCTTGCAGCCATGCTGGCCGGTGCCGTCGACTGGGCAGCAATCACTTTGCTGTCCGACTCAACGGAGGGGCTCCCTGTGTGTAGACATCCCCCTATATCTAGGCGCCTTCTCGATAAGGAAGGATAGTTCGTTCGTGATGCCGTGCGTTCGATTGAAGAGTACAATACGAGCCAAGGCAAGCGTGCGATCACATACACCGACGAAAGGGGCGCAATGGCTTTAAAGTAGATTCAGCAGGTCTTGAATAACGGTGCTCGCATACTTGCGTCACCGCCATCAATCTGATCACAAATTTTGAGTTAGATCCAGTCAAAGTCGAATAGGTTGTGGTACATCGCGAGCGACAAAGCTTTTACCAATTCGGGTTGGATCTTTCTTCGCTGACTTGCGAATTGAACAACCATTTCTCGCCCCACGCGCGCATCTCGGTCATCATCGGAGCGAGTTCCTGACCGGCTTGGGTCAAACGGTATTGTGCCCGCTTGGCAGCTGGAGGATCGCGTTCGAGGATACCGTGCTCGACCAGCGCGGCCAAACGGGAGGTTAGAGCTGCACGGTTGATGCCGGTATTGGACATGAACTCTTCAAACCTCGTTGCCCCTGACATGCCCCCCCCCCGATTTTCCTCCACGCTGGATTAGAGTCCGCCCCAGAGAGAGGGACGGACGAGATGAAGCGAATGGGGTTTCCGGGGGGCAGATCGTCAGCGCACTGGAAGCGCTTGAAAGTTTGACGGCAACTATCAATACGAAAGTGCTAGAAGCATTTGGTCGGATTACGCCCCCAAAACGGATATCCCGCGAGACAATTTTAGATGCCCAGCTATCTGGCCGGTTCGGGTAGGAAAAGCGCGGAATGAGCTCGTGCTGCACCACTCTCACCATGGGTCCAGCATTGGTTCGATAGATCGATGTAGCCAGAGGCCGAACCGCCCCCCACAGAGGCGTCGAACGTCAATTCGCCTGTTGCAGGATCGTGGAGCAACACAAACACTCCCTTTTCCTTCTGGGTTTCTGCACCGATCACGATCCGGTTGGAGAAGGGGTCCTTGGCCGCCCAATGAGCGTTGAAGTCGGCCGGCATCATCAGCCGCGCAATCTCCCGTGGCCGGGACGGCTCCGCAACATCGAGCACCACCACCATCTGCGACCAGGCAACGGGCATGATCCAGTGATGGCCGATCACGACCGGGACGCTGCACCCAACGAGGGTGCTGGTGCTCATCAGGTCCCTGCCCTGAATGTCATAGACATGCGTCAATCGCGGCTCAGCCGAGGCGACGTCAGTAAGCCGATAGAAGCCGCACATGTAGGAGTTTATAAGGATCGACCCGTCAGTCATCAGGCGAGGTCCAAAGGGGAGCATGCCCGCCCAGTCGAGCGGCGATCCATCGATCTTCCGACCGTCAGGCACCTTAATCGTCTTGAGCAAACTGAAGTCGGAATAGCGCCAGATCTGAACAACATCCGCGCTATGCTCCTCCATCATCCGCGCGCTGGTCGTGACGATCCTGTCCAGCGCCGGAAGCGGCAAGATCGCGTAGGTTCTGATGGGCTCGGGGCCCCCGGGGACAGCTGCGCTCGCAACCCGAAGCAGTTCGCCCTCCGCGGTATATTCGGCCAAGCCGCCATGCCCGCCGGGAATCAATCCGTCGCCCGCCTTGGGTGAGGCGCCGTCGCTGCGCAGGAAGCCCATCAACACATTGCCGTTCGGCATCCGTGCATAATCATGGGTGAAGCGGAATGGCGGTGGAGGCTGCAGCGAACGCTTGATGCTGACGCTCGGTGCGCGGCTCACATCGACCAACATGGTCGCCTCGGCGTGATGGGCATTGGCAAACAATAGGCGTCTGCCGGCGGGAAGTTCGTACTCCATGTGGTGCGGCATGGAGTTGCGGTGTCCGATAGGTTGGGTGGCGATCACCTGCCCCCGTGTCGCGCTGCCCGCCCGCAGATCTGCGACGGCAAAAAATCTTCTTCCCGACCGTCTTCGTCGGCCGCAAGGATGAGGAGATAGGGCGAGGGAGACCCGCTAGTTGGCGCACCAGCTGAAGCACAGCCGGTGACGGCTAAAATCAAGCTCAGCGCAGCCAGCCGCATCTTCTTTCCCTGTCCGAAGTGCACCCTTAGCTGTCTAGTTACATCGATTCCGCGAGAAACGGAATGTCCGCCTTCCACCCAAATAGCAGCCGTCCGCCCCGGTTTGGCTATAGTTCGCAAGTGGTCGACCAGCGCTGCCGGCCGACCACACTCTGAATTAGATTTCAGTGCGCTCCGCCAGAAGCAAGGCGTCCTCAACATCGACGCCGAGATACCGGACGGTGTTCTCGATCTTGGTGTGCCCCAGCAGGATCTGAATCGCGCGTATGTTACCCGTGGCTCGATAGATCATGGCGGCTTTAGTGCGACGAAGCGAGTGCGTGCCATACTCGGTCTTACGTAGGCCGATGGCGGTCACCCACTCGTCGACGAGACGAGCATATTGGCGAGTGCTTATATGGCCCTGACGATCGACGCGGCTAGGGAACAGGTAGTCGCCTACCGAACCACCGCGCCGTTCTAGCCAAGCAATCAGCGTTGCGCGAACGTCCGCAGTGAGTTCGAACTGGACGGGCCGATTAGTCTTTTGCTGGATGATCGTCGAACGGTTGCGAATGTCCGGGCCGGCAACCACGTCGCCGATCTTGATCTTGACCAGATCGCAACCGCGCAACTTGCTGTCGATGGCGAGATCGAAGAGCGCTTTGTCCCTCAACCGCCCTTCGCGATCGAGATGGAAGCGGATTGCCCAAATCTGCTTCTGGGTGAGAGGGCGCTTCGTGCCGACGTTCTTGCCGGCGTTCCAAGCTGCACGGGCCTGCATAGCGGGGTCAAATCTAGAATATCCCATCGTTCGTCTCCTCGGCCGTGATTGGCCGAGGTGGGAACGCTGGGACGGCGCAATTTCTGGGCCGTTAGCGGATAGTCCGCTAATGGACGAAATATTCGAAAAGCCGTCATTCGGCTGGCGACCCCTTCCCCCGAATTTGGCAGGTCCACCAACAGCAGAAGCTTGATGGAAGACTTCTTCGGCTTGATGAGGGTTCACCTAAATCGGAATTTCCGCTTAGATGGTTCGACATGACCGACGCAGACATCTGGAAACTTGAAGAGAGACTCTGGCTGGACGGCCCAAAAGTCTATGAGCGTTTAATGGATGAGGCTTGTGTGATGGCTTTCCCAAAGATAGGCGTCATGAAAGCTTCCGAAGTGATCGACAGCCTTATGCAGGCGCCGCGTTGGACGAGCGTCGATTTTACGGAATGCGAGGTTGGGCGCGCTGGGGATCATGTAATTGCATTAGCCTACCATGCTGTAGGGAAGCGAGCCGGTGACGAGCCGTACCAGTGCTGGTGCACCTCCACGTACCGGCGAAGTGCAGGTAATTGGTTATTGGTCCAGCATCAGCAGACCGTCGACAACTAAAGGGCGGTGCCAAATCTTTCTCGCGAAGCAGCCCGTTTCCTTTTACCCTCAATGGGACATTGTTGGGCGTCAGCGCTCAAAGCAGCGGACTCGCTGCTGGGCATCCTTCGAAAGAGCCCGGACGCCCGAATGAGAGCGCGTAGCTACTGACTGGTGGCTGAGAGGTGATTGAGGGCGGCCCCAGGGTCGCTTAAGTTGCCGCCCTCTCTCCCCATCAAGATGGCTCCGTCAGGGAATATGCGTCGGATAACAAATGTTATCCGCGCTGTCACACCCCCTTGGAAGCAAACCTTTGTTATCGACCCTGCCTTCTTTCGGGCCGATGATGTCATCGCGAATGGCGTCGACCTGTCCCACCGATGTTCGCGACCCAAGCCATAAGGGTTCCGCTCCTCCCTGCGGGCCATTCGCCTCCAGTTTGCTCATCCTTTGCGGTGATTCGGATGGGCTGACGCATAGGGTGTTGGAACGACTGGGGCGGCTATGTATTTGAATAGTGTGGGACAAGAACGTGGCATGCCGCATGACAATCCGGCAGCGACGCCGGATGGCGGGGATTATCCTCGCGAACCCCTGTCCTTGCTCGTGCGACGTCTTCATAATTTTTCCGGTCGCCTTTTGCGGGATGACCTTTCCAATACCATCCTGACCCAGAAGCATTTCCCTAACGATCATCCAAGCTGGTCCGATCGAGGTGATTTGCGTCACCTGTTCGTTCTTGAGCGCGGTTTTGCCTTCAAGTTCGAGATCATGCCGAACGGCCAACGGCACATTGCCGATTTCTTCGGTCCCGGTGCGATATGCAACTGGTCGCGTCTAAATTCCTTCGAGCAGCAAGACGACATCGTTTTCAAAGCAGGATCCGCCGTAACCTTGCTCGATGCCAAGAAGTTGGGAAGCCTGCTGGAAGAGCGCCCCGGCATCGCGTCAGTCTTCAGGCGTCACGAACTGGCTCGCGTCATGCGGACAACGCAGCGGATACGCGCACTGATCTCGCGGAGCGGCACGGAAAAAATGATTATGGTCCTGCTCGACATACTGGACGAGTTTGGCACTACGGGCACGATGCCGGAATGGCTTCCGATACCCTTTACGCAACAGGAATTGGCGGATTTGTTGGGCGTCACTCCAGTCCATGTAAGCCGGACGTTCTCGCGACTCGAAGAAGCTGGTATCATCGAGCGCGAAAAACGGTCAGTTAAGCTGCTGAACGCCAGGCAACTGCGCGAAGGCTTGGCCTATCGAAGTTTCTTCCGCACGGGCAGCCGGGCATGAAATTGTGTAGGGGCCAAGTTTGTTAATTCGGGTCGATGATGCGCGGTCGCGTGCAGCCATGAATGCGCGTGAGGGGGACGAGTAGAAAGAATGTCGGTTTTCAAATATCCCATCGTCGCCGTAGGTGCCTCCGCTGGAGGGATCGAGGCCCTGAAGTTGCTCGTCGAGTGCATCCCGTCGGATACGAAAGCGAGTTTCGTCATCCTTCAGCATCTCGCCCCCGATCATGAAAGCCAGCTGGTCAGCATACTCTCTCGGTCTGCCAATCTACCGTGCGTCGAGGCGGAGGAAGATATGTCGGTCGATCCAGGGCATATCTATGTTCTGCCCCCGAACCGCTACCTTCGGATCGTCGATCACGGGCTCTTCGTCGATACTCCCGAAGATCCTCGCGGGTCTCGCATGCCGGTCGATTACTTCATGCGCTCGTTGGCAGAGACGGCAGGATCGCAATCGGTTGGCGTAGTGCTTTCCGGCACCGGCAGCGACGGAACCCTGGGGTTGCGCGCAATCAAGGGTGCTGGGGGTCTCACCTACGCACAGTCCCCCGAGACCGCGCTCTACGATGGGATGCCGCAGTCGGCGATCGACAACGACAATGCCGATGAAGTTGGCACGATACCCGAGATTTCCAAGTCGATTGTCGAGTATGCAGAGAGAGCCCAGAAGGAAGGTAGCAAAGGCTTCAGCCAGGCCGATCTGAAAGGTGTGCTCGCGCTGATGAAAGCGCGCTTGAAATACGACTTCAGCGCTTACAAGGGAGGCACGATCGGAAGGCGTATCCGTCGCCGGATGAACCTGTTGCGGTTTGCAAAGCTGTCCGAATATGTCGAACATCTGAGATCAGACGCAAATGAGCTTCGACAACTCGCCGATGACATGCTGATCAATGTCACCAGCTTCTTTCGTGATGCCGAGGTCTGGCCACAGGTCGACGAAAAAATCGTCGCGCCCCTGATCGAGGCAGCGGGCGACGAACCGATCCGTATCTGGGTTCCAGCCTGTTCCAGCGGAGAGGAAGTATATACCCTCGCCATCCTGTTCGAGGAGCATTGCGCCAAGCAGTCGAAAGCCTGCGACTGGCAAATCTTCGCGACCGATCTTGACGAGGACGCAATCGCTCAGGGGCGAGAGGGTATCTACCCGCACAGCATTGCTGCCGACCTTTCTACTGAGCGGCTGCGCAAGTTCTTCAGGCAGGAAGACAAGCACTACAGGGTGGAGAAACGCCTGCGCGAACGTGTGGTCTTCGCTCAGCAAAACCTGCTCGCCGATCCGCCGTTTTCACGCCTCGACCTTGTGTCGTGCCGCAACCTGATGATCTATCTCGATAGCGCCCATCAGAAACAGCTGATCGAGACCTTCCACTTCGCGCTCAAGGAAAACGGCTATCTGATGCTTGGCACATCGGAGACTGTGCCATCGCAATCGGGTGAGTTCAGGACGATTGCCGGGAAAGCGCACCTCTACCAGCGGAATGCCGGGCGCTCGGTCGCGCAATTTGCGACGCGCAACAATGCCGAGGCTGGAGCCAATGAGATCCAGCGCTTCTTACAGAAGAGCAGACGGGAGAAAGCCCGTGACCTTGGCGAACAGGTTCGGCGCGCTTTGCTCGAACGGTATGCGCCCGCCGGTGTGGTCATCGATACCAATGGCGGGATCCACCATTATGTTGGTCCGGTGCGTCGTTTCGTCGATACGCCCGAAGGCGAGCCGACCAATAACATCTACGACATCCTCCCCGCACCGCTCAGAGCACGTGTGCGTGATGCAGTCCGCCGCCGCGCCTCGGGTGACGAGCCGGATGGACGCGACGTCGCCGTTCGTTTCCCTGACCGTGACCAGTCGGTTCGTATCGACTGCACCAAAGTCGACGAGGAAGGCGACGATGCGCGTTATCTGGTCACCTTCGTCGAAGTCGGCGCAAGCCAGAAGCCCGGCGATGTGCCGGAGAGCGATGACGACGAATATGTCAGCCATCTGGAGAACGAGCTGGAGATCGTCCGCGAGGATTTGCAGACGACCGTTGAAGAGCTCGAAACATCTAACGAGGAACTAAAGGCTAGCCATGAAGAGGCAATGGCCTCCAATGAGGAGCTTCAGTCGGCCAATGAGGAGTTGGAAACCAGCCGCGAAGAGTTGCAATCGCTTAATGAAGAGCTTGTCACAGTAAATCACCAACTCGAAGACAAGATTTTCGAAGTTGAGAAGGCCACCGATGATCTCCGCAACCTTCTCACCTCGACCAGGCTTCCTGTCCTGTTCCTCGATCAGGACCTGAATATTTCAAGTTTCACCGCATCGATGACTGGTCTGATAGAATTGCGCGACGGAGACATCGGCAGGCCATTCAGCGATCTCGCAACGAAGATCGACGATCCGGACCTCGCGAATGAAGCGCGCGGAGTGCTGGACACTCTGCAACCGGTCGAACGAGAGATTTCGGGTGAACACGACCGAATTTATCTGCGACGCTTGCAGCCCTATCGCACCGCCGAGGAAAAGATCGGCGGAGTAGTAGCCACATTCACCGACATTACCGAACAAGCCCATACCTCACGCAGGCTTGTTGCTCGTGAGCGTCAGGCACGCATTGTCGCTGACCTAAGTCAGACGGCACTTGCGACGCGCGATCTCGGGGAGTTCTTCGATGAAGTCTGCGGCTCTCTGCGTGAAGCCTTGAACTGCGACTATTCGAAGGTTCTGCGGCTTGAGAAGGACTTAGACGATTTCCTTGTCACGGCTGGCGCGGGATGGAACTCGGGCTGTGTAGGAACGGCCCGCGTCGAAAGCGGCAGGCACAGCCAGGCGGGATATACCCTTCAGGAAGAGCATTCCGTCCTGGTTCGCGATCTGCTCAATGAAAAACGGTTCGAAGGACCGTCCCTGCTGACCGATCACGCAGTGCGTTCGGGTATCAGCACTCTCATCACGGTCGGCGGCAAACCCTGGGGCGTTATCGGACTGCACGATCGCGAGCCGGATGCATTCGATGAGGAAGACCTCGCAATCTTGGAATCCGTTTCAAACATCATTTCGATGACGGTTATGCAGGCGACGCGCGAAAGCTTCCTTTCTCGAGAACGCCTCATCCAGTCGCTTGCTATGGGCGTAGCGGAAATGGGCATTTGGACCATGGACGTCGAAACGCGCAACGTGACCTGGGATCAACGCCTTCGCTCCATGATCGGCATCGAAAGCGCGAAAACACGCCCCGATGCGGATGATTTTATCTCGCGGATTGCGCCCGAAGACCGGGAAAGGGTCGAAGAGGCACTGGCCAAGACCGTTTCCGATGGAGATCCCTTCGACGAGGAGTTTCGTTTCATTCGTCCGGATGGCGAGCTCGTCTGGTTGCTCGGCAAGGGAGAACGCCTGCAACAAGATGGCAGGACGACGATACTCGGCATCAATGCCGATGTGACCGAACGCAAGAAGGCTGATGAGCGCACAGAGTTCATGATGCGCGAGCTTGACCACCGGGTTAAGAACCTTCTCGCGATCATTCTTTCTATAGCCGAGATCACTTCGCGATCGAGTGACGACCTCGAAACATTCAAATCAGACTTCCGGGCCAGGCTCGATGCAATGGCTCGCACACACAGTCTGTTGGCAGACGCGCGCTGGTCTGGGACCGATTTACGCACTTTGATCGTCGACGAGGTGGTCAAGCAGGCCGGTGAAGATCAGGTGTCCGTGTCCGGCCCCAACGTAGCTATCGCGCCGAGCGCGGCACAGTCCCTGTCAATGTTCTTCCACGAGTTGAACACAAATGCGCACAAATATGGTGCCCTCTCGGTTCCCAAGGGTCACGTGGACATCAGGTGGCGCCGTGACGATAAGGACGACCTTCACCTCGTCTGGAAGGAAACGGGCGGGCCGAAGGTCAAGAAGCCGACCAAGACCGGTTTTGGGACCAAGGTTCTCGGCCAGATTGTCCGGCGTCAATTGTCTGCGGAAACGAAGACATCGTGGAAAGCTAAGGGCATGGAGCTGACGGCAACCATCCCGTTGCCGAATGTTCTCCCGCCGACAGCAGCGGAATTGCCCGAGCAGGCGCTTGGTGAATATGTTTCCCACGATTGTCTCGAAGGGAAACGCATCCTCGTGCTCGATGACGAATGGCTCATTGCCGAGCAGCATGCCGAAGTATTTTCAGCCGTCGGAGCGGAAATTGTGGGGCCTTTCCTTTCCCTTGCCGATGCGATGGCTGAGGAAGCCGAGGCGATCGACCTCGCTATTTTGGATTTCGCTTTGAACGAAGATGATACGGTGCTGCCGCTGGCCGCGAAGCTGAAGGATGCGGCAGTGCCAATCCTCTTCGTGACCGGATACGGATCGAATACCGACCTCCCGAAGAGGTTCGAGCAGGACATTGTCGTGCCTAAACCAGCAAGCGCCAATGCCTTGCTTGGCAATGCTGCGCGGCTGGTGTCTCGCCAGGAATTGATGGAATAGATGTATGAGCACCAGGCGTCGCAATCTGATTGGCATAGGCGGAAGCGCCGGGGCGGTGCCCGCATTGATAGAGCTTCTCGGCGAATTCGATCCAAAGGAAGATGCCACGGTGTTTCTTGTGGTCCATCGTTCCAATGAGTCCCAGCATCTGAAGTCGATCATCGAGCGCGCCTCGAAGCTGGAAGTGTGCGAGCCTGACGATTGTGAGCCGATGAGGACAAACTGCCTCTATATCGCTCGCCCCGACTGCCACATGATGATCGGCGAGAATCACATTCATTTGCGCCACGGCCCGCGCGAGAACAATTTCCGACCTGCAATCGACCCGCTGTTTCGCAGCCTTGCGGTCTTCGGTTCGACACGCGCTGTCGGGGTGGTTTTGTCCGGTTATCTCGACGACGGTGCGGCCGGTGCGCGCGCCATCATGGGGAATGGCGGCAAGATCATGGTGCAAGATCCCGCCGAGGCGATGTCACCGGACATGCCGCGCGCTGCCATCAGCGCCGTGGGAGAGCCCAACGCGATCCTTTCACCAAAGGAGCTAGGCGTCAGGCTATCCGAAGTGGTTTGTGAAGAAGCGGAACCGCACCGGAAAGTGGATCGGGCCGTGAAACTGGAAATGATGATAGCCGGACTGGAGAAGGCCAGCATGGCGAGCGAAGAAAGTCTGGGTGAACTCAGCCCCTACAACTGCCCCGATTGCAACGGGGTGCTCTGGGAAATCGAAGACGGTCCGATGACGCGCTATCGCTGTCACACCGGTCATGCCTACACCAGCCGATCACTGGAGCAGCGGCAGGATGAAATGCTGGAGCGCAGCCTGTTCGACAGTCTGAGGGCATGCCGTGAACGGGCCAATTTCGTCCGCAGTCTGGCCGAGCGCGACGAGGCAAATCGACAGCGCTGGACTGCGCGCGCCGAAGGTTATGAACGCGACTGCGTATTACTCGAAGACCTGATCAAGGAACGAAATCCCGTCTCTGCGTCGAGTTAAAAGGGTTAGCTGACCCGCCAATAGCTGTCGCCGTCTTTGCCAAACCTGGAGAGATTTACGACGTGATTGTCGTCGTCCAGCAATTCGAAATCCGAACACTCGGAAGACTTACTGGCATTCTCAAGTAGGCTGCCAATATCCGCAGCGTCCTCTTGGCCCGTTAATTTGCGACTGGCATTGCGCGCCGACTCGCGCAGCGTGAATTTTCCCATACGACCGACTCCCCTCCAGCCCGCAGAATGTTACGATTCTCTCAAATGGTCGATAACATTTGTGAATTGCGTTCGGACGTTCGCACAACGAGTTTTACAATTTCATGGCTTCCTTACGGTTCGGACAAAAGCGCCGTCCATCGAACACTTGCCAGCAATTGATTATGTAAGTCCGCAAGAGTGAACGGACTGCTTTTAGGCATATTGACCACCCTGTCGAATGACCGTCATGAGGGCGCAAAGCTGCCACTATTCCCATGTCTTATCGCGCATGATGGTTGAGGGGACAGTCGATACCCCGTGGATAACCTTAGAAGGCCATCGGGGGAGGGGGTATCAGTGGGGGTAATAACTGTCGGGTATAGAAAATATTCTAGTATTTACAGCTGTATATGGCGGTTATTCCTGTCCCTCCTCCGCTACCATTCTTCAAAAATGGTCGGCCTTTCAGCCCTCGTATTCCATCACCTTCACACGCTTGTCCGAGTGGCGCAGCGCCACCATCAGCGCGTGCGGCGTGGTGGTGAGATAGCGCCAGAACAGCGCGCGGGGCTGGGTGGCCATGCGGTGGACCCATTCGAGGCCCTTGTCCTGCATCCATTGGGGAGCGCGGCTGTAATCGCCGGTGATGAAGTTGAAACAGCCGCCGCAGGTGATGGTCCAGACTGCGTCGAGCCGGTCCTTGTACTGGGCACAGAACTTCTGCTCGAGCGGCTTGCCGAGGCCGACCCAGAGGAAATCGGGCTTCTTGTCCGAAATGTCGGCGAGGATTTCCTCTTCGCGTCCTTTGAAGAAACCGTGGTGGCGGCCGACGATCTGGAGGCGCGGGTACATCTTCTCGAGTAGTCGCGCGCATTCGGCATTGGTCTCTTCCGGACCGCCAAGCAGGTAAAAGGTGCGCCCGCTCTCCTCGCATGCCTTGGCGAAGTCGTGAATCATGTCGGTGGTCGGCGCGCGCTCGGGAATAGTTTCCGCGCAACATTTTTCCGACATATTGACGATGAACTGGCCGTCGGCGTGGATGACATCACCGTGGTCGAGCGCAGCGCGGAATTCGGGATTGGTGCGCGCCAGAGAAATGCCTTGGCCGTTGGAATCGAAAATCAGGCGGGTGCGCGCGCGGCCATGCTTGTCGGCATGATCCGCATCCGCATGCGCGGCATCGACGAAATCCTGCCGGCTGGCCGCGGCGACCCACTGGTCGGCGACACGCACATGCCGGATTGGCGTCCAAACGTTCTCGGTCATCAGACCCCTCGGTGAATTTCGGAAAGACCCCTGCCGGGTTCATGCCGGCATCTGCCAGACCCCCATGCCCGCTTCGTCGCGGACTATCAATCCCGGGGTTCCAACGGGCTCGTCCCTGCCGCCCGTCAGTAAAGAAATCGTAGCTTCGTCGCTGGCGGGTACGCGGGCGAGAGTGCGGGAGCCTTGTGGCGTACGCGCGACGATGACCCCCGATCGAACCGCGCCGTCACGGGCGTAGTGCACGGTGTAGGTCTCGATTATCGCTTCTCCAGCATAATCCTCGTCGAGTTCGGGGATGTCGCCGCGACGCTCGTCCGCCTCGCGCTGGAAGCTGAAGTCTTGCGGGAAGCGCGCTCCGGTGGGCGCTCCGGACAGCAGGATGGTGTGATTGTGTGTCGCGTAGCCACCATTGGCAAAAAGCAGGCCCTTGTCCTCGGTCCCGCGCAGGCGAAGCACCATCTCGGCCACCGCGTGGCTCATGTAATTGCCGATCGGGCCGCCGCCGAAGGTGAGCCCTCCGAAGACGGTCGCGGGTCTGTCGAGCGGCCAGCCGAGCACGCGGCGCGCCATTTTGGGGACACAAGGGAAGCAGGAGTAGAGCTCGACATGGGCGACGTCTCCGACCGTCACCTCGTTCAAAGCCAGCGTCTCTTCGATCGAGGTCGCAAGGCTGTGCGAGAAATCGTAGCGGTCCCGGGCGAGAAAGTTGGCATCCTTGTGAGCGGCGGCGCCATGGCCGACGAATACCAGCCTATCCTCTCTGACGCCCCGTTCGCGCGCCTCGGCGAGGCTGGTCACGAGAAAACCCGCTCCCTGGTTTACCGCAGAATTGGCGACCTGCAATTTCGTATAGGGAAAGGCAATCGGGCGATTGTCGGGCGAGGGGGTGACGACTTCCTCGGCAGTGACTTCCTCGCGAATCCATGCGCTGTCGTTGCCCGCCGCAACCTCGCTCATCCGCGACCAGATTTCGCCGCTTTCCGCCTGTCCTTCTGCCAGGGTCTGGCCATAGGCGGCGCGGCCCGCGTTCTCGTAAAGCGGATAGACATCGGTCGGCACGACAAGACCGTAGCTTTGCGCATAGCCGGTGCGCTTGCGGTGGCTCGCATCGCGAAGGGCGTTGGGTTTCTCGCCGTCTTCGCGCGGTTTGAGTGCGGCCAGCCTGGCTGCGGTCCGCAGCGCCTCTCCGCCTGTGACGGCGCAAACTGTCGCTTCATCGCGCGCGATGCGGTTGGCGGCCTCGTGGAGGAGAAGGATCGGGCTGTCGCCGCTCGGCATGGCGGTTTGCATGCGATGAGGCGGGTCGATGCCAAGCATTTCGGCGAGCGCGCCATCGACCGGATTTAGTTGCGGCCATGCGAGCTGCGCCACCACTGCCAGCGAATCGCATGTCGCGAGCCAGCCGCCGCCGGCATCCTCGTCTGCCCGCCGTAGCGCCGCTTCCATCAGGCCGATGGGGTCGAGCCCGTCGCCGGGGTTCTCCGGCCGGTCGTTGATCTGGCCGACGCCGATGATGACGGGGGTCTTGCGCGGGTCCGTTTCGCTCATGCGCCAAGGCTTAGCGAGGCGGAACGGTTTGGCAAAGGAGGGAGGCTGGCTGGGGTGGCAGGGATCGAACCTGCGAATGGCGATACCAAAAACCGCTGCCTTACCACTTGGCTACACCCCAGCAGCGAGGCGCTCCTATAACGCCCTTGGCGGATATGTGAAGGGGTAGCGGGGGCGAATTTGTTCGGCGATAGTTGAAGCATGACCGACCTTGCGACCGCCCGCTCGATTCTCGAAACGCTCGTCGCTTTCGACACGACATCCTCGCGCAGCAATCTGGCGCTTATCGAGTGGGTCGAGGACTATCTCTCGCAGCATGGCGTGGCCTCTACGCGAGTCCCCGACGAAACGGGGAAGAAGGCCAATCTCTTCGCGACCTGCGGGCCGCAAGGGGAGGGCGGGGTTATCCTGTCGGGCCATAGCGATGTCGTACCGGTGGACGGGCAGGCGTGGAGCAGCGACCCGTGGACCGTGCGCGAGGCGGACTGCAAGCTCTTCGGGCGCGGGACGTGCGACATGAAGGGGTTTATCGCGCTGGCGCTGGCCTATGTGCCGCGCTTCGTGGCGGGCAGGAGGCCGGTCCATCTCGCCATCAGCTATGACGAGGAAGTCGGCTGCAAGGGCGCGCCTGCGATGATCGAGCGCATTGCTGCCGAAATCCCGGCGCCGAAGCTCGCCATCGTAGGTGAGCCGAGCCTGATGCGGATCATTACGGGCCACAAGGGTATCAAGACGTTCGAGGTGAACGTCCGCGGGCACGAGGCGCACAGTTCGCTCGTCGATAACGGGATTTCGGCCAACATGGTGGCAGTGCAATTGATGGCGCTGCTTGCTGAAATTGCCGAGGACCTGAAAGAGAAGGCCGACGCCGGAAACGGCTTCGACCCGCCTCAGGCCACATTGACTATCGGCATTATGCAGGGCGGGACCGCGGCCAATATCCTGGCCGGCCATGCGCATTTCCTATTCGACCTGCGCAGTCCGCCCGGTGTCGATGCCGACGCGGCGCTCGAACCGTTCCGGAAGCTGTACGCCGAACTCGATGCCGAGATGAAGTCGCGCTTTACCGGCACCGGCATCAGCGTCACCCAGCGGTCCGATTCTCCGCCGATGACTGCGCAGGGTAGCGAAGATGCGGTAGCCTTCGTGCGCAAGCTGACAGGCGAGAACACGCCGCCTGCCCAAGTCGCCTATGCGGCCGAGGGCGGGCAATTCCAGCAGGCCGGTTTCCCGACCGTCATCTGCGGCCCGGGCTCCATCGAACAGGCGCACCAGCCCGACGAGTGGATTGCCCTTTCCCAGCTGGAGGCGGGCGCCCGTTTCATGGAGCTTCTCGCCGCCGAACTGGCCTAAAGCCGCTTGCCTTCGAAATCGGCGGCAGAATGGCGGGTGAGGAGCTGCGTGTCTTCATCGCCCCATGCCTTGTTGACGATCCGGCCGCGTTTCACTGCGGGCCGCGCGGCAATCTGCTTCGCCCAGCGGCCGACGTGCTTGTACTCGTCGATCGAGAGGAATGTCTTCGCCTCGTTGTAGATCGTGCCTTCGACAAATGGTGCCATCCACGGCCAGGCTGCGATGTCGGCAATCGTGTAGTCCTTGCCGCCGAGGTACTCGTTTTTGGCGAGGCGCTGGTCTGCCACGTCGAACAGGCGCTTCGTCTCCATTGCATAGCGGTTGATCGGGTATTCGTATTTCTCCGGCGCATAGGCGTAGAAATGGCCGAAGCCGCCCCCGATGAAGGGCGCGCTGCCGATTTGCCAGAAGAGCCAGCTGAGCACCTCGGGCCTTGTGTGGTCGGTCGGCAGGTAAGCGCCGAATTTCTCCGCGAGGTGCACCAGGATCGCGCCGCTTTCGAAGATGCGCACTGGCTCGTCTCCGCTGCGGTCGAGGAGGGCGGGGATCTTGGAATTGGGGTTTACATCTACGAAGCCGCTACCGAATTGCTCACCATCGCCAATGTTGATGGTGAAAGCGTCATATTCCGCGCCCGAGTGGCCTGCTTCGAGCAGCTCCTCGAACATCACCGTCGCCTTCACCCCGTTGGGCGTGGCAAGCGAATAGAGCTGGAAATCATGCTCTCCGACCGGGAGGTCCTTTTCCTCGCGCGCGCCGGCGGTGGGGCGGTTGATATTGGCGAACTTGCCGCCGCTTTCAGTGTCGATACTCCAGACTTCGGGCGGGGTATAGGTAGGATCGGCCAAGCTCATTCTCCTGTTTTGCCGGGGGCTATTACGCCCAACCGTTCGTCGCAAGATGGGGAACGGATACACCCGCGCCACGGTTTCTCCCTTCGCCATGACGAAGCTCATCTATGTCGACGACCAATTGCCCGGGATAACCCGGAAGGGTGCCGGCAAGGGCTGGGCCTATTACGACCCGAAGGGCGAACTCATCACCGACCGGGCCGAGAAGAAGCGGCTCAATGCCATTGCCCTTCCGCCCGCATATACCGACGCATGGTTCTGCCCCGCGCCCAACGGCCATATCCTAGCCACCGGCATCGATGCCAAGGGCCGCAAGCAATATCGCTACCATCCCGAGTTTCGCAGCCAGCGCGAGAGCGAAAAGTTCGATAATTGCATCGCATTCGGCAACCTGCTCCCGCTGGTGCGCAAGAAGGTCGAAGAGGATTTGAAGGGCCGCAAGCTGACCCGCGAACGCGCAGTGGCGAGCGTGGTACGCCTCCTCGATCTTGGCGCGGTGCGCGTGGGGAACGAAGGTTATGCGGAGCGGAACAAGAGCTTCGGCGCGACGACCCTGCGCCGCCGCCATGCAGAGGTGACGGGCAAGACCCTGCGGCTGCGCTACAAGGGCAAGTCGGGCAAGATGCGCGAGGTCACACTGACCGACGGCAGCCTTGCGCGGATGGTGCGCAACATGCAGGATTTGCCGGGGCAGAACGTTTTCAAATATGTCGATGAAGACGGCGATGTGCAGGCGGTAACCTCGGGCGATGTCAACGAGTACCTCGAGGCCTGCATGGGCGAGCGTTTCACTGCAAAGAACTTCCGCACCTGGCATGCCAGCGTAATGGGTTTCGAATGCCTGCGCACAGGCGAGGGCAAGTTGCCGATGAAGGCGCTGCTCGAATGCGTTGCCGAACAACTCGGGAATACGCCTGCGGTGACGCGCAAGAGCTATATCCATCCTGCCGTCATCGACCTTGTCGAGAGGCAGGAGGAGTGGCGCAAAGATCTGCAGTTGCCGCGCGCCACACGTTGGCTGACACGCGAGGAACGGGGTCTCATCGCCATGCTTCAGGAGGGCCCCAGCGCCGCTGAATTGCTTGCGGCATGAGCCGAATTTCGATTGCTATAGTCGATTAAGTTTTTCAGTCGTATAAGCGTGCGCCGCAGTAAGTCTGCGGATGGTCCTGCACATGCGGCGGCAATGCAGGAACCGGGGTTCCCGCCGGGAGTGATGTGCCATGCATCGCCTCGCCAGTTTCGACGTTTCGCGCCAGTTCGTCTCGCGCAAGGGCAAGCTGGCCGCACAGCTGACTTTCGGATTTCTCTGCGCTGCCGCCATGGTCGGGCTGCGCTCGCTGTTCGACCTCTGGGCGCCGGTGTCGGGGCCGTTCGCGCTTACCTATCCGACTGTGCTTCTGGCGACGCTTTACGGGCATTGGCGAGCAGGCATCGTCGCACTGGCGACGACATTCCTGTGGGCGTGGTATTTCGTTTTGCCGGGGGTGAAGTCGTTTCTCTTCGTCGACCCGACCGACCCTCCGCGTGTCGTGCTCAATTTTTGCGCTGCGCTCATCGTGCTTTTCTTCGCCGAGGCTTTCCGCCGTGCGGCCCATGCGACGATGGACCAGATTCGGGAGGACGCGGAGCGCCGCCTGACGCTGCTCGCCGATCTCGAGCACCGCACGAAGAACAATTTCGCGCTGGTGGCGAGCATGCTCGAAATCCAGAAGCGCCGAATCCCGCAGGTCGAACTGCACGGCCCGCTCGACGATGCCGTGGGCCGGGTGCGGACATTCGCCGATGCCTATTCTGCGCTCGCGATGGAGCAAGACAAGGAGCAGGACGTCGCGATGAAGCCCTATCTTGATCTCATGCTTCAGCGGCTCGAAGGCGCTGCCCTGCCGCCCAACGTGCGCATGTTCCGCGAAATCGACGAGGCCATGCTCCCGCGCGAGATTGCCGTGGCTATTGGCCTTTATCTCAACGAAGCGATTTCGAACGCGGCGAAATACGCTTTCCCGACCAGTCGCGCAGGCACCATTGCGGTCTATTTCCACGTTCGCGACGGCAAGTGGCGCCTTACGGTCGAGGATGACGGCGTGGGCGAGGAAGCGATTTCCCATTCGCCCGGTGGTCTGGGGAGCAAACTGCTCCACGCCTTCGCGCAGCAGGCGGGGGCAACGCATCACGCTGGCCCCGTACTCAACGGCTTCCGTACCGAAATGCGGATGGCCGAAGAAGAGCTTGCCTAGGGTATCCTAATTGGATACCTCGCCTGCCATGCACAAGGCAGGCTCCAAGATACGTGCCTGGCGCGAAGCCCACGACCCTCCCTTGAGTGCGGAGGAATTCGGTGCGCGCTATGGCGAGCCCGAGGCATGGCCCAGCCGCACGGTTTATGGGTGGGAGGCCAAGGGCCGCATCGCCCGCTCCGCCGTGCAGAAACGCCTCGCCAGCCTCGGTATCTGCGAGCCCGCCGACTGGCACGAGCCGGCACCACAGGAAACTGACGACAGGAAAGGCCCGTCATCGATGGCCGACAGCGACACGCACCCCTTCTATGATTTGCACACGCACGGCTTTGTGCGCGTGGCGACAGCGACGCCAAAGGTGCGCACCGCCGATGTTGCCTATAATGCCGAAGGGATACTCGAACAGGCGCGCAAGGCCGACGAGCGCGGGGTCGACCTGCTGCTCTATCCCGAACTGTGCCTGTCATCCTACGCCATCGACGACTTGCACTTGCAAACCGCCATGCTGGAGGCGGTCGAGCGGCATCTCGCAGACATCGTCGAGGCCTCGGCTTCGCTAGCGCCCGCACTCGTGATCGGCGCGCCGCTGCGGCGCAATGGCCGCATCTACAATTGCGCGCTGGTGATTGCGCGCGGGCGACTGCTGGGCGTGGTCCCCAAAAGCTACCTGCCCAATTACCGCGAGTTCTACGAGAAGCGCTGGTTCAGCCACGGGCGCGACTGCGTGGGACTGGAGATTGTCGTGAACGGCGAGACCGTGCCCTTCGGCACCGACCTCGTCTTCGACGCTGACGATTTGCCCGGCTTCACCTTCGGCATCGAGATTTGCGAGGATTTCTGGTCGCCCAATCCGCCCGGCACGCTGGCCGCGCTGGCGGGAGCGACCATCCTCTTGAACCTCTCCGCTTCGAACATCACCATCGGCAAGTCCGACGAGCGTCACATGCTCACGCGCGCCAGTTCGAGCCGCTCGGTCTGCGCCTATGCCTATTCGGCCAGCGGCTATGGCGAGAGCACGACCGATCTCGCGTGGGACGGGCAGGGGATGATCTACGAGCTCGGCGATTTGCTGGTCGAGAGCGTTCGCTTCGACCACGCGCCCGAATTGTGCGTCGCCGATGTCGATACCAAGCGCATCCTTGCTGAGCGGATGCGGATGCAGACCTGGGGCGATGCGGCCGACGCTGCAGGCCGTCCCGAGGACTGGTATCGCCGCGTCGCTTTTGCGCATGGTCACGCGCCTAAGGACATCGGCCTCGAACGCCCCATCCGCCGCTTCCCCTTCGTGCCCAACCGGCAGGAGAAGCTCGACGAGGATTGCTACGAGGCCTTCAATATCCAGGTCGATGCGCTGATGCGCCGTATCGAGGCGACGCGGCCCAAGTGCCTCACCATCGGCATTTCCGGCGGGCTCGACAGCACGCACGCGCTGCTCGTCGCCGCCAAGGCAATGGACCGGCTGGGCCGCCCGCGCACCGACATTCGCGGCTACACCATGCCCGGCTTTGCGACCTCCGATGGCACCAAATCCAACGCGTGGAAGCTGATGAAGGCCTTCGGCATCACGGCGGAAGAAATCGACATCCGGCCGACCGCCAAGTTGATGCTGGAAAACATTGGCCACGCCTTTGCAGATGGCGAGCCGGTTTATGACGTGACCTTCGAGAACGTCCAAGCGGGCCTTCGCACCGACTACCTCTTCCGCCTTGCCGGACAGCATGGCGGATGGGTTATCGGGACGGGAGACCTGTCCGAACTGGCGCTCGGCTGGTGCACATACGGCGTGGGCGACCAGATGAGCCATTACGGCGTCAATGCCGGCGTGCCCAAGACGCTCATCCAGTATCTCATCCGCTGGACCACGACGACGAAGCAGTTCGACGGGGGCGTCGACGAGGTCCTGCTCGCCATCCTCGACACCGAAATCAGCCCCGAACTGGTCCCTGCGGGCGAGGACGGCACTATCCAGTCCACCCAGTCCATCATCGGGCCCTACGAACTCAACGACTTCTTCCTCCACCATGTCATTCGCTGGGGGCAGAGCCCGAGCCATGTCGCCTTCCTCGCATGGCACGCATGGAAGGATGCCGAGGCAGGCCTATGGCCCATCGACTTCCCCGAAGAGGCCCGCAACACCTACGACCTTGCCACCATCGCCAAGTGGCTGGAAAATTTCGTCAAACGCTTCTTCGGTTTCAGCCAGTTCAAGCGCAGCGCGCTTCCCAACGGACCGAAAGTCAGCGCGGGCGGGGCCTTGTCACCGCGCGGAGACTGGCGCGCGCCGAGCGATGCGGTGGCCGATATCTGGCTCGAGGATCTCAAACGGAACGTGCCGGAAAGCTGAAGCCAGCTCTCCGGCACGTGATTGGCGCGTAAGGGAGGGGGAGGGACAGGTTTACGCGGCCAGTTTCTCGACCTCTTCGTGGGCTTCGGCGATTTTCTCTTCGCCGCCTTCGCCCATGATGCCATCGGCTGCGACGACCTGGACATCCTTGATGCCGAGGAAGCCGAGGAAGAAGGTGAGCCAGGGCGTCATGAAATCCATGTCGCTACCGACCGGAGTGCCGCCTGAAGCCGCAGTGATGTAGGCCTTCTTGCCCGTGAGCAGCCCTTCGGGACCATTGGCGGTGTACTCGAAAGTTGTGCCTGCGCGGGCGACGAGGTCTGCCCATGCCTTGACCGTTGCCGGGACCGAGAAATTGTAGATGGGCACGCTGAACACCAGCGTGTCGGCATTCTGCACTTCGTCGATCAGCGTGTCGGCTATCTTTGCCAGTTCATGCTGTTCAGGGGAGCGCTCGGCATAGGGGGAGAGGTTCGCTGCGAAGCGGTCCTCGTCGATGAAGGGGATGTCGTTCTTCGACAGGTCCCGGGTCACGACGCTTGCGCCCCGCTTGGCCGCGAGACCTTCGACAAGCTTGGTGCCGAGGCTGCGCGAGACGCTCTCGCCGTTGCGGATGCTGGCGGTGATGTGGAGGATATCGGTCATGGGTGGTCTCCTGTTCAGGCTGCGTCGACAAGGACGAGTTCGCTGTCCTCGAGCGCGGTGATGGTGATGCTGTCTTCCTTGGTGATGGCGAGGCCGTCGCGGGCCTTTGCCTCGATGTCGCCCACGCGGATGCTGCCGGTGGCGGGCACGAGGTAGAGGTGGCGGTCCGCAGTGCGCGGCGTGTAGGTGACGCTTTCGCCTGCCTTCACCGTCGCGCCCAGCACGCGGGCGTCGGTGCGGATGGGCAGCGCGTCCTCGTCATTGGCCGCGCCGCTGGCGAGCGGCACGAATTGGCCCGCACGGTCGCCCTTGGGGAACTGGCGTGCACCCCAGCCGGGATCGCCTCCGCGTTCGGACGGGATAATCCAGATTTGGAAGAGCGTGGTTTCCTCGTCTTCGAGATTGAATTCCGAATGCGCCACGCCGCGGCCTGCGCTCATCACCTGCACGTCACCTGCCTCGGTGCGGCCTTCATTGCCCATGCTGTCGCGATGGGTGATGGCGCCGGTACGGACGTAGGTGATGATTTCCATGTCGTTATGCGGGTGCGTCGGAAAGCCGCTCTTGGGAGCGATGCGGTCGTCGTTCCAGACGCGCAGCGCGCCCCAATTGACGCGGGCCGGGTCATGGTAACCGGCGAAGGAGAAGTGGTGGTTGGCATCGAGCCAGCCGTGGTTGGCCTTGCCGAGCGTGTTGAAGGGACGATGTTCGATCATGGTGTGGTCTCCTCGGAAGGAATGCTTCGTTGGGACAACAGATAGCCGTTGCGCCCTGTTCCGATAACTGCGATAAAACGCGCCAAGATGTTCAGGAAATCAGAACAGAGAAGCTGGGCGAGCCGAGCCTCGACCAATTGCGCATCTTCCTCGCGGTGGCGGACGAGGGCAGCTTCGGCGCGGCCGCGCGCAAGATGGGGCGCTCCGTCTCGGCGGTCAGCTACGGCATTTCGCAAATGGAAGCGCAGCTGGGCGTATCGCTGTTCGAGCGTGAAGGCTCGCGCAAACCGGTGCTAACCGAGGAGGGGCGGGGGTTGCTGACAGAGGCCAAGGCGGTGGCCGACGGCATCGACCACCTCCTCGCCAAGACGCAGACCCTCCATGCGGGGCTAGAGAGCGAGGTCTCGCTGGTGGTCGATGTCATGCTGCCGGGCGAAGTCACTGCCAGCGTACTGCGCGATTTCCGCGAGATGTTTCCCACGGTCGCGCTGCGTCTTCAGGTCGAGGCATTGGGAGCCGTCGCGGCATGCCTGCTGGAGGGCGGCGCGGACCTCGGCATCGGCGGGCCAGTTCTGGCGGACCATCCCGAGCTCGAACGGCAGGCCATCGGCGCAGTCGAACTCGTTCCCGTCGCCGCACCTGACCACCCGCTGGCGCGCGCGGGCATCGAACCGGGGGAGAGCCGGAAGCACCTTCAGCTCGTCCTTACCGACCGTTCGCCGCTGACAGAGGGGCGCGAATTCTCGGTCCTGTCACCCGAAAGCTGGCGGCTGGCCGATCTCGGCGCGAAGCACGCGCTGCTGAAGGAAGGCATCGGCTGGGGCAACATGCCGCGCCACATGGTCAGCGGCGATATCGACGAGGGGCGGCTATGCCTGCTCGACCTGCCCGAAAAGCCCGGCGCGCATTACACGCTCAGTGCCCTGTGGCGCCGCGATGCGCGGCCCGGTCCAGCGACCAGCTGGCTCATCGACGCCATGCGCGAGCGCATCGGAAAATGCAGCGGCGTGGAGCCGTCGGTGAGCGGGGAAGCCTAGAGCTTCATCGTCCAGCCGTGCGTGTCCTCGACGCGGCCTTTCTGCAGGCCGACCAGCTTGTCGCGGACCCTGTTGGTCATCTGGCCGGTGCCGCCGCTGCCGATAGTGAACTCGCCATCGGGGCCGAGCACGGTGCCGACCGGGGTCACGACTGCCGCCGTGCCGCACGCCATCGTCTCGAGTAGCTTGCCCGTGGTCGCATCGGCGCGCCACTGGTCGATGCTGTAGGGCTCCTCGCGCACCTGCAATCCTTCTTCGCGCAGCAGCTGGATGAGGCTGTCTCGGGTGATGCCGGGCAGGATCGTGCCGGTGAGCGGCGGGGTGATGACCGTCCCGTCGTCGAAGACGAAGAACAGGTTCATGCCGCCCAGTTCCTCGATCCACTTCTTCTCGACCGCATCAAGGAAGACGACCTGGTCGCAGCCGTGCTCGATCCCCTCGGCCTGCGGCACGAGGCTCGCAGCGTAATTGCCGCCGGTCTTCGCCGCGCCCGTGCCACCGGGGGCTGCGCGGGTGTAGTTGCGGCTGACCCAGATCTTCACCGGCTTCGCGCCGCCCTTGAAATAGGGGCCGACGGGCGAAGCGATGAGGATATATTTGTACTGCTTCGCCGGACGCACGCCGAGGAAGGCTTCGGAGGCGAACATGAAGGGGCGCAGGTAGAGCGAGCCGTCGGGGTCGCTCGGCACCCAGTCGCGGTCGGCGGCGACCAGCTGGCGGATGGATTCAAGGAACAGTTCCTCGGGCAGGTCGGGCATCGCCATGCGGCGCGCGCTCTCGTTGAAGCGGCGCGCGTTTTGCTCGGGGCGGAACAGCGCGAGGCTGTCGTCGGGCTGCTTGTAGGCTTTCATGCCTTCGAAGATTTCCTGCGCGTAATGCAGGACGGCGGCGGCCGGGTCGAGGCTGATGGCCTCGCGCGGGCCGAGCGTTGCCTTGTGCCAGCCGCCCTTATCCTCGTCATAGTCGATGACGACCATGTGGTCGGTGAACAGCTTGCCGAACCCGGGGTCCTGCAGCGCTTCTTCGCGCTTGTCGGCGGGCGTGGGGGCGGGGTGGAGGATGCGCTCGAAATTCATGGCAGCGCGGTTAGGATTTCGCGCCTGCCAGCGCAAGAGGCGCTACCACTCTTTCGCGCCGCAATGCGGGCTATTTTTCAAGGCATAACCCCAGAACGTGAGCCCGAATTTTCCCTGGGAGACCCGTCCGTGACCACACTTGCGAGGAAAAAACATCAGCGTTGCCGCGACGGCCACCAGCACCCCCATGAAAATTATCGGCGCAATTTTCCACGGCCACGGCGTGAGAAACACGACTGCCGTAACTGGCAGGATGGACCAGGTGGCAGCGGGTGAATGTCGGAGATAACGCCGCATATGATATCCGTAATTTCAGGCGCCACAAATGAGAAGGGCAGCTTCGCCCGGAGGAGAAACTGCCCTTCGCATGGTCAGCGGTCGCAAAGCGCCGCTCACGAAGCCTTACTCGGCAAGGGAAACTACCGAATATGCTCCGTAGGGGTCTTCACCGACCTCGCTACTGAACCATGAGACATCGGATCACCTCCTTTCAAGCTTGTGAGCTACAACCCCGTTTCACCGGGGAGAAGACCGCGTGCGCCGCTGATCTTGAGTACAATTTGAGTCTTTTCGGGACCCAAAACAAGGCTTGCAAAAAAGTTTTCCCACGTCAGAATTGTCATTTGTGGCTCGGAGCATTCTCCGGGCCTTTTTCGTGGGTGGTGCGGGGGTGTCTCGCAAGGCGATCGGTGGCCACGAGAATCGGCTCAGCGGCAATCCTCGATAACGCGCGTCACTTCGGCCCATGCGGGCAGGTAAAGTGTCGGCGAATCCGGAGTTTCCACAGCGAATCGTCCTTTGGTCAGCGCCATGGCGTCGAGAAGGGGGTCGCGCGGGTCTAGCGCTTGACTGATGGCGTCGGCTTCCTTTGCTGGCTTGGCAGGCAAAGTGCGGTTCGCAGTCTCGCTCATGATGGAAAATACGCTCGGAGGTTCTCCGCTTATTTCGTGGCGGATGAGCATCACCCTGCGGGAGTTCGTCATGCACCCGATCGAAAAACGTGGCCCGGCCTCGCTCATGCCATAATTTGCGATGGTGCCGCCGCTCACGTCGGAATAACTCCAGTTCCCCGGCGTTCGCGGCGCGTCCATCCAGCTTTCGTATTTCGGCTCGGCAGTTGCGACCGGCGTGGGGCTCGGCGTAGGCGCGGGTGCGGTCTCGACCGAAGAGGGAGAGGGGGCAGGCGTGGAATCGGGCGCGGGCACGCATCCGGCGGCAAGCAGGGCGCTCGTTAGCAGCAGGACACGGGCGATGGCACTATGCGAGGCTTTCATGCTTCCCCAATGCTCGCTAACGGCTTTGTTTCCATGAGTAAGAAACGTCGCCTCGATCAGATGCTGGTGGACCGCGGGCTGGTCGAAAGCCGCACGCGCGCGCAGGCGCTGGTGATGGCGGGGCTTGTCTTCAGCGGCGAACAGAAACTCGCCAAGCCCGGCCAGCAGATGCCCGAGGACGCGCCACTGGACGTGCGCGGGCGGGACCATCCGTGGGTCAGCCGCGGCGGGATCAAGCTTGCCCACGCGATCGGGCATTTCGGGCTCGACCCAAGCGGCGTCACCGCGATGGATATCGGTAGTTCGACCGGCGGCTTCACCGATGTGCTGCTGCAGGGCGGGGCGGACCACGTCTTCGCCGTCGACAGTGGCACCAACCAGCTGGCGTGGAAGCTGCGGCAGGACGAGGGCGTGACCGTGCTCGAACAGACCAGCGCGCGCATCCTCACCCCTGAAATGATCGACCGGCCCGTCACATGGGTGGTGTGCGATGCGAGCTTCATCGGGCTTGCCAAGGTGCTCGAACGCCCGCTCGAACTGGCGCAGAAGGACTGCCGCCTTGTCGCGCTCATCAAGCCCCAATTCGAGGTAGGCCGCGAAGAAGTGGGCAAGAAGGGTGTCGTCAGCGACCCGGCCTTGCACCAGCGCGTGTGCGACGAAGTTCGCGAATGGTTGGAAGGTCTCGGCTTCGCGGTGCAGGGCATCGTCGAGAGCCCCATCACCGGCCCCGAAGGCAACGTCGAATTCCTGATTTCGGCTTATCGAACTTAATGTTGGATGACATGGAATTTACGTAAAACATAAAAAACATATTGCGAATCGTTTATCTTGCTGTCATCCAGCCTGTCACAAGGTTTGGAGGAAGAGATGACTGGCGTTTGGACAAAAAGGTTTGTGAATGCGCTGCTGGTGCTGGTTGCCATCGCGGCGCTTGCAGCGGTGCTACGCGCGGGCGGCTCGATTGCGGAAGGCAAATTCCACATGGTCAGCTATCCCGCATCGAGCGAGAATATCATCATGCATTCGCTCGACGCTGACGGGGAGAACCAGGCGTTCTGGCAGCTCAAGGAAGGGACTGTGCGTGTCGACAACCACACCTGGCTGCGCATTGCGCGCCTCGTCGGCCAGCTGGTCGGGCTGGGCATACTTGCCGGTATTTTCTGGCAGCTGCGTGGCACGCTGATACGGATCGGCAAAGGTGATGTCTTTACCGAAGCGAACATCGCTTCGGTCAGGATGATCGGCAAGCTGCTGGTCGCCGCGAGCGTCCTGTCGATCTCGATCACCTTCATGACACAATATGCCATCCTCGAAGCCCTTCCCGATGTGCTCGACAGCAATCGCGTCATCCACCCCTCGATCAGCTGGAGCGAGAAGGGTGTCGAGAATATCTGGATGGAATACGAGCCGCCGATCATCCCGATGCTGCTAGCCATGACCGCCTTCGTCACGGCAAGCGCGTTTCGCTCGGGCATGGAATACCGCCGAGACAGCGAGAGTGTGGTCTGATGGCGATCGTCACCAATCTCGATGTCATGATGGCGATGCGGAAGATTAGCTTGAAAGAGCTGGCCGACCGCATCGGCATTTCCAACACCAACCTCTCGCTGCTGAAGACAGGCAAGGTGCAAGGCGTGCGCTACAAGACGCTCGATGCGATTTGCCGCGAGCTCGACTGCCAGCCGGGTGACATCCTCGAATATCGCCCCGGTGATGAGGAAGAGGTGGCCGCAGGCGATTGACGTTGCGGCACTCTCGGCTCTAGGCGCTCGTGCAATCGTATTTCACGGAGAGAGCATGTCCGCCAATATCGCCGAAATGGAACGCCGCCGCGAAGCCGCCCGCATGGGTGGCGGCGAGAAGCGCATCGCCGCCCAGCACGCCAAGGGCAAGCTGACCGCTCGCGAGCGGCTTGATGTGCTGCTCGATGAAGGCAGCTTCGAGGAACTCGACACCTATGTCGAGCATGACTGCGTCGATTTCGGCATGCAGGACCAGAAGATCCCGGGCGACGGCGTGGTCACCGGCAGCGGCACGATCAACGGCCGCCTCGTCTATGTTTTCTCCCAAGATTTCACCGTCTTCGGCGGCTCTCTATCCAAGCGCCATGCGGAGAAGATCTGCAAGGTCATGGACACCGCGATGAAGGTCGGCGCACCCGTGATTGGCCTCAACGATTCCGGCGGTGCGCGCATCCAGGAAGGCGTGGCCTCATTGGGCGGTTATGCCGAGGTGTTCCAGCGCAACGTGCTCGCATCGGGCGTTGTGCCGCAGATCAGCCTCATCATGGGGCCGTGTGCTGGCGGCGCGGTTTACTCGCCGGCGATGACCGACTTCATATTCATGGTCGAAGATTCGAGCTACATGTTCGTCACCGGCCCCGACGTGGTGAAAACGGTCACCAATGAAGAGGTCACGCAGGAAGAGCTGGGCGGGGCGAAGACGCACACCACCAAGACGTCCGTCGCCGACATCGCTTTCGAAAACGACATCGAGACGCTGCTCGCGACGCGCAATTTCTTCGATTACCTGCCGCTCTCGAACCGCGAGGAGGTGCCCGAGCGCCCGACCAGCGATCCGTGGGACCGCATGGAGGACAGCCTCGACACGCTGATCCCCGACAACGCCAACCAGCCCTATGACATGCACGAAGTCATACGGAAGACACTGGACGAGGGTGATTTCTTCGAGATTCAGCCGAACCACGCCGCCAACATCATCTGCGGCTTCGGCCGGGTGGAAGGGCGCACGGTGGGCGTGGTGGCGAACCAGCCGATGGTGCTAGCCGGCGTGCTCGACATCAACTCCTCCAAGAAGGCCGCGCGTTTCGTGCGTTTCTGCGATGCCTTCGAAATCCCGATCCTGACCTTCGTCGACGTGCCCGGCTTCCTTCCCGGCACGGCGCAGGAGCATAATGGCATCATCAAGCACGGAGCGAAGCTGCTCTTCGCCTATGCCGAGGCGACCGTGCCCAAGATCACCGTCATCACCCGCAAGGCCTATGGCGGCGCCTATGACGTGATGGCGTCCAAGCACCTGCGCGGCGACCTCAACTATGCCTGGCCCACCGCCGAAATCGCCGTGATGGGCGCGAAGGGCGCGGTGGAGATCATCTTCCGCCAGGACCGCGACGATCCGGAAAAGATCGCCGAGAAGACCAAGGAATACGAAGACCGCTTCGCCAACCCCTTCGTGGCAGCCCAGCGCGGCTATATCGACGAGGTGATCTACCCGCACTCCACGCGGAAGCGGATTGCCTTGGGGCTAAGGAAACTGCGGACGAAGCAGCTCGAGAACCCGTGGAAGAAGCATGACAATATTCCGTTGTGAGGGAATATGAGCCAAATTCAAAAAATAGATTTCGGTGGTGATTTGAGCCGTCTCTACGCCATTTATAATTCGAGGGGCGATGAGCATATTATCGTTGCTCAGAGTGAATTGAGTGCGAGATATTTAGCTCAGCATCGGTTCGACCTCGTCCGTACTCATGATTTCGTGAGCAAAGAATTGCCGAAGGACTATCTGGCTGTGAAGCATTTGATACCCGTAGGGGGGCATTTGTCGGATTTGCTTAGGGCTGGGTCACAAGGAAAAATTCGGGTCGAATATTCAGCTGAAGCTTGGCCCACCGCATCGGCTTACTTCTTTGCGTATGGTTCGGGCCGGGAGATAAGATTATGAAACTCGGCCGTCTCAACCATATCGGCGTCGCCACGCCCTCGATCGAGGAATCGGTGCGCTATTACCGCGATGTCATGGGTGCGACTTCGTTCCACAAGCCCTTCGATCTCGAGGCGCAGGGGGTGAAGGTCTGCTTCGTCGACACGCCCGGCGAGAACGGCACGCACGGCACGCAGATCGAGCTGATTGAACCGCTCGGTCCCGACAGCCCCATCGCCAAATTCCTCGAAAAGAACCCCGCCGGCGCGCAGCATCACCTGTGCTACGAAGTCGAGGATATCGAAGACGCGCGCAAGTGGTTCGAGGACATGGGCAAGCGCATCCTCGGCCCCACGCGCATCGGCGCGCATGGCACGCCCATCTTCTTCCTCCACCCCAAGGACATGATGGGCCAGCTGACCGAAATCATGGAAACGCCCAAGGACAATGCCCACTGGTCGAATTGACCTGTCCGCACCGTCATCCTGAACTCGTTTCAGGATCCATCGCGCAACCGGGCGCGGGCGGTGCTATTGGAGAGATGGATGCTGAAACGAGTTCAGCATGACGAGAATTGTGACGATATGACCGACAAACCCACCTATGACGACTGGAAGCCCCTTGCCGACAAGGAGGTGAAGGGCCGCGACCTTACCTGGCACACGCCCGAGGGTATCGAGGTGAAACCGCTCTACACGAGCGAGGACACAGCAGACCTCGACCCCGGCGTGCCCGGCATCGCGCCTTTCACGCGCGGGCCCTATGCCTCGATGTACACGGGCCGTCCGTGGACCATCCGCCAGTATGCGGGCTTCTCTACGGCAGAGGAATCGAACGCTTTCTATCGCCGCAACCTCGCGGCGGGTCAGAAGGGCCTTTCGGTCGCTTTCGACCTAGCCACCCACCGCGGCTATGACAGCGACCACAGCCGCGTGGTCGGCGATGTCGGCAAAGCGGGCGTCGCGATCGACACCGTGCGCGACATGGAGATCCTGTTCGACCAGATCCCGCTCGACACGATGAGCGTGTCAATGACGATGAACGGCGCGGTGATCCCCGTGCTCGCTTTCTACATCGTCGCGGCAGAGCGGCAGGGGGTGAGCCAGGACAAGCTCGCCGGGACCATCCAGAACGACATCCTCAAGGAGTTCATGGTCCGCAACACCTATATCTATCCGCCCGAACCGAGCATGCGGATCGTTTCGGACATCATCGCATATACCTCGGCCAACATGCCGAAATTCAACAGCATTTCGATCTCGGGCTATCACATGCACGAGGCCGGGGCGACCGCCGTGCAGGAACTCGCCTTCACCATCGCCGACGGCAAGGAATATGCGAAACGCGCGATGGAAGCGGGCCTCGATATCGATGCCTTCGCGCCGCGCCTGTCCTTCTTCTGGGGCATCGGCATGAACTTCTTCATGGAGATCGCCAAGATGCGCGCCGCGCGTCATCTGTGGCACGATGTCATGGAAGGGCTGGGGGCGCAGAACCCCAAGTCGAAGATGCTGCGCACGCATTGCCAGACCAGCGGCGTCAGCTTGCAGGAACAGGACCCCTACAACAACGTCATCCGCACTACGATCGAGGCGATGGCGGCGGTGCTGGGCGGCACGCAGTCGCTCCACACCAATGCACTGGACGAGGCGATTGCGCTTCCGACCGACTTCTCCGCCCGCATTGCGCGCAACACGCAGCTGGTGATCCAGGAAGAAACCGGCATCACCAATGTCGCAGACCCGCTTGGTGGCAGCTATTACATCGAAAGCCTCACCGCCGCGCTGGTGGAGCAGGCCAAGGCGATGCTCGACGAGGTCGAAGCGGCTGGCGGCATGACCGAATATGTCGCCAGCGGGAAGCCCAAGGCGCAGATCGAGGAAGCGGCGGCCGCCAAGCAGGCGAGCGTCGACAAGGGCGACACGGTGATCGTGGGCGTCAACAAGTACCGCCTGCTCGAAGAGGCCGAGATCGACACGCTCGACATCGACAACCACGCGGTGCGCGAAAGCCAGATTGCGCGCATCGAGAAGGTGCGGGCGGGGCGCGACGAAGAGGCTTGCCAGGCCGCATTGAAGGCGCTGACCGAGGCGGCGCGGTCCGACCCCAGCGCTGCACGTGCGGCCCTGGCCGACGGGCGCGACGAGCGCGGCGTGCCACTGCGGCCTTCGCAAATCGCTGAACTGGAGGCGGGCGGCGATGCCAACCTGCTGGCCCGCGCTGTCGAATGCGCGCGGCACAACGCAACTCTGGGCGAAATCTCGGCTGCGATGGAAGCCGCCTTCGGGCGCTACGACACCGTGCCCAAGCCCGTCAGCGGCGTTTATTCGAGCGCCTATGCAGGCGACCCGCGCTATTTGCAGGTGGTCGAGGGCGTGCACGCCGTCCAGCGCCGCTTGGGCCGTGCCCCGCGCCTGATGGTCGCCAAGATGGGCCAGGACGGCCACGACCGCGGCGCGAACGTCATCGCCTCCGCCTTTGCCGACATGGGCTTCGAGGTCGTCTCCGGTCCGCTGTTCCAGACGCCGGAAGAAAGCGCCCGCATGGCGCTCGACCACGATGTCGACGCCATCGGCGCGAGCAGCCTCGCGGCGGGCCACAAGACGCTCATTCCCGAACTGATCGGCCACCTGCGCGATGCAGGCCGCCCCGACATCAAGGTCATCGCTGGCGGCGTGATCCCGCAGAAGGACTACGACTTCCTGCGCGATGCCGGCGTGCAGGGCATCTATGGCCCTGGCAGCAATGTTGTCGAATGCGCGGCGGACGTGCTGCGGTTGCTAGGTCACAACATGCCGCCAGCAGGCGAGGATTTGGACGAGGCGGCGTCGTGAAAAGGCATTTCCGCTCAGACCGACGCGAGGCGAAAAATGCACGCTTGCGCGAAGAGTACTCCGGGATCGACTCCGAGAATGTGAGTTACGATTTCTTCAAGGGTCTGACGTCGCTTTCCATCCTCTCACTCGGTGGCATCCTTGGTCTGTCCGAAAGCGTTTTTATCGACAAAGTGACGACCTGGCAGATGCTTGTTGCTGGCGGCTTGGTGGCTGCGTCAGGCATCACCGCTTTGCAGTGCCAGGCCGATATCGTGCAAGTTTCCCGGAACCGCAAGGAACCGACAATCTGGTTGCGATGGGGGCATCGCGTTGCGCCTGGATTGCTCGGCGGCGGTATCGGAGCCTTTCTAATCATGCTGGCCGGAGTGTTCTCTTGACCCAAATCCGCACCGACTGGACCCGCGAGGAAATCGCGGGGCTGTTCGACCTCCCCTTTACTGAGCTGCTCTTTCGCGCTGCTACAGTCCACCGCGAGATTCATCCGCCCGAGCAGATCCAGCTCTGCACGCTGCTCTCGATCAAGACCGGCGGGTGTCCGGAGGATTGCGGCTATTGCTCGCAGTCGGTGAAGGCCGACAGCGGGGTCGAGGCGACGAAGCTGATGGAGGTGCAATCGGTCCTCCAGCGTGCGGCGCAGGCGAAGGATGCGGGTAGCCAGCGCTTCTGCATGGGCGCGGCGTGGCGCAACCCCAAGGACCGCGACATGCCCGCGATCGTCGAGATCGTGAAAGGCGTGCGCGCCATGGGGCTGGAAACCTGCATGACGCTGGGCATGCTGACGCCGAGGCAGGCGGACATGCTCAAGGAAGCGGGCCTCGATTACTACAACCATAATGTCGACACGGGGCCAGAATATTACGAGCGCGTGATCTCGACCCGCAACTACCAGGACCGGCTCGACACGCTGCAGAACGTGCGCGATGCGGGCATCAATGTGTGCAGCGGCGGGATCGTCGGCATGGGCGAAACGCGCGAGGACCGGGTGGGCTTTGTCCACACGCTCGCCACGCTTGAACGTCATCCCGAAAGCGTGCCGGTCAACGCGCTGGTGCCGGTCAAGGGCACAGTGCTGGGCGACATGCTGGCGGATACGCCGCTCGCCAAGATCGACGACATCGAATTCGTCCGCACCGTGGCGGTCGCGCGCATCACCATGCCGATGAGCATGGTGCGCCTCTCCGCGGGCCGGGAAAGCATGAGCGAGGCCACACAGGCGCTGTGCTTCATGGCGGGCGCGAATTCGATCTTCACCGGCGACAAGTTGCTGACCGCGCCCAATGCGGGCGATGACAGCGACGCTGCGCTCTTCGCGAAGCTGGGGCTGACGGCGCTGGCGCAGGAAGAACCGATGCGAGCGTGCAAGGTGGCGGAACCAGCCGAATGATTTCTGCCCTCGCATCACTTGCGCTCGCCACCTCGGCGCCGGTCGCTACTATCGAACCCGAGCCCTTGGTCATTGGCGAAAGCTACAGCTTCGAGGCGCTCGATGCGGAGCGCCGTGTGAATGTCGTCCTGCCGCCGGACTACGAGGCCGAGGCTGACAGGAACTGGCCCATCATTGTCCAACTCGATGGCGGTACGGACCAGGACCTGTTCCTCGGCAATGGCATCGAGAAGTGGAACGGGCTGTGGGGCCGTAGCAAACCTGCGATTATCGTCGGCATCCAGACGGTCGACCGGCAGCGCGAATTGCTTCCCTCCACCCGAATTCCCGACGAGCAGGAGGCTTACCCTACTGCCGGAGAAAGCACGCAGTTTCGCAGCTGGCTTGCCGAAACCGTCCTGCCGCTGGTGAAATCGCGCTATCGCCACAACGACACCGTGGTGCTGGTAGGCGAGAGCGCTGCAGGGCTTTTCGTGGTTGAGACATGGCTGGACGAGCCAGGGCTCTTCACCGGTTATGCGGCGATTTCGCCCAGCCTCCAGTGGGACGGTCAGGCGATGGCCCTTGCCGCCGACAGCCGCATCGAAGGCCGCCCGCCGCTTTACCTTTCGCTGGCCGACGAGGGCGGCGAGACGGAGCAGGGCATGTTCCGCCTGTTGTCGAAGCTCGATGCGGCCCAGCCCTTCTGCTTTTCCGACCGCCGCAACGACCTCCATCACTCGACGAGCCTGCACGGCTTGCTGCCCGAAGCGCTCCAGTTCCTGCTGCCCACGGGCGCGGACTGGCTGGAGGAATATGGCCTGACCCTGCGCTGCGAGCAGGGCGGGTCGGAGAGCGGGGGCGAGTGACGCTCGGCTTCTCCGTCGACGAATTGCTGCCCAAGGCCCGGGGCGGCGGGGTGCTCAAGATGGGGCTCGCCAAGCTCGACGAGGGTGACTGGCTTCAGCCCGAACCCGACCTTGCCGCACGCGCTGCGGGCTTTGCCGCCTATCCCGAGGGCACCCATCACACTCCCGAGGGTGAAGCTCCGGGAGCGGAACTCGCCGCCATGCTCGGTCTTGAGGGAGGTCTGCTCGAAGCGGCGCGTGCGCATCATGAGGACATGTGCCTGCTCACCCTGAGGCCGGGAGAGGACCAATATCGCCTTGTCGGTGCGGCTGTCGCTTGGCCCTCGGATTGGAACCCCGCCGACAAGATGGGGCTGCCCTTGCGCGCACTCCACGCGCCGATCCAGGGATATGAAGAGCAGCTGGCGAGCGGCGTCGACCATTTCATGTCCAAGCTAAAGCCCGGCGCGATTTACGGGCGCTGCAACTGGTTCATCGCTGCGACGGGCGACAGGCGCTGGGTGGCCGAGCCGCCCGAGCAGGCTTTCGCCGATGTCACGCCCGAAAACGCAGGCGAGACCTTGTTCGTCCGCTCCGAACGCCAAACCCTGCGCCGCCTGCCCGAGACCGGCGCAATCCTCTTCACCATCGGCATCTATGTCTCGCCGCTGGGCAAGCTTTCGCGCGAGAATATCGCCCGCCTAGCGGTCGCGGTCGAGGGTCTGCTCGAGGGCGAGGGCGACCGGCGCGGGGCCGATGCCTATGCCAGGGCCCTGACGACATTCGCCGCAAGTCTTTAAATCGGAGCGGCAATCCAGAAAACTTGACTCTTTTGTCGATAGGTCGTCCTATGCGGATCCGCTGGGGCACAACAGCAACTAAAAATTCGGATCGCTTCTGAGGGTCGCATTCCTGCTTGGGGAGAGGACTGTATGAAGAAGCTACTTATTGCCGCTGCCGCTATCGGGCTGGCAGTTCCCACCGCACCCGCCATGGCCGACGACCACGAGCCAGCCCTGATGGAGGTGGACTGGTACCGCGTAAATCTCATCAAGTGGAAACCCGGCAAGGGTGAGCGCGCGCATGAAATCATCGAGATGTATGAAAAGGTCGATGCGGCGCTTGGCCGCAACGATGTCATCGATTTCCACATGGCAACCGGCGAATGGGATTCCATTGTAGCCATGCCGATGCGCAACGGAATTGCTGCCATGGGCTGGGCCAATAACCCCGATGGAGACGCCTGGCGCGCCGAATTCGTCAAGCAAATGGGGGGCGAAGAACAGGCAAAGGCCGTCTGGCAGGAATTCGAATCGCTGATCCTGCGCGAGCAACGCCACATCGGTCATATCGACCGCGATTGAGGCTGCCGTCTTGATACCGGGCCTCCGCTACGGCATGGGCGTGCATACGTTTGTACACCCCGCCTTCCGGAGGCCCGTTTGTTTTCCAAGATCCTGATCGCCAACCGCGGTGAAATCGCCTGCCGCGTCATCAAGACCGCGCGCCGCATGGGCATCCAGACGGTTGCCGTCTATTCCGACGCCGACGCCCGCGCGCCCTTCGTGCGCATGGCGGACGAAGCCGTCCACATCGGTCCGGCACCTGCCGCCGAAAGCTACCTCATTGCGGACAAGATCATCGAGGCCTGCAAGCAGACCGGCGCCGAAGCGGTGCATCCGGGCTATGGCTTCCTCTCCGAACGCGCGAGCTTCGTGGAAGCGTTGGCCAAGGAAAACATCACCTTCATCGGGCCCCCGCCGAACGCCATCGCCGCTATGGGCGACAAGATCGAATCGAAGAAGCTGGCACGCGAAGCGGGGGTGAATGTCGTCCCCGGTTTCGTCGGCGAAATCCGCGATACCGAGCATGCGGTCGAGATTTCGAACGACATTGGCTACCCGGTGATGATGAAGGCCAGCGCCGGCGGCGGCGGCAAAGGCATGCGCCTCGCCTGGAGCGAAAAGGATGTACGCGAAGGCTTCGAGGCGACGAAGCGCGAAGGCCTCAATTCCTTCGGTGACGACCGCGTCTTCATCGAGAAATTCATCGAGAACCCGCGCCACATCGAGATCCAGATTCTCGGCGACAAGCACGGCAAGGTGATTTACCTCAACGAGCGCGAATGCTCGATCCAGCGCCGCCACCAGAAGGTGGTCGAGGAGGCGCCTTCGCCCTTCGTCACGCCCAAGATGCGCAAGGCAATGGGCGAACAATGCGTCGCGCTTTCGAAAGCCGTCGGCTATCACAGCGCAGGCACGGTGGAACTGATCGTCAGCGGCGCGGACCCGACGGGCGAGAGCTTCTACTTCCTAGAAATGAACACCCGCCTGCAGGTGGAGCATCCCGTCACCGAAGCCATCACCGGTGTCGACCTCGTCGAGCAGATGATCCGCGTCGCGGCGGGTGAGAAGCTCGGAATCACGCAGGATGATGTCAAAATCGACGGCTGGGCGATCGAGAACCGCGTCTATGCCGAAGATCCGTATCGCGGCTTCCTGCCTTCGACGGGCCGCCTCGTGCGCTACGAACCGCCGGTCGAGCCCTGGGCCGATGACGGCGAAGAGAATGGCCGCCGCGGTGTCGCGGGTATCCGCGTCGACGACGGCGTCTTCGAAGGCGGCGAAGTGTCGATGTTCTACGACCCGATGATCGCCAAGTTGGTGACCTGGGGCGAAACGCGCGACGAGGCTGCGGACCTGCAGATTGCCGCGCTCGACGCCTTCCGCATCGAGGGATTGGGGCACAATATCGATTTCCTCAGCGCCATCATGCAGCACCCGCGCTTCCGCTCGGGCGAGCTGACCACCGGCTTCATCGCCGAGGAATATCCCGAGGGCTTCGAAGGCGCTCCGGCAGACGAGCGCCTGCGCGGAGTGCTGGCAGCGGTTGGCGGCGTGATTGCCACCGCCGATGCCGACCGTGCGCGCCGCGTGGACCAGCAGCTGGGCGGCGAATTCTACGCGCCGGGCGACTGGACCATTCGGATCGGCGAGCGCGATGAAGGCTCGATTACGCACGAAGTCGTGCTCGGCGAAGACGCGCTGACCGTCGATGGCGAGCAAGTTACTATCGAGATGCAGTACACGCCGGGCGAGACCATGGTCGATGTCGCGCTCTACGATAACGACGCGGGCGAAGATGCCGAGCCGCTGGAGCTCTATACCATCCAGCTGAAACCCACGCGCACCGGCTATGCCATGACCACGCGCGGCGCGACGCACCAGCTTCGCATCCTGCAGACCCGCATTGCCGATCTCGCATCGCACATGATCGAGAAAACGCCGCCCGACCTTTCCAAGATGCTCATCTGTCCGATGCCGGGCCTGCTGGTGAAGCTGCATGTGAGAAAGGGCGAGGAGGTCCAGCCGGGCCAGCCGCTCGCCACGGTCGAGGCGATGAAAATGGAGAACATACTGCGCGCCGAAAAACAGGCGGTTGTGGGCACGGTCAACGCAGCCGAAGGCGATTCGCTGGCGGTCGACGAGGTGATTCTCGAGCTCGAGTAAGGCGCAATCACACGCGATTCACCAAATTGCCACGCAACATGAAACGGCGTTGCAGACTCGAATCTTGCGTAATTGGCCCGATTAACCGCGATTCGTGGTAAACGCGCTGGTAAGGCTTTGCCGCCACCGGAATCCTGCTGGTGTGAGTCGGATCACACAATCATGCAGGAGCGACTGGCATGGCACGTAAAGGTACCGGCTTCTTCGACACGAGGGGCCATTATTACAAGACGCCGGAAGAGGCGACGGTCAGCGACCTCGCAGGCGTTCTCGGCAAGATCGGCGATGGCGAAAGCCTTGCGCCCGGCATCGCGCACATGATGCTCGACCGCCGCAGCGAAATCGAACGGCTGTTCGCGGAGCACGACGTCATGATGGCCGAATACCAGCCCGTCGGCGCGGGGAAAGTCACGCGGCTGCACGCCTGATCGGATCAGGCGGCCGGCCACCTCACAAGGCGAGGTGGTAGCACTGGTTGTGCGGACCGTTGGTGTATTCCGAGAAGGCCTCGCCAGCCACGAAGCCGTGTCTTGTATAGAGCGTAACGGCTGGCTGGAATTCCTCGCTCGTCCCGGTTTCGAGGCTTAGCCTGGCGAAGCCCTCTGCACGTGCAAGCGTTATGAGTCCGCCGAGGATGGCCCGCGCCACGCCCCTGCCGAGAAATTTAGGCAGCGTCCGCATCGATTTGAGCTCGGCGGTGCCGTCACAAAGCCGCTTCAGCGCGCCGATGCCCATCAACGTTTCGCCATCCTAAGCGCCCAACACTGTCACCGAAGGGCCCGACAGGCCGGACAGGTCGAGCGCCCAGCTGGTCCCCGGCGGCGACATCTCTTCCATATCCTGCTGGTGATAGGCGATGAGATCCCGGACCGCCGGGTCTTCGAGGGATGCGGTGTGGACTGCCATCATCGCAGGATGTTGCTTCCTAATTTCAATGCGCCTGCAGCTCCTCGTCGAGGAAGGCGGCGACGTCTTTCAGCTCCACGTCCTTCGCGAGGTAGGCCTTGCCGATACGGCGCAGCAGGATGAAGGGCAGGGTGCCAGCGTCCATCTTCTTATCGTGCAGCATGTGGTCGGCGAGTTTCTCGCCATTCGCATCCATGCCCAGCGCGGCAATTTCGCTCGGCAGGCCTGCCGCATCGACGGCAGCGGTGACCCGTTCGGCATCGGCCTGCGAAAGCTCGCCGCGCCGCGCGGAATAGCGGGCCGCCAGCACCATGCCCAGCGCGACTGCTTCGCCGTGGAGAAGCTTGTCGGAAAAGCCCGTCTCGGCCTCCAACGCATGGCCGAAGGTATGGCCGAGATTGAGGAGGGCGCGCGTGCCGGTGGTCTCGCGCTCATCCTCGGCGACGATGCGGGCCTTTGCGGCGACGCTGCTTGCAACCGCCTGTTCGAGCGCTTCGTCATCCAGTGCGAGGACTCGGCTGCCGCTTGCCTCCAGCCAGTCGAAGAATGCTGCATCTCCGAGAACGCCGTATTTCAGCACTTCGGCATAGCCAGCGCGCAATTCGCGTGGCGGAAGGGTGGAGAGCGTGTCGAGGTCGGCCAAAACAAGCGAGGGCTGGTGGAAGGCCCCGATGAGGTTCTTGCCCGCGCCCGTATTTATGGCGGTCTTTCCGCCCACCGAACTGTCAACCTGTGCCAGCAATGTGGTCGGCAATTGCACGAAGCCGCAGCCGCGCTTGAGGATGGCGCAGGCAAACCCGGTGAGGTCGCCCACTACCCCGCCACCCAGTGCCAGCACGTGGTCGCCGCGCTCGACACCTTCGGCCAGCAGCCAGTCGGTCAGTCGCGCAAGGCTATCCCAGCTTTTCGAGCCTTCGCCCGGTTCGACCTCGTACCAGCGCGGCTCTTTGCCGGCCGCCTCAAGCGAGGCCTCGATAACGGCGCCCCAATGCGCACGGGCATTGGCATCGGCGACGATGGGTACGCGGGTTTTGCGCAAGAATGCGCCTGCCTCGCCCGCGATATCGGCGAGAAGGCCGCGCGCCACGCGCACCTCGTAGCTGCGACCGGCCAGTTCGACGGGAATTAATGCCATGCTACCAGTTCCTGCAAGATTCGCGCGACGGTCGCCTCGTGCGGGCCGTCGTCGGTCACGACATGGATTTGCGCCTGCGAGTAAGCGGTGCTGCGTTTTTCCTTGAGATCCCGCAGGATTTGCCGCGGATCGCCCGTCTTGAGGAGTGGCCGCGTATTCTTGCGCGAGGTCCGCTCGACCAGCGTGTCGAGGTCGCAATCGAGCCAGATGGCAAGCCCCTGTTCGAGCACCAGCGCGCGCGTCTCGGCATCGACGAAGGCCCCGCCGCCGGTCGCGATGACGCCGTGGCCTTCCTCCATCAGCCGGGCAATCACCCGCCGCTCGCCATCGCGGAAATAGGCCTCGCCATGCGCTTCGAAGATTTCGGACACGCTGCGGTCGGCGGCGCGCTCGATTTCCTCGTCCGCATCGACGAAGCTGCGGTCCAGCGCATTGGCGAGCCGCCGCCCGATGGTCGACTTGCCCACGCCCATCAGCCCGACCAGCACCAGCGGGCGGGTAATCCGCCCTGCCTGTGTGGCGAGGTCATCACTTGGCAAAGAACTATGCGCGTTGCTCATTGCCGCTCGGCCTATAGATGCGCTAGGGCGCGGGCAAGGCATCGGATTGTTGCACGAGGATACGAAAAACTTGGCCGTCAAACGTTCAGCCATCCTGTGGGTCGTACTGCTGGGTATAATCGGGGTCCTCGTCGCCGCTTGGGTCGACGGGGGAGAAGAGCCGCTCAGGCCCATCAGCCAGCCGGTCGATTTGCCGGAGGGTACGTTGTGAAGCGCGGCCTGCTCCTGACCGGCGCGGCGCTCGCGCTCGCATCCACCATGGCGCTGGCGCAGAACGCGCCCGAAAGCATCCTGCCAAGCGAACGCCCGCAGCCTGCGCCTAGTCCTGCGCCTGCTCCGTCTCCCGCCGCTACACCCGCGACATCGGGGAGCGGGGAGGTTGTGCAGCCTGTGCCAAGTTCTGCCCCGCCAGTGGACTATTCGGGCGTGGACCTGTCCGACATTCCTTCGGTCGAAGAGCTGGAATCGATGACCAGCGAGGAGCTGGACGACCTGTTTGGCCTCAAGCCGCGCTACGATATCCCGCCCGCCGCGCGCCGGTCGACAGAGCAGGTTGGTGTGGTCGGCGTGGAGGAGGGCGGGCTGCCTGCCGCTTCGCTCGCGCGCCAGCCTGCGTCGATAGTGCGCGCCGCGCTTGCCAGTACCGACGGTCCGCTGGTTTCGCGCTGGGGCCACATCCTCTTGCGTCGTACGCTGGCCAGCCGCCTCAATGCGCCCGAGGGCATGGACCCGGTCGAATTTGCCGCTCTGCGCGCAAGCACGCTGAACACCATGGGCGAGCATGCCGTCGCCCGCGCTCTGGTGCAGGATGTCGATACTGCCAATTACAACGGTGCGCTGACCAATGCCGCGCTCGGGGCCTATCTTGGCACAGGCGATATCGTGGGTGCATGCCCGGTCGTGCGGCTCGACGATGTGGACGGCGAAGGCCTGCAATGGTCGATGCTAGAGGGCATCTGCGCTGCCTATGCGGGCGAGACGACGAGCGCGCAGAACGATTTGCGCCGCCTGCTCAACCGCACCGAGGAGGACCAGATCGATATCCTCTTTGCCCAGCGCTACGCAGGCGCAGCAGGGCAGGGCCGCCGCGCAGTGACCATCGAGTGGGACGGCGTCGAAAGCATGAACCCCTGGCGTTTCGCCATGGCGAGCGCGCTGGGAGAGCCGCTGCCCGAAAATCTCGCCGAGACGCTTGGGCCCTATTACCTCAAGTCCTCCGCGCTGATCCCTGCGCTTCCCGCTCGTGCGCGGCTGCGCGGTGCGGATGTGGCGGCGGCTTCGGGCATCCTTTCCTCGCGCGCGATGGTCGACCTTTATTCAATGCTCTACGCGGGCCGCGAGGACGAACCGGAAAGCGTCGGCCTGACGCTCGCGACGCGGCTGCGCGATGCTTATACCGACCCGTCGCCCGCCGGGCGGCTCGCTGCCATCAAGGACGTGTGGGGCAATGATTCGAGCGACTATGGCCGCCTCGTGCTAACCGCCTATGCCGCCGCGCGCCTTACGCCGAGCGACGATTTCGCAGACGATGCGGGGCCGTTGATTGCCTCCATGCTCACCGCAGGTCTGGAGCGCGATGCGCTGCGCTGGTCGAATGTAGTTGATGAAGGCTCGGTCGGCTGGGCGTTGCTCGCGCTTGCCAATCCCGATGGCGGACAGGTCAGCGACGGGCAGCTCGACAGCTTCCAGGACAATGACGACTCGTCGGGCCAGGCGAAGTCGCGCATGCTGCTGGCAGGCCTCGCCGGGCTCGGCCGGACCGACGCGAGCAATATTGCCGAATACAGCGGCCGGCTGAGCGTGAACCTTTCCGCACCGACTGCATGGACGCGGATGATCGACAAGGCAGCGCAGGCTGAAAATCCTGCGCTCGTGGTGATGCTGGCGGGGCTCGGCATGCAGGGCACCGGCTGGGAGCAGATGACTGCGCGCCATCTTTATCACATCGTGTCCGCGCTCAACCGCGTCGGCCTCGAAGCCGAAGCCCGGATGATTGCCGCAGAGGCAGTCGCGCGCGCCTGACGTGAGCGCAATCGACGATTTCCTCGCCATGCTCGCCGCCGAGCGCGGCGCGGCGAGGAATACGCTGCTGGCCTACGGGCGCGACCTCCAGCAAGCGGAAGAAATGCTGGGCAGCGAGCTGGCAGGGGCGACACCGGCACAGCTTTCAAAACTGGGACAGGGCTGGTCTTCGCTCGCGCCCTCGACATTGGCGCGCAAGGTTTCGGCGCTGCGGCAGTTCTTCGGCTTCCTCGTCGACGAGGGCGAACGAGAGGATGACCCGACGCATGCCCTGCCGCGCCCTGTCACGCGCCGTCCGCTTCCCAAAATCCTGACGCATGAGCAGGTCGAGACCTTATTCGCGCGTGCCGAGGATGAGGCAACAAGCGACCGGCCCGAAGCGGTGCGGCTCCTGGCGATGCTCGAACTCCTTTACGGCTCGGGCCTGCGCGCGACCGAACTGGTCTCGCTCCCCATTTCCGCAGTCCCGCGTGACGAACCTTTTCTCACGGTCACGGGGAAGGGCGGTCAGGCGCGGCTGGTGCCCGTCAGCACCCGTGCGAAGAAGGCACTCGCCCGCTGGCTCGCTCTTCGCCCGACCGGTTCGCCGCATCTCTTCCCCTCGCGCACCGGCCATCTCAGCCGCATTCGGCTCTACCAGATGCTCAAGGAACTGGCGGTGCGCGCCGATTTGCCACCCGAAAAGCTCAGCCCGCATGTCCTGCGCCATGCTTTCGCTACTCATTTGCTCGAGGGCGGGGCAGACCTGCGCGCGCTCCAGACGCTGCTCGGCCATGCCGATATCGCCACCACGCAGATCTACACCCATGTCGATGCCGCAAGGCTGGTGAAGCTGGTCAACGAGCGTCATCCGCTTGCGCACGCGCGCCGTAGCGACTAGCGGCTTTGGCCATGGTTTCTTATCTCGAATTCGAAAAGCCGGTCGCCGAGCTGGAACAGCGTATCGCGGAACTTCGCGCAGCCTCCGAAGGCGACGACGTCGATATTTCCAACGAGCTGAAGCGGCTCGAGGTAAAGAGCGCGACGCTGCTCGAACAGACTTACGATTCGCTCTCGCCGTGGCAGAAAACGCAGGTCGCGCGGCATCCCTCGCGCCCGCATTTCCGCGATTATGTCGAGCTTGCCTTTGACGAATTCGTGCCCTTGGGCGGGGACCGCAACTTTGGCGAGGACGAAGCCATCATGGGCGGCTTTGCCAAGCTTGGCGGACGAAAGGTCGTGCTGATCGGCCACGAGAAGGGCAACGACACCGCCAGCCGCATCCGCCACAATTTCGGCATGGGCAAGCCCGAGGGCTATCGCAAGGCCATCCGCCTGATGGAAATGGCCGGACGCTTCGGTCTGCCGGTGGTGACGCTGGTCGACACTTCGGGTGCTTTCCCGGGCGTGGAAGCCGAAGAGCGCGGGCAGGCGGAAGCCATCGCCCGTTCGACCGAGGCTTGCCTGGCGCTGCCCGTACCCATGGTCGCGAGCATCGTGGGCGAAGGCGGTTCGGGCGGCGCAGTCGCGCTGGCGAGTGCCGAGCGCGTGCTGATGCTCGAGCACGCGGTCTATTCGGTCATCTCGCCCGAAGGTTGTGCCTCCATCCTCTGGCGCACGGCGGAAAAAGCACCTGACGCGGCCGAAGCGATGAAGATTACCGCGCAGAACCTTGAAAAGCTGGGCGTTATCGATCGCATCGTGAACGAGCCTGCTGGCGGCGCGCATCGCGACCCCAAGGCCGCGGCAGAGGCGCTCGGACAGGCTATCGGCGAAGAGCTCGACATGCTTTCGCGCCATTCGGCAGACGAATTGAAGCGGATGCGTGAAGAGCGTTTCCTGCAAATGGCCGGCTGATTAGTCGCTTATGCTGGGGGCGGGAACTAACCGCCCCATCCCCTTGTTCTGGCAAGAGTAAACAACTGGGGCCGTGCGCTGGTGGGAAGTCACGCGCGCCTATCCAAGGGGAGACTCCCATGTCCAAGACTAGAACACTCGCCATCTCATCGACCGCTGCCTTCGCACTCGCGCTGGGCGGCTGTGCGATGGGCGGCCCCATTCCCGATGCGTCCTCGCCAATCACGCAAAGCGAGGCGGAGCTGGGCGCAGAAGCGCATCCGCAGCTGCTCGCCGAATTCGGCGGCGCGATGACCGGTCCGCAGGCGCAATATGTCGAAGGTGTCGGCAAGAACATTGCCGTCCAGTCGGGCCTCGGCAACGCGCAAAGCAGCTTCACCGTCAGCCTCGTCAACAGCCCGGTGAACAACGCCTTCGCGGTTCCCGGCGGCTATATCTACACCACCCGTCAGCTCGTTACCCTGATGAACAACGAGGCGGAACTGGCCGGTGTGCTCGGCCATGAGGTCGCCCACGTTGCGCTGCGCCACTCGCAGCGCCGCCAGCAGGCTGCGCAAAAGAACCAGCTCCTCGGCGTCGGTGCAGCTATCCTGTCGAGCGTGCTGCTCGGCAGCAATCCGCTCGGCCAGCAACTCGGCCAGGCAGCGCTGCAAGGCTCGCAAATGCTGACGCTCAAGTTCTCGCGCAGCCAGGAACTCGAGGCCGACCGCGCAGGCATCGAATATCTCAATTCGGCAGGCTACGACGCGCGTGCCATGGGTACGGTCCTTGCTAGCCTGGCGGCGCAGAACGCACTCGATGCGCGCCTGCAAGGCCGCGACAATGCGACTATTCCCGAATGGGCGTCGACCCACCCGGACCCGGCAAGCCGCGTGCAGACGGCGCTTAGCCTCGCGCAAGGCATGACCGGCGTGACGAATCGCGACACTTTCCTGACGCGAATCGATGGTCTGACCTACGGTGACGATCCAGAACAGGGCCTGGTTGAAGGCAACCAGTTCATCCATCCGGACCTGCGCCTCGCCTTCCGCGCACCGCAAGGCTTCTACATGGTCAATGGCACGCGTGCTGTGACAATCAATGGCCAGAGTGGGAGGGCGCAGTTCACGCTGGCGCAGTACAATGGCAATCTGCAGACCTATGTGAACAGCGTGTTCGCCGGACTGAGCGACCAGCAGCAGATCCGCCCATCGGGTATCCAGACCACCACGGTCAACGGGCTGCCTGCCGCATATGGAACAGCGCGGGTCAACAATGGGAGCAGCCAGGTCGATGTCACGGTTTTCGCATATGAGTTTGCGAACGACCGCGCCTACCACTTCCTTGCCATCACGCCTGCCGGGCGTTCGGGCACGTTCAACTCGATGTACCAGTCGGTCCGACGCATCTCGGCGCAGGAAGCAGCCAATGTCGTGCCGCGCAAACTTGACGTCGTGACTGTGCGGAGCGGCGAAACCGTCTCCTCGCTCGCCAGCCGCATGGCCTATTCGAGCAACCAGGAAGAGCGCTTCCGTGTCCTCAATGGCCTTTCGTCGGGTGAGGGTGTGCGCGCCGGCCAGAAGGTCAAGATCGTCGTTCGCGGCCGCTGAGACCTGAAACGACAAAACCCCGCCTGTCATAGTGGCGGGCGGGGTTTTTCGTGCGCGATTGCGGCGCGCAAAAGAAAAGGCGGCAAGGTTTCCCTCGCCGCCCAATCTCTTTTAGGAATTGGCTGAATTATTCAGCGTTTTCCATTTCCGTAGCAACGGTGCCGAAGGTCGAGCTCAGCTGGTTGCCGAGTGCACCCATGGCGGTGATTGCAGCAACAGCGATCAGAGCAGCGATAAGGCCGTACTCGATTGCGGTTGCGCCTTCTTCGTTGTTGCGCAGCTTGTTGATGAACTTCATGTAACGTCTCCTGGTTCAGTCTTCGGTACCCGACTCTCACCGCGTCCTAACGGCTTGAGCTGTCTTCGTTTTGACGCCGACTGGTTGACAATTTGCTAACGTCGTCGGCAATAATTCTCGCTCAGTTGTCTCCTGCCGAGGCCATGCGCTCACTGACGTAGTCCCACATCTTGATCGCGCTATCGCCAAAGGTCTGGACACCCCCGATCATCGCGAGAAAAATCAAAGCGATGATCAACCCGTATTCGACAGCGGTCGCCCCACGATCGTCTTTCCGTAATGTCTTCAGAAATCGGACCACTTGGATTGCCCCCAATGTCAATTCGTAGCTGACACCTAAGAAGTAGGCCGGAAGTTCTTAAGAAAGGGTTTCGAGGATGAGCACGCTTGGAAAATAATCCGACATGGACCCCGGTGGTCGCCCTTGCGTTGCAGGGCGCCGACGGGCGCTGGCTGATGCACAGGAGGCCGGAGGGAAAGCATCACGGCGGCTTATGGGAATTCCCGGGCGGCAAGGTCGAAAGTGGCGAGAATCCGCCATCGGCGCTGGTGCGGGAGATTCGCGAGGAGCTGGGAATCGGCATCGATTCGTCAGCGCTCGAGCCTGCCGGATTCGCGCAGGAGCCGGAAAATGCGCGCGCGGCGCCGATTGTCATACTCCTTTACATATGCCGCGAATGGCAGGGCGAACCGCAGGCGCTGGAGGGCGGGGCAGTAGGCTGGTTCTCGCATCAGGACGTTGGCGGACTGGACAAGCCCCCGCTCGATGTCGCGCTGGCAGCATCTTTGTTTGAAAAAATGCCCGATTAGGTGTTGCCAAGCTTTCAGCACCTGCCTATGTGCCGCCCTCCAACGCGCCAGTAGCTCAGCTGGATAGAGTACCTGACTACGAATCAGGCGGTCGGAGGTTCGAATCCTTCCTGGCGCGCCAAAAAAGCCCATGACCCCAAGTCGGGGTCGTGGGCTTTTTTGGTGGGGCGGTATGAAGGGGCGAACGGTTCGGAGTCGGAGCCGCGCAGCGGTGGATACGGCCAGAGCCGCAAAGCGGCGGCGGCCAGTCCTTCCTGCCACCATGCCACACCGCCAACCTCCCCCCCCCATCGTGACACCATCATGCAACACGTTGCATTGAATCCAGATTTTGCCAGCCAAATTCAGGATTTCCCCCGATTCTAGCCCTTGCCACGAATCGCTGCATGGTTAACTTCTTCCTATCGCCTGTCGCGAAATGGCCTCGTGGGGACTTGGCCGGCGGCAGGTGGGAAGGGGCTCGAAATGAACAAGAGGTCGCAAGCACCGCGCGCAACGGCAAAGCCGGGCGTCGCATTCCTTTTCATGACGGAGGCGCACCATGCAGGCTGAGCTTCCGAACACACCGGTTCGTCCGGCCGGATCATTCTGGGCATGCCTTTCGCGTCCGGGAATGGTGAGCAGGTTGAGTGCGCCGGAACGCGTACCGCAAAAACGCCGGGCCTAGGCTGAGGCCCTAATCCGCATCATCCTCCAGCGCGTGCATGTCATCGTCGCTGAAGCCGAAGTGATGGCCTGCCTCGTGAATGACCACGTGACGCACCAGGTCGTCCATCCGCACGCCGGTCTCGCGCCATTCGGCGATCAGCGGTTCGCGGAACAGCCAGATGCGCGCGGGCATGCGATGGCTTTGCCAGATTGAACGGTCGGGTAGCGCCTCGCCCTCGTAGAGGCCGGTCAGCTCCCATTTGTCCGCAAGCTCGACCGAAGCGAGTTGCTCGGGCGTGGCGAAATCTTCCACGCGCATCACGATCTCGCCCATCTGGGCGCGGAACTTTTCGGGCAGCGACGCGACGACCTCTTCCGCCATCGATTGCATCTGCTCGCGCGTGGGGCCTGCGTTGTCGTGCATCATGCTTGCGGATATGCGAGCACGCGGCGCTCTCTTCAAGCCATGCGGAACCGCGCGCGCCCCTGCCTGTTCTGAAAGGCAAAAGGAGAAACACAGGCATGGCCGACAGCAAAGAGATTTTCGATCGCCTCAAGAAGGACCACGACAAGCATCGCGAGCTTCTCGACAAGCTCTTGCAGACGAGCGGTGACAGCGAGGAGCGCGAAACGCTGTTCGAAGAGCTGACCAAGGAACTGAAGTCCCATGCGGCGGCAGAAGAGCAGGCGCTTTATTCGACCATGCTGAGGAAGCCCCCGACTACCGGCGAAACACGCCATTCGGTCGCCGAGCATCACGAAATCGAAGAAGCGCTCAACGACCTAGCCGCAACCGATATGTCGGAAGGCGGCTGGCTGACCAAGTTCAAGACCTTCGACCATGACTATCGTCACCACATCGACGAGGAAGAAGAAGACCACTTCCCCGACTTCGCCAAGCACCTTACCGAGGAGGACATGGAGCACATGCGCTCGGTCTTTGATCGCCGCAAGGAGGAGGAAAAGTCCGAAGCCGAGGTGACTCCGGAAAAGAAAGAAGAAGCCAAGGAATAGGCGCGGAGCGAGGGGGCATGGGCGAAAACACCGAAAAAGATCCCAGCTGCACCTCGCAGCTGGAGCCAGGCGTCGAGCCGGGCGTCTGGCGCTACGAAAACGTCAGCCGCGCCAGCGTTATCATCGACGCTGCCGATTATTTCGCTTTCATGCAGGAAGCCATGCTGGACACGCGGCGCCGCCTGCTGCTGATCGGGTGGGATTTCGACACGCGCATCCATCTCGACCGCGGTCGGCGCTGGTGGCAGCGGCCATGGAAGAGGAGCTACCCGCGGCGGCTTGGCAGTTTCATTGCGTGGCTGGCGCGCAATCGCCCGCAGCTCGACATCCGTATCCTCAAGTGGAACTTCAGCGTCTTCACCATGCCGACGCGCGTGACGATGCTGTGGGACCTCGCGCGCTGGGTTCGTCACAGCCGCATCAACTTCAAGTTCGACACCGCCCATCCGGTCGGTTGCAGCCACCACCAGAAAATCGCCGTGCTCGACGGGCAGGTGGCGGTATGCGGCGGCATCGACATGACCGACAAGCGCTGGGACACGCGCGAGCACCTTGAAAATTGCGATAAGCGCAAGACCCCCAATGGCCGCTCGTACGACCCGTGGCACGATGCCACGATGATGCTCGAAGGAGATGCGGCCAAGGCGCTGGAGGAGCTCGGCGAGGATCGCTGGACCTGCGCCGGTGGCACGCCGCTTCCCGAGTATGATGACAGCCCCGGCTCGCCCTGGCCCGACGCTCTCGAGGCGCAGTTCGAGAATGTCGAAATCGGCATTGCCCGCACCCGCGCCGCACACCGCGAATGGGACGAGGTCGACGAGATCAAGCAGCTCTATCTCCAGCACATCGCCCGCGCGAAGCACTTCATCTATGCGGAGAGCCAGTACTTCGCCTCGCGCGCGATTGCCGAGGCGATCATAGCGCGGCTGGAGGAAGAGGATCCGCCCGAAATCGTCATCGTCCATCCCTGCAATGCCGACGGCTGGCTCGAGCAGCAGGCCATGGACCATGCCCGCGCCGAGCTCGTCACGGCGATCGAACAGGCCGACCACAAAGGGCGCTTCAGCATCTGGACGCCGTCTTCCGGGACTACGCCGATCTACGTCCATGCCAAGATCATGGTGGTCGATGACGAAATCCTGCGCATCGGTTCGGCCAATATGAACAACCGCTCGATGGGGCTCGACAGCGAATGCGATGTCTTCATCGACAAGACCCGGCCCCAGAACGCGCACGTCGGTAATGCCATCAGGGCCATTCGCCATTCGCTCCTGGCTGAGCATTGCGGCCTCGATGAGGACGAGATTGGCAAGCAGATTGCGCGTCACGGTTCGATGGCGTCGATGATCGACCATTCAATCAGCGAGAATGGGCGCAACCTCCTGCGCTATCACCCGCCCGAACTGAACGATGCTGAAGAAAAGCTCGCCCAGAGCGCCTTGCTCGATCCCGAGGATCCGGACGACATGTTCGAGCCGTTTGCAAAAGGCGGCCTTTTCCGCAAGGGAAGCCGCCTCCATCGAATGCGGCAAAAATTCAGAAGGAAAAACGGTACGTGAGCAGCCTGGTCGGCCCCGACGAAGACAACCCGGTAGGCAAGCCCCCGGTCCCCGAGCATGTGCAGGACGCGATCCGCACGCTGATCGAATGGACCGGCGACGATCCCACCCGCGAAGGCCTGCTCGACACGCCCGCCCGCGTCGCGCGCGCGTGGAAGGAATATTGTGTCGGCTATACCGAAGACCCCGCTGTGCACCTCGGCCGCGTGTTCGAGGAAGTCGGCGGCTACAATGAAATCGTGCTCTTGAAGGACATCCCCTTCCAGTCGCATTGCGAGCACCACATGGCCCCCATCATCGGCAAGGCGGCGATCGCCTATTTGCCGAACGACCGCGTGGTCGGCATTTCCAAGCTCGCTCGCGTGCTCCACGGCTTCGCCCGCCGCTTGCAGGTGCAGGAACGCCTGACCGCAGAAGTCGCCGATTGCATCTGGGAGAACCTCCAGCCGCAGGGCGTGGCCGTCGTCATCGACGCGCAGCACGCCTGCATGACCGCCCGCGGCGTGCGCACCCCCGGCGTCAGCATGGTCACCAGCCGCATGATGGGCACCTTCCTAGAAGACCAGCGCAGCCGCGAGGAAGTGCTCAAGTTGATGGGGTATGGCTAAATAGATTGCTCGCCGGTCCCGGCTGCGCTAGGTTAGCGCACTTGCGGGGGAGACCGCTTTGAATCGTATCGATCCAAGATTCGTTGCATCTATGCCCACGGTTGAAAACGCTCTTTCAATCCTGGCTGAGACATCGCGTGTCGTCGGTGAGGCCTATTTCCCGATCGTGGTTGAGGGGCTGGCCAAGGCGCTCAATGTCAGATGGGCATTCGTGTGCCGCTTCAATCCGGCCACTCCCGACGAAGCTGCGACCATAGCATTCTGGGACAATGGTCCGGCAGAAAATTTCGTCTACGAATTGCTCAACACACCTTGTGCGGACGTCGCCTCCCAAGGCGTCTGTTGCTACGCGGATGATATCACGAGCCTCTATCCCTTCGACGAGATGCTCACGGATATCGGTGCGAAAAGCTATGCCGGAACAGCCCTGAGATCGCTCGACGGGCGTGTCCTCGGCCTCGTTGCCGTGATGGACGAGAAGCCATTCGCCGATCCCGACACGGTATCCGAAATCGTTGAGCTCTTCTCCGCCAGGGCTGCCGCGGAACTTGAGCGCCTTGCCACGGCTTCCATGAATGAGCGCCTCGGCAAGATTGTCGAGGCTTCGGTCAGCGAAGCCTATGTGTTCGATAACCAGTCTTACCGGTTCGAGCTGGTCAATCGCGGCGCGCGCGAAAACCTCGGCTATTCAATGGAGGAGCTGCGAAAGCTGACTCCGTGGGATCTCAAGCCGGAGTATTCCAAAGAAGAGTTTCTCTCTTTCGTGAAGCCTCTGATCGACGGAGAGCTTTCCGTCCTTCAATTCCAGACCGTGCATAAGAGGAAGGACGGGTCGACCTATCCCGTATCGGTGCAGCTCCAATTTTTCCCCGATGAAGGCGGGGTGTTTTTTGCGTCGATCACGGATGAGACGGAGCGAAAGGCGAGAGAAGAGCGCGAAAAGCTGATTCTCAACGAGATGAACCATCGTGCGAAGAACGTTCTGGCCATCGTTCAAGTGCTCGCGCGGCAGACTGCAAAGCGAAATCCGGACGACTATGTGGCGCAGCTTGAGGCACGAATTGCCGGCCTTTCGGCGAGCCATAATGTGCTTGTCCAAAACTCGTGGGAGGACGTTCCCTTCGAAGAGCTCATCCGCTCGCAACTCGGACACTTCGAACATTTGATTGGCGAGCGGATAACGATTTCCGGGCCGCCGACAAAGATCAAGGCCAGAGCTGCTCAAGGCTTTGGCCTCGCCTTGCATGAGCTGGCCACTAATGCTGCAAAATACGGTGCGCTTTCGAACGAGAATGGCTGCGTCGCCATCCATTGGGAAGAAATCGAGAGCGCCGAGGGGAGGCAGCTTCGCTTGTGCTGGAAGGAATCCGATGGGCCAAAGGTCACCGCGCCGAGCAGCGCAGGGTTTGGCTCTTTCATGATCGAAAAGAGCCTGGCGTCTCAATTCGGGTGCAAGGTCGACCTTGATTATGATCCGTTAGGCCTGCGGTGCGAATTTTTGGTGCCGAACGATCGCGTAGTTTCCGCCTAACAAGCGACTTCCACCCGGTCAGCCTCCTATCAATCGCTGGATAAGACCGCGCTTCGTATCTCGCCGACGAAGACAATTGCGAGGCACTTATTCGCCAGTGGTCTAGGCAGCGATGCAGAAGCATGGCGGCCCAGCTTTCCACGCTGGAAAAGGGGTAGGTACAACTCAATTAGTCTGTAGCGGGAGTCGAGCGACCACTCATAAGCTAACGTAGCGATTGAAATCGGCTTTACCACTCCGGACGTCCGCCATGGCCGGTCTTATTCGGTTTCGCCGTCGACTTTCCCGGCCAGTCGTATTCTCGCTCCTCGGGTTCCTTCGGGAAGGCGAAGTGGAACAGCACTGCCATCATCGCGCTCGCCAGCAGGAGGAAACCTCCGATGAGGGCGGGCATGGTCAGGCGGTTGACGAGAGCAAGGACGACGTGGGTTTCGACAAGTACACGCGGCTCATCCATCGGGCAAACCATGTCGAGGAATTGCCCTGAGATGTTGCGGCCGCTCCACCCGAAGGTGCAATGGGCCAATGTCGCTGCGGCGCTGACAAGGACCAGCGCCAGCCCGAACAGCGCCAGATCGCGCAGCATCCGGAACATGCGGGCACGCATCAGCCCAGCCACTTTTTCAGCAAGCCGCGCTTTCTCGGCTCGGGCGGCGTTTCTCCCGCTACGCCATAAAGAAAATTGCCCAGCTGCACCGCCTGTTGCCTGGTCAGGAAATAGCGGAACTCGCGCACGTCGCCGTCGCTTTCCACGACCTTGTTCGTGCTTTGCATGAGCAGGGCGATTTTCTCGCCCGCCGGGTCTGCGCGCCAGCCCAACAGCATGCCGAAAGTGTCCCGCTCATCGCTCTCGCTCGCCATCGCATTTTCCTCCCAAACGCCAAAAAGACTGCGCCCCGCCGTGCAGCAAGGCAAGGCGGGGCGCGAATTTGTCCTCAATCGGGAGGGAGGGGGCCTTACATCTGGCCGAGCATGTGCTCCGCGCTCGAGACCGAGAAATCGCCCGGCGCTTCGACATTCAACTGCTTCACCACGCCGTCTTCGACCAGCATCGAATAGCGCTGGCTGCGGTGGCCCATGCCGAAGCCGGTGAAGTCTGCATCAAGACCGGCGGCCTTCGCGAATTCGCCATTGCCGTCGGCCAGCATGGTGATGTCATCGCTGCCCGCGCTTTGCTGCCATGCGCCCATGACGAAAGCGTCATTGACCGAGGTCGCGACGATTTCATCGACGCCCTTCGACTTCAGTTCATCGGCTTTTTCGACAAAGCCGGGCAGGTGCTTGGCAGAGCAGGTGGGGGTGAAAGCACCCGGGACCGCGAACAGCGCCACGGTCTTGCCGGCGAAGTAATCCGCCGACTGGACCTGCTCGGGGCCTTCGGCGGTAGCCTTGACCAGTTTCACGTCGGGAAGGCGGTCGCCTACAGCGATTGTCATAAGTTAAAACTCCTGTGTCTTTAGGTCCACACTCCGCATCTAGTGAGACGGGCCGTGCATGCAAGGGTGGTGGATGGTTAACCGCGGTTTACCGCGCGGGTTTAAATCTTCGTAAAACCTTTGCACCCACACTCTCCTCAACAGGCACGGGACGCCTGTCAGACGGGAGTATATGGGACATGCTTAAGAAGACGATTGCAGCCGCCGCGACGGCCGCTGCCCTTATGATGACGCCGACCACTGCAAGCGCGGCCAGCCAGGACGAACAGGTCCGCAAGCTCGACATCATGCTGATGGTCACTTCGCTTCGCTGCCGCATGGGTGCGGACGATTTCCAGCCGCAGTACCGCAAGTTTTCGGCCAACCACCTGGCCTCGCTCAACGGCGCAGCACGTCGTCTCGAAGCAGGCCTTGTTGCCCGTCATGGCAAGAAGGGCGCGACCCGCGCTCTCGACCGTATCAGCGTCGGCATGGCCAACCAGTACGGCCAGGGCCATCCGTGGCTCGGCTGTGCGGAACTGAAGGAAATCACTTCGGATCTCGCCAAATCGAAGGATCCGGCAATTCTCGCGCAAGCCGCGGATGAACTGCTGGGTGCAGCGCCGCGCAGCGGGGGGCGCTGGGCAAAGCGCTGAGGCCTTTCGGGATCGTATACGGAGGGACGAGGGGCTAGCTTGCCCTCTGACCGACGAAAGGCTAGGGGCGGCGCCATCATGGTGCCGCCCCTTCGCTGTGCGCGGTCCATTTCATCGAATTCGCACTACACAAACCTAAAGGACCGCACGTGGCCCAATTCAACGATTACGTCATCAAGGATATCGCTCTCGCCGATTACGGGCGCGAGGAAATCCGCATCGCCGAAACCGAAATGCCGGGCCTGATGGCCACGCGCGAGGAATATGGCGAAGCACAGCCGCTGAAGGGCGCGCGCATCGTGGGCTCGCTCCACATGACCATCCAGACTGCGGTTCTCATCGAAACGCTCGTCGCACTGGGCGCCGAAGTGCGCTGGGCGACCTGCAACATCTTCTCGACGCAGGACCACGCCGCTGCCGCCATCGCCGCGCAGGACATCCCCGTCTTCGCCGTGAAGGGCGAAAGCCTCGCCGATTACTGGGACTATGTCGGCAAGATTTTCGACTGGTCGACCGAAAGCGATGAAGACCTCACCGCCAACCTCATCCTCGACGATGGTGGCGATGCGACCATGTTTGCGCTTTGGGGTGCACGCATCGAGGCCGGCGAAAAAATGCCCGAGCCGCAGAACGCAGAAGAAATCGAGATGCAGCGCGCGCTGAAGGACTTCCTCAAGCGCAAGCCGGGCTACCTCACCAAGTCGGTGAAGGCGATCAAGGGCGTTTCGGAAGAGACCACCACCGGTGTCCACCGCCTTTATCATCTCGCCAAGGCCGGCAAGCTGCCGTTCCCCGCGATCAACGTGAATGACAGCGTCACCAAGTCGAAGTTCGACAACCTCTACGGTTGCCGCGAGTCGCTGGTCGACGCCATCCGCCGCGCCACCGACGTCATGCTTTCGGGCAAGGTCGCGCTGGTCGCCGGTTTCGGCGATGTCGGCAAGGGCTCGGCCCAGTCGCTCCGCAACGGCGGCGCGCGCGTGCTTGTTACTGAAATCGATCCCATCTGCGCTCTGCAGGCTGCCATGGACGGCTTCGAAGTCGTGACCATGGAAGAAGGCGTGAAGCGCGCCGACATCTTCGTCACCACCACCGGTAACGAAGACGTCATCACCGCCGAGCACATGAAGGCGATGAAGCCGATGAGCATCGTGTGCAACATCGGCCACTTCGACAGCGAGATCCAGATCTCGGCGCTCGACAATTACGAGTGGACCGAACTGAAGCCCGGCACCGACCTCGTGAAGTTCCCCGACGGCAAGGAAATCATCGTGCTGGCCAAGGGCCGCCTGGTGAACCTCGCCTGCGCCACCGGTCACCCCAGCTTCGTGATGAGCTGTTCCTTCACCAACCAGGTGCTGGCGCAGATCGAACTGTGGAAGAACGACGACCAGTACGAGAACGACGTCTACGTCCTGCCCAAGAAGCTCGACGAAAAGGTCGCCGCGCTCCACCTCGACAAGCTTGGTGTGCAGCTGACCAAGCTCAGCCAGAGCCAGGCCGATTACATCGGTGTGCCCGTCGAAGGTCCGTTCAAGCCGGAACACTACCGCTACTAAAATACTGAAGCGGGGCGCTTCTCAATTGGGGGAGCGCCCCGCATTCCAGTTGCATCCTTCCCGCTAGCCTAATAGCTGGCAGGTAATGGAAATCTCGCCCGTATTCCTGCCCATCATCGGCCTGCTGCTTGCGCTGTGGACCGGCGGAGCAGTGTGGCTGATGCTGAAAGCCAGCCGCGAGACGCAGGCGTCGCAGGCGCATCGCAAGGTCGCGCGGCGCCTTTCGCGCATGGTCGAGGAAGGCCCTGCCATCCCGCTGCTCGTGCGCGTCGATGGCCGGATCGAGGCACCCGACCGCTTTGCGCGCTGGATCGGTCTCGACAAGGTCCCCGAATATCTCTCCGAACTTGCTGGCCGCGACGGCATGGGGCTGTCGGAAGACCAGGTCGAGCGCCTCTCCGCCCATGTCCGCCGTACGCAGAAAAGCGCCAAGCCTTTCAAGATGGCGCTGCGCCCGCCCGGCTCGAAGAAATCGCTGGCGCTGCGCGGCGCGCTTGCCGACCCGGCCGTCTCGCCTAGCGGTGCGGCGCTCATCTGGGTGTTCGACTTTACCGAAACCGAAGACGAACTCGCTCGCCTCGGCGAGGAAGCTGCTCGCGCTAAGGACGATTTTGGAGCGCTGGTGGGCCTGATCGAGGCCGCACCCATGCCGATGTGGTTCCGAGGCGCGGATATGCAGCTGCGCCTCGTTAACAAGGCCTATGTGGAAGCGGTCGGGGCGCAGAGCGCGGACCAGGTCGTCGCCGACCAGATAGAGCTCGTCGAAACCGTCGGCGGGCGCAGTGCGCAGCAGGTCGCGCAGCAGGCCTCCGACCGTCGCCAGCCCATCGAGCGTATCCTGTCCGCCACCATCAACAACGCCCGCCGCACGGTGCGCGTCACCGACCTGCCGCTGGTGGGCGAGGGTATCGCCGGATACGCGGTCGATATCGAGGAAATGGAAGAGCAGGCGCGCGAATTCCGGGCTTTCCGCGAGGCGCAGCGCTCCATGCTCGACCAGCTCTCCATCGGCGTGGCGCAGTTCGATTCCGGCCAGCGGATGACCTTCGCCAACCAGCCGTTCCACCGCGTCTTCGCGCTCCCGCCCGGCGTGGTGAGCGAGCGTATCCGCTTCGAGCAGATGCTGATGATTGCGCGCGAGAACGGCAAGATACCCGAGGTGCGCGACTTCCCCGCATGGCGCAAGGAGCTGGGCGAATGGTTCCTGCGGGACGAGCCCGAAGAGCACCAGTGGCCGCTTCCCGACAGCACGCACTTGCGCCTCGTCTCGCAGCCGCTGCCCGATGGCGGCCTTGTCCTCATCGCCGAGGACAGGACCGAACAGCTTGCCCTTTCGGCCACGCGCGACACGCTGCTGCGCACCCGCACAGCGACTTTCGACAGCCTCTTCGAAGCGCTCGCGGTTTTTGCGCCCGACGGCCATCTCGAACTGTGGAACCGCGGCTTTCCGGTTGCGTGGGGGCTTGAGAGCGAGGTGCTCGATGGCCACCCGCAGGCCGAGCACTTGCTCGAGGAAATCGCCAAGCAATTGCAGGACCCGCGCGAGGTTTCGCAAATCGGCCAGACCATCCGCGCCGCGACGCTCGACCGCAAGCCGCGCGACGGGCGCATCGAACTCGCCGACGGACGCACGCTGACCTATGCCGGCGTGCCGCTGCCCGACGGCAACGGACTGCTCACCGTGCTCGATGTCACCGCCTCGCAGCAGGCCGAGCAGGCACTGCGCGAACGCAACCGCGCGCTCGAAGAGGCGGATGCGGTGATGACTCGCTTCCTCGCCAACATGTCCTACGAATTCCGCACCCCGCTGACCTCCATCGGCGGTTTTGCCGAGCTGCTCAGCCAAGGGATTGCCGGCGACCTCAGCCCGCAGGCGAAGGAATATGTGCAGGCCATCACCATGTCGGTCGGCAAGCTCACCGAGCAGGTGGAGAACGTCCTCGACCTCTCGCAGTCCGAGGCGGGCCTCATGCCGCTTCGCAAGACCAAGGTCGAACTGCTGCCTTTCATCGAGCAGATTGTCAGGAAGCGCGAGGAGGCCATTCTCGGCGCCGGGCTGACGCTCGACCTCAAGGGCAATGCCAACAAGGTGGTCGAGGCCGACCCCCAGCAATTGCAGCGCGCCATCGGGCAATTGCTCGACAACGCCGTCACCCACACTCCGCGCGGCGGGCGCATCCTCATCGACATCGCCAAGCGCCGCGGGCTCAACCGCATCGCAATTTCGGACAATGGCGAGGGCATGAGCCAGCATGAACTTGCCCGCGCGCTCGAGGGCATCCGCATGAGCAAGGACGGCAAGGGTATCGAACGCCGCCACGGCCTCGGCATCCCGCTCGCCCGCCAGCTGGTCGAGGCGCATGGCGGCACGCTCGAATTCCAGACGCGCAAAAACGCCGGGACCACGGCGACAATCACGCTGCCGTGACCGAAGAGCTGCCCGACCTTGCAGCCATGGAGGCCTTCGGAAAGCGCATCGCAGAGCGGCTGGAGCCGGGCGATGTGGTGGCACTGACCGGCGGGCTTGGCGCAGGCAAGACGACGCTCTCGCGCGCCATCATCGCTGCGCTGGGGCACGAGGGCGAAGTGCCATCGCCGACCTTCACCATCGTGGAGATGTACGAGCATTTGCGCGTGCCGCTGGTCCATGCCGATTTCTACCGGCTGGAGCATCCGTCCGAAGCAGAAGAAATCGGTCTCGACGATTACCGCGAGGGCGCAGCCTTGCTCGCCGAATGGCCCGATCACGCGGGCGGGTTCGACCATGAGGCGGGCTGCCTCTCGATTACGCTGGAAATCGTGGGCGATGGTCGGCAGGCCATTGTGAAAGGCGGGGAGGCTTGGCAAAGCCGCATGCCATGAGCGACGCGATACTCGAAGACATCCAGGCCTTCCTCGGCGCAACCCGCTGGGAAGGGGCCGAAATCGCCCCGCTGGTAGGCGATGCCAGCTTCCGCCGCTATTTCCGCATCCGCCGCGGCGGGCAGAGCGCCATGCTGATGCACGCACCGCCTCCGCACGAGGATCCCAAGCCCTTCCTCCATGTCGCCGAATGGCTGAACGCCAACGGCATGCGCGGACCCGAAATCTACCGCGAAGACGCCGCCAAAGGCTGGGTGCTGACCGAGGATTTCGGCGACACGCGCATGAAGGAGTGGATAGACGACCACCCGGGCGACGAGCACGACATCTACGCCAAGGCCATCGACGCGCTGGTCCAAATGCACCAGTTGCCCGCAGGCCCGTTCGAGCCTTACGACATGGCCGTCTACCAGCGCGAGGCGGCGCTCTTCACCGAATGGTATTGCCCCGCCGCCGGCCTCGAAGTTGATGAGGCGGGCTGGACTGCCGCATGGGAAGAGGCACTTGCCCCCATGCTGCCGCGCCAGAACCCCGGCGTTACCGTGCTGCGCGATTACCATGCCGAGAACATCATGCTGCTCGAAGAGGGCAAATTGGCAGGCGAGCAGGGCCTCATCGATTTCCAGGACGCGCTGGTCGGTCATCCGGCCTATGACCTCGTCAGCCTGCTGCAGGATGCGCGCCGCGATGTGTCGGAACAGCTCGAGCACGATATGCTCTGCCGCTACCGCGCCGCCGCCGAGCCGGGCGAGCATTTCGAGGCTGATTACGCGCGGCTTGGTGCCCAGCGCAATGCGAAGATCGTCGGCATCTTCACGCGCCTCTACAAGCGCGACGGCAAGCCGCGCTACCTCGGCATGATACCGCGCGTGTGGAAGGCGATGGAGCGCGACCTCGCGCATGAGGCCATGGCACCCGTCGCCACATGGTTCGAGGCCAATATCCCCCAGGAACTGCGCGCCGCGCACGGAGGCACGATTACGTGAGCACACTCGTCAGCGACACCGCCATGCTGATGGCAGCAGGGCTGGGCAAGCGCATGCGCCCGCTCACCGCCACCATGCCCAAGCCCATGGTGCGTGTCGCGGGCAAGCCGCTCATCGACCGCGCGCTCGACCGGCTGGAAGATGCCGGCGTGGAAAAAGCCGTGGTCAATGTCCACTACCTCGCCGAAAGCATCGAGGCGCATATCGGCCCGCGAAAGGCGCCTGCCATCAGTTTTTCCGACGAGCGCGAGGAGCTGCTTGAAACCGGCGGCGGCATGGTCAAGGCGAATGCGGCGGGCCTGCTGCCCGACCCCTTTTTCGCCTGCAATGCCGACAGCATCTGGCTCGACGGGCCGCGCAACGCCTTTGCCGATTTGTCGCACGCCTGGGACCCTGAGCGGATGGACGCGCTGCTGCTGCTCGTCACCCATGCCCGCGCGCGCAATTTCGACGGGACGGGGGATTTCTACATGGACGGCGCAGGGCGGCTGACGCGCAAGAAGCCCGACCGCATCGCGCCCTTCATTTATACCGGTATCCAGCTGGTTTCGCACCGGCTTTTGCGCGAGCCGCCGGAAGGCAAATTCTCGACCAATATCCTGTGGGACCGCGCCATCGAGGAAGACCGCCTGTTCGGTGTCGCCTTCACCGGCATGTGGTACGAAGTCGGCACACCGCAGCACATCCGCCCGACCGAGGAGGCGTTGACGGGTGGCTGACGCAAGGGGCGGGCCGCAAGTCTATTCCATCGCCGCGCACCGGGGCTTTGCCGATGCGCTCGTCGCGGGGCTGGTGCCGCGCTACTCGGACGGCGAACTGGGGCTGGCGCGGCTGACGCTGCTGCTGCCCAGCGCGCGTGCCCGGCGCACCGTTTCCGAAGCCTTCATCCGCCACGCAGGCGAAGAGGGGCGTGCAGGCCTGCTGATGCCGCGCATGGCGGTGGTGGGGGACCTCGACCTCGACGAAGCGCTAGGCCCGCTGCTGGACCCGCTGGGTGCGAGCGACATCAAGCCCGCCATCGATCCCCAGCGCCGAATGTTCGCGCTCGCCCGGCTGATTGCCAAGGAGATGGGCGACGACGCGCCCAAGGGAGCGACCTTGCTACGCCTCGCGCGCGAAACCGGCGCTACGATGGACCGGCTGCTGGTGGAGGATGTCGGGCCGGAGCAATTGCTCGACGAGAAGGTGGTCGACATCTTCCCCGACCTTTCGGCGCATTGGCAGGACAGCATCCGCCTCTTCGCCAATGTGCAGGTGAAATGGCTGGCGTGGCTGGGCGAGAATGGTGTGCTCGATGCCGCCGCGCGTCGCAACCGCCTTTTCGACAAGGCCAGCGAGGCATGGAAGGCTAACCCGCCCGCAACGCCAATTGTGGCAGCCGGTGTCACCAGCGCCGCGCCCGCGCTCGCCAAGCTGCTGCGCGTTGTGAGCGAACTGCCGCAAGGTGCGGTAATCCTGCCCGATTTCGACCTGACCATGGATGATGCGGTATGGGAAGAATTGGGCCGCGCAGGCGCTGCCCCGACACCGCAGGACACGGCATTCGCGCGCGACGACGCGGTGACGCATCCGCAGTATCACCTGAAGCTGCTGCTCAACCGCATGGGCGTGGGGCGCGGCGAAGTGCAGCCGTGGCATCGCAAGGGCATGACCGCCGCTCCGCCCGAGCGCAGCCATGCCATTTCGGCACTCTTCCTGCCGCCCGAAGCGAGCAAGGTGTGGGTCGACCTCCCGCCCGAAAAACGCCGCCTGTCAGGCGTGCGCATCATGGAGGCGGCCAATCCGGAAGAGGAAGCGCAGGCGATTGCGCTGCTCGTGCGGGAGGCGCTGGCCGAGCCCGAACGCCGCGTGGCGATAGTCACGCCCGACCGACCGCTGGCGCGACGCGTGGTGCATCATTTGGAACGCTGGAACATCGTGGCCGACGATTCCGCCGGCCGCCCGCTGTCGCAAACCGCTGCGGGGCGGGCGTTCCTGCTTGCCGCCGAGGTGATGGCCGAAGGGGCGAGGGCGGTACCGCTGATGGCGCTGCTCGGCCATCCGCTGGTCGATGGCGGGATGGAGCGCGGTGTCTGGCTGAGGCGTCTGCGGCGGCTGGAGCGCGAATTGCGCGGCCCGCGGCTTGCTCCGGGTCTCGAACCGGCGCGCGGCGAGATTGCCGAACTGGCGAAGAAACGCCCCGAAATGGCCGAATGGTGGGCCATCGCCGAGGCGCAACTGCTCCCGCTGATCGAAATCGACCGCGACAATCCGGCAGAGCTTGCGGGCCTCATCGACACGCTCGCGGCCTCGGCCGAAGCGCTGTGCGGCGAGAAATTGTGGGCGCAGGAAGACGGGCGCACGCTGGCAGGGTTCGTCGAGGAATTCCGCCTGCACGCCCGCGAGGCTGGCTTCATCGTCGCCCCGCGCGATGTGGCACAGGTACTCGCCGACGCGATGGAGGAGCGTGCGGTGCGCCCGCCCTATGGCGGCCATGCGCGGGTGCAGGTGCTCGGCCTCCTCGAAGCGCGCATGAACCGTGCGGACCTCGTCATTTGCGCTGGTCTCAATGAAGGCGTGTGGCCTGCACGCGGGAGCGTCGATGCGCTGCTCGCCCCGCCGGTGCTGCGCGCGCTCGGCGTGCCGGGCGGAGATTTCCGCATCGGCCTTTCCGCCCATGACCTTGCCGGCGCGCTTGGTGCGCCCGAAGTGGTCCTCAGCCGCAGCGAGCGTGACGAGGGCGGCCCTGCCATTCCAAGCCGCTTCCTGCTGCGCGTGCAGGCGCTGCTCGGCGAGCTGCTGCCGCGTTACGAGGACCACGACACAATCGCTCTCGCCCGCGCCATGACCCGCGCCGAGGCCGCGCCCGAATATCCTCGCCCGATGCCCAAGCCCTCAGCCGAGCAGCGCAACGTCGACATCTCGGCCACCGCACTCGACCGGCTGTTGGGCGATTCCTACCAGTTCTTTGCGCAGAAGATCATGGGCCTGTCCGATCTCGACGCGCTCGATGCCGATCCCAACCCGCTGTGGCAGGGCAATGTGGCGCACGAAATCCTTGAACGCTGGCACAAAGCGAAGAAGGACGACCCGGCGGCGCGTATAGCCCCGATCATGGAGCAGGTGCTGGACGAGGAAAATGCCGACGCGCTCATCCGGGGGCTGTGGCAGCCGCGCTTGCAGAAGGCGCTCGAATGGATTGAGGAGACAGTCTCGGGCTACAGCGACCGCGAGGTGGTGGCGGTCGAGGCCAAGGGTTCGATGCATTTCGACGATGTCTTCGTCCACGGCCGCGCCGACCGGATCGACCGGTTTGCCGACGGCGCGCTGGGCATCATCGACTACAAAACTGGGAAACCGCCTACCAAGGCCATGGTCGAGCAGGGCTTCGCGCTCCAGCTCGGCATTCTCGGGCTGATTGCAAAGCATGGTGGATTCGAGGGGCTCTCGGGCGAGCCGGGCGCCTATGAATATTGGTCGCTGGGTCGCGCCAAGGACGATAATCCGCATGGCTTCGGCTATGTCGAGGTGCCGCTCAAACTGACCGACCGGCAGCAGGGCCTGTTGCCCGAGGACTTCCTGCCGACCACCCGAGAGAAACTCGGCGAGGCCATTGGCAAATACATCAAGGGTGACGCCCCGTTTACCGCGCGCGAGAACCCGAACTATCCGGCCTATGACACTTACGACCAGCTGATGCGGCTCGAGGAATGGCTTCCGCGCCAGGCGGACGAGGAGGACGGGGCATGAGCGGCAAGGTCTATCCTCTCAAGGGCGCGCAGGCGGACAGCGTCAATCCGCTGGAAAGCGTGTGGCTCTCGGCCAGCGCGGGGACGGGCAAGACGCAGGTGCTCTCCGCGCGCGTGCTGCGGCTGTTGCTGCAACCGGGTGCCGACCCCTCGCAAATCCTCTGCCTCACCTTCACCAAAGCGGGTGCGGCGGAGATGGCGGTGCGCGTCAATGCGGTGCTCGCGCGCTGGGTTCGGATGGATTCGGCGAAGCTTGCGCAGGAGCTGGGCCACCTCGGCGCGCCCATCGACCCCGACACGCAGGCCCGCGCTCGCTCGCTCTTCGCCCGCGTCCTCGACTGCCCGGGCGGCGGCCTGCGCATCGATACCATCCACGCCTTCGCGCAATACCTCCTCGCCGCCTTCCCGAGCGAGGCGGGCGTTTTGCCCGGCAGCCAGCCGATGGAAGACCGCGACCGCGACCTCCTGAGCCGCGATGTCCTGTCTGAGCTCCTTTCCGAAGACGACCCGCACATCCGTGAGGCGGTGGCCGAAATGAGCCGCCGCAAGGGAGCGGACGCAGTGCTCGGCTGGCTGATGCGCTGCGCCCGCCACAAGGAATTGTGGGACCAGCCCGGCTGGCAGAAGGGCCTCGACCAGCCGGTTCGGCGCCTGCTGGGCATTCCGGTCGATGCAGACGAGGGCTGGGTGGCAGAGGCTTGTTCTGACAGGCATTTCCCGGTCGATACCTTGCGCGCCATGCTCCCCGCTTTCGATGGGTGGAATACCAAGGGCGCGGAAACCAGCAGGGGCTTCATCCAGCATTGGCTGGCGCTGGAGCCCGAGGCGCGCCTTGCCGAGCTCGACGGTTTCCGCCAGCGAAATTGCATCCTCAAGAAAGATGGCGACCCGACGTCGATGAAGGGTGCCGAAAAGAACGATCCGTCCTTCGCTGACAAGCAGCAGGTAATAGCCGATGCAGTCCGAGAGGTCGCCGAACGCGCCGCATTGCTCGACCTCGCCGCTTTCCTCGCCCCTCAACTCGAAGCAGGCCGTGCCTTTGCCAAGCGCTGGGAGGAGGCAAAAGCCCGCGAAGGTCTCGTCGATTTCGACGACCTCATCCACCGCGCCGCGCGGCTCCTGTCCTCCAGCCAGATGGCCGACTGGATCCGCTACAAGCTCGACCGCAGCTTCGACCACATCCTCGTCGACGAGGCGCAGGATACGAATAAGGCGCAATGGGCCATCGTAAAGGCGCTGACCGACGACTATTTCGACGGGCTGGGCGCGCGCGGCACCGCCATCCGCACCATTTTCACCGTGGGCGATTACAAGCAGGCTATCTTCGGCTTCCAGGGCACGAGCCCCGAGAACTTCCGCGAGGCGCGCGATTATTTCCGCGAAAAGATGGACCGCGCCGCCAAGGCTGCCGAAGAGGCGCGCGCCAATGCCAATGCCGGACGGCTGGAGGAATACGACCTCGGCCGGAGCTACCGGACCAACCAGACCGTGCTCGGCTTCGTCGACCGCGCGATGGAGGGTATCGGCCATGAAGGCTTCGGCCTCGAAGAACCGTCCCCGCCGCACAAGGGCGCCGACGCTCCCGGCCTCGTCACGCTGTGGAAGGAAATCCGCATTACCGAAGGCGGGGATGATGCGGACGAGGAGAAGGGCTGGCTCGCGCGGCACGACCGGCTGCTGGCCGACCGCATTGCGCGGCAGGCTGCCGAATGGCTCGACCCCAAGGGCGACGGCTTCACGCTGGTAAAGGGCGACAAGCCCCGCCGAGCCACGGCGGGCGATATCATGGTGCTGGTGCAGAAACGCCGCGAACTCGCCTCGCTAATCGTCGCGCGGCTTTATGCGCATGGCGTGCCGGTGGCGGGTGTCGACCGGCTCAGACTCGGCAATCCGCTGGCGGTGAAGGACCTCATGGCCGCCATCCGCTTTGCAGCGCAGCCACTCGATGACCTCACTCTGGCAAACCTGCTCGTCTCGCCGCTCATCGGCTGGAGCCAGGACGATTTGCTCGTCTTCGGATACCGCGACAAGGGCATCCGCCTGTGGGAGCACTTGCGCAAATCGGACCAGCCCAAGGTCGCCGCGACCGTCCACGCTTTGCGCGAAATCCTGCGCCGCGCCGATTACGACAGCCCGCAGCAATTGCTCCATTGGATACTCGTCGGCCCGATGGATGGCCGCCGCAAGCTGGTCGCGCGGCTGGGGCGCGAGGCCAACGACCCCGTCGACGAATTGCTCAACGCCGCTAACGCCTATGCCAGCGCGCATGTCGCCAGCCTGCAGGGTTTCATCCGCTGGTTCGACGCAGGCGATGGCGAGCTGAAACGCGAAGCGGGCGAGGGCGGCGACCAGGTTCGCGTGATGACCGTGCATGGCTCGAAAGGCTTGCAGGCCCCCATCGTCATCCTTGCCGATGCGGCCATCCGCCCCGATGCCTCGGGCGAATTGACGCTGGAGGAAACGCCGCTCGGCTCAGACGAGAGTAATATCGTCCCGTTGCCCGCGCTGACCAAGGACGAGAAGGTCGGTCCGGTTCGCGCGGTCGAGGATGTGAACGCGGTCCGCTCGATGCAGGAACACTGGCGGCTGCTTTACGTCGCCATGACCCGCGCGGAAGAGGCGCTGTTCGTCGGCGGCTCGCTGGGTCCGCGCGATGCGAAGAACGGCCCGCATGAGGATAGCTGGTATGCCAGGCTGGCCGCGCTGTTCGAAGCGGACGAAGCGCTGGAAGACCCTATCTGGGGTGCGCGCTGGGAGGTGGGCGAGCGCGCTCCTGCCGTGCCCTTCGCGGGCAAGTCCGAACTCGCCCCCGCCATCGACCTGCCCGATTGGGCGAAACAGCCTGTTGGGCCCGAACCGCGCCCACCGCGCCCGCTCGCGCCTTCGGGGCTTGGCGAGGTCGAGGGCAGCGACCCGCCTCTTCCGCCCGAAGTCGCTGCAGGAGCCGCGCGTCGCGGTGTCCTCATCCATGCGCTGCTGGAACGCCTGCCCGATGTGCCGGAGGGTGAGCGCGATGAGCGCGCGAAGGCTTGGCTCGCCCAGCAAGCTTCGGACCTGCCGCAAGACGAACGCGACGAAATGCTCGCCCGCGCGCTGCTGGTTCTCGCGGAGCCGGGTTTCGCCGACATCTTCGGTGCGCAAGCGCTCGCCGAAATACCGCTCGCCGCAACGGTCGAAGGGCAGGTCGTCATGGGCACGGCCGACCGCCTGCTGATCACGCCCGAGAAAGTAACCGTGGTCGACTTCAAGACCGCGCGTCGTCCGCCTACTTCGCTCGATGGCATCCCCGACAGCACCTTGCGCCAGATGGCGGCCTATGTCGCTGCTTTGCAGGCCATCTACCCGGGGCGCGAAGTGGAGGCTGCGGTGCTCTATACCCAGACGCCGCAGCTCATCGCCTTGCCGCCTGCCAAACTCGTAACCTACAAGGCCGCGTTTGCGAAAGGGCAGGAAAGCTTTGCCCTGCCGCCTGTTGAGTAATTGGACGCGCCGCCCATATGGAGCGGCAAGAAACACGAATTCAGGAGTATTCCCATGGCCACCATCAACGTCACCGACGAAGGTTTCCAGAAAGACGTTCTCGACAGCGACAAGCCCGTCCTCGTGGATTTCTGGGCCGAGTGGTGCGGGCCTTGCAAGATGATTGCCCCGGCGCTCGAGGAACTCAGCGACGAACTCGGCGACAAGGTAACCATCGCCAAGATGGATATCATGGAAAACACCGGCGTTCCCGGCGCGATGGGCGTCCAGTCGATCCCTTATCTCGTCCTGTTCAAGAATGGCGAGCCGGCAGCGCAGATGCGCGGCGCTGCGCCCAAGGGCCAGCTCAAGCAGTGGCTCGAAGGCGAACTGTAACGCAACTTTCGGAAAATATTCGATTGCATTGCTGCGGTAAACTTGTGCTGCGCCGCAGCAATGCCTAGAGGGGCGGGACCATGAAGCGCACGCATCTGCCTTTGAACGCCTTGCGCGTATATGACGCTGCGGCCCGTCACCTGAGCTTCACCCGCGCGGCGGACGAGCTTGCGGTGACGCCCGCTGCCGTCGGCCAGCAAATTCGCGCGCTGGAAGACCATCTCGGCACCGTCCTGTTCCGCCGCACCAGCAAGGGGCTGGAGCTGACGCAGGAAGGCGCGGCGGGTCTCGATGCGCTGCGCGAAGGGTTCCTGAAGTTCGAGGAAAGCGTCTCCGCCATGCAGGCGGGGCAGGCTTCGGACAGCTATACCATCGCCTGCCCGCGCGAATTCTACGCCCAGTGGCTCGCGCCGCGGCTGGCCGAATTTTCCAAGGAAAATCCCGACATCAAATTCGCCTTCGTGGCGGACGAGAATGCCGATTTCACCGAGGCCAACCTCGATTGCGCCATCAGGCTGGTCGACGGTCCCGGCGATTTGCAGGGCGTCGAACTGGCCGCCGCGCGCCGCGTGACGGTGGCGGCTCCGGGCGCTCCCGACCGTTGGATCGACTGGGGCCTGCCGCTGCAGGACGGCGTACAGGCGCATGTGACCGTCAGCAATGCGGGACAGGCGCTGTCGGGCGCGATGGCGGGGCTGGGCAAGGCGATCCTCCCGGAACTGCTCGCCAAGGAAGCCATCGAAGCTGGCCGCCTCGAAGTGCTCGACGGGCCGGAAACCGGTACGCGCGCCTACTGGCTCGTCGCCCCTACGCCGCAATGGCGCACCAAGAAGGTCAAGGCGCTCGTAGCATTTCTGAGCGGTGAGTGAGGTAACCACCCTTAGCACCGACCGCTTCACACTCCGCCCCATGCGGCGCGAGGATGCAGCCGCGTTGTTTCCGACACTCTCGGACGAGGCGCAATGCCTCTATCTGTCGCGACCCGTGTTCGAATCCGAGGAAGAGCTATGGGGCTGGCTCGCCGACCCGACGTGGAACGGGCGCACCTGGATTGCCGAAGATGGTGAGGGCAGGGTGGCCGGACGCTTCGTAGCCGTTCCTGCGCATGAGGAAGGCATCGAGGAAGTGGGCTACATCACTTGTATGGACCGGCAGGGCGAGGGCGTGGCGCGCGAATGCACCGCCGCATTGCTCCGCCATCTGTTCGATACCGGCACGCGCAAGATCATCGCCGAGGTGGATATGCGCAACACCCCATCCATCCGCCTCCTCGAACGCTTGGGCTTCACCCGCGAGGCTCTGTTCCGCGAGCATGAGACGACCCACGCCGGGCTGTGCGATGTGGCTGTCTACGGACTGCTGAAACCTAAATCGTCACGAGCTTCAGCTTGAGCGCCTTCACCGTCGCGCCGACACGGTCGCTCGTCCCCAGCTTGGCGTAGATGCGTTTCACATAGGTGCTCACCGTCTCGGGCGATATCCCGAGCAGCTGGGCGATGACCGTGTTCGACTTGCCATGCGCGATAAGCTCGAGGACCTGCCGCTCACGCTGCGAGAGCGAGACATCGCCATCCTCTATGTTCACCAGCTGGCACACGCGGTCGTGACCGATGCGGCCCACCATGGTGAGCGCCACGACCTGTTCCTCGCTCGGAGTATGGTCCGCGGGGAAGCCGAAGGCGCCGTAGGCGTCGCGGTTGGCCGGGCCGAACAGCGGCACGCCGAAGCCGTTGGTGATGCCATGCTGGCGCAGGGCGCGCACGAATTCGGCGACCTCCTCGGTCTGCTCGACATCCTCCAGCGCCTCTTCCCACGAGATCGTGTGGCCTGCGCGCATCACCGTGTCGGGGATTGGGTCGATACGGCGGAAATCTGCGCTTTTGTAAAGGTCCAGCCACTCGACCGAATAGCCCTCGGCCCTGATCGCGGTGGCCTCGCTCACCTGCGAGGCGAAGACGGGGGTGAAGTGGTAGCTGAACTTATCCGCCCCGAAATGCGCGCAGGCCCGCCGAACGTTCTCCCACAGGGAAGTCAGGCAGGGGCTGGTGGCAATATCGAGGAATACCCGCTCCATGCCCCCACCATATACGTCAATCGATGGCACGGCCATTGTAAGTAGTCGCCAGTCACAATTGGCTAGAACGCCGCGAATACCGCCGCAATGCCCGGCGGGTCGCCCGCTGCCTCCAGCCGTTCCAGCGCGTCCTCGACCTCCAGCAAATAGGTCAGCACCGACCCGTCATAGGACGTCCGCTCGCCCCCCAGCAGCCGGGCAAAGGCAATCGCGGACCGGTTCTCCGCCAGCGTATCCATCGCAAAGCGCGCAATCCCCTCCGCCCGCGCTTCGAGCAGCAGCGTGGCGGTGAGCAGCTTGCCGAGCCCCAGCCCGTGCCAGTCGTCGAGTATCCCCACGGAGAACTCCGCGCAGCCGCGGTCCTCGGCATCGCGAAAGGCGTGGACCGCGCCGATGGCAGGCTCGTCGGGCTGCGAGGTGTCGATCGCCCCCCAGGCGAGATGCATGTCGCCATCGGCATCGAGCAGCCGGTCGATCACCCAGTCGGGCGGGGTGGCCGCGCCGGAGAAGAAGCGCATGTAACGCGAGCGCGGGCTCATCCGCGCAATCCCTTCGCGAATGCGCCCCTCGTCCCCGCGCGTCACGCGGCGCAGGCAGACGGGCGTGCCGTTCTCGAGCCGGGTCTCGATATGGGTGGGCGAGGGGGCCATGGGGTCGCACCCTATCACCGATTGCGCGGCGAGGCAGCACTTCAATCGCCCGCGTCGTCTTCCTCCTCCCCGTCCTCGCCGCAAGCCGCGTCCCGCTCCATCGCTTCCCGCCGGTCGCGCATGAGGGAGAGCTTGCGGTTGATGCTCTCGATGACCTCGTCCTCGTCGGGCCGGCTGGCATGGTAATCCGCCATCACCTCGGCCGCGATGGCCTCGTAGAGCGGATGCCCCTTCTGGATGCGCTGCACGCCATAGCGTTCGCGCAGGCGGTGCTGGAGGAGGAAGCGCAGCAGGGTATTGTCGGGCTTGTCCCACGTGCCCAGCATCTTGCCGGCAGAGACGATGGGGGTGGGCGTGCCCTTCAGGGCGCGTTCGAGCGCGCAATCCTCCAGCCGCTGCACCCCGCGCTCCAGCGCCGCGTCCCAGGCGGCGGCAAACCCTTCCGCCCCGGGCCGCGCCCGCAGCTTGTAGAGCGCCTCCACGCTCTTCCCGATGGAGCGCGCCGCCTGCACGACGATGCCGGTGGCCGCGAGCGTAGCGACAAAGCGCCGCTGGAGCCGCGGCGTGATGGAATTGCGGCGCGGAGCCGTGTGGATGAAGGGCGCAAAGGCAAGCAGCGGATCGTCCTCCTCCGGCTCGGGCGCAACATTCGCCACGGCGGAGGTGGCCTGGCGGGGAATGACGCGGGTGGGGGTAGGGTGGTCCGACAAAACAAGGTCTCTCTCTAATTGGCGAAATCACCGAGCCGCAGGCGAGGCAAGCGCGACCGCGCGCCCGAGCTTATGCGAGGAAGCCAAGGAGCGCGGACGCGCTCCGCCCGGCGTTTGAGGGACGAAAACAAAAAACTGCGGAGTAGGAAAATGTTTTCTAGCCGAAGTACGCTGGCCCACGACCAGCACCCAAGAGAGGTAGCACGAAGCACCTCGAAACGCGAAGCAACTGAGTGTGGCTGCGAGTTTTCTATGCCGCTTTTGTGTTTTGTCCGGTCGCAATCAGTGCATCAAGCACTTCGGGTCCGAAGGACAGCCTTTTAGAGATGATCATGAGTTCTTTGCCCATGCGTTTCTCATTTGCAGAATATTGAATTCCGAACTCTAACTGCTCGAAATCTCCATAAATATCCGATATTTCGGTGCAATTGTCATATGTTAGTACCCAAGGCTTCGACAATGCAGAGATAGCTTGCGAGACAACCCTATGGTCCCCCTTGCTGTAAAAATTAGTATATAAGGATGACCCTTTCTCGTAATACGGTGGGTCTATCATGAAGAATGATCGAGAAGATAGATTCATGTCGGCCCAAGATATGAAATCACAGGCGTCCATATTTGTGAGATGGATGGATTTTCGGAACCCATTGATTTTCCTGACCTTCTCAATCAGGTCTTTCTTATTAAATCGACAGTCTATTTTGTAATTCCCGGATTGATTTAACCCACCGATAATTCCGCCAGAACCAATAATCCCTGACCTATTCGTTCGATTTAAAAAGAAGGTGGCAAAGGCTAGGTCAATGACGGATTCACAGGCAGCGTTTCTGTATACCGCCTTTTGACGATGCCATTCCTCGACAGTGATCGTGACTTTCTCAATCTTCTCGATCAGATGGTCGACGTCGTTCAAGACAGCATGCCAAAAGCTCCATATCCCTAAGTCGAGGTCGTTAAGGTGAATATCACTGACATGCCGATTGAAAAGCAGATGGAGAGCTAGGCTGGCCCCTCCCGCATAAGGTTCAATATAATGCGATCGACCAAGATCATTGTCTTGGATGAGCTTGATGGTGACATCCGCAAGTGATGATTTTCCACCAGGATAGCGAAGGGGGGACTGCGACCTAGCCATATTTGACCCCTCTACTCTTCAATCCGTTTGGAAAGCGCTAAAACGAGCATTGGGGTGACAACTTCGAAATCGTTGATGATCTGCCTGTGATCGAAGGTGCCGCTCACAGCATGATGCTTCGTGGTATTGCCCCCGGTTGCAAGACGTTTCAATGCGTCGTGTATTACACCAGCTTCCCGGAGCTCAACACCATAGCTGTGCATTCGTCCCTGCTTACCGCGGGTGAAATATGAATCGAATGAGGTCTTGTCGTCCGCTCCGCACAGCTTCGCCGTACTTTCGATAAATGCCCACGCGCCAACGGCTACGATTTGGGTGTTCGCTTGGGCGCTCATTTTCGTAAGTGAGGCATAGAGCCCCAGCAGCTTTTGTGCTTCCAACTTTGCCAAGACACGCACCAAGTCGTTCGATCTTTTGATCTTATTCAATGATCTGGGGCGAGGCGGTAGTGGTGGAGGTGGACTTGGGGGTGGAACTGGCGCTTGAGTGTCCGAATCTTGGTCTTCTTCGTCTTCGTCGGGAAGTGGTGCAACTCCGGCAGACTCCTCAAGCTGTGCAGCATAGCTGGCGATGTCTTGATCATTTGCGCGAGAATTGATCTCACCGGCTATCAGATCGTTTATGATCACCGCCAATAGGGCAGCCATGTCAGCATCGCTGCGGCGAAAGGTAACGTGCTCTGGGTCGCTGTCGTCGACACCGAGGATTTCACGCATAGTTGGCTTCTCAGCGAAGCGCTGAAGGGTGGTCAACTTGCCTTTCCTATCGCTCCTCGTGATCAGCTCAAGCGTCTCGGCCATCTCCAACAATTCGAAGGCAATTGCATTCTTCCGGGTTGGATTATCTCTGTGCTGTTCGTCAGGGCCCCAGTCCTTGCGGCCTCGCCCATCTTGCATGCCGTTATGGATGTTGCGCATCCAGAAGCGCAGTTCGTCATGGTCATCGAAGCTTCGACCTTCGATGGTTTCAATGACATCAACGTCATCCGACAGTTTTTGGAACCGCTTTCTCCATTTAGGGGGCGCCAAATCAGGATCATTCAGGAGCAAGACGGCGCAAACTCGTCTATTGCCCTCCCAAACCTCATATGAAGGTTCCGTAGCTCCCTCCTCAGTAATCTCCACCACGCCTAGAAGCTCAAGCGGGTTTGTCTTATGCTCAGCAATACTCTTAGCAAGTTGGTACTTGCTCATCCTGCAGCAATACCTTTATGATTTCGGACGGATCGGTAATCGCCCCGTGACGAGGATTTTCCTCGTAGAGATGAATTCGTTCCACAGGTATTGGAAATACGTCACTAGGCATAGATTGGACCCTCTTGGCTCGCTTTTTGAAGCGCTCGACGGAAAGGTCAAGCTCCCATCTCCCTTGACCCATCCCCCCTTGCACACTATGTGCGCGCCCATCCGGTGAGGGAATCGCCCAGCGCGCCTCCAACGCCGGCCAGATAGAGCTGAACATTGCCGGTCATGTCCCGGGGGCCTGTCGCACATGCGACGAGGCTCTTTTCTATTGCAGCGGAGGTCACTCCGTTCGGGGCAGCCGTCAAAGTAACCCGGTGGCCGTGTGGGCCGATGGGTGGAGCGTTTCAGGCTCGTGCGAGTGCAGCCGGTCCAGGCCGAGGGGTTCGCCCTTCGACAGGCTCAGGACGAACGGCTTTTGGCGAGCACGAACCCGACACACCACCGATCATCCCGCTAGTCTCCGCCATCACACGGTGAAGAGAAAGAACTCACATGCCGACTATTAACCAGCTGGTCCGCAAGGGCCGCGTTCCGCAGAAGGCCAAGAGCAAGGTCCCTGCAATGGAGCAGAACCCGCAGAAGCGCGGCGTTTGCACCCGCGTCTATACGACGACCCCGAAGAAGCCGAACTCGGCTCTGCGTAAAGTTGCCAAGGTTCGCCTGACCAACCAGCGCGAAGTCATCTCCTACATCCCGGGCGAAGGCCACAACCTGCAGGAGCACAGTGTTGTGCTCATCCGCGGCGGCCGTGTTCGCGACCTTCCCGGCGTTCGCTACCACGTCCTTCGCGGCGTGCTCGATACGCAGGGCGTGAAGGACCGCAAGCAGTCGCGCTCGAAGTACGGCGCGAAGCGTCCGAAGTAAGGAGTCTTTGTTGGGTGCGGTCATCACGTCCGTGATGACCTCGGTGCCAGCCCGTCTCCCCCTCCCAACCACCCGATGATTATCCGATCCGGTATCGGGTGGTTGGGAGGCGGAGCCGGACAGGCCCCAACCCGAAGAGATTGTTTTCAACGCGGGTCCAGTCCTCTCCTCCGCCCTTCTGCCCATATGGGTAGCCTCCGGGTGGAAGGGCGGGGGAGAGGGCTGGAGCCGCAAAGGCAACACGGAGGTGTTGCCGCACTCCGAAGGAGTTAAACGAAAATGTCACGTCGTCGTCGTCCCGAGAAGCGGGAAATCCTGCCTGATCCGAAGTTCAACGATCAGGTCCTTTCGAAATTCATGAACAACCTGATGTATGACGGCAAGAAGGCCGTTGCCGAAGGTATCGTCTACACCGCGCTCGACACCGTCGAAGCCAAGGCGAAGTCGAACCCGGTCGAGCTGTTCCACGCAGCGCTCGACAACATCAAGCCGCAGGTCGAAGTTCGCAGCCGCCGTGTCGGTGGTGCGACCTACCAGGTGCCGGTTGAAGTGCGTCCCGAGCGTGCCCAGGCGCTGGCTATCCGCTGGCTCATCGGTGCGGCTCGCGGTCGTCCGGAAACCACCATGGCTGCCCGTCTCTCGGGCGAGCTGATGGATGCGGCCAACAACCGCGGCAACGCCGTCAAGAAGCGCGAAGACACGCACCGCATGGCGGACGCGAACCGCGCCTTCTCGCACTACCGCTGGTAAGGCTCGACTGGTGGACCGTTCCGTGAATGCGCGGAACGGTCGCCAGGCGGTCACATTAGTTTTTCAAAGGGGCGGCGAATCCGTTGTCCCGAACATCCCACGAGGAATTCCACATGGCACGCGAATATCCGCTCGAGCGGTACCGCAATATCGGCATCATGGCCCACATCGATGCCGGCAAGACCACCACGACCGAACGCATCCTCTACTACACCGGCAAGTCCTACAAGATCGGCGAAGTCCACGACGGCGCTGCAACCATGGACTGGATGGAGCAGGAGCAGGAGCGCGGCATCACGATTACGTCGGCTGCCACCACCACCTTCTGGACCGCTGAAGATCCGACCAAGGATCCGATGAGCTCGCCCGAAGCGATGCGTGAAGGCATGCCCAAGCACCGCATCAACATCATCGACACCCCCGGCCACGTCGACTTCACCATCGAAGTCGAACGCTCGCTGCGCGTTCTCGACGGCGCTGTCGCCGTTTTTGATGGAGTCGCCGGTGTTGAACCCCAATCCGAAACCGTCTGGCGCCAGGCCGACAAATACGGCGTTCCGCGCATGTGCTTCGTCAACAAGCTCGACCGTACCGGTGCCGACTTCTACTACTGCGTCCAGTCGATCATCGACCGTCTCGGCGCGAACCCGCTGGTTCTCTATCTCCCGATTGGTGCAGAAAGCGACCTCCAGGGTGTTGTCGACCTCGTCAACAACCGCGGCATCGTGTGGCAGAACGAAGATCTCGGCGCGAAGTACGAGTTCACCGAAATCCCCGCCGAGCTCGCCGACAAGGCTGCCGAATACCGCGAGAAGCTGATCGAAACCGCCGTCGAACAGGACGACGATGTCATGGAAGCTTACCTCGAAGGTAACGAGCCAGACGCAGCAACGCTCAAGCGTCTCATCCGCAAGGGCACCATGGCGCGCGACTTCGTGCCCGTGCTGTGCGGTTCGGCGTTCAAGAACAAGGGCGTCCAGCCCCTGCTCGACGCGGTTGTCGACTACATGCCGTCGCCGCTCGACGTTCCGGCCATCAAGGGCGTCCTGCCCGACAGCGATGAAGAGCAGTCGCGTCCGTCGTCGGACGACGAGCCCTTCGCCGCTCTCGCCTTCAAGATCATGAACGACCCGTTCGTCGGCTCGCTCACCTTCACCCGCATCTATTCGGGCCAGCTCACCAAGGGCAGCGTCCTGAACTCGGTGAAGGACAAGAAGGAAAAGATCGGCCGCATGCTGCTGATGCACTCGAACAACCGCGAGGACATCGACGAAGCATTCGCAGGCGACATCGTCGCTATCGCAGGCCTGAAGGAAACCACCACCGGCGACACGCTGTGTGCAACCAGCGCTCCGATCATCCTCGAGCGCATGGAATTCCCCGAGCCGGTGATCGAGCTTTCGGTCGAACCGAAGACCAAGGCCGACCAGGAAAAGATGGGCGTCGCCCTCAACCGCCTGGCCGCCGAGGATCCGAGCTTCCGCGTCACCACCGACCACGAGTCGGGCCAGACGATCATCAAGGGTATGGGCGAGCTTCACCTCGACATTCTCGTCGATCGCATGAAGCGCGAGTTCAAGGTCGAAGCAAACGTCGGCGCACCGCAGGTCGCTTATCGCGAATACCTCGGCAAGCCGGTGGACGTCGATTACACCCACAAGAAGCAGTCGGGTGGTTCGGGTCAGTTCGGCCGCGTCAAGGTCAAGGTCACCCCGGGTGAGCGCGGCCAGGGCTTCGTCTTCGAAGACAGCATCAAGGGCGGTAACATTCCGAAGGAATACATTCCGGCCATCGAGAAGGGCTTCAAGGAACAGGCCGAGAGCGGTCACCTTGTTGGCTTCCCTATCATCGACTTCACCGTCGAGCTTTATGACGGTGCGTACCATGACGTCGACTCGAGCGCGATTGCGTTCGAAATCGCCGGTCGCGGTGCGATGCGTGAAGTCGCCGAACGTGCCGGCATCAAGCTGCTCGAGCCGATCATGAAGGTCGAGGTTGTGACGCCCGAGGATTACCTCGGCGACGTCATCGGCGACCTCAACTCGCGTCGTGGCCAGATCCAGGGCACCGACAGCCGCGGCAACGCACAGGCTGTCGAAGCCAATGTGCCGCTCGCGAACATGTTCGGCTACGTCAACGAGCTGCGTTCCTTCACCCAGGGCCGTGCTCAGTACTCGATGCAGTTCAGCCACTACGACGAAGTTCCGGCGAACGTGGCACAGGAAGTCAAGGAGAAGCTTGCGTAAGGCAGCTTCACCGTCTAGGGGCGGCGCCTGATTCCGCGGGCGCCGTTTCCAACCCGCAGAAATTCACTTTCAGATTAGAGGTTATTGGAAAATGGCGAAGGAAAAGTTCGAGCGTAATAAGCCGCACGTTAACGTCGGCACCATCGGTCACGTCGACCACGGCAAGACCACGCTTACCGCAGCAATCACCAAGGTTCTCGGCTCGGCCGTCGATTTCGCAAACATCGACAAGGCTCCCGAAGAGCGCGAGCGCGGCATCACCATCTCGACCGCACACGTCGAGTATGAAACCGACGCGCGTCACTACGCACACGTCGACTGCCCGGGTCACGCCGACTACGTGAAGAACATGATCACCGGTGCAGCCCAGATGGACGGCGCCATCCTGGTCGTGAACGCAGCTGACGGCCCGATGCCGCAGACCCGCGAGCACATCCTGCTTGCACGCCAGGTCGGCGTTCCGGCCCTGGTCGTTTACATGAACAAGGTCGACCAGGTCGACGACGAGGAAATCCTCGAGCTCGTCGAACTCGAAGTTCGCGAACTCCTGAGCTCGTATGACTTCGACGGCGACAACATCGCCATCGTCAAGGGTTCGGCTCTGGCCGCTCTCGAAGGTCGCGATCCGGAAATCGGCGAAAACTCGATCAAGGAACTGATGGACGCCGTTGACGCGAACATCCCGACCCCCGACCGTCCGGTCGACAAGGACTTCCTGATGCCGATCGAAGACGTGTTCTCGATCTCGGGTCGTGGTACGGTTGTCACCGGCCGCGTCGAAACCGGCGTTGTGAACGTTGGCGACGAAGTCGAAATCGTCGGCATCAAGGACACCACCAAGACGACCGTCACCGGCGTCGAAATGTTCCGCAAGCTGCTCGATCGCGGTGAAGCTGGCGACAACATCGGTGCCCTGATCCGCGGCGTTGGCCGTGAAGAAGTCGAGCGTGGCCAGGTTCTCGCGAAGCCGGGTTCGGTTACGCCGCACACCGAGTTCAGCGCAGAAGTCTACGTCCTGTCGAAGGACGAAGGCGGCCGTCACACGCCGTTCTTCGCGAATTACCGTCCGCAGTTCTACTTCCGCACCACCGACGTCACCGGCGAAGTGATCCTTCCCGAAGGCACCGAAATGGTGATGCCGGGCGACAACGTGACGATCGACGTCAAGCTGATCGCACCGATCGCAATGGACCAGGGCCTGCGCTTCGCAATCCGCGAAGGCGGCCGTACGGTCGGCTCGGGCGTTGTTGGCTCGATCAAGAAGTAAGCTTCGATTTTCGAAGTAAGCTTCTGCTGAAATAGCGGGGCCCGCCTTCCTTTAGGGGAGGGTGGGCCCTTCGCTTTTTATGTGAGCTGCGAAAAACGGCAGAAATGCACGGTTCGCCGCGCCCGATGAATGGCTGTTAAGGCAGGCGGAAATCGGGGGTTGTCATATCGGGGTCTCCCCCGTATATGCGCGCCCATAGCGGAGATTCGTCTCCGGCATAAGAATTCATGGAAGGTCGCCCGCAACCGGGAAACCGGGCTCACAGTGGGGCTGACCTTTCTTTTTGTTTGCGGGCCACCCGCTGGTCCGCTTGGCTCTTTCGCATCGGTGTAGGTAATGGAAGCACAGAATATCCGCATTCGCCTCAAGGCGTTCGACCATCGCGTTCTCGACCAGGCTACTGGCGAAATCGCAGACACCGCGCGTCGCACGGGTGCCCTTATTCGTGGTCCCATTCCCATGCCGACGCGCATCGAGAAGTTCACCGTGAACCGCGGCCCGCACATCGACAAGAAGTCGCGCGAGCAGTTCGAGGTGCGCACCTACAAGCGTCTGCTCGACATCGTGCAGCCCAACGCCCAGACCGTCGATGCGTTGATGAAGCTCGACCTCGCTGCCGGCGTGAACGTCGAAATCAAGCTCGCCTAAGCAAGCTCGATTGGTCCTCCTGCCGGACTTGAAACGGCAGGGAAGTTTCCGGGGCGCTCGATAGCCCCGCCGGTTCGCAAGAACAGGCAAGACATCGGGATACCGCCGGGCAATCGCCCGGGACTGCGTCCCCCGTCTGCTTCCTTCTCGGAAGCAATCAGCCCGGACGGGGGCACGCATCGCACAATCGGGCTGGCACGCACCCTGGGGATGAGCCTCTTGGTGCCTCTGTTGAGGAGTTTGACGATGCGCACAGGCGTTATCGCAAAGAAAGTCGGGATGACCCGCCTCTTCCAGGAGGATGGACGGCACGTTCCCGTGACCGTTCTTTCGCTGGAAGATTGCCAGGTTACCGCACATCGCACGGAAGACCGTGACGGCTATTACGGCGTCCAGGTCGGTTCGGGCGAAGCGAAGCAAAAGAATGTGAACAAGCCGCAGCGCGAAGCTTTTGCCAAGGCAGAAGTCGCGCTGAAGATGAAGGTCGGTGAATTCCGCGTGGACAGCGAGGAAGCCCTGCTTCCGGTCGGCGCCCGCATTTCGGCCGAACACTTCGTCGCCGGCCAGAAGGTCGACATCACCGGCCACACCCAGGGTAAGGGCTTTGCCGGCGCTATGAAGCGCTGGGGCTTCGGCGGTCTTCGCGCCACCCACGGTGTTTCGATCTCGCACCGCTCGCACGGTTCGACGGGTAACCGTCAGGACCCGGGCCGCGTGTTCAAGGGCAAGAAGATGGCCGGTCACATGGGTGACCGCCAGCGTACGCAGCAGAACCTCGAAATCGTGCGCACCGACGCCGATCGCGGCCTGCTCTTCGTCAAGGGCTCGGTTCCGGGTGCGAAGAATGGCTGGCTGATGGTTCGCGATGCCGTGAAGGTTCGCATGCCCGACGATCTGCCATTCCCCGGTGTGATGCGTCGCAACGAAGACGAGTTCAAATCGGAAGATGCCGATGCGGGTCTCGTCGAGAGCGCAGCCGAGCACGAAGTCGGCACCGAAGTGTCCGCTGAGCAGCAGGAAAAGCTGATGCAGCAGCAGGAATCGGGTGCTGATGCCGAAACCACCACCGACGGCGATGCCGGCGGTGAAAGCAAGGAGTCCTGATCGTGAAGGTCAAGGTCCAGAAAATCGACGGCAAGGCGTCGGGCGATATCGAGCTGAACGATGATGTGTTCGGAGTCGAGCCGCGCGCCGACATCCTTCACCGCGTTGTCACTTGGCAGCTCGAAAACCGTCGCGCCACTGCACGCCCCACGCGCGAGCGTTCGGACGTTGCCCGCACGGGCAAGAAGTTCGGTCGCCAGAAGGGTTCGGGTGGCGCACGTCACGGTGACCGTGGCGCCCCGATCTTCATCGGCGGCGGTAAGGCTCACGGTGCGCGCAAGCGTGACTTCGAGCAGTCGCTGAACAAGAAGATCCGCGCTCTCGGTCTCAAAATGGCTCTTTCGAGCAAGGCGAAGGACGGCCTCGTTGTCGTCGACAGCCTCGAACTCAAGGATGCCAAGACCAAGGCTCTCAAGGGTCACTTCGACAAGAATGGCTGGGCCGGCAAGGTCCTGATCATCGACGGCGAAAGCGTGAACGACGGCTTCAAGAAGGCTGCCGGCAACCTGCCGGGCGTGAACGTCCTCCCCGCGATGGGCGCCAATGTCTACGACATCCTGAAGCACGACACGCTCGTCCTCACCAAGGACGCTGTCGAAAAGCTGGAGGGCCGTTTCAATGGCTAAGAAGCAGGAAATCGCAGCCCGTCACTATGACGTGATCCTCGCTCCGCACATCACCGAAAAGTCGACCATGGCTTCGGAGAACAACGCGGTCGTTTTCAAGGTCGCTGGCACGGCTACCAAGCCGCAGATCAAGGAAGCGGTTGAAGCGATCTATGCTGACCAGAAGGCGAAAGTCGTCTCGGTCAACACGATCAACGTGAAGGGCAAGACCAAGCGCTGGAAGGGCAAGCCCTACAAGCGCAACGACGTGAAGAAGGCGATCGTCACCCTCGCTGAAGGTGCCATGATCGACATCACGGAAGGTGTAGGCTGATGGCACTCAAGAATTACAAACCGACGAGCCCCGCGCGCCGCGGCCTCATCCTCGTCGACAAGTCGGGCCTGTACAAAGGCAAGCCCGTCAAGTCGCTGACGGAAGGCAAGCGCAAGACTGGTGGCCGTAACAACAAGGGCCATGTCACCTCGCGTGGCATCGGCGGCGGTCACAAGCAGAAGTACCGCTTCATCGACTTCAAGCGTCGCAAGTGGGACGTCGAAGGCACCGTGGAACGGATCGAATATGATCCCAACCGCACCGCTTTCATCGCACTCGTGAAGTATGACGACGGTGAGCAGGCCTACATCATCGCTCCGCAGCGTCTCGCTGTCGGCGACAAGGTCATCGCTGCTGAAAAGACCGACACCAAGCCCGGCAACGCCATGCTGCTCGGCCAGATGCCGGTCGGCACCATCTGTCACAACGTCGAAATGAAGCCCGGCAAGGGCGGTCAGATCGCACGTTCGGCAGGTGCCTATGTCCAGCTGGTCGGTCGTGACCGCGGCATGGTCATCGTGCGTCTCAACAGCGGCGAGCAGCGTTACCTGCGTGCCGACTGCATGGGCACCGTTGGCGCCGTGTCGAACCCGGACAACCAGAACCAGAACCTGGGCAAGGCCGGTCGTCGTCGCTGGATGGGCATCAAGCCGCTGACCCGCGGTGTTGCCAAGAACCCGGTCGACCACCCGCACGGTGGTGGTGAAGGCCGCACGAGCGGTGGCCGTCATCCGGTTACCCCGTGGGGCAAGCCGACCAAGGGCGCCCGTACCCGCAAGAACAAGCAGACGGACAAGATGATTATCCGTTCGCGCCACGCCAAGAAGAAGAGGTAATCCGACATGGCTCGTTCCGTCTGGAAAGGTCCGTTCGTCGAACTCAGCCTTCTCAAGAAGGCAGAAGAGGCGCAGGACGCAAGCAACGCGAAGCCGATCAAGACCTGGTCGCGTCGCAGCACCATCCTGCCCCAGTTCGTCGGTCTCACGTTCAACGTGTACAACGGCCATAAGTTCATCCCGGTTGCCGTCTCGGAAGAGATGGTTGGCCACAAGCTCGGTGAATTCGCGCCCACGCGCACGTTCCCCGGTCACGCTGCCGACAAGAAGGGTAAGCGCTGATGAGCAAGCAGAAAGCACCCCGTCGCGTCGCCGACAACGAGGCTCTGGCCGTAGGCACCACCATCCGTGGTTCCGCGCAGAAGCTGAACCTCGTTGCCGAGCTCATCCGCGGCAAGAAGGCCGAAGAGGCCCTCAACATCCTGGCCTTCTCGAAGAAGTCGATGGCCAAGGATGCCACGAAGGTTCTCGCTTCGGCGATCGCCAACGCGGAAAACAACCACAACCTCGATGTCGACTCGCTGGTCGTCGCTGAGGCTTCGGTGGGCAAGTCGATCACGATGAAGCGTTTCCACACCCGTGGTCGCGGCAAGTCGACGCGCATCCTGAAGCCGTTCAGCCGCCTTCGTATCGTCGTTCGCGAGCAGGAAGAGGCGTAAGATGGGCCATAAGAGCAATCCGATCGGTCTGCGCCTGCAGATCAACCGCACCTGGGACAGCCGCTGGTACGCCGAAGGGCGTGACTATGCCAAGCTGCTGGCCGAGGACATCGAGATCCGCAAGTACATCCTCGAGAACGCTGCCCAGGCCGCTATCTCGAAGGTCGTGATCGAGCGTCCGGCAAAGCTTTGCCGCGTGTCGATTTATGCTGCGCGTCCCGGCGTCATCATCGGCAAGAAGGGCGCGGACATCGCCAAGCTTACCGAAAAGCTGTCGTCGATGACCGAAAGCGACGTGAAGCTGAACATCGTCGAAATCCGCAAGCCGGAAGTTGACGCCAAGCTGATCGCCCAGGGCATCGCAGACCAGCTCATTCGCCGCGTGGCATTCCGCCGTGCGATGAAGCGCGCCATGCAGTCGGCCATGCGCCTTGGTGCCGAAGGCATCAAGATCATGTGTGGCGGCCGTCTCGGCGGTGCTGAAATCGCCCGCGTCGAACAGTATCGTGAAGGCCGCGTGCCGCTGCACACGCTGCGCGCCAACATCGACTATGCCGAAGCCGAAGCACTGACCGCTTACGGCATCATCGGCATCAAGGTGTGGGTCTTCAAGGGCGAAATCCTCGGCCACGACCCGACCGCGCAGGACCGTCTCATGATGGAATCGCAGACGTCCGGCGTCCGTCCGGCTCGCTGATTGCAGGTATAGGAAAGAACCATGCTGCAACCGAAGAAAACCAAGTACCGCAAGGCGTTCAAGGGCAAGATCCACGGCAACGCCAAGGGCGGCACCACGCTCAATTTCGGCTCCTACGGACTGAAGGCTCTTGAGCCCGAGCGTATCACCGCACGCCAGATCGAAGCGGCTCGCCGCGCGATCACGCGTCACATCAAGCGCCAGGGTCGTCTCTGGATCCGCGTCTTCCCCGACGTGCCGGTTTCGAAGAAGCCTGCCGAAGTCCGTCAGGGTAAGGGCAAGGGTTCGGTCGAATACTGGGCAGCTCGTGTGAAGCCGGGCCGTATCCTGTTCGAACTCGACGGCGTTGCCGGCCCGCTGGCCGCCGAAGCGTTCAGCCGCGCAGCCATGAAGCTGCCGGTGAAGACCAAGGTCGTGGCCCGCCTGGGCGACACCTCGCACCTCGGAGGCGAATAATGAGCAAGATCGAAGATCTGCGCCAGAAGAGCGACGATCAGCTGGACGAAGAACTGACGAGCCTCAAGCGCGAGCAGTTCAACCTTCGCTTCCAGGCTGCGACCAACCAGCTCGAAGGCCCGGCGCGCATCCGCGAAGTCCGTCGCACGATCGCCAAGATCAAGACGCTGCAGACCGAGCGTGCCCGCGCGGCCGCAGCCAAGGCTTAAGGAGTAGACCATGCCCAAACGCATTCTGATCGGGACCGTCACCTCCGACAAGACCGACAAGACCGTTACCGTACTGGTCGAGCGTAAGGTGAAGCACCCCCTCTATGGGAAGATCATCCGCCGCTCGAAGAAGTACCACGCTCACGACGAGAACAACGAGTATGCACTCGGCGACATCGTGCGCATCGAAGAAACCAAGCCGATCTCGAAGACCAAGACCTGGATGGTCAAGGACCGCGTGACGGCAGGCGGAACCCAGGCTGTCGAGGCCGACCTCGAAGTCGAAGCCGCAGGCAACTGACGTTTTAGGAACTGCCGGGCACTTGTCCCGGCAAGCCAAGAGAAGGAACCGGATCAATGATCCAGATGCAATCCAATCTCGACGTCGCGGACAACAGCGGCGCCAAGCGCGTCCAGTGCATCAAGGTACTGGGCGGCTCGAAGCGCCGCACTGCATCCGTTGGCGACGTGATCGTGGTTTCCGTCAAGGAAGCCCAGCCGCGTACGAAGGTGAAGAAGGGCGATGTCCATCGCGCTGTCATCGTGCGCACGAAGAAGGACGTTCGCCGCCCCGATGGCAGCGTCATCCGCTTCGACAGCAACGCCGCAGTTCTCGTCAACAAGAACGAAGAACCCATCGGCACCCGTATCTTCGGGCCGGTCGTTCGCGAACTTCGCGGCCGCGGCTTCATGAAGATCATCTCGCTTGCTCCGGAGGTGCTGTAATGGCTTCTGCAAAGATCAAGAAGGGTGACACCGTCGTAGTCCTGTCCGGCAAGGACAAGGGCAAGACCGGTACCGTGTCGAAAGTCAGCCCCAAGGACGGCAAGATCGTCGTCGAGGGCGTGAACATCGCCGCGCGTCACCGCAAGCCGACCCAGCAGAACCCGCAGGGTGGCATCGACCGCTTCGAAGCGCCGATGCCCATCAGCAAGGTTGCTGTGGCCGATCCCAAGGATGGCAAGCCCACCCGCGTCCGTTTCGAACAGAAGGACGGCAAGAAGGTGCGCGTTGCCGTAAAGAGTGGGGAGACCATCGATGGCTGATTACACCCCCCGTATGAAGCAGCGCTACGACGACCAGATCGTCAAGGCGATGACTGAAAAGTTCGGTTACAAGAACCGTCTCGAAGTTCCGAAGCTGGAAAAGATCACGCTCAACATGGGCGTTGGCGAAGCCAGCCAGGACAAGAAGAAGGTCCAGACCGCAGCTGAAGAAATGGCCAAGATTGCCGGTCAGAAGCCGGTCATCACCAAGGCGAAGAAGTCGATTGCGCAGTTCAAGCTGCGTGAAGGCATGCCGATCGGTGCGAAGGTAACCCTCCGCCGTGAACGCATGTACGAATTCATGGACCGCCTGGTCACCATTGCAATGCCTCGCATCCGCGACTTCCGTGGCCTCAACGCCAAGTCGTTCGACGGTCGTGGCAACTATGCAATGGGCCTCAAAGAGCAGATCATCTTCCCCGAAATCTCCTACGACCAGATCGAGAAGGTTCGGGGCATGGATATCATCGTAACCACCACGGCGAAGACCGACGAGGAAGCTCGCGAGCTCCTCAAGCTGTTCGGTTTCCCGTTCCCGGCTGACAAGTCGGAAGAGAAGGAGGCGGCGTGAGCCGCTTCCGGATCGCAGGATAAGGAAGGAACTTAAGTCCAATGGCGAAACTGAGTTCGATCAACAAGAACGAGCGTCGCAAGAAGCTCGTGAAGCAGTATGCGGACAAGTTTGCGAAGCTCAAAGCTATCGCAGACGACGAAAGCCTCGATGAAGGTGAGCGCCTGATCGCTCGGCTCAAGATGGCGGAACTCCCGCGTAATGCGAATCCCACCCGCGTGCGCAATCGTTGCGCCACCACCGGCCGCCCCCGCGGCTACTATCGCAAGTTCGGCCTCAACCGTATCGAACTGCGCGACCTCGGCAACAAGGGCCTGATTCCGGGCCTGACCAAGTCGAGCTGGTGAGGTAGAGACAGATGGCTATGACCGATCCCCTGGGTGATATGCTCACCCGCATCCGCAACGGCCAGCAGGCGAAGAAGGACAGCGTCCTTTCGCCCGCCAGCAAGCTGCGTGCAAACGTTCTCGAAGTGCTGACCCGCGAAGGCTACATCCGTGGCTACAGCGACGATGCTTCGGGCAAGCATGCACAGCTGCGGATCGAACTGAAGTATTTCGAGGGCGAACCTGCAATCAAGCACGTCGCTCGTGTCTCCAAGCCCGGCCGCCGCGTCTATGCGGGTTCGAAAGAACTCCCCGTCGTGCGCAACGGCCTTGGCATCACCATCGTCTCGACGCCCAAGGGTGTGCTTTCCGACGCGGAAGCACGCGCTGACAACGTCGGCGGCGAAGTGCTGGCGGAGGTGTTCTGATGAGCCGCATCGGCAAGAAGCCGGTAGCGATCCCCAGCGGGGTCACTGCCAACATCGAGGGCGACACGCTTTCGGTCAAGGGTCCCAAGGGCACCCTGACCATGGGCCTGTCGGAGCTCGTGACCTACAAGCTCGAGAATGACGAAATCACCGTCACTCCGGCCAACGACACGCGCGCCGCTCGCAACCACTGGGGTATGCAGCGCACGCTCGTTTCGAACCTGGTCGAAGGCGTGACCGAAGGTTTCACCAAGGTTCTCGAAATCAATGGTGTCGGCTACCGTGCACAGGCGCAGGGCAAGAAGCTCAAGCTTCAGCTCGGCTACTCGCACGACGTCGATCTCGACGTTCCCGAAGGTATCGAGGTGAAGACCCCGGACCAGACGACCGTCGAAATCAGCGGTTCCGACAAGCAGGCCGTGGGCCAGTTCGCGGCGAATGTCCGCAAGTGGCGCAAGCCCGAACCCTACAAGGGCAAGGGTATCAAGTATCGCGGCGAGTATATCTTCCGCAAGGAAGGGAAGAAGAAGTAAGATGGCAAAGCTTTCTCTTTTCGAACGTCGCCGTCGCCGTGTCCGCACCGCTCTCAAGAGCCGTGCCGGTGGCAAGCCCCGCCTGTCGGTGCACCGCACCGGCAAGCACATCTACGCACAGGTCATCGACGATGCGGCCGGCAAGACCGTCGCTTCGGCTTCGACGCTGGGCGTGAAGGGCTCGGGCGCGAATGTCGATGCGGCCAAGCAGGTCGGCACCGATATCGCTGCTGCTGCCAAGAAGGCCGGCGTAACCACCGTCGTGTTCGACCGCGGTGGCTTCCTGTTCCATGGCCGCGTGAAAGCGCTGGCCGACGCCGCCCGTGAAGGCGGGCTGGAGTTCTGATCATGGCTGACGAAAACAAGACCGAAAACACCGAAGAAAAGGTCGTGACGGCCGAGACCGAACACGCTGTGACCAAGGAAGAGCCGGCTATCGCCGACACTCCGAGCGAAGCAGCCGCCAACCAGGACCCTGCACAGGGTGCCGAAGGCCAGCCGCGCGAGCGTGGTGGTCGTGGCGGTCGCGGTGGCAACCGTGATGGTGGCCGTGGCCGTGGTGGTCGCGACAACCGTCGCAACAATCGCCGCGAAGAAGAAGATGACGGCATCATCGAGAAGCTCGTCCACATCAACCGCGTCAGCAAGACGGTGAAGGGCGGTAAGCGCTTCGGTTTCGCTGCACTGGTTGTCGTTGGCGACGGCTCGGGCCGTGTCGGCTTCGGCAAGGGCAAGGCCCGCGAAGTGCCTGAAGCGATCCAGAAGGCTTCGGCCGCTGCGCGCAAGAAGATGATCCGTGTCCCGCTGAAGGAAGGTCGTACTCTCCATCACGACGGCAACGGTCGCTTCGGCGCCGGCAAGGTCACCGTGCGTACGGCACCTCCGGGTACCGGTATCATCGCCGGTGGTCCGATGCGTGCCGTCTTCGAGAGCCTCGGTGTTGCCGACGTGGTGACCAAGTCGGTCGGCACCTCGAACCCCTACAACATGATCCGCGCCACTTTCGCCGCGCTGACCGACCAGACTTCGCCGAAGTCGGTTGCCCAGCGTCGTGGCAAGAAGGTTGCCGACCTGCTCGGCCGCGGTGGTGCTTCCGAGGCAGAGGCTGAAGCCGACGCCGCGGCAGTCGTGGAGTAATAACGATGGCCAAAGCTAAAACCATCAAGATCAAGCAGATCGGTTCGCCGATCCGCCGTCCCGAAGGCCAGAAGAAGATCCTCATCGGTCTCGGCCTCAACAAGATGCACAAGGTCGTCGAACGCCAGGACACCCCTGAAGTTCGCGGCGCCGTCGCCAAGGTCCCGCACCTGGTGGCAATCGTCGAAGACTAAGCTGCCTTTCCGGTTCGCGCCGGATTGGGGCAAACAGACGAAAGGGCGCGCCTCCTGCTTGCAGGGGGCGCGCCTTTGCTTATGAATCCCTGTCGTCAGGGGAGGCGACATGGGCGACAGGCTGCGTATCGGCGCGGGAGTGGCGGCATTGCTGCTGCTGGCATCCTGCGGCGAGGAAAGTGCACCTACTGTGATTGCAGCGGAGGCCCCATCTTCCGACGCGTCGGCAATCGAAAATCCGCAATACACCATGCCGCCCGAAGCCCCCCGGGGTCTCGAGGTGCTTCGCCGCTGGCTGCCCTACGGGGCCGAGCCGGGTTTCCGCTACATGCCGATTGCGATCCAGTCGTCCAACGGGAGCTTTTACCTGAACCCCGAGGTCATCAATTACGATGACCCGCGGATCCGGCATCTCGGGGGGAGGCATTCGCAGCCTTCAACCTGGCCGCGCTATTTGATGTGGTGGCCGCAGGCGGTCTCGAAAGTAGTCGATCCGACTTACGAACCCAACGGGTTCTCTTACGACCGCACCAGTGTGTTCGACGGGTTCCAGTTTGTCCTTCCCGCTGGGCAGCGCGAGTTCGAACTCTTCAGCCTCGACGACGGCTTCATCGGAGGGGTCTATATCGAAATCGATGGCGTAAGGGCATCGAAGGCCCCCGTATCGCTGGGGCACGGCAATCAGGGAGCCCGCCGCTGGAGCCATATCACCGTGCCTGCGTCAGATCGCGACAGGGACATACGCATCGTCACTACGCGGGCCTCGATTGGCGAATTGCGCTTGCCGGTAGGTGATACGCTCGGAGCGCGAAAGTCAGAATGGGACGAGCGGCCCAGGGTCGTCATCGTCGGCGATTCCATCAGCGAAGGGCAGGGGGCAGGGCATGCGGCCGATAGCTGGGCAATCGAACTTGCCTATCGCCTTGGCATAAATGACCCTGTGAACGTCTCGCTCGGCGGAACCGGCTACCTCAGGCGAGCCGGCGCCCGCCCGAATTTTCGCGAACATATCGCAGATGTAGCCGAAGCTTTCGGTGAAGACGAGCCGGATGCCGTGTTCGTGGCGGGAGGGATAAACGACTGCGCTGTTTACTCTCCAAGCGAAATCGAAACGGAGGCGGGCCTCTATTTCAACGCCTTACGCGCGATTTCTCCTGATATAGCCATTATAGTGTTCGGGCCGTTTGCGGGCCCGTCCGGGTATGATGCCGGGTTGCAGGCCTGCGCTGATGCTATCTTTGCTGCCGCAAATAATGTCGAAGACGTTCGGACAATCGATGTTTCTGACTGGGTGACGCCGGAAAACACGGGTTACATCTTTAGCGGGGTGCCCGGTGACCCGCATCCCGTGCTACAGGGGCACCGGACTTACGCCAAGAAGGCGGAAATGGCGGTCCGCCAGCTGCTCGATGGGCTTGTCCCGGACGACAGGCGCTAAGGCCCGAATCGACTGGACATGGGGTGCGCCATCGGTTAGGGGGCGCGCCTTCCATAACTGGCAGTACCAGTTGGGCTTCGAGGCATCACGCTTCGCGGCCATTTTTCAAAAGCGCGAACCAAAGCGAAAGCGAGTGCAGACTATGAAACTTACAGATCTCCGCGACAATCCCGGCGCCCGTAAAGAGCGCATCCGTGTCGGCCGTGGCATCGGCTCGGGCAAGGGCAAGACCGGCGGCCGTGGCCAGAAGGGCCAGAAGAGCCGTTCGGGCGTCGCCATCAAGGGCTTCGAAGGCGGCCAGATGCCGCTTCACATGCGCCTGCCGAAGCGCGGCTTCAACAATCCGTTCGGCAAGGACTACGCCGAAGTGAACCTGGGCATGGTCCAGAAGTTCATCGACGCGAAGAAGCTCGACGCCAAGAAGGACATCGACCACGCAGCGCTGAAGGCCGCTGGCCTCGCACGCGGTGGCAAGGACGGCGTCCGCCTGCTCGGCAAGGGCGAACTCAAGGCCAAGGCCAAGTTCATCGTCGCCGGTGCCTCGAAGGGCGCCATCGAGGCGGTCGAGAAGGCTGGCGGTTCGGTCGAAGTGATCGCCAAGGGTGAAAGCGAAGCCGAAAAGAAGGCCAAGCGCACCGAAGCCAACAAGGCCAAGAAGTCCAAATAACCGAAAAATTGGGGAGCGGGGTTCGACATTCGTCACTCCGCTCCCTATCTGTCCGGTCAACGCCGGGACGGGCCGGCGACAAGCTAGGATCGAAGACGACCAATGGCATCAAGCGCCGATAATTTCGCGAGCAACATCAGTCTCGCCAACTTCTCCAAGGCCACCGAGCTGAAGCAGCGTATCTGGTTCACCATCGGTGCGCTTATCGTCTTCCGCTTCCTGAGCTTCGTGCCGCTGCCCGGCATCAATGCCAGCGCCCTAGAGCAGCTGGCCGACCAGACCCGTGGCGGCGTGGTCGACATGTTCAACATGTTCACCGGCGGCAGCCTCGAGCGCATGAGCCTCATCGCGCTTGGCGTGATGCCCTACATCACCGCTTCGATCGTGGTGCAGATGGCCTCGGCGCTGCATCCCACGCTTGCCGCGATGAAGAAGGAAGGCACGGTCGGGCGCCAGAAACTCAACCAGTACACGCGCTACGGCACGGTCTTCCTCTGCACCATCCAGGGCTGGTTTCTTGCAGCCGGTCTTGAAAGCTTCAGCTCCTCCAGCGGGATCGCTGCCGTGGTCGACCCGGGCTACATGTTCCGCGTCGGCGCGGTCATCAGCCTCGTCGGCGGCACCATGTTCCTGCTGTGGCTGGGTGAACAGATCACCAGCCGCGGCATCGGCAACGGCGTTTCGCTCATCATCATGGCCGGCATCGTCGCGCAGTTCCCGACTTTCGTCTCCAACATGACGAGCGGTTACAGCGAAGGCTCGATTTCGACCGTCATCCTGCTCGGCTTCATCTTCATGGTGGTCGGCCTCATCCTGCTCATCAGCTTCTTCGAGCGCGCCCAGCGCCGCTTGCTGGTGCAATATCCCAAGCGCGCAACGCAGCGCGGCATGATGCAGGCAGACCGCTCGCACCTGCCGTTGAAGCTTAACACTGCAGGCGTTATCCCGCCCATCTTCGCCAGCTCGCTGCTGCTGCTGCCGCTGACCATCACGCAGTTCGCCGGCAATTCGCTCGACACCGACAGCACTACAGGCGGCACGATCACCACCATCCTGCAGTACCTGCAGCATGGCCAGCCGCTCTACATGACGCTCTATGCTGTCGGCATCATCTTCTTCTGCTTCTTCTACACCGCGGTTGTGTTCAACCCGGAGGAGACGGCGGACAATCTCAAGAAGAACGGCGGCTTCATTCCGGGCATCCGTCCGGGCAAGCGGACCGAGGAATATCTCGACTACGTCCTGACGCGCATCACCGTGATCGGTGCGATCTACTTGACCTTTGTCTGCGTGGTGCCCGAATACATGATCGCGCAGACCGGCGTTCCGCTGTTCCTTGGCGGCACCAGCCTGCTGATCGTGGTCAACGTCACTGTCGACACCATCAGCCAGATCCAGTCGCACCTGCTGGCGCACCAGTATGGCGACCTCATCAAGAAGGCGAAGCTCAAGGGCCGCCTGCGTTAAATCCCGAGACGAAGGGGACACCTCTCGATGGACATCATTCTTCTCGGCCCTCCGGGCGCTGGCAAGGGAACGCAGGCACACCGCCTGGTCGAGCATCATGGCATGATGCAGCTGTCGACCGGCGACATGCTCCGCGAAACACGCAAGGCCGATACCGAACTGGGTCGCAAGGTTGCCGACATCATGGATTCGGGCGGCCTCGTGTCCGACGATATCGTCTCGGCAATGATCGATGCCAAGCTGGCCGATATGGGTCCCGAAGTGGGCGCCATCTTCGACGGCTATCCCCGCACCGAGCACCAGGCCGCGCAGCTCGACGAAATCCTCGCCAGGCACGGCCGCAGCCTCGACCATGTCATCGAGCTCGAAGTGAACGAGGATGCGCTGGTCGAGCGTATCACCGGCCGCTACACCTGCGCCAATTGCGGCGCGGGCTATCACGACACCTTCAAGCAGCCGAAGGCCGAAGGCGTATGCGATGAATGCGGCTCTACCGAATTCAAGCGCCGTCCCGACGATAACGAGGAAACCGTGCGTCACCGCATGTCGGTCTATCGCAACGAAACGGCTCCCATCCTCCCGGGTTACGAAAAGCGCGGCATTGTGAAGCGCGTGAACGGCATGGGCGGTATCGACGAAGTCACGCACGCCATCGACGCAATCCTCGCCTGAGGGTTTCCAAATCGCCGTTCTGTCCATAGACACTCGCCTGATGAAGGAGAGGGTCATGAAGACATTCGCATATCTGGCAGGCGCGATGGCGCTGGGCCTCGCTTCGCCCCTGTCGGCCAAGGTCGAGGCGATGAGCGAGCAGGGTTTCGTTACCGAGGACACCGCGCTTATCGCCGCAACGCCGCGCCAGGTGTGGCTGGCGCTCATCAAGCCCGGCGAATGGTGGAACGATGCCCACACGTGGTCGGGTGACGCTTCCAACATGACCTTGGTGCCGAGCGCGGGCGGCTGCTTCTGCGAAAAAGTACCGGGCGAGGGCGACATTCCGCTCGACGGCAGCGTGCAGCATGCCGTGGTAGTCCAGGCCGTTCCTGACAAGGCGCTTCGATTGCGTGGCGGCCTCGGCCCCCTCCAGGCGGTTCCCGCGACCGGCGTTCTCACCATCACGCTGACCCCTGTCGATGGCGGAACCGAGGTGAAGTGGGAGTACAATGTCGGCGGGGCGATGAATTTCCCGATGGAAGCCGTCTCGCTGGCGGTCGATGGCGTGATGACCGAGCAGCTGAACGGCCTGCGCGACCATCTCGGTGGCCTCGATACCGAAATCCCGGACGACGAGGTCGAGGCACCGGCAGAGCCCATCGACGACGAAGAGTGAACTTCGCGGGCTTTCGGGCGTAGTTGTCGCAAGACAAGGGAGCCCGAATGCCGCAAGACACACCCGACCTCGCAACCTTCATCGAAGGCGTCCGCAAGCGCAATCCCGGTCAGGATGAGTTTGTCCAGGCGGTGGAAGATGTCGCGCAGGACATCCTTCCCTTCGTTGCCGACCACCCCGAATATCACGAGGCGGAAATCCTCCGCCGTATCGCCGAGCCCGACCGCATCGTCTCCTTCCGCGTCTGTTGGGAGGATGACGATGGCAATGTGCGCGTCGAGCGCGGGTGGCGGGTGCAGAACAACAATGCGGTCGGTCCCTACAAGGGCGGCTTGCGCTTTTCGCGCAGCGTGACCGAGAGCGTGCTCAAGTTCCTCGCCTTCGAGCAGACCTTCAAGAATTCACTGACCGGCCTGCCGATGGGCGGCGCGAAGGGCGGATCCAACTTCAATCCCAAGGGCAAATCCGACCGCGAGGTCATGCGCTTCTGCCAAAGCTTCATGGCCGAACTCTATCGCCATATCGGTCCCGATACCGATGTGCCGGCAGGCGATATCGGCGTGGGGCCTCGCGAGATTGGTTATCTCTTCGGTCAGTACAAGAAATTGACCGGACGCTGGGAAGGCGTGCTGACCGGCAAGGCGAGCGAATATGGCGGTTCCAAACTGCGCACCGAGGCAACCGGTTATGGCGTTGTCTATTTTCTGCGAGAGATGCTGAAGGCCGAGGACGAGGGGCTGGAGGGCAAGAGCGCGGTCGTCTCCGGCTCGGGCAATGTGGCCCTGCATGCTGCCGAAAAGCTTATTGCCGAGGGCGCGAAGGTGCTGACCCTCTCCGACAGCGACGGCTTCATTCACGACAAGAATGGCATCGACGAGGAGAAGCTGGACTGGGTGAAGTCGCTCAAGCTCAAGAAGCGCGGCCGCATCTCGGATTACGCCGATAAATTCGATGCGGAGTTTCATCAAGGCGAGGCACCGTGGCAGGTTGATTGCGACATCGCTTTGCCATGTGCCACCCAGAACGAGCTGGACGAAAAGGGGGCGAAGGCCCTGTTGGACAATGATGTGCTGGCCGTGGTCGAGGGCGCCAATATGCCAAGCACGGCCAAGGCCTCCCAGGCTTTCCGGCGCGCTGGCATTTTGTTCGGGCCAGCCAAAGCCGCCAACGCAGGCGGAGTGGCCGTTTCGGGCCTGGAGATGAGCCAGAATTCCGAGCGGGTCAGTTGGGAGCATGAGAAATTGGATCGCATGCTGACCGAGCTCATGCAGGACATCCACGGCAAGTGCGTCGAAGAAGGCGTGGGCGAGGATGGCCATGTCGATTATGTGCGCGGCGCCAATATTGCGGGCTTTCGCAAGGTTGCCGATGCCATGCTCGCATTCGGAGTGGTTTAACCCGATTTTGACGAGTTGCCGCCCACGCTCTATACCGGCTCTTGAAAGCACGAGGTGACCGCCTATATCGGCGGCCTCGGCTGTTTGCGCGCGCTGGAGGTTGACGCTCCGGGCGAATCCTACTAAGCGCCCAACCATTCGACACTTGCAGTGAGTCCGGCAGGCGGCAGCCTAGTGCGCGCCATCCGGGCTTTTTGCGTTACCAAGCGTCTGCAAGTGCTAGCGAATACAAAGCGTTGAGATGGGGTCCCGCTTATAAAGGACCCTGTGGAGCATGGAGATTTAAGTGGCTCGTATTGCCGGGGTAAACATCCCCACCAACAAGCGCGTTATCATCGCGCTCACCTATATTCACGGTATCGGCCGCACCAAGGCCGTTGAAATCGCCGACAAGCTCGGCATCGATCACGCGCGCCGCGTTCAGGACCTTTCCGACGAGGAAATCCTCCGCGTTCGCGAAACCATCGATGAAGAGCACATGGTCGAAGGTGACCTTCGTCGCAACACAGCGATGAACATCAAGCGCCTGATGGACCTGCGTTCCTATCGCGGCCTTCGTCACCGTGCCGGCCTGCCCGTTCGCGGCCAGCGCACCCACACCAACGCCCGCACCCGCAAGGGTAAGGCCAAGCCGATTGCCGGCAAGAAGAAGTAAGCTCGGGTCTCCCGACAAGCTTTTCCCTTCTTGAGAATATAGAGGAATACACATCATGGCACGCGAACCAGGCCGCGTAAGGCGCCGCGACAAGAAGAACATTTCTTCGGGCGTCGCGCACATCAACGCCAGCTTCAACAACACGATGATCACCATCACCGACGCACAGGGCAATGCCATCAGCTGGTCCAGCGCCGGCATGATGGGCTTCAAGGGCAGCCGCAAGTCGACTCCCTATGCCGCACAGGTCGCCGCCGACGACGCAGGCCGCAAGGCTGCCGAGCACGGCGTTCGCACCCTCGAAGTCGAAGTGAAGGGCCCGGGTTCGGGTCGCGAGAGCGCTCTTCGCGGTCTCGCCGCAGTGGGCTTCACGATCACTTCGATCCGCGACGTGACGCCGATCCCGCACAACGGGGTCCGTCCTTCCAAGCGTCGCCGCGTCTGATCCGTACCTGCCCGGTGGGCTGGGTCCTCCAGCCTTCCGACACCTACATCGGACCGGACGCTCGATAGAAAGAGCTCCGGTCCTGCCCGCATCCACACCAGGGGAAATCCATGTCCGTCAACATCAAGAACTGGCAGGAACTCAAGAAACCCAACACCCTCGACATCAAGGACGGTGGCGACAAGGACCGCAAGGCAACCTTCGTTGCAGAACCGCTCGAGCGCGGCTTCGGCCTGACGCTCGGCAACGCGCTGCGTCGCGTCCTCCTGTCCTCGCTCCAGGGTGCAGCCATCACCTCGATCAAGATCGAGAACGTGCTGCATGAATTCTCCTCGCTCGCCGGCGTGCGCGAGGACGTCACCGATATCGTCCTGAACGTGAAGCAGATCGCGCTCAAGATGGAAGGCGAAGGCATGAAGCGCCTCCAGCTCTCGGCCACCGGCCCGGGCGAAGTGAAGGCTGGCGACATCGCCGTTTCGGGTGACATCGAGGTCATGAATAAGGACCTCGTCATCTGCCACCTCGACGAAGGTGCGACGCTGAACATGGAACTGACCGCGGACACCGGCAAGGGCTACCGCCCCGCAGTGATGAACCGTCCGGTCGACGCTCCGATCGGTCTCATCCCCGTCGACAGCCTGTACTCGCCGGTCCGCCAGGTGAGCTACAAGGTCGAGAACGCCCGTGTCGGCCAGGAACTGGACTACGACAAGCTCAGCCTCACCGTCGAAACCGACGGTACGGTCGCTCCGGAAGACGCCGTGGCCTATGCCGCGCGCATCCTCCAGGACCAGCTGACGCTGTTCGTCCACTTCGAAGACGGCATCCCGCAGCCCAGCTCGGCCATGATCGGCCAGGCTGCAGAGCCGCAGGAAAGCGACACCAACCAGCTCAACCGTTACCTCCTCAAGAAGGTCGATGAGCTGGAACTGTCGGTCCGTTCGGCGAACTGCCTCAAGAACGACAACATCATCTACATCGGCGACCTGGTCCAGAAGACCGAGGCCGAGATGCTCCGTACGCCGAACTTCGGCCGCAAGTCGCTCAACGAGATCAAGGAAGTCCTGAGCTCGATGGGTCTGCGCCTCGGCATGGACATCCCTGGCTGGCCGCCGGAGAACATTGAAGAAATGGCCAAGAAGCTCGAACAGGAACTTCTCGGTTAAACCGGGCAACGGCGGCGGGCCCTAACCGCCGCCAGCACTGGGCTACCTAGAACGGGCCCTTTTCGAACGAAGAAGGAAATACAATGCGTCATAAAATTGCAGGCCGTAAGCTTCAGCGTAAGACTGGCCACCGCAAGGCCTTGTTCCGCAACATGAGCGCCGCGCTCATCAAGCACGAACAGATCCTCACCACGCAGGCGAAGGCCAAGGAACTGCGTCCCTACATCGAAAAGCTGATCACGCTGGCGAAGCGTGGCGGTCTTTCGAACCGTCGCATCGCGATGAGCAAGCTGCAGGACGAGACGCAGCTCAAGAAGCTGTTCGACGTTCTCGCCGAGCGTTACTCGGACCGTGACGGCGGCTACACCCGCGTCATCAAGGCCGGCTATCGCGGCAGCGACGCGGCTGCCATGGCAGTCATCGAATTCGTCGATCGCGACGTCGATGCCAAGGGCCAGGACAGCGGCCCGGTGATGGCTGACGAAGAGGAAATGGCGGAAGCCTGAGCCTCTCAAATAGAGACACATGAAGGCCGGGGGAGAAATCCTCCGGCCTTTTTGTTTGCGCGCTTGACTCTGTAACGGCTTTGACAGATATTTCTGTCATGACAGAAAAAAGTGACAGGATCGAGTTGTCGCCCTCCATCGCACGCTTCGTGCTGCATTGGGGGGATCTGGGCAGCCAGTGGGGCGTGAACCGCTCGGTCGCGCAAATCCACGCGCTGCTGTTCATTTCGGACGAGCCGCTCAACGCCGAGCAGGTCGCAGCGACGCTGGGGCTGGCGCGGTCGAATGTGTCGAATTCGATCCGCGAGCTCTTGTCCTGGAAGCTCATTGAGCGCGTTCCGGTGCTGGGGGAACGGCGTGACCACTTCACGGCCGAGGCCGATATCTGGGAAATGGCAACGCGTATCGCCCGCGGCCGCAAGGAGCGCGAAATCGACCCGGCGGAAGCCGCGCTGAAGCTCTGCAACGAGGAAGCCGCCCGCGACCCCGAAATCAGCCCGCAGGCGCGGCAGAAGCTGGCCGACATGCTCGAGTTCGTTTCGACCATGTCGCGCTGGCACGACGAGATGCTCAACGTGCCCAAGTCCGCGCTGATGACCCTCATCACCATGGGCTCCGGTATCGTCAAGGTCATCGGATGGCGTCCCGGCAAGGGCCAGAAAAAGTAAGAGACACCAGCCAGAATCGCGAAAGGGGAAAAGCGATGCAGGCACTACCCAAAGAGCAAATTCCGCAATCAGCACCGCAAGGGGGTGAGGCTTACGACGCGCGCTTCCGGGCGCTGGTGGGCGAGGCAGGTTGGCGGAGGCTTCCCGAGGCGGTCCGTGCGCGGTTCTCGAAGCGTCTCGCGAGCGCGCGTGTCGCCATCTATCCCGGCATCATCGAGGAAGTGCGCTTCAGCCGCGCCGGATGGCTGCTGGCACAGCTCTCCCGCCTGATCGGCGCACCTTTGCCACTTCACCGCGACAAAGGCGTCCCGGCCACGGTTTCGGTCAGTGAGGACGGGAACAGCGGCGGCCAGTGCTGGACGCGCATCTATGGCCGCAAGCACGGCTTCCCGCAGGTCATCCACAGCGCCAAGCGCTTTGCCGGCAAGTCGGGACTGGAGGAATACCTCGGCCGCGGCATCGGCATGGCGCTGAAGGTCGTCGCGCTCGACGACGGGCTCGAGTTCCGCAGCGACCATTATTTCCTCGACCTCGGTCCATTGCGCCTTCGCTTGCCGCACTGGATGGGGCCGGGGCGGACGGTGGTGCGCCACCGCGATATGGGCGAGGGGCGGTTCGAGTTTTCGCTCCAGCTGGTCCATCCGCTGCTGGGTGAGCTGGTCTACCAGTCGGGAGTGTTCCGCGATGCCTAGTGCGCTCAAGGTCCTCATCGTCGGCGCCAGCGGCGTGTTCGGCTCGCGGCTTGCGGAATTGGCCTCGCGAGAAGAAGGCATCGAACTGACGCTGGCCGCTCGCAATTTGCGCAAGCTGGAGGCAGTGGCGGGTGACCTGCCGCGAAAGCCCGGTCTCGCTCGCATCGACCGTGATACGGTCAAGTCGGTCGACCTCGTCGGCTACGATTTGGTCATCGATGCAGCAGGCCCCTTCCAGTCATCGCACACCAAGCTGATCGACGCTGCCATAGGCGCGCGTGTAGATTACATCGACCTGGCCGACGGGCGAGAATTCGTCGCATCCTTCCCGTGCTTCGACAATGCGGCGCAGGAAGCGGGCGTTACGCTGGTGACGGGGGCAAGCTCCATCCCCGCGCTCAGCCATGCGGTCATCGATAAGCTGACGGCAGGCTGGCAGGCCATCGACGCCTTGCGCATCGGCATCTATCCCGGCAACCGCGCCCCGCGTGGCCGGTCGGTGGTCGAGGCAATCCTCTTCTATGTCGGCAAGCCTGTGCGGGTGTTCCGGGAAGGCGAGTGGCAGGCGGTGCCGGGTTGGGGTGGCCTTCACCGCGAGGAGATCCCGCGCATCGGCAAGCGCTGGGCGTCGGTTTGCGACACGCCCGAGCAGGATTTGCTGGTCGAACGGTACAAGCCTCGCCAGTCGGCGGAATTCTTCGCCGGTCTCGAATTAGGTTTGCTGCACGTAGGCTTGTGGCTGTGCTCGCTTCCGGTGCGCTTGGGCTGGCTGAGGAGCCTGCGGCGCTTTGCCTTGCCAATGCTCAAGGTTGCTGAGCTGGTTCGCCTTGTCGGATCGGACCGGGGAGCAATGACGGTGCGGGCAAAGGGAATCGGGCGCTCCGGGCAGCGTGCCGAGGCCAGCTGGGTCCTGCGCGCCGACGCGAACCGCGGTCCTTATGTCCCGGTCCTCGCGGCGCTGGCAATGATCCGGAGGTTTCGTGAAGGCAGTGCTCCGCCGCCCGGAGCCTTCGTCTGCTCCGGCTTGCTCGACCTTCGAGACTTCGAAGGGGACATGAACCGACTGGGGATGGAGCATTGGTGGGAGTTTGATGAAGTGCCGGCCAATGAAGAATCGGATCTAGCGGCCTGACGTTCAGGCTTTAGGCCCGTTAAATGAATGGAAGTCGTTCAGGAACGTGTGGCTGCGGGCAGGATTCAGGTAGGCCCCTTTCGCTTTATCAGTCCCAATATTTAGGAAAATCAACCAGTTGACTGTTAATAAAACTTCCCATATTCCTGAACACAGTCTGCACCCGCGATTCAGCGTCACCTCACAGCGACTCGCCTAGAACGTCATTCAACCGAGGCAATCCCGCCACGGTATGACTTTGAGGAGAGCCTCTATGATCAAGAACATCAAGACATTCGCGAAAGGTGGGATCGCGACTGCAACGGTCGGTGCAATGGCACTCGCCGGAGCCACTCCCGCCCAGGCCCGTGACCGCGACGGTGACGGCATTTCCGCTGGCGATATCATCGCCGGTGCCGTGATCCTCGGCGGTATCGCCGCCATTGCCAGCTCGTCCAAGCGCGACCGCGATTACTACCGCGATGGCCGCTATTATCGTGATGGCCGCTATTACCGCGACGGGCGCGACTATCGCCGGCATGCCTATCGCCACCGCGGCAATCCGCGCGCTGCAGTCGAGCGTTGCGTTCGCGCTGCCACGCAGGACGCCCGCCGCTTTGGCCACTATCGCTACGCTCAGGTGACCGACATCCGTGACGTCGAAGACACCCGCTACGGTTGGCGAGTGAAGGGTCGCATGGTGGTCGATGACCGTCGCGGCGGACGTTACGATCGCTACCGTAATTACGACCGCTATGACCGCTACGATCGCCGTGATCGCTACGACCGCAGGGGTGGAGATAGCGGCAAGTTCACCTGCTACATCGAACGGGGCCGCGTGAGCCACGTCGATTTCAAGGGCATTCGCGGCCTCCGCTAAAGCCCACGTCAATAACCAATAGCGGCTCGGGTCCCTCTCACACCCGGGCCGCTTTTTTGTGCGCGGTTCAGCCGGAATAAAGGCTTTCGCGCACATGAATGCGACATCGTCAGACGAATCGCATCAGGTGGGGGTGCGAGAACAACAGGGATCGGCCCATGCCGTATTTGAACAAACTCGCCGCCGCGCCTGCCATGCTTGCGGCGCTTTCGCTCACCGCAACCCCGGCTGCTGCCGCCGATATGTCGATTGCCTCACCGGCAAAGAGCGGCATTGCGCAGGTTCTCGATGTCGAAGCCTCGCAGACAGCAGAGCATCACCGCTACCATCGCTATCGGTATCGCCGAGGACCTGGTCTTGGAGACGTTGTGGCGGGCGTGCTGATCGTCGGCGCGATTGCCCATGTGGCCAAGCGAGCGAGCGAAGACCGCCGCTATCGCGACCGCCGCGACCGCGACCGCGATTACCGCCGAGACGTGCGCTGGAATGACGAGCGCGGGCTCGATCGCGCCATCGGCATGTGCATCGACGCCGTGGAGCGCCGCGCACGGGTCGAGACCGTCGACCGCGCCAATCGCACAGCGCGTGGCTGGAGCGTCGAAGGCACGCTCTCGCGCGGTGGGGACTTCGATTGCGAAATCGACAATGACGGTCGCGGTGTCGAGGTCAATCTCGGCCGCGGCGGCGACCGCTACGAGCCGGACGAGCGCGACGATGACGAGCGCTACGAAGACATCGATTACGATCGCCGTGGCCGTGACCGTGATTACGAGAACGAGCGGGACGACGACCAGTGGGACGACGACCGCTACTCTTCGGAGTGGAGCAAAGTCGATCGCGGCGAAGTGGCTGCAGAAACCGCGCAGGCTCCGACTGCCTCCTATCCGGGCGGACCGGTTGATGAAGACGACGGCGAAATAGACGGCGATCTCGAAATCGGCACCGGCTACCCGGGCGCGGGAGTTTAGTCTCCGCCCGGTCCCCGCTCGTCGTAAGAGGGCAGGGCAAGGTTCATCAGGATGGCGGCGAGACGCAGTGCAAAACCTGCCAACGCCGCCGCTATCCATGTCCACCAATTGGTGAGGTCGAGCAGCGAGCCCAGCGCGGTCAGGCTCGCCGACAGCGCGGCTGCGGTTACGTAGAGCTCGGGCCGCATCAGGATGGAGGGACGTCCTGCCAGCACGTCGCGGATGATGCCGCCTGCCGTGCCGGTGATAACCCCCATCAGCACCGCAGGAATGGGCGGCACGCCATATTCGATGGCCTTGGCCGTGCCAAGCACCGCATAGGCCGCGAGCCCCGCGCCATCGGCGATGGAGAGGAACTTGCCCTCCCACCAGCGCGTCGGCGTGAACCATGCGAAGAGCGCAATGCCGAGGCAGATGGCCGCCACCCAGGGGTCCGCAATCCAGAACACCGGCGCGCCGATGAGGAGGTCGCGAATGGTGCCGCCCCCCACGCCAGTAATCAGCGCGAAGAAGGACAGTGTCACCAGCGTCTGCTTCTCCTTTGCCGCCACCAGCGCGCCGGTCAGCGCGAAGATCGCGACGCCGAGCAGGTCGAGCCAGTCGAGGACCGGGGTGAGGACGGCTTCGGGGTTCAAGTCTGCACCCGTGCTTTCCGGCGACGGAACATCAATATGCAGCCGAGCAGCGCGCCAAGGATCGAAAGGATTGCGAAGATGATGAGGGTGGGGTGGCTCGTATCCTCGCGCGTCTCCAGATCCATGATGTGGAGGCCGAACATTAGGTCGAAGGTGCGCCACCACTCGGTGCGCACAGCCTCGATACGGCCGCTCTCGATACCGACGTAGATATTGGTCTCGTCCGCCAGCGTGACCTGCCACACGTCCAGCGGGCGGCGGAAATCGAAGGGCACATTGTCCGCCTCGTAGCGGGCGGTGTTCACCACCTGGTCGCCGCCCTTGATGCCTTCGCGCACGATGAGCCGGGCCTCGACCTCGGACAGCGGCGACATCTTCTTGCCATCGGGCCGGTATCGCTCGGTCGTGCCGTCCATGTAAGTGATGCGCGTGACCGTTTCGCCAAGTTCGACCTGCGTCGTAACCGAGCGAACCGGCTTCGTGCTGGCGGAGGGCAGCGACACGGAAATGTTCGTATCGCGGGGAAGGGCGCGCTCGGTGCCTTCGATGCGCAGATGGTTGCCGCGCACTTCCTCGATGGGGGTGAGGACCATGACGAGGCCCGTCACGGTCCACATGAGTACCGGCACGCCGACCAGCCAGCCGAGCCAGATGTGCCACTTCGCAAACAGCTGCATCACGCGCTGCTGAGCCATAAATCGATAACTCCCGTCGTCTGCGCGGAGCCTTGGGCTTGTGAGCTCAGGAGTGCAAGACCCGGCCGATTTCTTCCGCAGCCTCGATGCAGGCGAGGTCCGACCAGCGCGGACCGATGACCTGCATGCCGCAGGGCAGGCCATCGCTGCCGCCGATGGGCAGCACCGTCGCGGGCAGGTTCGGGAAGGTCGCAAGGCCCGCCCAGCACAGGCCCGCCGCGCCCGGCACGTCCTTGCCGTCGATATCGAGCATGCTGTCGAAGACGCGCTCCTTGCTGTTGGGCACGGCGAGGACGGGGGCAGGCGGCGCGAGGACGAAGTCGTAGGTCTCGAACAATTTCGCCCAAGCCATTTCGTTGCGCGCCTGGATATCGAGCAGGTCGAACCAGTCGGTCGCGCTCGCCCGCTTGCCGTCTTTGTTCGGCGCGCCCCGCGCCATCGCAATATTGAGCATGCGCATGTAGTCCGAGTGCTGGCGGGCAAGGTCGGGCACGAGGTCGCTCGCCCGGTCGACCGAGACGCCCGCCTTTTCGAGCGCGCTTGCCGTCTCCTCCATCGCGCCAAGGACAGCGCTGCCGGTAGGGCAGGAAGGGTGTTCGGCCAGCACAAGCACGCGGCAATTGCGCAGCGAAGTGGTCTTTTCCGACAAGGGAATGCTGGCGGTGATACGCATCAGCGCCGCAAGGTCGGCAGCATTGCGGGCCAGCGGTCCGGCAATCGACAGCGCCCCGTCATGCTGGCCGCGCCCTGCCATTAGCGGGTGATCGTGACCTTCCTTGCTGATTAGGCCCCAGCTCGACTTGTGTCCCCAAATCCCGCAGAAATGCGCCGGTACGCGCACAGATCCGCCGATGTCGGTGCCAAATTCGCACGGCACCATCCCGCTCGCCACTGCAGCCGCAGAGCCGCCCGAGGAGCCCCCGGGCGAGCGCTCGTGGTCGTGCGGATTGTGCGTGCGGCCATAGACTGGATTGACCGATTGCCAGTCGGCGAGGTCGGGCGGGACGTTGGTCTTGCCGAGGAAAACGACGCCTGCGTCCTTAAGCAGTCTCACAACGCGCGAATCCGCCTTGGCCGTGGCATCTCGATGTGCCTCGTGGCCCCAGCTTGTGGGAAGCCCAGCGATGTCGAAGCTTTCCTTGATGGTCATCGGTACGCCGAAGAGCGGCGCATTCGAGCCATCTGAGCCGAGCATGCCCTTGGCGGTATCGCGCGCGCGGTCGAAATCGCAGACCACCACGGCGTTGATGTGGGCATCGTGCTGTTCGATACGGGCTATTGCTGCGTCCACCGCCTCCAGCGGCGAAATGTCCCCGCGCGCAACCATGGCGGCGGTTTCGATGGCGCCGGGTTCATCGGTCAGGACCGGATAGGACATGAAAGCTCTCCCTCGCGATACAGACTAGGCGTATCGCGAGGGAAGGCAAAGGAATGGTTACGGCGGCGCTATTCGCGCGAGGCCTCGACCGTCCCGCCGCCCTGGTTGAGCGTGACCGAGTTCACCGCACCGTCCTCGCCGCGATTGAACTTCAGGCGGGCGTCGACGACCTTAAGGAAGAACTCGTCCTCTCCGCTGGCGAAGACGGGGTGAGCGGCCTGGCCGGTTGCCTGCGTCATGAACTGACCGTCCTTGACGAAGAATTTCAGCGCGAATTGCGGGCTGACGCGGTAAGTGCCGACGTACTGTTCGAGGTCGATATCGTCGGTCGAGACTTCGACCAATTCGCTTGCCAGCTGCACTTCGCCGCCCTGCGCCAGCGTCATCAGCGAACGGCCAAGCTGGTTGGCGCTCCCGCCGTTGAGATTGGCGAGCACCACAACGGTGATGTCCTTGGCCGGGTCGTTTCCGAGCCAGGTGTTGAAGCCCTCGATGCCGCCGCCGTGCCAGTAGACTGTCTGGCCCTCGATATCCTCGACCAGCACGCCGCTTGCGTATTTGGCCTCGCCGAAGGCCTCGAAATTGACCGGCGCAAGATAGGTCTGCAGCGTTTCGGGCTTGAGGAGCTTCCCGCCGAACAGGCCCTGCTGCCATTTGAGCAGGTCGCCGGTGGTCGAATACATGTCGCCGCCGCCCGTGGGGATGGTCATGCTGACGTAGTCGGCGTTGATGACGCCATCCTCCGAGGGCGAGTAGCCCGAGGCGCGCTTGGCGAGGATTGTGTCGGTATCGTCGACACCCGTGTCCGCCATTCCCAGCGGGTCGAAGATGTTGGACTGCATGAAGGAACCGAGCGGCTCGCCGGCAACCTTGCCGACGATGGCCGAGAGGAGGAGGTAGCCGGAATTGGAATATTTCCACTGGCTGCCCGGCTCGAATTCGAGCTCGCGCTCGGCGAATTTGCCGACCAGCGTTTCCAGCTTCCACGGCTGGTATTTCCACCGCGGGAAATCTTCGAAGGAGGTGATGCTCGGAATGCCCGAAGTGTGGTGGATGAGATGCGCGACGGTGATGTCGTCCCAAGCCGCCGGTGCGTCGGGCCAATAGGTCTTAACCGGTGCGTTGATATCAAGCTCGCCGCGCTCGTGGAGCAACAGGATCGAGACGGCGGTGAACTGCTTGGTGATGGATCCGAGGCGGAACTTGGTGTCGGGGCTGTTGGCGATGTCCCATTCGAGATTGGCCGAGCCATAACCCTTGTCGAGCAGTACCTCGTCCCCGATCGCGACCAGCGCGGTGCCCATAAATTTCTTCTCGTCAGCATGCTCGGTGACCGCCTTGTCCATACGGCCCGCATCCTGCGCGGAGAGGGCAGTGCCGGAGAGCAGCAAGGCGAGCGGGGCGAGCGCGCCGGTGGCGCGGCGAAGAGTGAACATTGAAAACCTCCCTGAGTGAATTGCTGCACTAATACACCATGCTGGTTGCAGTGCAACTCCTCGTCAGGCTTCCGGTCTTCCCTCGTCGGTAGTTTGTCGACGCGCGGCGGCGATGGCCAGCATGAAGCCGATTATCGACGAAGCGCCGTAGCCTGCCAGCGGTACCGGGTAGTCGGCGAGAAATGAGATGGCGGTAAAGGCGATGAACGCCAGCGCAAGGACCAGCCCGTCTCGCTGTGACAGTTCACTTCCTCGGAGTAGGAACATCGGAGTCGTGAAGAGGAGGGCGACCAGTCCGGCGGCGGCCCAGGGGGAGCGCTCCCACAACATCGGGACGAGTCCCTCTCCGAAAAGCACGGGCGGCGGTCCGCCTGAGCGCAGGGCGGTGATAAAGGCAACCACCCCAAGCAAAGCCGAAGGAAGTCCTTTCCAGTCTTTCCAGTGATAGGACCACGCCAGCGCAACCAAGGAAAAGGCCAGCGCGAGGGCGGCGTCGACTTGCAGGGCCGCAATGGCTGTACCTGCGACAAGGGCCAGCCAGCCCCACGCCCTGTCGCGCATCGCCAGCACCGAGAGCAGCGGCGCGATAAGCAGGCCTGAATTGAGCGTCAGCGGGCCAACCGGGAGCCACCTGCGGGCGCCGTCAAGCTCAGGTCCCGTAATCAGCGGAAGCGCAAGGATTGCGAGCAATACGAGAGCGACAGCCTTTTGCGCCACAACAGCTTTCGGAAGGCGGAGAAGGTGCAGACCCAGCAGGCCTAGCAGGAACGCGCCCGCATTGATGGCGGCGTAGTGCGCCGGCGCGCCAAAGGCCGCAAAGACAGCCAGCCCGCCAAAGACGGGAAGGGCAATCATTCGTGCGAGCCTTAATGTCCGCTTGAACGATTGCCCTTCCATGTCGGTCAGATGTGGATGGGCTTGCCCTGGACGCCCATCGCCGCTTCTTTGAGCGCTTCCGAATGCGTCGGGTGCGCGTGGCAGGTGTAGGCAATGTCTTCGCTCGTCGCGCCGAATTCCATCGCCTGTGCGGCCTGCGCGATCATGGTGCCCGCAACATGGTTGATGCACCACACGCCGAGCACGCGGTCGCTTTCGGCCTCGGCGATCACCTTCACGAAGCCGTCGGGTTCGTGATTGGTCTTGGCGCGGCTGTTGGCCATCATCGGGAACTTTCCGACCTTGATGGCCTTTTTGTCGCCGCCGAACTTCTCGAGCGCTTCCTCCTGCGTCAGGCCGACACCGGCGAACTCGGGCAGGGTGTAGACCACGCCCGGGATGATGTCGTGGTTCACGATGCCGGTCTGGCCCGCGATATTTTCGGCACAGGCGATGCCTTCGTCTTCGGCCTTGTGCGCGAGCATCGGGCCTGGGACGCAGTCGCCGATGGCCCAGACGCCGTCGACGGAGGTACGGAAGTCGTGATCGGTTTCGATCTGGCCGCGCTTGTTGACCTCAAGACCGATGTATTCCAGGCCGAGGCCTTCGGTGTTGGGGCGACGGCCGATCGAGACCAGTACGCAATCGGCTTCGAGCGTTTCCTCATCACCACCGGCAGCCGGTTCGAGCGTCAGCGTGGCCTTCTTGCCCTTGACCGTGCAGCCGGTGACCTTGGTCTTGAGCTTGAGCTCCATGCCCTGCTTCTTGAAGATCTTGGCCGCTTCCTTGCGCACGTCGCCGTCCATGCCGGGCAGAAGCTGGTCGAGGAACTCGACCACGGTGACGTCTGCGCCGAGGCGGTTCCAGATCGAGCCCATCTCGAGGCCGATCACGCCGCCGCCGATGACGACCATCTTCTTCGGCACCTTGGCGAGCTGAAGCGCGCCGGTGGAATCGACCACGATCTGCTTGTCGTTGTCGACCTCGACTCCCGGAAGCGGGGTGACCGAGGAGCCGGTTGCGATGATTACGTCCTTGGCGGTGACCGTTTCGTCACCCACCTTGACCGTGTGTGCATCCTGGAAGGTGGCATGGCCCTTCTTCCAGTCGACCTTGTTCTTCTTGAACAGGAATTCGATGCCCTTGGTCAGGCCGTCGACCGCGTCGAGGCGTTGCTCGTGCATCTTGTCGAGGTTGAGCTTTGGGCTGGTCTCGATGCCCATTTCGGCCATCGCGCCGTTCTTGGCAGCGTCGTAAAACTCGCTGGCGTGCAGCATCGCCTTCGAAGGGATGCAGCCCACGTTGAGGCAGGTCCCGCCCAGCGTCTCGCGGCTTTCCGCGCAGGCCGTCTTCAAACCTAGCTGCGCGGCGCGGATTGCAGCGACATAGCCACCCGGGCCAGCGCCGATAACGAGGACGTCGTAGTCGTATTCAGCCATTTCGGCTTTTCCCTTCCGTTGTCATCCCCGCGCAAGCGGGGACCCATGGAGTGACCGCCGGTCCCTGGATCCCCACTTTCGCGGGGACGACAGGGTGGGGTCGGGTTGAAACTTACAGGTCGATCAGCATCCGGGTCGGATCTTCGATCGCTTCCTTGATGATCTTGAGTGCGGTGACCGCCTCGCGGCCGTCGATCAGGCGGTGGTCGTAGGAAAGGGCGATATACATCATCGGGCGGATGACGATCTCGCCGTCGACGACGACCGGGCGATCCTCGATGCGGTGGAGTCCGAGAACGGCGCTCTGCGGCGGGTTGATAATAGGGGTCGACATCAGCGATCCGAACACGCCGCCGTTGGAGATTGTGAAGGTACCGCCCTTCATGTCTTCCATCGTCAGCGTGCCTTCCTTGGCGCGCTTGCCGAAATCGGCGATGTCCTTCTCGATGCGGGCAAAGCCCTTGTCCTGCGCGTCACGGATGACCGGGACGACGAGGCCGTTCGGAGCCGAAACGGCGACCGAGATATCGACGTAATCGTGATAGACGATCTCATCGCCCTCGATATAGGCGTTGACCGCGGGCACGTCCTTCAGCGCAAGGCAGGCGGCCTTGGCGAAGAAGCCCATGAAGCCCAAGCGAATGTCGTGCTTCTTGGCGAACATGTCCTTGTATTTCGCGCGCGCTTCCATGACGGCCGACATGTCGACATCGTTGAACGTCGTAAGCAGCGCAGCGTTGTCCTGCGCGCCCTTCAGACGCTTGGCGATGGTCTGGCGCATGCGCGTCATCTTGACGCGTTCCTCGCGGCGCTCTCCGGTGGCGGCAGGTGCGGGCGAGGGAGCCGAAGCAGCCGGGGCCGGAGCCGGGCTGTCGCCCTTGGCCCCATCCTTTTTCGATTGCGCGGCGGCGATGACGTCTTCCTTGGTCAGGCGGCCGTCCTTGCCGGTGCCCTTGATGGTCGACGGGTCGACACCGTGTTCGAGCACCGCGCGGCGCACGGCAGGCGAAAGCGTTTGCGATGCGTCGGAGGAAGCGGATTCCGCACGCTCTTCCTTGCCCTCTTCGCGTTCCTGTGCCGCTCGGCCGGCTTCTTCACCGGTCGCAGCGCCGGTAGCGCCTTCTTCGACGATGGCGAGGACCGCGCCGACCTCGACAGTGTCACCCACGGCGACCTTGAATTCCTTGATCACGCCGGCGACGGGCGAGGGAGCTTCGACCGCGACCTTGTCGGTTTCGAGGCTGACGATGGGCTCGTCCACCGCGACAGCATCGCCGACATTCTTCAGCAGTTCGCCGATGGAGGCTTCGGTAACGCTCTCGCCGAGCGTGGGGACTTTGACTTCAGTGGCCATGGTCGTTGGTTTCCTTTTCAGGCCTCAATCAATTGCAATTGCTGGTGGCAGCGGAAGTGTCTCCGCCGTTCAGGCCGAGCGCGATGTTGACCAGCGCTTCCTGCTGGACCTGGTGGCGGCTGGCAAAGCCGGTGGCAGGCGATGCGGCGACCTCGCGGCCCGCATAGCAGGGGCGCATGCCATCCTTGCCCGCCTTGGTCGCAGCTTCCTCGATCAGGCGATCGACGAAGAACCACGCGCCGTTGTTCTTCGGCTCTTCCTGGCACCAGACGATGGTTTCCAGATTGGTCATGCGCTCGAGGCGTACGGCCAGCGGCTCGCCCGGGAATGGGTAGAGCTGCTCGATACGGACGATCGAAACGTCTTCGAGGCCCGCTTCGTCGCGGCGCTGCATCAGGTCGTAAGCGACCTTGCCGCTGCACAGCACGAGGCGCTTGACCTTCTTGTCGTCGATCTCCGTCATGTCCGACTTGATGCGCATGAAGTGATGGTCGCCCATGAACTCCTCCGCGCTCGACTTCGCCAGCGGGTGGCGGAGCAGCGACTTGGGCGTCATGATAACCATCGGCTTGCGGAACGACCGCTTCATCTGGCGGCGGAGCACATGGAAGTAGTTCGCCGGCGTGGTGATGTTCATCACTTGGATATTGTCGTTGGCGCACAACTGCAGGAAGCGTTCAAGCCGCGCCGAGCTGTGTTCCGGACCCTGACCCTCGTAACCATGCGGCAGCAGCATCACGAGGCCGTTGGCGCGCAGCCACTTGACTTCGCCTGCGGCGATGAACTGATCAATCATGATCTGCGCACCATTGGCGAAATCGCCGAACTGCGCTTCCCACATGACGAGGCTCTTCGGGTCCGCCATGGCGAAACCGTATTCGAAGCCGAGCACGCCATATTCGGACAGCGGGCTGTCGTAGACTTCGAACTTGCCGTGCGGCAGCGTGCAGAGCGGGATGTACTTGCGCTCGTCCTTCTGGTCGATCCAGACGGCATGGCGCTGGCTGAAGGTGCCGCGGCCCGAATCCTGGCCCGACAGGCGCACGCCGAAGCCCTCGGTCACGAGGCTGCCGAATGCCAGCGCTTCCCCGGTCGCCCAGTCGAAGCCTTCGCCGGTTTCGAACATCTGGCGCTTGGCATCGAGCACGCGGCCCAGCGTCTTGTGGATGGTCACATCCTCGGGAACAGTGGTCAGCGTGCGGCCGAGGCTGTCGAACAGCTTCTTGTCGAGCGCGGTTTCCACGTTGCGGCGCGCGGTTTCCGGGTCGGCAGGCTTGTTCATGCCCGCCCAGCGGCCGCCGAACCAGTCGGCCTCGTTGGGCTTGTAATCCTTGGCGGCGGCGAATTCTTCTTCGAGGTGCTCGTTGAATTCGTTGCACAGGCCGTCGGCATAGCCCTGGTCGATGACGCCTTCGTCGATCAGGCGCTTTGTGTAGAGTTCGCTCACCTTGGGGTGCTTGCGAATCTCGTCATACATGAGCGGCTGGGTGAATTTCGGCTCGTCGCCCTCGTTGTGGCCAAAGCGGCGATAGCACCACATGTCGATCACGATGTCGCGGCCGAACTTCTGACGGTATTCGATGGCGAGCTTGCAGGCGAAGGTCACCGCTTCCGGATCGTCGCCATTTACGTGGAGGATGGGCGCCTGGACGCCCTTGGCCACATCGCTGGGGTAGGGCGAAGAGCGCGCGAATTGCGGGCTCGTCGTAAAGCCGATCTGGTTGTTGATGACGAAGTGCAGGCAGCCGCCGGTGTTGTACCCGCGCACACCCGAAAAGCCGAGGCACTCCCACACGATACCCTGACCGGCAAAGGCCGCGTCGCCGTGGAGGAGGACCGGCAGGACCTGCTCGTGCTTCTTGAGGTCGTCGCGGATGGCCTGCTGCGCACGGGTCTTGCCGAGCACTACGGGATTCACCGCTTCGAGATGCGAAGGGTTGGGCACGAGGCTCATGTGCACGTCGATGCCGTCAAAGGTACGGTCGGTGCTGGTGCCGAGGTGGTACTTCACATCGCCCGAACCGCCGACATCGTCGGGGTTGGCGCTGCCGCCCGAGAACTCGTGGAAGATGACCTTGTAAGGCTTGCCCATGACGTTCGCGAGCACGTTCAGACGGCCGCGGTGGGCCATGCCGTAGATGATTTCGCGCACGCCGAGCTGGCCGCCATACTTGATGACCGCTTCGAGCGCCGGGATCATGGATTCGCCGCCATCGAGGCCGAAGCGCTTGGTGCCGACGTATTTCTTGCCGAGGAACTTCTCGTACTGTTCGCCGCGGATGACGGCAGCGAGGATGGCGCGCTTGCCTTCCTCGGTGAACTGAATGGTGTCCTCGGGCGTCTCGAACTGGTCCTGGAGGAAGCGACGTTCCTCCGTGTCCGAAATGTGCATGTATTCGAGGCCGACATTGCCGCAATAGGTCTCGCGCAGCACGCGGTAGAGCTCGCCCACCGTGACCCATTCGAAGCCGAACACGCCGCCGACATAGACCTCGCGGTCTTCCTGTCCGGCGAACTTGTGCCATTCGAGCGTCAGGTCTTCGGGCACGTCGCGGTGCGACAGGCCCAGCGGGTCGAGATCGGCAGCCAGATGCCCGCGCACACGATAGAGGCGCACGAGCAGCATCGCGCGGATGCTGTCGTCGGCTGCCTGCTCGATGGCCTTGGGGTCGGCAGGCTTGCCGGCCTTTTCGGCGGCCTGCTTGACCGCAAGGCGCATCTGCGTGGGGTCGAGCGCGGCGGTCAGGTCCGCCTCGCTGTCGACCACTTGCTGCAGCCAGTTCGGATTGCCCCAGCTGGGACCGGCTTGCGGCCCCTCCTGGTCACCCATTTCAGGCAGGAAGTTCTGGCTCTCGTTACCCATTTTCAGTCCTCGTGGAGAGGGAGCGTTCGGCGGTTACGCCAGTTCCTTCAGCATCGCATCGAGCGTCGTGCCGAGCTCGGAAGGCGACGGGCTGACGCGGATGCCCGCTGCCTCCATCGCCGCGATCTTGTCGTCCGCGCCGCCCTGGCCGCCCGAGACAATCGCGCCCGCATGACCCATGCGGCGGCCCGGAGGCGCCGTGCGACCAGCGATGAAGCCGACCATGGGCTTCTTGCGGCCCTTGGCAGCTTCCTGCTTGATGAATTCGGCCGCTTCTTCTTCCGCGCTGCCGCCGATCTCGCCGATCATGATGATCGACTTGGTCTCGTCGTCGTCGAGGAAGAGGTCGAGCACGTCGATGAAGTTGGTGCCGTTGACCGGATCGCCACCAATGCCGACCGCGGTGGTCTGGCCGAGGCCGACCATGGTGGTCTGGTGGACGGCTTCATAGGTCAGCGTGCCCGAGCGCGATACCACGCCGACGCTGCCCTTCTTGAAGATCGAACCGGGCATGATGCCGATCTTGCATTCGCCGGGCGTGAGCACGCCGGGGCAGTTGGGGCCGATGAGGCGGCTGTTGGACCCACGCAGGGCAGCCTTCACGCGCACCATGTCGAGCACGGGGATGCCCTCGGTGATAGCGACGATGAGTTCCATCTCGGCATCGATCGCCTCGAGGATGGCGTCAGCCGCGAACGGCGGCGGCACGTAGATGCACGAAGCCGTCGCGCCGGTCTCGGCCTTGGCTTCAGCAACCGTGTTGAACTGCGGCAGGCCGATGTGGTCCGTCCCGCCTTTGCCCGGAGTGACACCCGCAACCATCTGCGTTCCGTAATCAAGCGCCTGCTGCGTGTGGAAGGTGCCGGTGTTGCCGGTCATCCCTTGCGTGATGACCTTGGTGTTCTTGTCGACGAGGATGGACATTCTTCAGGCTCCTAAGTCAGTGCCGGTGTGTCTTGGCTCGGGGAATGAGCAGTTTGATGGTTAAGATTGCGAGGCCGAATGCGGTCGAACCAAAAGCAATAAGGACGTAAGCGAGCTCTCTCCAAGCGCCGTCGACCGCATTCACTGCCGGGTCGAGGTCCGACACCAGGCCAAACTGTAGCGTCGCGAAAACGGCTAAGCCTACGCAAAGAAAGACGCCTGCCGTCCCGATTGCGATCCGGCCATTCGCCCGGGTCGCGAGGACCCAGGCTACAGCGCCGATCGCTGCCAGGATGAGCACAAGCTCGATCACGCCAGCGAGCTATCCAGGCCCTTGCAGGCTTCGAGCAGTTCTTCGACCGCGTCGGTCGAGATCTTGAGGTTGCTCTTTTCCTCGTCCGACAGTTCGATCTCGATAACTTCCTCGGTGCCGCCTGCGCCGATCATGGTGGGTACACCGACATAGAGGCCGTCGAGGCCGTATTTGCCCTCGACATAGCTGGCGCACGGCAGGATGCGCTTCTGGTCGCCGAGATAGGCTTCGGCCATCGCGATCGCGCTGGTGGCGGGGGCGTAATAGGCCGAGCCATTGCCGAGCAGGCCGACGATCTCGCCGCCGCCCTTGCGGGTGCGGTCGACGATTTCATCGATGCGGCTTTCCGAAACGCCCTTGATCTTGGCGAAGTCGTTGACCGGGATGCCGTTGATGGTGGTGTAGCTGGTGACGGGCACCATGGTGTCGCCGTGGCCGCCGAGGACGAAGGCGTTCACATCCTTCACCGACACGTCGAATTCCCATGCGAGGAAGGTGGCGAAGCGCGCGCTGTCGAGCACGCCGGCCATGCCGACGACCTTGTTGTGCGGCAGGCCGCTGAACTCGCGCAGCGCCCAGACCATCGCGTCGAGCGGGTTGGTGATGCAGATCACGAATGCGCCGGGGCAGTTGTTCTTGATGCCTTCGCCGACCGACTTCATCACCTTGAGGTTGATGCCGAGCAGGTCGTCACGGCTCATGCCGGGCTTGCGGGGCACACCGGCGGTAACGATGACCACGTCTGCGCCGGCGATGTCGGCATAATCGTTCGAACCGGTGATCTTGGCGTCGAAACCTTCAATCGGGCCGCACTGCGACAGGTCGAGCGCCTTACCCTGCGGCATGCCTTCGGCGATGTCGAACAGGACGATGTCGCCCATTTCCTTCTTCGCGGCGAGGTGGGCGAGGGTGCCGCCAATCATGCCGGAGCCGATGAGCGCGATCTTCTTGCGTGCCATAGGGAGTGTGCGTCCTTCAAAAGCGTCGCGGGACCGGATTGTCTCGACCGCTATGGCGCACGCCTGTCCCGCGTGGGTACGCACGCCCGGTGTTTCGGAGTGCGGCCTAGGCCTCGTCAGGAGTGAATGCAACCGCTAACAGACCTCGCCGGGAAACTATCTTTGCAAATGGTTTGCAATAGCAATAAGGCATTGGGGAGAGGGTTTCACCGGCTAGACGCTCGGACGCACGAAGGCGTTCCCGCCATCGGGCGGGATAGAAGGTGCAATCGCAAAACGATTTGTCAGCCGATGAGGCGTTCGTCTTCGGCCAAGAGGCTTGCCTCGACGCGTTGGGCGGCGTGGCGATCGAGCGCGCGGCAGATGCCGAGCCAGTGGCGATAGTCTTCGGCTTCATGCGCCGCGGCTGCGAGTTGTGCGTTGCGTGCCGCCACTTCCACCGCGCGAAGTCCATACTCGCCGAAATGTCGCAGCGCAGCCACCGTGGTTTCGCTCATGAAGCCTTCAAGCTCTTCGTGATCGTTGGCTGCGAGTTCGATTTCACCCCGGCTCAGGACACGGGCAATCGGCGAACGCGTAACATCACGGGCGGCGGCGAAACGTACGGACATGGGCGGATGGCTCCCCTTGTGTGGCGCTGGTTTTCCAGCTCTCCGGCTCTGTGTCGAATGATATACATGGCGCTCGCTAAACATGTGTTCCGCAGCATGCTTGCCAGAACCTTAAAATTGTTGCGCGGGCTTTTGCGAATGATGTTTCGCAGCGCATGACCTGTTCGTGCGTTTTCATCAGCTGCTTGTGCGCCGGACATGGCATCGCTAAGGGCCTCGGCATTGGTACGGGTCAAGGGAACGCGTGTGTGATGCCGCGGCTGCCCCCGCAACTGTAACCGGTAAGGCGCGCTCTAGCATGCCACTGTCCATAACGGGCGGGAAGGCGGGGCGAGGCCGATGACCCGGGAGCCAGGAGACCTGCCTGTACCGGTCGTTCAGCCGCGGGCGGGGTGCACCGATGGCAGCGGGGAAGGGGCGAGTGGCGCCTCCTCCCGTCATGAGCGGCAATCGCGTTCATGATAGGAGTTCCCGTGTTCAAATACCTGTTATTGCTTACCGTTTCGGCTCTGTCGATTGCTGCCCATGCGCAGGATACCGGCGAGGATTCGACCGAAGATGCGCTGGCGGAAATCATCGCTGCGCAGGATGAGGCAGCGCCCGAGACCGACCAACCCGTCGAATGGGTAGTCCTCTCCCATGAACGCCGTGTACCCATCACGGTGACCGCAGACGGTTTGGGCACTTCGATTACCGATACCGGCCAGGCGGTTACTGTCATCGACCGTGAGGAAATCGAGGCGGTGCAGGGCGCCGACCCGCTCCGCGTCCTCCGCCGCGTGCCCGGCGTCACCGCATCGCGCAGTGGCGGGGCAGGCTCGCTGACCGGGCTTTCTGTTCGCGGTTCTTCGCCCGAGCAGGTGCTGGTGCTTGTCGACGGAGTGCGTGTGGCCGACCCGTCCTCTCCCTCGGGCGGGTTCGATTTCGGCAACCTCCTCACCGGCACGTCGAGCAAGTTCGACATATTGCGCGGCTCGAACAGCACCATCTTCGGCAGCGACGCTTTGGGCGGTGTCATCGACATTTCCACCCGCGCAGAGACCGGCCTCGAAGGCAGCGTCGAATTCGGCGCGCGCGACACGCTCTTCGCCACCACTGCTGCCGGTATCGACGAGGGCGGGCTCTATTTCGGCCTCACCGGCTCGTGGTACGACACCAAGGGCTTCTCCGCCGCGCGCGATGGAGAAGAGGCCGACGGCTTCGAGCAATTCGCTCTCGGCGCGGTGACTTTCGTCGACATCACCGACAGCATCGAGGCCTTCGCCCACGCCAATTTCAGCGAGGGCTATCTCGATATCGACGGTTTCTCCTTCTCGCCGCCCTTTGGTCTCGTCGATAGCGGCGACACGCAGAAGACCACGCGCCACTGGGGCGATGTCGGGCTTGCCTACCAGGGCAACGACCTGACCCTGCGCGGCAGTTATTCGCTCTCCGACACGGAGCGGCAGAACCGCACCGGCGAGGGCATCGAGAGCTTTGCCAGCGACGGCACAATCGAGCGGCTGGCTTTGCGCGGCGATTACCTCCTCATCGGCGGCCTCGCGCTGGCCTTTGGCGCGGAACACGAGTGGAGCCGCTTCGAGACCAGTTTCGACGCCCCTCAGAAAACGAGCACCACGGGCGGTTACGCACAGCTCGGCTGGGAACTGGGCGACCTCGCCGTGCATCTCGGCGCACGGCACGATGCGCCCGAAGATTTCCGCAACGAGACGAGTTTCGGCGGCGACATCAGCTACGTCTTCGGCGACGGATGGCGGCTGCGCGCCAGCGTTGGCGAGGGCTATAAGGCGCCGACGCTGTTCCAGCTGTTCTCCGATTACGGCAACCCTTCTCTTGCGCCCGAAAGTAGCACCAGCTTCGACCTGGGCATCGAGAAAGGGCAACGCGATTCCCGCTTCCGGCTGGCGCTGACCGCCTTCCGCCGTGACAGCGAGAACCTCATCGGTTTTGCTTCTTGCGCGCCCGGAGAAGACGCCCCGATTTGCGCAGAGCGCCCCTTCGGCTTCTATGCGAACACGGGACGCGCCCGCGCGCAAGGCATCGAGGTGGAGGCCGGTCACAGCCTAACCGATGCGCTCTATGTCGCGGGGGTTTACAGCCTCGTCGACACCGAAGACCGCAATACCGGCAACTGGCTGGCCCGCCGCCCGCGCCATTCGGGAACGCTGTTCGCCGATTGGGAAAGCGACTTCGGCTTCAATCTCGGCGCGGATTTGCGCATTGTGGGCGACAGCTATGACGATGCAGGCAATCTCACCCGCCTCGACGGCTATGAGGTCGTCGACCTGCGCGCCTCGCAGGACATCGGCGACAATCTCACGCTGTTTGGCCGCGTGGAGAACGTCTTCGACGCCGATTACGAGACAGTAGCCGGATATGGGACGCCTGGACGCGGGGCATTCATCGGGCTGAGGGCGCAGATGTGAAGCGTCTCGCACCCGCGCTGACTTTTCTGCTCGCGGCTTGTGCGAGTGGAGGGGCTGCGGGGGACGAGGTGGCCGGACCCACGGTGGTCAGCCTAAATCCCTGCACCGACGCCATCCTCGCACAGGTCGCAGCGCCCGGGCAGTTGCTCGCAATTTCGCATTACAGCAAGGACCCGTCTTCCAGCTCGATGGAGCCGGAGGATGCCGCCCGCTTCGCTGCGACCGGTGGAACGGTGGAAGAAGTGCTCGCGCTCGACCCGGATGTAGTGGTGGCAAGCAGCTTCCTCGCCCCCGCCACCCGCGCGACGCTGGAGGAACTGGGCGTGGAGGTCGTCACCTTCGGCGGCACCGCGACGGTCGAGGACAGCCTTGCGCAGGTGCGCGAACTGGCGACGCTTGTCGGAAACGAAGCTGCTGGCGAGCGGCTGGTAGCGGATATCGAGGCGGCGCTCGACGAAGCCGCAGCGGATGGTCCTTCTGTCGAAGCGGCTCTCTGGCAACCAGGCGGCATCGTTCCGGGCGAGGCCTCGCTGGTGAGCGACCTGCTCCGGCGCACCGGCTTTGCGAGCTATGGTGCTGCGCGCGGCATGGCGCAGGCGGACTATCTTTCGCTCGAGCAGGTCGTGGCTGACCCGCCCGAAGTGCTGCTGGTTGCCGGAAGCGAGCGCGGCCAGTCCCATCCGGCGCTGGACAAGCTTGCCGGTATGCGGCGCGAGAGCTTCGACACCCGCCTCATCTATTGCGGCGGTCCGACCATCATCCGCGCTGCGCAGCGGCTGGCTGAAATTAGGAAGAACATGCTCCCCCGCGAAGGCGGGGACCTCAGGCCACTGGTCACACGCCAGATTGCCGGAGACCCCCGCCTGCGCGGGGGATCAGTGAAATGAACCGAGCCACGCTCATCTTCGGCGTGTTGCTAGTTGTGGCGCTGCCGCTTTCGCTCCTCGCGGGACGCGTGTGGCTCGACCCTTCTAGCACCCCCAACACCGCCATCATCCTCGCCGAATTACGCCTGCCTCGCGCGGTGCTCGCCATCATTGTGGGTGGCGGGCTGGGTGCGGCGGGAGCGGCGATGCAGGGCTATCTGCGCAATCCGCTCGCCGACCCCGGCCTGTTCGGCATAGCGCCTGGGGCAGCACTGGGCGCGGTGGTGGCGTTGTGGTTCGGCTATGCCACGAGCGAATGGCTGCTGCCACTCTTCGCGCTCATAGGCGCAGGGGGAGCGATGGCGTTGCTCGCCGCAATTGCCGGGCGAACGGGCGGAATTGCGCTGTTTACGCTGGCGGGATTGATGGTGGCTAGTCTTGCCGGCGCTCTCACCGCGCTGGCGATTTCGATGGCGCCAAATGCCTTTGCCATGAGCGAAATCGTGCTGTGGCTGAACGGCGCACTGACCGACCGCAGCTGGCGCGAGGTGTGGATTGCCGCGCCGCTGGTGACGCTTGGCGTAGCGCTGCTCTGGCGCACGGGCCGCTCGCTCGACGCGCTGACCTTGGGCGAACCGGTCGCGCGGTCGCTCGGCATCGATACCTCGAAGCTGCTCTGGTTGCTTATCCTCGGCATCGGCCTGACGGTCGGCGCGAGCGTGGCGGTGGCGGGCATCATCGGCTTCGTCGGCCTCATCGTACCGCATCTCGTGCGCCCGCTGACCGACCGCAGGCCCTCGCAGCTTATCGTGCCGAGCGCTCTTGCAGGGGCTCTGCTGGTGCTGGTCGCGGATAGCGTGGTGCGCGTGTTGCCGCTGGTGACCGAACTCAGGCTCGGCATTGCGCTCAGCCTGCTCGGTGCGCCCTTCGTTCTCTGGCTTCTCATCCGGATGCGCAGGGGGCTGGCATGACGCTTGCGGCGCAAAACCTGTCACTGGCGGGCCGTCTGAAAAACGTTTCCTGCGCCTTGGAGAAAGGCGGGATTACCGCCATTTGCGGGCCCAACGGAGCGGGCAAATCTTCGCTCCTGCAGGTCTTGGCAGGGCTGCTCGAAACCGATGCCGGACAAGTGACGCTGGACGGCGAAAGCCTCGCCGCGCTCGACAGCCGGGCGAAGCGCCTCGGCTACCTTCCGCAAGCGCCCGAAATTGCGTGGGACGTCACAGTGCGCAGCGTGGTCGAGCTCGGCCGCATCCCGCATCGTGACGCCGCGACGGCGCCGGTCGAGGCGGCTATCGCGGCCATGGACCTCGCCGGATACGAGACCCGCCGCGCCCAGGCGCTTTCGGGCGGGGAGCAGGCGCGGGTCTTACTCGCGCGAGTCTTGGCGGGCGAGCCGGAATGGATACTCGCCGACGAGCCGCTTGCCGCGCTCGACATCGGCCACCAGCAGGCGCTGGTCGGACACCTAAAACGCGAGGCGAGAGCGGGCAGGGGCGTCGTGCTGGTGCTGCACGACCTGGCCATGGCGATGAACCATGCCGACCGGGTGCTGGTTCTGGATGAAGGCCGCCTCGTTGCCGACGCCGGACCCACAGAGGCCTTGTCGAGCGAGCGCATCGCGGAAGTCTGGGGCGTCGAGACCCGCTGGCTTGGCGAAGAGGGCGCACGGGCACTGGCGCACGCCTGACCCGTTTTTCAGGGCATGGACCGCGACGCACTCGTCTCACACTGGTTCGAACTGACACGCGAACGGATGCCTGCGCTGGCCGCCAAGCGCGGCTGGCCGGTGCGCTTCGACCATTGCTTCCAACGCATCCTGCTCGACAATGCGGTGAGCGCGAAGTGGAGCGATCACATCGCCTCGCCCGCATACAAAAATGCACCCGTGCGGGTGCTGCAGGATGCCATCGATCTGGGAGAAGCCTGCGTGGCGGGGAGGGCGGACCTTGCCGCACTCAACCGCCTGTCGCTGGAATGGCGGGGCAAGCTTTAAAGCCCGCCCCGCCACCTTGATTACATTCCGGCGTCGCCGACTGTTGCCGGACCATCGTCCGACACGGTGCTGTCGGCCGCTTCATCTCCGGCGATAAGGCCGCGGGCCTCGAGCATCGGGGTGACGTCGGGCGCACGGCCCGCGAAGTTTTCGAACATCTTGAAGTAATCCATCGTGCCGCCGCGGCTGAGCACGGTGGCGCGATAGTGGTCGCCGTTCGCGCGGGTCAGGCCGCCATTGTCGATGAACCACTTGCGGCTGTCGCGGTCGAGCATTTCGGTCCACAGATAGCTGTAATAGCCTGCCGAATATCCGGCCGGGCCGCTGAAGATGTGGTTGAAATAGGTGCTGCGATAACGCGGCGGGACGAGGTCGATTTCAAGGCCGAGTTCCTCGAGCGACTGGCGTTCGAAGGCGTCGACCTTCTCCGGCGTGTCGAGCGCAGCGGCCTCTTCCTTGCTCAAGGCAGCCCACTTCATGTCGAGCAGGGCAGCTTCGACGACTTCGCCGAAATCATAGCCCTGGTTGAACTTGGAAGCGGCCTCGATGCGGTCGACCATGGCCTGCGGGATGGTTTCGCCGGTCTCGTAATGCTTGGCGTAATTGCGTAGCACTTCGGGATAAGTCGCCCACATTTCGTGGACCTGGCTCGGGTATTCGACGAAGTCGCGCGCGGTGGCCGTGCCCGACAGGCTTTCATAGCGCTGGTCGGCGAAGAAGCCGTGCAGCGCGTGGCCGAACTCGTGGAAGGTGGTGTTGACCCAGTCGAAGCTGACCAGCTGCGGCTCGCCTTCGGGCGCCTTCGGTATGTTCAGCACGTTGTAGATGACCGGCTTCGTGCCCCAGAGATAGCTCTGGTCGACAAAGTTGCTCTTCCACGCACCGCCACGCTTCGAGGGACGCTGGAACGGGTCAAAGTAAAACAGGCCCAATTCGCTGCCGTCACGGTCGAAGACGGTGTAGGTCCACACATCAGGGTGGTAGACGGGCAGGTCGGTGCGGCGCTCGAAGGTGAGGCCGTAAAGCTTTTCGGCCATGTAGAAGACGCCGTCTTCCAGCACCTTGTCGAGCTGGAAATACGCCATCATCGCGTCTTCATCGAGCTCGTAGCGTTCCGCCTTGATCTTGTTGGCATAGCGATACCAGTCCCACGGCTTCACTTCGAAATCACCGCCATCGGCAGCGATTGCTTCGTTCAGCATGGCGGCCTCGCGGCGCTGGGTCGCGGCAAGTGCGGGCACCATGCGCTCCATGAAGCCGAGCGCGGTCGCGGGCTTTTCGGCCATGCGGTCCCACATGGCGTAGGTCGCCCAGTCGGGCTCGCCGAAGAGCGCGGCCTTTTCGGCACGCAGCTCGGCGATTTCCGCGATAAGCTGGCGCGTGTCGATATCGGTGGTACCGTCGGCGCGGTGGTAGCTGGCCTTGAACAGCTTCTCGCGCGCGGCGCGATTGGTCATGCTTGGCAGCGAGGGCTGCTGCGTCGTGTTCTGCAGCGCGATAGCGTATTTGCCCGGGAAGCCCTTCTCGGCAGCGAAATCGGCAGCGGCCTTGATGTCGCTGTCCGAAAGGCCGGCGAGGTCGCTGCGGTTGTCGAAGATGACCGGCTGGTCGGCCATGGCATCCTTGGCATCCTGGCTGAATTCGGTCGTCAGCGTCGACAGCTCGGTGTTGATGGCCTTTACGCGTTCACGCTGGGCATCGGTAAGCAGCGCGCCTGCGTGGACCATGCCTTCGTACGTCGTTTCGAGAAGCTTGGCATCTTCGGGCGTCATCGTCATCGCGGCGCGGTTGTCGTAAACCGCTTTCACGCGCTGGAAGAGCACCGGGTCGAGCGTGATGCTGTCGCTATGCGCGGTAAGCTTGGGGCTGATCTCGGTGTTGATTTCATCGAGGCGGTCGGTGGTGTTCGAACCGGTCAGAGCAAAGAACACGCGGGCGACGCGGTCGAGCATGCGGCCCGACTTTTCGAGCGCGACAATCGTGTTTTCGAAGGTGGGCGCAGCCGGATTGGCCTTGATGGCTTCGACTTCGGCCTTGTGGATGGCCATACCCTGCTCGAAGGCAGGGATGTAATCGTCTTCCGAAATCGCGGAGAAATCGGGCGTCTGGAAGGGCAGGTCGCTGTCGGTAGCGAAATAGCCGGTGCCCTTGGGGATGGATACGGCTGCATCGACGGCGGCATCGGCGATGGGGTCCATTTCACCTCCCGGTGTGCTCGAACAGGCGGAAAGAAGGGCGGCGGCGGCAGTGGTGGCCAAAATGTGGGCCTTCATGGCGACTCCAATATGGTTTCTTAAGCGAGTGCTGCTCCCAAATGCATGGGAGCGGTAATTGGTTGCAGTTGCGACAAGATGCGCCAAGCGCAAGGCTGACGCACCGGCAAGCTGTGACCGGCGAATGTTGGATACCAGTCTACCAGCGGCGTATGAAGCTCACCTGAGGGCCTCACCCTCTCCCCGTTCAGCCTGCTCGCGAGCGACCGATGCAGCTTCACCCAATGCCTGGCGGTTGACTGTCATCACCCGCGGTTGGCCGCTGTCATCGACGATAAGCCAGAGCGAGCCCAGTTCGAAAAAGCCGCCCTGACCTTTTTCGACCGTCATCTGCGACAGGTCGAGGCGTTGGAGGAGGTCGAGCATGTTGTCGTCGAACACCTCGTCGAACAGCGAGTTGAGCTCGTCTTCGGTCAATTCGCGACGTTCGCCGGTATCAGTGACATAGAGCAGCGGGATACCGACCTGCTCTAGAATGCGAGCCTTGTCGCCGCTCTTCGCGGCATCGCGCAAGGCAGAAACTGCAGCCTCGAACTGGCTGGGGGAGGCCCCCGTGGCGCAGGATATGGCACCACCCTTGACCGCGTCATGCTTGCGGTCGAACTCGATGTTCGGATCGTCCTGTTCGGACCACACCATCAGGAGGCAATTATCGGCAGGGTTCGGGCTGGCCTCGGCCTCGACCGTCTCGAGCAGGCGCTGCCGCGCCGGGTCTTCCGCAGTACGTTCTCCTGCGACTGGCGAGCAAGCGCTCGCGATGCCGGCCAGCATCAGCATGGTCAGAGGCGGGAGACGGTTAGGGGTCATCGTGGAAAGGCCGGGTAGGTGACTACGGGTTGGTAGAGCGAACCCTGCTCGCGCAGGAAACTTTCGTACAATATGTAGTCATCGACCTGCCATGGTCCAAGGGCCAGCCCTTCGTGCCGTGCAAGGAACGAGGCGAGCGGGCCGGAAGCGGTGTTGAGGCGGGCAAGCGTGATGTGCGGCACGAACTTGCGCGCCTCCGGCTCAAGCCCGCATCGCTGCAATATCCGCTCGAGCTTGCGCTGGTAACGCAAGAGCGGCTCGGTCGGGACAATGCCGGCGTAGAGAAGCGTGGGGCGGTGTTTCTTTTCAAAATATCCGACACCTGCGAGGGTAACCTCGAACGGCTCGAAGGAGAGTGAGGAGGCCGCATCGGCGATATCTTCGGCCATGGGCGTATCGACCTCGCCGATATAGCGCAGCGTGAGGTGCAGCTGCGCATCATCCTGCCAGCGGGCATTGTCGACGCCCGACATGATGCCGAGCAGCGCCTCGCGGATCGAGTGGGGAGGGCGGATGCCGAAGAAGAGGCGATGGCTCATGCAAGTTCCCGCACCTGCTGCGGGCTGTAAGTGTCAGGGGTCGGAACGCCGCACGGTGTTGCGCCCGGCGGTCTTGGCCGCATAGAGGGCGTTATCGGCGCGTTGCAAGGCGTCGCCAACACGCTCTCCGGCTTCGAAAGAGGATATTCCTACCGAAGCGGTGCCGAGCCGATCGGGCATGTCGAATTCAGCCGCGACGGCTGCGATGGCGGCGCGCAAATCCTCGGCGAAGGCATCGGCCTGCTGACTATCTTCCATGTCGAGGACGACAGCAAACTCCTCACCGCCGAGCCGCGCCGCCTTGTGTCCGTCACCTTCGATCCTGCGCAAACTGTCCTTCAAGCTCTGGGCGATGCGGACGAGGATACGGTCCCCCATGTCATGGCCATAGTGGTCGTTGACCTGCTTGAAATTGTCGATGTCGAGGAGAAGGATGTGACGAATACGGTTTGACGTGTCACCACCCTCGAACATGGCACGGCGATTGTACAACCCAGTCAGTGGGTCGCGATTGGCAAGAAATTCTGCCTCGGCTAGCGCTTCGGCCAGTTCTTCCCCCAGCCGCCGATTGTCGACCAGCATTTCGGCCGCATAAATTCGGTTCTTGGCCGCACCGATGGCAAAGGCTGCGACTGCCGCAATGATCACCGTTACGCCAAACAGGACCGGCACGCGGAATTCGACAGGCGCGCTTGCCATTCCGGTCCAGAAAACCAGCAGATAAGAGACGCAGAACGAGACCCAGATTTGTGGCAGCGAAGATGTGTTGGTGATGACGAGGCTGGTCGCGATGAGCGCGCCCGACAGAACCAGGAAAGCGGCGGGGTGGAAGGTCGGTTCGAGGAACAAAGGCAATATCAGATAAGCCCAACTCGCGCCTCCCAGCATGCCGACGTAGATGCACGCCCTGTATAGGCGTTCGATGCTCGCACCCCGATCAATCTGATTGCGGATGCGGACATAGACCATGCTGGTCAGTCCTATGGCGATGAAGCGTAAGACGGCCGGTAAAAGGAACTTATTCGCATTTGGAAGTAACTGCGCAAAGCCGACGATTACTGCTGTCCCGACGATATTCGCAAGCAATGTGTTCCGCTCGACATCGGCCATCGAGCGCAAGACTTCGGTACGCCTCTCGGCATACCAAGCCTTGTCACGAGTGATTGTCGGAACGCCTGCTGACGCCTCGATATTCGCCTGCCCCATATTCAGGGCTTATTACAAGCCAGCAGTTTCGCCAATGCTAACGTCACGATACGGTCGCACCTGCTTCGCGCGGATCTTCGTAGGACGCATCCATGAAGATTTGCGCGCGGCGTTCGGAGCGAAACTCGAGGCCGCGGGCTACCTTGCCGGCTGCATGCGTGTAATCGAGTTCGGCGGCGATGCCGTCATAGTCCTTCGCTGCAATTGCAGCGTTCAGTCGGGGACTCTCCTTTTCGGAGACGTTGCCAAGTCCGACGTTGTAGACAAGGTCAAGCAAGGCATCGAATTCGTGCTGGTAGAGCGGCAGGTCGCCGACAAGTATGCGCACGCCGCGCTCCGCGATTTTTAAATCCTGCTCGAGGAAATCGAGCACCTGTTCGTCGGAAATCCGGTCGCCCACCCGCAGATTGTCTGCTGGACGGATAAGGTGTCCGACACCCACGGTCGGATAACCCGCCACGTCGCGATACACAGTATAGCGGACGCCTTCTTCCTCGATGAGGGCCTGCTTGAACTCTTCGCTGGCCTTCAGAAGATGCGCGGGTTTGCGGATATTGTCTTCCGCGACCGGAGCCGCAGCGATTGGCCCGGCCTTGGCGGGCATGCGCTTTTGCACCGGCGGTCCCGTAAAGGCAGCGAGGCTCATTGCGCCGACGCCCATCATCAGCGAGGCACGCTTGCGCGTCGAAAGCTTCGGCTTGACCTTGTAAACACTTGCCGCCGCTTGGCGTGCGCGTTTCAGGTCCCTGCGGTGCTTGCGGTGCCTGCGAATGCGAGTGAGCAGGCCCAATGCCTTCTTCTGTTCGCCGGCGTGCGGCGTAGCGGTCCATTTTTCATCGTCGAGCGGCCGGTCGAGTTCCTCCATCAGGGCCTTGAGCCGTTCGCTCTGGATCGAGCGGTTTTTCGGCGTCCCAAGCGGGGGCAATTCGGTCGGCGCGCTGACCTTGGTGTTCACATTGTCCGACATGTGTTCGGTGCGCCTTTTTATCTTCGTATTTCTTCCCGATTGTTATCGGGACGCCCGGTCCCGAGCGCGCTCGAACAGCGGGCTGGGAAGGGCGGTGTATGGCTATTCAACGGTCGAATGACGCAATTAGGTCCACGCTTCACCGTTCCTGCGCCACAGATGACGGGCGAGAAAATGGCGCAAAAAAGGGGGCGGTGGTGTTCCGCCCCCTTCTGGGTACCTTCCTTGTATCAGGAGGTTTTCTCGCAAACCCTTGTCACAAAACGAAATCTACCGATGTAAGTTCGACCAGGCCTTCGATGCGGATGAGGAAATCGGCGGCGCGATCGCCGTTTGCGTCTCCTGCGACGTAGGTATCCTCGCCCTTGTAGTAGATTTGCAATTCGCCTGCCGAGCCGCTGAAAGCCGCGTCACCGATAAAGGTGAAAGCATTGTCATCGCCGCCGGCAATCGCGTCGATGGCCGACAAATCGATGACATCGCCATCGGCCTGGCTGAAATCCGTGATGGTGTCGGCGTTGCCCTGCCAGCGGCTGGTGTGGCCGGTTTCGAACTGGAAGATATCGGCGCCCAACCCGCCGGTCATGACATCACTGCCCCAGCTTCCGATCAGCAAATCGTCGCCATCGCCGCCTGAGAGGATGTCGTTCTGGCCCCCGCCATTGAGCGTGTCATTGTCAGCGCCACCCTCGAGAGTGTCGCGGCCGTTCGAACCATGAAGGACATCGTCGCCCGCTTCGCCGAGCAGCGTGTCGTCGCCGCCCTGGCCGTAGAACATATCTCCATCCGCGCCGCCATGGGCGGTATCGGACCCCGCGCCAAGGTAAGCGCGGTCTGCGCCGTCTTCTCCGTGGATGGTATCGTTGCCGGCCCCGCCACGGAACATGTCGCCGCCATTGCCGCCAAACATCTGGTCATCGCCTTCGCCGCCGTCGAGGACATCCCAGCCTGATCCGCCGGTCAGCATATCATTGCCGGCCTCGCCATAGAGCCTGTCGGAGCTGGCCCCGCCGGTAATGGCGTCCGCGCCACCACCGCCGAAAATAATGCCGACTGCATCGCCTGCGGTCAGGGTGTCGTCGAAGGCCGAACCTGCCAGTTGCTCGATGCTGACAAGCGTGTCGATCCCTGCGCCGCCAGTGTCCTGCGCTCCGGCAATGGCGAGGCTGACCGTCACTCCCGATGCGGCTGCTGCATAGCTCGCGCGATCGGTTCCGTTACCGCCGTCGAGCGTGTCGTTGCCTTCTCCGCTAAAGAGCATGTCCCACCCATTCTCGCCATAAAGCGTGTCGTTGCCATATACCGCGTGGAGTTCGTCATTGCCGATGCCGCCAAAGAGCACGTCGTGCGCGTGATAAGAGGCATGCGGGTCTTCGCCTGCTACATCCGCGATGAGGATATCAGCGCCGTCGAGACCGTGAAGCGTCTCGTTGCCGTTCGACCCGGTAATGACGTTGGCGACATCATTGCCCGTCAGCGTAAAACCATTGGACGAGGAGTTGTCGCGCCACGACAGGTTCTCGAAATGCTCAAGCAGCGTGTAGCTGTAGTTGACCGTGACGGTGTCCACGCCTTCATCTGCATATTCGACAATCGTGCCGGTTTCCCACGCTCTGTAGGTGTCATTGCCCTGGCCGCCATAGAGCGTGCCGCCCTGGGTGATTAGGAAGTTGTCCTGCTCGTTGCCGTAAATCGTGCCGCCCGAGCCATAGATATAGGCCTCTTCGACGTTGAGCGGCATATAGAACGCCATGTTGCCGGTGTAGCTGATGCGGTCGTAGCCGCCGCCCGCCTCTTCGATGATGGTCGTCGTGGTATAGGACACGTAGTAATAATCGTTACCGTCGCCGCCGACTGCAGTGTCATTGCCGTCCATCGAGCGGAAGTGGTTGAGTCCGTCGGTACCAACCACCGTCTGCGCAGTGCCATAAGCGCCGGTGAAGGTGATGTCGTAAATTCCGTCGGGCGCTTCGTAATAGTCGGCCGAAACGTGGAGGTAATTTTGCGGTTGGCCGTTCCACTCGTCATAGCCAGTGCCGGGGATGACGACGTCGTTGGTGTCGTCGACGTGGAATTCGACGTAGTAGGTTGCGCCGCCGGCATCCATGACGTCAACGCCCTCGCCGCCGTCGAGGATGTTGTAGCCCGCTCCCGTCACCACGAGCGTGTCAGAATCGGCCCCGCCGTAGAGCGTGTTGTCACCATCAGCGCTGCCAACGAGATAGTCGTCGCCTGAATCACCGTTTAGCGTGACCTGCCACGAGGCGTAGCTGCCGGAATAGCCGAAAAGGTAGCTCGCATCCATGAAGTCGTCGCCGCCAAGGCCTGACGCGGTAAGCAGGAAGCTGTCGTAGGCTACGAGGTCGAAATACAGCTCGTTGGCCAGCTCGTTGCCGGTGACGTCCCATGTGTCGACATAGTCCGAGCCTTCGATGACCTGTAGGATCTCGACATTGTCTGGGAGGGCATAGGTGGCCAGCGAAGTCACCACTTCGTCGACACCGGCACCCGCATCCTCGATGACCACGTCGCCGCTGTTGTCGACGACATACGTGTCATCGCCGAGCAGGCCCGAGAATTCCTCCGCGCCGCTCGTTCCCTCGAGATAGTCGTTGCCGTCGGTGCCGGTGACCTGCGTTACCTCGCCCGAACCGCCGCCGCCCGAGCCGGATCCGAGCTCCACCGAAACGAGGCCCATGGTCGTGTTGAGCAGCGCCTGGCTGCCATCGGGCGAAATTGCCATCTCGACGCCATAGGGAAGCACTTCGATAGCCAGCTCGTTAAGAGCGACAGTTCCCGTCTCGGTAAATTCGGGACCGAATTCGCCGATGACGATGGAATAGCTCGTGATGGTGCCGGTCAGGTTGTCGAGCGCGTAGAGCGTCGAGCCATCGGCGCCGAAAGCGAGCGCCGCGATGTCACCCGACATTCCGTCATTGTGCGAGATCGTGCCGAGATGGAAGAATTCCTTGTCGAACACCATCAGCTTGCCGTTGGCATAGATGGCAATGAACCCGTCGAAATCGTTGCCTGAAACGGCTTCCACGCCGGAGTTGAAGTCGATCGCGCCAGTCGAATACATGGCGTTACTGGAAAAAGTGTAGTCGCCAAGCATCAGGCTGTATTCGCCGTCTTCCTGGCCGATTTCGCCGACCAGGGTCATGCCATATTCGCCCACTTGGGTGAGCGAGAGCGCGGTGCCGTCGCCAGCGACGCTGGCCACCGGCGCGACCGTCCCGGTCGAAAGGTCGAGCTTGACGAGCGAGGAATAGGTCCCGCTGACGCCGTGGAGCGAAATCAGGACCTCGTACGTGTCGGATACGGAGACGTCCGCAATGCCGCGTTCGTCTCCGGTAACCGGGACATCATAATAATCGACCGTGGGACCGCCAAACGTGGGGTCGCTCGTCGGGTCGATGAGCGCCAACCGCGCGTTGGCGCTATAATCGATCCCGCTGCCCGTTTCATCGAAAACGCCAGCCAACGTGACGACGAGGTAAGCGCCATCGGGTGTCAGGGTAATACTGTCGAGGTCGTTGCCGACATAGATTTCATCGATTGGCTGGCCGGTCGCGGCATCATAGCTGCGAACATACCCGTCGTTGCAGGCGACATAGATTATCGCGCCGTCGGGCGTGACCACCCACTGTTCGTCGCTTTCCTTTTCGATGAGATATTCGGCCATGTCTGCGTCCCCCCTGGCATTGGTAGAAATACCTATGGGGCAGGGCGGTACCGCCTAAAACTTGATGAATTCTAACCACATGCGCGATTGATTGGAGAGTATCGCTCCAAATAAAAAGAAAAGCCGGGCTGCATTTGCTGCCGCCCGGCTCTCCAGAAAATAAATATGTGGCGAATATTTACAGCACAAAGTCCCCCGCCGTCAGATCGTAAAGGCCCTCCAGCCTGATCTGGAAGTCGGCCACGCCGTCCCCGTTCACATCGCCTGCGACGAAGGTGTCCTCGCCGTCGGTGAAGGTGATGAGCTCGCCCGCCACGCCTGTGAATTCGCTGCCTCCGGTGAAGGTGAAGGCATCGTCATCGCCGCCGCTAACGGCATCGATGGCGCTGAGGTCGATGACATCGCCGTCTTCTTGCGAGAAGTCGGTGATGATATCGGCATTGCCCAGCCAGCGGCCCGAGTGGCCCGCCTCGAAGGCGAAGGTATCCGCACCCGTCCCGCCGGTCAGCGTGTCGAGACCCCAGCTGCCGATGAGCACGTCGTCGCCCGCGCCGCCGATGAGCACATCGTTCATCGCGCCGCCGTCGAGCACGTCGTTGTCATCGCCGCCATCGAGCGTGTCGCGGCCATTGGCACCGGCGAGCGTGTCGTCGCCTGCCTCGCCATAAAGCACGTCATCGCCCGCCTGACCGTAGATGAGGTCGGTATCGCCGCCACCCCATGCAGTGTCGGCCCCGCTCTCGCCATAGATGCGGTCGTAACCGGCCTCGCCATGGAAGGTGTCGTTGCCGGTGCTGCCCTTCATGAGGTCACCGCCATTGCCGCCCCACAGCGTGTCGTCGCCATCGCCGCCATGCATGTTGTCCCAGCCATTGCCGCCGTGAAGCGTATCATTGCCGTCATCGCCGCGCAGCGTATCGCCCGCGCCGTCGCCATAGAGCGTATCGGCATCGAAGCCACCGGAGATGGTATTAGCGTTGGCGTCGCCCGAGAGGGTGTCGGAGAAGTCGGAGCCGGACAGGTTCTCGATGCTGACGAGAGTGTCGAGACCTGCGCCGAGCGTGTCCTGTGCTTCGGTCAGGGCAAGGCTGACGGTCACGCCAGCCGATGCCGAGGCATAGCTCGCCGTGTCGGTGCCGTTGCCGCCGTCGAGGATGTCGTCGCCGACGCCGCCGTCAAGCGTGTCCCAGCCCGCGCCTCCGAACAATGAGTCTTCGTCATCAAACCCCGCGATAACGTCGTTGCCCGCGCCCCCGGAGAGGCTATCCCGTCCGGCACTGCCATCCAACGTATCGCCGCCACCCCGGCCGTCGAAAACCACTCCGATTGAGCCATCGTTGAAATTCGGATCGACGAAAAAATGGTTCGCTGCATCGTCGCCGTCAACCGACGTTGCATAGCCGCGCCATGCTGATACCTGAACGTTTTCTACGTTCACGATATAACATGTGTTGCTGTTTGCCGTGATTACGATTTTCGCTCCAAGATCAATGGTCGCCCCGAAGCTGGCATTTAGCAGGTCAGTACCGGACTGGCCGTCAATCCATCCAGCCTCGCGACCTGAATAAAGCAGGCTAAGTTCGAATATATCATCGCCGGTTCCACCATACGCTTCGTCTCCATGCGAAACTCTGAATTCGTCGTTGCCACCGAGCCCAAAGAACCGATCGGCGTTATCCCAGCTGCCGAAGAAAAAATCGTCGAAATTCCCGCCAATTAGTTCGACAGAAGAGGTGTAGTGCGGGATGAAGAACCAATTCGATCCCAATTCGCTGCCGACGACAACCTCAAATCCGGCAATCTGGTAGTCGGCAAACTGGATGATGTCATAACCCGCGAAATCCACATCAACATCGTAACATCGGAACTGCATGCTCCACGATCCGGCGAAGATGTTGGAAGCATCCAGCGTATCGTGGCCAAGACCGCCGTCCAAGTAGCTGAGCTGTCCACCCATGCTCACGCGGTCTAACGATACGTAGTCATCGCCTGAACCAGTGGTCGAAATATTCCCGGCGATCGAAAACTGGGTATCAATTCCGAGCGCTTCCAGCTCGTTAGCCGAATAGTAAGTTGAGTTGCCAGCCTTGTCCCAAACCTGGGCCCCCGTGATCGAATAAGAGCCAGCAGGGCTGTCCTCATCTACCACATAGGCTCGGGACGAGACCCCATCGGAAAAGCTATCGATCCCGTCAGTAAGCAGAATAGGCGACACGATTGTCCCGCCCGACGAAAAGCTTTGCTGGATATACAGCATGACCCGATCGACGCCGGTGCCTTCATCGGTTGCGGTTGCGGTGATAGTCACGCTTTCGGGCCCGTCCGACAAGTCGATGTCAGGCAAGTTGAGGCTCGTAAGAATCGGAGCAGTGTCGTCAGGCGATACGTTGCTTGAAATTTCGAACCTTGTATCAATCCCCAGCGCTTCCAATTCGCTGGCCGAATAATAGGTCGAGTTGCCAGCCTTGTCCCAAACCTGGGCTCCCGTGATCGAATAGGAACCAGCCGGGCTGTCCTCATCAACCTCATAGGTTCGGGACGACACACCATCGGAAAAACTATCGATCTCGTCAGTGAGCAGGATGGGCGACACGATTGTCCCGCCGGACGAGAAGCTTTGCTGGATATACAGCATGACCCGATCGACGCCGGTGCCTTCATTAGTTGCAGTCGCGGTGAACTCAACCGTCACAGGTCCACCGCGAACATCGATATCGGGCAAAACAAGATCAACGAGCGCGGGAGGCGTAACATCGTCCTCTTGGTTCGCCGTTTTCCGAAGCAATTGAGTGGACGGTGAATGGTTTTTACTGCTGACTTGGTCGAAGGTTTCCCGATGGTCGTTCAATATAGGGCGACTGACAACGCCATGAAACTTCATAATTTTAATGACCCTAATAGCTTCTAGCCCCTCTGGAGCATCAAAGTCCTTGCGGCAAGTCTGGTTCGTTATTGAAAGAGCGGTCCATTATTTCACACACTTGAATCCCGAAGGTTAACCATCAGATTGGGTGTCGCGATTTTACCAGCTGCATCGCACATTTTTACGCCCTTGACCGAACCGAACAATTCAGGAACACGCTTCCTTCATGGCACTTACGAAAATCTCCGTCCGCGGCGCGCGCGAACACAATCTCAAGGGCGTCGATATCGACCTGCCGCGCGACAGTCTTATCGTCATCACGGGGCTGAGCGGCTCGGGCAAGTCGAGCCTCGCGTTCGACACGATCTATGCCGAGGGGCAGCGACGTTATGTCGAGAGCCTGTCGGCCTATGCGCGGCAGTTCCTCGAGATGATGCAGAAGCCCGATGTCGAGCATATCGACGGGCTGTCGCCTGCGATCAGCATCGAACAGAAAACCACCAGCCGCAATCCGCGTTCGACCGTGGCGACGGTGACAGAGATTTACGACTACATGCGCCTTTTGTGGGCGAGGGTGGGGGTGCCGTACTCGCCCACGACCGGCCTGCCGATCGAGGCGCAGACGGTCTCGAATATGGTCGACCGGGTGATGGAATTGCCCGAGGGCACGCGGCTCTATCTGCTTGCGCCGGTGGTGCGCGGGCGCAAGGGCGAGTACCGCAAGGAACTGGCCGAATGGCAGAAGGCGGGCTTCACCCGCGTGCGCATCGATGGCGAGATGTACCCAATTGAAGAGGCGCCCGCGCTCGACAAGAAATTCAAGCACGACATCGAAGTGGTGGTCGATCGCCTGGCGGTGAAGCAAGGGCTGGAAACGCGCCTCGCCGACAGTTTCGAGACTGCGCTGAAGCTCGCCGATGGGCTCGCCTATGTCGACCTTGCCGATGGCGTCGTACCGGGGCGTGAGGACGAGGGGGCGTCGGGCGGCGCGATGAAGGGGGCAGGGCTGCCCGCCAACCGCATCGTGTTTTCCGAACGCTTCTCCTGCCCCGTCTCGGGTTTCACCATCGAAGAAGTCGAGCCGCGCCTGTTCTCCTTCAACGCGCCGCAGGGGGCCTGCCCGACCTGTGACGGTATCGGCGAGAAGCAGCTGTTCGACCCCCAGCTGGTCGTCCCCAACGAGGCGCTCAGCCTCAAGAAGGGCGCGGTCGTGCCCTGGGCGAAGAGCAATCCGCCGAGCCCATATTACATGCAGGTGCTCGCCAGCCTCGCGAAGGAATACGAGTTCGACCTCACCACCCCGTGGGAGGAGTTCGACAAGGAAATCCGCGACATCATTCTCTACGGCACCAAGGGCCGCGCCATCCCTCTCACCTTCAAGGACGGGCGCAAGCAGTACACGGTGAAGAAGCCGTTCGAGGGCGTCATCGGCAACCTCAACCGCCGCATGCTGCAGACCGAAAGCGCGTGGATGCGCGAGGAGCTGGCCAAGTTCCAGACCGCGCAGCCGTGCGAGACCTGCCACGGCAAGCGCCTCAACGAGAAGGCGCTCGCGGTGAAAATCGACGGCACGGATATCGCCACGCCGACCAAGATGAGCGTGGCCGATGCGAAGGACTATTTCCTGAAGCTGCCCGAAGCGCTGAACGACACGCAGCGGCAGATTGCGCACGCCATCCTGAAGGAAATCAACGAGCGGCTGGGCTTCCTCGACAATGTCGGGCTCGACTACCTCAACCTCGACCGCACAAGCGGCACGCTGTCCGGCGGGGAGAGCCAGCGCATCCGCCTCGCCAGCCAGATCGGCTCGGGCCTCTCGGGCGTGCTCTACGTGCTCGACGAGCCCAGCATCGGCCTCCACCAGCGCGATAACGATCGGCTGCTTGAAACCCTCAAGCGCCTGCGCGACCTCGGCAATACGGTCATCGTCGTCGAGCATGACGAGGACGCCATCCGCACCGCCGACCATGTGGTCGACCTCGGCCCCGGCGCGGGCGTGCATGGGGGCGAGGTCGTGGCGCAGGGCACGCTCAAACAGGTGCTCAAGTCGAAGAAGTCGCTCACCGCGGACTACCTCACCGGAAGGCGCGAGATTGCCGTCCCGCAAACCCGCCGCAAGGGCAACGGGCACGAACTCACCGTCCACGGCGCGCGGGCGAACAATCTCAACAACGTCACCGCCTCCATCCCGCTCGGCACCTTTACCTGCATCACCGGCGTTTCGGGCTCGGGCAAGTCGTCCTTCACCATCGACACGCTCTACGCCTCCGCCGCGCGGCAGTTGAACGGCGCGCGCATCGTGGCGGGCGCGCACGACAAGGTCACCGGCCTCGACTATTGCGACAAGGTGATCGAGATCGACCAGTCGCCCATCGGCCGCACCCCGCGCTCCAACCCGGCGACCTACACCGGCGCCTTCACCCAGATCCGCGACTGGTTCGCCGGCCTCCCCGAAGCGCAGGCGCGCGGCTACAAGCCCGGCCGCTTCAGCTTCAACGTCAAGGGCGGCCGCTGCGAGGCATGCCAGGGCGACGGCCTCATCAAGATCGAGATGCACTTCCTGCCCGACGTCTACGTCACCTGCGAGGAATGCGGCGGCAAGCGCTACAACCGCGAAACGCTGGAGGTGAAGTTCAAGGGCCACTCCATCGCCGACGTGCTCGACATGACGATCGAGGATGCGGAAGGCTTCTTCAAGGCCGTCCCCCCGATCCGCGACAAGATGCACATGCTGAACGAGGTGGGGCTGGGCTACGTCAAGGTCGGCCAGCAGGCGACCACGCTGTCAGGCGGCGAGGCGCAGCGCGTGAAGCTGGCCAAGGAACTGTCCAAGCGCAGCACCGGGCAAACGCTCTACATCCTCGACGAGCCCACCACGGGCCTCCATTTCGAGGATGTGAGGAAGCTCCTCGAAGTGCTCCACCGGCTGGTGGACCAGGGGAACTCCGTGGTGGTGATCGAGCACAATCTCGATGTCATCAAGACCGCCGACCACATCTTGGACCTCGGCCCGGGCGGCGGTGTGCGGGGCGGGGAGGTTGTGGCGGAAGGGACGCCGGAGGAAGTGGCCGAGGTGGCGGAGAGCTATACGGGGCAGTATCTCAAGCCGATGCTGGCCAAGAGCGCGGAACGGCAGCGGGAGGCTGCGGAGTAAGCCCTCCCGAATGTTCTAAGTAATATACCGGAGTTCTTCGGTTATCGGCATTCAGCACGTTATGCTTATTGGTATTGCAATCGAACGCTGGGGAGATTGCAATGAAGTGGGCATTGAAAAAGTGTGTCGCAATGGGCGCGATGATTGCGGCGGGGTTTAGTTTCCCGGGCCTCGCTGGTGCCCAGGAACAGCGCGAAGAAAGTGCTCCGACGCTGCAACTGGTCAATGTGGATGAGAGTTTCACCCTTCCGCCACCTGACAACGCGCTGGCTGGCCCAACCAATGCACCGACGAGTGTCGCCTTTGCCATCCCCTTCAATGACGAAAAACGCGACGATGCGCTCAGGCTCGAAGCAGAATTGGCGAAGCGCCGGATGATCAACAGGGAGTTGATTTTCCAGGGATTGAATATCGTCGATACCGTCCAGACCATCTCGTGCCTGAAGCGGAATACCTGCCACGAAATGAACCCCATTCTGGGACCTGACCCAAGCATGGCGAAGCTGATTGCCTTCAAGGCGGGCGGTGGAGCGCTTCACTTCCTTGGTACGCACCTGTTGAACAAGCACGCGCCCGAAGCGGTCGGTGCGTGGCAGATAACGTCGATCGCGGTCCAGGGCGGCGTGGTGGCCTGGAACATGCAGTTCGTGTTCTGAGGCGATGCTCGAGATCCGTACGGTTCTAGTCGTCCAGCAATCCAGTGCGCTGCCCCTTTAACGCTGCGGAGACGCGATCGCTAACGTCCAGCTTTGTGAATATGCGTTTGAGGTGCGTTGCTACCGTGGGCAGGCTTATGCCGAGGATCGTGGCGATGTCCGGGTTGGATTTGCCAGCCGCTATCCACTTGAGGATCTCCAGTTCCCGCGGCGAAAGGCGCGCGCCACCGGATTCTTCCCCCAGCTCCAATTGATCGAATCTCCAATGCGCATGTTGCGCGACTGCATGCATGAGCGAGCGGTCGACTGCCGCAAGGTCTTCGTCCTTTACCTGGGCTATCCCGAAGAAGCCTCTTTTTCGCTTGCGACCGTGCGTCGGCATCGCCAGCCCATCCGTCATTCCCGAGGCATGGAATTCGCGAACATAAGATTCCTGCTCCTCTGTCAGGGGTGCCTTTTCGAGGACCTCGTGCAACGTATCGACACGCCCCGACCTGATCACGAAATCGGGAATAGGATCGGTTTCCGAGTAATTTTGGGATTTGTAGCGCTCTATCCATGCTTCTGGGAGGCCGCGCTCGTATAACTGGTACTCGTCGCCATCGAAATTCTTCGGCAGGACAGTACAAACTGCGTCAAACCCGTAGGTTCGATAAAAGTCACTAAGGATATCTAGTAATTCCTCGGTGGAACTTGCGTGGTCTATCGCTTTGAAAATAAAGGTTTCAGGCATGATCCCCCCTTCCGCGCCCGAATGACAACTCCGAATGCGTAAGGCGCGAATTGTCACAGATGCTTCAATAACTCCTCGCCAGACGCCCATCGCATTTCATAATGTTTGTAATGCATTTAGATGACATTCTGTCAAATGACAGACTAAAGTTTTTCCCTGTTTTTGTCATTAGCTCGGATGACATTCAGTGCAATGACATGGATTTGGATGACCTCCGCCCTGATGACTTTTACTTATACGCGAAAAGACTTATTTCAAGACTGGGGCAAGAAAATGGCCATTTCTGTTTAAAGTCATACTGCCCTCATAGGTGTTTTCCCGTATGGGGATTAGTTCAGGGGATTAAGTTGTGCCGACAAAGACTTTCATCGTTGTTGACCGCGACACGGCTTCGGCAAATCGCTTGTGCCGTGCTCTGTCCGAAATCGGATATGCATTTCCAGTAGCTAGCCTCGACGAAGTCGGAGAGTACTGGCCGAAAGAATTCTCGATATTCGTCGCGGACGAGGGAGGCCAATTGAACGAGGTGATTTCGTTTATTCGGAAGAAAGGGATCTTTTATCCGATTATTCCCTACAGCTCGGGGCCGTCTGCCCAACGTGTAGTAGAAACGATCAAATGTGGTGTCATGAGCTATCTCAATTGGCCATGTACACTGGATCGCCTCAAAGATGTGGTGGCTACGATCGGAGAGAGCTGCGACATTCTTTATCGCGAGAAAATGAGCCGCGAGAGGGCATTCGGACTGTTGCAGACGCTCACTCCGCGAGAAGCATTGATTTTGGGCGAAATAACCAAGGGGCTGACTTCCAAGGACATTTCCGAGGAGTTGGATATCAGTCCGAGGACGGTGGAAGTCCATCGTGCCGCGATCTTCGCCAAACTCAACGTGAAGAACGTAGTTGGTGCTGTGCGCACCGCCTTCGAAGCGAAGTTTCCGACCTTACCGGCGACCTACCAATAAGCAGTGTTGCCCCCTTCGCAGGGGGCAACACCACGCTGTTCTACCTAGATCTTTAAAGCAAGCTCGGCCGGTTCACTCAAGGTCATGAGGTGAACCATGAATGCTGTTTTTAGTTTGGGCCTTCAAACGCCGGGCGGAGCGCATACGAGTCCATTGGGTTAGCGCTTCGGGCCTTCTCCGCCTTAGGCTTCGACTCCCTCGCATAAGCTTGGGCGCGCGGTCGCACTTGCCTCGTCTTGCAACTCGGCGATTTCGCCAGCCAGAGGCGTGGTGGGGGCGCATGAGCGCTCTCGTCACTATCGCAGCCGCCTCCACTACCGGTCTTCACGGGAAGGTGAGGCGGATGTCGGGGCTGCACTTCGACAGACTCAGGGCGAACGGAGGGAGGCACCTGAATCAGATTCCGTTCGTGCTGAGCCGGTGTCGCGTGGCGGCAGCTTCGCTCCCTCAGTACGAGCCGAAGGCCTGGAAAAACATCGCAAGGACTGTATCCTATCTGTTCCACCCTGTAGGACTTGCGGAGGCAAGTGTGACGATCCGCACGCCGAGCTGGGCCGAAGGATTGCGAGTGGATGGGCAATCGCCTCAAGCGCATGGATTTCGCGCGCCCCCATGATGCGCCGCCGCCGCACAAGCTCGCCGGAAACGACATTACGCGGACCGGGCTGGTCGAGGCGTGGCAGCTCGAAGCCTTCGAGGCGGGGGTGAAGAAGTGGTGGCTCATCGACAGCGACAAGGAGTTACGCACCGCCCTCATGTAGCGAAGCGTTAGGGCAGACCAGAGCACGCTCTTCAATCCTTAACCGATGAGGCGTAGACTGCGCCGAGGACAAGGGAGGGTTCGGCGATGAAATGGATTGTGACGATAGTGGCAGGGGTCGTGGGCTTCCTGGTCGCATTCGGCCTGACGAGCAGCGACGAAATCGCCGCCGAGGTCGAGCGCAAGCTGGACGAGGACTTCATCCCCCAATGCGTCAAGCGCGCGCAGTTCCCGCCCGAATTCGCAGGCCGCGAGGAAGACATCTGCGGCTGCATGAAACGCGATTTCGACGCGCGCGGGCTGAAGCTGACCGATGCCTTCGGCGAACAGCGCGACCTGATGCGCCAGATAACGCAGGAGTGCGCCGCCGCCTATCGCTGAGGCGGTGGCGGGGAGGGGCCTCGATGGCCGCTTCCGTCCGGAACAAAAAGGGTATATACTGCGATTTGCGGGACCGGCCCGCTTCCGGGAACCGCTAGCGGGCGCATGGTCCCTGGAAAGGAGACCGGTCATGGCATTCAGACCATGGATAATCGCATTGGCCGGTATTGCAGCTGCCGTGCTCTTCCTGAGCGCCGTCTCGCAATCCGGTGCAGTACTGAGCGCAAACCTCTATGGCGACGAGGTGGTCGGCGGGGGTGCGGGCAGCGACGCCTATGGCGATTTCAACGCCTATGCGGATCCTGCCGACGCAAGCCTGTGCTACTATCTCGAAGTCGCAGGGCTCGGCGAGGTGACTGAAGCGCATGTGCACATGGGCAAGCGGGGCGAGAACGGGCGCGAGCTTGTTTCGCTGCAGCTGGCGGTGATGGATGAGGCATGCGCCTCGCTCGAGGACGAGACGCTCAAGGCGATGATGGCGCGGCCCACCCGCTACTACGTCGACGTGCACACCCGTGCCTACCCGCGCGGCGCGCTGCGCGGACAGCTAAGCGGGTAAGAGCCTTTATGGGAAGCCGTACGCGGTGTCGCGTGGGCTGCCTCTCAGTCGAGCAGGGCCAGTTCCACGGTGCCGTGCCCACGGCGCACGATGCCGATTTCCTCGGCAGCGGCGCGGCTGAGGTCGATGGTGCGCCCGCGAGTGAAGGGGCCGCGATCGTTGATGCGCACGACGACACTCTTGCCGGTGCTCGGATTGGTGACGAGGACGCGGCTGCCGAAGGGCAGTGTTTTGTGAGCCGCCGTCATGGCGTGCATGTCGAACCGCTCCCCATTGGCGGTGCGGCGACCGTGGAAGCGCTTGCCGTAATAGGACGCAACACCATTGCCGAGCGAGGTGCCGGTTGGTTCTGCTTCGATAGGCGGCTCGAAGGTGTCGAGGTCGACCGCATGCGCGCCGGGCTCGGGCGTATCGGGCAGCTCGCGATAGGGCGCGAATTGCGATGAGAATGTCGGTTGTACGATGGCGGTGCTCTCGCTGTCCTGCGAGTGTCCGGCGGTACTCGGCAGCGCCAGGGCTGCAAGAAACAGTACGCTGCGAAGCGCGCGATTGGCCATAAATGGACCTCCCGTTCGGTTCCGGAGGCTATAGGCGATGCTTTGCGGAGAGTCGTTAACGTCCGCGTCAACTGCCCCGTTTCGGCCACGTTTCGGCGCGCAAATCGCGCGTAATGGCAGGTTTAGTGGGTTGCGCGCTCACAGGGCACAAGCTGCAGGGATTTGGGGGAGGGCATAGCAAATGGGGCCGGCATTGCTGCCGACCCCACTCTCACCGATGCGTGGCCGAGTTCCTTTATCCGAAGATCAAGGGACGCAGACTTGGCATCCGATGTTTTCCCTTCCGTTCCGTCCGAAGACTTCCCTTCCGGTTCTATCACCGGCGCTCGCACCGGCATCCGGATCCACCCTCCACTCGGCCCGGTGTCGGTCGCGTCGCGATCCGAAGATCGTTCGCTTACCTTGCCCAGCCGCGCTTCAACGGGCGGTTCCGCAGCCATGCCTTCCGTTGGTGGCGGGAGGCTCAAGCGGTCACATCGCCTTCCGGTCCGAAAACCTTTATACGACGCCACCTTCGCACATCCTGCCGGGTTGGCCTGGCTCACCTCGGGAAACCTTCGCACTTCCGTCATCGACCCGCCTTGCGTCCGGCGTGAACCTTCGGCACGAGGGTCTCGAAAAGCGCGTGGACAGATCCCGCGGCGTCTTCCCGGTTTGGAATTTCTCACTTCTTTCAAGTCGTTAGACCGTCGAGAGGAGAAGCTTTCTTCGCCGTTCCGATGAATTGAAGCTGCGCCTGATCAGCCGATTCTTCAAGCTGTCAAACCGCGAGTTATCCACTTTCCACGCAATTCGCTGTGGAGGGGGGTGGATAACTCAACCACTCGTCGCAAAATTCGGAACGCGCATAGGCGATGGGGCGTAATTTTACGCCCTGAAGCCCAATTTCTGCGAAATTTCCTACCGGTCGCGCTTGGCGAGGAGGCGCAGGCGGAGCGCGTTGAGCTTGATGAAGCCTTCCGCATCCTTTTGGTCGTAGGCGCCCGCATCGTCCTCGAAGGTGACGTGCGCTTCGGAATAGAGCGAATTGTCCGACTTGCGGCCCACCACCATGGCGTTGCCCTTATAGAGCTTGAGCCGGACGGTGCCGCTGACCTTTTCCTGGCTGAGGTCCACTGCCGCCTGCAGCATCTCGCGCTCGGGGCTGAACCAGAGACCGTTGTAAACCAGCTCGGCATAGCGCGGCATGAGCTCGTCCTTGAGGTGCGCCGCGCCGCGGTCGAGAGTGATCTGCTCGATACCCCGATGCGCGCGGGCGTAGATTTCGCCGCCGGGGGTTTCGTACATGCCGCGGCTTTTCATGCCGACGAAGCGGTTCTCGACGAGGTCGAGGCGGCCTATGCCGTGCTTGCGACCGAGATCGTTCAGCGCGGTCAGCAGTTCGGCGGGGCTCATCGCCTCACCATTCAGCGAAACGCCATCCCCCTTTTCGAAGCCGATTTCGATATATTCTGGTGTGTCGGGCGCGTCCTCGGGGTGGTCGGTGCGCGAATAGACGTAGTCGGGCGTCTCCTGCCACGGGTCCTCGAGCACCTTGCCCTCCGAGGAGGTGTGGAGGAGGTTCGCGTCGGTCGAGAAGGGGCTTTCGCCGCGCTTGTCCTTGGGAACGGCAATCTGGTGCGCTTCGGCCCAGGCGATGAGCGCGGTGCGGCTGGTAAGGTCCCATTCGCGCCACGGGGCGATGACCTTGATGTCCGGGTCGAGCGCATAGGCGGATAGTTCGAAGCGCACCTGGTCGTTGCCCTTGCCGGTGGCGCCGTGGGCGATGGCGTCGGCGTTTGTCTCATCCGCGATTTCGACGAGGCGCTTCGATATGAGCGGGCGCGCGATGCTGGTGCCGAGCAGGTAATCGCCCTCGTAGCGGGCGTTGGCGCGCATCATCGGAAAGACGAAATCGCGTACGAATTCCTCGCGCAGGTCCTCGATGAAGATGTGCTTGTCCGGAATGCCCATGGCGCGAGCCTTCTCGCGCGCAGGCTCGATTTCCTCGCCCTGTCCGAGGTCGGCGGTGAAGGTGACCACCTCCAGCCCGCGCTCAACCTCAAGCCACTTGGCGATGACGGAAGTATCGAGGCCGCCGGAATAGGCGAGGACGACGCGTTTGATATCGGACATTCGGATGCACCTTCTGACTATGGCCGCGCCGCTAGCAGCACCGCTGCGCTGGTGGCAATGAAGAAGCGCTAAGGCGGCGCAAAGCCGCGGGCAGGGCGATTGACACCAGCGGGCGCGCATAGGAAGGCCCGCCCATGTCCACTTGCGTCACCTGTTCCAGACCCTTGCGCTTCCAGCGCCGCTATGTGTTCGAGAGCGATGCCTTCCGCCGCATCTATAAGGGGCGCGAGGTCTATCGCTGCGAGGCGTGCAATCTCAGCCAGGTCGATACGGCCAGGGTCGATGACGCGGCGCTGACCGGATATTACCGCGAGGATTACCGCAATGTCGGCAGCGCGGGCCAGCTGACGGAGGCGACGCAGCACTGGTATGCCAAGCGCGCCGAGGCGCTGGCGGGGCTGGTGGCCGAGCACGGACCGCCGGACATCGCGGCCATCTTCGAGGTCGGCGCGGGCTACGGCCACAATCTGCGCGCGCTGGGCGAGCTTTATCCCGCCGCCACGCTGGAGACGGACGAGGTCTCGGGCGATGCCAATGCGGGGCGGGACGGGGCCATCGGGCGTGGCGAGCTTGGCACGGGCAAGCACGATGTCGTCATCCTCAGCCATGTTCTGGAGCATTTCACCGACCCCGTCGGGCTGCTCGAACGCGTGGCGCAGAGCCTTCGTCCGGGCGGGGTGGCCATCATCGAGGTGCCCAACGATATCGACGGCATCGAGCGCCTCAACGGGCCGGACGAGCCGCACCTCACCTTCTTCGAACAGCCGACCTTGCGCGCCCTGCTGGAGCGTGTGCCGCTCGAAACACGCGCGCTGTTTGCCGCAGGGCCGGACTATACCGTGAGCGACACCAGGCGCGCCCTGCGACAGGCCGTGCGCGCCGTACTCTACCGCGTCCCCGTTCTCAGCGGCGTCCTGCGCCGCCGCGCCGCGCGCAATGTGGCGGCATTGCCCGAGTTCGCCGGAGAAAACCCGCGCGGGGTCTTCCTCCGCGCTGTCCTGCGCAAAAGCTGACGAAGGCTCCTGTTAACCCGCGCGCGGCATGGCTAAGACCTGAACCTGAAACGGCGCGTGGGAGGGACGCAGCACATGGGACTTTGGAACAAGGCAAAATCGCTGGCCGAGCAGGCGCCGCCCGAGCGCAACCGCTATGTCGATTTCCTGCGCGCGCTATCCATCCTCGCGGTGGTGGTCGGTCACTGGCTGGTCGCCGCGCCCTATATCGGCAGCGACGGCGAGGTAGTCGGCGGGCATTTGCTCGGCATCCTCCCGTGGACCCAGTGGCTCACCTGGGTCTTCCAGGTCATGCCGATATTCTTCCTTGTCGGCGGCTATTCGAACGGGGTGAGCTGGGCCTCGACCCGCGCCAAGCAAGGTCATTATTCCGAGTGGTTCGCCAGCCGCATCCAGCGCCTCATCAACCCGGTCTTCCCCGTGCTGCTGGTATGGGCGGCATTCGCCTTTGTTGCGACGCAAGTCGGAATGGCGCGCGAGACGGTGCGCATGGCAGTGTTCCTAGCGCTGATCCCGGTGTGGTTCCTCGCGGTCTATTTGCTGGTGACCGCGCTCGCTCCGCTGACGTGGAAGCTTTGGGAAAAGCTGGGCTGGGGCAGCATAGCGCTCTTCATCGCGGGCGCGGTGGCGATCGACTGGCTGACGCTCTCGCAGGGCGTGCCCTATGTGAACTTCCTCAACTTCCTCTTCGTGTGGCTGGGCATCCACCAGCTTGGCTACGCCTGGCAGCAGGACAGGCTCTCGCAGGGGAGGGCTCTGCTGCTGTTCCTTGTCGGCCTTGCCGCGCTGGTGGGCCTCACCATCTACGGCCCCTATCCCATCGCCATGATCGGCGTGCCGGGGGCCGAGATCACCAATTCCATGCCGCCGACGCTCGCGCTGCTGGCGCTGGGCGTGACGCAAACGGGTCTGGTGCTGGCGCTCGAGCCGTGGGGGCGGAAGCTGCTCGACAACCTCACTTTCTGGACCGCGACCGTGCTGATGAACGGCATGATCATGACCGTCTACCTCTGGCACCTGACGTCTTACGTGCTGGTCATGGTCGCCGCATGGGCAGCCGGAGGCGTGGGCCTGCGCGTCATGCCGGGAACCGCCGAATGGTGGCTCGCCCGCCCCGTTTGGTTCGCGCTCTACATCGCCGCGCTTCTCCCGCTGATCGCCATCTTCGCCCGCTACGAGCGGGGAATGGGAGCGGCCAAGCGCGAGACCCCGGTCCCGCAACTTCGCCTCGTCATCGGCATGATCGCGATCTGCGTCGGCCTCGCCATGACCGCCGCCATCAGCATCGCCAGCCCCGAGGGCGTGACCGGCGTGCGCCTATGGGTCGTGGCGCTGCCCTTCGTGGGAGCCGCGCTGGTGGGGTTCGGGCCGGTCTATCGGTGGGTGCGGGGGTGAAGGGTTAGATTATCGCTATCACTGTTCAGTGTGCTCTTTGTCATAATTCAATTCTGCTGACCCGAATGGCTTGACGTCGCCACTCCACAGGGTGCTTGGGCGGTACGAGAATGATTTTTCTCGGAGCACACCAAACACAACGTCTCGGTAGAAGATCTTCGCGAGAAGGTAAGGAGGATCGGACTTAATTTGCCAATACCGCTCTTCTGTAAGGTCTTGAATTAGAGATACGAATTTAATCTCTACTGGTGGACCTTGGGAGACAAGATGAGTGCCGATGTGTTGCCTGTTCAATTCTAGGACGTCGGCATCCCAAGCCGGTGCTGGAGAAGAGAAGTCGAACTCGATTTTTTCGATGATCGCATCTGTTGCTCCAATGTTTTCAACTTGAACGAAGACGTGGAGCGGAATTGTCCTCGGCCATTCGCCAGACGCACTTACCAACCCCAAATTATGCTCCTTAACATAGGGGCCGTTGGAAGATACTTTAATGACGGGTCGTATCAAATCTCGGCGGGAGCCTTCTGCAATTTTATTCGCTCTGATCATCTCCTTTGTAGCTTCTGAGGTCTCTCGGACAGCTTTTTGGGTTTCGACAAGAGTCGCTCGCAAAATTACGACTGCTAAGATGCTGACGACAGCTGATACTGCCGTAAAACAAGCAATCACCCCAGTCCAAAAGACCATGGCATGGTCGCTACTTCGTGCTGTACTCGACGAGGTTAGGAAAGGTTCTGACGCGACCAGAAACGCAAGGCCACCGACGATTATCGAAACGATAAGAAAAGCGATAAAGATGGAAGCCGCTTCGCCAAAGCGATGATCATTTTGAGGGTTGGCAGACATGGGTGGATTTCCATTTGTCGGAGTTTTTCAACACCATTTGCCACCAGGCGGTGGAATCATAGGCTTGCGAGGTGCTTTCCCACTGTTGAGGTTCCCTAACGGAAGGCTGATGGCTATCGAAATCTGATCGAGTGTGTTGCTTCCAGAACCGGGTTTCATTTGCTCATCCTCTCGGGCTTCTCGAGCGCGAACCCCACTCGGTGCGTTAAGCGGTTTCTCAGTCCTGACACGATTGAGACACGAGCAAACAGCTGCTTTCCTACAGGCATCCGCCCCGCTAACCTCACCCGCGCTCTTTGACCCTGTAAACCCTCACCCCCCGAAAGCCCCGCCACCGTGCGGGGCTTTGGCGTTTTGGCGTGTCTCTATGGACGGCGCCGCCCGCATGTAGTTCATCAACTTGCGTTAAATTCACTAACACGCGGCCGCGCAGCTTGCGGGAGCGCTCTGCATTTGGAAATTACTCCGCCGCTTCCCTCTGCGCAAAGCGCCACTCGGGCACATTGCCTTCGTCGGCGGCGCGCAGGCGGGCGCTTTCTTCCATGATCCACTCGCGGGTCATGGGGATGGCATTGCGGTCCTTCACGTAGATCAACTGCCAGTTGACCATGTCGCCGTGGCGGAAGCTCTGTTCGGCGCCAGCGAGGTAGTAGAGCCACATGCGGTAGAAGGTCTCGTCGTACATATCGACGATCTCCGCGCGGTGCTGGACCGTGCGGTTGTACCATTCCTCCAGCGTGTGGCTGTAGTGGAAGCGCATCGCCTCCACGTCCATCACCTGCCAGCCGTATTGCTCGGATTGGCTGACCAGTTCGGACAGGGCCGGGATGTAGCCGCCGGGAAAGATGTAGGTGCGCGTCCAGGCGTCGGTGAAGCCGGGAGGGCCGGCGCGTCCGCAGCAGTGGCTCATCATCACGCCGTCGGGTTTGAGCAGGCGCGCGGTGTGTTCGTAGAACTGCGGGTAATGCGGCGTGCCCACGTGCTCGAGCAGGCCGACCGAGCTGATGCGGTCGAATTCACCCTGAACGTCGCGGTAGTCGGTAAGAGAGAACTTGACCTTGTCGGCCACGCCCGCTTCCGCCGCGCGTTCCTTGCAGAAGGCGATCTGGTCGGGGGCCAGCGCGACGCCGTGGACCTCCACGTCGTAATGCCGCGCGAGGTAGAGCGCGAAGCCGCCCCAGCCGCAGCCGATGTCGAGGATGCGCTGGCCTGGCTTGATGTGCATCTTGGCGGCGAGGTGCGCCTTCTTGTCGAGCTGCGCCTTTTCGAGCGAGGTGGTTTCCGGATCCTCGCGGTAATAGGCCATGGTGTACTGGCGGTCCTCGTCGAGGAAACGCTCGTAGAGTTCGCGGGTCAAATTGTAGGTATGCTCGGCGTTCTTCTTCGCCTTGCTGCGCAAATTGATGCTGTCGGCCCTGGCGATGAGTTTCTGGGCGGCGGTACGCAGCTTGCCCTTGGGTTTCAGCGCCTTGTCGCCGGGCTTGCCCGCCTGTTCGGTGACGAAGAGGATGAGGTCGCGGATATCCTGCGGTTCCTCGACCTTGAGCCAGCCCCACATGAACGCCTCGCCCGCACCCATCTGCGGATAGCGGGCGATGTGGTTCGCGGCCTTCTTGTGGGTTAGCCGGATGTGGATGGGCGTCTGGCTCGCGTCGCCGGTGCCATATTCATAGGTCGTCCCGTCATGGTCGGTGACCTTCATGCGCCCATGTTTGACGGCAGTTTTCAGGAACTTGTCGAGCAACCACATACGCTTGTTCTCTCCCACGCGTGACAGGGGGAGGATGGCACGGGATTGCGGGGAGTCAATCGAGTGATAGGATGTTGTCCATGACTGATGCCAAAACCCAGATAACCGATGTCGACCCGGCGGATTTCATCGAGGCTGTCGAGCCGGAGAAGAAACGCGAGGAGGCGAAGGTTCTCGACACGCTGTTCCGCAAGGTGACGGGCAAGAAACCGCAGATGTGGGGGCCGAGCATCATCGGCTATGGCGAGTATCGCACCACCTATGACAGCGGGCGGGACGTGCACTGGATGCGGAGCGGGTTCTCACCGCGTAAAGCCAAGCACTCGCTCTATCTGATGGGCGGCTACTGCGACGAGGTCGCGGGCAAGCGGCGCGATGCGCTGCTGGAGAAACTGGGCAAGTACAAGACGGGCAAGAGCTGCCTCTACATCAACAAGCTCGCTGATGTGGACATGGATGTGCTGGAAGAATTGCTGCGCAACGACTGGAAGGCGATGGCGCGCAAATATCCGGAGTAAGGGTCAGATGCCGGCGTACCACTGGTAGCCGGAGCGGTCTTCCCAATAGCCGCCTTGGCCCTTGCCGATGTCGTCTAGGCTGGCGACGGCCTCAATGGCTGTGAGGTACTTTGCGTGTTTGTAGCCCAGCTGGCGCTCGATACGCATCCGCAAGGGCGCGCCGTTCTTCACGGGAAGCGGCTCGCCGTTGAGAAGGTGGGCGACGATTGTTTGCGGGTGGTAGGCATCGATAAGGTCGACGCTCTCGTAATAGTCCTGCCCGTTGAGATTGTCGGCGCAGCGGAAGACGATGAACTTGGCTTCCGGCCTCAATTTTGCCGCATCGAGCAGGAGCGACAATTGCGGGCCGGTCCATGCGCCGATGGCGCTCCAGCCCTCGACGCAATCGTGGCGGGTTACTTGGGTGCGCTGGGGCAGCTTGCGGATGTTGTCGAGGCTGAGGCTTAGTGGATTTTCGACCAGTCCGCGCACCTCCAGCCGCCAGTTGGCGAAGCCTTCGGCGGCCTGTGCGGGATAGTCGCCGTTCTGCGGGTCCGTCGAGCCATTGCCGCGGAAATAGGGCGAGATGGCGCTTTTCGGGTATTCGGGCGCGAGTGCCTCGCGATTGGTCAGGAGGCGATGAGCGCCCTGATGCCACTTTTCCGCCGCGCCGAGCAGTTTCGAGCCCGCATTGCTCTCGGCCACCTTGTTGCAGCCTGCGACGAAAGCCGCGCCTGCCACGGCGAGGAAACCCCTACGCTTCATCACGCCTTCCTCCCGTAATCATGTCGCGGATTTGCCGGAACGGCCCCGCAAGGAGGACCAGCAAGACGTGAACCACGAAGAAGCCGAACAGCAGGAAGGCAAAGATGAAGTGCAGGCTGCGCGCCGATTGCCTGCCGCCCATGAGGTCGACCATCCAGCCGAATGTCGGCTCCATCCCCGGGCTGATGCCGATGCCGGTGAAGACCATCATCGGCAGGAATACGCCGAGCACGACGCCGTAGGCCAGCTTTTGCAGGAAATTGTACTTGCCCCCGCCGTGGTCGAAATCGAGTTTCAGATGCGCTTTCACATCGGCGGCGATATTGGCGGGCTTCCATTCCTTGCGACTGGTGGCGATGTCGCGCTTGAAGTGGCGGTTTACCAGCATGGCGACCCACATGAAGAGCAGCATCAGCGCGAAGGGCCAGGCCATCAGGATATGCCAATCGCGCGCCACCGCGAGGCTGTAATAGCCGGGAATGGTCATCCAGTCGGGAAAGCGCGGGACTTCGAGCCATGCCTGCTCGGGCGCGAAACCCCAGTCGCCCCAGTAAAGACGACGATGGGCGTTGGAGATGGTGAGGCCTGACATGAACAGCACCACCACGCAGACGAGGTTGCTCCAGTGCCAGACGCGGGTCGAGAACGAGTGGCGTTTCATGAGGTAGCCTGCCGGGCGAGATAGATGACATCGCGCTCCTGCCGCAGCAGGTGCTGGCCGCTGTCGATGTAGAACGTCTGGCCGCTGGCAAGGTTGCCGCTGGCTAGGAACACCGCCGCGTCTGCCACCTCGCCGGCCGAGGTGCGGCGGCCGAGCAGGTTCATCTTATGCGAGATTTCCGCCTCTGCTTCGCTCTGGTCGTGGCTCGCGAGAATGGCGCCCGGTGCGAGGCCATAAACGCGGTCTTCGTCCCGCGCCGCACCCATCGAAAGCATGGCAATCGTAGCATCCAGCGCGTGCTTGCTCATGGTATAACTGAAGAAATCCGGGTTGGGATTGGCGAGCTTCTGGTCGGTGACCTGGATGACATGGCGACCAGAAGCGGCTCGCGCCGTGGCGAGGTAACGTTGTGCGAGAAGCGCGGGGGCACGGGAATTGACCTCCATGGCCTGCCTGTTCGTTGCCGCATCCAGTCCGGTTACATCGTCGGGCTTGAACACCGAGGCGCAATTGACGAGCGCGCTCCAGTCGGAGAGGCGAGGTACCAATGTCTCGACCATGCCAGTGACGGCATCGAGGTCGCAAAGGTCCGCCTGCACTGTCTCGGCACTGGACAGTTCGGCAGCGAGGGCTTCTGCTTCCTCACCGGAGGAATTGTAGTGGATGACCACGTGCCATCCCGCCTCACCGAAGGCCCTCGAAATCGCTGCACCGAGACGCTTGGCGCCGCCTGTTACCAGAACCGATGGTCTCTCTTCGCTCATCGACCCTGGCATAGGCTGTGTCTTGCAAATAGGAAAGCGGCGCCGCCACCTTAGGAGTGACGACGCCGCCAATTGCGACCCTTGTCAGGTCAGATCCGTCTTAACGGCAGCTCAGGCTGCCGCGGTCGATTTCGCGGCCGACGATCGCGCCGACAGCACCGCCGAGGATGGCGCCGAGCGTCTTGTCGCCGCGGCCTGCCAGCTCGTGACCGGCCAGCGCGCCGACACCGGCACCGATGACGAGACCAGTCGTGCCATTGTCACGCTTGCAGTAATAGCGGCCGTCGCGGCCACGCCACATGTAGCTCGAGCGCGTGATCCGGCGCGGCGAGACGTAATAGCCGCGGTCGTCATAGACCCGCACGACGCGGTGACCCTTGTCCTTGGCACGCTTGCCGTGCGCCGGAGCCCATGCGGGCGGGTCGGCGGCAGCCGGTGCGGCGGTTCCTATGCCGGTCAGCGCGAGCGTGGCAGCGCCGATTGCGATTGCGAATTTCTTCATGTCGTGTCCCTTTGGTAATCCCTGGCTGCAATTAGCGCATCGGAATTACAACGGCGGCTGAACGAACGCGCTTAACTCCATATTAGCGATAAGTCGTGCGCGCCTCACGGATGAGCCGTTGGGATTATGCGAGCTTTGCCCGCAACTTGGCCTGCCATTGCGGGCCGAGCGCGGGGAGTGAGAGCAGATCGCACGTCTCACCTTTGGACGACTCGCGCTTTGGGTCGAAAAGGAGGGCGAAGGCTTCCTCCACGCTCCACTTTTCCTGGCTTCGCTCTACCAGTTCGAGCGCGTCGCCTGCCTCGGCCACACCCTCTTCGAGCACGCGATAATACCAGCCGCAGCGGTGGTTCGCGATGATACGCTTGACCATGTCCTTGCGCTGGAAATGCCGCTCCAGCGTGCTGCAGGGCTGGCGGCCCATGCTGAGTTCGAGCAGCGCGCTGCCCAGCCGGAAGCGGTCGCCGATGAATACCTCGCTTTCCGTCATGCCTCGCGTATGAAGGTTCTCGCCGAAAGCCCCGGGGGCGGAGAGGCGCGCAACCTCTGGGATTTCCTCAAGCCAGTAGGGATAGTGGTCGGCGGCGTAGAGGTGGACCGCCATATGCTCGCCGCCGTGGTGCTTGCGGTCGGTCTGCGTATCGCCCTCGAGGCCCATGCGCGTGATGCGGACGGGGCCTTCCACTGAAGTCTTGTCGATGGAACTGAGCTTGCCGTCGGGCAGGGGAGCAGCCTTGCCGGTGCACAGAGCGAGGACTTCGGCTTTCATGGACGGCATGCTTTTCCAACAGGATGGAACACATGGAACACATGGAACACGGTCCATGGGCAGAAATCGAGTTTCCGCTGGAGGTCGCGGAAACCGGCAGTTTTCGAAGGCGTGTGAAGGCTCATGGACACCTTCTCAGCACACAGCGCCAAAGTAGGAAAGCCTCACGCAGGCCGCCGCAGCGTGAGGGCGTACCAGTCGCGCTGCACGCCGTCGGCGCCTTCGCCGCGATAGCGCTCGGTCATTTCTATATCGAAGCCCGCCTCGCGATAGGCCTGCTCGAGCCACGCCTCATCGGGCAGGTTGGTCAGCCGTCCGAGCGGGTCCCGGCCTTCGCCGCTCCCCAACTTGTAATTGGCAAAGTGCCAGCCGCCGGGCGTCAGCGCGCGGTAGATTGCCGCCAGCACGTTCGGAATATCGGCCCGCGCGACATGCAGAAGGCAAGCATGCGCCCAGACAGCATCATAGGCTGCCACTGAATCCAGTTCGTCGAACCGCATGACCCGCGCGCCGACATCGAATCGCTCGTTGGCTTTCTTCACCATGGCAGCCGTGCCGTCGGTGGCATCGAGATCGAACCCGCGCTCGATAATGCGCGCCGAGTCCCGTCCGCCGCCGCACCCTAGTTCGAGGACACGCGCTTTGGGCTCCAGCCGGTCGAGGAAACTGTCGAGATGGCGGCTGGGAGCCTGCCCGAAGCTCAGCGTGTAGCGCGGCGCGTTGGTCTGGTAATATTCGAGAGTGGCCGGGTCCATCACCATACTTTGCGCCAATAACCCTATTTGTGGCAAGCAGCGGTCTGAGGGGAGGGGCATCTAATGAACGCCACGAGCGACAGTCTTGCGCCAATCACATCGACGGACCGCATCGGTGAGCTCGACTCATTGAGGGGAATGGCCCTCTTCGGAGTGTTACTCGTCCATTTCATCGGTGGTGTTTTCTACGAAATGCCGCTCGATGCAGATGCTTTCGAGCGCTGGTTTGGCGACCCGATACAGCGCACTGTCCTGACCATCTCCGACATATCTTTCTGGGACAAGGCCAACACGCTGTTCGCCATGCTTTTCGGCATGGGGTTCTGGGTCCAGATGGAGAGGTTGGAAGCGCGACGAAGCGACTTCATCAGCCTCTATTCCAGACGGCTTGTCGCCTTGCTCGTCATCGGTTTCGCAAATCTGCTGCTGATCTTCGCAGGCGATGTCCTGCACGTCTATGCCTTGCTTGGTTTCGCGCTGTTACTCGCCCGAAAAATGCCCGCGCGCTTGATGCTGTTTCTCGGCCTGATCCTGGCTGTTCTGGCAGATCCAATCATCGACAGCATAGTGCCGAAGCATGAGCATGGCCTCGACGAACTCGAGCGCGAAGTTTTCTACGAGGGTCCGTACTGGCGCCATGTCGCACTTATGGCGCGCCTCCATTTCGAGGAGGAGATTATTGGGCTCAGGCACCTCGGCTGGTTCTCTCACCTGTTCGGCCGCTTCCTGTTGGGGGCATGGCTGATACGGAGCGGAATGTTGCTCAAGGCTTGCCGGGGCGAGCTTCCACTCGGACGATTAGTCGTGCCGTGCCTTGGCGCGGGCTTGGCACTCGAAGTCCTTTCATCGGCGATCTACGCAGACCTTATTGCACTCCCTTCACTGGTCGATGTCCTTGCCCACAGTGTCGGCGCGCTTGTGCTCGCGACCGGATACGCAATGGCGCTGGCGGCGATGCACGGGAGCAAGAGGTTTGCGATTATCCCGGAGTTCTTTGCGCCAGTGGGACGGACCGCGCTAACCAATTACGTCTGGCACGGAATGTACTTCTGGATTTTCTTCATGGGATTTGGGTTCGGCTTCCACCTACTCGGAAGAATTCCCCCAAGCATGGCAGCGCTGATGGCGATTGGTCTTTTTGCAATGCAGGTGGCTGCCAGCAAATGGTGGCTGGCGCGTTATCGCTACGGCCCGCTCGAATATCTATGGCGCTGGGCGACCTACGGGAGCCGCCCGAAGTTCAGTCTTCAGCCCGCTGCTGCCTGAGCCTCGGCTTCCGCTGCCTCGCGGTCGCGCTGGGCGCGGCTTTTCTTCTCCGCTGCCGTCTTGAGCTGGCCACAAGCCGCATCGATGTCGCGGCCGCGCGGGGTGCGCACCGGCGCCGAGATGCCGCCTTCGAAGACGATGTCGGAGAACCGCTTCACACGCTCGGGCGTGGAAGTGTCGTAGGCAGCGCCCGGCCATGGGTTGAACGGAATGAGGTTCACCTTGGCGGGCAGCTTGTAGTGCTTCAGCAGCCGGACGAGCTCGCGGGCGTGCTCGTCACTGTCGTTCTTGTCCTTGAGCATCACATATTCGAAGGTGATGCGGCGGGCGTTGCTGGCGCCGGGATAGGCGGCGCAGGCTTCGAGCAATTCCTCGATGCCGTATTTCTTGTTGAGCGGCACGATCTCGTCGCGGATTTCCTTGGTCACCGCGTGGAGCGAGACGGCAAGGTTCACGCCGATTTCCTCGCCGCACTTGTCCATCATAGGTACGACGCCGCTGGTGGAGAGCGTGATGCGGCGCTTCGACAGGGCGAGGCCATCGCCGTCCATGACCAGCTTCAGCGCGCCCTTGACGTTGTCGAAATTGTAGAGCGGTTCGCCCATGCCCATCATCACGATGTTGGTGAGCAGGCGGCCATCGCTGGTGTAGTGACCTTCATCCTCGGCCTCGTCGAGACCGGCCATCGAACCCTTGGGCCATTCACCCAGAGCGTCGCGGGCCAACATGACCTGGCCGACGATTTCGCCCGGAGTCAAATTGCGCACCAGCTTCATTGTGCCCGTGTGGCAGAAACGGCAGTTCAGCGTGCAGCCGACCTGGCTGGAGACGCACAGCGTGCCGCGGTCGGCATCGGGGATGAAGACCATCTCGAACTCGTGCCCGTCAGCGGTCTTCAGCAGCCATTTGCGCGTACCGTCGGTCGAATGCTGGGCTTCGACCACTTCGGGGCGGCCGATGACGAAGCGCTCGGCGAGCCACGGGCGCATCGTCTTCGCGATGTCGGTCATCGCCTCGAATTCGGTGACACCGCGATGGTAAAGCCAGTGGAACACCTGCTTCGAGCGCAGCTTGGCCTGCTTAGGCTCGAGGCCCGCTTCCTCGAACAGTTCGCGGATGCGATCCTTGGGGAGACCAATCAGGTCCACGCGGCCATCGGCGCGCGGCGTGATGTCACGCGCAACGGGAACCGGGTCTACCTGCCCGGGAATGCTCATCAGTGTCGTATCTGCCATGGGAGCCGCGCATATAGTCGCGATGGCCAAGGAATGAAAGAGCCTGCGCGGGCGCGTAATAATCCGTCTTTCGCGTTCGCGTTCCTTTCATTCGTCGAAAAGTAGGTTCAGCTCGTCGCACAACTCGCAACTGCACAATTCGTCGCTGGAAAAGCTCTCTTCGTCGCACCTTATGTGGCTAAAAAACAACGCTTTCTTGTTGTGCAATGTTCATGAAACTGTTTTCGACTGAGCGCCGTTTTCTTGGTCCACGCGGTCGCAAATCGACGGCGGACAACAAAAACGGAGTTATGAAATGAAAACCACCGCAGCACTTCTCGTCGCAGGTTCGATGCTCGCAGTCGCAACCCCGGCCATGGCGCAGGACAGCGACAATTTCGATGGCTTCCGCCTCGAAGCCCTCGCGGGTTATGACGTTGCGCAGGCAGGCAGCACCGTCGATGACGATTCCGCTGCCGACAACGACCAGTCGATCGAAGGCCTCGCTTACGGCATTGGTGCCGGTTACGACTTCGATGCGGGCGGCGTCGTCCTTGGCCTCGAAGCTGAATATGCCGGCTCGACCGCCGAGGTCGAATTCGACGACGGTGACTACGAAGGCTTTGGCATCGGCAACGTTTCGGCAGGCCGCGACCTTTATCTCGGTGCCCGTGTTGGTGTGAAGGCCAACGACGACCTGCTGGTTTATGCCAAGGGTGGCTACACCAACGCGACCTTCGATATCCGCTCGAGCGATGGTGCAAACGAATATCGCGCTGACATCGACACCGATGGCTATCGCGTCGGCGCAGGTCTCGAATATGCGCTGAGCGGCAAGACCTTCGCCAAGGTCGAATATCGCTACTCGAACTATTCGCAGGGTGAACTCGACTTCGAGGGGGACCGTCCCGACACGGCCGACTTCGATCTCGATCTCGACCGTCACCAGGTCATGGCTGGCTTCGGCATGCGCTTCTAAGCGCCAGACCAGCTAAACAACGGGCCGGGAGCGTGAGAGCGCTCCCGGCCTTTTTCATGTCAGCGGCGCGTACAGGCGAGCGTGGCCGCGTCGATTGCGGTGGCCGCGCCTGCAAGCGGGTAGGTGTTGGAGAAACGGCGACCACGCGCATCGGTGGCGTAGACGGTCATGCTGTCGGACTTGCGCATGGCGTCGAGGATGGCGCTGTCCATTGCTGCATCGCGCGCCCACGCATCGGCCTTGCCGGGCGTGAGGCGGAAATTGGTGCGGCCTATGCGCAAGGTGACACTGGTGTTGGCGCGCAACTCTCGCGAGAGGCGGAGGTGAACCTGGCTGCGGATACGGCGCGCGGGCCAACTGGCTACGGTCGCGTAGGGCTGGAAATCGCGTGACAACGTGCTCGGCTCAGCCTCGGCAATGGCATAGCAACGCGGCACCGACGGGTCGCGGAAGGCGGCCCAGGTCGAGAACACGCCGAGGCTGTCTTTCGCCACCAGCGGCGCGGCGAATACCAAGGCGGCGAGTGCGGGGAGGGCGAGCTTACGCATAGGAAATGGCCACAATTTCCCACTCCTTGTTGCCGCCCGGCAGGCGAACGGTGCGCAGGTCCCCAACCATTGCGCCCTTCAAAGCGCGAGCGAGCGGGCTCGACCAGCCGATGCGCCCTTGGCTCGCATCCTGTTCGTCGTCGCCGACCAACGTCACTACCTTCTCCGCGTCATCCTCGTCAGCAAGCGTGACGGTCGCGCCGAAGAAGGCGCGGCTCTTGTCGGGTTGGTCTTGCGGCGTGATGACGCGCGCGGCCTTCATCCGGCGTGAGAGATGGCCCAACTCGCGGTCGATTTCGCGCATGCGCTTGCGGCCGTAGAGATAGTCGCCGTTCTCGCTGCGGTCGCCGTTTCCGGCGGCCCAGCTGACGATTTCGACTATCTCCGGCCGCTCCTTGCCCAGCAAATGGTCATAGCGCGCCTTCATGGCGGCATAGCCTGCCGGTGTTATCGGATTGGTCTTGCCCTGCATTACGGGGCCAGCCCCTAGCGCAAGTCAGCGTGGAAGGTAATGCTTCACATCGCGCTGGTAGGGTGCCGACTTGTCCGGATACATGTTGGCATAGCTCACCGCATTCCCGATGACGCGCATCACGTAATAGCGCGTCTCGAAATTCGCGGGGATCTGTTCGATCCAGGTAACCCAGTCGACCGACCCATTGCGCGGGTCGCCGTTGAGGCGCAGCCATTCATTCACACGGCCCGGCCCAGCGTTGTAGGCGGCAATCGCGAGCGGATAGGCACCGTCATAGCGGCTCATCAGCCGGGCGAAATGCTGGTCGCCGAGGCGGATATTGTACGACGGGTCGCCCGTGAGGCTGGCCGACATGTACTGGATGCCTGCCTTGCCCGCTTCTTCGCGCGCGGTTCCGGGCATCAGCTGCATCATGCCGCGTGCGCCTGCATGGCTGACGCGGGTGCGGTCGAATTCGCTTTCCTGGCGCGCGATGGCGTGGACCATGGTCCAGTTCGCGCCCGAGTGCGTGGGGACGGTCGGGAAACCGAGCCGCTCGAAACCGGCAACTCCGGTCTCGCCAGCGACCATGCCTGCGACAACGGCCATTTCCTCGAGGCCCGTTTCGCGGGCGAGTTCGGCGACGAGCGCCATCTCCGTCGGCGTCTTGGCGTGTTCGGCAATGACTTCGAAAAACGCACGCTCGGTCCGCCAGTCGCGGCGGTTGCGCGCCATTTCACGCAGCGCCTGCGTCGAGGGCCTCGCGTTGAATTCGCGGCGGGTCTCTTCGTCGATACCCGCGGTCAGGATCGGCGCGAAGGTCGGCATGGGCTTGCCCATTTCGCTTAGCGCCAGCTGCCCGTAGTAGTAATCGGGATAGGCCGCGGCCATGTCCCAGTACCGTTCCGCCCCTTCTCGGTCTCCGGCGCGAGCGGCAGCGCGGCCCGCCCAGTAGAAGCCCTTGGCGCGGGTCAGCGGCGTCTTGCCTGCCGAGCCATAGCGATAGAAGAGCGGCGCGGCGCGCGCGCCGTCACCCAGCGACCAAAGCGCCTTTGTGCCGCCGAGCCACATTAGGTCGGTATATTTGTCACGCAGGGTGAAGCTGCGCTCCGAGATATCGGTGCCGGGCGCGAAGAGGTCGTCGACCTTCGAGGCGATGTTCACCGCACTGCGCGCGTCGGAGCCCTGCGCGATACGCAGAGCCTCGACCACAAAATCGGTCCCGTCGAAAGCGGGGGTGGCGAAGTTCGCGCGATTCGACAGCAGGTTCACTGCTGCAGGCAGTTGGCCGTTGCTGCGATAATAGCGCGCAAGATTATAGACATAGCCAGCGTCATTCATCGCGCCCTGCGGAACGGTGAGACCGGCATCGCTAGGCGTGCTGCCCTGGATGAGGGCAAGACGCGCCTGCGCCATCGGGCGATAGGCAGGCGAGACGCGCATGATCTGGCGCGAGGCCGCCTCAAGATTGCCCTGCCACAGCAGCGCATCCATGCGCGCATCATGGTCCTCGGGCGAGAAGGTCTGGCCGAACAGGCCCTGCATATAGGCTTCTGCGGGGCCGCTCATCGTGCCGTTGCGCCACGCCTCGCGCGCCAGTTCGCCCGCGTTCGGGCGGTTCATGGCAGCGAGCGCCAGCGCGTAACGCGCCTTGGCACCATTGGTGATGGGCGGATTGGCGTCGAAGAACTGGACGAGCGCCTGCGGAGCAGCCGCTCCGCGATCGAGTGCGGCTTCGGCGCGACGCTGGAGCAGTTCCTGCTTGGGGAAGCCGGGATAGCTGGTGATAAAACCGGCGTAATCGGCAAAGGAGCCGTCATCCGACTTCGTCAGATATTCCCATCGAGCAATCGTCGACGACATCTTGCCGGGGGTCTGAGCAACCATCGCATTGCGGTTGCTGTCAGGCCAGCTCGTTGGTGTTTGTGCCTGCGCGGCAAGCGGGAAGGCCAGCGCGGAGCCGGCCATAAGTGCGAAAGAATATAATGTTTTTCGGCCCATGCTGGACATAATGCCCGGCCCCTCCTTATCAGGCGGTGAATGAATTGTGTCCGCGGGTGCCCTAAAGCGCCCGTTTTTCATGTAACTAACGCAGGAAAGAAGAAAATGTTCTCAGGCTCGATTCCGGCTCTGGCGACTCCTTTTCGCGACGGGTCGTTCGACGAGGCGGCTTTCCGCAAGCTGGTCGACTGGCAAATCGAAAACGGCAGCAAGGGTCTGGTCCCCTGCGGCACGACCGGCGAGGCCTCGACCATCTCCAATGCGGAGCACCATCGCGTCATCGAAGTGTGCATCGAGCAGGCGGCGGGACGGGTCCCCGTGATTGCCGGTTGCGGCAGCAACGATACGCGCAATGCGCTGCTGCATATGCAGTTCGCCAAGAAGGCGGGCGCGGCTGCGGGCCTCTGCGTTGCGCCCTATTACAACCGCCCGAGCCAGACGGGTCTCATCGCCCATTTCAGCCATTTGGCCGAGAACAGCGACCTGCCCATCGTGCTCTACAATGTGCCCAGCCGCACGGTCACCGATATCGAGGACGAGACCGTTTGCGAGCTGGTCAACAAGTACCCCGACCGCATCATCGCCATTAAGGACGCGAGCGGCGACCTGTCGCGCGTGGCGGACCATCGCATGGGCATCGGGCGCGACTTCTGCCAGCTTTCGGGCAATGACGAGCTATGGCTGCCGCATTCGGCTGCGGGCGGCTCGGGCTGCATCTCGGTCACGGCGAATGTGGCGCCGAAACTGTGTGCCGAATTCCATGAGGCCATAGCGAGCGCGGACCTGATCAAGGCGCGCGAAATCAACGATCGCCTGTTCCCGCTGCATTACGCCATGTTCTCCGATGCGAGCCCCGCGCCGGTGAAATATGCGCTTAGCCGCGTGCACGACTGGTTCTCCGAAGACGTGCGCCTGCCGCTGTGCAATGCGAGCGAGGCGAGCCGCCGCCAAGTGGACGAGGCACTTGAACACGCGGGGTTGCTCTGATCATGGCCGTTCGTAGCCCGCTGCTGAACATTCCCAGCGATCTTGCGCGCACGCTGCGCGGCGCGTTCGACTTCAGCGGCCGGTCGCGCCGCACCGAGGTCTGGACCTATCTTATCTTCGGTAACTGGGCGGCGGCGCTCATTCTGTGGCTGTTGCTCAAACTTGGCTTGCAGATGGAGACTGAAGGCGGACAGCTGACGCTTTTACCCACTCTGATTACTCTTGCCTATCTGGCCCCGATACCCGCGCTCATCGCACGGCGCTCGCATGATATCGGGTGGACAGGCTGGACCGCGCTCCTCGTTCCGTTCACCTTTTTGATTTCAGTGTTCGACGAGGGCGGTCATCCCTCGCTGATCGGTATCGAAAAGCAGGACCTGGGATTGCTGGTCTCGGTGGGAGTCGCCGGTATCCTGCTTATCATCCTGATTGCCCTTCTTCCGCCCAAGGGAAAGGCAGCCACCTACGGCCCCGACCCGCGGCCCAATGAGGTGGCGGAAGCCTAGAACGCCCCGTCCCCGTCAGCGCAAATACCGACAGGGACGGTGGCGAGACAATCAAGGCCGTCAGTCTGCCGGGTTGTGCCTTTCTACGAAGCCGACCGCTGCCTCGAGCATTTCGAGACGCGTCTTCGACAGCGACAACCAGTGGTCCTCTCCGTCGAGCGTGACGAGTTCATAAGGCTTGCCAGAGTCCTTCAGCGCATCGGCCATCTTGTGGCTATGCGAATAGGGCACAACCGTGTCGTCCCTGCCGTGGATGAGCAGCACCGGCGCGTCGGCTTTTGCGGCAAAGCGGCGCGGGGAAACCTCGTCCCAGCCGTCCTTGGGGCCAAGCTGGTCGAGCAGCGCGCGCTTGGTGATGCGCTGGCTGCCCGAGGCGCGGAAGTCCTCGTGATACATGGCAGTAATGTCGCTCACCGGAGCCACCGCAACGGCGCATTGGTAGAGGCCCTGCTGCAGCGTCACGCCGGCCAGGGCCGCAAATCCGCCATAGCTGGCCCCGACGATACAGGCCCGGCTCGGGTCGATAATGCCCTTCTCGGCGAGCGCGGCCATTCCGTCGGAAAGGTCGGTCTGCATCTTGCGGCCCCATTCGCCATAGCCTGCCAGCTTGAAGGCCTGGTTGCGGTTGGTCGAACCACGGAAGTTGGGCTGGAACACCGCATAGCCTCGCGAGGCGAAGGCCTGCGCCCACCAGTCGAACCCTTCGGTGTCGTGGGTATGCGGACCGCCGTGCGGCAGCATGACCAGCGGTAGACCCTTGGCCTCCTTGCCCGGCGGCAAGGTAAGGATACCGTCCATTTCGAGACCATCTGCAGCGGTATATGCGAACACCGAAGTTTCGCCCACGAGGTCCGGGGTGAGTGCCTTGCGCTCGTAGGCGATACCTTTGGCCTGCCCGGTCGACAGGTCGACCACGAACCAAGTGCCGCTGTCCTTGTTGCCGCTCGTGCGCACGAGGACCTTCTTGAAGTCCGGCGTCCAGTCGACCATCCGCATATCGAAATCGGCGAAAGCCGCCCTGATGCTGGCTGCGGTCTTGCCGTAGGAGGTATCCTTGAACACCGGGCCCTCTTCGGCATCGAGATATCCGGTCAGATAGCCGGTCGTCTCGTCCCAATAGAGCCGCTCGACATCGGCGTCGTCGAGGAACGGCTTGGGTTCGCCCCCTGCGAGCGGAATGTCATACCAGCGGGTGATGTTTTCTTCATCGCGTTCGGAATAGATGACGCTCGTTCCGTCATAGCCGAGGCCGACCAGGCCTACGCGCCCATTGCGCTGGTTGCCCGAGGCAATGACGTCGTCGGTGCCGGACTTCAATTTCCAGTCGCCATCGATGTAACTCACGTCGAGCGTCGCAGCGACCTTGCCGTCGGCTCCCACTGCCCAGTCGCGATATTCGTTCTCGCTGGCCGAGTTGGCGACCTTGCTGACGCGGTTGCTGTGGGTTTCGACCTGGTAGAGGTAGGGGCGGCCGTGCTTCCACGTGTATTCGCGCATGTTGGAGCCGAGCTTTTCCAGCTCGATCGCCCCGAAATAGGCCACGTAGCGGCCGTCGACGAAGCGAACGCCGTAATTACCGTTGATGGAATTTACGAGATTGCGCTTATTGGCGAAGACGGTCTCGACCTCTCCGTCGTAGGTCACCGGAATGATGCGGGCGACGGAAAACTCGGCCTTGTCGGTGGTAAAGCCCCAGAGCTTTTCGGTCTGGCTGGTGATGTAAAGCAGCTGGTCGTCACCAATCCAGTCGAACCCTCGCACCTTGGCGTCGCCCACCGCCACGCGGCGCATGAGCTGCATGTCCGGGCCAACGACGACAATCTGCCGCATGCCGCCGCTGGTCATCAGCACGGCGATATTGTTGCCGCTCGGCGAAATGGCCGCGTCCTCGACGTCGGGTAGTTCGCCATATGCCGACAGAGGCACAGGCTCCTTGGCGCTAAGCGACTGGCCCGAAATTGCGAAAGACGCGGCAGCGAATACTGCCAGGCAGTGACGGAAAAATTTCATGCGACCCCCAAATAGATGCGCGTCTTTCGCACGGCATGACTTACCGAAGCAATAACATGGGGCAGGGGGCTTGGCCTTTTCCACGATTGCGCCTAGATGCGCGCACCCTATGGCACGTCCCAAGCCCGCCACTTTCGACAAGCAGAAAACCGTCGCCGACAACCGGCGTGTGCGGTTCGATTATCATGTCGAGGAGACCTTCGAGGCCGGGCTTGCGTTGCAGGGCACCGAGGTAAAGGCGCTGCGTGCGGGCGAGGCGAGCATCAAGGAAAGCTATGCCGAGGTGCGCGACGGGCAGGTCTGGCTCATCAATGCCAACATCCCCGAATATTCGCACGGCAACCGCCTGAATCACGAGCCGCGCCGTCCGCGCAAGCTGCTGCTGCACACCCGCGAAATCGAAAAACTGTTCGGCGCGGTCGAGCGCAAGGGCATGGCGCTGGTCCCGCTGTCGATCTATTTCAACTCGACCGGCCGCGCGAAGGTGGAACTGGCTCTGGCAAAGGGCAAGCAGGCGCATGACAAGCGCCAGACCATCAAGGAACGCGACTGGAAGCGCGACAAGGCCCGGCTGATGCGCGAAAAGGGATAAATTCTCCCGTTCACCCCTTTTGCAAGTCCCATGTGCTAACCACATCGATAATCATGCCGGTTTCATCGCCTTTTCATTGCTCTCGCCCCTTGCGCCACGCCACCTTGCGGCGCATGGCAGGAGCATGGGCGTGAGCGGCTTGAAATCGAAGACTTTCCTTGCGGATTTCCTCCGCAAGCACATGCCCACGCGCGAGGAGATGGCGAAGAACCGTTTCCTCAAGCCCATTGCGCACCGCTTCCTCAGCCCCGAACTCTGGCGCTTCACCCGCCGCAGCGTGCCGCGCGGTGTCGCACTTGGCCTGTTCGCGGCATTCATCGTGCCATTGGGCCAAATTTTTCTCGCCGCCTTCATGGCATTGCCTGCAAGGGCGAACGTGCCGCTGGCAGCGCTCGTGACCTTTGTGACCAATCCCTTCACGCTGCCGTTCTGGCTGCTGTTCGCCAACCAGACGGGCAAGTTCGTGCTTAATATCGATGCCGCAGTAGGAGGCGGGGCAGGGCAGTTGGCCGAGGATAGCGGCGCGCTCGCGCGCTGGCTCGAGGTTGGCGGTGTGACTGCCTTTGGTTTCCTTGTCCTTGCCATTGTCACGGCCGCTGTCGGCTACCTTCTTGCAGGGTTCATCTGGCGTTTCGTCGTAGCCCGCAAGCGCGCCCGGCGGCTGCGCCACATGGAGTCGCGACTGGACGAGCGGCTCGAAAAGGGCGCTGAATGAGCTTCTCGGCGGAAGAAGACGTCGAAGGCCTCCCGCCCGTCCCGCTCCTGCTCGGCATTCTGCTGGCCTTTGCCGTATCGGTCGGTCTCGTCTGGCTGGCCGCCGGAACCTCGCTCGCGGCCGCGGCCTATGGCGGCTCGCTCATCGCGGTTGTGCTCGCACTCTTGCTTTCTGCACGCATGCGTAGCAAGCCGGTCGAAGAAGGCGTCGGCCAGCCCGACTGGTCCGTTACTGCCGCCGCCATCCAGAACCGCCGCCGCGGCGTGGCCGTGGTCGACCGCGCCAATCGCCTGACCTGCGCCAATTCGACTTACGAGAAATGGTTCAAGGCCGACACCGCGCCGCACGAAATTCCCTTCTCCGACGAAGCGAAGCAGAAGATTGCCGACGCCTCGCGGCAAGCATGGCGCGAAGGTTCGGCGGAGTGTACCGACCTGCCGCTGTCGATGGGCGAGAACGTCTACAGCCTCGTCATCCAGCGAGTGGGGCGAGGCGAGGACTATCTCGTCTGGCGCTTCGGCGAAATCGTCCGCCAGCGAACGCATGACGGGATGGCTGAACGTATCGCAGGGCCGCTCGGCACGATCATGTCGCGTTCGGGCATCGAACTAGCCCTCGTAACACCCGACGGGATCGTGCAGGTGGCCACACCCGGACTTTCGGAGCGGGCTACCGGTGCGAAGGACGCGACACTGGCCGGGCAGGAATTCGTCCAGCTTCTGCGTTCCGATGACCGCGACCGTATTTTCTTCGCGCGCGAGGGCCAGCAAGGCTCGCCGCAGACGCTGGTCCATGTTCCGCTAGACCCGCCGCCTGCCAAGCCAGGCGAGCCTCAGGAAGCCGCGCCCGCGCTCATGCTGCTGGTCGATAGCACGGTCGGCATCGGCGGTGGCTGGCAGGGAAGCGGCAAGGCGGCCATCCCGCAGCTCGAGGCGTTGCTCTCGGCACTCCCGCTCGGCCTTGCTCTGACCGACCGCGATGGTCGCTTCCTCTTCGCCAACAAGGCATTCCTGCGCGCAGTCGAGCGCGAGGATATGGGGTTGCCGCAATTCCCCTCCGACCTCGTCGTGCGCGAGGACAAGGCAGCGATGGCGGACACCGTGCGCCGCTTCGCCAAGGGCGCGACCGCCAGCGGCGACATGGCCGTGCGCCTTGCCAACGACAAGGAAGAGCCGGTTTCCATCGGCCTCGCCGGTGTGCGCGGGCTGGGTGATGCGGCGGTGCTGCTTTCCATCAGCGATTCCACGGAAGAGAAACGCCTGCGCCGCCAGGTCGCGCAGGCGACCAAGATGCAGGCCGTCGGCCAGCTCGCAGGCGGTGTCGCGCATGACTTCAACAACGTGCTGACCGCGATCATCGGCTATTGCGATCTCATGCTGCTACGCCACACGCCGGGCGACAGCGACTATGATGACATTCAGCAAATCAAGGCGAACTCGAACCGCGCCGCCTCACTGACCCGCCAGCTGCTCGCCTTCTCGCGCCAGCAGACCTTGCGGCCGGTCGTGCTGCAGATGCCCGACGTGGTGAGCGAGGTCAGCCAGCTTCTGAAACGCCTGATGGGCGACAAGATCGAATTCTCCGTCCGCCATGACCGCGAACTCGGCCCGGTGCGCGCCGACCCGCAGCAGCTCGAGCAGGTCATCATCAACCTTGCCGTGAACGCGCGCGATGCGATGCAGAGCCACGCGGCCAAGCTCGGCAAGCAGGACTGGAAAGGGCGCCTGACGCTGGCGACCCGCCGCGTCTCGGCACGCGACGTGCGCAAGATGGGCATCGATATCATGCCCGCTGACGACTACACCGTGCTCATCGTGCAGGACACGGGCGGCGGCATCCCACAGGACAACATCAACAAGATTTTCGAGCCCTTCTTCACGACCAAGGAGCAGGGCAAGGGCACTGGCCTCGGCCTTTCGACGGTCTATGGTATCGTGAAGCAGTCGAACGGCTTCATCTTCGCCGACAATGTCACCGACGCCAGCGGCGAGGCGGCAGGCGCGCGCTTCACCATGTACCTGCCGGTCCACAAGGGCGAAATCCCTGCCTCCATGCGCGGCGAGGAGCCCGAAGAAGCCAAGGCCAGCGAATGGTCGGGCGGCGGCAAGCTGCTGCTGGTGGAGGACGAGGATATGGTCCGCGCCGTTGCCGAACGCGCGCTGGTCCGCGCAGGCTACACAGTCACTACCGCGCGCGATGGCGAGGAAGGCCTCGCGCAGGTCGCCAATGGCGATATCGAATTCGACCTCATCGTGTCCGACGTCGTCATGCCCGCGATGGACGGCCCGGCAATGGCGCGCGCCGTGCGCAAGGTAAAACCGAAGATTCCGATACTTTTCATGTCGGGTTATGCCGAAGAGCAGTTGCGTAACGACATCGATATCGACAACATGCACTTCATACCCAAGCCCTTCAGCGTCCAGCAAATTAATGCGAAGGTGTCCGAAGTCTTGGGGGAACAGGCCAAGGTCGACGCCTGACTTCGTTGCGCGACCTTCGCCTCGACACGAGGGGAGCAGCAATGACGGGTCGTTTCATTCCGGGTCTGGTAGTCACCACAGTTCTGGCAGCCATGCCGCTAGCCGCGCAGACGGAAGCAGAGGCGCTCGCAGACCCGGATGCCACCGCGCAGGGCGACGTTTCGGTCACCATCTACAATGGCGGCGAATCGCTGGTGCAGGACATTCGCCAGCTCAACATTGCCAATGGACGCAGCCGCATCGAATTCCCCGATGTCTCGGCGCGCATCAAGCCAGAGACGTTGAGTTTCGCCGCCGATGGCGCGGCCATTGTCGAGCAGAATTTCGACTTCGACCTGCTCACGCCGACCAAGCTGATGGAAAAGGCAATCGGCCAGACCATCACCCTCATCCGCACCAATCCCGCGACTGGTGCCGAAACGCGCGAGCGGGCCACGGTGCTCTCGACCGCAGGGGGCGTGGTCGTCAAAATCGGCGACCGCATCGAAGTGTTGCGCGACGATGGCCTTCCCGTGCGCGCCATTTTCGACCGTGTCCCGCCTAATTTGCGCGCGCGTCCAACGCTCTCGGTCATGGTCGATTCGACGCGGGCAGGGCGCCGCCCCGCCTCCATTCGCTACCTCACCGATGGGCTGGGCTGGGATGCCGACTATGTCGCGCTGTTCGACGAGGGCAACAGCCTCATCGACATGCAGGGCTGGGTAACGCTGACGAACACCACCGGCACCACCTTCCACGATGCCGACTTGCTGCTCGTCGCGGGCGACCCGACGCGGGAGCGAGACCGCCGCCGCGCCCGCCGAACAATGGTCCGTCCCGGCACGGAAACCGCCAATCGCGAGCGGCTGGCCGATTTCTACCTTTATCCCATCGAAGGCCGCACCACGATCGCCAACCAGCAGACCAAGCAGGTGAGCTTTCTGGACGTGCAGGGCGTGCCGGCCAACCGTCGCTACACGAGCTATATTGATTGGCTCGCGCGCGACCCGAGCCCGGTCGCAGTCAATACCTCCATCCGCTTCAGTACCTCGCGCGAGCAGGGGCTGGGCGATGCTCTGCCCGCAGGCACCGTGCGCTTTTACCAGCGCGACAGCCAGGGCTCGCCGCAGTTCATCGGCGAATCGAGCATCCGCCACACGCCGATGGGGAGCCAGCTCAGCCTGACCACGGGCGACGCCTTCGATGTCTACACGCAGGCCGAGGTCGAAAGCCGCGAGGAAATCTCCAAGGGCGAATTCGAGCGCTCCTACCGCAAGCGCGTCCTCGTCGATGGGGAGGTCGTGCGCGAGGAGGATATCGAGGTCGAGGTGAAATATTACCGCACGACCATGCGCTACACCTTCTTCAACGCCAAGCCGATGCCGGTCGATGTCGAGCTGTTCCAGCGCGGGCTGCAGCCCAATTGGTGGAGCCGCGACTACCGCGTGGTTTCGGAGGATGTCGAGGGCGAGCAGCACAGCATCGGCACTCGCAAGTGGACCGTGCGCGTGCCCGCCAATGACGAGCGGGTAATGCGAGTGACTTACGAAACGCGCTACTGAGCGGGAGGGTAAGCGCCATGCGCCTCTCGCTCCCATATGCCGCGGCCCTGACCTGCGCGCTGGCCATGCCTGCTACCGCGCAGGAAGAGAACCGCGCGCGCATTTTCGCCTCTGCGCCCAGCCATCACGCCGTCACCGTCTATCGCGACCCCGAGCGCGAGGAGGAAGAGCGGATGCGTCGCAGCTGGCCGCAAGGTTTCGCGATGATAAGCGAGACGCGCACGGTCACTCTCCCGCCCGGCCAGTCGACCATCCTCTTCGAAGGCGTGGCAGAGGGCATGGTTGCCGTCAGCGCCATCGTCACCGGACTTCCGGGCGGCACAATCGAGAAGAACCGCAACGCCGACCTCCTGTCTCCTGCCGCGCTGGTCGACCGCACGCTCGGCAACCGCGTCACCATCACGCGCACCAATCCCGGCACGGGCGAGGCGAGCAGCGAGGAGGCTATCGTCCGCACTCGCGCCGACGGGGGCCTCGTTTTGGAGACTCAAAGCGGGTTCGAGGCGGTCCGGTGTTCGGGACTTCCGGAGAAGCTCACCTTCGAGAGTGTCCCACGCGAACTCTCCGCCAATCCCATCTTCAACATTGACACCTTCAGCGAGACCGGCGGCACTTACGAGGTTACGCTTACCTACCTCTCATGGGGCTTCGACTGGGAGGCCAACTACGTCGCCTACCTCGGCGACGGGAAGGCGGATGGCACGTTCGACATGCAGCTGATGAGCTGGCTCACCGTGCTCAACGACAACGGCCAGTCTCTTCCCGATGCGGAATTGATGGTGGTTGCCGGCGAATTGGTGGTCGAAAGCGATTTCGAAGACCTCGCCGATGCGCCAACTGCCCGTCCGCTCCGCCTCAATTGCTATCCGCTAGGTTCCACCTCCACGGGCTCGCCGGTACCTTTCTATGGCCCTTACCCGCCACCGCCTCCGGCAATGATGGACTCGGCGATGCCAATTGTGGTGACCGGCTCGCGCGCACGGCAGCAGGCGCTCGAACTTGCCAGCCCGGTGACCGTCCTTTCGGCAGAAGCCATGGCGCGGGAGGAGGCGCTTGGCGACCTCAAGCTCTATCGCGTTCCGCGGGCCGTCACGGTTGCCGCCAAGGGCATGAAGCAGGTCGCTTTCCTCTCGCGCGAAGCGGTCCGCACGCGCTGGATTTACGAGGCGCAATGCGATCCGGGCGATGGTTTCGACGACATCGAAGAGCTCTCCGATATGGAGGAGACGCAAATCAAGCTGGTGACCGAAAATACCGAGGAATTTGGCCTTGGTGCCTCACTGCCCATGGGTAACCTCACCGTCTATGAAGACACGAGCGTCGGCCCCCAGCTGGTCTCCGAACTGAGCTTGCGCGATTATCCCTATGGCCAGGATGTCGAGCTCACCATCGGCGAGAGCACACATGTCTTTGCCGAATGCGCGCATATCGAGAACGAAGACGCTTATGACCGCGGTCGTCGCTGGTCGAAGATGCGCGTGCTGCTAAGCAATGCCAATGATGCACCGGTACGCGTGCGGCTGATGATGGGCTATCCCGACGAATGGGAAATCCGCTATCCCCGCCGCAAGCCGCAAATCAAAGATGGCGAAATGGTCATCGAGGTGGAAGTCCCCGCCAACGGCACCTTCGACCGCACTTACCGCGTGCGCCCGACCAAGGCCTCCCTGCGCTGATTTTCGACCCTGTTGGAAAAAAATTCTGTTCCACTCTTGTTCTTATGGAACAAAGTGGGTACATGACGTTCCAGTTGAAGAGTCGATAGCGGCTCTGGATATTGCAAAGGGGAATATGTCATGGCGGCCAGCCTGAAGCTTGTAGAAGGAAAGAAAGTGGACGCAGACCGCCAGAAGGCATTGGACGCAGCGCTCTCGCAGATTGATCGCGCATTCGGGAAGGGCTCGGCAATGAAGCTGGGCCAGAAGGAAGCGATGAATGTGGAGGCCATCTCCACCGGCTCGCTCGGCCTCGATATCGCGCTGGGTGTGGGCGGCCTGCCCAAGGGCCGCGTCATCGAGGTTTATGGCCCGGAAAGCTCGGGCAAGACCACGCTCGCGCTGCACTGCATCGCCGAAGCGCAGAAGGCCGGCGGCACCGCTGCCTTCGTCGACGCCGAACATGCTCTCGACCCGGTCTATGCCAAGAAGCTGGGCGTCGATATCGACGAGCTGATTGTCTCGCAGCCCGACACGGGCGAACAGGCGCTCGAAATCACCGACACGCTGGTGCGCTCGAATGCCATCGACATCCTCGTGGTCGACTCGGTCGCAGCGCTCGTGCCGCGCGCCGAAATCGAAGGCGAGATGGGTGACAGCCACGTCGGCCTGCAGGCCCGCCTCATGTCGCAGTCGCTGCGCAAGCTGACCGGCTCGATCAACCGCTCGAAGTGCATGGTAATCTTCATCAACCAGCTGCGCATGAAGATTGGCGTGATGTACGGTAACCCCGAAACCACCACCGGCGGCAACGCGCTCAAGTTCTACGCTTCGGTCCGTCTCGACATCCGCCGTACCGGCCAGATCAAGGATCGTGACGAAGTCATCGGCAACGCGACCCGCGTGAAGGTGGTCAAGAACAAGGTCGCCCCGCCGTTCAAGCAGGTCGAATTCGACATCATGTATGGCGAAGGCATCTCGAAGATCGGCGAAATCCTCGACCTCGGTGTGAAGGCCGGCGTGGTCGAGAAGTCGGGCAGCTGGTTCAGCTATGACAGCGTCCGCATCGGCCAGGGCCGCGAGAACGCGAAGACTTTCCTGAAAGAAAATCCTGAAATGTGCGCCAAGTTGGAAGCTGCCATCCGCGGCAAAACCGACGAGGTCGCCGAAGAGATGATGACTGGTCCGGACGCGGAAGACTGATCACATCGCTTCAAGCGGGAGCGCGAGGCAGCACCCATTCCCCGCCGCCTCGCCGCCAGCCGGACTGTCCCCCGGCGCTCCCGGAAACACGGAAAGCCGGTGCGCGCGCTCTCTCCCATTGCCGCCGCACCGGCTTTTCGCGTGTGTGATCGGGATGGAAGATTGAGGGTGGCGCTCCGCTCTCCGCCTGCCTAGGCAGGGGCAAATTTTTCGGAGAGAGCGCATGACCATCACCGTCCACCACCTCAACAACAGCCGTTCGCAGCGCATCCTCTGGCTGCTGGAGGAACTGGGCGCGGATTACGACATCGTCTCCTACCAGCGCGACGCTACTACAAACCTTGCGCCGTCCGAACTCAAGAATGCCCACCCGCTCGGCAAGTCGCCAGTCATCGAGGACAATGGTCGCCTCATCAGCGAAAGCGGAGCCATCATCGAATACCTCTGCGAACGCCATGGCGGCGAGAGCTGGCTCCCGGCCCGCAGCAGCGATGCCTGGATTGACCATCTCGAATGGATGCAATTCGGCGAGAGCTCTTTCTTCGTACCCGTAATGCTGAAGATCTATGCCGGTCGCCTTGGCGATGCCGCTGCCCCGCTGATGCCACGCGTCGACGAACAGCTCGCAGCCCACATCGCCTATGCGGAGGAGAAAATTTCCGAAAACCTGCACTTCGTCGGCAACGACTGGAGCGCGGCCGACGTGATGATGAGTTTTCCCGCCGAAATCGCCGTCATGCAGGGCTATGGCGAGAAGGCTCCCAAGCTCGCCCGCTTCGTCGAGGCTATCCACGCGCGGCCAGCTTGGCAGCGCGCGCGAGAGAAGGGCGGGGCCTACTTCATCTGGTAGGCATCGGCTCGCGGATTGCGGCCCTTTTGCGGCTTGTCCCGGGGGCCACGATTGCCTAATTGCGCCCGCATGACGTCGACCAATGAAATCCGCCGCTCCTTCCTCGATTATTTCGGCAGCAACGACCATGCCGAGGTGCCGAGCGCGCCGCTCGTGCCCTTCAGCGACCCCACGCTGATGTTCGTCAATGCCGGGATGGTGCCGTTCAAGAACGCTTTCACCGGCCTCGAGACCCCGCCCGCACCGCGCGCCACCAGCGCACAGAAATGCGTGCGCGCCGGCGGCAAGCACAACGACCTCGACAATGTCGGCTACACCGCGCGGCATCACACTTTCTTCGAGATGCTCGGCAATTTCAGCTTCGGCGATTATTTCAAGGAACAGGCGATCGACCACGCCTGGACCCTGCTGACCAAGGAATGGGGTCTCGACAAGGACCGCCTGCTGGTCACCGTCTATCACACCGACGACGAAGCCTTCGACCTGTGGAAGAAGCGTTCCGGCTTTGCCGACGAGCGCATCATCCGCATCCCGACCAAGGACAATTTCTGGGCCATGGGCTCTGACGGTCCGTGCGGCCCGTGCTCGGAGATCTTCTACGACCACGGCGACCATATCTGGGGCGGCCCTCCGGGCAGCCCGGAAGAGGACGGCGACCGTTTCGTCGAAATCTGGAACCTCGTCTTCATGCAGTTCACGCAGGAAGCGGACGAAATTGTTGGCGACCTGCCCAAGCCCAGCATCGACACCGGCATGGGCATCGAGCGCGTCGCGGCCGTCATGCAAGGCGTGCACGACAATTACGACACCGATACGTTCAAGGCGCTGATCGGCGCAAGCGAGGCACTGACCGGCGTCAAGGCTGAAGGCGACAAGACCGCCAGCCACCGCGTCATCGCCGACCATCTGCGCTCGACCAGCTTCCTCCTTGCTGATGGCGTGCTGCCCAGCAACGAAGGCCGCGGCTATGTCCTGCGTCGCATCATGCGCCGGGCGATGCGTCACGCTCATCTTCTCGGCGCGAGCGAGCCATTGATGCACCGTCTTGTGCCCGAACTCGTCAGCGAGATGGGCGCGGCATACCCCGAACTCGTGCGCGGCCAGCCGCTCATCCAGGAAGTGCTAGAGCGCGAGGAAACGCAATTCCGCCGCACGCTCGACAAGGGCCTCAAGCTGCTCGACGAAGCCACCGGCGACATGGGCGAGGGCGGCACACTCGACGGCGGCACCGCCTTCAAACTCTACGACACCTATGGCTTCCCCTACGACCTTACCGAGGATGCGCTGCGCAACCGCGGCATTGGCGTCGATAAGGACGGCTTCGATGCTGCCATGGCGCAGCAGAAGGCCGCCGCGCGCGCTGCCTGGAAGGGCTCCGGCGAGGCGGCCAGCGAAGAAGTCTGGTTCGACATCGCAGAGCGCGTAGGATCGACCGAATTCACCGGTTACAGTTCGACCACGGGCGAGGCCGAAGTGGTCGCGCTGGTGAAAGACGGCAAGGAAGTCGACAGCGCGGGCGAGGGCGATGAAGTCATCATCCTTACCAACCAGACGCCGTTCTATGGCGAGAGCGGCGGCCAGACCGGCGATGCCGGACGCATCTGGACGCCCGAGGGCCTCGATGCCAGGGTCTCGACCACCAACAAACCGCTTGGTCGCCTGCACACGCATGTCGCGAAGATTGCCAAGGGCGGTGTGAAGGTCGGCGATGCCGTCCACCTCGAAATCGACGCTGAGCGCCGCGACCGCATTCGTGCGAACCACTCGGCCACGCACCTCGTCCACGCCGCGCTGCGCAACCGTCTTGGCGGTCACGTCACGCAGAAAGGTTCGCTCGTTTCGGACGACCGCTTCCGCTTCGACTTCTCGCACCCAAAGCCGCTCGGCGATGACGACATCGCTGCCATCGAGGCTGAGGTGAACGAGGAAATCCGCGCCAACGAAACCGTCGGCACGCGCCTGATGACACCCGATGACGCCGTGGCTGCCGGCGCGCTCGCCTTGTTTGGGGAGAAGTACGGCGACGAGGTCCGCGTCCTCTCGATGGGTCGCAAGGGCGGCGAGGGCAAGAACTACTCGGTCGAACTGTGCGGCGGCACCCATGTCGAGGCGACGGGCGACATCGGCCTGTTCAAAATCGTCAGTGAGAGCGCGGTCAGTTCGGGCGTGCGGCGTATCGAGGCTCTCACCGGGGAAGCGGCGCGCCAGTGGCTACTCGCTCGTGATGAAACCGTGCGCGCCATTGCCGGCGCGCTGAAGACTTCGCCTGACGAAGCAGCGGTCCGCGTCTCGGCGCTGGTCGATGAGCGCAAGCGGCTCGAAAAAGAACTTGCCGAGGCCAAGCGCTCGCTTGCGCTGGGCGGCGGCGGCTCGGGCGATGCAGGCTCGGCCGACGAGGACATCGGCGGAGTGAAATTCTCCGGCCAGGTCATCGAAGGCCTCAGTCCCAAGGAACTGCGTCCGCTTCTCGACGAGGCCAAGACCCGCATGGGTTCGGGCGTCGCAGCCATTTGCGCGGTCAACGATGGCAAGGGCGCTTTCGCCGTTGCCGTGACCGACGATTTGACCGACCGCTTCAGCGCCGTCGACTTTGTGCGCGCCGGTGTGGAAGCGCTGGGCGGCAAGGGCGGCGGTGGCCGTCCCGACATGGCGCAGGGCGGCGGGCCGGATGGCTCGAAGGCCGATGATGCCATCGCCGCCGTGCGCGAGGTCCTCGCAAAAGAAAACGCCTGACCCGCGCTAAGCCGGTCAGGCGCTGTTTCTCCTCTTTCGGGAGATAATCAGGCGTTGGGTGTGCTCTTGGTGACGCCGCTCGAGCCTTGCTCGATGTCATAGCCCTCGGTGTCGCCGGGGGCGCCGCGCTGGTCGGTCGGTGCCTGGTCCATCTGCGGCTCGGCCACGTTCTGCGGCTTGAACTTTTCGTCGTTCGGGGTCGGCTTGGTTGGGTCCTGTTGGCTCATATTTACTCTCCTTTTGCCTAATCAACGGCTTGGGAGAGCAATCGTTCAACCATCCGCCGTGCTGGAGCGTAGCTTCGGCTTGTAGCCCAGCGCGCCTTCTTCCTCGATTTGCGCGCGGAATTCGTCGCGCTTTTCGTGGATGGAGGCGATGACCGGGCCCATGGCGACGCCGATGTCGACGAGGACCGCTTCGGACAGCTGCAATGTCGCTTCGAGCGCTTCAGGTACGGCGTGGCTGGCACCGGCGCGGTAGAGTTCGGCGGCGTGCGCAATGTCGCGGGCACGGGCGACGATGAGGAGATCGGGATATTCGCCGCGCAATTTGCGGACAAGACGCTCTGCAAGGACCGGTTCGTCCATGGTCAGGACTACAGCAAGTGCGTCTTCAATCCCGAGGTGGAGAAGCGCGTCGCCGCGTGCGGCATCGCCGAAGACAGCACGATAGCCCTGTCGTTTTGCGCTTTCGATTAGGTCCGCATCGCTGTCGAGCGCCACATAGGGCTTCTCGTGCTCGTCCAGCATCTGCGCCACAAGCCGTCCGACGCGGCCAGCGCCAACGATGATAACCTTGCGCTCGCCTTCGTCCTCGGGCGGAAGTTCTGGTGCTGGTTCGACCCTGCGCGCCACCACACGGCCAAGGCGAGCGAGTAATGGCGTGATAGTGAGACCGATGGCAGTCACGATCTGCCAGAATTGCGCGGTACCGGGCTGGATGAGCAGCGCCGAGCTGGCGGCGGCGAGTACGATGAGCGTGGTTTCCGACGGGCTCGCCATCAGGATGCCGGTCTCGGCTGCCGTGCTGCGCCGCGCTCCCATCAGGCGCAGGAGGACGCCGGTCAACAGCGCCTTGAAGACCAGCACGCCGACCACGGCTGTGGCGATCATGCCGAAATGTTCGGCGATGGTGGCAAGGTCGATGCTCATGCCCACGGTGATGAGGAATATACCCAGCGCGAGACCCTTGAAGGGCTCCATGATGCTTTCGACCTCGGTGTGGTATTCGGTCTCGGCAATCAGCAGGCCTGCAATCAGCGCGCCGACGATGGGCGAGAGGCCGACGGCGGCTGTCGCGAGGCTCGACCCGATGACCACCAGCATCGCAGCGGCAAGGAATAGCTCGGGGCTCTTTGTGCGCGCGGCTTGCGCGAAGAGGCGGGGGAGGGCGAAACGGCCCACGATCATCATCACCGCGATCACCGCGGCGCCCTGCCACATGGTCGTTAGCAGGCCTTCCCAGCCCTCCGACGCGGCATTGGGTGCCATCGCGCCGAGGATGAAGACGATGGGGACGATCATGATGTCTTCGAACAGCAGCATCGACAGGGCAGCGCGGCCGACTGGGCTCGACGTCCCGGAAATCGGCAGCACGATGGCGGTCGAGGAGAAGGCGAGCGCAAAGCCCAAAGCCAATGCGCCAATCCAGTATTGCCCCATCATCGAGAGGACGATGGCAAGGCAGATGCCGCCAATCAGTAGTTCAGCGGCGCCAAGCCCGAAGACCAGCCTGCGCAATTGCCACAGGCGTTTGAACGAGAGCTCCAGCCCGATGGCGAACAAGAGCAGGATGATCCCGAATTCGGCGAATAAATCTAGCGCCTCCGGGTCCGATATTGTGACGTGTTCGAGCCATGGTCGCTCGAACACCATCTGGCCGAGGCCATAAGGCCCCACGAGAATGCCGATGAGGATGAACCCGATGACCGGCGTGATGCGGAACCGGGTGAAAACGGGAATGACGATGCCCGCCGCGCCAAGGATGACGAGCGCGTCGGAAAGTGCAGGTGATGCCAGTTCGCCCGATGCCATGGGTAAGCTCTAGCCAGCAGGTTTTACGAAGTCACGACGCTTGGAAAGTTTTAGCCACCGCCGGGATGCGCAGGACCGAGCGGTTCGCGGCGCGGGCGTGGCTTGCCGGGGTGTTTTCCGTCCTCGTCCCACTCGATGCGGTAGAGGTCGAAGCGGCGGTCGGCGAGATTACGCACGGTGCCCTCCGCGCGCGCCCATTGCAGGTCGGCAAGGTTCACGTCGCTGATTGTGAGCGTCTCGACATTTTCGGTGGATTCGGCGGCGATGCCATCGCGCGCAAAGGGGAAGTCGCAAGGTGTCAGGATGCAGCTTTGCGCATACTGGATGTCCATATTCCCGACGTTTGGCAAATTGCCGACATTGCCCGAGAGTACGACGAAGCACTGGTTTTCGATGGCGCGCGCCTGCCCGCAATAGCGCACGCGGAGGTAGCCCTGGCGGCTGTCGGTGCAGAACGGCACAAAGATGATGCGCGCGCCCTCGTCGGCGAGGCGGCGGCTGAGTTCGGGGAATTCGCTGTCGTAGCAAATCTGCACGCCGATCGGGCCGCAATCGGTCTGGATCACCTCGACCTTGTCGCCGCCCTTGATGTTCCACCAGTAGCGCTCGTTCGGCGTGGGGTGGATTTTCTCCTGCGCATGGACCGAGCCATCGCGGAGGCAGACATAGGCGACATTGTGGATGTCCCCATCCTCCATTCGCGTCGGGTGGCTGCCGGCGATGATATTGATGTTGTAGCGCATCGCCATCTCGGAAATGTCGTCGCGCAGGCGCGGAGTGTATTCGGACAGGCGCTCGATCGCCTCTACGGGCGAGAGTTCCTTCTCCTCGAAACTCAGCAGCATGAGCGTGAAAAGTTCGGGAAAGACTATGAAGTCCGATTCGTAATCGCTTGCAACGTCTACGAAATATGTAACGTGGCGCATGAATTCTTCGTAGTCTGCCACTTGGCGCGCCTGCAGCTGGCAGGTCGCCACGCGCACGGCCTCGACACCGCGCGGAATACGCTTCTTCACCGGCTGGTCGCGTTCGACATAGGGGTTGCGCCAGACCATCATCACGGCATTGGCCATGCTGGCCTTGTCCTCGGGTAGGTAGCCCTTCATGATGCGTTCCGGCTCGAAACCGTTGGCCATCTGGAAGCGCAACACGGGGTCGTGCAGCTTCTTTTCGACGACCTGGTTCAGGTAATCCTGCGGGCTTTCGACGCGCCTGCGATAGCGGCGATAATTCGGCATCCGTCCGGCGAAGACGATACCGGTCAGGTCATTCTCTTCGGCTAGCGCGCGACGCTCTTCGTATAGCCGCCGTCCGATGCGTACGCCGCGCACCTTTGGGTCGACACACATCTCGTAGCCATAGAGCCAGTCGCCGGTAGGGTCATGGCGGCTGCCGTAGCCATTGCCGGTAATCTCATCCCAGTCGTGGTCCTGGAAGGCGAGGGCCTCGGCCAGCTGCATGGTCGCGCAATAGCCTACGACCTCGTCATCGAGCAGCGCGACGAAGCAACCTTCCTTGAAATTGTTGATCTGCCCTCGGATCTCGCCGTGGGTGTAGGCGGGCATGTCCTCGTAAACGCGCCGTACGAGGTTCGCTATGCCGGGGATGTCCTTGATCATCGCGTTGCGGACATCGAGCCGCTTCTGCCCGAACTTCTCCGAACCCTTGCGGCGAGTGGTGCGCTTCTTCGCTGGCTGCTTGGCCATCAATACCCCGTCTTCAACTTATCGACCCCAAACGAAAACGGGGCCGGCTTCACGCCGACCCCGATGATCTGGCTTATCCGGGTAACGACCCGGACGCGCTTGGGTTTCAGCCCCAATTCGCCATTTCGGCTTCGAGGCCTTCAACGATGGCTTCGAAGAACTGCTCGGTGGTCATCCAGCTCTGGTCCGGACCGATCAGCAGCGCGAGGTCTTTGGTCATCTTGCCGCTTTCGACGGTCTTGATGCAGACCTGCTCGAGCGTCTCGGCGAACTTCACCACGTCGGGCGTGTTGTCGAACTTGCCGCGATACATAAGGCCGCGCGTCCAGGCGAAAATGCTGGCGATCGGGTTGGTCGAGGTCGCCTTGCCCTGCTGGTGCTGGCGATAGTGACGGGTGACGGTGCCGTGGGCAGCTTCGGCTTCGACGGTCTTGCCATCGGGGGTCATCAGGACCGAGGTCATCAGGCCGAGCGAGCCGAAGCCCTGCGCGACGATGTCCGACTGCACGTCGCCGTCGTAGTTCTTGCAGGCCCAGACGAACTTGCCGTTCCATTTGAGCGCGGCTGCGACCATGTCGTCGATCAGGCGGTGTTCGTAGGTAAGGCCGTGCTTCTCGAACTCGGCCTTGTATTCGGCGTCGAACACTTCCTGGAACAGGTCCTTGAAGCGACCATCGTACTTCTTGAGGATGGTGTTCTTGGTCGACAGGTACACCGGCCACTTGCGGTCGAGGCCGTAAGCGAAGCTGGCGCGCGCGAAGTCGCGGATGCTGTCGTCTAGGTTGTACATCGCCATGGCGACGCCGGGGCTCTGGAATTCGAACACGTCGAGATCGATGTTCTCGCCGTTCTCGCCTTCGAAGACGAGGCGCAGCTTGCCGGCGCCCGGGATCAGCGTGTCCGTGGCGCGATACTGGTCACCGAATGCGTGACGGCCGACCACGATAGGATCGGTCCAGCCCGGGACGAGGCGCGGCACGTTGTCGATAACGATCGGCTCGCGGAAGACCACGCCGCCGAGGATGTTGCGGATGGTACCGTTGGGCGAACGCCACATCTTCTTGAGGTCGAATTCTTCGACGCGCGCTTCATCGGGCGTGATGGTGGCGCACTTCACGCCGACGCCATGTTCCTTGATCGCGTTGGCGGCATCGACCGTGATCTGGTCATCGGTCTCGTCGCGCTTCTCGATCGAGAGGTCGTAATATTTGAGGTCGACATCGAGGTAAGGAAGGATCAGCCGCTCGCGGATCCACTTCCAGATGATCTTCGTCATTTCGTCGCCGTCGAGTTCGACGATCGGGTTGGCTACCTTGATCTTGGCCATGGGTTTCCTGTCTGTTCGGATTGAGTTGCGCGCGCTTTAGCAGAGACGTGGACGAGGGCAAGGTGGTCGGCCAATTCGCGCCTGCTGTGTCGAATTCAGCAAAAAATCAGGAATTCTCCCGATTGGGTGCCGTTGCCACTTGTGCGGGTGTGGACTATGCGGCGCTATCGCGGACTAGCCTTAGCCCGTGGTCGCAAATTGTATCGCAATCGGAAGAAGGATGGGGAGCGGGCGTGCTTGCGCTCGCATCGAGAGCAATATGTCTTTGAAAGACTATCTCGACACGAAAGTTCGCGATTCGATGGAGCACCGTCGGATCCAGCTTTATGCGATGCTGTTCCTGTTCGACGTCGCAATCGGTTTTGCCAGTTTCTGGCTGGCTGGGAAGGTGTACGTCGGCGAGAATGTCTCCATGCGCGCTATCCAGGTTATGCAGCTGACCGCGCCGATCTATCTCGTGATTGCGATTTATAACCGTGTCTATTCGATCGAAGCGCTGCAGAACTTGCGGTATGCGATCTGGCGGATGGGATTGGCGCTAGCATTTGCCGTCATGTTTTTCCTCGTCCTAACCTTTTATGCCCGGACGAGCGCGGATTTCGCGCGAAGCACTTTTACGCTGGCGATTGCGATTGCGTTTCTGGGAATGGCGCTCGTCCGAATCTTCGTTTCCCTGAGGATCAAGAGCCAGTTCGGCGGCAGGGTCAGCAACATCCTGCTGATCGAGGATGGCGGTCCGGAAATCCGGCTGCCCGGGGCCGAGCGGGTGACTGCAGACCCCTCCCTCGTGGAAAACGCCCAGACCAACCCCGAGGCGCTCGACATGCTTGGGCGAACGATGCTCTATAATGACAGGGTAATCGTCAGTTGTCCTATCGAACGCCGCGTATTCTGGACGCGGATCATGAGGGCCGCCGGGGTCCGGGGCGAAGTCGTGTCCGAAGCCTTGCAGGAACTGGGAGCGCTGGCGCTCGAACGGCACGATGGCTGGTCATTTCTCGTGGTGTCGGCAGGGCCGCTGGGACTACGCGACCGGCTGACAAAACGCGCAATCGATCTCGCTTTTACGATACCCGCACTCATTTTCCTTGGGCCGATCATGCTGGTGGTGGCGCTCCTGATAAAGCTGGAGGACGGTGGGCCCGTTTTCTTCGTCCAGCCCCGGATGGGTCAGGGCAATGTCATGTTCAACATGCTCAAGTTCCGCTCCATGAAGGTGGCGAAGCTGGACTCCGAAGGAGCGCGCTCAACCTCGCGGGATGACGACCGGGTCACGCGTATCGGCAAGTTTATCCGGCGCACCAGCATCGACGAACTGCCGCAGCTACTCAACGTGCTGCGGTCGGAGATGAGCCTGGTCGGGCCGCGTCCCCATGCCTTGGGGTCGCTCGCGAACGACAAGCTGTTCTGGGAAATCGATACCGACTACTGGCAACGCCATTCGCTCAAGCCCGGTTTGACTGGTTTGGCCCAGGTGCGGGGCTTCAGGGGCGCGACCGAGACCGAAGACCATCTCACGGACCGCTTGAATGCAGACCTCGAATACATTCGCAACTGGTCGCCATTGGCCGACATCCGTATCATTTTTGCAACGGCCCGTGTGCTCGTGCACCCGAATGCGTATTGATGACTATCCTGCGTAAAAAGACCGCAATATAAATAAATTAGACCAATCGCGGAACCATTGGGGGTTCCTGTGTTTGGTTTGGTTGTGCAGGTGCGGGAAAACCCTGCAATCGTATTTTAACCGGTTGCATCTAGGGGGAATCATTGCTAGCCAGCCGTTCGAATTCTCGCTTAAGAAGAAAAACTAGGAGATTACCTATGAAGACCAGCCGCCTTCTCTCGGGCCTCGGTGCAGTAGCCATGGCGGTCGTTCCCGTCGCAGCTCAGGCCGGCACCCGTGCGGCCGACACCGGCGCCATCGCAGTTCAGCCCGTCAAGATGTCGGGTGTTGAGCGTGGTACCGAAACTGTGACCACGAAGAGCGAACTTGGCGGCTCGGCCACCATCCTCGCTGTTCTCGCTGCTATTGCCGTCATCGTCGGCATCATCGTTGCAGTGGACGACGACACCACCGACTAATCGGTCAGTCGAAAAGAATTCTTGACCTCGCCGGCCCCGGTCGGCGAGGTTTTTCTTGTTTGTAACAGTCGTTCCATTCCGCGGGGGTCTAGTGTCGACGCTGAAAAAAGATTCCGGCATCGCGCGCCTTGTTCGCGTACATCGCGACCTCGGCTGGCCACTCGTCGCGCTGCTTGTGGTCGCTGTCCTCCTGGGCGGGGGCGGCATCCGTCACGGACTGACCAATCTCGTCGTGCAGCTCGCCGCTCTGGCTGTAATTCTCCTGCAGCCGGGCATTGTGAAACGGTTCCTCACCGAGGCTCCGCTTTGGCTTAAGGTTCTCGTACCGCTCACCATTCTGCTGCCGCTCATGCAATTGGTGCCGCTGCCCGCCGAACTGTGGCGCAGCTTGCCGGGCCGCGAGATGGCTGTCGAAACGCGAGACCTTATCGGTGTTGGCGAGGGCTGGTTCCCCGTCACGCTCGACCGCGCACGAACGCTGATTGCGCTGTTCGCGCTCGCAGGACCGCTGGCCATCATCATGTCCACAGCCGGACTGCGAAGCGACTGGCGGCGCAGTGCGCTGGTTTTGCTCGTCGCGCTGGCCTTCGCGCACTTTGCGCTCGGCGTGCTGCAATTCGCAGTCGGTGACGACACTCTGCGTTTCTATGAAACCAATAGCGAAAGCGCTTTCTACGGCTTCTTTGTAGGCCACATCGCCAGCGGCCTTTTCCTCGTCATAGGCTTGTGCGCACTGATTGGATTGTTCGCTTCGAAGAAGCGGACTTCGCTGGACCTGATGGTTTATCCCGCAGGTGCAGCCCTGCTCGTTATCGGGGTTATCCTGTCGAGTTCGCGTTCAGCGGTAGCTTTGTTGGCGCTGCCGGGTTTGTGGGTGCTCTGGCTAGGGTGGAAGGAGCTTCGGAACCTATCCCCGCGGGTCAGGTGGTCGGCAATCGGCGGCAGTGTGTTTTTCCTCGCTCTTGCCGCTGGTTTGATGGCCACCAACGACAGGTTGTCCCAGACCTGGGAGCGGTTTGAGGATTTTGAGGACTCGCGACCGGACATCTGGGAAGATACGATGGTCGGCATCGAACGATACTGGCCGGTCGGTAGCGGAATGGGCACTTTCGACGAGGTGTTCCAGGTCGAGGAATCGCTCGAAACCCTGCCTGCCAAAAAGGCTGCCAGGGCGCATAACGAATACATCGAGGTGGCGCTGGAAGCGGGGCTGTTCGGCATCCTGCTGATTGCTGGTTGGGTTGCAGGGCTGCTTTATTCCGCATATCGCGGGCTGCGCACGGTTCATGCGCCTGTAACGGTGGCGGCGGCAATGTCCTTGCTGTGTATAGCGCTTCAAGCGCTTATCTACTTCCCACTGCGCAATATGGCGGTCTTATGCATTGCAGGACTGCTTGTAGCTCTGCTAACGGCGCCGGTGACGATTAAGAGGGATCGGGTCAGTGAATAGGATTTTTGCAGGTGGGCTGATGGCCCTCACTCTGCTTGTCGCAGGTTGCTTCAGCCCGTCTGATGGTCTGCCTGCAGGTGAAGATGCCTATCGCATCATTCCCGCCCAATCGAACGAAGTGAGCGTGCGTGAATACCGTATCGGTATTCTCGATGTGCTTTCGATCCGCACCTTTCAGGAACCTGAGCTGACCTTTGAACAGATTGCGGTAACGTCGGCTGGCACGATCAACTTCCCCTTCATCGGCGAGATGGATGTCGTCGGCAAGACGCCTCAGGCGCTCAGTGACGAGATCGAGGCGGGTCTTGGCACCCGTTACATTCGTGACCCCCAGGTCGTGGTCGGGGTGATTAGTTCGGCCGAGCAGCGCGTGACAGTGGACGGTGAAGTCGTCCAGCCCGGCGTCTACGAGATTGCCGGCACCTCTTCGCTGATTGAATCGGTTGCGCGGGCGCGCGGGCTCAAATTCACCGGCGTGGACGACGAGGTGATCGTCTTCCGCATGATCGATGGCGAGCGCCACGGTGCCGTCTTCGATCTGCGCGCTATCCGCGAAGGCCGCGCCGAGGATCCCGAAATCATCGGTGGCGATCGGATCGTTGTGGGTTATTCTGCGCTTCGCGGCGCGTGGGAAGATTTCAAGGCGGCCGCGCCGATTTTCAACGTTTTCAGAAGGTTCTGATAAGTGTCTAGCGCAATTCCGGCGAGCGGAACCTTCGAGAATGCACAGCAAGCGGTGAAGGGTAAGCCTGCACCTGCGGCTGGGGTGGGCGAATATCCCGCCGACGACAGTTTCCTGGATATCGACCTCAGGCGCATCGGCGCTGCGATCCGGCGCAACCTGCTGGGCGTGATGGCGGTCTTGGTGATAGCCTTGGTCGCCGGTGTCCTTGTGACCCTGTTGATGCGGCCCCAGTACGTCGCGACGTCACAAGTGCTGATCGAGCAGCAGGCCGACACCATTATCGAAGGCGCGGATACGCAGGCCTTCGTCCCTGCACAGGAAACCGAGCGTTTCCTTCAGACCCAGGTCGATGTCATCGAAAGCCACAGCCTGGCAGAGCGCGTGGTGGAGGCGGAGAACCTTGCCGATCGCGAGGAATTCTTCGCAGCACAGGGCACCGAACTTCCGCAGCTCGACAGTATCGAAGGAGCGGGAGCCAATGAAACGGCCGCGCTCGCCCGTCTTCGCCGTGAAACGGCTATCCAGCTCGTGATGGACGGCCTGTCGGTGGCATTGCCGTTCGACAGTCGCCTTGTATCCATTAATTTCACGAGCGGTGACCCGGCCATCGCCGCCGAGATGTCCAACTCGATTGCGCAGAACTTCATCGAGGCCAACCTCGCGCGCAAGTTCGACAGCAGTGCCTACGCTCGCGAATTCCTTGCGCAGCAGCTGGAAGATGCGCGTGGAAAGCTTGAGCAGAGCGAGAAGGACCTCAACGCATTCTCGCGCGCAGCCGGCCTCATTCGCGTGCCTGGTCAGGGCCAAAACGCGGATCAGGAAACCACGCTTTCGGTGACCACTGAAACGCTGCAGCAGCTCAATATGGCTGCATCGCAGGCGACCGCCGACCGCATCATGGCGGAAAACAGCTGGCGCAATGTCGCTGACAAGCCGGTGTCCTCCATCCCGCAGGTCCTCAGCAACCCTGCTTACACTTCGCTGGTCCGCGAGCGTGCGGTTGTCGAAGCGCAACTGGCTGAAGAGCGGGCAAGGCATCTCGATGGCCATCCAAATGTGCAGGCCCTGCAGGCGCAGGCCGACCGCATCGACGCGCAAATCCAGGACGTTGGCCAGTCGATCAAGGATTCGGTTCGTTTGACGTATGAAGCCACCCGCGACCGGGAAAACGAAATCCGTTCGCAGGTTGGCCTCGTGCGCAATTCCGCGCTCGACGAGCAGGATCGCGGTGTCCAGTACAACGTTCTGAAGCGTGTCGCCGAGACCGATCGCGCGCTCTACAACACGCTGCTGACGCGTTTCAACGAGCTCAACGCGACCGCCGGCGCAACCTCGAACAATGTCTCGATGGTCGATACCGCGCAGGTTCCTCGCGAGCCGTCATCGCCCAATCTCATCATCAACATGGCTGTCGCCCTGCTTGGCGGGCTGTTCCTCGCCGCGGGCTTCGTGTTCCTGCGCGAGCAGTTCGACGATGTCCTGCGCACGCCGGAAGATGTCGAGCGCAAGCTCGGCATCCCGCTCCTCGGCCTCATTCCGATGATTCAGGGCAACGCGCCTGCCGAAGATCTGGAAGATCCCAAATCGCCGGTCAGCGAGGCCTATCAGTCGCTGGTCACCAACCTGCGGTACAGCACCGGGGAAGGTATCCCGCGCACGCTCACCGTCACTTCGGCGCAGGCAGGCGAGGGCAAGACCACCTCGGCGGGCAAGCTGGCTCTCGAGTTTGCCGAACTTGGCCGCAAGACGCTTCTCATCGATGCCGACCTGCGTCGTCCGACGCTTCACCGCAAGCTCGACAATCGGCGCCAGGAAGGTTTCACGACCGTCCTCGCTGGCGAGAAGACGGTGGACGAGGTCGTAGTGCCCTCGGGCCACCCGAACCTCTCCTATATGACCGCGCTGCCCATGCCGCCTGACCCGGCCGCTCTGCTCGGCGGAACGCGTCTGGATGATCTTATCAGCGGCTTGCTGGCCAAATACGATTCGGTGGTCTTCGATGCTCCGCCGATGCTCGGCCTGTCCGACGCGCCGACGCTAGCTGCGCATACCGATGCAATCCTTGTCGTGATCGACGCCCATTCGGGCCATCGCGGCGCGGTCAAGTCGGCCCTGCGCCGCCTTGAAATGGTCAACGCCAATGTCATCGGCGCTATCCTGACCAAATTCAATCCGCGCAATGTCAGCGGCGAATACAGCTATTACGGCTCGGATTATTACCAGTACGAACATACGGACGACGACCAGTGAGCGAGCGGCCCGCCCGCATCGCCGGATGGGCCCTGCGTATCGCGGCATTCCTGGTCCTTGCCGGGATAATCGCGGTCTTTCAGGTCGACCGCGCGTCGCGTGACCGTATCAGCCTGCTTGCCTGGGTTCCGCCGGGACTGGGAGGCTTTGCCGACGCAAATGTCGCCCGGCCGCTGGCGCTTGTTAAACCGGAGATGGCGGTCGAGCGGGCAACTGCCAGCCTGAAGCACCGTCCGATTGACGCAGGCAATCTTGCGGCCTTTGCCGTGGCGGCAGTCGAAGCCGATGACGAGGTGCGCGCAGGCCAAGCGCTGACGATGGCGGCGCAACGCGGTTGGCGTGACACTTATACGCAAATCATGGTCATCGGCAGTGCGCTGGCCTCGGAAAACTGGGAGGTTGCAGCCCAGCGCATCGATGCACTTGCGCGCCTGCGCCGTGAAAAGGAAGCAATCGACGGTTTCCTCGCACTGACATTGCGGGACGAACAAGGCCAGCGCGAGATTGCCGGGCGCATGTCGCAAAGCACACCTCTCGTCGAGGCGGTCACGCTCTTCCTGACCAGCTATCCCGATTTCGGCCCAGAGGTCGCGCAGACGGTAGCGTATGCGCAGCAGGAGGGCGATCTGGAGTGCCGGAGACTGGCCCGCATCGCCCGATCGCTCTTGGCACAGAACATGGCCGAAGAAGTGCTCGGGTTCTGGCCGGAAAGCTGCAGCAGCACGTCGACCGCTTCTGCGTTTTCTTTTGCCGATACCGAGGCTGACCCGTTCGCGTGGCAATACCCCTCGCAGGCGGGCATATCCGTGCGTCAGGGTGCTGCTGATGACGCATTAACGGCGCGAAATCGCGATCCCTTGCGGCGGCGCTTCGCGGCGCGTTATCTCCTGCTATCGCCCGGTGACTATGACCTCACGCTGACGCAATCGGAAAGCGCGAATTCGGCTATTTCGATGCCTGGCCAGCGCGGAGAGATCCAGGTCTTCGTGCGCTGCGTACAGGCGCGCGAAGGGGTTTCGGCCGTGTTGCTGAATGCGGAATACGAGAACAGGCTGACCTTCTCCGTGCCTCAGGATTGCAAAACGCAGCATATCGCCTTGACGCTGGGCAAGGGGCGTGTCGCGGACCTGCAAATTGCCATCACGGGCAAGGCCCGCTGAAATGCGTATCCCGACGTCTCTTCCGCTGGTGGCTGCGCTTGCGATGCCCCGCGTCGCGGTAAGCTATGCCGGGTATGTGGCCGCTCCAGCCTTGATGGTGAACTGGCTGTCCTCGCGCAGCTACGTCAAGGCGCTGTTCCTGCTCGCATTCCTGATGGTTTCGGCCTTCACCAACTGGGCGCTGGGACTGCAGTTCTCTTTCACCACCTGGGCGCTGGAAATCGCCCTCATACTTCCGTTCATGGCAGCGGTTCTCGGCTTCACGCCGAACCGTTTTATCGATGGGCGCCGGTTCATCATCATGCTGAACGCGATTGTCTGCATCAGCAGCTTCATCAGCCTGCTGCAGATGGGTTTCCCGCTGAGGCTGCCTTACATCCATTACCTGCCCGACTTCTACAACGGCGGCTTTGGACGCGGCGGGGCCAAGATTGTCACCATCATCGGCTTCTTCGGCGTGGCCGAGGCGCTTTCGCGGAAGCGCGCGACGACATTTCGCGACAATTGGTCGCTGTTGGTCTCGCTGCTCAATTTCATCGTCCCGAATTTCATTCTGGGTATCGTGGCCGGCTTTGCGGGACTGGCGATTTTCGCAAGAAAGAATCGCGCCTTCCTGTTCGGCGCAGCGGCCCTTGCGATGATGCTGGTGCCTTACCTTCAATATCGCGCAGAGCAGCGAAACGACACCTTCGCGCAAGTCTATGGCGCCAACCCGAAGATCTATTCCTTCATCATCATAGCCAAGCTCTACGCTGCAGAGCCGCATACTTTCATGGTGGGGACCGGTGCGGGCCAGTTCTCGAGCCAGCCGGCTATCTGGACGAGCCCGGTGAGCCGGATCATCGGCGCGCACGAGCTGCCCAAACTGCCGGGAATGTTCTCGGCCGAAGTCCACCAGAAGTATCTTGCCCCGCTGATGCTGCGCTTCGGTGACCAGCGCTATGCTATCGAATCTTCGGCCAACAAACCCTATAGCGGCATCACCCAGATGCTGGCCGAATTCGGCCTTCCGGTTACTCTTATCCTGCTCTTCAGCGCCTACCGCATATTCTGGCGTGGTTCTGGCAGCGATTTTGGGCGGTCTGTCTTCCTCTTTATTATGGCGGTAAACCTGCTCGATCCGCAGATCGATTCCCCGTGGTTCGGCGCAATGCTGTTCGCTTCGCTCGAGGCGATCCGACGGGACGCAAAGATCCGGATGCTGGCGCGCGCAGAAGGCATGGAGCGGGAATCGGGACTTTACTTCAGGCCCCGCAAACAGGCTGCCCTTCAGCCTGCCGAATAAGAGCTAGTTTCGTGAGCCGTTCACCTTTTCCCGATTTCTACATCGTCGGCGCGGCCAAGGCTGGCACGACCTCGCTTGTCGACATGCTCCGTTCGCATGAGCAAGCGTGGTTTCCGCACGAGAAAGAACCACATCACTTTTTTCTTAGGGCAGATAACCGGGAATGGACCATGCGAGACGGCGGCAAGGTCAAACCGCTTGAGCAATTCCTGCCTTATGGCGGTGAGGATGAATACCTGCGTCTGTATCAGGGGGCGCCAGAGGATAGTCTGCGGGGCGATGCGAGCACTCAATATCTCGTTAATCCGACCAGTGCGGAGGCAATTCATGCGGAGCGGCCCGACGCAAGGATAATTGCGGTCCTGCGGCATCCGACCGACCGTGCCTACTCGGCTTACGTCCACGCGCGTGCCCGGGGCGAAGACGCCTGCGACCGGTTCGAACTCGCTATCTCCGAATGCGAGTCTGGCAATCGAAGCCTTGCATTTGCCACCAATTACCTCGCTGAGGGGGAATATGCGCGGCACCTTGAGGTTTATCGTCAGCTCTTCGGCGAGAACATGCTGGTCATCCTTTTCGACGACCTCATTGCCGAACCGCAGGCGGTCTTCGATCGCGTGACGTCCTTTCTGGAAATAGAACAGCGCGAGCTCCCGGTCGCGACCGCGTCGCACAAGAATGCCAGTATCGAGCTTGGCAATCCCTTGGCACGAGCCTTTCGCATGACCGCCAAGCGCCTGCGCCGGTTTGCTCCTTCGCTTTTCGAATTGGCGGTATTCCGGCGCCCTTACGAATTGGTCCTCTCGAAATTGGGCCGCAAACCCGAGCAGATGTCCGGTGCGATGCGGGCACAGCTGGACAGTTTCTACGCGCCACACATCGACCAGTTAGGTGCATTGCTGGGCCGCAATCTTTCTGGGTGGCGGCGCTGATGTCGCGTGCAGCCGACAGGCGGGCCGTCATCAAGGCGACACTCGCGGTCGTCGCAAGCAGGATATTGGGTTTCCCGCTGGCACTGGCTGTCAGCATGTGGCTCACGCGCGAATTGACGCGCGAGGAGTTCGCTTACTTCGGTATTCTTTCGAGCCTTTCCATGCTCTTCGCCTTGTTCGCGCAGGCAGGCTTCCAGACATCCGTCGTGCGGCTGCTGGGCGAAGCGGAAGCAGGCGACAGGAGCTTCAAGAAGCCTTCGATATTCTACGCTTCGATAATCGTAACGCTCGTGCTCTCGCTTGTCCTTGGCACCTTGTTCTACCTGTTTGGTCGCGGGCTCCTACCGGATATAGCCGGGCAGAGCGATTGGCTGTTCCTGCTCGCTGCAGGGCTGTTGGTGGCACGCTCGGTCAATACGGTGGCCGCACAGGCACTTCGCGGGATCGGCCGCGTCGGCGCTTCGGCGAATCTGAGCGGGCAGGGAGACCAGGGGGGCATGATCCGCTGCATCGCGATCCTCGCCGGTTTCGGGCTAGTGGTTGCCACAGGCCTGCTTACGCTCGAAGCGGCAATTATCGTCGCCATTGCAGCGTCAGTGCTCTGCGCAATCTGGGCCGCCGTCATCGTATTGCGTCATACGGGCAGCGAATTCGACGCAGCCGACGTGGCCCGCACGATCAACAATCGCAAGCGCGACAATTTCAACATGATGTTGAGCGAATCCCTCGTTTACTGGACGGGGGCCGCTGCAGCCTTGGTAATCGGCGGCATGCTGGTCGAGGCGGCTGCGATTGCGGGCATGGTGGCTGCGCTACAGCTCAGGAACATCCTCACCAGCCCGATGACCATGATTGCAGGCGCTGTGCCCAATATCCTGATCCGCCTTCACCGCGAAGGGGACAAGGAAGAGCTGGAGCGCGTGCTAAGGACCACAGCAACGGTCGGTTTCGTTATTTGCCTTAGTGCCTGCCTTTTCCTGCTAGCACTGGGGCCAGCGGGTCTTCGGCTTATCTTCGGACCGGACTATGGCGATGCCTACTACCATCTCGTGATTATCAGCGCAGGGGTGGTGTTCTTCGTCTATTGCGGTCTTTCGGGCCAGACCTTGCTCTTGCTCGGAGATACACGGGTGCAGCGACGGGTGATGCTGATCGTGACCGCCATCACGATACCGGCATATATCATCCTGGCGATATATTTCGGCGCATATGGGGTCTCGATGGGGCTCTTCATCTCGATGGTTCTGCAGAAGGGGCTGATGATCAGGGCGGTGCGGCAGAACCTCGATATCAGCACAAATGCCTATCTCGATCCGCGCGAATATGCGCGCGCCTTCCGCATGCTGAAGCGGATTATCGCCAATCGCGGTAAGCAAGGGCAGAGCTAGGCCCCCAACTCCCGAATAGACCAGGCAACAAAAAACCCGCCTCGACGGGCGGGTTTTCGTTCGATGGTGGGCGTACCAAGGTTCGAACTTGGGACCCCTACGATGTCAACATAGTGCTCTACCACTGAGCTATACGCCCACGCTATCGAACAGGCCGTTTTGTGCGGCAGGCGCGCCCTTTAGCGAGGCCTGTGAAAGCGCGCAAGGGGGCAATCGCACCCAATTTCAATTAAAGTTGCGCGCTGAGCTTTTCTTCCAGCACCCGCTCCACTTCCATCACGAGATCGCGCAGGTGGAACGGCTTGGAAAGGACCTTGGCATGCGGCTGCTCGCGGCTGGCCTTCAGGGTGACAGCCGCAAAGCCGGTGATGAACATCACCTTGGTCGAGGGGCTGATTTCGTTGCAGCGCTGGGCCAGTTCGATCCCGTCCATCTCGGGCATGACGATATCCGACAGCAAGAGGTCGTAATTGCCGCTTTCGAGCAGGGGGATGGCTTCGGTGCCGCGGTCCACCGCGTCGACCGCATATCCGGCCTGCCCTAGCGCACGCTCGAGATAGGTACGCATGGCCTCGTCGTCTTCGGCCAACAGGATTCGTTTCTGGTGCAGCTCACTCATGGGCATCTCCATAGAGGAAATCGCTTAACAAATCTTGCGGTTCCTGCAGCTTTGTCTCTAATTGAGACCGCCTTTCTTTGACTTGTCCAGTGCATGGAACCAGATTGGAGCAATGAGCCGCCCCGAAAACGGACCTTCCGGCGATGATTCGCAAGCCTTCGAGCAGAGGCAGGGCGCGGCCTTCGACATCGTGAGCGCAAGCAATCCCGGCCTTCCGGTCCTGCTTGCAGCGCCACATGGCGGGCGAGACTACCCCGATGATGTCCTGGCCAATATGCGCGACCCGTCGCTGCGCTTGCGGCTCGAAGATCGCCACGTCGACACGCTCGCCGCCGAGGTCGCGCGCCTGAGCGGCGCCACGCTCATCCGGGCCAATGTGCCGAGGGCGATTATCGACCTCAACCGTGCGCCCGACGATGTCGATTGGGGTATGGTTTCGGGCCAGCGACCAGAGCGGACCCGCCACTCTCTGGCCAACCGCCGGGCGAGGAGCGGGTTGGGGCTGGTGCCGCGCCGACTGACCGGCACCGGTGAATTGTGGAAACGCCCACTGCCGCGCACAGAGCTCGACCGCCGTATCGAGACTGTCCATCGCCCCTACCACCAGTCGCTCGGCAGCGCGCTGGAGGCCCTGCGCGATGAATGGGGTGCCGCTTTGCTGGTGGACCTCCACTCAATGCCACCCTTGCGCAAGCGGCATCCGGGTCAGGTCACGCCCGAATTCGTCATCGGCGACCGTTTCGGCGCGAGCTGCGACGGAAGGTTGGTCGCGACTGCGCTCAATCATCTTGGCGAGCAGTTCCGCCCGGTAGCGCACAACCGGCCCTATTCGGGTGGCTATGTGCTGGATCGGCATGGCGCGCCCCGGCGCGACGTCCACGCCATGCAGGTCGAAGTGTGCCGTACGAGCTATCTCGACAGCCGGTTGGAAGAACCATGTGCCCGCCTGCCCGCCGTGGCGCGGCTTCTTGCCGATATGGTCAGGCGGCTTGCCGACGAAGTCGCCGAGCTGGGCCGGCGCGACGAACTGCCCCAAGCCGCCGAATAGGCTCAAAAAAACCACCCCGTGCAAAATGCACGAGGTGGCCAAGGTTCAGGGAGGAGATGCACCTATGTGCATCATGTCGGCAGGCCATGAGGGGAGCGCCGCCGACACATGGTAAATGGGTATTTCGCTTAAGCCTTTCAAGCATACGAAAAGAGGCCAAACCGGCCTGTTCAGCGCGGTTTCGCCTCAATTCGTCGATAGAATGTCCCCCGGATGGGGGCGCGTCACATCAGTTTACAGCAGCTGCCTGAGGAGCCTTGCCCTGCTGTGCCTGGCGCGAGAAGATAATGCGCATCAGTTCCAGCGAATAGACATGCGCATGGATCAGCATGAGCAGGCCGTTCTTGTGCCATTCGGCCAGCTTTTCGGCGCTGATGTCGCGCAGCTTTTCCTGGTCGACCATCTTGAAGCCGCGGTAGATGAACGGCTTTTCCTCGCCCTCGCGCTGGATGGCTACTTCGCCGTCCATCAGCAGGCCGGCATCCTTGAGTTCGGTCAGGAAGGCCTGCGTACGCTGGGCCGACTGTTCGAAGTGCTGGCAGAACTCGAGGACACGGTCGACGGCTGCGGTCTTGTTGCCCTCGTCGTCGAAGAGGCGCTCGCCTTCGTCGAATTCGCCGACAGCACCGCTGGTCGGGTCGAACATCAGCGAGAGGTCGGTCGCGTCCTGCTGCAGCTTGGCGAGCATGAAGGGATAGCGGCGGATATAGGCCGGGATGTAGACCGGCTCGGTGACCTTGCCGTCTTCGTCGACAAAGGTGTTCACGCCTTCGTTGAGGCCCATGAGCGCCAGCGGAAGCGGGTTTTCGCCGGTCGAGAAGACGATCGGATAGTGGCGCTGCGCCTGCACGAATTCATCGACGGTCAGCGGAATGGCATGTGCCTTGGCGAGCCAGGGAGCGCTGTCGATGCTGCGCGTGCTGAAGTTCTTGTGGTCCTTGCTGTTCAGCGGCATCAGGTCGTTGAAGAACAGGGGCAATTGGGGCTGCTGCGGCGCGCTCGCCATGGATAATCTCCGAAGTCTTTTTTCAGTAATGGAATGAGGCGAACCATGCCCTGTTGGGCATCACGCGCCGGAAGTTGCGCCCCTTACGGGGTTGCGTGCGAATCCGCAAGCGGCACTAGCTTGCCCGGGTTAAGCAGGTCTTGCGGATCAAGCGCCTGTTTTACCGCACGCATGACTGCCAGCGAAGCGGGATCGCCCAACCGCCTGAGCTCGTCGCGCTTGATTTGCCCGATGCCGTGTTCCGCGCTGATGGAACCGCCCCATTCCGTCACCTTGTCGTGGACATAGGCGCTAATGGTTTTTCCCTCGCTGCGCTCCCATTCGCCGCGCGGCGCACCGGCTGGAGCGAGGACATGGAAGTGCACATTGCCATCGCCGAGGTGTCCGAAAGCGACGGCTTTTGTGCCGGGGAAGCGCTGTTCTACCTGGGGTGAGACGGCTTCGACAAAATCCGCCATCTTCGCCACGGGCACCGAGATATCGTGCTGCATGGCCGGTCCGATGGCGCGCTCTGCCGGGGCGATGGAGTCGCGCAAGAGCCAGAAGGCCTCGGCCTGGGTTTCGTTCGCCGCGATGACGGCGTCCTCCAGCAGGTCGGCCTCGAGTGCCTCGCCGAGCATGGATTCTGCCTGTTCCTGCAACGCATCGGTCGCGTCCTCCGCGGCGACGAGTTCGATAAGAGCATGCCATGCGTGCTCGCCCTCCAGCGGAGCGCGGGCGTCGGGCATGTGGTCTAGCACTGCGGCAAGGCTGTGAGCAGGCACGACCTCGAAGCCTTCCAGTGCATCGCCCGCCCGCCTTTCGCAATGCAGCAGCAATTTGCGCGCGTGCTGGAGCGAGGGAAGGCCCGCCCAGATTACCCGCCTTCCGCCGATTTTGGGGAGCAACCGCAGGGTCGCAGCTGTCACGATACCGAGCGTGCCTTCGGAGCCGATGAGCAATTGCTTGAGGTCGAACCCGCGATTGTCTTTCTTGAGCGGGGTGAGCGTATCGAGCACGCTGCCGTCAGCCATCACTGCTTCCAGCCCGAGTACCTGCGCGCGCATTGTGCCGTGGCGCAGGACCTGTGTGCCGCCCGCATTGGTCGAGACGAGCCCGCCGATGGTGGCCGAACCCTTGCCTCCCAGCGTCAGGGGAAAGCGCAGGCGATGCTTATCGGCCAGTTCGTGCAGGTTCTGCAGGATGAACCCGGCTTCGCAGGTGACCTGCATGGCATCGGCATCCATCTCCCGGACCGCATCCATGCGGCGAAGCGACAGCAATACAGCTTCGCCGGAGGTATCGGGGGTCGCCCCGCCGGACATGCCGCTGTTCCCGCCCTGCGGCACAATGGGGACCGCATGATGCGCGCACAGCTTTACTAATGCGGCCACCTCGTCGGTTGAGGCGGGCGAGGCGAGGCCCAGCGCCTTGCCCGTAAACCGGCCGCGCCAGTCGGTCAGCCACGGCTCGAGCAATTCTGCATCACGGGTAAAGCCACGCGGGCCGAGCAGCGCGGCGGTTTCGTCGAGAAAAGCGTCATTCTTATTCATCGGTGCCGCCATGCCACACGAGGACACTGAAAAGCTACCACTTGCCAACGCAGCGCATTCAATTAAGCCGATATTCAATTGTCGGGGGGCATAGCGGCATCTTCACGCCCGCATGCGATTTCCCGCGCGGCCAGAGGAGCGTTTCCGCATCCGATAATGCCAAGCCTGCCGTTCCTCTTTGCGCCGCTTGCGCTGCTGTTACCGCTGGCATTGCCCGGCGCGCAGCCTGCCGGGGCAGAGGACATTGCGCCGGTGGCCGAGCAAGCGCGCGAGCGTGACCGCAGGTTGTCGCCGCTCCCGCTGTCGCAGGATGCGCCCGCATGGTCGCCGCTGTTCGACGGCGTGGCGCCCGCCAATGGCGAGCAGGTGCGTATCCAGCGCCGCGTCATCCTGCGTATCTCGCCTGCGCCCGCACGACAGAACCTGACCGCCGAAGCCGCTCCCGCGCCGGTTCGCCAGCGCATCGTCGAGCGGCCCGCAGGCAATTGCATCGACAGTGCAGATATCGGCGGCGTGGCCGACCGGGGCGACCGGCTGGTGATGTTCATGCGCGACCGCCGCACTCTTGCCGCGAAACTGGAAAAGGGCTGCAGCCCGCGCGATTTCTACCGTGGTTTCTATATGGAACGCAGCGACGACGGCAAGCTGTGTGTTCGCCGCGACCGATTGATGAGCCGTTCGGGCGCGAAATGCCAGGTGGCAAGCTTCACACAGCTGGTGGTCGAAAGGGTCGAGTAGACCCGTTTTCCTTGACTTTTGCGCTCCGATTGGCGAGGGGCGCGCACGGTAAGGGCCGCGTCTCAGCGGCCTTTTTCCTGCATCCTGAAGTAATCCTATCCCATTGGGGGCAATTGTAAGCCGCATGAGTTTTGCCGATCTCGGCCTGTCCGAAAAGCTTTTGAAAGCCGTCGAAGAGGCGGGCTACACCGAGCCGACTCCAATCCAGGCGCAGGCCATACCGCCGGTCCTGATGATGAAGGACATTATCGGCATCGCCCAGACGGGTACCGGCAAGACCGCCAGCTTTGTGCTGCCGATGATCGACATCCTCGCCAGCGGCCGCCGCCGCGCGCTGATGCCGCGCAGCCTCATCCTCGCCCCGACGCGCGAACTCGCTGCGCAGGTCGCGGAGAATTTCGAGAAATACGGCAAGAACCACGACCTCTCGCTCGTCCTCCTCATCGGCGGCGTTCAGATGGGCGATCAGGTCAAGGCGCTGAACGAGGGCGTCGATGTCCTCATCGCGACGCCGGGCCGCCTGATGGATTTGTTCGAGCGTGGCAAGATCCTGCTCAACGGCTGCGAACTGCTCGTCATCGACGAGGCCGACCGCATGCTCGACATGGGCTTCATCCCCGATATCGAGTTCATCTGTTCGAAATTGCCCGAACAGCGCCAGACCATGCTGTTTTCGGCCACCATGCCTCCGCCGATCGAGAAGCTGGCGAAGAAGTTCCTCGACAATCCCAAGCGCATCGAAGTCAGCCGCGCGGCGACCACGAACAAGGACATCACCGCGTTCAAGATTCCGGTCGAAACCCGCCAGAAGCGCGAGACCTTGCGCTGGCTGCTGCGCAACGACCATGTCGAAACCGCCATCATCTTCGCCAACCGCAAGACCACCGTGCGCGAGCTCAACAAGAGCCTGCAGCGCGACGGCTTCGCCAGCAGTGAGATCCACGGCGACATGGACCAGTCGAACCGGTTGAAGGAACTCGACCGGTTCAAGAAGGGCGAAGTGAACATCCTCGTCGCCTCCGATGTTGCTGCGCGCGGGCTCGACATCAAGGGCGTGAGCCACGTCTTCAATTTCGACACGCCATGGCATCCGGACGATTACGTCCACCGCATCGGTCGTACGGGCCGCGCAGGGGCCAAGGGCCGCGCCTTTACCTTCGTCTCGAAGGAAGATGCCGAAGCCATTCAGAACGTCGAGAAGCTGACGAAAAACGAAATCCCGGTCTTCGGCAAGAAGGACGTCCGCGTCGAACTGGTCGAAGCGCCGAAGGAAGAGAAGACGTCGAAGCCTGCCAAGCAGGACAGCGACGACAAGGCGCAGGACAAGCCCAAGCGCAGCCGCAAGAAGGCTGACGCCAAGGACGAAGCCCCGCGTGATGACAAGCCTCAGCGCAAGTCGCGCCGCCACGAGCAGGATGATGCGCCGGTTCCGGCTGGCGAGTGGAACGGGCCGAAGCCGGGCTTCCTCGACGTTTCGGCTACCTAGAGTCCTGACCCTAGGGCCTATTCGGGCGCGAGCTTGACGAAGCTGTCGAGCACGCGCTTGGTGCCGGCCTTCTCGAACTCGATTTCGAGCTTGTTGCCTTCTTGGTCGGTCACGAAGCCATAGCCGAATTTCTCGTGGAAGACGCGCGCTCCAATCGCGACATCGGTGCGCGGCTTGGCGGCGAAGCTGGCTGCGCTCCTGCCGCTTTCGGGAATACGCTTGGGCGAAGTATCGTAGCCTGACGAAAGCGCGCGCTGCCATCCGGGACCGCGCGCGGTGCTGCGGTCGGGGCGGGCGGTGGAGACATGGGCGAAGGGGTCTTCGGTCTCGGTCCAGTTCGCGCGCCACAGCGATGCGCCGCCGCTCATCGTGGTCTCGCTTTCGATATGCTCCTCGGGCAATTCCTCGATGAAACGGCTGGGGATGGAACTGGTCCATTGGCCATAAATGCGGCGATTGGCGGCATGGAAGATGGTGCAGCGACGCTTCGCCCGCGTAATCGCGACATATGCAAGGCGGCGTTCCTCCTCGAGACTGGCGAGGCCGCCTTCGTCGATGGCGCGCTGGCTGGGGAAAACGCCTTCTTCCCAGCCAGGCAAGAAGACGTGGTCGAATTCGAGCCCCTTCGCCGCATGCATGGTCATAATGGTGACCTTCTCGCCATCGTCGGCGCGGTCGTTGTCCATCACGAGGCTGACGTGTTCGAGGAAATCGGTCAGCGTCTCGTATTCTTCCATCGCGCGGGCGAGTTCGGTCAGGTTTTCGAGGCGGCCTGCGCTTTCGGCGCTGCGGTCCTTGTTGAGCATCTCCTCATAGCCGCTTTCGGTGATGACCGTGCGGAGCAGCTCGGACGGCGTGACCTGCTCGGCAAGCTCGCGCCAATGGGCGAATTGCACCAGCAAGCCGCCCAACGTATTGCGCGCGCGGGCAGGCAATTCGTCGCTGTCGGCAAGGTTGAGCGATGCGGCTGCCAGAGGTGTCTGCGTCTTCCGCGCATGGCGCCGCATGGCCTCCAGCGTCTTCGCTCCGAGTCCGCGCTTGGGCTGGTTGTAGATACGCTCGAAGGCGAGGTCGTCGGCGGGCTGGGCAATTGTGCGCAGATAGGCGAGCGCATCGCGGATTTCGGCGCGCTCGTAGAAACGGAAACCGCCGACGATGCGGTAGTTGAGGCCTATCTGGATGAAGCGGTCTTCAAATTCGCGCGTTTGGTATTGCGCGCGTACGAGAATGGCGACTTCGTCCAGCGGCGCCCCTTCGCTTTCGAGGCGTTCGATGGCCTCGCCCACGCGGCGCGCTTCCTCGGGCGCGTCCCACACGCCGACGATGCGCACCTTCTCGCCAGCCGGAAGTTCGGTCCACAGCGTCTTGCCGAGCCGCTCGCTATTGGCGTTGATGAGCCCCGAGGCGGCTGCGAGGATTTGCGGTGTGGAGCGATAATTCTGCTCCAACTTGACCACCGCCGCGCCGGGAAAATCCTTTTCGAACCGCAGGATATTGGCAACTTCTGCGCCGCGCCATGAATAGATGGACTGGTCGTCATCGCCCACGACGCAGATGTTCTTGCGCGCCTGTGCGAGCAGACGCAGCCACAGATACTGGACCTGGTTGGTGTCCTGATATTCGTCGACGAGGATGTATTTGAAGCGCTGCTGGTACTGTTCCAGCACATCGTGGTGCTGGCGGAAGATGTTGAGCATGTGCAGCAGCAAATCGCCGAAGTCGCAGGCGTTCAGCGCCTTCAGCCGGTCCTGGTAAAGCTTGTAGAACTGCGCGCCCCGGCCATTGGCATAGGCCTCGTTTTCGACCGCATCGAGGTCGCCCGGATTGAGGCCGCGGTTCTTCCAGCGGTCGAGGAGCCCGGCCAGTTGCCGCGCGGGCCAGCGCTTCTCGTCGAGGTCGTTCTCCTGGATGAGCTGCTTCAAGAGCCGCAGCTGGTCGTCGGTATCGATGATGGTGTAATTGCTTTGCAGCCCGACCAGTTCGGCATGGCGGCGCAGCATCTTGGCCCCGATGGAGTGGAAGGTGCCGAGCCACGGCATGCCTTCCACCGCATCGCCAATGTGTCTTCCGACACGCTGGCGCATTTCCCGCGCGGCCTTGTTGGTGAAGGTCACGCAGAGGATTTCGCTCGGCCAAGCTTTCCGCATTGCGATGAGATGTGCGAGGCGTGCGGTAAGCGCGGCGGTCTTGCCCGTACCAGCACCCGCCAGCATCAGCACCGGCCCCTCTGTCGTCAGCACGGCTTCGCGCTGCGGCGCGTTGAGCATCGCCGCATAGGGCGGAATTTCGCCGTTTTCGGGCGATTGGGCAGGGGCAGGGAGGTCGGACATTACTACGGAACAGCTAGGGAACGCGTGTCCGCAAAACAAGCCCCAGTATTACTTCGGTCGGAACTATCCCACTGTTCCAAGAGTAATAACGGCGATGACCCTCTCAGGAGACATAACAATGAAGAACATCATTCTTGCCGGCGCTGCCGCGCTGGCCCTCACCGCCGTGCCTGCTGCCGCAGATGATCACATGGATGCCGAGGTTACCGTTTACGAACTCGGCGAAGACCAGGTTGTTGTCTACAATAGCTGGCCCGAAGAGCGCCGCGTTATCTATGACGCATGGCCCTATGGCGTGCAGGAATATTACTGGACGCTCGAACCGGCCCAGACCGAAGGCTGGTGGGTGCTGACCGACCCCCAGCGCGTGCGCATTTACGAAATGACGCCCGACCAGCGCGCCATGGCGTGGCAGCAGATTAACGCCCAGATGAGCGGCACCAACAATGCCAGCACCACCGGCATGACCGCGCGCACCACGGCAGCTACGACCACTTCGCCCGCACCGCGTTTCGTGCGCAGCGAAGTTACGCAGACGACTCCGGCCGGTTACAAGGCCGCAGCATCGGGTGAAGAACTCCCGGTCTGCACCCCCGACCAGCAGGATGGCTGCATCAACAGCTGGGAAAAGAACAAGACGGGCAATCGCCCGCTCGAATACTGGCCGGGACGCCCTGCCAGCGAAATCGACGAGCCGCTCCCGGCAACGCGACCGGCAGACATGGACGACGATAACGATTAATCCGAACGTCCAGCACCGCTGGCTAGTCTAGCGGCGACGCTTGGAGGGGGCGGGTCTACCATGGTGGTCCCGCCCTTTTTCGTGTCCGGTGTCAGTCCTTCAGGCGCAAGATGGTGAGCTTGGCCTTGCCGACTTTGCGCTCCGCCTCGATGTCGAGCGCCTTCACCGCGATATCCTCGTCCTTGCGCGTTTCCAGCGCAATCCATGTGGCCGGACCAATCCAGCCGAGCCGAGCCATGCGGTCGAGCGCGACCTGCCCAGCGCCGGTATCATAGGGCGGGTCGAGCAGGATGAGGTCGTGCGGCGCCTTGGCCGGGCCGAGGCTCATCACCGAAGCCTGCTGCACTTGCGTCCGGGTCCGCGCATCGAAGGTGTCGATATTGGCGCGGATGGCTTTCACCGCTTCCGCCTCTTGTTCGACGAAGAGGCACTGGCCCGCGCCGCGCGAGAGGGCTTCCAGGCCCAGTGCGCCTGAGCCTGCGAAAAGATCGAGCACCGACAACCCCTCGAAACTGCCGAGGCGGCTGGCGAGCATGCTGAACAGTGTCTCGCGCGTACGGTCGGCGGTGGGACGCGTGAAATCGCCCTTGGGCGCGACCAGCTTACGCCCGCGCCATTCGCCCGCGATAATCCTCACTGGCGGCCCCCGCGTCCAAGCTCGCGCTTGAACGCCTGCACATCGCCTCGCTTCAGTTCGACTGCCTGCCCGCGTGGCAAATCGCCGAGATGGAACGGACCGTAACCGATGCGCAGCAGGCGGTTCACTTCGAGACCGAGATGTTCGAGCACGCGGCGAACTTCGCGGTTCTTGCCTTCGCGAAGGGTCATTTCAATCCAGCGGTTGCGGCCCGAGCCGCGTTCGAGGTTTGCCTCGATTTGCCCGTAACGGATGCCGTCGATTTCGATGCCTTCGATGAGGCTGTCGAGCTGGTCCTGCGTGATGTCGCCGAAGGCGCGCGCGCGGTAGGTGCGCGGCACACCGGTGGAGGGGAGTTCCATCGCGCGCTTCATCTCGCCATCATTGGTGAGCAGCAGCAGGCCCTCGGTATTGAAGTCGAGACGGCCCACCGGCATCACTCGGCCCGCATCCTTGGGCAGGGCGTTGCGCAGCGCGGCGTAAATGGTCGGGCGGCCCTTGGGGTCGCGCTCCGCCGTCAGCAGGCCGGAGGGCTTGTGGAAGGCGAACAGCCGCGTTTCCTCCGCCTCGCCGACGGGCTTGCCGTCGACGGTGACGCCGCGCAGGCTTTCGAGCTTCACCGCAGGCGTCTCGAGCACCTTGCCATTGAGCGACACGCGCCCGGCTTCGATCATGCGCTCTACTTCGCGGCGGCTGGCCACACCCGCGCGCGCGAGCAGCTTGGCGATACGGTCGCCGGCTTCGGGGAGTCTGTTGTCGGACATGGATGCGCGGTTAGGCGCTCAGTTGGCGGTGCGCAAGGCTTCCTCGACCGTCTCGTGATAGCGGCGGATGCCGCCTTCCATCGTGCCGAGCGTCAGGTGCGGCACCGCGCCAGAGGACAGACCCTGCTGGCCAAGCTCCGCTGCACGGAAGTCCTCGCTGGCGAAAACCCCGCCGTCGAGCAGCGCCCAACTGCGTTCCCAATGGTCGCGCGCCTTGTCGGTGCTCGGGTGCTCGGGGATGAGCATGAAGTCTTCCACCAGCGTGCGGTCCTGCGCCTGCGGCATCATAACCATGAGGTTGATGTAGTCGGGGCTGGGAATCACCAGCGCGCCCGGCATTAACTGGTAGGCAAAGGTGATGACCTTGCGCATCTGCGCCATGTCGGTGAGGTCGACACCTTCCAGCTCCTCCAGCCGACCCACGGCGCTGCGCGAATGCGGGCCGATCATGTCGCCACTGGTGACGCCGTCCTTGAAGAAGGGGCCGATGGTCTGCGCGTGGAGTCGCGTGACATGATAGCTTTCGAGGAAGGCATCCATGATGAGCTTCCAGTTGCCCGCAACTTCGTGTGTCTTGCGGCGGAACAGGACATGGTCGGCCACGCCCAGAGCATCGAAATCCTCACCCAGTTTCTCGGCAAGCGTGAAGTCGGCGGTGTCTTCCTGCGGGCAGAACCAGATCATCCCGCCGGCTTCCTTAGAAGGCAGTTCGACCAGCCCCATCGCGTCCTTGTCGAGATCGGGGAAAGTATCGGGGCGGGGCAGGGCGAGCAGCCGTCCGTCCACCGCATAGGTCCAGGCGTGATAGGGGCACACAAGTTTCTTCGTACAGGCCACCTCATTGCCCTCGACCAACCGCGTCCCGCGATGGCGGCAGACGTTGAGGAAGACATGCGCCTTTCCTTCCGCATCGCGCGTGATGAGGAGCGGCCTTCCGGTCGCATCATGCGGCACGGCCATTCCGGCCTCGGGTAACAGCGCACTGGGGCAGAGGATTTGCGGCAGCCGATCGTAGATGGCGCTCTTCTCCCGCGCCCAGTAATCGGGGTCGGTATAGACATGCGCGGGGACAGTGGACTGCTTAAGCCCCTCGTGCTTCTTTTCCTCGGCGATATCCTGCGCCAGCTTCAGCATGCCGTTCGTGGGCCGCCGTCCGTCGAGCAATGAAGTCGGAACTCCCATCGCGCCTGTTCCTTTCTCTCTCCAGACGCTAGTGTCGCAAAAAATACGATAAAACGGAAGGACGCTAGGGCATGGCCGAAGCGGTTGCAGAACAGAAAAAATCCGCATGGAAAGCTCTCGGTCTCGCGCTGACCAACAAGAAAACCGGCTTCATGCTGATTTTCGGCTTCGCCAGCGGATTGCCCTTCGCCCTCTTCCTCGGCACCCTTTTCGCCTGGCTGACCGAAGCGGAAGTCGACCTCGAGACGATGGGTATCTTCAGCCTCATCGGGCTGGCCTATGCCTTCCAGTTCCTGTGGTCGCCGCTCATCGACAAGGTCAATATCCCGCTCCTGCGCAAGCTCGGGCGGCGCAAGCAATGGATTGTGCCTGCGCAGGTGCTGCTCGGCACCATCCTCGTCACCATGAGTATCCTTGACCCCAAAAGCCAGCTCGGCATGTTCAGCCTGCTGGCGGGTATCGGCGCCTTTGCCAGCGCAACGCAGGACATCGCCATCAATGCATGGCGTATCGACGTGGCGGACGAGCGCGCGACCATCGATATCCTCTCGACAGTCTATCAGATGGGTTATCGGCTCTCCTCGCTGGTCGGAGGCGCGCTCGGCCTCATCATTGCGGCGCGTATCGGCTGGCCCGAAACCTATGCGCTGATGGGCGCAATCCTGCTGGCGGTCGGCTTTGTCGGCCTGTGGGCGCCGAACGCGTCCGAGGTAGACAGCGATGTTGCGACCGAGAGCGAACTTCAAGTCCGAGCCTTGCGCAAGTCAGGCGAGCTGGAGCCCGGCATCCGCAATCGCGCCCTCCTGATGGTCGGCCTGCTGTGGGCCGGCGCCATCGGCGTTGTGCTCGCCTTCATGGTGATGTCGATGGCCAATTCGCCGGAAGACCGGCCTAATCCGACAGAATTCACCGCGACCTTCGGGCCTATCATCATCCTTGCGACCATTATCCTGCCCGGCCTGATTGCCGGCTGGCTGGCGGCGAAGAAGAAGCAGGGCCAGCATGTCCTTACGACCGACGCGCCACAGGCGAGCGGCGGGGCCTATGCGCTCGACCATCTCTATCGCGCACTGGTGCTGCCGCTGGTGGAGCTAGTTGGCCGCGTGGGCTGGGCACTGGTGCTCATCCTCGCCGTGGTGCTGACCTACCGTATCTGCGACGCTATCTGGGGCAGTTTCGCCTATCCCTTCTACCTCGGCGAGTTGGAGTACACGAACGACGACGTGGCCTTCGCCTCGAAGTTCTTCGGCGTTGGCGCAATCATCCTCGGCCTCGCGCTGGGCGGATTCATGCTCACCACCATCGGGCGCATGGCGACGCTGCTCATCGGCGGTATCCTCGCAGCGCTGACAAATTTGCTCTATGCCGACATGGCTGTGGGCGGTCACAACATGGCAGCCTTCAGCCAAGCGGTCGGCTTTACCTATCTCATCGAACAGGTACCGGGCATCGGCGATGCAGATCTTGCCAAGCTGACCATCACCATCGGCTTCGAGAATCTCGCCATCGGTATCGCGGGCGCGGCATACATCGCGTGGCTGTCGAGCATCGTGTCGAAGAAGTTCAGCGCCGTGCAATACGCGCTACTAGCCTCTTTGACCCTGCTGGTTGGCACGCTGGGTCGCGGCGCCCTAGGCGAGATGATCGAGAACCAAGGCTATTACGACGTCTTCATCCTGACGACGTGGATTGGTCTCGCTGCGGCCGTGCTGGTGTGCTTCGAATGGTATCGCGAGAGCCGCGGCAAGAAGGCTGCAGGCATAGTGGCTCCGGAGGCTGGCGAGACCGTCCCGGCTGAATAATCAGTCGGGCAGCTCGTCGTTTAGTCGCAGGACCTCGCCCGCGAGATAGAGCGAGCCGGAGACAAGGACCGGCAGGCCGTCTTCGGGGAGGGCGGCGAGGGCCGAGGGAACATCCGCGGCTGGCTTTGCTGCGGGACCGAAAGCGACGACCGCGTGCCAATCGTGGCCGGGCACAGGGACTACCGTGATGCTGGCGACGGCGTCGGCCAGCGGCTCGACGATGGCGCGCGGGTCTTTCGCATCGAGCATGCCGATGACGAGATGCAGCCGCTGTCCGGCAAAATGCTCGCCGAGGATCGCTCCAGCGGAAGGATTGTGTCCGCCGTCGAGCCAGACCTCGCGATCTCCCGTCAGCGGCCCCGGCGCAAGGCGCTGGAGCCGTGCGGGCCAGCGGGCGGCGCGAAGGCCTTCCGCCATCGCGTCTCTCGACACCGAGACATAGTCCTGATGGCGCAGCATGGCGACCGCGAGCGCTGCGTTCTCCGGCTGGTGCGGGCCCGGCAGGGTTGGGGGCGGCAGGGCGAGTTCTCCATGCCGGTCGGCGTAGTGCAGTCCCGTGTCGCTTGCGCTGACCGACCATTCGCGCCCGCGCATCGCGAGCGGTGCCCCGTTGCGCATGGCGGCGGCTTCGACCTCCACCGTCGCATCTTCCGGATAGGACAGCGTTACGAGCGAGCAGCCGGGTTTCGCGATACCGGCCTTCTCGAAGGCAATGCGGGCGAGGGGGATGTCCGGCACACCCTCTTCGGGCGACAGCAGGAAGCGCTCGTGGTCGATGCCTAGCGCCGCGATGCCGCAGGCCGCCAGCACATCGGGCTCGAGCACATTGGTCGCATCGAACCGCCCGCCGAGGCCGACCTCGACCACGCAGGCTTCCGCCGAAACGCGCGCGAATTCGGTGAAGGCGGCGGCGATGGTGACTTCGAAGAAGCTGGGGTTCAGGTCCTCGCCTGTATCAAGCACCTCGGCCAGCAATTCCGCCAGTCGCTCGTCGGAAATCAGCTCACCTGCCACACGGATACGCTCGTTGTAACGCACGAGGTGGGGGCTGGTCGTGACGTGGACTTTATAGCCTTCCGCCTCCAGCATGGCGCGCAGGAAGGCGCAGGTGGAGCCCTTGCCGTTGGTCCCGGCGACGTGAAACACCGGCGGCAGCTTGCGGTGCGGATTGCCGAGGCGGTCCAGCAGGGCGCGGATGGTCTCCAGCCCCAGCCGCCCGTCGGGCACACTGAGCTGCGCCAGCCGGTCGAGCTGGGCCTGGACGGCGGTATTATCGGAGCGGGCGAAGTCTCTCACCTATCCTCCCCGGAACGGGGAGGGGGACCACCGTAGGTGGTGGAGGGGAGCCGCCGCAAACAACGTGCTATAGGCGGAGTCCCCACCACCACGCCGCTTCGCGTCGTGGTCCCCCTCCCCAGATTGGGGAGGTTCATTTCAAGCAGCTTCGGCAGGCGCGAGATAGTCGATGATGGTCGCCAGCGTGTCCTTCAGGTCATGGCGATGCACCACCATGTCAACCATGCCGTGCTTGTGCAGGTACTCGGCGCGCTGGAAGCCGTCGGGCAGCTGCTCGCGGATGGTGTCCTGGATCACGCGCTGGCCGGCAAAGCCGATGAGCGCGCCCGGCTCTGCAATGTGGACATCGCCCAGCATCGCATAGCTTGCGGTAACGCCGCCCGTGGTCGGGTCGGTCAGCACGACGATATATGGTAGGCCGGCCTCTTTCAGGCGGCGCGTCATCACAGTCGCCTTGGGCATCTGCATCAGGCTGAGGATGCCCTCTTGCATGCGCGCACCGCCAGCAGCGGTGACGACGATATAGGGGGCTTTCAGCGTCAGCGCGCGCTCGGCACCTTGGCAAAAAGCGGTGCCGACAGCCATGCCCATGCTGCCGCCCATGAAGGTGAAGTCCTGCACGCCGACGACGGCAGGCTTGCCCTCGATTGCGCCTGCGCCGACGAGGAAGGCATCCTTGTGCGGGCTCTTGGCGCGCGCCTGCTTGAGGCGGTCGGTGTATTTCTTCGAATCGCGGAACTTGAGGGGGTCTTCCTTCACCTCCGGCACGGGAAGCGTTTCGAAACCCTCGTCCAGCAGCATGGCGAGCCGCTTGTCCGCACCGATACGGCCATGATGGTCGCAGCGCGGGCAGACATCCTGGTTCTCGGCATATTCCTGACCGAAGACCATTTGCTGGCAGCCGGGGCACTTGACCCACAGATCCTTGTCGGTGGTGCGCTTGGGCAGCCAGCTGATATTGTTACGGACGCGTGTAAACCAGTTCATGCGGCGCCCTTTGCCGCCGAATGCACCGCCTTGGCAAGACTTGCAGTCAATTCTCGCAGTTTTTCCGGAGCGTCAACGCCGTGTTCGCCTACCAGTTCGACCAGCGCCGAGCCGACGACCACGCCGTCCGCAACCTTGGCGATAGCACCCGCCTGCTCGGGCGTGCGGACCCCGAAGCCAACTGCAATGGGCAGGTCGGCGGCGGCCTTCAGCTTTGCGACCGCGTCTTCAATCGAGGTCTGCGCCGCCTGCTGCTTGCCGGTGATGCCTGCGACCGAGACGTAATAGAGGAACCCGTCCGAGCCTTCGAGCACCTGCGGCAGGCGCTTCGCATCGGTGGTCGGCGTGGCGAGGCGGATGGGCGCGATGCCCGCCGCGCGCAGGTCGGGGCCGAGCGCATCGTCCTCTTCGGGCGGAATGTCGACGCAGATAACGCCATCGACGCCCGCCTCCTTGGCGGCGTTGGCGAACCAGTCCGGCCCGCGCCTTATCATCGGATTGGCATAGCCCATCAGCACCAGCGGCACGTCCGGGTGACGCTGGCGGAACTCGGTGGCGATGCGCAGCACATCGGCGGTGGTCGTCCCCGCACCGAGCGAGCGCAGGTTCGCGTTCTGGATTGCGGGACCATCGGCCATGGGATCGGTGAAGGGCATCCCCAGCTCGATCACATCCGCACCGCCATCGACGAGCGCGTCGAGATTGGCCGCAGTGTCTCCATCGCCTGCGGTGACGAAGCAAACGAGCGCGGGGTGGGACTTGGAGAAGGCGTTAATCAGGCGAGTCATCGTGCCGCCTTCTTCTTGCGGAAGGCAAAGCCCGCAGCTCCGCCGACCGCGACGGCGATACTGCTACCGAATACCCGCGACAGGTTCTCCGGATAATCGAATGTAAAATGGAGCATGGCGAGCACGATAAAGGCCATGACGCCGTAAAGAAGGCCCTGCTTCAATGCGCCGATGATCATGAGGACATCTCCACTCCCAGTCGCTCAGCGACCGTGAAGATGTCCTTGTCGCCGCGTCCGCACAGGTTTGCCAAGATCACGCTGTCCTTCGGCATCTCCTTCGCGCGTTTGGCGACTGCCGCGATCGCATGGCTCGGCTCCAGTGCAGGGATGATGCCCTCGGTGCGGCAGAGGAGCTGGAAAGCCTCCAGCGCCTCTTCGTCGGTGATTGCGGTGTATTCGACGCGGCCCGTGTCTTTCAGCCACGCGTGTTCGGGGCCGATGCCGGGATAGTCGAGGCCGGCGCTGATCGAGTGGCCTTCGGTGATCTGGCCGTCCTCGTCCTGCAACAAATAGGTCTTGTTGCCGTGGAGCACGCCGGGGAAGCCGCCGAGCAGGGATGCCGCGTGTTCGTCGCCATCGAGGCCGTGGCCTGCCGCCTCGACACCGAGCATTTTCACGTCCGGATCGTCGAGGAAGGGGTGGAACAGGCCGAGCGCGTTGGAGCCGCCGCCGATGGCTGCCACCAGCAGGTCGGGCAGGCGGCCGATGCGGTCTTGCATCTGCTGCCGTGCTTCCTTGCCGATCACGCTTTGGAAGTCGCGAACCAGCTCGGGATAGGGATGCGGCCCGGCAGCGGTGCCGATGATGTAGAAGGTGTCGTGGACATTCGCGACCCAGTCGCGCAGCCCTTCGTTCATCGCGTCCTTCAGTGTGCCGCGCCCGCTGGTGACCGGAACGACTTCAGCGCCGAGCAGCTTCATGCGGAAGACATTGGGCGATTGGCGCCGCACGTCCTCTGCACCCATGTAAATAACGCAAGGCAGGCCGAAGCGCGCGCAGACGGTGGCGGTGGCGACGCCGTGCTGGCCCGCGCCGGTCTCCGCAATGATGCGCGTCTTGCCCATGCGGATGGCGAGCAGGATCTGCCCGATGCAATTGTTGATCTTGTGCGCGCCCGTGTGGTTCAATTCGTCGCGCTTGAACCAGACCTGCGCCCCTCCGAGCGCTTCGGTCAGCCGTTCTGCGAAATAGAGCGGGGAGGGGCGGCCCACGTAATGTTCGAGCAGGTCGTCGAACTGCGCCTTGAACTCGGGGTCGGCCTGCGCGGCGCGGTATTCGCGCTCGAGGTCGAGGACCAGCGGCATAAGCGTTTCGGCGACATAGCGCCCGCCGTAATCGCCGAAGTGTCCGCGCTCGTCGGGCTGGTTCTTGTAGGTGTTCGGATTGCTCGCCATGGCCCTCCCATGCCGAGGGATTGCGGACAAGTCGAGAGTGGCTTTGGTTTGTCCTCGACAAGCGGCATTCAACGCGCCATGCGGCGCTGCCATGAGTGACGATTTCAAGCTGCCCGAAGAGTGCGAAACCATGCGCGAAGTGCGGATCGGCGTAGATACGACCGATCGCGAATTGGTGGAACTGCTCGATCGCCGCTTCGGCTATATGCGCGCAGCCGCCCGCATCAAGACCGACCGCAATGTGGTGCGCGATGAAGCACGCAAGGCCGAAGTCATCGACAATGCAGTGGCAGATGCCAAGAAGCGCGACCTCCCGCATGAGAAGATCGCGCAAATCTGGGACCTTCTGGTCGAAACCTCGATAGCTTACGAATTGGAAGAGTGGGACCGTATACGCGCCTGAGCAGGGCGCTGCGGGCTCAGTTCCCGTTGTTGAAGTCGACCCATTCCTCGCGCGTCATGCAGACCTTTTCCTTGCGGCGGCTGGAAATGTCGGTGCGGATGCGGCGGCAGATTTTCTCTTCCTTGGCAGGCGCTGCTTCGGGCTGCGCTTCAGCCTTCTTGTCGCTTTCCTTATCCTGGGGCTCGGTTGCGAGGGCCGGAACAGCGAGGGCGGCAAGGGCAAGGGCGGGCAGGGCAAAACGCATGGAAATTCCTCGGGTTTTTCGGGAGAACTCGTGTCCGACCCTGCTAGGAACAGGGGGATGAACCGTCGATGAGTATTCTACGAACGACCCTTGGGGCCCCGTTGAAGCGATGACAGCACACCGCGCAAGGTGCGAACCTCGAGGTGGTTCCAACCCGGCTTGGTCAGCACGCCACGCAGGGTCCTGCGGGTGGCATCGGCGCGCGGCTCGGGGAGGAAATAGCCCTTCGGCTCAAGCATGCCCTCGAGGTGGTTGATGAGGCCCTCGAGCTCTTCCTGCGGGGCAGGGGGCAGCAGATCTTCCTGCGTCGGCTGCACGAGGCTCTCGTGTTTCGACCACTCATAGGCGCACAGGATGACCGCCTGCGCGAGGTTGAGTGAGCCGAATTCGGGATTGATGGGCACCGTCAGGATGGCACGGGCGAGCGCGACGTCCTCGGTCTCCAGCCCAGAGCGTTCGGGGCCGAAAAGGATGGCGCTGCGCCCTTCCGCCCTGGCGATTTCCGCGCTGGCCTGCTCAGGCGTGACGACCGGTTTGGTCACGCCGCGCTTGCGCACCGTGGTGGCATAGACATGGGCGCAATCGGCGACCGCTTCCGCCGTGCTGTCGAAGACCTGCGCTTTTTCCAGCACGATGTCCGCACCTGCTGCGGCCGGGCCTGCATCGGGATTGGGCCAGCCATCGCGCGGGGTGACCATGCGCAATTCGACCAGCCCGAAGTTGAGCATGGCGCGCGCGGCCTTGCCGATATTCTCGCCCAGCTGCGGCCGGACGAGGACGATGACGGGCTTGCGGCTGTCAGCCACGTTCGGCCGCCGCTTCCTGCACGGTGCTGGCAAATTCTTCAAAATCGCGCGCTTCGCTGAAGTCGCGATAGACCGAGGCGAAGCGGATGTAGGCCACGCTGTCCAGCTGGCGAAGGCCGTCCATCACCAATTCGCCGATGCGTTGCGAGGGGATCTCCGCCTCGCCTGCGGTTTCGACCTGGCGCTGGATGCCGCTGACGAGCTGGTCGATCTGCTCCTGCGCGACATCGCGCTTGCGGCAGGCGAGCGAGATCGATTGTTCGAGCTTGCTGCGGTCGAAGGGCTGGCGGCGCCCCTCTTGACCATTGGCACCCGATTTTACGACCGTGACCTCGCGCAATTGCACGCGTTCGAAAGTGGTGAAGCGCGCCCCGCATTTGGAGCATTGGCGACGGCGGCGGATCGAGGTGGAATCCTCGGTCGGCCGGGAATCCTTCACCTGACTGTCGTCATGGGCGCAAAAAGGGCAGCGCATTTTCTATCCGTAATTTGTCGCGTGCTGAAATCAGGGGCGCAGGCGCTTGTAGAGCATGAAACCGGCACCTGCCACGCCGCCTACGATCGGGCCGACGACGGGTAGTACCCAACCGGCAAACGCGCCGACAGCAGCACCGGCCAGCACCGGCTTGGTCGAGGGATGCTCCATCCCGTCGGCCGCCATCGCCTTGATTTCGGCAGTCGCGTCGGGGATCAGCTCGTGGTCCTGAAAGGCATTGCGGCCATTACCTGCGTCCTGCTTTTCGGAGCCAGGGCGCTCGTCGCGCTTCGAGGAACCGTAGCGGTCGTTGTCGCGGTCGTCGGGGATATTGGCCATCGCAGTTTCCTTCAGCGTCCGGGGTATACCGGGAAAGCTTCGCACAATTCGGCCACGCGGTCACGCACGCTTTGTTCGACCTGCCCGTCACCCTCGGCGCCATTCTTCGACATGCCTTCGACCACTTCGCAGATGAGCTTGCCGATGGTTTCGAACTCGGCCTCGCCAAAGCCACGCGTGGTGCCGGCCGGGGTGCCGACGCGGATGCCACTGGTCACGAAGGGGCTGCGCGTGTCGTAGGGGATGCCGTTCTTGTTGCAGGTCAGCCATGCGCGGTCGAGGCCTGCCTCGGCGGCCTTGCCGGTCACGTCCTTGGCGGTGAGGTCGACCAGCATGGAGTGGTTGTCCGTTCCGCCCGAAACGACGCGCAATCCGTTCGCTTCGATACCGCGGGCCAGCGCGCGCGCATTGGCGACTACATTGGCCGCATAGTCTTTGAAGTCGGGACGCAGCGCTTCGCGGAAAGCGACTGCCTTGGCCGCAATCACATGCATTAGCGGGCCGCCCTGCATGCCGGGGAACACCGCCATGTTGATTGGCTTTGTGAATTCCTCGTCGTTCCACAGGATGATGCCGGAACGCGGGCCGCGCAGGCTCTTATGGGTGGTCGAAGTGACGACATGGGCATGCGGGAAGGGCGAGGGGTGCGCGCCACCTGCAACAAGGCCCGAGATGTGGCTCATGTCGACCATAAGGTAAGCACCGACTTCATCCGCGATCTTGCGGAAGGCTTTCCAGTCCCAGACGCGGCTATAGGCGGTGCCACCTGCAATGATCAGCTTCGGCTTGTGTTCGAGTGCGGTTGCGCGGACCTCGTCCATGTCGATGAGTTCATCGTCCTTGCGCACGCCGTAGCTGACCGGATTGAACCACTTGCCGCTCATGTTGACCGGCGAACCGTGGGTAAGGTGGCCGCCAGAATTGAGGTCAAGGCCCATGAAGGTGTCGCCCGGCTGCAGCAGCGCGAGGAAGACCGCCTGGTTCATCTGGCTGCCCGAGTTGGGCTGCACATTGGCGAAGTTGCAGCCGAACAGTTCCTTCGCACGCTCGATAGCGAGCGTTTCGACCACGTCCGCATAGTCGCAGCCGCCGTAGTAGCGCTTGCCCGGATACCCTTCCGCATATTTGTTCGTGAAGACGCTGCCAGTCGCCTCGAGCACGGCGGTCGAGGCGATGTTCTCGCTCGCGATAAGCTCGATCTTGTCCTGCTGGCGGCCCAGTTCCTTGCGGATCGCCTCGTGAATTTCGGGATCGGCTTCGGCTAGGCTGTCGTGCCAGAAGCGGTCCATCGGGGTGCGCGCGGTTTCTTTTGCCTGGGTAGCCATGATCAGAAATCTTCCGTTTTGGGCGGAGTGGAGAGCCTATCGACGCGGCGCTGGTGGCGGCCGCCGGCGAATTCGGTTTCGAGAAATGCGGTCACACAGGCCTTGGCCATATCGACCCCGGTCAGTCTGGCGCCGAGGGCAAGGCAGTTCGCATTATTGTGTTCGCGCGAGAGCGAGGCCGAAAGCGGCTCGGAAACGAGCGCGCAGCGCACGCCAGGGTTGCGGTTCACGCTCATCGAAATGCCGATGCCGCTGCCGCAAAGCGCTATGCCGCGCTCTGCGGTTCCGTCGGCCACGACGCCTGCGAGCTTGTAGCCGAAGTCGGGATAATCGACGCTGTCGGTGGTCTCCGGCCCGAGGTCGGCGACCTCGTGGCCCTGTTCGATAAGCCAGTCGCGCAATGTCGCTTTCAGCTCGATTGCGGCATGGTCGGAAGCAAGGGCGATACGCATGGGGCGGACATAGGGACCCCAGCCGATTCTCTCCACCCCGTTTCCCCGCTCGTGCACACGAATTTATGGTTGCGAGGACCGCATGGTCATCAAAAAATTAAGCATTAACGCCTAATTGCGGGCCTCATGCACATGCCAGTCCAATCTTCGATGATTCCTGCCGCTGTGGCGGGTATTTCGTCCGAGCCTATCCAGAGCAGCTCCATCGACCGCATCCTGCGTGCCGTTCGCGAACATCTGGGTACGGAAATTGCTTTCGTCTCGCGCTACGTCGAGAATGACGAGAAGGAACTGACGCATGTCGATTCCGACCTCGACCTTCCCATGGGGCCAGGTTTCCGCGATCCGCGCGAGAACAGCTATTGCTGGCATATTGCGGAAGGGCGCCTGCCGGAACTAATTCAGGACCCGGCGGACCATCCGTTCACGGCGACCATGGGCATCACCGATTTCCTCCCAGTCGGCTGCCATCTCAACGTGCCGCTGCGGCTTTCTGACGGCACGCTCTACGGCAGCTTCTGCTGCCTCAGCCGCACGCCGGACCGCTCGATGAACGACCGGGATGTCGGGGTTCTTCGCGCCTTTGCTGCCCTTGCAGTGGAGCAGATCGAGACCAGTCTCGATTATGATTATCGTAGCCAGCGCATCGACAAGCGCATCACCAAACTAATCGGCGACCGCGCGATGCAGATTCACCAGCAGCCGATCCATTCGATCAAGACAGGCAAGCCGGTGGGCCTGGAATGCCTCGCCCGTTTCCCCGATGCGATGATGCGCGGGCCCGATAAGTGGTTCGAGGAAGCGGCGGAAATCGGCCGCGGGCTGGAACTCGAACTTCTCGCCGTCGAATGCGCGCTGAAGAGCCTCGAGACTATTCCGTCCGACTATTACGTGTCGGTCAACGCTTCGCCCGACACGATTATGTCGGGCGCGCTTCATCAGGTGCTGGAGCGGGCGGGAAAGACCAACCTCGTCGTTGAGGTGACCGAGCATCAGGAAGTGAGCGATTACGCGGCGCTCAAGAAGGCGCTGAAGCCCATCTCAGAATATGCGCGCATCGCTATCGACGACGTTGGCTCTGGCTACGCGGGCCTGCGCCACCTCGTCGACCTTGCGCCTGACATGCTCAAGCTCGACATGACGCTGACGCGCGACATCCACCAGGACCTCGCCCGCTGCGCACTGGTGGGCGCGATGGTTCGCTTTGCCGAGGCCATCGGTTCCAAGCTTATCGCCGAAGGTGTCGAATACGCCGAGGAAGCCGAGGTGCTCAAGAAACTCGGTGTCGAGTACGGGCAGGGATATTACTACGCCAAGCCAATGCCGGTCGAGGACGCGGTTAAGTACCTCAAACGGGCATAAGTCTCCGCGACCAACACAGAAAAGCCCCGGCATCCGAAGATGTCGGGGCTCCTGATGATGACTTCGTAAAGAAGCTCATCATAACCAGATGATTTTTACATCGTCTGATACCTAACCAATGTCCGGGCGCGCATCGGGTTCCCGAAAAAGCTTACTGGTCGAGGAACGAGCGCATCTTGCGGCTGCGGCTCGGGTGCTTGAGCTTGCGCAGCGCCTTGGCCTCGATCTGGCGGATACGTTCGCGCGTCACCGAGAACTGCTGGCCGACTTCTTCCAGCGTGTGGTCGGTGTTCATGCCGATGCCGAAGCGCATGCGCAGCACGCGTTCTTCGCGCGGGGTGAGCGAGGCAAGGACGCGGGTGACCGTTTCCTTGAGGTTCGACTGGATCGCCGCATCGACCGGGATGATGGCGTTCGGGTCCTGGATGAAATCGCCGAGGTGCGAATCTTCTTCGTCGCCGATCGGGGTTTCGAGGCTGATCGGTTCCTTGGCGATCTTCATCACCTTGCGCACCTTCTCGAGCGGCATGGAGAGTTTCTCTGCCATCTCTTCGGGCGTCGGTTCGCGGCCCTGGTCGTGCAGAAACTGGCGCGAACAGCGGACCAGCTTGTTGATCGTCTCGATCATGTGGACCGGGATACGGATCGTGCGCGCCTGGTCGGCGATCGAGCGGGTGATCGCCTGCCTGATCCACCAGGTCGCGTAGGTCGAAAACTTGTAGCCGCGGCGGTATTCGAACTTGTCGACCGCCTTCATCAGGCCGATGTTGCCTTCCTGGATGAGGTCCAAGAACTGCAGGCCGCGGTTGGTGTACTTCTTCGCGATCGAGATGACGAGGCGCAGGTTCGCCTCGACCATTTCCTTCTTGGCGATACGCGCCTCGCGCTCGCCCTTTTGGACCATGTTCACGATGCGGCGGAATTCAGGGAGCGCCATGCCGGTGGCGCTGGCGATGTCGCTGATTTCGGTGCGGATGCGGTCGACCGCGTCGGCTTCCTTCTCGGCGAAGGCAGCCCACTTCTTGTCCTTGAGGCGACCATCCATCCAGTTGTCGTCAAGCTCGTTGCCGATATAGGCATCGAGGAAGTCGACACGCTTGACCTTGTGACGCTCTGCGAGGCGCAGCATCTGGCCGCCCAGCGCTGTGAGACGGCGGTTGAAGGCGTAGAGATTGTCGACCAGGAATTCGATCTTGGTCGCGTGGAACTGGACGCTCTCGACCTCGGCAGTGAGCTGGTCGGAGAGTGCCTCGTACTTCTTTTCCTTGGCCGGCGGGAAGGTCTCACCGCGGCCGAGTACTTCGACACGCTCTGCCTGCAGCTTCTCGAACTTGCCGAACAGGTCCTTGATGCGGGCGAAACGCTCGATGGCATCGGGCTTCAGCGCCGCTTCCATCTGGGCGAGCGACATGGTGTTGTCCTCGTCCTCGTCGTCGTCGGACTTGGAGGAGCCTTCTTCACCGTCTTCGCCATCGGAATCTTCGTCCGAATCCTCGTCATCATCGTCGCGGATGGTCGGGCCGGCGGTTTCTTCCGAAATCTCGCCGTCGTCGTCATCGTCTTCGGCGTCGTCGTTCAGCTTGTCGGCGGGCGGCTCTTTCGAAAGCATGGCGTCGAGATCAAGGATCTCGCGCAGCTGCATTTCCTCGTTGTTGAGCGCTTCGGACCACTGGATGATGGCGTGGAAAGTGATCGGGCTCTGGCACAGGCCCATGATCATCATGTCGCGGCCGGCCTCGATGCGCTTGGCGATGGCGATTTCGCCTTCGCGGCTGAGCAGTTCCACCGCGCCCATTTCGCGCAGGTACATGCGTACCGGGTCATCGGTGCGGCCTTCGGAAGCAGTCTTCTTCGCAGGCGCCTTCTTGGCGTCCTTTTCCTTGGCCGAAGGCGCCGGTGCGATTTCCTCGACTTCGTCTTCCTGCTCAGCGTCCTCGTCATGCTCGACGATCTGCACGCCCATTTCGGACAGCGCCGACTGGATGTCCTCGATCTGGTCGGAGCTCATCTCGCCCTGCGGCAATGCATCGTTGAGCTCGTCATAGGTGACGTAGCCCTTCTTCTTCGCCTTGGTGATGAGCTTCTTGATCGATGCCTCGTTGAGATCGATCAGGGGTGCGTCGTCCTTGTCGCCCGACTTGGATTTGGTGGCCATAAACTGCAATCGGTCCGTATTACTGGCCGCTGTCAGGAGAGGTGCCCTGCGCGGCGTCTGAATTCTTGTCAGCCGCTATCGCGGCCTTTCGGCTTGCCATTTGTCCGAGTCGCGCCTCGAAATCCAGCTTCCGTTTCAACAAACGCTGTTGATCGGCGAAAGCTCCCTCGGGGTCCGTCTCGAATCGCGCGGTCGCTTCGGCGAGCGCGGCTTCGAGTGCCGGCCTTTCGACCAGCAACGACACGGCTTCAGCCAAATCCTCGCGCGCATCTACCGGGTCGGAGCCTTTATCGAGAAAGGCGAAGCGGGTGTTTGCCGGTGGGGCGGGAAGGCCTTCTGGCAGCGATATGGGCGATTGGGCGTGCGAATCAAGCATTTCCGCAGCGGCAAGCAAGGAATCTATTGCCGGGCCGACATTTCGGTCACGCGCGGCGAATTGCGAGAGCGACGCCTCGTGGCGCGCAATCTCGCCGGGATGCTGCAAAAGGCCGTGGATCACCGCGCTCGCCAGCGTGTCGCGCGCACCGCCCGATGTCGCGTGTTTCAGCCGTGCAGCAGTCTCGGGTGAGATTCGCGGGGGCGGGGAATTGAAGCCGCCCTTTTTCCACTCGCCGCGCCGTTTGAATTCGCGCGGTGGGAAAGCGAAGGCGGAGAAGCGCTCGAGCAATTCCTTCTTGTAGAGCGCGCGGATGTCGGGGTGCTGGATGGCCTCGACGTGATTGAGCAGCCGCTCCTTCAGCCCCGCCTTTTCCTCCGGCGAGTTGAGCGGCAGTGCGTCGCGTTCGAAATGCCACAAGGTGTCGAGCAGGCTGGCAGGGGAGGACAGCAACTCTTCCATCGCGCTGACGCCCTTGTCGCGGATGAGGTCGTCGGGGTCCATGCCCGAAGGCATGCGGACAATCGACAGCGAGTGACCCGGCCGCAGCATGGGGAGGACCCGGCCAATCGCACGCATCGCGGCCCGCTGTCCGGCATTGTCGCCGTCGAAGCACAGGATGGGCCGCTCGACCTGCCGCCAGAGGAGCTCGATCTGGTTCTCCGTCAGCGCCGTCCCGAGCGGAGCGACTGCCTCGGCGATTCCCGCATTGGCGAGCGCGATGGCGTCCATATAGCCCTCGACCACCACGATGCGCCCCGACTGGCGCGCGGCGGGGGCGGCGCGGTGGAGGTTGTAGAGCGTGCGCCCCTTGTCGAAGAGCGGGGTGTCGGGACTGTTGAGGTATTTGGGGCCGTGGGCGTCGGCATCGAGGATACGGCCGCCGAAAGCGATGACCCGACCGCGCGTATCCTGGATGGGGAGCATCAGGCGCCCCCGGAACCGGTCGTACGGGTACTTGCCCTCGACCTCGATACGCATGCCTGCCTCGATGAGCATCGGCTCCTCGAAGGACAGCGCGCCCTTCAGCGCTTGCCGTTCCGATGGTGCGAAACCGAAACCGAATTCGCGCACGACCTTGTCCGAAAACCCGCGCCGCTTGAGATAGGCGCGTGCTTCAGCGCCTTCGGGCGAGGCCAGCTTATCGACAAACCACTGCTGCGCGGCGGCGGTCACATCGTGCAGGCTCGCGCGCTTCTCCGCCGCCTGAGCTGCACGCGGGTCGGGGGCAGGGACTTCCATCCCGGCTTCTGCAGCCAGCTCCTTCACCGCGTCCATGAAGGGCATACCGCGCTGGTCGGTCAGCCAGCGAATGGCATCGCCATGCGCTTCGCAGCCGAAGCAATGGTAGAAGCCCTTCTCGTCATTGACGTAGAAGCTGGGCGTCTTCTCGTTGTGAAACGGGCAGCAGGCCTTGAACTCGCGCCCCGCCTTGGTCAGGCGCACGGTGCGACCGATCACCACGGACAGCGTGGTCCGCATGCGCAATTCGTCCAGCCATTGGGGTGAGAGGGCCATCCGGCCTTCCTATCGCGAGAAGCGCAAAGCCGCTAGTTTGCGGGCGCCGCCTCTGCCGGTTTTTCCTCTGCCGGGAAGGGCCCCTTGGCCACTGCCTGATTGCCGTCCACTTCGAGAAGGTAGGCATCTGCGGGACCAGCCGGGGGCAGGGTGGACTGCCACCAGAAGGTCAGCGTGCTGCCCGGCTTCCAGCCGTCACCCTGCACGACGCGCCAGATGAGGCGGCCATCGTCGCTGGTGATGGAGATGGCATCCTCGCTGCCGAGAGCATCCAATGCCTGCGCATTGGAATAGCCGACCGCGCGATTGAAGCCGTGGGCCTTCTGCGTCATGCGGAACAGCGTCGGCGGGCTTTCGAGGGCTTCGGGGCCCTCGCTGGCATCGGCCTCCGGCTCCTCCGTCTCGGCGAGCGTCACCTGGTGGACATAGGTGTAGATGGTGCCATCGGGCATTTCGCCCGGCTTGCATTCCTCGGTGCCTTCCGGACAGGCGACGAAGCTGACCATCTTGCCGATTTCGCGATTGCCAGCGCTGAGCACGGTTTCGACTTCCGGACCCTGAGGCCCGACAATCTTCGCTCCGAGCGTGGCGAGGTCGAGGTCGGCGGCGGCGAGCGTGCGCGGCTGGGCGACGGTCGGGGTGGGCGTCGGCTCGGGTTCGGGCTCTCCTTGCGAACAGGCGGCCAGCGCCAGCGGAGCGATAAGCAGTAGCTTCCTCACGCCAGCGCTTCCTTCACGAGGCCGCTGGCCTTGGTCATGTCGAGCGTCGCGCCGTGGCGCGCTTTCAATTCGCCCATGACCTTGCCCATGTCCTTCATGCCCTCTGCGCCCGTATCGGCCTTGATTTGCGCAATCGCCGCGCGGGTTTCTTCCTCGCTCATCTGCTGGGGCAGGAATTCCTCGATGACGACGAGTTCGGCCTTTTCCTTCTCGGCCAGTTCCTGACGACCACCGTCCTCGTACATCGCAATCGATTCCTTGCGCTGCTTGGCCATCTTCATCAGCACGTCGGTCACAAGTTCGTCGTCCTTCGGCTTCTTGTCGGCGGTGCGCAGTTCGATGTCGCGATCCTTGATTTTCGCCCCGATGAGGCGAAGCGCGGCGGTGCGCTCCTTGTCCTTGGCCTTCATGGCGGTCACGGTTTCGGACTGGATTTTTTCGCGGAGCATTATGTCTCTTCTTGCCTAAGCTGTGGATGTTTCAAGGCTCATGTAACGGAAGGGCGCAGAAAGCCAAGTGTTCCGCCCAAACGTGGCTTGACGGGAATCGCTCTGGCCCCTAGCGGCTGGGACTTAGCACACATCGCTGGAAACCCCTGACCCGGAGCGCCCATGGCCCTGTCCGCATTCTCGCACGCGCAACCCAAAGACGCGACCGGAGTCCTCGTCCTTGCAGACGGTACCTGTATCTGGGGCAAGGGCTTCGGCGCCAGCGGCTCGGCCGTTGGTGAAGTCTGCTTCAACACGGCCATGACCGGCTATCAGGAGGTGATGACCGACCCCTCCTACGACAGCCAGATTGTCACCTTCACCTTTCCGCATATCGGCAATGTCGGTGCGAACGAGGAAGACGTGGAGAGTCGCGGTCTGGGTGCAGTCGGCTGCATCGTGCGGCAGGACGTCACCCGGCATTCGAATTTCCGTGCCCGTGACGAATTCGTCGAATGGTGCGTGAAGCATGGGAAGATCGGCCTCTCGGGCATCGACACCCGTGCGCTAACCCGCCGCATCCGTGTGCAGGGCGCGCCCAATGCCGTCATCGCGCATAATCCGCGCGGGGCATTCGATCTGAAGGCGCTGAAGAAGCAGGCCGCCGAATGGAGCGGGCTGGAGGGGCTCGACCTCGTCCCCGGCGTAACGCGCGAGGGGCATGAGGAGTGGAAGGGCGGCTTCTGGCAGCTCGGCACGGGCTATGCGGATGCCGACAATGCCAAGCCGCATGTCGTCGCCATCGATTACGGCGCGAAGGACAATATTTTTCGCAACCTCGTGAAGGCCGGCGCGAAGGTAACTGTGGTTCCGGCGCGCACCAGCCTTGAAGACATCCTTGCGCTGCAACCCGACGGCGTGTTCCTTTCGAACGGCCCAGGCGACCCGGCGGCGACCGGCGAATATGCCGTGCCCGTCATCAAGGGCCTGCTCGAGCGCGATGTGCCGCTGTTCGGCATCTGCCTCGGCCATCAGATGCTCGGTCTCGCGGCTGGCGCGAAGACCGCCAAGATGTTCCAGGGGCACCGCGGTGCCAACCATCCCGTCCAGCGCGTGGGCGAAGGCTGGGGCGAGAGCACCGGCCTCGTCGAGATTACCAGCATGAACCACGGCTTCGCCGTCGATGCCGAGACACTGCCCGACACGGTCGAGCAGACGCATGTCTCGCTCTTCGACGGCACCAATTGCGGCATCTCGATTTGCGGCAAGAAGGCCTTCGGCGTGCAATACCACCCCGAAGCCTCGCCCGGGCCGCAAGACAGCTTCTACCTGTTCGAAAAATTCGTGGGGATGTTGGGATGACGATGGCAATTCGCATTGCTCTTATTGCTCCGGTGGCACTCGCGCTCGGCGCTTGTGGCAGCGGCGAGACCAATGAGGTCACGCGCGGCGCGAACGGTATGCCGAAGGGGGATACCGGCTGGACCGTGAACCGTGCCGGCGAGACCCTGGTGATGAAGCGCCAGCTCGACCAGCTCACGGTGTCCTACACGCTCGCCCAGCAGCGTGATGGTGCCGAGGGCGAAATCGCCGCGAAGGTTTCTCCGTGCCTCAACGGCAAGGGTGAACAGACCGCAACGCAAAGCTTCACCTCGACCGAATATGACGATGCCAGCGCGCTCGCCGAATTGCGCGACGGGTTCGACTACGTGATTTCGACCGTCAGCGACCGCTGCGATATCCCGGAGGACGTTACCGGCACCATCGTGCAGGGCTTCGACGGCCTCTACTTCCGCTCCGCCTCCGACCGCTCCGAATTCCTCGGACAATGAGTTTGGACCCGATGCACATAAAGCGGGTCTCTTGCTTGCTATTGTTCGGCATGGCCGGGGGGCTCGCAGCCTGTTCGGGCAATGCGGTCGAGACGACCGACGAATGTGTCGCCCGGTTTGCGACGCATGTCGAAAACGCGAAGAACCTCGGTGGAGAAACTTGGGTCGGCAATTACACCTACGAGTTGGAAGGGAACGGCGAAATGCCCGACCCTGCAGAATTTGGCGAAGCCAAGCCTGCCGCAGAGCGACCCCGCATCACCATTTCCTCGGGTAATTCCGACAAGGCGGTAGAGGCTTTCAACAAAGGGGAAGTGCCCGCAGGCGGCGCGTACTTCTTCTCCGAAGATGTCTCGCTTGCCCAGACGGCTGGTCCGGCAGGAACCTTGGAAGAGACCGTATATTCCGGATGTACCGGCGGACCGAACAACTCGAAGCTCATACGCATCGATTGGGTAGAAGCCCCTAAGGACATGAACACGTAATGCCCAAACGCACCGACATCTCCTCGATCCTCGTCATCGGCGCCGGCCCCATCATCATCGGGCAGGCCTGCGAGTTCGACTATTCCGGCACACAGGCCATCAAGGCGCTAAAGGAAGAGGGCTACCGGGTCATCCTGGTGAACTCGAACCCGGCGACCATCATGACCGACCCGGAAATGGTGAAGGGTGAGAATGGCGGCCCCGACGGCGCGACCTATATCGAGCCGATCACGCCCGAAATCGTCGCCAAGATTATCGAGAAGGAACGGCCCGACGCCATCCTGCCGACCATGGGCGGGCAGACCGCGCTCAACTGCGCGCTCAAGCTCGACGAGATGGGCGTGCTGGAGAAGTTCGGCGTCGAGATGATCGGCGCCAAGGCCGATGCCATCGACAAGGCCGAAAACCGCCAGCGCTTCCGCGAGGCGATGGACAAGATCGGCCTCGAAAGCGCGCGCAGCGGCATCGCGAACACCGTGGACGAGGCCTATGAGGTTCTAGAGCGCACGGGGCTGCCGTCCATCATACGCCCAAGCTTCACGCTTGGCGGGACGGGCGGCGGCATTGCCTACAACAAGGCCGAGTTCGAGCGTATCGTGCGCGAAGGTCTCGACGCATCGCCCACCACCGAGGTCCTGATCGAGGAATCGCTCCTCGGCTGGAAGGAATACGAGATGGAGGTGGTGCGCGACCGCAAGGACAATTGCATCATCATCTGCTCCATCGAAAACGTGGACCCGATGGGCGTGCATACGGGCGATTCCATCACCGTCGCCCCGGCGCTGACGCTGACCGACAAGGAATACCAGATCATGCGCACCGCCTCGATCGAGGTGCTGCGTGAAATCGGTGTGGAAACAGGCGGTTCGAACGTACAGTTCGCAGTCAATCCCAAGGATGGCCGCCTCATCGTCATCGAAATGAACCCGCGTGTCTCGCGCTCCTCGGCGCTGGCGTCGAAGGCCACCGGCTTCCCCATTGCGCGCGTCGCGGCGAAGCTGGCGGTCGGCTATACGCTCGACGAAATCCAGAACGAGATTACCGGCGCGACCCCGGCTTCGTTCGAGCCCACCATCGACTATGTCGTGACCAAGATCCCGCGCTTTGCTTTCGAGAAGTTCAAGGGCTCCAAGAACGAGCTTTCGACCGCGATGAAGTCGGTCGGCGAGGTCATGGCTATCGGTCGCTGTTTTGCAGAATCCATGCAGAAAGCGCTGCGCGGGCTCGAAACCGGTCTCGACGGGTTCAACCGCGTGCCCGAACTCGAAGGTGTGAGCCGCGAGAAGATTACCGCTGCGCTCAGCCAGCGCACGCCCGACCGCATTCTCAAGATTGCGCAAGCCTTTCGCGAGGAATTCACGGTCGAGGAAATCGCCCAGATTACCGGGTTCGACCCGTGGTTCCTGCGCCAGATCGAAGCCATCATCTACGAAGAGCAGATGCTCGGCCATAACGGCTTGCCGCGAGACGAAGCGGAGATGCGCCGCCTCAAGGCTATGGGCTTTTCCGACAAGCGCCTTGCCACTCTGGCGGTGCGTTCGGTGGGTGTGGCCGGCGGCCTTGCCGAAACGCAGGCGCGCCGTTCGGGCCTCCTACATGACGCGCTGCGCGCCATGGCGGGCGCGACGAGCGAGCAGGAAGTGCGCAAGCTGCGCCACAAGCTCGGCGTCTATCCGGTCTACAAGCGCATCGACAGCTGCGCCGCCGAATTCGAGGCCATCACGCCTTACATGTACTCGACCTACGAAGCGCCCAGCTTCGGCGAGAGCGAGGACGAGGCTGACCCCAGCGACCGCAAGAAGATTATCATCCTTGGCGGCGGCCCGAACCGTATCGGGCAGGGCATCGAGTTCGACTATTGCTGCGTCCACGCCTGCTTCGCGCTGGCCGAGGCCGGGTTCGAGACCATCATGGTCAACTGCAACCCCGAGACAGTCTCGACCGATTACGACACTTCCGACCGCCTCTATTTCGAGCCGCTGACCGAGGAAGACGTACTCGAAATCATGCGCGTCGAAATGTCGAAGGGGGAAGTGGTCGGCACCATCGTGCAGTTCGGCGGACAGACACCGCTGAAGCTGGCCGCTGCGCTCGAACGCGAGGGTATTCCCATCCTGGGCACCAGCCCCGATGCCATCGACTTGGCCGAAGACCGCGAACGCTTCGCCAAGCTGGTCAACAAGCTGAACCTCAAGCAGCCGCTCAACGGCATAGCCAAGAGCCGTGACGAGGCCGCCGCTGCAGCCGCGCGCATCGGCTATCCCGTGCTGCTGCGCCCCAGTTACGTGCTGGGTGGCCGCGCAATGGAAATCGTCGACAGCGAACCGCAGCTCGACGACTACATCAACACCGCCGTCAACGTGTCGGGCGACAGCCCGGTGCTGGTCGATCAGTATCTGAGGGATGCCGTCGAATGCGACGTCGATGTGGTTTCCGACGGAACCGAAGTGCGCATCGCCGGCGTGATGCAGCATATCGAGGAAGCCGGCGTGCATTCGGGCGATAGCGCCTGCACGCTGCCGCCCTACAGCCTGCCCGCCGACATTATCGAAGAAATGGAACGCCAAGCGAAGGCTCTGGCCGAAGCACTCGAAGTGCGCGGCCTCATGAACGTGCAGTTCGCGGTTAAGGACGGCGAGGTCTACCTCATCGAAGTGAACCCGCGCGCCAGCCGCACTGTGCCCTTCGTCGCCAAGGCTATCGGCCAGCCGGTCGCAAAGGTCGCCGCGCGTGTCATGGCGGGCGAGCCGCTGTCGAGCTTCGAGCCCTTCGACCTGAAGCCCGACCACATGGCGGTGAAGGAAGCCGTCTTCCCCTTCGCGCGTTTCCCGGGATCGGACCCCGTACTCTCGCCCGAAATGAAATCTACCGGCGAAGTCATGGGCATCGACCGCGGTTTCCCGGCGGCCTTCTACAAGTCGCAACTGGGCGCAGGCATGACGCTGCCCAAGGGCGGGACGGTGTTCGTCTCGGTCAAGGATAGCGACAAAGAAGTCATCTTGCCTGCAGTGAAGACCATCCTCGACGAGGGCTTCAAGGTCATCGCCACGGGCGGGACTCAGAAGTTCCTCGCCGACAACGGGCTCGAGGTGGAGCGCGTCAACAAGGTCGCCGAAGGTCGCCCGCACATCGTCGATGCGATTATCGATGGCGAAGTGGCGCTCATCTTCAACTCGACTGAGGGGTGGCAGTCGCTTTTGGACAGCCAGTCCATCCGCGAGGCGGCGCTCGAAAAGAAGCTTCCCTATTACACCACCGCCGCCGGAAGCGCGGCTGCAGCACGGGCAATTGCGGAGGTTTCAACCGAGCAGCTTGAAGTGCGTTCCTTGCAAGACTATTATAGCTGACAAGAAACACACGTACCCTTCCTCACATTCGATGCCCTTGGCCCCGCAAAATTCGCGGGTGGGGGTCGAATTGTCCGGGGAGGGGCGTCAAGCAGGAAGGAATTGCGCGCATGGACAAGGTGCCGATGCTGCAAGAGGGCTATGAGAAACTGACCGCGGACCTCAAGGCTCTGCGGGCCGAACGTCCGCAAATCGTCGATGCAATCGAGGAAGCGCGTGCGCATGGCGACCTTTCGGAAAATGCCGAGTATCACGCTGCCAAGGAACGCCAGGGCCAGGTCGAGGCGATGATCGGCGACCTCGAAGGCAAGATCGGCCGCGCGCAGATTATCGACCCCACCACGCTTTCGGGCGATAAGGTCATATTCGGCGCGACGGTGACGCTGCTCGACGAAGACGACAAGCCGGTAAAGTACCAGATTGTCGGCCAGACCGAGGCGGACGCGAGCAAGGGCCGTATCAGCTATACCTCGCCCATCGCGCGTGCACTCATCGGCAAGAAGGTCGATGACGAGATCGAAGTCACCGTGCCGAGCGGCGACAAGTTCTACCTCGTCGAGAAAATCGAATTCGTCTGATGTGACTGCTGTCCGGCCTGCGCATTTTCTTGCGGGGCCGGGCAGGCGATATCACGCGCCGAACAGGCGGCCCGTCTTTTTCGGGGCGGCTTTCGCTACTTCGATTTCGCGCACCATCGCCCAATTGGTGATCTCCACGCCTTCGATTTCGAAGGTGCGCTTCTTCATCGCCGTATAGCCAGCGCTCTCGAAAGCCGGCTTGGCGATTTCGCTCGCCTCGGTGAAGAGGTGGGTGATGCCGTGATATTTGGCGTAGGCAGCTGCCGTTTCGAGCAGCGTTGCTGCCAGCCCTTCCTTGGTGTGGTCGGGATGGCAGTAGAGATGGTCGAGGTGTCCGGTCGGCTCGAGCAGGGCATAGGCCACCGGCGTGTCGTCATCATCTGCGGCGATAAAGAACAGCGAGCCTGCCGCGGCATGCTCGTCGTAATAATCCGCGCCCGGATAATGTTCGAGCCAGGCCTCGACCTGCTCTTCGCTATAGGCTTCCGGTCCGATCTCGCCGATTGCGGCGCGCCCCAGCGCTTCCAGCGCTTCGGCATCACCTTCCTCGAATGACCGGATCGAATAGCCCATGGTTAGTCTGCTGCCTTATGCTTCCGGGTCGAGCAGCTTGTGCAGGTGAACGATAACGTATTTCATTTCCGCATCGTCGACCGTGCGCTGGGCGTTGCCGCGCCAGGCGCTCTCGGCGTCTTCATAGGTCGAGAACACGCCAGCGACGTGGATGCTCTCGGGGTCGGAAAAGGTTACGCTGCGCGGGTCGGTCACACGGCCGCCCATCACGAGATAGAGCGTCTGTTTGCTCTCTTTTTCTTCCATTGGTCCGTTCTTCCATTTGGGGAGGAGATACGGCCACGCCCCATAGCGGAAGCGGCGCGACAGGCAACCCTGTCACGCCGCTACGGCAAGTTGGTTTAGATTCGGTTTAGTCCGTCAGACTCAGTTGGTGAGACGGGCGCGCAAGTCGCGAAAGCTGCGCTTGCCCTTGCGGTTGGCGCGGCGTCCACTGGTGCGGAGGCTATCGCCCATCGAATCGAGCCTGTAACCCGCATCGCGCTTGATGCGGCGGGCCTGCGTACCGGCGCTGTCGGTGAAGTCTTCGAACTTGTCACCTGCGCCTTCAATCATCGAAAGACCATAGGCGATCGCTGCGTCGGCGGCATAGGAAGCCCATGCGCCGCCACGACGACCGAGCGAACGGCCACGGCTGGTCATCGCACCGATGGCGAGACCGATCGTAACGGCACCGGCGATCGTGGCGATGGGGTGCTTCTTGGCAAATTCGACGGCGCTGTCGGCGACGTCCTTGGCCTGGTCGAGCACGCTGCGTTCTTCGTTGCGGCGCTCACCGGCTTCGATGCGAGCGCGCAACTGATCGCGCTTTTCCTGATCTGAAAGCTTGCTGTCGGCGCTGATGGGGGTGACGTTGTTTGTCGCGGTGTCGGACATGGGGTACCTCTTTGAATTCGTGTTCGTTTAACCAACGGCTAGGAACGGTTCACCGTTCCGCCGCTCACGCCCACTCGTCGTCCTCTGTGTCCGCTTCGTCCTCTTCCGGCTCCAGCCCGAAGAGCGAAAGGATGGGATTGCGCGCAAACCATACCACGATTGCCGCGACGAGGGCAGTCAGGGCGCCCTTGTTGTCTTCGGCGACGTCGATGGCCTCTTCATAGAGGTCGAGCGCGCCTTCCTTGGCGCGGTCCATGATGCGGCCGCCCACACTCTTGAAGGCGAGGTCCGCCTTCAAGTGTTCGATATCCGCTTCGACCAGCGCCCGCGCGGAGTCGCGCAGGTACTTGTCTTCGAGCATCTGTGTCTTGCGGTCACTCATCGGGCTTGTCCGAGAAAGCAGAGCGGATGTCGTCGATGCGATTCTTCAGGGCCATCAGGAAGACGATACCGAGGAGGATGAGCGCTATGGTGACAATCGCCGTCGCCGCCCACGGTCCGATGAGGGACGCCAGTGCAATCACTGCACCTACCGTCGCTGCTATCAACGCCAGGTGCAATACGCCAAAAGCGCCAAGCCCGAAGGCAATGGCGCCCTTGAGGCGGTTGGCGGTGTAGCTAGCGCGGCTCTTCTGGAATGCGACCTCTGCCTCGGCATAGGTCTTGGCATCCTCGAACAGCGCGAGCGTGTCTTCAGCAAGCGACGGGCCATAATCGGCCTCGTCGCTTTCTTGTTCGTCAAAATCGTCGGGTGTGTCGAGCGGGCCTTCATAGCCCGCCCGGCCACTTGTTTTTTCATCCCTCATGCTGCCCCTGTAGCCGCTCGATTAGCGACGGAACAGGCGCGAAAGCATGAAGCCGGCGACTGCGGCGATGCCGATTGCCGTACCCGGGCTCTTGCGGACAAATTCGCGGCCGTCTTCGACAAGATCGTCGACTGACTTTTCGTCGAGCTTGGCGGCATAATCGTTGAGCGCGGTCGAAGCGCTGCGGGCATAATCGCCATACTTCGCGCCGAGCTTTTCATCGACCTGATAGGCGTTTTCGGAAATGGTGGTGCTCAGCGAGCGCAGGCCGGCGCTGGTCTTGACCTTACCTTCGGTGGCGAGTTCCTTGCCCTTCACCTTGGCGTCGTTGCCATAAGTCTTGGCTTCGCTCACCCAGTCCTGGCTCTTGCCCTTGGCCTGGCCGCGAAGCGCGCCTGCGCGTTCCTTGCCCTCTGCGCGAAGGGCGGCAGCACCGGCCTTGGCTTCTTCGAGGGCAGCGTTGAAACGGCTCTTGGCTTCGGCGCGGTGCGGGTTGTCGGTGTTGGTTTCGGTGTCGATTGCAGTGTTGGTCACGGCAGTGGTCTCCTTGGCTGCACCCTTCTTAGCCACGGTCTTGCGCGGCTTCTTCGCGATGCTGGTTTTCTTTGTGGTCGCGGTCTTGCGCTTCTTCGGCGTTCCGCCTGCGGTTGTGTCGGCCATGTGTTTTTTCCGTTTTCCCTCAATTCGTATTCATTTTCCGGGCGTTCTCGGAAACCCGGCCTTCTATGGTGCAACGCAACTTGCGCGGGTGTGTTCCGACGCATAGAGCGCTTCGCACATTCCCCATTTAGGGGTGTCCTATACTATTACAACACCTGACGCCGGAGAGTGTTCCGAAATGACCGCAATCATTGACATCCATGCACGCGAAATCCTCGATAGCCGGGGCAATCCCACGGTGGAGGTCGATGTCCTGCTCGAAGACGGCAGTTTCGGCCGCGCGGCTGTGCCTTCGGGTGCTTCGACCGGTGCCCATGAAGCGGTCGAACTGCGCGATGGCGACAAGGACCGCTATCTCGGCAAGGGCGTGACCAAGGCAGTCGATGCGGTGAACACCGAAATCCGCGATTTGCTGGTAGGAAACTTCGATGCCGAGGACCAGCGCGACGTCGACCATTCGATGATTGCGCTCGACGATACGCCCAACAAGGGCCGCCTCGGTGCGAACGGTATCCTCGGCGTCAGCATGGCGACCGCGAAGGCAGCGGCCAATGCACGCGGCCTTCCGCTCTACAGCTACATTGGCGGCGTGTCGGCGCATGTCCTGCCCGTGCCGATGATGAATATCATCAACGGCGGGGAGCATGCCGACAATCCCATCGATATCCAGGAATTCATGGTCATGCCGGTAGGCGCGGACAGCATTGCCGAGGCGGTGCGCTGGGGTGCGGAAATCTTCCATACGCTGAAGAAGGGCCTGTCGCAGAAGGGCCTTGCTACCTCGGTCGGTGACGAGGGCGGTTTTGCCCCGAACCTCGCCGGCACGCGCGAGGCGCTCGACTTCATCATGTCTTCGGTCGAGCAGGCAGGCTTCACGCCGGGCGATGATGTCGTCCTCGCGCTCGATTGCGCTTCGACCGAGTTTTACAAGGACGGCAAATACGAGATTTCGGGCGAGGGCCTCTCGCTAGATGGTCCGGAAATGGCCGAATACCTCGACAAGCTGTGCCGCGACTATCCCATCCGCTCCATCGAGGACGGCATGGCGGAAGACGATTTCGAAGGCTGGAGGGCGCTGACCGACCGCATCGGGAAGAGCATCCAGCTGGTCGGCGACGACCTCTTCGTCACCAATCCGCAGCGCCTGCGCGAAGGCATCGACCAGGGTCTTGCAAATTCTCTGCTGGTGAAGGTCAACCAGATCGGCACGCTTTCCGAAACGCTCGATGCGGTGAGCATCGCCAGCCGCGCCAGCTACACCTCGGTAATGTCGCATCGTTCGGGCGAGACCGAGGACGCGACGATTGCCGACCTCGCGGTCGCCACCAACTGCGGCCAGATCAAGACCGGCAGCCTTGCACGCAGCGACCGGCTCGCGAAGTACAACCAGCTCATCCGCATCGAGGAAGAGCTGGGCGACAGCGCGATGTATGCGGGCCGCGACTGCTTCGGCGTCAAGATTTGCTGAGCGGCTAGTCTTCCGCCCGGTTCTTCGGGTGGAACCAGTATTGCCACACGCCCCAGCCGTTGATGAGCAGGAGCAATCCGTTCATCGCGGCGAGCGGCATCGCGTCCTGCGTAAGGCCGATATAGATCCACAATATCGAGACGAGGCAGAACAGGATGAAGCCCCACGCAGTTGCGCGGCGGCCCATGTCGAAGGCAATCATCGACGCGGCTACGACCGTGCCGATGGAGGCAATCCATTCGAGTGGTCCGTTCATGCTGTCCTCTTTCTCATGATTGCAACGACGGCTTTGGCGCGTTAGCGTTCCGGAATTGCTCTTTGTGGGAGAGGGGCTTGGCCGGATTTCCTGTCCATCCAGACGAGCTGACCGCCGATTGGTTGTCCGACACATTAGCCGCGCGCGTGTCGGATGTGCGCTGGGAGCCTATCGGAACGGGGCAGGTCGGCGACAGCGTTCGCTTTCATCTCGAAGGGGAGGGCGCGCCGGCGACCCTAGCCGGCAAATTCCCCGCAGCCGATGAAACCAGCCGGGGGACGGCTGCGATGTTCGGCCTCTATGCCAAAGAGGTCGCGTTTTACCGGCAGGCAGCGCCGCTGCTCGATGTGCGTGTGCCGCAAGTCCAGTTCGCCGATGCCAGCGAGGATGGCGGAGAGTTCATTCTGCTCTTCGAGGACTTGGGTCCGGCGAGGCAGGGCGACCAGATAAGCGGTTGCGACATCGCAGATGCACGCGCGGCCATGCGGCAGGCGGCTGCCATTCACGCGCCGAGCTGGGAGAGAGCCGAAATCATCGAGGCCGCATGGATACAGCCGCCCGAAGACCTCGGAGCGAAGGTCGGTACGATGTATCCGCAAGCGCAGGCCTCTTTTCGCGAACGCTATGCCGACACGCTCGAGCCCGAATACATGGAGGTGTGCGACCAGCTCGCCGAAGCGACAGAGGTCTATTACCGGCGCGACCCCGAGGTTCAGTGCCTCGTTCATGGCGACTTCCGGCTCGACAACATGCTGTTCGACATTCGCGGCGGGTTGGAGCCGATTGCCATACTCGACTGGCAGACGGTCACTGTGGGCAAGGCGATGACTGATGTCGGCTATTTCCTCGGCTGCGGCGTCGGGCAGCTCGGCCTCGACCACGAGGAGGAACTGGTCGAGCTCTACCTTGCCGAGATGGCGACGCGCGGCGTAACCCTCTCCCGCGAGGCAATCGAACGCGACTACCGGCGCGGCATATTGCACGGCGTTTCGACCGCCGTCTTCAGCGCGGCCTTCGTCGAGCGCACCGCGCGCGGGGACGAAAATTTCCTGTCGATGGCGCGCGGCGCTTGCGCGTTAGCGTTAAAACACGACAGTATCGGGGTCTTGAGGGAGGAGTAGCGATGGCACTTTCCAAAGGCGACGAATACCCGCTCCACCAGACCGCGGAACCGGTCGCCTATGCGGGCACCGACCGCAATTTCTACGACCGTTATTTCTTCAACGGCTATGCGCCCGACGGCAGCAGCTTCTTTGCGCTCGCGCTTGGGGTCTATCCGCATCTCGACGTTGCCGACGCGCATTTCAGCTTCATCCGCGGCGGCACGCAATATTGCCTCCACGCCAGCTGCGAGATGGGGATGGAGCGGATGGCGATGCGGGTCGGTCCCATCGCCATCGAAGTGGTCGAACCCCTGCATGCGCTGAAAGTCATTATCGACGAGACCGCTGGTATCGCGGGCGAATTCACCTTCACCGGCCGCGCCTTTCCCATCGAGGAGCCGCGCTTCACCCATCGCATCGGTCCGCGCGCCTTCATGGACTACACGCGCATGACGCAGAACGGCCATTACTCCGGCTGGATTTCGCTCGATGGCGAGCGACAGGACATGGTCGATGGCACGGCGGGAACGCGCGACCGCAGCTGGGGCGTGCGTCCCATCGGCGCGCGCGACACGCAGCCCATGCCCGGCGCGGCCGTGCCGAGTTTCTTCTGGCAATGGACCCCCATCAGCTTTCCGACCGGCAGCCTGTTCTTCCACGTCAACAACGATAGCCAAGGCAGGGCATGGAACACGCGCGCCGCCTGGGCGCCCGATGGTGCCGATGCGCAGGATATCGTCGAAGGCCACGGCAGCATGCGCACGCGGCTCGAGGCAGGTACGCGCTGGCCCTCGGGCGGGACGCTGTCGCTCGCAGCGCATGGCGCTCCGGAACAGGTCACGTTCGAACCGCTGGGCCGCTTCCAGATGCGCGGCCTCGGCTACACCCGCCCCGAATGGGGCCACGGAATGCACCATGGTGCGCTTCGGGTGGAGCGAGAGGACATGGACCTTGCCGCCCTAGACCCGCTCGCGCCGGAGAACCTGCACGTCCAGACGCTGGTGCGCGCCAGTGCCAGCGATGGCCGCGACGGCATCGGGGTTTTCGAACAGCTTATCCTGGGCCCCTTTGCCCCGCTGGGGCTGGAAGGGATGCTCGACGGAGCGGCTTAGCTCGCGAAACGCGCCTGCAGATCGAGCAGCGCCAATGCTGCCATGGCCGCTTCGCCGCCCTTGTCCTTCTTCGACGGGTCGGCGCGGACGAGGGCCTGTTCCTCGTTCTCGACCGTGATGATGCCGTTGCCGATGGCAATGCCGTCCATGGTCAGCGCCATGATGCCGCGCGCGCTTTCGCCGGCGACGATTTCGAAGTGGTAGGTCTCGCCGCGGATGACCACGCCGATGGCGACGAAGCCGTCATAGCGGCCTGTCTCGGCAGCCATGGCAATGGCGCCTGGGATTTCGAGCGCGCCGGGGACGGTGAGGACTTCGACCGAATGGCCTGCGGCTTCGAGCGCGGCCTTGGCGCCTGCCACCAGCATGTCGTTGAGGTGGTCGTAGAAACGCGCTTCGACGATGAGAAAATTGGCCATGTGGGTCACTCCGGAATGGGCATGTGGTCGACGATATCGAGGCCATAGCCTTCGATTGCCACGACGTTGGGCTGGGAATTGCTGAGCAGGATCATGTCCTCCACGCCCATGTCGGCGAGGATTTGCGAACCGATGCCGACATTGCGCTCGGCCTCGCTCTGGCCGTAGCCCGTAGCCGGACGGCCCGTAATGATAACGATGACACCCGAGCCGTGCTCTCCCACTGCCTGCATCGCGCGCTGCAGTGTGCGCTTGCGCGGGCCGGGCTTGCCGAGAACGTCGTCGAAAATCGAAATCGGGTGCACGCGGGTGAGGGTGGGCTGGCCTTCTTTCACCTCGCCTTTCTGCAGGACATAGCTTTCGCTGCCGTCGACCGTGTTGCGGTAGGTCAGCATTTTCCAGCTGCCGCCATAGTCGGAATCGAACGTGTCCTCGGCAATGCGCTCAACGAGGTGGTCGTGGCGCATGCGGTATTCGATGAGGTCGCGGATGGTGCCGATCTTCATGTCGTGCTTGCGCGCAAAGCTGACGAGGTCGTCGAGACGCGCCATGGTCCCGTCGTCCTTCATGATTTCGCAAATCACGCCCGAGGGGTTGAGACCGGCAAGCCGCGAAATGTCGACCGCAGCCTCGGTATGGCCGGCACGCACCAGCACGCCGCCATCGCGGGCGGTCAGCGGGAAGACATGGCCGGGGGTGACGATATCGTCCGGGCCCTTGGTCGGATCGATAGCGACCGAAACGGTGCGTGAGCGGTCGGCGGCGCTGATGCCGGTGGTGACGCCGGTCTTCGCCTCGATAGAGGTGGTGAAGGCGGTCTGCATGCTCTCGCGATTGTCGCGGCTCATCGGCTCGAGGCCGAGCGCTTTCACGCGCTTGGTGTCGAGTGAGAGGCAGATGAGCCCGCGGCCATGCGTCGCCATGAAGTTGATGGCGTTGGGAGTCGCCATCTGGGCGGGAATGACGAGGTCGCCTTCGTTCTCGCGGTCCTCGTCGTCGACAAGGATAAACATGCGGCCATTGCGGGCTTCGTCGATGATTTCCTCTGCACCGACGATGACAGGGGTCTCGTCATTTGCTTCGAGAAAACTTTCGAGCTTGCCGAGGGTCTCGGCGGTTGGATTCCAGCTGTCTTCCGTGCAATCGCGCAAGGTGTTGGCATGGAGACCGGCGGCGCGGGCGAGGCCGGCGCGGGTCATGAGGCCGTTTCCGATGAGGGTGCGGACTTTCTCGATGGTGTTCATGGCGTCGCCGCTATCACATCGAAATGTGACGTGCAACCGAAGTTCACATTCTGTGTGAAGGCTTCCTGCCCCTCGTTGACATAATCCGCATTTCGCCGGAAGCATCACTCCTATGACAATCCCCGCCGCACGCGACGACCATCCCGAAATCCGCTCCGCCGTCCGCGCCCTCGTGGCAGGGTTCGGCGACGCCTATTTCCGCAAGGTGGACGAAGCGCGCGAATATCCCGAGGAATTCGTCGAGGCGCTCACCAAGGAGGGCTGGATGGCAGCCCTCATCCCCGAGGAATTCGGCGGGGCTGGGCTGGGGCTGACCGAGGCCTCCATCATCATGGAGGAGATCAACCGCGCGGGCGGCAACTCGGGCGCGTGCCACGGGCAGATGTACAATATGAATACGCTGCTGCGGCATGGTTCGGCAGAGCAGAAGCAGCGTTACCTTCCGGCCATTGCCGAAGGGCGCATCCGCCTGCAGTCGATGGCAGTGACCGAGCCGACCACCGGCACCAACACCACCGAACTCAAGACCCGCGCCGTGCGGCAGGGCGACCAATATGTCGTCTCGGGCCAGAAGGTCTGGATCAGCCGCATCCAGCATTCGGACCTGATGATACTCCTCGCCCGTACCACCCCGCGCGAGGAGGTGGCGAAGAAGACCGAGGGGCTGTCCATCTTCCTCGTCGACCTCGAAAAGGCCATCGGAAACGGCATGGAAATCCGACCCATCCGCAACATGGTCAATCATGAAACCAACGAGGTGTTCTTCGACGGGCTCGAACTGCCCACCGACAGTCTTATCGGGGAGGAGGGGAAAGGCTTTCGCTACATCCTCGACGGGCTGAATGCCGAGCGCGCGCTGATTGCAGCGGAATGCATCGGCGATGGCTACTGGTTCATCGAGCGCGCGGCGAATTACTCTTCCGAGCGGATCGTCTTCGACCGGCCTATCGGCGCCAACCAAGGCGTCCAGTTCCCCATCGCGCAGGCCTATATGGATGTGCGCGCCGCCGACTTGATGCGTTACGAGGCTTGCCGCCTGTTCGACGAAGGCAAGGCCTGCGGGGCCGAGGCGAACATGGCCAAACACCTCGCAGCGGAGAGCTCGTGGAAGGCAGCCAATGCCTGCATGCAGACTTTCGGCGGGTTCGGCTTTGCCAGCGAATACGACATCGAGCGCAAGTTCCGCGAAACGCGCCTCTACCAGGTCGCTCCCATCAGCTCGAACCTCATACTGAGCTTCGTTGGCGAGCATGTGCTGGGCATGCCGCGTTCGTTCTAGCGGTAGGTCGCCTCGGCACTCATCGCGGTCACACCGTCACATCGAACGGCTTCGAATTGGCCCTCTTCCGTGCGGCGCAGGTATATCGGCTGGCCAAGGAACAGCGGGGCCATTGCGCGAAATGAGAACGTCGCGAGCGGTCCGTCGCGCATTGCCAGACCTGCCAGTTTCGCTGCCGTGAAGGGTCCGTGCACGATGAGGGCAGGGTAGCCCTCTATCTCCGTCGTGTAGGGGTGGTCGTAATGGATGCGGTGGCCGTTGGCGGTAGCTGCCGAGAAGCGGAAGAGATTGACCTCGTCCGGCTGCCAAAGCTCGCCCTCGGGCGGTGTCTCGACGGGAATTGGCATTCCCACGCGCTCGCCCTCGTCGCGATAGACATAGGTCTGCACCTCGCGCACCTTCAGCGCGCCGTCCTGTTCAAGACGCTTCTCGACTTTGGCGAATACGAGGTCGCCGCTGCGCCCCGCCTTGTGCGTGAGCTCGGCTATACGGCTAGTCTGCCGTGCTTCTGCGCCAAGTTCGATGTCACCTGCAAATTCCATCGACGCCCCGGCATACATACGGCGCGGGAGCGAGACATCGGGCAGGAAATCGCCACGGCGCGGATGCCCGTCGGCGCCAATCTCGGCATCGAGCGGGGAGGGCAGGAAAAAGGCCCAGTGCGGCAGCGGCGGATTTTGCGTCTCGTCATCCAGGCCCACGGCCTGCGCGAACCGACGCAAGGCAGCGGCATCGAGCACCTGCTCGGCCACCTCTTCGCGACCGACTGCCTGCTGCCATTCGGCGAGCTGTTCAGGTGTGACGCGCGCCACGCCTCAGGAGCCCGTGAACTCGGCCTTGCGCTTCTGCAGGAAGGCAAGCGCACCCTCGACCGCATCCTTGGTGTCGCCAGCCTGCCGCTGTGCCGCAGCTTCCGCTGCTAGGGTCGAGCCGAGGTCGGCCTGCAATCCGTCGCGCAGCGTCTGCTTCATCAGGCCGAGCGCGGCAGTCGGGCCACCGGCGAGGCGCTTCACCAGCGCGGTTGCCACTGCCTCAAGCGTATCATCGTCGACGCATTTGTAGATGAGGCCGATGCGTTCGGCTTCCTCGCCATGGATTTTCTCGCCCAGCATCATCATTCGCGTGGCGTGCGCCGTCCCGACGAGGCGCGGCAGCATCCAGCTCGACCCGCCATCGGGGACGAGGCCGATATTGACGAAGGCCTGCAGGAAATAGCCGCTCTTGCCGGCAATCACGAAATCGGCCGCCAGCGCGATCGAGCATCCGACACCCGCCGCCGGACCCTGCACCATCGAGACCACCGGCACCGGTACGCTGGCCAGCGCCTGAATCATCGGATTGTAATGCTGGCTGAGCGAAGTGAAGGCGCGGTTTCCGCCCGAGATGCGCATTTCGGCATTCCCGGCAAGGTCGGCTCCCGAACAGAACGCACGCCCTTCGCCCTTGAGCAAGATGGCGCGCACATCGCCCCTGTCACGCACCGCTTCAAAAATCTCGTCCGCCATCTGCGGCGGGCAGGCGTTAAGGCGCTCAGGCCGATTGAGCGTGATGGTGAGAACCGAATCCTCGGTCTTCGTCAGAATGGTTTCGAAGTCGCTCACATCTCTCTCCTGCCGCGCGCTTTGTTCGAGCGCCTTGTGCGCAGGTGCATCTTCGAATGCAACCTTCCAGAAGGGCATGAAAGCTGGCGTAAAGCGCGATGCGCGCTTTGCCGTAGGGTCAGCGATGGGAAGAAAAATGGTGGACGCACTAGGGCTCGAGCCTAGGACCCGCTGATTGAGATTTGGCGTAGCTTATTTGTAAAGGGCTTACTTCACGGGATGTTACAGGGACATAACGACAACTTGTCGCAACCATGTTGCAGTCCTGTCTTCTTCAACCTCTGCAATCAAGTGTCCGTGCGAAAGCGGACAATATGGTGGGTCTTGCAGTACGTGAGATCGTGTCGAGAGAGGGCGACCCGTAATAAGCGATCAATTGCATTCCGCTTCGCAAAGTGACTTCCGACACCTTCGCTCTCGACTTCAATCTCGGTGTTCATAGGCATCTTGCTGAAGAACACGAAAGGAGAAATTCTCGTCAAAGGCAGTTGTCTGCAAGTCCGAATTCGGCGACACCCAAGAAATGTCGCTCTCGGTTCGAGGTCTGTTGATCGCATTTCCGGTCGTCATGCTGATCATCGGCGGCATGGCGTTCCTGACTTATAGCTCTGCAATCAGCGATTACAGGGAGAGTGCAACCTCCGAACTGTCCCTTGCCAACAACGCTGCAGCCGAGAGATTGCGCAGCGAGCTATCGCTCGTTTCGCAAACCGAAAGCGCCGCCAGCGCCATATTGGAAAGCAGGTTGCGCTCGGACAATCAGACGCGTTTCGATGACGTTTTCATCGAGGCGTCTGACGGCGCCTTCCACTCGCGCCCGGAGCTTTGGGAAGGCAGTGAGCTTACGGGATCTGTCCAATTGCGAGGGTTTGGAGCCTTTGCCGCACCCCCACTTCCCGTGGGCGAACGCCGCGCAGCCCTGATGGCGGCTTTTGATACGATAAAGGCGATGGCCAACGGCCTGCCGAGCGAGATCGAGAGCCTCTACTTCTTTACGCCGAACAATGATCTGCTGATTTTCGCGCCGACCCGCGAGGATGAGCTGTCATTCTACCGCGAAGCGCCCGCCGATCTCGACTTTCAGAGCTCCGAGTTCGTCGCGATCACTTCGCTAGGAGCAAACCCGGAGGGCGAGCTGAGGTGTACGAGCCTGCAGACCCCCGTTTACGACAGTTCCGGTCAGAATTGGACTACTGGATGCATGCTGCCCGTACGCCGCGACGGAAAGCATATCGGAGCATGGGGCATCAGTATCCCGCTCAAGAACCTGACAAGGGTTCTGCCGCAACCTCCCAGCGGCGCTCTTACGATCATCGCGACGGGAGATGGTAAGCTCATCCACCATTCGGGCTTGTCCTCAGGAGCAACCGAGAACCTGGTTGCCAATCTCGATCTAGCGACTTCGGAGGATGCACTTCTTCGTGGGCTCGCACGGCACATAGTCGGCGGGATTGGAAGCGAAGTCGAGTACGCACCGGAACTCAGTGCCTACGTGTCTGGTCAGCGTCTGGAAGCGCCGGACTGGTATGTCCTGACGGTTCTCCCAGAAACGGCGCTAAGCGAGCGTGCATGGGCCATTGCCCAACGCGTGATCGGTGTCTCGGCGATTGCTGCACTCATTCTCGGGCTTTTGCTGGCCGCAGTTTTTCATCGCACCTTGGCCAGAAGGATCGTGCGGTTGGCAGCGCGGACAGATACCGTCGCCGGGGAAATGAGTTCTCGACCGCAAAGGAGGGAAGGAGACGAAATTCTTCAGCTCGAGCAGGCGTTCGACAAGATGGAGGAGCGTCTCGAACAGGCGCGCTCGAGAGAGGAGCGGTCTTTCGATGTCATGGTCGATGCCGCACGAGGATACGCGATGGCCCTGTTCGACAATTCAGGATCGTTGATCAGAGCGAATGAGGGCGCATTCGAATTGTTCGGCAAAGAGGAAATCGCCGCGAGGGGAAAACTGTTTGGGCTCGGAAAGCCAGGACATAGTCCGGTAGCGAAAGATCAGGTGCCCGGGACCACGCCGAAGATCTTCGAACGGGAACTGGCCGGGGGACGCAAGGCGTGGCTGGAAGAAACGCTCGTCCCGCTTTTAGACAAAGAAGCGGAAGCCTTCGGAACCGCTTACATCGCACATGATCTCACCGCACTCCGCACCGCGCAACGAGACGCCGAGAACAACCTTCTTTATCTCGAACTCGCCCAGTCCAGTGCGCAGGCAGGGCATTTCTCACTAAATCCGGAAACGATGGAACTGGCATTGTCCTCGTGGCTGATGCAGAAGCTCGGGATTGCCGATAATGTCATTCCACTATCGGAAGTTGCGGCCCTGATCGAGGAAAGCAGGCGCGACGAGACGATGGCTCTCATTGCCGACGCGATCATTGCGAAATCGGAGTTCAGTTTTGAAACCGTCGGTATCGATGCCGAAGGGCAGACCTTCCCTGCCCTGATACGTGGCACTGCCGTTTTCGAGGAAGGTGAAGATGCTTATCTGGTCGGCTATTTTGGGATTGTGCAGGATATTTCCGAGCAGAAGACTGCTTCCGCCGCGCTGGAAAGTGCTCTCGATCAGGCGAAAGCCGAGGCCCGTGCAAGAAGCGATATTCTCGCGGTAATCTCGCACGAAATTCGCACGCCGATTTCTGGCATTCTTGGCCTGATCGACCAGGTTCGCAGAGAGCGATCGGAACCGGAACGGCGAAGGGCACTGACCCTGATCGAGGAATCCTCCGAAGCTTTGCTGCAGACCCTCGATGCTACGTTGAACCGGACTCGCAATGAGCGTGAGAAGACTTCGGAGGTAAGCGAAGAATTTTCTCCCGCGAGACTTCTGGAAACGGTCGCAGAGCTGTTCCGGCCCCTCGCCCGGCGCAAGGGCCTTGCGATCGATGTCGAAGTCGACAGTGACGAGAATGCCGTTGGAATGCCAGGCCGCATCCAGCAGGTGCTCGCTAATTTCCTGTCCAACGCGGTCAAGTTTACATCTACGGGCAGCATTACCCTGTCTGCTTTCCCTCCCGAAGACGGTGATCACTTTTGGACCTTTGCCGTCGCCGACACCGGGTCCGGAATCCCTCCGGACCGCATGGAGACGATTTTCGAGCCGTTCGCGGGCAGTGGTCCAGACACTCTTGGCCGGAGCACAGGCAGTGGCCTCGGCCTCTCGATTACGCGCGAACTCGCCGATGAATTGGGTGGGTCGGTGGAGGCGCAGGCGACAGAGGGCGGCGGCACCCGGATGGTGTTCAGAGTTCCGCTTGAGCCTGCCGATCGAGACGCAGCGTCCAAAACCGTCAGGGGAACGATCGCTATCGACCTCGACCAGGCATCACTCGCCGTGAGAACGGAAGCCATCGCCGAGTCTCACGGCTTCTCCGTGAGCGGAGACGAGCGGCCCAACGATCTTGCTGTGATCGTGGCGGATGCGCCAACCAAGCTTGAAGCTACCTCTGCAACCTTGAAGATCCTCGTGTCAGAGGATCGGGCGATAGAAGAGTGCGGCGACTTCTTCGTCATCCCCTCCATACAGTTACTCGACAAGCTGCCCGCCCTTCTGGACAAGATCGACCATGAGTAATCTCGACGATCTACCGCCAGATAAAAAGGCAGAAATCCTGGCCTCGAGGCTTGATCGAAGCGAGCGTGCTCTGAGGGCTGCAGAAACTGCGCTCGAACAGCGCATGAAAGAACTCTTCAAAGCCAATGAGGAACTGAGCCTCCGGGAGAGTGAGCTTGCGCAAAAGCTCGAAGTAGAAAGTTCGCTGCTTCTCGGGGCCCTCTCGACGACGCAAATGGCGACTGCCTATGGCGAGCGCGACCGCGGATTTACCGTCTCGGAAGGCGCGGCGCGCCTCTTGGGCCTTGCCGAGGACGAAGAGGCAACCCTCGAAAAGCTCGTCGGTGCTTTACACCCGCTCGACCGCGATCGCATCATGCGTGAAGGCCTCGCCTTTTTCCGGGATGGCGAGCCGGGAAAGGCCCATCACTACGAACACAGGATCCAACGTAAGGATACGGGAGAAACCCGCTGGCTCAGCTGGACCATCAGGCGCGAAGCCGGCGGGGATGACCGACCCAGCTACCTTCTTGCGACCGTTCGCGACATTACCGAAGGACGGGCGAACGAACGCCAGGTGCGCGCGCTACAACTTCGTGCAGAACGCCGTGTTGTGGAACTTGCGAAGGTGCAGCTGGAATTGTCCGAGGCGAAGCGCCGCGTGGACAAGGCACTCGAGGGACGCAACCGTTTCATTTCCGAAATGGCACATGCGGTCCGGACGCCACTGGCCGCGCTTTCCGGTGCACTGGAGCTCCTCCGCCTCAAGGCTCCGAGCGAGTTGTCCGATGACCTTTCCGTTGCCAGGGAAGCCTCCGAGCAACTGGGAGAATTCGCTTCGAAACTCATTGAAGAGGCAGCGCTGGAAGAGGGTGCGCAAGTAGCGGATCTCGCTGCGCCGGCGGCGCCCGCCCCGCAATCAGATGCTGCTATGCCTCTGCCTGACAACCCCAAGGTCCTCATCGCTGAAGACACGGAAAGCAACCGCTACGTGGCCGAGCGACTGCTCGCCGAACTGGGTTGCGAGGTAACCTCCGTCGACAACGGGGCGGCCGCGGTCGAAGCAGTTCGGCGAGACGGTTTCGATGTCGTCCTCATGGACGTGATGATGCCGATCATGAACGGGGAGCAGGCTACACAGGCAATCCGGGCTCTTGGCGGACCAGCTTCCCGTACTCCTATCATCGGCGTGACCGCGCACAGCTTGCAGTCGGAGAGGGAAAGGCTTCTGTCCTCAGGCTTGACAGCGTGCCTCTCAAAACCGGTCAGGAAAGATACACTGGAAACCGCGCTCAGGACGGCGCTCATTTCCGGACGCGACACAGCGCAAGATGCCGCACGCTTCGACCACGACCTTTTTCGCCGGGCCTTTACGGACCTGCCGGAAGCCTATCGCGAGCGAATGCGCGATGCGGCGAAGAAAGACATCACCAAATATGCCGCCGACGTACTGTCCGCAGTCGAGCGCGATGACGACGACGCATTGTCGAAGGCGGCTCATTCGTTGACGGGTGTATCGCTCAACATCGGTGCGATCGGGATTGTCGAGGAACTGGCTGCCTATCGTGAAAAGAGACCTGCGCCCGACGCCTCGACGGAGGAATTCAGAAGTACGGTCGCCAGCTGCCTATTGGCAGTTGACGACCTCTACTTCGCGCTTGTCGAGCAGCCTTAGTAGGCCCCTCGGCCGTTCACGACTGCAGGCAACGTCATGAGAACGAGCTTGAGATCGCGAACAAAGGACCTCTGCCGTAGGTAGGCGCGATCCATGATCGCCTGGCGATGGAAAGGAATCTCTGCTCGTCCCTTCACCTGCCAGCTGCAGGTAATCCCCGGCTTGCCGTGGAGGCGCTCCCACTGGCGCCCCTCGTATCGCGCGACTTCGCTGGGAAGCGCGGGGCGCGGCCCGACAATCGACATGGCACCGGACAGCACGTTGAGGAGCTGAGGGAGTTCGTCGATTGAAAATCGGCGCAAGACCTTTCCGACGCGAGTGATGCGCGGATCGTCCCTCATCTTGAAACAGGTGCCCGAGCGATCCGAGCGAGCCAGCAGCGCTTTGCGCCGATCTTCGGCATCGGTGTACATCGAGCGAAACTTGATCATCGCGAAGTCTCTGCCGTCCTTGCCGATGCGCCGCTGGCTGAAGAAGACGGGGCCACGGTCCTCTGCGCGGATCGCGAGTGCAGCGATGAGGAACACCGGAAGGATAGCGAGAAGCGTCAGTGTCGCGAGAAGGATGTCGAATGTACGCTTTGCCGCCTGTGCCATGATCTCGGTGAGCCCGCGGCGACCAGCGGCCTCAGCCATGGCATGCGCGATAAAGAGCGGGTTGCCGAGCAGATATCGGCGTCCCAGGCGCCGCGGCTCCATGGCGAGACGCCAGACCCACTCAGAGCGCAATGCCCGTATTGCTGTGGGCGCCCGCGCAATGCGGCCGGAATAATAATCGAACAGGCCCCCGACGCCCATGACGACCGGGATGTCGAGCCGGTCCCGATTGCGCGCGATCCATTGTTCTTGAAGCGGGACTCCGAAGCCGACGAAAAGGATGGCAGCACCTGACCGGTTGATGCGGTCGATCACGGCATCTTCGTCTTCCTTGGCGAAATAGCCGTGCTGGGTGCCTCGGATACGGAGTGAGGGCCACTCGCCGCATGCCCAGGCTGCAGCGGCATCGGCAACACCGGGCGCGCCCCCGAGCATGAAGAGACCTGCGCCTTCGATTGCCGCGCGCTCGCAAATGAGCGGAAACAGATCGGTGCCATTCAAATTTTCGGGCACTTCGCAGCCGGCGAGGCGCGCAGCGATTTGCACTCCGACACCATCAGGCAGGAGCAGGTCACTTTCTTCAAGTGCGCTTCGATATTCACGATTGGCGATGGCCATGTTGACGCAATGGGCATTGATGAAATTGACCGTCGTCTGGCAACCGTGGGCCGCTTTGCGGACGATGTGCGCAGCAGCCTCTTCAATAGAGGCATTCTGTAGCGACAGGCCGAAGAGATCGATGTTGCGAAATGGCGCGAGTGCGCGATCCGCGCTGTCGCCAAAGACGATCGGATACGCGGCAGTTCGGATGGCTGATGCGGGAATATGCTTCATGGCGGTGCTCCTTGCGATTACGTGCAAGGCAGTGCGCAAGCGCCGTGCCATTATTTTCAAAGCATTGATTTTTATGGAGGTTTAGCAAAAAGGTAAATGATGCTTGGTCGTGCATTCGCCGGGATTTGCATTTTGCGGCAGCAGATTGTTGCAATTTGCAATACTGGCCACTGCAAGACGCAAATTCTGCGAAAAAGTGCTCGAGAAAGCCCAGTATTACGTGGGTTCGGAGTTTGGCACGTTCCTTGAAAAGTCATCGGCATTCGTAACTCGAGGATGCCATGAACGCTTTTCGATCCACCGCTACCGCCATCCTAGCCTCGCCACTCGTGCGAGGGCTGATGGCGTTCGGCTCGGCCGAGGCGGCGACGCGGGTCGTTCGTCTTGGTGCACTCCTGATCGTCGCGCGTAAGGTCACGCCGGAGATCTTCGGCACCGCCGCACTCGCTTTGAGCCTTTTCGAACTGGTTCGCGTGCTGGCCAATGCCGGTATCGGACAGCGCCTTATCATCGCGAGCGACGAAGAGCTGCCTGCTCTTTGCAATACGGCGTACCGCCTTTTCTGGGCCGTCTGCGCAGGCGTCGCCGTGATCCAGCTGGCAGTGGCAGCAGCGGTATATCTGGTCTTCGGCTTAGGCGAAGCAGCTGCCCTGCTCGCCGTGCTTTCACTCGTCTTTTTCGCGATGCCGCCGGGTCTGGTGCAGATATTCCTGACCATGCGCGACAACCGCATGGCCGCTACTGCGCGAATTGCGGCTACCCAGAACATGGCTGACAGCCTGCTGACGGTTGCCCTGGTCGTAATCTGGCCGAGTGCCTGGGCGCTGGTGCTACCCAAGCTACTTGCCGCTCCCATCTGGACAATTCTGGCGCGCAAAAGCTCCGCGTGGTCTTACAACGCGGCGCTTGGGAAAGCGCCCGTGCGCAAGTTCGCGACCTTCGGCCCTTCTATCCTTGCAACCGAGGTACTCTCCGCAGCGCGCCTGCATGCCGATAAGCTCGTAGTTGGCGCCCTGCTCGGTACCGAAGCTCTGGGTATCTATTATTTCGCGTTCAACGCCGGCCTCGGCATTACGCAGAGCTTTGTTGCGGCGTGCAATCTTGTCGCTTTCCCGCACCTTGCAAAAGCCCATCCTGACGACACGCTGACAGAGTACCGCCGAACATTTGCAGCGGGGCTCGCGATGTTGGCGCCGGTCGTTATCGCGCAGGCCCTTCTTGCTCCGATTTATGTGCCGATCGTGTTTGGCGAGACCTGGATCTCCGCCACTCCCTATGTCGTGCTGCTCTCGCTTGCAGCCCTGCCGCTCTATGCAGGCTCGCTGGTCGGTGCGGGCTACCGCGTGGCCGGCCGTCCGCAAGACGAAGCTTTCCTGACCGCCATCGCGACAATCACCGCGCTTGCGGGCCTCAATTTCGGCGCGACCGTGAGCCTCCATTTCGCCTGCCTAGGATACGTCGCCGGACTGGCGACAGTCCTCGTCCCCGCCGCTCTCGCGAGCCTTGCCTGCCGCTTCACCAATCCCGTCCTCAAACCGGAAGGAAAATGACCATGACCCAGCCTATCTTCTCTGTCGTCATCGCTGCCTACAATGCCGAACGGACTATCGCCGAGACAATCAACAGCGTTCTCGCGCAGACCTTCGAGGATTTCGAGCTGATCATCGTGGATGACGGTTCGGAGGATCTCACTCTGCCATTCGCGCTTCGCGAGGCGGCACGAGACGAGCGAATCAAGGTCGCGACCCAGTCGAACCAGGGTGTCTCTGCTGCACGCAACCTCGGCGTTTCAAAGGCTCGCGGCAAATACCTCGCCTTTCTCGATGCCGACGATATCTGGCACGATAGCAAGCTGGCCAAGCATCTCGCGTTCCACAGGAACGATCCCGCACTTGAGGCAAGCTATGCACGCGTCGTCTTTTGCGTCGACAACGGCAAAGGGCTGAAGCCGGGACGCACCCGGTCGACGGTGTTCGAAGACTACTGTGCGCTCGAAGATGTGCTCATAGAAAACGCCGTATGCACGATGAGCAATCTGGTCATCGAGCGCGAAACTTTCCACGAAATCGGCGGCTTCAGCCAAGAGATGCGCCATGTCGAGGACCAAGACCTGCTCGCCCGGCTGGTAGGCAATGGCCATCTCCTTCGGGGAATTTCCGAGACGCTCGTCGGCTACCGAATGAGCGCGGATGGCCTGAGCTGCGATTTTGCCGCCATGCTTGCGGCTTGGAAAAGGCTGGCTGAACGCTGGTCCGACCAGATCGACATGAAGCGCGCCGAAGCCCTGTATTGTCGCTACCTCGCGCGCCGCGCCCTTCGCTCCGGCACGACGATGGCGCTCGCACGCGACTTCGTGCGCAAGGGCATCTCCAGCGACCGCAGCGCATTCCTTTCAGGTGGGTCAAGGGGTGTCCTGACAGCAGGTGCGGTGCTGGCCGGAAGTGCTGTCCCCGCCAGCGCCCGCAAAGCACTTTTCGCCTGACATAACCGCCAAGGAGCCAGACAATGAGCACGCCCTCCATCTCCGTCATCATGCCGGTCTATCACGTCGAAGCCTATGTGGGTGAAGCGATCCAGTCGGTACTCGATCAGTCCTTCGAAGACTTTGAATTGATCATCGTGGACGACGGTGGAACGGATAACTCCATTACCATCGCTCGCAGTTTCGAGGATGCCCGGATCCGGATTGTCTCGCAGCCCAATCGCGGCCTCGCCGGCGCGCGAAACACCGGTATTGCGAATGCCCGCGCCCCATACGTGGCGCTGCTCGATTCCGACGACCGGTGGCACCGCGACAAGCTGATGCTTCACTTCATCCACATGGAGGCGAACCCTCATATCGGTGTCAGCTACTCCGGCTCGCGCATGATCGATGAGCACGGAGGGGAAATGAGGGTCGCGATGCGGCCAAAGCTGACGGGTGTTGCCGAAGGTGACATCCTATGCCGTAATCCTGTCGGCAATGGCAGCGCACCGGTGCTTCGTCGGGCAGCGCTCGATAGAGCCGCGTTCCGGCACCCAGACGAACCGAACCGAATTTGCTGGTTCGACGAAAGCTTCCGCCAGTCCGAAGACATCGAACTTTGGGTCCGGCTAGCGTCCGTCCACGAAGTTCGGTTCGAAGGCATCGAAGGCCTGTTGACCGACTACCGGATCATCAAGGGTGCGCTCTCCGCCAATGTCGTGAAGCAGTATGTGACCTGGACACGAATGCTTGATGTGGCGCAGTCCCATGCCCCCGAACTGATCAATAGGCATGGCGCCCGTGCTCGCGCATACCAGCTTCGCTATTTGGCCAGGCGGGCAATCCAGCTCGGGGATGCCGAGCTGGCAAAGGATTTTTTCGATCGGGCGATACGTTCCAAATTCACCATTTTGCTGGAAGAGCCGAAAAAGTCCCTGACTACTTTCGCCGCGATCATGGTCGCCCGCATTGCCGGGCAAGAGAACTTCAAGCGCATGGTACGACCATTCCTGAAGGCCGCGGCATGATCAGGATCGCCCATCTGCTAGACGATTTCGCCATGGGCGGTGTCACTCGATCGCTCTCCCTGTTCGAGGACCCCCGCATCGCTAGTCGCGCTCAATCGACACTGCTCCCGATGAAGCGCAAGGCCCATCATGCGCCTGCGTTGGAAGTCGATCTTATCGTCGTCCACGTCCCTCCGTGCTGGTCTCGGCTACCTTACCTCACGGCGCTCAGGCTCAGAAATCCGAACGCTCGCATCGTTCAGGTGGAGCATAGCTACACGCGCAACTTCGAGAAGCTGCGGGTAGGGTCCAAACGAAGGTTCCGCCTGCTGCTTCGAATTGCGAGCATGCTCGTGGATCAGGTCGTTGCTGTCTCACACGGCCAGGCCGATTGGCTTGCCGAGGCAGGTATAGCGCGCACGAAGATCACCACGATCCACCCGTGGAGCGGGCGTTTCGAGCTTTCCAGCGTACCCGATCTCCAACCGCGCGAAGGGCCGCTCCGTCTCCTCGCATACGGGCGCTTCTCGCATGAGAAAAACTTCGCGGCACTAGTCAAGGCGATGAAGCGGTTTGGCCGACATGATGTCGAATTGACCATCTTCGGAGCGGGTCCGGAGCGACAAGAGCTCGAACTCCTCGCCCAGGCTATTCCCAACGTCTTCATCCAGCCTGCATGCAGCGATCCTGCGCCGTGGCTGGCGGATTGCGATGCTGTCGTCTTGCCGTCGAAGCACGAGGCGTTCGGACTGGTTGCCACTGAAGCGCGACTTGCAGGCCGTCCGATACTTGTCGCCAACTGCGACGGCCTGCCCGAACAGGCGAGGCGTGGGGGTGGGGTGGTCGCCACGCTCGACAAGCCCCGCGACATTGCCTTTGCTATCAGCCACCTTCTGACGCGCGACCTGCCTGCGATGGGCAAGGCAGCGCGTTTCGGAGTTTCGAGCCAGCACGACTCGATCATCGAATGCTGGCTTGAGATCATCGAAGCTTCGCGAAAGCAGGGTCGCATGAGTGCGCGGCTCGGCCTTCCCGGATTTGCCGGCGCCTGATTGCGACCCCGGGCGCTGCAAGGACCGCCCGTCCCGGCCAATTCAACGGCCGGGGCGGGCGGTTTTCTTTTGGCCGGTGTCAGCCTCGAGCTGCTTCGCCGTTCGAAGCAGCCAGTGCCTTTCCGATGACCACAAGTCCCGGCCAGAATAGGTAGGCCAGGATCTCTAGGTTTTCGCCGAAGGAGTAGAGCGACAGGACGAGGATCATGGCCAGTCCGGCGCGCTGCACCTCGCCATATCTCGCATGCCACCCGAGCAAAACAAGTGTCACTGCCACAGGCACTGCAAGAGCCATCGCGCCGAGCAGGCCTTTAACGAACAGGAGGCCGTACCAGCTGTGGTGGCTGCCGATCGGCATGTATTCGACAAGGTGGGGGCCGTTCTCCACGATCCCGTGGCCGAACCAGAATGCCTCGTTCTCCCAGCGGTCGAGAGCGATGCGCGCGAGAGCGGCACGCACCCTGCTTGAGTCCGCTCGGGCTTCACTGAAGTCGCTCACGAGCCGCTCGATGAACGCCAGAAGCTCGGTTCCGAACAGGCCCACCAGCAATACCGCAGGTGCCGCGAGCCACCATATCCATGCGCGTTCCAGACGGGACACCGCCCATACAAACGGGGCGATTGCGAGAAGTGCGACGAGCGCGAGACGCGACTGGGAAAGCAGCGCGATACCGAAGAACCCGGCGATTCCGACTATTCGCCACGGCACGCTTTTCTCCTGCGCGGCGATGAAGATGTAGACCAGCGCAACCATGCCGGCGGCTGGAGACCAAGGCGCGAAGAATTGCCACCGCGGCGTGCCTGCTCCCGGCTCGATCGTGTAGAGAATTGTGGCGAAATATTCCGGCCCTGGCCCGCCGACTATTTTCAGCGGGGACACCCAGAGCGTTTCGGGAAGCCCGAGATAGGGCGCGGCCAAGAATACGGGCAACAGGAGCAGCGACCACATGCCCAACCTGCACACTGCACGCACGATCACGGCAAAGCGGATATCGAGGACGGCACCTGCCAGCGGGAACAGCGCGATCAGCGCCCAACCTTTTGCCCAACCGATCGTGCTCTTGATGGTCTGGCCCGCGCCCAGCGAGAAATTGGCGTGCCCCACCCAGAGTATCAGCAGCATTGCCGCCATCGCGGCCATCCACAGCCAGACAGTCACCGGCACTGCGGCGAAATTCTTTCGGCCGAGGTACAGCTCGCAGAAGACCAATGCAGCGAGCAGCCAGCCGATCACGGGCCCGGCAATATAGAGCCCGCCCACCAGCCAGAGCAGCCATGTGGCTCCAATGGTCCCGGATATCAGGCGTTCGGCAGCAGTTTGCGGATGATCGGCTGACGAAGCCATACCAACAGGAACCCGAATAGTGTGAGGATGCTCGCCGCGATAGCTCCGACGAGTGCGAGAATCGGCGAAGGCGCAGAGCGCGAGCGCGGCAGTGACGGGGACTCGAGCGTCTGCACGAGCGGGTAGGACGCGAACGGGTCCGATTTGTTCGTGTCGAGGCGCGCGAGTGCCGAACTGAAAACCGCCTCGGCAACCCGAAGGTCGCGCATGAGGTCTGCCAGCCTCGAGGCTTGCTCGACCAGCTCGTCGGCATCGCTGTTCTGTTCGGAAATCTGGCGACGTAGTTCGGCAAGCGCGGCCTGATGACCGGTCCGACCGGCATCGCGCTCGGTCAGGGTTGCGAACAGGCGCTCGCGCGTCTCCGAGACTGCGAGGTCGGCGAACTTGAGGACTTGCGCCTCGCTGGCTCCGCCAACGCTACTGCCTCGGGCGCCCAGCGCCAGTCGCAATGCGTCGCGCTCGACCGAGAGCTCTTCCATCGTCGCATGCGCGTCGCCCAGCGTCGCACCGGTCTCCGCATAGTTCGACGCAGTGGCCGCATAGCGCGAAAGCAATTCCCGGAATTCCGGATCGGCCTTAAGCCGCATCGCCATGCGCGCCTGCGAGAGCGAGATATCAAGCGTCGAGGCGAGGCGCCCTGTGCCTGCACGGCTTTCAGCCAGCTGGACGCGGCGGTCGCGCTCGTTCGCCTTCAACTGATCGAGCGCGCTCACCCGTCCGGCGAACTGATCCAGTGACACGAGACCGGTTTCTCCCTGGAAGTCGAGGAGCGCCTTCTGCGCTTCATCGACCTTCGCCTCGAGCTCTGCGATCCTTGCGCCATCGGCATCTTCGCGAGCGCTCGCCTCGTCGGCGCGCAGCGTATCGAGTGCGCCGAGAAACGCGGTCTGCAGCGCGACCATGCGCGCCTGCGCGGTTTCAGGATCGGCCGCGGGCATCTCGACCTCGATCAGGTTGGTCTGGTCGATCAACTTGATACCGGGAACCGGAAAGCCATCCTCGTCCTCGCCGGCGCGGCGCGCGGCATCGCGAAGGACGACATCGGAAGTCAGCAGACGCTTGTAGTTCTCGGTCGGGCTCAGCGAAGGGCTCGAGAAGGCCGAAGAGGTATTGGTCGTGGCCTGCCCGATCGATTCAAGATTCAGTGAGCCGCCAACCCCGGTGCCCGGAAGAATGAACGTCATGTGACTGTCGAAGCGATCGGGAGCGAAAATCAGATAGGCGAGCATTACGCCCCAGATCAGCGCCATAGGTCCGGCAAGCGCGGCGAGGTACCGCCGGTACCGCCCCACCGAAGGCAAACCGTCGCGGATCACGACCCACGCGCGCACGAGGAAGCGCGGAGGCTGCGGTGCCGAAGGGAAGGAAGGAGCCTCCATCACAGCGCATTGTCCAGGATAATTGCCGGCGTCACGGTACTCACGCCTTGCGAGACCATGCCGATCGCTTCGGTGAGATTGGTCCAGCGGCTGTCATAGCAGGCGATCGCATCACCAGGCATGAGATACGGGTCGAACGCGTCGCGATTGGCTTCACGCACCAGCTTTTCGATGTCGCGCTCGACCACCACGCTTTGCCCGTTGATGGGATTGCGCGAGATCAGCACCGCACGGCGGTCGGACTGCATGTAGCTGCCCCCAACGCAATTGGCAGCGACAAGCGCCTGCAAAAAGCGCGTCCCGTAGGGCAGCGAAGTCGTTTCCTTGCCGATAGCAGCGCCTGCGTTGTTGTTGGCGCTGCGCGTGAGGTTTGACATGTAGACCCGAATTCCGGGCGGGGTCAGCGGAGTGGGCCGGGCCAGCTTCGCATCGAAACACTTCCGGCTCGGAACGATGATGCGGTCACCAGTACTCACGGAAATGTCGGTCGCCGCCCAACCATGAACGAGGCCGGAAAGGTCGAGTTCGACATAGGCGCGGTCCCTGATCAGGTAGATGCGCTGGACGTCCGCATCGGGCCGCACACCGCCCGCTGCGCGGATGGCAGTTGCGACCGATCGCGACACGTTGGCGTCGCCGCTCACATCGCCTTCCTTGAGGCCAATCCGGCTTTCCGGGGGTCGCTCGCCGGCTCTTACGGCCTGGGGCTCGAACACCGCGCCGTGGACAGAGACCGAGACGCCAGCGGATTCAATCAGCGACACGCTCACTGCGTTACGCAGCGGCTTTACAATTCCGGCGCCGACGAGGCGTACGCGAAGCGCCTCTTGGAGATCTTCAAAAGAGCCGCCGCCTGCGCGGGTGGGGGCGATCCCGCGCAGGCGAACGGAGCCGTCGCTATCGACGACATAGGTTCCCGAAAGGCTGTCACTGTCGCCAAGCACACGGATCGAAAGTCGGTCGCCCGGGGCAAGCGGTGCAGTCTGGGAAGCGAATTCGCTGATGGAAGCTCGGCGATAGGTGTCCAGCTCACGCGGCACCTGCCAATCGCAGGTGGGGGCCCCTCGCGATACGGGAGCGGCCGTGATCCAGTCGCCTTCGGGGTGACCAACGCGCGCACCCGTCATTTGCTGGGGGGCATAAACCGACGTGAGAAGGTTGCTTGGCGCGGGGCCCGAAACGCAGCCAGCCGACATGGTGGCGGTGCCGATTGCTGCAAGAGTGGCTTTAAAAACTGGAAACGACACATTCGATCTCCGCAAAAGGGTTGCGAAGCGGATGTTTCAAGCATCGTGCCAACTGACAAAGCGGTCCTATTCCCGGAGGGAGAGATGCAAATTGCAACGAAACTATTTGCAAATTGCGGCGCTGAATTTGCAAAATGCGAATATTTGCCGCATAATGCGAGGCATGCTCGCTGCAAGGCTCGATTTTACGGACAGCCGCAGACGGCATGGTTCTTGCAAAGTGCATTGCTGTCCAAAGAACAGCAGGAGCTGAATGTGAAAGGTATCGTTTTTTCAGAGCTGGTCGGATTCCTCGATCTCGCGGGGGGACCGGTCTTTGCCGAGAAGGTCCTCGCGGATGCAGGGCTGGAGCATGGCGGCGCCTATACGCGCGTCGGGCAGTATCCCTGGCAAGAAGCTGTACGCGTGGTCGAAGCTGCATCACGAGAGAGCGGTGCTGACTTCGCCAGCCTGTGCAATCAATTCGGCAGCTACCTCTTCGAGCGCTTTACCGTGCTCTACGGCGATATCGTCGGGCGCTACAATTCGGCGGAGGCGCTCCTTTCCCATGTCGGCGACCATATCCACGAGGAAGTGAAAGTGCTCTATCCGGATGCGAAGCCGCCGGAAGTACGGGCATATTCGGAAGGAGAAACACTTCGTGTCGAATACGCTTCCCACCGCCCATTCGCCCACATCGCCCACGGCCTGGTCGCGGGCGCGATGAAGCACTTCGGTGACGAACGGAAACTGGAGTGGGTCCATGCAAGCGAAGACGGCTCGAGTGCCGGCTTTGCGCTTACGAGGTAATTGATGGCCAAACCCGAAGTCCTCATCATCGAAGACAGCCCCTCGCTCGCGTTGGGCTATGCCGCCCAGCTTGAGGAAGCCGGCTATGCAATCACCGTTGCAGGCACGCTTGCCGAGGCGCGAGAGGCGCTGCGCGGCTCGTCCTACGCTGCGGCATTGCTCGACCTCCAATTGCCCGATGGTGACGGATTGTCGCTGCTCGAGGAGCGTGACGACAATTCGCCCGCATTTATCGTGATTACCTCCGACGGATCGCTTTCGCGGGCAATCGCAGCAATGAGGGTCGGAGCCTTCGATTTCCTAGTGAAGCCCGTCGCAGGAACGCGTCTTCTGGCGACCACCCGTGCGGCTGTGGACCAGGCCAAGGTATCTGGAGCGAACAAAGAGCGAACCAAACCTTCCGACGAAACGAGTTTCCACGGCTTCATCGGGCAGTCGCCCGTCATGAAAGACGTTTACCGCACCATTGAACAGGTCGCAGATTCGAGAGCCAGCGTATTCGTTACCGGCGAAAGCGGTACCGGCAAGGAGGTCACCGCAGAAGCGCTCCATGCAGCCTCCAGCCGCAATAGAGGTGCGTTCGTCGCAATAAATTGCGGTGCTATCCCGGAAAACCTGCTCGAAAGCGAGTTGTTCGGTCATGTGAAGGGCGCTTTCACTGGCGCAGTCGAAAACCGCATCGGCGCGGCCAAGGCTGCCGACGGCGGAACACTGTTCCTCGACGAAATCTGCGAAATGGACCTCAAGCTGCAGGTCAAGCTGCTGCGATTTCTTCAAACCGGCATGATCCAGCGGGTCGGTTCCTCGCGTGCCGAGCCGGTCGATGTCAGAATCGTTTGCGCGACCAATCGCGATCCTATGCGCGAAGTCGCTGAAGGTCGCTTTCGCGAAGACCTGCTCTACCGACTGAATGTAATCCCGATCCACTTGCCCGCCCTGCGCGAGCGTGGAGACGATATCCTGCTCCTTGCCGACCGCCTGACCGCTACGATCGGGAAAGAGGAGGGCAGGCCTGAAGTGCAGCTGAGCGCGTCAAGCCGATCGCGGATCCTCGGGCATTCCTGGCCGGGCAATGTACGCGAGCTTCAGAACGCGCTGCGGCGGGCGGTGGTGACGGCTGCCGATAACGAGATCGAAATTGCCATAGCCAATACGAGAAATGCAGCAGCGACATTGGAGGTCAGCCCGGAACCTTGGGGATCCTCGGTCCGGGCTGGTCAGGAGCCGACAGCGCCGAACGCCCAGCAAACTGGCGCGCCTTCCTTCGAGGGCATGACGTTGGCGGAGATCGAGCGCATGGCAATCGAAGCAGCGATCCGGCGTACAGATGGGAATATCACGAAGGCGGCAAAGGATCTCGGGGTGAACCCTTCTACGATCTATCGAAAACTGGAGAAGTGGGCGGCCCAAGCGGATGATCTCGGTTAGGCACTCCGTGATTTCAGTTGAATAACCGTCGCAGTTGGCGAGAACGCCTACTGCGCAAGTATTACCCAGACCGAGGAAATTTGATCCCTCGGCACACGAGATCACTCATCGCTCAGCCTCATAATGTGCGTGAATAGCCCGCAACTAATTAGCGGTTTCGCTCAATTCTAATGACAGAGGAGCGTGGTTCCCAAAATCTCATATTTTGGACCGCGTAGCGCCCTATTTTTGATGTCCGCGATCGGGGCGCTGACCGTTGGCCCGCTTTTTGGCGTTCGACGACCCAAAGCTGACAGTTTATCCTTGTATTAGCCAAACACCTCGAGGTCGATCCGGTGAGTTTGTTTGATGGCGTTTCGGAAGCTGGGTTATGGGACAGAAGCGATCCTAACCAATATTGTTGCACTAAGAGAGACCCAGGCGCATGTCGCACGCGATAAGGTCGCCTTGCGGGAGCCTTTAGCGTGAAATTCCGCAGGAGTGCGATCCGCCGCATGTAACTTGCCCATCAATCGCCAAGGACCGCCAAAGCCATCAAATCTCCAAAAATCACGGATTTGGGCTGAGTGTCATCAGTGAAAAAATGGTGGACGCACTAGGGCTCGAACCTAGGACCCGCTGATTAAGAGTCAGCTGCTCTACCAACTGAGCTATGCGTCCACACTCACGGCTTGTTTTTCCGCGTTTCGCCCGGTGGTGCGGGCGGCCCCCGACTCGGGGGAGGCGCTCATATAGCGGCTGCTTCGCCGATTAAAAGCGCTAATTCGAAAATTATGCTGCCGACTGGCGACGCAGGTTGCGGAGACCTTCTTCGCGCAGCCTGATGTTGGCGCCGAAGGGGTCTGCCGGATTGTCGACGATGTCCACCACCTTGCCATATTCCAACGTTCGCAAGGCGGCGAAAGCTTCATGCAGCGGAAGACCTGTCAAGCGGTGAATATCCCAGACCGTCGTGTCATCACCGGACGCCTGACGGCGGCACAAGCCCAGCAGGACCTCGCGGCATGCTCCATCGCCAGCATATTTAGCGATGGTTTCGCATTGGGCGAGGACGTCATTAGGTGTATCCGCCCCGTGTGAGAGGCTGGTGTGCGCGACCATGGGTTTTCCTTTTTTTCACCACCAGACGCCTCTCACTTCGCCGGGCGATGGATTTGCGCAGTGCACATAAAACTTGTCACGAATTCCGCTAGTCACGCGGCTGGGGGACAGTCGCTTTGTATACGGAAAAATTTAGAATTTTGCGTCACATATCCGACGGATGGCTGACTGCGTGATCTGTCTTGAATACGTATGCGCAAGGTCTCGAGGGGCAGTACAATTTCGTTCGTTTGCCTCCCGCACCGAGTTGGCGATTCGCTGACTCTTTTACTGCACGAAGAAGTAATTTTTGCGCAGATCTGAAGATCTACCAGAAGGTAAGAGGGATTGTACCGCCGCTCCGATCCAAAGGCTTATGACGGGATTGGTCGCAGTATGACTAACTGGCGATCAGCCCGGTCTTCGGGGCCTTGCGGTTCCAGCGGTGCACCATCATCAATACGCCGATACATATCATGTTGGTCATCATTGAACTGCCGCCGTGGCTGATAAAGGGCAGGGGGATGCCCACCACTGGCGCAAAGCCCATTACCATCAGAAGATTGATGGCAATATAGAAGAATATGGTGGCCGTCATTCCGGCCGCGAGCAGCTTGGAGAACCGGTCTGCCGCGTTCGAGGCCACCTTCAGTCCCCAGAACAGGATGAGGCCGAAGCAGAACAGGATGAACAATCCGCCGGCAAAGCCCCATTCTTCCGCCATTGTCGCAAACACGAAGTCGGTGTGCGGTTCGGGCAAATAGTTGAGATGGCTCTGCGAGCCTTCGTTGAAGCCTTTGCCGAACAATCCACCCGAACCGATGGCGATTTTCGACTGGGTAATCTGGTAGCCGTCGCCCAGCGGGTCGTTTTCAGGGTCGAGGAAGGTAAGGACGCGCTTCTGCTGGTATTCCTGAAGGCCAACGAAGAAGGCAACTGGCAACAGGGCGAGGCCGGCCGCTCCCGCGACGAGGAACCAGCGCAAGGGCAGTCCGGCGAGGAACATCACGACGAACCCGCCGAACGCGATGGCGAGCGACGTTCCGAGATCCGGCTGAAGCAGCACGAAGGCTATGGGCAACAGGATGATGGCGCCCGCCGGTATCAGGGCGCGGAAGTTCGGCACCATGCCCACCGGCAGACCGCCGTAGTAATGTGCCAGCGCCAGCACCGCGGCCGGCTTCATCAGTTCCGAGGGCTGGATACGTATAGGCCCCGCCTCGAGCCACCGCTGGCTCCCGCCCTGGACCTGGCCCATGGCCTCGACAGCCATCAGCAGGAGGAGGACGCCGATATAGCCCGGATACGTCAGCATCTGGACCGTCGGCTTGTTGAAGCGCGATATAACCACGGCCATCGCAAACAGGATGGCAAACCGCAGCAGGTGGCCCTTGGCATACTGGTCGAAGTCCCCAGCGGCTGCGGAGGTCAGGATAAGCGCTCCGAATCCGATCAAGCCGAACAGCGGGAACAACATCATCCATGGCTGCCTGGCTACAGGGGCAGGTACGATCCCGCTCATTCCCCGTTACCTCGCTGCTGGACCTCGCGCGACGTGCTGGGCGGCCGCGAACCTTCCCCTCGCGAACCTTGCGTCTGTGCAGCCATGGCCTCGGATTGACGTTGGGCGAGGCGGGCTTCGGCTTCCACCTGATCGAAAATCTGTTCGGTGCGCTGGGGAACGGGCTCGACCACTTCACCTGCGGCCTGCGCATAAGCCCGGTACTTGGCGTCGAGCCGTTCCTGCGCAGTACCGCCCCACTGTTCCTCGAGCGGGCGTAGTGCTTCCATGCCTTTGGCGGGGTCGAACATGAAGGTCATGACATCGCGTGCGATCGGGTATGCGGCACCCGATCCGCCGCCATGCTCGATGACCACGGCACCTGCGTACTTCGGCTTGTCGAACGGGGCGAAGAACACGAACAATCCGTGGTCGCGATACTTCCACGGGCCGGTCTTGCCGTCGGAAATACTTAGCGAGACGACCTGCGCGGTGCCGGTCTTGCCCGCCATCTTGATATCTTCGAAAGGCAGGCGAGCGCGGCCTGCGGTGCCGGGGCCGTTGACCGTATCGCTCATCGCCTGCCTCACATAGGCGATCTCTTCGGGCGTGAAATTGAAATGCTCGAACTCGCGGACGGGTTTGTCCATCCTGAGCCGCGGGACCACCTTGTCGCCGGTAGCAAGGCGTGCGGCCATGACCGCAAGCTGCAAGGGGTTGGTCAGATAATAACCCTGGCCGATCGATGAGTTGACCGTATCGTAGGGCTGCCATTCACTGTCGTATTTGCGCCGCTTCCATTCAGGGTCCGGCACGGTTCCGTAGAACTGGCTTATCACGGGAAGGTCGAATTCCTCGCCGAGGCCCATCTTGTGTGCCCACTCGGCGACTTTCTCGAACCCGACCTGCTGGGCGAAATGATAGAAATAGCTGTCGCAGGATTGGTAAATGGCCTTGGCCATGTCGACCCGGCCGTGATTGCTCCAGCAATTAAAGAAGCGGTTGCCCACGCGGCGGCCACCATTGCACATGATGGCCTCTTCGGGCTTCACACCGGCGTCGAGGAAGGCCATGCAATGCATGGGTTTGACTGTCGAACCGGGAGGGTAGAGGCCCTTCAGGACCTTGTTGCGCAGCGGCACGCGCTCGTCATCGCGCAGCATCGAATATTCGACGCGGCCGATGCCGGCGGAAAAGCTGTTCGGGTCGAAACTGGGCATGGAGGACATGCACAGGATATCCCCGTTCTCCACGTCCATCACCACGCATGAACCGCTCTCGAGGCCGATGCGGCGCGCGGCATAGTCCTGCAGCGGACCGTCGATGGTCAGGCGGACCGGTGCGCCCTGCTTGTCCTCGCGTGTCTCGAGGTCGCGCACGATGCGACCCGAGGCTGTGACCTCTACGCGACGCGCACCCGGTTCGCCCTGCAATTCGTCCTCGAATTGGGATTCAAGCGCGTCTTTCCCGATTTTGTAGCCCGGTGTGATCAGGATGGGGTCGGGGCGTTCCTCATATTCCTCGGCCGAAGCAGGACCGACATAGCCGATGAGATGGCCAACCGTTGCGCCTGTCGGGTAGTAGCGCGAGAATCCGCGCTGCGGAACGACGCCGGGGAGGTCGGGCAAACGCACGCTGATGGCTGCGAACTGGTCATAATCGAGGCCGGTGGCGACTTCGATGGGCTGAAACCCGCGCGCATCATCGATTTTCTTGAGGATGTCGGCGACGGCGTTTTGAGACAGGTCGAGCAGGTCAGCCAATTGCCCGAGAGTTTGCGCGGCGTCGTCCATCCGGTCGGGAATGACGTCGACACGGAAGTCCGCTCGGTTCGAGGCAAGGGGGGCGCCATTACGGTCGAGGATCCAGCCACGGCGCGGCGGGATGAGTGACAGGTTGACGCGGTTGCTCTCGCTTTCGAGGACCCAGCGCTCGTTCTCGGCGATGCCGATATAGGCCATGCGCGCGGCGAGGATGGTGCCGATGCCGCCCATGCCCGCACCAATGACGAAGGTGCGGCGATTGAAAGCGTTATCTAGCGTGGTCTGGCTGACCAGATCGCGCGGCTTGGCGCGTCCCCTTTTTCGACCGAACAGACCCATCAGAGCCTCTTCCAGCGCCACAGGCGCCACAGGTCAAGCCGCGCAACGATGCGCGAGATGATCGGAAAAACGAGGATGGTCAGAACCAGCTGCGGTACGATTGCAGCGAGCGAGGCCGAAGTTAACGGCGCTCCAGAAAGCAGCCAGCCCGAGAAGAGGTATAGCGTGCCCAGCAGCCCGGCGATGAGCCAGTCCTGCCAGAAAGCACGCCATGGCAAGCGCATCTCCGATGCTTCGACGACGAGGAGCGCCACCGACCAGGTGAAAATGGCGAAGCCGAAGGGCTGGCCATTGTAGAGGTCGTCGAAAATACCCAGCGGGATACCGGCCCAGACAGGCAGCAGGCCCGGGCGAACCAGCCTCCAGCCGAGCAGCATCAGGAAACCCAGTGGCGGCACCATTGGCAGCGCGGCGGCGATGAAGAAAATCGGAAAGAGGCTCCCCAGCATGATCGAAAGCCAGGGAACGACATTGGCAAGCAGGGGGGAATGCGAGCGGTTGAGACGGCTGCCGTAGGCATCACTGCGGGCGCGCGGGTCGATCCGCTCCATCAGTCGCCGAGCTCCTCTTCGATGGGCGTCTGCGCGCCAGTGGCCGCGTCGGGCTCGAATATCTGTTCGACCGCGACATAATCGGTTGCAGCAGGGTCGCTGACGATGCGGGCGAGGGCGCCGTCGTCGGTAAGTTCCGTGACGATGGCGACGGCGATACCCGGCGGGTAGTAGCCGCCCGCGCCGCTGGTCACGAACATGTCGCCGACCTTCAACGGATTGATGCCGAGATTGATGAGCTTGATACGCAGGAGGCTGTCACCGCGTCCTTCTGCAAAAGCCACGGTCTCGTCACCGGCACGGCGCACGGGCAGAACACTTTCGCTGTCGGTGAGCAAGAGCACCCGCGAGGAGAGGCTGCCGGTCTCGAGAATACGCCCCACCACGCCGCGCGGGCTGCGCACGGGCATGCCGACAGTCACGCCGTCTTCGGAGCCTGCGCCAAGATAGGCGAAGCGGCGCGTGCTGGAAGCCGTCGAACCCACGAGCCGCGCAACCGCAACCGGTTTGCGCTCTTCTTCCTGCAGGCCAAGCAGGCCCTTCAGGCGTACATTTTCCTGACGCAGCGCTTCAGCCTCTTCCAAGCGGATGCGCGCCAGTTCCATTTCACGCTTCAACTCTGCGTTCTTGGAGCCTGCGCGATAATAGCCGCTGATACTGTCCCACAGCGATTTCGAGCCGGTACGAGCTGCCGCAACAGTTTCCGTCGCGGGCGAGGCCGCATCCTGCGCAGCACCGCGCGGGCCGCCGAAAAGCTGGGGCTGGAAGAAGGAAATGCCAAGCAGGACGGCGCCCAGAAGAGCGCCGACGCCGGCGACAATATAGCCGGTGAACAGATTGTATTGCGCCCGCTTGGAATAGCTGGAGCGCCGCTGGCTGCTCGGCGCCATTGCCGTTCCCCCTTATGCGGTCATCAACACGCCGCGATAGACCGGATCTTCCATAGCACGGCCGGTGCCGACCGCCACGCAGGAGAGCGGGTCTTCCGCAATCGTGACAGGCAGGCCGGTTTCCTCGCGCAGGTACTCGTCGAGACCACCGATAAGCGCTCCGCCACCGGTGAGCACGATGCCCTGGTCGACGATGTCTGCGGCCAGTTCGGGCGCAGTGTTTTCGAGTGCGATGCGGACACCCTCGACGATCGCGCCGATAGGTTCGGACAGTGCCTCGGCGATGTGTCCCTGGTTGATCGTGATTTCTTTGGGCACGCCATTGACGAGGTCGCGGCCCTTGATGGTGATCTGCTCGCCCGTGCCATCTTCGGGCGGACGCGCGACACCGTAATCCTTCTTGATGCGCTCGGCGGTGCTGTCGCCGATGAGGAGATTGTGGTGTCGTCGGACGTAGGAGACGATGGCTTCGTCCATCTTGTCGCCGCCAGTGCGCACCGAGGTGGTGTAGGCAAGGCCGCGCAGCGAGAGGACGGCGACTTCGGTCGTGCCGCCGCCGATATCGACGACCATCGAGCCGACGGGCTCGGTCACTGGCATGTCCGCGCCGATGGCTGCCGCCATGGGTTCGAGGATGAGGTAGACTTGCGATGCTCCAGCATTCGAAGCTGCATCGCGGATCGCGCGGCGCTCGACGCTGGTCGAACCCGAGGGCACGCAGATGGTGATCTCGGGATAACGCATCAGGCTGCGGCGACCGTTCACCTTCTTGATGAAGTGCTTGATCATTTCCTCGGCCACGTCGAGGTCGGCAATCACGCCGTCGCGCAAGGGGCGAATGGCTTCGATGGAATCGGGGGTCTTGCCCATCATCATCTTCGCATCGTCGCCCACGGCCTTCACGCGCTTCTGGCCATTGATAAACTCGAGTGCGACAACGCTAGGTTCGTTCAGGACAATGCCCTGATCCTGCACATAGACCAGCGTGTTCGCAGTACCGAGGTCGATCGCCATGTTCTGCACGCCGAATTTGAAGATGTTGTTCCAGAAGCCCATTTCGTATCGAATTCCGTATGATTTTCGGGTTGGCGAAAGCGTGTGAGTCGCCTCGCGCATTCCCATAGGGGGTAAACGGTGGCGGTCCTTTAGCGATATTACGCACGGAAAGCCAAAAATTTCCGTAATGTCTGCGGGGGATACGCAAACCTCTTGTCTCGGATTCGCAGCGCTTCGTCGCTATGATGCGCGGTCCATGCCTGAAATACGCCGCCTGCCCGATAATCTGGTCAACCGCATCGCTGCTGGCGAGGTGGTTGAACGCCCCTCTTCCGCGCTCAAGGAACTGGTCGAGAATGCCATCGACGCAGGTGCTTCGCGCATCGCGGTGAAGCTGGTCGAGGGCGGGCTGACGAGCCTCGAAGTCACCGATGATGGCTGCGGCATGACACCGGACGAAATGGCGTTGGCGCTCGAACGCCACGCGACCTCGAAACTGCCCGATGAGGCCATCGAGCAGGTGGCCACACTCGGCTTTCGCGGGGAGGCGCTGCCGAGCATTGCCAGCGTGGCGAAGTTCACGCTCGAAAGCCGCCCGCAAGGTGCGGAGCAGGGCTGGAAGCGAGTGGTCGACCATGGCGAGCTGGTCGCCGAAGGTCCGGCTGCCCTTCCGCCGGGAACGCGCGTGCGGGTCGAGAGCCTTTTCGCCAAGGTACCCGCCCGTCGGAAATTTCTGCGCACGCCGAGAAGCGAATACGCAGCATGCCTCGACGTGGTGAAGCGCCTCGCCATGGCCCGTCCCGATGTCGCGATCACACTCGATCATGCCGACCGCCGCATCCTCGGGCTGCAAGGCGGGGAAGGGCTGGCGAACCGCGTGGCCCAGGTCGTGGCACGCGAACTCAAGGACAATGGCGTCGCCATCAACCTAGAACGCGGACCGATGCGGCTGACGGGTATCGCCGGCCTGCCGACTTACAATCGCGGGATTGCCGACCACCAGTATCTCTTCGTCAATGGTCGTCCGGTGAAGGACCGCCTGCTGACGGGTGCGGTGCGCGGGGCTTATTCCGACATGCTCGCACGCGACAGGCATGCGGTGCTGGCGCTATTCCTCGACCTGCCGCCAGAGATGGTCGATGTGAATGTCCATCCGGCCAAGACCGAGGTTCGCTTCCGGGATTCGCAAGCGGTGCGCGGCTTCATCGTGTCGGGTCTTCGCAACGCGCTCGCGACCGGCGACAAGCGCAGCGCCCAGTCGCCTGATGCCGGAGCCATGTCGCGCTGGCAGGCCGAACCAGTGCGGGAGGAGCCAGCGCCTGCGCTACGCTCGATATTCGACGGTCGCGACTGGTCCGCGCCTCAGCAGCGCGTTTCCGAAGCAGGCGCGGCGTGGCGCGGCTACGAGGCCGAAGTCATGGCCGAACCGCACGGTCGTGCCGAAGAGAGCGCACCAGTGGCGGCGGAGGAGCAAGAATACCCGCTCGGCATCGCGCGCGGGCAGGTCGCCAATACCTATATCGTCGCCGAGGCGAAGGACGGTCTGGTGCTGGTCGACCAGCATGCTGCGCACGAGCGCCTAGTCCTCGAACGCCTGAAAGCAGCCGGAGCCGAAGAGGCTGTGGCGCGCAGCCAGGCGCTGCTCATTCCCGAGGTCGTGGAGCTGGAAGAAACCAGCTGCGACCGGCTCGAGGAAGCCGCCGACACGCTCGCCAAGCACGGTCTTGCATTGGAACGTTTCGGTCCCTCGGCGATGCTGGTAAGAAGCCTGCCCCATGCCATCGCGCGCACCGACCCTGAAAAGCTCCTGCGCGATATAGACGACGACCTCGCACTCAACGGCGAGGCCTTGCACCTCGGCGAGAAGCTCGACCTCGTGCTTGCCACCATGGCCTGCCACGGATCGGTGAGGGCGGGGCGCACTTTGCGCGTCGACGAGATGAATGCCCTCCTCCGCGAAATGGAGCGCACGCCGCGCTCGGGCCAATGCAACCACGGGCGGCCCACGTGGGTTAAGCTTTCGATGGAAGACGTCGAGAAGCTGTTCGGGAGGCATTGATGCGCTGGATTATTGCGACCTTGCCGCTCGCGCTGGTGGCCTGTGGTGGCCTGACACCCGCAGAAGAAGAGGCAGCGCGGCAAGCTGCGGTGGCCGAGGTCGAGGCCAATCAGAAGCCGCCTCCCGAGGTGCTGGAGCTCGACCGCATTACCTTCGCCGATATCGAAAAGTTCGACCTCTTCGGAGCAGGCTGCAATTTCTCGCCCGATAGTGATGCTTCGGCTCCGGTTGCCTTGGCGCAGGCCGATGTCGGCTACCTGATACGGCGGGGTGAATTGCAGAAGCTGGTCTCCGACAAGGGCAGCGCTGAATTGCCCTACATGTCGCACCGCAAATATGACGGGCGGGAATATTCCTTCACGCTCGATTTCGACGAGGCGAAGGGGCGGCAAAGCGGTTACGAGACAATGGATTACGACGGCACTCTGACAGTGCGTGATGGCTCCGACAATGTGCTGTATTTGGCCGATGGGCTCGTGCAGTGCGGCGCGTGAGCTAGTCCGAACCGCCCGGGTCGCGCGTGCGCATGAGGGCATTCGAAATCATTTCGAGCACCATCTCGTCATGCTGGTTGAAGGTGCGGATACGGCTCTTGAAGATACCCATTTCGGGACGTGAGGCGCTGCGGCGTTTTTCGAGGATTTCGGTTTCGCAGCGCAGCGTATCACCGGGATAGACCGGCTTTTTCCAGCGTAGCTGGTCGACCCCGGGCGAGCCCAGCCCGGCGGACTTTTCGTTCATCATGTTGTCGACCATCATCCGCATGGTCATTGAACAGGTGTGCCATCCGCTGGCGGAAATCTTTCCGAAATGAGTCTGTGCGGCGATATTGTCGTCAAGGTGGAAGGGCTGCGGATCGTATTTCGAGGCAAATTCGATCACTTCCTCGCGCGTGACTTCATAGCCGCCAAAGCTGCGCGTCATGCCGATCTCGAGATCTTCGTAGAATATCATCCCAAGGGCTTGGACTAGACCACCGGACGAAGCAACATCCAAAACCCCATGCCAATCATCGCAAGGTTCTCGGTCAGCGAGACAAAGCCCAGCGGCACGTTCGCACTGCCGCCGACGCAGGCGCATTTGATTGAGCGTTTCTGTATATAGACCGCGTAGAACACACTCACTGCTCCTACCGTGCCAATGAACAGCGCGATGGGGATCGAGAGCCATGGCAGCACGCGGCCCGCCATCAACACCGCCGCCGTCGCTTCGAGGAAGGGATAGGCATAGGCGTAGGGTACCCATTTCTTGCCCAGCAGGTCATAGCCCACGAACATGGTCGAGAATTGCTCGACATCCTGCAGTTTGAGCATTGCCAGCATCGCCATCGAAAAAGCGACGAACCATTCTCCGGTGCGGATGGTGAAGGGGGCCTGGTAGACGAACAGGCTCAGCGCCACCGCCATTGCCGCGGCGACTGCGAATACCGCAATGACCGGCCTGTAGCTGGTTTCGCTCTCCGTCTCCTTGTCATAGCCAAAGTGCTTGCGAAGGTCGGTGTAGCCGCCGATGCGCTCGCCATCGATGAAGCTTTGCGGGGTAGTCTTTACCCCGTGCTCTGCCTTGAATGCGTCGGTTGCCTCGCGCGTGGTGAGCGGATAGTCCTCAACCGTGTAGCCCTCGCGCTCGAGCACCCATTTGGACTTGATGCCATAAGGGCAGACGTGGTTCTCCATCGCCATGCGGTAGAGGCGGGCGGTTTTCTGCGGTTTGCTCATAGTCTGCAATGTCAGGCGCGAAAATGCGGTTTCAACCCTTCCGGGCCGAATTCGGGGATGATGCGATAGCGCGCGGTAAACAGGCTGAAGATACCGAACATGATAAGGCCGATGGCGACCAGTGTGTAAATATAGCCCGTGTCTCGCAGCGAGAGGATGGCTTCTCCCAAACCTACAACACGTTCCTCTTTCTCAGCCCATGCCCCGCGCACCATCGACCAGCCGATGAGCAGGAAGACTACCGCGCGGGCAAAGTGGCCGGCGCGACCGATGGGCTTGGCGATGGATGGCGCGTGGGCGCTGATGCGATGCATGAAGTGCGCGGTAACCCCGGTTTTCGCTTGCATGAATGCACCCACGATAAAGCCGAGGCCGACCACGATGATGACTATCCACCCGATCTCCATCTGGAGGATCGATCCGGCCATCTCCTGCCCGCCGCTGTCGCCCTCGCTGCTGCGTTTCTCACCGGTCGCGAACTGGAAGCACGCATAGGCGAGAAAGAGGTGTGCTACTGCACTGGCCGCATCACCGATACGTTTCATGATGCCGGTAGCATCGGTGCCGCGGTGCTGCAGGTCGCTGATGGCGCACAACAGCCGGAAAGCGACATAGGCGAGGAGTCCTATGGTCATCACCCACAGGATGGGCGTGCCGAAGGGAACTTCCTGGATGTAGTCGTAAACCGCGCTACCGCCTCCCCCGGCATCGCCTCTGGTGCTCAGCGCGATGTAGCCGAGCAAGAGGTAGGTGATGCCGCGCGCGGCGAAGCCCGTACGCACCAGCCAGCTGAACTTTTCGGACTTGTCCACCATGGCCGGCGCGCTTGGGTCAGAAGGCGGTCAGGCGCGAAATTTCGGCACGCCTGCGTCGCTGTCCAGTTCCGGGATGATGCGATAGCGCGCCAAGACCAGGCTGAAGAGGCCGAACAGCATCAGGCCGATAGCGGTGAGGGTGAATATGAAGCCTTCGCCAGCAAGGCTCGCAACGGCATCGCCCAGCGTTTTGATCTGCTCGGCGCCGCTCGACATGAAACCGGCCTTGAATAGCGACCAGCCAATTACCGTGTAGACCACGCCGCGCGCGACATAGCCTGCACCGCCCAGCCAACGGGTTGCCGACGGTGCCTGCCCGCTGATGCGGTTCATGAACTCGCCGGTGATACCCTTCTTTACCTGGAAGATGGCGGCGATGAAGAACGCGAGGCCAAGGATACCGAGTAGTGCTCCGCCGAATTCCATCGAGAGCACGCCCGAGGCTGCTTCCTGGGCACCGCCTCCGCCGCCCGAGCCGCTCGAGGTTCCTGAACTGTCGCGGCCAGCAAACTGGTATGCCGAGTAGGCTAGTGCGATATGGGCGATGCCGCTACCGGCATGGCCAATCCGCTTGGCCCAGCCCTTGCCGTCGCTGCCCTGGTTCTCGATGTCGAAGAGCGGCGAGCAGAAGCGGAAGAGGGCATAGGCAACAAGACCTACGACCATAATCCAGAGAATGACGTTCCCGCCGGGAAAGTCATTGATGGCGCGGAAGATGCCGTTGGTGCCCTCGGCAATCTTGCTGGCGCTGGTGAGCGCCACGAGGCCGAGCACGAAATACAGGATTGCACGGCTAAAATAGCCGACACGCACGAGCCAGCTGAACTTTTCGGATTTATCTACCACCAGGAAACTCCCCTTGTCTGGGAAGCTAACGGCAGGAGAGGGTGAAGCGTTCCGCTTGCCGTTCAATCGCTTGCGGAAAGTGCGTCCCGAACGGCGTGGTCGAGCGTGCCGCGGGTAGCACCGGGGAGGCCGATGAGGTGTCGCAGGAGCGGCGCTACAGCGGTGTTCTGGAACAGGGACGTTGTGGTTCCGGTTCGAAATGCCGGGCCGTTGGCGATGAAAATGGCTTGCATCTCCGGGGAGAACGGGTCGTAGCCATGATTGCCGCCGGTCCACGATCCCGACGAGCGCGAGCGGCTGATGGTCCAGCCGGTTTCAGGCAGGCAGAAATAGGGCGGGATGCGGTTATGCGTGCCGTATTCGTAGCGCGCAGGAATGTCTTGCTTGGCCCAGCAGGTCATGTGATCGTGCTCGGCAAGGATGGCTTCGCGGAACTCGCGGCTCTTGCCCTCGGCAGGCTCGAAAGTGGCATAGGCACCCGCCTCGATCAGGCGGTAGAGCGAGCTGTCGACCACTTCGTCGAGTGCGATGACACGCTCCGAACTCGTGGCTGCCATGCCGTGGTCGGACACGATGACGAGATTGGCCGGCTGGCCAAAACCTTCAAGGCCTTCGACTAGCATCGAGATATGTGCATCGACATCGCGCAGGGCCTCGTTGACTTCCTCGCTGTCGGGTCCGCCGTCGTGGCCCGCACTGTCGACTGTGTCGAAATAGAGCGTCAGGAACTCGGGACGGATGTCGGCGGGACGACGCAGCCAGTCGAGAACCGAATTCACCCGCTGGGTGTTCGAGACCTGCATCGAGAACTGCTGCCAGTCGCTCGGCAGCGTGCCGTCGGTGACCGGGCCATAGCGAACAGCGGTGCCGCCCCAGGGGACGGCCGAGCCGGGCCAGAACATCGCAGCGCTGCGAATGCCAGCCTCTTCTGCCTCGACCCAGACGGGCTTGGCCTGGTTCCACCAATAAGGGTCAACCGTCGCCATGGTGAAGGGCTCCTCGGGCTTGCCCTGGTCTTCCATGCGGTTGGCGGTGATGCCATGCTTGTCCGGCACGAGGCCCGTCACCAGCGTCCAGTGATTGGGGAAAGTCTTGGTCGGGAAGGACGAGCGCATTGCCGCGCGCACGCCGCCGTCGGCCAGCGCGCTCAACGTCGGCGTGATGCCGCGGTCGAGATAGTCCGGATGAAAACCGTCGATGGAAACGAGAATGGTCACCGGCTCGCGCTGTTCAGCCTGAACTGCTGAGACGCTTTCGACCTCAGGCGCGCAGCCCGCCAGCGTAGTGGCCGTGGCAAGGGCGAGGGCGGTGACCAGTCTCTTCATCGACGCGTTTTTCCTCAGACGTTGAACTTGAACAGCATCACGTCGCCGTCCTTCACGAGGTATTCCTTGCCTTCCTGGCGCAGCTTGCCTGCATCGCGCGCGCCGCTTTCGCCGCCAAGAGCAACGTAGTCGTCATAGGCAATCGTTTCGGCACGGATAAAGCCGCGTTCGAAATCGGTGTGGATTTCGCCCGCCGCCTGCGGAGCCTTGGCGCCTTCGGGGAAGGTCCATGCGCGCGATTCCTTGGGGCCGGCGGTGAAAAAGGTGTTGAGGCCAAGGAGGCGATAACCGGCCTTGATGACCCGGCTGAGACCGCTTTCCTCAAGACCCAGTTCGGCGAGGTATTCAGCGCGGTCTTCGGCATCCATTGCGACCAATTCGCTTTCGATGGCGGCGGAGACGACCACGGCTTGCGCGCCCTCTGCTTTGGCCTTTTCGAACACGATGTCGGACAGCGCATTGCCCTTGGCTGCGTCCTCCTCGCCAACGTTGCAGACATAGAGCACGGGCTTGGCGGTCAGCAGCTGTGCCTGGCGCAGCACGCGCGCTTCTTCCTCGTCATTGGGTTCGGTGAGGCGGGCGGGCTTGCCGTCGCGCAGCAGGCCGAGAGCCTGTCCCAGCACGCTGGCCACGATTTTCGATTCCTTGTCGCCTGCGGTGGCGCGCTTTTCGGCTGCCGGCACGCGCTTTTCGAGGCTTTCGAGGTCGGACAGCATCAGCTCGGTCTCGACCACTTCGGCATCGGCAATCGGGTCGACCTTGTTCGACACGTGCTGGATGTCGTCATCCTCGAAGCAGCGAAGGACGTGGACGATGGCGTCCACCTCGCGGATATTGCCGAGGAACTGGTTGCCCAGGCCTTCGCCCTGGCTCGCGCCCTTCACGAGGCCGGCGATGTCGACGAAGGCGAGCTGCGTCGGGATAATTTTGGCCGAGCCTGCGATGGCAGCAATCTTGTCGAGCCGCTCATCGGGCACGGAAACCTGGCCGACATTCGGCTCGATCGTGCAGAACGGATAGTTCGCAGCCTGTGCGGCCTGCGTCTCGGTCAATGCATTGAAAAGGGTGGACTTGCCCACGTTGGGCAGGCCGACGATCCCGCAACGGAAACCCATCGATAACTCCGGAAAATAAGTGTTGGCCGCGCCCTTAGCGGGTCAGGACCGCGAGGGGAAGCGCGCTCTAGAGATGGGGCGGCTCGACAATACAGGAGGCAGTGATAGCATACGCCCAAAGATAGAGGGGGAGGATACCGGATGCGCACAGTCGGATATGCCGTCACGCTGGCTTTTGCCACATCGCTTGCGGCTACGACCGCTGTAGCGCAGGACCAATTGCTCGAAGTCGAGGCGGCGACGGAAGCTGGCGCGATCACCATAACTCTTCCCAAGCCTGACGCGCGGGGTGTGGCGGCGCGGTATCTTTATGTCGCGCAGATCGAAACGGGGGTGGGTTCGGCTGCTACCAGTGTCGATCGCGGTGCGCCGCTCACTACCGGCATCCTGCGGTTCAGGCGCATGGGCGAGAAGGTGGTGGCCGAGCTGGAGAACACCCGGTTCAGCGCGCCTGCCGGAAGCGCCTTGCAGCAAGCATCGGTCTCGAACAGCTTCCCGACTGCCACCTTGTGGGTCGGTGATATTTTGGAAACAGCGCAGGACGGCAGTTTCAAAGTCGATATCGGCCCCTTCCTGGCGATGGATCACTTCGGTTTCGCCAGTCAGTTGGGTGAAGGCTATGCACTCAGCAAGGAAGGTTCGCTCGCCGATCCTTCGCGAGTGAAGGTGTTTCCGGAGAATGCAGAATTCTCCGCCATGCTGACCTTCAAGGCGAAAGAGACGGATACCAGCCTGCGTAACGTCTCGCCAGACGGCAGTACAATCGCGCTGTGGGTGCGCCATTCGCTGGTCGAATTGCCGGAAGAGCCGATGCCCGTGCGAACCGACCCGTATGGATTCGCGTTCAGCACATACATTTATGACTTCTCCGCCCCGCTCGGGGAATCGATGCTGACCAAGCTGGCGCAGCGGCATCGTCTGGAGAAGACCGACCCCGATGCTGCACGTTCGCCGGTGAAGGAGCCTATCGTATTCTACGTCGACGGCGCTGCACCCGAACCGGTGCGTCAGGCCCTGATCGATGGCGTTGGTTGGTGGGCAGAGGCTTTCGACAAGGCGGGCTTTGTCGATGCTTTTCGCGTCGAAGTGCTGCCGGAGAGCATCGACCCGCTCGACTTGCGTTACAACGTCGTCAACTGGGTCAACCGGGCGACGCGGGGCTGGTCCTATGGCCCTAGTATTGTCGATCCTCGCACGGGCGAAATCCTGAAAGGCAGCGTAATGCTGGGTTCGCTCCGTGTGCGGCAGGACATCATGATTTTCCAGGCGCTGATGGGCGCGGGGCTGACTAACACTGGCGATCCCAATGATCCGGTCCCGATGGCGCTTGCCCGCATCCGCCAGCTCGGCGCGCATGAGGTCGGACATACGCTGGGTCTGGCGCATAATTTCGCAGGAAGTTCGCAGGATCGCTATTCGGTCATGGACTATCCCGCGCCGCGCGTGGAGCTGCTCGATGGCAAGCCGAGCATTGCCGATGCCTACGGTGTGGGTGTGGGAGAGTGGGACAAGTTCGCCATTCGCTATCTCTATGCAGCGCGCACGGACGAGGAAGCGCGTTCCATGGTACAGGAAGCCCGCGAACGCGGATTGCGCTTCGTGAGCGATGCCGATGCACGCGGCACCTCTGCTGCGAACCCGCACGGCTCGCTCTGGGACGATGCGGCCGATCCGGTCGCGGAGCTTGACCGCGTGCTGGATGTGCGCCGCGCCGCGCTTGCGCGCTTCGATGTTGATTCCATTCCCGAAGGGCAGGACTTGCCAAGTTTGAGGCGCGCCTTCGTGCCGATCTGGCTCCTTCATCGCTACCAGGTCGAAGCAGCCGCCAAGGCGCTGGGCGGAATGGTGACACCGCACGGACTTGCGGGTGACACCGCAAAGATAGAGGCCGTACCGGCCCGCAGGCAGCAGGAAGCGCTCGATGTCCTTCTCAGGGCCTTGAGCCCGCGCGAATTGACTGTGCCCGACAGGCTCCAGCCCTTGCTATCCTACGGTCCCGCGACCGATTATGATTATTCGACCACCATCGAGATCATGCCGACTGCCGGAGGGCCGGTATTCGATAGCCTGCGCGCGACGGAAATCGGCGCCGTGCATGTGCTGGGCAGCCTGCTCGATCCGCAACGCCTCAACCGGCTCGAGATGCAGAATGCTGCTTCGCCCGATGTGCCCTCGGCGCATGAGGTGTTGGGCCGGGCAATCTTTCATGCCGACAATCTGGGCGGCGAGGGCGCAGTTGGCCGGCGTATCGCGACAACCATCGCCCTGGATCTAGCGCGGACCTTGCGGGAGGGGGCGCTCTCCCGCTCGATTGCCATGCAAGGCGAGGGGCAGCTGGCGCGCTGGGCGCGGGATTTGGCCCGTACGCGGGGCAGCGGTGTCGAGGCCGACTGGAGGCGCGGGTTGGGGGCATTGCTATCCGACCGTGAACGCCTGGCCGAGGCGCTCAAGGATGCCGCGCTTCTACCAACCGTCCCGCCGGGTAGTCCGATAGGATAGCCGTCAAACCTTGTGGACGGCCTTGATCATCGGGCCGTAGGGGCTTTCCCCGAGCCACCCGACCTGGACCTTGGCGCTAACCTCGTTGATGGGGATTTGCGGCTTGGGACCGGGGTGGACCGGCTTGCGCAAGGGTCGTGTCCCGGGAGGCATGGCAATAATCTGTGCAATTGCGTTGGGCACGTCCATCGGGTCGGTAGACCCGCCGCCGCTCCCACGCTGGCGTAGCTGCTCGATCATCATCGGATAGCCGTCCAGATGTCTTTCGTCGGCGCGCTCCAGCAGGCCAAGCGTCAGGCGATTGGCGTTCTCCCAGATAGCGGTCGGATAGCCGCCCGGCTCGATAATCGTCACTTCGATGTTATGCGGCACGAGTTCGTAAGCCATCTGCTCGCTCATCGCCTCGAGCGCGAACTTGGTCGGCGAATACTGGCCGAATCCCGGGACCATGACGCGGCCAAGCTGAGAGGTGACATTAAAAATCTGCCCCGATTTGCGCGCGCGCATACCGGGTAGAACGGCGCGTGCCATGCGATGCGGGCCATAGACATTGGTGTCGAACAAGAGGTGGGTTGCTTGCATGTCCTGAATCTCGATTGGGCCAGCGGTCGAGATGCCCGCGTTGTTCACCAGAACATCAAGGCCGCCGCCATTGATACGCTCGGCCTCTGCAACCCCGGCGGCGACCTGCGCATCGTCCGCGACGTCAATTTCGATGACGTGAAGGTCGAGGTTTTCCTCCTTGGCCAGTTCGCGAAGCTCGTCCGCCTCAGGGCGCGGGAGATTGCGCATGGTCGCGAAAACCTTCGCGCCTTTTCGGGCGTAGCTTTCCGCCATCAGCTTGCCGAACCCGGAAGAACAACCGGTGATGAGGATGGCCTTGCCCGAAAGATCGGGCGCCGGAGTCTCGACCTTGTCATCTTGCGCGATGGCGGCCGTGGCGGCGATGGCTCCGGTGGCGGCAGCACCTGCCAGGAGGGTGCGGCGGTCAATCTGCGGCATTTGGGGTCTCCTCTCGATCGACCCTGAACTAATCAGTCCTGCATGCGAAGCGCAATGTCGTTCATAAAGCGCACGTCGTCATTCTTCGCCAGCCACTCGGCCTCCGCCCCCATCGCGCCGAGCATTCCGGCAAGCTCGTCCATCTCGCTCTTGGCGTAATTGCCGAGCACGTGGCCGGTGACGCGGTCCTTGTGGCCCGGGTGGCCAATGCCGATGCGCACACGCCGGAAATCGGGGCCGAGATGCTGGTTGATCGAACGCAGGCCATTGTGCCCTGCAAGCCCGCCGCCGCGCCGCACCTTGACTTTGAACGGCGCGAGGTCGAGCTCGTCGTGGAAGACCGTCAGCGCCTCGATATCGAGCTTGTAGAAGCGCATCGCTTCTCCGACCGCCTGGCCGCTTTTGTTCATGAAGGTGGCGGGCTTGAGAAGGATAATTTTCTCACCCCCGATGCGCCCTTCCTGCACCCAGCCGGAAAACTTCTTCTGCACCGGACCGAAGCCGTGGATTTCGGCAATGGCGTCGCACACCATGAAGCCGATGTTGTGCCGGTGCATGGCGTAAGTGGGTCCGGGATTTCCGAGGCCAGTCCAGATTTGCATGGGTGCGGGTTAGGGGCGTTTGGTCCGTGCCTCAAGCGCCGGGGTCTTTGTTTTTCGCACCGACCTCCGTCGGTGCGTCCTCGCTAGACGTGCGGCAAGCCGCACCCGCTGCGGGCGGGCAGTCGCCCTTGCGGTCCGCTGGTCGCGGACCGTTTCACCGCCAAATAGAGTTGCTCGTTCTTGGTCACGGCAGTCAAAGCGCGACTGCGCGTCGGCCGGTCAGGCCGAAGCCAAGGAGCGCGGACGCGCTCCGCCCGGCGTTTGAGGGCGCACAAAAAAGAACGCCGGCCTCTTTCGAGACCGGCGCCCTGGTGATTTTCCGGAATGGAGAAGAGCTTATTCGCTCTTGTCTTCCTGTTCCTGAGCCGCATCTTCGTCGGCACCCTGTTCGGTGGCCGGGACGTCCTGCGGATCGACATCGTCTTCGCCTTCTTCGCCCTCAGCGCCTTCGCTCTTCTTGAGAGCCGACGGAGCGACGAGAGTGGCGATGGTGAAGTCGCGGTCGGTGATGGCGCTTTCGCTGCCTTCCGGAAGCGTGACTTCGCTGATGTGGATCGAATCGCCGACTTCCTTGCCGGTGACGTCGATTTCGATTTCGCCCGGGATCTTGTCGTTGTCGCAAACGAGGTCGAGTTCGTGACGGACAACGTTCAGCACGCCGCCCTTCTTGAGGCCCGGCGAGGCTTCTTCGTTCATGAAGACCACCGGAACCTGGACTTCAATCTTGCCGCCCTTGGCGAGACGGAAGAAGTCGACATGCTCGGGGCGGTCGGAGACGGGGTGGAGCGACACGTCCTTCGGAAGCGTCTTTACCTTCTTGCCACCAAGTTCGATCGTGACGATCGAGTTCATGAAGTGGCCGGTGCCGAGCTGCTTGACCAGCTCTTTCGCTTCGACGTGGATCAGGGTGGGTTCTTCCTTGCCGCCATAGATGACAGCAGGAACTCGGCCTTCGCGACGCAGTGCACGGGAGGCTCCCTTGCCAGCCCGTTCGCGCGTCTCGGCCGGAAGTGTCAGAGCATCGCTCATGTCGCTTACCTTTCGAAATGCATTGATTTACAAGTCCGGTCCGCCACGCCTCCAGGGATGACCATGACGCCGGAGCGCGCGCCTATAGCGTGAGAGGCGAAGATTGCAAGGCAAAAGCCCTCCACCGCGCGGGGGCGGCAGAGGGCTGTACTCGCACAAAGCCCACTTACTGTATACGCGTGACGGTGATGTCGCGCTGGGCGAGGTAGTCCTGCACACTCTTTTCGCCCGCAAGGTGCCCGGCACCCACGGCGATGAACACCTGTCCGGGCTCGTCCATCCGTGCGTCGATCCACTCGGCCCAGCGCTCGTTACGGCTGTGAAGCAGTACAGCGGTGAGCACGGGATCGGTCATCTCGGCATTCATCACCCGGGCGAGACTGTCGGCATCACCTTCGAGCCATTCGTTGAGCATCTGGTCCGTCATGGCCACGACGCGGTTCAGGTCCTTGGCCGAGGACATCATGAAAGCGACCTGGCTCTTGGGCGGCAATTTGTCGAAGAAGTCGAGCTGATGTTCGGCCGTTTCCAGCGCGAGGCGTGCCGCGTCGGCAGGAGCGGCAGCTTCGATGACACTTTCCGCTCCGCTTTCAGGATCGTAGCCGTTCATAATCAGCGGCATGACAGCCAGCGTGATACCCGCAAGCCAAGGCTCGTAGCGGTCGAAGGCCCCTGCCGGAGCACCGAGTTGCGCGAGCGCGGCCTCGTACTGCTTGCGCTGTTCCGGATTGAGGAAGGAGCGAAGGGACTTGCCTTCGGGCAGAGTGCCCTTGGCCATGACCGTCGCCTGCATTGCTGCGCCATCCATCGCGCCTTCGGGTATTTCCGTGACCAGCGTGTCACTCGTCTCGAGTGCGCGGGCGATATTGCCGCGGAACCACTGCACATTGGCAGGGAGGATATGGATGGTGCCGAACAGGTAGATGGTCGTATCTTCGTCCTCGACCTTCCAAAGGGCAGGGCCGTTCTGCTGCGTTGCCGGCGCGTTGATAGTGCGCATCGGCTCGACGCGCTGTGCGGCAGCGGGCGTGCCAAGCCCGAACGCCACTGCAAGAGTGGCGCCGGTGCCCAGCAGGAATGACCTGATCATTGCTTAATATCCTCTCGATTTACTGGATGCGCGTGACCGCGATGTCGCGCGTCGCGAGGTAGTCCTGCACGCTTTTTTCCCCGGCGAGGTGACCTGCGCCGACGGCCATGAAGACGGTGCCGGGAGTATCCAGGCGTTCGTCGATCCAACCCGCCCAATTCGCATTGCGGGCGTAGAAAAGGCGTTCCATCAGCACGGGGTCATCTTCGGCGTTTTCGAAGAGCATCGTGGCAAGGTCGGTGACATCGCCCACCTTCCATTCGTCGATGATCGTGCTCAGCATTGCGACGCCGGCATCGGGATTTTCGAGCACTTCGAGCAGGTAGACGAGCTGTTTCTCGACCGGCAAGCTGTCGAAAATGTCGAGCTGGAATTCCACCGTCTCGAGCGCCACACGCTCGGTTCCTGCAGGGACAGTTTCCTCCAGCACCTTTTCGACGCCATTGGACCCATCGATCCCGCCCTTCTGGAGGAGGATCTGCATAACCGTGATGGCGGCGAACCAAGGCTCGAAACGGTCGAGCTGGTCCAAGACCGGCGCAGGCAGGCCGGCCTTCGCCATTCCGGCCTCATAGGCTGCGCGCTGTTCGTCATTCATCAGGCCGCGCAGCGTCTGGCCTTCGGGAAGGCTTGCCTTCTGGATGGTGAGCGGTCCCATCGCAGCCATGTTCTCAGGTGTCAGGTCGACTTCGGTTACGAGCGAGCCGGAACCGTCGATCGCTGTTTTCACGGGGCCAGCGTACCAGTTAATGTCGGATGGCAGGGCATGGACCGTGCCGAAGAGGTAAATGGTCGTATCCTCATCCGCGACCTTCCACAGCGCAGGGCCATCACCAGTCGGCACGAAGGCAGGCGCTGCCGGGGCCGCCGTGTCGCCGTAGGTGGAGCAAGCCTGCAGGCTTACCGCGAGAGCGGCAGCAGAGAGCGTGGTGGCGAGCGTTTTCTTGAAATTGCGCATGGTGTGAGCCCCTTTTTCCTCGGATTTATGAATTTTCGGTATCAGTCTTCTTCATATTCGAAAACGTCTTCGATCGGCATGTCAAAAAGGCGTGCGATACGAAAGGCGAGTGGCAAGGACGGGTCGTGCTTGCCGGTCTCAATGGCGTTGACGGCCTGCCGCGAGACATCGAGCTGGACGGCAAGCTCCGCCTGGCTCCACTCGCGCTCGGCTCTCAGGACACGAAGGCGGTTCTTCATCGGCTGTCCTTCCAGCGCAGGAACTGGAAAATGAAGACAAACAGCAGGCAGAAGAATTTGAACAATTGCGCGACCGCCGACCACCAGGTCACCTCGACCATGAACAGGCTGAAGGGGTAGGGTGCTTCTTCGGCTCCTGTTGCGAGATAGACAAGGGTTGCAGCCACGAACACCAGCCATGGTGCGGCAACGGACACGTAAACGAGGATGTCTGTCGTTCTGCGAAACAACTGTTCGGCATATTCATCGCGCATGAAGCGCGCGAGAATAAGCGCAGGCGTAAGGATAAACGCGAAGAAAATCAGGACAGAGCCGTATGCGAGATACCAGGTAGGAGTGGTTCCATCGGCATTCGCCGCAGGCTCGAGTGCAGGTATCGTCGATGCAAGGATAAGGACGCTGGCCACAAGGCAGATGTCCATCATCCGGAAATAAAACCGGGTGCGCTTCTGGCGGCTGCCGGAATTGGCCGGAAATGCAGAGGTAGCCATTGGTCTTGCTCCTCAAACCGTGCCGCGGAGGCGAGCCCAGCCATTGGCGATGAAGAACGATCCGATAACGATGAGCATCATGTCGGCGGACAGGTCGATATCCTGATTCCGGTGGTTGCCCATGTAACCATCGTACACTCCTTCGAAAAAGGGCGTGAAGACCACGACAGCAGCGGTCAGGACAAAAGCTACACTCGTGCCGCTGCGCCAGATGGCGGCGACGTATTCGTCGGCAGTGCGGGTGGCGAACATCACGATGATGGCGACGAACATGGTGAGGACCACAAGGGCGTTCACGGCCATGTAAAAACTTGCGCCATTGAAAGCCTGGACGACTACTGCGGCGAAGGTGAGGAAGGCGATGAGTGTCGCGACATTGTGCTGCCTTGCGCGCTTCTGCCGTTTCGTCATGGGTGTGTCGTTCATTTGCGGTCCCGTCTCTTAGTATCGGAAGGGGTCGCCGGAGCGTCGTTGTCGCGTGTGACGCTCCGGCGGAAGGGTTCAGCCCTGCACATCGATGTCGATGGTGGCGAAGTGTTCGGTGCGCGCCTTGGCGATGGCAAGGTCGACCTGCTCGTCGGCGTTCTCGATGATGGCTAGGCGGCATTCACGCTCTGCGCGGCGCGTCTCGGCATCGAAACCACCGAGGCGACAGGCGCGGCGCGCGGCATTGTCGATGCGGCGTTCGAGCTTTTCCTGGTCGGCGCTCTGGGTGAGGTCGAGGTCGGCAGTGGCGACCGAAACGCTCGGTGCGTCCTGCGCGGCAGCAGGAGTGGCGATGACTGCGAGGGCAGCGGCGGCGAAAGCGAAAGTCTTTTTCATGTCAGGTCTCCAGCTTGGATGTAGGGTCCAGTGGTTAGGTCAACCTTCCTTTGTGTCAGGTTGTCCTGACTATATGTCGCGATTCGCTTACAATGTCAACACTACCTGACACAATGTCGGGAAAACCTTCCTGCCGCATCCGGAATTGAACGCGCTATTGACCGTGCAAAGCGCCTAAGCCATTGCGCGCGCCATGGACCGTAATCCGCAAAAATCCTTTCAGGACATGATCCTCGCGCTCCACGATTTCTGGAGCGCAAACGGGTGCCTCATCCTGCAGCCCTACGACATGCGTATGGGCGCGGGCACCTTCCACACTGCAACGACGCTCCGCGCGCTGGGGCCGGAGCCGTGGAATGCGGCTTTCGTGCAGCCCTGCCGCCGCCCGACCGACGGGCGCTATGGCGAGAACCCGAACCGGTTGCAGCATTACTACCAGTACCAGGTGATCCTGAAGCCGAGCCCGGCGAACATCCAGGACCTCTACCTGGAAAGCCTGCGCGTCATCGGCATCGATCCCCTGAAGCACGACATTCGCTTCGTGGAAGACGACTGGGAAAGCCCGACGCTGGGCGCATGGGGTCTTGGTTGGGAAGTCTGGTGTGACGGGATGGAAGTCACCCAGTTCACCTATTTCCAGCAGATGGGCGGCTTCGACTGCAAGCCGGTCGCGGGCGAACTGACCTACGGCCTCGAACGCCTCGCCATGTACATCCAGGGCGTCGACAACGTCTACGACCTCGACTTCAACGGGCAGGGCGTGACCTATGGCGACGTCTTCCTCGAGAACGAGAAGCAGATGTCGAAGTGGAACTTCGAGGTTGCCGAGACCGACGCTCTGTTCGACCTGTTCAACAAGGCCGAGGCCGAGTGCAAGAACGCGCTCGAGCACAATGTCCCCATCGCCGCTTATGAGCAGGCGGTGGAGGCCAGCCACATCTTCAACTTGCTGCAGGCGCGCGGTGTGATCAGCGTGCAGGAACGCGCCAGCTACATGGGCCGCGTCCGCGACCTCGCGCGCGGAAGTTGTGAAGCGCATATGGAAAAGGAAGCGCCCGTGTGGGCCGAGAAATATCCGGAGTGGTCGAAATGAGCGACTTTCTCCTCGAACTGCGCAGCGAAGAAATCCCCGCCCGGATGCAGGCCGGTGCGCGCGCCGAACTCGAAAAACTGTTCCGCCGCGAGATGGATGCCGCCGGTGTCGAATGCGGAGAGATCACCGTCTGGTCGACCCCGCGTCGCCTTGCACTGATCGCGCGCGACCTGCCCGAGGCTACAGAGGCTGTCAGCGAGGAATTGAAGGGCCCGCCGGTCGGCGCGCCCGATCAGGCACTCGAAGGCTTCTGCCGCAAGGCTGGTGTCGAAAAGGGCGATCTCGAAACACGCGACGTGAAGGGGAGGGCGACCTATTTCGCCGTGAAGAACGTCCCCGGTCGTGCAACCAAGGACCTGCTCGCCGAAGCGATCCCCGCGATCATTCGCGACTTCAGCTGGCCCAAGTCGATGCGCTGGGGTGCTGCCTCGATTTCGACCGAGAGCTTGCGCTGGGTGCGCCCATTGTCGGGCATCGTAGCGCTGCTCGGCGACGATGTGGTCGAATGCGAAGTGCATGGCGTCACCTCCGGCTCGGTCACCCTCGGCCACCGCTTTCACCACTCGGGCGACATCACCATCGGAAATGCTGCCGACTACGCGGTGAAGCTGCGCGCCGGTCAGGTCATCGTCGACCATGAAGAGCGTCAGGATCTCATCCGTTCTGGCGCATCTAAGGTTGCCTCCGAAGCCGGTCTCAAGCTGGTCGAGGACGAGGGTCTCGTCGTCGAGAACGCTGGCCTCACCGAATGGCCAGTTCCGCTGCTCGGCCGGTTCGAGGAAGATTTCCTTGAAGTCCCGCCGGAGACCATTCAGCTCACCGCGCGCGTCAATCAGAAGTATTTCGTTTGCGAGGACGACAAGGGTGAACTCGCCAATGCCTTCATCTGCACCGCCAATATCGAGGCGGAAGACGGCGGCGCGCGCGTGGTCGACGGCAACCGCAAGGTCCTCGCCGCGCGCCTGTCCGACGCGCGCTTCTTCTGGGACGTCGACCGCAAGAAGACGCTCGTTGAGCACGCCAAGGGGCTTGAGCGCATAACCTTCCACGAAAAGCTGGGCACCGTCGCCGACAAGGTGGACCGGGTCGCGAAGCTGGCTGACTGGCTGGTGTTCGATGCCAAGGCTCCGAATGGCGACCACAAGCTGGCGCGTCAGGCTGCCGAGCTCTCCAAGGCCGACCTCGTCACCGAAATGGTCGGCGAATTCCCCGAGTTGCAGGGCCTGATGGGCGGCTATTACGCGAAGGCGGAGGGCCTTCCGGTCGAAGTCTCCGAGGCAATCCGCGACCACTACAAGCCCGTCGGCGCGAGCGACGAGGTTCCGACCGCTCCGACGACGGTTGCGGTCAGCCTCGCCGACAAGCTCGACAACCTCCTTAGCTTCTTCCGCATCGGTATCCTGCCGACCGGTTCGAAGGATCCCTTCGCGCTTCGCCGCGCGGCGCTCGGCTATTTGCGGCTGGTGCAGGCGAACGGCTTGAAGCTCGAACTGGATCAGGTCGTCCACGCTTGGGCGAGCCAGCGGGTCGCAGGCCTGCCCGAAAAACTCGGCGAGTTCCTGCTTGATCGTCTCGCCGTGCAGCTTCGCGATGAGGGCGTGCGCCATGACTATATTCAGGCATCGCGCAGCTGGCAGGGTCGCCCCGACATGCGTGTCGACCGCGTCGAAAGCCGGGCGAGGGCGCTGACGGCCTTCCTCGGCACCGAAGACGGCGCCAACCTGCTCGCGGGATACAAACGCGCAGCCAACATCTTGAAGAAGGAAGACTGGCACGGCATCGAGGGCGAAATCGCGCGCACCGGCGAGGAAGACCCGCTGGCGCTTGTCGACGATCCCGACATGAAGGCCGTCATCGACGCCAAGATGTCCGAGCGCCACGCGAAAGAGCTTTCCTACGCGCCGGAGCCTGCCGAAAAGGCGCTGATGGAAGCGCTGGCAAAATCGGAACCGGCGGCGGCCAAGGCCATTGAGGCGGAAGACTTCTCTGCCGCGATGGCGGCGCTGGCCGCGCTTCGTGTCCCTATCGACCGCTTCTTCGATGAAGTGACGGTAAATGCAGACGAAGAAAACAAGCGGGCACATCGTCTCGACCTGCTTGCACGCTTTCGTGCTGCAGTGCACAAAGTCGCCGACTTCAGCCGTATCGAGGGCTGACGAACTTTACCCACATGGACCGTGTTCCATGTGTTCCAAGCTGTAGGAATTGCCTTGATGAATAACGACACTGTCTTCACCTTCGGCGGCGACGCGCCGCATACGAATGCGCGGCAGAAGGACAAGACAGTCACCGGCGGCAAGGGCGCGAACCTCGCCGAGATGGCGAGCATCGGCCTGCCCGTTCCTCCCGGCTTCACCATCGCGACCGAAGAATGCCTGAAGTATCTCGCAGGGGGCAGCGACTTCTCAGAAAAGCTGCGCGCCGACGTGATGGCCGCGCTTACCCATGTCGAAAAGACCGTGGGCAAGGGCTTCGGTGATGCGGCTGACCCGCTGCTAGTCTCGGTCCGTTCCGGCGCGGCGGTATCCATGCCGGGCATGATGGACACCGTCCTCAACCTCGGCCTAAATGACGAGACGGTGCAGGGTCTCGCCAACACCAGCGGCGACGAGCGCTTCGCGTGGGACAGCTACCGCCGCTTCATCCAGATGTATGGCGATGTCGTGCTCGGCGTAGACCACGGGTTGTTCGAGGAAGCGCTCGAAATCGCCAAGGAAGACAATGGCTATTACGCCGACACCGAACTGAGCGCCGAGGAATGGAAGACGCTCGTCGCCGAGTACAAGTCCATCGTCGAGCAGGAACTGGGCAAGCCGTTCCCGCAGGACCCGGTCGAGCAACTCTGGGGTGCCATCAGCGCGGTCTTCGACAGCTGGGATACCGAGCGCGCCAAGATCTACCGCCGCCTCAACGACATCCCGCACGACATGGGCACCGCGGTCAATGTGCAGGCGATGGTCTTCGGCAATATGGGCGACACCAGTGCGACGGGCGTGGCCTTCACCCGCGACCCTTCGACGGGCGAAAAGGCCTATTACGGCGAATGGCTGGTCAATGCGCAGGGCGAGGACGTGGTGGCGGGCATCCGCACTCCGCAATACCTGACCAAGGCTGCGCGTGAGGCGGCAGGTGCCGATAAGCCGAGCATGGAAGAAGCCATGCCGGAGGCTTTCAGAGAGCTCGCGCATCTCTTCGACCTGCTCGAAAAGCACTACAAGGACATGCAGGACATCGAATTCACCGTGCAGCAGGGCAAGCTGTGGCTGCTGCAGACCCGCAACGGCAAGCGTACCGCTAAAGCTGCGCTCAAGCTGGCGGTCGACATGGTAGGCGAGGGCCTCATCGACGAGAAGACGGCCATCCTGCGCGTCGACCCGATGGCACTCGACCAGCTGCTTCACCCGACACTTGACCCTGATGCGCCGCGCGACGTCCTGACCACTGGCCTGCCTGCCTCGCCCGGCGCGGCGAGCGGCAAGATTGTGCTCGACGCGGATACGGCAGAACTCTGGGCAGGGCGGGGCGAGAAGGTCATTCTCGTCCGCGTCGAAACCAGCCCGGAGGACATCCACGGCATGCACGCCGCAACAGGCATCCTCACCGCGCGCGGCGGTATGACGAGCCATGCGGCGGTTGTGGCTCGCGGCATGGGGCGGCCCTGCGTTTCGGGCGCGTCGCAGGTCTCGATTGCGCGCGAAGGGCGCACGCTCACCATCGGCAATCGCCAGCTGAAAGAGGGCGACATAATCACACTCGACGGCGGCAACGGCCAGGTCATGGCGGGCGAGGTCGCTACAATCGAACCGGAACTCGCGGGCGATTTCGGCACGCTGATGGAATGGGCCGACAAGCATCGCCGCATGCGCGTTCGCACCAATGCCGAGACGGAAGCCGACTGCCGCATGGCGCGCCAGTTCGGCGCCGAGGGCATTGGCCTTTGCCGCACCGAGCACATGTTCTTCGATGCCGACCGCATCAGCGCAGTGCGCCAGATGATTCTCGCCGACACCGAGGCGGGCCGCCGCGATGCGCTGGCCAAACTACTACCCGAACAGCGCGCCGATTTCGTCAAGATTTTCGAGGTGATGACGGGCCTTCCGTGCACCATCCGCCTGCTCGACCCGCCGCTCCACGAGTTCCTGCCGCATGGCGAGGCGGAGTTCGAGGAACTGGCTTCGGCGACCGGCAAGAGCGTCGACCAGCTGAAACGCCGCGCGGGCGAACTGCACGAATTCAACCCAATGCTCGGCCATCGCGGGTGCCGTCTCGGCATTACCTATCCCGAGATTTACGAGATGCAGGCGCGCGCCATCTTCGAGGCGGCCTGCGAAGCGGCGAAGAGCAGCGGCGAAGCGCCAGTGCCCGAAGTGATGATCCCGCTGGTCGCGACGCGCCGCGAACTCGAAATGCTGAAAGCTGTGGTGGACCGTGCAGCCGAAGAAGCGTTCGAGGCATCCGGCTGCAAGGTCGACTACCTCGTCGGCACGATGATCGAGCTGCCACGGGCTGCCCTGATGGCGGGTGAAATCGCGGAAGTGGGCGAATTCTTTAGCTTCGGTACGAATGACCTCACGCAGACGACGCTCGGCGTCAGCCGCGACGATGCAGGCCGCTTCCTCACCGACTATGTCGACAAGGGCATCTTCGCTCGCGATCCCTTCGTCAGCCTCGATATCGACGGGGTGGGCCAGCTGGTGAAACTCGCCGCCGAACGGGGCCGCAAGACCCGTAGGGATATCAAGCTCGGCATCTGCGGGGAACATGGCGGCGACCCGGCCAGCATCGCCTTTTGCGAGCAGACCGGTCTCGACTACGTCAGCGCCTCGCCCTACCGCGTGCCGATTGCCCGGCTCGCGGCAGCGCAGGCAAGCCTTCGTTAGTCTTTCCAGCCTGTTAACGTAAGAATCTCGAAGGTTTCTACAGTCCGCCCCTTATCGTTGGCGCTCACGAGAAAGGCATTGCGGGCTCGCTGGAGCGCGGCTTTTCCGAGCGGCGGGGCACCACTCGAAAGGCTCGAGGTCAACGCCTGGTCGCGCAGGTCCGACACCAGCCGGTCGAGCGATTTGTAGGCGACCTCGAGGCTCCGGCTATCGACCACCTGCCGCTTGAACAGCGCCCGCTGCATCAGCGCCGAAGCCGCCGCGTTGTCGACCAGCGGATGCATCCGGGCCGCAGGCCTGTCGGGCTCCGCCGCAATCATCGCGCGGCGCAAATGCGCAAGGCTACCCGCGCCAATCAATGAGGCAATCAGCATCCCGCCCCCGTTCAGGGCCGAGCGCAAGTGGAGTAGCGCGCCAGGAAGGTCATTAACTCGTCCGAGCGAGGCGAGGCTGACGATAAGGTCGTAAGGGCCTTCATCAAGCGGCTTTTCCTCATCCAGTGTGCGGACATTCTCTTCGTCGACCACCGAACCGCGTCCGCGCAACGAGAGCGCCAGCGTCCCGGTCCAGTCACCGATGACAAGAACGCGGGCAGGCTCGAACCGCATGAATTCCAGCCGGTCGAGCACGTCCTCGACCATGTCGTCGAGCACATAGCGGGCGGCATCGCGCTGCGACTGGCGGACCAGCGCGCGCCGATAGCCGGCCTTGCGGCGCTCGCGGCTGAAGATGCGGGGTGGGGCCTTGGTTTCCATTGCCGATTCCATTGCGGGCGCAGATGCCGCGCTTGCATCGCCCATGCAACCCGTGCAGCAAGTTCCTATGGAGAGAGTAACCACATTGCGGCGCGTAATCGGTGGGGGCGTCGCGCCGCTCGTGGACCTCGTCTATCCGCCGCGTTGCCCGGCCTGCGGTGAAGGTATCGGGGAGCAGGGCGGCCTTTGCGCGACCTGCTGGAACGACCTCGCGATACCCGGTGACCCCAGCTGCGGCCTGTGCCAGCGCCCTTTCGGCGAGAGCGGACCGGATGAAGGCTCGATATGCGCACCTTGCCTCGGCAGCCCACCTGCTCACGACGGAATCGCGGCCGGCACGCTCTACACTGACACTTCGCGCAAGCTGGTCCTCGCTCTCAAGCATGGCCGCCGTATCGCGCTGGCTCCCTTGCTTGCGAGACTGATTGCCGCGCGAATCCGACAAGCTGAGGAGGAGCGTCTCATCATTCCCGTCCCGCTCCATCGCTGGCGGCTTTGGCATCGCGGGTTCAACCAGGCCGCGCTCCTTGCTCGCGAATTGGCCAAAGCAGGCTGCGGCACATTGGTGGTCGACGGCCTCAGGCGGACCAAGCGCACCCCAAGCCTCGGCGGAATGGGGGCAAAGGCAAGGACAAGGGCGCTCGTGGGAGCCATCGCAGTGAACAAACCGGTCAGCATCAAAGGGCGACATATCCTGCTGGTCGACGATGTCTTGACCAGTGGAGCGACCAGCACGGCCTGCGTGAAGGCCCTAAAGCGGGCTGGCGCAAAATCGGTCGTCATCGCCTGCTTCGCCCGTGTGTTAGACGAAGCGCGCGTCCACACATGAAAAACGAAACGCCCGGAGTCCGAAGACCCCGGGCGCCACGTGACGAAATACACCGGACCCGTCTTTCGACTTGGTGCAGCCCCCCAGCATGCACGCTTGGTCCTATCCCTCATCGTTACCGGATGCGCCGCATATAAACCCCCATGCGGCTGCGGATCCGGGACCCCCTGAACCTGGCGCTCTGCTGGCACCCTTGCTCCGGTGGGCAGGCCTCACATTGCCTGCGAGGTCGATACATCACCCAAAAAAGCCGTTCATCAAAACGACAAGTGCGGTTAGTGTCGATTTTGGACAACCCTTGTGGCGGTCCTGCAACATCCTGTCGTAAATTTACAATTTCCGGAGCAATCGTGTCCCCCGCAGATAGTACACGCGAAACAGGCACCACATTTCTGCCGAAATTCGACGAGAAGGGACTGCTCAGTGCGGTCGTGCAAGATGTCGAAACAGGCCGAATCCTGATGGTCGCCTTCATGGATGCGGAAGCCATCGCCGCGACCCAAGAGACCGGCATCGCGCACTTCTACTCACGCTCGCGCGGCAAGCTGTGGAAGAAGGGCGAGACCAGCGGAAACGTGCTGCAAGTGGAGGAAATACTCGTCGATTGCGACCAAGACGCGCTTGCCCTGCGCTGTCGTCCTGCGGGACCCACGTGCCACACCGGCGCGACGAGCTGTTTCTATCGCAAGCTGGACAAAGGCGTTCTCCAACCCGTCAAGTCTTGACGCTTACGTAAACGTTGGGTTAGAAGGCGGGCATGACCCAGCCTCTACCCAATGCTGACAACGACCGCCGGCATGCCGGCGCGCATCTTGACCGGCCGGACAAGCTCGACCGCGAACAATTCTCGATCTCGGACCTTACCAGCGAGTTCGACTGCACCGCCCGCGCGCTTCGTTTCTACGAAGACGAGGGGCTGATTGCCCCGTCGCGTGTCGGCCTCACCCGCATCTATTCCAAGCGCGACCGTGCGCGTCTCGCGTGGATCATGCGCGCAAAGAACGTCGGCTTCTCGCTCACCGAAATCCGCGAGATGATCGATCTTTACGACCTCGACGATGGCCGCGCCGAGCAGCGCCGCGTGACGCTGGAGAAGTGCCGCAAGCACGTCGCCAAGCTGAAGGCGCAGCGCGCCGATATCGATAGTTCCATCAAGGAATTGACCGAGTTCATTTCGCTCGTCGAAGAACAGGTCGACTGAATTTTCTCCCCGGCGAGACACCGCCTGAAATCAATCTCTCCCAAGGACAAATCATGCCCACCTATACTGCACCGACCCGTGATACTCGCTTCATCATCAACGAGGTCCTTGATCTCGCCGCTTACGGCAACCTGCCGGGTTTCGAAATGGCGACGGACGATGTGACCGACGCTGTGATCAACGAAGGTGGAAAGTTCTGCTCCGAAGTGCTCGCGCCACTCAACCGCATCGGTGACGAGCACGGCTGCGTGCGCAACGAAGACGGTTCGGTCACCACGCCCCCGGGCTTCAAGGAAGCTTTCGACCAGTTCCGTGAGGCCGGTTGGGGCACGCTGGCTCATGACGAGCAATTTGGCGGGCAGGGCATGCCGCACGTTCTTGGCTTCGTGATGGAAGAGTTCATCTCGAGCGCGAACCAAGCCTTCGGCATGTATCCGGGCCTCACCAACGGTGCGATCAGCGCATTGGTAGCCAAGGGCTCGGACGAGCAGAAGGCCATGTACCTCCCCAAGATGGTCTCCGGCGAATGGACCGGCACCATGAACCTGACCGAGCCGCATTGCGGCACCGACCTCGGCATGATCCGCACCAAAGCCGAACCTCAGGGTGACGGCAGCTACGCGATCACCGGCACCAAGATCTTCATTTCGGCCGGCGAGCATGACATGAGCGAGAACATCATCCACCTGGTGCTCGCCAAGACCCCGGGCGCGCCTGACAGCACCAAGGGCATCTCGCTCTTCGTCGTGCCCAAGTTCATCGTCAACGAAGACGGTACTCCGGGCGAGCGTAACGGCGTGATGTGCGGCTCGATCGAGCACAAGATGGGCATCCACGGCAACTCCACCTGCGTCCTTAACTACGATGGCGCCAAGGGCTGGATGGTCGGCGAGGAGAACAAGGGTCTCGCCGCCATGTTCATCATGATGAACGCCGCGCGTCTTGGCGTCGGCATCCAGGGCCTGAGCCAGGCCGAAGTCGCCTATCAGAACGCGGTCGCATATGCGCTCGACCGCCGCCAGGGCCGCGCACTTACCGGTCCGGCAGAGCCCCAGGCACAGGCCGACCCGATCTTCGTCCATCCCGACGTTCGCCGCATGCTGATGGACGCCAAGGCCTTCACCGAAGGCATGCGTGCCCTCGCACTGTGGGGTGGTCTGCTGGTCGACCTCACGCACAAGGCGCAGACCGAGGAAGAGCGCGAGGAAGCCGACATGCTGCTCGGCCTGATGACCCCGGTCATCAAGGGCTACGGCACCGACAAGGGCTATGAAGTTGCCACCAACATGCAGCAGGTCTTCGGCGGCCATGGCTACATCGAGGAATGGGGCATGAGCCAGTTCGTCCGCGATGCCCGTATCGCCCAGATTTACGAAGGCACCAACGGCGTGCAGGCGATGGACCTTTGCGGCCGTAAGCTGGCCCAGAAGGGCGGCGCTGCCGTGCAGGCCTTCTTCAAGCACGTGGGCGAGGAAATCGCCGCGGCGAAGGAAGTCGACGAGCTCAAGGACATGGCCGAGGCGCTCGAAAAGGCGCTTGGCCAGCAGCAGGCATCGACCATGTGGTTCATGCAGAACGCGATGCAGAACCCCAACCACCTCGGCGCGGGCGCGCATCACTATATGCACATCATGGGTATCGTGACGCTCGGCCTGATGTGGCTGAAGATGGCCAAGGTCGCCGCATCGAAGCTTGCCAGCGCGGGCGACGACAAGGCGTTCTACGAACAGAAACTCGCCACGGCGCGCTATTACATGGACCGTTACCTGCCCGACGCCGGCGCGCTGCGCCGCAAGCTCGAGGCGGGCAGCGACAGCCTGATGGCACTGGGCGAAGACGCCTTCCAGACGGCGGCGTAAGACCGAGTCGCAGCGTCACGCTGGGACTTTAGTTGATGAAGTACAGACGCGGGGTGCCCCTTTCATAGGGTGCCCCGCGTTTTGCCGTGATATTCAGGATTGAAAGAGCCGATGCGAGGCTAGCAGCGGCAGGTTGTGTAGGAAAATCGAACGTCTGAGTTTGGTTGGATAGCGGACACGAAGCTAGAGGGGGCCGACCATGACCGGCCCCCTCCGTGATTCATTCTGCGGGTTCGGATACTCGGGTTTCGGCGAGGTTTTTCTGAAAGAATGGCGCAAGTTCGCCGATGGCCTCGGAGATTTCTCCTTCGCCGTCATACATGTCCATATGGTTCGCACCTTCGACCACATGCATCCGCTTGTCGGAGCTGGCCGCGCGCTCGAAGAGGTCGTCGCTCATCCATTTGCTCCCTGCTTTGCTGCCGGCAATCACAAGCAGCGGTCGGGTCAGGAACGCTTCCGCCTTGAAGTACGCATCGTAGGGAATGATCTGGGAAAGGCTACGCGCCGTCATAAAGCCGGGTGCCGTCGGATACTCAGCGCGCGGGGTGTGATAATATTCCCATGCCTGGCGCAGCTCCTCATTCGGAGCATCTGCTTCGTTCAGAGGCGCTAGCGGGAAGGTCTGTGGATCGTCTCCGCCGGCATCGGCGGTGCGAGCTTCGGCCCCCATCTGGACGACCGGCGCGGCGTCGGCATCGGCGACACTATTATCCCAACCATTGCGGAACATCTGGCCGATATTGACTGCGCTGACTGTCGCGACTGCCTTGATCCGTGGATCGTCAATCGCGGCATTGGCGGTGTAGCCGCCCCCCGCACAGATGCCCATCGCACCAATGCGGTCATTGTCTACGTAGGGTAGCGTAGTAAGGTAATCGAGCACAGCGCTGACGTCTTCAGTCCGCACTTGCGGGTTTTCGAGCTGGCGTGGAAGTCCGCCGCTTTCACCCTGATAGGAAGCGTCATAGGCAATCGCTACGAAGCCCCGTTCGGCGAGCTTTTTCGCATAGGTGCCTGAGGTCTGCTCTTTCACGCCGCCACCCGGGTGAGACACGATAATAGCGGGATAGGATTCGTTCTCGTCGAAGTCTTCTGGGAAGTTGAGGACGGCCGACATGTCGATCGAGCGGTTGTTCGAATTGGGGAACGTGACCTTGGTCATTCGGGGTCTCCTTGGTTTGTCTGAGGACCGAGATAGACCTTGCCGCTTCATTCGATTAGACGCTTAATTCTACTTGCCCTTATAAGTGAGATGATAAATGCGCCGCGATGACATGGCTGACCTTGCGGCATTCGCCGTGGTCGCCGAGGAGGGTAGCTTCACCCGCGCTTCCAAGCGGCTGGGCTTGTCTCAATCTGCACTGAGCCAGATTGTCAGACGTCTGGAGGAAAGGCTCGGCCTGCGACTGCTTGCACGAACGACCCGCAGTGTCGCCCCGACGGAAGTTGGCGAGCAACTTCTCTCCACCCTCTCGCCGATGTTGCGCGATCTCGACGCCAGCATCGAGGCGCTCAGCGAAGCTAAGGAAAAGCCTTCCGGCAAAATCCGTATCACTTCGGTGGAGCACGCTGCCAAGCAGTTCCTCATTCCTGCCTTGGCAAAGGTCCTGCCGGAGAACCCCGATGTGAAGGTCGAGATCGAGGTGGACTATGGCCTGAAAGACATCGTCGCTTCTCATTTCGACGCCGGTGTCAGGCTGGGCGAGCAGGTCGAGAAGGATATGATCGCCTTAAGATTATCGCCCCCGATCCCGATGGCGATCGTCGCCTCACCAGCCTACTTCGAGCGTCATCCGGCACCATCGATACCACGCGAGCTCAGCCAACATGTGTGCCTCAATCTACGCATGCCGACCTCGGGGACCTTCTATGAGTGGAGGCTCTCGAAGGATGCCAAGGCCGTCCATGTCCGCTTGGACGGGCAATTGGCTTTCAATGCGCTCGGCCCCATCAGGGATGCAGCGCTTGCTGGCCTCGGGATCGCGAACCTGCCGCTGGACCAGGTGCAGGAGTTCCTGTGTTCGGGCCGACTGGAAAGGGTCATGCCCGACTGGAGCGAAGATCTGCCACCATACTACCTATATTATCCGCACCGGCGTCATGGTTCGGCCGCCTTCCGGCTTGTAATTGAGGCAATGCGTTGGCGTGATTGAGCACGTGGAAGTTCTCGATTGGTCTCGTTCCCTGCCATGCAGGACTACCTCACTCCGGCAAGAAATCCGGCACCGAGAGATACCGCTCGCCCGTATCGTAATTGAACCCTAGCACGCGGCTGCCTGCGTCCAGCTCCGGCAGCTTCTTCGCAATCGCTGCCAGCGTCGCGCCGCTCGAGATGCCGACCAGTAGGCCCTCCGTCGCCGCACATTTGCGCGCCCATTCCTTGGCGTCTTCCGGCTCAACCTGGATGGCACCGTCGATGGCTTGCGTGTGGAGGTTCCCCGGCACGAAACCTGCGCCGATGCCCTGGATGGGGTGGGGGCCGGGCTGGCCGCCGCTGATGACGGGGGAGAGGGTGGGCTCGACCGCATAGGCCTTCATGTGCTCCCACGTCTCTTTCAGCACTTCGGCGCAGCCGGTGAGGTGGCCGCCGGTGCCGACGCCGGTGATCATCACGTCGATCGGCTCATTGGCGAAGTCAGCGAGGATCTCGCGTGCGGTGGTGCGCTTGTGGACTTCGAAGTTCGACGGGTTGTCGAACTGGCTCGGCATCCACGCGCCCTCGGTCTGCTCGACCAGTTCCTCGGCGCGCGCGATGGCGCCCTTCATGCCGCCTTCCTTGGGCGTGAGGTCGAAGGTCGCGCCATAGGCCAGCATCAGGCGGCGGCGCTCAAGGCTCATGCTTTCGGGCATGACGAGCACGAGCTTGTAGCCCTTGACTGCGGCGGCCATGGCAAGGCCGATGCCGGTATTGCCGCTGGTCGGCTCGATGATCGTGCCGCCGGGCTTGAGTTTGCCTGCCTTTTCCGCATCCTCCACCATGGCGAGGCCGATGCGGTCCTTGATGGAGCCGCCCGGATTGGCGCGCTCGCTCTTCACCCAGACCTCGTGGTCGGGGAACAGGCGCGAGAGGCGAATGTGCGGGGTATTGCCGATAGTTTCGAGGACGGACTGGGCTTTCATGGCATCTGCTCCTGGAGCTTTTCTTCTGGTGTTTCTTCGGGGTTTTGTTCTTGTAATTCTTCAGGCGGGTCGAAGGTCCGCGTGGTACGCAGGACCGGGAAAATTTTCGTCCAGGTCGCCACGGTGACGATGGCGCCCGCGCCTCCGGTCACTACCGCCGCTACCGGACCGATAGCATAGGCGAGGCTGCCAGAGAAAAAGTCGCCGAATTCGTTCGAGGCGCTGATAGTCAGCAGACTGACCGAGGAGACGCGTCCGCGCTTGTCGTCGGGGGTGTGCAATTGGATGAGCGACTGGCGGATATAGACGCTGAACATGTCCGCCGCACCAACGATGAAGAGCATGACGAGGCTGAGCGGCATTGAGGTCGAGAAGCCGAAGACAATTGTGGCAACGCCGAAAATGGCGACGGCCCAGAGCATCTTGGGGCCGACATTGGTCTTCAGCGGCCGGAAGCTGAAATAGAGCGCGGTGATTGCCGCACCGACAGCAGGAGCCATGGCGAGCTGCGCAAGGCCCTTCTCGCCGACTTCAAGGATATCGCGCGCGTAAACGGGAAAGAGCGCGGTCGCCCCGGCAAGAAAGACGGCGAAGAGGTCCAGCGTGATCGCGCCGAGCACCATCTTGTTGCGCACGACGTAGCGCAGCCCTTCGACCATGGCGTGAATGGGCCTCTGGTTCTGCGGGCGCGGGGGCTGGGGGACCTTGCCGATGAACGACAGCGCTGTGATGGAGGTGAGGAACAGCGCGCACGCCACGATGTAGGGCAGGCTCGGGAAGATGGCATAGGTGTATCCGCCGACCGCCGGGCCGACAATCATGCCGACCTGCCAGCTTATGCTCGACAGCGCGATGGCGTTGGGGAGGATGCTCTTGGGCACCAGATTGGGGGCGAGGGCGGAGAGCGCTGGCCCGGCAAAGGCGCGCGCTATGCCGAGCAGGATGGCGACACCGAATATCCACGGCAGGGTAATCGCGTCATGCCACGTCAGCCATGCGAGGATGGCGGCGCAGACAAGTTGCAGCATGACCGTCAGCCGCCCGAGGTTCCGGCGGTCGAAATGGTCGGCGGCCCAGCCCGAGAAGGGCGTGAGGATGAACAGCGGTACGAACTGCAACAGCCCGATCAGCGCCAGCTGGCCCGAACTTTCGGCCACGCTCATCCCGCCGTCGCGCGCGATGTTGTAGGTCTGCCACCCTATGATGAGCATCATCGCATATTGCGCCAGCGTCATCGACAGGCGCGACAGCCAGTAGGCGCGGAAGTTCGCTATGCGCAGCGGCGACTGGGGAGGCGATGCTTCGGGCGAGGGCGCGGTGTCGGACGTCACGCCAGACGCATGACAGGCCCGCCTTCGGTTGTGAAGACGGGCCTGCTTTGTTTCCTAGAAGGAGGTTTTGCCGCTCAGCGCAGCTTGCGCAGCCTCGGATTGGGCTGGAGCGTGTCGATCAGCGACAGGAAGTCGTCGACGCGGATGATGCGTTCGAACTGGAAGCCCGCGCGATTGTCGCGGCACCAGATGCAATAGGCTTCGATGCGGCCGATGACCGGCAGTCGCACCACGACGCGCTCGCCGCGATTGATGGCGTCGGCATCGTCGATCATGAAGCCGTTCGCCGAGATATTCGCGATATGCATGCGCATGTCGCCCTTGCCGAAATGCTCGGCAATGACGGGGTGGTCGACCGGGTGGCGCGCCATCCGGCGCTGGTCGGTTACGCTGAGTTGTGCTCCGGCGCTCATGCGGTGTGAACCCTTTTTGATGTTCTCGTGACCCGCACCCTAATGCCGTACAAAGGCTGATAATTGGTAAACCGGGTGGTCAGAATTTCAAAAGGGTGGGCACCAAGACCCTGTCAGTGCCGGATAATCGCGTGTTTCTTCTTGCCTAAGGAAAGCTTGATTTCCGCGCCTTCGGCCACCTCGACGAGGGTGGAGGGGTCGATAACCGGCTCGCCGTCGAGTTTGACCGCATTTTCCGCCAGCTTGCGCTTCGCTTCCTTGCCCGAGGCGCAGAAGCCGAGGCCGGTGAGGACCGCGCCGATGCGCATGCCTTCCGCGCCGACTGCAATGCTCGGCAGGTCCTCGCCCGCGCCGCCGCCGGCGAAGGTGTCGGCTGCAGTCTTCTCGGCAGTCTCGGCAGCCTCGCGGCCGCGGACCAGCGCGGTGACCTCGTTCGCCAGCACGGTCTTGGCCTGATTGATGTCCGCACCCTCGAGCGCTTCGAGGCGCGCAATTTCATCGAGCGGTAGATCGGTGAAGAGGCGCAGGAAGCGGCCCACGTCGCGGTCGTCGACATTGCGCCAGTACTGCCAGAAATCGTAACTCGGCAGCTGGTCCTCATTCAGCCAGACCGCGCCCGCGGCGGTCTTGCCCATCTTGGAACCGTCGGCGGTGGTCAGCAGCGGCGTGGTCAGACCGAAAAGCTCGCGCCCGTCCATCCGGCGCGCCAATTCCATGCCGTTGACGATATTGCCCCACTGGTCGCTTCCGCCCATTTGCAGGCGGCAGTCGTATCGCTGCGCCAGCTCGCGGAAATCGTAGGCCTGCAAGATCATGTAATTGAACTCGAGGAAGGTCAGCGGCTGTTCGCGCTCGAGCCGCAGCTTCACCGAATCGAAGGTCAGCATGCGGTTGACCGTGAAGTGCGGCCCGACATCGCGTAGCAGTTCGATGTAGCCGAGCTGGCTCAGCCATTCGTCATTGTTGACCATGACCGCATCGGTCGGACCGTCACCGAAGGTCAGCAGCCGCTCGAACACCTGGCGGATACCGGCGACATTGCTGGCGATAATCTCGTCCGTCATCATGCGCCGACTTTCGTCGCGTCCGCTGGGATCGCCAATCTTGCCGGTCCCGCCGCCCATAACCACGATTGGCTTATGCCCGGCCTGCTGGAGGCGGCGAAGCATCATGATTTGCACGAGGCTGCCGATATGCAGCGAAGGGGCCGTAGGATCGAAACCGATATAGCCGGGCACCACTTGCCGCGCGGCAAGGGCGTCCAGCCCTGTCGGATCGGTAATCTGGTGGATATAGCCGCGCTCTTCGAGCAGACGCAGGAGTTCGGATTGGTAGGTGCTCATGATGGAGCGCCCGCTAGCATGGGGATTTCGAATTGGAAACGCATGAACTGACAGCCCACCCGGCCTATCCGCCATTGGAAGTGACGTCCGTGGTCGCACGTATTGTCTCGCGCGACGAAAACTGGCTGCGGCTGCGCTGGCGTATCGAGGGTTCGGGCAAGCTCGTCGTGCCCGCGTTTGCTGGCAAGGGCAGGGCGGACGAGCTTTGGCGAACGACCTGTTTCGAACTGTTTCTCAAACCCGATGGCGGGACCGCCTATTGCGAGTTCAACCTCTCGCCGTCGGAACGCTGGGCGGCGTATGATTTCTCCGACCGCCGCGATGGAATGGAGAACCGCGACACGCCCCGCGAACCCGAATGCACGATGAGGCAGGGCAGCAGCTTCGCCATTTTTGATGCTGCCATTCCGGCAGGCGCATTGCCCGAGGGCGATTGCGACGCGGGCCTGACCTGCGTGCTGGAGGAAGAAGGCGGCATCAAGAGCTTCTGGGCCATCGGCCATCCACAGGACCAGCCCGATTTCCACGATCCGGCTTGCTTCACCGCGCGGCTTGCGGCACCTGCAACTGCATGAAATTCGGGATAGACCGCCTCCTCACAGAAGACGACTTGCGCAAACCCCTCGAGGGCAAGCGCATTTCGCTCGTCGCCCATCCGGCCTCCGTCACTGCGCAGCTCGACCACTCGCTCGATGCGCTGATCGAGCGCGGACTCAACGTGACCAGCGCCTTCGGCCCGCAACACGGGCTGAAGGGCGACAAGCAGGACAATATGGTCGAGACTGCGGACGAGACCGACCCGCGCTACGGCATCCCCGTCTTCAGCCTCTATGGCGAAGTGCGCCGCCCTACGGGGCAGTCCATGTCGACCGCCGATGTGTTCCTGTTCGACCTGCAGGACCTCGGCTGCCGTATCTACACCTTCGTCACAACGCTGCTTTACCTGCTGCAGGAAGCCTCCACCTCGGGTAAATCGGTGTGGGTGCTCGATCGCCCCAACCCGGCGGGCGGTCCGGTCGAGGGTACGCTCCTTCTCCCCGGTCAGGAAAGCTTTGTGGGTGCAGCGCCAATGGTGATGCGCCACGGCATGACGATGGGCGAAATGGGCCACTGGTTCATCGAGCAATTCAATCTCGACGTCGATTACCGCGTCATCCAGATGGAGGGTTGGAAGCCCGGCGCCGCACCCGGCTTCGGCTGGCCCGAGCAGCGCGTCTGGATCAATCCGAGCCCCAACGCCGCCAGCCTCAACATGGCGCGCGCCTACGCCGGCACGGTCATGCTCGAAGGGACCAATCTCAGCGAGGGCAGGGGGACCACCCGCCCACTCGAAGTGCTGTTCGGCGCGCCCGATATCGACGCGAATAAAGTGCTGGCGGAGATGATCCGCCTCTCGCCAGTCTGGCTGCGCGGTTGTGCCTTGCGCGAATGCTGGTTCGAGCCGACCTTCCACAAGCACGCCGGCAAGCTCAACAACGGGCTGATGGTCCATGCCGAAGGGCCGTTCTACGACCACCACGAATTCAAGCCGTGGCGCTTGCAGGCGCTCGCCTTCAAGGCCATCCGCAACCTCTACCCCGATTACGAGATCTGGCGCGATTTCCCCTACGAATACGAGTTCGACCGCCTCGCAATCGACGTCATCAACGGCGGCCCCGCCTTGCGCGAATGGGTCGACGACAGCGAAGCCGAACCGGGCGACCTCGACGAAATTGCCGGACGCGACGAAGACACATGGCGCGAGACCATCGCACCGCATCTGCTTTACGGGTGATCCGCTAGCCCTCTGACGGGTTGGACGAGGCTCACCAGCACGAAGCTGATGAGCATCAGCAGGTACCAGCTGCTCAGCTTGGCGATGCTGACCATCTCCCAGCCGTCTTCCTGTCCGGGGTAATTCCAAGCATTGGCGAAGGTGGCGATGTTCTCGGCGAACCAGATGAACATCGCGACCAGCAGGAAACCGATGAGCAGCGGCATCCAGCGATGGACGCGCCAGTTGCGGAAATGGATTTTCGTGCGCCGGAACAGCCAGATGGTGGCTGCGAACAGCAACAGGCGGATATCCGGCAACCAGTGGTGCGCGAAGAAATTGATGTAGATCGCTACTGCCAGCGCATAGGTCGCCCAGCGCGGGGGATAGGCGGTGTAGCGGAAATTGAAGATACGCCAGACGCGCGCGATGTAGCTGCCGACGCTCGCATACATGAAGCCCGAGAAGAGCGGCACCGCGCCGATGTGGAGCAGGCTGTCTTCGGGATAGACCCATGAACCGGCAGCGGTCTTGAAGAGCTCCATCACCGTGCCGACCACGTGGAAGAGCAGGATGACCTTCGCCTCGTCCCATGTCTCTAGCCGGAATGCGAGCATGCCCACCTGTATGGCGAGCGCGGCCAGGGTGAGGAAGTCGTACCGATGCAGCGCGGCATCGTCGGGATAGAGGAAGTGGGTGAGCAGGAGCAGGGCGAGGAGCAGTGCTCCGAACAGGCACGCCCACGCCTGCTTCACTCCGAACAGCAGGAACTCGTAGAGCCAGAGCCGCCAGCCGGTGCCGGGTTCGAAAGTCTCGAGACGCTGGCGCAGCGCCTCGAAGCGGGTGTGCTTCAAGCGCTCACCCCTGTTTGCGGCTCAGTTCGCGCATCGCATCGTCGAGACCGTCGAGCGAGAGCGGGTACATGCGGTCGTTCACCAGCTGCTTCATCACCTTGGTGGACTGCGAGTAATTCCACTGCTTCTCCGGCACGGGGTTCAGCCAGACGGTGGCGGGATAGGTGTTCACCACGCGCTGCATCCAGGTGGCGCCGGCTTCCTCGTTCATATGCTCTACGCTGCCGCCCGGGTGGGTGATTTCATAGGGGCTCATCGCCGCATCGCCGACGAAGACGACCTTGTAGTCGTGCCCGTATTTGTGAAGCACGTCCCAGGTCTTGGTGCGCTCCTGCCAGCGGCGGCGGTTGTCCTTCCAGACGCCCTCGTAAAGGCAGTTGTGGAAGTAGAAGAATTCAAGGTTCTTGAACTCGCTCGTGGCAGCGCTGAACAGTTCCTCGGTCACCTTGATGAAGGGGTCCATCGAGCCGCCGACATCGAGGAAGAGGAGTAACTTCACCGCATTGTGCCGCTCGGGCCGCATGCGAATGTCGAGCCAGCCCTGCTTGGCCGTGCCGCGAATGGTCGCATCGAGGTCGAGCTCGTCCGCCGCACCTTCGCGCGCGAAGCGGCGCAACCGCCTCAGCGCCATCTTGATGTTGCGCGTGCCCAGTTCCTTGGTGTTGTCGAGGTTCTTGAACTCGCGCTTGTCCCACACCTTGATGGCGCGCTTGTGCTTGCTCTCGCCGCCGATGCGCACGCCTTCGGGGTTATAGCCGCTGTTGCCGAAGGGCGAGGTACCACCCGTGCCGATCCACTTGTTGCCGCCCTGGTGGCGCTTTTCCTGTTCCGCGAGCCGCTTCTTGAGCGTCTCCATGATCTCGTCCCAGTCGCCGAGGCTTTTGATCTTCTCCATCTCCTCTTCGGAGAGGAATTTCTCGGCCACGGCCTTCAGCCAGTCTTCCGGCACATCGACCGGGTTCTGGCCATAGTCGGTCAGGATGCCCTTGAAGACCTTGGAGAAAACCTGGTCGAAACGGTCGAGCAGGCCCTCGTCTTTCACGAAGGTGGCGCGGGAGAGGTAGTAGAAACTCTCGGGCGATTGTCCGATGACTTCCTTGTCCAGCGCCTCGAGCAGGGTGAGGTGCTCCTTGAAGCTGGCCTGGATGCCTGCAGCGCGCAGTTCGTCGACGAAATTGAAGAACATGGCATGGCCCTACATGGCTGTGCGAGACCGCGCCAGTCCTGTTTCGCAACCTTGTTTTGTAAAAAGCCGACAGACTTAACGGGTCGCTAACCATTCTTCCTTAGAGCGCAGGCTGAACGAGACCAATAAAAGGGGTCGAATTAGTATGGAAGTCAATGCAATCGATGCAAGGGGAGCATCGGCTCTTGACCGTATTCCGGAGGCTTGTGGCAAGGTCACGGTCGGATGTTCCGACGTGGCCGGCATCGTCCAGGCCGTGCTCGACAGTTCGGGCGTCTTGCGGGCAGAGCACATCGAACTGCAGGGTACCGTAAAGGAACTGGAAGCCGACCAGCGCAAGGTCGCCGAAGCAAGCGACGAAGCGCGCCTTCTTTCGGCTCGCGCCATCGAGCGGCTGAACATGGGCACGACCCAAATCCAGTCCTCGCTTTCGCAGATCACCAACCTCCTCGACCTCGTCGAAACGCTTGCCACCCATGTCACCGGCTTTGCAGCCGCGATGGACCAGGTGAAGCGCTGTTCGCAGGACATCGAGCAGATTGCCGAGACGACCAACATTCTCGCTCTCAACGCCACCATCGAAGCGATGCGAGCCGGTGATGCCGGACGGACCTTTGCGGTCGTCGCCAACGAAGTGAAAACGCTCGCCGGCGAAACCCGCAAGGCGACCGACGAGATTGCCGACGTCATCGAGACGCTCGGCAGCGAGGCTGCCACCGTCATCGAACGCATCGAAGCGGGCGCGAAGGCTTCGAACGAGGCCAAGACCTCGGTCGCCAGCATTGATGCGACCATCGCGGGCGTCAGCCAGCTGGTCGAGGAAGTCGACAACCAGAACGACCAGATTACCCGCGCAACCGGCATGATGACCGAACATGTCGACCGCGTGTCGGCCGTCATCGACAGCTTCGACCGCGCGGCAAACGAGAACGAGGAACGCCTCGTGACCGCGCACGAGCGCATCACCGACCTTGAAATGACCGCGTCGGAAATGTTCGACCGCATCGTGCAGGCCGGACTCTCGCCAGAAGACAGCCTGATGGTCGAAACCGCACAGAAGCGCGCCCGCGAAGTCGAGCAGCTTGCCGAGAAGGCGATTGCCGAGGGCAAGCTCAGCGTGGAGCAGCTGTTCGACCAGAATTACCGGCAGATACCGAACAGCAACCCGGTCCGTTATCGCACCAGCCTAATGGATTGGGCGCACGAAAACTGGCGACACGTCCTCGACGACGCTGCAGAGGGTGACCAGCGCGTCATGGCTGCCGCCTGCACCGACATGGGCGGCTACCTGCCCACGCACCTCACGCGCCATTCGCAAGCGCCGACGGGGAATGTCGAACTCGACACGCGCAATTGCCGCAATGGTCGCAAGATCCTAGATCCCATCGACCAGCGCGCCAAGGAGAGCAACGCTCCCTACATGATGGCGGTCTATCGTCAGGAAAATGACGGCAAGAGCTACCGTGTGGTCCGCAACGTCTACGTGCCGGTCACCATCAATGGCCGCCGCTGGGGCGATTTCGAGCTCGCGTACAGCTTCAGCTGATAGGAAGATTACCCCAAGAAAAAGGGCCGGGCAGCATCGCGCTTCCCGGCCCTTCTTCTTGCTTTGAAAACAACCCTATCAGGTCTGGCGGCGCGCCATGAAGGCGAGCCGTTCGAACATCATCACATCCTGCTCGTTCTTGAGCAATGCGCCGTGGAGCGGCGGGATGGCGCTGTTGGGGTTGCTGTCCTGCAGCACTTCCAGCGGCATGTCCTCGTTCAGCAGGAGCTTGAGCCAGTCGAGCAATTCGCTGGTGCTGGGCTTCTTCTTGAGGCCGGGTACGTCGCGCAGTTCGTAGAAGATTTCCATCGCCTTGGTGACGAGGTTCTTCTGGATGTCGGGGAAGTGGACCTCGATGATGTCGCGCATCGTATCGCGGTCGGGGAACTTGATGTAGTGGAAGAAGCAGCGGCGCAGGAAAGCGTCGGGCAGTTCCTTCTCGTTGTTCGAGGTGATGACGACGATGGGGCGTTCCTTCGCCTCGATCCGCTCATGCGTTTCGTAGACATCGAAGCTCATCCGGTCGAGTTCCTGCAAGAGGTCGTTCGGGAACTCGATGTCTGCCTTGTCGATTTCGTCGATCAGCAGGACGGGCAGTTCGGGCGAGGTGAACGCCTCCCACAGCTTGCCCTTCTTGATGTAGTTCGAGATGTCATGGACGCGCTCGTCGCCGAGCTGGCCGTCGCGCAGGCGGGCGACCGCGTCATATTCATAAAGGCCCTGCTGCGCCTTGGTGGTGGACTTGACGTTCCACTCGATCATCGGCGCGCCGAGCGCCTTGGAAATCTCGTGCGCGAGGACGGTCTTGCCCGTGCCCGGCTCGCCTTTCACCAGCAATGGGCGGCGCAGAGTGACCGCAGCATTCACCGCAACCTTCAAATCCTCGGTGGCGATATAGGAACTGGTGCCTTCGAAACGGGTCTGGTCGGACATGAGTTTTCCCTTGCAACTTTGTGCGATGCGTTAGGGGGCTGGCACTCTCAGGGCAAGGGGGCGTTGTAGGCCAAGAGCGATGAGCGCCGAAGGAGGGCCCATGCCGACAGAGAATATCACGATTGCGACCGATGCCGGGCACGAGCTGACCGGCTCGCTGGAGCTGCCGACCGGCCTCGTGCGCGGGGCGGCGCTGTTTGCGCATTGCTTCACCTGTACCAAGAACAGCAAGGCGGCCGTGACCGTTGCGCGGGCGCTGGCCAAAGAAGGCATCGCAACGCTGCGCTTCGACTTTACCGGCCTTGGCGGCAGCGGCGGAGAATTCGGACGCGCGGGGTTCGCTGTCGATGTTTCGGACCTCGTAGCGGCGGGGGAAGACCTTATCGAGCGGTTCGCGCAGCCCATCCTGCTGGTGGGTCACAGCCTCGGCGGTGCAGCAGTGCTGGCGGCGGCTGACGAGATCGGATTCGAGCGGATTGCCGCGGTTGCCACCATCGGCGCCCCTTCCGATGTCCCGCACGTGCTCGCCAATATCGACGGCGATATCGACATGATACGCGAGGATGGCGAGGGCGAGGTACGCATCGGCGGACGTGAATTCACGCTGGGCCGCGAATTTATCGAGAAGGTCGAGAATACCGACTTGCTCAGCGAGGTGGCCCGGTTGCGCAAGCCGCTCCTGTTCCTCCATTCACCGACCGACGATGTGGTCGGCATCGACCATGCGAGCGCTCTGTTCCAGGCGGCCAAGCACCCGAAGAGTTTTGTCAGCCTCGAAGGTGCGGACCACCTCTTGCTGCGAGCGGAAGATGCATCCTTCGTCGCTACGGTCATTGCGGGCTGGGCGAGCCGTTACCTGCCGATGCGCGACGATTGGCCAATGCCTGACGAGGGTGTGGTGACCTGTATGGGGCACGGCAAATTCGGCACGGAAATCCATACTACGACCCACCAGTTCATCGCAGACGAGCCCAAATCCTATGGCGGTGACGATACAGGGCCCACGCCCTACGACCTGGTGCTGGGCGCGCTCGGTGCTTGCACGTCGATGACGATGAAGATGTATGCCGACCGCAAGGAATGGCCACTCGAAGGCGTGCAAATCCACCTCACCCATTCGCGCGACCACGCGAAGGACTGCAAGGAGTGCCTGGCCGAAGAGGATGGCATGCCGTACCAGTTGCTGACGCGCGAAATCAGCATTCGCGGGGACAGTCTCGACGAGGACCAGCGGGCGCGCTTGCTCGAAATCGCAGATAAGTGCCCGGTTCACAAAACGCTGGAAGGACGGATCAGCGTCGAGACGCGGCTTGCGGATTAGTCGTCCGTTTTGACCACGAAGTGGTGGCTCGTTCCTTCGTTGCATTCGAGCAGTTCGAGCTCGGTGCCGAGCGAACGCGTGATGGCCTTGATGATACGCATGCCAAGGCCCGTACCTTCGGGTGCGGCGTCCTGCTTGATGCCAGCACCATTGTCGCTGACCGTGACGCTATAGCCGTCTTCATTTGCCGCCAGGGCAACCTCGACGCGGCCCTTCTTTTTTTCGCCAAATGCGTATTTCGCAGCATTGCTGACGAGTTCGTTGACCACGACCCCGACATTCACGGCATCATCGGGCGAGACCTCCACATGGTCGGAGGTGTAGGCGAGTTCGACGCTATCATCGGTCTCGGACATGTTCTGGCGGAATTCTTCCACCAGCGTGCCGAGATATTCGTCGAGGTCGATCGTAGTCAGGTCGCCGCGGGTATAAAGATTCTGGTGGACCTTCCCGATGGCCTTGATGCGGTTCTGCGTCGCGGCGAGGGCATCTTTCGCATCTTCGGAATCGGTCTGGTTCGCCTGCATGGCGACGAAGCTCTGTACCATCTGCAGCGAATTCGAGACGCGGTGGTGCACTTCGCGCACCAGCATCTCGAGCCGTTCGTTGGCTTCGCGCAGTTCGGCTTCAGCCTCGCGCTTTTCACGCTCCAGCCGGTCGCGGGCGAAGGCCTGGCGAAAGCGGCTGTCGAGCAGGTCGAAGAAGCTGTCGCCCACGGTCTTCACCACGAAATCAGTCGCGCCGGCATGGATAGCTTCGACCGCAACGGCGGTATCACTGTCGCCAGTGACGAAAACGACTGCCGGGTACCCTTCCACCGCGACAATCTCGTCGAGCATCTGCCGACCACTCTTGCCCGGCATATGATTGTCGATGGCAACCAGGTCGTATTGCTTGGACTTCATGCATTCGAGGCCCTCATCGGCGCTCTCTGCCGTATCAACGTCGAAGCCACGTTTGCCCAGCGCTCGCTGGATCAGCCGCCGGAGACCGGCGTCATCATCGACGTAAAGGATCTTTTTCGGTTCTATCAGTCTTCTGCCGATGGGACCTGGATGACCGAAAGGAACAGGCCGAGCTGGCGGATGGCGTCGGCGAAGCTTTCGTAATTCACCGGCTTGGTGATGTAGACATTGCAGCCGAGGTCGTAGCAGCGCTGGATTTCGACTTTGTCATCGGTCGTGGTCAAAACCACGACGGGGGTGCGGTGGAGCGTTTCGTCCTGCTTGATTTTCTCGAGGATCGAGGTGCCGCTCATGTCAGGCAGGTTGAGGTCGAGCAGCACCAGCGCAGGGCCATTGTGCGCGGGACCGCTCGGGTCATCGAACAGGTATTTGAGCGCCGAAGTGCCGTCCTCGAAATGATTGATGTCATTCGAGATACCCGCGCGGCGGATATTCTTCTCGATCAGGCGAGCGTGCCCTGCATCATCCTCGATCATGACAATGCTGACGGATTGCTGCGAATTCATGCAAGTGCCTCCTGGGCAATGAATTTTGCCGGTAGCGAAAGTCTAAATCGTGAACCTTGTCCCAGTTCCGAATCGACCTCGATCGTGCCCCCGAGGCGATAGGCCAGCGCGCGGACATTGGCGAGGCCGATGCCTTCGCCTTCCTGGTCCTGCGTCCCGGCTCGGCGGAAGAGCTCGAAAATCCGCTCGTGGTCCTCGGGCGCGATACCGCGGCCATTGTCGATGACATCGATGCGCACGGTCCCGACCGCTTTGCTGCCCTCGACCACGATTTCGCCGGCGCGCTCGGGGCTGAGGTATTTGATGGCATTCTCAATGAGGTTCTGGAGGATTTGCTCGACCGCGATCCGGTCGCTCTCCAGTTCGGGAATGGATTTCACCGCGATGGTCGCGCCCGCGTCCTCGGTGCGCTGGTAGAGCGAGTCGACGATGTTCTCGACCAGTTCCTCCATGTCGAGCTCTTCGGGCTGCAGCTTGCGCCGCCCCTGCCGCGAGAGTTCGAGGATGGAATTGATGAGACGGTCCATCTTCTCTGTCGAGGTACGGATGAAGCCGAGCGCTTCTGGCAGGTCCTCGTCGACTGCGAGCCAGGCCTCTTCGTCCCGCAGGTCCGGGTGGTTTGCGTAAAGCTCCTCGAGATGCGCGTGAATAATCTTGCGGGCTTCGTCCAATTCGGAAGTGAAACCGAGCACATTGACCAGTGGTGAGCGCAAATCGTGGCTGACTATATAAGCGAAACGCTGGATTTCCTCGTTTGCACGGATGAGCTCGGCCGTCCGGCTTTGCACGGCGGTTTCGAGGCCCGTGTTCGCTTCGCGAAGGCTGACCTGAGCTGCGGCAAGATCGCGATTGTATCGCAGCACGATCGAAACGGCGGTCACCAGCACACCGAGCAGCAGCATGAGCGACAGGCCACCGACGATGTAGAACAGGAGCAGCGAATCCAGCTGCGCGCGGTTGCGTTCGACGAGGGTGCGGGATTCCGCGGCCGACATTTCTTCGGCGATTTCGCGAATGTCCTGCGTGATCAGGACCGCGCCATCGGTGTTGAAATCCATGGTGTCCGCATCGGCAACCGCCGCCTCCGGGTCGGCAAACATGGCGTCGATCATCACCGTGCGCTCGGCATTGAGCTCGCGAATTTCTTCCAGGCGATCGCGTTGTTCGACGCTGACAAGCATGTCGGCCAACCGTGCCTGCTCACTTTCGAAGTCGGAACTCGCTTCGCGAACGGTTCTTGCGAAAAGCGGGTCTGGCTGGAGCAGGAAACCACGCCGCCCAACAGCTATCTGTTCGCTGAAGGTTGCGAGGCTGTCGATGCTGGCTTGTCGCTCGAGCGTCTTTTCGACGGCATCGGTGTCCTCGGTAATCGCGCCGAGGGTCATGAATGCAGTGATCAGCGCAGTTGCGAGAAGAGCGAGACCGACGCCCAGCAGCAGGAGGACGCGCCGACGGCCGATTGCCTCGTACCTTCTGCGAACCGAATCCGTCATCCAAGCTCCCTGTCCCGGTGGACTAAGCCAGTGCCGTTAACGCAGTGATGCCAAAGAAGAAAGCCAGCATTGCCCCGGTGGCGAAGCGCCACGCGAAAGACGCACCCCGCAGGCCGCGCTCCATTGCAAGGTGCCAGATGAAACCGCTCACCAGTAGCGCCACGGCTACAGTCACCAACGGAGACAAACCGAGCCACACCGCACTCAGCAGGAATACTCAGGCATGGCGATGACCTGAAGGATCAAAGCGCCTGCGAACCACACGATGGGTATCGAGCGATAGGCCGTATCGGAAGAATACCAGTCCGGCAGCGAGGAATCCGGGCGCGATATGCGGCGGTCGTCGTAGACGATGTCTTCTTCACGCGGGTCGGGGTAGTCCCGATCAGGCATCGATCATGTCGCGGTCGAATTCGCCGGCATTGTTCTGGATGAAGTTGAAGCGGTGTTCCGGGTTACGGCCCATAAGCTGGTCGACCAGTTCCTTCACCACTGCGCGCTGCTCGAATTCGGCGGGCAGGGTGATGCGGATGAGGCTTCGGGTTTCGGGGTCCATGGTGGTTTCCCTGAGCTGCGCCGGGTTCATTTCGCCGAGACCCTTGAAACGGCCCACCTCGACCTTCTTGCCCTTGAAGACGGTCTCTTCCAGTTCCTTGCGATGCTCGTCGTCGCGGGCGTAGCGGCTCTCCTTGCCCGCGGTGAGCTTGTAGAGCGGCGGCTGCGCGAGATAGAGGTAACCGCCGCGCACCACATCGGGCATCTCCTGGAAGAAGAAAGTCATCAGCAGCGTGGCGATATGCGCCCCGTCGACGTCAGCGTCGGTCATGATGATGATGCGGTCGTAGCGCAGGTTTTCCGCATCGCAATCCTTGCGCGTCCCGCAGCCCATGGCGAGGCTGAGATCGGCAATTTCGCTATTGGCGCGGATCTTGTCCGCGGTGGCCGAGGCGACGTTGAGGATCTTGCCGCGAATGGGGAGGATGGCCTGCGTCTTGCGGTTGCGCGCCTGCTTGGCGCTGCCGCCTGCCGAGTCGCCTTCGACGATGAAAAGCTCGGTCTCGCCATCGCCTTCGCCCGAACAATCGGTGAGCTTGCCGGGCAAGCGCAGTTTCTTCGCGTTGGTCGCGGTCTTGCGCTTGATCTCGCGTTCCTGCTTCCTGCGCAGGCGCTCGTCCATCCGCTCCATGACCTGGCCCAGCAGCGCCTTGCCGCGATCCATGTTGTCGGAGAGGAAATGGTCGAAATGGTCGCGGACCGCATTCTCGACGAGGCGCGCGGCTTCGGGCGAGGTCAGGCGGTCCTTGGTCTGGCTCTGGAACTGCGGGTCGCGGATGAACACGCTGAGCATGACATCGCCGCCGACCATGATGTCGTCCGCGGTCAGGTCCTTGGCTTTCTTCGTGCCGGTCAGTTCGCCGAATGCGCGCAGCCCCTTGGTCAGCGCGGCGCGCAGGCCCTGCTCATGCGTACCTCCATCAGGGGTCGGCACCGTGTTACAGTACCAGCTGGTCGAGCCGTCCGAATAGAGCGGCCAGGCAATCGCCCATTCGACGCTGCCCTGTTCAAGCCCGTCGACTTCGGGGAAGGCCTGCTTGCCTGCAAAAGGCTGCGCGGTCACGCATTCGCGGCCGTTCAGCTGCTCTGCAAGATGGTCGGCAAGTCCGCCGGGGAACTTGAACACCGCCTCGGCAGGGACTTCCTCCGAGGCGAGGCTTTCGGCGCATTTCCAGCGGATTTCGACGCCGGCGAAAAGGTACGCCTTCGAGCGCGCGAGCTTGAAGAGACGCTTGGGGTTGAACTTGCGGTCGCCGAAAATCTCGGTGTCAGGCACGAAAGTGACAGTCGTGCCGCGCCGGTTGGGGGTGGGGCCCAGTTCCTCGATACCGCCCTTGGGCGCACCCTTGGAGAATTCCTGCGCATAAAGCGTCTTGTCGCGCGCCACCTCGACGCGGGTATAGTCGGACAGCGCGTTGACCACGCTGACGCCCACGCCGTGAAGGCCGCCGCTGGTGGCATAGGCCTTGCCGGAGAACTTGCCGCCCGAATGCAGCGTGGTCAGGATGACCTCGAGGGTCGACTTGCCCGGATATTTCGGATGCTCGGCCACCGGCATACCGCGCCCGTTATCGGCGATGGTGATGCGGTTGCCTTCATCGATGCGCACCTCGATACGGCTTGCATGGCCCGCGACCGCCTCGTCCATCGAGTTGTCGAGCACTTCGGCGACGAGGTGATGCAGTGCGCGGTCGTCGGTGCCGCCGATATACATGCCGGGGCGGCGGCGCACAGGCTCGAGGCCCTCGAGGACCTCGATGGAGGAAGCATCATAGTCGCCGGAAGATGTCGGCGTGTTTTCGAACAGGTCGTCGGACATGGGTTCAGGCTATATCGCCCGATGCCGCACCCGCAAGCGGGCAGGCGAACTTATCCGCCTGTCAAAAGCCCTTCGGAGCGGTAGAGACGATGGTGACATCGCCATTGGTGACGCGCCGGACCTCCATTGCGCGCTCGACCACGCCGTTGCGCTGGAAGCGGAATGGCCCGTCCATGCCGTCGAAACCGCCCGACTGGAACAGGACGTTAGTGGGGAAGGGGCGGCCATAGTCCCAGTCGCGTGCTGCGCGCAGGGTGAGGAGAACCGCATCGTATCCGAGCGTCGCGACACGGTACGGCTGGCCGCCGAAGCGTTCCTCGTAACTGCGCACGAAGCCGCCATAGCGGGCATCGCTGACCGAGGAGAAAATGGCTCCGCGAAGCGCGGTCGAACGAAGCACGTCGCGGTCGCCGCTCCAGCGCTCGGTGCCAAGGATTTGCAATCCGTCGCGCTTGACGGCCTCGCCGCCGCGAATGGAGTTCGCGCCGCCATCGGCAACGAATACCGCATCTATGCCGCCGCGCTGGCGAAGCCTTCCGCCCGCGCTCACCACCGAAGTGTTCGTGCGCGAATAACGCTCGCTGGCGACGAAACTGCCGCCATGTGCAGACAGCGCCGTGCGCAGGGCTGCTTCGGCGCGGTCGCCATATTCGCCATCGGGCGCGAGGATGGCGAAATCGTCCGCGCCATTGTCGCGCGCGTATTCGACGCTGCGGGCGATGGACTGTTCGGGGATATGTCCCATCACGAAGACGCCGGGACCGGCCACGCTCGTATCGTTGGAAAAGCTGATGATGGGCACGCCGGCAGGAGCGGCCTCGGCGCGCACCGAAACGACATTGCTGCCGAGAAGCGGGCCGAGGATGAGCTTGTTGCCATCGGCCAGCGCCTGACGCGCGGCTGCCTGCGGACCCTGCGCTGTGTCATAGGTGGTGATGCGCAGGTTGCTCGCCTCGGTGTCGAGGATGGCCATGGTGGTCGCATTGGCAATCGACTGGCCGACCTCGCCGTTCTGGCCCGACAGTGGCACCAGCAGGGCTACCCGGTGAAGACTGTCCTGCGGGAGGCCGGAAGGGCCGGGATCGGGCGTGGGTCCGGTAGTGGGCGCTTCACCGCCCTTGGGAATAATCGAACAGCCCGAAAGCAGGACCGCACTTGCGGCCATCATCATGTTCCGGCGGGTGAAAAATGCGCGCTTCATTCTTGCCGCGTCCTGTATTGCTAGTCCATGGGGGGCAGGTGAGCGATACCGCCCAACCTTCACAAGACCGCCTTACACCCGGTCTCTATCTCGTTGCCACCCCTATCGGCAATCTTGGCGATATCACCATGCGCGCCGTGGACATCCTGTCACGCTGCGACGGCGTGGCCTGCGAGGATACGCGGGTTACGGGCAAGCTTTTGAAGCATCTCGGCATTTCCAAGCCCATGTGGCGCTATGACGACCACAGCGAACATCGCGACCGTTCCCGGCTGGTCGACTCGATGCGGACCCGCGCCGTGGCGCTGGTGAGCGATGCGGGAACGCCGATGATTTCGGACCCGGGATACCGGCTGGTGAACGACTGCCGCGCCGAGGGGATACCGGTGACGAGCCTGCCCGGCGCATGTGCGGCGGTAGTCGGCCTCACGCTGTCGGGATTGCCGAACGATCGTTTCCTTTTCGCAGGTTTCCTGCCGTCGAAGGAGAAGGCGCGCCGCGAAACGCTGGAGGAATTGGCGAATACCGACGCGACACTGCTGTTCTACGAGACCGGACCGCGTCTCCTGAAATCGCTGGCTGCGCTGAAGGAACTCATGCCCGAACGCGAAATCGCCGTGGCGCGCGAACTTACCAAGCTGCACGAGGAATGCCGCCGCGGCCTCGCCGACGGACTGATGGCCTATTACGACGCCAATCCGCCCAAGGGTGAAATCGTCCTGCTGGTCGGCCCGCCCGAGGCCCATGCGCCGAGCGACGCCGATGCCGACACCATGCTGCGCGAGGCGATGGCAACGATGAAGGCGAGCCAGGCCGCGGCGCAAGTCTCGAAGGCCACCGGCCTCGACCGCAAGACGCTCTATGCCCGCGCGATGGAGATGAAGTCCGAATGAAGCGCCAACTGGCCGAACGCAGCGGCCGCGACGGCGAGACCCGTGCGGCCTTCTGGCTGCGGGCCAAGGGCTGGCAAATCCTCGACAGCCGCGTGAAGACACCGGCTGGCGAAATCGACCTCGTGGCGAGGCGCGGCAAGCTGGTCGCCTTCGTCGAGGTAAAGTGGCGCAAGAAGCGCGATGAACTCGACCACGCTATCGACGAGCACCGCCTCTCGCGTGTCGCCGCTGCCGCCGAAGCCGTGGCGCATCGCTATGCAGGCGAGGGCGAGGACATCCGCGTCGATGTAATCCTGCTTGCACCCGGCGCCTTCCCTCGCCACATCGCCAACGCCTGGCAACCGTGATGATTGGGACTCAACCTCTCAATCCGTTCGGGCTGAGCTTGTCGAAGCCCTGCACTTTCTTCTAGCGCGGCGTCAAAAGTGAAGAACAGCCCTTCGACAAGCTCAGGGCGAACGGAGACAGGGAATGGCACTTCGAGTTGCAGTACAGATGGACCCGCTCGAAAGCATTAACATCGCGGGCGACAGCAGTTTCGCGCTGATGCTGAGCGCGCAGGAGCGTGGGCACGAGGTGTGGCACTACGACGTCGGCAGCCTCGCATGGCAGAGCGACGGCACGCCATCGGGCAAGATTACCGCCCACGCAGCGCCCGTCACGGTGCAGCGGGTCGAGGGCAACCACTTCACGGCTGGCGAGCGCCGCCGCATCGACCTCGCGCAGGATATCGACGTCGTGCTGATGCGGCAGGACCCGCCGTTCCACCTTGGCTATATCAGCGCTGCCTTCCTGCTCGACCGGCTGAAGGGCACGACGCTGGTCATCAACGACCCGCGCGAAGTGGTGAATGCGCCCGAAAAGATGTTCGTGCTCGACTATGCGCGGTTCATGCCGCCGACCATGATTGCCCGGCATCTCGACGATTTGAAAGCCTTCCAGAAAGAGCATGGCTCGGTGGTGGTGAAGCCGCTTCACGGCAATGGCGGCAAGGCGATTTTCCGGCTCGATGCGGATGGCACGAATTTGTCCGCTTTGAGCGAGGTATTCGACCTCACCTGGCCCGAGCCGCACATGCTCCAGCCCTTCCTTCCCGAAGTCAGCGAAGGCGACAAGCGTATCGTGCTTGTCGATGGCGAATTCACTGGCGCAATCAACCGCTTCCCAGGCGAAGGTGAGTTTCGTTCGAACCTCGCGCAGGGCGGCCATGCGGAGTGTGCCAGATTGACGCCACGCGAGGAGGAAATCTGCGCGGCGATGGGCCCGGAGCTTAAGAAACGCGGGCTGGTCTTCGTCGGTATCGATGTCATCGGCGGCAAGTGGCTGACCGAAATCAACGTAACTTCGCCGACCGGCATCGTCGCCATCGACAAATTCAACGGCACCGACACGCCGGCACTCATCTGGGACGCCATCGAGCGACGTCACGCGGCGATGTAGTCAGTCGTCACGCTCGCGCGGGTGGGCGCTGCGATAGGTGTCGAGCAGGCTGGCCGCATCGACCTTGGTATAGATTTGCGTCGAGCCGAGGCTCGCGTGGCCGAGCAATTCCTGCAGGCTTCTCAAATCCGCTCCTGCACCCAGAAGATGCGTCGCGAAGCTATGCCTGAGGGCATGGGGAGTGGCCGTATCGGGCAAGCCCAGCGCACGACGGGCGCGGGCGGTGGCCTTCTGGACGACGCCTTGCGACAGGCTGCCGCCCTTGATGCCGCGGAACAGCGGTTGGTCAGGAGCGAGCGGCCAAGGGCATTTGCGGACATAGGCATCCACCGCCTCACGGATGAGCGCGACCAGCGGGACGACGCGCTGCTTGTTGCCCTTACCGGTGACGGTCAGCGTCTCGCCGAGTGGGAGAACGCTCCCAGGTAGCGAAAGCGCCTCGGAAATACGCATTCCCGCGCCGTAGAGCAGCAGCAGCACCGCGCGGTCGCGTGCGCCGACCCAATCGTCTCCGGCCAGTGCTTCTACGGTCTCGGCGAGGCCCATGGCATCGTCGGGCGAGACTGGGCGGGGCAGGCCCTTTTTCAGCCGCGGACCGCGCAAGCGCGGGGCCTCGGTGACTTCATGCCCGGCTTGCGCCCTGGCGAAGCCAATAAAGGCCTTGAGCGCCGACAATTCGCGCGCGGCAGAGGCATTCGACAGACCGTCGTTGCGGCGCGAGGCAAGATGGGTGCGCAGCTTGCCGGTGGAAATGGTCGCGACTTGCTCGAATTCTCCGATTTCCAGACGTGTCAGGAGCCGCTCGGCCGCCTTGTGATAGGCGCGCACTGTGTGTGGCGAGCGCCTGAGACCAAGCGCCAGATGGTCGTGCCATGCGCCGAGGACATCTTGCCGGCTCAACTGCTGACCAGCTCCGTCGCCACCAGCTCGCCCAGCAGCGCGTCGAGCAGGGGCATTCCGGCATCGGTGACGATGAGCCGTGCGCCGTCCTGTTGGACAAGGCCGAGATCGCGGTAGAGCGCGAGCTTGCCAGCGTCGATCAGGTGGTCGCTCGTCACACCGAAGCGTTTACCCAGCGTGGCGAGGTCCACGCCTTCCGCCAGCCGCAGCCCCATCAGCAGCGCTTCGGACGCCTGCTCGTTGCTGGTCAGCAGGCGGTGTTCGGCGATGCCGTCACCTTGGCTTTCGACGGCGCTCAGGAAATTCTCCGGCTTTTTGTGCCGCGTCGTCGCCACGCCGCCGCGCCGTCCGTGCGCGCCGGGGCCGATGCCGTGATAGTCGAGATAGCGCCAGTAGGTGAGATTGTGGCGGCTTTCCTCGCCGGGGCGGGCGTGGTTGCTGATTTCATACGCCGGAAGGCCCGCCGCTGCGGTCATTTCGCGGGTGAGAGCGAAGAGGTCGGCAGCAGGGTCGTCGGCAAGCGGGTCGAACACCCCGCGCCTTACATCAGTGGCAAAGCGCGTCGCCGGCTCGATGGTCAGCTGGTAGAGCGACAAATGCGAAGTCCCGAGCGCCAGCGCCTCCGATAGTTCCTGCCGCCACTCGTCCTCAGTCTGGTCGGGGCGGGCATAGATCAGGTCGATGGATACACGGTCGAACAGCTTCTGCGCGGTCTCGACGGCCGCAAGCGCCTCCTCGACACCGTGAAGACGTCCGAGGAATTTGAGCACATCGGGGCGCAAACTCTGCACGCCGAGCGAGACGCGGTTGATACCCGCGCTGGCGAGGTCGGCGAAATTGGCTGCCTCGACCGAAGACGGATTGCCCTCCAGCGTGATTTCGATGTCCTCCGCGAAGCCCCACAGCGTCTCGGCTTCGCGCAAGAGTGACGCCACCAGTGCAGGCGGCATCAGCGAAGGCGTTCCCCCGCCAAAAAAGATACTTACGAGCGGTTCTTCACTCCGCGTCGCAGCATGTTCGGCGCGCATGTCGGCCAGCAACGCGGCCTCCCATGCGGCCATATCTGTGCGCTCGCGGACATGGCTGTTGAAGTCGCAATAGGGGCATTTGGCGAGGCAGAATGGCCAGTGGATGTAGAGCGAACGGACCAAGCGCGGCTTCACCTCAAATTAAGCACAGCCGCGTCATATGTGCGGCATGGACGGGTCGAAAATCATCATCGCGGCAGGCGCCGCATTCGCCGCGCTATGTGCCACGGGTATCACCGTGGCCGCAAGCGCAAGGGACGCTTCTTCCGCGGGCAGGTACGAAACGCGGGCCAAGCACGATAACCGCATGAGCGACCGTATGGCCGTGCGGATGCTCGACGCGCATAACCGCGAGCGTGTCCGCCTTGGCCTGCCCAAGCTGAAATGGAACCGTGCGCTGGAGCGCGAGGCGAAGCAGTGGGGGCATGAACTCGCACGGCGCGGAAGGCTCGAACATGCCGACCAGCGCACCCGCAATTCGACCGGCGAGAACCTCTGGATGGGCAGCCAGGGCCAGTGGGATGCCATCGTCGGAATCGACATGATGATCGACGAGAAACAGCACTACACCCATGGCAATTTCCCCGAGATTTCGCGCACGGGCAAATGGGCCGATGTGGCGCATTACACGCAGATCGTGTGGCGCGACACGAAGGAAGTCGGCTGCTCGGTGGTCAACGAGCGCGGATGGGACGTGCTCGTCTGTCGCTACTGGCCGGCGGGCAATGTCTGGGGCCAGAAGGCCTACTGAGCTTTTTCGCTATTTGGCGAACTGTTCGGCAACCAGCTTGGCAAAGGCATCGGCGCGGTGGCTGATGGCGTGCTTTTCTTCTGGAGCTATCTCGGCGAAGGTATGTTCGCGGCCCTTGGGCACGAACACCGGGTCATAGCCGAAGCCCATTTCCCCGCGCGGCGGCCAGGTAAGCGTGCCGGGGGCGGTGCCCTCGTAAACCGCCTGTTCGCCATCGGGCCACGCCAGCGCGAGCACGCAGTGGAAGGCGCAGGAGCGGTCGACGTCGGCGCCTTTCTGCTGGAGCATCCCCTCGACCTTGCCCATGGCCATGTACCAGTCGCGGCCCGGATCGCCCTCGAAATGCTGCCGCTCGGCCCAGTCGGCGGTGTAGACACCGGGGCGGCCATCCAGAGCATCGACCGACAAGCCGCTGTCGTCGGCAAGGGCAGGGAGGCCCGAGGCCTCCGCCGCCGCCCGCGCCTTCAAGAGCGCGTTCTGGACGAAGGTGGTCCCGGTTTCCGGCGGTTCGGGCAGGCCCAGCGAACCTGCGGAGATGCACTTCACCCCGTAAGGGTCGAGGAGCGCGGAAATCTCCTTCAGTTTGCCCGCATTATGCGTGGCAATCACGAGGCTGCCCGAACCGATGCGGCGTGTCATTTGCGCGTGGCCTCGTCCTGCGCGCGGAAGATGTCGGCGCAGCCCATTTGCGCGAGGCGGAGCAGGCGCAGGAAGGCTTCCTCGTCATAGGGAGCGCCCTCGGCGGTCGCCTGCGCCTCGGCAATCTTGCCGCCTTCGATGAGCACGAAGTTCGCATCCGCATCGGCGTTGCTGTCTTCGGGATAGTCGAGGTCGAGCACTGGCGTGCCCTTGTAGATGCCGCAGGATACGGCAGCGACCTTGGCGGTGATCGGGTCTTCCACGATATCGCCCGACTTCATCAATTCGTTGACGGCAAGCCGCAGCGCGACCCATGCGCCCGAAATCGAGGCGGTGCGGGTGCCGCCATCGGCCTGGATGACGTCGCAATCGAGGGTAATCTGACGCTCGCCGAGCTTCTTGTGGTCTACCACAGCGCGTAAGCTCCGTCCGATAAGACGCTGGATTTCTTGCGTTCGTCCGCTCTGCTTGCCCTTGGCGGCCTCGCGCTGTCCGCGGGTGTGCGTGGCGCGCGGGAGCATCGAATATTCGCCCGTGACCCAGCCTTCGCCTTTGCCGCGAAGCCACGGCGGAATGCGTTCTTCGACGCTTGCCGTGCACAGTACCCTGGTCTCACCGAAGCTGATGAGGCAGCTGCCCTCGGCGTGCTTGGTGTAACCGGTCTCAATGGTGATAGCGCGCATTTCATCGGGCGCGCGTCCTGAAGGTCGCATGATTTCTCCAATGCAGTCGAATCTCTGGAGAGCGGGTTAGGCGCAAGGCCCTTGAGGCCGCAAGGGGAGTGGTTAGATAGGACACATGAATTCACCGCCGCTCACCGATTTGTCCGACCGCGCCCGCGAGATTTTCCGGCTCGTGGTCGAGGGATATCTGGAGAGCGGCTCTCCCGTCGGTTCGAAGGCCCTGGCGGGTGAGGGCGGGGTTAACCTCTCGCCTGCCTCCATCCGCTCGGTGCTGGCGGAATTGGAGCAGCGCGGACTGCTTGCCGCACCGCACACCAGCGCGGGTCGCATGCCGACCGACAGCGGCCTCAGGCTCTTCGTCGATGCCATGATGCAGGTGGCCGAACCGACCGCCGAGGAACGCGCGGCCATCGAGCAGCGTATCGCGCAGCCCGGGCCCATCGAGCGCGCGCTGGAGCAGACCAGCGCGCTCCTGTCGGACCTTTCGGGCGCTGCGGGCATGGTCATGGTGCCTCGCCGCGAGCCGCGGCTTGCGCAGGTTTCGCTCACCGCGCTCGATGCCGACCGCGTATTGGCCGTGCTGGTGGGCGAGGACGGGCAGGTCGAGAACCGGATCCTTCCGCTTCCCGCACAGGCGCTCGGCACTTCGCTCGAACAGGCAAGCAATTTCCTCACCGCCAAGGCTGCGGGACGAACGCTGGCCGAGGCAGCCGCGCTGGTCGAGCGCGAGATTGCCAGCGAGCGCAGCGCACTTGACGAGGCCAGCCGCGACCTCGTCGCCAAGGGTATCGCCTTGTGGTCGGAGGACGCTTCCCACCGCCCGGTGCTCATCGTACGCGGGCAGGCGAACCTGCTCGACGAAAGCGCGCTGGCCGATATCGACCGCGTGCGCTCGCTGCTCGACGACCTCGAGAACAAGCAATCGGTCGCGAGCCTGCTCGAGAATGCGCGCGAGGCCGAGGCCATGCGCATTTTCATCGGCAGCGAGAACCGGTTGTTCTCGCTTTCGGGCTCCTCCGTCATCGCTGCGCCCTATCGCGACGCAGCAGGAAAAGTAGTCGGCGTGCTCGGTGTCATCGGCCCGACTCGGTTGAATTACGCGCGGGTCGTCCCCATGGTGGATTTCACGGCCCGATCGCTGGGCAAGAGAATAGGCTGACAGGGTTTTTCCAAGTGACCAACGAGAACACGAACGAACCGCAGGACAAGGCGGTCGATGAAGAAGTAGCGCGCGAGATGGAAGGCGTGCCCGAGCACCTGCGCGACGATGGCGGCGAGGATGAAGATGCCGCCGAGGAAGCGCTCGACGATGCATTGGCGAGCCTGCGCGGTGATCTCGAGAACGCCAAACAGGAAGTGCTCTATGCGCGCGCCGAGACGCAGAACGTGCGCCGCCGCATGGAGAAGGACGTGCAGGATGCGCGCAACTATGCCGCGACCGGTTTCGCCCGCGATATCCTGAGTGTGGCCGACAATCTCACGCGCGCAATCGAGGCGGTTCCGGCCGAGCAACGCGAGGACGAGAAGCTGAAAGGCTTCATCGCCGGTATCGAGGCGACCCAGCGCGAGCTGGAAAAGGTCTTCAAGCAGAACGGCATCACGCGCATCGCCGCCAAGGGCATGCCGCTCGACCCCAACCAGCACCAAGCGATGATGGAAATCCCGACCGCCGATGCAGAGCCGGGCACCATCGTGCAGGAAATGCAGGCCGGTTACATGATCAAGGACCGCCTCCTGCGCCCGGCCATGGTTGGCGTGGCGAAGAAGCCGGACTGATTTTCAAGACATCGGGAGAGAGACGATGAGGACTGCCCTTTTCACGAGCGCGGTCCTCGCCGCCTTTGCCTTTGCCATGCCGCTCGCCGCGCAGGAGACTGCCGACGAGCGGGTGATGGCGCTCGCCGACGAGTATTACGATTACAACCTTGCGCAATACGGGATGACCGAGAGCGAGGGCGGCAACACCGAGTGGGGTGACCGCCTGTGGAGCGTCACGCCCGGGGCGCAGCGGGCGCGGGCAGCGCGCTATGCGCAAATCCTCGCGAGGCTCGAAGCAATCGACGGCGCAGCCCTGTCGGAGGAAGCGCGGACCAATGCGCTGGTCCTGCGCACGCTGCTCGAAAGCGATATTGGCGATGCGCGTTTCTCCGAGTGGGAGATGCCGCTCAACAGCGACAGCAATTTCTGGTCCTACCTCGCCGGGCGGACAGGCTTTGCTACGGTCGAGGATTACGAGAATTACATTGGCCGAATGCGCGATTTGCCGCGCTATTTCGCCGAGCAGACTGCCAATGCAGAGGCTGGCCTCGCACGCGGCTTCAGCGTACCGCGCGTGACTCTCGAAGGGCGTGATGCCTCGATCGAGGCCTATGTCGTCGACTTTGCCGAAATGAGCCCGTTCTGGACGCCCTTCGACCAGATGCCCGAGCGGTTTTCGGCTGAAGACAAGGCGCGGCTGACGGCGGCAGGCAAGGCTGCCATTTCCGAGAGCGTGACGCCCGCCTATCGCGACCTGCTCGATTTCTTCCGCAACACCTATTTGCCGCAGACGCGCATTACGCTCGGCGCGAGCGAATTTCGCGAGGGCGAGGCTTATTACGCCCAGCAGATCCGCCAGTACACGACGCTCGACCTGACGGCGGAGGAAATCCACCGGATCGGCCTCGATGAAGTCGCGCGCATCACCGCCGAGATGGAAAAGGCCAAGGAAGATGCGGGCTTCACAGGCACCTTGGCCGAGTTCATCGCCTTCCTGCGAACCGACCCGCAATTCGTCGCCGATACGCCCGACGATCTGATGGGTGTCGCTGCCTATACCGCCAAGCGCGTCGATGACAGGCTGGACGACTACTTCGGTTTCCTGCCGCGCTATCGCCATGGCCTGCGTCCGGTCGACCCGGCTATTGCGCCCTTCTACACGGCCGGCCGCGGCGGGCTGGAATATTGCCAGATCAACACGCACGACCTGCCCTCGCGTCCCGTCTACAACATCCCTGCGCTGACCATGCATGAATGCGCTCCGGGCCATTCCTTCCAGGCCGCAATTGCGCTGGAGCAGGACGACGCGCCGCGCTTCCGCCGCCAGACCTATTTCTCCGGTTTCGGCGAGGGCTGGGGGCTCTATGTCGAATATCTCGGCAATGAGATGGGCATCTACCGCACGCCCTATGAGCGCTTCGGCCAGCTATCCTACGAGATGTGGCGCGCCGCGCGGCTCGTCATCGATACCGGCATCCACCACTATGGTTGGAGCCGCGAGCAGGCGGTTGACTACCTCTCCAGCCACACCGCCCTGTCGGACCGCGAAGTCGGCACTGAAATCGACCGCTACATCAGCTGGCCGGGGCAGGCGCTGGCCTACAAGCTCGGCGAAATGACCATTCGCCGCGAACGGGCGAGGGCGGAAGAGGCGCTGGGCGATGCGTTCGACATTCGCAAATTCCACGATGTGGTGCTGTCATTGGGCTCGGTCCCGCTGCCGGCGCTGGAGGCGCGCATCGATAGCTTCATTGCGGATGGCGGGCAGGGATTGCCCGGAGTGACCTACGATTGAGGAGCGCTAGTACTTGTCAGTGAAGCGCGGGCCATCCGTGCGGCCAGGGGCCTGCTCGAGGATTTCGAAAACCGCGTTTTGCAGCGCGCGGACCCGCGGCTCCACTTCGATCTTGCGAAACCACCGCCTGATGACCGGCTTGCGAGGGTCGAACTGGATTAGGAAGCCGCTGTCCTGCTCGTTGCACACGCCGTACATCAGCGCGTAGCCCTCGTTCGGGACATCGCAATACCAGCCCCAGTCTTCCCCGATCAGCTCGACCTCGCCGAAACCGCGTTCCCGCAATCCGTCGGCGATGTGGCGAGCGAGCGCATAGCCGTGCATCGTGTCGGAATTGGCCAGTTCCTCGTCACGCTCATGGCGCGGGAACTGGGTCGAGTCGAAGACGATGAGGTCGTCCAACTGATGCATATTCAAACCCTCTCGGTCCACTGTCGCAAGAGCGATAGCAGGGACCGGTTAATGCAGCGTGCGAGTTTCAACGGCAGCGTGAACGGTCGTTGAGATAGGGCTCGAGCGCATGCCTGCGGTCGTCGGCCCAGAGGCCGTAAACCCGATCTTCCTGCACCGGGCTGACCGCATATTCTGTGGCGCGCTTGAGGAAAGCGCGACCGTCGGCCGGACAGAATGACAATCGGTTGGAGACATCGAGGAAGGTGGTCACCGAGGCATATTCGGCCTGGCGTGTGAGTTCCTCCTCGCGCTTTTCGCGAGCCCTTTCGCGGGCAATCTCGTCGGTCCTGTCCGAGGTTCGGCTCAAGTCCTCCTCGCGCCTCAATCGCGAGGCTTCCGCTCTTATCACGCGCGAATCCGGAGGCGCGTAGGCAGCAAGGCCGGGCGCTGCGACACCGCGATTGTCTTTCGCCCGCTCGACCACTTCTAGTTCCGAGCCGGGGCCGACCGCCATACCGACAGCCACAGCGCCAATCGCAGCGGCTTTCGCTGCAACCTGAGCATCGCTCTCGAATGCGGGCGCTTGCGACAACGGCTCGGCGAGCAACAGCGTGACCAGCATCGCAGCGTCGAACTCGTCCTCGACCAGTTCCTGCAATTCGCAGGGAAACAAGAGCGAAGCCTTGTCTGCCAATGCGATTTGTCGCTGGTTGGCGACACATGCGATTTCTTCGACCGAAAGCGTGGGAATGGTGGCCTTGGCGTGGGCAAAAGCATCTTCGACCAGCGCTTTGCGGTCAGGAAGCCCTTGCGCGGAAATCGGAAGAGCCGACCCCGTGGCCATGGCTAGGATGCCGAATACAGCCAGACCTGCTTTCACGAAACTTTCCCCTGGTGCCGGTTTCATTTTGTCGAGCGAACCTTGCATGACGATGAATGCGTTCACCCGGTCGCCCCGGGAAACCTGACCAGCAAATCATAGGCGGAGACATCGGGCGCCCCCGCTAGCTTCACTCCATTCCTCAGCCAGAACGCGTGCTTCACGATTTCGGCCTGCTGCTCGATGCCGTAGCGATCGAGCGACCAGCCGGGCTTTAGGCTGTAATCATAGCGTGCCCATGGCATGCGGCGGGTAACGAGATACCACTCGCCCTTGGTCTGGACCTGCCAAACATGCACCAGCTCGTGGATGAGCAGGCCCTGCCGGATGATGCTGACTTGCGAGAAATCGTCGCAATAATTCTTCGACGAGGGGTGGAAATGCAGGTGGCCGCGCGGAGCCATGGTGATGCGGCGGGGCTGGAAGGGAAACCACTTGCGCCGCTTTATCGTGATCCGCGAATAGTCGATGGCATCGCCAAACACGGTGCGCGCCAAGACAATTTCGCCCGGGGTCAGCACCCGCTCCCCGCCCGCCGCGCATTTGGGCGGGACGGGCTCATCATGGCTTTCTACCCCCAGATTGTCGGCGAGCTTGTTCAGCGCTCGTCCCCGGCACCTTGGACGGCAACCGGCGCGGTCATGGTCTCGCCGCTCGCGAAAGTGAGGGTCATCTCGACCGTGCTACCCGAAGTGACACTGTCGTCGAGGTCGAACGCCATGACATGCATTCCGCCAGGTGCGAGGCTGCTCGTTTCTCCCGGCGCCACGTCGATGCCCGACATGCCTTCCATCATCATTTTGCCGTCCATCTCCATGGACTGGTGCAGTTCTGTCCGGCCAGCGCCATCGATACCGACCGCCGAGATGGTCAGGGGCATTTCGCCCGGGTTGGTGATATCGAAATAGGCCGCTGCCGGATTGCCGCTCACCGGGGGCAGGACCAGGCGCGCATTCTCGATTATTGGCGCAGTATCAACGGCGGCAACCGCGGTTTCCTCCGCTTCTTCCCCGTCGGCACAGGCTGTCAGCGCGAGGGCGGCAATTGCGGGCAGGGCAAGAAGGCGACGGCCGAAATTCATCGAAAAACTCCTGTATTCGTTCGTGTAAAAAACTAGCGACCCGCATCCCTTGTGCCAAGGAAAAGCGCTCCTATATCGCCCCTGTAATACACCGTTTTATCGAGCTGCCGACCGGTTTTGCCACTCGCGGGAAACCAGCTGCGCAGCGTCCAATGACTTGAAACAGATGGGGAAACCATGAGCAAGATTATCGGTATCGACCTTGGCACCACCAACAGCTGCGTAGCCGTGATGGACGGCGGCAAGCCCAAGGTCATCGAGAATTCCGAAGGTGCGCGCACCACGCCCTCGATCACCGCCTTCACCAAGGATGGCGAGCGTCTTATCGGCCAGCCGGCCAAGCGCCAGGCGGTCACCAACCCTGACAACACCCTCTTCGCGATCAAACGCCTCATCGGCCGCCGCTTCGACGACCCCATGACCAAGAAGGACATGGAATTGGTCCCCTATGACATCGTCAAGGGTCCGAACGGCGATGCATGGGTCGAAGCTGCCGGTGAAAAATACAGCCCCAGCCAGGTTTCCGCCTTCATCCTGCAGAAGATGAAGGAAACGGCTGAGGAATATCTCGGCGAGAAGGTCGAAAAGGCGGTCATCACCGTCCCGGCCTATTTTAACGACGCACAGCGCCAGGCGACCAAGGACGCGGGCAAGATCGCCGGCCTCGAGGTCGAGCGTATCATCAACGAGCCGACTGCGGCTGCGCTGGCCTATGGCCTCGAGAAGGACGACGGCAAGACCATCGCCGTATACGATCTCGGCGGCGGCACCTTCGACGTCTCGATCCTCGAAATCGGTGACGGCGTGTTCGAGGTGAAGTCGACCAATGGCGACACCTTCCTCGGCGGTGAAGACTTCGACAGCGCAATCGTCGAGTGGCTGGCCGACCAGTTCAAGAAGAAGGAAAACATGGACCTGCGGAGCGACAAGCTCGCCCTGCAGCGCCTCAAGGAAGCGGCTGAGAAGGCGAAGATCGAGCTCAGCTCGGCGCAGACCACTGAAGTGAACCTGCCCTTCATAACCGCACGAATGGAAGGTGGTTCGTCCACCCCGCTGCACCTTGTAGAAACCATCAGCCGCTCGGACCTCGAAAAGATGGTCGGCGACCTCATCAAGCGTACGCTAGAGCCTTGCAAGAAGGCACTGGCCGACGCGGGCATCGACAAGGGCGGCGTGGACGAGGTCATCCTCGTCGGCGGCATGACCCGCATGCCCAAGGTCCGCGAAGTGGTCGAAGAATTCTTCGGCAAGAAGCCGCACACCGGCGTGAACCCCGATGAAGTCGTGGCCATGGGTGCTGCCATCCAGGCCGGCGTCCTCCAGGGCGACGTCAAGGACGTGCTGCTGCTCGACGTGACCCCGCTGTCGCTGGGTATCGAAACGCTCGGCGGCATCATGACCAAGATGATCGATCGCAACACGACGATCCCGACCAAGAAGAGCCAGACCTACTCGACTGCCGAGGACAACCAGCAGGCGGTGACGATCCGCGTGTTCCAAGGCGAGCGCGAGATGGCAGGCGACAACAAGCTGCTCGGCCAGTTCGACCTTGTCGGTATCCCGCCCGCACCGCGCGGCGTGCCGCAGATCGAAGTCACTTTCGACATCGACGCCAACGGCATCGTCAACGTGTCGGCCAAGGACAAGGGCACCGGCAAGGAACAGCAGATCCGCATCCAGGCTTCGGGCGGTCTGTCGGACGCCGACATCGACCAGATGGTGCAGGACGCGGAAAAGTTCGCCGACGAGGACAAGAAGCGCCGCGAAGGTGCCGAGGCCCGCAACCAGGCCGACAGCCTTGTCCACGCGACCGAGAAGCAACTCGAAGAGCATGGCGACAAGATCGACGCTTCGCTGAAGGGCGAAGTGGAAGAGAAGGTCGCAGCGCTCAAGACCGCGCTCGAAGGCGACGATGCCGCTGACATCAACGCCAAGGCCCAGGACCTGTCGCAGAGCGCGATGAAGATGGGCCAGTCGATTTACGAGCAGGAGCAGGCGAATGCCGCTTCGGATGCTCCGGAAGGCGGCGACGCCGGTTCGGACGCCGCTCAGGAGGAAGAGGTGGTCGACGCCGAATTCTCCGAAGTCGACGAAGACGCGAAGAACTGAGACGCCTGATGAAAACTGCTCCCCCACCGGTGCCAAGGCGCTCCGGTGGGGGTAAGTTTTAGGGCGGGGATTGCAATGTCAGCTACCGAAATCGATTTTTACGAACTGCTCGGCGTCAGTCGCGATGCCGACAGCGCGACCATCAAAAGCGCCTATCGCAAGCTTGCGATGAAGCACCATCCGGACCGCAATCCGGGCTGCAAGGACAGTGAGAACACTTTCAAGGCCATCAGCGTCGCCTACGACTGCCTGAAGGACCCGCAGAAGCGTGCGGCCTACGACCAGTATGGCCATGCCGCCTTCCAGAACGGCGGCGGTCCGGGCGGAGCGCATGGCAATGCGGACTTCGGCGATATCGGCGACATTTTCGAGACCATTTTCGGCTCGGCCTTCGGTGGTGGCGGCGGGCGTGCCCGTCCGCGGCGCGGGGCCGACCTTCGCTACGACATGCAGATTGATCTCGAAGAGGCCTTCCACGGCAAGTCGAGCGAAATCGAAATCGAGGTCAGCAAGGCCTGCGACACCTGCCACGGCTCGGGCGCGCAGCCGGGCACCCATGCCCGCACCTGTAACCTTTGCGGCGGGCAGGGCAATGTGCGCGCGAAACAGGGCTTCTTCGTGGTCGAGCGGCCATGCCCCAATTGCCACGGCGCGGGCGAAGTCATTACCTCACCTTGCCGCGACTGTCGCGGCGAAGGGCGGGTGGACGTACCCCAGAAGCTTGAAGTCGACATCCCGCCAGGCGTCGATACCGGCACGCGCATCCGCCTGTCCGGCAAGGGCGAAGCAGGACCGCGCGGTGCACCCGCTGGCGACCTCTACATCTTCGTCCATGTAAAACCGCACGAGATTTTCCAGCGCGAGGGGACCACGCTCGCGACGCGCGTTCCGATCAGCTTCACCAAGGCGGCGCTGGGCGGTTCGATAGAAATCCCCGGCCTCGACGGCGAGGAACTGACGCTCGAGATCCCAGCAGGCATCCAGTCGGGCAAGCAGCTGCGCCAGCGCGGCGCGGGCATGCCCGTCCTGCAGGGCCGCGGTCGCGGTGACATGGTGGTCGAGATTGCCGTCGAGACCCCGACCAAGCTTTCCAAGGAACAGCGCGCAATCCTCGAACAGTTCCGCGAGTTGGAAACGGGCGACGAATGCCCGCAGTCCAAGAGCTTCTTCGAGAAAATCCGCACCGCTTTCGGCGCTTAGCTACTACGCTAGGCGCTCGATCACCTCGCCGCGTATCTGCTCGATTAGAGCCGCAGAACAGCGGAACGTCTCGGCTTCTTCATCTAGTATCGCCAGGAAGGCGCGGCGCTTGAATTCTCGGGCGGTAATATCCTCCGTGTCACCGCGCGCGGTCGAGAAGACGAGGTCTATCATCCGCTCGGCCCCGTGGAGGCGGCCCCACAGGTAATCATTCTCTCTGTAGGCGCGGCTGAAGAAAGCGCCGAAATTGTAGAATTCGGTGCCGCGCAAGGTGGCCGCCGTGCCGCCGTCGCGGATGCTCTTGGCGTCGTCGGGGCTGATGCGGTCGACTTTTACGGGGTCGAATTCGGTGAGGCCCTCGTTGCGCAGCAGGGGCAGGGTGGCGACATCGTAAAATGGGAAACCGAGATAGGCGAAGAGCATGCGGCGCTTGAGATTGGCAGGCATCTCGGCCAGCGCCTCGGCCAGCATTTCTTCGGCCCGGTCGTCGATTTCGGGGAGCAGGCGTTTCTTTTCAATATGGTCGAGCATTGCCGCCGGGTCGGCCATGACATGGCCCGCGATTTCCGCGAATTCTTCTCCCAGTGCGCTCGCATTCTCCTTCTCGAAATAGAGCGCGAGAATTTGGAATATCGCATCGCGGCCTTTTTCAAGCGCGTCGTCGGGGATTTCGGGGTCGGCCTCCCAGTCTCGTGCGAGGCGGCGCGCCAGCAGGCGCAGGCGGCGGATGCGAAAGCCGATGTCGTGCTCGCGGAAGAAGGTGATGGCCTCTGGCGTGGCGCCGCCCTTGGGGTCGGAGAGGGTTTCCAGCCCGCGTCGGTTCAACTCGCCGCGCAACACTTCGGAAACCGGCGAATGGTCGCGCAAATGCAGCGAAGGGGCAGCTTCCCATGCCAGCTTGGCCAGCCGTGTCACGATGCCGCTTTTCTTCGACTGCGCGTAAGAATGGAAGGCGTATCCCGCTTGCTCGGCGGCCGCCTGCTGCGCTTTTTGCCGCCACGCCTTGAGGCGCTTGGGCGTCGGGTTGTCTAAGAACAGCGTGTAGCCGAACAGTTTTTCCACCGTCCGTTCGACTTCGGGCCGCAGCGCCATGACGATGCGTCCGAGCCGTTCGGCCTCGCGGCTCTGTTCTTCCAGCTGTTCGAGGTTATCGCGGATGGGCTGTTCGCGCGGGATGGTGGAGAGAGAGCCGAAAATGGCGGTGAAGAAGCCCACGTCCTCCTTGCCGCGCGCATGGCGTTCGCTGAAGCGGTCGGGCTTGGGGTCGACATAGACGAAGCGGCGGTCGACCTCGCGCTGGGCAGGGCGGCCACGCAGCGCGGCCATGGCCCCGCCGAAGGGCTTGTTGACCAGCACCGAACCGTCGATCAGCGAGACGTCTTCCACCCCGTCGCGCATGACGTGGACTGGCATGATGCGGTCGAGAAATTCGTCGCGGCTTCGCCATTCACGGTCCGTGTCGGCTGATAGCTGCTCGATCTCGCCGATTTTCAAGGGAGGAAAGGCGCCCGGGAAGCTTGCAGTCGCGCGGGCCGCGAAGACCAGTTCGAGCGGGTTCGCCAAATCTTCGCCACCGCTGCGCGGCGTCTTGCGGCGCATGGTAATCGGCAGGCGGTGTTCGCTGTCCTCGACCACCGGGGGGCTGTTGAGGTGGAGCAGTTCGAGATAGCCGTGGAAGTCGGTTGTCGTAACGAACAGGTCGAGCGGATGGCCCGGCGGCAGTAGGGGAGCCTCCGCCTCGGTATCGGCCATGGCGGTAAACGCACGCTCAAGGAGTTTGGAGAAACCCAGCCCTGAAAAAGGCGGTTCGAACCAGCGGCCGCGGATGAGGTGCGAAACCTTGCGCCGCACCTCGTCGCGCGTTTCAGGGGCGACTTCGGAGGAAATTTCGTTGCCCGGCCTGCTCAGCAACCAGTTGGCGAGCGGCTGCGCCCAGAATTTCCCTCCCGACCAGCGCAATTTCGCATCAGGGTCAGTCAGTTCATCGACATCGGCGACTTCCAGCCAGAGGTCGGTCAGCGGCTCGAGGCTTTGGCCCGAGAAGATTGCCTGCGCGAGGAAGACTGCGTTGATGCCGCCCGCGCTCGCACCGCTCATGATATCGGGCAGGACGCGCAGGCGCAGGTCGTGTTCTTCCTCGATATGTTCGAGCAGTTCGCGATAGACCTGGTGGACCCCGCCGCGCTCCGGGCCGTGGCACAGAAAATCGCGGCTTGCGCGCGCCAGCTGCCACAATTCGCGTGTGACGCCATGCATATAGACTGCCAGGCTCACCCCGCCGTAGCAGACCAGTGCAATCCTGAGTTCCTTCTGCCGCATTAAAAATGCTTGTGCACAGCGCGCGGGGCAAAGGCAATTGCGTTCTTCAAATGTTCTGTTAGTGAAACGCGCATGGCGAAACCGAAGAAACGCTATGTCTGCCAGGCCTGCGGGTCTGTTTCCCACCGTTGGCAGGGCCAGTGCGCCGATTGTGCGGAATGGAACACTCTTGTCGAGGATGCGCCCGCGACCGTCTTTTCCTTGAAGCATGACTTGTCGAGCGGGGGCAGGGCGGTCGAGTTCGTCGATCTCGACAAGCCGGGCGAAATGCCCTTGCGCCAGAAGACGGGTCTCGCCGAATTCGACCGCGCATTGGGCGGTGGCCTCGTGCCGGGCAGCGCCATCCTGATGGGCGGCGACCCGGGAATCGGTAAATCTACGCTCTTGCTGCAAGCAGCAGCCAAGGTCGCACGCGAGGGGCACAGCGTGGCCTACGTGAGCGGCGAGGAAGCCTCGGGGCAGGTCCGTATGCGCGCCGCGCGGCTTGGGCTGTCGGATGCTCCGGTGAAGCTGGCTGCGGCCACCGGTGTGCGCGATATCCTTACCACGCTTGGCCAGATGGAAACGCCAAAATTCCTTGTCATCGATTCCATCCAGACGATGCATTCGGACACTATCGAAGGCGCTCCCGGCACAGTCAGCCAGGTGCGCGGCTGCGCGTTCGAGCTTATCCGCTACGCCAAGGAAAACGGCGTCGCGTTGGTGCTGGTCGGGCATGTCACGAAGGACGGCAATATCGCCGGCCCGCGCGTGCTCGAACACATGGTCGATGTGGTGATGAGCTTCGAGGGCGAGCGGAGCCACCAGTATCGCATCCTGCGCGCGCTGAAGAACCGGTTCGGTGCAGTCGACGAAATCGGCGTCTTTGCCATGGCGGGCGACGGCCTGGAAGAGGTCGAGAACCCTTCCATGCTGTTCCTCTCCGGACGCGAGCAGCCGATGGCGGGCAGTGCAGTCTTCCCGGCGATGGAAGGCACGCGGCCCGTGCTGCTCGAGATACAGGCGCTCATCGTGAAGCTGCAATCGGGTGCGACGCCGCGCCGTGCCGTGGTTGGGTGGGACAATGGTCGCCTCGCCATGTTGCTCGCTGTGCTCGAATCGCGCTGCGGGCTCTCGTTCAGTTCGGCCGAGGTCTATCTCAACGTCGCGGGCGGCTATCGCCTCTCCGACCCAGCCGCCGATCTGGCTGTCGCAGCGGCACTGGTGAGCGCTCTTGCCGACAAGCCCTTGCCCAACCGAAGCGTCTGGCTGGGCGAAGTCAGCCTAGCCGGAGAAGTGCGTCCGGTGGCCCATGGCGGGGTGCGCCTGCGCGAGGCGGCCAAGCTCGGCTTCGACAAGGGGTTCGGCCCGTCCGATACGAAGAACGGCTCGTCAGGCCTCGATTATAGCCAGCTGGGACAATTGGCAAACCTCGTTGACCGGGTGATGAGCAGTTAATAAACCCCAAACCCATAGGGGTTAATTGGGTTTTTATGACGGGTTTCGATTTTCTTGTTCTGCTGATCGTGGGCGTCGCAGCCACGGGCGGTTACATGCGCGGCTTCCTGCAGGAAGTGCTGTCGCTGGGCTCGTGGATCCTTGCGGGCTTCGCCATCCGCTACATGCACACGCCGCTGACCATCGTGCTGCAGGATTATATCGGCAAGAATGTCACCACTTCGGTGCTGTCGTTCACGCTCCTTCTGCTTATTCCCTATGCCGCAATGAAGGTGATTGCGAACAACGTCGGCATGGCTTCTCGCAATTCGGTGCTCGGCCCCATCGACCGCATCCTTGGCGTTGGCTTCGGCGCGCTCAAGGGCCTGGTCATCGCGATTATCGGTTTTTCGGTCCTGGTCCTTGGCTACGATTCGGTCTGGGACTACCGCGGCCGCCCGGTCTGGATTACGACGGCCAAGAGCTACGAACTGGTCGATGCTGGCTCGCGCTCGCTCGTCGAAGTGCTGGCGCAGCGAAGGGCACGGCTTCTGGGCGAGCAGGCAGCCGAACGCGAGGCCCAGGAAGCAGAAGCTGCAGCGGAGTGAGCGGTCAGTCGAAGGCTCCTCTTTATTCACCGCAAATGCTGGCGCTCGCGGTGGAACTGGCGCAATACCCACCAAATCCCGAAGCGCGATTCCAAGGCGAGGCCCGCTCGTCCACCTGTGGCAGCACTCTTGCGGTTTCTTTCGATGAGGATTTCTCGCGTCTTGGCCTCAGGGTGACGGCCTGTGCCGTCGGTCAGGCGTCTGCGGCCATATTCGCACGCCATTGCAGGGGTAAATCGAAGGCCGATATTGCCGCCGGTGCCGATGCGATTGGCGCCTGGCTCCGCGGCGATGCACAACTACCCGACTGGCCCGACCTCCACCTCATCGAGCCAGCCCGGGACTATCCCGCCCGTCATGGTGCGATACTCCTGCCGTGGAAGGCTGCGCTGGACGCGCTTTCCTCAGGCGAAGAGGAACGCTAAGCCGCACCCATAAAAACCATACGAGACGGGAGTTGAGGGACATGGCAGGGGCAACAGCCTTGCAAAGGGAACCGACCGACAAGGAGATCAAGCTTGTCATCGGTGCCAGCAGCGCAGGCACCATTTTCGAATGGTACGATTTTTTCATCTACGGCACCTTGGCCTACATCCTGAAGGACGCCTTCTACGACGTCGACAATGAGGTGCTGGGCCTGCTGCTGGTCTGGTCGACTTTCGCCATCGGCTTCGCCTTCCGTCCCATCGGCGCCATCCTGTTCGGCTTCCTCGGCGACAGGCTGGGGCGCAAATACACCTTCCTCGTCACCGTGACATTGATGGGCATTGCGACAGCGGGCGTGGGCTTCATTCCGACAGTGGCGACCATCGGCATCGCCGCGCCGATTATCGTCATCCTCCTGCGCATCATCCAGGGTCTGGCCCTCGGCGGCGAGTATGGCGGTGCGGCCATCTATGTGGCCGAGCATGCCCCGCCCGAAAAGCGTGGCTTCTACACGAGCTTTATCCAGGCGAGCGTCGTTGGCGGGTTCGTCCTGTCGATTATCGTCGTGATTGCCTGCCGCTTGCTCATCCCCGAGGACGACTTCATCGCCTGGGGCTGGCGTATCCCGTTCCTGCTCTCGATCCTGCTGCTCGTAATCTCGTTGTGGATGCGTCTGAAGCTTTCCGAGAGCCCGGTGTTCAAGGCGATGAAAGAGGCAGGCGAGACAGCCGGCAATCCCTTCATCGAAAGTTTCACCTATCCCGGCAACAAGCGGCGTATCTTCGTCGCGCTGTTCGGTGTCGCGGGCGTCCTGACGGTCATCTGGTATACGGCGTTCTTCTACGGCCTGTCCTTCCTTCGCGGGCCCATGCGTTTGGATACGCAGCTGACCGAATGGATCATGCTGATTGCCGGCCTCATCTCGATGAGCTTCTACATCTTCGTCGGCAAATGGTCCGACCGCGTGGGACGCAAGAAACCGCTCGTCATCGGTGCACTGGCGACGCTCTTCTTCCTCTTCCCGATTTTCTGGGGCCTGGGTGCGCTGGCCAATCCCGGCCTGTCCGAAAGCGCACGCGCCGCGCCTGTGGTGGTCAGTGGTCCCGAGTGCGAATACGACCCCTTCGCAGACGTGCAGGCGACAGAGTGCGGGCGCACGCTGTCGGGACTTTCAGCACTCGGCATCGAGTACACCGTCGAGGAAAGCAACGCGCTAGCTGTAACGGTTGGCGGCGAGCCGGTGACTGGCGACTTTTCTGGCGAACCTGCAGCCTCCAAGGCAGCGCTCCAAGGCGTGCTTGAGGAGCGCGGGTACAACTTCGAAACCCAGAACCCCGGCCTTGGCACCATTGTCGGAATCATCGCGCTCTTGTGCTGCCTCGGCATGCTGTCCGCGCTTACCTACGGCTCGGTCGCCGCGCTCTTGACCGAGATGTTCCCGGCCAAGATCCGCTACAGCTCGATGTCCATCCCCTACCATATCGGCGCGGGCTACCTCGGCGGCTTCCTGCCACTCATCGCAGGCTACATCGTCGCGGTGACAGGTAATCCCTATTCGGGCCTGTGGTATTGCTGGGCGGTCATGGCGTTCGGTCTGGTCGTGGCATGGTGGGGCCTGCCCGACGGCCCGCCGCGCGATTTCGAGGACTCCGGCCATGCGCCGCCCGTGAGTCCTGCAATCCCGTGACAAGTCTCCCGCCGCCAACCCTGCGCCTCGATATCGACCGGGATGCGCTTGCCGCAAACTGGCGCGCGCTCGATCGGATGTCGGGCGCGGCGCGGGCAGGGGCGGCGGTGAAGGCGGATTGTTATGGCCTCGGTGTGAAACACTGTGTGCCGGTGTTACGCGATGCGGGATGCCGCGATTTCTTCGTCGCGCATTGGAGTGAGGTCGCGCCGGTAATCGAGCATGTCGAGTCCTCTCAGGTAGCTGTGCTGCATGGGCCGCTCGACGCTGCCGAGGTTGCTTATGCGCGAGAGACAGGCGTGGTGCCGGTCATCGACTCTGTCCGGCAAGCAAAGCTCTGGACCGAGGGCGGGGGAGGGGCGTGCCACCTGATGGTAGATACGGGCATCAACCGGCTCGGGATTTCACGGCACGAGATTTCCGAGCCTGTGGTGCAGGCGCTCGAGGTGCAGGTGCTGCTGAGCCACCTCGCCTGCGCGGACGAAGACAGCGCGATGAACGCGCGTCAGCTGGCCGCATTCCGCGATATCCTCCCGAGCATTGAACACCGCGAGGCCAGCCTTGCGAACAGCGCAGGCATTGCTCTGGGCGCAGACTATCATTTTAATCTGACACGTCCCGGGCTTTGTCTCTACGGCGGTGTCCCGCGTCCGGAACTAGCCGGAGAAATCCGGCAGGTGGCCTATCCCAAGGCGGCCATCATACAGACCCGCCAACTCAGCGCGGGCGAATGTGTCGGGTATAATGCGACGTTTACCGCGCAGCATGACATTCGCGTGGGTGTCCTCTCGCTTGGTTATGCCGACGGCATCCTGCGCGCATGGGGCGGGGCGCACTTCGTAGCCGATGAGAAGCGACTTCCCATTCTCGGCAAAGTGTCGATGGACATGATCGTCGTCGACCTGACCGACGCGCCCGAAATCGGCGAGGGCGACTGGCTCGAGCTGCCCTACAACCTCCCCGATGCTGCGCAGCAAACCGCTGTTTCACAATATGAACTGCTGACGGTACTGGGCAACCGCTTCCAGCGCTGAAACGCATGTTGCGCTGCACATTGTGCAAATGCTAAGGCTTCTTGCAACGCACAATGGGGAGATAAAGCGACATGGCAAAGCGGACCGCCGAAGGCGAACCGATCATCATCAAGAAATACGCCAACCGGCGGCTCTACAACACCGATACCTCGAGCTACATTACGCTCGACGATCTGGCGAAGATGGTCCGTGACAATGTCGATTTCCAAGTGCTCGACGCCAAGACGGGCGAGGACATCACCCACACCATCCTGACGCAGATTATCGTCGAGGAAGAAAGCCAGGGCGGGCAGCCGATGCTGCCGGTCAGCTTCCTGCGCGACCTCATCTCCATGTATGGCAATTCGATGCAGTCGATGATGCCGAGCTACCTTGAAGCGAGCATGGCCAATTTCCGTAAGAACCGCGAACAGCTGCAGGCAGCCTTTGCCAAGGGTATCGAGGCGAACCCGCTCGCCAAGATGGCCGAGGCGAACCTCAAGATGATGCAGAACGCGGCCGAGGCCTTCATCCCGGCGACCCACAAGACCGTCGATTCCGCCAAGAAGGAATCCGATGGCGAGCTGGCCGCCATGCGCGAACAGATGGCCGCCATGCAGAAGAAGCTGGACGAGCTTAGCAAATAATTGCATCGGCGCGCCCGCCGACCAACAGCCAAGATACAGGAATTCCCGTGGCCAACATCCGCCATGCATTGAACGCCCGCCGTGCCGACGATTTCGCGGCCTGGTACCAGGAAGTCATCTCCGCTGCCGAGATGGCGGAGGAATCGGGGGTGCGCGGCTGCATGGTCATTCGCCCGTGGGGCTTCGGCATCTGGGAACGCATGCAGCGCCTGCTTGATGACCGCATCAAGGCGACCGGCCACGAGAACGCCTATTTCCCAATCTTCATCCCGCTCTCGAATTTCGAACGCGAGGCGGAGCACGTCGAAGGCTTCGCCAAGGAAATGGCGGTCGTCACGCACCACCGCCTGATTGCAGGCAAGGACGGCGGGCTGGTCCCCGACCCCGTAGCCAAGCTGGAAGAGCCGCTGGTCGTGCGGCCGACCTCCGAAACCATCATCGGCGACGCCATGGCGCGCTGGGTGCAGAGCTGGCGCGATTTGCCGCTGAAGCTCAACCAGTGGGCCAATGTCGTGCGCTGGGAAATGCGCACCCGCATGTTCCTGCGCACGAGCGAATTCCTCTGGCAGGAAGGCCACACCGCGCACGCAGACGAGGGCGAGGCGAAGGACCATACGCTCACCATGCTCGAAGTCTATCGCGCCTTTGCGGACGAGGACCTCGCGCTGGCGGTCGTGCCCGGCGAAAAGCCTGAGAACGAGCGCTTCCCCGGCGCGGTCGAGACCTGGTCTATCGAGGCCATGATGCAGGACGGCAAGGCGCTGCAGGCCGGCACCAGCCATTACCTCGGCACGAACTTTTCCAAGGCTTCGGGCATCAAGTACCAGAACAAGGAAGGCGGAGAGAGCCTCTGCCATACTACGAGCTGGGGTGTCTCCACCCGCATGGTCGGCGGCGTCATCATGACCCACGGCGATGACGACGGCTTGCGCCTGCCTCCGAAGATTGCGCCGCAGCAGGTGGTCATCCTGCCGATGCTGCGCGACAAGCCGGAAGACGAAGCGCTCATCGAGTATTGCGAGGCCCTGCGCGCGACGCTCGCCAGCCAGCAGGTACTGGGCGAGCCGCTGCGCGTGCTGCTCGATACCCGCCCCGGCAAGGCGGCGCAGAAGCGCTGGGACTATGTGCGGAAAGGTGCCCCCGTCATCGTCGAGGTCGGTGGCCGCGACATGGAGAACGGCGTCGTCTCGATGCTGCGCCGCGACCGCCTGTGGGACATGGAAACCGGCAAGTCCGCCTTCCAGACCCCTACGCGCGAAGTTGCCGGGCAGACCATCCCCGATGTGCTCGCCGATATGCAAAACGCGCTGCTCACCGAAGCTGCAGAGCGGCGTGATGCCAACATCACGCGCGGCGTCACCGATTTCGCCGAGGTCGAAAAGCACTTCGCCGCCTCGCGCTATCCGGGTTGGGTCGAGGTCCAGTGGTCGAAGCCGACCGGCGCGGCGCTGGAAAAGGTCGTCGAGCGGCTGAAGGAGCACAAGCTCACCATCCGCAACGTACCGATGGAGAGCCTGCCGGTGGACGGCGCGTGCATCTTCACCGGCGATCCTGCGACCGAACGCGTCCTGCTGGCAAAGGCTTACTGAGAATCACCTGCTCCCCAGCGAAGGCTGGGGCCTCAGGCAGCATAGGCTCGTCCGAAGGAGGTCCCCGCCTCCGCGGGGAAACAGGCGCTTGTATTACTTGTGTTTCGCGGCAAGACTGTGGGCATGAGAAAGCTCATCCCGCTTGTCGCCCTTCTCGCCACACCACTCGCTGCGCAGAGCACGACGCCAATACCTGAAGACCCCGCAGCAAGTGTCTCGCAGGAGCGCCTGCGTGCCGACATCGACACGCTGGTCGGCTTCGGCACGCGGCACACATTGTCCGAGCAGGACAATCCCGAGCGCGGCATTGGCGCGGCGGTCGACTGGGGCCTCGCCGAATTCGGTCGCATTTCGGAAGGCTGCAACGACTGCCTGACCATCGTGGCGCCCGAACGCATCGAGGAAGGCAATCGCCTCCCGCGCCCGACGCGAATTCGCAATGCCGTCGCCATCCAGCGCGGCACGGAGCGGCCCAACGAGGTCGTCATCGTGCAGGGCCACATCGACAGCCGAGCGAGCGATGCGATGGATTGGGAGAGCGACGCGCCCGGCGCGAATGATGATGGTTCCGGCACGGTGCTCGTTCTGGAAGCAGCCCGCGCGCTCACCCAGCGGCGTTATCCTGTCACCATCGTCTACGCGCTGCTCTCGGGCGAGGAACAGGGTCTCTACGGAGGCCGCCTGCTGGCAGACTATGCCGAGGAGCAGGGCTGGCAGGTCAAGGCCGTGCTCAACAACGATGTCGTCGGCAACAGCTGCGGCAGCGACGGTTATTGCGACCCCGACCACGTACGCGTCTTCTCCGAAGGCCCGCGCGCCGACCTCACCGATGCCATCCGCTCCGCCCAGCGCCGCGAGGGTGGGGAGAACGACAGCCCCAGCCGCAACCTCTCGCGCTGGCTCGACAACCTTGCCGACGAAACCGAAGGCGGGCTCGACGTGCGCCAGATATGGCGCGTCGACCGCATGGGCCGCGGCGGTGACCAGATACCCTTCATGGAGAAGGGCTTTCCCGCGATCCGCATCGCCGTGGCGGTCGAGGACTACGAACACCAGCATCAGGACCTGCGCGTCGAAGATGGCGTGACCTATGGCGACACGGCGGACGAGATGGACTTCGCCTATCTCGCCAAGGTAACCCAGTTCAATATCCGCGCGCTCGACAAACTGGCCCGCTCGCCCGCGCCGCCAGCCTCCAGCGCCGAGGCTGCCGTGCAGACCTTCACCGACATCAGCTGGAGCGAAGTGCCCGGCGCGATCGGCTACACCGTCTGGCAGCGCCGAACCGACGAGCCTTACTGGCGCGAGGAGCCGGTAATCGAAAACATCGTCGCCACCAACGCCCGCCTCGAAGGCATTCGCGGCGACGACTGGATTTTCGGCGTCAGTGCAACGGGCGAAAGCGGCGTGATGAGCCCGGTCTCCAGCGCGGTCCCCGCAGGACAATTCGAACCCATTCCGGTGGAAGAGGATGACAGCGAGTAGGTCCGTCCCCATATGGGAGGCATGAAAAAACAGAACAGAACTGGCAGGCCGCAGGGCTTGCCGAGTAAAGAACAGATAATCGAATTCATCCAGAGCTCCGACCGTCCTGCAGGCAAGCGCGAAATCGCCAAGGCCTTCGGCATCAAGGGGCAGGAAAAAATCGCGCTGAAAAAGCGCCTCAAGGACATGGCCGAGGAAGGCCTCATCGACGGCAAGAAAACCGCGTTCCACAAGATGGGCGGGCTGCCGAAGGTGACCGTATTGAAGGTCGTCGAAATCGAGGATGGCGAGCCAGTAGCAGTTCCCGAAAGCTGGGATGCGGACGCGCCGAACAAGCCGCCGCGGCTCGTGGTCAAGGAAAGCAAGAAGGTCGCGGCGCTGAAACGCGGTGACCGTTTCCTTGCCCGCACCGAAGAGCGCGGGAAGGGCTGGATTGCCCACCCGATGAAGAAGCTGCCAGCGCGTACCGAGGGCCTGATGGGCGTCGTCGAGTTGGACGGTAGCGGCAAGCCATGGCTCGCGCCGGTGGACAAGCGAGTACGCAATTCCTCGCCGATCGGCGACCTCGGCGAGGCGAAGGAAGGCGAGCTGGTGCTGGCCGAGCCCATGGGCAAATCACCCCGCGCCAAGGTGAAAGTGGTCGAGGTCATCGGCGACCCGCTGGCGCCCAAGAGCTTCAGCCTCATTGCCATCGCCAAGCACGGCATCCCGCACATCTTCCCGCCCGAAGCACTGGAAGAAGCGCAGGCAGTGGCCGAACTCCCGCTCAGCGAAGACAAGCGCGAGGATTTGCGCGACGTGCCCATCGTCGCCATCGACCCAGCCGATGCGCGCGACCACGACGACGCCATCTGGGCCGAGCCCGACGGGGAAGGTGGCTACAAGGCCATTGTCGCGATTGCCGATGTGTCGTTCTACGTTCGCCCTGGAGGCAAGCTCGACCGCGAGGCGCGGAAGCGCGGCAATTCGGTCTATTTTCCCGACCGCGTTGTGCCGATGCTGCCCGAAATCCTCTCCGCCGATGTCTGCTCGCTGGTCGAGCACGAGGACCGCGCGGCGATGGCCTGCCACATCCGCATCTCGCCTGAGGGCAAGGTGACCAAGTGGCGCTTTACCCGCGCCATCGTGCGGCTCGCGGCGAATATTGCTTACGAGGATGCACAGAATGCCATCGATGATGGCAGCGCGGACGAAACGCTCAAGAACCTGTGGGGCGCGTGGAAGCTGCTGTTCAAGGCCCGCGAAGCGCGCGACCCGCTCGACCTCGAACTGCCCGAGCGTCAGGTGCGCCTCAATGACGAGGGCGTGATCGAGGAAATCGCCGTGCGCGAACGCCTCGATGCGCATCGCGTGGTCGAGGATTTCATGATTGCCGCCAATGTCGCGGCGGCCAAGGCGCTGGAAGAGAAAGCCGCGCCGGTGGTCTACCGCATCCACGAGACGCCGAGCCGCGAGAAGCTGATGGCGTTCAAGGAATATCTCGCCAGCCAGGGCAAGAAATTTGCCATGGGGCAGGTCATCACGCCCGGCCTGTTCAACCGCATGCTGAAAGACATTGTAGACCCGGCGGAAAAGGCGCTCATCATGGAGGCCGTGCTGCGCAGCCAGACGCAGGCCTATTACGGGCCGGCGAATGCGGGGCATTTCGGCCTCGCGCTTGGCAGCTACGCGCATTTCACCTCGCCCATCCGCCGCTATGCCGACCTTCTCGTCCACCGCGCGCTGGTCGATGCGTACAAGCTGGAACAGCCCAAGCCCAAGGGCAACATCCCGGACGCCTCGGGTCTTTCGGACCGCGACCGCACGGCGCTGAACCAGATTACCGACGCCATCAGCCAGACCGAACGCCGCGCAATGGAGGCCGAGCGCGACACCATCGACCGCTATGTCGCGGCATGGCTCTCAGGCCGCGTCGGCGAGGTATTCCACACCCGCATAACCGGCGTTCAGGGCTTTGGCTTTTTCGCCACTATCGAGAACCTCGGCGGCGATGGCCTCGTGCCTGTCTCCACCCTCGGACGCGACTACTTCCGATATGACGAAGGCGCGCGAGAACTAGTCGGCGAGAACACGGGCAAGACCTATGCGGTCGGCGATCGGTTGAAGCTGAGGCTGGCCGAGTCCAACGCGCTCACCGGTGCACTCAAATTCGAGCTGCCCGACAGTGATGGTGCACCCATCGAAAAGCGCGGAGACCGACCGCCGCCGAAGAAAAAGCACTTCAAGAAAGGACAGGGCGCACCGCGCCAGAAACACGCCCAGGGCCAGCGCGGCCGTCCTAAGAACATCCGCCACCAAGGCCGTAAGAAGAAATAGCCGGAACGCGGGGAGGGGCCTTTCCATTGAATGGGCAAAGGAGGAAAACACCCATGCTCATTCCAGGAAAGCCTGTCCCTGACCTCGACTTGCCGCTGACCATCGATGCGCGCTTCGAGTTGTCGAAGCAAAGCCCCGATGCCTTTACCATGCTGGTCTTCTATCGCGGAAAGCATTGCCCGATTTGCAAGAAATACCTCGAGGAACTCGGCACGAAGCTCAGCAAGTTTACTGAGAAGGGCATTAATGTTTTCGCAGTCTCGATGGACAGTCCCGAACGGGCCGCAGTGAGCCATGAGGAATGGGAAACGGGCGACCTGCCGCTGGCCCATTCGATGACCGAGGAAAAGGCCCGCGAATGGGGCCTCTACATTTCGGAAAAACGCGAGGGCAGCGAAGAGCCCGATACGTTCAGCGAACCCGGCCTGTTCCTGGTGAAGCCAGACGGAACCTTGCACTTCGCGGTGGTGCAGAACGCGCCCTTCACGCGGCCCGATCTCGACGATTTGCTTAGCGGGCTGACCTTCACGCTGGAGAACGACTATCCGACGCGCGGAACGCTGACCTGACGCCTCAGGCCAGTTCGTCGAGCTGTTCTTTGGAGAGCGTTCCGGGGATAAGGTAAAGCGGGCAGGGCAGGAAGGACGCGCGCGCGGCGAAATGCGCCACCAGAGGGTCCTTCCCCCCGTCCTTCGATGTCCCCAGCACCAGCGCGGCGATTTCCCCGTGATCGTCGAGATATTGGGTAATGACATCGGCGGGCGAACCGGGTTTCACGGTGATAACCGGCATTTTGCCCATCTCGCCAAAGATTGTTCCAGCTGCGCTGTTCGCCATCACCTCTGCACGGTCGCGCGCTTCCTGTTCGATGGTGGCCTGCACGCCGCCAAAGGCATTGAAGGTCTGCTGCGGGACCAGCGCGAGGATATGCACCGAACCGCCCGTCTTCATGGCGCGCAGCGAGGCGAAGCGCAGCGCGTGTTTCGCCTCCTCGGTTTCGTCCATCACGACGAGGTATATTCGCATAGGTCCGGCCCTCTCCTGTGGGCACGGGTTACAAGCTAATTCGTATTCTGTGCAAGGACCTTGCGGCCCCGCGCCAAATTGGCCAAGGACCCACCCAAACAATTCCCAGCGAGGACGTAACGTAAAAAACATGCCCACGCCGATAAAGATGCCCGCCCTGTCGCCCACCATGGAAGAGGGCACGCTCGCCAAGTGGCTGGTGAAGCCGGGCGACACCGTTTCCGCAGGCGACATCATGGCCGAAATCGAAACCGACAAGGCGACGATGGAATTCGAAGCAGTGGACGAAGGCACGATTGCCTCGATCATGGTCGATGAAGGCACCGAGGGCGTGAAGGTCGGCACGGTAATCGCCATGCTCGCCGAAGAGGGCGAGGATCTGGACGAAGCTGCCAAGGCGGCTCCGTCGGGCGGTGAAGCGAAGGCCGAAGAAGCGCGCGAGGAAAAGGTAGAGCAGGAAGAGAAGCGCACCGAAGCGCCTGCTCCGGCTCCCGCTCCCGCCGCTGCCAAGAGCGATGATGGCAACCGCATCAATGCTTCCCCGCTCGCTCGCCGTATTGCCGAGCAGAAGGGTCTCGACCTTTCGACCATCACCGGATCGGGCCCGAATGGCCGTATCGTGAAGGCCGATGTCGAGGATGCGAAGCCCAGTGCTGCTCCGGCGAAGGAAGCCGCCGCCGCTCCCGCACCCGCTCCGGCCAAGCCCGCCACCATGGGCGGCGACCTCGATGCGCCTTTCGAAGCGCAGAAGCTCAACAATGTCCGCAAGGTCATCGCGCGCCGCCTGACCGAGGCGAAGCAGACCATCCCGCACATCTACCTCACCGTGGATGTGCGCCTCGACGCGCTGCTCAAGCTGCGCAGCGAACTCAACAAGAGCCTCGAAGCGGATGGCATCAAGCTGTCGGTCAACGACCTGCTCATCAAGGCGCAAGCCCGCGCGCTGCAGCGTGTGCCGCTGTGCAATGTCAGCTTCCAGGGCGACGAGCTTTACCAGTACACGCGCGAGGATATCTCGGTCGCCGTGGCCGCGCCTTCGGGCCTGATCACTCCGATCATTCGCGACGCGGGCCGCAAGGGCCTCGCGCAGATCAGCACCGAGATGAAGGAGCTTGCGGGCAAGGCTCGCGACGGCAAGCTGCAGCCGCATGAATTCCAGGGCGGCACCGCCTCGCTCTCCAACCTCGGCATGTTCGGCACCAAGCAGTTCGACGCAGTGATCAATCCGCCGCAGGCGATGATCCTCGCCGTCGGCGCGGGCGAGCAGCGTCCTTACGTGATCGACGGCGCACTTGGCGTCGCCACCGTGATGAGCGCCACCGGCAGCTTCGACCACCGCGCGATCGACGGCGCAGACGGCGCGCAGTTCATGCAGGCCTTCCAGCAGCTGGTCGAGAACCCGATGGGACTGGTGGTTTGAGGTCAAAATGGACCTGCGCCAGAGAATTCAGAAGCTGATCGACGAGGATGCAGATCTGACGGTCAGATCGCTCTCATTGAGGGCAGGCCTGTCTGACAGTGCGTTAACCAAGTATCTCAATGGTCAGACTAACTCTCTGACGGTGGAGAATCTCGAGAAGATTGCCGGCGTCTTGGAATGCACTGCGAGTGAATTGCTCCACAAGGAAGCCGATGTGGGGGCGGCCAAGGTTTCGGACCAGTCTTCGGTTCCCGCTGCGAGACTACGGGAAGCCAGAGCTAATGCTGGATTCGACCATGCTAACGCCGCGGCAGAAGCGATGGGTGTCCCAGTCGCAACCTATTTGGCGCATGAAAATGGTAGCCGGGGGTTCCCCGCTGGACGCGCTCAGCAATACGCATCCTTCTTCGGTGTAGCGCCCGAATGGCTGTTGTACGGTACGAAGGAAGTTCGAGAACCCCTCATCCGCGTCACGGCCATGCCTGCCGACACCAACCCCTATGGCGGGGTTTTCGGCGGGTGGCTGATGAGCCAGATGGCGCTTGGCGCGGGCTCGCTCGCGAGCCGCGAGGGGAAGGGCAAGGCGGTGGTCGTCTCTGCCACGGATTTCGCCTTCCCCGGCGCAATGCAGGTGGGCGACGAACTCTCGGTCTATTGCGAGATCGCGGCGAGGGGCAACACCTCGCTCACCATCAATGCCGAAGCCATCGCCCGCGAACGCAATGGCGAGGCCGAAACCAAGGTAGCGCGGGGCACGTTCAAATTCGTACTGCTCGATGAGAACAATCGCCCCCGCGCGGTCGGCGAGCGGTGGGCATGAGCGCTGTCCTACACATGACCCCTCGTGGCATGGTGCCCGCATGACCCACTCCGCGCCACACCCGAATACCTATTCCGTTTCCCCTCACGCGCCTGAACCGCTTTTTAGCGCCAGGACCGTGTTCCATCCGTTCCATCCTGTCGGACAAACCGAAGGCTAAATCCAAATGGCTACCAATTACGACGTCATCGTTCTCGGCTCCGGACCCGGCGGCTATGTCGCGGCGATCCGCTGCGCGCAGCTGGGCCTGAAGACCGCCATCGTCGAACGCGAGCTGCTCGGCGGCATCTGTCTCAACTGGGGCTGCATCCCGACCAAGGCGCTCCTGCGCTCGGCAGAGATCCTGCACTATGCCCAGCATGCCAAGGACTACGGCCTGAAGATCGCTGGCGAGATCGAGGCCGACCTCGAAGCGGTGGTGAAGCGCAGCCGCGGGGTGGCAAAGCAGCTCAACCAGGGCGTCACGCACCTGATGAAGAAGAACAAGATCACGGTGCATATGGGCGAGGGCACGCTGACCGGCCCGACCAGCCTCACGGTGAAAGGTGAGAAGGGCGAAGAGAAGCTCACCGCCAAGCACGTGATCGTCGCCACTGGTGCGCGCGCTCGCGACCTGCCCTTCGCAAAGGCCGACGGCAAGCGCGTGTGGACCTATCGCCATGCGATGACCCCGCCCGAAATGCCGAAGAAGCTGCTCGTGATCGGCTCGGGCGCGATCGGGATCGAATTCGCCAGCTTCTACAACGACATGGGCTGCGACGTGACCGTGGTCGAAATGCTCGACCGGATCGTGCCGGTGGAAGACAAGGACGTCTCCGCCTTCCTCGAAAAGAGCCTGACCAAGCAGGGCATGACCATCATGACCGGCGCGGGTGTCGAGGACATCAAGGTCTCCGACAAGGGCGTGAAGGCCAAGATAAAGGCCAAGGACGGCAAGGTCTCCGAGACCGAATTCACCCACTGCATCACCGCCATCGGCATCGTTCCGAACACCGAGAACGTGGGCCTGGAAAAGCTGGTCGAGATGGACCGCGGCTTCATCCAGATCGACGACTATGGCCGCACCAAGTCCAAGGGCCTCTGGGCCATCGGCGACTGCACGCCGGGCCCCTGGCTGGCTCACAAGGCGAGCCACGAGGGCGTCACTACCGCCGAGGCCATCGCCAAGGAGCTGGGCAACAAGGATGTCCATCCGCATCCGCTCGACCGCGGCAACATTCCGGGCTGCACCTATTGCCATCCGCAAATCGCCAGCGTCGGCTTGACCGAGGCGAAGGCCAAGGAAGCGGGCTACAGCGTCAAGGCAGGCACATTCCCCTTCATCGGTAACGGCAAGGCCATTGCGCTGGGCGAGGCGGAAGGCTTCGTGAAGACCGTGTTCGATGCGAAGACCGGCGAGCTGCTCGGCGCGCACATGGTTGGCGCCGAAGTGACCGAGATGATCCAGGGCTTCGTCGTCGGCAAGACGCTGGAGACGACCGAAGCGGAGCTGATGAACACCGTCTTCCCGCATCCGACGATCAGCGAAAGCATGCACGAGAGCGTACTTGCGAGCTACGGGCGCGCACTCCATATTTGATGCGCTTTTGAGGGGGAGGGTGAGTAAGCAGTGACTGGTTTCCTGACCCTCGCCTTCCTCATCCTCGTCGCCGGTGTGGTGGCAGTACCGCTGGCCAGCCGCTTCGGCCTAGGCTCGGTGCTCGGCTACCTCCTCGCTGGCATGGCCATCAGCCCCCTCCTGCTGGGCCTCAATGTAGACGTCGAGGCGTTGCAGGTTTTTGCCGAATTCGGCGTTGTGATGATGCTGTTCATCATCGGGCTGGAGATGGAGCCCAAGCGCCTCTGGGCCATGCGCGGCAAGCTGCTCGGGCTTGGCGGAGGGCAGGTGCTCCTCACCACGCTCGCCATCACTGGCATCGCCCTCATCGACCAGCAGCCGTGGCAGACGGCGCTTGCCATCGGCATGGTTCTGGCGCTCTCCTCGACCGCGATCATTGTCCAGACCTTGACCGAAAAGAACCTCATGAAGAGCGAGGGCGGGGAGGCCAGTTTCTCGGTCCTGCTGGTGCAGGATGTCGCAGTCATCCCCATCCTCGCGCTGTTGCCCCTGCTTGCCATGCCCGAGCTCTACAGCGCCGGGGCAGGGCATGGAGACGGAGGCCACGGAGGTCTCGACCTCACCGCCAACATGCCCGTCTGGCTTGCGGCGATATCGCGCATCGGAGCCGTTGCGGCTGTGGTCGCCATCGGCATTTACGCGATCCGCCCGCTGTTCCGCTACATCGCGGCGGCGAACCTTCGCGAACTGTTCACCGCCGCCGCCCTGGTGGTCGTCATCGGGATTGCCCTGCTGATGAGCCTCGTTGGCTTGTCACCCGCTCTGGGCGCCTTCGTGGCGGGGGTGGTCCTCGCCACGAGCGAATATCGCCACGAACTCGAAAGCGACATCAACCCGTTCAAGGGCCTGCTGCTCGGCCTCTTCTTCATCACTGTCGGTGCTGGCATCGACTTCGTGCTTGCGGCCGAGATGTGGCAGGATGTCGTCTTCTGGGCGAGCGTGACCATCGCCGCCAAGTTCGCCGTGCTGCTCTTAGTTGGTTGGCTCTACGGTCTGCGCAAGCAGGCTCTCTGGCTCTTCGCTCTCAGCCTCCCGCAAGCTGGCGAGTTCGCTTTCGTCCTCATCGCCTTCGCGGTCGGGAATGCCGTCCTGCCTCAGGCGCTGGCCGATGAATTACTGCTCATCGTCGCGCTGACGATGCTGGTCACGCCGTTGCTCTTCATCCTCTACGACAAGGTGATTGCCCACGCCTATTGCACTGATGGCGATGGGCGTGAGGCCGATACCATCGAGGAAGAGAACGAAATCATCATCGCCGGCCGCGGGCGCATGGGCGGGATTATCGACCGCATGCTGCAGGCGGCGGGCTACTCGACCACGGTCATCGACTACGACAGCAAGCAACTCGAAATCGTGCGCAAGTTCGGCTTCCGCACTTACTTCGGCGATGCGACAAGGCCTGACCTGCTCCATTCGGCAGGCATCGAGAAGGCGAAGCTGCTAGTGGTGGCGCTCGACGAACGCGAGCAAATCGACCGCTTGGTGAAGCACGTCGTGAAGAATTACCCGAAGGTGCACATCACCGCGCGCGCCATCGACCGCAACCACGTCTACGAATTGTGGGCCTACGGCTGCCGCGATGTCATCCGCGAGACCTATGACAGTAGCCTCCGCATGGGCCGCTCTGCGTTCGAGGCATTGGGCATGGACCGCCAACAAGCGATGGCTGCCCGCGACGCTTTCGAGGAAATGGACCGTCGTTTCATGCCTGAAGTGGCCAATCTGTACCGGCTCGACATCCCCTATCACGAGAACGAGCCGCTGATGGAAAAGGTTAAGGAACTGCGCAAGGAATGGGACCCCGTCCTGCGCGAGCAGATGGACGAAATCCTCAAGCGCGGTTCCTGACCGGGCAGGTTGCCGCAAATCTTCACCGGTTCACCGTTCGGTCGGGCGCCAAACCCGGTCTCAAGCATTTATTGCTTGAGGAGATTTGCGATGGAATACGAAATTCTGGACGAGCCGCAGGGTATCGACGAGGACGACGAAGCCACGCGTGACGGCGGGCTGGTCGAGGACCATATCGCGCTGAAGAACCAGTCGAGCGTGAAGCCGCAGGATTATCCGATGGATGACCGGCGGGATTCGTATCTGATTACGCCTCAGCAGGAGGAGTAACTCGTTAAAACAGGGTGGGATTGTCCGTTGGACACCTGCGGTTCGGCCTTCGGCCGTCTCCGGCGCTTTGCGCCTCCGACTCCGAACCCGGTGGGTTTTTTCCTCACGCATATCCGCCACCATCACCCGCTCTTTCGAGCGGGAGTTGCTGGCGGACAGGGTGTCCGCCTAGCTCTTGTTTCTGCTGATTCCCGCATGGCGCTAGCTGTTCCTTAAACCCCTCATAACCTTGTGCCTCCATGTCGCATGCCGTAGCCAGCGGTTGCGACCTAGCCCGCAATCGATGTGGGAAAAATTGTGGGGTAATGTGGTAAATGGCGGGACTTAATAAACTAACCGACAAGCTGGTGAGCAGTTCGCGACTGGAGCCGGGATCATATCAGGATGGCGGCGGCCTCTTCTTGAAGGTCTCGCCGAAAGGCACGAGGAGCTGGGTTGTGAGGTTGCAGGGACCTGGCACTATCGTAGACGGAAAGACCGTCCGGAAGGACTTCGGGCTAGGTCCTTACCCTTCGGTATCGCTCCAACAGGCAAGAGAGAAAGCCGCCGAATATAGGGCGCTGGTTGCTGACGGCGTGAACCCGCGCCATGCGCGCAATCGGGCCTTAGAAGAACCGACCTTCGCTGATGCAGCCAAGTCGGTTTATGACGAAAACAAGGGGGAGTGGAAGAACGCCAAGCATCGGGCGCAATGGTGGTCCACACTCGAAACCTACGCCTTTCCAACCTTGGGGGCGATGAAGGTTAGCGCGATTGATACCGACCACGTTTACGAGGTCTTGCTGCCTATCTGGACTGCCAAGCCGGAAACGGCCCGCCGCCTTCGCCAGCGAATTGTGATGGTCCTCGATTGGTCTCATGCAAAACGCTATCGAGAGCAGCCATTGTATATAGCCGCAGTGAATAGGGCGCTTCCGAAGGTGAAGCGGAAGGTGCGACATCATCCGGCGATGCCCTATTCCGAAATCGCCGACTTCCTGCCCAAGTTGAGGGCAACGGAGACCATGGCGCGATTGGCTCTTGAAGCTGCGATATTGACCGCGACGCGCTCCAACGAAGTCCGCATGGCGGAATGGAAGGAACTGGACCTCGATAAGGGACTGTGGGCGATCCCTGCGTCACGAATGAAGGCGGGGCAGCCTCATGTGGTGCCTCTGTCGGCTCAGGCGGTGCGGGTGTTCAAGCGGGCAGTCGAACTGAAGACTATGGGGCAGCAATACGTTTTCGCAGGCGCGCGCCATGGCAAGCCACTGTCTGATATGGCTCTGGTCAAAGTCATGCGTGATTTCGAACTGGAGGCGGTCCCTCATGGGTTTCGCTCCAGCTTTCGCGATTGGGTGTCCGAGGAGACCGATTACGTGGGCGACCTAGCTGAGGCTGCCTTGGCTCACACAATCAAGAACAAGACCGATGCAGCATACCGTCGCGGCAAGTTGCTAGAGAAACGGCGGACCCTGATGCAAGAGTGGGCCGATTACTGCGAGGGCTTACCTGCCGATTGAGCACTGCCTAGCTACTTCGGCTTGGGAAATAATCGAACCGCTGAGGCTCGCTTCCGTGAATCGGGGGCGGGCCTTTCTTCGTTTTTGCCGGAAAAGCAAATTCGCCATGCCAGGGGCCGCATAGTTATCCCCGAACAATTCGAGAACAAGCTAGGCGGTGAGTCGCGGTGCGACTATAGTAAATGGCAGGTGACGCGCTGATAAAGGCGTTGCTCAGGTTGTGATTACCACAGGCAAAGGGAATGGCAAATGAAAAATCAGGGTCTCAAAACCATCGACCAGTTTTGCGGCGACCATGCGCTTTCTCGTGCGACTTTCTATCGCATGTTGAAGCGCTCGGAGATTGAGGCGGTGAAAGTAGGAGCCGCAACGAGAATCACGCCTGCACAGGAAGCCGCTTGGTTGGCATCCCTGCCGGTTGTGAGCGGGGCGGCGGCTTGATCGCTAACCCCACAAGCGAAGACCCCCGCTCGTGGAGGAGCGAGGGTCAAACTATCCGCTTGGAAGCAAACGGCAACAGCATAGGCAGTATAGCGGAACTTTCCGTAAACGTACAGCCTAGTTCGTGCGCTTCCTCGCGGTTCCCAACCATTGCGAGGACAAATCATGAACGAGATAATTTCAACGTATCCACCTGAATATGATGACCACGAATTTGACGGCGGCATTGACCGCCTGACATTCACCTTCGGCGAGGCGCTCAGCCTTGCCTCTGGTTATATTTCCAGCATCAGCACGGCACGCATGCCGATTGGTGGTGCTGCATGATTGCTTTCGATGAACAGCGAAATGCCGCGCTGCAAATTCTCCAGTGCGAGTCCCGCCTAACCCGCAAGGCCGGGTCTTTCCTCGGTCAGTTGGCAGTCGATGCCAGCCCGATGACAGAAAAGCAGCTCCTATGGTTCGGGCAGCTTGCCGAGCGTGCGGGTGTGGAAGTGGAGGGCCTTACTCATGGGTAACGATAATCCTCACTACGCACGCGGCACGGCTGCGGGTTCTAAGGGGCATAGCGCGGAAGCGAAGGCCAATAGCGAGGCTGCGGCCAGTGAAGTCACAAAGGACCTGGGGCGGCGACATAAACAAGTCGTGGAAGCCTTCGAGACCTATGGCGTATCCGGAGAGATACCGGAAACCATCGCCAACGACCTCGATCTGCCAGTGCATGTTGTCCGCCCTCGTTGCGGTGAACTCCGAAAGCGCGGGTTGCTCTACGAAGTTGGAAAGCGTCCGGGCCTCATGGGCTGCAATGTCATGGCCTACTCGACAATCAAGCCGGATGAAGCCGCATGATTGGCGGCGATGTAATCCTTTCACGGGAAGGGGCGGACTATCTGGTCCGCCTCGACCCTCCCGATCCTAGCGGCATCCACGAAACCGAACGACGCTTTTCCGATATTCGAGACGCGCGCGGGGCGATGGGCGGAATGAGGCTCGTCCTCGGTCGGCGAAAAGTCGATTTAACGGGGGAGCTATAGCTATGGGCGTGTTCGCCGAATGGCAGCCCGCCTATGCGGAAGCTGGGCTGATTACCTTACCCCTTGATGAGAAGAAGAAGGGGCCGCCAGGTTGGAATAAAATGGGCTTGCCTCGCTCGGCGCGTCTGGCTGCAGACAATGATAGGTGCGACATATTCGGTGTCCTCACCGGGCGCGGCAGGCGTAAGGGCGTTCAACATCCCGGCGTTACCGTCATAGACTATGACGGAACTTGCGAAAAGTCGCTCGCGGATCTGATTGGCATACATGGCCGTCCGGGTGCGCTTATCCGGACGGCGAGTGGCAAATGGCATCTCTACTACAGGAACAGTGGTGAGCGTCGGAAAATTCGCATCCATGGAAGGGGGAAGGGAGATCCTCTCGTCGACCTTTGCGGGTTTGGCGGATACGTCGCTGCGCCGCCGTCTCGCCTAGGCGCTGGTTCGTATGATTTTGTGGAGGGGTGTTTCGACGACATCGCTCACGGGAACCTTCCGAAGCTGGTCGGCCTGCGCTCCGACCATTACGTCAACAGCGTCTTCAATCCGCTTGCCTTGCAGGCTGAGCCTGACCTTTCGGCTCGCAACAAGACCCTCTTTGAGTCTGCCCTCCAGTTCCTCGCAGCCACACCGGATTTACAGGCCATGTCTATTCATCTCGACATTTTGAATAATGACTTCCCGAAATCACTCCCCGTTTCCGAGTTGGATGTCGTGAAGGCAAACGCTTGGAAAAAGCAGGTTGAGAACCGTAATGGCTATGCAGCGCCATACACTCAGCTCGATAATCGAACCCTCGACGCGATAACGGCACACCGAAATGCTAAGGTTTTCTTGTCGATATTCATGCACATCAAACGGCACTGCGGTGGGCGGCGCATCTTCTTCGTCGCGAACAAAATGTCACGCGCGATAGGTTGCAAGGACGAGGTTGTTTCAGCGGCCCGAAAATTTTTTGAGGACATTGGGGCCATAGTCCTAGTGGCCGAGCACACTAATACCCGCCCCGCCGTTTACCGTTGGTCGTGGGTTCCGGAGCAAACCGCCCTCGAAGAGTTGCTTGAACTGGATTTGAGCGCGTGATTGGTCATCCTCCCCTCAGTCCCCCTCTCCCCGGTTGGTTATATTACTACCCCTTTTAGGGGGGGCCAAAATTATGGGTCACTTTTGCGCCCCGCTGGCTTCGCGGGGGTCAGCGTCACACCATGTCACGTGACAGTTACGGAGGGCTTATGAGCAAGCCGGAAAAACAAACACAATTCGTCACCGACACCTCCGGCAATCTTGCCCGTCCAGCGCTACGTCGGAAGTCCACGATCGTTGACCGCTGGGTGCGTGAAGGTGGCCCCTTGTTTCATCCCGAGGCGCGGCTTGGCATCGAGCGGTGCGAACGCCTCTGGGCAGCGCAACCGACACTCGGCAAGCTTACGGCCTCCTATGGTGAGCATCGCCAAGGTGGAGCGCGGTCATTCGAAGAGCGTATTGAGGGCAACGCAGCCGATGAACTGCGGGAATTGTCCGGCATGTTCCCCTCGGCAAGCTGGCGGGCATTTGATGCCATGGTGCGCGATGGCGAGAGCGCAGGCAAGGCAGCTCGCTTCGTCAAGGTTCCGGCAGGGCAAGCCAGCATGTTATTGCAGGCCATCGTGGGGCAGATTGCAACCATCGCGGCGCGGCGGTGATGACCGTTTAATATCGGCGGGATAACGGGTGGCCGGGTCTTTTTGGGCCGCGTAAATACGGGGCAACTACGGGGCTGCGGGGTTTCGTTTTCAAACGGTGAATATAGGGTCTTGGACGAATTGAAGGTCGTGCTAAGCATGCATTGGACCTGCGCTGGCTGAGAGTAGTTGTGGAGAATCTTAGTGCGCCTGCGAAACCTTCCGATTGCGCTCGGCGCGAGTTTCTTGGTGCCCGCCGTTGCTGCGGCATCTGACAAGGACCAAGAAAAGTTCGACGCAATGAACGCATGCTTCGCCTCTAAGGCTGCCGAACTCAATGATCACGACACTCCACTGGACGACCTAGCCGACGTCATAATTGGAATGTGCTGGATAGACGTCAACGAGCATCGGAGGCGCTGGACTAACGATTGGGGAACAGCTTGGTCAGGCTTCGTCGGCCCCTATTTCGTCTTGCAAGTGAAGGCGAAGGCCAAGGAGGCTATTTATTCCTTCCGGAACGGTTGAGCGGCCTCTCACTCTGCAATGCTTCGAGGTTCTGACGAATGGAGCGCTTATATCGCTTCCAGCCGTAGGTGCTGTCCTGTTTCGCCATGATGTAAACTGCCAGGAGCATTCCTATCGCCGCCCACATTCGCGGAAACTTTAGGAAGACCAGCCCTTCGGTGAACAAAAGGGCGATGAAAACATAAACGCTGATTTGCCACGCATACTCCGTTGGGCTTAGTGGCTTCGGTTTGTAGCCTTCCGCTCGGCGTTGAGCCTCTTCCAGAAGCTGTTCGTTGTCCTTCATCCGCCTCACCTAACATTCGAATTGAGAATGAAAAAGGCCCCCGCTGATTATGACGAAAGGCTACAGGGCTGAAAGGTATGCGTTAAGGTATTGTCGCCCTAATCTGGGCGCTGCTAGCCTGTCCTGATGGACCTTAGATTGAGGGGTTTGGGTCAGAGTGAATGGGGATAGCGACCGTGATGATCTGATTAAGGCTGCCTTTGTATCAGGCGGGTGTGTCGCGATAGGCTGGCTTTGGGACCCATGGTATAGTGGAAGTGCCATGGCAAAGCTGTTTGATCTGCTGCTGACGTGGGGTGGAGGCTTTATACTCGTTGGCAGCCTCATTCAGCTCTACAACGGCCAACGGAAGTGAGGTGCATGATGCAGGCCTCTTAACGACGGAGGGGGCATTGGAAGACATACTGATGGGGGTATGGTTCGTGGGCTTTATGGCCGCGATGCTGGTCTTTTGGGCAATTCCTTCTTGGAAGGCTCCAAGCCCGTGGGTCCTTGTGACGGCACTCCAAGCCTTAATGCTCGCCACCGTATGGCCCATGTTCCTCTTACTCTATTTGATGGAGCGGGCTGCCGACGACAAGAAGAAGCCCCCCGCTGATTAGAGCGAGGGGCTACAGGGCTTTAGGGGGCTGCCCTAGTATCTGGAAACCTTCACCGTCTTACGTGCTGCAACTATGGCGCGGCGCACCTTGGCAATCGGGAAGGCGATGACTTCGCACTGCTTCGGTTCGGCTTGGCGGCATTCGTCCATCGCCTCGACAGCCTCGCGCTGTATCTCGCGCGCCAGCCTTAGTGCCTCATGGACGGTAACGGAAAGCTGGGTGCCTTCCTGAATGTCGATTAGAATGCGGTCGCCGTTAAACTTGGCGGCGGTGGGAACGGTTGCTACAAGTTGCATAAGTCTGGCCCTTCGTGAGAGGGTTGGAACAGGGCCGGGTTGAGGTTGCCGCCTCACTCGGCCCGCTTTGGCTTCATCGCCTTAGCTGCAGCGTTACGTAACGGCTTGCATTTGGTCTGTCAATTCGTTACGTAACGAAAATGGTAATGACGAACGCAGAGCGCCAAGCGCAATATCGCAAACGACTGAAAGAGGGTGTCGATGGTACACTCGCCTATGAGGTCGATGTCCTGAAGAAGCAGGTTGCCCATTTGGAGCAGGCTCTGAACGAGGTAAGGGCGCACGTAGGGAAGCCAGAGATCCAGCTTCCTAAGTCAGCACACAAGCCTCCCGGCTAACTGCCAGCTTTCGTGTCGGTCATTTCTTGCTGCAGGTAATCATCTACCTGGGTTGAGCAAGCCCGCATGAAAACCGAGGCCATTTGAGTCCCCGGTGCCATGTAGGAGGGGGTGTCCTCGAAGGCCTCATCCCCCCAACTGCCTGACGGATTGCCCTCGGCATCGTACTCGATCAGGCTTCGAACAATATACGATCCACGGTCACAATTCATCTCGTAAAGCGTTTTGGTTTCCCGATGGGTAACCGTTTCGTCTTCGCTGTGGTCCTTGACCAGCCATGCAAGGCGGGCAGTCCTCGGGCCGCGAATTGCTGTCCCATCCACCGACCACTTGGAGCCGCTTGAAGTAGTCGTGGCATACATCATATCTGGAAGCGTAGCGGCTGGCGCTGGAACGGGAGGTAGAGAGACCTCAATTGGCTCTTCCTCTGTATCGACGATATCGTAACGTTGCCAAAGGTAGTATCCCCCCAAGCCAGCCAGCGCGAGGAGTATAATCCAAGTGCCGTCATCATTCTGTGCCATAATCCCCCCTAAAAGAGGTCTTAGATAGCCTCAGATTGCCTCAAGATTCAATCTAGGGCATGCTTCGGTCTATGGACCCACTAGAAAACGCGACTGGCGCTGGCAGTCTTATTTCCAATCCCTCGATGGTGATTGTATCGGTTGGGGCCATCGCTGGCCTGATTGCTGCTGCTCGATGGATGGAGGCAAGCCGGTCAATCGACACTTCCGGTCAGGTCGTGAAAGGGCCGGATAAGTGGGCGCTCAAGGAAGCGGCAATGTGGACCGCGATTGCGCTCTTCGTCGTATGCGGCGGCTTCCTCCTTGGCCGACTTACTGGTGAATTTTGATGCGTGAATGGGGTCAGGTAAGCCCGCAAGAGGCTCGCAAAATCCGCAAAGAGTTCGCAATGTGGGTAACGCTTCACATCTCGGTGCTTCTATATTTCGCCAATGGCCTGACAAAATGAGGTCGCTGCAACTTGCAGTCACTGGGCTTGGTATCGGTGTTGGGCTTGGCGTGGCAGCCGTTGCTTGGTCGCCCTCACCAACCTCATACGAAGTCTGTGGTGCTATCCGATCCAATTGCGTTGTCGATGGAGATACGGTCTGGCTCGATGGCACGAAGATACGCATCGCGGACATAGACACGCCGGAGATTGGCAGCCCTAAATGCGATGCCGAATATGCTCATGGCATTCGGGCGCGTAATCGGCTGGCTGAGCTGATGAACGCAGCGCCCTTCGAGGTCCGCACAATCGGCAGTCGGGACGAAGACAGGTATGGCCGTAAGCTGCGGGTGCTGGTGTCTGGCGGTCGGTCGCTTGGGGATGTGCTGGTTAGCGAGGGGCTGGCGAGAACGTGGACAGGCAGGAGGGAGCCGTGGTGCTGAGGCGTTTCTTTCCGCCCCGTCGCGATGGTATGCTGGAGCATTATGACGAGGAGAGCGTGGAAGCGTGGTTGGAGGCGCTTGGTCCTAAAGAGCGCAAGGAAGCAGCTTCTGAACGCCGGGATTATTGGAACTTCCGACTTTGGACAGATGAAGATTTGGCCGAACTCGTTTCGCGCGACCGAAAGAATGCCAACCACCGCCTTGCAGAAATTGAAATCAGGCGGCGGGAAAGCTGGCAGACTCCAGCCCGCTGGTCGCTGGTAGTATCGACTGCGGCCTTTTTAGTCTCCTTGGCAGCGCTTCTAGTGAGCATTTCCAAATGAGCGGCACGTCTAAATACCTCTTGGCGAAAACGTCGACGCCTAAACACTCTACCTGTGATTTGTCCGACACTTGCCCGATTGACCGCCCGAACAACTATCCAGTATCCTACACTTATCACTCAATTATCGGGTGAGTCTTTCGGGAGGTAGTAATGCGTAAATCGACATGGTTTTTCTTGTTTCCCGCTCTCGCGATGGCCGCAACTCCGGCCTTTGCAGGTCAGTGGTGTGATGGATACGGAGAAACGGTTCAGGAGGCTACCGATGCCGCTTGGGCTGCCGCTGAAAAATACGTTGCCTCAAGAGGCAAGGGTTGCGTTTCGGGCCAAGTGCAAAAACCGGTTAAGGTAGGCGACCTTTGGCACGTGCAGGTGCTCGCACACAATCAAAACGGCTCGTGCGGCCACAAGAGTGACGAGCAAAAGGCGCTTCAAGGGGCCTTAAAAAAGTGGGGTTTCTAGCCCGTTAACACGGCTATCCTGAGAAGGAAGGTCCGCGCTTAGTCGCGGGCCTTTTTCTTTGGAGCAGTCACTGCCCTAGCCCCGGCCCAATTCGCTTCGGGCGCTTGCCGCATCGTTCACACTTTAGGCGCATGGCGAGTCCCTCCAGGCTGTAGACTTTCCAGCCTCTCGCGAGGATTGCCGCTAGCAGGTCGTGCGGGTCCATCATGACGACGCGCCCACACGCGCAATCCACCCTCAGCTTGTATTTATGGCGGGCATAGTCTGCGAGGCTGTCGAGGCGCTTGGAACTCATGTGTAGAACATGACAGGAACAGGTGAGTCGGGGAAGCCTCAGCAAGCGCATTGACTTTCGCCAAATTGTATGCTACTCAAGCGCCATCTTTGAGAGTTCACACTCCATCGTCGCGAAACAGAAGGGCTGGTTGCATGGGCGAAGAACGCACCTTGGGTTACGCAATCCGATGACGGACGTTCTACCTTTCCCACCCGGCTTCACGGTGCGCTGATGGCTGAGGGTCGGAAAATCGATGGTAAGTTCGCGCCCGGTAACGATTTTGGCGGTCGAACTCCCGGTGCACGCAATCGCACAACGCTGGCAATCGAAGCACTTCTGGGAGGCGAGCACGAGGCTTTAACCCGCAAGGCAATCGACAAGGCTCTGGAGGGCGACACCCAGGCTCTCAGACTTTGTCTCGACCGAATTGCTCCCGCTCGCAAAGATTCGCCAGTTGCCTTTCAGCTGCCAGCTATCCAGACGGCAGAGGACGCGGTTGCTGCTTCGTCGGCCCTTTTGGCAACGGTGGCGGCTGGAGAGATCACACCCGATGAAGCGGCCCGCGTCATGCAACTGCTAACTGCTCACAAGGTCTTGGTGGAAACCTGTGACCTAGAAAGCCGCATTGCAGCACTTGAGAACGCAAGATGAGCGCACTCAAGGGAAGAGTGGAAGCCTTGGAAAAGGGGCGGGGGTGCCTGAATGTAGGCGACCTTCTCGACAACCTCGCTGGCGAAACTCTGCGCGATGCGCTGCCCATCAACCCGGCATTGCAACGCTTCCTGCAAGACCTGCCGAGGAGTTAGGGTGTGGGCCATCTCGGCAAAAGGCTGACCGCGTTGGAGCGCTCAAACCCGCAATCGAAAGTTCACCCGCATTTGAAGCGGTGGCTCGGTGTCGAGCTGACAGAGGAAGAGCGGCTAGTGGCTGAGTGCTACATTGAGCCGGATTTTGACGAAGTGAACTGGGAAGATTTTTCGCCGGAGGTGAGGGAATGGTTCGGAAGGGACTAATTCAACGGGTGAAAGCTTTGGAGGTGGCAGACCCCTCCGGCTTCAAGCCTTATGTGCAGGTCATCCAAGAGGTGGGACAGACCGAAGAGCAGGCCATTGCTGCATACGAAGCCAATCACGGCCCATTGAAGGCCGATGCCAATATTCTGCTAGTCGTCATTGTCGAACCAAAGGTGGCACATGCATAGGCTGGGGCCGCGCCTCGGTAGATTGGAGAACCGGACAGGCTTGGCGGACAGGCGACCTACCGTTCTTGTCGGCCCCGGTGAATGTGCGGAAACCAAGCTGGCGGATTGGCAAGAACGGTATGGCCCGTGCAATGCTGAGCCGATGGTGATTCGGCTCGTGGCGCGTGGCGCATAATTTCGATTACAGAGTTGCGTTAAGTGGGAAAAATTGTGGGAAAGAAAATACTTTTTCGACCCCGTAACCTAGCGTAATCAATTTCTTAGTAGGGTAAAGCTGGCGGACAGGGTGGGATTCGAACCCACGAAGGGCTTGCACCCTTGCCGGTTTTCAAGACCGGTGCATTCAACCGCTCTGCCACCTGTCCGCTGAGCGAAACGCGGGCTAGCCAAAGCGGAAGGAAATGTCACCCGTATTATCGGAACTTGCGCAGGGTCTGCCGCGTAAGCCACTCATGACACTTGCCATTCAGCTTCAGCCTGCAACAAAAGACAAATGAGCCTTCGCAAACTCCTCCTCGTCGCCAGCGCCGTCATGCTCGGCCTGCCTGCCGCACCCGCCATGTCGCAGGATATGTCCTTCGACGCCTATCTCCAGCTTCTGATAGCGAGGGCGAGGGCAGAGGGCGTCAGCGAAAGTACGCTCCAGCGGATGACGGCCGGGCTCGAACCAAACCGCCGCGTCATTGAGCTCGACCAGTCGCAGCCCGGCTCGTCCAGCAGCCCGGGCTATCCGCCTCTCGCGCCCTACATCCGCACCCACGTTGATGATGCCCGCATCAATGGCGGTCGCCGCGAATTTGCCAACTGGCGCAGCACTATTTCCGCAGTCGAACGCGAATATGGCGTGCCGGGCGAAATTATCGTCGCCATCTGGGGGCATGAAACCGCCTATGGCCGCGTCAAAGGCGGATTCGACCTTTCGCAAGCCCTCGCCACCCTCGCGTGGGAGGGCCGCCGCCGCGAGCTGTTTTCGAGCGAATGGGTCGACCTCATGAAGGTCGCCGACAAGGGCTATTCTCGCTCCGAGCTCAAGGGCAGCTGGGCGGGCGCTTTCGGCAACCCGCAATTCCTGCCCAGCGTTTACCTCCGCCTCGCCACCGATGGCGATGGCGATGGCCGTGCCGACATCATGAACAACAGCGCCGACGCGCTCGCATCGATCGCGAACTATTTCCGCGATGCAGGTTGGCGGGAAGGCCAGCCGTGGGGCGTACGGGCCTATGTCCCTTCGGGTTTCGATGTCGACCGCTACAAGACCGAACTCGTCGGCCCTGTCTGCCCCCGCGTCCACGAGCGTCACAGCCAGTACAAGACCGTCGCGGAATGGAGAGCGCTGGGCATCCAGCCGCAACGGCCCTTGCCAGAAAACACGCTGGTCAGCCTGTTCCAGCCCGATGGACCGGGGACACCGGCATGGCTTCTGACGAGCAATTATCGCGTCATTCTCGAGTACAACTGCTCGAACTATTACGCGATGAGCGTGGGGCTGCTGGCGGACGAAATCGTGCGCTGAAACCTGCGGTGGATAGGCGCCGGGGCCACTCGCCAAGTGTCGCCGCGCTGGTTATAGCTCTGGGCGAATTCAACTCTCGATAGGGACGCGCCGCCGCAAGGGCGGTGCCGTACGCTGCTTGCGACCGAAATTTCGAAGACTAGCCGCTTCTTGCGCTGCCGCTGCTTTCTTGGGCGCGCCTGCCTGGGGGCAGGATGATGAAAAGCCCATGCCTCCCGAAGCCGAGGTCGCGCCGATTGCCTTCCTCTTCGACGTGACTAGCGGACAGGTCCTCTTTGAGCGCGAGGCGGACAGGCGTTTCATGCCGGCCTCCATCACCAAGGTGATGACGACCTTTCTCGCCTTCGAATGGCTTGAAGAGGGCAGGATTGCGCAAGGTCAACACTTCTCCATCCGGCCCGAGGTCTGGAAGGAGTGGAATAATGTCGGTTCGACCATGTTCCTGCCGCATGATGCGCGCGTTTCGGTGGACGACCTCGTGCATGGCGTGACCACGGTAAGCGCCAATGACGGCGCGGCTGCGCTCGCCGACGGGGCGGCAGGCTCGATCGAGGAATGGGTCGCCGCCATGAACGAAAAGGCCGAGCAAATCGGCATGCGCGACAGCCGTTTCGGTACGCCCAATGGCTGGATGGACGAAGGCCGCACATTCACCACGGCGCGCGACCTGACCACGCTCGCCACAGCCATGCTCCGGCGGCATCCTGCGAAATACCGCCATTTCGTCGGGCATCGCGAATTTACCTACAACGAGATAACCCAGCCCAATCACGACCCCATCAGCGGTGTCGTGCCCGGCGCGGACGGCATCAAGACGGGTTTCACCAACCAGGCTGGCTTCGGCTTTCTCGGCTCGGCTGAACGCAATGGGAGGCGTCTCGTGATGGTCGTGGCGGGCAGTCCCCGCGCACGCGACCGCAATCGCGCTTCCCGCGACCTCATTGAATGGGGCTTCTCCGCATTCGAGCAGCACCGCCTTTTCGCCCCCGAAGTTCCGGTAGCCTTGGCCGAAGTACAGGGTGGCTCAAGCCGCGAGGTGGCGCTTGTCGCCGCAAATGGCGTCTATGTCGATTTGCCACGCGGATCGACCGGCGATGTGACGGTGAAGGTCGACTACGAGGGTCCCTTGCGCGCGCCCATCGCCAAAGGAGAACGGGTCGCGACGCTATCGGTCTCCATCGACGGCATGCCCGACTATACCATCCCGCTCTTCGCCCGAGATGATGTGCGACAGGCGGGATTTGCCGACCGTATCCTCAATGGCCTCATGGGATGGCTGGCGTGACCCGCGGAAAGTTCATCGCTTTCGAAGGTGGGGAGGGTATGGGCAAGTCGACCCAGGCTCGCCTCTTGCAATCTTCATTGGCGGAGCGCGGTATCGAGGCGGTGCTGACCCGTGAACCTGGCGGCACGCCCGGCGCAGAGGCGATCCGCGAAATGCTCCTGCATCCCCCCGGCGAAGGCTGGGGTGCCGAAGCCGAGGCCCTGCTGTTCGCTGCGGCTCGCGCGGACCATGTGCACCGGCTCATCAGGCCGTCGCTCGATGCGGGCAAATGGGTGATTTGCGACCGCTTCGTCGATTCAAGCAGAGCGTATCAGGGCTATGCAGGCGAATTGGGCGACGAGAAGGTGAGGGCACTCCATGAAATCGGCAGCCGCGGGCTTTTACCCGACCTCACCATCGTCATCGGCGCCGACAGCGAGGAAGTCGGCAAGCGTCTTCGCGCTCGCGATGGGGATACTTCCGATGCGATAGGCGGGCGGGACGAGGAGTATCACGCCAGCGTCAATGCAGCTTTCGACGCATTCGCCCAATCCGAGCCTACGCGTTTCGCTCGGGTCGACGGGACAGGTTCTGTGGAGGAAGTGCAGGCCCGCGTGATGGCTGCCATTTCGCCCCTCTTGGGTGGCGAAGGCGCGTGAGCCTCGTCGGCCATGATGCCGCATGGCAATCGTGGCGCAGCGCCATGTCCGGCACGCGCATGCACCATGCATGGCTGCTTGCGGGGAAGAAGGGGCTGGGCAAGGCTACCTTCGCGCAGGCTGCTGCACGCGAGTTGCTCGGCGCGACAGGAAAGGGGGAGCATCCCGACATCCTCACCCTGACCTATGGCCCGAAGAACAAGGACGAGGCCAGGAAGCGTGACGACGGCAAGCCATACGAGCTCGCACGCGGCATCAAGGTTGACCAGGTCCGCGACATCCAGCGCCGGCTGAACACGCGTCCGACCATGGGGGACAAGCGCGTCGTCATCATCGATCCGGCAGACGATATGGAAGTCTCGGCCTCGAACGCGCTGCTGAAAAGCCTCGAGGAGCCGCCGCAGGGGACCTATTTCCTCCTCGTCGCTCACAGTCCCGCACGCTTGCTGCCGACCATTCGCTCGCGCTGCCGCACGGTCCGTTTTCCCGCCATCCCGCACGAGGAGATGGACAATCTGCTCCGCCGCCTCGCGCCCGAAGCCGACATCGCCTCGCGCGATGCTGCTATTGCCGCTGCCGCCGGGTCGCCGGGTGCGGCGCTGTCCTTCCTCGATTTCGACCTCGGCAAGTCGGCACAGTTGATGCGCCGCATCGTCGAGGAGGGTGACCGCGACTTCGGCCTGCGCGGCCAGCTTGCTGGCACAATCGGGGCAAAGCAGAACATCCCGCGGCTCCAGGCCGTGCTCGACCTTGCGCGCGCCATCCTTGCCGAGCGTATCGAAAGCACGACCGGCGACCCGCGCAAGCTGGTCGATACGCATGCTGAGCTTGTGCGCCTGACAGCCGAGCAACCGACCTATAATTTCGACCCCGGATTGCTCGGCATGGAAATCGGGACCTTGCTCGCGAGTGCAGGCGCGGCTAGCGAGCGCGGCAATGGCTGACCCTTATTACATCACCACCGCGATCCACTATCCCAACGGCAAGCCGCATATCGGCCATGCCTATGAAACGATTGCGGCCGACGTCATCGCACGCTTCCAGCGGCTGATGGGCCGCGACGTGCGCTTCCAGACCGGCACCGACGAGCACGGGCTCAAGATGGCGCAGAAAGCGCGCGACCTCGGCAAGACCCCGCGCGAACTGGCCGACGAGATGTCGGGTGCGTTCAAGGACCTCTTCGACCGGCTCGACATCACCTACGACCGCTTCATCCGCACCACGGACGCGGACCACCACAAGGCGAGCCGCGCCATCTGGGAAGCGATGGAGGCCAAGGGCGACCTCTACCTTGACCGCTATGAAGGGTGGTACTCGGTCCGCGACGAGGCCTATTACGACGAGAAGGAACTGAAGGAAGGGCCGGACGGCGAGAAGCTGTCGCCCCAGGACACTCCGGTCGAATGGACCGAGGAGGAGACCTGGTTCTTCCGCCTGTCGAAATATGCCGAGCCGCTGCTCGAACTGCTGAACAAGCCCGGCTTCCTCGAACCGGCGAGCCGCCGCAACGAGATGATTGCCTTCGTCGAGGGCGGGCTCAAGGACCTCTCGGTCAGCCGCACCAGCTTCGACTGGGGCGTGAAGGTCCCCGGCGCCGACAACCATGTGATGTATGTCTGGGTCGACGCGCTGACCAATTACATCACCGGTGTCGGCTATCCCGATGGCGGCGAGATGTGGGACAAATACTGGCCCGCCAGCCTTCACCTCATCGGCAAGGACATCGTCCGTTTCCACACCATCTACTGGCCCGCCTTCCTGATGAGTGCGGATATTCCCGTGCCGCAGCAGGTCTTCGGCCATGGCTTCCTGCTCAACCGCGGCGTCAAGGAATCAAAGTCGGCAGGCAATGTCACCGACCCCAATGAGCTGGTCGATTTGTTCGGCGTGGACTCCTTGCGCTACTTCCTGATGGCTGAGGTAGTGTTCGGAAAGGATGGTAGCTATTCCGCCGAAGCGCTTGTAAACAAGGTAAATGCGGAACTGGCGAACAGCTTCGGCAACCTCGCCCAGCGCACGCTGTCGATGATTCACAAGAACATGGACGGTAAGCTGGAAGACTTTACGCCCAACGGCGATGACAAGACCTTGCTCGCCACCGTGCAGGAAGCCTGCCGCGACATCTTGCCGCGCGAATTTGAGGCGCTGAATTTCAGTGTCGGCATCGAGGCCTGGCTGAAGGCGGTGTTCGCCTGCAATGCCTATGTCGACGAGCAGGCGCCGTGGGGCCTCAAGAAGACCGACCCCGAGCGCATGAAGGCCGTCCTCCAGACGCTCTTCATCGCCATTCGCGAGCTCGCCATCGCCATCCAGCCCGTCGTGCCCACCAAGTCGGCTGCCGTGCTCGACCAGCTTGGCGTCACGCCTGAGCGCCGCACTTTTGCCGACCTGTCGGATGAAGGCTGGTTCGGGGCGCTCGTTTCCAGCGGTTTCGTGGTAGAAAAGCCGACACCCGCTTTCCCTCGGCTCGAAATGCCCGAAGAAGAGGCCGTCTGATGCTTGTCGATAGCCACTGCCATCTCGAATACGAAGGGCTGGTCGAGAACCAGTCCGACGTGCTCGATCGCGCGCGCGGGGCAGGGGTGGGGGCCTTCCTCAACATCTCGACCAAGCGTGCCGAATGGGGTCAGGTGGTGGGGACCGCGAATGCCAAGCCCGATGTCTGGGCCAGCGTCGGCATCCATCCGCACAATGCCGATGCGCATCCCGACCTGACCCGCGAAGAACTGCTCGAGGCGACGCGGGACCCGCGCGTCATCGGTATCGGCGAGACCGGTCTCGACTATTATTACGACAAGTCCGACCGCGCCGAGCAGCAGCGCCTGTTCCGCATCCACATCAATGTCGCGCGCGAGACGGGTCTTCCGGTTATCATCCACACACGCGATGCCGAGGGCGATACTCTCGCCATCCTCGCCGACGAGATGGGGAAGGGGGGATTTCCCGCGCTCATCCACTGTTTTACCGCTTCGGCAGAGTTTGGCGAGAAGGTGCTGGAACTCGGCCTTTCGATTTCAATCTCGGGCATCGTGACCTTCAAGAACGCGAAGGACCTTCAGGACGTCGCCAAAAGCGTGCCGCAGGACCGTTTGCTCGTCGAAACCGACAGCCCCTTCCTTGCGCCGGTCCCGCATCGCGGAAAGCCGTGCGAACCGGGGTTCGTGCGCGATACCGCCAGCTTCATCGCCGATTTGCGCGGGGAAACGCTTGAAGAGTTGGCGGAATACACCACGCGCAATTTCTACACGCTGTTCAGCAAGGCGGCTTCGTGAAGCTCATCATGCTTGGCTCGGGCACGTCGACCGGCGTGCCGCGCGTCGGCAATGACTGGGGCTCCTGCGACCCGCACGAACCGAAGAACCGCCGCACGCGCGTTTCCATCATCGTCGAGAATGATTCGGGCCAGCGCATCCTCGTCGACACCTCCACCGATTTGCGCGCCCAGCTGCTCGCCAACAACATCCCCAAGGTCGATGCGGTGTTCTGGACGCATGACCATGCTGACCACTGCCATGGCATCGATGATTTGCGGGTGATGCGCTACGACCGGAGCAATCCCATGCCCGGCTTTGCTGGCCGCGTGACATGCGAGAGGTTGCGGCGGCGCTTCGACTATGTCTTCGAGGGCCAGTTCGGTTATCCAACCATCGTGGATTTGCGAGAAACGTCGCAAGCCCAAATGGTTGCCGGGTTTTCGTTCGATGATGTCGAGATGCCGCATGGCCCGGTCAAAAGCACCGGTTTCCGCTTCGAGGCCGACGGCAAGAGCATCGTCTACGCCACCGATTTCAGCGAAATTACCCCGGCAATGGTCAAATGCTTCAAGGGCTGCGACTTGCTTGTCGTGGATTGCCTGCGCGAGCGGCCGCATCCGACGCATGCGCACCTTGAGATGGCGCTCGACCTTGCGCGCCGGGTCAAGGCCAAGCGGACGGTACTCACGCATCTGGACAAGTCGATGGATTACGCCACGATAGCTGCCAAGGTGCCCAAGGGTGTCACGGTCGGCTATGATGGATTGGAGGTCGCAGTATGAATATGGATGGCGGGACGATTGCCTGGGCGGCGATGATGAGCGCGCTGGTCGTGGCTTATGTGGTTGGGATGAGGCGCGACCCGAGTTTGAACAGCACAAAGCTTATCAAGATGGCGGCTATCTGGGTCGCGATCATCGTCGGGGCGTATTTGCTGGTGAGTACGCTGACCGGAATGTCTTGAGATACTCCGCTAGCGTATTTAACATAATATATATTATCCCTCCGGCATTTGAAACTGAGGCAATCGCTGAATTTACCCATGTCTGACGAACTGGACCGCCTCCTCCGCATCATGGCTCGCTTGCGCGATCCCAAGCGCGGCTGCGAATGGGATACTGCGCAGGATTTCACGACCATCGCGCCGTACACGATCGAAGAAGCTTACGAGGTCGCGGATGCCATCGAGCGTTCCGACATAGAGGACTTGCGCGGCGAGCTCGGTGATTTGCTGTTCCAGGTCGTGTTTCACGCGAGGATGGCCGAGGAAGCGGGTCATTTCGCGTTCCACGATGTGGCGAAAACCATCGCCGACAAGATGGAAGCACGTCATCCGCATATCTTCGGCGACGAAGGCGGCGTGATGGAAGAAGGCCGCTGGGAGGATTTGAAGGCAGCCGAACGCAAAGCAGCGGGCACCGAGGGTGCGCTCGATGGTGTCGCGCTCGCATTGCCGGCACTCCTGCGCGCGCAAAAGCTCCAGAAGCGTGCTGCCCGGCACGGGTTCGACTGGCCCGACGTCACGGGGCCTCGTGATAAGGTTCTAGAAGAGATTAAGGAGCTTGCTGAGGCTCCTTCAGATGAAATCGAGGAAGAGGCTGGCGATTTCCTCTTCGCTGCCGTCAACCTCGTCCGGGCTTATGGCGTCGATGCGGAAGGTGCGTTGAGGGCGGCCAATGCCAAATTCGAGCGCCGTTTCCGGGCAATGGAAGAATTGGCGGGCGGTGACTTTGCGGAGCGCGACCTCGATGCACAGGAGGCTCTGTGGCAGGAGGTCAAGCGACGGGAGAAAACCGGCTTATAGGGTTTCGAACTGCCCCAGTTCCTTTGGATTGAGCCTGACGATGAAACGGCGGCGCGGGCCATCGTCGCCCTCACCCGCCTCATCCTCTTCGAGAACTTCCCCATGAGCGTGTAGCCACGCAATGCGCCGTCCATCGCTCGCGGCGAGTTCGAACTCGTGTACCGACGCGCGTGCAGTCAGCATTTCGCCGAGCTTCTGCAGCAAATCATCGACGCCCTCGCCGGTCATTGCCGAAACCGCGACGATGTCTTCGTTTGAAGCTGCCACGTCCCCCAATTCCTCGGCGCGTTCCTCGTCCAGAAGGTCCCACTTGTTCCAGACTTCGAGGATGGGGATGCTAGAGGTGCCCCCCTCCCCCTCGATGACCTCAAGTTCGGTGAGCACCCGCAAGACCTGCGCTTTCTGCGCATCGGCGGAAGGGTTCGACATGTCCCGGACATGGCAGATGACATCGGCCGCCGTGACTTCTTCCAGCGTGGCGCGGAAGGCGGCGACAAGCTGGGTCGGCAGGTCGGAGATGAAGCCGACTGTGTCCGACAGAATGGCCTTCTCGACCCCCGGCAGCCCGATGGCACGCATGGTCGGGTCGAGCGTGGCGAAGAGCAGGTCCTCGGCCATGACTTCCGCACCGGTCAGGCGATTGAATAGCGTTGATTTTCCAGCGTTGGTGTAGCCGACCAGTGCAACCACCGGCCAAGGCGCACGCTCACGCCGCTCGCGGTGGAGCGCACGGGTCTTGCGGACTTGTTCCAGTTCCTTGCGCAGGCGCCCCATGCGCTGGCGGATCATCCGGCGGTCGGCCTCGATTTGCGTTTCGCCCGGGCCGCCGAGGAAGCCGAAGCCGCCGCGCTGGCGTTCGAGGTGGGTCCAGCTGCGCACGAGGCGGCTCTGCTGGTAGTCGAGATGGGCAAGCTCGACCTGCAGGCGCCCTTCCGCCGTCGCTGCGCGTTCGCCGAAGATTTCGAGGATTAGGCCGGTCCGGTCGATGACTTTGCGGCTCAGTTTCTCTTCGAGATTGCGCTGTTGGATCGGGCTGAGCGCGCCGTCCACCACCACGAGTTCCGCCTCGTTCTGTTCGCAGGCGATACGGATGTTTTCGACCTGGCCCGCGCCGAACAGCAGGTTCGGTTTGACGTCTCGCACGGGCAGCACGAAGCTGTCCTCGATTTCGATACCGATGGCGAGCGCAAGCCCTTCGGCCTCGCGCAGACGGCTGTCCGCGTCGAGGTCGTAGCGCATTCCCCTGATGTCGGGACACACGACAAGGGCCCGCGCACCGCGCGAGACCTCGCCAAGCAGGTCGTCGTCGAAACTCAGTGGTCGTCACCCTCTTCCCAGTCCTCGGTCAAGTCGACCGGAGTGGCTGGCTGGATGGTCGAGACCGCATGCTTGTAGGCAAGCTGCACATAACCATCGCGCTCGAGCAGCATGCAAAACAGGTCATAGGCCGCGATAACGCCCTGCAGCATCACGCCGTTGACGAGGAACATGGTCACTTGTGCCTCCGCCTCGCGCACGCGGCTGAGAAACACGTCCTGCAGCAGGCGCTGCTTGGCATTGCTGCCCTGGCTGGCGAATTGCGCCGCATCTATGGGCTGGCCGGGCATGATGGTGCTGACCGCATGCTTGTAAACCAGCTGCGACTGCCCGTCCCGCCGCAGCAGGATGGAGAAATTGTCGAACCAGGTCACGATGCCCTGAAGCTTCACTCCCTTCACCAAGAAAACCGTAACGGGTGTCTTGTTCTTGCGCAGCAGGTTGAGGAATGCGTCCTGCAGGCTCGGCTGCTTGCCCTTGGGCGCGGCCGGTTTTTCCGGCCTGGGGCGAGCGGAAAGTGTGCGTTCGCCAGACATCTTGCGTGTCTCCTAATTGTTGGCGGCCGCTTTGCGGTCCGCGATCTGGACGCTCCCACCGCGTCCGGGCACCGGACATTACGTCCGGATTTGAAACGCAATGTGCCGATTGGAGTGCCCGAGAGCAATAAATAATTAATTCTAATGCCTTTGCGTGCAATTGCGCGCGCGTGAGATTGGCCGATTACTTGCTCGAACTGCCCTTGCGTTCGGCCATGCCGAGGAGCTTCAATTTGCGGTGCAGGGCCGAGCGTTCCATCCCGATAAAGCTGGCTGTCTTGGAGATATTGCCCGAGAACCGGCGTATCTGGATGGCGAGGTATTCTCGCTCGAAACTCTCGCGTGCTTCGCGCAAGGGTGCGCCCATCAACGCAGCCATCCCGCTGTTGCCAGCCGCGCTGCCGCCTGAAATTTCCTCAGAGAGCATTTCGGCCTCGACGGTTTCAAGCTGGTCGCGCGGGGTCAGGATGATGGTGCGCTCCACAACATTACGAAGCTGGCGGACGTTGCCTGGCCAGTCATAGGCCTGCAGCGCAGCCATCGCTTCTTCGCTGATGGCGGGCGGGCGGATACCCTGCTCGGTGGCGTAACGGGCGAAGAAATATTCGGCGAGCGCGGGAATGTCGTCGCGCCGTTCGGCCAGCGAAGGGATTTCAACTGGAACCACATTGAGGCGGTAGAAGAGGTCTTCGCGGAACTTCTTATCTTCCATCTCCGCAGCGAGATCCCGCGCGGTCGATGAGACAACACGCACATCCACGCCGATTTGTCGTGTCCCGCCTACGCGAACGAAGCTTTGCTCGGTCAGCACGCGCAGGATGCGTGCCTGCGTGGAGAGCGGCATGTCGGCGACTTCGTCGAGATAGAGCGTCCCGCCATCGGCTGTTTCCAGCAATCCAGGGCGGACCAGCTTGCCGTCGGCTTCCTCGCCGAACAGTTCTTCCTCGAAGCGTTCGGGTGTGATGCGCGCCGAATTGACGATGACGAAGGGTTTGTCGCCGCGCGTCGACCAACTGTGCAGCAGGCGCGCGGCCACCTCCTTGCCCGAGCCCGCGGGGCCACTGATGAGCACGCGGCTGCCGGTCTGTGCCACGCGCTTCAATGTAGCGCGGACATTGTTGATAACGGCCGAGTTGCCGGTGAACTCGCCCCCCTCGCCCAGTCCTTCGCGAAGGCGCGTATTCTCGCGGCGCAGGCGCTCGGTCTCGGTAGCGCGTTCGACGAGGTGGAGGAGGCGCTCGGCCTCGAAGGGCTTCTCGATAAAGTCCATCGCTCCGCGGCTGACAGCGCTGACGGCGGTGTCGATATTGCCGTGGCCGGAAAAAATGATGACGGGCAGTTCGGGCTCGCGCACCTTGATGGCGTCGAGCACTTCCAGCCCATCCATCTGGCTGCCGTGGAGCCATACGTCGAGCAGCACGAGGCTCGGTCGCTTCTCGTCGACCGCATCCAGCGCAGAGCTGCTGTCGGCGGCGGTGCGGCATTCATAGCCCTCGTCGCTCAGCACGCCTGCAACCAGCTCGCGGATGTCGCGCTCGTCGTCGACGATGAGGATGTCCAGTGCCATAGTCAGCTTCCCGTTTTCTCTTCGGCAGGGGTGTCGGCGTCATCCTTGCGGACGCCATGGGGGTCGCGGGCAAAGCGCAGGGTGACCCGCGTTCCGCCGCCATCGACGGAAGAGAAGCTCATCTCCCCGCCGTGTTCTTCGACAATCTTGTTCACGATAGCGAGGCCGAGGCCGGTGCCCTTGGCGCGCGTCGTGACATAGGGTTCAAGGATGCGCTCGCGGTCTTGCGGCAGGCCGATACCGTTGTCGGTGACGGCGACCGTGATGGCCTCGTCGTCCTCGGTGACTTCGACGCCGATACGGCCCCGATAATCCTCCGGCGCGTGAGGCGTGCGGGCCTCGATGGCCTCGGCAGCGTTCTTGAGGATATTGGTGACCGCCTGGCCGAGTTGGTGGCGGTCGGCCTGGATCTTGAGCGGTCCCTCGACCTCGGTGCTCATTCCGTAATTTATTTCCGGATTGGCAACTTCCTGAAGGAACAGCGACTGCCGGATGAGGTCCAGCGCATCCTCGGGCCGGAAGACCGGTTTGGGCAAGCGTGCGAAGCTAGAAAACTCATCGACCATTTTCCTGAGGTCACCAACCTGCCGCACGATGGTGTTGGTCAACTCGTCGAACAGCTCGCCGTCCTGCTCGATTTGTTTGCGATAGCGGCGTTTCAAACGCTCGGTAGCCAGCTGGATGGGCGTAAGCGGGTTCTTGATCTCATGCGCAATGCGACGCGCCACGTCGGACCATGCGGCCTGGCGCTGGTCGAGAAGCTGGCGGGTGATGTCCTCGAAGGTAATCACGTGCCCGTCGCCTTCGCGCACGAGCTTGACGGCGAGCGTCATCAGCTCGCCCTGCCGTGTGTGGCTGACAACGCCGCGGTCGAGACCGGCAATCACCATGGCTGCAATTTGCGGAGCCATTTCGTCGAGAGTTTCGGGTTGCTTCCCGCACTGCCCGCCTTCGAGCAAGGTATTCTGCGCAGGTGCATTCATGAGCAGGACGCGGCGGTCGCCGTCGATGGTGATGACACCCGCGCTGACCGATTCCAGCACAGCCTCGATGAAGCTGCGACGATCTTCCAGCTCGGCATTGGCCGAGACGAGCGCGTCGGTCTGGCGCTCCAGCTGCGCGGTCATGCGGTTGAAGGCGCGGTTTAGGAGGCCGATTTCGTCGGCACCCGTACGCCCCTCTACCCGCATTCCGAAATTGCCTGCCCCAACCTTTCGCGCGGCAGCGACGAGGTCGGTAAGCGGCTCGACCTGCCGGTCGGCAAAGCGCAGCGCGAACCAGACGGCAAGGCCCACCAATGCGAGGCTGACGAAGAACAGTGCGAGGTTGAAGCGCAGCTGCAGTGCGCGGGCACGCGTGGTCAACTCGTCATAGGCGCCGGAGATTGAGCGGGCACGCTCCCAGCTGCGGAAACTGGCGCCCTCGGCATTGCGGGCGGTGTAGAGGTAGATGCCTGCCACGCGGTCGATCGGGGCAATGGCCTCGATACGCTCGGGACTACCCCGCACCGCGACTTGCTCGCCCCGGCGCAGACCGGGAAGGCTTTCCTCGGTGAAGGCGACCGGATCGCTGTCCCCGGAAACATTGTAAAGGACCGCGGTACGCGCGCTACCGTCGGGCATGGCTTGCAGGATGGCGCTTTCGACCACGTCGCGCGGACCGGCCTGGTATTCATAGGCGAGGAGGAAGTCGGGGTCGGTGACGGAAATGCGCTGGATATAGGCGTTCATGTCCATCGCCATGGAGATGGTCTCTTCGGCCAGATCGAGCTGGTTGTCCTCGTAATAGCTCTCGGCCAGCGCGTTGGCGTTCTCCATCAGCCCGCGCGAATTGTCGGAGAACCAGAAATCGACACCCGACTGGAACAGGACGGCGGCGAAGGCGGCGACGAGCAGGGTCGGGACCGCCGCGACCATCGAGAAGAAAAACACGAGGCGGACATGCAAGCGCGCCGTGCTGCCGGCGGCGCGTCTCAGTGCAAGCCTGCGACCTGCCAGAACGAGCAGCGCCATGGCCGGTATGAGCGTTCCGATCAGCAGGACCGCGACCTGGCTGCTGGGCAGGAGTTGCCCGTTCGGCGGGGCTGCGGAGAATGTCGCCCATGTCGTCGCAACCATTCCCAGGAAGGCAGCGACCGCGATGATTTCGATGAGCGAGAAAAGGTTGGCGCGGCGCGACGTCACGACGAACCTGCGCCACAGGCGCGGGCTGCGTCGGGTCTGGGGGGTGGCGGGGGATGCCATCGTTGCGCACTTACATCGCTACTGTTGCAATTATGCAAGTATAAAAACGACGAAATGCGTGTCAGCGTCGCTGGACGAAGGTCTCCGGCCTGATGTCGAGCTCGCCCAGTTTCTTGCGAAGGGTGTTGCGATTGATGCCGAGAAGCTCTGCCGCGCGCAGCTGGTTGCCGTTGGTTTCACGCAGCGCATGCTCGATGAGCGGCTTCTCGAATTCGGCGAGCGCTTCGTGGTAGAGCGAGCCATCGGCAGGTCGTTTTAGGTCCAGCCAAATAGCCAGGGGCGCCTCGAAAGCGTTGTCGCTCTCCCCTGCCCCACTGGCGACTGGCTTCGGCAGCAAGTCGCTGACGAGATCTGCGTCGATGACTTCATCGCGCGCCATCAGGGCGAGACGGAAGACATGGTTGCGCAATTCGCGCACATTGCCGCGCCAATCGTGGGCCGAGAGCGCGGCGACGGCCTCTTCGCTAACCGAATGCTGGGGCAGCCCCTCTTCCCGCGCTTGCCCGAGGAAGTGGCGGGTCAGGGCGCCGACATCTTCCCGGCGGTCGCGCAAGGGTGGGAGATGGAGGGGGACCACGTTGAGGCGATAGAAAAGGTCTTCGCGGAAGCGACCGTCGGCAATCATGGGTGCAAGGTCGCGATTGGTCGCAGCCACGATGCGCACGTCCACTCCGATTTCCTGCCGCCCACCGACCCGCCGGATGCGCCCCGACTGTAGTGCGCGCAGGAGGCGCGTCTGAGCCTCGGCGGGCATGTCGCCTATTTCATCGAGGAAGAGCGTGCCGCCATTGGCTTGCTCGAACTTGCCGATTTGCTGCGAATGCGCGCCGGTGAAGGCACCACGTTCGTGCCCGAACAGTTCGCTTTCGAGCAAGTCGTGCGGGATGGCGGCCATGTTGACCGCGACGAAAGGGCCGGTGCGGCGCGAGCCGAGCTGGTGAATGGCCTCCGCGACCAGCTCCTTGCCCGTCCCGCTTTCGCCGGTGACGAGCACGGTCAGATCGTTGCGTAGGACTCGCGTGATCATGCGATAGACGTCCTGCATCGCCCGGCTACGCCCGATGAGCGGCAAATCGCCCCCCTCGCCCTCGCCTTCAGAAGCGCTGCTGCGCGGCGACTGCGCAACCGCCTGCTTCACTGCCTGCGTCAGTTCGTCGAGGTCAAAGGGCTTGGGGAAATATTCGAATGCCTCGCTGTCGCTGGCGCGTACCGCGGTATCGAGCGTGTTCTGCGCCGAAAGCACGATGACCGGCATGGCTGGTGCCTTCTCGCGCACCGAGGCGATGCCATCCAGGCCGTCGCCATCTTCAAGCATGATGTCGGTCAGCATGACGTCGAAGCTTGCATCGGACAGCAGGGCGTCACGCCTCGCGATGCTTGCGCATGCGGTGATGTCGAAGCCTTCGTCGCGCAGCGCCTCCGTGATGACGGTTGCGATTGCGCGGTCGTCCTCGACCAGCAGTACCTTGTGGCTCATGACGGCTTCCTGTCTGCGACAGCGAGATTGATGCGGAAATGGGTGAGGCCGGCACGCTCGTCGCGTTCATGGGCGATGCGACCGCCCATGTCGCGCAGGAGCTTGCGGACGAGCGCGAGACCGAGGCCCTGCCCGTGCGGTTTGCCCGATACGAAGGGCTCGAAGGCATGGTCGCGCAAATGTGGCGGCAGGCCCGGCCCGGGGTCGGTCACGGTAATCTCGATGGGCAAGCGCGTCGCCTTGCCGAGACGAATGGCTGAAAACACGAGGCCACTGACAAAGCGTGTGCGGACGGAAACCCGCGCATCTTCGACATCCGAGCAGGCGTCGCAGGCATTGGCGAGCAGGTTGATGAGAACCTGTTCGAGCGCGCCCTGGTCGGCCTCCACCGGCGGCAATGAGGGGTCGAACTCCTCGACCAGTTCGCAGCCATCGTCGCGGCCTGCCCTCACAGTGGCCATGGCATTGCGGATGGCCTCGTGGAGATTGCACGGTCCGGTCTGCACCGAGCTGCGACTGCCCAGTTGCTGCATCCGGTCGATAAGCTGGGCAATGCGGTCGACCTCACCCTCGATCATCGTCGCCAGCGGGCGGTCACGTTCCGATGCGCGGCGGGCAATCAGCTGGCTGGCGCCACGAATGGCAGAGAGCGGGTTTTTGATTTCATGCGCGAGGACAGCCGGGGCGCGCAATTCGACGCGTTCCTCGTCGTCGCCGTCATTGCCTTCCTGCCCCAACTCGGAAAGCGTCACCACGCGCCAGCCGGGATGCGAATGCATCGGAGAGCTGGTGATATTCACCCGCCGTCCGCCCTGCCCCGTCGAAATGGCGATGCCGCGCACAATCATCTGCGCATCGCGCTTGGTCAGGCTTGCGCGCAGCCGCTCGTCGTCGATAACGATGGCCTCGCCAAGTTCCATGGTAGTGAGCTTGCCCGCACTGCGACCGAGCAATTCCTCGGCAGCTGGATTGGCTTCGATGATGCAGTCAGCCTCGTTCACGAGCAGCACGGCGAAAATCAGTCCGGAAATCTGCGCGGCGGCATCGGGCGCGCCCGGACTGGCGCTCATGCGGCGCGCCGGTGCAGGAACGGCTCGTAGAACCGCTCCAATTCATCAAGGACTTCAGTAGTATCGTCGAGGAAGTTCACGCGGTTGCGGAACTCTGCCGAGCCATGCATTCCCTTGGTGTACCAGCCGAGATGCTTGCGTGCGATCTTGACGCCAACCTGCTCGCCATAAAGCTCGAGCATGTCGCGGTAATGTTCGACCACGACCTCGTATTGCTCGTCGAAGCTGGGGCTCTCGAGCTTCTCGCCCGTCTTCCACCAGTGCATGACCTGCGCCAGCAGCCACGGCTTGCCATAGGCACCGCGGCCAATCATCAGTCCGTCCGCACCCGATTGTTCAAGCGCCTTGCCTGCATCGTCGATGGTGCAGATGTCGCCATTGACGATGACGGGGATTTTCACCGCGTCCCTTACCTTGCGGATGAAGGCCCAGTCGGCGCTGCCTTTGTACATCTGGTTGCGCGTGCGGCCGTGGACGGTGACCATTTTTACGCCAAGGTCCTCGGCAATCCGCGCCAGTTCGGGCGCATTGAGGTCGGCGTGGTCCCAGCCCATGCGCATCTTGACCGTCACCGGAACGTCGACCGCCTTGACCGTCGCTTCCATCAGCTTGGTGGCGAGCCCGACTTCCTTCATCAGCGCCGAGCCGGCAAGCTGGCCGACGACCTTGCGCACCGGGCAGCCGAAATTGATGTCGATGATGTCGGCGCCATTGCCCTGCTGGAGCTTGGCGGCCTCGGCCATGCTGTGCGGATCGCAGCCGACCAGCTGCATCGAGACCGGTTCCTCGATAGGGTCCCACGCCGCCTTCTGCACCGACTGGCGCGTCTCTCGGATGGCCGCCTCGCTGGCAATCATCTCGGTGACGTTGAGGCCCGAACCATATTTGCGCACCAGCTTGCGGAACGGCAGGTCTGTGACGCCCGTCATCGGCGCCAGGATGACCGGCGTGTCGATGGCCACATTGCCGATGTGGATGGGCTTCGGCGGGGCCGGAGGATTGGTGGTCGCGTTCATGACTGGGTGGTGTGCCTAAATAATGGGCAGGCACATAGTGCGTTGCAGCGAAAACCTCAAGCCGCTAGCGGGCGGGACATAGCTATGCAGGACGAACACCCCCTCCCCTCCTTCGCCGCCATCGTGGTAGCCGCGGGCAAGGGCCTGCGCGCGGGCCAGCCGGTGCCGAAGCAATTCGCGCAGTGGCGCGGTAAGCCGGTAGTGCGGCATTCGGTGGAGGCGCTGCTCGATGCGGGCGCGGCGCCACTCGTTGTCATGATACCAGAGGGTGGTGACGAACTTTTGTCCGAGGCGCTCGACGGGCTTGAAGGCTGGCAAGCCGTCACCGGCGGAGCGACGCGACAGCAATCGGTGGCGCTCGGACTAGAGGCAATAAAGAGCGCCGAGCGCGTTCTCATTCATGACGCGGCACGTCCGAAGCTGCCCCATTCGGTCATCGAAAATCTGCTTCACGCACTCGACGAGGACCCCGGCGCCATCCCCACCCTCCCCGTCGTCGACAGCCTCGCCATCGATGAGGGCGGTGTCATGGCAGGGAGCGGAGAACGCGAAAAGCTTCGCCGCGTCCAGACACCGCAGGCCTTCCGCTTCACCGACATCCTTGATGCACATCGTGCGTGGCAAGGCGCGCCTACCGCCGGGGACGATGCGCAGGTCTTGCGCGCCTCAGGAGGCTCGGTGGCACTGGTCGAAGGTGACGAGCGCCTCAGAAAACTCACATTCGCGGAGGATTTCGTGTCCGACCTACCCCCTGTGCGCATCGGCACCGGTTTCGACGTTCACAAACTTGCCGCTGGTGAGGAGCTCTGGTTGGGCGGTATCAAAATCGATCACGACAAGGGGCTTGCCGGTCACAGCGATGCCGACGTGGCGCTCCACGCCATCGTCGATGCCCTGCTCGGCGCGATCGGCAATGGCGATATTGGCGACCATTTCCCGCCGTCCGACCCGCAATGGAAAGGCGCAAGCAGCGACCGGTTTGTGGCGCACGCGGCGAAGCTTGTGGACGAAGCGGGCTACCGCACGGGCAATATCGACCTCACCATCATCTGCGAAGCGCCCAAGATTGGTCCCCACCGGGATGCCATGCGGCAGCGGATTGCCGAACTGCTCGGCGTTGACACCGGCGCGATATCGGTGAAGGCGACGACAACGGAAAGGCTCGGCTTCACCGGACGGGGGGAAGGCATAGCCGCACAGGCCGCCGTGACGGTCATTCGCAACGATTGAAGGGGTATCGCAAATGAAGCAACTCGGGATCTTTTTGGGCGCCGTGGCCTTGGGCAGCAGCACAATGGCGATGGCGCAAGAGTCGGCAGCTTCGCCGAAGCCTGACCAGGAAGTCATCGTGGGTGGTGTGCGCTACTTCATGCCCATTCTCGTCGACACGATTACGACGAGGTGCGCCGGAACGCTTGCAGCTGACGGCTATCTCGTCACCAACACGGACGCACTGACGGCCAAGTTTTCCGAAGGGGCTGAAGCGAACTGGCCTCATGCGCGAGCCCTTATTGTCGCTATGGTGAACGACAGGAAAGACTCTCCGGAACGCGGCAACGATATGGATGAGCTGCCTGATGAAGTTTTGAAACCCATGTTCGAGATCATGCTTCCCGCAAAGCTCGGCGAGGAAATCGAGGAAAAGCATTGCGCTTCTATCGAAGAGGTAATGGAATCTCTCGACCCATTGCCCGCAGAAAATTTTGCGAACTTCGTAGGAACGGTGATTACGCTGGTTTGGGAAGACAAGGACCGCAAGCGCCAGAAGAACGGGGAATGACGACGCCAGGCGAACTTCTCCCGCATGAAATCGATGACCTTGCCGCTAAGGTCATCGAAGCCAATAAGGCTGCCGGACGCAAGGTTGTGCTGGCAGAAAGCTGCACCGGAGGTCTTGTCTCTGCCGCGCTGACCGAAATTCCTGGTTCGTCGGCAGTCTTCGACCGTGGTTTCGTGACTTATTCGAACGAGTCCAAGATGGAAGCGCTCGGTGTGCCGCTCGACATTATCGAGACTTTCGGTGCCGTCTCGATCGCCTGTGCATGGGCAATGGCGAAGGGGGCGCTGGCCAAGAGCGATGCCGACGTTGCGGTGGCTATCAGTGGCGTGGCAGGTCCTACCGGCGGCACGACCCTGAAGCCGGTCGGCACGGTGGTCTTCGCGCGCGTCGTGCGCGGACAGGAAGGTGAACCCGAAGGCGAACTCAAGAAGTTCGAGCCGACCTCGCGGGCTGACATCCGCCGCGAGGCGACCGTCTGCGCTCTCGAACTGCTGATGCCCTAAAGGTTGGCTGCGGCGTTTTCGCGGCCGTAGAGTTCGTCTGCGCGCTTCTCGAACGCCTCGACCATCTTGCGGAAGGCACGGTCGAAATACTGTCCTGCGAGCGCCTCGAATACGGCATTGCGAAATGTAAACTCAACGCAGAAGTCGATCTCGCAACCGCCATCGGGAAGGCATTTGAAATGCCAGTTGTTGTCGAGGTCCTTCAGCGGACCGTCGACATAGAACACCTCGATATGCTCGGGCCGATTCTTGATGACGCGCGAAGTGAATTTCTCGCGGATGGCCTTGAAGCCGACCAGCATGTCGGCTTCCATCTCGGTTTCGCTGTTACTGCGGATGCGCGTGGCTACGACCCAGGGCAGGAACTTGGGATAGTTCGCCACGTCGGCGACGAGGTCGAACATCTGTTCGCAGCTATATGGAAGGCGCCGCGTCTCGCGTATGCCCGGCATCAGCCCTGTGCCCTCGCCCTCGCCTTGGCCAGCTTCTCTTCGCGCGCCGCCTTCATCACGGCAAAGTCGTCGCCCGCGTGGTAGCTGGAGCGCGTGAGCGGGCTCGAGGCGACCTGAAGGAAGCCCTTGGCGCGAGCAATCGAGCCATAGGCGGCAAAGGCCTTTGGCGTGACGAAATCCTCGACCTTGGCGTGCTTCGGCGTGGGCTGGAGATACTGGCCCATGGTGATGAAATCGACATCAGCGCTGCGCATGTCGTCCATAACTTGGTGCACTTCGAGGCGCTGTTCACCGAGGCCGAGCATGATGCCTGACTTGGTGAAAATCAGCGGGTCGTGCGCCTTCACTTCTTCGAGAAGCCGCAGCGAGGCGTAATAGCGCGCACCGGGGCGAATGGTCGGATAGAGACGCGGCACGGTCTCGAGATTGTGATTGTAGACGTCCGGGCCCGCCTCGCAGATTTTCTCGACCGCAGCGCGCATCTTGCCACGGAAGTCCGGAGTGAGGATCTCGATGGTCGTCTCGGGCGTCTCGCGGCGCAGGGCCTTGATGACCTTCACGAACTGGTCCGCGCCGCCATCGGGCAAATCATCGCGGTCGACGCTGGTGATGACGATGTGGTTGAGCCCCATCTTCCCTGCAGCGATGGCGACGTTTTCCGGCTCCATCGGATCGACCAGGCGCGGCATGCCGGTCTTCACGTTGCAGAAGGCGCAGGCGCGCGTGCAAACATCGCCAAGGATCATGACCGTGGCGTGTTTCTTGTCCCAGCATTCGCCGATATTCGGACAGGCCGCTTCCTCGCACACCGTGTTGAGCGAGAGGTCGCGCATAAGCTTGCGCGTCTCGTGATAGCCCTTGCTGACAGGCGCTTTCACGCGAATCCAGTCGGGCTTGCGCTGCTTCTTCGGCGGTTCGCCATCGGTTTTGGGCGGGGAGGAAAGGTCGTTCATTGCGCGGCCCATCTAGGCGCGAAGGGCGCAAGTCGCAACCTTGCATAGCAATGTCCTGACGCTGCGATTCGAGGTCTTGCTTCCTTTACGGTTTCGGGGCAGCAGCGCAGCCTATGAAGACATTCGAACAAATGATCGACGGCTACCGCAACTTTCGCGCAGGCGACTGGCACGAGGAACGCGAACGCTGGGCGCAGCTTGCCGAAGGGCAATCACCGCAGGTCATGGTCATTTCCTGCTCGGACAGCCGCGTGGACCCGGCGCAGATCCTCGACGTTGCCCCGGGCGAGATATTCGTCGTGCGCAACGTTGCCGCGCTGGTGCCGCCGTTCGAGACGACACCCGGGCGCCACGGTGTCTCGGCCGCGGTGGAGTTCGCGGTTCAGTTCCTCAAGGTGAAGGAAATCCTCGTCATGGGGCATGGCCTGTGCGGCGGGTGCAAGGCCGCGTTGACGCAGGACCTCCACGGTAACGAGATTGGTGAAGGCGGCTTCGTCGCCCACTGGGTCGACATGCTCGACGAAGCGCGCGAGCCGATTGCAGCGAAGCTCGGCACGGATGGGCGCGAGGCGGAGCTGGCAATGGAACTTGAGGCGGTGAAGGTCAGCCTCGCGAACCTGATGACCTTCCCATACGTGGCGGATAAGGTCGAAAGCGGAAAGCTGTCGCTGCACGGCGGTCACTTCGCCATCTCAGACGGTATCCTGCGGGTGCTCGACAACGAGAGCGGCGAGTTCAAACCCGCTGACTGACTTGCGCTTCATCCGACGCACCGCCATGTGAGCGTGCATGGCTGATAAAGAACTGAAAAACATCGCCCTGCTCATCGACGCGGACAACACGACGCCGCGAGGGATCGACCCTGTCCTGACCGTCATGGCCGAACTGGGCCAGGTCAACATCAAGCGGGCTTACGGCAACTTCACCAAGAAGAACCTGCAGGGGTGGGACAAATACAGCCACAAGTTCGGCATCCTGCCCTACCAGCAATTCGACATGACGACGGGCAAGAACGCCACCGACATGGCGATGACCATCGACGCCATCGACCTGCTCTACCAGGGAAAGGTCGACGGGTTCGGAATCATGAGCTCCGACAGCGACTTCACCCCCCTCGCCACCCGGCTGAGGCAGGACGGGCTGATCGTTTACGGTTTCGGCAGCAAGAACAAGACGCCCGATGCTTTCAAGAGCGCGTGCACCCGCTTCATCGACATCGATGCGCTGATTGCCGGTGCATCGGATGAAGCGACTCCCTCGAAGGCCAGTGGCAAGACGGAGAAGTCGGGCATTGACGAGGAACTGGTCGATTTGCTCGGCACGGCGTGGAAAGCCGCCAATCGCGACGAGGATGGATATGCGCAGATGGGTGAGGTCGGCAGCCTTGCTGGCAACCGTTCCAGCTTCGACGTGCGTAACTACGGCTTCAAGCGCCTTTCCGACCTGTTCCATTCGCTGGACCAGTTCGATGTCAAGCGTCGCGACAACACGCTCTATGTGAAACGCCTGCGTTAGACGCAAAAACGGCGCGGATCCTGGAAGGACCCGCGCCGCCTATTTTGTCGGTAACTAGCGCTTACATGCTGGTCTGCTGGGCTGCGTAAATCGCCCAGAGGTTAGCCAGTTCGCGGCGCGTGCCTTCGACCTTCTTGAAGGTCTCGATCGCCTCCGCATACTTGCCTTGGTCGTACTGGGCGATGCCAAGACGGGTGAGGATGACAGGCGTCTCCACACCGCTCATGGTGAGCGCCTTGGTGTAGAACTCCTCCGCCTCGGCCGGCTTGTCGTAACTCAGGAAGGTATCGCCAGCGACGACAATCGTCTTGAGCGTGGCGCCTGCTGCGCGAGCATCTGCGGCAAGGCCTGCAAGCTCGCGACGGTCGGCTTCAACACGGCCAGCCGCATCCTTGCGCGATTCGACAAGGAAAGGATCGGTCTTGTCGATGTTGCCAAGAGCAAAACCTTCGTCGATCGCCGACACGACTTCACCCGGGTAACGGCGAGGATCGAGCAGTTCGACATACTCGGAAAGCACGCGCGTGTCGTTGTAGACATTCATGCGGCGCGAAAGGCGCAGCAGGTCGATTGCTTCCGGGTTTGCATAGTCCTTGGCGGTAAGCGTGATGATCACCGCATCACCCCAGGTGGTGGGGTTCGGATACTGTTCCGCCAGCAACGCGACGTATTTGGCAGAATCGGAATGCAGGTTGTTTTCATATGCCTGCTGAAGGCCGGTACGAATAAGGGTCTCGGCAATCGGTTCGCCCGCCGAGCGCAGACCGTCAATCACGCCCGCAAGATAGGCAAGGCCTTCGCTCGTCTGGCCGGCATCGAAATACATATCGGCAATCATCCGCTGCATGTCTGCGGGGCCAATGCGGCTGACCGAGCCATCGCTCATGTTGGCGTCGAACGAATAGTTCGCAGCAATCGCAGCTTCGAGAGCGGAGCGCGCTTCGGCGATATTGTCCTGGCCACGGTAAATCTGGAACAGGTTCCAGTTGAGCTGACCCGCAAGGTCCGGCTCGAGGATGCCGCTGTCGAGCATCATCTTCATGCCCTGCAGCTGCAAGGCCTCGTCATCGGCCTTGAGGCCGAGGTTGAGGATAAGGGCACCCGCCGCGCGCTTCTCGTCAACGCTGCTGGTTGCAGCAACTACTGCCGGGACCATGCCCCGTGCTGCCGCAATGTCGGGCGTTTCGGCCTGAATGGCCTCGTTCAGCGGCTGGTAGACCTTCATCCAGTCCTTTGAATATTCAGCCTTACGCTCTTCTTCCTTCTTCTTTTTCTGCGCATGGGCAGGCTCTGCAAAGGCAGTCATGCCGAGCGCGCCAGTAGCAGCGAGGACGAGCGCCATCGCGATCGCCGAAGACGGACGCGAGGCCTTGTTGGAACGGGTGAAAATCATGTTAGGAAACTCCCAAGAGTGGATAGGGTCTCGAGCGCGCTTTGGCGCTGTTAAACGGTCATGGATGCGGCCAATGCCGCTTCTGCGCTCTCATTGCAAACTGTGTAGGCGAAACGCGCTGAACGGTGTTTGAATGCGGGTAACTCCCACTGTTCATGGTTACCTCGTGCGCAAGGGCGATCCATATGTGGAAAAAGCGCACGAAACGGGGCTTCGGTTCCCGCAATCGGTGGCGCTTTCACGGCATCTCGCCTAGGGTTTCAGGCCTGAATACCTGTCTGACACAGCATATGGATACCATCAGTTTTGGCTGACGACATCGACACGATCGATTCCCCCGTTCCGGGCGGCGAAGAACACACCCGCATCGACATCGTCGAGGAAATGAAGACGAGCTATCTCGATTACGCGATGAGCGTGATCGTGAGCCGCGCATTGCCCGACGTGCGCGACGGGCTGAAGCCGGTCCACCGCCGTATTCTCTACGCCAGCAATGAAGGCGGATTCGTAGCCGGACGCCCCTTCCGCAAGAGCGCCAAGATCGTTGGCGACGTGATGGGTAACTACCATCCGCACGGCGACGCGGCGATCTACGACGCGCTGGCACGGATGACCCAGAACTGGTCGCTGCGCGTCCCACTTATCGATGGCCAGGGAAACTTCGGGTCGATGGACCCCGACCCGCCGGCATCCATGCGTTACACCGAGGCGCGCCTTGCCCGTGTCGCCAATTCGCTGCTCGACGATCTCGACAAGGATACGGTCGATTTCGCCGACAACTATGACGGTTCGCGCCGCGAGCCGACGGTCCTGCCTGCCCGCTTCCCCAACCTCCTCGTCAATGGCGCAGGCGGTATCGCGGTCGGCATGGCAACAAACATCCCGCCGCATAACCTCGGCGAGGTGATCGACGGCTGTTTCGCCTACATGGACAACCCCGCCATCACGAGCGAGGAACTGTTCGAAATCATTCCGGGACCGGACTTCCCGACCGCGCCGCTTATCCTCGGCAAGTCGGGCGCTCGTGCCGCCTACACCACGGGGCGCGGCTCCATCCTCCAGCGCGCGCGCCACACGATCGAAGAGAAGCGCGGCGACAGGAAGTCGATCGTCCTCACTTCCATCCCCTTCCAGGTCGGCAAGAGCGGCCTCGTTGAGAAAATCGCCGAGGCAGCCAAGGACAAGCGGATCGAAGGTATCTCCGATATCCGTGATGAATCCAGCCGCCAGGGCGTTCGCGTGGTCGTCGACCTCAAGCGCGATGCCTCGCCCGAGGTCGTGCTCAACCAGATCTGGCGCTACACGCCTGCCCAGGCGAGCTTCCCGGCGAACATGCTCGCCATCAGTGGTGGTCGCCCAGAAGTCCTGACCCTGCGCGAGTTCATTCAGGCCTTCATCACCTTCCGCGAGGAAGTGATTACGCGCCGCACCAAGTTCGAACTGAACAAGGCGCGCGACCGCGCGCATATCTTGCTCGGCCTCGTGGTCGCCGTCTCCAACCTCGACGAGGTGGTGGCGATGATCCGCGGCGCTCCGACGCCAGCCGAAGCGCGCGCTCGCCTGCTCGCCAAGGAATGGCCCATCGGCGACATCGCGCAATATATCGCGCTGGTCGAAGCCATCGAGCCGAGCGACGAGCAGGCCGGCGGGACCTACCGCCTGTCCGAGCGTCAGGTGAAAGCCATCCTCGACCTGCGCCTCCACCGCCTCACCGCGCTGGGTCGCGACGAAATCGGGGACGAACTCAAGGAACTCTCGCTCTCGATCGAGGAATACCTCTCCATCCTCGCCGACCGCGTGAAGCTCTACGGCGTGATGCGCGGCGAACTCGAGGAAATCAAAGCGGCCTATGCCACGCCGCGCGTTTCCGAAATCGCGCCCGCATGGGACGGTATCGATGACGAAGACCTCATCGAGCGTGAGGAGATGGTCGTTACCGTTACCCACGGCGGCTACATCAAGCGTACCCCGCTTGATGCCTTCCGCGCGCAGGCTCGCGGCGGCAAGGGCCGCAGCGGCATGGCGACGAAAGACGAAGATGCCGTCGTCGAAATGTTCGTAACTTCGACGCACAACCCCGTGTTGTTCTTCACGAATACAGGCCGCGTGTACCGCATGAAGGTGTGGAAGCTGCCCGAAGGCGGGCCGCAGACCAAGGGCCGCCCAATGGTCAACCTCCTGCCGCTGGGCGATGACGAGCGGGTTACTAACGTGCTCTCCCTTCCCGAAGACGAGAACGAGTGGGAAAACCTCAACATCGTCTTCGCCACAGAGCAGGGAATGGTCCGCCGCAACTCGATGGACGCCTTCACCAATGTGCCTAGCAACGGCAAATACGCGATGGGCTTCGTCGAGGGCAGCGGTGATCGCCTCATCGGTGTCGAACTGCTCACCGAGGACCAGGAAATCTTCCTCGCCTCGGATTCGGGCAAGGCCATCCGCTTCTCCGCCACCGACGCGCGTGAGACCAAGAGCCGTACCGGCATCGGTGTGCGCGGCATGAAGCTGAAGGAAGGCCAGAAGGTCGTCTCGATGGCTGTGCTCGATGCGGGCGAGCCCGAGACCGAGGTTCGCGAGGCCTATCTGCGTGCTGCCGAATGGAAGAACAACGATAACGAGCCGACACTCCCCGCCGACAAGGTCGAGGAATTGTCTGGCACTGAAGAGTTCATCCTGACGCTGACCACCAAGGGCTATGGCAAGATTTCGTCGTCCTACGAATACCGCACCATCGGGCGCGGCGGGATGGGCCTCACCAATATCGGTGAACCTTCCAGCAATCCCGAGCGCAACGGTCCAGTGGTGGCGAGCTTCCCGGTCAAGCACGGTTCGCAGCTCATGCTTGTGACCGACCAGGCCAAGCTCATCCGCCTACCCATCAACTTCCGCCACATGGTGGAAGGCGGCTTCGAGAACCATGAAGGTTTCTCGATTTCGGGTCGTGGTTCGTCGGGCGTGCGTATCTTCAACGTGGCCAAGGGCGAGAACATCGTCGGCGCTGCGTTGATCGACGAAACCGAGGAACCGGAAAACGAGGCCGAAGAGCGGGTGCAGGACGAGATTGCCGCGCGCGGCGGGCTCGACAAGACCGAGCCGCACACCACGGCGCATTCGGACAAGAACATCGAAGGCGAACCGGGGGGCTGATAGCCTCCCGGGCGCGGGCTAGACCTTGCCTTTGCGAATGGTCTGGATGACGCCAGTCGCTATCAGAAACTGACCGCCGTAGTAGAGTGGCCACACCAGCCACTCGGCGATGTCGCGCGGCATCTGCCCGGCCTCGCGCGCGAAGATGATGAGGTCGCTGACGACGAACAGCACCGCGCCGATACCTACACGGTATCGCGGGAAGCGGCTCGTCCACGCAGCCCCCGCCATTGCGCCGACCACAAGGGCGTAGAGAGCGGCGAGATACCAGTTCTCGAGCGGGTAGGTCAGCATTGCGGCAAGCACCGGCGTTCCTATAAGTAACGCAAGTCCGGCGGCCTTCTGGCTGACCGTGGTTTGCTCGCGGCGTTGGGCCATGAAAAGCCAGATGGCGATGAGGTGCCCGACGGCAAACAAGACGCCCCCGGAGAGGAAATTGAATTCGAGCACCACGTCGGCGAGCGCCCCGAAGGCCATGACAAGCGTTATGAGCACCCCTTCCCTGCCCCGACCGCGCTGGGCCGCGTAGATGGCGAGGAAAGCGACCCCCGCGCCCTTCCACAGCGAAAGGAAACTTCCGCCCACCTTCCCATCCATGACGAAGAAATAGCTGATGCCGAATATCAGGCTGAGCAGCAGGTATGGCCGGTGGTCTAAGAGTGCGCGTTTTGGCATCGCGCACCTATTCCCTTGATAGAGGGCGGGTGCAAGCACTAGGTGCGCAGCCGACATGACACACGACATCCAGATTATCGGCGGCGGCCTCGCCGGAAGCGAAGCGGCGTGGCAGCTTGCAAGGCGCGGCTACAAGGTTCGCCTCTCCGAAATGCGCGGCAGCGGCGAGATGACGCCTGCTCACCAGACCGACGGGCTGGCCGAACTCGTCTGCTCGAACAGCTTCCGCAGCGATGACAGCGACAAGAACGCGGTCGGCCTGCTCCACCACGAGATGCGCCGCCTCGACAGCATCATCATGCGCGCTGGCGAGGTTGCGCGGGTGCCTGCCGGCAGCGCCATGGCCGTCGACCGCGACGTGTTCTCGGCCGAAGTGCAGCGCACGCTTGAAGAGCATCCGAACATCACCGTGGTTCGCGAGCGAGTCGATGCCCTCCCCTCCTCCGGCCCGACCATCGTCGCTACCGGACCGCTGACCGCGCAATCGCTTGCCGAGAGCATCGTCAAATCGACCGGGCAGGACCGCCTCGCCTTTTTCGATGCGATTGCTCCGATTGTGCACCGCGACAGCATCGACATGTCGAAATGCTGGATACAGAGCCGCTGGAATAAGCGGACCGACGCCTCGAACGAGGATGGCGACTACATCAATTGCCCGATGACGAAGGAGCAATACCTCGCCTTCCACCAAGGCCTGATGGACGGCGAGAAGACCGAGTTCCGCGAGTGGGAAGCCGACACGCCCTATTTCGACGGCTGCATGCCGATCGAGGTCATGGCATCGCGCGGCGTTGAAACCCTGCGCTACGGCCCGATGAAGGGCGTCGGCCTCGACAATCCTTATGACACGAGCGAAGAGCATCCGCAGGGCAAATGGCCATATGCCGTCGTGCAGCTTCGGCAGGACAACAAGCTCGGCACGCTGTGGAACATGGTCGGCTTCCAGACCAAGCTGAAATATGGCGCGCAAGTGGAGCTCTTCCGAACCATTCCGGGCCTTGAGAATGCCGAGTTCGCGCGTCTCGGCGGATTGCACCGGAACACTTTTATCAATTCACCGCTCGTGCTTGACCGCCAGCTTCGCCTGCGCGGCGGAGAACATATCCGTTTCGCCGGTCAGATCACCGGCTGCGAGGGCTATGTCGAAAGCTCGGCAGTAGGATTGATGGCAGGCATGATGGCGGCGAGCGAACTTGCGGGCCGTGACTGGACGCCCCCGCCCCGCAGTACCGCATTCGGCGCGCTGCTATCGCATATCACCGGCGATGCGGAGGCTGACACCTTCCAGCCGATGAATGTGAATTTCGGGCTCTTCCCGCCGCTTCACGAGGTGAAGAAAAAGGAGCGCAAGGAGGCCTATACCTCGCGCGCCAAGGCAGAATTCGGCGAGTGGCTCGATACGCTCGAGGCAGTCCCCGCCTGATCAGCAGGCGCAGCGGCGCTTTTTCGCCGGCTTCGGCTTGGTAGTCGCGAACTCGCCGGGCGACAGCTCGCGATCGCCATTGGCATCGGCGCCTTCAAACTTGTCGACCGTGGTCACCGCCCACTCCTCGAAAGTGAGCAGGTTGTTGCCGTCCTTGTCGAGCTTCCTGAAAGCGTCTGAGCGCGTCGAGAGCATTTCGTTGCGCGTGATGCGCCAGTCGCGGTTGCGGTCGTAGCGGAAGAAACGCTGCTGTTCCTTGGTCAGTTCGCTGGCCTCTGGTGGTGCGGGGCCCTCCATGTCGCCCGGGTCACTGACCGGGAGCGCGTCCGGGTCGTAGGCCGCGGGCGCGAAAGCCATCGGGTCGGGCGGCGGCGCGGCCGCTTCGACTTCGGCGCGACCATCCCACCAGAACAGGCCGACGCCCGTCAGCATCAGCGTCACAAGCGAACCGGTCACGAAGGCTTTCACTGGGCGAGCTCTCCCCTTTGCTCAGCCGCCAACCTAGCCTAAGTCCCGAAAATTCCAAGCCTCATCGCCGCCAGCGGGCTGAGACGGTCCCCGAACAGGGCAGCGCCCCCGCGCTTTATCGAGCGGCGGGACAGCCCGCCAATAATAGCAAGCGCCCGCAATTCGCGAGGGAGTGCCGGGAGGTCCAAGGACCTCCTTTCCACGTCAGGGCCCATCATGGTGAGCTCCGCAACGCCCCAGGCTTTTCCATGCGATCCGGCTTCATCGACATATTCGGCCTTTCCCGACAGTCGAGCCAGTGCTGCGAACGCACTTGCGCGGCCCTGCATGAACTCTGCCTGCCCCTTTTCATCCAGCGGGAGCTCAAACAGCAGGTGTTCCCAGCCATCTATCAATGGGACCAATTCGCTTCGCTCCGCTCCCCAATGCCTTAGTATTGACCGGAGCAGCGGGTCGGGCGGTTGCGGGTCGCCAGCGGAACGCTCCCGAAGGATTTCGTCTCGCCACCACGCCATGCGTACCTGTCCTAGGGCCGGTTCCGACACACTGCGCGTGATGCGCGAGAGGTTCTGGTCCAGCTGGAGCAACGCCTCGAGTGCGCCCCGCTGCCCCTCCCACGCATAGGAAAGTACGAGCGGCCCCCAGTCTGGCAGGCTGTAGGTTTCATCTTCACCCATAGGCGCCGCCTAGGCCTGCCCGGGCCCTTGCTGTCAAGGAGACCCATATTTCCCGAACGTGGGAAACGGGAAATTAACTACTTTCGGTACATGAAAAATAAGGAACTGCTCTTTTATCAGGCACGGTCGAAGAGGTTCCTTTTTACGAGGTTCAACGGGGTATATGGGCATCAAGACTTTCCTGCATCGCCTGCGCGAGGACACTAGCGGCAATGCCATGCTGCTGGTGGCCATGGGCGCACCGGTCCTGTTCGGCTCGGCCGGGCTCGGCGTGGATATGGCGCAGTATTACCTCTGGAAACGCGAACTTCAGTATGCGGTGGATCAGTCTGCCCTCGCAGGCGCTTGGGCCAAGGGCAATGGCGATACATCGACCAATGCCGACGGCGCCAACACGCCCTTCAAGAAGCGTTCGCGGCAGGAATTCTATTCCAACCTTTCGCGTACCAAGAACTACCTTCTGACCCACCGCGTCAACCTCGATACCTACGACGGCGTCGATGAAAACTCGGTGCTGACAGAAGCTTCGGCAACGGCCAACCTGCCCTTCACGAAGGTCGTGCTCGGCGATGGAATGACAGTCGCAGTGCAGGCAAAGGCGGTTTGGGAAACGACCCAGCAGTTCACGGCTTGCCTCTATTCCCTCGACCCGACCTCCTCGCGCACGATGTGGTTCAACGGTGGTCCGACGGTCGATGCAGCTTGCGGTGTTGGCGCTCGCTCGACCGCCAGCAACGCTATTGTCACGAACGGTAATACCGGTCCGCAGGACATCAACTGGGTTATCGCGGGCGGCGGCATCGATGATGGCGCCGGCGCGTTCGCGAATGCGGACGTGGTCGAAAACTACGGCAATATGGTTGACCCCTGGGAAGAGTTGACCCCTCCCGACGACACGACCGTCCGCAGCGACCCCGGCACGGTCTCGAGTTGCAGCGGAAACGAAAAAAAGGCCAACTGGCAGGCCGACGAAACCATAACCGAGGAAATTACCTACAAGTATTATAAAGGTAACAACAAGAGTAACGCCAAGAAGGCTGGCGAGATAAGCTACACCGGTGCAGGTGCGCTTACCCCCAGCACCACAGTCTATCCGACGATCGAGGATGGGGACTTCAACGAGGAACCGACCGATTATTCGGAATCAAAAACCGGCAACCTCAGTCAGGTCGCAGGCTCCGGTCCGGACAAGATCTATGCGGAAGCGATCACGACGACCAGCTACGCATATACCGACGTCGTATATCTCGATAACGACTTCACCCTGCAGCCGGGCACCTACTCGGACATGAACATCAAATGTAACGCGGTGATGGAAAGCGGTGTATACGTCATCGACGGGGGCACGCTGTCGCTTACCGGGGGCAAGACGCTGATCGGTGAGGGCGTGATGTTTGTTCTCAAGAACGGCGCCGATATCAGCATCCAAGGTGGGGCAAAGGTATACCTTACGCCGATGACTGCGACGGAAATCCTCGCCTATACGAATATCACCGATGCGGAGCAGGCCGCCAAGCTCGAAAACATGCTGATCTTCGAACATCCCGATTCGCCGGGTAGCGCGGGCAGCTCGATTACAGGTGGTGCGAACTTCGACCTCAACGGCATCATCTACATGCCGAACAGCGATCTGCAGCTCGCCGGTAATATGAACGCTTCGGCAGAGTGCCTGATGGTGGCCACGGGAACGCTTAAGCTTAGCGGTACCGCCGATCTCGAAACGCTCTGCCCCGCAGGCAAGACCCACGACATCGTGGTTGGCGAAGGCAGCACCCGCGTGAGGCTCGTGCTATGATCAAACGTCTGTTCAACATCGGTCGCTTCGGTCGCGACGAAAAGGGATCGGTTGTCGTCGAGACTGCCATCGTTCTGCCCGTGCTGATCCTCATGGCCTTGGGAGGCTACGAGGCCAGCCGGATCGTCGCGAAAGAAAACGAGCTGCAGATTGCCATCGCGGAAGCGGCGGAAATCGTGCTCGCAACCATTCCCGAAGACCAGGACGATCTCGACGCCATCGAAGAGATAATCGAAACCTCGACCGGTCTTCCGGCGGGCCAGGTCCGGCTGCAGAAGAAATATCGTTGCGACGCGACAGCAGCACTTGTCGATGACATCGACAGTTGTGCAACCGACGCAGTTATCTCCGAATTCATCCACCTTAACGTTTGGGACGGCTATACTCCGGTTTGGACTTCCTTCGGAATTGGAGAGCCGGTTGCCTACGACTTGCGCCGGAGGATCCAGATCTCATGATGAAATCGTTTTTCAAGCGCCTCGCACGGCAGGAGGACGGCTCGACGGTTGTCGAATTTGCCCTCCTCGCGCCCGTAGTCTTCGGCATGTTCTTCGGCCTCATCCAGATCGGCATCAGCATGCAGTCCTATAACTCGCTCCGCGGTGTCGCATCGGACACTGCCCGCTGGGCCGTGGTCGAGTATATGAAGCAGAATGAGGTCACCGATAGCCAGGTGCAAACCAAGGCCGTCGCCATCGCCCAGTCGGCGCCTTACATGCTGAATGACAGCATCGTTGCTACTGTTGACCCCGTAGATACCCCGCGCATTCACGGTACCCACGAGTGGACCCTGACGCTGACCTACACCCCGCCAGAGGTGCTGCCGTTTTTCGACTATGTCAGCGGCGAACAGAAGTTCGTTCGTCCGATCTTCATGATCGACGAGTGATTTCCAGTATCGCCTTAAGAATTACGGGGCTCGCGGGATGACCGCGGGCCCCGTTTCGTTTCAGTCGCGGTAGCAGACCTTCTTGGCCGCTTTCACGATGCGCGGCGTGTCGATGAGCGCCAGCTTCTCTAGGTTCGCCGCATAGGGCAGCGGAACGTCCTCGTCACATACGCGGGTGACCGGCGCGTCGAGGTGATCAAAGCCTTCTTCCATGCAGATCGCGACGATTTCCGAAGCGATCGAGCAGGTCGGCCAGCCTTCCTCGGCGATGACGAGGCGGTTGGTCTTTTTGAGGCTTTCGAGCACAGTTTCCTTGTCGAGCGGACGCAGCGTGCGCAGGTCGATGACTTCGGCTTCGATGCCCTCGCCTGCCAGTTCCTTGGCAGCTTCCAGCGCGAGGCCGACAGCAATCGAGTAGGCGACGATGGTGACATCCGAACCTTCGCGCATGATGCGCGCCTTGCCGATGGGAAGCACGTGGTCGTCAAGCTCGGGCAGTTCGAAGCTGCGGCCGTAGACCAGCTCGTTCTCGAGGAAGACCACCGGGTCTTCGCAGCGGATGGCGGCCTTCATCAGGCCCTTGGCATCGTAAGCGTCATAGGGTGCGATAACGATCAGGCCCGGCACGCTGGCGTACCATGGGCCATAGTTCTGGCTGTGCTGGGCGCCGACGCGGCTTGCAGCAGCGTTGGGTCCGCGGAACACGACCGGACAGCGCATCTGGCCGCCGGACATGTAATTGGTCTTGGCCGCGGAGTTGATGATGTGGTCGATCGCCTGCATGGCAAAATTGAAGGTCATGAACTCGACGATGGGACGAAGGCCGCCCATTGCCGCACCCGTACCGATGCCGGCGAAACCGTATTCCGTAATCGGCGTGTCGATGACGCGCTTGGGGCCGAACTCGTCGAGAAGGCCCTGCGTGACCTTGTAGGCACCCTGATACTGGGCGACTTCCTCGCCCATCACGAAGACCCGCTCGTCGCGGCGCATTTCCTCGGCCATGCCGTCGCGAAGTGCTTCGCGAACGGTAATGGTCTGCATATTCGTGCCGTGCGGGATTTCGGGATCCTTGACGCCGGACTTCTTGGCGGGCTTGGCGATTTCCGCCTCGCTACCCTCGCCCGAAGCATCGGGACGGCCGACATCCTTGCCTTCACCCGGAACCGGGTCGGCAGGAGCGGCATTGGCCATGTCGGATGCATCTTCGCCCTCGCCTGCAAGCATGGCGATGACCGTGCCGACAGCGACGTTCTCGGTGCCTTCCGCGACGAGGATTTTACCCAGCGTGCCTTCATCGACAGCCTCGAATTCCATCGTAGCCTTGTCGGTCTCGATCTCGGCGATGATGTCGCCGATTTCGATGGTATCACCTTCCTGCTTCAGCCACTTGGCGAGCGTGCCCTCTTCCATGGTGGGCGACAGGGCGGGCATCTTGAGTTCGATAGCCATGGCTCAATACTCCTCCACCAGAACATCGGTGTAGAGTTCGCTCGGATCCGGCTCGGGCGAGTTCTCGGCGAAGTCTGCCGCTTCGCTCACGACCTTGCGGATGTCCTTGTCGATGGCTTTCAAGTCTTCCTCGCTATTGCCCTGTTCGATCAGGATCTTCTTCAGGCCCTCGATGGGGTCCTTGTGTTCCTTTACGTCCTGCACTTCCTCGCGGGTGCGGTACTTGGCTGGGTCGGACATGGAGTGGCCGCGGTAGCGATAGGTCTCGCATTCCATCAACACAGGCCCCCTGCCCTCGCGGACATGCTTGAAGGCGATTTCAGCGGCCTGGCGCACTTCGAGCACGTCCATGCCGTTGACCTTCATGCCCGGGATGCGGAAGGCGGTGCCGCGGCGGTAGAATTCGGTCTCGGCGCTGGAGCGGCCGACTGCGGTGCCCATGGCGTACTGGTTGTTCTCGACCACGAAGACGATCGGCAGCTTCCACAGCGAGGCCATGTTGAATGTCTCGTAGACCTGGCCCTGATTGGCTGCGCCGTCGCCGAAATAGGCAAGGCAAAGGCCGCCGTCGTCATTGTACTGGTGCGCGAGCGCGAGTCCGCCACCCAGTGCGACCTGCGCGCCGACGATGCCGTGGCCGCCGTAGAACTTATGCTCGGTCGAGAACATGTGCATCGACCCGCCCTTGCCCTTCGAGATGCCAGCTTCGCGGCCGGTCAGCTCGGCCATGATGACCTTGGGGTCGATGCCATAGGCGAGCATGTGGCCGTGGTCGCGATAGCCGGTGATGACGCTGTCGAGCTTCTCGGTCAGCGCAGACTGCAGGCCGACGGCGACAGCCTCCTGCCCGATGTAAAGGTGGCAGAAGCCGCCAATGAGGCCGAGGCCATACAGCTGGCCGGCGCGCTCTTCGAAGCGGCGGATGAGCAGCATCTGCTCGTAGAAGTGCTTCAGCTGTTCTTCCGAAGCATCATAGCGCTTGGTCTTCTCGAGCTCTTCCTGGAGCGAGTGAAGCGCGAAATCGAGGTTTTCCGCGGGGCTGCGCGGGGTCTTGTTCTTGGGGGCCTTGGCCAAAACGTATCGTCCCTTTTCCGTAACGGGAATTCTCTCTGACCGCGCCTATACGCACAGGGTCACGGGCAGCGCAACGGGGCGTGTGCCTTGCATACGAAAACCTTACGGAATTGCGGGAGTTCCGACCGGAGTGCGGGAGCCTGCGAAGGTCAGTCGTCGAGCTTGATGACAACTTCGTCGGGATGGACGACGTTCAACTGGCTGCGCAGCAGTTCGCCCACCATGTCGGGGTCGGCATGATCGGGGTGGAGCAAAGCCACCTTGTTCTCGAGTGCGGCTTTTTCCTTCTGCAGCGCTTCGAGCTGGGCCTCGCGCTGGTCGAGCAGGCGCAGGTTTTCGCTCCATGCGAGCAGGCCGGACGGCCCGGCGATGCCCAGCCCGCCGAGGACGAGCAGCACCACGAGCGCCGCGTTTTGCGTCGTCCGCTTCTTGCCGAAATTATCGAGTCTGCCTCGCCGCATCATGAAACGCACAGAATCACAGTTAACCTTCTGGTGCAAGGGATATTCGCGAGTTGCCGGACCAAAGGAACGACCGGGTGCGTCCAGCCGTTCGATTCTTGACACATCCAAGGCTCACGCCTATTTGGTTTCTATTGAAACTATCTAGCGGACAGAGGAACCACATGCCCGACCTTTTCGAAAACCCCATCGGCCTCGACGGCTTCGAGTTCGTCGAATTCTGCGCACCCACCAAGGGCGTTATCGAGCCGGTTTTCGAAGCCATGGGCTTCACCCACGTTGCCACGCATCGTTCGAAGGACGTAAACCTGTGGCGCCAGGGTGGCATCAACCTCATACTCAACTACGAACCGCGCAGCGCTGCATGGTATTTCGCCCGTGAACACGGCCCTTCGGCTTGCGGCATGGGTTTCCGTGTCCGCGATGCGAAGCATGCTTACGAAGAGCTGCTGAAGCGCGGTGCGGAGCCGGTCACCGTCGACACCGGTCCGATGGAGCTGCGCATCCCCGCCATCCGCGGCATCGGTGGGGCCATCGTCTACCTGATCGACCGTTATGCCGAGCAAGGCGATGATAGTCTCTCGATCTACGACATCGATTTCGAATATCTGGATGGCGTCGAGAAGTGGCCTGTCGGTGCCGGCTTCAACGTGATCGATCACCTGACGCACAACGTCTACAACGGCCGCATGAAATACTGGGCGGACTATTACGAAACGCTCTTCAACTTCCGCGAAATCCGCTTCTTCGACATCAAGGGCGAATATACCGGCCTTACCTCGAAGGCGCTGACCGCGCCCGACGGCAAGATCCGCATTCCGCTCAACGAAGAAGGCGAAGGCGGCAAGGGTCAGATCGAGGAGTTCCTGAAGGAGTTCAACGGCGAAGGCATCCAGCACATCGCGCTCATCTGCGACGACCTCGTCAAGTGCTGGGACAATCTCAAGGACCTCGGCGTCCCCTTCATGACCGCCCCGCCGGAAACCTATTACGAAATGCTCTCCGAGCGCCTGCCGGACCATGGTGAGGACGTCGACCAGCTCAAGATGCGCGGCATCCTGCTCGACGGCACGACCGAAGGCGGCAACCCGCGCCTGCTGCTGCAGATTTTCGCCGAGGCACAGGTCGGCCCGGTGTTCTTCGAGTTCATCCAGCGCAAGGGCGATGAAGGCTTCGGCGAAGGCAACTTCAAGGCCCTCTTCGAAAGCATGGAGCGCGACCAGATCAAGCGCGGTGTGCTGAGTGTCGAAGAAGCCAAGAGCGTCGAGCAGGAGCCTGCCGAATGAGCGATGTCGCCGAACATCCCGTAAAGCACCCCATCTCTTTGGGCGGCGTCCACCACGCCGCCTATCGCTGCAAGGACGCGAAAGAGACCGTCGAGTGGTACGGCAAGGTACTGGGCATGGATTACACCACCGCCTTCGCCGAAGACCACGTTCCCTCGACCGGCGAGTACGACCCTTACATGCACGTCTTCCTCGACGCGGGTAACGGCAACATCCTCGCCTTCTTCGAACTGCCCAACCAGAAGGACATGGGCCGCGACGAGAACACGCCGCAGTGGGTCCAGCACCTCGCCTTCAAGGTCGGCAGCGAGGAAGAACTCGAGGCGGCCAAGGAGCATGTCGAGAGTCTCGGCATCGACGTTCTCGGCCCGACGCACCACGGCATCTTCAAGTCCATCTATTTTTTCGACCCGAACGGCCATCGTGTAGAGCTGGCAACCGACATCGGCACGGACGAGCAATATGCTGAATTGAAGCGCGTCGCCCCGCTGATGCTCGACGAGTGGAGCGAGACCAAGAAGGCCCCGCGCCATGCCGACTGGCTCCATGAGCTTGCGCGCAAGGAACACGGCCAGGGTTAACCCTCGCTAACCGCGTATTTCCGCCATTTCGGAACCCGCTGCGGTGCACAACGTTGTGCCGCAAAGGGAGTCCGACTTGAATTACATCGATACTTTGCGCGACCAGCTTAATGATATGGGCGAAGGCTTCATCGAAAGCCTCCCCAGCCTCGCCATTGCGCTGTTCATTGTCCTGCTGACGTGGATTGTCGCGCGCTTTGCCGTACGCATTTCCGACATGATAGTCGGGCGCACCGATATCCGGTCGAGCCTCAAGAACCTCGTCGACACGATTGTACGGCTCGCCATCTGGGTGGTCGGCCTGTTCATCGCGGCGGTAGTGGTCATGCCAGACCTCACGCCCGCCAGCCTGCTTGCAGGGCTCGGCATCGGTGCCGTCGCCATCGGCTTCGCTTTTCAGGACATTTTCGAGAATTTCTTCGCCGGCATCCTCATCATGCTGCGAGAAAAGATGCAGATCGGCGATGTCATCGAATGCGAAGGTATCACCGGCAAGGTCGAGCATATCACCTTGCGCGAAACGCATGTCCGCAAGCTCTCGGGAGAGTTGACGGTCGTACCCAATTCCATCCTGTTTAAGAACCCGGTCGAAATTCTCACCGATGTCGAGCAGCGCCGGCACGAGGTGGTTGTGGGTGTCTCCTACGATACCAATCTCGATCATGCGGCGACCGTCATCCAGCGCGCGGTCGAAGGCGTGAGCGATGTTCTCGCGAGCAAGGGCATTGATATTTTCGCGCAGGAGTTCAATTCGAGCTCGGTCGACTTCCTTGTGCGCTGGTGGGCGGGCGCCTCACCTCGCGACGGTTGGGAGAGCAAAGACAAGGTGGTCCGTGCCATCAAGGCAGGCCTCGACGAGGCTGGTATCGAGATACCCTTCCCCTATGTCACCCACACCTTCAAGGAGACCGTACCGGTCAGCCGTCTGGGCGACAGCAGCAAGCCGACACCCTAAAACAGTTGCAATCGGAAACGGGAATGCGAATGGTGCTCCCGCTTGCAACGAGGGAGAGATGGCATGCAAATCCTGCGCACCCCGGCGGATCGCTTCGCGAATATCCCGGACTACCCCTTCGCCGAGAACTGGTTCGAGGTGGACCTCGGCAACGGCCAGACCGCCCGCCAGCATTATGTCGACGAGGGTGACAAGGCCGCCCCGCCCGTCCTCCTCTTCCATGGCGAGCCGAGTTGGTCCTTCCTCTATCGCAAGATGATTCCGATCCTTGCCGATGCGGGTTTCCGCGTCCTTGCGCCGGACCTCATCGGCTTCGGCAAGAGCGACAAGCCCGACGATATTTCGTTCTTCAGCTACCAGCGCCATGTCGATTGGTTGAAGCAATGGCGTAGCGCCATCGAGCCGCGACCGGCTGCCTTGTTCTGTCAAGACTGGGGCGGATTGCTTGGCCTGCGCATGGTGGCGAACGACCCTGACCTCTTCACGTGCGTTGTCGCCAGCAACACCTTCCTGCCCGCCGGTGGCACCCCGTCGCAGGCGTTCCTTGCGTGGAGGGAGTTCGCAAAGTCCTCGCCCGACTTCAAGATTGGACCGCTTCTCGACCGTGCAACACAGACATCGCTGAGCGAGGCCGAGATTGCTGCCTATGATGCGCCCTTCCCCGATGAGCCGTCGAAGGCTGCCGCACGGGCATTTCCTTCGTTGGTACCGGTGGAGGATGGCATGCCCGGCGTGGCAGAAAACAAGGCGGCCTGGCCCTCGCTCGCGGCTTTCGACAAGCCCTTCCTGACGCTGTTCGGCGAAGAAGATCCGATCACCAAGGGGAGCGAGAAATTCCTAATTGAGCGTATCGAAGGTGCCAAAGGCCTCGACCACCGTACGCTCAGCCCTTGCGGCCATTTCTGCCAAGAGGACCAGTCTGAGGCCCTCGCGCAGGGTGTCATCGACACGGCGCGCAAGGCAGGCCACCTCGCGTGAACGAAGCCTCGCGGCTCAGCCGTACGCAGGAATATTCGCTCGCCGTCGCTGCCGCGGTGGTGACGGCCAATGCCTATTACATCCACCCGATTATCGGGGATGTCGCGGCGCATTTCGGCGTCAGCGAGGCGCGTATTGGTATCGTGCCTGCGTTGAACCAGCTTGCGCTTGCGGTTGGAATCCTGCTGTTGTTGCCGCTCGGTGACCGCTATTCGAACAAGCGCCTGACAATCATCTTCGTTGCGGGACAGACGGCTTCGCTGGCGGTGATGACACTGGCGGCAAGCTTCGTCGGTTTCACCGTGGGCTCCACGCTGCTCGGCTTCTTCACCATCGCGCCCTACCTCCTCCCTGCATATGCCTCGAAGCGAGTGGCTCCAGAGAGGTTGGGACAGGTCACAGCCTTGCTCGCTGCGGGGGTCATCCTGGGAATTCTCGTCGCACGGGCTGGCGCAGGCTGGATTGCCGAGCATTATGGCTGGCGGCTCGTCTACTGGATAGCGACAGGCCTTATGCTGGCCGTGACGCTCGCCCTCCCCCGCCTGATGGAAGGCGGTGAGCGCGAACGCGACGGGACGCGCTACTGGCCGCTCGTTTTCTCGGTCTTCGCCCTTGCGCGGCAGCATCGCGAGGTCCTGTTGTCGGGCGCAATCCAGGCCCTGAATTTCGCGCAATTCATCGCGCTGTGGCTCGCCCTCGCCCTCTATCTTACTGCGCCACGGATGAATTACGGCACTGACGTCGTTGGCTATCTCGCCGCGATTGCTGCGGTGAGCATCCTTTCGACACCGCGCCTGGGGCGATGGGCCGATTCGGTCGGCGCTCGCAAAGCCAGATTCCTGCTCGCAATCATCCAATTGGCGGGTCTTGCGTTATTCTGGCCTGTAGGTGAGACCTTGTGGGGTCTGGTCATTCCGCTCGTCATCGTAAACCTGGTCGGCCCGGGTGTCGACGTGACGGGGCGCATGACATTTCTTTCGCTCCAGCCGGACCTCAGGACGCGGCTCACAACCGTCTACATCGTCCTGATGTTCATCGGCGGAGGTATCGGCAGCATCGGCTCGACTGCGGTGTACGACGCTTTTGGATGGGGAGGAATTTGCGCCTTGCTGACAGCATCTTCGGCACTGCTGACGGCATTGGCATGGTGGGCGACGAGATTGGGGAGATGAAATGGTGCGCCCGACAGGATTCGAACCTGTGGCCCCCAGATTAGGAATCTGGTGCTCTATCCGACTGAGCTACGGGCGCCTCCGGTGCGACCTATAACGTCGCTACGCGAAGAAACAATCAGTTGAGTTTGTCGGGTTCGGCGATGGGGAAGAGGATGGGGGCGACCGAAATGCCTTCCGACGCGAGGTCCTCGGCTTCCTTCTTGGTCGCCTTGCCGTGAATGGGGACTTCGTCCTTCTCGCCATAATGCTGCGAACGGGCTTCGTCGGCGAACTTGTCGCCTACCCATGTGCTGCTTTCGAGCGCCTTTGCCTGAGCCTTGGCGAGCTGCTTGAGCGCCTTTTCGACCTCTGGCGGCATCGGGGCATTGGATAGCTGCGCATCCTTGCTGGGAGCGCGCGGCTCCTCCTTGTTGCCCTTCGCGCCCACAGCCGGAGCCATCGGCGCCTTGCCGACGGTCTTGCTGCCACATTCCGGGCAATCGACCAGCCCACGCTCGCGCTGGCTATCGTAGTCGGCAGACGAGCCGAACCAGCCTTCGAAACGATGGCCGTTGTCGCAGTGGAGGTCGTAGACAATCATCGCGGCGCTATTTGTCGATTTCGCGGCGGTTGGCAAGGCTCGGAACTTGGGCACGCACCTCTTCGATACGAGAGAGATCGATATCGGCGAAACCGAGGCCTGCCTTGTCCCCACCCATGTCGAGCAGGACTTCGCCCCAGGGGTCGATTACGAGGCTATGGCCGTAGGTTGTCCGCCCGTCCGCATGCTCGCCCACCTGCGCAGCTGCGACAACGAAAGCGCTGGCTTCGATGGCCCGCGCGCGCTGGAGGACGTGCCAATGTGCCTGGCCGGTCGGAACGGTAAAAGCAGCCGGAATGCTGATGCAATCGCATTGCTGTCTGCCGAGCGCGTCGAATAGCGCGGGGAACCGCAGGTCATAGCATATGGCGAGCCCGAGACGCCCAAGCGGGGTGTCCTCGACGATAACTGGTTTGTTGCCAGCTTCATAGGCATTTGACTCCCGCCAGCTTTCGCCAGTGGCAAGGTCGACGTCGAACATGTGCATCTTGTCGTATGTGACCGGCCGAGCCCCGCTGGCCGCGAAATAGTAGGCGCGATTGGCCAATTTCTCTCCTGCAGGGACGGGCATCGAGCCGAGCGCAATATCGACACAGGTATCCGCAGCGATCTCGCTCAGACGCTCTGGAAACCGCGCATAGGCGCTATCGGCAATCGTTGCCGCCCCCCGCTTCCTGTCACGGTCGAGCAGGAGCGACATTTCAGGCGTGAAGAGGATGGCAGCCCCGCCCTCGCCCGCATCAGCCGCAGCGCGCTCGATGGTGCGAAAGTTTTCCTCCGGGTCGATGCCCGATGTCATTTGCAGGACCGCAATACGCGTCATTCAGCCCTCGAGCAGCGCGTCCAGCTTGCCCGCCCTTTCGAGCGCCGCCAACTCGTCAGAGCCACCGACATAGGTCTCGCCGATGAAAATCTGCGGCACTGTGCGGGCCTGCGGGGCGCGCTGGAGCATTTCCTCGCGCTTCGGGCCGCCCATGGTAATGTCGTGCTCGTGATAGTCGGCGCCCTTCTCGTCGAGCAGGCGCTTGGCGCGAAAGCAGTAGCCGCAACCGAATTTGGTGTAGATGTCGATATGCGGTTGGCTCATGGAAAATCCTCTGGTGTTCGGGCTGCATGTGCGGCGCTTGAAAGCGTTCCGCAAGCGCCTATCTTGAGTTCGTCGCCGCATCGTGCGGTGGCTTGGGAGCGCCGCTTACGGGTTCCCTTCACATATTCAAATTGCTCAATGGAGGATTTGTTTCGATGAACCGTTTTGACACTACCCCTTATCGCCGTTCGACCGTCGGTTTCGATCGCCTGTTCGACCTCATGGAACGCCAGGCACGCAACGCCGGTGGGGATAATTACCCTCCCTTCAATATCGAGCGACGCGACGAGGACGAGTATCGCATTACTCTCGCCGTCGCCGGTTTCCGCTCGGAAGACCTCGACATTACCGCGCAGCAGAATCTGCTGACGATCCAGGGACGCAAGCGCGACGACCAGCCTGAAGGCGAGATGCTGCATGTTGGCATCGCCAACCGAGGGTTCGAGCGCCGCTTCGACCTTGCCGACTATGTCCGGGTCGAGAATGCCGATCTTAAGGACGGCATGCTTTACATCGATTTGGTGCGCGAAGTGCCTGAAGCGATGAAGCCGAAGAAGATATCGATCGGCGGCCAGAAGACGCTCGAAATCGTCAAGGATGACGACGATAGCGCTGCGGCCTGAGGGTAAATTCAAAAGCCTGAAGGGCGGCGCCTCGAAAGGGGCGCCGCCTTATTCGTGAGCCTTCACAAAATGAAAGGGGGCGACACCTGAGTGCCACCCCCGCGACGACTAGCGCCGCCAAGCCTCGGATTCGGCCGTCCGGGTCGCAGAAGACGACCGGGTTCGAGGCAAGCCCCACCGCTTGCGCGAAGCTCTAATCCATTGTCACTCGGTAGCTTTTGACAACCGAACGCCTCACTCCTGCATCAATTATGTCAAAAGATAAAGCCGTGGGTGCGTATCCGAAACAGGCTTGGTGTCGCACTTATACAAATCACCTCACTTTAGATGAGGGATTACAAATGTTTACGAGAAATCGCCCGTGAGAAAAAATTTCTACACGAGGCGCGCCTGTTCGAGCGCCGCTCCAATAAAGCCTGCAAACAGGGGGTGCGGGTCGAAGGGTTTCGACTTCAATTCCGGATGGAACTGAACACCGACGAACCACGGATGGTCCGGACGCTCGACGATTTCGGGCAACAAACCATCGGGCGACATGCCGGAGAAAATCAGCCCCTGCTTTTCCAGCGGATCGATATATTTGCCGTTCACTTCGTAGCGGTGACGATGGCGCTCGGATATTTCGGTCTCGCCGCCGTAGATGGTCGAGACATGGCTGTTGGCGGCCAGTTTCGCGTCATAGGCACCCAGGCGCATCGTCCCGCCAAGATCGCCTCCAGCCTCACGCTTCTGGAGACCTTCTTCAGTCATCCACTCGGTGATAATGCCGACAACGGGCTCTTCTGTACTACCGAACTCGGTTGAGCTAGCCCGCTCGAAGCCAGCACTACGCGCGCCTTCGACGCAGGCCATCTGCATGCCAAGGCAGATGCCAAAGAAAGGGACTTTGCGCTCGCGGGCGAAACGGACGCTGGCAATCTTGCCTTCGCTGCCCCGTTCACCGAAGCCACCGGGCACCAAGATGCCGTGCATCGGCTCGAGCTGTGCAGCGATATCGCTGTCATTCTGTTCGAAAACTTCCGCATCGATCCACTTGATGTTGACCTTCACGCGGTGCGCCATGCCACCATGGATCAGCGCCTCGTTGAGCGATTTGTAAGCATCCTGCAGGCCGACATACTTGCCGACCACGCCGATGGTGACTTCGCCTTCAGGGTTCGAATGGCGGTCTACTACATCGTACCAGCGTGAAAGATCCGGTTCGGGCGCATCCGTGATGCCGAAACCGCGGAGGACCTCGGTGTCGAGGCCTTCTGCGTGATACTGCAGCGGGACCGAGTAGATCGACGGCGCATCGAGCGCGGGAATGACCGCTTCTTTGCGCACGTTGCAGAAGTTCGCGATTTTCTGACGCTCGCCATCGGGAATGGGATGTTCGGCGCGGCACAGCAGCACGTCGGGCTTGATACCGAGGCTGGCGAGTTCGCGGACCGAGTGCTGGGTCGGCTTGGTCTTAAGCTCACCTGCTGCCGCAATATAGGGCACCAGCGTCACGTGGACGCTCAGCGACTGCATCGGCTCCAGCTCGTTACGCAGCTGGCGAATGGCTTCCATAAAGGGAAGGCTCTCAATGTCGCCCACCGTCCCGCCGATTTCGCAGAGGATGAAATCGTGATCGTCCTGTCCGGCCAGCGCGAATTCCTTGATTGCGTCGGTCACATGCGGGACCACCTGCACGGTCGCGCCGAGATAGTCGCCGCGACGTTCTTTGGCGATGATCTGCTGGTAGACGCGGCCGGATGTGATGTTGTCGCCCTGATGCGCCGAGACGCCGGTGAATCGCTCGTAATGGCCGAGGTCGAGGTCGGTTTCCGCCCCGTCGTCGGTCACATAGACCTCGCCATGCTGATACGGGCTCATCGTGCCCGGATCGACATTGAGGTAGGGGTCGAACTTACGAATGCGGACCTTGTAGCCACGCGCCTGGAGGAGGGCAGCAAGCGATGCTGCCATGAGACCTTTGCCAAGCGAGGAGACCACGCCGCCGGTGATGAATATATACCGCGCCATGGGAGTCGGGCCTTAAGCGTGCGTGTTGAGTCGGCGCAAGGGAAAAGGCGCGTGGAAACGCGCGCTATCCACCATGGCGCATGCGAATTGCGATGAAGTGAGGGTTATTCCGCGAGCGGATCGTCACCAGCCGGTGCTTCAGCCGGAGCGGCTGCCGGCCCGCTGCCCGCAAGCGGGTCATTCGCCAGCGGCTCGACCGTACGGTCCAGCGTCGATTCGATTTCGCCTGCTCCGACGCCTTCGACCGCCAAGGCAGCAAGGGCGATCGACAGCGCGACGAAGGTCACCGCCAGCCATTTGGTCGAGCGGGTCAGGAAGTCGGCCGCGCCGCGGGCGCTGAGCATGCCGCTGGGGCTACCGCCGATTCCGAGGCCGCCGCCTTCACTGCGCTGCATCAGGATGACCGTGATGAGTGCGGCTCCGACAATGGCCTGCACGACGGTGAGGAAGACGAACATGGATAAACTCTGCTTTTAATGTCTGGTTTGCAGCGCCGCATTTAGTGGCAGCGCCGCGAAACGGCAAGGCTCGGGTGGCAGGCTCAGGCCTCTTCGGTTTCCGATGCTGCGACCACGATGCCGAGGAAACTTTCCGCCGACAGGCTGGCGCCGCCAACGAGAGCCCCGCCCACTTCGGGAATCGAGAGGATTTCCTTGGCGTTGTCGGGCTTGACCGAACCACCATAAAGGATGCGCACTTCCGCCGAGGTTTCCTCGCCATAGGTTTCGTCGAGCAGTCCGCGAATCGCCTTGTGCATCGCTTCGATGTCGTTGGGCGTTGCGGTCTTGCCGGTGCCGATGGCCCAGACAGGTTCATAAGCGACAGTCAGGCGCTCTGCTGCATCTTCGATTTTCGGCAGGCTGGCCTTGAGTTGCTTCAAGACGAATTCTTCTGCGTCACCTGCCTCGCGCACCTTCAGCGTTTCTCCGCAGCAAAGGATAATGCGCAGGCCCGCTTCGAGAGCGCTCTCGATCTTGGCATTGATTTGCTTGGCGGTTTCCTTGTGGTCCGCACGGCGCTCGCTATGCCCGAGGATGACGAACTTGGCGCCGGCGTCGGCGATCATGGCGGCCGAGATGTCGCCCGTATGCGCGCCGTCTTCGCCCGGGAAAACGTCCTGTGCGCCCACGCCGATCTGCTCCGCCTCGCGGTGGACAGCGTGAATAAGCGTGTATGGCGGCGCCACGGCCACTTCGGCCTTCATATAGCGCTGTGCGGCGCGGTCGATGGCGCGCGCTTCGGAGAGCATGGCGCGCGTACCGTTCATCTTCCAGTTGCCGACAATGTAGGGCCGTTCGGCCATAGAATAACTTCCCGTCATGAATCGTAAATGCAGCGAGGCGCTATATAGGGGCTCGTCGTCGCTCCGCTAGCCGTGGTTTCTTTATACGTCAAAACCGGATGGGACCTGTTGCGGCGAGGTCGCAGGGCGGATAAAGCGCGCTGCTCAAACCGGTGATACGCCGCTTCCCGTCCGGAAGCAGGCCGCGCCCAATGCAGATGAAAAGGCCCTTTCGCAAGCCATGCTCACGATTTTCCGGAATTTCTTCAAATCCAAGTTCGGCCTCGCGATTACGCTCGCGTTCCTTGGCGTTATCGGATTTGCTTTCGCCAGCATGGATGTCTCGAGCACGGGCACCTTCGGGGGTGTGGCTGGCGGCGACAGCGTCGCGGTAGTTGGCGACCAGAAAATCGGCACGGCGGAACTGAACCGTGCGGCCAATGATGCTCTGCGCGAAGCGCGCCAAGAAAACCCGAATGCCACGATGCAGACGCTGCTGGCCAATGGCGGGCTGGAACGGATCCTTGATGACCTGATCAACCGCTATGCGATTATCGCCTGGGCCGAGGAAAATGGCTTTCGTGCTGGCGACAACCTCGTGAACAGCGAGATTCGCCAAATCCCGGCAGCGCGCGGCCCCAGCGGGGACTTCGACACGGCGACCTATCAGCAGTTTCTGCGCAACAACAGCCTGACCGATGCGCAGGTGCGTCAGCAGATCCGTACCTCGCTGTTCTTCCAGCAAACTGTATTGCCACAAGTCTATGGCGCGAAGCTGCCGAGCTCGCTGGCTGAAACCTATGCACGTACCTTCAAGGAACGCCGTACTGGCTCGATAGCGGCCCTGCCCTTTGCTGCCTTCGCTCCCGAAGGAACGCCGACTGACGCAGCCCTGCAAAAGTTCTACACTGAGAACCGCAGCCGGTTCATACGTCCTGAGCGTCGGACGATGCGCTATGCCACTTTCGACAGCAGTGCGCTGGGCGACAGCATCGAGCCTACCGCGGAAGAGATCGCGGCGGACTACGAAGAAAACGCAGCCCAATATGCAGCGAGCGAGACCCGCAGCTTCACGCAGTTGATCGTCCCCACCCGCGAGGGTGCCGAGGCAATCGCAGCGCGCGTGCGCGGCGGCGAGAGCTTTGCGCAAGCGGCCCGGAGCGCGGGATTGCGTCCTGCCGATCTCGCCGACCAGTCGCGAGCAGCCATCCGCAGCTCGGCCTCGGCCGCAGTCGCAGATGCCTACTTTGCGGCAAGTGAAGGTGCGGTCACCGCTCCCGCCCAAGGTCAACTTGGGTGGTACATCGCCCGTGTGAATTCGGTCGAAAGCCGTGCGGCGCGCGATCTCGCATCTGTGCGCGATGAAATTGCCGACCGTTTGCGCGAGCAGAAGCGCCAACGAGGTATCGCCGAACTGGCGATCAGCGTCGAAGACCGCCTCGCGGATGGTGCATCGCTGTCCTCGGTCGCGCAGGAACTCGGCTTGGAGTTGGAGACGTCGCGGCCGATTACTGCCTCGGGCCAGATTTACGGTACGTCGGAACCTGCACCCGAGGCGCTTCGCGGGGTGCTCGAGTTCGCGTTCCAGATCGACGAAGGCGACGCCGAAATTGGCGCGCTTCCTGATCAGCGCACATTCGTCATCTACGAAATTGCCGACATCACCCCTTCGGCAGCGGCTCCGCTTGCTGAAATCAAGGACCAGGTCACCTCGGCATGGCGCCGCGACCGTGCCAGTAAGGCAGCGGAAGCTGCAGCGGACCGTGTCCTCAAGCGCGTTGAAGGCGGCGCGAGCCTCGCCGATGCGCTGGCAGCCGAAGAAAAGCGACTGCCCCCGGCGCAACAGGTATCGCTTAGCCGCGAGGAACTGGCTCGTATGCAGGACCAGCGCATTCCCGCCGCCATCGGCCTGATGTTCGCCATGGCGGAAGGCACGGTAAAGAAGCTTGAAGGCCCGTCGCAGCAGAGCTGGTTCGTGGTCGACCTGGAAGATGTCCAGCTGGAAGAGCTTGCTGAGAATGATCCGCTGATTGCACAGGCGCGAAATTCCATAGGTCAGGCCTGGGGCTCGGAATATGCCGAGCAACTGCTCGCTGCCATGCGTGCTGCAGTAGGTGTCGAGCGCAATGCCGACGCCATCGCTGCAGTGCGTCGCCAGCTCCTCGGCGAAACGAACTGAGGCGCGCTTGACGGGCCAATTCGAAGGCCGCGCGCGGGCGCTAGAGGCGCTGGGGCAAGGCCGTCCGGCACTCGTCTGGCGCAAGCTGGTCGCCGATACGGTCACACCGGTCGGCGCGGCTCTGCGGCTCATCAAAGAAGGGCGCGGCGATTTCCTGCTGGAGTCGGTGGAAGGGGGTGAAGTCCGCGGGCGCTACAGTCTGCTTGGGCTCGACCCCGACCTGGTCTTCCGTGCCGAAGGTGACGAAGCAGCGATAAACCGCAACTGGCAGCGCGACCGCGAGGATTTCGTGAGTTGCGACGGTGGTACGCTCGCCGCCATGCGCAGCCTGCTCGAAGAATGTCGTATCGATGTGCCCGACGGGCTGCCGCCTGCCCTCGCCTGCCTGGTCGGCTATTTCGGCTATGAGACCATCGGGCTTGTCGAGAAGCTGCCCCGCCCGGACGAGCAGGCGCTCGACCTGCCGGACATGCTTTTTTCTCGCCCGACGCTGCTGCTCGTGTTCGACAGTCTGAAGGACACGCTTTTCTGTATCGCTCCACTCTGGCCTGGCGATGCCTCCGCCGAGGATGCCATCGCGCAAGCTGACGAGCGGATTGAGGCTACGCTTGCCAAGCTGGACAGCGCACTGCCAAGAACCACCGCCGCGGCGACAGACCACGAACTGCCGCAACTCCAGCCCACCATGCCGAGCGAGGACTACGCCGCTATGGTGGCCCGCGCCAAGGACTACATCACTGCGGGCGACATCTTCCAGGTGGTGCTGTCGCAGCGCTTCACAGCGCCTTTCGAGCTTCCGCCGATCGCTCTCTATCGCTCGCTGCGGCGAGTGAATCCCTCGCCCTTCCTCTATTTCCTCGACCTGCCCGGTTTCGCAGTGGTCGGCTCCAGCCCCGAAATCCTCGTGCGCGTGCGCAATGACGAAGTCACCGTGCGGCCCATCGCCGGCACCCGCCCGCGCGGAGCTACGCCTGAAGAGGACCGCGCTGCCGAGGCCTCGCTCCTTGCCGACCCCAAGGAAAAGGCGGAACACCTCATGCTGCTCGACCTCGGGCGCAATGATGTGGGACGGGTCGCCAAGAGCGGCACGGTGGAGGTCACCGACAGCTTTACGGTCGAACGCTACAGTCACGTCATGCATATCGTCAGCAATGTTGTCGGCCAGCTCGACCCGTCGAAGGACGCCATTGATGCGCTGTTCGCCGGTTTTCCCGCCGGGACCGTCAGTGGCGCGCCCAAGGTCCGCGCCTGCGAAATCATCGCCGAACTCGAACCTGCGAACCGCGGCCCCTATGCCGGCGGCGTCGGCTATTTCGCGCCCGACGGCTCGCTCGACAGCTGTATCGTCCTGCGCACGGCAGTCGTGAAGGGCGGCACCATGCATGTGCAGGCCGGTGCAGGGATAGTCGCCGACAGCAATCCCGAATATGAACAACGCGAATGTGAAGCCAAGGCCGGCGCGCTATTCGCAGCAGCACGCGAGGCAGTGAGCCTCGCCCAGACACCCGGTTACGGACAATGAAATACGCATTTCTCGCCCTCCCCCTGATGATGCTGACCGCCTGCGAACCCGCAAAGGAAGGCGAGCCGGTCACGCGCACCCGTATTGACGGTCAGGGCATCCCCTCGGCAACACCCACGCCTGTCGAAACCGCCTCGGGCACCACGCAGGTAGAAAGCGCCTGCCGCTCGATAATCTTCGAGGACACGCCGCTCACCCATTGCCTTGCCACCCCGTCGCGCCATCGCGTTTCGATGGACCTCGGCCCCTCGGGTGACGCTCCCTACCGAAGCCTGACGGCCTATTCGAAAGCGCACAGTGCAGGAAGCATCGCATTCGCCATGAACGCGGGCATGTATGACGATGAGGGCAAGCCCATCGGCTATTTCGTCGAGGACGGTAACCGCCTGCAAACGCTGAGCACCGCCGATGGCGAGGGCAATTTCCACATGAAGCCCAACGGCGTCTTCTTCGGCAGCGGCGAGACATGGGAGGTCCGGACCACCGACGACTTCCTCGCCAATGTCCGCGAGCGTCCGCAATTCGGCACGCAGTCGGGCCCGATGCTGGTCGTCGACGGCAAGCTGCATCCCGAAATTTCGCATGACGGCGAATCGCGCCTCATCCGCAACGCCGTCGGTGTCGACGAAAAGGGCCGCGCGCATTTCGTGATCTCGAACGCCGCAATCAGCTTCGGCAAGCTTGCGCGTTTCTATCGCGACGAGCTCAATGTGAAGAACGCGCTCTACCTCGACGGCAATGTCTCGGCGCTGTGGAACCCGGCGACCGACCGGCTCGATACCGGCGCGCCCATCGGCCCCATCGTGGTCGTCGAAAAGAAGGACCGGACCGATGATTGATTACGAGCGCACGCTCTATCCCGAGATCGAACCCTATGAGACCGGCATGCTCGATGTCGGCGAGGGCCACTCGCTCTATTTCGAGCGCGTCGGTACGCCGGGGGCAAAGCCTGCGGTCTTCCTCCACGGCGGCCCCGGCGGCGGCATGTCGCCAGCGCATCGCCGCCAGTGGGACCCCGAACTCTACGACGTGCTGCTGTTCGACCAGCGCGGCTGCGGCAAGTCGCTGCCCTTCGCCGAAATCGAGAACAACGACACTTGGCGCATCGTCGAGGACATTGAAAAGCTGCGCGAGATGTGCGGCCACGAGAAGTGGCAGGCCTTCGGTGGAAGCTGGGGTGCCACCCTCGCCCTTGCCTATGCCCAGACGCATCCTGAGCGCGTGAGCGAAATCGTCCTGCGCGGCGTGTTCCTCGCCCGCCAGAAGGAAAAGGACTGGCTCTATTCCTACGGCGCGAGCGAGATCATGGCCGAGCAGTGGGACGACTTCGCAGGCCTCATCCCCGAGGCCGAGCGTGGCAACCTCGTCCAGGCCTATTACGACCGCCTGACCAGCAACGACGAGGAAACCCGTGTTGTCGCTGCGCGCGAATGGTCGCTGTGGGAAGGCAATGTTGCCACCCTGCTACCAGACGAGGCATTGCTCGACAGCTTCGGCGACCCGGCCAAGGCCATCCCGTTCGCCCGCATCTGTGCCAAGTTCTTCCTGCAGGACTTCTTCCTCGAGGAAGCGCAGCTGCTGAAGAATGTCGATCGTATCAAGCATATCCCCGGCATCATCGTGCAGGGTCGTCACGACATCTGCACGCCGCCGACCAGCGCATGGGAGTTGAAGAAGGCATGGCCCGAAGCCGAGCTCTGGATTGTCCACGATGCCGGCCACTCGGCAGGCGAGCCGGGTATCATCGACGGCCTCGTCCGCGCGACCGACAAGCTTGCGGGGTAGGAAGGCTGAGACGGCGGGCAGCTTTCCTTCCTTGAAAGCGCGCCCCTCCCTCGCCAATCAAGCACTGCAATGACCGCCAACCGCTCCATCCTCGTCATCGACAATTACGACAGCTTCACCTTCAACCTCGTCCATTACCTGATGGAACTGGGGGCCGAGGTTGAGGTCGTGCGCAATGACGCCATCACGGCACAGGAAGCCCTCGCGAAGGACGCTGCGGGGTATCTCATCTCGCCAGGTCCCTGCACGCCCAACGAAGCGGGTGTGAGCCTCGACCTTGTCGCCGCCTGTGCCGGAGCGAAGAAACCGCTGCTCGGCGTGTGCCTCGGCCACCAGTCCATTGGCCAGCATTTCGGCGGCAAGGTGGTTCGCGGCGGGCTGATGCATGGCAAGACCAGCGACCTCACCCACGACGGCAGCGGGGTTTTCGAAGGACTGCCCTCGTCCTATACCGCTACACGTTACCATTCGCTGGTGGTCGAGGACATTCCGGACTGCCTGCTCGTCAATGCAACCAGCGAGACCCCGGGCCTCGATGGCTCCAGCGTCATGGGCTTCCGACACCGCGAGCTGCCCATCCACGGCGTGCAGTTCCATCCGGAAAGCATCGCCACCGAGCACGGACATGCATTGCTCGCCAATTTTCTTGCCATTTGCGGCATCGACGCCAAGGTCCCCGCATGAAACAGCTTCCCTCCGCCGACACGCATCTCGACGAAGCCCAGGCGCATGAGGTCTTTGGCTGGATCCTCGACGGCGAGACGAGCGATGAGGAAATCGGCCGTTTCCTGGTCGACATGTCTGCCCGAAGCGAAACCTCGGATGAAATCGCCGGTGCGGCGCGAGCGCTGCGCGAACGGCTCATTCCCATCGACGCCCCCGAAGGCACGGTGGACTGCTGCGGCACGGGCGGCGACGGCCATCATACACTCAACGTCTCGACGGCAGTCAGCCTGCTGGTAGCGGCTTGCGGCGTCCCCGTGGCGAAGCATGGCAACCGTGCCGCCAGTTCGAAATCGGGTGCCGCGGACACGCTGGAAGCTCTCGGCCTCGACATGGAAGCTGCGGGAAGAACCGCCGAGAAGACCTTGAACGAATTGGGAATTTGCTTCCTCTTCGCCAAGAACCATCACCCCGCCATGGGCCGTATCCAGCCCATTCGCCAGAAGCTGGGCGTGCGCACCATTTTCAACCTGATGGGCCCGCTGTCGAACCCCGCTGGCGTCACCCGCCAGCTCATCGGCATTGCCCGCCCTGCCTACGTCCCGATTTACGCGGCCGCCAAGGCCAAGCTCGGTACCGAGCGAACCTTTATTGCCTCTGGCGACGAGGGGCTGGACGAATTGAGCCTCGCTGGCGGCAACGAGCTGGCCGACGTCAAGGGCAATGACTTCGAAATGCGCCGCGTTGTCGCCGTGCAGGCGAATCTCCCCCACGCGCCGGTCGAGGCAATTCGCGGCGGTGACCCGGAGCATAACGCCAAGGCGCTCGAAGCGCTCCTTATGGGCGCTCCCGGCCCCTATCGCGATGCGGTGCTGTTGAACGCTGCAGCGACGCTCATCGTTGCGGGCAAGACCAGCGACTGGACCGAAGGCGCCGAGATGGCGGGAGAAGCCATCGATTCCGGCCGCGCCAAACAGCTTATGGTCGACTGGATCGCGCTCGCCCAATGAACAAGCTCGAGCAGATTTGCGCCACCAAGCGTGAGGAAGTCGCTGCGCGCAAGGCTGGGCGAAGCCTCGCCGATCTCGCGGCACTCGCAAGCGAGCAGACCGCACCGCGCGGCTTCATGCGTGCATTGGAAGAGAAACAAGAGAGCGGTTTCGGTCTCATCGCCGAAATCAAGAAGGCTTCGCCGTCGAAAGGCATCATCCGCGAGGACTTCCATCCTGCCGACCACGCCCGCGCCTATGCCGCCGGGGGAGCTGCCTGCCTGTCAGTCCTTACCGATGCTCCCTATTTTCAAGGCCACGAGGACTACCTCGTCGCCGCACGCGGAGCTTGCGACTTGCCGGTCCTGCGCAAGGATTTCATGGTCGACCCCTGGCAGGTCGCGGAGGCGCGCGCGATTGGGGCAGACGCCATCCTCATCATCGTCGCAGCGCTTGAAGACAGCCAGATGGTGGAGATCGAAGACGCGGCCATCGAACAGGGCATGGACGTTCTGGTCGAGGTGCATGACGCTGAGGAACTCGACCGCGCAAGCGTGCTGAAGTCACGCCTTCTCGGGGTAAACAACCGCAATCTCAAGACCTTCGAGACAGACCTTACCACGACGGAGCAGCTTGCCGAGCGTGCGCCGAAGGATGCCTTGCTGGTCGGTGAGAGCGGCATATTCACGCATGATGATTGCCAGCGCCTTGCCCGCGCCGGGGTGCGCAGCTTCCTCGTCGGGGAAAGCCTGATGCGGCAGGACGATGTTGAGCAGGCAACGCGGACCTTGCTGCATGGCTAGGCTTACGCATCTCGACGACAAGGGCGCAGCGCACATGGTCGATGTTGGTACCAAGGCCGAAACGGTCCGCAGCGCGGTTGCAGAAGGACGCATCCGGATGAGCGCGGAAGCACTCGAAGCGTTGATGTCCGGAAGTGGCCCGAAGGGCGACGCGCTCGCGACGGCGCGCATTGCCGGCATCATGGCCGCCAAGCGAACCGGAGAGCTGATACCGCTCTGCCACCCCCTCTGGCTTGAAAGCGTGACTGTCGAATTCGCCCGCGAATCGGACGCAATCAGGGTCTCCGCCACGGCATCGCTGACCGGCAAGACGGGAGTCGAAATGGAGGCAATGACCGCCGCCAGCGTCGCGCTGCTCACGCTTTACGACATGGGCAAGGCCATCGACCGCGCCATGGTCATCGAAGGTGTTCGCCTCCTTGAAAAGACCGGCGGCAAGTCCGGAACGTGGACTGCGCCGGACTGAAACGGGAACGCCTGTTCTCGCGTAACTGCCTCCAGAATGGCGGGAATGCTTGACTTGGCGAAAATGGTTGCCTAATTGTTCCACATTCGTTCACAGCTTTGTGAACAGCAATGTGGGAGCATTTGGATGCTGACTGCCAAGCAGCACGAACTTATCCGCTTTATCCAGCAGAAGCTGGAGGAAACCGGTATCTCGCCCTCTTTCGAGGAGATGAAGGAAGCGCTCGATCTGAAGAGCAAGTCGGGCGTGCACCGCCTGATTTCCGCGCTCGAGGAACGCGGCTTCATCCGTCGCCTGCCCAATCGCGCGCGGGCCTTGGAAATCGTCAAGCTGCCCGAAGACGCCGTAACCAGCCCGTCGCGCGCTGCGCCAGCCAACGATACGGTGGTCTCGATTGCCTCGGCCAAGCCTGCCGCGCCGGAACCGGCCAACGACATCATCGACGTGCCGCTCCACGGCCGCATCGCTGCAGGCGCACCTATCGAGGCAATCGAGGGTCAGTCCTCGATGCCGGTGCCTGCTGCCCTGCTCGGACCGGGCGATCACTACGCGCTTGAGGTAAGCGGCGATTCGATGATTGAAGCCGGCATTTTCGATGGCGACTTCGCGCTTGTGAAGCGCTGCGAAAGCGCCCGCGACGGCGAAATTGTGGTCGCGCTGGTCGATAACGAGGAAGCCACGCTCAAATACCTGCGCAAGGATGGGCCGATGGTGCGGCTCGACCCGGCCAATGGCTCTTACGAGCCGCAAATTTACGAAGCCGGCCGCGTGCAGGTTCAGGGCAAACTCGCTGGGCTCCTGCGCCGCTATCATTGATTGCGCGCCCAAGTCCTTCGGATTCGCTGAAGGTATAGATGAGAAGGCGTCCGGCGATAGTCGGGCGCCTTTTCTATTTTTGGCCTAGCGGTTTTCCGGAGGCTCCCACCACCCGTGCTGCCCCTGCCGTGAAGCGACGGTGTCGGTTCGTTCTTCGGCTAGGTAAAGTGCAGTCCCACCATTCCCGGCAATGAAGCGTCCGTCGGCCTTGAGCCATCGGGGCTTGCAACTGCGCGGAAGCCAGCGGTCGGCGATGACGATGTCCGCCTTCTCGCAAGCGGAGGCCAGCGCGCGTTCGTCGATACGCTGGCGGGTTCGCGCCACCAGCAAGTGCCAGGTCCGTCCTTCGCGGGTCATCGGAAGGCTGCAGAAGTCATTGCTGCACCGTGCGCCCGGCCAGCGGGTCATCGAAAGCGGAGCGGCCTTCGTCCCCGCCAGCTCTCCGATATTCTGCTGCGCATAGGACCCGGGGCTATCGCGCAGGACAAATAGCTCTCCCTCTTCGCCGACCAAGCCAACGTCACGTCCATCGCGGGTAATCAGGATGTCGGGCGCTCGCGCTGACAGGAGCATGAGAACACCCACCAGCGCGGGCAAGAGCCCGAGCAATCGCGCCTTTCCCCTCCACAAGGCTAGCCAAAGCCCTCCGGCTACAAACACCATGACCGTCGTCAGACCGATATGAGGAACGAGCTTCACTGCACCCGGCTGCGAAGCCGTGGTGTGGGCAATAGCGAGAAGGAGGTCGAGGGACTGACCGGCCAGCCACCAGAACGGCGCTCCCAGCCCCAAAAGATCGAAAAGTAGCGCAATCGCAATGAGGGGCATGGAGATGAAGGTCACCAGCGGAATGGCGATGACGTTCGCGAAAGCACCGTAAAGACCTGCGCGATGGAAATGGAAGAGCACGATGGGTGTCAGGGCTATTTCGATGACGAGGCCGGTCACGAACAGCATTAACACCCGCCGCGCCAACCAGCGGGCTTTGCTTTCCTCCCGCGGGGCGAGGAAGTCGCGAACGCGCTTCGCGTTGTGCAGCGCGACGATGGCCATGACTGCCGCAAAGCTCATCTGGAAGCTCGGTCCGACGAGTGATTCCGGCCACATGAGCAGCACGACGGCAGCCGCCACTGCCACCATGCGCATGGAAAGCGGCTCTCGCCCAAGTGCCAGCGCTATCAGCACCAGTACCGCGCCCACGCAGCTACGCACCGTAGGCACCTGCGCGCCTGTAAGGAGAGTATAACCGATCCCAGCGCCCGCCGCGATGGCAGCGGCAAGTAGTGGCAGACGGACCCGCAAGGTCAGCCACGGCCACAGCGCCAGAATTTTCAAAGCGAGGAAATAGGCCGCCGCAATAACCGCACTCACGTGCAACCCGCTGATGGAGAGAAGGTGAGTGAGCCCCGCATCTCGCATCGCGACCTCATCGGCCTCGCTGATAGCCCCGCGATCTCCGCTGGCAAAAGCGGCTGCGATGCTGCCCGCACCCCCGCCAAGATTGTCCTGCACATGGCCCGACAACCAGCGCTGGACTTGCGCAATTCGCCCCTCCCCGCCCGTGGCCTGCTCCAGAACTTCAACATCGCCGACCAGCGAGCCCGTAGCCGCATAGCCGTCGAACCACGCTCTCCGGGCAAAGTCGTAAGCCCCCGGAAGCAGCGGTGGCGATGGAGGCATGAGGCGCGCGCGCAGCCGGACCCGCGCTCCTTCGCGCAATTCGGCAAAATCCTTCTCGCGTGGCACGTTGACGCGCACCTTGATGGCGCGTCCTGCCTCGGCATCCCGGCTCGCGAGGACCAGGCGCACCCTACCTTCGGCCGGTTGCTCTTCGCGCTCTAGAATTCGCGCATCGAGTTGCATGAGCGCCGGACGGTCGAGGGGCTCGGCCCCAACCATTTCCGACCGCGCCCACACGACTGCCATTCCCGCCGCGAAAGCCAAACCCAAAGCTGTCACCGCGAGCCTCAGATGCGCCCGCTCGTCCTCTCCCTTCCATGCGGCCTGAGCCGCCAGGGCAAGCAGTACGGCCAGCCCTCCCGCGCCGAGCCATTGCCACGGCTCGCCCAGCACGAACCAATTCCCGACACCGCTCGCAAAGGCAACAACCAGCCACGGCCCCTTGTCGAAGCCGGAGGCGGCGAGAAATCCCTCGATAGCGCCAGCGAATCTGGACATTGCGTCGCGCATGCGCCAAGGGCGCTGCACTGCAGCATCGGCGGTATCATCCGCATCGCCGAACGGAACCAGCGGCGTCCCCTGCGTCGCCATGCAAATACCTGAAAGGAAAGAGCAAGGAATGGCAAGCGAAACCGGCAATCAGGTCGTCACGCGGTTCGCGCCCTCGCCCACCGGCTTCCTTCATATTGGCGGCGCGCGCACCGCGCTGTTCAACTGGCTCTACGCCCGCCACCACGGCGGCCGCGCGCTCCTGCGTATCGAGGATACCGACCGCAAGCGCAGCACGCAGGACGCCATCGACAAGATTATCGAAGGGCTCGACTGGCTTGGCCTCGATTTCGACGAGCCGCCCGTGTTCCAGTCCGACCGTGCCGAGCGTCATGCCGAAGTCGCGCATGCCCTGCTCGAGGCGGGCCATGCCTACAAGTGCTACGCCACGCCCGAAGAGTTGGAAGAGATGCGCGCCCAGCAGCGCGCCAACAAGCAGCCCATGCGCTACGACCGTCGCTGGCGCGATCGCGACGAGAGCGAGGCCCCTGCTGGCGCGCCCTACGTCATCCGCCTGAAGGTCCCGACCGAAGGCGAAACCGTCATCAATGACGAGGTGCAGGGCAAGGTCACGGTCAAGAACGCGGAAATCGACGACTACGTCCTGCTGCGCGCCGACGGAACACCGACCTATATGCTCGCCGTTGTTGTCGACGACCACGACATGGGCGTCACGCACATCATCCGCGGCGACGACCACCTCAACAATGCTTTCCGCCAGCTTCCCATAATCCGCGCGATGGATGTCATCGAAGGTGGCTGGCCCGACCCGGTCTATGCACATGTCCCGCTCATCCACGGTGCGGACGGTGCGAAGCTGTCGAAACGTCACGGCGCAGTCGGCGTCGAAGCCTATCGCGACGAGGAAGGCGTCCTCCCCGAAGCGTTGTTCAACTACCTCCTCCGCCTTGGCTGGGGTCATGGCGATCGCGAGGAAATTACCAAGGCCGAAGCCATCGAGCTGTTCGACCTCGATGGCGTGGGCAAGAGTCCTTCGCGTTTCGACATCAAGAAGCTGCAGAACCTCAACGGGCATTACATCCGCGAAGCCGATGATGCGCGGCTTGCAACAATGGTGGCGGAGAAACTCGGCGAAAAGGCCGATGTGAAGCTTCTCACCGAGGCCATGCCGGTCCTCAAGCCGCGCGCCAAGAGTGTCGATGAACTAGTTGAAGGCGCTGCCTTTTTGTTCAAGCAGCGTCCGCTCGAACTGACCGAGAAGGCTGCAAGCCAGCTCGACGATGAGGCACGGGCGCGCCTTGGCGGGCTTTCGGCCCGTCTGGCCAAGGAAAATCACTGGACATTGGAGGCTCTCGAAGCCACTACGAAATCGTATGCCGAGGAGCTCGAACTGGGTCTCGGCAAGCTGGCGCAACCCTTGCGGGCGGCGCTGACGGGCACCACGACTTCGCCCGGAATTTTCGATGTACTGGTCCTGCTGGGCAAGGAAGAGTCGCTCGCGCGTATCGACGCGCAGGCATCCGGCGCAGAGTAATCTGGCCCGCAGACCGAATGGAATGAACTGAGGAGATACGCGTGGCCGACAAGCAGGCAACTCTCAATATAGGCGGACAGACGCAGGACTTCCCCGTCCTCGAAGGCAGCGTCGGACCCGACGTGGTCGACATCCGCAAACTTTACGGCACCACCGGCAAGTTCACTTACGACCCGGGTTACAAGTCGACCGCCAGCTGCGAAAGCGCGCTGACCTATATCGACGGTGAAGAAGGCGTCCTGCTGCACCGCGGTTACCCCATCGGCCAGCTGGCAGAGCATTCCAGCTTCATGGAAGTCGCCTACCTGCTGCTGAACGGCGAACTGCCGAACCAGACCGAACTCGACGATTTCGACAACACCATCACGCGCCACACCATGGTGCATGACCAGCTGCGCCAGTTCTATCAGGGCTTCCGCCGCGACGCGCACCCGATGGCCATCATGTGCGGCGTGGTCGGCGCGCTGTCGGCGTTCTACCATGACAGCACCGACATCTCGGACCCCGAGCACCGCAAGATTTCGAGCCACCGTCTCATCGCCAAGATGCCGACGATTGCGGCGATGGCGTACAAATATGCGGTCGGCCAGCCGTTCCTGCAGCCGAAGAACGACCTCAGCTACACGGGCAACTTCCTGCGCATGACCTTCGGCGTTCCGGCTGAGGAATATGAAGTGCACCCGGCCATCGAAAAGGCGATGGACCGCATCTTCATCCTCCACGCCGACCACGAGCAGAACGCCTCGACCTCGACTGTCCGTCTCGCCGGTTCTTCTGGCGCGAACCCGTTTGCCTGCATCGCGGCCGGTATCGCCTGTCTCTGGGGCCCGGCTCACGGCGGCGCCAACGAAGCTGCGCTCAACATGCTGCAGGAAATCGGCTCGCCCGACCGCATTCCGCACTATATCGAGCGCGCCAAGGACAAGAACGACCCGTTCCGCCTGATGGGCTTCGGTCACCGCGTCTACAAGAATTACGATCCGCGCGCGACCGTCATGCAGCAGACGCTGCGTGAGGTGTTCGAGGCGCTCAACGTCAACGACCCGGTCTTCGAAACCGCGCTGCAGCTCGAGGAACTCGCGCTCAACGACGATTACTTCAAGGAAAAGAAGCTCTTCCCGAACGTGGACTTCTATTCGGGCATCATCCTGAATTCGATCGGTTTCCCGACCACCATGTTCACCGCGCTCTTCGCGTTGGCCCGCACTGTGGGCTGGGTTGCGCAGTGGAACGAAATGATTTCGGACCCCGCACAGGTCATCGGCCGTCCGCGCCAGCTTTACACTGGTCCGACGGAACGCGACTACGTGCCCATCGGCCAGCGCTGATAGTCACTGGAATTTTTGGGAGAGGGGCGCTTCGGCGTCCCTTTTTCTTTGCCCTCAGCCTTCGTCTTTGGCGGCGGGTACCGAAAGGGTGAAGCGGGCCCCCTGCCCCGGCGCGCTCTCGACGGTGAGGTCGCCATCCATCGCGCGGGCAATGCGGCGCGAGATGTAGAGGCCGAGACCGGAACCACCATCTTCACCGCGACCGAGCCGCTCGAACTTCTCGAACACCTTCTTCTGCTGCTCGTCGTCAAGCCCATGGCCCTGGTCAGCCACTGTCACCATGGCACGCTGGCCGATGGCATCGAGGCGCACCCAGACACGGCTGTTCTCGGGCGAATAGCGGATAGCGTTGCCGATGAGGTTGAGCAGCACCTGCAGCACACGGCGGAACTCGGCGATGGCCATCTGGACTTCACCTTCCGCTGGCGCGTCGAGCGTGATGCCGCGTTCCTTCGCTTTCACGCCGAGGATGCCGCAAGCGCGCCGTGCGACATCGGCAAGGTCGATGCGGTCGGGCGCGGTCGAGAAACCCTCTGCCTCGACCACTTCGAGGTCGGACAAGTCATCGATGAGCGCCAGCAGGTGCTGTCCCGCACTCGCGATGTCGGCTGCGTAATCGCTGTATTCGTCGCGCAAGGGACCGGCGAGCTTGGTCCGGATGGTCTCGGCGTTGGCAATGATGCGGTTGACCGGCTGCCGCAGGACCGGGGTCAAATCGCGGCCCAAGGAGGGCGTGTCGCCCTTCGCGCCTGCCGGAGTTGCACCCAAGGGCCGTTTCGCACCGAGGTGGAGGACGAAGCCCGCGCTGCCCGGCTCCGGCTGTCCCAGCGGCTCGAGGAAGGCAGTCCATTCGCGGTCGGAGCCAGGAATGCGGCACGCAGTGCCGTCGAGCAATTGCCAATGGATAGGCTGCTCGTGCGCGTTGCTCGGCAACACGACGAAATCGGTCCAGGGCCGACCCACGCCCGCGCTGGCGGTCTTGGCGAATTCGACGAGGTCGGGTGCATCTGTCTCGATGGAGAGGATGCGCTGCGACGGGTCGAGCCGCGCGGTACACTCGGCGAGGTGGCGGTTTATTTCGGAGCGACGCTGGTTGGCGCGCTCCTCGCTCTCGCGCGGAATGGCATCAACCTGCCAGCTCGAGATAGCGATATCGCAACCGCCATCCTCATCGCCGCGAGGCGCAATTTCGACCCATGCGGTGATGCGCTCTTGCCCATCCACGGCCTCAAAACGCCGGGAGAGGCGAAGCCCGTACTCGCGGGCCTTGGTCACGAGCGAGAGCAATTCCGGTATGGCGAGCGTGCTGCCGAGGTCCCCGCCACAGGCGCGGTTTAGTTCGGCAAGCCGACCGTCGGCCTCGAGCAGCCGGTCCTCGGCATCGGTCTTGCCGCTGGCGATATATTGTGTGCCTACATTCGACATCGTCAGCGCCCGATCCTGTGCGCCGCGTCGAGCAGCATGCCGCGCGCCTTGTCCTGGTCGATAGTGTCTAAGCCGGCGACAGGTGCTGCGCCCGGATGGATGCGAAGCAGGACTTCGTCGATACGGCGCGGTTCGAGGCCAGCTGCGCGCAAGCCCAGCGCCAGTCGCACCGTCTGCCGCCCGTGGCTCGACAAGACCGCCAGTTCGCGGTCCTGTCCGGAGCGCGCGGCGAGAGCGGTAAAGAAGATCCCGGCCCCAGCCTCTTCGAGAACAAGGGCCGATGCGCCCTCCTGCCCGCCGACGAGGCGCGCGAAGAGCGAGAGTCTGCCATTGCTCTCGTCAAAAGACTGGCGAAGTTTCGCCTCGGCGCGCTGAACTGCATCGCTGCGGGTCTCGCCGCAATAGCGTCGCCATGCGAGGAGCATCTGGTGGAGCAGGTCGCCCGGAAGCTCGCCCAAGGGCAACTCCATCCTCCGCTGCGACTGCGCAAACCGTGCTTGCGCGGCAAGAGCGGCCATAGCCGTGCTCGACACTGAAGATTCCGACGCAGCCACCAGTCTTTGCATCAGCGGAGACAGCACCGGGTCAATGCCCAGTTGCGCTTCGAGGCGCTCGGTCAGCTGCCACTCGATTGCGAGCGCATGGCAATGCGAAAGCAACGCGCGCGAGGCCTGGAAATGCTCGGCCAGTGGCTCGCCATGGCGCTCGGCAAAGGCATCGCGCCCTTTCTGCCCCGTCGCCTCGGCCTGTGTACGCAGGACTTGGCGGGCAAGGTCCGCGAGCATCCCTCGAACCCGCGCGACAATTTCGTCGCTGAACAGCGAATGGTCGGGAGCCGAGAGCAAATGCGCGAGGATGGGCTCGATGCCGGCAAGCATGGCATCACCCTGCAGCAAGGCATGACGCAAGTCGCCGCCTATAGGCTTTTCGAGTTCATCCATGGCAAATGGCCGGTCCATCATGCCCCCATAGGGCCCATGTGGTTAATTCGCCGTTAGTCCTCACGAAACCGCTCGAAAAAGCGTGTTGCGAGCACCAGCAGGGCGATCGCAGCTGCCATCTCGAGGGAGTATCCGAAGAAGGCTGCTGGCGTCAGGAGGAGGCCAAGCAGGATGCGGTCCTTGTATGTCGCTTTCCACGCCTTGCTTGCATGCCGGGCACCGAGGTGGAGCAGGCCGAAGAGCATGAGCGGGACGAAGGGTCCGAGAATACCGAATTTCGCCGGTGCCGCTATGAGAAGCAGCAAGAGGAATATCGGGTCGATCGCATAGCCGAGGATGCGCAGGAGCGGATTTTCCTTCGCATCCGGCCGCCCGAGCCGCGAGACGCGCTCGACCACATCACCCATATGCGCAAACAGCGCGGTCACAGTGGTCAGGCCGAGTCCAACTGTGGTGTAACCGAAAATGCCCGCCCCAAGCGCGCCGACAGCGGCCACACCTGCAAGAATTATCGGCAGGGACTCGCCAGCCTTCCCGAGCAAGTCGCGCGCGAGCCTCGCCCCTGCCCTTTCGGCAACGGCCAGGCCCGGCGCGCGGAAGGCAATCTGGCGGCGCTGTGCATCGATCCATTCCTTCTCGCGCAGGTCGAGCGTTTCGCGGTCCGGGTCGAGGTGCCACTTGCCATCGGCCAGCAAATCCCTGTCGACCCGCGTAACGCCTGTGCCCGACTGAAGGGCTATGCGCATTAGGGCGGAGGGCACGTCGACATCCTGCGGCAGGTCGCCCAACCTTTCGACTGTCACGCCGGGGAGCATCATGACCCCTGCCCACGCCAATTCGAGATCGAGCCGCTCGTAACCCAGCGGCACGGCAAGGTCGGCAGGCAGCGCAAGCACTGTCTTGCGCTCGAGCATGGACTGCACCGCGTCATCATCCGGCAGCACACCGGGCGCGAAGACCAGCAATTCATCATCGGCGGTCACCATGCCCGAAAGCCTGTCGGGGCTCCGGATTGCGCGGAACTTCAGTCCTGCCCGCTCGGCCCGGTGCTGCAGCTGCACCACCTCGCTTTCGACCGCGTCGACGAGGCAGGCAACACGCTCGACGCCCAGCTTTATGGCGAGATCCAACTGGCGTTCGACAATCATCGCACCTGCGAAATTCGCGAACGCCGGGCGCGCGCGTCCCGGGGTCGGATTCCTGTCGAGAGTGGACAGCAAGGCGATGCGCATGCTGGCTCCTGTTATTGCGATGCGGAGATGGTTTAGGAGCCGCGCCGCTACCCTGCCAAGCGCGCCGGTGCAAATGCCCACGGGAAATCTTCGCCAGACCTATCCTTAACGGGCGCGGTCCATACCAGTCACCGTCCCATGCAACCTGCAGGTTTCAAAGGTTAACAAGGGTTTCTGGCACTCGCGAATGTGGTATGAGAGACCATGGCAAAGCGCTCTCACATCAAGGTCGTCGATGGCGAAAACACCGCTGTCGACACTCCCGAAACCGACCTCGTCCTTGAACAGGAGGTGGTCGATGAACCCGCTGCCGACGACTATGTCGAGCAGGAGGAGTGGTTCGAGGAAGAGCCTGAACAGCCCCGCCGCAACTGGCTTGTGCCCTCGCTGGCGTTGCTCGCGATCGCAGGCTGGACCGCGTTCTATGGTTGGGCGAACCAGTCCGCCATCCTCGGAGGAGGCACCCCGCAGGAATGGGTGGGATGGGTTGTCGAGTGGTCGGTGCCGACGCTGCTCGTGGTCGCACTCTGGATACTCGCGACCCGCAATTCGACCCGCGAGGCCCGTCGCTATGGCGAGGTCGCACGCAGCCTTTCGGAGGAATCCGCGCTGCTCGAACGTCGCCTCGTCACGGTGAACCGCGAACTCAGCCTCGCGCGCGAATTCCTCGGAAATCAGTCGCGGGACCTCGAATATCTCGGACGCAGCGCCTCGGAAAAGATTTCCGAGCATGCCGACCGGCTGCAGGTCCTCATCCGCGACAATGGCGAGCAGGTCGATGCCATACACGGCACCAGCGGCGCGGCGCTCGAAAACATGGAGAAGCTGCGCGACAACCTCCCCGTCATCGCCAATTCCGCGCGCGATGTGTCGAACCAGATTGGCGGCGCGGGCCGGACCGCGCAGGAACAACTCGGCGCGCTTGTCGGCGGATTCGAACGCCTCAACCAGTTCGGCGAGGCAAGCGAACGCCAAGTCGCCTCCTTGCGCAAGCGCGTAGACGAAGCGCTTGCCGCCTTTACCGATCAGGCCAACGAACTCGAAACGGTAACCGCCGAACGCTTCGCCGCGCTGAGCGAAGGCAGCGATGCCATCCGCAGCGATTTGCAGGCACAGGAAATCGAAGCACTTTCGGCCCTGCGCGCCCGCAGCATGGCACTGCGCAACGAGCTGGCCGAGGCCCATGCCGCAGCAAACGAGGAAGAGGCGCAGGTGCTTGCGGCCATGCGCGAACGCTTGATGGCGCTGCGTGAAGAGGCGACGGAACTGACCTCCGGCATTCGCGAGGGTGAAGAAGTGGCTATCGGCGCGTGGGGCGGCCAGGTCGATGCGATGAAGGCGCGGCTCGAAGAGGCTGTCGCTGAAATCAAGGAAATCGATGCAGCGGCACTGGAAGCTGCAAATACGAAACTGCGCGCCCTGTTCGACGAAGCCCAGAGCGTCGATGCACGCATTACCGAACGCAACCGCCTGTTCGAGGAGGAAACTCTGCGCCGCAACGAGAGCCTTAACGCTGCGCAGGATGAGATGGCGGAAGCGCTTACCGCGCGCATGGCGGAACTCGATGCCGCTATCTCCGAACGCCGTGAAACACAGCGCGCCCAACTGGCCGCGATGGTTGAGGAAGGCGAAACGCTGGGTGAGCGAGTCGCTGCACTTGGAAAAACATTCGGCGCCGTCGCGGCGCAGGGGTACGAGGCACGCGAAACGCTTGCCGGCGGTATCGATGCGCTATCCGGACAACTTCGCCATACCCGAGAGGCAATGGATGGGACCGATCAGGACATCGCGCGCCTCACCGATGCCAGCGTGCGCCTGCTCGAACTCATCCAGGCCAGCGCCAAGCAGACTGCCGACACGCTGCCCAAGGCGATGGAAGCATCGGAAGAACGCCTTGCCGCGATCGAAACCCGCGCGAGCGAAATCCACACGCTGCTCGACAATGCTCGCCTGACCGGCGAGACGCTGACCGAGGGCATGACGGTCATCGAAGACCGGACCCGCACGGCCATGGAAGGGTTTGATGCCTTCCAGCAGGACTTCGACGGCACGAGCACGCGGCAGATCGAGAGCGTCGAAGGCCTTCGCGCCAGCCTCGCCAATCTGGCTGCTGACAGCAACACATTCGCCGACCAGGTCCAGGGCGAATTGCGCACCGCTATCGCGGCTCTGGAGGAAAAGGCACGAGGCGCGCTTGCGGCCATCGAGGACGAGCAAGCCGGACGCATCACCAGTATCGCCGATAGCATCGGTGCGCGCACTTCGGAGCAAATCGAGCAGGTCCTTGCAGAGCGGACCGAAACCGCGCTCGCCGAACTGGACGAGGCGCGTAACCGCTCGAACCAGGCGACGCGGGACATGACGCAGCATCTGCGCGACCAACTAGGCCGGTTGAATGAACTCACGGTCAATCTGGAATCGCGCATTGCCCATGCCCGCGACAAGGCAACCGACAGCGTAGATGGCGATTTCGCCCGCCGCGTCGCGCTCATCACCGAGAGCCTCAATTCGAGCTCCATCGACATTGCCAAGGCCCTGTCGAGCGAAGTCACCGACACCGCATGGGCAAGCTATCTGCGCGGTGACCGCGGCATCTTCACCCGCCGGGCGGTCCGTCTGCTGGACAATTCAGAGGCACGCGAGATCGCCGAACTGTATGATGGCGATGCGGACTTCCGCGAGCACGTCAATCGCTACATCCATGATTTCGAGGCGATGCTGCGCACCATGCTCTCGACCCGCGATGGTAATGCGGTCAGCGTGACCCTGCTGTCGAGCGACATGGGCAAGCTCTACGTGGTGCTTGCGCAGGCACTCGAACGCCTGCGCCAGTAAGTCAGCGGACCGTCGGCCCCCAAAAGATGAGGTCACGTGCCTCGATCCAGCCATAGGCATAATTCAGCACGTAGAGCGTGGTAAGTACCGCCGCGAGGATGGTGGCGCGCTTGGCGATGAGGCCGGGGCGGAAATTGGCCGGTGCGCTGTCGGCCTGACCGGGGATTTTTTCGATGCCTGCCTCATCATGCGTCTGCACCCCGAAAGGGAGCATGATGAAGGCGCTGACGACCCAGAAAAGCGCGTAGATCGCGATAATCGAAGTCCATTCCATGGGCAGGTTCATGGCGGTCAGTCCAGTCCTCGCGTGGGCAGCATGACGCGCACTTGCGGGCGCTTGCCCGACCAGCGTTGGGCTGCCCGGCGGGCGGCGAGGCGCGCTGCTTCGTGTACCGTGCTCGACGACTTGCGCGCATTGCCCTTGAGCCTGCCGATGGCCTTGCGGATATCCTCGCGTGCTTCGGCGAGGAAATCCTCGTAATCTTCGTCGAGCGGCAGGCCGATGCTGTCGATGAGCGGGTTGAGCCTGTCGTCCAGTGCCACGATGACCACGCCTTCGTGCATGATGCGGCGGCGCATCACGATGCTGTCGCCATCGGCAGGCGCAATGATGTCGCCGTCGAGGACGAGCCGCCCTGTCCTAACCTCGGCAATCTTGCCGGGTGCGCCTGGAGCAAGGCGGACGATGTCCCCGTTCTGCTGCACCACGGCATCGGGAATGCCATTGGCAAGGCCGAGCCGCGCTTGTTCCTGCATGTGCCGCATCTCGCCGTGGACGGGCAGCAGGATGTCGGGCCGCAGCCAGCCATAGAGTGCTTCGAGTTCCGGGCGACCGGGGTGGCCCGATACGTGGATGAGGCTCTGCCGGTCGGTGACCATGGTCACGCCCTTGGCCGCGAGGCGGTTCTGCACCGCGCCAATGGCGAGTTCGTTGCCCGGTATCTGGCGGCTCGAGAACAGCACGACATCGCCCGACACGAGTTCGAGCGGATGGCTGTCCTCCGATATCCGCGACAGGGCCGCACGCGGTTCGCCCTGCCCGCCGGTCGCGAGGATAAGCACCTCGCCACGCGGCAGGCCCATGGCGGTGTCGAAATCGACCGTTTCGGGGAAGTCCTCGAGATAGCCGTTCTGCTGCGACACATCGATAATGCGGTCGAGCGAGCGGCCCGCGACGCAGACCTGCCGCCCGGTCTCGCGGGCGACCTCGCCCAGCGTGTGCAACCGCGCGACATTACTGGCGAAGGTGGTCACCAGAATACGCTTGCCTGGATGGCGCTGAACCTCTTCGAGCAAGCCCTTGAACACGGCCCCTTCCGAGCCGCTGGGGGCGGGATTGAAGACATTGGTACTGTCGCACACGAGCGCCAGCACTCCCTCGTCGCCGATTTCGGTGAGTTCTTCCTCGGTGGTCGGCTCGCCAATGATCGGGTCTTCGTCGAGCTTCCAGTCGCCCGTATGGAATATCTTGCCATGCGGCGTGTCGATGAGCAGCGCATTGCCCTCGGCGATCGAGTGGGAGAGCGGGAGATAGGTCACTTCGAAGGGGCCGACGCGGAAGCTGCCGTGGTCTTCTTCGATGATATAGAGTTTGACCTCGCCCTCAAGGTCCGCCTCTTCCAGCTTGCGACGAACCAGCTCTGCCGTGAAGGGCGTTGCATAAATGGGCACGCCGAGGTCGGCAGCGAAATAGGGAACAGCGCCGATATGGTCCTCGTGCCCATGCGTAAGCACGATGGCTTCGAGGTCTTTCACCCGATCTTCGATGAATTCGAGGTCGGCGAAGACGAGGTCCACACCCGGGTACTGTCCGCCCGAAAAAGTCATGCCGAGGTCGACCATTAGCCACCGACCCTGACAGCCGTAGAGATTGACGTTCATGCCAATCTCGCCCGAGCCGCCAAGCGCCAGGAAAAGGAGTTCGTCTTCGGGGGTGTAATTCTTCTTCAAGAGGATGCGCGCTCCGCAAGGATGGCAAGGCCGAGCAGCGTCAAATCGCTGTCGACCTCGTCGAACAGGTCGGTGATTTCATCGAACAGTAAGGCCAAACCGCCGGTGGCGACGACCTTGGCAGGCCGCCCGATTTCCTTCTTCATCCGCGCCACAAGCCCTTCGATAAGCGAGACGTAGCCCCAGAATACCCCGATGAGCATCTGGTCTTCGGTGTTGCGGCCGATGACGCTGTCGCTGTCGGGCTTCTCGATGGCGATGCGCGGCAATTTGGCAGTGTTGCCCACCAGCGCATCGAGCGAAAGATTGATGCCCGGCGCGATGATGCCGCCCTTGTAGGCGCCGTTGAAATCAACCGCATCAATCGTGGTCGCCGTGCCGAAATCAATGACGATGAGGTCGCCTTCGTATTTCGCATGGGCCGCAATGGCATCAAGTGCCCGGTCGGCCCCCAGCGAACGAGGCTCGTCGACATCGATGGCGATACCCCAATCGGTGTCCCCTGCCCCGGCAATCATCGGTTCGACGTCGAAATATTTGCGGGCGAGGACGGTCAAATTGTGAATGCTGCGCGGGACGACCGAGCCGATGATAATCTGGTCAATGTCCTCTCGCTTGAAGCCTTCTAGCTGGAGCAATTGGAGGAGCCAGACGGCGTATTCGTCGCCGGTGCGGCGGGCCTCGGTGGCGATGCGCCAGCGGGCCTTGATTTCGCGACCTTCGAAGAGCGCGAAGACGACATTGGTATTCCCGACATCGGCTGCCAGCAGCATGGCTCAGCCCTCCTCGTTTGCGAGCATCACGTCGCCTGCATGGATGACACGGCTTTCGCCCGAGGCCAAGCGCAGGCGCAGAGCGCCCTCGTCGGTCAATCCAGCGAATGCCGCGTTGATAGGTTCCTCGCCCGGCGGATGGACATTCAGAGCCGTGCCCTTGGGATGCGCAACGCTTTCCCAGCGGCGCACAATCGGCTCAACCCCGAAATTGCGCCAGCGTTCGAGTTCTGTGTCGAAACTCGCCGCGAGCGAATGGGCGAAAGTGTCGCGGTCCGGTGCAGGGCCGAGTTGCGACAGAGCTATCGTTCTGCGGTCCGGCAGGTCCGGCGCAGCCGCAAGGTTCACGCCGATGCCGACGATGATGGCGTCGCCTTCACGCTCCAGCAGAATGCCGGCGAGTTTCGCCCCGCCCAGCATCAAATCATTGGGCCATTTAAGCGACAGGTCTGCCGGGTTCGAAATCAGCGGGACGACAGTTTCGTAAAGCGCCAGAGCGGTCAACAGGGCGAGGCTTGCCGGAGCCGGATCGCGCTCGTGCGGGCGGACCACCGTCGAGCCCATGAAATTGCCGTGGCCGTCGAACCAGGTGCGGCCCTGCCGTCCTCGACCCGAGGTCTGGCGATCGGCGACGAGCCAGTGCCCCTCGCCCACCGCCTCGCCAGCACGGATTGCGGCGGCGAGGTCGGCGTTGGTGCTTCCGGTTTCTGGGACCGTCTTTATCAAGCGGTGTAGAACAGCGCCTGCGCTGCAGCATCCGCAAGATTGCCGAGCCACGGCGTCAGCAAATAGCCGAGCGGCGAGATTACGGCGACGCAAAGTGCAAGGACCACCCAGTGTGAAACCGGGGCCTTGGCAGGGGCGGCGCCCTTCGGCTCATCGAAGAACATCACCTTGATGAACTTGATGTAGTAGAAGGCGCCGATGACGCTGGCAGCGATACCGATGGCGGCGAGCGCAATCATGTCGGCCTGCACCGCGGCCTGGAAGACCACGAACTTGCCCCAGAAGCCGAACAGCGGCGGGATGCCGGCTAGGCTGAACATCAGCGCGAGCAGGCACCATGCCAGCGCCGGGCTGGTGGTCGAAAGGCCGGAGATATCGTCAAAAGTGGCCAGCGCATTGCCCTCTGCATCGCGCAGCATCAGCAGGGCAACGAAGCTGCCGATGGTCATGAAGACATAAATCGACAGGTACACCATCACGCCCGAGATGCCCGCAGGCGCCGCAGCGGCAAGACCGATGAGGATGAAGCCGACGTTGTTGATGGAGGAATAGGCAAGCAAGCGCTTGAGGTTTTGCTGGCCGATGGCTCCGAGAGCGCCGACCACGATGGAAGCAAGCGCTGCGAAGATGACAATTTGCTGCCAAGCCTCGACCTGCCCGCCGAAGGGACCGGTCGCCAGGCGCACCAGCATCGCCACGGCAGCAACCTTGGGGGCGCTGGCGAAAAAGGCTGTGACCGGCGTCGGTGCTCCTTCGTAGACGTCGGGCGTCCACATGTGGAACGGCACAGCGGCAATCTTGAAGGCCACACCGGCGAGAACGAAGACCACGCCGAACATCGCACCGGTCGAGAAATCGGCGGTGAAGGCAGCACGGATACCGTCATAGCTGGTCGTGCCCGAGAAGCCGTAGACGAGGCTCACGCCGTAAAGGATGATGCCCGAAGCAAGCCCGCCGAGTACGAAATACTTGAGGCCCGCCTCGCTCGACTTCTCGTTCCGCCGTGCGAAGCTGGCGAGGACGTAGGACGACAGGCTCGACATCTCGAGACCTATGTAGAGCGTCATCAAATCGGTGGCCGAAACCATCATGCCCATGCCGACCGCGTTGAACAGCATCAGCACCGGATATTCGCCGCGATATTCTGCGCGTCCGTCGAAATAGCGGGGCGCGACAATCAGGCAGGCGATGGTGGCGAGATAGATGAGAGATTTGGCGAAGACCGCGAAGCCGTCGGCGAGGAACAGCCCGCCGAATGCGACGCCGGCCGCGCCGCCGTCGAACAGCGAGAGGTTGAAGAACAGCGCACCGAACAGCGCCGCAACCGCGGCAATAGTGATACCGCGCGCAGCCTTTTCGCCCATGAATGCGGTGGCGAGCAGCAGCACGAGGCCGGTGACCGACAGGCCGATTTCAGCGCCGGTGAGGTAGAGGGAAGTCGCGTAGGACATCAGTGCTCTCCCTCCTCGTGGCCTTCATACTCGACATAGTTCGCAGCGGTTGCGCGCGGCGTTCCTTCGTCGAGTGCGCTGTCATAGCGCGGCGCGACGCTGGCGAGGCGGGTTTCGAGAGCGGCAATGTCCTGACGCATGGGGGCTAGGAAGCTTTCCGGATAGACGCCCATCCACAGCACGGCGGCTGCAATCGGGGCAAGCATGGCCCATTCGCGGGCGTTGAGATCTGTCATGGCGGCGGCATCGGCATTCTTCTGTTCGCCGAAAGCCACGCGGCGGTAGAGGTAGAGCATGTAGGCTGCGCCAAGGATGATGCCCGTGGTGCAGACCAGCGTCACGAAGGTCGAGACCTCGTAGATGCCTGCCAGCGCAAGGAATTCGCCGACGAAGTTGCTCGTGCCCGGAAGGCCCACGCTCGCCATCGTGAAGAGCAGGAAGAACAGCGCGTATTTCGGCATGTTGATGCTGAGGCCGCCGTAACGCGCAATCTCGCGGGTGTGCAGGCGGTCGTAGATGACGCCGACACACAGGAAGAGCGCGCCCGAAACGAGGCCGTGGCCGAGCATGACCATCATCGCGCCTTCGAGGCCCTGCACGTTGAAGGCGAAGAGACCCACCGTCACGATCGCCATGTGGGCGACCGAAGAATAGGCAATGAGCTTCTTCATGTCCTGCTGCACCAGCGCGACTAGCGAGGTGTAAATCACCGCCACCATCGAGAGTGCGAAGACCAGCCATGCAAGGTCTGCACTTGCATCGGGGAACATCGGCAGGCTGAAGCGGATGAAACCGTAGCCGCCGAGCTTCAAGAGAACACCTGCAAGGATGACCGAACCGGCCGTCGGTGCCTGCACGTGGGCATCGGGCAGCCAGGTGTGGACCGGCCACATCGGCATTTTCACTGCGAAGCTGGCGAAGAAGGCGAGCCAGAGCCACAGCTGCGCACCGACCGGGAAGTTATACTGCATCAGCGTGGGGATGTCGGACGTGCCGGCTTCGTCCACCATCCACAGCATCGCGATCAGCATCAGCACCGATCCGAGCAGCGTGTAGAGGAAGAACTTATAGCTCGCGTAAATGCGGTTATCGCCGCCCCACACGCCGATGATGAGATACATCGGGATGAGGCCAGCCTCGAAGAAGATGTAGAACAGGAACAGGTCCTGCGCGGCGAACACGCCGATCATCAGCACTTCCATCAGCAGGAAGGCGGCCATGTATTCGCCCACGCGCTTGGTGATGGAATCCCAGCTGGCGAGGATGCAGATGGGCATCAGGAAGACGCTGAGCATGATCAGCATCAGCGCAATGCCGTCGATGCCGAGCGCATACTGGAAGCCTGCGAAGAGCTGTGCACGCTCGGTGAACTGCCACTGGGCACCACCGATATCGTAATTGAGCCACAGCAGGATGCCGAGCGCGAGGTCGATGAGCGTCGCGAACAGCGCGACCATGCGCGCGGCAGGCGCGTTCAGGAACAGGCAGGCGATGGCCGCGACAAGCGGCACGGCGAGCATGAGCGAGAGGATGGGGAACTCCATCAGAACAGTACCCAGGTGACAGCGGCGACAAGTCCGAGGAGCATCACCAGCGCATAGCTATACAGATATCCGGTCTGGAACTTCTTGGCACCGACCGAGCCCTTTTCGATCACCCAGGCCACACCATTGGGGCCGAAGCGGTCGATGGTGCCGATATCGCCGAGTTTCCAGAACTGGCGGCCCAGCCAGAAGGCGGGGACCACGAAGAGGTAGTGGTAGAGCTCGTCGAAATACCACTTGTTGTAGAAGAAGCGGTAGACCGGTCCGAGCTGCTCGGCAGCCTTGCCGGGGATGCTCGTGTCCTTGATGTAGGCGAGCCATGCCACGAACAGGCCGATGAGCATCACGATGAACGCCGCATACTTAACCAGATAGGGGACAGCGTGCATCCGGTGGATCAGGTCTTCATTGTAGAAGATCGACTGACCCCAGAAGGCGGCATCGTCGAGGAAGGTCGGCGCGAAGACCTGTCCGGCCAGCACCGCACCCACCGACAGCACACCTAGCGGGATGAGCATCGAGAGTGGGCTTTCGTGCGGGTGGTAACCACCCGTGGTGTCTTCACCGGCTTCTTCGGGTGTCTTGTGGACGCTGTGCTGGATGTGCTCGCTCTCGATCCAGCGGGGCTTGCCCCAGAAGGTGAGGAACATCAGGCGCCAGCTGTAGAAGCTGGTCAGGAGCGCGGCGAGCGTACCCATCCAGAAGGCGAAATTGCCGAGTTCCGTGCCGCGACCATAGGCAACTTCGAGAATGGCATCCTTCGACCAGAAGCCTGCGAAACCGGCACCGAGGTGATAGATACCCACACCGGTAATCGCCAGCGTACCTGCCATCATCGCCCAGAAGGTGAGCGGGATGTGCTTACGCAGATTGCCGTAGTAGCGCATGTCCTGCTCGTGGTGCATCGCGTGAATGACCGAGCCTGCACCGAGGAACAGCAGCGCCTTGAAGAAGGCGTGCGTGAACAGGTGGAACATGGCCGCGCCATAAGCGCCGACACCTGCCGCGAAGAACATGTAGCCAAGCTGCGAACAGGTCGAATAGGCGATGACGCGCTTGATGTCCCACTGCGTCGTGCCGACGGTGGCGGCAAAGATACAGGTAGCAGCGCCGATGAAGGTCACCATGCCGAGCGCGACAGGCGCGGTCTCGAACATCGGCGACAGGCGGCAGACCATGAAGACGCCCGCGGTCACCATAGTGGCGGCGTGGATGAGGGCCGAAACCGGGGTCGGGCCCTCCATCGCGTCGGGCAGCCAGGTGTGGAGGCCGAGCTGTGCCGACTTGCCCATCGCGCCGATGAACAGGAGGATGCAGAGCACGTCCATCGTATGCACGCGCAGGCCGAGGAAACCGATCGTCGCCCCGCTCATGCCGGGTGCCGCTTCGAGGATTTCGGGGATCGAGACCGTGCCGAACACCCAGAAGGTGCCGAAGATGCCGAGCATGAAGCCGAGGTCGCCCACGCGGTTGACCACGAAGGCCTTGATAGCGGCGGCATTGGCGCTCGGCTTCTTGAACCAGAAACCGATCAGCAGGTAGCTGGCGAGGCCAACGCCTTCCCAACCGAAGAACATCTGCACGAGGTTGTCGGCAGTCACCAGCATCAGCATGGCGAAGGTGAAGAGCGAGAGGTAGGCGAAGAAGCGCGGCTGATCCGGGTCTTCCTCCATATAGCCCCAGCTGTAGAGGTGGACGAGCGCGGAGACAGTGGTGATGACCACCAGCATGACCGCGGTCAGAGTGTCGACGCGCAGCGCCCAGTCGAAGGACAACGCGCCCGACTGGACCCAGGTGAGGACGGGCACGACGCTGGCTTCCGCGCTGCCACTCACGAAGCTCAGGAAAATCGGCCAGCTCAAGGCGCAGCTGATGAACAGCGCGCCGGTCGTGATCGATTTGGCGAAAACGCTGGGCGCGCTCTTGTTGACGAGGCCCGCTACCACTGCTGCGAGCAGCGGCAGGAAGACGATGAAGAGGATCGAGTTCACGTCGCCTTATCCCTTCATCTGGTTGGCGTCGTCGACCGCGATGGTGCCGCGGCCTCGGAAGTAGATCAGGAGGATGGCGAGCCCGATGGCCGCCTCTGCCGCAGCAACGGTCAGGACGAACATGGCGAAGACCTGACCGACGAGGTCGCCGAGGAAGGCGCTGAAGGCTACCATGTTGATATTCACGGCGAGCAGGATGAGCTCGATCGACATCAGGATGACGATGATGTTCTTCCGATTGAGGAAGATGCCCAGCACGCCCAGCACGAACAGGATCGCGCTGACAATGATATAGTGTTCGACGCCGATCACAGCTCGACCCCCTGCCCAACTGTGGGCTGTTTCATGACAGTTGCCTCGTCCGGATTGCGACGGACCTGCTTGCCGATGTCCTGCTGGCCGCGCTTGGCGCGCGTGGGACGGTGGGTCAGCACGATGGCGCCGATCATCGCCACCAGCAGGATGATGCCGGCAGCTTCGAACAGGAAGAGGTATTTGGTGTAGAGCAAGGCGCCGATGGCATTGGTGTTGCCTTCGACCATGGCGGGCGCGTCGCTCGCCATCGGGGTGCCGAGTTCGATGGCGCCCATCCGGTACGCACCTATGCCCAGCACCAGTTCGGCAAGCAGGATGAGCGCGATGACCACGCCCAGCGGCGCGTTCTTGATGAAGCCTGCGCGCATGGCGGCGACGTCGATGTCGAGCATCATCACCACGAAGAGGAACAGCACAGCGACCGCGCCGACGTAAACGATGATGAGAAGCATCGCGATAAATTCAGCGCCGACGAGGACCATCAGCCCCGCAGCGTTGAAGAAGGCGAGGATGAGCCACAGCACGGAATGCACCGGATTGCGCGCCGTGATGACCATCACGGCCGATGCAATCACGAGCACCGCAAACAGGTAAAAGGCGATAGTCTGGATCATGGTATCCCGATTTCGATTGCGGCGCGGTTAGCGATAGGGTGCGTCGGCTTCAAGGTTCGCGGCGATAGCCCGCTCCCACTTGTCACCATTGGCGAGCAGCTTGGCCTTGTCGTAAAGCAGCTCCTCGCGGGTTTCGGTTGCATATTCGAAGTTCGGACCCTCGACCACGGCATCCACCGGGCAGGCTTCCTGACAGAAACCGCAGTAAATGCACTTGGTCATATCGATGTCGTAGCGCGTGGTGCGGCGGCTGCCGTCCTCGCGCGGTTCGCTCTCGATAGTGATCGCCTGCGCCGGGCAGACGGCCTCGCACAGCTTGCAGGCTATGCAGCGTTCCTCGCCATTGGGATAACGGCGCAGCGCATGCTCGCCGCGGAAGCGCGGAGAGAGCGGGTTCTTCTCGAACGGATAGTTGATCGTCACCTTGGGCTTGAAGAAATACTTCAGCGTGAGGGCATGCGCCTTCACGAACTCCCACAGGGTGAACGACTTTATGTAGTGCGCGACGCTCATGCGGCGGCTCCATAGTGGCCGGTGGCCATCAACCAACCGGAAATCAGAACGACGAACAGCAGGCTCAGCGGCAGGAAGACTTTCCAGCCCAGGCGCATAAGCTGGTCGTAGCGATAGCGCGGGACGGTCGCCATGACCCAGCTGAACATGAAAAAGAACAGGAACATCTTGGCGAAGAACCAGATGATGCCCGGGATATCGAACCAGGGAATAAGGTCGATATCGAGCGGGGGCAGCCAGCCACCGAAGAACAGGATGGTCATCAGCGCGCACATCAGCAGGATGTTGGCGTATTCGCCGAGCCAGAAGAGCGCGAAGCTCATCGAGGAGTATTCGGTCTGGTAGCCTGCCACCAGCTCGCTTTCCGCTTCGGTCAGGTCGAAGGGAACGCGCTGCGTTTCAGCCAGTGCCGAGATGAAGAACATCACGAAAATCGGGAACAGCAGCAGGTTGAAGACATAGCCATTGACGATGCCCAGCCCGTGGCCCTTCTGCGCCATCACGATGTCGGTCAGGTTGAAGCTACCCGCATAGAGGATGACGCCGATCATGATGAAGCCGATCGAGACTTCGTAGCTGATCATCTGCGCCGAGGCGCGCATGGCGGAGAAGAACGGGTATTTCGAGTTCGATGCCCAGCCCGCCATGATGATGCCGTAGACCGACAGCGAACTAACCGCGAAGATGTAGAGCAAGCCGACATTGATGTCGGCGAGCACCACGCCCGCATCGAACGGAATGACCGCCCAAGCAATGAGCGCCACGGTAAAGGTGACGATCGGCGCAAGGATGAAGATGCCCTTGTTAGCTGCGCTCGGGATGATGGTTTCCTGGAGGAAGACCTTCAGGCCGTCGGCAAAGCTCTGCAGCAGGCCGAAGGGGCCGACCACATTGGGTCCGCGGCGCAGGTTGATCGCTGCCCAGACCTTGCGGTCGACATAGATGATCATGGCGACGGCCAGCATCAGCGGCAGCGCGATAAGCAGGATGCCTGCGATGGTCGCGATGGCCCATGCCCATTCGTAGGATAGGCCCCAGGATTGGAAGAATTCGGTCATTCCGCGGCCTCCGCCAGTTCGCCGCCGTGGAGCAGTTCGTCCGAGCAGCGCTGCATCACCGCGCTGGCACGGGCGATGGGATTGGTGAGGTAGAAGTCCAGAATCGGATAGGCGCTCATCGTGCCTTCCGCCTTGGCGTTGGCATCTGCCTTGGGCAGCGCGCCATAGTCGGCGAGGCCTTCTTCGCCCAGTGCCGGGACTTCGCTGATCATTGCAGCCTGGAGCTGTGCGAAGCTGTCGAAGCCGACCGAGACGCCAAGCGCATCGGCCAGCGCACGCAGGATTGTCCAGTCTTCGCGGGCATCACCCGGAGCGAAGACGGCCTTTTCGGCGAACTGCACGCGGCCTTCGGTGTTGACGTAGGTCCCGTCCTTCTCGGCATAGCTTGCAGCCGGAAGGATGATGTCCGCCGCATGCGCGCCCTTGTCGCCGTGATGGCCGATGTAGACCTTCAGCGCATCGGCGAAGGGTTCGAAATCCATTTCATCCGCGCCGAGGCTAATCACCACCTCCGGCTTCGCCTTGACGATATCCGCCATGCCGCCCTTCTGCGCGAAGCCGAGCATCAGCCCGCCCATGCGCGCAGCCGAGAAATGCAGCACGTTGAAATCCGCACCCCACTCACTGGCGAGTGCGAGAGCCTTGCCGTGCGCGCCCTTCAGTGCGCCGCCGCCGACGATGACCGCGCTACGGTCAGCATCCTTGAATGCGCTGGCAACTTCCTCCGACAAGCTGTTGAGAACGCCAAGGTCTTCGCCCAAGAATTCTGCCGGATAGGTCGTGTCCCAATGCGGGCCGACGACGAAGACCTTGGCACCGCGCTTCACCGCCTTGCGGATACGCACGTTCACCAGCGGGGCTTCCCAGCGGATGTGGCTGCCGACGATCAGGATCGCCTTGGCCTGCTCGAGCCCTTCGAAGGTCGAGTTGAAATTGACCGCCGCGAGGTTCGACACGTCATAGTCCATGCCGGTCTGGCGGCCTTCGATGAGGTTCGAACCGCATGCCTTGAGCAGCGACTTGGCCGCAAACATCGTCTCGCAATCGACCATGTCGCCTGCGATGGCCGCAATGCTCTTGCCCGGTTTCGCCTTGGCGATGGCCTTGAATGCCTCGTCCCAGCTGGCGGGCTTGAGACCGCCCTTCTTGCGCATGAAGACCTTGTCGAGACGGCGCTTGGACAGGCCGTCGACCATATAGCGGCCCTTGTCGGACAGCCATTCCTCATTGACCGCATCGTTGACACGGGGAAGCGCGCGCATGACCTCGCGGCCACGGCTGTCGAGGCGGATATTCGCGCCGACCGCGTCGGAAACGTCGATGCTGAGCGTTTTCTTGAGCTCCCAAGGACGCGCTTCGAAGGCATAGGGGCGCGAGGTGAGCGCACCGACCGGGCAGAGGTCGATCACATTGGCCGACAGCTCGTGCTCGGCTGCCTGCTCGAGATAGGTCGTGATCTGCATGTCCTCGCCGCGACCGACCGCGCCGATTTCGTCCACCCCAGCGATTTCCTCGCTGAAGCGCACGCAGCGGGTGCAGTGGATGCAGCGGGTCATGACCGTCTTGATCAGCGGGCCCATGTATTTCTCGGTGACGGCGCGCTTGTTTTCCTCATAGCGCGTCGCGCCGCGGCCATAGGCGACCGACTGGTCCTGCAAATCGCATTCGCCACCCTGGTCGCAGATCGGGCAATCGAGCGGGTGGTTGATAAGGAGGAACTCCATCACCCCTTCGCGCGCGGTCTTGACCATCTGGCTGTCGGTGCGGATTTCCTGCCCCTCGGTGGCGGGAAGCGCACAGCTAGCCTGCGGCTTGGGCGGCCCGGGCTTCACTTCGACGAGGCACATGCGGCAGTTGCCGGCAATGCTCAGCCGCTCGTGATAGCAGAAGCGGGGGATTTCCTTACCCGCTAGTTCGCAGGCCTGGAGGACGGTTGCGCCCTCCGGAACCTCGATTTCCTGTCCGTCTACGGTGACCTTAGGCATTCGTTTCGACCTGTTCTTCAAATGCTGCAACGAGGCGGTAAGACGCTGATGCGAGCAAATAACGCAAGTTCCGCACCTGACCATTGATGCCGTGCGCATCCGCGCAGACGGCAATCGTTTCGCTGAGTGCGACGACCGCCTGCGATTCCGCATCGGATCCGATGTCCGTGCCGAACAGCGAAGCAGTCACGCCGGGGCGCGCCTTCACCACGCAATGGGCCATGGCGTCGGTAGCGGAAAAGGTCTTGCGATCAGCGTCCTTGGCACGTGCCATGCGCACGATGAGGTTGCCCTCGCCCGATTCCAGCATCGCCTCGGCGAGCGCGCCCGCAAACGGCAGGCCGTAGGAGGACCGGAGGCGATTGGAGCGCCAGCAACCGGTATTGTCCTGCGCGAGGCGCTTGAGGCCGCTGCGATAGCTGCTGGAAGTGAAGTCTGCCGTCAGGAGGCGAGCGCTCTTGCCCGCACTGGTGCCGACAATGCACTTCGCGACGTCTTGCAGGCGGTGCTGCGCCTCAAGGGGCCAGTTACGCTTCTCTTCCTGAGCAACAGCGGGGGTGGCCAACGCAAGGGCTGAGATAGCTGTAGTCAGTTTCATTCTGCAGCCTCCGCGAATTTTGCGTTGTGCTCTTCGATCCGGCGTTCGAGCTCAGGGCGGAAATGGCGGATGAGACCCTGGATCGGCCAAGCCGCAGCATCGCCAAGCGCGCAAATGGTGTGGCCTTCGACCTGTTTAGTGACCTGCTGCAGCATGTCGATTTCCTCGATTGCCGCATCGCCGGTGCGCAGGCGCTCCATCATGCGCCACATCCAGCCCGTGCCTTCACGGCAGGGGGTGCACTGGCCGCAGCTCTCGTGCTTGTAGAAGTAGCTGAGACGGGAAATCGCGCGGACGATGTCGGTCGACTTGTCCATCACGATAACGCCTGCCGTGCCGAGGCCCGAGCCCAAATCCTTGAGCCCATCGAAATCCATCGGCGCGTCCCAGATCTGCTCTGCCGGGACAAGCGGAACCGACGAACCGCCCGGGATCACGGCGAGGAGGTTGTCCTTGCCGCCGATGATGCCGCCGCAATGCTTCTCGATAAGCTCGCTGAACGGGATGCTGAGCGCTTCCTCGACCACGCAGGGCTTATTCACGTGACCGGAGATCTGGAAGAGTTTGGTGCCCTTGTTGTTCTCGCGCCCGAAGCTCGCGAACCAGCTTGCGCCCCGACGAAGGATGGTCGGGACGACGGCAATCGATTCCACGTTGTTGACCGTGGTCGGGCAGCCATAGAGGCCTGCGCCTGCCGGGAACGGAGGCTTGAGGCGGGGCTGGCCCTTCTTGCCCTCGAGGCTTTCGATCATCGCGGTTTCTTCGCCGCAGATGTAGGCGCCCGCACCGCGGTGCAGGAAGACGTCGAAATCATAGCCCGACTTCGAGGCGTTCTTGCCGATGAGGCCAGCGTCATAGGCCTCGTCGATGGCGGCCTGAAGCGTTTCCGCCTCGCGGATATATTCGCCGCGGATATAGATGTATGCCGCCCTCGCCCGCATGGCGTAACCGGCAACCAGCGCGCCTTCGATCAGCTTGTGCGGATCGTGGCGAATGATTTCGCGGTCTTTGCACGAACCGGGCTCCGATTCGTCGGCATTGATGACGAGGAAGCTGGGACGACCGTCCTTCGATTCCTTCGGCATGAACGACCACTTGAGACCGGTCGGGAAGCCTGCGCCGCCGCGGCCGCGAAGGCCCGAGGCCTTGATCTCTTCGATGATATTGTCGTGGCCGCGCGCGATCAGCGACTTGGTATCGTCCCAGTCGCCGCGCGTTTCCGCAGCCTTCAGGCCCCAGTCCTGGAAGCCGTACAGGTTGGTGAAGATGCGATCCTTGTCGGCGAGCATCAGAAGCCTCCCCCGAACACTACGATGGCGGCGACAATCAGGATTGCCACGAGCGCCACGGTCTTGACGATGCCCTTGAGCACCTTCCACGCGATGACCACGCCGACGATGGCGAGGATGATGGTGAGCCAGTCAGCGCTCATTTCCATTCTCCCCGGTAATCGTGGTTCTCGGTGACCATTTCCTTCAGCGTGGTCGGACCACCTTCGGGTTCGCTGGTCTTCTTGCCTTCGATCTGCGTGCCGGTCTTGGGCTGCTTGCCCGCGGCCAGTTCGTCGAGGATTTCGTCGAGGCGTTCCGGCGTCAAATCTTCGTAATTGTCGTCGTTGATCTGGACCATGGGCGCAGTTGCGCAATTGCCCATGCATTCGACCTCAGTAAGCGTCCAGAGGCCGTCTTCCGAGACATGGCCCTTCTTCATACCGCGCTTCTTGCAGGTTTCGAAAAGCCCGTCCGAGCCGCGCAGCATGCAGGGCGTCGTGCCGCAGACCTGCACGTGGTACTTACCCACCGGCACCATGTTGTACATGAAATAGAAGCTGGCGACCTCGAGCACGCGGATGACCGGCATGTCGAGATAGTCGGCGACATATTCGATCACCGGCAGCGGTAGCCACCCTTGGGTATCGGTTTCCTCGCCAACCTGGCGCTGGGCAAGGTCGAGCAGCGGCATGACGGCAGAGCGCTGGCGCCCTTCCGGATAGCGCGCAATCGCCTTGTCCGCCTTGGCGCGGTAGCTATCGGTGAACTCGAAAGCACCCCAGCGCTCGCGCAGTTCAGGTGTGTCGGGTGCGGGATTACGGTCAGCCATTAGCGGTCACACTCCCCGAACACGACGTCGATGGCGCCGAGGATGGCGGTGGCATCGGGCAGCATGTGGCCTTTGCTCATGAAATCCATTGCTTGCAGGTGGCTGAAGGCCGTCGGGCGGATCTTGCAGCGGTAAGGTTTGTTCGAGCCGTCGCTGACGAGGTAGACGCCGAATTCGCCCTTGGGGCTTTCGGTCGCGACATAGACTTCGCCCGCAGGCACGTGGAAGCCCTCGGTGTAGAGCTTGAAGTGGTGGATCAGCGCTTCCATCGACTGCTTCATCTCGGCGCGCTTGGGCGGCGAGACCTTGCGGTCGGTGCTGGCGATCGGGCCTGTCGGCATGTCGCGCAGGCACTGCTTGATGATCTTGGCGCTCTCGTAAACTTCCTTCACGCGCACCACGAAACGGTCATAGCAGTCCGAATTGGTGCCGACGGGAATGTCGAATTCCATCCGGTCATAGACATCGTAGGGCTGCGACTTGCGCAGGTCCCAGGGAATGCCGGCGGCGCGGATCATCGGGCCGGAGAAGCCCCAGGCCACGGCATCGTCCTTGCTGACCACGGCGATATCGACATTACGCTGCTTGAAGATGCGATTGTCGAGCACGAGGCTCATTGCATCGCCGAAGAGTTCGGGCAGGCGCGTGTCGATCCACTCACCGATATCGACGAGCAGCTTTTCGGGCACGTCCTGGTGGACACCGCCCGGGCGCAGGTATGCGTGGTGCATGCGCGCACCGCTCATGCGCTCGAAGAAGTTCATGCAGTCTTCGCGCAGCTCGAACACCCACAGGTTCGGGGTCATCGCGCCGACGTCCATGACATGCGCACCGATGTTGAGCATGTGGTTGCAGATGCGCGTCAGCTCGGCGAACAGCACGCGGATATACTGCGCGCGCTCGGGCACCTCGACATTGAGCAGCTTCTCGATGGCGAGGACGTAGCTGTATTCCTGCGCCAGCGGGCTGCAGTAATCGAGCCGGTCGAAATAGGGCAGCGCCTGCAGGTAGGTCTTGTGCTCGATCAGCTTTTCGGTGCCGCGATGCAGCAGGCCGACATGCGGGTCGATGCGTTCGATGATCTCGCCGTCGAGCTCCATCACCATTCGCAGCACGCCGTGCGCCGCGGGATGCTGTGGCCCGAAGTTGATCGTGTAATTGGTGATCGTCTCGTCGCCGGTGGTCGGCGACTCTTCGATTTGCATTGCACTACTCATGCGCAGATCCAGTTGCCGGAGTAATTTTGCGAATTGCCCGCGCCGTCGGTGACGACGACATTGGCCGGACGGCTCTGCCCTTCCCCTGCGGCCGGAGCCACCTGGACGGTGAAGCCTTCGCCGGTGAAGGTGGTGCCGGACTTGACCTTGGCGAGCCCGCCGGGTGCGGCATCGGCCATCACCAGCGTATCGCCGAGGCGGACGACCGCCTTGCCGGGCATCGTCGGCTCTTTCATGGCGGCCGCGATAATCATTTCCTGGTTGCCGACCATGAAGGTGCAGCCACCCTCACGCGGGCCGAGGTTCACGCCGCCGATATCGCCAAGCTGCTGGAGCTGGACGAGATTGGCATCCTGCGGCGGAGCGTCGACCGCCACGTTGGGCGCGTTGGGGTCGGGCTGCGACGGGTCGAGTTCAGCCGCGCCTTCCTGCTGGCCGATGCGGCTTGCGAAGTCGTTGGCGCTTTCCTGCTCGCCCGCAGGTTCCTGCGAACATGCAGCCAGCGCCAACGCGGCAAGAGAAACGAGAGCGATACGCATCACTTGTCGTCCTTCTTCTTGGCAGGCGCCTTGCGCTTGGCAGGGGCCTTCTTGCCAGCAGGCTTTTTCGCCGCAGCTTTCTTCTTGGCGGGAGCCTTCTTCTTCGGCTCGGTCGCCTTGGCAGTGTCGGTGGTCTTGCCCTGACGCTTCGCGCGTGCGGGCTGGTCTTCGGTCGGCTCGGGAGCTGGAGCGTCCTCGCCGCCGTCTTCCTCTGCCGGAGCGCCTGCGCTGACCTTTTCGGCAGCCTTCTTGTCGGTCGCCTTGCCGGCACCCGTGTCGGAGGGCTTTTCGGTGGTCTTGGGGTCGTTGACCGGCGGAGTGTCCGCCTTTTCGTCACCCGGCAGCACGTAATCCGCGCCTTCCCATGGGCTCATGAAGTCGAACTGGCGCAAATCCTGCGCAAGTTCGACCGGCTCGTAAACGACGCGCTTCTCGTCTTCCGAGTAACGCAGTTCGACATAGCCCGTGAGCGGGAAGTCCTTGCGGAAGGGATGCCCTTCGAAACCGTAATCGGTGAGGATGCGGCGCAGGTCGGTATTGCCGTCGAACAGCACGCCATACATGTCGAACACCTCGCGCTCGAGCCATCCGGCGTTGGGCCACAGCGTGGTGACGGTCGGCACGGGCGTATCCTCGCTCGCCGAGCACTTCACCATGATGCGGCTGTTCTTCGTGAGGCTCAGCAGCATGTAGACGACCTCGAACCGCTCCGCACGGCTTGGGTAGTCGACACCGGCGATTTCCATCAGCTGCTGGTAATCGTGATTGTCACGCAGCAACTTGAGCGCCTCGGCGATGCTGGCCCGGTGGACCGTCAGCAACAATTCGCCATGCTCTTCATGCGCTTCGACAAGATGGTCGCCCAGCGCAGCCGAAAGCATGCCTTTGAGCCCGTCGATGCGCGTGAAGCGGGGCGCGGAATGAAGTGTAGCCATCACCTAAGCCCTCAACGCTCGATCGTACCGACGCGGCGGATTTTCCGCTGCAGCTGCATCACGCCGTAAAGCAGGGCTTCGGCAGTCGGCGGGCACCCGGGGACATAGATGTCGACCGGCACGATGCGGTCACAGCCTCTCACCACCGAATAGCTGTAGTGGTAATAGCCGCCGCCATTGGCGCAGCTGCCCATCGAGATGACATATTTCGGCTCCGACATCTGATCGTAAACCTTGCGCAGCGCGGGCGCCATCTTGTTGCACAGAGTGCCGGCGACGATCATCACGTCGCTCTGGCGCGGGGAGGCGCGCGGGGCGACGCCGAACCGCTCCATATCGTAGCGCGGCATGTTGACGTGGATCATCTCGACCGCGCAGCAAGCAAGGCCGAAGGTCATCCACCACAGCGAACCGGTGCGCGCCCACTGGAACAGGTCCTCGGTCGAGGTGACGAGAAAGCCCTTGTCGTTCACCTCGGTCTGGAGCGCGTTGAAATAATCCGCATCGGGCTGGCGGACCTCACCGGGCTGCGCCGCGGGCACAGCATTGGGCGGCGTAATGATGGTCGAATTGCTCATGTCAGTCCCACTCCAGCGCGCCCATCTTCCACTCGTAGGCAAGGCCGATGGCCAGGATGCCGAGGAAGATCATCATTCCGGTCCAGCCAGCCCAGCCTGTGACATCGAGGCTGACCGCCCAGGGGAACAGGAACGAGGCCTCTAGGTCGAACAGCAGGAAGCTGATTGCGACGAGGTAGAATTTCACGTCGAACTGGCTGCGGGAATCGTCGAAGGCGGGAAAGCCGCATTCATATTCGCTGAGCTTCTCTGCATTGGGCGCGTGGCTGCCGGTCAGACGCGAGACGCCCATGGGCAGGAACACGAAGAGAGCCGAAAGGCTCACCGCGATGAACAGGAAGATCAGGATCGGAAGATATTGTTCGAGGTCGACCACGTATGATTCCGTCTGGGATAGGGTTTCGCGCCCGCCTCTAGGCCCCTCGCCCGATTGGTGCAAGGGCAAGACGGGCAGAGTTTCCCGTGATTTTCGCAAGTCCACTTGAACGCGGGTTCACACCTGAAGGTGGGCCACCTTTGCCTGCTCGCGCCCGTCAGCTTGCCCGGCGCACCACGCGGGTCAGATCGAGTGCCCTTGCAACGAGCCCGTGATAGGCAGAGCGCGGCAGGAAGCATCGTAGCGCCTGCCGCGCTGTGACCTTCGGGCTCACCCCGCCTTTGAGCGGCCCCAAGGCCAGCATTTTCAGCGCGCGCATCTTGCTTGCAGGGGCGGTATGGAAAGCACCCACAGTGCCCTCATACGCATAGCGTCCGCGTTTCGAGAGCAGGCTCCAGGTCCGGAAATCGCGATAGTCGGCTTTCAGCGCGCCGCGATAATCTCCTGACCGGCCTTCTTTTGGAACATCGAACCAGATGCTCAGCGGCTCGTTCAGCATTTCCCACTTCACTCCCGCCGCTTCGATAGCGAGGCAAAAGTCGAGGTCCTCGCCGACGAGGATGTCGGGTTGGAACCGCGCATCGAGCGCTGATTGGCGATCGACGACGAGCTGTGAGCTCTGGATCATCTGGTTGCGCGAGAAGAAGTAGTTCTCGAGCGGCTCTCCTGCCTTCAACGGGGATGCAGGACGAAGGGCAGTTCGCCCCTTCCCCCGATCGACAATGGCTGGCGCAAAGCCCGCGAAAGTCTTTCGCGCCCCGATCAGGTCGCGAAAGCGCTCGAGCTTGGTTGGCAGGAAGCGGTCATCACTGTCGAGAAATGCGAAGTATTGACCCTTCGCCAGCTCCATTCCCGTATTGCGCGCGGCCGCTGCCCCGCCGTTTTCCTGACGGTGGTAAATCATGCGGTCGTCGCCAAACCCCTCCAGCACCTGCTGCAAGTCATCAGCATCGCGAGAGCCGTCATCTACCACGACGATCTCGAAATCGTCGCATGTCTGGGCGCGGCAGGATGTAATTGCCTCGCCGATGACATCGGCCCTGTCATAGGCCGGGATGATAATCGAGAAGAAAGGCGCGCGCGGGCCGGCGGTCATGCTTGTGTTCCCGAATCGGGCAATAATCGCGCGGCCTTAGGCAATGCCGGTATGGGTGGAAAGACCCCCGCCTATTTCATCATCGTCTTCACTGCCTTTTCGGTCGCCGGACCGTAGGGTGGCTTAAAACCGCCCAGCTTGGCGACATCGATCTTCGGCTGCGTGTAGACACTGCGCGCGTGGCTGAATTCGCGGAAGCCCTCGACGCCGTGATAGCTGCCCATGCCCGAGGGGCCGACTCCGCCGAACGGCAGGTCTTCCATCGAGACGTGGAAGATCACGTCGTTGACCGTCACGCCGCCGCTGATGGTGCGGTTGAGGACCTTCTCGCGCTCGCCGCTATCCTCGCCGAAATAGTAAAGGCCGAGCGGGCGGTCGTTCTCGTTCACATAATCGATGGCATCGTCAATGGCCTTGTAGGTCTTCACGGGCAGGACCGGACCGAAGATTTCCTCCTGCATCGCCTTCATGTCGTCGGTCACGCCCTTGAGGATCGTGAGCGGCATCTTGCGTGCATTGCTGCTGCCGAAATCCTCATTGCCCGGATTGACCTCGATCACCTCAGCACCCTTGTCGCGCGCATCGGAGACCATTTCCTGCAGCCGGTCGAAGTGGCGGTCGGAAACGAGGCTCGCATAATCCTCGTTCTCGAGCATGGTCGGGTACATGTTGGCCGTGCCCTGCCATACGCCGTGGATAGCCTCGTCCTGCTTGCTTTCGGGCACATACATGTAGTCAGGCGCGAGGCAGATCTGTCCGGCGTTCATCATCTTGCCCATCGCAATCCGCTCGCCCGCCTTGGCGAAGTCCGCGCTTTCGCCGAGGAAGACCGGGCTCTTGCCGCCCAGTTCGAGCGTGACCGGCACGAGGTTCTTGGAGGCAGCTTCCATCACCTTCTTGCCCGTCGCAGTCGAGCCGGTGAAGACGAGGTGATCGAAAGGCAGTTCGGAGAAGGCCGCTGCCACTTCCGGCCCGCCGGTGAAGACCGCGCATTCATCGGCGCTGAAATATTCCTCGACCAGTTCCTTCATCATCAGGCTGGTCTTGCCGGTGAACTCGCTCGGCTTGATCATGGCTCGGTTGCCTGCCGCGAAGACCTGCATCAGCGGGCCGAAGGTCAAATTGACCGGGAAATTCCACGGGCTGAGGATGCCGATGACGCCCTTGGGCTCGTACCGCAGTTCCGCCTTCGCGCCGAGCAGGCCGAGCGGAAATTGCACGCTGCGCTTCTCGCTCTTCGACCACTTGTCGACGTGCTTGAGACAATATTTGCCGAAATTCACCGTGCCCGCGATGTCGGTAATCATCGACTGCATGGGCGAGCGGTTGCCGAAGTCGGCGTTCATCACCTTGCACAGATCGTCGCCATGTTCCTTAAGCAGGTTCATCGCGCGCTTGATGCGGTCCTTGCGGGCAGAGAGCGGTTCGGGCCGCGCCGCAGTGAACACCGCCCGTTGCTTGCGGAGTGTTTCTTCCATCGCAAGCTTCTGATTATCCGCCATCGTATTCTCCCAAGGGTTCATGTTGCGCTGCAGCAGCACAATGCCTATCTCAACGCGCAGATATTCCAGACAAGAAGGACCAGCACAAGCATGTCTCAGTTCAGCGCATCCGACCCCGTCGTCATCCTGTCCTACGCCCGCACTCCGATGGGCAGCATGCAGGGGGCGCTGGCAGACGTTTCGGCGACCGACCTCGGCGCGACGGCAGTGAAAGCGGCGGTCGAGCGTTCGGGCGTGGCAGCGGACAAGTTCGACCGCACCTATATGGGCTGCGTACTTCCGGCAGGCCTCGGCCAGGCCCCTGCCCGCCAGGCCTCGATCAAGGCCGGCCTGCCAAAATCTGTGCAGGCAACCACGGTCAACAAGGTCTGTGGCAGCGGCATGCAGACGGTCATCATGGGTGCAGAAGCCCTCGCCAGCGGCACCATCGACTATGTCGTCGCCGGCGGCATGGAGAGCATGACCAACGCGCCCTACCTCCTCAAGAAGCACCGCAGCGGCGCGCGCATCGGCCATGACACGACCTACGACCACATGTTCCTCGACGGGCTGGAAGACGCCTATGAGGAAGGCCGCGCCATGGGCACCTTCGCGCAGGACACGGCAAACGAATACCAGCTGACCCGCGAGCAGATGGACGACTACTCCATCGAATCACTGCGCCGCGCCAATGCCGCAATCGAAAGCGGCGCCTTCGCCGACGAAGTGGTCGGCGTGACCTATTCAACGCGCAAGGGCGAAGTGACCGTCGACACGGACGAAGCACCCGGTCGCGGCAATCCGGACAAGATCCCCCAGCTCCGCCCTGCCTTCGCCAAGGACGGCACGATTACGGCTGCAACTTCCTCGTCGATTTCGGACGGTGCGGCAGCTGTCGTGCTGACGCGCGAAAGCGTCGCGAAGGAAAACGGCCAGCAGCCGGTCGCGAAGATTATCGCCATGGCGGCCCACGCGCAGGAGCCGAGCGAGTTCACCGTCGCCCCGGTTGGTGCCATCAACAAGGTGCTCGATAAGGCAGGCTGGTCGGCCGAAGATGTTGACCTTTGGGAAGTCAACGAGGCTTTCGCCTGCGTCGCCATGTTCGCTATGCGCGACATCGGCATCCCGCACGAGAAGATCAACGTCAACGGCGGCGGAACGGCGCTCGGCCACCCCATCGGCGCCAGCGGCACGCGCATCATCGTGACGCTGCTCAATGCTCTTAAGTCGCAGGGCAAGAAGCGCGGCGTCGCCTCGCTCTGCATCGGCGGCGGCGAAGCTACTGCGGTGGCTGTCGAGCTCGCCTGACCCGCACTTTCTTGCCAATCCTCTCCGAGAGGCGCATGATCCGGTCGATCCCCGAGAAGATCGACCGGTTCGCTGCTGGAGTCGCATCCATACCTTGGAGAGGATTACTCTATGAAAAATCTCGTAGCGCTCACCGCAATTGCGGCGCTGGCGGCCTGTTCGCAGGCCGAGGAACCCGACGCCGTCGAAACTACCTCGGTTGTCGAGCCGGAAACTGACCAGAATTTCGACCAAATGGAACCCGGTAGCTATGTCGCTACCTATCCGGACGGTTCCGAGGTCTCCTTCACCACTACCGCCGACGGCACCTGGACTGCCAGCGATGGCGACGGCGAGACTTCGTCCGGAACGTTCGAGCAGCGCGATGGCAAGAACTGCTTCACCAGCGAACCCGCGGCCGAAACCGATAGCTGCTGGACCGAGCGCGTGATGAACGACGACGGTAGCTGGACCTCGACCAACGATGCCGGTGTGACAGTGACCGTGCGTCCGGCAGGTACGAGCGGCTAGATTGCTCGAAATATCCCGGACCCTTCCCCGCATCTGTTGCGTTGGTGCGGGGAAAGGGGAACCGAGATGAAAAAATTCCTGTTTATCGCTGCTTGCAGCGCGCTTGCTGCCTGTGGTTCGAACGAGGCCGAAGAGCCGGTCGAGCCGATGGATACTACTGCGACTGCCGGAACGACCGATACGGCGACTACCAGCCAGATGACTGGCACTTACGAGATGACAATGGATGACGGCACCGTTGTCCGCCAAACAATCAACGCCGACGGAAGCTATGTCGACACCGACCTCGAGGGCAATGAACTCGAGCGCGGAACCTGGCGCCAGCAGGGCGACCAGCTTTGCCTCGACGATGCAGGACCGGGCGCAGAGGAATGCTGGACGGGCAGCACCGCCGGCCCCGATGGATCCTTTGAAGCGACCGGCGCCGACGGTACCAGCGTAACGGTTCGCCGTGTTGACGACACTGCGGCCATGTAAGGCAGTCATCGCGCTTTAAACGTGATAAGGGCGGTCCATACGGGCCGCCCTTCTGTTTCGGGAGACATGTCTTGCGCATGATGTTGCCAATTGCCGCCCCCCTTGCCCTTGCTGCTTGCGGCCAAGATGCGGAGCCCCAAGAACAATCCGACCGCACAATCGCGGCGTCTCCCGAGTTCTTCTCCATGGCGCCCGGTACTTACGACATCGTGGGCGATGATGTGGTTTATGCGACAAGCGAACTTCGCGAAGATGGTACCTACGTCGACAGCGCCGAAGGACAGGAAGTGGGCCGCGGTACATGGACTGCAGATGGCCCGAATGTCTGCTTCGACCCCGAAGGCTACGGCGACGACCAGCAGGAACGCTGCTGGACCAACTCCCCCATGGCGGAGGACGGCAGTTTCGTAACGACACGCGACGATGGTAGCGAGAGCTACACGGTACGTCCGCGCACCCCCGAGTAATCAGGGCTCGCCCGCACCCCATAGTTGTTCCTGGCGAACATAACCGCTGCGACTGCCGACGCTGAATTCGCACCACCCGCGCCCGCAATCTCCCAGCACACCCACGACCCCAGGCTCGAGCCGCCACTTGATGGTCGACCCTCCATCGGCGTCTTCTCGCATAGGGGCCGGTCCTTCGCCGACAACAAGCGCTCCACGCTCGGGATTGAGTTGGCGCTGCGCCACCCAGCCCTGTGTTCCGTCGGGTTCCTGGATAAGCCGCCAGCCTTCCAGCACGCGGATGACCTTCACCGGCAATCCCTTGCGGCGATAGACCCAGTCGATCTTGTATTCCTTGCTCGGGCCGACACGCAAGTTGGTCTCGTCGTAACGCAGGGTTGCCCAATAAGGAACCTCACGCTCCTGCGCCTGCGCAGGCACGACAAACAGCACAAGCGCTGCAAAACCAAGGAAAATCCGGTGAAACATGCCCCACTCTCAATACAAGCAGCAACGCTCCCCTACAAGCGCTGCTTGACCGCTCCATTGCCAAAAGCGTAGCGGTCTGGATTGCATGGTTACGACAACATCCGAAGCCGCTCCCGAAAAACGCCTGACCCGCAAGCCGCGCGTCGTCGTCACCCGTCGCCTTGGCCCCGCGGTCGAGGACCGGATGGCGGAACTGTTCGAGGTGCGCACCAACGCAACCGACATGCCGCTCACGCGCGAGCAGCTCATCGAGGCGATGCAGGATTGCGACGTGCTGGTCCCCACGGTCACCGACCGCATCGACGCGGAAATGATTGACCAGGCAGGCGACAATTTGCGGCTCATCGCCAATTTCGGTGCAGGCACCGAGCATATCGACCTCGACGCGGCGGCTGCGCGGAAAATCATGGTTACGAACACCCCCGGCGTTTTCACCGACGATACTGCCGACCTCACCATGGCCGGTATCATCGGCGTGCCGCGTAGGGTCCGCGAAGGTGTGCAGCTCATCCGCAGCGGGGAGTGGACTGGATGGGCGCCGACTTCGATGCTTGGCAGCAAGTTGGGCGGCAAGACGCTCGGCATTATAGGCATGGGGCGTATAGGACAGGCCGTCGCCCACCGGGCCCGCGCTTTCGGTCTCGAAATCGCCTACCATAACCGCAAGCGTCTGCCCGAAGCCATCGAGCGCATGTTCGGCGCGACCTATGTCGAGAGCGTGGACGAGCTTGTCGCGCAGGCCGACATCCTGACGCTCCACTGTCCCTACAGCGCCGAGAACCATCATCTCATCGATGCGCGCCGCCTCTCGTTGATGAAGGAAGGCGCCAGCCTCATCAACACCGCGCGAGGCGACCTCGTCGACCAGGAAGCGCTGATTGCAGCACTGGAAAGCGGCCACCTCGCTGGTGCCGGGCTCGACGTCTATCCCGACGAGCCCAACGTCGATGAGCGCCTCATCCGCCACCGGAATGTGATGACCCTCCCCCATATCGGCAGCGCGACGCGCGAAGGCCGCGAGGATTCGGGCCATAAGGTCATCGCCAACGTCCGCATGTGGGCCGACGGCCACCGCCCGCCCGACCAGGTGCTGAGCGGGCTCGGTTAACGCCTCTTGCCCTCACCGCTCCAAGCTGTAAGCGATTGCGGCCATGGACGAATTCTCAGCCAAGATCGAAGCGCTCGAACATCTCTGGATGCGCAGCTGGGCGCAGCGCGACCGCAATCAGATGAAGGCGCTCGCGTCGAAGGATTTTATCTTCCTGCTGGGTTCGCAGACCCCTGCCATCCTCGACCGTGCAAGCTGGCTGGAAGCCGCCACCACCCGCTTCCGCTGCAACGGCTATCGCTTCGACGAGGTCTACGTCCGCCGCCACGGCAATATCGCCGTCTTCGCTACCCGCATGACACTCGACGCGACGATGGGCGACCACGAATGGTCGGGCGAAACCTGGCTCATGGACTTATGGCAAAAAGGCAAGGTGCGCCGCAAGTGGCGCATAGTCGAGCGCACACTGTCGCGTCCCGACACTGATGCCAAGATGCCCGATGCCATCAGGTCGATGCAGCTCTGGCGTTAAATGTTTATGGTACGTGGACAGACCAGATCTCGACCCTAATCTCCGAATCAAGACGCAGCTTGGCGTGAAGAGCAAGGTCGCTGACCTCTTCGGCTTTCGTAGTCAAATCCACGATCGCGCTCCAGCAGCCATTGGAATGGCATGAATAGCAAGAGCGTTCCCACACGCGTGCATGGAGCAGCGAAAGTTCCTCTCCGTAATCGGCAACACTCGATTCTATGAACTGGGCGAGCTCGACATCAAGCGGCTCGACTTCGGGAATGTCGACGCACTGGAGCCGATAGTCGCCCTCTGCAAAAGCTGCAGCTACCTTTTCGAAAATCGGTCTCAATTCGATCGGTATTGGATGTTCGCCATCATCTTCGATGAGAACGACTGCCAACGCCTCAGTCCCCCGTCAAAATCCGCTCGACCAGCTGCGCCACGGTGGGCGTGAAGTTGTTCGAGTAGAACGGGTCCTGCTTGAAGCGGTACGCCGCATGACCTGCGAAGGCGAGGTTCTCGTCCGGGTCGCCGCCGTGGGCAATGTCCTGCAGCGTTTTCTGGATGCAGAAGCTGCGCGGGTCGGCGAGGCGGCCGGTCGTGTGGTTGTCGTGGTCCTTCCAGCTCGAGAACTGGCAGTGCGACAGGCAACCCATGCAGCCCTGCTGGTCGGCACGGATCTGCTCGGCGCTTTCGGGGGTAACGAAAACCACCGTATCGTCGGGCGTCTTGAGCGGCTCGGTGAAGCCCTCGTGCATCCATGCGAGCGCCTTGCGCTGGTCGCCCGGGTGAACGAAAAAGTACTTGGCCTTGCCGTGGTCGAGCAGCGGGATCGTGCCCTCTTCCTGATCGCGCTTGAAGATCGGGATCTGGCGCTCCGAACGGTGCATCAGGTCGTAGAGGAACGGCGTTTTCACCGCGCTCGAATAGAAGCCGGTCGGGCTGAATTTGTGGAGCAGCACATCGCCGGGTTCAACCGTGCGGAGCATGTCCTTCCACACCTGCGGGATCGGGCTTTCATGCGTCAGCAGTGGGCGGGTGCCGAACTGGAAGGCGATCTTGCCGAGCTCGGGATTGTCGATCCAGTCGTTCCAGTCGCGCAGGAACCACACGCCGCCGGCCATGACGATGGCAACGTCTTCGGAGACACCTTCCTTGCGCATTGTCTCGCGCAGCGCTTTCACGCGCGGATAGGGGTCTTCGGGCTTGGTCGGGTCCTCGGCGTTAGAGAGGCCGTTGTGCCCGCCCGCAAGCCAGGGGTCCTCATAGACCACTGCGGCGAGCCACTGGGGGACCTTCGAATAGCTGCGCTTCCACAGGGCGCGGAAAGCGCGGGCCGAACTGACGATCGGGAGGTAATAGACCTCGTAATGCGCCGCGATCTCGGCGAGCTTGTAGGGCATGCCTGCGCCGCAGGTGACGCCTGTCACCATGCCTTTGCAGTTTTCGAGCACGCCTTCCATCACGCGCTGCGCGCCGCCCATTTCCCACAGGATATTGATGTTGATGGCGCCCTTGCCATCAGCAATTTCATAGGCGCGCTTCACCTGCTCGGTGGCGCCGTCGATGCCGTACTGGACGAGCTGTTCGAACCGCTCGACGCGGGTGGCCTGCGGGTAGACCTGCGGGATGGGATTGCCGTCTTCGTCGTAGCTGTCGGCATTCACAGCGCTGACTGTGCCGATACCGCCTGCAGCGGCCCATGCGCCCGAGCTCATGTGATTCGTGGCGGAAACACCCTTGCCGCCTTCGATTAGCGGCCAGACTTCACGTCCGCCGTAAACAATCGGGCTCAGACCCTTGAAACTCATGAAATTCTCTCTCTTATCGTAATGACGCCAATGCGGCGTTCACCCTTGCGTCACGCTGTCGCTGAGGCAGGGTTTGATCTCTCCGGGCTCGGGCCTGTTAGCCGCTGCCTTGAATTGTGCATAGTACCCCGAAAGCTCGGGCGCGTCCTTGAAGGCGACGAGTTCGTAACCGACGCGGCTGAACTCGCATGAAAGCAGCAGCGGGTCGATGCCATGCTGGTCGGTCGGCCGGTCGATATCGACAACCACGACCTGTCCGTCCTCTTTCAGGGCAGGCCACATCCGCCACAGGAATTCGTAGGGCTGCTCGATCTCGTGGTACATATGGACCATGAATATGCGGTCGAAACTGCTCGCCGGCAGGCGCGGGTCGGCCAATTCGCCGCGCTGGATGGAGACATTGTCGAGGCGATACCGCTCGACCCGGCGCGCCAGCCTGTCGAGCGCTTCGGTATCGATGTCCTGCGCCAGCACCCGGCCGCCCTCGCCCACACGCTCGGCAAGGCGCACGGTATAATAGCCATTGCCCGCACCGATATCGGCCACGGTCATCCCCTCGGTCATTTCGGCGAGATTCATTACGGTCTGCGCCTCTCCGCGACTGTCGCGTTGATCCTCGGTCGAGAATTGTGCCGAGACGACCTCCGACACAGGGCGGTCCGGCTCGGGAAAGCCTGAGGGCGTCGTCACCTGACGCTCGCAGGCGCCGAGCGCAAGAAGCGCGAGCAGGGAGAGGCCCGCCCGCGGCATCACTCGGCGTCCTCGACCTCGACGGTCTCGCCGGTCACACGCTGGGCGAGTGCAGCCGAAATAAACGGGTCGAGCGCGCCGTCGAGCACGTCGTCCGGCGTCGGCGACTGGACACCCGTGCGCAGGTCCTTGACCATCTGGTAGGGCTGGAGGACATAAGAGCGGATCTGGTGGCCCCAGCCAATGTCGCTCTTTTCCTGGTATTCGCCCGAGGCAGCGGCCTCGCGCTCTGCCATCTCGCGCTCGAACAGGCGCGCCTTGAGCATGTTCATGGCCGTCGCCTTGTTCTTGTGCTGGCTACGGTCGTTCTGGCTCGCCACCACAATGCCGGTGGGCTGGTGGGTTATACGCACGGCGGAGTCGGTCGTGTTGACGTGCTGGCCGCCTGCTCCGCTCGCGCGATAGGTATCAATTTTCAGGTCCGAGGGATTGATCTCGATATCGATATCGTCGTCAATGACCGGATAGACCCAGACCGAACTAAAACTGGTGTGGCGACGCGCCGAACTGTCGTAGGGGCTGATGCGGACGAGGCGGTGGACGCCGCTTTCGGTCTTGGCATAGCCATAGGCGTTCTCGCCCTTCACCAGCAGCGTCGCGCCCTTGATGCCAGCCTGTTCGCCAGCCTGATATTCGACCGTCTCGACCTTGAACCCGCGACGCTCGGCCCAGCGGCCGTACATGCGGAAGAGCATTTCGGCCCAGTCCTGGCTTTCGGTACCGCCTGCCCCAGCGTGGATTTCGATATAGGTGTCGTTAGCGTCAGCCTCGCCCGAAAGCAGCGCCTGAACCTTGTCGCGGTCGGCGCGGTCGGCGAGTGCGGAGAGGCTGGAAAGGCCTTCGCCGATGACATCATCATCGCCCTCGGCCTCGCCCATTTCGACGAACTCTATGGCATCGCCCATCTCGCTCTCGATTTCGCGCACCGTGTTGATGGCGGTTTCGAGGCGCTTCTGCTCCTGCGTTATGGCCTGCGCCTGCTTGGGATCATCCCACAGCGTCGGGTCCTGTACGCGCGCATCCAGCTCGTCGAGGCGGCGTAGCGCACGTTCCCAGTCGAGCGACTGGCGGACCAGTGCCAGCGCGGCTTCGATACGGTCGATATGGGCCTGCCCTTCGGCACGCATAGTCAATTCCTCAAGTGCTTTGCCCGCCCAACTAACAAGCGGGCGGCGATTGTAAAGTTGTGCGGGGTCCGCGGGCTAGTAGATGCCGTCCTGCTCTTCGACGAAATCGCCCGGCGCCTCGTCGCTATCCTGGGGCTGGCGCGCACGCACACCTTCGCGGGCACGGCGGATGAGGTCGAGGATTTCGCTGCGCTTGGCGGCGAGTTCGTCGGAGCGGGTCGAGCGGCTTGGTTCGGTATCGGGCTTGAAGGCTTCCCAGATGACACCGGCGAGCGGCTCGTCAGAAGGCGTGCCGTCGAACACGCGTTTGCCCGTACGACGGTCGATCTTGACCATGCGGATGCCCGGCGGCGCGATGAAATCGTCGGTCGTCCAGCGCTCGCGTGTTTCCTCGATGAACTGCTTCATGATGGGCGCCGCGGTATTGCCGCCCTGCACCCAGCCGCCGAGATTGCGGGGCTGGTCGAAGCCGACATACATGCCCGCGATGATGTCGGGCGTGCCGCCCACGAACCATGCATTGGTCGGGCCGTTGGTGGTCCCGGTCTTGCCGAAGAGCGGCAGTTCGAGGCTTCGCAGGCGCACCGCCGTGCCGCGCGTCACCACGCCTTGCAGCATGTGGACGACTTGGAAAGCGGTGCGCGGATCGAGCACCTGCCTGCCGCCCGGCTCGAAGCGGGGCATGGGCTGGCCGTCCCATTCATCCATGTTGCACTTGGTACAATCGCGCTTGTCGCTGCGGAAAATCACCTTGCCGCGGCGGTCCTGCACATAGTCGATGACCGAGCCATCGTGCTGGCGCCCCCAATTGGCGAGCGCGGCGTAGCCATTGACCATCTTGGCAACCGTCGTGTCGCCCGCTCCAAGAGCGAAGGAATAATAGGGCTCGTAGTCGCCGATGCCGAGACGGCTGATGGTCTCGGTGACGTTCTGCATGCCGGTGTCGTCGGCAATATGGACCGTCATCAAGTTGCGGCTCTGCTCGAGACCCCAGCGCATCGTGTGCTCGCCGCCGCCGCCGCCACCGAAGTTGCGGAAGCATTTCTCGCCGAGGTTCGCGCCCTGCCAAACGCAGAAAGTCTGGTCGGGCACCATGGTGGCGGGCGTCATGCCGTGGTCGAGCGCGCTGGCGTAGACGAAGGGTTTGATGGTCGAACCGGGCTGGCGCAGCGCCTGCGTGGCGCGGTTGAAATCACCGAGGCGGCTGTCGAACCCGCCCTGCATGGCAAGGATGCGGCCTGTCTTGGGAGATGCTGCGAGGAATGCGCCCGAAACTTCGGGCACGCCGCGGATACGATAACCCTCACCCTGCTTCTGGACAGCGACGACATCGCCCGGCTTTACCGAGGAAGGTGCGCCCGACAGGTCGTAATCCTGTCCATCGGTCAGCCCCACCTTGGGGTTCGAACCGCCTTCGGTGATGACGCCGATGCGCCAGTCCTCGTAATTGATGGAGATATAGGACGAGGCAAGCTGGCTATGCAGCGAGCCGTTCTCGGGGTTCAGCGTGGCGATGGGGCCGGTGTAACCGCGATTGCCGTGATAACGCAGCAGCTGGGCGCGCAAGGCATTGCGGGCCGCGTCCTGCAATTCGGTATCGAGCGAGGTGCGGACCCAGAGGCCGCCGGCATAGACGCTGTTCCCACCGTCATCCGCAGTCTCGCCGAATTCCTCGATGAGCTGGCGGCGGACTTCCTCGAGGAAGTAGCCGGCGTCAGCAGAGCGCTCGGTCCGCTGCTGGACGAGGCCCAGTGGCTCGGCCTTGGCAGTACTCGCCGCACCAGCGCTGACGAAACCGTTGGCGACCATCTGGTCGAGCACGAAATTGCGGCGCGCGATTGCCATGTCTTCGTAACGCGCGCGGCCATAGCGTTCGGGCGCCTTGGGCAGGATGGCAAGGAAGGCCGTCTCGTGAAGGTCGAGGTCCGCCACGTCCTTGTCGAAATAGGCGCGCGAGGCTGCCTGTACGCCGAAGCTGCGGCGGCCCAGCGGGATTTCGTTGAGGTATAGCTCGAGGATTTCCTGCTTCGTCAGCACCTGCTCGATGCGCTGGGCGAGGATCATTTCCTTCAGCTTGCGGGTGACCGAATATTCGTCACCCAGCAGCAGGTTCTTGGCCACCTGCTGGGTGATGGTCGAGCCACCCACTGCACGTTCGCCCGAGCCATATTTCGTCGCATAGTCCCACACGGCGTTCATCGTGCCGGTGAAGTCGACACCGCCATGGCTGAAGAAGGTCTTGTCCTCGGCCGACAGGAAGGCCTGGATCATTTGCTGCGGAAAATCGACATATTGCAGCTGCACGCGGCGTTCGCGGGCGTAGCTATGGACGATTTCGCCATCCACGCCGCGCACGACGGTCGGCAGCGGAGTTTCGTATTCGAGCAGCGAATCGGCTTCGGGCAGGTTGCGTGCCAGCGATGCCCACGCGAGCACCAGCAGGATGAGGCCGATGCCAACGAGGTAAGTCAGCACGCGCAGGCGGCGGCTGTGATGCCAATTATCCTTCATCCACGCAATGAAGCGCTGAGGGTCGCCCGTCAGGCGTTGGCGAACATAGTCCAGACTGGGAAACGCAACCATAAGTAGCCGGGGCCTCTAGCACGCGCATTCTGGACAACGCCAGAACAAGAATCGCGTCTTGCGCTCAATCGCCTTGCTGGCGGGTAAAGTAGGCGCGGATGGCGCGGCCCATGACGTCCGCGAACGCCTCGCGTCCCTCGTCCGAAGCAAGGCGCTTCGCATCGGCCTCGTTCGAGATGAAGCCGCTTTCGAACAGCACGCTCGGCACATCGGGCGCGCGGAGAACGGCCAGCCAGGCAGAGCGCCGCGCCTGCGGGTGAAATTCGATCGTCCCTTGCCCTTCCCGTTCGATGAGCGCGGCAAACTGCGCAGAGCGCTCCTGTGTCCGGCGCTGGGAGAGTTCTACAAGGATATCGCTCACCGTGTCTTCCTGCTCAGACAGATCGACGCCGTCGAGCACATCGGATTCGTTCTCGCGCTGGGCAAACAGCGCGGCGGCGCGGCTCGATGCCTCCTGCGACAACGTGTAGATGCTCGCGCCCGCGACTTCGTCATAAGTGCCGGCGCTGTCGGCATGGAGCGAAAGGAAGAGGTCGGCGTCGAGGCGCTGGGCAATCCGGTAACGCTCGCCATGCAGCAGGTAGGTATCGTCATCGCGGGTGAGCGCCACGCGTGCGATACCCCTCTCCTCCAATTCGTCGCGCAAGGCGAGCGCGAGGCCGAGCACGAGGTTCTTCTCGACATACCCTCTTGCCGAAGCGCCCGGGTCATGTCCGCCATGCCCGGCATCGATGACCACCAGCGGCAGCGAGGCATCGCCGGTGACCTCCGGAAGTTCGACCGCCGTAATCTCTTTGGGCAATTCCACCCGCGCAACATAGCCAGCCCCATAGCCCACAAGCCCCGTCCCGCGGGCCAGCAGTACCAGCCCGCCGATGATGGCAAGCGGCAGCAGCACGATGGCAAAAAGCTGGATGCGCCGTCTCATTACGGGGCGATGGTTAGAAGCTAACGCCTCGAAAGCGCAATATAGTTGCCGAGCGATACCCACGGTGCTAGCGAACATGAACCCGGGAAACCGGTGCCTCCGATCGGCGCGTTCCATTCGCGACGAAGAGGGTCATCATCCCGGCTTGCCGCCGCCATTCCGGCCGCGGCCCCGAATGAACAGGTTGATGCAGGACACGCTCTCTTCCGTAACCACCGATGGCTTGCAGGCGCATTTCCGCCTCGCAGCAGCGACGGCAGGACGGACGACCCCATCGATGGGTCAGGGCGACCGAGCAGACACGAATCCCCGGCCCTTTGCAGAGAAAGCGCGCCGGTCCACGAATGCCGCAAGCCAGTTGATGGCAAGCGGATTACCCACACTGACGCGCGAATGGAGCGACGGGCTTGCCCCGCGCACTCGCGCATGGAGAATAATCAATGCCCACGCGCATGCTCATCGACGCGCGCCACCAGGAAGAGACCCGGGTGGCAGTCCTCAAGGGAAACCGGATTGAGGAATTCGATTTCGAATCTGCCGACAAGAGGCAGATCAAAGGCAATATCTACCTCGCCAAGGTTACGCGGGTAGAACCTTCACTCCAGGCAGCCTTCGTCGATTTCGGCGGTAACCGTCACGGCTTCCTCGCCTTCAGCGAAATTCACCCCGACTATTACCAGATTCCCAAGGAAGACCGCGAAGCCCTGCTCGCTGCCGAGGCCGAAGTCGCCGAGGAAGAGCAGCGTCTGCGCGCCGAAGAGGAAGAACGCGGCGAAATGCCCGGCGACGAATACGACGCCGAGGATGAAAGCGCCGAAGCGCTCGCCGAAGACCTCGCCGAAGACGGCCTCGAGGAAGTCGACACATCCGACAAGGACGATGTCGCGACCATCGAGGAAGGCCATCTCGATGGCGACGAGGATGAGGACGACGACAGCGACGACGAGGAAGAGAGTGACGAGAAGCCCAAGGGCCGTGGTCGCCGCGGCCGTGGTGGTCGCCGTCAGGGCAAAGGCGGGCGTAGCCGCGCCAAGGAAGTCGACGAAGCGCGCGCCAAGCGCATGGCGCTGCGCCGCAAATACAAGATCCAGGACGTCATCCAGCGCCGCCAGGTCCTGCTGGTGCAGGTCGTCAAGGAAGAGCGCGGCAACAAGGGTGCGGCACTCACCACCTATCTCAGCCTCGCAGGCCGCTACACGGTGCTCATGCCGAACAGCAGCCACGGCGGCGGCATCAGCCGGAAAATCAATTCGGCGAGCGACCGCAAGCGCCTGAAGCAGGTCGTCAATGACCTCAGCCTGCCCAAGAGCATGGGGCTGATTGTCCGCACTGCCGGCCTCAGCCGCACCAAGACCGAAATCAAGCGCGACTTCGACTATCTCGCCCGCCTGTGGGACGAAATCCGCGAACGTACGTTGTCGTCTGCCGCGCCTGCACTCATCCATTCGGACAGCGACCTCATCAAGCGCGCCATTCGCGACATCTACAATCGCGAGATCGAAGAGGTCGTCGTCGAGGGCGAAGAAGGCTACAAGTCTGCCAAGGCCTTCATGAAAATGCTCATGCCCAGCCATGCGCGCCGGGTGAAGCAATATGCCGACCCCGTGCCGCTGTTCCAGCGCTATGGCGCGGAGGACCAGCTGAAGGCGATGTATGACCCCGTGGTGCAGCTCAAATCGGGCGGCTACCTGGTCATCAACCCGACCGAGGCGCTGGTCTCGATCGACATCAACTCGGGCCGCTCCACCAAGGAGCATAATATCGAGCAGACCGCGCTCCACACCAACCTCGAAGCGGCCAAGGAAATCGCCCGCCAGCTGCGCCTGCGCGACATGGCCGGTCTCGTGGTCATCGACTTTATTGACCAGGAGCACCATTCGAACACCCGCAAGGTCGAGCGCGCGATGAAGGATGCGCTCAAGAATGACCGTGCGCGTATCCAGGTAGGCCGCATCTCCAGCTTTGGCCTGATGGAAATGAGCCGCCAGCGCCTGCGCACCGGCGTGCTCGAAGCTACCACTCGCGAATGCCCGCATTGCGACGGTACGGGTCTCGTTCGTACCGCCAGCTCGGCGGGCCTGTCGGCGCTGCGCCTCATCGAAGAGGAAGCAGCCAAGGGCAAGGGCTCGAAGATCCGCCTTGCTGCCAGCACCGAGGCTGCAGTCTACCTGCTCAACGAAAAGCGCGGCGAACTCGTCGAAATCGAAGAGCTGTACGGAGTGACCGTCGAAGTCGTCCCCGAGGGCGAGGACGAAGGCGCGAAGATGACCGTCTCGAGCCACGGTCCCAAGCCCAAGGACACGCCTAAGTTCGAAACCCTCGCCATCGAGGACGAGGATGAGGACGACGACATCGAAACAGATGACGCCGAAACCGACGAGGACGACGACCGTCCGCGCAAGAAGCGTCGCCGTCGCCGTGGTGGCCGTGGCCGCAACAAGAACAAGGGCCAGGACAACGACCAGGACGATTCGGACGATAACGGCGACAGCGATGGCGCCGAGACCGACGAAGACGATGGTGACGACAAGCCCAAGAAGCGCCGTCGACGCGGCGGCCGCCGTCGTGGTGGTCGCGGACGCGGCAAAGGCAATGCCGAAGAGGTGACGGCAGAAGACGCGGAGAACCTCGAGAAGGTCTCCGAACAGGTCGCCGACGACATGGCTGTGGTTGCCGGTCCGCAAGACACTCCCGAGACCGCCGAGGCTGCGGCCGAAGAAAAGCCGAAGCCCAAGCGCACCCGCCGCAAGAAGGCTGATGCCGAAACCGCCGAGGAAGCTACGGAAGAAAAGCCGAAGCCGAAGCGCACCCGCCGCAAGAAGGCCGATGCCGAAACCGCCGAGGAAGCTACGGAAGAAAAGCCGAAGCCGAAGCGTACGCGCAAGAAGAAGGCCGACACCGAAGCCGCTCCTGCCGAAAGTGAAGCAGAACCCGCTCCGGAAAAACCCAAGCGCACACGGAAGAAGAAAGCGGACAAACCGGCAGAAGAACTGGCCGAACAGGTGAAGCAGGACGCGGCGGTTGTCGCTGGTCCCGATGACGCGCCGCAGACCGCAGAAGAAGCGGCAAAGGACACTGACGATGCTGGCAAGCCCAAGCGTGGCTGGTGGCAGCGCACGTTCGGCGAATGATTTGAACCGCCCTCCCCGCCTGTCCTACCGGCAGGCGGGGAGCGGCAATCAGATCTGCGTAATCAGACGCCCGCGCGGCGAGCCACACCCCATTCCATCCAGCCCATGAATTTCGGCGCCTTGGCCAGATAGGCCTGTCCGATGGGCTCGACCTCGAAGCCGGCCCCGCGCAAGGCCGAGCCAATCGGTCGGGTCAAGTGACACCCACCCGCAAGTGGCTTCCAGACTGGCTCGATACGTTCCTGCCAGCGCGCGACATCCGCGTCCGGCGCTTTGCCATGTTCGAGAAAGATGAGCTTCCCGCGAGGCCTGAGGATGCGGCGCAATTCACCAAGTACCTTGCCAGGGTCATCGACAGAGCAAAGCGTGTAGGTGCAAACCGCAGTATCGAAACTGCTGTCAGGAAAGGGGATTTTTTCACCCACGCCTTCGCGAATATCGTGGTCCCAGCCACGCGCCTTAGCCCGTTCGCGAGCTCCCTCGAGCAAGCCGGCATGCGGGTCTATACCGGCGAACCCGGTGACCTTTTCATCGTCATATAGCGCTTGGTTGAGCCCCCCGCCGCAACCGAGCTCGAATACGCGCCCTTCGGCCAACGGCACCACTTCCCGGCGACGCTCCTCAATCCCCTTCTGACCGCACGCCAGCGTGATCATGCGCGGCATGATGTGCGCGTCGTAGAACCGTTTGATCCCCATGGCCTTCTCCGGCGCGACCCGCGAGAAAGCTTAGCGTCAATCCGCGTTGGAGGAAGCTTTTTCTTCCCTCGTCGTGATTAGCCCCCGAACCGCTTCGAGATCGGCCAGCTTGTCGACATCGACTGCGGCAAGCCCATTGCTGGCAGGCACCAGCGCTGCCTCCACATCGATACGCCGGCCAAGCTTGGCGAGCCCTTCCGACATTGTCAGCCGGCCCAGAAGCATAGCCAGGAGCGTCAGGGGCCCGAGCCTTGCAGCAATCCGCCAGGGGCGCTTGCGGTCCGCTTCCACCATCGCCCATGTGTCGATTGCGCTGCGGGCATTTGGTGTTTGGAGGTAGAAAAGATTGCAGCCTGACCACCGCCCGTCGGCAAAGCGCAAATAGGTCCTGCGGGTTTCCGGCATAGCCGCTTCCACAACACCGCGCTCTGCCAGCATGACCGACACATCTGCGTTTGGCGGTGTGCTGTCGACAAGTTCGCGGACCCACTCTGGTCTCAGCAAAGCATGGTCACTAGTCGTAACGACCAGCGGCGCGCCGAGGTGGTCGAAGGCGGCGGCCACACTACCGCTCGGACCTGCACGCGGAGCCATTACTTCCGCTCCCAAATCACGCGCTAGTTGCGCAACCGGCCCCTCAGCGGCGCTCACGATCACCCGCTTCATTCCGGATGCGCGCAAGGATCCGATGACGCGCTCGAGGAGGGTCTTGCCCTCCATTTCGATCAACGCCTTGTGGGCGATTCCCAATTCCCTTGCGAAAGGGTCACCGCCGGGCCTCGTCCCTGCCAGGATCAGCGCATTGGTCATGACTGTCTCGCCTCAAGAGCCCCGTTTCGGATGACCATCCAGACCATCAGGCTCGTGAGGAAATATCCGGCGGCCATACCCATTGCGACTGCCCAACCCACCCAGACCGGCCCCCCGCTGACAAGCCACAGAATCAGCAGTGCCATGGTGAAAAGGGTGAAGAGGCGCGCGAACAGCTGGTGGTGCGCCTTGCCATGGGCGTGCAGCACGGGCTCGTATGACACGCTGGCCAGCTCAAGCGATGCTGCCAGCACCAGCGGAATAAGGACAGGCCCGCCGCGCGCAAAATCTTCGCCGCCGATGAGTTGTAGGATATGGCCGCCGATGGCGACAGTGACTGTCACCAGCAGCGTTCCGGCAATGAGAACCGTGATGTTGATACGCTTCACCAGCTTGCGGAACTGGTCATGCGGCGAGGAATGTCGCTGGCGATTGACCTCCGGATAAAGGGCCTGCGCCGACAGGGTAGCCAGCTTGCCCAGACCCTTCGCGAGCTGGTCGGCAATGCGGTAGACTCCCGCAGCGCTGGTGCCGAGGAAATAGCCGACCGCCAGCAGCGGCCCCTGCTGCACTGCTCCATAGAGCGAGGTGCTGGCATAAGTGACCCCGAGAAATTTCAACACGCCGTCATTCTCGGCACGCATCTGGCCGAGGTGGAATATATTCGTCAGCCGCACCGTTTGCGGCGCAATGCGATGCGCGAGTGTCCAATAAAGGACAGCCGTCGCGATCTCGATAACCGCCCACGCGATTAGGAATTTTTCTACGCTGGCCCCCGTCAGCCAAATGGCGACAGCGGCTATCACCCGCCCGATCGGCGTCAGCGACCCCGCCGCGACCGCGACTTCATAACGGTCCAGTGTCCGCATGATACCGAGCGGTGCCGACACCCGCGACAGGACCAGCGCGCAGACGAAATAGAATGCGGTATCGGCATAGGCGGGATTGAGCTCGAGCGAAGGGCCGAAATAGACAATGGCAATCCACGCCGCGATGCAACCCAGCACCCCGCCGAAGAAATCGATGAGGCCGCCGCCCATGGCAACCCGCCCAAAGGCGTCCCAGTCTCCGCGGGCGACGTGCGGCGTGCCATATCGCACAACCATCTGCCATGTCTGGAAGCCGGCAATCTCGACCAGCGCCAGCGCGGTGCCGAATATCAACGAGAAGTGCCCGAAGTCCTTCACCCCCAGGGAGCGCGCAAGAATGGCGAGATAGACGAGGCTGCACACGGCTGCGACACCCTTGCCGCCCAGCAACCACCCCAGGTTCTTGAGTATACTGGTGGAGCCGGATTTCTCCGTGCTTGCCGAGTCCGCGCCGTTCATCGCCTGCCCTTGGACGAAGGCGGGTGCGCAATCAATGGCAAGGACCGCTTTGCTTTCGGACAAGGATTGCCATAACGGCCTCGGCCATGGCGCGAGTCCTGTTCCTCTTCAATCACGATGCGCCGCACCAGGTCGCTCATCTCGCCGGGATAGCGGCAGCCACGGCGCGGCTTCATCCCGACATCGAATGCGTTGTTGCCTATGCGACGCAGAAGATACGTGCGCAGCTTGAAGATCTTATCGCGCTCGATGACGCGAGACGTTTGCGTTGGGTGGAGCTGGAATTACCGCTCTGGGCCAGAGCGGTCTCCAGAGTAGCCGACAAGTTGCTCCCCGCGTCTCGCCTCTTGCGGTTGCGACTGAATCTCAAGCTTTTCGCCGAGGCAGACCTCGTCATGTCGACAGAACGGACTTGCCTGAGGACGAAAAAACATCTGAGCCCCCAAGACACCCCGCTCTATGCCAAGGTCCCGCACGGCGCGGGTGACCGCAGTGTCGCTTACCACCCCGACTACAAGATCTTCGACCGCGCCTTCGTCGCTGGACGCAAGGTGGTCGACCAGCTCGTCGCGCATGGCGTGCCGGAAGAGAAGGTGGTCGTCATCGGCTATCCCAAGTTCGAGACCGTGGACATGACGGCGAAACCGGACTTCTTCGGCAACGGAAGGCCGACTTTCCTCTACAATCCGCATTTCGACCCGCATCTCTCCAGCTGGTACGATGCCGGACCCGAATTGCTGAAATGGTTCGCGAGCGAGGCGGGGCAGAAGTTCAACCTCATCTTCGCGCCCCACGTCATGCTGTTCCGCAAGCAAACGCATATCTCGCCCGAATACAGGCAGGCGCGCAAACGGCCGGATGTCCCGGAAGAGGCTTTGCGGGCAGGCAATATCCTCGTCGACGTGGAAGGCCCGCGGCTGTTCGACATGTCCTACACGCTCTCCGCCGACGCCTATATCGGCGACGTTTCGAGCCAGGTTTACGAGTTCCTCGTCCGTCCTCGCCCGACATATTTCCTCGATTGCCGGGACGATGCGCGCGCGGAGGATGACGACTGGCACCACTTCTGGAAAGCAGGCCCCGTGGCCCGCTCGCTGGAAGATCTGGTCCCGCTGCTGAAAGACCATGAGGCGGTAGGCCGGCGATATGCCGATGCGCAACAGGAACTGGTCGATTACACCTTCGACCTGACCGACACGCCCGCTTCCGAGCGTGCGGCAGACGCCATCGCACAATTGCTCGGGCAGGCGGAATAGCGGCCAACACCATGCGCATCGCATACCTTATCAATTCGATGGAGGGCGGCGGGGCGCAATCGCCGCTTCCGGCGATCATCCGCGGCATCGAGCAGCAGGGCGTAGAGGTGAAGCTCTTCGCGCTTGCCCGCAAGGACGGGAAGGCGCTCCCTCGCCTTGTCGAAGCCGACATCGAGCCGTCCATTTTCGAGGGCAGCCTCAAAGACCATCTGGGCGCCTATCGTTGGGCGAAGCGGGAAATTGCCCAGTTCGCTCCCGATGCAATCTGGACCTCGCTCACACGCGCCACGCTGATTGGCCAGTTCGTGGCGCGAAAGCTCGGCGTGCCAGTAGCAAGCTGGCAGCACAGCGCTTTTCTCAAGCCGTGGAACGAGCGGCTGCTGCGCTGGCGCAGGAATGCGAGCAATATCTGGATTGCCGACAGCGAGGCGGTGGCCGAATTGACACGGCAACGCCTGCACCTGCCGAACGAGCGGGTCGTCACGTGGCCCATCTACTTCGCCGACCCGCAAGCGCCGCAGGCGGCGGCATGGCAGGAGGGCGAAGTCGTCCGTATAGGGGCCATGGGCCGATTGCACGTCAGCAAGGGCTACGACACGCTGCTCGAAGCGATGGCCTTGCTCGAACAGCGGACCGGTCTGCCGCCGTTCCGGCTTGCGATCGGCGGGAGCGGTCCCGATGGCGAAATGCTCCGGCAGAGGGCGTTGAAGCTTAACCTCAGGACCGTCGAATTTGCGGGCTTTGTCGAACAACCTCAGCAGTTCCTTGCAGGTCTGCACCTCTACCTCCAGCCCTCGAGGCGCGAGGGCTTCTGTATCGCCATGCACGAAGCGATGCAGGCCGCATTACCTGTCGTTGTGAGCCGGATCGGAGAGATGCCGCATACCGTCATCGATCCGAAAATGGGCCGCATTATCCCACCGGATGATGCGCAGGCGCTTGCCGATGCGATTGCCGGGCTCTTGCAGCAACCCGGAGAACTGGCAAGCATCGGCGAAGCTGGAAGACAAAGGGTATTGGAGAAGTTTTCGAAAGACCGGTTCGACGCCAATGCCGCGCAGATCGTTCGGAGGCTAGGTGAACTGGCTCGTCGCTAGGGCGCAGGGTCGATGACCGACCATCCAAGCGCCTCGGCCCTTGCCCGTTTGCGCTCGCTCGCTGTCACGAAAAACGGCTCTTCGGCCTCCAGCAGGAGCGGCGCATCTGCAAAGCTGTCACTGACGAAGCGAATTTGATGCCCGGAAAGGTCTCCGCCAAGCGATTCCGCGACCCGCGCGCGTTTGGTTTCGCCGTAGCAATTGCCGCCGGGGATGCGCTCTCCGTCCCATTGTGTCGCAATGACATGCTCAATTCCCAAGCGCCGGGCAAAGGCCTTGGCGTAGAACTCGAATGCCGCCGTCGCCACCACTAGCCGCGTGCCCGCGGCGCGGTCGGCCTCCACCATGGTAATCACCGGGTCTATCCAGCCCGCTGTGTTGAGATGATGTTCTGCGAACTTCTCGCCAACATCTTCAAGTCGCGAGAGGGTTTGCTTGCCCAACATCAATTTCATTCCTGCCGTCTTGAGACCGGTGCGGCCGTAGAGGCCCGCACGGTAACCCAGCATAATCAGCACCCAGACGGGTAAAAGGACCAGTCTCCACGGCGCCAGTTTGCGGGCCGCAAAGGCCAGGAAAGGCGTGAATGTCGCCCTTCGCACCAGCGTCTTGTCGAGGTCGTAAATCGCTACCTTCATCGCCCGGCCCCCGTGGCAGCTTCGGCTTCATGCATCAAGCGGTGCATAATTCGCGTGTGCCAACCCCTTGCACCATGCGTTGCAACGGCTAGAGAGGGCGCAAACGCAGTCAGGATTGATAGCTCACATGGCGACTTTCACGCTCCCCAAGAACTCGAAAATCACCGGCAAGACCCGCGCTCACAAGGCGGATGGCGGCGCTCGCGTGAAGAAGTTCAAGATTTACCGCTACGACCCCGACACCGGCGAAAACCCGCGTTACGACACGTTCGAGATCGATCTCGATGCCTGCGGCCCGATGGTTCTCGATGCGCTGTTCAAGATCAAGAACGAGATCGACCCGACGCTGACCTTCCGCCGTTCGTGCCGCGAAGGCATCTGCGGTTCGTGCTCGATGAACATGAACGGCAAGAACGGCCTCGCCTGCACCACCGCCATCGACGACCTCAAGGGCGAAGTGCGCATCACCCCGCTGCCGCACATGGAAGTCATCAAGGACCTCGTTCCCGATTTCACGCACTTCTACGCGCAATACGCAAGCATCCGTCCTTGGCTGCAGACCGTCTCCACCACTCCCAGCGGCAAGGAACGCCTGCAGTCGCCCGAACAGCGCGAGAAGCTGGACGGCCTTTACGAGTGCATCCTGTGCGCCTGCTGCTCGACCTCGTGCCCGAGCTATTGGTGGAACAGCGACAAGTTTCTCGGCCCCGCGATCCTGCTGCAGGCCTATCGCTGGCTCGCCGACAGCCGCGACGAGATGACCGGCGAACGGCTCGACCAGCTGGAAGACCCCTTCCGCCTCTATCGCTGCCACACCATCATGAACTGCGCGAATGTCTGCCCCAAGGGCCTCAGCCCTGCCAAGGCCATCGCCGAAACCAAGAAGATGATGGCCGAACGCGCGATCTGACGTGCTTCCTGACGACGTTTTCGAGCATGGTCCCGACCCGGAAAACCCGGGCTGGCGACACTGGAACCTGAAGGACGAGACGCTATTCAACGGCGCGGTGATGGGCAAGCTCATCACCCGCGTGGACCCTGACGGCCAGCACGCGCGCCTGCGCATGTTTCCCGAGCGCCGGCACGAAAACCTGCAAGGCATCATCCATGGCGCGGTGACGCTTTCGCTCATCGACATCTCGCTGTTCACCACCATGCACACGTTGGGCACCGGCAACGCGGGGCCCTCGGTCACGCTCGAATTGTCGACGCAGTTCACCGGAGCAGGCCAACCAGACCGTCCACTCGATGCAGTGACCGAAATCGTCAAGGAATCCGGCGGCCTCGTCTTCGTGCGCGGCACGGTGGAGCAGGAGGACCATGTGGTCGCCTCCTTCTCCGGCATCGTGAAGAAAATGCGCCGCAAATGACCGGCATGCTCGCGCGGTACGAGAAGCTCGTCGCGGCAGGCGAGCTCAGGAGCGATGCCGACCAGCGCCGCGCGGCCGAACGGCTCGACCGGCTGCAGAAAGACCTCGAAAGCGAGAGTTCGGGTGGCCTGCTCAGCCAGCTTTTCCGGCCCAAGAAAACACGGCCCCAAGGCGTCTACATGTGGGGCGGCGTAGGACGCGGGAAGTCCATGCTGATGGACCTCTTCGTCGAGACGCTGGGCATTGCGGAAAAGCGCCGCGTTCACTTCCACGAGTTCATGCTCGAGGTCGACCGCCTTATCCGCGACGAGCGCAAGAAGGAGGCCGGCGACCCCATCGCACCGGTCGCCGCGCGTCTCGCGAAGGATATCCGCTGCCTCGCCTTCGACGAAATGGTGGTCAACAACACCGCCGATGCCGCCATCATGGCACGCTTATTCACCGCGCTGATTTGCGAAGAGAATGTGGTAGTCGTCACCACCAGCAACCGCCCTCCCGCCGACCTCTACAAGGATGGGCTCAATCGCTCGCTCTTCCTGCCCTTCATCGACCTCGTGCAGGCCGAACTCGACGTGTTGCCGCTCAATGGTCCGACCGATTACCGGCTCGACCGGCTAGGCGATATCGACACCTGGCATACGCCGTTGGGTGACGCGGCAACTGCGCAGGTATGCGAGGCCTTCTTCCGCCTGACCGACTACAAGCCCGAAGATGCCGAGCATGTACCCAGCGCGGAGTTGGACCTCGGCGGCGGGCGCACCTTGCATGTGCCGAAAAGCCTCAAGGGCGTCGGCGTGTTCAGCTTTAAGCGGTTATGCGGCGAAAACCGCGGTGCGGCGGATTACCTCGCAATCGCACATGCCTATCACTCGGTCATCGTGGTCGGGATCCCGCGTCTGTCGCCCGAAAACCGCAACGAGGCCATCCGCTTCACCAAGCTCATCGATGCGCTTTACGAAAACAGCGTCAAGCTCTTCGCGACTGCCGCTGCCGAACCGGAAGACCTCTATACCACGGGCGACGGCGCCTTCGAATTCGAGCGCACGGTCAGCCGCCTGAAGGAAATGCAGAGCACCGACTACATGGCCCGCGGCCACGGCCTCGCCTGAGCGATCACGCCGCGTTGCGGGTGGCGCTGCTTTCGAAATAGTCGATCATCATCGTCAGCACATGGCGGAGCGAACGCTCCTGTTCGTCGAGCCGCGTTTCGATCGCCGCGAGACGCTCCTCGACATCGGCCGAGGTTTCGGACGTGGCGCTTTGCGACAGGTTCGCCATCTCCTTGCGCAGCGAGGCAATCGCCTTGTCTCGCTGTGCGAAGGCCTTTTCGATCGCCTCGATTTGTGCATCGAGCAGTGCGGCATCGTCACCCGGTTCCGATGCCACCGGCTCCTCGGCGGGTGGCGTGACCGGAAGCGGCTGCGTTGCCTGCTTCTTCACCGGCGCAGCGGGCGCTGTTTCAACGGCTCGTCCGTTCATCTCGTCGATGACTGCGCGCACCAGATCCTCGCCGATCACCTCGCGCTCTTCCATCGCGCCCTTCATCAACACGCGTGACATGATGCGGTTGACGAGGCGGGGAATGCCCCGGCTCTCGCGGTGGATGAGGCTCCAGACGTCGCCCTCGAAACCGGGGCATAGCTTGTACCCCACATGCTCGAGCCGGTGCATGACATAGGGCTCGATTTCGTTCGGCTGCATCGCCTCGAGGTGATGCGAGGCAATAACGCGCTGGCGCAGCTGCTCGAGCTGGTCCCACTCGGAAAGCAGCTGCCGGAACTCGGGCTGGCCCAGCAGAAGCATCTGCAGCAAGGGTTTCGCACCCAAGTGGAAATTCGACAGCATGCGCAGCTCTTCGAGCGCGCCCACGGTGAGGTTCTGCGCCTCGTCGATGATGAGCAGCACCTTGCGCCCTGCCCGTGCCTCGTCCTGCAGGAACAATTCGATGGCCGAAAGCGCGCCCGCCTTGTCGCCCGCATCGACTTCAAGCCCGAAGCTGTGCGCGGCCATGCCAATCATCTCGTCGCTGCCGAGCGCGCTGGTGACAACCTCGCCAACGGTCACGCTGTTCCAGTCGAGCCGGTTGCGCAAATGGCCGACCAGAGTCGACTTGCCCGCCCCGACCTCGCCGGTAATGACGATAAAGCCCTCGCCCTGGTTGAGGCCATATCCGAGGTAGCTCAGCGCCTTCTTGTGCGTGACGCTCTCGAAATAGAACGAGGGGTCGGGCGTGAGCTGGAAGGGCCGCTCGCTGAATCCGTAAAAGTCCTCGTACATCGAATGCCTTCAAATCTGCCTTATGTGCGCGCGACCCTTACCTGCTAAATATGGTTAAATGGTTGATAGGTGCCTCAAACAAGCATTTCTTCCGCCGGTCCCTGCCCGAGGAATGCGCTGGGCGAGGCGCTGGCGCCATAGGCTCCGGCGCAGAAAACCGCGACGATATCGCCCACTTCCGCGCGCGGCAGGTGGGCCTTGTCGGCAAGCCGGTCGAGCGGAGTGCACAGGCAGCCGACGACGTTAGCGACCTCGACAGGCTCGGCATCGAAATGCGACGCGATAGCGAGTGGGTAGTTGCGGCGCACGACCGTTCCGAAGTTACCCGAGGCGGCGAGTTGGTGGTGCAAGCCGCCATCGGTGACGAGATAGGTTTCGCCGTGGCTTTCTTTCCGGTCGATGATGCGGGTGAGGTAAACGCCCGCCTCGCCGACGATGTAGCGGCCGAGTTCGATGAAGAGTTCGGCATCTGCCAGCGTATCGGGAAGCGTTTCGAACCTCTCGCCCAGCGCCGTCCCCACCTTCTCGATGTCGAGCTGTGTATCGCCGTTGAAATAGGGAATGCCGAAGCCTCCGCCCATGTTGAGCTTGGGCAGGCTCATACCCGCTTCGCTCGCCATGCGGTGCGCAAGACCGAGCGTGTTGGCCTGCGTTTCGATGAGCGCATCGGCATCGAGCGCCTGGCTGCCGGTAAAGATGTGCAGCCCCCGCCATTCGCAGCCCGCATCGACAATCTCGCGCATCAGCGCAGGCACGCGCTCGGCATCGACCCCGAACGGCTTGGCCCCGCCGCCCATTTTCATGCCCGAGCCCTTGGGCTCGAAATCGGGGTTTACTCGAATGGCGAGCCTCGGCGTCTTCCCGAGGCGCTCAGCAATCGCCAGCGCCCGGCGCGCCTCATTTTCGCTCTCGAGATTGAGAGTCACGCCAGCAGCAATCGCTGCTTCGAGTTCCTCGTCGCGCTTTCCGGGTCCTGCGAAGCTCACCCGCTCGCCGCTGACACCAGCGGCCTGAACCATGGCAAGTTCGCCGCCCGATGCGATATCCAGCCCGTCGACGAGGCCAGCGACATGTTTCAGCAAGGGCGCAAAGCTGTTGGCCTTGATCGCGTAATTGATTTTCAACCGCTCGGGCATGGCAGCGCGCAAGGAGGCAATGCGCTCGGCAATCATACCTTTCGAAAAGACGAACAGCGGCGTGCGCCCTGCATCCTCGACAAGCGAACTTACCTTCCGTCCCGAGATGGCGAGCTCGCCATGCAGCGCTTCGAAACCGGCGGGGATGGGACCGAGGGGTTTCATGCACCAATCTCCCTTGCAAGCGCCGTGCGGTCGATTTTCCCGTTGGGATTGAGCGGCATTGCGTCCTTCCAGTGAATGACATGGGGCTGCATGAAATTGGGCAATTCGCGGGCAAGCGCCTTCTTCAATTCGTCGCTCTCCTCGCCGCGGACGACGAGATGGATGGCATGGCCAAGCTTTTCGTCGGGCACTCCCAAGGCAACCGCCTCGGCGACTAATCCCATCGCCAGCGCCGCGCCTTCGATTTCCTGCGGGCTGATGCGATTGCCCGAACTCTTTATCATCGCATCGCGCCGTCCGACGAAATAGAGCAAGCCATCTGTATCGCGTTTCACCCGGTCGCCCGACCAGACCGCCGTGCCGCCATATTTCGACGCTGCGGGTGCGGGCCGGAAGCGCTCGGCAGTACGTTTCGCGTCCTGCCAATAGCCCTGTGCCACCAGCGGCCCGCAATGAACGAGTTCACCTTCCTCGCCCGGAGAACACGGCTCACCCTTTTCGTCCACCACGAGGATTTCCGCGAAGGGAATGGCTTTACCCATGGAAGTCGGATGGTCTGCAACCAGCGCAGGGTCGAGAAAGGTGGAGCGGAAAGCCTCGGTAAGGCCATACATGGGAAAAATCTTCGTTTTCGGAAAGATAGCGCGCAAATCGGATATGATTTCTACGGTAAGCGCGCCCCCACTGTTGGTGACACGGCGCAGCGACGTCACCGCCTCTTCCGGCCACTCGATCTCGGTCAACTGCACCCACAGCGGCGGGACAGCCGCGAGCGTCGTCACCCCGTGTTTCGCGCAAGCCTTCGCGACATCGCGCGGGAAGAGATAGTCGAGCGGGACGACAGAGCCTCCCGCATACCAGGTCGAGAGAAGCTGGCTCTGGCCATAATCGAAGCTCAGCGGCAGCACGGCTAGCGTCACATCATCTGCCGCCATGCCTTGATAATGCGCGACCGACACCGCGCCCAGCCACATGTTTTCATGGCTCAGCATCACGCCCTTCGGCTTGCCGGTCGATCCGCTGGTGTAGAGGATGGCGGCGAGTTCTTCGGTTTCACGCTGCGATGGCGCAAGCATGACGCCAGCGCGCTCTGCCTCCTGCCACGCAGCGCCTTCGTCCAAGGCCGCGCATCCGCCAGGAATATCGCTTTGTTCCAGAGATTTAAGTCGCGATGCTGTCGCGACCAATAAAGTCGCGCCGCTGTCCGATAGGATATGCGCCGCCTGCGCGCGCTTGAGCAGCGGATTGATCGGGACGTGCACCATCCCCGCCCTCGCTGCAGCCAGTGGCAGCAGGCAAGTGAGCTCGCCCTTGGCTGCCCAGCTAGCGACCCTCGCCCCGGTTTCGAGCTGACCCTTCAGCCATCCCGCGAGGAGGGAGACCCTCTCGGACAGCTCGCTATGCGTAAGCACGCGGTCCTTCAGCACGAGCGCAGGCGCATCGCGCTCGCCCCGCTCGGCCAGATGGTCAAGCGGCCAAGGAGTGTCGTCGAGCGCAGTTTGCTTGGCGAATGTCATTGCAAAAGGGCTATTCATATATCCCAGCGACTACGCAAGTGCTTCGCTTGTCGACGTTAACCCTCGCCTTGCGCGCCATCCCCCACACGGCTAAGGGCAAGCGCCTCGCAAGAGACAGGGATTTGAACGCAAAAGCATGACCGGCCAGACCGCCACTGCCGAACCGACCGGCCCAAGCCGCAGCGCAATTGACGAGCAGCTGCGCGCCATCCTCGTCGACGTATTGTCGCTCGATGAAGAGCGCGTGGGCGAATTCGACGCAGATACGGGCTTGTTCGGTCATTTGCCCGAGCTCGATTCCATGGCCGTCGCGACGCTTTTCACCGAGATGGAAGACCGCCTCGGCATCGTTATCGAGGACGAGGATGTCGATGGCGAAATGCTGGAGACCTATGGCGGGCTGCTGGCCTTCACCGAAGCCAAGTGCATCGAGGCCTGAGCCCTACCTCGTGAAATAGCTGGTCAGCTCGACATGGGTCGACCAGCGGAACTGGCCCACTGGGCGCAGCTTCTCCAGCCTGAAGCCGGCATCCACCAAGACCTTCGCATCGCGCGCCCAGCTTGAGGGATTGCAGCTGATGTAGGCAACGCGGCTCGCCGAGCCTTGCGCGATTTGCGCGACTTGCTCGCGCGCGCCTGCCCGCGGCGGGTCGAGGACGATGGCGCCGAACTTGCCGGTTTCCTCGGCAGTCAGCGGGTTGCGAAAAAGGTCGCGGTGGAGCGCATGGACTGGCAGGCCGCGGCTGTTGGCGGCACTCTTGCACGCGAGATGGGCGTCCCTTGCCGCTTCGACCGCCAATGCCTTGGCCGGGTTAGCGAGGGAAAAAGCGAAGGTGCCGAGGCCTGCGAACAAGTCGGCAATGGTCGTCGCGCCTTCGAGGAAATCCCGCGCGTCCCCAACAAGGACAGCCTCGCCATCACTGGTTGGCTGCAGGAAAGAATTCTGCGGCAACCCCACGGGCACATTCCCGAGGGTAATAGTGGCAGGCTCGGGCTCCCACACGGTTTCCGCACCATAACCGGCGTCGGTGGAAAGCCGCGCGAGGCGGTTGTCGCGGGCGAAGTCCAGCAAGGCTTCTGTCGCAGCCAGTCCCTCGGCCACGAAGCCCTTGAGCGAGCAGTCCACGCCCTGGTCCGCAAGAGTCAGCGAAACATCGACAGGCCCCTTGCCCGCATATTTGGCGATGAGCTGGCGCAGTGGTTTCACCAGCGCGAACAGTTCCGGCGCGAGGATATGGCATTCGTGCATGTCGACGATGCGATTGCTGCGACCTTCGCGAAAACCTAGCACTGCTCCCTTGCCGGCTTTCATCCCGTGCAGGGTAGCGCGCCTCCTAGTGCGCGGCGGCGAGAGGTGGGTGGGAAGCAATTCGCCGACGTCGATGCCTTGGCTCTCGGCGGCAAAGGCAACGCGCTCGGTGACGAACTGGCGCAGGGCAGCCTCGTCGGCCTGCTGCAACTGGCAGCCCCCGCAGGTGCCGAAATGGCGGCAGGGTGGCTCGACATGGTGAGGGCCGGGGGTGAATTCACCGTCGTTGCTCACCGTATCGCCGGTCACGGCACCCGGCACATGGCGACCGCTTTCGGTGACGCCGTCCCCCTTGGCGGCGATGCGGATTATGGTCTCGGCGGTCACAGGAAGGTCTCCATGGCAGGCTTAACCGCATGGGCCAACTGTCCGGCGGTAAAGGCAGGGCCTGCAAGCCGCGCGGCCTCGTGATGAAGCCAGACTGCTTCTTCGAGTGCGCGCTGCGGCTCGCCATGTGCGGCGAGACGCGAAGCGGCGATTCCGGCGAGGACGTCGCCTGTGCCAGCTGCCGAGAGCCAGCTCGAACCCTGTTCGAAAAACCGAATTCCATCGGTGCCGACCAGAACGCTGTCCGGACCCTTTGCGAGGACAGTCATTCCACTGGCGGCATGCAATCGCTTGGCGCGGGCGATTTTGTCATCGCCGTCCGCCCCAAAAGTTTTGCAAAGCGCTGCCAATTCGCCCTCGTGAGGTGTGACGGCAATCTTAGTGCCACTCCTGCCATCCAGCATCGAATGGTCGAGAAGGTGCAATGCATCCGCATCGAGGACGATAGGCTTGCCGGTAGAAAGAACTGTTTCGAGCCGTTCACGCGCATTCTCGCTGCGACCCAGCCCAGGTCCAACCAGCAGTGCGCCAATACGCTCGTCCCCCAAGGCATCAGGCAGAAGAGCGCCGTCTATCACCAGCTCCGCCGGAGCATCCGGATGCGAATGCTCGCTGAGCAGCTTCGCATATCCGGCCCCGCTGCGCATCGCAGCCTCTGCTGCCAACAACGGCGCTCCGGGCATTTCACCTGCGACGATTGCCAGCAAGCCGCGTCGATATTTGTGCGCGTCTGCAGCGGGGGGCGTCAGCTTGGGGGGCGAACTCATCCGAGGCGCGTCATCGGGCATCTCGATGCCGATATCGACCAAACGCTTCACACCCATCCGCGCCATTGCGGGCATCGTGAAATGCGCCCGCTTCCAAGCTCCAAGCGCGATGGTGAGGTCGTAGCCAACTTCGGGACCCAGCAATTCGCCCGTTTCGCTGGCGATGCTGCTCGGGACATCGATGGCGATTTTGTAGCCCGAAGCGCTACGCATGCTGGAGAGCAGCGAGGCGAAGTCACCCTCGACCTTGCGGGACAGCCCATAGCCGAAGAGGCAGTCCACGTAGACGCAGGCTTCGGGAAGCGCACCGGTCGAAATTTCGCCCTTGTAGTGCGTCCGGGCCGTGCGAGCAGTCTCACTCCCTGGCTCTTTCGGGGTGACTACTGCAACCTCCAGCCCCCGCTTTCGTAAGCTCTCGGCAATGACATAGCCATCGCCGCCATTGTTGCCTGGACCGCAGAGCACGCAGACCGAGCGCCCGCCCGCCATGCGTGCAACCCATTGCGCTGCGCCCTCGCCCGCGCGCTGCATGAGTTCCATTTCAGAGACGCCCGCGCCCATCGCCGCTTGTTCGGCAGCGCGCATCTGGTCGACGGTGAGGACAGCTTGGCTGGACATGCGCGGCGGCTGCCACGCAAATGCGCATCCGGCAAGGGCTAGCGGCGCTTCAGCTGCGAAACATCGCGGATTGCCCCGCGCGCTGCGGAGGTGGTCATGGCGGCATAAGCCTCCAGCGCCGGGCTCACCTTGCGCGGGCGCGGGTTGGCGGGTTCCCAGCCCTTCTCCTCTCTCGCCGCGCGCCGCTCGGAGAGCACCTCGTCGCTAACGGCGAGGTTGATGGTGCGCTCGGGAATGGAGATTTCGATGAGGTCGCCCTCCTCCACCAGACCGATTTCGCCGCCTTCGGCTGCTTCGGGCGAGACGTGGCCGATGGAAAGGCCCGAGGTGCCGCCGGAAAAGCGCCCGTCGGTCAGCAGAGCGCAGGCCGCACCCAGCCCCTTCGATTTGAGGTAGCTGGTGGGGTAGAGCATTTCCTGCATGCCCGGTCCGCCGCGCGGCCCTTCGTAGCGGATGACGACCACGTCGCCCTCCACAACCTGCCCGGTGAGGATTGCCGTCACCGCATCGTCCTGGCTTTCATAGACCTTGGCCGGGCCGGAGAAGGTGAGGATGCTTTCATCCACGCCTGCCGTCTTCACGATACATCCGTCGCGAGCGATATTGCCGTAGAGCACCGCCAGCCCGCCGTCCTGGCTGAAGGCGTGTTCGGCGCTGCGAATGACACCGCCTTCCCGGTCGAGGTCCAGTTCCTCCCACCGTGCCGACTGGCTGAAGGCGGTCTGAGTCGGGATGCCGCCGGGTGCTGCGGAGAAAAACTCGCGCACCTTGTTGTTCTGCGTGCGGCCGATGTCCCAGTCGTCGAGCGCGTCGCCCATCGTCGGGCTGTGCACGGTCGGGAGCGCGGTGTGGAGCAGGCCTGCCTTTTCGAGTTCGCCGAGGATCGACATGATACCGCCAGCGCGATGGACATCTTCCATGTGGACATCGCTCTTTGCCGGAGCCACCTTGGACAGGCACGGCACCTTGCGCGAAAGCCGGTCGATGTCGGCCATGGTGAAGTCCACCCCTGCCTCATGCGCGGCGGCGAGCAGGTGGAGCACGGTATTGGTCGAGCCGCCCATGGCAATGTCGAGGCTCATAGCGTTCTCGAACGCCTCGAAGGTCGCGATGGAGCGTGGCAGCACGCTCTCGTCATCCTCCTCGTAATAGCGTTTCGCCAGCGTCACCGAGAGGCGACCGGCCCGTTCGAAAAGGCCCTTGCGGTCGGCGTGGGTGGCGAGGGTCGAACCATTGCCGGGAAGCGAAAGGCCCAGCGCCTCGGTCAGACAATTCATCGAGTTGGCGGTGAACATTCCCGAACAACTCCCGCAGGTCGGGCAGGCCGAGCGTTCGATAGCGGTCACTTCCTCGTCGGTGTAGCTTTCGTCGGCAGCGGCAACCATGGCATCGACGAGGTCGAGCGCGACCTTCTTGCCCTTCACCACGACCTTGCCTGCTTCCATCGGGCCGCCGGACACAAAAACGACCGGGATGTTCAGCCGCATCGCTGCCATCAGCATGCCGGGGGTAATCTTGTCGCAGTTCGAGATGCAGACCATCGCATCGGCGCAGTGCGCATTGACCATATACTCGACGCTGTCGGCGATGAGGTCGCGGCTGGGGAGCGAATAGAGCATCCCGTCGTGGCCCATCGCGATGCCGTCATCGACCGCGATGGTGTTGAATTCCTTGGCCACCCCGCCGGCAGCCTCGATTTCGCGCGCGACCATCTGTCCGAGGTCTTTCAAGTGAACATGCCCCGGCACGAACTGGGTGAAGCTGTTGACCACGGCGATGATGGGCTTGCCGAAGTCCTCGTCCTTCATCCCCGTTGCGCGCCACAATCCGCGCGCGCCCGCCATGTTGCGGCCATGTGTCGTGGTGCGTGAACGGTAGTGCGGCATGGCAGGTCTCTCGTAACTTGAGAGCCTGTCTTAGCAGACCACGTCTCGAGAAATAATGCCGGATTGTGCGAGATTTACCGCAGCGCGCCCAAGATGCGCTTTAGACCTCAAGCGCGACGCGCCCCAGCACGTCGGCCAGCATGACCGCCCAGCGGGCCTGCCCCGCCTTGGTATCGATCTGGTCCTGTCGGATTTCGACCGTGCAATAGGGAATGCCGTTGGACTCGGCATGACGGTCCATCGTGGCGTTGAGTTCCGCGCCAGAATAGGGCTGGTTGTCGCCGACGTTGAGCCCCTGCTCGCCAAACAGGCGGATCGCGTGGCGGGCGGCCGTATCGTCCTTGTTGTAAAGAAGCGAGACCTCCCACGGGCGCTCCTCGTCGCTCGTATCGAGGCTCGGCGTGAAGCTGTGCAGCGCGATCAGCATGCGCGGCTTGATGCGCTCGATCAGCTTGCCGAGTTCGTAGTGATAGGGACGGTGGAACAGGTTCAGCCGCGCTTCGACATCGGCGCCGATATTGCCAGGGATAAGTTTGCCGTCGCTTTCGGTCGGGACGACCGAGCGGTCGTCCTCGTTGCGGTGGAAGTCGCATACTAGGCGGCTGACGCAGGCGATATGAGCAGGGATGCCGTGACGGCGCGCGAGCCGGTCGGCGATGCCTTCAACCCCGATGTCGAGTGCGATGTGTTCGTTCAGCAGCTTGGGGTCGATGCCCAGCTCGATACCGCGCGGCACGTGGTTGGAGGCGTGGTCCGCCACCACCAGCAGCCCGCCGGGACGCACATCGTCCGCGCCGACCTGTCGATAGGGCAGGTTGTCAATCATCATCGAAGATTACCCCTCATCTGCCACCAGCCCGGTTGGTCGGCGGCAAGGCGCGCAGCGGCCTCGTCGCGCGCGGAATTGCTGTCGTAGAGCGCGAAACACGTCGCGCCCGAACCGGACATACGGGCGAGAAACGGTGAAGTTCCGCGCATTGCGGCAAGAACATCTGCAATTCGAGGGCAAAGCGAGATGGCCGGAGCCTCGAGGTCGTTGCGGCCTTCCATCGTCATGGCGCGGACATCGCCTTTTGGAAGCGGTCCGCGGTCTGCGCCATCCCACGCGGCATAGACCGGACCGGTGGCGACCGGAAGGCGCGGATTGACGAGCAGCACGGGCGTTCCGGCAAGGCTCTCGTCGGCCGGTTCGAGCTCGGTCCCGGTACCAAGCCCGATGCAGGTGCGGCTCTCGACACAGGCCGGGACATCGGCGCCCAGCTTCGCAGCGCGGGCGTGCCAGTCATCGGGCAGGCCGTGCGCCAGTTCGACCATGCGAAATATCGCGCCGGCATCCGCCGAGCCGCCACCCAGACCTGCGGCAACCGGCAGGTTCTTTTCAAGCGTGACATCTAGCCCCTCGAACCGAGGCAAAGCGCCAAGCGCCCTCATCACGATATTGTCGAACGGGTCGGTCAGCGCCCCGCCGAACTCGCCGACCGTCGTCAGCCGGTCACGCGGCGCAGCGGAAGCGCGCAGCACATCGCCCTTGTCGACGAAGGCGAAGACGGTTTCGAGTTCGTGATACCCATCTTCCCGCCGCCCGCGAACATGCAGCGCAAGGTTTATTTTGGCGTAGGCGGTTTCGGTGATCACAGACAGTCTATGCCCGGTGGAACGAAAGACCGAAGTCGTAACCTTCCAGAACCAGCACATTGAATGTCTGGTCCGGGAAATCGACTTGCAGCTTCGCCTTAAGCATATCCCGCATCATATTTGCCATGGCTTCGGTCTGACGTTCCTTGAGCGGCGTAGCTGTCTCGTCCTGAGGAAACATCTGATCAAACAGCAAGACGTTCACTGCGATCTCAATTTGTGCGCGCGTTGCACCCGACTTTTCCCAACCGCGAAGGTGAGATTCCTCGAATGGCTCGCGCAGATAATAATCCTCAAATTTGACAACTTTGGGCCAAAACATGGCGCCAAACCCCAAGGCATGGTCCGCCCTGCCACGAGCCAAATCCAATCGTCCAAAGCGATCCCGGCGCCATTCTTCCAGAGCGCTAGTTCCGGCACGAGATCATCAGCGCCTGACATTTCTGGCGCCTTTACATATTCGGATAGTTCGGACCGCCGCCGCCTTCGGGCGTGGTCCATTCGATGTTTTGGTTCGGGTCCTTGATATCGCAGGTCTTGCAGTGGACGCAGTTCTGCGAGTTTATCTGGAACTTGGGCTCGGCCCCCTCCTCGATAATCCACTCGTAGACGCCTGCCGGGCAGTAACGGGTCGACGGGCCGCCGTAGACCTCCAGCTCGCTTTCGCGCTGCAACTCGCGGTCGCAGACCTTGAGGTGGACCGGCTGGTCCTCGGCATGGTTGGTGTAGCTGAAGCTGACATTGGTCAGGCGGTCGAAGCTCAGCGTCCCGTCAGGCTTGGGATATTTGACCGGCGCATAAAGGTCCGCGCGTTCGAGCATTTCGTGGTCGCGGTGGTGCTTCATGGTGATCGGCAGGCCGATCTTGAGCGTCCGCATCCACATGTCGATGCCGGCAAGCACGGTGCCCAGGTCCTCGCCATATTTGGCGACGGCGGGCTGCGCGTTCTTCACCTTCTTGAGCTCGGTCGCAATCCAGCTCTCGCGCACGGCGGCATCGTAATCCATCAACTCGGTATGCTCATGGCCTGCCGCAATCGCAGCAGCGATGCTTTCGGCGGCGAGCATGCCGCTCTTCATCGCGGTATGCGTGCCCTTGATGCGCGGCACGTTCACGAAACCTGCCGAACAGCCGATGAGCGCACCGCCCGGGAAGGCAAGCTTGGGTACGGACTGCCAGCCACCTTCGTTGATGACGCGCGCGCCATAGGCCACGCGCTTGCCGCCCTTGAGGATGGCGGCCACTTCGGGGTGGTGCTTCCAGCGCTGGAATTCCTGATAGGGCGAGACGTAGGGGTTCTTGTAATCGAGCGCGGTCACGAAACCGAGCGCGACCTGTCCGTTCGCCTGGTGATAGATGAAGCCGCCGCCCCAGGTGCCGGTTTCGCTGAGCGGCCAGCCCTGCGTGTGGATGACCTTGCCCTGCTCGTAGACTTCGGCGTCGACGTCCCACAATTCCTTGATGCCGAGGCCATAGACCTGCGGCTCGCAATCCGCCTCGAGGTCGAACTTGGCCTTCATCTTCTTGGTCAGATTGCCGCGCGCGCCTTCTGCGAAGAGCGTGTATTTCGCGTGGATTTCCATCCCGGGCTGGTAATCGGCCTTGTGGCTGCCATCCTCGGCAATGCCCATGTCCTGCGTCACCACGCCGGAAACCGCGCCCTTGTCGTCAAAGAGAACTTCGGCTGCGGGGAAGCCGGGGAAGACCATCACGCCAAGCCCTTCGGCCTGTTCGGCCAGCCAGCGGCAGGTGTTGCCAAGCGACGCGGTGTAATTACCGTCATTCGACATAAAGGGCGGCAGGAGGAATTCGGGCAGGTCCGACTTGCCGCCTTCCGACAGCACCCAGTGATGGTTCTCGGTCACCGGCGTTTCGGCGAGCGGGCAATCCATGTTGCGCCAGTCGGGGAAGAGCTCGTTCATCGCCTTCGGGTCGACCACTGCGCCCGACAGGATATGCGCGCCGATTTCGCTGCCCTTCTCCAGCACAACGACCTCGAGGTCCTCGTTGATTTGCTTCAACCGGATGGCCGCCGAAAGGCCGGCCGGGCCGCCGCCGATGATGACGACGTCGCAGGGCATCGATTCGCGTTCGCTCATATCTCTCTCTTTTCGTCGCTTAAGCGTTGGGATTGCCTTGATTGCTGGGCGGTTTGAGGTCAAGACCTAGGACGGACGGAATATGATCGCAGATACGCCGGAAACCCGCGAATTATCGCCTGCAGACGCGCTGGAAGCAGCGCTCGACTGGTGGCGCGAGGCAGGCGTCGAGGACGATTATAGCGACGAGACTATCAGCTGGCTGGCCGAGCCTGAAGAAAAGCAGGCCGTAGCGTCGCCGAAGCCCAAGAAACCGCCCGAAGAACCCAAGCAGACCCCGCTTCAGCGCGCCTTCGAGGGGACAGCCGCCGGGGAGCGAATGGGCGGTGCGGCAGAGGGCTATCCTGGCAGTCTCGAAAAATTTCGCGAATGGTGGATGAGCGAGAAATCGCTCTCGCCGCTTGGTCCCGAACGCCGTCTCCCGCCGCGCGGAGTCGAGGGGGCGAAGCTGATGGTGCTGGTGCCCGCCCCGATGGAGAGCGACGAGGACGCGCTGCTGGCAGGCGCACCGGGCAAGTTCGTAGAGGCCATCTTGCAGGCAATGGGTATCGAGCCGCACGAGGCCTATCTCGCCAGCGCCCTGCCCGCACCGCTTTCGCTGCCCGACTGGAACGACATGGCGGCGCGCGGTCTAGGCGACATTACCCGCCACCACCTTGCGCTCGCCAAGCCGCACCGCGTGCTGGCATTCGGCCGCAGCCTTGCCCCGCTTTTCAACGTGCCACCCGAAATGGCGCGCGAGCCTGCTGTCGTGAAGGCAGGCGAAGATACCCTTCCCCTCATGCTTGCGCCCGAACTCGCCGAGCTTGCACGCTCGGCCCCGCGACGCATGAATTTCTGGAACCGCTGGCTGGACTGGACCGCATGACCCTACGCCCCCTCCTCCTTGCGGCTGCCGCTGCAAGCGCCACCCTTGGCGCCCCGGTCGCCGCGCAATCTGACAGCGTGGAATATTTTTCGCGCTCGCATTCGGCTGCCCTTCCCCAGCTACTGCAGGCCGAGGACCGTTTCTATTATGCCTCGCTGTTCGAGGCGATCGATGCGCAGAACTGGGACCGGGTCGAAGTCATGCTCGCTCAGCGCAGCGAGGGACCGCTGCACGGATCCGCGCTCGCCACCTATTACCTCGACCCGAAGAGCCCGCGCATAGAACTCGCGCGCATCGAAGACTGGCTGCGGCGCTATCCCGACAACCCGCAGGTCGAAGGCATCATCCGCCTCGGCAAGACCCGCGGCCTCTCATGGGAGCCGGGCCTGCCGCGCGAGAATTCGCTCTCGCGCCAGCAGGGCATCACGCGCCGAACCCTGCCGCGTTCGGTCAATGACGCGACCATGCCCGGTGATGTCGCCTCCGCCATTCTCGACCGCATCAAGAACGACGACCCTGACGGCGCACGGCTGTTGCTCGACGGCGTGGATGCCTCGCTGTCAGGCCCCGCCCGCGCCGAGTGGCGCCAGCGTGTGGCGTGGAGCTATTACATCGAGAACCGCGATGCCGAGGCCTACGGAATGGCACAGCTGGTCTCACAAGGCTCGGGCGAATGGGTGGCAGAGGGCGACTGGGTCGCCGGGCTCGCCGCATGGCGCATCGGGGACTGCAACCGCTCAGGACAATTCTTCAATGCCGCCTCGCAGGGTGCATCGAACCCGGAATTGAAGGTCGCCGCGCATTACTGGGCCGCCCGCAGCCTCATCCGCTGCCGCGACCCGCAGCCGGCCAATGCCCACCTTCGCGCCGCATCGCGCTATGACGAGACGCTCTACGGCATGCTGGCCGCCGAGCAGCTCGGCAAGGATTTGCCGGGTGGGCACACCGCGCCCGACCTGACCACCGAAGATTGGCGCCGCCTGTCCGGCGAACCGGCGGTGCGTGAGGCGGTCATGCTTGCCGAGGTCGGTCGCCGCGATGTCGCCGACGAAGTTATCCGCTGGCAGGTCCGCTATGGCGACCCGAGCGACTTCCCCGCCCTCACCCGCCTCGCCCGCGCATTGGGGCTGGCAGGGGCGCAAACCTATATGGCCTACAATGCCCCGCGCGGGTCCAGCTCGCCGGAAAACCTGCGCTGGCCGGTTGCCTATCACACACCGCATGGCGGATGGCGCGTCGACCCGGCACTGGCCTTCGCCCACGCCTTGCAGGAATCCAATTTCCGCGAGCGTGTTGTCAGCCCGGCAGGCGCAATAGGCCTGATGCAAATCATGCCCATCACCCAGCGCCATTATGCCTCGTCCATCAACATGAGTACTGGCTCGGATCTAAAGGATCCAAAGAACAATCTTGCGTTCGGACAGCGCACCCTCGAAGACCTATCGCAGGCCCATTACACGCGCGGACATCTGCCCAAGGTCATGGCCGCGTACAATGCCGGCCCCACGCCGGTCGCGCGCTGGGCGAGTGAAATCAATGACCAGGGCGACCCGCTTCTATGGATGGAGTCCATCCCCTATTGGGAGACCCGCGGCTACGTGAATATCGTGATGCGAAACTACTGGATGTATCTGCGCCAGGCCGACGCCGAGGCGCCGAGCCGCAAGGAGCTCGCCGAGAACGATTGGCCCCAGTTCCCGAGGGCGCGTTGATGGCTATCGACGAGAGCCGCACATTCAAGCCGGTCAACATCGCGATCCTGACGATTTCTGACACGCGAAAACTGGCCGAGGACACTTCCGGGGACATCCTCGCCGACCGTATCAAGCTGGCGGGTCACAAGCTCTTCGCGCGCGAAATTAGCCGCGACGACAAGAATGAGATTGCCGCGCATCTCCACCGCTGGATCGACGATGAAGACATCGATGCCGTCATCACGACCGGTGGCACTGGCCTGACGGGCCGCGATGTCACGCCGGAAGCGCTCGAACGCGTGAAGGACAAGGACATTCCCGGCTTCGGCGAACTGTTCCGCTGGCTGAGCTTCGAGAGCATCGGCACCAGCACCATCCAGAGCCGCGCCTGCGCCGTCATCGCGCGCGGTACCTATATCTTCGCCCTGCCCGGCTCGAATGGTGCGGTGAAGGACGGGTGGGACAAGATACTCGCACTCCAGCTCGACAGCCGCCACCGGCCCTGCAATTTCGTCGAACTGATGCCGAGACTGCGCGAAGGCTGATGGCGAAGCGGCCAAGCAACCGACTGGTCCGCAAGGCCATTCGCGAACTTATAGAGCCACAGATTGCTGCACTCGGCTTCACCGGAAAATACCCCGAATTGCGCCGCGACTGGCAGGACGAGACGCATTTCATCCTCTACCAGACCCGCAAGTACGGTGGCGGATTTTCGTTTAGCGGCGCGTGGCGCAAGCGCGTTCGCCATGTCCAGTCGCCGAACTATTCGCTTCCTGCCAACGAGGTATGCTTCGTCCATACCGATTTCGATGATCGGGCGACTGTTGAAAGGGTCAAGAAGGTTGGCTTGGTTGCAAAATGCCAGCACGCTTGGCGCAGTGTCGGGGACTTCGATTATCAGTACATTCTCGAGGACGAGGAGGCCTGCCGAGCATTGGTCGAAGAGGCTTCCCGGCTTCTCCCGGCCCTCGACCACTGGCTTCGGACGCGTGAACCCGGTCTGGGCATAGACTGCAAGGGCCATCGGATGCGACACGTCCAGTCGAAGCGCATGTCATGGCATTTTGCGACCGCGATGGTCGGACAATTCTCGCTCGATAACGATCGACCTCCTTCACCCCATATCGACGCAGAGAGGGAAAAGTCACTCGCCCCTGAATACCCTGCATCGGACTGACGAAACCCAATTCTCCCGATTTGAGATTGCCACATTGAGGAACCGTGCGTGGCTCCATTCGTCGTCGAAAGTACGTCCAATGAGGGAGCAAACTACTGCCGGATCTGGCTTTATTTTCGACCACGGCTGTCTTGCTCCTTTTCGCCGGCAGCGCCGTAGTCATTGCAGTGCTTGGCACGAGAATGGCGGGCTATGCGGATACTATCGCCGATCGAACCCGCTTTGGTGAAGCGCTTATAGGTTCGGTTCTGCTGGGCGCAGGAACCAGCATTGCAGGCATCGTCACATCGACCGGCACTGCCGCCTCCGGCGCGCCCGAACTGGCGGTATCAAACGCCTTGGGCGGTATCGCGGCACAGACGATGTTCCTTGCGCTCGCCGATGTTGTTTATCGCAAGGTCAATCTAGAACACGCTGCGGCAAGCCCAGTCAATCTGGGGCAGGCAACGGTGTTGATCATACTGACGGCCCTGCCTTTGCTAGCTTGGTCTGCCCCCTCCTTCACGTTCTTTGGAATACACCCGCTGACACCTGTGCTCATCGCGACTTACCTCATCGGTCTGCACAATGCGCACCGCATTCACCAGCGACCCATGTGGATACCGCGCAAGACGTCCGAGACGCGCGATGAGGACGACGATGAGTGTCAGGATATGCGCCCGCTGTGGCTCATCGGCAGCCTTTTCGGTTTGCTGGTGGCAGTGGTCGGATTGACCGGTTGGGTCGTGGGCGAGACTGGCATCGAATTATCCAGGCGTTACGGCATCTCGCAAGGTGTCGTCGGGGCGCTTGGTACCGCAGTTGTCACATCCCTGCCTGAACTGGTTACGACCATTGCCGCCGTGAGGCGCGGTGCGCTGCAACTCGCGATTGGCGGGATTATCGGCGGCAACATGTTCGACGCACTCTTCCTGGCGTCCAGTGACATCGCCTACCGGGATGGCTCCATCTACAACGCCATTTCCGAACGAACGGTTTTCTGGATGGCGCTGGTGCTTCTCATGACCGCCGTCTTGCTTCTGGGATTGCTACGACGCGAACGGCAAGGTCCGGCCGGAATTGGGTGGGAAAGCGTGCTTCTCATCCTCTTGTGGTCTGGCGGGGCCGGGTTACAAATTTTCCTCGGTTAAGCCCTCGACCCGGGCACGCGTTCCATATATGTTCCCCTTATGGAACGACGCCTGGAATTACCTGTCAGCGGAAGAGGCGCACAATCGCGTGCTGTATCGACCCGCTTCGGGCTTGTCACTCGGGAGGGTGACGGAGACTGGCGCGATCACATGGAGGCATTGGACGGCCCGCCACCGAAACTGCGCACCCATGTGACCGAGGAAAACCCGAAGACCATCCTCAGCTTCAACCAGTCGCCGGACATCTTCTTCGACCGTTCCATTAACGCCTATCGCGGGTGCGAGCATGGCTGCGTCTATTGCTTTGCGCGCCCTACCCACGCCTATCACGACCTCTCGCCGGGCCTCGATTTCGAGACACAACTTTTCGCCAAGCCCAATGCCGCCGAACTACTGCGCGCCACTCTCGCCAAGCCGAAGTACCGCCCGAAGCCGATTGCCATGGGGACGAACACCGACCCCTACCAACCCATCGAGCGCGACTACCGCATCACCCGCTCCGTCCTGGAGGTCTGCCTTGATGCACGACATCCAGTGACGATTACGACCAAGTCGGACCGCGTGCTCGACGACCTCGACCTGCTGGCGGAGATGGCCGAACGGCGTCTGGTGGCGATCGCGATATCGGTGACCAGCCTCGACCCGAAACTGTCGGGCAAACTCGAACCACGCGCAGCTTCGCCCGCCAAGCGACTCTCGGCATTGCAGAAACTGGCCGAAGCGGGCGTCCCGACGCATTGCTCGGTCGCGCCGGTCATCCCGGCCATCACCGATGAGTTCATGGAGGAAATCGTCCAGCGTGCTGCGGCCATCGGCGTCGACAGCGTGGGCTGGATCCCGCTGCGCCTGCCGCACGAGGTCGCCCCGCTGTTCCGCGAATGGCTCTCGGTCCATTACCCCGAGCGCGGCGACAAGGTGATGAGCATCGTCCAGTCGATCCGTAACGGGAAGGACAATGATCCTAAGTACTTCTCGCGCCTGAAGCCGACCGGCGTCTGGGCCGACCTCTTCCGCGCAAGGTTCCGTCTGGCGTGCAAGCGGGCTGGGCTAGGCAAGGCGAAGTTCGAGCTTGATTGCACGCAGTTCAGGCCGCCAGCTGAAGGCGGACAGTTGCGGTTGCTATAGCCTTTCCCGAAGGCGCCGGACGCCCACAAAGCCGAGTCCGATAATTCCCGACAACAAGACCCCAAGCCCGATAGAAGTCGGAATGGCCATCATCACGCCCAATAGGCCGATGAAAATCATCGAGCCGGTGCAACTCCCGCCTGCGCAGCCGGTACCGGCGGCTCCGTAGTATAACGCTGCGAAAATTATTACCGGCGCAATTCCCGCTAGCGCTCCGATAATCAGGCGATGGCGGACATCCTCAATAGTGAAGGTCGTGACGATGGCAGAGAGCACGGTCAGGGCCAGTCCAAAAACTACATATGGTAACAAGGCCATACCCCCGGGGATTCCAAGGTCTTCAGTAAGGCGGGCTACCTAATCACGGAAGATAAATGATTCCTACGAGCAGGTGGTTCTTATTGGCTCGATTGAGATTAAAACCCTTCCCCCGCATCACCCGGCGCGAACCGCACCAACCTGCTGTCAGCCAGCGCCGCAGTACGGTTGACCACGGCCTTCTGGTAGTCGGGGTCCTTGATCATCTCGAAAAAAGCTCCCGAATTGGGATATTGCGCGACGAAGCCGTCATGCCAGCGCATCGCTTCCGGCCCCGTTACCACCGTCTGGAAAGCGCCGCGCCAGACTATATTGCCGCCGACACGGCGGAAGATGGGGCCGCTGGTCTTGCCGTATTCCTCATAGGCGCGCCGGCCGCTCCAGCCCTTGCCGATGTGTTCGTGGCCCTCGGGATATTCGGCCTCGTCGCGGTAGATGAGCAGGTTGAGCATGTGGATGGGCTCGTCGCGCGGAAGGTTTTTGAAAGCCTCGAAATTGGCGCGGCTCGGGTCGATATACTCGGTCACTTAAGGCTCCTCTGTCCGTCATTGCGAGCGTAGCGAAGCAATCCAAGGTGGCAAAGGGCTGGCTCTGGATTGCCGCGTCGCTTCGCTCCTCGCAATGACGATACCTAAAGTCGTATCTCGCGCCACTCACCGGGCGCAATCCCGTCCATGCTCCAATCGCCGATGCGCCAGCGGATGAGGCGGAGCGTCGGCAACCCAACCGCCGCCGTCATCCGGCGCACTTGTCGGTTGCGACCCTCGGTTATCTCCAGGGCAATCCAGCTGTCGGGCACGCTCTTGCGATAGCGCACCGGCGGGTCACGGTCCCAGACGGGCGGCGGGTCGATACGCTTGGCTCGTGCAGGCCGGGTCGTGCCGTCCTTGAGCTCAACGCCGCGCGCCAGCAACTCCAGCGCATTGTCATCGACCTCGCCTTCGACCTGCACGAGATATGTCTTCGCCATCTTGTAGCGTGGCTCGGCAATGCGCGACTGCAGCCGCCCGTCGTCGGTCAGCAGCAACAGCCCCTCGCTATCCTTGTCTAGGCGACCCGCGGGATAGACCCCCGGCACATCGACCAGATGAGCCAGCGTGTCCTCCACCCCGTCCTTGCCCCCGGTGAACTGTGAGAGCACGCCAAAGGGCTTGTTGAGCAGGATGAGGCGGCTCACGCCAACCTACGCTTCGGGCAGCTTGTAATCGCTGAAGCGGTCACGCAGGTCCTTCTTGCTGATCTTGCCCGTCGCGGTGTGCGGGATGTCGTCGACGAATTCGACCGCATCGGGCAGCCACCACTTGGCGACCTTGTCCGACAGGAAAGCGACGATGCTCTTGTCGTCGCAATCCTGCCCGTCCTTCTTGACCACGAAGAGCACCGGGCGCTCGTCCCACTTGGGGTGGTACATGCCGATGCAGGCGGCCTCGGCCACGGCGGGATGACCGACAGCAGCGTTTTCGAGTTCGACCGAGGAAATCCACTCGCCGCCTGATTTGATGACGTCCTTGGTGCGGTCGGTCAGTTGCAGCGTGCCGTCGGGATGCAGCATGCCGACATCGCCGGTGTTGAACCAGCCATCCTCGGTCACCGCGTCTTCCTCCGCCTTGAAATAGCGCTTTACCACCCAAGGCCCGCGGATTTGCAGCGCGCCGGAGGTCTCACCATCGCGCGGCAGGACCTTGGTCGGGTCGTCGAGGTCGACCGTGCGCAGTTCGACACCGAAAATCGGGCGGCCCTGCATCATGGTCTTGGCTACTTGCTCCTCGAAGCTGAGCTCGTCCCAGTCATGCGTCGGGCCGCCGACCGTGCCGATGGGGCTGGTCTCGGTCATGCCCCATGCGTGCTGGACGCGCGTACCGTTCTTCATCAGCCGCTCGATCATGAACTTGGGGGCTGCCGAGCCGCCAATGGTGGCCGCGCGCAGCTTGGGCAGTTCGAGATTGTTCGCGTCGCAATACTGGAAGTGGGCCAGCCAAACGGTCGGCACGCCAGCGGAATCGGTAACTTTTTCGCGCTTCATCAGCATGTCGAGCACGGCGGGATCGTTGACTTGGCTGAAGACGAATTTCATCCCCGCCATCGCGCCCGCATAGGGCAGCCCCCAACTTGCCGCGTGGAACATCGGCACGACGGGGAGATAGACCGAAGAAGTCATGCAATTGAGCGCGCTCGGCTGGAGGCCCGCCATCGCGTGCAGGATGGTGCTGCGATGCTCGTACTGGACGCCCTTGGGATTGCCCGTGGTGCCGCTGGTGTAGCAGATCATGCAGGGGTCGCGCTCGCTGCCCTCCACCCATTCGAAATTGCCGTCCTCGGCGCCGATCCAGTCCTCGAAGGCGGTGGTGTGCTCGCCGCTGTCGAAACAGATGTAATGTTCGACGTTCGGCCAGCGGTCCTTCATCTTGTCGATGATGGGCTGGAACATCGCGTCGTAGATGACCACGCGGTCGTCGGCGTGGTTGATGATGTATTCAAGCTGGTCCTCGAACAGGCGCGGGTTCACCGTGTGGAGTACCCCACCCATGCCCGCCACGCCGAACCAGCTGACAAGATGCCGCGCATGGTTCATCGCGATGCTGGCAACCTTGTCACCGGGCTTGAGGCCGAGCTTCTGCAGCGCCTGCGCCATCTTCAACGCATCGCGACGAATGCCTGCCCAATCGGTGCGGGTCTCGGTCCCGTCCGCCCAGTAGGTGAGGATTTCGCGCGTTCCGGCCTCACGTGCCGCGTGGTCGATCACATGCGTCACGCGCATGGTCCAGTCCTGCATCGCTCCGAGCATTCCAGCTTCTCTCCTTGCCTCTCGCGCCTATTGGTGGCGCTTGCCGGTCAGGCGACGAGGCGTAGGTGCGAAGACCCGCCGCGCCGCTTGTCGAGCTGCACCTTGGCAAGGCCGGGCACGCTTGCCAAGCGTTCTGCAAGCTCCCCGTCGAGCGCGAAACTGCGGCCGAGGCGCATGACGGGTTCGGTCTCGCCGCCAATCCGTAGCGTCACCATGACCTCGTCCTGCCCCTTGCCGGCTTCGGACAATTCTCGCTGGAGCGCTTCGACTGCCGCCGCATCGAGGATGTCGAGCGTCAGCATCATCGGTGTGGAGCCTTTCACGTCCGCGAGCGGAGTCCCACCTCGCACAGTGATGCGGGGCGGTTCGTCGGGACTGGGCGAATCGAGCTCGACCTGCAGCAGGACGCAGGTCTGCTCTTCGGCCCATTTGAGGAAGCGTTCGACCATGCCCTCCTCGAAGCAGGCGGCGCTAAACTGGCCCGTGGCATCGGAGAAATCGGCGCGGATGAAGGGTTTCCCGCGGCGCGTGGTGCCCTTGTTCACCTTCTCGACCATGGCGGCCATGACCGCATTCGAGCGGCCACCTGCAGGCGCACCGCCAGACATCAGTGAGGCATAGGTCCGCGCGCCATTGGCCGAGGCTATGTCCTTCCACGCAGCGACCGGATGGGCGGAGAAGTAGAAGCCGAAATTCTCCCGCTCTCGCGCCATGCGTTCGGCGCGCGGCCAGTCCTCGACTTCGCGCAGGCGGAGGGTCTCGCCGGGCGCATCGTCGCCGCCGAACATGCTTGCCTGCCCGCTGGTGCGTTCGCGGTCGGCGGCATCTGCCACGGCAAGCAGCATATCGGCGTTTTCGAAAACCTTCGCACGATTGGGTTCGAGACTGTCGAGCCCGCCCGCACAGGCGAGCGCCTCGAGCTGGCGCGAATTCATTGAACCCTTGGGAATGCGCTCGAAGAGGTCCTGCAGGCTATCGAACTGGCCCGACACCTCGCGCTCGGCGACGATGTTTTCCATCGCCTTTTCGCCAACATTGCGGATGCCCGCGAGTGCGTAGCGGACGGCATAACCGGTATCGGTCTGCTCGACGGTGAACTCGGCTTCGGACTTGTTGATGCAGGGCGGCTCGACCGCAATACCCTGCCGCCGCGCGTCGTCGACAAAGATGGTCAGCTTTTCCGACTGGTGCATGTCGAAGCACATCGAGGCGGCGAAGAACTCCTCCGGGTAATGCGCCTTCAACCACGCGGTCTGGTACGCGAGGAGCGCATAAGCGGCGGCGTGCGATTTGTTGAAACCGTAGCCTGCGAACTTGTCGATCAAGTCGAACAGCTCGTTGGCCTTGGCCTTCTCGATGCCGCTGACTTCCTTGCACCCGGCGACGAAGCGTTCGCGCTGGATGTCCATTTCCGCCTGGACCTTCTTACCCATCGCGCGGCGCAGCAAGTCTGCATCGCCGAGCGAGTAGCCCGCCAATATCTGCGCGGCCTGCATGACCTGTTCCTGGTAGACGAAAATGCCGTAAGTCTCGGCAAGGATGCCCTCGAGCTTTGCGTGCGGATACTCGATTTCGACCTCGCCCGCCTTACGCTTGCCGAACAGCGGGATGTTGTCCATCGGGCCCGGGCGATAGAGCGAGACCAGCGCGATGATGTCGCCGAAATTGGTCGGCTTCACCGCGGTCAGCGTGCGGCGCATGCCTTCCGATTCCAGCTGGAAGACACCGACCGTGTTACCCGCCTTCATCAGCTCGTAAACCGCCGGATCGTCGAGTTCGAGCAGCGACAAATCAATGGTGATGTCGCGCTTCTTGAGGAGGTCGGTCGCCTTCTTGAGCACCGACAGCGTTTTCAACCCGAGGAAGTCGAATTTGACGAGCCCACTGCTCTCGACATTCTTCATGTCGTATTGCGTAACCGGCATGTCGGAGCGCGGATCGCGGTAGAGCGGGACCAGTTGCGCCAACGGACGGTCGCCGATGACCACGCCGGCCGCGTGGGTAGAGCTGTTGCGGGGGAAGCCCTCCAGCTGCATCGCGAGGTCGATGAGGCGTTTGACCTCGTTGTCGTTGTCGTATTCGGCCTTGAAATCCGCCGCTCCGTTGAGCGCACGCGGCAGTGTCCACGGATCGGTCGGATGGTTCGGGACCATCTTGCAGATACGGTCGACATGGCCGTAGCTCATCTGGAGGATACGGCCCGTATCGCGCAGCACGGCGCGTGCTTTCAGCTTACCGAAGGTGATGATCTGCGCGACGTGGTCGTGGCCGTATTTCTGCTGGACGTAGCGGATGACCTCGCCGCGGCGGGTTTCGCAGAAGTCGATATCGAAGTCGGGCATCGACACGCGTTCGGGGTTGAGGAAGCGCTCGAACAGCAGGCCCAGCTGGATGGGGTCGAGGTCGGTAATCGTCAGCGCCCAGGCGACGAGGCTGCCTGCACCCGAACCGCGCCCCGGCCCCACGGGGATGTCGTGGTCCTTCGCCCATTTGATGAAGTCGGCAACGATGAGGAAGTAGCCGGGAAAGCCCATCTGGTTGATAATGCCGACTTCGTAATCGAGGCGCTGTTTGTAGGTCAGCACATCGTCCCAAATCCCGTTCGTCCTGAGCTTGTCGAAGGACTGCCTTTCTTTTTCAAGCGCCTCGGCAGAAGAGAAGGACAGGGCTTCGACAAGCTCAGCCCGAACGGTTTCTGGGTAGTATTTTTCGAGACGTGCCACGAGGCCCTTACGCGCGTCCTCCTCAAGCATCTTCGCCTCGCCTTCCAAATCGCCGGCGAGGCTGGGCAGGATGGGCTTGCGATAGGGCGGCGCGTAGGCGCACCGCTGGGCGATGACGAGCGTGTTGGCGACCGCCTCTGGCAGGTCGTCGAACGCCTCTTCCATCATGTGGGCGGTCTTGACGTAACTTTCCGGATTGGACTTCGGGCGCTCGTCGGCATCGACATGGGTCGAGTTTGCAATGCACAGCATGGCGTCATGCGCCTTGTACATATGAGGCTCGGCGAAGTTTGCGGGATTGGTGGCGACCAGCGGTAAGTTGCGTTCGTAGGCGAGGTCGATGAGCGCTGCCTCGGCCGCTTCCTCGACCGGATTTCCGCGCCGCGCCAGTTCGATATAGAGGCGCTGCGGAAACAGGCCCTCGAGCTTGTCGAGCATCGCAGTGGCGTGGCTGGTCTGCCCCTCGGCAAGCAGTTTCGTCACTGCTCCTTCGCTTGCGCCGGTCAGCGCTATCAGGCCCTCGGTGCGGCCTTCAAGATCCTCGATGCGGATATGCGGCTCGAACTCCAGCGGGCGTTCGAGATGGGCCTTGGAGACGAGGTGGCAGAGATTGTCATAGCCCGCCTCGCACTGCGCGTAGAGCGGGAGGTAATCGACCACGCGGCCCTCCTCGTCGCGCGCCACGCCCAGCAGCGTGCCGGTAATCGGCTGCACGCCCTCCGCCTTGCAGGCATTGGCGAACATGACCGCGCCATAGAGGCCGTTGCGGTCCGCCATGGCGATGGCCGGGAAGCCGCGTTCTTTCGCCAGCTTGGCCATGGCCTTGGGGTCGATCGCGCCTTCGAGCATCGAATAGGCCGAGAGCACGCGTAGAGGGACGAAAGGCTTGTATGGCATGGGTCCCAAGGTAGGATTTCAGGCCCAAATCTCCAACACTCAGGCTTCGGTTATTCTCCACCGCTTGTGGAGAACATCACCCTTCGTCGGATGCGGCAATCTTGCGGCGCGTGTCGCGGATGGTCGACCACGCGCCATAGGCGACGAGAACGGCAAGGAGTATCCAGACCCAGACCGGGATATTCTCGCCCACAATCGCGAGATAGAGATAGGCGGAAACGAAGAAAAACCCCGCCAGCATGGTCGGCACGACAGTCGACTGTCCCGCCCTCGCCCGCTTCACCAGCCAAGCGATGGAGGCGAGGAAAAAGGGTATCGCGCCGACGTAAATTGCGCCGAAAATATACGGATTGACGCCATATTCGGCGCCGAGCGAGAGGAACCACTGGTTAATATCGGAAAGCATGACCCGCCTTTCGTAGCGCGCTGCGCAAAGGTTACAGCAGCTTCTCGATATCCTTGGCGATGCTCGCAGGCGCATCGGCGGGGCCGTAGCGCTTCACGACATTGCCCTCGCGGTCGATGAGGAACTTGGTGAAGTTCCACTTGATGGCCTTCGAACCCATCAGGCCGGGCGCTTCCTTCTTCATCCAGTCGAACAGCGGGCTGGCATTGTCTCCATTGACCTCGACCTTTTGCATCAGCGGGAAGGTAAGGCCGAAATTGACCTTGCAGAACTGCTCGATTTCTTCCGCCTCGCCCGGTTCCTGCGCGCCGAACTGGTTGCAGGGAAAGGCGAGGACTTCGAAATCCTTGTCCTTGTAGTCCTGGAACAGCTTTTCCAGCCCATCATATTGCGGCGTAAAACCGCACTTGCTCGCGGTGTTGACCACCAGCAGCACCTTGCCGAGCTTGTCCTTCAAATCGAGCTCGTCGCCCTTGTTGGTGGCGACGGTGAAATCGGCGATGCTGGTCATGAAGGGGTCAGTCCTTGCGTCGGTAGATGAGGTCGAAATAGTCGGTCCAGGTAAGGCCCTGGTCCTTGCTGGCCTGCCCGTGTTGGCGCACGCTGTCGTCGTCCTGCAAGCTATATGTCATTCGCACGAGCAAAGGCGTTCCATCGCGGGTCTTCCCCCATTGGCCAGTGAGGATCATTATCCCATCGACCGCACCGCCGTCGAAGAAGATGCGTCCGGGCGTGCCGCCGACCCATAGCTGGTGCCAGCCTTCGGTCTTGGGGTCATATGTCGAAAGGCTGGTCCCACCTCGGCCCTGCAAGGGCATCCATGTCTCGCGGATTGCGCAGCCTGCGCTGACCTTTTCGATGCGGCTGTCCGCAACCTTTGCCGGCTCGCCTTCGGCAGCGTTGGGATAGACGTCCCATTCGCCGACCCAGAAGTCGAACGCATCGTAATTCGCGCCCTCGCACTTTGGCGGCTGCGGCGGCGTGGCTGGCGGTACCTCGGGTGTCGCAGCCTGGGCGAAAATCAGCGAAAGAAACGATACGAACATAGAAGCAGTCCTCCCGCCACAAGCCGTAGCCGACAGCGGGAGGACCTCAATTCTTCATCTGCGAAGGGCTCTTGCGGCCCTACGAATGCGGGAAATCCGAGCGGCGCGAAAGGTCGGCCACTTCATCGGCGTGGTATTCGCGGTCGCCAAGCTTTTCGATGTAATAGGCCGAGCGTTCCTCCTCGGGCATCAGCATCATGTGCTGCACCAGTTCGGCGAATGTAGCCGTGCGCAGGCCCTTGGCACCGTCGAGAACGCCGTCGCCATCATCCTTGCGGTGCAGCGAAGCGCGGTCGTCCCATTGGATGCCCTTTCGGTGGCAGTCGTCACCCTTGTAGGTGCTTGGATGGTCGGTCATGCGAAATTCCTCCTTTTGCATGCCTAACGGGCGAAAGCCGCTCCGGGTCCGCTATTCGAGCACGCCTTCGTGAAGTCGCACCACGCGGTCCATCCGCGCAGCAAGTCGCTCGTTATGCGTGGCGACCAGCGCCGCGCTGCCCTCGCCCCGCACCAGCGCGAGGAATTGCTCGAGCACGCGGTCGGAAGTTGCCTCGTCGAGATTGCCCGTCGGCTCGTCGGCGAGGACGAGGTCGGGCCGGTTTGCCAGCCCCCGCGCGACGGCAACACGCTGCTGCTCGCCGCCGGAAAGCTGGCTGGGGCGATGGTCGAGGCGATGGCCGAGGCCGAGCGCGGTCAACAATTCTTCCGCCCGCGCATCGGCCTCGCGGCGCGGCTTGCCCGCGACCAATTGCGGCAGGACGACGTTTTCCTTCGCATCGAAATCAGGCAGCAGGTGGTGGAACTGGTAGACGAAACCCAAATGGTCGCGGCGCAGTTCGGTGCGCGCGTTCGCATTGCTCTTTTCGGCAGAGTTTCCGGCGATGAGAATTTCGCCGCCGAAACCGCCCTCAAGAAGACCAACCGCCTGCAGCAGCGTCGATTTGCCCGAGCCCGAAGGCCCCAGCAACGCGACAATCTCGCCCGGCATGACTTCGAGGTTCACACCGCGCAGTACGTCGATGCGCACACCGCCCTGCTCGAAGCTGCGGGTAAGGCCGCGAAGTTCGACCACGGGGCGCAAGTGACCGTTACTCATAGCGCAGCACCTGTACCGGGTCCGTGCTCGCCGCCTTCAGGGCGGGGTAAAGCGTGGCGAGGAAACTCATGACCAGCGCGAGGCCTACAATCATCGCGATCTCGACAGGGTCGGGCTTGGAAGGAATGGTGCTCAGGAAGCGCACCTGCGGGTCCCACAGGTCCGCGCCGGTCGCCCAGCTGATGCCCTTCACGATTTGCTCGCGGAAGGTCAGCACCAGCGCGCCGAGCGCGAGGCCGGCCAGCGTCCCGATGGCGCCGACGGTGAAACCGGTCGTGACGAATATCTTGGTAAGGCTCCGCCGCGACGCGCCCATGGTCCGCATAATGGCGATGTCACGGGTTTTCGCCCTTACCAGCATGACGAGGCTCGACAGGATATTAAACGCTGCCACCAAGACCATGAAACTCAAAGCAAATGCCATCGCAGCACGCTCGACCTGCAAGGCCTCGAACAGGGTCGCATTGATCGTCTTCCAGTCGCGGACGACCGCCCTGCCCGCCAGCGATTCCGTCACCGGCTGGAGGATTTCGCCAACCTCGTCCGGGTCGGTTACCTGTACCTCAATCATGCCGATGGTCTCGCCAATCAGCAGTAGCGTTTGCGCATCCTGCATCGGCATGACCACGAAGGCGCCGTCGTAGTCGTAAACGCCCACCTCGAAGATGGCCGCCACCTCATAGCCGACCTGACGCGGCACGGTGCCGAAGGGTGTCGAGCGTCCCTGCGGATTGATGATGGTAATCGTGTCGCCCACCCGCGCGCCGATATTTTCCGCGAGCCGCACGCCGATGGCGACCTTGCTCGCACCCGGCTGCAGCCCATCGATATTGCCAGCAATCACCTTCTGGCCGAGTTCGCGCAGATCCTTGTTGGTATTCCCGCGCAGCAAGATGGCCTCGACCCGGCCGTTGAAGGTGGTCAGCAGCGGCTGCTCGATCAGAGGAGAGGCTTCGACCACGCCGGGTGTCTGCTCGATTTCCTGGAGCACTTCCTCCCAATTATCGAGCCTGCCGCCATAGGCCTGCACGATGGCATGACCGTTTAGCCCGACAATCTTGTCGAGCAGTTCGGCGCGGAAACCGTTCATCACGCTCATCACGATGACCAGCATCGCAACCGACAGCATCACGACGGTGATAGATATGCCCGCGACCAGCGCGATAAACGCCTCGCTCCTGCCTGGAAGCAGGTAGCGCTTGGCGATGGTCCGTTCGAATGGTGAAAGCAGCAAGGTGGCCCTTGGCGTTGTTTGGATGTCGGGACAGGCGTTTAGGCAGAGTTTCGTGGCGGCGCAATGAACGGCTGCAAAATCTCCCCCACGTCCTGCCTCACAAACCTTGTAATCGCGCCGTAACATCGCCATTGGGGCGGCATTCGGTTGGCAGCGCGGACAGCTTCATGAATTGCACCCACCCCTTCCTCGATGCGGATGGCGACAAGCTACGCGAAGAGTGCGGCGTTTTCGGCGCTATCAACGCAGCCGATGCGACTGCGGTCACCGCGCTTGGTCTCCATGCCTTGCAGCACCGCGGGCAGGAAGCTGCCGGCATCGTCGCCTGGGACGGAGCCGAATTCCGCACCCGTCGCGGCCTTGGCCATGTGGCGGAGAACTTCTCTTCGCAGGAGGCGATTGCCGAACTGCCCGGCCATATGGCGGCAGGCCACGTACGCTATTCGACTACCGGCGGTGCGGGACTGCGCAATGTGCAGCCGCTTTATGCCGACCTCGCGAGCGGCGGTTTCGCCGTGGCGCATAATGGCAATATCTCGAATGCGGGTACCTTGCGCGAGGAATTGGTCCAGCGTGGCGCTATCTTCCAGTCGACCTCCGACACTGAAGTGATCATCCACCTCGTCGCGACGAGCCGTTATCCGACCATCGTCGACCGGCTTATTGATGCGCTCCGCCTGCTCGAAGGTGCCTACGCGCTCATCGTGATGACGCCCGAGGGCATGATTGCCTGCCGCGACCCGCTGGGCATTCGACCGCTGGTGATGGGCCGCATCGGCGATGCCACGGTCTTCGCTAGCGAGAGCGTGGCTTTCGACGTGGTCGGCGCCGAACTCATCCGCGAGGTCGAGCCGGGCGAACTCATCCGCGTCGACTACGACGGCAACATCGACTCGCTGCATCCCTTCGGCACGCACAAGCCGCGCCCCTGCATCTTCGAGCACGTCTATTTCAGCCGCCCCGACAGCTTCTTCGCAGGCCGCAGTGTCTATGAAGCGCGCAAGGCCATCGGTGCAGAGCTCGCCAAGGAAACACCGGTCGAAGCCGATCTCGTGGTCCCCGTGCCCGACAGCGGCGTTCCGGCAGCCATCGGCTATGCGCAGGAAGCGGGCATTCCGTTCGAGCTCGGCATCATCCGCTCGCACTATGTTGGTCGGACATTCATCCAGCCTTCGGACGGAGCGCGCCATTCGGGCGTGAAGCGCAAGCACAACGCCAACCGCAGCCTCGTCGCGGGCAAGCGCATCGTCCTCATCGACGACAGCATCGTGCGCGGCACGACTTCGCTGCAGATTGTCGAGATGATGCGCGATGCAGGCGCAAAGGAAGTCCACTTCCGCGTCGCCAGCCCGCCGACTGCGCACAGCTGTTTCTACGGGGTCGACACGCCCGAGCGCAGCAAACTGCTCGCTGCGCGGATGGATGTCGAGCCGATGCGCGAATTCATCAAGGCCGACAGCCTTGCTTTCGTCTCCATCGACGGCCTCTACCGCGCAGTCGGCGAAAAGCCGCGCGTGAAGGAGTGTCCGCAATTCTGCGACGCATGCTTCACCGGCGATTATCCCACCTCGCTGACCGACCTGGCCAAGCGCGACGACAAGCAGGCCCAGCTCGCATTCCCGGTAGGCAAGGTAGCGTAAGATGACCAAGGCACTGGAAGGCAAGCTCGCTCTCGTCACGGGCGCCAGCAAGGGCATCGGTGCGGCCACGGCGGTCGCCCTTGCCGAAGCGGGCGCGCATGTCGTGCTGACCGGCCGCGATGTCCGTGCGCTGGAAGCCATCGAAGACCGTATCCATGAGGCCGGCGGCGCATCCACAATCGCGCCCGTCGACCTTGGCGAGAGCGACGGGATAGCCCGCCTCGCCTCGGCCATCGCGAGCCGCTGGGACAAGCTCGACATCCTCGTGATGTCAGCGGCCTACCTGCCCGCGCTTACGCCGGTCACGCAAATCGACGGCAAGCAGTTCAGCCAGGCTGTGACGACGAACCTGCTTGCCACGCAGGCGCTGCTCGCCAATTTCGACCCGCTGCTGAAGCGCGCCGAGGCCGGACGGGTCATCGGCCTCACCAGCAGCGTGGGCGAGAGCCCGCGCGCCTATTGGTCGGCCTATGGTGCGACCAAGGCGGCGTTCGACAACCTCCTCGCCTCCTATGCGCAGGAGGTCGAGAAAATCGGCAATGTCCGTGTGGCCACCATCGACCCGGGCGCGACTCGCACCGCTATGCGCGCTAAGGCCTATCCCGGCGAAGACCCGGCGACGGTCAAGCCGCCCGAGGATGTCGCGGCCCGTATTCTCGAGCTCCTGGTTAATGACTACCCGACCGGCCACCGAGAGCGGGTGGAAAATTCCCGTTAACCTTCCCGCGTGACCTTTCCTTAATCCTGCTCGGCGACACTCCGATAATTAACGCGCGCGTCTCCTGTGCGTGGAAACTCGGTACTCAACTCAGGGCAAGGGATCGCCGGACATGAACTACCAGACGCAAGACCGCTATCTCACGGCAGCGCAGGAAGACCGTTGCGCACCGCGCACGAAAATCACCATTCCGGGCCAGCTGCGCGCAAGCGGCGGCCGTGCCTTCCAGACGGTTGTGCACGACCTCTCCATCTCGGGCTTCTCGGCGGCTGCGATCAACCGCATGCACGAAGGCCAGATGTGCTGGCTCACGCTTCCCGGCCTCGAATCGCTCCAGGCGCAGGTCGTGTGGTGGGAAAACTGCATGGTCGGCTGCGCGTTCAGCGAACTGCTCTCGCCCATCGTGCACGACAACATCCTCGCCCGCTACAGCGGCCAGGGCGCTTACCGCCCTTACTAAGCGAAGTCGCGAGACAGGCCCAAAGGAAAGGCGACGACACCGACAGCTTTGGCGGCGGCCTGATGGGCCTGGCCTGAACCTTGTCCGGATGGCTCGTCGTCGGTGGCGGTGCGCTCTCGTAGCCTCCGCCACCACTCGTATTTGGCCCTGAGAGCCTACTTCGCGTTCATCGCAATCTGGCGCACCAGCACCTGGAACTTCGCCCTGTTTTCGGAGCTTGTCGCCGTCGGCCAGTTGCTCGTTACGGCCACCACGAGATTGCGGCTCGGATCGATGGTAATGGCCTGTCCAAAGATACCCTGCGCGCCGTAAAGCCCGCCCGGATAGGTCCACCACTGGTAGCCATATCCATGACCCTTGCCGAAATCGACCTGCGGCGCGCCTGCTTCGGCGAACCAGCCATCGGGCACCACACCCTTGCCACCTTCGAGCACGAATTGCCCGAAGCGCGCATAGTCAGCGAGGGTCAGTGAGAGGCAGCAGCCGCCGATGTTGCCACCGGTCAAATCCTGCATCCAGAACAGCGAACCCTCGAAACCTGCCGGTCCCACGATCTTCTCGGCTGAATAGGCGGCGAGCGACTTCCCTGTCGCTTCCTCCACGAGAAGCCCGAGGAGATTGGTCTCGAGCGTCTTGTAGACGAACTTCTCGCCCGCTGGCGCTTCGCGCTTCAGCGTGCGGGCGTAAGTTACCGCCTGCGATTCCCCCTCAACGGGAGTGACTGCGAGCATCTTTGCAACGTCGCTTGCAGGGTCGGTATAATCCTCGTTCCATGCCACGCCCGAGGTCATCGTCGCGACCTGGCCGACGGTCACACCGTCATAGGCAGTCCCGGCGAGCGCGGGGATGATGTCGGTAACCGGCGTGTCGAGGCTTTCGATATCGCCATCCTCGATGGCAGCGCCGAGCAAGGTCGAGGTAAAGCTCTTGGCAACCGAGAAGCTTGTCCAACGGTCCTCAGGTTCCATTCCTAGGCCATATTCCTCGAACAGGATTCTGCCATCCTTGAGCACCATGAGCCCCGCCGCGTTAGTATCGGCCATGAACTGGCGCGCCATTGCGGCAGTTGCGGCATCAAGCGGCGTGCCCTGGAGGAAACCGGCCGGACGGTACGCGGGAGATACCTCGAGCCCCGCAAACAAACCTTCCATGTCGCGAAAGGCTGCCGAACGCCGCTCGTCGCTCCAGAACAGTATGGAATCGGAAGGGTCGAGGCTGGCCATCTGCTCCGGCATCGACTGGGTTACAGCCGGCTGGGCCATGGGCGCCGGCGGCGCGTCGGCGACGCTGATGCACCCGGTCAGCGCAATCGCCAGAGCCGAAACCAGAACCTTCCGCATCCTCATTCTCCCTCTTTTACCAGCGTGACCTGGTGGACATCGATACCGCCGCCGCGAAAACCGCCCTCGCAATATCGCAAATAATACCGCCACAACTCGCAGAACTGCGCGTCAAAACCCGGCGGCAGGCGGTCTTCCTCCACCGCGCGGTCGAAGTTCTCAAGCCAGATGCGCAGCGTTTCAGCGTAATCGAGGCCGAAGTCGGTCTGGTCCTGCCATTTGAGGCCGCGCTCTTCTGCCAAACGGCGAAATTCGCTGGTGCGGATGAGCAGCCCGCCGGGGAAGATATAGGCCTGGATGAAGTCGGCGCTCTTCGCATATTCATCGAACAATTCGTCGCGCATCGAGATGTACTGGATGCCCGCGCGCCCGCCTGTTTTGAGGTTGCGCGCGATGCAGTCCATGAAGGTCGGCCAGTATTCACGGCCGAGCGCCTCGACCATCTCGACGCTGACGATGGCATCGTACTGCCCCGAGGTGTCGCGATAGTCCTGCTTGCGAAAATCGATGTCGGCGGAGTGATGCTCCCTCGCCCACGCCAGCTGTTCGTCGGACAGGCTGATGGCGGTCACTTGGCTCCCGCCCTTCGCAAAGTATCCGGCCAGCGCGCCCCATCCGCAGCCGATTTCGAGCAGCTTGTCCGCCTCGCCCACACGCTCGCGCAAGGCCGCCCATTTGCGCTTCTGCGCAGCGTCGAGCGGGTCCGAGCCCACACCCAGCGCGGCGGAATAGCTCATCGTCGGGTCGAGCCATTCGCGGTAGAAATCATTGCCAAGGTCGTAATGCGCAGAGATGTTTTTCTGCGCGCCTTCATGCGTGTTGCGGTTGACGAGGTGCGCCAGCTTTAGCCCGTGACGGAACGGCCCCTTCGCCCTTGCCGTGTCGCCAAGGCGCTCGGCATGCTGGACGAAGAGCGCGAACAGCGGCACCGGGTCGGGGCTCCACCACTCGCCCGCTTCCCACGCCTGGTACCAGCCCACCGAGCCATTGCTGGCAAGCCGCACCAGCGCGTTGTAGCTGCGCAGTTCGACCGTACACTCGAAACCCGGAGCTCGGCCGCCGAGCACGCAGGGGCTGCCATCGGGCATGGTGCCGTGAATGGTCCCGCTGGTCAGCGCCGCATCTATCTTGCCGAGTATCTTCGAAAAGGCCGGAGAAATCAGCCGGGCGAGCCACCCCGGCTTGCGCGCGAAAGGTTTGGAGCCTTCGACAAGGTCACGTCCGCGCTGGCTGGTCTGCATGTCCATACAGGCCGCCCTATGCCGCGCCCTGCCCCGTGCGACAAGTCCGCTACGTCTTGCTTGCCCGATAGGCTTCGAGAGCCCGCTCGCGCGCTTCCTTGTGGCCGATCATCTTGACCGGATAGTCGCCGCGCTTGTCGTCGGGCGGGTCGTGGATGCAGTCGTCGTCCAGCTCAGCCAGTTCGGGCACATATTCGCGGATGTAGCCCGCAGCATCGAACTTTTCGCTCTGGGTAAGCGGGGCCATGATCCGGCTAAACATGTTGCTGTCGACGCCCGTGCCCGAAATCCACTGCCAGTTGACGCCGTTGTTGCCGTAATCGGCATCGACGAGGCAGTCCCAGTACCATTGCTCGCCATGCCGCCAATCGATTAGCAAATGCTTCACGAGGAAGCTGGCGCAGATCATCCGCACGCGGTTGTGGAGCCAGCCCGTCTCCCACAGCTGCCGCATACCGGCATCGACGATGGGGTAACCGGTCATCCCGCGTTGCCAGCATTTGAGGTCATCTTCGATGAGGTGGCCCGCATTGGGGTTCCGCCACAAACTGCGCTCGTCATAGTCGCGGTAGCTGTCGCGCGGGTAATCGGGGAACTGGTCGATGACGTTCTGCGCATAGTCGCGCCAGATGATCTCCTTGGCAAAGGTCTTCCACCCGTCGCTGCGCTTGTCCTTGAGCTTGTGCCAGACCTGCGCCGGGCTGATTTCGCCCCAGTGGAGATGCGGCGAGAGGCGCGAGGTGATGTCCTCAGAGGGCAAGTTGCGGCCTTCGTCGTAATCGGCAACTTCGTCCGCCCACCAATCGAGCCGGTCGTGCGCTGCGGCTTCGCCGAACTCCCAGAAAGCGCGGATGCCCCCTGCCCAGTCGGGCTTGTTAGGGAGCAAGTCCCAGTCGGCAAGCTCATCGCTTTCGGGCCAGCTATCGGGCGAGGAGATGGTCTCAGGCTCGCCCAGAACATCGCGCGGGGGCATTACCTCAAGCATCGCTTTCGAGAAGGGCGTGTAGATCTTGTACGGATCGCCCGAGCCTGTCGTGACCGAGCCGGGTGGCAGGAGGTAATTGCCATCATAGAGGCACAGCTTGGTGTCCTCGCCCAGCGCATCGCGAAGCTCGTCCTCGGCTTCCTTCCACCAAGGCTCGTAATGGCGGATGGCGTGGATGCAGCTTGCGCCTGTCTGGTCGGCAATGGCGGCTAGCACTTGCGGCGCATCGCCCTTGCGCAGGACTATCTGCGAGCGGCGGCTGCCGAACGATTTGCCGAGGCTCTCAAGCGAATAGTGCAGCCAGACCTTCGACGCGCCGCCATACGCATGGTCACCTGTCCGCTCATCGTCGAGGACATAGACCGGGATGACAGGTCCGGCCTGGGCTGCGGCATGGAGGGCGGGCTGGTCGGTCATGCGCAGGTCGCGCCTCAGCCAGACTATCTGCGGGGAACTCATGCCAGCGGAACGGAAATGCGCGGCCAAATGTTCCTCCCCTCATGGAAAGCATACGATCCGAGGCCGCCGAACAGGACGAAGCCCCCATCCCCGCCGAGACCATGGTGGTCCCCGAGCGCGGCTTTACCATCAACCGCAAGAAGGCGCTGGTGGCGGCCGGAATCCTGTGGGCGGGCTTTGCCATCATGGTCTGGCTGGTGCTGACCGGACGCACCGGCAGTTTCGACCAGTGGGGCCTGATGTCCTATCGCACCGGCGAGGAACTCGGGCCGAGCGGGCCTGAACTCGTCTTCGAGAGCGTTCGCGATGTGACGGCGCTGGGCGGTGTGTTCCTGCGAAACCTCTTCGCACTGGTCGCGGTGGTGGCGCTTTTGTTCCTCAAGCTGAGGCGCGAGGCATTCCTCTACGCTGCGACTGTCATCACCGGCTGGATCGCCAACACCGGCGTAAAGCTGCTGGTCGGACGCGAGCGCCCGCAAATCGTGCCGCATTTGACCGAGGCCGGCGGCGAGAGCTTTCCTTCAGGTCACAGCTTCTCGGCAGCGGTGGTCTACATCGGCATGTCCATCGCCTTTGCCGCGCTGAGCAAGAACCACACGGTGCGCTACACGATCATCGGTTTTGCGATGGTGCTCTCCGCCATGGTCGCTTGGAGCCGCGTAATGCTCGGCGTGCACTTCCCAAGCGATGTGACAGCGGGCTGGCTGGGCGGCGCTGGTTGGGCGTTTATGGCGGCGGCGCTACTCTATGCTCCCGCGAAGGCTGCAGCGGATAGCGAGGCCGGGAAGAAGCTAGGTCCCGCTAACTAGGACCCACACGCTCCGTCCGGCAGTTCCACGGTGAAGCGGTCTCGAGCTCTCGGGTCATAAAAGCGCGCGTCTCGGAGTAATAGTGAACCGTCTTCAGTCGTTTCGACAAACGGATTTCTCGACCAAAAAAGAAAGGCCTCGATCTCACTCCAGTTCGAAGCGTCGGAAAGTTTGTTGAGTTTCGAAACGCAGGCTCGCGGCCCGACGATATAGCTGTTCGGTATCAAACCGATCACAGCGGTCGCCTCGCCATTCAATAGGCCATGATATTCCGCAGCAGGAATAACGTACTGGTGGTCAATTGAAGTGCCAATTATCTCACGCTGCCAGAAATAGAGTGGCACCGGACTTGCTATGGCACCGACACGCAAATTGCCGTTGGGATGATCAGGCCGAGCGTTGAGCGTGAAATTCCCCTCGACACTCTCGGTAATCGCCCCATTCATCCCGATATACGCCAGCGCTACCGCTATCGCCGCGCGCGCAGGCCGCTTCCACTCCCCGCCCCGCTTCTCGCGCCGGAGTGAGAACCATGTCGCGAAGCCCATCAGGGCCCAAAGCCAGACGTCGATGATGAACAGCGTGTCGCCGTAGAACCACTGGCTCGAAAACGGCTCGAGCAGGCGGATGCCGTAGACATTGAGCCAGTCGAGCGCCGGGTGGGTCAGGCAGCCGATGAAGCTCAGGAGGAACAGCCATTTGAAGCTGACCGGCAGCCGGTCCTCGGGCTGTTTCCCGCGCTTGGCCTGCCAGCGGTCGAAACCGTAGAGCAGCCCCGCCAGTATCAGCGGCAACAAGACCATCGCGGGCGGTCCATGCGTGATACCGCGGCGAAAGCCGAGATGCTCCGCGCCCTCCAGCCAGAAGAAGCAAGCCGCATCCACATCGGGCAGGTTCGCCCCGATGATAAGCGCGGGCATCGCAAGGCCCGTTTTCTTCTTGAGCCCCGCCTGCCCGACCAGCGCGCCGACGAGGCTGTGAGTCAGATTGTCCATCGAGCGAGGTTACCCGGCCCTAGACCGGATCCTGCGCCGTGCCGCTGACGGTCCAGGTCTGGCCCTTGCCGAGCAGCTTTGCGAGGTTCGCTTCCTTGCCCTCGCTGGCCATCTTGCGTTCCTGGATTACCGCGTCCTCGAAGGTCGGACGCGGGTCGTCGTAGAGGACGCCCAGAGCCATCGGGAATTCGCCGAAGGGCATCTCGATAAGCATGTGCGCGACCGAGCGGTTGGTGACATCATGGACGATGACGCCCGCGCTCTCCCAGTCGCCGTCAGCCACATCGACCACTTCGAGGCACAGCTTATCGCGGTTGAGTGCAATACCCTTGGTATTCTTGGCGAACAGCATGGGCTGGCCGTTTTCGAGCCATAGCTGGCGGTCCTCCGCTCCCTTGGGAGCAGCGAAATCGTTGAAGACGTCCTTGTTGTAGACGATGCAGTTCTGGAAGATCTCGATGAAGGCCGCGCCCTTGTGTGCATGCGCGGCCTTGAGCACGTCGGGCAGGTTCTTCGACACATCGAAGCCGCGCCCGATGAAGCGCGCTCCGCTGCCGAGCGCAAAGGCGGCCGGGCGCGCGGGATGGTCGTAGCTGCCGATGGGGGTCGAAGGCGACTTGGTGCCCTCGCGGCTGGTCGGCGAGGCCTGCCCCTTGGTGAGGCCGTAAATCTCGTTGTTGAACAGCATGATCTGCATGTTCACATTGCGGCGCAGGACATGCATCAAGTGGTTACCGCCGATGGAAAGCCCGTCGCCGTCACCCGTCACCAGCCACACGTCGAGTTCGGGATTGGCGAGCTTCGCGCCCGTCGCAAAAGCAGGCGCGCGGCCGTGGATGGTGTGGAAGCCGTAGCTCTCGACGTAATAGGGGAAGCGGCTCGAACAGCCGATGCCCGAGATGAAAACGGTGTTTTTCGGGTCCGCGCCCAACTGCGGCAGCGTGCGCTGCACGGCCTTGAGGATGGCATAGTCCCCGCACCCCGGACACCAGCGAACCTCCTGGTCGGTTTCCCAGTCCTTGAGCGTGGTTTCGATCTTAGCGGGTGCGTTCATCAGTCATTCTCCGCAATCGGGCTGGGTAGCTGCTGTTCGTTCACCGATACGTCGCCGCCTTCGTTGCCATCGATACCGTCGAAGAACTTGGCGATCTCCGCCTCTAGTTCGGCAATCTGGAACGGCTGGCCACTGGTCTTGGTAAGTGGCTGGGCGTCGACGAGGAACTGGTCGCGCAGCACGGTCTTGAACTGGCCGGTGTTCATTTCGGGCACGAGAACCTTGTCGAAGCCCTTGAGCAGCTCGCCCAGGTTTTTCGGCATGGGCCAGATGTGGCGCACGTGGATGTGGCTGACCGAGCAACCCTTGGCGATACTGCGGCGTACGGCCTGATGGATGGGGCCATAGGTGCTGCCCCAGCCCACCACGGCGAGCTTGCCGGTGGTCTCGCCCAGCGCCACGTCCTGGTCGGGGACGACAATGCCCTCGACCTTGTTCTTACGCGCATCGGTCATGCGCTGGTGGTTGTCGGGGGAATAGTCGATGTTGCCGGTGAGTTCGTGCTTCTCGATGCCGCCGATGCGATGCATCAGGCCGGGCGTGCCGGGCTTGACCCACGGTCGCGCGCCCTTCTCGTCGCGCTTGTAGGGCAGGAAGTTCTCGCCATCGTTCGGCTCTTCGAGGAAGCTTGCCGGGAACGGCTCGAAGGTGTCCGGGTCGGGGACTTTCCAGGGCTCGGCGGCATTGGCGATATAGCCGTCGGTCAGCAGCATGACTGGGGTCATGTACTGCGTCGCGATGCGGCAGGCCTCGATAGCCACCTCGAACGCGTCCGAGGGGCTGCGTGCGGCAATGACCGGCATCGGCGCATCGCCATTGCGGCCGTAGACGGCCTGGTAGAGGTCGCTCTGCTCGGTCTTGGTCGGCAGGCCGGTCGAAGGACCGCCGCGCTGCGAGTTGACGATGACCAGCGGAAGCTCGGTCATGATGCCGAGGCCGATGGCTTCGGTCTTCAGCGCGATGCCGGGACCCGAGGAGCTGGTGACACCCAGCTGCCCGGCATAGCTCGCCCCGATGGCGGCGCAGATGGCGGCAATCTCGTCTTCCGCCTGGAAGGTGGTGACACCGAATTCCTTAAGCCGCGCAAGATGGTGCAGGATGGCCGAGGCCGGCGTGATGGGATAGCCGCCGAAGAACATCGGCAATTCGGCGAGCTGCGCACCGGCGACGAGGCCGAGGCTGACAGCTTCCGCGCCGGTAATCGTGCGGTAGAGACCCGGCTCGCTCTGCACGGGCGGCATGGTGAGCTGCTTGACCGGTCCGGCCAGTTCCGCCGTCTCGCCATAGGCATGGCCCGCATCGAGCGCGGCGATATTCGCATCGGCGATGTCGGGCTTCGACTTGAACTTGGCCTTCAGCCAGTCGTGGATCGGCTCGCGCGGACGGTCGAACATCCACAGCGCAAGGCCGAGCGTCCACATGTTCTTCGAACGCAGCGCGTCCTTGTTGCCGAGGCCGAAGGGCTTCACCGCCTCGATGGTCTTCTCGCTGATGTCGAAGGCGAGCACGTCGAACTTGGCAAGGCTCCCATCTTCCAGCGGATTGGCTTCGTAATGCGCCTTGTCGAGGTTGCGCTTGGTGAAGGCGCCGGTGTCGGCGATGATGAGGCCGCCGGGCTTCAGCGCCGCGAGATTTACCTTCAGCGCGGCCGGGTTCATCGCCACCAGCACATCGGGCGCGTCGCCCGCGGTGTTGATCGAGCGGCTGCCGAAGTTGATCTGGAACGCCGAGACGCCGAACAGAGTGCCCTGCGGCGCCCGGATTTCCGCCGGAAAATCGGGGAAGGTCGCAAGATCGTTGCCCGCCAGCGCTGTCGACAGGGTGAACTGCCCGCCGGTCAATTGCATCCCGTCACCGGAGTCGCCGGCGAACCGCACGACGATGGCTTCGGGTGCTTCGGGGAGGCCGCTTTCGGCCTGATTGGCGGCTGTTGCCATCCAGAAAATTCCTTGTCGCGCGCCGCTTTGGCGCTGTCTCTCGGGGTGCGGCACCTAGGCCCCGCCCACCTCTCTCGCAATGAAGTTTCTCTGCTAGCGGGAAAAAGGCAGGTGGAAAAGCACTTGGCCTTCGCTAAGTCCCTTTTTGCAACGCGAAGAGGAGAGACCCGTGCCCGAAACCGAACACTATGTCCGCGAGGATGTTCGCGCATTCCTCGATATGCTCGAAGCCATGGGCGGCAAGGGCGTGGACGAAGTCGGCGCGGTCGAGGGCCGCACGCAGATGAAGACGCTCGGCGCGCTGGCCGAAAGTCCGCCGCGCAACCTCGCCATCATAAAGGACCTCTCCTGCCCCGGACCCGCTGGCGACATCCCGTTGCGATTCTACGACGCGAAGAAGGAGCGCGGCCCCTCACCTTGCGTGGTCTTCATCCACGGTGGCGGCTTCGTCATCGGCGACCGCGATGTCTATCATTCTCTCTGCACCGAGATAGCCGCGCGGCTCGACCTGCCCGTAGTGTCGGTGGAATACCGCCTTGCGCCCGAACACCCCTTCCCTGCCGCACCCGACGATTGCGAGGCGGCAGCGCGCTGGATTGCCACCTCTCCCGACGCGCTGGGCCGAGAGATTACCGGCCTCGTCATCACCGGTGACAGCGCGGGCGGCAACCTCACCATCGTGACCACAAACCAGCTGGCGAACGAGCCGGCCAAGGTGCCGGTCATCGTGCAGGCGCCCATCTATCCGGTCGCCAATGATGTCTCGCAGCACAAATCCTATGCCGATTTTGCGGAAGGCTTCCTGCTGACCGGCGCGGCGATGGGCTGGTTTACCGAGCAATATGCCGCCGACCCGCAAGACCCGCGCAACATGCCGATGGTGGGCGATTGCTCGAATACGCCGCCCACCGTGGTCTGCACCGCCGGGCTCGACCCCTTGCGCGATTCCGGGCGCGATTACGCCGCGCATCTGATCCAGCAGGGAACCGAAGTGGTCTATCTCGAATTTCCAGGTATCATTCATGGCTTCACGACTCTCAGGAAGGCCATGCCCAGCGGCCAGAAGGACCTCGATGCCTTCCTCGATGCGGTCGAACTGATGGTGGAGCGTTACAAGTGAGCGAACTCGGTTACCGACCCTGCGTCGGCGTGATGCTGGTCAATGGCGAGGGCCGCGTGTTCGTCGGCCGCCGTATCGACAACAAGGAAGGCGACTGGTGGCAAATGCCCCAAGGCGGCGTCGACGAGGGCGAGGACCTGAAGGAAGCGGCCCTGCGCGAGCTCGCAGAGGAAACTGGCGCAAAGGCAGAACATGTCAGCCTCATCCAGCAGACCCACGAACCCATCCGCTACGATTTGCCCGAAGAACTCATCGGCAAGCTATGGGGCGGCAAATATCGCGGACAGGAGCAAATCTGGTTCCTCGCGCGCTTTTCCGGCGCGGATGAGGACATCGACCTCGAAGCCCACGACCCGCCCGAATTCTGCGACTGGAAATGGGTCGACGCCGAGCAGCTTCCCGAGTTGATAGTCCCGTTCAAGAAACGGGTCTATCGGGCTGTTCTGGAGGAGTTTCGCGAGCTGGTTTGAAGCTCAGTTCTGCTGCGGCTGGGCCGGGACACTGGCCTCCGCCGTCATGACCGGCTGGCGCGGGCCGGCGGCGATGGCGCTCGCCAGTTCGCGCGTTTCGGGGCAGCTTTCGCCGCACAGCGACTGGACCTTGGCGAGGTTCAGGCGGGCTTTTTCGAGCGCGCCCTTTTCGGCCATGGCCGCACCTTCGCCCGCAATTGCAGCGAGATTGTCGGGGTCGCGCATCAGGGCCTCGCGGTAGTAGCGGATGGCCTTGCCCTGCAAATCGTCTTCACGGGCCGCTTCGGCGAGGTGGAGGAAAATCGGGGTGTAGCCCGGGTCCACCGCCAGCGCTGCTTCGTAGGAATCGATGGCGCCTTGCGTGTCGCCAGCTTCCAGCGCGGCTTCACCCTGCGCAATCAGCATCGCCGCGCGCGGGTCCGGTTCGCGCGATTGCCCGACGCTGACGCTGGCGGTCATGGCAAGGGCCAGTGACAGGGCGGCGGCGGCAGGGGCAAAACGCATAATCGTCTCCGTTAGCGAGGGTCTCGCGGATGGCTGGATGCTAACCATAGAGCGAAAGCTATCACGGTCTAGCTGCACAGGCGATGAAAAATCCGTCCGTGCCGTCGTGATACGGAGTGAGCCGCATCCCGTTCCCGCGTTTGTGACCTGCAGGGAGAGAAAAGTCCTGCGCTTGGAATATGTTAACCCTGTCTAGAAAGGCTGAAAACTGCCCCGCGCCTTCCTCGTCGAGGAGCGAGCATGTGACATAGATGATACGCCCGCCCGGTTTTACGAGGCGCGCGGCGAGGTCGAGCAGCTCGGCCTGGAGCGTGGTGAGGCGCGCAAGTTCCGCCTCGTCGAGCCGCCAGCGCGCCTCGGGATTACGGCGCCATGTACCGGTACCCGAGCACGGTGCGTCGACCATTACCGCATCGGCCTGGCCCTCGAGGTCGGCCAGCGCCTCGAATTCGCGCTTGGGGTCGAGTAGGCGCGTCTCGATGATACTGGCCCCTGCCCGCTCGGCACGCGGCGCGAGGCGCGAGAGGCGGCCACGGTCGGTGTCGGACGCGATGAGGCGGCCGAGATTGTCCATCGCTGCGGCGAGAGCGAGCGTCTTGCCCCCTCCCCCAGCGCACAGGTCGACGATGGTCTCGCCCGGCTGCGCGTTTACTGCAAGGCAGGCAAGCTGCGAGCCGGTGTCCTGCACCTCGATCTTGCCCTCGCGCCATTCGGTCCACTGCTCGACCTGCGTGCCCGCTTCGAGGCGGAGGCCGTGAGGCGCGGCGGTGTGTTCGACTTCGACAGGCAGCGTGAGCATGGCACGCTCCGCCTTCAACGTGTTGACGCGCAGGTCCAGCGGGGCGCGGTCCAGCAGGGCCTCGGCTTCGGCGCCTTCGATGTCGGACGCGGCCAGCTTTGCTGCCAGCCATGCCGGAGCAACACCGGCCTCGGCTGCCTCCTCGCCGTCAGCGATTGCGGCAGGCCCGTAATTCGAGCCATCGAAGAGCGGAGCAATGCTCTCGTCTGTTTCCGAGAGCCGCAGCATGGCAGCGCGCCCGTTCTTCGGCACCGGACCGCAGGCGCGAATGGCAGAATAGACCAGTTCGCGGATAGCGCGGCGGTCCTTCGACCCGGCGAAGCGGTTGTTACGGAACCACTCCGCGAGGATACGATCGGCCGGCGCGCCCTTTGCACGCGCGGCTTCAATGATGGTGTCGAGCAGCTCGATCGAGGTCTGAACACGGGCTGCAGGGGTCACAACCAGCCTCCCCGCGTCGGGGAGGTGGCAGTCGCCGCAGGCGGCTGACGGAGGGGATTCAAAGGCTGATGCATTGCTTCTTGAGAGTCCCCTCCACCATGCTGCGCATGGTCCCCCTCCCCGTGACGGGGAGGATCATCTTGTCGGATAGTTCGGCGCTTCACGCGTGATGGACACGTCGTGCACATGGCTTTCGGTCAGGCCGGCATTGGTGATGCGCACGAAATTCGCGTTCTTGCGCAGGTCCTCGATAGTGGCGCTGCCGGTGTAACCCATGGCCGCCTTGATGCCGCCGACGAGCTGGTGGACGACCGCGCTGGCCGGGCCCTTGTAGGGGACCTGCCCCTCGATGCCTTCGGGCACCAGCTTCTGCTGCGACACATCGGCCTGGAAATAGCGGTCGGCAGAGCCGCGCGCCATCGCGCCGACGCTGCCCATGCCGCGATAGCTCTTGTAGCTGCGGCCCTGGTAAATGAAGGTTTCGCCAGGCGCTTCCTCGGTCCCCGCCAGCATCGAGCCGACCATGATGGAGGACGCGCCGCCTGCAAGCGCCTTGGCCGCATCGCCGCTGGTGCGAAGGCCGCCGTCGCCGATGACCGGAACGCCCAGCTTGTCGGCTTCCTCGACGCTGTCCATGATGGCGGTAAGCTGCGGCACGCCGACACCGGCGACCACGCGCGTGGTGCAGATGGAGCCAGGCCCGATGCCCACCTTCACCGCGTCCGCGCCCGAACCGCACAGCGCCTTGGTCGCCTCGCCCGTGGCGACATTGCCTGCGATAACCTGCACCGCATTGGAGAGCTTCTTCACGCGCTCGACCGACTTCGAGACTTCCTTGTTGTGGCCGTGCGCAGTGTCGATGACGACCACGTCCACGCCTGCATCAATGAGCGCCTCGGTGCGCTCGAAGCCCTTGTCCCCCACCGTGGTGGCAGCTGCGACGCGCAGGCGACCCTGCTCATCCTTGGTGGCATGCGGATAGGCGACTGCCTTCTCGATATCCTTCACCGTGATGAGGCCGACGCAGCGCCCGCCATCGTCGACCACCAATAGCTTCTCGATACGACGCTGGTGGAGCAGCTTGCGCGCTTCCTCCTGGCTCGTGCCCAGCGGCACGGTGGCGAGGTTTTCGGTGGTCATCAGTTCGCTGACGGGCTGGCGCGGGTTCTCCGCAAAACGCACGTCGCGATTGGTGAGGATGCCGACCAGCTTGCCGCTGCGGTCGGTCACAGGAATACCGCTGATACGGTTGGCGGTCATGATTTGCTGCGCATCGCCCAGCGTAGCGTCGGGCAGGATGGTGATCGGATTGACCACCATGCCGCTCTCGTAGCGCTTCACCGCGCGCACCGCGGCGGCCTGTTCATCGACCTCGAAATTGCGGTGCAGCACCCCAATACCGCCCAGCTGCGCCATGGCAATGGCCATGTCGGCCTCGGTCACCGTGTCCATCGCGCTGGAGAGGACCGGGATGTTGAGCTGGATTTCCTTGGTCAACCGCGTGGCAGTGTTGGCCATCGAAGGCAGGATGTCACTCTCGGCCGGACGCAGGAGAACGTCGTCGAAGGTAAGGCCGAGGGGGATGTCGAGATGTGCCACTATGAGAATCGCCTGCCGGGGGTGAAATGTGGCGGCCCATGTAACGACGGTGTGGGGGATTAGCTAGTGCTTCCCAGTGAAACCGTCACCCCGGGCTTGACCCGGGGTCCCGCTTCCTTCTTCATCGCTCAATGGGAGAAAAAAATCGCGGCGGTTGGGTCTACATCATGGCCGACCGGTATCGGGGCACGATGTATGTCGGCGTGACGGCGTATTTGCCTCTTCGAATCCAGCAGCATCGCAAGGGCACAGGTTCGGATTTTTGCGCGAAATACGGTTTGAAGAAACTCGTGTGGGCGGAATTCGCCGAAAATATCGAAGCGTGCATCGCACAGGAAAAGCGCATCAAGCGCTGGCAGCGGGAATGGAAATTCGAGCTTATCGAGCGCGCTAATCCAGATTGGGACGACTTGTTCGATACGTTGGTGTGAAAGAAAAGCGGGACCCCGGGTCAAGTCCGGGGTGACGGTAGTGCAGCAAAGCAACGTCACCCCGGCCTCCGAGCCGGGGTCTCGCTTCAACTATTCAGCCGTCCACCCGCCATCGACGCTCCAATTCGCGCCGTTCACGTTCTGCGCCTCGTCGCGGCACAGGAACACCGCCAGCGCACCGATTTCCTCGGGCTGGACGAACTTCTTGGTCGCCTGCTTCACCAGCAGAACGTCATTGATAACTTCCTCGCGGCTCATCCCGCGGGCTTTCATCGTGTCGGGGATCTGGTTCTCGACCAGCGGGGTCCAGACATAGCCGGGGCTGATGCAATTGGCGGTCACGCCGTGCTCGGCCAGTTCCAGCGCGATGGTCTTGGTGAAGCCGTCGAGGCCGTGCTTGGCCGAATTATAGGCGCTCTTGAAGGGCGAGGCGACCTTGGAGTGAGCGCTGGCGGTGTTGATGATGCGGCCCCAGCCCTTCTCTTTCATTCCCGGCACGGCGAGCCGCGTGGTGTGGAAGGCGGCAGTGAGGTTGAGCGCGATGATGGTGTCCCACTTGGCAACCGGGAATTCCTCGACCGGCGCGACATGCTGCATACCGGCATTGTTGACGAGGATGTCGATGCCGCCTGCATCTGTCATCATCTGCTCGATTTGCGCCACGTCGGTGAGATCTGCGCCCGAATGCGTCGCGCCCAGTTCCTCGCACAATTTCGCAATCTCCGCCTCGTCGCCGAAGCCGTTGAGGACGACGCTCGCCCCCTCCTTTGCCAGCGCGCGGGCAATGGCGAGGCCGATGCCGCTGGTGGAACCTGTTACAAGTGCGCGCTTACCTTCGAGAAACATTTGGCTCTCCGAGCGTTAGGTGAACAATCACTAACGGCAATCGCGCACAGGGAGCGCGCTGTAAAGCGGCCAATCCGAAGGGGAGACACATGCGGCTCAATCCGTTCAACACCGGCGATATCAACGTGCGTTCGAGCAGCGGGGGCGGAGTCGGCAAGGCTGGCGGTCTTGGCTGCGGCACCATCATCATCGCCGCGCTCGGCTATTTCGTGTTCGGCCTCGATCCTTTTCAGACTGCGGCCACGGTCGAAAGCGTACAGCAGGGGACACAGGCGTCGGGTCCCGCCAACACCAATGAGCAGGAAATCTGCACCAGCAGCCAGTATGCGCGCGAAGCCTGCGACGGGCTGACCTCGCTCAACCGCACCTGGGCGCGCGTGTTCGAGGAACAAGGCCTCGGCGACCGATTCCAGCAGCCGACGCTAGACCTCTACAGCGGCGCAGTGCGCACCGCCTGCGGCTCAGGCAATTCCTCGATGGGACCGTTCTACTGCCCCGGCGACCAGACAATCTACATCGACACTAGCTTCTACGACCAGCTGGCGCGCATGGCGGGCAACAGTGGCGACTTCGCACGCTACTATGTCCTCGCACATGAGTATGGCCACCACATCCAGACCATCACCGGCATCTCGGGCCAGATCCGTAGCCAGCAGCAACGGGTGAGCCGAGGTCAGGCGAACCAGCTTAGTGTCCGGATGGAATTGCAGGCCGATTGCTATGCCGGTGTTTGGGCGGGCAAGAACCGCAACCTCATCGAACCGGGCGATATCGAGGAAGGAATGGAGGCAGCCGCTGCCATCGGCGATGACCGACTGACACAGGGCCGCGTCTCGGCCGAGAACTTCACCCACGGCACGAGCGCCCAGCGGAGCCAGGCGCTGCGCACGGGCCTGCGCGGTGATGACAAGGCCTGCGACGAATATACCATCGTACGCTAAGGACAGGCACGATAAGAAAAAAGGGGCGCGCACCGGTCATGGTCCGCGCCCCTTCTTTGTTGGATTGCCAAGCCTATTCGGCGAAGCGCTCGTCACCCTTGGTTACTTCAGACCATTCGACATTGCGCGTTGCATACATCACGCCAGCCAGCGCCATGAACATCAGCACCGAGCCGACGATAAGCGATGCGTCTTCGAGGCTCAGCAACACATAGAGCACGCCATAAAGACCGGTGAGCAGTGTTCCGATGAACCCGGCCCGCTTCCATCCACCCAGCACCGCCGCGCTATAGGCGGTCAGCAATCCGATGATGGCCGCGCTGGCAATCACATAGGCGATGGCAAAACCCGTCCACTCGGCAAAGGCCAGCAGCAGCACGAAGAACAGGATCAGCCCTGCCCCCGTCAGCAGGTATTCGGCCGCCGCCACGCGCGCTCCGCCGACCACGTCGAACAGCAGGAAGGCGACGAAGGTGAAACCGATGAACAGGAAGCCGTATTTCACGCTGCGGTCGACCTGTGCGTAAATATCGCCCGGTTCGACCAGGCTGATGGTGGCAGTCTTGCTATCCTCGCTCTCGTAATAACCTTCGGGTATCATCCCGTCATTGGCCTCGCGCGCCATGACGTGGGGAGGCTCGAAATCTTCTGCCGCCACCATCGGCTGGTTGAGCGCGAGGTTGCCGATGGACCAGCGCGCGGAAAATCCTTCGCTGCCAATCTCCCGTTCGTCCGGAATAAAACCGCCACCGAATGCGGGATGCGGCCAGGTCGAGGTGACGCTCCAGTCGGTCTGCCCGCCGAGCGGCATGAGCGTAATCTGGCGGCTTCCGCGCAGTGTGTAGGCATAGTCAACCACAAGCGGCCTCCCTCCCGACCAGTCAACTGCTCCGTGAAAGCCAGCACCATTGCTGGCGCGCGTGCCGCCGCCGGGCTCGAGGGTGAGCGGCTTGCCGCCGACGCGCACATTTGCTGCGGCCCGCAACCCCCTCGGGTCCGACGCGCCGAAGCGAATTTGCGCCTCGTCCAGTAAGAGAAGGTCGCGGGAGACACCCGGGACAGGCAGTTCCTCGGGCAGTTCGAACCGTGCCTTTCCCTCCATCGTCGCGCGGTAAATCACGGTCTCGTAGAGCGCCTTCTTCTTGCGCTCTGGCGCCAGTCCGGTCTCGAGTTGGTGCCGGACAGGCGACAGAAAAATCGATTTGCGCACTGTGTTGGTTCGGACAACCGGCTTCCCATCGACCGTTTCGTTGACGGTGCGCACTTCCTCATAGGGTATCTCGATGACAGGTCCGGACACGACCTGCGCACCGCCCGAACCGGCAGTTATCGTGCGCTCTGCAATACGCGCCTGACCCTGCCGGTCGTTCACCAGGGCGTAGACCATCAGCAGGGGCACCAGCAGCACGAAGCCGCACAGGCCCGCCAGGAATAATTTAAAGCCTGGGGATTTGTCTCTCATCACGTTTCTCCATCGTCAGTTGCGATGAAACGTTCTTTGTGAGCGATGAATTGAATTCAGAATGAATTGCGCCTGCATGAACGGAAACGGCCGGCCCCTCGCTAGGAGAGACCGGCCGCTTCGCCCGCAGGAGTGTGGCGCGGAATTACTTGCCCTTCTGAAGCTCGGCGATTTCGCGATCGATTTCACGCAGGGCTTCGGCGCGCTGTTCGTCGGTGAGGTTGCGTTCGATAGCGATGGCCGAACGGGCCGTGCGTAGGGCCCCCAGCGCCAGCTTGTCGGCATTGGCTTCACACACAAACATGGTCGTACCACCGTCGGCGTCTTCCTCGGTGGTGATGAGCTCTTCACTACCGGTGCATTTCATGACCACACGCGGCGCATTTGCGCTTGCTTCGGCTGCACCAGCCTGCGCTTCGGCCACGGCGAGGCGGATTTCCTGCCGCAGCTTGCCATTCTCGCCCATGTCGCTGCGCAGCTTGCGCAGTTCCATGCGCAGTTCGCCATCATCGGCGAACTGGCCGCGAAGTTCGGCCATCTCGGCCTTGAACTTGGCGCGTTCGGCTTCGCTCATCTTCTCCCAGCCCTTGCCGCTGTAGCGGATTTTGCGCTTGATGAGCTTGCCATCCTGCTCGGTGACGATCTCCCGCTCAATAGTAGCGATCTTGCGCTCTGCCTTATCGAGTTCGCGCTCGGCCAGTTCCATTTCACGCTCGGCCTCGTCGAACTCGCGCTCGATATCGACTTCGACCTCGGCGAATTCTTCTTCGACCACTTCCTGCTGGACCTCTGCCTCGTTCCATTCATCGACCTCGGCGGCCTGCGCCGAGGCGACAAGAGCGCTCGGCGCACCTTCCGCATAGCAGATGGACGCGGTGAGCGGCACAGCCAGGAAAGCGCTGGCAATTGCGGCGCGCCCGGTAAGGCGGCGACGCGGCGAAATATCGGACATTGATAAGCTCCTCAAACGATGGATTATCGATTTGTCCCCCAGAACCGGACAGGCCATCGGTGCAGCCAGCGCGGGGCGCGGCGCTACCGAGGTGTGGCGTGCAAAATCGGCGATGATGCCGGCATAGGCGGCGCGCTCTTCCCGCGGGCGGGAGGCGACGACGCGGGCATCGCAAAAAGCTTCCTGGTCGCGGCGCAGGGCCTGCCAACCGAGCCAGCCCAGCGGATTGAACCAGTGAATTGCGAACAGCGGCTGCACGGCCATGTTGGCGAGCAGGTCCCCGCCACGGTGGTGCGCCAGTTCGTGCTCGATGGCGAGGTCACGCTGGTGGCGGTTGCGGCTGGTCATGAAGCCGATCGGCAACGCAATCACGCGGTCGATCACACCAAAAGCCATGGGGCCGGAAATCGCCGGCGTCTCGATAAGGCGAATGGAACCGACTTCACCGACCGGGCGCGCATTTTCAAGCAGTTCGCGGCGCAGCGCGAAATAGAGCCAGAAGCGGCGCACGAGGAAGAACATCGCCCCGCCCAGCCACAGGAGCAGCATGGGCGTGAGGAAGTCCACCGGCGGCTGGCTGGCCGCAACGACAGTCGGCGCGCTCATGCCCGGCTCGGCGAGCGGCAGGACGACAGCATCGGGTTCGAGGGCAAAGACTGGCTCGCTCGCCGCAAGCGTTTCTTCGGATGTCTGCGCCAGCGGACGCATCCACGCGGGCAGTGTGAACGGCGGGATGAGCAGGCGCGCCAGCGGCAGGAACCATAGCGCATAGGCCGCCCCTGCCCCGAAGTAGCGCGCCACCGGGCGGCGCAGCAGCATCACCAGCGCAATGAGCGCGCCGGTCCACAGCAGCGTGTCGAAAAGGAACCAGTTCCAATATTCGCGCAGAAGCTCGGTCATTTGCGCATCTCCCTCAAGAGCGCCTCGATTTCCTCGAGGTCGGCATCGCTCAGCGCCTCGTTCTCCGCCAGGTGCGCGAAGAGCGGCGCTGCCCGCCCGCCGAACAGCCGGTCGACCAGGCGGCGGCTTTCCCCGCCGACATAATCGGAGCGTTCGATAAGCGGATGGTAGAGGAACTTGCGCCCCTCCGGCTCGGTGCCGACTGCGCCCTTGCTGACGAGGCGGCTGAGGAGTGTCTTGACGGTGGGGATGGACCAGTCGTTGGCCTTGCAGACCCGCTCGCAAACCTCGGATGCGGCCAGCGGGCTCTGGTCCCACAGCGCTTCCATCACGGCGTGCTCGGCTTCGCTGATACGCTCTCCGACAGCCTGTTTGCGCTTACCCATTTCGACTCACTCCCTGACAAGGCGCTTCGTGTTTGATTACGCCTGTAGCCATAATGACTACGTTTGTAAACATGAAGCGTGGATGAATGGTTGTTCAGGAACAATAAGGTTCGCTGCGCACTGCAAGGGAGCATCTACGCAGGCACAGGGAAATTCGATGGACGACAAAGATCGCAATGCAGTGCTTGGCGCGCCGCAGCTGAGGCTGGTGGGCAGCGTGGACGAGGCGATGTATGCCGAATTCCGCAACCAGCTGGGCGCCGCGCCCACCGAAGGCCCGCTTGTCATCGCCCTCACTACGCTGGGCGGAAATCCTGAAATCGCACGCGCCATGGCCGACGATGTGCGACTGCTGCGCGAGGCGGGGCGGACCATCTATTTCCTCGGTAAGGCAGCGGTCTATTCGGCTGGAGCCACCTTCATGGCGGGTTTCCCCGTGGCCTGTCGCTTCCTCACCCAAGGCACCACGCTGCTTGTGCATGAACGGCAAATCGAAAAGACCATTTCACTGTCCGGTCCGCTCAAAAGCTGTACCTCCCAGTTGAAGGCCGCGCTCAACGAAATCGAGCAATCCATAGCCATCGAGGAATCGGGTTTCGAGGCGCTGGCTGAAGGTTCGGACGTGACGCTCGACGAAATTCGCGAGAAGGCGCCGGACAATTGGTACTTGGGCTGCGAGGAGGCGAAGGAGCGAGGACTCATCGCCGCCATCATCTGAAGCTGCGGCTTAACATTCCTCGGCAGTGTTGAGCGGCGGCGGTCCGGGAGGGACGCGCGCGGAGCTCATCCAGAACGGGTCCGATTTCAGGCGATGGTTGTCGCCATAGGCCTGCGCCAATGCGGCATAGAGCTTAGGGTCGTAGGCCTTCAGGTCGGGGTGGTTGAGGATCTGCCGTCCGTCGATCATCACCCGCCGGTTCGAATTGAACCAGATCTGCGTGCCTTCCGCCCAATATTCCTGGATGGTCGTGGTCGCATATTCGTTGAGCCAGAGGTCGTTCGCCAGAGCATTGGCATAGGCCGCCTCTACCTCCGCATAGAGCGCCGGGTCGACCGCTTCGATGGCGAAAAGGACATTATGCGCCATCTCGTGCACGAAAATGGTCTCGCCCCAATAGCGCGTAGTGGGCAGCCCCAGCACGTCCTCCTCGGAGCCGACAGTGCGCCTGCCGCCAATCCCCCTCGCCCGCTCGTCCCAATACTGCCGGTCGGACTTGGCCCCGATGCGGACATCGTAATGATTCAACTCGCACCGCGTCAGCCGAGGGTCGTCGCGCGCAGGCTTGGTCCAATGCGCTTTTTCGGGGAGATCTAGCATCGCCTCCTCTTCGGCGATGATGGCGACGCGGTAGTCGTTGGCAGCGAGCCATTCTGCGAAGTCCGGGCGATGAGAGAACATGCTGCGCGTCATGTCGCGGGCAGCAAGGAGGGCTTCATCAGGTACGCGCGAAGAGGAGAGGATCGGAATCGCGCGCGCGGAGATATGCTTCGAGTAAAAAGCATCGGCGCCGACAGTCGCAGGAGGGATACCCACCGAGGCGCCGCATCCGGCGAGCAGCCCAACAGCGGCTATCGCTGCGACAGCGCCCCGCATGTCAGCCGTTTGCCATGCGGCTGCTGATGTGAGCGACCAGTTTTGCCGGATCGTTCTCGTCGTTGAACACAAGAAGCGGGATGGTCATCCTTTTGCCGTCCTTGTGTCTAACCAGGACGAATTGATGGCGCCCCATCGATGCCAACTCGGCTTTCTCAATGTCGCCATACTGGAATTGCTGGATGCCTTTCCAGTTAAGGCCTTCGAGTACTACTCGCCGCGTATCGAGGCGCACATACTGTCTTCCGCTAAGGCGTGCACGCAGCGCCATCAGTAGCGGGAAAGCAATCACAAAAGAGAGCAGCCCTCCAAGCGCAAATGCGATATTCATCACGGTCGCACTGGCCCAAATTTCGCCTCCGACCTCCAATGGTTCTTCATTGGCAATCGCGCCAAACAGGAAGGAAGCGGCCACGACCAGCGCGACCAGCAAGACAGTTACGATCTGATGCAACGGTTGCCCGAGACGGAACATCAAAGTGCCGTCCGGGCGTCGTTCCATGTCAGTAAACCCGCTTCTTCGGCTCGATGTATTTCACATCGTCAGTGAGCGTGTACTCGTGCACCGGGCGGTAGTCGATCTTCACACCGCCTCCCTGGCCGCCCCAGCCGTCGAACCAGGCGATGGTGTGCTTCATCCAGTTCTTGTCGTCACGCTCTGGGAAGTCCTCGTGCGCGTGGGCGCCGCGGCTTTCCTTGCGGTTTTCGGCCGATGCCATGGTGACATTGGCCTGCGCCATGAGGTTGTCGAGCTCGAGCGTCTCGATGAGGTCGCTGTTCCAGATGAGCGAGCGGTCGAAGACCTTGATGTCCTCCATCCGCTTGTTGACGTTCTTGAGGACCTCGACACCTTCGGCGAGCAGCTTGCTGTCGCGGAATACGGCAGCGTGCTTCTGCATGCCTTTCTGCATTTCCGCGCGCACCTCTGCCGTGGGCGAAGCGCCGTCGGCATGGCGGAAGTGGTCGAGACGGCCCAGTGCCATGTCTGCGCTGCCCGAGGGCAGTTCGGCGTGGCTCGCGCCGGGCTTGATGATTTCCTTGAGGCGATGACCGGTCGCGCGGCCGAAGACCACGAGGTCGATGAGCGAGTTCGAACCGAGGCGGTTCGCGCCGTGGACCGACACGCAGGCCGCTTCGCCAACCGCGAACAGGCCGGGGACGATCTTTTCCGGGTCCTTCGGGTCGCCCGCCATGACTTCGCCGTGGAAGTTACAGGGGATGCCGCCCATGTTGTAATGCACCGTCGGCGTAACCGGCAGCGGCTGCTTGGTGAGGTCTACACCGGCGAAGATCTTGCCGCTTTCGGTGATGCCCGGCAGGCGCTCGCCCAGCACCTTGGGGTCGATGTGGTCGAGGTGCAGGAAGATGTGGTCGCCATCGGGACCGACACCGCGACCTTCGCGCATTTCCAGCGCCATCGAGCGCGAAACAACGTCGCGCGAGGCGAGGTCCTTTGCGGAAGGCGCATAGCGTTCCATGAACCGCTCGCCTTCGGAGTTGGTGAGGTAACCGCCCTCGCCGCGCGCGCCTTCCGTAATCAGCACGCCCGCGCCGTAAATTCCGGTCGGGTGGAACTGCACGAACTCCATGTCCTGAAGCGGCAGGCCTGCGCGCAGCACCATGCCGCCACCGTCGCCGGTGCAGGTATGGGCAGAGGTCGCGGTGAAGTAGCAGCGGCCATAGCCGCCGGTCGCGAGGACCACCGCCTGGCTGCGGAAGCGGTGGATGGTCCCATCGTCGAGGCACATGGCGATGACGCCGCGGCACACCTTGCCGTCGGGTCCGTCTTCCATGATGAGATCGAGCGCGAAATACTCGATGAAGAAGTCCGCGTCATACTTGAGGCTCTGCTGGTAGAGCGCGTGCAGCATGGCATGGCCGGTCCGGTCGGCCGCGGCGCAGGTGCGCTGCACCGGCGGGCCTTCGCCCATATTCTGCATGTGGCCGCCGAACGGACGCTGGTAGATCGTGCCATCCTTGTTGCGGCTGAAGGGCACGCCCGCATGCTCCAGCTCATAAACCGCCTGCGGGGCTTCGCGGACCATGTATTCGATCGCGTCCTGGTCGCCGAGCCAGTCGGAGCCCTTGACGGTATCGTACATGTGCCACGACCAGTGGTCGGGCGTGTTGTTGCCGAGGCTGGCCGCGATGCCGCCCTGCGCTGCAACCGTGTGCGAGCGGGTCGGGAAGACCTTGGTGATGCAGGCCGTCTTGAGGCCCGCTTCCGCGCTGCCCATGGTTGCGCGCAGGCCCGAGCCGCCCGCGCCCACGACGACGGTGTCATAAGTGTGGTCGACGATGGGGTAGCTACGACCGCCGATTTCGAAAGTGTCGGTGCGGGCCATCAGGCGGCTCCTGAGAGGGCGATGCGCGCGATGGACACGAGGCCGAAAGCTGCGCCGCCGATTGTTGCAAGGTTGAGAAGGGCGAGCGTGGCAAACTTGGTGCCCGCTTCGTGGACATAGTCTTCGATCAGCACCTGCAGGCCGAGGCGCGCGTGCCAGAACACGCTGACGATCAGCAGCGCCAGCGCGGTCGCCGGAAGCGTCTGCGAGGCCCATTTGGTCATGGTGGCGAAGTCATAGGCCGGGAGTAGCGCGAGGCTGGTCACGAGGAACAGCATCAGCACCAGGTTTCCGATGGCGGTGAAGCGCTGCACCAGCCAGTGATGCGCGCCTTCATGCGCCGAGCCGAGCCCGCGCACGCGTTTGATGGGAGTGTCGTGTGCCATTATCCGTGCAGCCCTTAGCGAAGCAGGATGACCGCCCAGAAGGCGGCGGTCAGGAGAATTGCGATGATGGGCGAGAGAACCGACCACGTCTTGTTCGTGTCGAGTTCGTAGCCCGCGCCGATGTCGAGAACGAAGTGGCGAAGCCCGCTCATCATATGGGTGAAGAAGGCCCAGCTAAGGCCAACCAGCACCACCATCCCGACGGGCGAACCCATCACATCGGCGAAGGTGGCGTAGCTTTCAGCACCGCCTGCCATCGCACCCAGCCACCACAGCAGCACAGCGAGGCCGACGATGGCGAGGCCGTCCCCGGTAACACGGTGGAGGATGGAGACCAGCATGTGCGGGCCCCATTTCCAGATTTGCAGATGCGGTGAAAGCGGGCGGTTTGCCATGGAGTTTACGTCCGTTGCGAGAATTTCGTCGCGCCTCCTTAGCGAAGCTGGCGGGCGGTGCAAGGCGCGCGGCCTCGACATTTGTCGCAAAGTTTCGAATAGCGTGATGCATGACATGCATTCTTCTCACCGGCGCCTCGCGCGGGATAGGCGCGGCGGCGCGCGAAGCCCTCGAAGCGCGCGGTGCCAAGGTCATCGGCCAATCGACCAGCGGCGAAGGCTTCGGCACGCTGGCTGCCGACTTTCGCGACCCGCTCGCACCCAAGATGCTGTGGGAAGCCGCTCTGGAAAAGGCGGGCGGCGATATCGACGTGCTGGTTAACAATGCGGGACTGTTTGCGTCCAATCCGGTCGATGTTTCGGACATCGAGTGGCTCGACGCTTGGGAAGACACCATGCGCATCAACCTCACCGCCTCGGCGCAGCTCAGCCGGTTTGCCGTGCTCCACTGGCAGGAAACCGGCAGCAGCGGCCGCATCGTCCATGTCGCGAGCCGCGCAGGCCACCGCGGCGATTCGCCCGCGCACTGGCACTATGCCGCGAGCAAGGGCGGGATGCTGGCGATGCACAAGAGCATCGCGCGCGCCTATGCCGCCGAGCGTATTTACAGCTACGCCGTCACGCCCGGTTTCACCGACACTGCGATGGCGGGAGACTATCTGGAAAGCCGCGGCGGCGACGGCCTGCTCGCCGATATCCCCCTTGGCCGCGTGGCCGAGCCTGCCGAAATGGCGCGCATCATCGAATTCTGTGCACTCGACGCCCCGCCCAGCATGACGGGGGCCACGCTCGATGCCAATGGGGCAAGCTATGTCCGGTAGACCACTCTTTATCGCGTTGCTCGCGCTGGCTGCGACAGCCTGTGCCAACGTAACCGCGTATCCTACTCCCGATCCCGCAATTGCGACCACTCCAACCGAGTCCGCGCCGACCCCGCGCGAGCGTGTCGCCGCCTTCCTTGAGAGTTGCGAGAAATGGGACGAGTGGGACAAACCCGCCCCGCCCTTCCAGATTCTCGGCAACACTTGGTATGTCGGGACCTGCGGCATATCCGCCATTCTGGTGACGAACCCACAGGGCCATGTACTGATCGACAGCGGAACCGAGAGTGGCGCGGAGATCGTGCTCGCGAATATCCGGAGGGCGGGCTTCGAACCGAATGATGTGCGCTACCTCCTCCATAGCCACGAGCATTTTGACCACGTCGGCGGCTTCGCGAAGATTAGGGAAGCGACTGGTGCAGAAATCCTTGCTTCGAGCGTCGCAGCCGAAGTCCTGCGTAACGGTCTGGTTAGCGAGGGCGACCCGCAGGCTACCAGCCTTGATCCGATGGCGCCTGTCGAAGTTGCGCGCATCGTGGAGAACGGCGAGGTCCTGAAGCTCGGCGACCTCGAACTTACCGCTCACGCCACGCCCGGTCACACGCCCGGTGCGCTGAGCTGGACCTGGACCGCCTGCAGCAATCCGGGCGAACCACCGGTCTGTCGCCGCATCGCCTATGTTGACAGCCTGTCTCCCGTGTCGGCGGAGGGGTACCGGTTCAGTGACCATCCGGACTATGTCGGCGCTTTTCTCACCAGTATCGACCGCGTGCGCGCCCTGCCATGCGATGAACTCTTCACGCCGCACCCTTCGGCCAGCGGAATGATCGAAAACATGCGCACCGGAAAGATCGCAAGTTGCACCGATTACGCGGCTGCCCTGACCCGCAAGCTTGATGAGCGCCTCGCCAAGGAAGCCGCGCAATGAGCGCGTGGAAACTTTCGGGAGAGGCGGACAAGAAAACCGTCCAGGCCGCCCTCCTCGCGCATGACGAAGCGTGGGACTTTCCCGAGGAACTTGTCGTCTCGGGCCGTGAGATTGCCGAGGACAAGCCCGACGACTGGATTCTCGAAGTCTGGCTCGACCACAAGCCTACTGCAGCCGACAAAAAGGCCGTCGCAGCGCTGTTCGCAGATGGCGCGCCAAAGCTGGTGGCGGAGAAGCTACCCGAACAGGATTGGGTGACGCTGAGCCAGCAGGGTGTCGAGCCCATTCGCGCGGGCCGCTTCCATGTCCGCACACCCGAATATCCGGCGGACGACACGCTCGTCGATTTCATCATTCCCGCCAGCCAGGCCTTCGGGACCGGCCAGCACGAGACCACCGCCGCCTGCCTCGCCATGCTCGACCTGATGAAGCGCGAAGGGCTGGTGGTGAAGAACCACGCCGACATCGGCACCGGCACCGGCCTGCTCGCTTTCGCCGCAATGCACCTATGGCCCCAAGCCAAGGCGACAGCATCCGATATCGACGCGGTTTGTACAGGCGTGGTCGAGGACAATTGCGCGACCAATGGCGTGGCAACGGGCGCAGGCGCAGGCGAACTCACCATGGTCATTGCGCCGGGCACCGATGACGCACTGATACAGGCCCGCGCGCCCTATGATTTGCTCATCGCCAACATCCTCGCCGGACCGCTGGTGGAACTCGCACCCGACTTTGCTTCCGCGACAGCGCCCGGCGGCAGCCTGCTCTTGGCCGGCCTGCTCCAGACGCAGGAGGCCGAAGTTCGCGCAGCCTATCGCAAGCAAGGCTTCCGCCTCGCTCGCCGCGTGACCAATGGCGACTGGTCCATCCTCTGGATGCGCAAGAGCCGGGTGCGGTGAATTCCAAGAGCGCGCTGCGGATCGGCCTGTGGCTCCTCGCCATTCCCGTTGTTGCGACCATTCTCTTCCTGCTGTCCGCATGGATAGGCAGCTCCATACCGCGCAATTCCGGTTGGGAGGAACCCGCGAGCGGTGTCGAAATCATGGTCGGCGACAATGGCATCCATACCGAAATCGTCATGCCGCTGATCTCGCCGGTGAAGGACTGGCGCGAAACCTTTCCCGCATCTGACATCGACGCACCCTATCGCGCCTATACCCATGTCGCCGTCAGCTGGGGCGAGCGGGAGGTCTTCCTCAACACCCCGACATGGGGCGACCTCGCCATCTCCAGCGCGCTGCGTGCAGCCGTCGGAGGCGACGGTCTCATCCATGCCTCACATTACGTCCGCCCCGCCCCTGGCCCATCCAATCGCCCCCTCCGCTTGAGCGAAGAGCAATACGCGAAGCTGGTCGCCATCATCGAAGCTCAAATTCCGCCCTACGAGGGACGCGAAACCTATCCCGGCTACGGCACCTACGACGTGTTCTACGACGCGCCCGGCACCTATCACCTCGGCAACACTTGCAACCAGTGGACTTCGAACACGCTGGCCGCTGCGGGAGTCAAGATTGGTCGGTGGACACCTTTACCGGGCGGAGTGATGAAGTGGATTGAAGAACCCGTCACCGACTAGGCGGCGTTGGCGGTACTTTTCGCCTCGTGATAGCGGACGACGCTGCGCGTAACTTCCTGCATCATTTCCATCCGCGCAGCATAGGAAGCGCGGGTGCGACCGATGAAAACGACCAGCGCATATTGCGAGCCATCCGGCGCGGTGAGGATGCCAACGTCGTTGTAGCCCGATTGCACCCCGTCGAAGAACTGTCCCGTCCCGGTCTTGTGGCCAAAGGTCCAGCCATTCGGCACACCACCCTTGAGCCGACGCGGCCCGCTTTTCGTTTCCTCCATCGTGGAAAGGATAAGGTCGGTCGACTCTTCCGAGAGCAAATCGCCTCTCGCCAGCCTCGCCAGCGCCTTCGCCATGGCCGAGGCCTTCGCCCCGTCCATCGGGTCAGAAAGATACGCATTGAAGGCGCGGCGGCGCTCTTCGTCTGGCACGCGGTCGCGCGCCTCATAGAAGGCATTCTCGATGGAATAGGCTTGCCGCCATTCAAGGCCGGCAATCTCGCTCTGCTTGGTGCGCTCATCGGTGCCAAATTGGACGCCCGCTATGCCATTGCGGCGCATGAAAGCCTCCACCGCCTGCGGACCGCCCACTCGGCGCAGGAGACGGTCGTTCGCGGTGTTGTCGCTCTGCGTAATCGCCCGGTCCAGCAGGTCGCCGTAGTCGGTGCTGAAGGATCCGCGCGAGCGCACGATATTGCGGGTGGGCTGGTAGAAAACCGTGAGGTCTTCGCTGCGCAGTGTCACTGGCTCTTCAAGGTCCAGCGCCCCATTGTCGACCAGGTCGAGCGCGGTCATCGCCACCCACAGCTTGCTGACGCTCTGCTGCGGGAAGGGTGTGTCCCCATCATGCGCCATGGTGGCCATGGTATCGGCCTCGGTCACCGCAATCCCTGTGACGCCATCAAAGTTCTCGCCCAGTTCAACAAGCTCCTGCTCGAGCGCCTTCTGTGCCTCATCGAGTTCGGGCTCGGGCGGCGTCAGGTCTTTCTCGGCAAGGACTATGCGCTGCTGGAATTGTTCGGCGGTTTCGCCCGGCGTGCTCAGCCGTGTGGCGAGGACGAGGAAGGCGCCGACAATGGCGACGGTCAGAAACAGGACTGGGGAACGGCTCACATCACCCCAACGAGAGGTAAGCCGATGGTTTCCGACCAAATTGTTCAGCGGGTGCCGTCGCGATGCTCATCGCCGTCATCGGCCTCCGCTTCGCGCTTGCTATCTTCCTTGAACGCAGCGCTGAATGCCACCGCGAAACAAAGCCCGATGGCGATGCCGAGTGCGAAATTGCCCATCGTCACGGCGAACATCACGCCGAAAACCACACCCAAAGCTATCCCGCGTGCGTTCATAGCTCAGCCCGCCTGCGCCACGATTTCGGCCCAGCCCGCCTCGTCGATCACTTCGATACCGAGTTCGGCGGCTTTCTTGAGCTTGCTGCCCGCGCCAGGCCCTGCGACGAGCAAATCGGTTTTCGCGCTGACCGAACCGCTGGCCTTTGCACCAAGGCGCTCGGCCTGCGCCTTGGCCTCGTCGCGGCTCATGGTTTCCAGCTTGCCGGTGAAGACCACCGTCTTGCCGCTGACGGGGCTCTCCTTCGTTTCGACGATATAGGGCGGTGGCGTGACTTCAGAGAGGATGTCGTCCCAGACGGCCTTGTTGTGGTCTTCGTGGAAGAAGTCGCCCAACGCCTCGACCACCGCGCCACCGATACCATCGATGGCCGTGAGCGAGGCTGCAGCTTCCTCGTCGCCAGCGCGCGCGGCTTCCGCAGCTTGCCGCAAGGCGGGCAGTTCGTGGAAATGCTTCATCAAATCTCGCGCCGTCACTGCGCCGACATGGCGGATGCCGAGCCCGAAGAGCAGCCGCGCCGCGTCGGGAGCGCGCCGGGCCTCGATGCTGTCCACAAGTTTATCCACAGACCGCTCCTGCCAACCTTCGAGCGCGAGGATGGCGTCACGACGCTGGTGCAGGCGGAAGATATCGGCGGGGCTTTCGAGCCATCCCAGCGCAAAGAACTGGTCGATGGTCTTCTCGCCCAACCCGTCGATGTCGAGCGCACCGCGACTGACGAAATGCTTCAATCTTTCCGTACGTTGCGCGGGACATATCAGACCGCCTGTGCAGCGCACGTCGACCTCGCCCTCTTCCGCCACGGCTTCGCTGCCGCATTCGGGGCAGTGGTCGGGGAAGTTGAACGGCTCGCGTTCGACGTCTCGCGTCAGGTTATCCACAAGCTGTGGAATAACGTCGCCCGCGCGCTGGACCACTACGCGGTCACCCGGCCTCACGCCAAGCCGCGCAATCTCGTCGCGGTTGTGGAGCGTGACATTAGTGACCGTCACCCCGCCCACCAGCACGGGCGCAAGGCGGCCCACCGGAGTCAGCTTGCCCGTGCGCCCGACCTGGATATTGATGGCCTCGAGCGTGGTCTCGGCCTGCTCGGCAGGGAATTTGTGGGCCAGCGCCCAGCGCGGCGCCTTGGCGACGAAGCCCAAACGTTGCTGCCAGTCGAGCCGGTCGACCTTGTAGACGACACCATCGATTTCATAAGGCAGGTCAGGACGTTCTCGGCCAATCCTGTCGTAATGTGCGAGCATCGATGCGACGTCATGCACGCGCGTGAACAGCGGGGAGACCGGCACGCCCCAGCCTTCGATTTTCCGGACCACCTCTTCCTGCGTCGCACCCGGCACCTCTGAGGCGGCACCCCAGCCATGCGCCCAGAACTTCAGCGGACGCTTTGCCGTCACGCTGGCATCCTTCTGGCGCAGCGAGCCGGCAGCGGCATTGCGCGGATTGGCGAAAAGCTTGCCGCCTGCTTCCTCCTGCGCCGCATTGAGCGCGTGGAAGTCGGCTTTGGACATGTAGACCTCGCCGCGGATTTCGAAGACCTCGGGCACATCACCGGAAAGCTTCTGCGGAATGTCGGGGATTTGCGCGACATTGGGCGTCACGTCTTCGCCCACCTGCCCGTCGCCGCGCGTGGCTGCGCGCAACAACTTGCCGTTTTCGTAGCGCAGCGAGCAGGACAATCCGTCGATCTTGTCCTCGGCGGTAATGGCGACTTCCTCGCCCTCGCCCAATGAGAGGAACCGCCGCACGCGCGACACCCAATCCTCTACCTCTTCGGGCGAGAAGGCATTGTCGAGGCTCATCATGCGGACCTCGTGCGTCACTTTCGATAGCGGCGAAGCAGCAATTTCGTGACCGACAACCTTCGAGGGAGAATCCTCACGCACGAGATGCGGGAAAGCCTCCTCCAGTTCGGCATTCCGCCGCACCAGCGCATCGAACTCCTGATCGGTAATCTCGGGGTCGTCTTTCGCGTGATAGAGCTTATTGTGTTTCGCGATCTCGCGTGCGAGGCGCATCAGCTCGTTTGCTGCGTCGGCTTCCGTCATGTCCACAGGCGCTTGTCCGGCCATTTGGTCGATTCCCTTCCCCTCCGCTATGCATGAGGCAGGCGGCCCCGCAAAGAGCCGCGCTCGGGTCGTGGTCCAACTGCTGGGGGAAACCATGACAGACCGCGTTTTGAAGGCCGCCATTACAGCGAGTGTCGCATTGATGGCGCTGCTTTACGTCGCGCACAACATCGCCAACCTGCCGCAAGCCTACGACTTCTTCGTCTACACGACGAGTCACGCCGACCAGGAAGCCTATCCGGTTACGCTGCTGCCTGTGCCGCCCGCATTCCTCATCGCCATCGCCATGGTGGTGGTATTCTCGCTGGAATTGCTCGCCGGACTGGGCGGATTGTTCGGAGCCTGGAAAATGTGGTCGGCGAGAAGCACCACCGCGGCAGATTTCGAACTCGCCAAGAGGTGGGCGAAAATTGCCATGGCCGCCGCAGTGGTGAACTGGTGGGGCCTGTTTCAAGGCATTGCGATCGCCGGTTACCAGCTGTGGCAGATGCCACTTGGACAAGGTCCGTTCGACGGCTCTTGGGTCTACGGCGGCATGGCGATGATGACGCTCATCTATATCAGCATGCGCGAACCGGACATGCCGTAAGCGCGGCGGTCAGGTCAGTACGATGCCGAGATCGCGCGGCCTGATTTTCCAGTTCCGGCCATTCCATTCGAGCCAGTACCAGCTCCAGCCATGCTGGCCGTTGGCGTAATAGCCGCCCCATGCGCTGCATTTGTCGGCGCTCTCGCATTCGAGATCGTGCACGTCGAACAGCGCCGCTTCGACTCCGGTGTCGCTATCCTTCACCGAGAGCCCCTCGCGCTTGCAGCCACCTGCCGGGGTAAGCGACGGGAAGCGCCGCAGCAGTTTGCGCTCGATATCTGCGTCGAGAGCGACCGGCACTTCCTGCTGGCTGCCTTTCATTTCGCTCCCATCGACAGCGCAAACTGTCTCATAAGGCCGCTCGTCGCGGGCGAAATAGTTGGCGAGGCGAAATTCGAGAAGCGCGAGGTCGGGCCGCTGCTGGTCCTCGTAGAATCCTGTGGCCTCCGCATCTTGCGGAACGGAATAGCGAGGGAGAAAGGGAGCGCAGGCTGCGCATAACGCAACGAGAAGAACTGCGATAAACCTACGCATGCGACCTCCAGCTTTCCGAGGTTCAATGCGTAGTTCGTAAACTTGTGCCCCGCGCTAGACCCCTTCGAGCAAACGATCCGCCTGCGCCCTAGCCTCTGGCGTTACTTCCGCGCCCGACAGCATCCGCGCAATCTCTTCCTGCCGTCCGGCCTCGTCGAGCAGGGCCACGCTGGTGCGCGTGACGGTGCCGTCGCTGCTCTTGGCGATCATGTAATGCGTGCGGCCGCGAGCGGCGACTTGCGGGCTGTGCGTTACGGCAAGCAGCTGTCCGTCGCTGGCAAGCCGCGCCAGGCGTTCTCCGATGGCACTGGCGACGGCGCCGCCCACACCGCGGTCGATTTCGTCGAAGATGACCGTCGCCGCTCCGCCCTGCTCGGCCAGCGCGACCTTCAGCGCGAGGATGAAGCGTGACAATTCGCCGCCGCTGGCAATCTTGTTGAGCGGCGCGAAGTCGGCGCCGGGGTTGGTGGCGATGAGGAATTCGACGCTGTCGAGCCCATGCGCGCCCCAGCGGTCTTCGGGAAGCTCGGCCACGGCCGTCTTGAACCGGGCAGCATCCAGTTTCAGCGGTGCAAGTTCGCGTGCCACGGCCTCGTCGAGGCGCAGAGCGGCCGCTACGCGGTTTGCATGGAGCGCCTCGGCCTCGGCGCGGTAGCGATTGCCCGCCTCGGCAGCGGCAGCTTCCAGCGCGTCGAGCTCCGCCTCGCCGCCCTCGATGGAATCGAGCTGGCTGCGCATGGTGCGCATGACTTCGGGAAGCTCGTCGACTTCGCAGCGATGCTTGCGGGCCAGTGCGCGCAGTTCGAAGAGGCGCGTTTCGGCTTCTTCCAAAGCCGCCGGGTCATGGACCAGCGCATCTGCCGCTTTCTCGAGTTTCTCCTCAGCCTCGCCCGCCTCGATGACAGCGCGGTCGAGCGCCGCCAGTGCTTCGGCGAGCAGCGGATGCTCCGGAGCAATCCGGTCGAGCTTGCGCGCCGCCACGCGCAGCGATGCGAGCGGGGAATCGGAGCCCTCCCAAAGGTGCCGCAATTCCTCGAGGTCGCCCGACAGGCGCTCGCCCTTCTGCATATCGGCCCGCGCGCCTGCGAGACGCGCTTCCTCGCCCGCCTGCGGTTCCAGCGCGGTCAGTTCGGCGAGGTGCGCCAGCAGCAGGTCCTGATCGAGCTTTGCCTGCTCGACCGCATCGCGCGCGGTGGCGAGACGTTCCTCGGTCTCGCGCCATTTCTTCCACGCCTGCTCCACCCGTGCGGTGTCGGCTCCTGCAAACCGGTCGAGCAAAGCACGGTGGCCGCGCGGATTGACGAGGCCGCGGTCGTCATGCTGGCCATGCAGTTCGACCAGCGCGCCAGCTATCTCGCGCAGCAGGGCCACGCCGACCGGCTGGTCGTTGATAAACGCCTTGCTACCCCCGTCGGCCTTCAGTTGGCGGCGGATGATGAGCGGCTCGCCCTCCTCGACTTCGATATCCGCATCATCGAGCGTCTCGGCGATAGCCGGCGGCAGAGCGGCAAATTCGAAACTGGCCGAAACGCTCGCCTTCTCCTCGCCTGCGCGCACAAGTCCGCTGTCTGCGCGATTGCCCAGCACCAGCCCGAGCGAATCAAGAAGGATGGACTTGCCCGCCCCGGTCTCGCCCGTAAGCACACCCAGCCCGCGCCCGAAATCAAGGTCGAGCGCCTCGATCAGCACGATGTTGCGGATGGAAAGGCGGGTCAGCATTTCAGCGCTGTCTAGCCGGTCGCGGCCCGCCCGTCATCCTTTCGCGCGCAGTTTCAAACAGGCGGGCGTGCGTCCCTCGCCTCGGGCTCGGCAGGCCAGTCCTGTTCCTCCCCGTCGCGTGTCTTCCACAAGGAGTAAAGCACGCCCGCTGCTATCAATCCGAAGGTTACGCCGAGGCTGATCCACGCGGGCATCTTTCCGCCATCGAGCAGGAAATCGGTGACGAAGATCTTGCTGCCGATGAAGACCAGCACGGCCGCCAGCGCATATTTCAGGTAGTGGAAACGGTGCACCATCGCAGCCAACGCGAAATAGAGCGCGCGCAGGCCGAGGATGGCGAAGATGTTCGAAGTGTAGACGATGAATGTGTCCGTCGTAATCGCGAAGATGGCCGGGACACTGTCGAGCGCGAAGACGAGGTCGGCCAGGTTGATGACGACCAGCGCGAGGAACAGCGGCGTGGCTGCCGTTACCATTTTGCCGGTCTTGCTGTCCGGGACCTTCACGAAGAAATGCTGCGCGTGGAGGTCCTTGGTCACCCGCATATGCTTGCTGATCCAGCGGATGACGGGATTCTTGCCCACGTCCATCGGCTCGTCCCCGGCGAAGAACATCTTGATGCCGGTGATGATGAGGAAGGCAGCGAAGAGGTAGAGCACCCAATAGGCTTCGGCCAACAGCGCGGCGCCGCCAGCGATCATCAGGCCGCGCAGCACGATGACGGCCATGATGCCCCACAGCAGCGCACGGTACTGGTATTTGGCGGGAATGGCGAAGTAGGTGAATATCAGGCTGATGACGAAGACATTGTCGATCGACAGCGCCTTTTCGATGAAGAAGCCGGTGTAGTATTCCATGCCCGCAGTGGCACCGCGCTCGGCCCAGACCCAGGCGCCGAACAGCAGGGCGACGCCGATGTAGAAGGCCGAAAGTTTCAGGCTCTCCCCAATGCCGAGTTCCTTGTCTTCCTTGTGCAGGAAGCCGAGGTCGAACGCCGTCAGCACGATGACGATGGCGAGGAAGGCAGCCCAGAACCATACGGGAGTGCCGAGCCAGTCGGTGAAGAGAAATTCCATCAGTCGATACTTTCGGGAGCGGCTTCACGCGGAAGCGCGCGGTTGAGCAAGAGATAACCGGCGATCGCTGCGATGGTGGAACCGGCGAGCACGCCGATCTTGACCGCGTCGATCTGGGCCGGATCGGCAAAAGCGAGGTTGCCGATGAAGAGGCTCATGGTGAAGCCGATTGCTGCGAGCAGGCTCATCGCGTGAAGTTGCGCCCAACTGACCCCTACCGGAAGCGAGGCGAGTTTCAGTTTAACGGCAGCAAAGGCAAAACCGAAGATCCCGATCTGCTTGCCGACCAACAGGCCGAGCGCGATGCCCAGGGGCAGCGGCTCGAACAGGGCGGCAGGCGACAGGCCGAACAGCGTCACCCCGGCATTGGCAAAACCGAAAATCGGGATGACCAGGAAAGCCACCCAGGGGTGCAGCGCGTGCTCCATTCGCTCTAGCGGGCCGTGGTCGCTCTTTGCATCGAGCGGAACGGTCATCGCCGCAGCGACGCCTGCCAGCGTGGCGTGGACGCCTGACTTGAGCACGAAAGCCCACATCAGGTTGGCCAGCAGGATGTATGGAATGGTCGACTGCACGCGCGCCCTGCCGACTGCAAGCATGACCACAAAGACGATCGCCGCTGCGCCCAGCATGCCCGTGTCGAGTTCGCCCGAATAGAAGATGGCGATGATGGCAATGGCGCCGATGTCGTCAATCACCGCGATTGCGAGCAGCAACGCCTTGAGCGCAACGGGAACGCGCGGCCCGAGCAGCGAAAGTATGCCCAGCGCAAAGGCAATGTCGGTTGCAGCCGGGATTGCCCAGCCATTGATTGTCTCGGGCGACCCGGCGTTCAGCGAAAGGAAGATAAGTGCAGGGATTGCCATGCCGCCAATGGCAGCGATGAGCGGGAGCGAGGCCTTGTCCCAGCTCGACAGCTGGCCTTCGAAAATTTCGCGCTTCACCTCGAGGCCGACGAGGAAGAAGAACACCGCCATCAATCCGTCGTTGATCCACAGCAGCAAAGGCTTGTCGATCACGAAGCTGCCGATCCCGACGACGACACCAGTGTCGAGCAACGCGCTATATTGTGCCAGCAGCGGCGAGTTCGCGACGGCGAGCGCGAACAGCGCAGCAAATACGAGGACGATGCCGCCGGCGGATTCCTTCTGCAGGAAGTCCTTCAGGAGGGGCGTGATTGACTGGACCAAGGTGTTCTCCGGGCCTTCTCAGGAATGTGTGGGAAGCCGCCACCGGCGCGATGGAGTGAGCGCGAGTGACGGCCTCCGCGGCCCGCCATCAGGCAGAAACGGGTCGCGCCATAAGGCGACGCAAGGCGCTCTTCGCGCGCAGTTTCATCAGCTCGAGGCGCGAGATTTCAAGCGGATTGGGCCGGCGTTTGCGCAATTCGATGCGCAGGCGCTCGTCAATCCGCTGGTGGATCTGGGTCAGGGTGAAAGTGCGGGCCATCATGTTCTGTCTCCGAAATCGAGTTGAATTCGATCGGACAGCCGATGGGCCAACAAGCTGGGAGGGAGGGGAAGAGGGGCCAGCCAGCACGCATCGGTTGTCCGATGCGGTCCGACATCACGTGAGCACTAGGCAGCACGCCAGAGGGGCCCGGTCCGCATGAATTAAATGCGACAGATCGGGTCTGGTTTCAAGAACCGGCAAAAAAATTTACAAGACAGCGCCGCAGCGCTGTTCTGCAATCAACTCGGGGTGAGGCCCGGTGCGTGGTCCTGTACAAGCTCGTAAGCCTTTTCGTACCACTCGTTGCCCGGGTAGTTCGCACCAAGGACGGCAGCGTATTTCACTGCTTCGGCTGGAATACCGAGCGCGAGGCTGCTTTCGACGAGGCGATAAAGTGCCTCGGGAGCGTGGCTGGTGGTCTGGTAAGTGTCGACAACGTTCTGGAAGCGGATCTGGGCGGCAATCCACTTGCCCGAACGCTGGTAATAGCGGCCGATTTCCATTTCCTTGCCCGCGAGATGGTCCTGCACGAGGTCGATCTTGAGGCGCGCGTCCGACGCATATTGCGTCTGCGGGAAACGGCGGTTCACTTCTCGCAGAGCGGTCAGCGCTTGCTCGGTGATTTTCTGGTCGCGCTGCACGTCGCTGATCTGCTCGTAATAGCTCAGCGCAATCAGGTAATAGGCGTAAGGCGCGTCCTTGTTGCCCGGGTGGATCGACAAGAAGCGCTGCGAGGCCTGGATCGACTTGTTGTAGTCGCCAGCAACATAATAGCTGAATGCGCTCATCAGCTGCGCGCGGCGAGCCCAGGGCGAATAGGGATGCTGGCGCTCGACCTCGTCGAACAATACCGCAGCGATATTCGGGCGCCCGCGGTCGAGGTCTTCCTTGGCCTGCGCATAAAGGCTTTCGACATCGCGCGCGACATAGGCCGTGTCCGTCGGCCGCGACTGGCCGCCACCACATGCGGCGAGAAACACGGTCGAGGCAGCGAGCGTGCCGAGGGCGAGAGAGCGGCTGATGCGCGAATTGGTCGTCATAGGGCCGAGCCTATAGCCAGCACCCCGCTGAACGCCAAGTGAAGTTCTCGTCGAAATCCACGTATGCGCTCACTCTTCGGCAATGCCCTCCGGCGCATCCCACAGGAGATGGCGCGTCTCGAGCATGACAAGGTTGTTGCTGCGGATGATTTCGCCGCGGGTCTTATAGCCCAGGAGCTGCTCGGCATCGGTATCGGGATTATGCGTCATCACGCGGATCTCTTCCGAGGTGAAATCGGACAGGCCCCGGGCTCGTTCGATGCCCTTGCTATCATAAATGTGGAGCACGTCGCCGCGCGTGAAGTCACCGTCCATCGAAATGACATCGGCGCGCTTGATGGGCCTGTCGTTCTTGGCAATCGCATCGGCGACCGCGTCCGTGATCACGAGGCTGCCCGCCATCTGCAGGCGGTTTGCAATCCAGCTGTCCCAGCCCGAAAGCGGGTTGGGATGCGGCAGCACCTTGGTGGCGCGGCGGGTGCCTTCGATAACCGTCGAAAGCGGCCGGTCTACCTCGCCCTGCGCAATCCAAGTGGTGACGCCGGCCTCCTGCGCCATATTGGCGGCCTGTAGTTTGGTCTCCATGCCACCGGTACCGAGCGTGCTCTTGCCTTTGGTGGCTTCCATATAGGGGCCGACATCGGTGACTTCGGGAATGAAGACGGCGTCAGGGTCGTCCGGATTCCGGTCGTAGAGCCCGTCCACACCGGTCAGGATGATCAGGTCGGTCGCGCCGACCATCTGGGCGACCTTGGCCGCGAGACGGTCGTTGTCACCGACGCGGATTTCCTCGGTGGTGATGGTGTCGTTCTCGTTGACGATGGGCATGATGTCCGATTCCAGCAACCGCGCGACAGTGTTGCGCGTGTTGAGGAAGCGGCGGTGGTCCTCGAAATCACCGAGCGTCAAAAGGACCTGTGCGATCTCAAAACCGAATTCGTGGCCGACCTGCTTGTAGGCGTTGAGCAGCAGCGGCATGCCGCAGGCGGCGGCCGCCTGCTTGTCGGAAATACCGGCGCTCTCGGGCGTTTCACCGATGATCCGGAGGCCAAGCGCCACCGAGCCGGAGGAGCACAGGATGACATCATTCCCCTGCGCGCGAAGCGTTGCGACGTCTTCGAGCAGGCGCTGGAGGAAACCATATCGGGGGGTCAGCAGTTCCTGATTTGCGAGGAGCGCCGAGCCAATCTTGACAACAATGTTGCGTTTCTGGGTCATATATAAAAAATGTATCTACCTTGAAATTTCTAGGATTCAATATAGATAGGGATGATGCAGTGCACAACCGCCTTTTCTGAAATATCGAATGCGCAAGAAATAGTAAGTAACCAACTCCGAATAGCTTACGACTTGCTAAGACTTTATTTCAATTTAGCCTAAGTCGAAGAATTACACAGAGCGCGACCAGCGCGGAAACGGAATTCTACAATTATCAATTCTATTCTTATTGTCGGATGCGGAAAAATGGGTTCCGCTTTACTTTCCCAGTGGGTCTCCGGCCCCGAGGCAATCACCGTGGTCGATCCCATGGCCAGTGACTTGCCTGAAAAAGTCACACTGGTCCGCGATGGTTCCGAAATCGCCGAGCAGCGCTTCGATTGCATCGTTGCGGCAGTGAAGCCGCAGATGTTCGACGACGTGATGCCCGCGTATGCCGACAACCTTGCCGAGGGCGGATACGTCATCTCGATTGCCGCCGGCTATTCTGCAGAGCGCCTGTCGAAACTGATGGGCGACAAGCCCGTCGTTCGCGTGATGCCGAACCTCCCCGCCGCAGTCGGCCGCGGGGTTAGCGGCGTTGTCGCCGGTCCCCATACCAGTGACGCCCACATGGCACACGCGGTCGAATTCATGGAACGCGCAGGCAAAGTCGTCACCGTCGACAGCGAAGAAAAGCTGGACCGCGTGACGGCAGTCGCAGGCTCCGGCCCGGGCTATGTTTTCGAAATCGCCCGCGCCTATGCCGAAGCCGCCATGGCGCAGGGATTTTCCGAAGAAGAGGCGCGCGAAATGGTGCTCGGCACCATCGGCGGCGCCATCGCGATGGCCAGCGAGCCGGACGCGCCCAGCCTCGAGGAACTGCGCAATTCGGTGACCAGCAAGGGCGGCACCACCGCCGCTGGCCTCAATGCGTTGAATGGAGACAATGGCCTAACCGACCGCATGCATGCTACACTGCAGGCCTGCTACGACCGGGCGGTAGAGCTGCGCTGACCCCAAGCGCCTCCCGCCCAGCCCCCAGACGAAGAGAGAAATTATGACCGACCAGACCCTAGACCCGCAGATCCACATCACCACGCTGGGCCAGAATGCCCGCAAGGCAGCACAGGGCCTGCTGTCCGCCAGCACCGATGCCAAGAACACGGCGCTGCGCGAGGCCGCCAAGGCGCTGCGCGAAGCAACGCCCGAACTGCTCGAAGCCAATGTCGAGGACGTGAAGAGCGTCGAGGGTAAGAAGCCCGACAGCTTCATCGACCGCCTCAAGCTGACCGAAGAACGCATCGAAGGCATGGCTGGTGCGCTGGAAGAAATCGCCGAGCTGCCCGACCCGGTCGGCCGCAGCCTCGCGACCTTCGACCGACCGAATGGCCTCAAGATCGAGCGCGTCGCCGTGCCCATCGGCGTTATCGGCATGATTTACGAAAGCCGCCCGAACGTGGGCGCAGATGCCAGCGCATTGTGCCTCAAGAGCGGTAATGCCGTCATCCTGCGCGGTGGCAGCGAGAGCCGCCATTCGACGCGCGTCATCGTCGATTGCATGCGCAAGGGGCTTGCCGCGGCAGGCCTGCCCGAAGATGCCGTCCAGACCGTCGGTACCACCAACCGCGAAGCCGTTGCCGCGCTGCTCAAGGCCGATGAATATGTCGACCTCGTCATCCCGCGCGGTGGCCGCGGCCTCGTCGAACTGGTCCGCGACCAGGCGAGCGTCCCCACCCTCCTCCACCTCGACGGCAACTGCCACAGCTACGTCCACGAGGCGGCCGACCTCGCCAAGGCAGCCGAGGTCATCCGCAACGCCAAGCTGCGCCGCACCGGCGTCTGCGGCGCGACCGAGAGCATCGTGGTCGACCGCGCAGTGGCGAAGGATTTCATCCCACGCCTCACCTCCATCATGGGAAACGACTGCGAATTGCGCGGTGACGAGGAAGCCGTCGCTATCGACAGCAGCATCACACCTGCCACCGAAGCCGACTGGAACACCGAATATCTCGACCCCATCGCCTCGGTGAAGGTCGTCGACGGCCTCGAACAGGCTATCGGCTGGGTGAGCGAGCATTCCTCGCACCATACCGACGCCATCATGACCGAGGACGATGCGGCGGCGAAGCAGTTCATGACCAGCATCGACAGCGCCATCGTCATGCGCAACGCCAGCACGCAATTCGCGGATGGCGGCGAGTTCGGCATGGGCGCGGAAATCGGCATCGCGACCGGCAAGATGCACGCCCGCGGCCCGGTCGGCCTCGAGCAGCTATGCAGCTTCAAATACCTCGTCCACGGCGACGGCCAGACGCGCCCGTAACCCTGCCAATGAATTGGCGATTAGCCGCCGGAGCCTCGAAGCTCCGGCGGCTTTTTCACATCAGATGTTGGTGCTGCTCGGAATTAGGCTCGGCAGTAGGAATGTATAGGGACGGCGCCGCTCGGCATTGCGGGCGACGATCTGTTCCTCGACATTGGCGAGCGAAGCCTGAAACCGTGCGAGCGGCCCATCCTCGCCGACAATTTTGGGGTCGCGAAACCATTGCGGGTAGGGAAAGTTCGGCGAGAGATAGGTGCCCAGAGGGCGGTAATAGAGCGAACCGAGCAGGTAGAGCGTCTTCAACTGCTCAAGTGCCAATGCCTCGGGCGCCATCATGGCGAGCCACTCGGATTTGGTATTGCCGTTCTCGTTGTCCGGTGCCGCCTGCCACAACGCGCCTGTCACAGCGGGCGCATATTCCATGATGGCTTTCTGCGGAAAGTTCACCGAGGCATGCTGCGCGCTCGCGGTGAAGACGGTCATCGTAACGAGGTCGATGACATCCTGGATGGTGGCGGGCGTGGTGAAGCCCTTGAGCTTGCCGCTTGAAACGATCGCCTGCGCCCAAGCCTGCAATTCGGTGTCGCCGGTGACATCGCTATCCTGCGAATAATAGGTCCGCACGTACTCGCCGACCCATGTCTCGATCGCTTCCCAAACCAGCAACCCATCGTCGCGATAGGGATAGTTGGCGAGCGAACTATCTGCTCCCACCCCGCGCGCCGCGATATCCTGCGGCAGCATGCCCTTGGCGAAATCGAAACTCAGCCGCGCTTCGACTGCCGCCTTTTGGCTGGTCGCAATCGTGCCAGCAAAGATATGGTCGATGGGGCCACCCGGCGTAATGAGGCTCGTCGCCGCCGCCTCGTTGATGAACATCGTGCCCTCGAAATGGCGCACCAGCAGCGCATTGAGCGGGTGAGCCTCGGCAAGGTGGCGATGGGTCGCGACCGCAATCGCCTCGATGACGAGGTGCGTGCGGGCAAGATGCGCGAAGAGCTCGTGATAATTGCCGTCGGCCACCTGCACGACCAGCTTGGCCATTTCCCAGCCCCACGCCTTGTCGCTCGCCATCGTCGGCGTCATCACCGGGCTGGCCGCGTTCGAAGGGTCGCAATTGATGGCGACCGGCACTAGGCTGTCCCCGCCCGGCGGCACGGCGAAAAGCGCAATCGGGCAGGTCAGGTACTTGGCCAGACCGTCCCATTCACCCGGTTCGATGATCGACAGCGGCGAATAGTCGCACTGAAACAGGCGGCCCTGCTCGACCGCCGCTTCCAGCGTGTCGCCCGCGACGACCGAGGCATATTGCGCAGGCGTGACAGCGCAGCCCTGCGGGACCTCCCTGGCGGCCTCGATCAGCACACTGTTCGGCCCCGCGACGCGCAGATGCGCGAATTCAAGGTCGTCCTGGAAAGTGTAAGCGATGCCGGGGACAGGAATGGTCTTGAAATTGTCGAGATAGTTTTCGAGCGTTCGCGGGCGTTCCTGCCCGAGCGCCGCCTTGGTGGCTCCGCGCAGTTCGAGAATGCCCTTCAGCTTTGTCGCATGATTCTGCAAATCGGCGGTGGCGATTTCGGCCTCGACGAGATGCAGCGCATCGGTTGCGATCGTCTTGAAGCCTTTCTTCTCGACACAGTCTCCAAAGAGCTTCAGCTCCAGACCCTCGACGTCCTTTTCGATGGCCGCGATCACGACGCGGTCCGCGTCGAGCAAGGCGGTGTCCAAAGTCGACAAGCCCTGCTCGATCAGCGATGCCTCGACCGCGACCTGGTTCTTCGCCAGCTCGAGCACGATTTTCAGCAGCTTCACCCACCATTCCAGCGACGGCTTCTCTCCCTTGGGCAGCACTCTGACCACCGGCACGCCGTCGACCGCCGGGACGCTGTCGGTCCACTCGTAGGTCTCCTGGCTCGCTGCAATCTGCGCATTCCTTGCGGGAATTTCGGAGGCGGGGGTGTTTTGGGGAAGTGTCGGTGCGACCGGTGCCTGCTGGGCCATGTGGGAATTCATCCGTGATTGTTGATGTCGGCGTCCCGCTAACTCGACATTGGTTAACGGCCTGCTTAGTAAGCCGAAGAAATCGCCAACAAATGACTAGGTTAAGGGTTGTTTAGGCGTTGGGGGACTATCGAATACTCATGAGCAGGCTCAGCAATTTCTTGCGCGACGTCGCGATTCCCGACTTGCCGCATGATGTGCGCGTGGATTACGTCGTCGCAGCGGCCAGCCAGGTGCAGAAACAGGCGCGCTGGCTGTTCGTCGCCTTGCTCATCACTACGCCCTTCGCCGTGATGGTCACGCCCGAAAGCGCCGGATGGTTCGTGAAGTGGGTCCTGCCCGCCGCGATGGCGCTTTATTGCAGCGTCGCCCTGTTGCAGCTTCGCAAGGACAACCAGTTCGACACCAAGCCGTGGCGCGCCGAGCGGTTCATTGTCGAAAGCTGGATCTCCTCATTGATCGGCGCTGTCATTTGCACCGTCTGGACCATCGCCGCCTTCCTGAGCGTTGAGGGCACGGAAAGGCTGCACTTCCCGGTCATGCTTGTGATGGGCGCGCTCGCCACTGCCTATTGCGTCGCCAGCATCCGCGCGGCCGCCGCGATGCACCTGCTCATCGACATCGTCCCGATTTCCGCGTTGCTTATCTTCACCGGCTCGGTGCTCGACATAGCTGCGGCGGTCAGCCTCGGACTTGCCGGCCTGTTCCAGTGGCGGATGATCAATGTCCACCACAATCAGGTGGTCGAATTGCTGCTGTTGAAGCGCAAGAGCCAGACGCTGGCGCTGACCGACCCGCTCACCGGCCTCCTCAACCGCCGCGCACTGCTCGACTTTGCCGAGGCGCTGGGCGGCGCTGCGCCGTCGCGCCTGCTGCTCATCGACATCGACCGGTTCAAGACCATCAACGACACCCACGGCCATGACGTGGGCGACACGGTGCTGCAGGAAGTCGCTCGCCTCATCGACAGCCACGCGGGCAACAACGTCAGCTCGGCCCGATTGGGCGGCGAGGAATTTGCCCTCCTCGGCACGCGCGAGGATTTGCCCGCAGGCAAGGCCGCCCAGCTCCTCGCCGAAATCCGCGAGGCCGCCATGCCCCACGGCGGGCAGGTCACCGTCAGCATCGGCATTGCCGAGGGAACGCTGGAAGACGATCGCGCCTGGCGCACCCTCTACCGCGTGGCCGACGACGCGCTTTACGAAGCCAAGCGGCAAGGCCGCGACCGCTTCGTGCACTCCGACGACCTCGAGACCGCAGCAGCCCCCCGTCGCCGCGCGGATGATACGGCAACGCCCACCCGCGACGTCGCGTAGGTTACGCCTACACCAACCCCTATTCCCCTTTCCTACCGGGCCCCTCGCGCGCCACACCCCCACGCCATTTCGCGATTGGGAGCGCCCGCATGTCCGACCAGCCATCACCCCTCACCACCCTGCCCGCCTTCACCCCGGTCCCGCGCCTGAGGGACCGCAGCAACGGGTGGAAACCCCACGTCCAGCAGGCCTTTATAGAGGCGCTGGCCGATACCGGCAGCGTCGCCGCCGCCTGCCGCAAGGTGAACCGCTCCACCCACGGCGCCTACCATTTGCGCCGCCAGCCCGGGGCCGAGGAATTCGCCGCCGCCTGGGAAGCCGCACTCGATTTCGGGATGAAGCGCGTTGAGGACGTCGCCATGGACCGGGCGCTTAACGGGGTGGAGGTGCCCGTGTACTCCTACGGCCAGCTCGTCGGCACGCGCATCTCCTATAACGACCGCCTGCTCATGTTCATGCTGAGAAACCGCGCGCCCGAGCGGTTTGGCGAGGGCCGCGCGAAAGGCATGAACGCCGTCGGCAAGATGGAAATGGAGCGCCTCAAGAAGCAGTGGCGAAAGGAGTGGGAGGACGAACAGGCCGCCGCCGCCAAGGCCGACCGGGGCGAGGACGAGGACGCGGTGCTCCACTCCATCAACGAGAAGCTGTCGAAGATGCGCGAGCGCCGCCTCCTCGCCATGAGCCCCCGCACCCGCGCCGCCCATGACGAATTCCTCCGCTGCCAGCGCGAGGACGAGGAAGCCGGCTACCAATGGTGGAACGACCCGGAACACCCCTCCTATACCGACGCTCACGCAAGCGAGGACGACGAGGAAGAGGACGAGACCGTCGCCCTACCCTCACCCGACTGGCGCAAGCGCGAGGTGGAGGAAAGCGAGGAAGAGAACCCGCGCTGGCGGGGGATCAAGGATGAGGGGTGGAGTTAGCTATTTGCTACAGAAGATCAGAAACTCATGAAAACCAGCTGCAACTACACTATGCTTCGTTGCAACGAGAACCTGTTCCGGTCTCTCTTTCAACTTCGACGCAGATATTCCCGGTTGGACTATAACGTTGCGGAATCTTAGCTTTTGAAAATTTGCAGGCGAAAACGCATCGCTCAGCGTTTCAAGGGTGCCATTCTCGATACCCTTAATACCCTTTAATCCCATCCGATGCTTCAGCTGATCGATTAAGCGTCGATTGGACAGCCAAATACCACTCCGTATAGCTTGTCCGCTAACGTCATATATGTCTTGAAGCCTTGATCCGGCGCTCTCTGCACCACTTGCCTTGCAATGAAAAAACGTAATCCAATTTTCATCGGCTCCCAATTCGAGAGATATGAAATCAGCGACTTCGCCGGCACCATCATCATTGAAGACAAACACGCAATCCTTTTTCTTAAGGTACGATCTTGTCCAATCGAAGATTGAAAGTGCCTTCGCATCCCCAACCCCAGGCTTCTCCATCTCAATATTGATCTTCTCTGCACCCCAATCAATGATGGTTAGAGTCTGAGCTGATAGCTCTTCACCTGACTTGTTCGCCTCTAAGAGTGTGTCGCGATCGACAATATCAAAGTCTTCCAAGCGAAACTGAGGTACAAACTCGGAGAGATACTCCGAAATCGGAACACGATCATCTGATCGCCCTACAAATGGTTGGATTTCATCCGCTACGAGAGGCTGGATCGCAGGATACCGTTGCAATGCAAATTCACCGTCCCAAGACCAATCAAGACCGCGTAATCGCAAAGCGATTGTCGAACTATCGTAGGAAAGGATTTCTATCTCTAGATCGCAAAGCTCCCCAAGTTTAGCTGGGGATCCCGCGTCGGCAAACACTGTGGGCGGCGAAATGTATGTCTCAGCGGCAAGATAGGAATAGACCGGTTCCGACGGAAACTCATCAATCGGCTGCCCCGCCGAAAGTCGGTCGAGACCCGAGCCCGTTTTCTCGGTTTCTTTGGCGTTAAGTCGATTTCCGATCTCATCACACCAAGATATAAAATCAGGAATTGGGCCTACAAAATTGCTCCAAATTTTCGATGACGTGCTGATCCCAATTGTCACATCGTCCCCGTTGACACGCCCCTTCCCGAAAGAGTGGCCGCGATAGTAACTTTGACCGTCCAACTCGCTGACTACGTTGTCAGCACTTGGCCCAGCCAAGATACGATAAGATTCAGTTCTGCCGCCAAATAGCTTCTTACGCATTCCGAGGTTGAAAAAGCGAAGGCCCTCGATACCATTTAGCGCCCGATTTATTCGAGCCGCCGACAACTCTGAAGCATCGACCGCACCTTTCACACGAAGGATGCGATCATAGTTTGAAATAGTCTTGTCTGTAGAAGCGATAAAAAATAGTTTCCTCACTCTGTCAAAGTACATGATCGAAAGGTGATGGACTGCATCCTCCAGAACTTCATCAGAAATCCATTTCGGACTGGCGACGTATCTCTCGATAAAGACCGAAACTGATCGCTCATCGCTATTCGTAGAGTAAACCAATCTTCGGTGTTTTTGAGATACCGGAATGGCTGTGGGATTGGCCAAATCCTTTGTGTTGAAGATTTTTACATGGAAATAGGGCTTTAGAATACTGAGCGGTAAATCTGCGATCTCCGGAGATATTGGGTCTTCAAAAGTATCGTATACCTCTTGCGCAAACTTTTCCTTTTCGATGCGGATTGCGCTTATATTATGGACAATTTCTGGCCAAATCGCGCTCGTAGTCCAAAGCTCTTGGATCTCCTGCCTTTGTTCCTCCGGGAACGCCACGAAAGTTGCCTTACCAATCTTAGTATCGGTGGTTCGCGCAAATCTCCCAATAAATTGAAGCGTAACAGCCAAAGATTTGTGGGGTGAGTGAAGGGCCGCGATTTTCAGCCGCGGAAGGTCGAACCCTTCCCCAAACATATTGACGCAAATAATCCCATCAAGCTCACCAGACCGAAGCTCTTCATTTGCCTTCTTCACGGTGGACAGCGCACTCTGGCCGCTGATGAATCTTAGGCGCAGGCTTGTCTGAGCGTATATTTTTTCCAGCTGCTTTCCTCGATCGATCCCGTCAACTCTCACCATGACTAGATGCTGAAGTCCCGCAGCAGCATCTTCTCGGAATTGAGCCTCTGTTTCTCGCGCGATTGCGAGATCAACGTCTTCGGAACTGCTGGGATTTGCGGGGCGAAAGGTCAGATCACCAAATACTTTATCTTCGTACGCACGCTTGATGTCGTAAGTGAAAACAATCCGGCCCTTGATCTTCCTCGCATCTCGACGAAACGGTGTTGCAGTGAGCAGCAGCTGCTTAGCGGATTCGAGGTTTTCTAACGCTCGAGTCCAAGTGGCGGCTGGTGAATGATGCGCCTCATCAACGATGACAAGGTCGAAGAGATCGACTGGGATGTCAGGCACTGATCCGTCAAGACCGCTAATCCCGTAAACGGTCGAAACAACTACGTCGTAATCACGAAGTTCTTCCCACTCGTCTTCATTTTGAACTCGCTTTCTTTGATTCTTGACCTTCGGTCGTGCCATCATTGGCGGCAGAGCTTGAATCTTTTCGAGGTCAACGAGAGTTTCAAATTTTTCGGTTATTTGTTCTCTGAGGAGGCGGCTTGGCGTAATAACCAACACGCGTTTCGCTCGAAGTGTGAAGGCAGAAGCCACCGCAACGGCCGTCTTGCCAGCCCCCGTCGGCATCACAGCAATTGCCGGAGTTGAATTAGAGAAAAAATGCGACGCTATTGATTGAATAGCGGCCAGCTGTGCTTCCCTAAAACCCGGAGATCCTACAGGGTAGGTAAGCTTATCATAATTCTCGGAAAAATAGCTCACTCAGCGACAGTATTTAACTTCCGATAAACGTCAACGAGTGCCGAATCTATTTCAACAGTTATTGTCAGTAATCGAAATTCACTCCTCCCCCATCCGCAGCGCAGCGATAAACGCCTCCTGCGGGATGCTCACGTTGCCATACTCGCGCATCCTTGCCTTGCCCTTCTTCTGCTTTTCCAACAGCTTTTTCTTGCGCGTGATGTCGCCGCCGTAGCATTTGGCGGTGACATCCTTGCGGAGCGCGGCGATGGTTTCGCGGGCGATGATCTTGCCGCCGATCGCGGCCTGGATCGGGATCTTGAACAGATGGCGCGGGATGAGGTCTTTCAGGCGCTCGCACATGCCGCGGCCGCGCTCTTCCGCAACGCTGCGGTGGACGATCAGCGATAGCGCGTCGACCGGCTCGTTGTTGACCATGATGTTCATCTTCACGAGGTCGCCTTCGCGCAGGCCAATCTGCTCGTAATCGAAGCTGGCATAGCCGCGGCTGATGCTCTTCAGCCGGTCGTAGAAGTCGAACACCACCTCGTTCAGCGGCAGCTCGTAGCTCACCTGCGCGCGGCCGCCGACATAGGTCAGGTCGGTCTGGATGCCGCGGCGGTCCTGGCACAGCTTGAGGATGGAGCCCAAGTATTCGTCGGGCGTGTAGATCACCGCCTTGATCCACGGTTCCTCGATCATGTCGATGCGGTTCACGTCCGGCCAGTCGGCGGGGTTGTGGATGTCGATGACCTTGGCGTCCTCGGTCTTCGTGTGGGCGAGGTGGACGCGGTAGACCACGGACGGGGCCGTGGTGATGAGGTCGAGGTCGTATTCGCGGGAGAGGCGTTCCTGGATGATCTCCAGGTGCAGCAGGCCGAGGAAGCCGGCGCGGAAGCCGAAGCCCAGTGCGGCGGAGCTTTCCATCTCGTAGCTGAAGCTGGCATCGTTGAGGCGCAGCTTGCCGATGCTTTCGCGCAGTTTCTCGAAATCGGCCGCGTCGACCGGGAAGAGGCCGCAGAAGACCACGGGCTGGACTTCCTTGTAGCCCGCCAGCGCCTTTTCCGCCCCGCCCTTCACCGTGGTGATGGTGTCGCCGACGCGGGCCTGTTCAACTTCCTTGATCTGCGCGGTGATGAAGCCGATTTCGCCGGGGCCGAGCTCGGGGAGGTCGGCGCGCTTGGGGGTGAAGCAGCCGACGCGGTCGATGAGGTGCTGGGTGCCGCCCTGCATGAACTTGACGTTCAGGCCCTTCTTGATGACCCCGTCCATCACGCGCACGAGGATGACGACGCCGAGGTAGGGGTCGTACCAGGAGTCGACGAGCATGGCCTTCAAGGGTGCCTCGCGGTCGCCCGTGGGGGCGGGAATGCGGGCGACGAGGGCTTCGAGCGTGTCCTCGATGCCGATGCCGGATTTCGCGCTGGTGAGGACGGCGTCGGATGCGTCGAGGCCGATGATGTCCTCGATTTCGGCCTTCACCTTGTCGGGTTCGGCGGCGGGGAGGTCGATCTTGTTGATGACGGGGACGATTTCGTGGTCGTGCTCGATCGACTGGTAGACATTGGCGAGGGTCTGGGCTTCGACGCCCTGTGCCGCATCGACCACCAGCAGCGCACCTTCGCATGCGGCGAGGCTGCGGGAGACCTCATAGGCGAAGTCGACATGGCCGGGCGTATCCATGAGGTTGAGCTCATAGGTCTCGCCATCCTTGGCGGTGTACTCGAGGCGCACGGTCTGCGCCTTGATGGTGATGCCGCGCTCCTTCTCGATGTCCATGTTATCAAGGACTTGCTCGGACATCTCGCGGTCAGTCAGCCCGCCGCAGAACTGGATCAACCGATCAGCCAGCGTAGACTTGCCATGGTCGATGTGAGCGATGATGGAAAAATTGCGGATCTTGGAAAGGTCGGTCATTGCCCGCGCCCTTTAGACGCGCCGCAACGCCCTGTCAGCAGCAAAGCGCGGGGTCAGAGCCCTTCCTGCGGTCCCCCGCCCTGCTTGGGCGCATTTGCCGAGAGCTTGAACTGCGCGAAGCTGCCGACCGGAGCCTGCGGTGCCTGCGTGTATTTGCCCGGCGGCAATGCGGTGAGCGGCGCGCCGGCTGCAGCAAGGGCATAAGGATTGACCCGGTGGCGCGTGCAAAGGCCGCCTGCGCCATCATCGACCAGTTCCTGTTCGAACTCGACACCCTGTGTATCGTCCATCGAGCGGCGCACGGTGGCGACAGCGAGCTGGCCCTGACCAAAGTCGAGCACGAATTGCGTGCCTGCAGGTACATCTTCCAAGCCTTGGATCATTGCGCCCGAACGCGAAAGATTGCGCAAGGTCACGTCGTAATAATGGTCCTCGTGGATGAGACCGATCTTGCGGAAAACGGTACGGCGGCTGGCGCGCTGGCTGCCCTGGTCGGTCGGTTGGAGCGTCCATTCGCCCTGCGCGATTTCTTCCATCACAGCTTCGTGGCTGAGGGCCTCGGAGAACACGAAGCCTTGCACATGGCCGACGCCGATTTTCTTGAGTTCCGCCATAAGTTTCATGGCGTGCACACCAGTCGCAACCGTTTCCATACCCATGGCGCCCGCCAGTGCGACGACTGCGCGGACGAGTTCCATGTCGCCAAGGTCGTTGCCCATCACAGGCTCGAAGAAGTTCGCGCCGATCTTGAGCGCGTTGAAAGGAGCGCGGCGCAGGTAGCTGAGCGAGGAAAGGCCCGTGCCGAACTGGTCGAGCGTCAGGCGGATGCCGAGCTTAAACAGGCGTCCGAGCGCTGCGTCGACCTTCGATGCATCACCGAGGAGGACGGATTCGTCGAATTCCAGTTCGAGCCGTGCGGGGTCGAATTCGGTTTCCTCGAGCACCTTCTCCACCATGTCCACGAACCCTTGCGATTCGAACTGGACTGGCGAGATGTTCATCGAAAGGCGCAGGCTGTCGGGCCACTCGCGTGCTTCTTCGCAAGCCTTGCGCAGGGCCCATTCGCCGATGGGAATGATGAGACGGCTGCCTTCGGCCACCGGAATGAATGTCTCCTGCGACACACGGCCGCGTTCCTCGTCTTCCCAGCAATATTGCGCTTCGAGGCCGATGACCTTGTTCGAGGAGAGCTCGACACAGGGCTGGTATTCGAGAGTGAAGTTACCCGCCTCGATAGCCTCGGCGAGGTCTTCTTCCATGCGCTTGCGCAGATTCGCTTCGTGCTCGAGGTCGGCAGCGTAGAAACGGAACTGGCCGCGACCACCGTTCTTCGAGGCGTAAAGCGCAAGGTCGGCAGCGCGGGTCAATTCATCGCGCTCGACGCCGTCATATGGTGCGATGGCGATACCAACCGAACAACCGATGGTGCAGCGGCCCTCTTCGACCGAATAGGGCTGCGAGAGCATCTGGATAATTTTCTTGGCGATTTCACCCAGCTCGCCGCGGTCATCCATGTCGGGGATGAGGACTTGGAATTCATCGCCGCCCAGACGTCCGATTTCGCCGCGACCGGAGATTACCTGGTTCAAGCGCTCGGCAACCTGCTGCAAGAGTTGGTCACCAGCCGCATGGCCCAGCGTGTCGTTGACCTGCTTGAAGCGGTCGAGGTCGAGCATTAGCAGCGCGGCCGCACGCTTGGCGCTGCGGAATGTCTGCAGCGTCGAATCGATACGGTGCTCCATCCGGTGTCGATTGGCGAGACCGGTGAGCGAATCGAATTTGGCGAGGCGGCTGGCCTCTTCCTGGCTGCGATATTCTTCGGTGATATCGGTCGCGGTTCCGCGGAAACCGACGAATTCTTCGTTCTGGTCGTAGAGCGGACGGCCCGACATGCGAAGCACGAGGTCCGCATTCTCGTCGCCCGTCTCTACCGTCAGTCCGGCAAAGCTCTTGCGAGTACCCAGTTTTAGGCCCAGCGAACGCGCATCGCCGTCGCCTGGCACGGGTTCGAGGATGTGTTGCAGCGGTGTATCGAACGCCTTGGCCGCTTTACGCCCCAGCCGTTCGTAGATGGCAGGGCTGAGATAGCTCAGCACACCGCGAGCATCCGTCGCCCAGAAACAGGCGACACCGGAGTTTTCGAGCTGTTCGACGATGGCAAGCTTGTCCGAGCCTGAAAACTCTGGCGCGGGCGGGATGCTCCGGGCGCCGTCTTCCCCGGTTTCAGCGGGCTTCTTGCCCTTGAAGAATTCGGTGAAGGGCATGGCCCCCATGTGCTCTCAACCTCGTCGAAGCGTCGTTTGGTTGAACCGGACTAGCCAGAAATGGTTAGCATAGGCCTAACGCGGGGCAGAATTCGCCTCGGTAAGACCCTGCGAAATCAGCCTTTCGAAGTGTCCACTTCGCTGAATAGCGGGATGGATTGCGCCGCCGGTGCACGTCGGTCCTGCAACATGCCGTAGGCATCCCGCGGAAGCGCGGCGAGAGGTCGTCCTGCAGCCTCGATTGCATAAGGGGAAACACGGTGGCGGGTACACAGGCCATCGGCCCCATCGCTGATGAGCGGTGTTTCGAATTCAAGCCCAAGCGCGTGCTTGCGCGAATTGCGAACCGTCGCGACGGCAAGCTGGCCATCACCAAGGTCGAGCACGAATTCGGTGCCGACCGGGACATTTGCGAGACCTTCGATACGCGCGCCACTCTTGGAGATATTGCGCAGAACGGCCTTATATCGGTGGTCGTCATGGATGACACCAATCTTGCGAAGCACCGTCTTGCGCTCTGCGCGATACTTTTCCGGCCCGCGTGGTTCATACTCCAGCTCGCCCTTTTCAAGCCGGTCGAGCGCTTCCTCATTCGTAATTGGACGGGAGAAGATATAGCCCTGGATGTGGCTGGCACCGCGCTCTATGACCAGTTCGAGTTCGTCTTTGGTCTCGGTTCCTTCCGCAACCGTTTCCATCTTGAGCGCCTTGGCAAGGCTCACGATAGCGCTGATGATGGCCGAGTTGTTATTGCCTTCCTCGGTCGAGCCGCGGACGAAACTCTGGTCGATCTTGATCTTGTCGAATGGCGCATTGCGCAAATAGCTCATCGACGAATAGCCGGTCCCGAAATCATCGAGCGCCAGCCGGACACCCAATTCCTTCAATGCCTTGAAGATGCTTAGCGTATGCTCGTCGTCACCGGCAAAGACGCTCTCGGTGATTTCGAGTTCGAGCCTATCGGGTGCCAGCCCGGAGGTTTGCAGCGCCCGTTGCACCATCTCCACGAAACCGTCGTTGACGAATTGCGTCGGCGACACATTGACCGCCACGCGCAGTTCGACTGGCCATTCGGCGGCCTGTTCGCAGACTTTGCGCAAGGCCCATTCGCCGATTTCAGCAATCATGCCGATGTCCTCAGCGCAGGCGATGAAGATTTCCGGTGACACGAAACCGCGCTCGGGATGCTCCCAGCGGATAAGCGCTTCGAAGCCCGAAAGCTTGTAATCCTTGGCTTTCACGATGGGCTGGTAGTGCATCACCAGCTCATCCTTATGCAGCGCATCGCGCAAGTCTTCCTCGAGCAGGCGGCGTAGCTTGGCGCCTTCCTTGAGGTCGCTGGAATAAAAACGATACTGCCCTCGCCCACCGCCTTTGGCTGCGTAAAGCGCGAGGTCGGCGGCCTTGACCAGTTCTTCCGCGTCGAGACCGTCATAGGGTGCGATTGCAACACCCAGGGACACCCCGATGATAGCCCGCGACCCGTTCACCGAGTACGGCTGCGCAATCATCTGGATGACCCGCGCCGCAAGGTCGCCCAATTCCCCGCGGTCATCGACGTCGGGCAACATAATGAGGAACTCGTCACCACCCAGGCGACCGATTTCCCCGCGATGGCCAAAGATCTGGCCCAGCCGTGCGGCAACCTGCTTGAGCAATTCGTCGCCTGCAGGATGGCCGAGCGTGTCGTTGACCTGCTTGAAACGGTCGAGGTCGAGCATCATCAGCGCGCAGACTCGCTTGTCGTTGCGGAAATGCTTCAGTTTCGCATCGAGCTGCGTCTGCATCCGGTGGCGGTTGGCAAGGCCGGTAAGCGAGTCATACTGCGACAGGCGCTCGGCATCGCGCTGGGTCTCGCGTATCTGTGTGACGTCCTTGGCGCTGCCGCGATAGCCATTGAAACGGTTGCGATTGTCGAAATAGGGTTTTCCGGCAATTTCGACATACAGATCTTCGCCGCGTACCGGCAGCTTGACCTGCAAACCGCTGATCGAGTTTCGAGCGCCGAGGTAATAGGCGAGCGGACGTTTCTCGATTTCCGCACCATTCCCCGCGTCTTCTCCGGACAGGAAAAATTCTGTCAGGGGCTGTCCGATGACGTCTTCATCTTCCAACCCGAGACGCGACTTTGCGTTGTCGGAAAGATAGATGATCCGTCCCTGGTGGTCGGTTGCCCAGAACCAGCCGAGGCCTGAATTCTCGAAACTGTCGAGAAGCTCGACGCGGCGCGCATGGTCGTCCGCAGCGATGGGACGCACGACTGCGTCCCCCACATCGACATCCTTGAGCTTCGCGCTTCTCGAAAAGAATCCTGCCATTAAGTCTTCGGCCCCGACCCGGCAGCGTGAACTGCCCGTTTCTCCCTGATTGCGCAGTCGAAATAGGGGTAATTCCTTACCAAACGCATAACCATTGTATGGACGCGACACTGCGGCTGTGCGGCACATGCTTGCCACGCCCGCAACCGCGCGGCATGGTACGCTCCGCTGGCTGGGAGAGGTCGTAAATGCGCCATATCGCCATCGTGGGCTCGGGCCCCGCAGGATATTACACCGCCGAAGCTGCGGGAAAGCAGTGGGGCGATGATGTCCGCGTCGATGTATTCGATGCCCTGCCCGTCCCCTATGGCCTAATCCGCACGGGCGTCGCCCCCGACCACCAATCCATCAAGAAAGTCGCCATGCGGTACGAGAAAACCGCACTGACCGACAATGTGCGCTTTGTCGGCAATGTTAATGTGGGTGAGGACGTCTCGGTCGCCGAGCTGCAGGAATTTTACGACGCAGTCATCTTCGCCACAGGCGCTCCCCATGACCGCGAATTGGGGCTGGAAGGCGAGGACCTTGGCAATATCTTCGGCAGCGCGGCCTTCGTCGGCTGGTACAATGGCCATCCTCAATTTGCCTCGCTCGGCCCCGATTTGTCGGGCAAGCACGCTGTCGTAGTCGGCATGGGCAATGTTGCGCTCGACGTGGCGCGTATCCTGTCGAAAACCGAAGGCGAGATGGAGGGCTCCGACATCGTGGCGCATGCGCTCGATGCCCTGCGCACATCCAGTCTAGAGAGCGTGACCATCCTCGGGCGTCGCGGTCCGCACCAGATCATGATGACGCCCAAGGAACTGGGCGAACTCATGCGGCTCGAGCGCGCCAGTCCCCATGTCGACAAGTCCGACCTGCCCCCTGAGGATGACGATGCCATCCTCGAACCGGGTTTGCGCAAATCGGTGACGCTGCTGCGCGACTTCGCGGCCATTCCCGAAAGCATCCACGGCGAGACACCCATCACGATCGAATTCGACTTCTTCGCCAATCCGAGCAGCTTCGTCGGCGAGGATGGCAAGGTGAGCGCCGTCGAAGTCGAGCGCACGACCATCGAGAAGGGCCGAGCCGTAGGTTCTGGCGAGACCTACCAGATACCAGCCGACCTTGTCGTCACCTGCATCGGCTATCGTTCCTCGCCCATCGAAGGCGTGCCGTTCGACGAACGTGCTGGCCGCTTCGCCAATGATGACGGGCGCATTCTCCCCGGTCTCTATTGCGTCGGCTGGGCCAAGCGCGGCCCCACAGGCACAATCGGCACCAATCGGCCTGACGGGTACGGCGTCATCGAACTCGTCGCCGAAGACATCGGGATGGGTTCACGCAAACGCGGACGAGACGGGTTCGACGAACTGGCAGAGCAGCGCGGGCTCGACATCGTCACCTTCCGCGACTGGCAAAAAATCGAGGAAGCCGAAAACGCTGCTGCACGCGACGGCTCGCCCCGCGAGAAATTCGTCGATATCGAAAGCATGATTGCCGCGCTAAGGTAGGTTACCGGAACGGCAGGGTCGCACCACTCGTTCAGCTTAAAACGCCGTAAAAGAGGACAGACCCGCCCATGCCCAAGCTCGAAGACGAAGCTGCCCAGCACACCAGCGCCCTCGGCCCGCTTATCGGCCTCACGCGCGAGGATATTTTCGGCGCGGTAGCGGTCATGCTGCGCGAAACGGCTTCGGACCCGCAGCGGCTGATGAAGCACAGCCAGGCGATGGGCGAGGACATGCTCAAAATCATGACCGGCAAGAGCGAGCTTGCGCCCGACCCCAAGGACCGGCGCTTTCAGGACCCGACCTGGCAATATAACCCCTTCATGCGGGCTGGAATGCAATACTACCTCGCGGTTCAGAAGGGCGCCGCTCGTTGGCTTGAAGACCTCGAACTCGATGAGTTGGAGAAGGACCGCGCGCGCTTCATCTCCAACATCATCATCGACAGCCTTGCGCCCACCAACACGCTGGTCGGCAATCCCTCGGCGCAGAAGATGGCAATTACCAGCGGCGGCCTTTCCCTCGTGAAGGGCCTCAAGAACGCCTATGACGACATGGTCCACAACAAGGGCATGGTCAGCCAGGTCGACAAGAAACCGTTCAAGCTGGGCGAGAATATCGCGACCTCGAAGGGCGATGTCGTCCTGCGCACGGAGATGATGGAGCTGGTGCACTACGCGCCGACCACGGACGAGGTCTACGAAGTCCCGCAGCTCACCATTCCGCCGCAAATCAACAAAATGTACATCAACGACCTTTCACCCGAAAAATCGGTGGTGAAGTTTCAGGTCGATAACGGCATCCAGACCTTCGTCATCAGCTGGAAGAACCCGACCGCCGAGCAGGGCGAATGGGACATGGCCGATTACGTCAACTCCTGCCGCGAGGCGATGGAGGCGGTGTCGAAGATTACCGGCAGCAAGAAGGTCAATGTCTCTGCCGGCTGCTCGGGCGGCCAGACCGCGGCCATGCTCGCCAGCAAGCTCGCCTCGGACGAGGACGATATCCTCGGCAGCCTGACGCTGATGGTCTGCGTGCTCCACCCCAAGCAAAACGATATCGAGGCAGGCTCACTGGTCAGCGAGAACGGCCTTGCCCTTGCCCGTCGCCGTGCCTCCAAGAAAGGCGTCATCAAGGGTGACGACTTGTCGCGCGGCTTTGCGTGGCTGCGCCCCAACGACCTCATCTGGAATTACGTCATCAACAACTACCTGCTCGGGCAGGACCCGCCGGCCTTTGACGTTTTGTTCTGGAACGCCGACGCGACGAACCTCTCGGGCGCGTTGATGGGCGACTTCCTGACGGTATTCGAAACGCTCGCTTTCACCAAGCAGGGCGAGGTCGAGATGGTCGACCACAAAATCGACCTTTCGAAGGTAACCAGCGACCTCTTTATCCTCGGCGGCGTGACCGACCATATTACCCCGTGGAAGGCCACCTATCGCTCCACCCGCCTGTTCGGTTCGAAAGACATCACCTACGTCCTGTCGCATTCGGGGCACATGCAGGCGATTTTGAATCCTCCCGGTAACCCGAAGGCAAGGTACTACATCCAGAAGGATGCGAAGAAGAAACTGCCTGAAACTGCAGACCAGTGGCTCGAAGGCACCGAGGAAGTGGCAGGCTCGTGGTGGCCCTACTGGATGAACTGGGTGCAGGAACGCTCGGGCGAAAAGAAGAAGGCTCCGGCGAAAACGGGGAACAAGGAGTTCAAGCCACTGGACCCCGCCCCCGGCCTCTACGTTATGGAAGCCTGCTAGGTTGAAAAAGGATTGCGTGTGACCGCTTTGAAGGATGAACCCATGACCGCCAAGATTGACATGATCGAGGCGGGCGGACGCACGCTGCGCGTCGCACACTGGCGGCTGGACAAGCCTTCCGACCACGCGCCCATCCTGTTCTTCAACGGCATCGGCGCCAATATCGAAGCTGTCGCTCCTCTGGCCGAGCGCCTGACCGAGCGCGGTTTCATCATGTTCGACATGCCGGGCACGGGCGAAAGCCCCGACCCGACAGTCCCCTACAACCCCTTCACCATGAGCTGGACCGCGACGCAGATCCTCGACCAGCTTGGTGTCGGCGAAGTCGATGTCATGGGCGTGAGCTGGGGCGGCGCGATGGCGCAACACTTTGCGCTCCAGCATCCGGGCCGGACGCGCCGTCTGGTGCTGGTCGCGACGACTGCCGGCATGCTGATGGTGCCGGGCAATCCCGCCGCGCTGACCAAGATGGCCAACCCGCGCCGCTACATCGACCCCGAATTCATGAACGAGCATTTCATGACGCTTTACGGCGGCATGACCAAGCGCCCGGGCAGCAAGTCGGAGCATATCGGCCGCCTCAAGCCGCCTTCGCCGCGCGGCTATCTCTACCAGCTCGTCGCCATGCTCGGCTGGACAAGCCTTCCCGCCCTGCCCTTCCTCGACAAGGAAGTGCTCATCATGATGGGCGACGAGGACCAGATTGTGCCGCTGGTGAACGGCAAGATTTTGAACACGATGATACGCAATTCGCAGCTCGAAGTCTTCGAGGGCGGCGGTCACCTGTTCCTGCTCACCCATGCCGACGAGAGCGTTGCCAGCCTGCGCACCTTCCTCGACGCGCCGCTGACCGAGGCGGAGACCCGCCGCGCGGCCTGAACCGCTGGCCTGACGGCCCCTTGCCAGACCAGTTGCAATGTGGAACCTTCTCTTGCGAGAGAGAGGAGCACCCACCATGCCAGCATTCGACCTGATTATCCGCGGCGGCACAATCGTCGACGGAACCGGAGACGCGCGTTTCACCGGGGACGTTGCCATCAAAGATGGGCTTATCGCGCAGGTCGGTGAGGTGACGGGTGATGCTGCCAAAGAGATCGATGCGTCGGGACTGCTGATCACGCCCGGCTTCGTCGACATCCACACGCATTACGATGGGCAGGCGACTTGGGACCAGGAGATGGCCCCGAGCAGTTGGCACGGCGTTACCACCGTCGTGATGGGCAATTGCGGCGTCGGCTTCGCGCCTGCCAAGCCCGACAAGCACGAATGGCTCATCGGGTTGATGGAAGGCGTCGAGGACATTCCCGGCACCGCGCTGGCCGAGGGTATGAACTGGGACTGGGAGACCTTTCCCGAATATCTCGACGCGCTCGAAGAGCTGCCGCGTACGGTCGATGTCGGCACCCATGTCCCGCATGGCTCGGTCCGCGCCTATGTGCTGGGCGATCGCGAGCGCCCCGGTGCGGTCCCGGCCGAGGAAGACATCCGCCAGATGTCCGCCATCGTCGAGGAAGGAGTGCGGGCGGGCGCATTGGGCTTCTCGACCTCGCGCACCGTGCTCCACCGCGATGTCGATGGCGAAGTCGTCCCCGGCACCACGGCGACCAAGGAAGAACTCATCGAAATCGGCCGCGCCATGGGCCGCGCAGGTCACGGCGTCTTCGAAATGGCCAGCGACATGAAGCGCGACTGGGACGAATTCGGCTGGATGGGCGCGCTCAGCCGCGAGACGGGCCTGCCCTGCACCTATGCCGCGCTCCAATCCATCGCCAAGGAAATGCCGCTGGACGAGCAGATTTCCTCGATGCGCGCCGAAAACGACAATGGCGCGAACATCGTCGCGCAGATTGCGCTGCGCGGTAACGGCATCGTCATGGCATGGCGCGGTACCGTCCATCCCTTCCGTCTCAAACCAAGCTGGAAGGAAATCGAGGACCTGCCGTGGGAAGAGCAGAAGGCGAAACTGTTCGACCCCGAATTCAAGGCGAAAATGCTCGGCGAGCAGCATGATTTCTCCGAGGTCAACCAGGATATCATCGGACTGATCATGGTGGTCTGCGGGGGCTGGAACATGCAGTTCGAAATGGACCCCGATTTCAACTACGAGCCGACGGCTGCCGAGAGCATCCTCGAACGCGCCAAGGCCGCGGGCAAGACCGGCGACGAATACGCCTACGACCTCCTCTGCAGCGACGATGGCAAGGGTTTCATCTACCTGCCCATCCTGAATTATGCCGATGGCAATCTCGATTTCCTGCACGATTTGCAGAACGCCGACGACACAGTGAACTCCCTGTCCGACGGCGGCGCGCACTGCGGCACGATTTGCGATGCGGCCTCGCCCACCTTCATGCTCCAGCATTGGGTGCGCGACCGGGAGCGCGGGACCATCGGTCTCGAGAATGCCATCAAGCGCCAATGCGCCGACACGGCGCGGCTCTACGGCCTCGAAGACCGCGGTGTGCTTGCGCCCGGCTATCTCGCCGACATCAACATAATCGACATGGAACGCCTGAAACTCGGCAAGCCATGGCTGGCTTTCGACTTGCCAGCAGGCGGCAAGCGTCTCCTGCAGAAAGCGGAAGGTTACGTGGCGACGATCAAGAACGGCACGGTCACTTTCCGCGAGGGTGAATGGACCGGCGAAACACCGGGCGGCCTCATCCGTGGCCCGCAGCGTGCAGAACTGGCGGAGGCTGCCGAATGAAGGCCATTCGCACCGGCGCGACACCCTCGACGCTCGAGGCACTCTCTTTCGTCGATGTAGATGACGCACCCGCACCGGGCGCGGGCGAAATCACTGTCGACATCAAAGCGAGCTCGCTGAACTATCACGACTACGCTGTCGTGAAGGGGATGATACCGAGTGCCGAGGGACGCATCCCCATGTCCGATGGTTCGGGTGTCGTGACCGCGGTGGGTGACGGAGTGACCGAGTTCGCGGTGGGCGACCACGTTGTCAGCACTTTCTTCCCCGACTGGCTCGACGGCTCACCACCCCACACCGCCTTCACCCGCGTGCCGGGCGACGGCATCGACGGATATGGCCGCGAGGCTATCACTGCCCCCACCCACTGGTTCACCCGTGCTCCGGTAGGCTTCAGCCATGCCGAGGCTGCAACGCTGACCTGTGCGGGGCTGACCGCATGGCGCGCGCTCTTCGTCGACTATGCGCTCAAACCCGGCGACACCGTGCTGGTGCAAGGGACTGGCGGCGTCTCGATTTTCGCCCTCCAGTTCGCCAAGGCAGCGGGCGCGACGGTGATTGCGACAAGTTCGTCCGACGAGAAACTGGAGCGGGTCAAGGCGCTCGGGGCCGACCACCTTATCAATTACAAGGAAACGCAGGCCTGGGGGCCCAGGGCGCTGGAACTGACCGGCGGACGCGGCGTGGATTGCGTGGTCGAAATCGGCGGTGCGGGCACGCTCGACCAGTCGATGCTGGCAACGCACGTAGGCGGCCACGTCGCTTTGATTGGCGTGCTAGCGGGTTTCGCAGGACCGGTGCAGACCGCCCTGCTCTTCTCGAAGAATCTCACTGTTCAGGGCCTCACGGTCGGCAGCCGCAAGATGCAGCAGGACATGGTCGCCGCCATCGAGGCGAACGGCATCCGCCCGCAAATCAGCGATACATTTGCGCTGGAAAACCTCGCCGATGCTTTCCGCCATCAGGAGAACGGCAATCACTTCGGCAAGATTGCCATCGAAATCTAGGGTTCGATGACAATACCCTTGGCGGGGTCGACCTTGCCGCCGACCATCTCGACAAAGACATCGCGCGCAGCGGCGAGCCCGTTGTGACGCTCGATATCAATTGAGCCATCCGCGTCTTCGAGGAAGCCATGCCAGCTTTCCGCGACCATCGCGCCGGCCTTTTCGGGACCGTGTTCCTTGAACAAAGCCACGGCATGGTCAGGCGCGAAGAACAAGGTCGGCGTCGGCCCGGGGAGGTCTGCACCGCCGCCAAGTCCGCCGCCGCGCTCCTCGATATGCGTCGCGCCGACGAGGCAAGAATATTTGAGCGCATCGCCGAGATGGTGATGCAGCTGTCCGAGCAGCTTCGCATTCCCGGCGAAATCAACTGCCACGCTGGGCGTTTGGGGCAGGCTGCCGACATCATCGTATGACAGGACCTCATCGTACAGTCCGCTGTCCTCTACGAACTGCACATTGCCCATCGAGGTCAGCCCGATACGCTTCACCTGAGGCGAGCGGCGTTTGGCGACGCTGGCAAGACCCATTGCGGTCTTCGAGGATGCGCTGGTGAGAATGACCTGGCTCGCCCCGAACCATTCCTCGCCGCGCATGAAATATTCGATGAGGAAACCCGTCTTGAACAGCGGCCCGAAAATCATCCGCTCGCCCTCGCGCGCAGGGTCATGCTCCGGGTCGGCGGCAAGGCGCGAATACTGGTTGTAGATGGGACTCATCGGCTGGCGATGTTCGGCCATGTCGACAAAGCCGCCCGCGCTGACCTTGCCCGGCACGACATCGAGATGGCTTGCCATGGGGAGGTAGCCATAGACCCGCTCGCCCTCGGCGAACTCGGGGTGGTTGCTTTCGATGACCCGCGCATGCCCCCACATCGGGACGATGCCCTTGCCTTCTGGCGCCGGAAAGAAATTCCAGTAGCCGAACCCGTCGCCCACCACGGCATAGGTCACATTGTTAGCCGTTACGGAGAAACTCTCGATGGCCAAACGCACGGCACCGTCGGCGAGCGGTCCTGAATTTATCTCTACCAATTCTGCCGTTGTTAGCGTGGACTTGTCGACATGAACCTGCTGCATGATCTCTCTCCTAGGCGCACGACCCTAGGTGCAGAGGCTATCGAATGCGAGAGTGTTTCGCCTCGACGATCGCTGCCTGCGAAAGATTATGTAGCTAGTCTGACTTTTGTGAAGTCTTAGCTCCCGCCGACGTCATGGCCATGGTTTCATTCATGGCCTTCCCGAACCGCTGAAAACAGGCTTTCTCCACCATGGTGGTGTCGGCATCTGCGAATTGCTCGGTCTTTTCAATCATGAGCCGGCGCAGTTCTTCCCCGCCAGCGGCTTCGAAGCGGCCGGTGAAATAGAAAACACCTGACATAAGCGCCGCTTTCAGATCGCTGTCGGCGTCGGCGGGCAGACTGCCCAAAGCATTGGCGAAAACGACCGTGCATTCCAAGTCGTCCTCGAGTGTTGGCCCCGAAGAACTCTCCTCTGCAAGGACTGGCATTGCGGCCAGCGCGCAGCCGGCTGCCACAGCAGACAGAAATGTACGCATGGTCTTACACCCTTTGACGGCAGTAAAAGTGTAAAGTTTACATTTTCAGACATTGAACTCTTTGACATATATAGCTTTTTCCAACTCTCGCCCTCATAGCTGCCGATGTTGTAAAGAACGATCACATATTGAGTGCTCAACGGACTTCGAAGTTCACTTCGAAGTCCGTTGAGCGCAACCGCCGAAGGCGGAAATCCACCAACGACACTGAACGCTTCGCTGGCAAACTGATGTGATAAGATACATAGATCGCCGACATCCCCATGAAGGACCACCATCGAATGAACACTAAAGGGAGGTACGGCATTTGCCACTCTTCGCCTGGACCGTGCACACTTATAGATAAAAGTCTGAGGAAGGTGGCAGACATTCTTCGCCTGAGTGAGGAGGACCGAGCCAGATTTATTTCTGTCAACGAGTATGCGTGTAGGCCTCATTCACCCCTGCTTCCCCCAGAAATTGACGAGCCTAATCCTCCCATCCTCTGAAGATTATCGGGACAAGGCCGTTGGCCCGTCACTTAAGGAAACTGGACGACCGCTTCGCGCCCCCATATCGGTCATTCACGAAACTGCTGTCGATCTCCAAAAGCTGCCGGTCGTCGGGATGACTGTCACTGATCTGTCCGACCCCAGTTCGAAGAACATCAGTCGCCCAACGTGACCTCTTCACGTACTTCCGGTCCGACAGGGCGCTCGAGGGCTTGCTCAGCTTTCTTCAACAGTTCCGGAGTTAGCTCGGTAGTGCGTGCGGCCAGAGGGGTGCCATCGCCCATTTCGCCATTGGTTTCGATGTCTTCGATAAGCATCTTCATCTCGGCGATTTCCTTGACTTGCGCTTCGATGATGGAGTCTGCGAGTTTGCGAACACGCGGATCGGTGATCTCTGCTCGCGAACTGGTCAAGACGGCGATCGAGTGATGGGGGATCATCGCTGCCATATATTCTTCATCGTTGACGGTCGCCTGGCTGCGAACCAACCAGAGCGCCACCGCGAAGGTTAGGGCACCAACCCCCAGGATGATGAAGTTCTTGGTCTTGTCCTTGTACATCCCCCACATGAAGAGCAGCATGACGATCATCATCATGCCGCCCATGACGAAGGTCATCCAGAAGCGCGTCTCGCTCCAGAACACGTGATCGAGCTCGTACGTATTTAGATACATCAGGCCGAACATGATGGCGGTCGACGTCGCCACCATCGCCATGAAGCGCCAGTAGTTGCCCCCACCGCCGTGCTGTTGCTTGTGCTCAGGCATCGATCATTTCTCCTGTTTCGACATTGTCTGGAAAACGAATTGCGCCGTGCAGCTGATCAGAAGAAAGCCGGTTAGGGATTCGATCCCTGCAAGCGCGCGGAGGTGCCCGGTCGGATAGATGTCTCCGAGCCCGAGCGTGGTGATGTTGATGAGCGAGAAGTAGTATAGGTCCATGGCGCTCATCACGGGCTCTTTCTCGAAACCGCCGAGCCCGAGACCGGCTGCACCGGCAAACCCAATAGCAAAAAAGCCCGTGACGGCGAGGTGACTGGCGAGAACGATGAGATACGCGAGGCTCAAGTTGAAATAGCCGGGCGTGCTTGTCGCAACTGTGCGCTTCGCCAAGCGGATCATTCCAATGTGCATCCACACGGCCGCGATGAACAGAATTACGCCTATTAGCAGGGCAATTGATATGGCTGCTTCTCCATCTCAGTTTGCTGGTTTTAACGGGACGCAAAACCGTTTCGTTCCCAGAGAGGAAACGCTTCGCCTGAACGGTGAAGGCTTCAAGGTACCCCGATCGATGCCTTGGCTGCCAAGATAAGTCGCGGTTGTGCAATGGAAATTCGTGGGCGGCCTAAAGGATGTTCAAGCCATTCGTCTCGCCAAGCCCAGCGACGCCAGTGGGACGACTACCCACATGGCGAGAGGCACTACCCCAATGCCGAACAGAGTAGGCATTGATTGGGAATAGCTCCAACCCCAGTCGCTCCGCAGTGCCATCCACTCGATCGCAGCGGTTGCGGCCAGTCCAACACCCAGGAATATCCCCACGGGCGGCGAAGTCAGACGTTCGCGCCAGAGACCGCCGCCAGTTAGGCGATCAGCAATCCATGCCGCACCAACCATGATGCCCGCATCGCCAAGTGACGCGAGTGCACAGCTCTTTGTTACTGCCCAAGCTGTCATGCCATCCATCACGTAGAACGGCATCTGGAGCATTTCCCAAAGGAAGGCGACGAGGAAGCCTTGAACGGCCAGCCACACTTCGGGATGGCTTCCGGTCTTCGCGCTGTGTTTCCCAGAACCAGAAATGAACTTCGCCTCCATGATCTGATGAATGCGCCGTTAGGCCGGCTCGTTTTCGACTTCTTGTTTACGGCGCAAGAACAGATGTTCTCCGACGAAGACAACGGCGATCCCCAGACCGGCATAAAGAACGATCATCGCGTCGCTCTGCAACTTGGTCCACGTGAAGGCTCCCAGGACGACCAGATCAGCTGCCAGTGCTGCCAGAAGGATCTCGGCCCGCGCACCGATTTCTTTGCGCAGGTTCCGCAAGACGCCCCAATGTACGAGCATGTCCATCACAAGGTAGAAGAACACGCCAAGGGCAGCAATGCGGGAAAGGTCGAACAGGACCGCGAGGACTCCGGCGACCACCACTGTGTAGACCAACAGGTGACTGCGCAGGCTGCCCTTCATGCCGAAATGGCTGTGCGGAATCATCTTCATCTCGGTTAGCATTGTCAGCATGCGGGATACGGCGAACACACTAGCCACGACGCCGGAAGCGGTCGCGGTAACGGCGATCACAATCGTGAACCAGAAACCGACGCGGCCAAGCGCGGGTTCTGCAGCTGCCGCCAGCGAGTAATCTCGCGCCGCCACGATTTCGTCGATCGCAAGGCTCGCACCCACCGCAGTTGCAACGAGGAGGTAAGTCACCACGCAAATGCCGATGGCGATCATGATCGTTCGCCCGACATTGCGGTGTGGGTCAACAATCTCTCCGCCGCTGTTCGTGATCGTCGTGAATCCTTTGAAGGCAAGAATCGAGAAGGCGACGGACGCCACCATGCCTTCCCATCCGAAGCCAGTTGTGGGCTCTACAAAGGCTCCAGCCGAAAGCCCGCTCACCCAGAGCGCGGCGACGGCGAAGATCGCGATACCACCAATCTTGATCGCGGACATGACAATCGAGACCATGCTCACCGAGCGATTGCCAGAAGAATTCACGAGATAGGCGAACACGATCAGCGCCAGGGCGAGTGCCGACTGCAGCGGGCCATTGTCCTGCATCTCGAAGGGACGAAGCGCGTAGGTGGCAAATGTGCGCGCGACGAGGCTCTCATTGATCACCATAGAGAGTGCCATGAGAAGCGAAGCCGCAGCGGCGACGGTGCCGGGGCCGTATGCCTTTTGCAGGATCATCGCGATGCCGCCTGAAGATGGCCAGGCGTTGGACATCTTGACGTAGCTGTATGCCGCCAAGGCAGTGACGATGGCACCGGCGATGAATGACAGCGGGAACAATGGTCCGGCGAGTTCGGCGATCTGTCCGGTGAGGGCGAAGATACCTGCACCGATCATCACCCCAGTGCCCATGGCGACAGCGCCGCCGAGCGTTATGCTTCCCTTTTCTTCTGATCCGCCGTGCGAATGCTGACCAGCGCTGTGGTTGTGGTGCGATCCCTTCACAGCCTTGCTGTCCGCAACCGCAGGGAGTTGAGGACAACAGAGATCGAAGACGCGCTCATTGCAAAGGCAGCAAACATCGGACTGATGAGCATACCCATAACTGGATAAAGCACCCCTGCGGCGACCGGCACGCCTGCAGCGTTGTAGATCAGCGCGAAGAACAAATTCTGCCGGATGTTGCGCATGGTCGCTTGAGCAAGTCGGCGAGCACGGACGATCCCGTCGAGATTGCCCTTCACGAGAGTGATGCCTGCGCTTTCGATAGCGACATCGGCGCCGGTGCCCATGGCGATGCCGACATCGGCCTGTGCCAGTGCGGGGGCATCGTTCACCCCGTCGCCTGCCATGGCCACCCTGGCCCCGCCATCCTGCAATTCACGAATGATGCGAGCCTTGTCTTCGGGCAGGACATCCGCACGGATTTCATCAATACCCAGCCGTGCAGCAACAGCCTTGGCTGTGCGCTCGTTGTCGCCCGTCGCCATGATGATGCGAAGGCCGAGCGCATGCAGTGCCTTGAGCGCATCTGGCGTGGTTTCCTTGACCGGGTCAGCCACGCTGACGAGCCCGGCAATCGCTCCATCGATGGCGACAAACATGACCGTCTCACCTTCGTCCCGGCGCTGGTTCGCCTTTTCGATCAGGTCACCGGCGGCCAAGCCGAGGTCTTCGATAATCGCCTTGTTGCCGAGTGCGACCGCGTGTCCATCTACCTCGCCCTTAACACCCTTGCCGGTGATCGCCTCGAACTTCTTGGCATCAACCAAGGCGACGCCTCGCTCCTCGGCGCCATTCACGATTGCTTCTGCCAAGGGATGTTCGGAGCCTCGCTCGAGCGAGGCAGCCGCTCGCAATACTTCTTCTTCATCCTTTCCAGGCTGGGGCAGGACGGCAACAAGCTTTGGCTTCCCCTCGGTCAGCGTTCCGGTCTTGTCGACGATCAGAGTGTCGATCTTCTCGAACCGTTCCAGCGCTTCGGCGTTCTTGATGAGCACGCCTGCCTGCGCGCCCCTGCCAGTCGCCGTCATGATCGACATGGGAGTGGCTAGGCCAAGGGCGCAGGGACAAGCGATGATCAGCACGGCAACTGCGGCGACCAAGGCATAGGCCAGGGTGGGCTCTGGTCCCCAGCTCGCCCACGCGATGAAAGCGAGCACGGCGATACCGATTACCGCCGGGACGAACCAGCCAGCGACCTTGTCCGCATATTTCTGGATCGGCGCGCGCGAACGCTGCGCGGCTGCCACCATCTCGACGATTTGCGATAGCATAGTGTCCGAGCCGACCCGCTGGGCTTCGATGACGAGGCTTCCAGTGCCGTTGATCGTGGCTCCGGTGACTGAATCGCCGGCAACCTTCTCGACTGGAACAGGTTCGCCCGTAATCATGCTTTCATCGACGGAGGACCTGCCATCGACGACTTGGCCATCGACCGGCACTTTCTCGCCGGGTCGTACGCGCAGGCGGTCGCCGACATGGACGTGTTCGAGCGGGATCTCCTCCTCGCTGCCATCATCTCGGATGACCCGCGCTGTCTTCGCTGCAAGGTCGAGCAACGCGCGGATTGCCTTGCCTGTGCCTTCGCGAGCACGCAGTTCCATGACCTGCCCTAGCAGGACCAGCGTCACGATAACCGCTGCTGCTTCGAAGTAGACGCCGACATGGCCCTCAGCATCGCGGAAGCCGTCAGGGAAAATATCCGGAGCTATTACAGCAACCACGCTGAACAGCCAGGCCGCGATTACGCCCATCCCGATAAGCGAGAACATGTTGAGGTTCATCGTTCGGAACGAATTCCACGCCCGCACCAAGAAAGGCCAGCCGCACCAAAGGACCACCGGCGTACCCAAGACCAGTTCGATCCAAAGGGTGGCGCGTTCTCCAACGAATTCGCGAATGCCGGAGAACCCTAGCAGTGGCCCCATTGTAAGGACGAGCAAAGGAATCGTGAGAACCGTCCCCACCCAGAAGCGCCGTGTGAAATCGACGAGTTCCGGGTTCGGTCCCTCATCCAGCATCGCCGCGGATTCGAGCTCCAGACCCATACCGCAAATGGGACAGGAGCCCGGATGCGTTTGCCGCACCTCCGGGTGCATGGGACAGGTATATACTGCACCGGCGTAACCTTCAGGGACGCTATCGTAGCGTCCATCCTTCAGCGACTTTTCGCCATGACCGTGTTGATGGCAATGGTGTTCGTCGCGTTGAAGTTCTTGCTCGTTCATGGGCGTTACTCTTCGGTCACGTGTTATCGATCAACTCGTTGGCGGCATCGGACAAGGGGCCAGCCAATGAGATTGCGTTGCTCGCATGAGGAATGGAGTTGGTAGTGACGATCCCAGCAGCACCAGCCTCAAGGATCTGGTTGTAGGCATCGCCCGAAAAGACAGCGTGGATGACAACGCAAATGGGGGGGCTGCATCCGGCATCTGCCAGTCGCGCAATCGCCTCGATCATTGTCCGACCCGAGGAGGCAATATCGTCTAGGACGACGGGCGTTCCACCCAGCAGCGCCTCGCTTTGAGGAACGCTTACCTGCACCTCGCGATCTCCGCTGCGCACCTTCTCCAGGACCTCGAATGGACGGCCCGCGAGCTGCGCGACTTCGGCAACCCACTGCCGGCTCTCGCCATCCGGGCCGAGCAACACTGCGTCAGGCACGTTGACCTTGATCCATTCGGCTAGCAGCGATGCAGTCTCGACGCGCCGCGTGGGGATATCGAACAACTCGCCAAGCGAATGAATCCGGTGGAGGTGTGGATCGGCTGTAACCAGCCAGTCGATGCTCTCCTGGAGGAAGCGCGCGAATATCGGCGCACTGACGGCCTGACCGGGCGCAAAGCGGCGGTCCTGGCGCATATAGGCAAGATAGGGCGCGATCAGGCCTACTGATTTTGCTCCGAACTCCCGCGCAGTGCTGGCTGCATAAATCAATGGGAGCGCGAGGGGATCTGGGTCGTGCAGCGTCGCGAGGATAGCTACGTCCTGATCGACAAGCAGTTCGGGCAAAGTGACGAGGGTTTCACCGTCGGGAAAATGGTGCAGATCGACCTGGTGGGCATGATTCCCGGTTCTCTCGACAATCTGCGTGGCAAGTGCCTCCATCCCTGGAAAGAAGAGAAGAACGCTCATAGTGCTTCATCTATCATGAAGGCCTCAGCGCTCGAATGCGCATAGTCTCTTGCCCAATCGAGCTCGCCCGAAGTTTCGGCGTGGATTTCGTACAGGGGCTCGCCCTGATCGACACGCTCGCCGGGCCGCTTATGCAATAGAACTCCGGCGGTCTTTCGACCGGGCGCGCCGGCGAGTTTGGCGATCCGTGCAATCCTTCGATTGTCGATCTCGGCGATCACACCGGCAAAAGGAGCCGTCTCGACCGCGTGGAACGGGGCAAGCCCGGGCTCGAAAAAGCCCCCTTGCGCCTCGCAGATAGCGCGAAATTTGGCCTCCGCTGCACCGCTGGCGAGGAGCGCTTCTGCTTGGTCGCGCCCGATCGGTCCATTGCCCTGAGCTAGGTCGAGCAGCGAACCGGCAAGATCGAGTGCACGTTCGCGCAAGTCCGATGGCGCACCAGCTTGGCGCCTGAGGACGGCGAGCACGTCGCGTGCCTCGAGCGAGGGCCCGATCCCGCGCCCGACCGGTGCCGATCCATCGCTCACGTGAATACGCAGCTGGAGGCCGAGCGCAGCAGCAACAGATTCCATTCTGGCTGCCAACGACACAGCCGCTTCTTGCGACCGAACCTTGGCGGTAGGTCCCACCGGAATATCGATAAGGACGCGGGTCGAGCCCGCAGCAGCCTTCTTGGACAGGACACTCGCCACGAGTTGACCGTCGCTGTCGAAATCGAGCGGGCGCTCGATCCTAATCAGCAAGTCGTCGGCCGGGCTGAGGTCGAGCTCGCCGCCCCATGCAAGACATCCTCCTTCGGCTTCGACTACCCGGCGCAGGTCCGCGATTTTGAGCGCGACGGGGGTCATCACCTCCATGGTATCGGCGGTCCCGGCCGGAGAAGTGATCGCTCGGCTCGAGGTCTTGGGGATACGGAAGCCCGCAGCCGCAACGATAGCGACCACGATCGGCGTAGTGCGATTGCCAGGAAGCCCGCCCACGCAGTGCTTGTCGAGGATCATTCCCTCGCCCCAGTCGAGGGTTTGCCCTGCATCCTGCATTGCGCGGGTCAGGGCAATTGTCTCATCGACGTCCAACCGATCTCCCGCGCACGATGCGATGAAGGCAGCGAGGTCTAGATCGGAAAGGCGGAAGGCCAGAACATCTTTGACGATTGCCCGAAAGTCATCTTGCGCCAGCTTTTGACCATAGACTTTTGCGCGAATGGCAGACGTGCTCTCTGCCGGCTCGGCGTGTCCGAAGAAGCCCTCGTCCCCCGGCCGGACACCAATACTGGTCCAAGCCGAGTTGCTGAGAGCTGCAATGTCCGGCGCGAGCCAATCGGCATCGGTGACAACGTTCAGCGAAGCGATGATTTTCCGTTCACGAAGTGTGATTTCGACCCGGGTCAGTGAGCTGAAGCCCTCTGCCCGGCAGAGGTGGCAATCCTTGTGCATGAAGACGACCGGTTGGCGGTAGGTATCGATTCCGGCACGAACGAGCGGAATGGAGTGAACTTTGTCGCTCATTGCGGGGACCTGATCGAAACTCGTTCGAGGTGTTCTGGCACACGGACATCCCAGCCGAGCTCGTGTTCGATCCGGAAGCGCAAGGCATCGGCGGCATCAGGTTCGCCATGCGTCACATAAGTCATTCGCGGCGGCTTCGCCTTGCCCATCCACGCTAGCAATTCGTCCGCATCCGCATGGCCGGAAAGTCCTTCAAGCTGGATGACTTCAGCACGGATTGGAATATCCTCACCGAAGATCCGGAGCGTGCGCTTCCCGCTAACAAGCGCTGCTCCGCGGGTGCCACCGGCCTGAAAACCGGAGAGCACAATCGCGTTCTTCGGATCTTGGCCGAAGCTGACAACGTGGTGCAGGATGCGGCCGCCGGTAAGCATGCCGCTTGCTGAGACGATGATCTTCGGGGCTAAATCCCGGTTGAGCGCCTTCGATTCCTCGACCGTTCGTATGCGCACGGCCAAGTCAAACATGGCCTTGCAATCGTCCCAGCTCACTCGATGTTCGCCATGGTGCCGATGATAGATGTCGGTCGCGTTGGCGCCCATGGGGGTGTTGAGATAGACTGGAATGTCAGGGATTTCTCCACGTTCGCGCAGCCGCGCTATCTGAAGCATAACCCCCTGGACCCGTCCGACAGCGAATGCCGGCACGAGGATTGTCCCTATCCGGCCCACGACCTTATTGATGACCTCGGCCAGTTCAGCTTCGGCGTCGACAGGCGAATGCGTGCGATTGCCATATGTCGACTCGGTTACGAGTATGTCTGCTCCAGAAAATTGATCGGGACTGCGCATCATCGGGTCTGTCGGTCTACCGACATCGCCGCTGAAATGGATCACGCGCCCGTCGATGGTCAGCCGTATGGAGGCGGCGCCCAGCAAATGTCCGGCAGGTATTAAGCGCGCTGATATGTCGTCGCCCAGATCGAGCGCCGTGTCGAACGGCACAGGATCGAAGTGGCCGAGCGCGACCTTCGCATCATCGAAGGTGTAAAGAGGTTGCGGGTCTTGATGCCTCGAAAAGGCCTTGCGCCTTGCGTATCGGGCCTCCTCTTCCTGCAGATGCCCGCTGTCGGGTAGCAGGAGACCACAGAGTTCAGTAGTCGACGGCGTGGCGTGGATCTTGCCGCGAAACCCGTTTCGAACAAGCGCGGGCAGATAACCCGAGTGATCCAGGTGAGCGTGGGTCAGGAGCACATCGCTGATGCTCTCCGGTGGTACTGGAAAAGGATTCCAGTTGCGGAGCCGCAACTGCTTGAAGCCCTGAAAGAGACCGCAATCGATCAAGATTCGCCGTCGCCCCCGTTCGACGAGGTAGCGCGACCCCGTCACAGTCCCGGTTGCACCGAGAAAGGTGAGCGACGGTTGATCTGTGTCTTGCATTGCCCTTGCCTCTAATTCGAAAGCTTAAGCACCCCGCTTGCTGAAGAACTTATAGAGCGGGACTGCGATGACGGCGATGTACCAGCCATAGAGAAAGCTGCCGATCGCTCCGGCGGCGAACCCAACGGGCGTCAACCACTCGAAACCCGGCAAAAGCGGCGCCCAGGCTTCGTGCATGTGAAACCTGTCAGGAGCCGCGATTCCGAAGCCTATGCAAACCAAGTATGAGACCAGGAGAAATACGCTGAGCGTCCATCCCCACACTTTGATGCTCGGGCTATCAGATGAATTCGACATATCGACTCTCCCCTGAATATACTATAGGGGGGTATAGTATACTACTTGCTAGAAATCAAGTACCGAAGCGCTTCGAGGAAGATTGGCGCATTGAGACAAAGCTGGCATGGACCAGCGCATGAAGACGAAATTCGAGAAAGAGATCGCGCGGATGCGCAGGATCGAAGGCCAAGCCCGTGGCATCGCCAAGATGATGGAAGAGGACCGGTACTGCATAGACATTCTCCAGCAGTTTGCATCTATGGAAGCTGCCTTGCGCTCAACCCGCATGGAGGTGCTCAAAATCCATGCGAGCCATTGCCTGGAAGAAGCGGTCGAACTTGGCTCAAAGAGTGATCAGCGAACCAAGATCGCCGAACTTATTGCCCTGCTGGAAAAGCAAGTCCGCTAAGTTGCCCGCCCAACAGGGCTATGCTTCTTGTGTCATGAGCTCGGCTCAACCCGGACCATGACCCTTATGCGTCGCGTGATCTTCTGCAGGCGCTTCCGCAGACGGAGTGTCGCCATCGGGTTGGGCGTCTGACTGATGATCACCCATCATACCATGATCCATCTTCGAATGGTCCATCATACAGCACGACATCTTGCCATCCTTGCCCTTCATCATCATGCCCTGCATTTTCATCCCGTTGTGCATCATCTCGCACATCTCGGGCTTTCCGCCGGATGCCTGAGCATCGCTTGCGGGGGCATCGCTTGACTGGGCCATGGCCGGTCCGGCCAGCGACAGGCCTGCCACCAATCCAATCAGTAATTTCATGTCGATTCTCCTGGTCGTTATCAATTGTAGGTATTGAAGACGGTACGGCCTGATTTGCCGAAAGCGATCACCTGATAGGGTTGGGTCTGGCCGTTCATCTCCATGCCGGGCGATCCAAGAGGCATTCCGGCTACAGCCAGTCCCTCGACGCCCGCAGGGCGCTCACGAAGAAGGCGCGCAATATCGGCCGCGGGGACATGGCCCTCGATAACATAGCCATCTACCACCATCGTGTGACACGACCGCAGCTCATCGGGCACCAGATGCCCGTCTTTGACCGCCGCCAAGTCCGGGCTGTCCTGTACGACAACCTCCGTAGAAAGGCCTGCGCGAACATGATCGGCCCAGTCTTCGCAGCATCCGCAACTGGGATCGCGGAACATGGTGTAGGTGGCAGCCTGAGCGGCACCGGTGCATGCTGCAAGCAGAATCCCACCGAGGATCGGAAGCAGGCGACGAATTTCGAAAGCTGGCTTAGTCATAATTAATCGTGTCCCATGGCATTCATGTCTTCGTCGGACATGCCGGTCATGTCGTGACCAGCGTGCGGATCGTTCGTGGTGGATGGTGTCGGAGCAGGCGCGGGCCGGGCTGGAGTGGGAGATGCCGCCCCTGTCTTGGGCTTGACTGGCGCGGTTGCTGGCTTTGGACTGTATGCCGGTACGTCATTCGACGCCGCGCCGGGATCTTCTCTCACAGTAGCATTCTCGACTGCAACCGGCGTGGCAATGGTCGTAGCGGGCGTGTCGAATTTCGCCTCGCTCGCCGCGCTCTGCTCGGGCGCCGGATCGGAAGAGGCGCCGCATGCGGCCAGGCTGGCGGTGATCAGAGGAAGCAGCCCGAAGGTCCGCGTTCGCCTCAAAAGAGTCGTTTGCATATAGGTTACTCCAAACCAAGATGATTGGGGCCGAACACCATTTCACCTCCGTGATAGCCTTGGATAACCAGGGCCACCGCCAGTACGGCAATTACGAAACGGAGTGCCATTCTGCTTCCGGGACGAAATGCCAGCCATGTGGCTAAAATTGCGACAGCTGCGATTGCCGTCCCGTTCCACCGATGAAGAGCGAGTGTCTCCGACCGATCTTCAAGGCGCCAGCCTCCTGCGAACCAGCCAAAGACAGCGGCCGACGCAGCGCCGATGGCTCCACCGGAAACGAGAAAGCGCACGGTGGTTTCAAGTCCCCACGCTGGACGCATGAATAAAAAAAATTCTGCGATCGCAGCCATCAATAGCAGAGCGATGGGGAAGTGTGCCGCGATAGGATGAAGTCGCCCGAATAGGTCCCCCGCCGATGTTATCCTGTTCTCAGCTATCTTTGCCTTGAGAGCCTGTTCCGCGGTCAACTGAGTTGTCGCCGTCGCGGTGGCGGGCTCGGTAATTCCCGCGGCCGATGGTTCGCGAACCGCGGAGGGCGCTCCATGCATTTCCGCGTCTCCTTGCATTTCCATCTGGGCCATCTCGGCATCGCTCATGTCGTTCTTGTGGCCATCGTGCGCGCTGGCGGTGACCGGCAAAGAAAGAGCCGCGGCTATGAGAAGGGCGAAGTGCGAACGAAGGATGCGAGAGAGCGTCATGTTCGGTATACGCCCAGCCCTTACGAAGCCCTCGAAAAAAGTTGTGAGGGTCAAATGCGCTGTCTTCGTATAGGTAGCGAAGGAACAGAACCGAATGAATAACCACGAACTCTTAGATCGCGCCTTAGCGGGCCTGGGGAACATGCGCGACCCGTCTGTACCCGACGGTTTCATGGAAGAGGTCTGGGCTCGAGCTGGTCAGTTCGAGGCGAAGGCCTCAGGCCGCGCCCGCACCGCGTTCTTTGCGGCAATGGCCTTCGTCGGACTCGGTGCCGGTATTGGTTCGACCGCAGCCCCGGCAAGTGCCGAGACTGCAAGCTTCCGTCTCGTAGATGGCGCAGACCTTTCTCCTGCTGCGTTGCTGCGCGTCGAGCCATGAAGATCGGCGCATTCCAATTTACGATTGCCGCCCTGATTGCATTGGCGGCCGGGTGTATCGGTGCGTTTGCCATAGGCGAATGGCGCGAAGCCGCGCATCCGCAGACACTGCATGACTTTGTCCATGAGGAGCTCGACCTCGACGCTTCACAGAGGGTACAGCTCGAGCAGCTCGAGGCACGCTTCACCGTCGAGCGAAATGAACGTGAAAGCTCCCTACGCGCAGCCAATGCCAGGCTCGCGGTCGCTATGGACGAGGAGCACGAATACGGCCCCCAGGTAGCCGCAGCCATCGACGATGTGCACGGTCGCATGGGCGACCTACAGAAGGCCACAGTCGGCCATGTTTTCGCCATGCGCGCACTGCTGAAACCCGAGCAAAAGGCGCGTTTTGATCGTCAGGTTTCCTTGTCGCTGACCGGCGAAGCCGACGAATGACCATCCGTGCAGGGGCTCGACGACACTATTGAATCCGGCCTCGTCGAAAAGGTCAGGGCTGGCAACAGGACGGCGTTCGGCCGACTTGTCGAACCCCATTTGCCGCGACTTCTTGGGCTCGCCCGCCGAATGCTGGGATCTACGGAAGAGGCCGAGGACGCTCTGCAGACTGCTCTTGCATCAACATGGGTAGCACGAGCCAAGCTGGATCCCGCCAAACCGATTGCGGCTTATCTTACGACCGTAACACTCAACAAATGCCGTGACAGGCTACGACGGCGCAAGGTGGCACAACTCCTACGCATTTGGTCGTTCGATCCGGAGCTTCCGATTGCCTCTGACGAGCCAGGCACTGAAACCGTGGTTGCCGACCGGCAAATGCTCTATGAAGTTTCACGGGCAATCGAAAGGTTACCAGTCCGGCTACGTGAAGCGCTGGTCCTGGTCGCCGTGGAAGGACGAAGCCACCGCGAGGTATCGCAGTTACTTGGCGTGACGGAGAAGACGGTCGAAACTCGCGTGTACCGTGCCCGTCAGCGCCTGCGCGAAAAAAACTCGGATCTGTTTGAGGCCTAATCGCAGTTCATGCGTAAGGCTGGGTATGAGCACCACGAAACCCACCCAACAATTCGCTTTTGACCGCCGCAGATTTCTTACCCGTAGCGCCCAGGCCGCGACGTTTATGGGGCTAGCGCACACCGCCCCGGCATGGGCCCGAGGAGCCGATTTGCACAATGGGGCGATCCGCGCCGGTTTCGACGAAGTGTCGGGCCGCGATATTGCCCTGACGATCGGCGAAGGGCCTCGCGTTGTTCAGGGGCGTCGCGGACACGCGATCGCTGTCAACGGCAGCGTGCCGGGTCCGCTGGTTCGCCTCAAGGAAGGTCAGCCGGTTCGGCTCACGGTCACGAACACGCTCGACGAGGACAGCTCGATCCACTGGCACGGCCTGCTGCTCCCATTCCAGTATGACGGCGTACCCGGCGTCAGCTTTCCCGGCATCAAACCTGGAGAGACTTTCGTCTATGACATCCCCGCGCTGCGACAGAGCGGCACCTACTGGTGGCATAGTCACTCGGGGCTGCAGGAGCAGGCCGGGCACTACGGCCCGATCGTGGTCGAACCCGCCGGGGCGGATCCCGTGCAAGCGGACCGCGACTATGTTCTACTCCTAAGCGACTTCACGCCTCTTCACCCCCATACGATCATGGACAAGCTGAAGAAGGGCGAAGGCTACTTCAATTATCAGCAGAATACCTGGACCGACGACTATCCGCTGTCGGGCGAGGACCGCCGGATGTGGGCGCGTATGCGCATGATGGCGACCGACATCCTGGACGTTACGGGATCGACCTACACCTACCTCGCCAATGGGCGCGGCCCGGAAGAGGGCCTCGAATACCTGTTCAATCCTGGCGAGCGGGTGCGGCTGCGTGTCATCAACGGCAGTGCGATGACCTTCTTCAACGTCCGCATTCCGGGCGTGAAGTTCTGGGTGGTCGGCGCCGATGGCCAGAACGTGCGCCCGGTCGAGATCGAGGAGTTCCAGATCGGCACGGCGGAGACCTATGATATCGTCGTCGAGCCGACCGGCGAAGCCCAGACGATCGTGGCAGAAAGCATGGACCGGTCGGGCATGGCGGTGGCGACCCTCGCCTCGCGACCCGGCGCGCGTGCAGCAGTCCCGCCCTTGCGCAATCCGCCTCTGCTGACGATGGCAGACATGGGCATGAACCACGGCTCGGGCGGAATGGACCATGGCAGCGGCGACATGGCCGGGATGGACCATTCGGCCATGGGCCATAACATGTCATCGCAGGGTGCGAGCACCGATCAGATGGCCGGAATGGATATGAGCGGCATGAATATGCGTGACACGTCCAAGCTGCCTCCCGACGTAAAGGTTGGCCCCGGTATCGATATGGTGTCGATGAACCCGGTCGATCGCATGGGCGACCCGGGCATTGGCCTCGAGAAGGTTCCCCACAAGGTGCTGACCTACAAGGACTTGGTTGCGCTAGCGCCGAATGACGATTTGCGCCGTCCGTCTAGGCAGATGGAAATCCATCTGACCGGGAACATGGAACGCTACATGTGGTCGTTCGACGGGAAGAAGTTCAGTGCCGTTAGCGACGATCCCATCCGCTTCGCCTATAACGAACGTGTCCGGGTGAAGCTGGTCAATGACACCATGATGGCGCACCCTATCCATTTGCACGGGCACTTCTTCGAACTGGTCAACGGTGCACCTGCAGATCGCCAGCCGCAGAAGCATACCGTTATCGTGCAGCCCGGTGGCAGCGCCACCTTCGACCTTACCGCCGACGAGGAGGGCGACTGGGCCTTCCACTGCCACCTGCTCTATCACATGCACTCTGGCATGTTTCAGATCGTGACCGTCGCGCCGCGAGGCAACCAGCCCGATGTTAAGCGGGTGGGAGAAGACTGATGCGCCTGCTCGTCGCCATGCTCTTCGCGAGCGCCGCCGCCCCCGCTATCGCACAAGATCATTCGGGCCACGCGATGCCAGTCGAGCAATCACCTGCCCAGACCGAATGCGAAAAAGAGGCCGAACGCCACCGCGCTATGGGCCATCCGGTGCCTGAGGGGGCGTGTGCGCCCAAAGCGCAACCAACCGAACCTGCGCAGGACGGCCATACCGGCATGGACCATTCTCAAATGGACCATTCCCAGATGGACCATAGTCAGATGCAGGGCATGGACCACTCCACCATGGATCATTCCAAGATGGAAGGCATGGACCATTCCGCAATGGGCCATGAAAACACGCAGCAACCCGAACAGACAACCATGGATCACGGTGCGATGGGGCACGGTACCATGGACATGACACCCATCCCGGAAGGGGCGCCTCCGGCTGCGGCAGGATCGGGTCCGCCACGCGCTGCCGATGCGATCTGGGGTGCCGATGCCATGCGAGCCTCGCGCAATGCACTTCGGACCGAGAACGGCGGCATGAAAGTATTCTGGTTCCAAGGCGACCGCGTTGAATATCGCGCGCGAGAAGATAGCGATGGCTATCTGTGGGACGTGCAGGGCTATTACGGCGGTGATACCGACAAATTCTGGTTCAAGAGCGAGGGCGAAGGCGCCTTCGGGGAACAGGTGGAGTCCGCCGATATACAGGGACTTTGGAGCCACGCGATCGGCCCGTGGTGGGATCTTCAGGTCGGCGTTCGGCAGGATCTGACCGGTCCCGAGCGCACCCATGCCGTCATCGGTGTCCAAGGTTTGGCACCCTATACCTTTGAACTCGATGCAGCCGCTTTCCTGTCAAACAAGGGCGACCTGACTGCAAGTATAGAAGGCGAGCTTGACCAGCGCATCACGCAGCGCCTTCTCCTGCAACCGCGGGCTGAGGTAAGTCTTTCTGCTCAGGACATTCCCGAGCTCGGCATCGGTGCGGGCCTGGATTCGGTCGAACTGGGGCTGCGCCTCCGTTACGAAATTGCTCGCGAGTTCGCCCCTTACATCGGGGTGGAGCAGGAATGGAAAGTTGGCCAGAGCGCGGACTATGCGCGTCTCGCAGGGGAAGATCCCAGCGTGACAAACTACGTCGTCGGCGTCCGGTTCTGGTTCTGAAGAGGGGATTACAATGAAGTTCGGATATTTCGCGGCTGCTGCTGCAGCAGCACTCGCTGCAGTGCCCATTGCGGCACACGCACAGCACGCCGATCACACTGATCATTCGGCACACGACACACACGGCGAGGCTCAGGACGCGCTTGAGCAAAGTGCGGAAGTCACGCTCGTCGCCTACCGAGACGCCTTGGTCGCACGAGACGAGACTGCCATGAGAACGCTGTTCGCAGACGATTCCATGGTGTTCGAGAACGGCAAGGCTGAAGGTTCCTTTGCGCACTACATGGAGCATCATCTCGGTCCGGAACTTGGCGAAATCACCGAGTTTACATTCACAAATCCGACGGTGAGTGTCCGGGTGATCGGTCATGCAGCGTTTGGCCATGAAACCTATCGATACCGGATCGCCTTAAAGGACGGTCGCGTGATCGAGCGTGACGGGGTCGCCACGTCGGTCCTGACCCACGAGGATGGGGCATGGAAAATCGTTCAGTATCACTCCTCGTCCCGCGCCCCGCGTCCGAACTGATCAGGCAGTCGATTTTAAAATGGCAATTCAACGGTCGCGTAAGCTTCGGCTGCATATCTTCGGTAGCAAAGTCCACAAATGGCTAGCCGTCTTCGTAGGCGCGCAAGCTCTATTGTGGATGGCCACGGGCACGCTCATGTCTTATCTGAAGCTCGAGCACGTCCGCTCCGAGCATGTCATCTCGCGCGAACCTGCGCCATTGAGCTCTGACGCGTCACTGCCGGCATGGGCGTCAAATGGCGGAGGTCTGCTCTCGGTCACGACAAAAATGGTCAACGCTAGACCGATGGTGGAGCTGCGCCGTTCGGACGGCACCGCAAGCCTTCACGACCCTTCCACCGGACGGCTCCTCTCGCCCCTCTCGCGCGAGACTGCCGAGGCAATTGCCTTGAATGCCTGGTCAGGGCCAAAGACTGTCATTGAGGCGGCGACACCGGTCGCGAAGCCTGTCGGTACCGAATTCAGCGGTCCTTTTCCGGCGTGGCAGGTTCAATTCGGTGATCCGGATGCAACGCGCCTTTATATCGACGCCTCCAATGGCGCCCTACTTGCTGCGAGAAGCGACACCTGGCGCTTCTTCGATTTCATCTGGGGGCTCCACATCATGGATTGGAACGAGAGGCATCGGATCAATAGCTGGTGGTTGCTATTGTTCGGCATCGGCGGGACAGCCATTTCGGTCTCTGGCTTCGTGCTCCTTGCCAACCGCTTTCCCAAACTACGTCGTCCTCGCGCAAAGCGAGCGTAGTTCACTGCGTCCGGCACACCATTAGAACCCAAACTCTTCGGTCTGCTTAGCTAGGTTGCTTGTAAAAAGCCGACGGTCCGCTGACGGCCCCAAAGCTGCCCTTCGAGCTAGCTTGCGCTTAATGTCCGGATTGGGGCCGATAGCGGTCTGTCTGGTATTGGTGCTCTCGCACCGCATAGCTGTCATTCGGATAACGACCCGTTAGCGGTCCTGTGAAGCCGCTGCCTGCTTCCTGTTGTTTGCCGTCCAGTCAGCCTACTCGCCCATGCCAATTTTAAGGCCGTTAACAGACTGACGGCTTTTGGAGCGACGCTATTGTAAAGCCCCGGTGACCGACGCTCTCCAAAACATTGTCCTACTGCTCATAACGAAGAAGGCGCAGAGCGTTGAATACTACCAGAAGAGTGGAACCCTCATGCATCACGACAGCGGGTCCGATTCCCAGACCAAATATGGTCGCTGGGACAAGGATCGCGACCACTCCCAGACTGACATAGACATTCTGGCGTATGATACTGCGTGATCTGCGCGAAAGACCCACAGCGAAAGGCAGGTGCCGCAGATCGTCGGCCATCAGCGCAACATCAGCGGTTTCAAGCGCGACGTCGGAACCTGCGGCTCCCATCGCGATACCGACCGTGGCGCGGGCCATCGCTGGAGCATCGTTGACGCCGTCGCCAACCATAGCCACCTTCGCCTCTGTACTCAGGGCCTCGATTGTCGCGACCTTATCGTCCGGCATCAGGTCGCCCCGTGCTTCGTCGAGTCCTACTTCGGCAGCAATCGCCTGGGCTACGTTGGTGTGATCGCCGGAGATCATCAGCATGCGCTCAATTCCAAGTTCGCGCAGTGCCGCAAGGGTTTCTTTCGCGCCCTCGCGCGCCGTGTCCATCATGGCGATCACGCCGAGGTCGCGATTGCCATGGCGAATAACCATGGTCGTGCGGCCTTTCTCGCGAAGCTGCGCAATGGTTTCGGCCACTTCGCTGGTTAGCGGGTTCAAGCCGTCGTTTCCGAACATCTCCGCTTTGCCGATCCAGACGGTCTCACCCTCAAGTTGTGCCTTTACTCCCCGACCTGTCAGGCTTTCGAGGTTCTCTGCGCTGGGAATAGCCGCGTCGTCCAAGCGCGCCTTGCCATCGCGAACCACCGCCTGCGCCAAGGGGTGATCGCTGAGCGCCTCCACCGCGACCGCGACAGAAAGCAATTCGGTTTCGTCGACGCCTGGAGCAGGAATGACTTCGGTAATCCGAGGTTCGCCTTCGGTAAGCGTCCCGGTCTTGTCGAACGCAATCGCCTTGAGCGTGCCGAGGTCTTCCAGCGCGGCTCCACCTTTTACCAAGACACCGCCGCGCGCGGCCCGGGCCACACCCGAAAGTACGGCGCTTGGTGTCGCGATAGCGAGTGCGCAGGGGCTCGCCGCAACCAGCACGGCCATGGAGCGGTAAAAGCTTTCGCTGAATGGCTCATCAATCACTAGCGGCGCGCACAGGAGTGCCACCGCGAGCAAGAGCACGAGCGGTACGAAGATGCGTTCAAACCTGTCCGTCATCCGCTGCGTTGGCGAGCGCTCGGTCTCTGCTTGCGCTACGAGTTCGGCCACCTTGCTCAGCGTACTTTCACTGGCCTTGCGCGTTACCTCAACCTCCAGCGCGCCGCTGCCATTGATCGTGCCCGCAAATGCCCTCGATTCAGCCTTGATAGAGGCTGGCGTAGCGCGCGCGGCGTCACGATCCTCGACTGGCGACTTGTCGACGGGGATGCTCTCTCCAGTGACCGGCGCCTGATTGATGGCCGATTGGCCCTTCACGATGAAACCGTCTGCCGGCAACCGCTCGTTGGGACGAACGAGGACGACATCGCCTACGACAAGGTCTTCAACGGAAACATCGACCGGCGAACCGTCGCGCAGAACAGTCGCGCGTTCGGGCGCGAGTTCCGAAAGCGCGTCAATAGCGCGTTTGGCCCGGCCCATCGCGTAATTCTCGAGCGCATGGCCGAGGCTGAAAAGAAACAGAAGTAGCGATCCCTCGGCGAACTCACCCAGGATTGCAGCGCCTGTGGCTGCCACGAGCATCAGGGAATCGATCTTGAACTTGCCTGCCAGGGCGTTTCCAACGGCTTCCTTCAGCGTATAAAAGCCACCGAAGAAATAGGCTGCGATATAGAAGGCGAGAGGAACCCACCCCGGGGATTGATCTGCCAGCTGCTCGATGCCGAAGCCAATTGCCAGAGTGATCCCGGACAGCAGAGCAAAGATCAGCTCCGTCCACTCGCCGAAAATTCCCCCATGGTCGTGCGAATGAGAACCCTCATGATCGTGGTTGTCGGGCAAGGGTCAGCCTTTCTCGTTGGGCAATTCGGTTTGCTTCTCGCGCAGTACGAGACCGGCTATCACCGGCAGGACAAACAGGGTGAGGGCGGTCGCGGTAATGAGGCCACCGATAACTACTGTAGCCAAAGGACGCTGAACTTCCGCGCCAGTTCCGGTCGCAATAGCCATCGGAACGAAGCCCAGGGAGGCAACGAGTGCTGTCATCAGGACCGGACGCAGGCGTGCAATCGCGCCCTCTATGATTGCGTCGAACAGCGCCAGCCCCTCGGCAAGGCGCTGCTTGATGGCCGTGATCATCACCAGTCCATTGAGCGTCGCGACCCCAGAAAGAGCAATGAAGCCGACCGCAGCAGAAATAGAGAACGGCATCCCGCGTAATGCGAGAAAGAACACGCCTCCGGCCAAGGCGAGCGGGATTGCGCTGAATACGGCCAATGCCGAAGTCCAGCTGCCCACTGCCATATATAGCAAGAGCAGAATCACCGCGAAGACGAGCGGGACCACGATAAGCAGTCGCTGCTGCGCCTGTTGCAGGTTCTGGTATTGGCCGCCCCACTCGATAAAGGACCCGGACGGAAGCGTGACGCGATCTGAAACCGCGGCTTGGGCTTCGCTTACGAATGACCCAAGATCCCGTTCGCGGACATTCGCAGACACGATCACCAGTCGGCGGCCCTGCTCCCGTCGCACTTCCGCCAGACCGTCCACTACCCTGAATTCTGCAACGGCGCGTAACGGAACGCTGCCACCGCTCGGCAAGGCAATCGGCAGGACACCCAGCTGATCAAAGTCGTTGCGATTGGCGTCGGACAGCCGGACAACAATGTCGAAGCGACGGTCACCTTCGAAAACCAGTCCGGCGTTGCGACCTCCGAGAGCGACGGCAACGGTCTGCGCCACGTCTTCGACGGAAAGACCGTAGCGCGCGATCGTGGGACGGTCGAAAGCGATGTCGAGAGTCGGGAAGCCCGACACCTGCTGGACTTTGACATCTGCCGCGCCGTCGATCCCTCCAAGAACGGAGGCCACTTGGTTGGCGGCGGTTGTCATGGCGGCAAGATCATCGCCGTATAGCTTCACGGCGACATCGCCGCGTACCCCGGCGATAAGCTCGTTGAAGCGCAATTCGATCGGCTGGCTGAATTCGTAGAGATTACCAACCAGATCGCCGAGCGCTTCTTCCATCTCGTTCACCAGTTCGTCCTTCGTGAGCGAAGGATCGGGCCACTCGCTTCGTGGCTTGAGGATGACATAGGCGTCCGAGATATTCGGCGGCATCGGATCGGTAGCGACCTCTGCTGTTCCGGTGCGAGAAAAGACCAGGTCGACCTGCGGAAACTGCTTAAGACGGCTTTCGACCTGCTTTTGCATATTGAGCGAACGCTCAAGCGGGGTCGAAGGAATACGCAGCGATTGCACGGCAAGATCCCGCTCATCGAGCTGCGGTGTGAACTCGCTCCCAAGGAATGTGAAGACCACCGCTGCGAGTGCGAATACTCCTGCACCCGTCCCGATGACCGGCCACGGGCGAGCAAGCGCCTTGCGAAGCAGCGGCCCGTAGCGCTCTTTGGCCAGTCGGATCGGCTTCATTTCCGTTTCACTGACCTTCTTGTTCAGCAAGAGCGCTACCATCGCCGGAACGAAGGTAAGCGAAAGGATGAAGGCCGATGCCAGCGCGAGCATCACGGTAATCGCCATAGGCGAAAACGTTTTACCCTCGACCCCGCTGAAAGTGAGCAAGGGGGCGAAGACAAGCAGGATGATCGCTTGTCCATAGACCGTCGGTTTGATCATTTCCTGCGCGGCAAGGCGTGTCTCGACGAGCCGTTCCGACAGGGTGAGCAGGCGGCCCTCATGCTCCTGCCTGGCGGCGAGACGGGCGATACTGTTCTCGACGATGATGACGGCACCATCGACGATCAGCCCGAAATCGAGCGCACCAAGACTCATGAGATTGCCCGATACGCCCAGCCGGTTCATCCCGATGGCTGCCATCAGCATCGAAAGCGGGATCACCAGTGCGGCTATGATCGCGGCACGAATATTGCCGAGCAGCAGAAACAGGATCACGATGACCAGCAGCGCACCCTCGGTCAGGTTGTTGCGAACCGTCCTGATCGTCGCATCCACCAGGGTGGAACGATTGTAGACGATTTCCGCCGTAACTCCGAATGGCAGAGACCCACGCACCTCTTCCAGTCGCTCGGCCGCACCGGCTGCGACCGTGCGGCTATTTTCGCCCGCACGCATCAACACTGTGCCGATGACTGCCTCTTCGCCGTTGAGCGAACCTGCGCCTGTTCGCAGATCACCGCCGACTTCAACCGTGGAAATATCGGCAACGCGAATAGGAATGCCTTCGCGCGTCGCGACAACGGCCTGTTCGATATCTTCTACGGTGCCCAGGCGAGCATCTACCCTGGCTAGCAGGGCCTCCCCAGCCCGCTCGACAAAGTTGGCACCTTCGGCCTGGTTTGCGGCTTCAAGCGCCGCGATGACCTGCTCGATTGAAACGCCATATCCCGCGAGGCGATCTGGATCGGGATGCACGAGGTACTGCTTTTCGTAACCACCAATTGTGTCGACGCCAGCAACGCCATCGGTCGATCGCATGAGCGGTGCGACAATCCAGTCCTGAACCGTTCGCAGGTATGCCGCTCTCGCTACCTCGGTATCCAGCACCTCACCGTTATCGGTGACGAAGCTTCCATCGGGTTGCCATCCCATCGGTCCGCCGCTCGGGGCATCTTCGCCGTAGGATCGGTCGAACTCGATGGTATACATCAGGACTTCGCCGAGCCCGGTCGAGATTGGCCCCATCGAAGGCTCGGCACCGTCAGGCAGCGAGGCGGCAAGCGTTGCTAGCCTTTCTTCCACCTGCGTCCGCGCGAAATAGAGGTCGGTGCCCTCCTCGAAAATCGCGGTTACCTGGCTGAACCCGTTGCGAGAGATCGAGCGAGTCATTTCCAGCCCTTCGATGCCCGCCATGCCGGTTTCGACCGGGAAGGTGACCTGCGTTTCGATTTGCGAAGGAGAAAGTGCCGGAGCCTCGGTGTTGATCTGCACCTGCACATTGGTGATATCAGGCACCGCATCGATTGGCAGACGCGCGAGGTTGAATGCACCCCAGATCGCGACGCCGAGAGCGATAAGCACAACTGCCCAGCGGAAGCGAACCGAGAGATCAAGGATCGAACCGATCATTCCTGATCGATGCTGGTTCTCTGGCCCGAGCGGAGTTGAGGTATCAATGGCCATGCTCGGCTTCCTCCTTTCCGAGCTCGGCCTTCAGAAGAAAGGCATTGCGCGTTGCGATCTGCTGACCTTCGCGCAGACCCGACCTTATCTCTATACGCCCCGCTGACCTTGCACCGGTCGTCACCGGCATAGCCTGAAAACCGCTTGCCATGCGGACAAAGACGACCTCGCGCCCTTCCACCATCTGCACAGCATCTTCGGGTACCGAGATTGTCGCGGCATCGGCTTCACCCGATGGGCGTATCCTTGCCTGCAAGAATGCTCCCGGTCGGAGATCAGGTGCGCCCCGAGCGAGCGATATTACGGCAGTGGCACTACGGTTTTCGGGGTCAAGTGCGGGCGTGACCGAACGCACGCGCCCGCCGACCTCGCGGCCCTGCCCCAATTCGAGACTAGCCTCGTCCCCGGGTCTGATCCTCGCTGCATCATTTGCAGGAAGTGCGACCTGGACCTGCAATCCGCTGCCGTTGACGACCTGGAACAGCTCATCGCCGGCGGCCACATAGGCTCCCAGAACAATCGGGGCGCTGGTGACCTGCCCGGCAATTGGGCTGGTGACGGCGAGAGAGCGTCCATCGCCGCTCAATCCTGCCGCCGCGGCCGCCGCCTGAGCGCGAGACAATTCGGCTTGTGCAACCCGAAGATTGGCCTGCGCCGCTTCGAGGTCCTGCCGCGCGGTGACGTTCGCCTCGAAGAGTCGGCGCTCCCGCTCATAGAGTGCCGACAACTCATTGACGCGAGCGCGCGCTGTTGCGACCTGCGATGCGAGCCCCGCTGCATCGGCGCTTTCGATCCTTGCGATTGCCTCTCCTTGCCGCACGTAATCGCCGAGGGTCTTGTTGACGCTGCGGACAACCCCGGAAGCACGCGCGTCGATACGAGCGCTCGCGTTGGGTGCAGCGGCGACGGTTGCCGGGAAAACGAGTTCGGTGACAGAGCCAGTCCGGACCGTTTCGATGCCGATCGAAGAGGCTTCGATTTGCCTTTGATCGATCTGCACGATGCCTTCGAGCGTGCGGGTTTCTTCGCCGTGTTCTTCTTCGCCGTGTTCTTCTGAAGCTGTGGGCCAGAAAGCCCAAATCGCGATAACAGCCAGAACAAGAAGGCCAATGGATGCGAGTAAGTAGCTACGTTTCATGACTGTGATCCTCACTCTGCCGCTAGCCAGATCAGGCGCGCGGCAAGGGTGGCCCGCGTCTCTTCTGCTTCGATCAGGTTTTCACAGATGGCATCGCGCGCCTCGGCGGCAGCCAGGACTTCAATCAGGGGGAAGCGTCCGTTGCGATAGCCGATCTCGATCAATCTGAGCGCCTCCTCGGCTTGCGGCAGGCTCGCGCGCGACAAGGTTTCGACCCTCGTTTCGGCAGAAAGATAAAGCGTTCGAGTGCGCTCGAACTCCAATCGATAATCGGCTTCGACAATCGCTTCCTGCGCCTGCGCAGCGCGCGCCTGCGCTTCGGCGGCAGCGATATTGCCCTGGTTGCGGTTGCCGAAAGGAAGCGGGATCGTAACACCGACAATGAAGGCCTGGTCGCTACTCTCCTCGAAGCGCCGCACACCCGCCATGACCGTCGGGTCCGGCACGCCAAGCGAGCGTTCGCGAGCGATTTCTGCTTGCGCGAGTGCGGTGCGAGAACCGGCCAATCGCAACGGCAGCGGATCAGATGCATCATTGTCAGCAACAGGAGGGCTTATGTCGGGGAAAGAAGACGCGACACGCCAAGGTACTTCTGTGGGCACCCACAGCGCAGTGAGACCTTGCGTCGAAGCAATCTCGTCAGCTTCAGCAGCCTGCAATTGCGCTTCCGCTTCGGCAAGCGATGCCTGGGCTCGCATGGCGCGTAGAGGAGGCTCGCGCCCAACCTCGACCAGCACGGTTGCGATACGCGCAAGTTCGCGATTGCGCTCTACGATTTCACGCGCGAGTTCGACGCGTTGCCCAGCGGCGACTGCCGCAATGTAGCGCTCCCTCACGGCCAGCGCGAGTTCAGCGGTCGACATATCCCGGCGAACCCCCGCGATCCTCGCCGATGCTTCCGCGCTTCCGATGCGCGCGCGGCGCTTGCCGCCGAGCTCGATCTGCTGTGCAAAGCCCAGCGTGTACTCGCTCGATCGGAGACCGGAAAACGTTCCTGTTCCCGCGATATTCTCCGCCTCGAAGCTCAGTTCCGGATTGGGTCGCAGCCGCGCCTGCTCAATTGCTGCGCGCGCTGCCTCCTCCTCCGCCTGAGGTCCGTAAACCCTCGGATTGGCAGACGCAGCTTCTCCCGCGCCGCTGCCAACGCCCGCGCGTTCAAGCGCATCGTCGAGCGTGATCGTGTCTTGTGCCCATGTTTGCGAACCAATGGACGCGGCCATCAGTGCAGCGGCCAGTGCAATGCACCGCATTTCGTATCTCCTGACTGAAACCGGGTGAACGGGATTGCGCTCACCTCAGAAAAAAGTTTCGGTCAGGCCTTGGGTGGTTGCTTGGGTACGGACGGCATGCGCGACGCCAGTGGTGCTACACGCAGCGGCCGCTTCAACGGTTCTCGATGCAAGAATGCATTCGATGCGAGATTGCCGGTTTCGCTAAGATTGAAACTGCAGTTGTGATGGTGGCCACCCGTATGACCCTGTTGGGTCTGGCTGTCATCCGGGAAGTCGGCATCGAAGTGTTCCGCGCCATGCGCGTAGACGTGGTCCGCGGCGTGGGCAAACGTCTCGCCTTGTTCTGCATGCACATCGGGCAGCATCAGGAGATTGCTGAAAAGCAGTGCGACAAGCGCGAGAAAAGGCATGACTAAGCGTCGCATTTCTGCGGTGTTTTTAGGGTTTCAGCGCGCATGGTGCAAGGAGCTATTCTGGAAAGGTCGTTTGAGGCCGCTCACGCCTTTTCGCCTACAAATTCATAGGCACAGCCGAACAGAAACTCGCGGAAATGAACTTCACGAAGATATTCGCGCGCGGGTTTCCACGGTTGAAACTCTTCATATTCGCGCGACACGCCAAACGATTTAGTCAGAAGGATGCCGATATCGATCAGCCAGCGCGGCCAGCTTTCGGGGTGTTTGAGCCCAAGTAAGGCCAATCGCCCGCCTCGCGGCAGCGCGCTGACCGCCTTCGCGATGATCTCGGCATAATCGGGAGGCATTTCGAGGCCGAAGGTGCTCACAACGCCCTGAATATCTTGGGGAAATGCAAATGCCCCCACATCTGACTTGATGAAGTCGACGTTACCGGCGCCGAGTTGCGTTGCTCTTGCGCGTCCCTTTTCGAGCATGCCTTGCGAGAGATCGACTAACATCACACGTCCATGCGAACCGACCTGGTTGAGCAGGAACGGGAGATTGGCCCCTGTACCAGCGCACAGATCGACCACATGGTCTCCCGGCTGTAGCTCCAATCGCGCAATCAGATTGCGCCGCCAACGGTTGAGTCCGGCCCAGCGGAACCCGGCCAACAATAGGTCGTAGCTGCCAGCGTTCTTGTCATAGAGGCGTTCGACCTCTGAATTCGATAAAATGCCCACGCGGTTATCCGACATCTGTCTCGGCAGACCGTGATAGCCTCTCCGCGAGGTCATCCGGATAGGGCATCTCGGCGAATGCACTCACGTTGGCGCGGCCTGTGTTGCCCAGAGGAAGTCTGCCGGTGACATTCCCGATTGGCGCAAGGATCAGTCGAAAGACTTGCCCAGCCACTTCACGCAAGTCGCGCTGGCCTACGGCAAGCGACAGCATCTTCCAGTGCGACAGACAATGCGCCCACAGGCGGGTCTGGGCCAGGATGTGAGCGCGCTCCAGATGATGCCAAGCCAGGTCGATTTGATCCGCTTCAACAGCCTTTTGTGCTGCGCGATATTCCCGAGCAAGAAGGTCTGCGAGACTATCGGGAGCCAAGTCAGCCATGAGCCAATTCAATTCGCGCTTGTTTGAAAACTTCCAAGCTGCCCCAGATGGCAAGGCCTGCCATTATGCCGGCAACCAAAAGATCGGGCCAAGCTTGTCCGGTCCCCAGCACGCCGAGTGCTGCTGCCAGGACGGCCACGTTTCCGATCGCATCGTTGCGCGAGCAGATCCAGACCGAGCGCATATTCGCGTCGCCCTCGCGATAGCGGAACAGCATCAGCGCCACAGATACGTTCACGGCCAAAGCCATAACGCCGATGACTCCCATGGTCGCGGGCTCCGGACTTGAACCTACAGCGATTCCGTAAACCGCATAGCCAATCACCCACAGGCCGAAAGCGAGCATGGTCGCCGCTTTAAGCATTGCCGCTTTAGCCCGCCAGGAAAGGGCAAGTCCGGCCACGCCGAGACTAATCGCATAGTTCGCTGCATCGCCAAAGAAGTCGAGCGCGTCGGCCTGCAATGCCCGTGAATCTGCAGCGAGCCCCGCAATAATCTCGACAAGAAACATCGCGGCATTGGCGATAAGCGCAACCCACAAAATCAGACGCCAGCGCGTATTGTTATGCGCACCACCATTCGGATCCGGTGTTCCGCAGCAGGACGAACTCATTTCGATTTCCTTGCAACGTTCGAGTCGCAACTACATATGCACCTTGTAGCAACTACAAGGTCAAGCAATGCGTATTGGCGAACTGGCGCGGGCCACCGGAACGAAGGCGGAAACGATCCGCTATTACGAGCGCGAGGGCATCCTGCCCGCTGCCGATCGAACTGACAGCAACTACCGCGATTATTCGACCGAACATCTGCAAATGCTTACCTTCGTCAGAAGGGCGCGTGGCTTGGGTTTCAACATGGCGCAGGTGCGTGAGTTGCTCGCCCTGTCCGATCATGACGAAAAGCCATGTCAGGATGTCGATCAGCTTGTTCGGCAGCAATTGGGCGATGTCGAGCGAAGGATCGCCGACCTCGTGTCACTGCGCGAAGAACTCAATCAGATGCTGCATTCGTGCGACGCCGACAAGATTGGCGAGTGCCGGATCGTTGAGAGCATGGCTCGCCCAATCGCGCGCTAGTCTGCTTTTAGGCGCCTCAAGGGTGGCGCAGAATGACGGAAATGGGGGCGCGAAGCGGACAATCAGCTTATATGGTCGGTTAGCATGCTAATTCGTCGAGTGAGTTCCAACTACTTACCGACCTCAGCGTCGAGATACTGACGAACGACGTATAGATCGCTGACGTTTCCCGCCATCATTCTATCCAACGCGCTTCTCCCGCCAAAAATCGGAGCTTTGTTCGGTTCGCGTACCCATGCATTCGCGAGCTCCGGAGTAGGTAAAAGAATGTTGATCGCCTGAAAAATGCCGAGCACGTAGGAGATACGCTCTAAAGTGTCTTCGCTCAGGATCGGCCCCCTCCCTTCGGCCCACTGAGCCAGCTGAGGAAGATCGGTTTGGCCCAAGAGTGCAAGTTGTTCTTTCTGGTCTAATCGCCACAGCCTTGCAATTTTGAAGAATGCTCGAAGGGCGACCCTGCTTTTCTCGATTGCATCGATCATTGGGGCCTATCTCCCATAAGATGAGGGAAGAAATGATAGTTTGTAGCCACCAGATGCTTGGGGAACAATTCCATCTCCCGGATTGAGTGGGGATGACAAATTTGCCCCCTGATGCAATAGCCCCGACAACGCCGCAGAAAGAGCGGCGCGGGGCGTAGTAACCTCGCTGAATGACTGAGGCTTGGTCAGTGCTTCTGGCCGGGTTGCTGTCGTGTATGTCCAGGGCCCTGCCTAAAGACGGCAGCGCGTCCGGACTCAGTCTCGGATGTTACTACGGCCCGGCTCTTGAGCTGGTCAGGGAGTAACTTTCGATGCGTATCAAGATGGCGGGAGCCTACACTACTTACGAATTTCTAGATGCCATGGATTGCATCGTGCAGTCGCTGGAAGCGAATGGCTTGCAAGAGATCCGGGGAGCAAACCTTTATCTCCAGCCTTTCAGATATGGGCGTCTGCTCGAGTTCGAAGATCAAGAGACCGGCGTACCTTTCACCCTTGTGAAGTTTGAGGGGCGTGAGAAGCGCAAGTTCAAAATTCGGTCTCCCCGCATTCGCCCGATGATAAGCCAGGTCGAAGACAATCAAGACGAAAAGGATAACTCTGACCCGCCGGCATGAGAGCTTCGCGAGCCCGGCGATATGATCAGACACCTCCCTACCTACCACGCTAATCTTCCCTGGAAGATCGACAACCTGTCGCCGGTGATACGCCCAGTGCTCTCAGGCACTAGTTTCACGATTTGCGATTAGTCGGTTTCTTGCCACCGGTCTTATCCGTCGCACCTTTCCACGGCTTCTCTGTTGGCTTCTCTAACTCTCGAGTGGAGATGCCCAGGCGGATCGCATTTGCGACGTGAAGCATGATGCGCTCGTCCAGCGCGGAAATCTTATCCTGAAGCGTGGCTTTTTCGGCTTCCAGTTCACGGACACGCACCCGCAATCGATCTTCATCAATGCTCAAAAGTCGCGGCGTCTTACCGCTATCACGGAACCGCCGATACTCCGCCACTTTCGCGTTATAGGCCTCGGATATCGGATCGTGCGCCGATAACGCCTGCCGAGTGTAGCTGCGCCTTGTGACGCCGAGAGCGATCTCGCAAATCTGATCCCACGTTGGCCGAACCTGATAGGACATCTCAGCGATCTGAGAGACGATGGCCTTTATATCTCGGGGCGTTAGACGAGAGCCAGGCGGGGAACTACGCATCATCGTTCCCGAATTTCCTCAAGGTCTCCTGCGGCAGTTGGACTATGGTCCCATCTGGCAGCGTCGCGTCGTCATGCACAGCAATGATACGTTTGAACGCGTTTGCAGATGACTGGTGAGCCGCTAACCAATTGTCTGCCCCCCAAGTCTCATCGTCTGCTTCAGCCTTAGCGATATTGATAATAGATTCTGTCTGTTCGAGATTGGCTACGGCGCGGTCGCGAGAGGACTGATCGCCCTTGATAATGCGATGTTGAGGGCATTCCTCGCATGCGCCATGCTCAGCGCAAGGTAACGAGTCCCAGGGGTGAACGCAGACTCCAAGATCAGTAACATGCGCCGTGGCCGTGGTGCTGGCAATGAACTCTTCGCGCCGTATTGGATCTTGAATCGCTAGGACCCAGTCTGCAATCGGGCCAGTTGCTTCTCCTAATCGCAGCCTATTCCGAAGACCTTCGGCGCGAGCGACCGGTGTAACGTGCTGATATGCCGCATTCTGGGTTACCTTTGATCTTCCCATCCAGCGCGCGATTTCGATTTCTGACAAGGAACCTTCGGCAGCCAGCGTGTTGAGCAAGTGTCGAAACTGGTGCGAGTTCAGCCGCAGCGGCCTGCCTGCTTCGTCGAGGTACCCCAAACGCTCAAATATCGAGGGCTGATTGCCGTTTGCCTGGCTGACCAAATATACCTGAACCATTGCGTCCGACAGCAATTGCACCGTCCCGCGCAAACCCGCCTGAAGTGTCCGTTTAACAAAATATAGTGGGATCGTGAATAACGCCTCAGAGATATCGAGATTACCGACCTCACCGTTTAAGACGTTACCCTTCTTCGACCTTTCCCAGGTGCAATTTCTTACATCACCAATCTGCACGCATTGAATTCGCCTATTCCCTACAAGCTCCGAGAAAATCTCTATTCCAGCCCCTTTGACGAATTGTGATCCAGCAGCGCCGGGATTTTTCTCTGTTAAACCCAAAACCTGTGCGACTTGAACTAACGATATTAGCTCCTCAGGCGGCTTCCGGTCCCATGGTTCTCCGAAAATCGTCGATCTTGGATGGTCACGTTGATGAACGGCGATGTCATGATAAGGCTTAGTTATCCTCTGCAAATCGGCAATCGCTCGCATGGCCAAGTCGACCAGGACGGTTGGCACCCACTTGATTTGCGATACAGTATGCCCTCCCTTCTCTGGCCAATATCGGAGACCTACTCGATTTGCGGGGCGACCAAACTTATCGAGCAGAGGTTCTCCACTTTCGTCGTAAAGTGGCTCTTCGACCAGCGTATCTCGAGGCAAAGTCAGAACTTCGTTGATACGGAACCCCCCGCACAACAAGAGATCTATCGCTCGCTGGATGACAAGATCACGGTCATCAAGACCTTCTCTAGAGGAAATCTCTGAGAGGGCATCCAAAGCGGAAGCCTCAGGCAGCATTTCGTGGCGTCGGGCGGTCGCCTTTGCACCAACCCGATCATGCTTGTGATCACGCTTAATGCGGTTTTTCCAACGGATTGGGACCGCAGTGACGCCCGCGCGATCCATCTCGTCGGAAATGATTGCTAGCTTACTGCCAATGTTAGATGCTCCCTGCCCCATGTTTGCTTGTGCCCTATTGGCGGCGGCATCGAAGTCACCATGCTTGAGATCCAGTGGATCACCACCGCGATCCTTCAATTCGTCAAAGAGTAGCCTCGCTGCGGCGATCAGTGTTTGCGACTGTCCAACTGCGTAGGGTCGCGCAGCTCGAGTGTTGTACGCGCAAATCACGGCCTTCACGAACGACATGAATGGTTCTGGAAATTCGCCAGGATCCGGGGTGTTCGCAGATCGAAGACTGAAAACAAGACCACCTTCGCTGGCTGAAGATTGTCTGCTGGTCTTGGGAAAATCCCAGCGAGCGGAGTCCCATTCATCGACATTAATCGGATTCAGCCGCCGCCATTTAGAGATGAAGTTCTCAAAAGCGGTACGCGCATTCACCTTCGCTCGAGGTTCAAAACCGACAACGTGATCGTTATCGCCGTTGGTCGACGACCGAGATTGTTCTGCCATGCTATCCCTCACCACTGCGACGCGCGGCACAGCGAGTGATCACCTCGGCGATGGCGAGCATTGTTCGATCGTGTATTTGCGTCATCTTTGGATCGGCACCGGCAGCAAGCCGTTCATTTCGGCGGCGCTCCAGTTCATCGAAGACTTGCTCGTGTGGGCCGTCGAGCCATGCCTGGAAATGACTACAAGTATAGCAGGCAATTGGTGCCATGAGCCCACAGAAGCCGAACGAGCCGCATGAACCAACTGGCTCTAAAGATTTGAGCGTCGGACTGTAGTGCTTGATGCGGCTAGCCTTATCGCGAGCTCGCGTTGCTCCAGTTTCGTCGTCAATGACAACACCCATAAAGGCCTGAGCGATTGGTGCGAGAGCCAACCCCATTGCCTTATCTAATCGCGTAACCACGTCGGAGCGCGAATTGAAATATACCATCACTGTGCCGGTGTCGCTGTGATCAAGCGCATCTGCGACCTCTTGTGGAGATGCGCCGATGGCGACCAACTTTGTGGCGAAAGTATAGCGTAACCTGCGTGGAGTAAGATGAAGCGCTCCCCCATCGTGCGCGCGAAGATCGAGGGAGTTGGCAATGTGTCTGAGGGCTTGACCGAAATAGCTTACTTGAGTGCGAAATCTTTGGTGAGCAAATGCGGTTCCCACTAGGCTCTTTCGCTCTGACCCCCGAATTAGTGGTCGAAATTCGCCCGCTGCTGACTTCTCCAAACGGTTCTCGGCCAGCAATAGACGAATTTGCGATGCTAACTCAGGAATCACCGTTCGGGTGCGAAACTGGTCCCGTTCTCCGGGTGTTCTCTTCTTAATCCGCGGGATTCGAAGTTCAAAAACTTCGCTTCCGTCGCCCAGTTTGGTGGAGATGAAATCTTCTTCGGCAATTAAAGACAGGCTTCGAGGATTGCATCCAAAGCACAGGAACAACCACGCAACAACACGCTGCTTTAAAGTAAGCCTTTCGGCCTTTGGAGAACGCAGGGCAGCCTCAAATGCCTCATATTCGCTCTTTCGCAGAGGTCCGCTCTTGGGGTCCTGTCGCAGAACAGCAGCACCTTTTGGCGCAGCCTTAAGCACAATAGCATCGAGCGAGGAAGCGACATCCTCGTCGAAGCCATACAGTCCAGAATCTACCGACCATACATACCACCGGATGTAAGCGCCAAGAAAGCTGACATGATGTTCGCTGCTGACAGGACCGGCGAGTGCCTTTGCAAATTTGTGGTAAGTTTGCAGTCCGAGGAAACCGACTTCTGAAAGATCATCGCTGGCCTGAGCGACAATCTCCCGCGCCCCTAGGCGATTGAGGTATTCAAGCTGATTTTGGGCGTGTGCGGGGCTGGACGTTGCAACTAGACAACGAATATAAGCTCTAAGAGAGAACCAGACTGCTTCCGGAACTTCCTCGAAAGGTTGCCATCTCACGACGCTATCTGCACTTAGTCTCCACGTCGCACCGGACGTATCAATCGTCGCGCCGGAGAAAGCTAGAACGTCTGTCTCCTCAGTTTCTGGTACTACGTCGTTCGCGAGCAGGTAGGTGGCATTCATCTAAGCCCGTATAAGCAATTGAACCAAAGCGGCAATTACTCGTCGATCTTGTCCACGACCTCTCGTTGAATCCTTTCTAGTCTCTTCATCGTGCTGCGCCTTATGGAAGCTTTTCCGTAAACATCGGGCATGTCTGAATTATCTGACCAACCAAACGCATAGGTCCGCTCTCTTCTAGAGATATCTGGATCCACACTCGTCCGTTCATCATCCTCGGTCCACCGATCATTTGCATCGTGGCGAAGCACATGCTGCATTAGTCCAGCCAACTTGGGATGCCTTGACCGAAGTTGCTCATAAATTTGCCGTCCTCGACGAAGGCTCAAGGGTGCGCCTGTCCGAGAAACGAAAATGTAAGGATTTCTCCGGGCATTAGGATACTTCCCCCGGTCGCTCCGCTCATTCAGCCAATCATCGAGCACTGTTCGAAGCTTCTCGTCAATTGCTAATGTGCGGCCAAATGTCTTCACCAAAGCTGGATCGGAGCGTGTCTCGTCGGGGTCATCTGGTCGACGATGAATCGTTATGGTGGCAGGGTTCGAACGGTTGTCGTAATCTTTGCGCTTCAGCGAGAATTCTTCTCCTGATCGCAATCCCAGAGCGTAGGACAGCAAAACGATCGCGTGATTCCGTATCTGTAAAGGTCTTTGAAATGGGTTTCCGGGGTCCCCTGGCTTGATCACTCGCAGCAACAGATCTCGCTCTTGGGATCTTAGCCCAAGGCGGTCATTGAGAGAAACACCATCACTCGCCTTCGGACTGAGGCGCTTTGCGCGCTTCTCAAAAGCCGCGAAAGCTTCCGAAATGGTTGGGTGGGTATGTTCCGGTGCATATTGAAGGACCTCTTCCACCCGGAAGGCAAAGTAGTCCAGGAACGTCGAATAATAGTGGCTTGCTGCTTGGCCGGAAATTCGTCCATCGCCCTTACTACGAGTGAGGCAGCGTTCACGTAACCGAGACAACTCTTCGAGGCCCAAGAACCGGGCCGAAGATATCCGTTGTTCGATGTCGATATTCAAATCGCGCATTAGAGTAAGACCGATTCTAATACCGCGTAACTTACTCCTCAACGTGCTCGAGCTTGCGCCTGTCGGTCGAATAGCGGCGAATGTGTATCGAATGACGTGAGCATCAGGCAGTCCAGTTTTGGTGTCGGCGAGCAGATATAGCACCTCGCCATCTGACATCCTGACCTGTCGAAACTCATACATATCGGCCCCCGATCTTTACACTCCAGATACTGCCGGGTGCGATCTGCCGATATATACACTTCCTAAGTCGAAGTGGAAGCGAAAACCACTGCTAAACCTGACAGTTAGCAGCAAACGCTTTACACTCTAGACTTACTGCCGTCTAGACGCGCATCGGCATGAGGACGTAGAGCGCGGGGCTGTCGTCGTTTTTGCGGATCAGCGTCGGCGCACCGGCGTCGGCGAGGTGGATTTCCACCTCGTCGGCGTCGATCTGGCTGAGGATGTCCTTCAGGTAACCGGCGTTGAAGCCGATTTCGAAGCCGTCCGAGCCGTATTCCGCGGCCAGTTCTTCCGACGCCGTACCGTTGTCGGGCGAGGTGACGGTGAGCGTCACGCGGTCCTTGTCGAGGCCCATCTTCACCGCGCGGGTCTTCTCGGTAGCGATGGTCGCCACGCGGTCGACACCGGCGAAGAAGCTTTTCGGATCGATTTTCAGCAGCTTGTCATTGCCGGTCGGAATGACGCGCGAGTAATCGGGGAAGGTTCCGTCGATGAGCTTGCTGGTGAGGACAACACCGCCCTCGCCGCCAAGCGTGAAGCGGATCTTGCTGGCCGAGAGGTCAATCTGGACATCGCCGTCCATCTTCTCGTCGAGCAGCTTGCGCAGTTCCGCCACGGCTTTGCGCGGCACGATGACGTCGGGCATGCCTTCTGCGCCTTCCGGGCGGGCCAGCGTGAAGCGCGCGAGGCGGTGGCCGTCGGTTGCGGCGGCCTTGAGGACCGGCTGGTCTTCGTCCGAAACATGCAGGAAGATACCGTTGAGGTAGTAGCGCGTTTCTTCGGTCGAGATGGCGAAGCGCGTGCGGTCGACCATTTCGGCCAGCGTCTTGGCAGGCAGCGAGAAGCTGGTCGGCAAATCGCCTTCGACAATCACGGGGAAGTCGTCGCGTGGCAGCGTCGGCAACTTGAAGCGACTGCGCCCCGCTTTCACGTCCATCCGGTTTTCGGCGGTTTCGAGGCTGACCTGGCTACCTTCGGGCAGCTTGCGCGCGATGTCGAACAGGAGGTGGGCCGATACGGTGATCGAGCCTTCGCTCTCGACGCTGGCGGCTTCGATATGTTCGACCACCTGCAAGTCGAGGTCGGTCGCCATCACCTTCAGCCCGTTACCCTCGGCCTCGATGAGGACGTTCGAGAGGATGGGAATGGTGTTGCGGCGTTCGACCACAGACTGGACGTGGGAGAGACAGCGCAGCAGCGTCGCGCGTTCGATTGTGGCCTTCATGGTCCTAACTTTCATCCCTTTTGGGCGTCAGGGGCCGGAATCGCCCCACAAGCGCCGGAATACGGATAATGACCTTAGCTATGCTGCCAAGCCTCGCAAGCTTCCGGCGCTAATGGGCGGATTTCCCTTGGGGATAAGTGGAATTACCCCTGCATCGCCATGCCGCCGTTCACGTGAATCGTCTGACCCGTGACATAAGCGGCTTCGTCGCTGGCGAGATAGGCCACGGCGGCGCCGATTTCATCGCCCTCGCCCATGCGTCCCATCGGGATGCGGGTATTGATGGCGGCCTTCTGATCGTCGTTGAGGGCATCGGTCATCGCGGTACGGATGAAGCCCGGGGCGACGCAGTTGACGGTGATGTTGCGGCTGGCGAGTTCCTGCGCGAGGCTCTTCGACATACCGGTAAGGCCTGCCTTCGCCGCGACGTAGTTCATCTGGCCGGGATTGCCGGTGTGGCCTACGACGCTGGTGATGGAAATGATGCGTCCGCCCTTGGCCTTCATCATCGGGCGCGCGCTGGCGCGCATCAGGCGGAAGCTGGCCTCGAGGTTGATACGGATCACCTCGTCCCATTCCTCGTCCTTCATGCGCATCGCGAGATTGTCACGCGTGATGCCCGCATTGTTGACGAGAATGTTCATGCTGCCGAGCGTGTCGACGGTGGCCGGGATAAGCTCTTCGACTTGTTTCGGATCCGACAGATTGCAGGTTATCTCGACGTGATCGTGCCCGAATTCCTCGTTCAGCTCCTCGCGGAAGGCGCGCAGCTTCGCTGCGTTGGAGCCTGACAGAGCGAGACGAGCGCCCTGCCTAGCGAGGGCGCGAGCGATTGATGAACCGATACCGCCACTGGCACCGGTGACGAGGGCGGTCTTGCCTTCGAGGTTGAACATCAGCCGTTCTCCTTCGCGAAATTCTCGAGGTCTTCCATGGTGACGAGGCTGGTGGTGGTTGCCTCCTTGTCGATGCGGCCCACCATGGGGCCGAGCACTTTGCCGCCCATTTCAACGAACTTTTCAACGCCAGCCTCGCGCATGGCCAGCACGCTTTCGCGCCAGCGCACGCGGCCGGTGACCTGATCAACGAGCAGGCCCTGCTCTTCAGCCGGGTCGGTTACGCGGGCGGCGGTGACATTGGCGTAGAGCGGCACGGTGAAAGCGCTCGGCGAGGTGTCTGCGAGAGCCAGCTTCATGCGCTGGGCAGCGGGTTCCATCAACGAGCAGTGGAAGGGAGCCGAGACGGGCAGCTTGATGCCGCGCTTGATGCCGTGGTCCTTGGCCATTTCGATGGCGCGGTCGATGGCTTCGGCATGACCCGAGATCACCACCTGTGTCGGGTCGTTATCGTTCGCCACTTCGCAAACCTGACCCCCGGCAGCCGCTTCAGCGAGTGCGGTTGCCTTGTCGATGTCTGCACCGAGCAGCGCCGCCATCGCGCCGACGCCGATGGGAACAGCGTCCTGCATCGCGATGCCGCGCAGGCGCAGCAGCTTGGCGGTCTCGGCGAGCCCGAAAGCGCCGGCAGCGCACAGAGCCGAATATTCGCCCAGCGAGTGGCCTGCGACGCAATCCGCCTTGTCGGCCAGCGCCACGCCGAATTCCTTTTCGAGCACGCGCAGGGTCGCAATCGAGTTCGCCATGATGGCGGGCTGCGCATTGCTGGTGAGCGTGAGTTCGCTCTCCGGACCATCCTTCATCAGGCCAAAAAGTTTCTGGTTCAGCGCCTCGTCGACTTCCTCGAACACTTCGCGTGCGTGGGCGCTGGCTTCGGCGAGCTCTACGCCCATGCCGACTTTCTGGCTCCCCTGGCCGGGGAAGATGAATGCAGTCATGAAACTCTCCTTGTTGAGCGCGCGCTTAGGCGCGTGTGCCTCATCCCTCAAGGCCGAAGGGGACTATCCTGTTGGCAGCTGTGTGCCCGATGGCCGCGCGCCCAAGATATTCGATGCCGTAGCGTTCGCACCAATATTGGACGATTTCCTCGGGCGATGCGCCAAAGGGGCGGTCGTTTTCGGGGACGGCCGTGACTTCGCCCAAGCGGATGCCCGCGATGCCGCGGAGGTGTTCGGCGACGTGGAAAAGCAGCCGGTCGATGGCATATTCATATTCGCCGACTTCTTCGATGAGCAATTCGTGCCCTTCGAGATTGGGCATGAAGCGCGTGCCGACCATCATGGCCAGCGTGTAGAGGTTGAAGGCCGCGACGGGCGTGCACGAAATCGAAGGTTCGAGCGCGCTGTCGTCGCCAGACATCCATGCCAGCGTGCGGCGAATGGCGGCCTCGCCCCCGTTCCGCTTCACGTCCACCGGCATCGGGGCGTGGACCAGCTTGCCGATGCCCGCCCGGTAAAGCGCGCCAAGCATGAAGCCGAGGTCGGAATAGCCGAGATAGGTTTTCAGCCCCGCAGCGCTTTCCGCCTTGGCGATGAAGTCCGCCGCGATACGGTTCGAGCCGTAGCCACCCTTGGCGAACCACACCGCGTCGAAGGCAGGGTCGTTGGCGCACTCGAGCAAGGCAGCCAGCCTGACCTCGTCGCGCCCCGCAAAGTGACCCTCTTCGACGAAGCATTGTTCGTGGAAGGTAAGTTCGATGTCGGGAAATTCGATTGCCGCGAGCTGCGAGACAGCTTCCGCATACTTGCGCTTCAGCGGCGTGGCGGGGGCGCAGATGGCGACTTTTCGGATGGGTCGTTGCACGCTCGCGACCATGCCCGCTTGTCATCGCGCTTACAACTGCATAGCGAGGCCGCAATGACCGACTTCCCCAGCCCTGATGAACTTTTCGCCCGTCCCTTCTTCTTCGTAGGTATCGGCGGGTCGGGAATGCTGCCGCTGGCGCAGATCCTGAAAGGCCGCGGCGCAATGGTCGGCGGCTCGGATCGCAGTTTCGACCAGGGCCATCTGCCTGAAAAATTCGCTGCGCTCGAGGCGCAGGGCTTCGAACTGCATCCGCAAGATGGCAGCGGGATTGTTTCCGGCGAACAGATTGTCGTGGCCTCGGCAGCCATCGAGGACAGCGTACCTGAAATCGCGCAGGCAAAAGCGCTCGATTGCCTGAGGCTTACCCGAGCGGAACTGAATTCCATTCTCTTCAACACCAGCGGGGCGGGCCTCGCTGTGGCGGGCACCAGCGGCAAGTCGACCGTCACCGGTATGCTCGGCTGGATCCTCGAGGCGACGGGCCGCGAGCCGACCATCATGAACGGCGCGGTGATGAAGAATTTCATCTCGCCCGAGCGCCCCTTTGCCAGCGCGGTGGTGGGCGGACAGAGCATTTACGTAAGCGAAGTCGACGAGAGCGACGGCTCCATCGCGCTCTACCGGCCTGCGGTCGGCGTGCTGCTCAATGTCAGCCTCGACCACAAGAGCATGGAAGAATTGCGCCAGCTGTTCGGCGATTACCTCTCGCGTAGCCGCATCTCGGTCATCAATGCCGATGACGAGGAAGCGCTGGCGCTATTGCCACACGCCAAGGAGGTCATCACCTTCGGAATCGAGCAGGAAAAGGCGCAAATCGGCATCGTACCCGGCAGCGTGGCCGAAGGCCCGGTCAGGCAGGCGGCAATGATTGTCGACCGCCATGACGGCTCGCAGCACGCGCTCACTCTCAACATGCCGGGCCGGCACAATTTGTCCAATGCCCTGGCAGCCATTGCTGCCGCCGCTGCTGCGGGTGTGCCGGTGAAGGCATCCGTCAAAGCTCTCGCAGGGTTCGAGGGCCTTGCCCGCCGGTTCGATATCGTCGGCACTACCCACGCAGCCATCACCGTCATCGACGATTTCGGGCATAATCCGGAGAAATGCGCCGCAACCCTGCGGACACTTCGCGCGCATCCCGGGCGCGTACTCGCCTTCTTCCAGCCCCATGGCTACGGTCCCTTGCGCCAGATGGGTGAGGAACTGGCTCAGACTTTCGCCGACGAGCTGGATGAAGGTGACCGCCTCCTGATCTGCGATCCGGTATATTTCGGCGGAACCGTAGACCGCAGCGAGGGGAGTGAGCGCATCGTACGGCTGGTCGAGGAAGCAGGCGGGCGTGCCGAATACATTCCCCAGCGCAAGTCCATCGAGGATCGGCTTGTGAACCTCGCTTCACCCGGCGACCGGATTGTGGTGATGGGCGCCCGCGACGACACGCTTTCGCAATTCGCGAAGCGCCTGTTGGAGCGCTTGTCCTAGGTGCCTTGACAGACCAGTCCGACCCGCCCCTCTGCGTCGGCAATGGCGCTACGGTTCCGGCCTGCTCGCTTGGCTTCGTACATCGCGTCATCAGCCCGGGCGAAAACCTCCTCAACCGATAACCCCTGACCCATCGCGCCGCCGATGCTGATTGTGACATGGGGAATACCCATGGCATCCTCACCGACATTACGATCAATATGATGGCGGAGAGCTTCGGCGGTCCTGCGCAATTCCTCTTCGCCTGAACAGCTGAAGACGACCGCGAATTCCTCGCCGCCGAGCCGATAGATGGTGGAAGCCGGATTGCCCGCGAAATTCTCGCGCATCAGGCTCGCTATGTGGCACAGCACGGCATCGCCCGTTGTATGACCTTTCTCGTCGTTAATGGCCTTAAAATGGTCGATATCGGCCACGAGCAATGCCTGACCTTGCTCGATGACCTCCACGGAGTCGAAAGCCCTGCGATTGGCGAGGCCGGTCAGAGAGTCGGTCAGCGCCATACGGCCCAGCTTGATGGCCCGGATACGCGCCCGGTCACGCTCGACCCGCAAGACCATGAAACGATCGCCGACCGCTGCCGAACTACCAAGCACCAGCAGGACCAGCGCCGCAAACAGGAAGTCGTGCACGTGGAACGGCGGGTGGTAGAGATTGAGATTGGTGAGAATCGAAAGCACGCCGGCAATGACCAAACCGCCGAAAGCGACCAGCAGGTACATCGCTCCCCTGCTGTCCCTGAAGAGCGCTGCACCGATGACTGCGAGCAGCGTGATGCTGAGCGGCAGCATCGCGTAGAGAAACGCAAGGTGTGACCAGATACGCAAAGGCTCGAGGTCCAACACCGAGATTGTCTTCACCGCGAGGACCAAGGCGGCAAAACTGAGCAGCACGCGCGACAGGATCCTTGGGACCTTGCCCTTTTCCAGCAAGTCGAGAACGAAGAAAACCGCTGCAATGGCCGACAATGCCAAGGTGCCGGTATTAAGCTGCCAGCGCAGCCCGAGCGGCGCGTCAGGGAATATCAGGAATATCAGCCCAGAATTCGACAGGACGAAGACCAGCATGCCGAACGTCATCACCGCATGCCAGACCATGAAACGGAACCTCAGCATCCGCATGAATAGCAGGTCGTAAACTATCGGCACGATAAGCAGGCCGCACAACAGGGCGTAAACCAGTGAACGGATGTAATGCTCGGCGCCAGCCTCGCCGCGTTCGACAAGCCTTGCCTCGCGCGTGACGGCATATGTTCGCGGCCTTTCGACGACCATGTCGATCGATGCGAGCGGTGCCTCCGCCAATGGCACCGGCACGCTGAAGCGAGTGCGCACGAACCATTTGCGCGCGGCCATCTGCGGGTCGACGTCGACCCTTCGCTCGCTGCCATCCGCGAAGATAAAAAGAAGCACCATGCTTTCGTATTTGGCGGGGTCGGTTTGCCACGAAAATCGCTGCTCGGACGTGTCGAAATCCTGCGGGATGACGGCATGACTACGCAGGAACCGGTCGCGTTTGGCAAACCTGTCGGCCGAGCAATCGAGGTCGCTGACAGGCAGGGCAAGGGCCTCTTCCAGATCTTCCGCCCCGCCGACGCAAAGCAGTGGTGTGAGCTCAAGCGTCCGGGCCTCGGCACTTGCCCCAGCAAGTCCGAGCCAGAAAAACAGTAAGAGACCGAAAGCTCTCAACACCAAGTGACCAGCAATACCCCCATCCGCATCGCCCCCGCGATGCAGACCCCGTTTTAGGCAATCGGCCTGTGATGCCTAGGATAAATCCGCCCTCGTCCCTTGCGGGGACGCATGACGAACTCAGTGGGCCCCCTTGCCGCGCAAAATGACCTTGTGGATGAGGATCGCGATAACGAAACCAAGGGCCAGTCCGATCAAGGCCGAAAGAGCAGCATAGGTGAGCCAGCCCAGCAGGCCCGACAGCCCTCCTGCGGCCGCCTTCACCGCATACTCCGCCCCGTGGGCGATATCGTAGAGCAGGTCGAAACCGAGCTCATGGGTCCCGTGCACGATGATACCGCCGCCTACCCAAAGCATGGCAATGGTGCCGATGAAGGAAAGCGCCTTGAGCAACCAGGGCATGCTCTTGAGAAGGAACCTGCCAAAGGCCTGTGCTGCTTCGGATGGCTTCTTGGTCAAGTGCAGGCCCACATCATCCATCTTCACGATAAGCGCGACGGAGCCATAGACGACGATCGTCACGGCGATCGCGACGATTGCGAGCGCCAGGCCTCGGCCCCAGAAAGTGTCAGCAATCGCCTCGTTCGACAGTTCGTTGAGCACAATTGCCATGATTTCTGCCGAAAGGATGAGGTCCGTGCGGATGGCTCCCGAAATGCGCTCTTTTTCGAATGCCACGGGGTCTTCGATAACATCATCGACAGTCTTGCCATGCTTGGCCCCGCCGAGCTTCTCCATCACCTTTTCCGCGCCTTCATAGGAAAGGAAAGCGCCGCCCAGCATCAGGATAAGGATGATAGCCCCGGGCAGGAACTGGCTGAGCAACAGGGCACCAGGAAGCAGGAACAACAGCTTGTTCTTGAAGCTGCCCTTGGTGATCGCCCAGATAATCGGCAGTTCTCGCGCGGGGGAAAGGCCGGTCACATAGCTTGGCGTTACGGCGGCATCATCGATAATCACGCCCGCCGTCTTCGAGCCTGCGCGGCCCGCGGCAGCGGCGACATCATCGATCGAAGCAGCAGCGGTCCGGGCAATGATGGAAACGTCGTCTAGCAGCGCTACGAGGCCGGATGGCATTTTGGTCTTTCCCCTTGAGTTACCGGTGCAATGCGCCCACTGCCCCTACCGTTCCATCGCGGCAAGCGGCAAGATGGCTTGCATTCCTGCCGATTCCCGCTATGTGCGCGCATCCCTCGCTTCGGCGTGGGATATGAAGAAAGCCGGAGGGGCCCCGCAATCCCGCGGACAAGCCAGCGATCGGCCAGCAGTTGAAAGGACAAGAGCATGGCTCTCTACGAGCATGTTTTCTTGGCGCGACAGGACCTGAGCCAGGCTCAGGTTGACCAGCTCGCAGCCACGGCGACCGAAATCGTCGAAGCAAACGAAGGCAAGGTCACCAAGACCGAGACCTGGGGTCTCAAGAACCTCGCCTACAAGATCGACCGTAACCGCAAGGCACACTTCGTGATGCTCAACATCGAGGGCCCCGGCTCCGTTGTTTCCGAGCTTGAGCGCCAGACGCGCATCAACGAAGATGTCATCCGTTACATGACCATCCGTGTCGAAGAGCACGAAGAAGGTCCCAGCGTAATGATGCGCAAGAACGAGCGCGACTCGAAGAAGCGCCGTGACCGTGAGGAGCGAGACTGATGGCCCGCCCGTTTTTCCGCCGCCGCAAGACCTGCCCGTTCTCCGCGAAGAACGCTCCGGCAATCGACTACAAGGACACGCGTCTGCTGCAGGGCTTCATGTCCGAGCGTGGCAAGATCGTCCCCAGCCGCATCACCGCCGTCAGCGCGAAGAAGCAGCGTGAACTGGCCAAGGCCATCAAGCGCGCTCGCCACATCGGCCTGCTGCCGTACATCGTGAAGTAAGGAGAAGAGAACATGGATATCATTCTTCTCCAGCGTATCGAAAAGCTCGGCACGATCGGTGACGTCGTCACCGTGAAGGACGGCTACGCACGCAACTTCCTGCTCCCGCAGAAGAAGGCCCTGCGCGCCAACGAAGCCAACAAGAAGGTCTTCGAAGCCAACCGCGAGCGACTCGAAAAGGAAAACGCCGAACGCCGCACTGAAGCCGAAAAGGCTGGCACGAAGGTCGATGGCGTCGAGATCATCCTGATCCGCGCTGCCTCGAACACCGGCCAGCTCTATGGTTCGGTCAACGTCCGCGACATCGTCAACGGCCTCGCCGACAAGGGCCACGAGATCGACAAGAAGCAGGTCATCATGGGCAACCCGATCAAGACGATCGGCATGCATGACGTGCGCATCGACCTCCACCCCGAAGTCTCGGTCACCATCAAGGCGAACGTCGCCCGTTCGGACGACGAAGCAGAACTGCAGACGCAGGGCGTCGACGTTCTGGCCCAGATGTTCGAAGAAGAGCAGCGCGAAATCGAGGAAATGGCAGCAGCCAACACCACCGATCCGACGCTCGAGCCGGGTGAAATTCCCGCCGACATGCTCGAAGACGGCGTCAGCACCGAAGAAGGCACCACCGAAACGGAAGCCCTCATCGAAGCGACCAAGCCGGAAGGCGACGAAGCCTAAGCTTCTCGCACACCAGACATTAAGGGCGCGGCAGCTTCGGCTTCCGCGCCCTTTTTGTAACAAGCTGATTCCTGTGGCAGAGGGGGTCACGAAAACGAAAAGAGCCAGGAGAAAAAGGCCCATATGGATTCGATCGAACAGATTCTCGACAAGCTACAGACAGTTTACGATGCCGCGACCGCGCGCCTGCGCGACGATGTCATCGCCTTCGGCCGGAACCGTGAAATTCCGCCCGCCGAACGCCGCAAGGACGGCAGCTATGCCTATCCCGAATTGCGCATCCTCTTCCGCGGTGGCGAGTTGCCGGAAGGTGCAAGCCGCGCCTTCGGCCGCCTCAACACGCCGGGCCTCTATGCGACGACAGTGACCAAGCCGAGCCTGTTCCGCGAGTACCTTCGCGAGCAGATCGAACTGATCGAGAGCAATTACGAAGTCGAGGTCGAAGTCGGTTCCTCGCGCCAGGAAATCCCCTTCCCCTATGTTCTCGACGGACAGGCTGGCGCGGAGCTGGCGGGCATCGATCCCAACGAGATTGCCCGCCACTTCCCTTCGACCGACCTCGCCGACATCGGCGACGAACTGGCCGACGGTATCGAACTCGACAATCCGAACGATCCAATCCCGCTGTCGCTTTTCGACGGACTGCGCACCGACTTCAGCCTTGCGCGCCTCGCCCACTACACGGGCACTGATGTCCAGCACTTCCAACGCTTCATCCTGTTTACGAACTATCACCGCTATGTCGATGAATTCGTTGACTGGGCAGGCTCGCAGCTGGGCAAGAACGGCTATACCGCGCTGGCGGGTGCCGGCGGGTTGATGCTGACCGAGCAGACCGACAACGCCCGCGCGCAGCTGTCCGACACGGCATGGCGCCGCCACCAGATGCCTGCCTACCACCTCGTTGGCGAAGGCCGCGGAGGCATCACGCTGGTCAACATCGGCGTCGGCCCCTCCAACGCCAAGACCATTTGCGACCACCTCGCGGTGCTGCGCCCCGAAGCATGGCTGATGATCGGCCACTGCGGCGGCTTGCGCCCGAGCCAGAAGATCGGCGATTACGTCCTCGCCCACGCCTACCTGCGCGACGATCATGTGCTCGACCCGGTCCTCCCGCCCGAAATCCCTCTCCCCGCCATCGCCGAGGTCCAGCAAGCCCTCGCGGGCGCGGCAGAGCATGTCTCGGGCGAGCACGGCAGCGACCTCAAGAAGCGCATGCGTACCGGCACCGTGGTCACTACCGACGACCGCAACTGGGAACTGCGTTACACCCAGTCGGCGCGCCGCCTGTCGCTTTCACGCGCTGTCGGCATCGACATGGAAAGCGCCACCATCGCCGCGCAGGGATACCGCTTCCGCGTACCCTACGGCACGCTCCTATGCGTCTCGGACAAGCCGCTTCACGGCGAAATCAAGCTGCCGGGCCAGGCGAACAAGTTCTATGAGGAAGCCATCGCGGCCCATTTGCAGATCGGCGTGACAGCCTGCGACTTGCTGCGGCAGGAAGGCCCAAAACTGCACAGCCGCAAGCTGCGCGCTTTCAACGAGCCGCCATTCAGGTAGGGGTCTATTAAAATATGATGCAACTCGACCCGGCCTATCTCTCCGCCATTGCCACGCAGATCGCGACGATGAGCAGCGTGCTCGGCGGATTCGCGATTACCTTCTTCGTCACCCTGCTAGTTCTGACGGAGGTCTCGCGGCCCGCCCGCGCTGCAATCGCAGCCTCTGCGATAGCTGCGGTTCTCTTTATCGCGTCTGTTGGGGCAAGCGTCGACATCATCATATCGTCGCATCCAGCTGCACCGGCGTCTGTTGCCCAGAAGGACATAGATTACGCCCGCATGGTGTCGGTGCTTTCTTTTACCGGCGCCATATTTGCACTGTCCGGCGCAATCGGCATTTCGGGTTGGATCCGTTCTCGGGCAATCGGAATAATCACAAGTCTTTCAGCTACCAGCGGCTTGCTACTTTTCGTCTCGACGCTGATGATCTCACGATAATCGACGAAGGAAAGGCGCCCGACTAGCCCTTCCCCTTCGTCTTGGTCTTCCCTACCTTCGCGTTGGCCGCCATGTAGTCGATAATCATTCCGGCGATGTCCTTGCCGGTCGCATTCTCGATGCCTTCGAGGCCGGGCGAGGAGTTTACCTCCATGATGACCGGGCCGTGATTGGACCGCAGCATGTCGACGCCGCAGACGTTGAGGCCCATGTGCTTGGCAGCGCGGACGGCAGTAGAGCGTTCTTCCGGCGTTATCTTTATGAGCTGCGCACTGCCTCCGCGGTGGAGGTTGCTGCGAAAATCATCCGGTGCGCCGGTACGTTTCATCGCCGCGACGACCTTCCCGCCGACAACCAGCGCACGGATGTCCGTGCCGCCTGCCTCCTTGATGAACTCCTGCACGAGGATATTCACATTGGCCCCGCGGAAGGCCTCGATGACCGACTTGGCCGATGACATAGTCTCTGCAAGCACGACGCCGATGCCCTGCGTCCCCTCGAGAAGCTTGATGACCACCGGCGGCCCCTTCACCGCCTTGATGATTTCCTCGGCCTGCTTGGGATCGTTGGCATAGGCGGTCAGAGGCAGGCCGAGGCCATGCTTGGCGAGGATCTGCATGCTGCGTAGCTTGTCGCGGCTTCGGCCGATCGCGACGCTCTCATTCAACGGCCAACAGCCGCGCATTTCGAACTGGCGAAGGATGGAAAGACCGTAATTGGTAATGGATGCGCCGATACGCGGGATGACGGCGTCATAGCCAACGCAGGGTTCGCCATTGTAGTAAACCTCTGGCCGGTGGCTGGCGATGTGCACCGTGCAGCGCGTCGTGTTGAGGATATCCAGCTCGTGTCCGCGCTGTTCCGCCGCCTCCACCAATCGCTTGTGCGAATAAAGGTTCGGATTGCGGGCGAGCATTGCGATTTTCATGGTTTGTGGCCTTTCTGGACCTTCATTTCCGGCGTTTGCAGCCAGGAATAACCCGAGTCCACGACGAACCGGCGACGCAGCGAGGAGCGACCGATAAGCATGGGGAATTTCATGTCTGCGCGGTTGGCGAGGCTGATTTCCGCGCGGAATTCGACGTCACCCAGCCTTAGCGGCGTCTTGATCACATAGCGGTACTGCGTCTCGCCATTCGAGCTGGTGATGCCGCGCACATCGACATGAACCGCCTCGCACACCTGGCGCACATGTTGCTGTTCGAAATCGACGGCGAAGCGGACCATTTTCTGGCCGTCACGCTCGAACTCGTCGAGCACCACACCATGCAGCGAGGAGGTACGCGCACCGGTGTCGATTTTCGCCGGCACGCTATGCAGGCCGAGATCCGGCAAATGAACCAGTTCACGCCATCCAACTGCGGGCAAGAGTTCATGCTTGGTCATTCGATTATCGCAATCCCGTCACCGCCGCCGTCTCCGGGAAGACGGCGTAGCACCTCGCCGCTGGCGAAATCCACTTCGGCGATAGTGTTGGCCATTGTCTCTGCAACATAGATGCGGCTGCCGTCGGGCGAGAAGAGAATCGTGACCTGTATGCGTTCTTCTGCCTGTTGCGGGCCCGAGACTGCAATCTGGCGTACGACCTCACCTGTCGCGGTATCGATTACACTCAAGCCACCATCCTGCAGGTCGGAAGTAACCGCAAAGTCGCCCTGCGGCCTCACGACGATACGCAAGGGGAAGCGACCAGTCTCGGCGCTCTTGCGTACCTCGAGCGTCATCGGGTCGAGCGCGAAGGCGCGGTTCGATCCCCTTGCCGAAACCCACAAGGTCCCGCCATCGGGCGAAAGCGCGATGCCTTCCGGCTCTTCACCAACTTCGACCGAGACAGGCGGGCTTGGCGCCTTGAGATCAATTCTCGTGACCGTCCTCGAGCCGAGGTCGGTCGTCCATGCGTGTAAGCCATAGGGCGAGACTGCCAGCATATGCGTGCCGCGCTTGCCGCTCTGAAACTCTACAGCATCGGCTTCCCCTAAGGGATCCTTGACCCAGAAAATCGACTCGCGGCCCTCGGCTGTAGCGTAGAGATCGCCCTTCGGATGCCACACGATGCCGTGAGGACGGGCGTTCTCGCCTAGGTCGATGCTCTTGACCTTTGCGAGCGTATCGGTGCGGAAAATGTCCACCGTCTGCCCGCCGTAGCAAGCCAGCGCGACATGCTTGTCGTCAGGCGAAGTCGCCAGCTCATGCGGGTTGGCACAGCTATCCACGCGCAGCACTTCCTCGCCAGTCGACAGGTCGACCTTGGCCAGCGTGTTGCCGAACTTGCCCGCCACAAACAGCGCGCCCGACACCGCCGGGTCGCTTGCCGCCGTCGTCGGTGCCTGTTCGGTTACAGGCGCGCAGGCGGCGGCCAGCAATGCCGGGACGAGCGCGAGGCGGATAGTTACCACCCCTGCGGCTTCCCTTCGTTCTGTTCGTCGAGCCATGCCTGCAAGGGCGCGAAATATTCGACCAGTGCATTGCCGCTCATCTGGCGCTCGCCGGTGAAGGCTTCGAGCGCATCGGGCCAGGGCTTGCTGGCACCCATTTCGAGCATGGCATTGAGGTTCTTGCCCACTTCCTCGTTGCCGTAGAACGAGCAACGATGCAGCGGCCCTTCCCAGCCCGCCTGGTCGCAGGCCGCCTTGTAGAACTGGAACTGCAGGATGTGAGCGAGGAAGTACCGCGTGTAAGGCACGTTGCCTGGAATGTGGTATTTCGCGCCGGCATCGAACTGGCTTTCGTCACGCGCGACCGGCGGCGTGATGCCCTGGTATTCGAGGCGCAGGTCGTTCCAGCCAGCATTGAGGCTATTTGCCGGAATCGAGCCATCGAAAAGGCCCCAGCGATAACGGTCGACCATCAGGCCGAAGGGCAGGAAGGCAATCTTGTCCATCGCCTGGCGCAGCAGCAGGCCGATATCCTTGTCGGCGCTGGGCACATCAGCGGGGTCGAGCATGTCGATCTGCACGAGGTATTCGGGCGTAATCGACAGGGCAATCATGTCGCCGATGGCTTCGTGGAAACCATCGTTCGCGCCGTTGAGGTGCAAGTAATCCTGCTTGTTGTAGGCGCGCTGGTAGTAATTGTGGCCTAGCTCGTGGTGGATGACGATGAAGTCTTCCGCATTGCGCTTGATGCACATCTTGATGCGCAAATCGTCGACATTGTCCACGTCCCACGCGCTTGCGTGGCAGACAACTTCGCGGTCTTCGGGCTTGGTGAACTGGCTGCGCTCCCAAAAGGTTTCGGGCAGCGGTGCGAAGCCCATAGAGGAGAAGAAATCCTCACCCACGCGGACCATCTGGACCTCGTCCAGGCCCTTTTCTTCAATCAGGCTGGTGAGATCGTAGCCGACATCGCCTGCGCCCTCAGGCGCGACCATCGGATAGATATTGCCCCACGACTGGCCCCACATATTGCCGAGCAAATCGGCGCGGATCGGGCCGGTGGCGGGCTGGATTTCATCGCCGTATTTCTCGTTGAGCTTGCTGCGGACATAGGTGTGCAGCGCCATGTAAAGCGGCTTCACTTCCTGCCACATGCGCTCCGTCTCGGCGGCGAAGGCATCGGGGTCCATGTCGTAATTCGAACGCCACATCGCGCCGAGGTCATCGAAACCGAGCTCCTGCGCGCCCTCGTTCGCAATCCCTATCATGCGCAGGTAATCCTGGCGCATCGGGGCGCCGACATTGTTGTGCCAGCTCTCCCACATCTCCTGCTTCTGGGCCGGCGTCAGGTCGAGATTGCCCATCGCCGCTTCGATGTCGGAGCCGTTGATTTCCTCACCGTCGAGCGTGCCCTTGCCCTTGCCGTACATCGAGCCGAGCTGGGTCGAGAGCGTGGCCAGTTCGGCAGCTGCGCCGTCACGGACCGGAGCCGGCATAACGATGCCGTTGCGCAGGATATCGAGCTTGCGCGCGACTTCGGGGTCGAGGCCGGAAACGCGTGCATATTCGGCAGCCTTATTGGCGTAAGCGACCGATTTCTCGGTCGATTGCGCGCCGTATTTCGCCGCCAGCATGTCGCTGTCATGGACGATATAGGTCGAGTTCAGCCACAGCACGCGGCCATATTCGACCGAGAAGTCGAACAGGTCCTTCTCGACCATGGCGACCCAATTGGCCGCGCCCTGCGGCGTCATCGGATAGGGGTCGGCGACAGCAGCGGTTTCGACTGCCATCGGTTCGGCGTTTGCAGTGCTGCAGGCAGCTAGCGAAATGGCGAGTGCGGACAATGCGACGGGGGCGAGTTTCATGGATAGCCTCTCCAAGTGTTTTCAATTGGTTTTTCGTTGCGTGCCCGATTGCACCTGCGCCCAAACTTAATCAAGCAGGATTGCCGAGCCAGTCCGCCATCGCCTGCCCGAGGTCGGGCTTGGTCACGCTGCCCATATGCGTGCCGGGCACTTCGACGAATGTCGCATCGGGGATAAGGCCCGCCAGTTCCTCTGCCGAGCCATTGTCGCGGTCCTCGTCGCCGCAGACGACCAGCGTGGGCATGGTGACATTGAACAGCATGGCAAGGTCGAGGTCGGGCATGGTGTCGAGCAGCAGGCGCGCCGCGGTCCGGTTTACCCCCTGCGATTTCAGGAATTGCATCGAGAAGTAGGCCGGATCGCCGCGCGGGATGTTCTCGAATTCATCGATGACGCGTTTAAAGAAAGCGCTGCGCTTGGCCCATTCGCCAAGCCCCGCCGTCCCCATGCCGCCGACGATGAGCCGCGCAGGCTCCAGCACGCCATGCGCTACCGCGTGGAGCGAAGTCCGCGCACCGAGCGAGAAACCGCCGAGGTCGTAATCATCGAGCGCCAGATGCTCCACAAGCGCCGCTACATCGCGCACGAGCACGTTTTGCGGGTAAGCCTCGGGCTCTTCGGGTGCCTCGCTTTCGCCATGGACGCGAAAGTCGAGCATCAGGACTTCATAGCCCTGCTCGGCAAGAAGCTGGGCGTGCCCCCACTTGATCCAGTTCATCTCCGCGCTGGAGAAAAGACCGTGGAGCAAAACCAGCGGCCTGCCCTCGCCTGCCCGGTGAAGCGCAAGGCGCGTGCCGTCGAAACTTTCGAAAGTTTCCATTCTCATCGTTTCGCCAGTCCCTTTTGCTCCATGCGCCATTTGGCCATCTCGATCCGGTCCTGACCGAAGAAGGGTTCGCCATCGAAGACCAGGGTCGGCACGCCCCAGTGGCCGGCCTTTTCGAGTGCATCCTGGTTTGCGGCGATATCCGCGTCGAGCGCCTCGCCCTCGCTCTGGACCTCGGCGATGATTTCCTCAACGCCCAGACCTGCTGCTTCGATAGCGCGTTCGAGGTGACCGCCTTCGTGCCAGCCTTCCTGCCCGCCCCAGATCATGCGCCCGGCCTCTGCGGCGAAAACCAATCCAGCACCGCGGCGCGCGGCGGCCTGCCCCATGCGGGTGACGCGGCGGATGTAGGGCTGGTCCTCGGCAATCTCGCGGGTCGCCATGTCCTGGATGATAGGGTCCGGTCGCGGCGCACCAAAAGGGATGCCGTGGAACTCGGCCACGCGCAGCATGTCGCGCATGGTGTAGCCAATCCAGTTGGGGTGGTTACGCTCGAAGAAGTCCGGCTGGCGGATGGCGAGCGGATAGACCGGGCGCAGGCCGATGGAGAGGTCGTATTCCTCCGTCATGGCGCGATAGCGGCCGATGGAAAGGTAACTGTAGGGCGAGCGGAAGCTGAAATATAGCTCTGCGGTCAGGGTCATGCCCGCCCTTATACAGTCGCGCCGCCTTAGCGGAAGAAGCAGTTCATCCCCGCATGAAGCGAGCTGATTTTCCCGTCCTCACTGAAGCCGCCAATCGTGCCGTAATCGGCGGTAGTATATTCGAACTCGCCGTTGAGGGTAGAGTCGATGTCGCGCACCTGCCGCTCATCTTTGAGCATCGCCAGCGTCGTCGTGCCCGGCTGGACACCGTCGCTGGTGGCTACATCGGTGCCTTCGCCGAGGTTCCAGCCGACGAGTTTCCCGTTCTGGAAAGCCAGCTGAAGTGGGCCATAGCTGCTGAACTGCATGGGCCCTGCGCCGCACTCGCCGTTCTCGCCCAGCTCCGGCTCGTTGCCGTAAGCCTGAGAAATGGCGCTATCGACCTCCTCGCGCGCTGTGCCGAAGCGCATGACCGGCTGGCCGACCGCTCCCGCACCATTGGCATCGACGACCAGAACGGTGTCGTCGAGCCGCTGGACCAGGGGTGAATTGGCCTCGGGCTCCGGAGCGGTTTCTTGCGAAGTTTCGTTTCCGCTCCCGCAGGCAGCGAGCGCGAAAGGAAGGGCGAGCAGCAGGGTCTTTTTTATCATCCCTTCTTAAGGCACTCGCGCCCGAGGAGTTCCGCGATCTGTACTGCGTTGAGCGCCGCGCCTTTGCGAAGGTTATCCGAGACGCACCACAGCGCAATGCCATTGTCGACCGTCGGGTCGTCGCGCACGCGGCTGATGTAGGTGGCGCTGTCGCCCGCGCTTTCGACCGGAGTGACGTATCCCTCGTCTTCGCGCTTATCGATCAGCATGATGCCGGGAGCTTCGCGCAGGATGTCCTGCGCTTGCTCGGCCGAAAGCTCGTTCTCGAACTCGATGTTCACGCTTTCCGAATGGCCCACGAAGACCGGAACGCGCACGCAAGTGGCGTTGAGTTTGATCTTGGAATCAAGGATCTTCTTGGTCTCGACCACCATCTTCCACTCTTCCTTGGTCGAGCCGTCGTCCATGAAGACATCGATGTGCGGGATGACGTTGAAGGCGATCTGCTTGGTGAATTTCACCGGCTCGACCGGGTCGCCGACGAAAATCGCGCGGCTCTGCTGGAACAGCTCGTCCATGCCAGCCTTGCCTGCGCCCGAAACCGACTGGTAGGTCGAAACGACCACGCGCTTGATGGTGGCCGCATCGTGTAGCGGCTTCAGCGCCACGACCAGCTGCGCGGTCGAGCAGTTGGGGTTCGCGATGATGTTGCGCTTCTTGTATTCGTGGATCGCGTCCGGGTTCACCTCGGGCACGATCAGCGGCACGTCGGGGTCCATGCGGTAGAGCGAGCTGTTGTCGATGACGACGCAACCAGCCGCAGCAGCCTTGGGCGCATATTCCTTCGCCGGGCCGCTACCCGCAGCGAAAAGGGCAATATCCCAGCCCGACCAGTCGAAATGCTCGATATTCTTGCACTTGAGCATCTTGCCCGTGTCGCCGAATTCGACCTCGGTGCCGTGCGAACGGCTGCTGGCTACTGCCGCAACTTCGTCACAGGGGAACTCGCGCTCGGCGAGGACCTGCATCATTTCGCGCCCGACATTCCCGGTCGCACCGACCACGGCTACACGATAACCCAATTCAACGTCTCCAATATGCTTTGCGCCGCCGAGATAGCGACGCTGCGCGCATAAGCAATGCCAGTCCGCCTTGAGGCGCGTGAAGCCTCACTCGGGCGGGGTAATCCCGTGATGCTCGAGGAAGCGGAAGACGGTGTTATAGCGGTGCGGCGAAATCTGCTCGCCCGAGACGCGGTGCGTGTAGCCGGGATAGAGCATCATCTGGAACGGGACGTTGGCTTCCTGCATCGCGGAGATGATTTCTGTGGCGTTCTCGAACACCACATTGTCGTCCGCCATGCCGTGGATGAGCAGCAGCGGATCGGTGATCTTGGTGGCATTCGGGATGGCTGAAGCCGTCTCATAAGCCACTGCATCGTCCTGGGGCGTGCCCATGTAGCGTTCGGTGTAGTGGGTGTCGTAAAGCTCCCACCGCGTCACCGGCGCGCCCGAGATGCCGGCGGCGTAGAGGCCGGGGTCGGCCTGCAACTGCTTCAGCGTCATGTAGCCGCCATAGGACCAGCCATCGATGGCAATCTTGTCCGCATCGACGAAATCGAGCGTCTTGAGGTACTCGGCACCCGCTTTCTGGTCGCGCACTTCGACCCCGCCCATGGCGCGGTAGATCGGCTGTTCGAAGGCGACCCCGCGATTGGCGCTGCCGCGGTTGTCGAGCGCGAACCAGATGTAGCCCTTGTCGACGATCGCCTGACGCAGCGCGCCGTTCCAGCCCTTGTTGACGATCTGCGGACCCGGCCCGCTGTAGTGGTAGTAGTATACCGGGTACTTCTTGCCTGGCTCCATTTTGGGCGTGACCATCTCCCAATAGAGCGGCGTGCCGTCCTCGGCCGGAATAGTGCCATATTGCGTCGGGCGATGGCTGGCGAGGAAGGGCGCGTAGGGATGGTCTGCATCCAGCGCATTCTCCTCGATCCACGCGAGCCGCTTCCCGGTCGCATCGGCGATGTAGCTTTGCGGCGGCGTATCGTCGTTCGAGCGGCTGATGAGCAGCGTCTGGCCCTTGCCGTCCATGCTGGCCGAGTAAGTATAGCCAAGCTCGGTCAAGCGCGTGATTTTGCCGGGATTGGCAAGGTCCACCGAGTAGACATGCTGTTCGAGCACACTGTCCTTTGTGCCGGTAAAGAACACGCGGCCCGCCTGCTGGTCTACACCGACCAGCTTGGTGACGACCCACTCGCCGCTGGTCAGCCGAGTCCAACCTGTCTTGCCCGCCTCATCAAGCAGGTAGAGGTGACCAAATCCATCACGCTCTGACCACCAGATGAGATTGCCGTTATCCAGCCACTTGTAGTCGCTGCCGAGGTTGATCCAGTAATCCTCGACCGCCGCGTTCTCGGTGAAGAATACCTGGTTTTCGCCCGTTGCGGGATCGACGCGCAAGATGTCCATCACCGTCTGCTCGCGGTTCTGGCGGGTGACGTAGAGGTCCTTGCCCGCCCAGTCGACGCGGGCGAGGTAGATGTCTGGATTATCGCCGAGGTTCACCTTCACGCGGTTCTGGCCATCCGGGTCCATCACATAGAGTTCGACCACGGCATTATCGCTGCCCGCCACCGGATAGCGCTGGTCGAAAACCTTGGTCCCGGTCGCCCCGATCGCCGCGCGAGTGACAATGCCGACGCCGCTTTCATCGAAGCGTTCGACGGCGATGCGGTTCTCGTCCGGGCTCCACCAATAGCCGTCGATGCGCGCCATTTCCTCCTGCGCGACGAATTCGGCCTCGCCCCAGCGGATGTCTGCACCTTCCTTCGGCGTGATCGGCGCCGCCTTGCCCATGACCTCGCCGACCCACAGCTGGCGGTCGCGCACGAAGCTGATGTAATTGCCGTGCGGGCTCAGCGCTGGGTTGAGCTCGCTTTCCTCGGTATCGGTGACCTGCACCACCTGCCCGTCGAGGCTGGCGAGGTAGAGGTCGCCGTCTAGCGGCACGAGGATGGCCTTGCCGTTCGAGGTCCACTCGTAACTGATGATGCCGGATAGATTGCCGACGCGCGCACGTTCGCGCTGCATCTTTTCGTCTTCGGACAATTCGCGGCCCGAGCCAACCTTCTCGCTGTCGACCAGCATCGACCATTCACCCGTCTCGCGGTCGAAGGCCCAGAGGTCGTAGCGCGCAAGGTCGTCCTCGCGATTGCGGAGGACGGTGAGATAACGGCCATCGGGCGAAAGCTTGGCCTGCCGCGGGCTCGGCCCGTCGAGGCTGGGAGAGGCGAAGACCCGCTCGAAAGTGAGGTCCATGGCGGCTTTCTCCTGCGATGTGGCGTGGTGGTCGGCAAGAGCCGGAACGGTAAGGCACGTGCCCAATGCGAGGGCGACGGCGAGGTTGAGCGACTTCATGTTCTCTCCCGGAATCAATCGCCAAGCGTCCTCGCAAGGGCGCGAGACGAAAGCAAGCGCCACCGGCGCAGCACAGGTTTTTATGCTTAAATTCGAGTTAAGCGCGTCTCCTTAAATTCTCTTAAGGTGGCGCTGTCAGAACATGGCTTGTCACCGGGCAGCCACTCCGGCTCACAGGCTCCCGGTGTCATCAAGACCGGGCCAATTTCGGCTCATCATGATCCCCACGTGACAAGGGCGGCTTCTTCAGGGAAGCCGCCCTTATTTCTTTCGCGATCCTAGGGGCGACTTCTTCAGGGAGGCCGCCCTTATTTCTTTCGCGCTCCTAGGGGGCGGCAGTCCGAGTGGCGGCCGCCCTCCTTTTTATTCCGCGCAAACGAAAAGGGCGGCCCGACCGGACCGCCCTTCCCTTGTCTCTGCTGAGAAGCTTACGCCTTGGGCGCGTTGTCGCGGCGTTCCGCGATACGCGCGCGCTTGCCGGTGCGGCCGCGCAGGTAGTAAAGCTTCGCACGACGCACGATACCGCGGCGGACCACGGTGATGCTGTCGACGATCGGCGAATACAGCGGGAACACACGCTCCACGCCTTCACCGAACGAAAGCTTGCGGACGGTGAAGTTGCTGCCCATGCCGCGGTTCGAGCGGGCAATGACGACGCCTTCGAAATTCTGGACACGCTCGCGGGTGCCTTCGACAACCTTCACGCCGACGCGGACGGTGTCGCCTGCGCGGAATTCGGGAATGTCCTTGCCGAGGTTTTTAATAGCTTCGGCTTCGAGCTGCTGGATCAGGTTCATCTGCCTGGTCTTCCTACTTCTTTTGCCGCGCATCAGAGGCAGACTGGTCCCGATCGCCACTGTAGCGATCCCAAAGGTCCGGCCTGCGTAACCGTGTGTCTTCCTCGCTCCTCGCCTTGCGCCAAGCAGCGATTTTCGCATGATCCCCCGATCGCAGCACTTCAGGGATCGTGCGCCCTTCCCATTCCTGAGGTCGGGTGTATTGCGGATATTCGATGAGCCCGTTCTCGTAGGACTCCTCGACTCCGCTATCGGGCGCGCCCATTACTCCGGGAAGCAGGCGAATGCAAGCGTCGAGTATGGCGATAGCCGCGGTCTCTCCGCCTGAGAGCACGATATCGGCAAGGCTGACCTGTTCGATCTCGGGGTAATGGTCGAAAATCCGCTCGTCGAAGCCCTCGAACCGCCCGCACAGGATGGCAACACCGGGGCCTGCCGCAATCTCGCGAATACGCGCCTGCGTGATGGGTTTCCCTCGAGGCGTCATGGCGAGGATTGGCCTGCCCTTGCCCACGCTCTCGATGGCCGGGCCGAGGATGTTTGCCTTGAGGACCATGCCCGCCCCACCGCCAGCAGGCGTATCATCGACCGTGCGATGCTTGTCCGTGGCAAAGTCGCGGATCTGGACGGTCTCGCACGACCAGTCGCCCCGCTCGAGCGCCTTGCCAGCGAGCGACACGCCCAGCGGCCCGGGAAACATCTCCGGATAGAGAGTGAGGATGGTCGCGGCGAAGGTCATGATTCAGCGAAGCGATATGAGGCGAGAAAGAAGCTGATGATGAAAGTAATTGCGAAGATGGGAAAGCCGTAAACAAGCATGGTCATCGGTCCCATATATTCGTCACTTCCTCCATTTGCGCGATGGATCGCAAAATCGATCTGCTGGAAAATCCAGAAGTAGGCTAAGACAAAAATGACGGGCAAAAGGTTTGCGAGAACGAAGCGCAGGGCGGCAGGAACCCGCGTCGCGTTACGCTTTAGGACCTTGCCCCCAAAGAACGCGGCGGCAAGGCTAAGCAAAATTGGTGCGACAAGGAGAAGTATCCCATGGATCATTCTCCCGGTTTCCCACGCCAGGTAATTCCACTTTTCACCCCAGTGTCTACGGTCAGTGCGAACACATCGGGCCGTGAGTAGTGTCCATCAGTATCGAGGCTCGCCAATCCCTGACCAATCTCACCCAAGTCGAGCTTCGCAAACAGCGTCTCCTCGCCCTCGCCTGCCTGTGCCACGATCCGCGCATCCGGAGCGATAATTATCGAGCCTCCACGGTTCAGCGCATCGCCCTCGATCGCTTCGATCAGTTCCTTCGCCGCAGCATCACCACCTGCACGCTCCAGCCCATCGAACAAATCGTCCTTCGCTTGAACCAATCCTGCGGCCAGCACGAAGCAGCGACCTTCCATCGCATAGTGCCGCGAGGCGAGTGCGTATTCCTCGCGCACGGTGGGCCATGCCGCCACGTGGACGCTCTCGCCGAGGTTGTGCATCGCCGCGCGCGCCAGCGGCATCCAGTGCTCCCAGCAGATGAGCGAGCTGACCTTGCTCCACTCCGCCTGGTGCACGCCCAGCGTCGAACCGTCGCCGCGCATCCAGATGAGGCGTTCGCCATGCGTGGGCACCAGCTTGCGGTGGTCGAGCACCGGCAGTCCGGGCCGGAACGTCATCTGGTTGTTGTAGAGGCTTGAGCGCACCCGCTCATGCGCACCGATGCTGATGACTGCACCGCTCTCGTCGGCCAATTCCTGCAGGGGCAGCAGCCGCTCGTCATTCGCCACCACCGCCTGTTCGAGCATGATGCGATGCAGCGCCTTGGTGCCCGGATGGTCCCACAGCGCCGCGCCGGGCGCCTCGTCGAGCCACAGCGGATAACCGCCGAGGAAGGTCTCTCCGAAAGCGACCAGCTTAGCCCCGCCCTCGACCGCCTCGCGCGCCAGGCGCACGGCCTTGTCTATCCCGTCGCCGATAGCGAGCGGAACCGGCGCGGCCTGGACAATTGCAACCTTGAGAGTGCTCATGGCCCGAGCGGTTAGCGCGGCGGGCACCGCTTGGCTATCCCGCGCGTTCACCCCGGCATGAGCAAACCAATCGACGATTGCATCATCATCGGCGCGGGGCCTGCCGGGCTGACGGCTGCCATCTACCTCGCCCGGTATCACCTCGACATCCGCCTGTTCGATTGCGGGACGAGCCGGGCAAGCTGGATCCCGACCAGCCACAACCATGCCGGCTTTCCCGATGGCATCAATGGCAATGAGCTGCTTGAAAGAATGCGCGAACAAGCGGCGAAATATGGGGCGCAGCGCGAGCCCAAGCGCGTCACCAACCTCACCAAGCCCGATGAATGCTTCACCGTAACCTGCGACGACGAGACTTATCGCGCACGCACGGTGCTACTGGCGACAGGTGTGGTGAACAACCGCCCCGAAGGCATCGAGGGCCAGCTTCACGACGAGGCGCTCTCACGCGGGCTGATCCGCTATTGCCCGGTCTGCGACGGCTACGAGGTGACCGACAAGAAAGTCGCCGTCATCGGCACGGGCGACCACGGTACTGCAGAGGCGCAGTTCATCCGCACCTATACCGACGACATCACGCTGATCTCTCCGCATGGCGACCACGATTTGTCCGACACCTGCAGCAGGGCGCTGGACGATGCGGGTATCAAGCGCGTCGCGGGCCCTTGCGGCGGGTTCGCCATCGAGAACGGTCAGCTCGCATTCGATAATGCGGAAGGCAGGATGAGTTTCTATTCGATGTACCCGGCCCTCGGCTCGGTCATTCGCTCTGGGCTGGCGAAGAAATGCGGAGCTAAGGTTACCGACGACGACTGCATCGAGGTGAGCGACCATCTCGAGACAAGCGTGAACGGATTGTTTGCCGCGGGCGATGTCGTGGTCGGCCTCGACCAGATAAGCCACGCGATGGGTCAGGCGGGCGTTGCCTCGACCGCCATACGCAACCGGCTTGCCGAAAAGATGCCGCTCCGACGTTAGTCGACGAAATCGGCGCTTACGATCAGTTTTTCCGCATCCCAGCCCGGAACGGCCTGTTCGGTCAGCGGGACCATGAACTTCTTGCCGTCGGGTTTTTCGATTTCGACGATGTCGGTCGCGCCGAAATTCTCGACCGCGCAGACTGTGCCGACCTCGTCCCCGTTATCGGTGACGACGGTAAGGCCCAGCAGGTCGGAATGGTAGAATTCGCCCTCTTCCAGCGCGGGCAAGGCTTCGCGCGAAACGGTGAGGACGGTGCCGCGCAGTTTCTCGGCGGCGGTGCGGTCGGCGACTTCGGCGAAACGCGCGATGGCGCCGCCCTTGTTGTCGCTGCGGACCTTGGAGAGGGTCAATTTGCCCTCATTGAAGCTCTTGTGCGGCTTCAGGGCGTCGAACCCCTCGCCAAACAGCTTCAGGCGGACTTCGCCCGTCACGCCATGTGCACCGGTGACGGCGGCCAGCGTGACGGACTTGTCCTGCATGGGAGAGATTACTCGCCCTTGTCTTCGGTAGCTTCTTCAGCTGCAGCTTCCTCGGCGGGAGCTTCTTCTGCTGCAGCTTCTTCAGCCGGAGCTTCGGCAGCAGCCTTGGCTTCTTCTTCGGCAGCCTTGGCAGCTTCAGCGGCTTCGGCCTCCTTGGCAGCCTTTTCTTCAGCGCGTTCCTTGGCGGCTTCGCCCGGCTCACCCTTCTTGGGGTTGTTCTTCGGCGCGCGCTCGAGGATGCCGGCGGCATCGAGGAAGCGGTGGACGCGGTCCGACGGGGTCGCGCCGACCGAAAGCCAGTGACGTGCACGGTCTTCGTCGAGCTTCACGCGCTCGCCCGAATCCTTCGGCAGCATCGGGTTGTAGGTCCCGATCTGCTCGAGGTACTTGCCGTCACGCGGGCTGCGCGAGTCCGACACGACGATGCGGTAGTAAGGACGCTTCTTCGCGCCACCGCGCGACAGACGAATTGCAACTGCCATTTTACTTCACCTTTCGAATGTAAATATCGGTAATTCAGATTATTTCTTGTTCAACATGTCACGCAGGTCGGCGGGCAGCGTGTCGGGATCTACACTTGGCCCCTTCCCGCTTCCCAGCCCCGGAAGGCCGCCCATCGGGCCGGGTCCACCGGGGCCGCCAAGTCCGGGCATGGCAGCGCCGAGGCCACCCTTGCCGAACAGCGCGCCGAGACCCTTGAGGCCGCCCATCTTCTTGATCTGCTTCATGGTCTTGGCCATTTCCTGGTGCATCTTGAGCACCTTGTTCACGTCCTGCACCTGCGTGCCCGAACCTGCTGCCACGCGCTTCTTGCGCTTCGCATTGAGCAGCTTGGGCAGCTTGCGTTCCTTGGGCGTCATCGAGCCAATGATGGCGTCCATGTGGAGCAGGACCTTGTCGTCCATGCCCGACTGCTGCATCGCCTGCTTGGCCTTCTTCATGCCCGGCATCATGCCCGCAAGCGCGCCGAGGCCGCCCATGCTCTGCATCTGCTTCAATTGCATGCGAAGGTCGTCGAGGTCGAATTCGCCCTTCGCCATCTTCTTGGCGAGCGCTTCGGCCTCTTCTTCCTTGATGGTCGCGGCAGCCTTTTCGACGAGGCTGACCACGTCGCCCATGCCGAGGATGCGACCGGCAACGCGGTTTGGGTCGAACGCCTCGATGGCGTCGAGCTTTTCGCCCGTGCCGGCAAACTTGACCGGCTTGCCAGTGACATAGCGCATCGACAGCGCCGCACCGCCGCGCGCATCGCCATCCATGCGGGTGAGGACCACGCCGGTCAGCGGCACTTCGCCGGTAAAGCTCTGCGCGACGTTGACCGCGTCCTGGCCGGTGAGGCTGTCGACGACGAGCAGCACTTCGGTGGGCGATGAGACGGTCGAAATCGCCTTCATCTCGGCCATCAGCGCTTCGTCGACATGCAGGCGGCCTGCGGTATCGAGCAGCAGCACATCGGCAGCGGCCAGCTTGGCAGCTTCCATTGCGCGGCGGGCGATGTCGACCGGCTGCTGGCCGGCGACGATGGGCAGTGTGGCCACATCGACCTGCTCGCCGAGAATCTTAAGCTGTTCCTGCGCCGCCGGACGATTGACGTCGAGCGACGCCATCATCGACTTCTTGCCGTGCTTGTCCTTGAGCAGCTTGCCCAGCTTGGCGGTGGTGGTCGTCTTACCCGAGCCCTGCAGGCCGACCATCATGATGACGACCGGCGGCTTGGCGTTGAGGTTCAGTTCGCGCGGTTCGGCATCGTCGCCGGTGCCGCCAAGCATTTCGACCAGTTCGTCGTTGACGATCTTGACGACCTGCTGGCCGGGCGTGACCGATTTCAGGACTTCCGAACCGATCGCCTTCTCGGTGACGGCATCGATGAAGCGGCGGACGACGGGGAGCGCGACATCGGCTTCGAGCAGCGCGATGCGCACTTCGCGCATGGCCTCGCGGACATCGCCTTCGGACAGCGAACCGCGGCCCTTGAGCTTGTCAAAGACATTACCGAGCCGGTCGGACAGATTGTCGAACATGTGTGTTCTACTCCTTGCCGAACCTCGAAAGGCCCGAAAACGCGAAAAACGCCGGCGGACGAGAACTCGTCGGCCAGCGTGGGGTCAGACCCCTATGAAACCCAAACTTGTGCCCGGGTGTGGTGGAAGCAAGCCGCAGCCGTCGCCACGGCCTGCTACCATCAAATCCGGTGAAAATGGTGGAGCCTAGCGGGATCGAACCGCTGACCTCTACAATGCCATTGTAGCGCTCTCCCAGCTGAGCTAAGGCCCCGTGCCATTTTCGATACAGCGCATCCTGGGATGGTGCGCTGCCCTTGCGGGAGGCGCCCAATATAAGGGGTCCTCCCGCAATGCAACAGCTATTTTAAGCTAAATCAGCTTTCGTCCGCGTCGTCGTCGTCGCCCTTGGACTTCGTCTCGACGCCGAGGTCGTCGTCGCCGCCAAGGTCGACTTCATTGTCGGGCGAATCGTCATCTTCGTCGATGTCGATATCGAGATCGTCATCGTCGTCACCGCCGAGGTCGCTGTCGGCCTCGCCCTTCTTGTCCTTCTTCTCTTCCTCGGCGAGGATGGGCTGCTTGGACTTGAGCACGGGCTCGGGCGTCCACTCTTCACCGCATTCGATGCAGGTGACGGGATCTTCCTTGTTCAGATCGTAGAAGCGGGTGCCGCAGTTAGGGCAGGTGCGCTTGGTGCCCCATTCAGGTTTGACCATGTGTAATCCTTGGATGCTGGCCCCACCGGACGGGCGAGGCTGGAATTCTCGAGTAAAGATGGACTCCATCGCCCTAAAGTAAAGGGGCAGGAATCGATAGCGCGCGCGCCTTGCCAGAGTGGGTGGGCGCTGTCAAAGCGCAGGCCATATATGGATACGCTTTCGTGACATCGCATCGCTTTTCTCCCCGTGGCCCGCTGACCGGACGCATTCGCGTGCCCGGCGACAAGTCCATCAGCCACCGTTCGCTGATGTTCGGCGCGCTGGCAGTAGGGCGCAGCCGGATTACCGGCCTGCTCGAGGGCGAGGACGTGCTCGCCACCGCCGCCGCCCTGCGCGCGATGGGTGCGGTGATCGAGAAGGACGGCGAGGACTGGGTGGTCGATGGCGTGGGTGTCGGCACGCTGCTGCAGCCTGAGCAGGCACTCGACATGGGCAATTCGGGCACCTCGACGCGGCTCCTGATGGGTCTAGTTGCGAGCCATGGCATTACCGCGACCTTTACCGGCGATGCGAGCCTGTCGAAGCGGCCGATGGGCCGCGTCATCGACCCGCTTTCGACCATGGGAGCAAGTTTCACCGCCTCCCCCGGCGGAACGCTGCCGCTTGTGATGGAGGGTATGCAGCCCGCGGCCCCAATCAGCTATCGCCTCCCCGTCGCCAGCGCGCAGGTGAAGAGCGCGGTGCTGCTGGCAGGCCTCAACACGCCGGGGACCACGACCGTCATCGAGCCGGTCCCGACCCGCGACCATACGGAGCGCATGCTCCGCGGCTTCGGCGTCGATATCGAGGTCGAGGAAAAGGACGGCGAGCGCATTATCAAGGTGGCCGGCCCATGCGACCTCACCCCTTGCGACATTACCGTGCCGGGCGACCCGTCCTCGGCTGCCTTCTTTGCGGTTGCTGCCAGCATCGTGCCCGGCAGTAACCTCACCATCGAGAACGTCGGCCTCAACCCTACCCGCAACGGCATCTTCCGCGTGCTCGAACAGATGGGAGCGAGCATCCACTACCTCGACGAGCGCGAAGTGGGCGGCGAGCCGGTGGCAGACCTGCGCGTCCGCCATGCCCCGCTCAGAGGCATCGAAGTCGACCCCGAAATCGCGCCGAGCATGATTGACGAATTCCCCGCCCTCTTCGTCGCTGCCGCGATGGCCGAGGGTACGACTGTCACCAGCGGCCTCGAGGAATTGCGCGTCAAGGAAAGCGACCGCCTCTCGGCCATGGCTGCAGCCTTGCAACTTGCCGGAGCGAAGCTAGATGAGCGCGGCGACGGCCTCGTCATCCAAGGCAGCGGCGGCACGCCCCTGCCCGGCGGCGGTCCCGTCACCACCCATCTCGACCACCGCATCGCCATGAGCATGGCAGTGGCAGGTCTCGCCAGCGAGGGCGGTGTCGAAATCGACAGCACCGAACCCATCGCAACCAGTTTCCCGAATTTCACAGCCTTGCTCGCCGAGGCCGGAGCCCAGTAAATGCCAGGTATTTCCTCCTTCGCCGCCGACATCATCGGCTTTGTCGGCAGCTTTTGCATTGTCGCCGCATTCGCCTATTCAAACATGGCTAAACAGCTGAACCTGCTGCTGTTCAATACCGTGAATTTCATCGGTGCGGCGCTGCTGACCGTATCGCTCACGGTCAATTTCAACCTGCCGACAATGGTGCTTGAAATCGTCTGGATGGGCATCGCGCTGTTCGGCATTGCCAAGGCGCTTAAGGAACGGCGGATAGCAAAACCCGCATGAAGACCGGGCTGGTCAGCTTCTGGCGCAGGTTCAACGACGAGAACCTGCTTTTCCGCTTCCATGGCCGTGCCACCCGGCGCGAGTTCCTGTTGTTCTTCCTGATTGCCATTGCTTCACTTTTGTCGACGATAATGGTTGGCGACGATGGCTTCTCGCTGTTCGTGGCATTGCTTTGCTTCGGCATTTTCTTCGCGGCAGCTGCCCGAAGGTTGCACGACGCGGGCAGCAGCGGGTGGACGTCGCTTATCGTCTTTGTCCCTTATGCCGGCATTGGCTTTTTGGCTGTCATCATGCTCAAGGGTGGAGTCGAAGGATCAAATGAATTCGGCCCAAACCCGCGCGCCAAGCCGCAATATTACTGAGGTGAGCACCTGCATGATCATAGCCGTCGACGGACCGACCGCCTCGGGCAAGGGCACGATTGCCAAGGCTCTGGCCGAGCATTACGGCCTGCCCCACCTCGACACGGGCCTGCTCTATCGCGCAGTCGGGCGGCAGGTCTTCCTCGACGGCGGCGACCCGGATGATGGCGGCGATGCGCTGGCTGCCACGGCCTTCCCCGACAGCCTGCTGGACGACCAGCATCTTCGCAACGAGGAAACCGGCGGGCTAGCGAGCCGCGTATCGGTCCACCCGGCTGTGCGGCAAGCGCTATACGAACGCCAGCGCAGCTTCGCCACACAAGACGGCGGTGCAGTTCTCGACGGTCGCGATATCGGCACGGTCATCGCGCCCGAGGCCGAGGCCAAACTGTTCGTCACCGCCAGCGTCGAGGCGCGCGCCCAGCGCCGCTTCCTCGAGATGCGCGAACGCGGCGTGCAGGTTACGCTCCTGGAAATCGAGGACGACTTGCGCCGCCGCGACGAACGCGACCGCAACCGCGATGTCGCACCCCTCGTGCCCGCAGCGGACGCCATGGTCATCGACACCAGCACACTGGGCAAGGAAGAGGCGATTGCTGCGGCAATCGAGGCGGTCGAGCAGGCACTTTCGGCCTAGCAATTTCCTTGCTTTTCGGCGCGTTTCGGCCTAGGCGCGCGCCCGTTCACCAAATCTATCGGATTCGATGAACCTTCGCGGCGGCATCCGGCCTCGCGGAGAACTCGGCCCTCTTGCCCCGTACGGCCCGCGCAATGGTGTGCAGGCAGACGGAGAAAGACCCCGGTAAAACCGGTGGCCGGTAGCAAAAATTAGTTAGGACTACACAACTCATGGCAACCTCAGCCAATCCGACCCGCGACGATTTCGCGGCAATGCTCGACGAGCAGCTCGGCGGCGCAGACGAAGGCGGTTTCGAAGGCCGCGTCGTCAAAGGCACCGTCACCTCCATCGAAAACGGCATGGCCCACATCGACGTCGGCCTGAAGAGCGAAGGCCGCGTCGACCTCAAGGAATTCATGCGCGGCGAAGACGAGCACGGCCTCGAAGTCGGCTCGGAAGTCGAAGTTTTCGTCGACCGTATCGAGAACGCAGACGGCGAAGCCATGCTGTCGCGCGACCGTGCACGCCGCGAAGCTGCATGGGACAAGCTTGAAAGCGAATTCGGCGAAGGCAAGCGCGTCGAAGGCCGCATCTTCGGCCGCGTCAAGGGCGGCTTCACCGTCGACCTCGACGGCGCCGTGGCCTTCCTCCCCGGTTCGCAGGTCGACATCCGCCCCGTGCGCGACGTTACCCCGCTGATGGACATGGCCCAGCCCTTCCAGATCCTCAAGATGGACCGCCGCCGCGGTAACATCGTCGTCTCGCGCCGTGCGGTCCTCGAAGAGACCCGTGCAGAACAGCGCAGCGAACTCATCGACAAGCTGGCCGAAGGTCAGGTCATCGACGGCGTGGTCAAGAACATCACCGACTACGGCGCCTTCGTCGACCTCGGCGGTATCGACGGCCTGCTGCATGTCACCGACATGAGCTACAAGCGCGTCAACCACCCCAGCGAAATGATCGAAATCGGCCAGACTGTGACCGTCCAGATCATCCGCATCAACGAAGACACCCAGCGCATCAGCCTCGGCATGAAGCAGCTGGAATCGGATCCGTGGGATGGTGTCGCAGCCAAGTACCCGGTCGGCATGAAGATGACGGGCACCGTCACCAACATCACCGAATACGGCGCATTCGTCGAAATCGAGCCGGGCATCGAAGGCCTGGTCCACGTTTCGGAAATGAGCTGGACCAAGAAGAACGTCCACCCGGGCAAGATTGTCTCGACCTCGCAGGAAGTCGAAGTCATGGTCCTCGAAGTGGACAGCGAAAAGCGCCGCATTTCGCTCGGCCTCAAGCAGGCCCAGCGCAATCCGTGGGAAGAATTCGCCGAAGCGCACCCCGTTGGCGCCAAGGTCACCGGCGAAGTCAAGAACGCCACCGAATTCGGTCTCTTCATCGGCCTTCCGGGCGACGTCGACGGCATGGTCCACATGTCGGACATCGCATGGGGCATCTCGGGTGAAGACGCCCTCGCCCTGCACCGCAAGGGTGAGGAAGTCGAAGCCGTCGTTCTCGATGTCGACATCGACAAGGAACGCATCAGCCTCGGCATGAAGCAGCTCGAAAAGGGTGCTCCGACCGAAGCCGGCGCACAGAGCGACCTGCGCAAGAACCAGGTCGTCACCGTCACCGTCCTCGAAGTCCGCGATGGCGGCCTCGAAGTCCAGGTCGGCGAAGATGGCGCAACCGGCTTCATCAAGCGTTCGGACCTCGGCCGTGACCGTGACGAACAGCGTTCGGATCGCTTCCAGCCCGGCGCCAAGGTCGATGCCATGGTCACCGGTTTCGACCGTTCGAAGAAGCCCACCTTCTCGATCAAGGCACGTCAGATTGCCGAAGAGAAGGAAGCGGTTGCTCAGTTCGGTTCGTCGGACTCGGGTGCATCGCTTGGCGACATCCTCGGCGAAGCGCTGAAGAAGAAGGAAGACTAAGCTCTTCCACCCTTCTCAAGGGTAATCAGGAAGGCCCGCTTGCCAGACCGGCAGGCGGGCCTTTCCTATTTGGGCTGACAGGATTAACCTCGGCGTCCTCAAATAGCGAAGCGGTAGGACAGACAAGAATCCATGCTCGAAATTTACCAGTTCCCCTGCCTGTCCGACAATTACGGCTTCCTCCTCCACGATCCCGACAGCGGAGAGACGGCTGCCATCGACACACCCGATGGCGCGGAATATTTGCGACAGGCGGATGCCAAGGGCTGGACGATTACACAGATCTGGAACACGCATTGGCATCCCGACCATGCGGGCGGAAACAAGGCGATTGTCGAGGCCACGGGTGCGAAAGTCGTCGCGCCGCAGGAAGTCGAAAAGCTGAGCGCGATCGATCGCGTGATCGGCAATGGCGACCGCGTTGCACTTGGTGACTGGCAGGCGCGCGTGATCGACGTCTCGGGCCACACCAATGGTCACATTGCCTATCACATCCCCGAGGCCGACACCGCCTTCGTGGGCGACAGCGTCTTCGCTCTCGGTTGCGGCCGCATGTTTGAGGGCGAACCCGAGCAGTTCTGGCATAGTCTCGAGCGAATCCGGCAGCTGCCCGACAACACGCTGCTCTACTGCGCGCATGAATACACTGAAGCGAACGCTAAATTCGCGCTTCACGCCGATCCCGACAATGCCGAGCTGCGCCTCTATGCTGGCCGGGTGGAGGAGAAGCGCGCCAAGGGCGAACCCACGGTGCCCACCCTGCTCTCGCGTGAACTCGCCACCAATCCCTTCCTTCGCGCCGACGATGCGGACATGCGCGACCGCTGGGGCGGTGCGACACCGGCTGAAACCTTCGCCACCCTGCGCGCGGCCAAGGACAATTTCTAACCCGTGAAGGCCCTTCGCGTATCAGAGCTGTCGGGCGACCTTTCCGGAGTATCGCTAGCCGACATCGACGTTCCTTGCCTTGGTGCAGGCGAAGTGTTGGTCAAGGTTCGGGCTGCATCGTTGAACTATCCCGACCTGCTGATGACGCAGGGTAAGTACCAGTTCAAATCGGAGCTGCCATTTACCTCCGGCCTCGAACTGGCGGGCGAGATCGTCGACGCCAGTCCGGGTAGCCTATTCGCAGTCGGAGACCGCGTGATGGGCGGCGCGAAGACGGGAGCGTTTGCAGAATTCGCTTCCCTACCCTCTACCGCACTCCGGGCCATTCCACAGCGGCTCGACTTCGCGCAGGCCGCTGCCATGGGAGCGGCCTATCACACCGCCTATGTGGCGCTGGTCCAACTTGGACGGTTGGACGCTGGACAGACGGTGCTCGTGCACGGTGCGAGCGGCGGCGTGGGACTGGCAGCTTGTGACTTGGCCAAGGCTCTTGGCGCGCGCGTTATCGCCGCGACGCATCGCGAGGAAAAGCTGGAAGCGTTGCGCACCATCGCGAAGCCGCATGCGGCTATCCTCAACACCGGACGCTTTCGCGAGGAGATCGCGAAGCTGACGGATGACAGGCTCTGCGACCTCGTCTTCGATCCGGTGGGTGGCGATGTTTTCGACGAGAGCACGCGCTGCGTCACTTTCGGGGGCAAGCTGCTGGTGGTCGGCTTCGTCGCCGGCCGCATCCCCGAAATCGCGGTCAACATCCCGCTCATCAAGGGTTTCTCGGTTGTCGGCGTGCGTGCTGGCGAATACGCGCGGCGCTTCCCGGAGCGCGGCAAGCGGGTCGCGGACGCCATCGACACGTTGGCCAGCGAAGGCCGCATCCACCCGCACATCGACCGCATCCTGCCACTGGATAACTGGCGCGATGGCTTCGAAGCCATGCAGCGCGGCGATATAGTCGGGAAAGTGGTTCTGGTCCCGTAAAACGAAAAAGGGCGGCCAATAAGGCCGCCCCCATCGTTCCGTCCAAAGGAAAATCAGATGCCAGCGATGACCTTGTCGGCCAGCGCCTTGTCCGCTTCGGCGTCGTGCTTTTCGGCAATCAGCTTGCGGCTTGCGCCAGTGGCAGCAGAAACAGCGCGGTTGCGCACGTCCTGAACTGCTTCACGCTCGGCAGCGGCAATCTTGTCTTCGGCCATGCGCTTGCGGCGCTCGACCATGGCCTTGCTGTCGGCTTCCGCCTTCTCGAGGATGGCGTCGGCTTCGGTCTGTGCGTTGACGAGCATCGCTTCGGCGTCCTTTTCGGCGCCTGCAATCTTGTCGGCATATTCCTTGCGCAGGACTTCGGCCTCGGCGCGGAGCTGCTTTGCTTCTTCCAGCTGCTGCTTGATAGCGGCGATCTGGTTATCAAGGCCGCCAGCAATGGTCTTGTGAACCTTCGCGCCAAAAAACGCGATGAGCAGCAGGACCAGCATCGAGACCGAAACGATCTGGTAGGGTTCGAGCCCCCAAAGCGACGGTTCGACGAGCTTGGCAGCGCCGATGTCGACGACCGCCTCGGTCTGCGCCGCGTCGGTCGCGATGACTTCAGGCAGATCGGAAGTGTTGGCGGGATTAGCCATGAGCCAATTGCTCCTTCACAGCCTTCGTCGCCGTCGGCTTGGTCACCTTCACCCCGGCAAGGGTCTTGACGATGTCCTGTGCGGCTTCGACAGCAACGCTTTCGACTTCGGTCAGTGCAGCCGTGCGGGCTTCACCAATGCGGAGTTCCGCATCGGCAAGTTTTTTGTCGATCCGCTTCTGTGCAGCGGCCAGCTTCTTTTCGGACTTGGCTGCAGCCTCGTCCTTGGCCTTGGAAACGATGGCCTGCGCCGCGGCGCGGTTCTCGTTTTCCTTGACCCGCCACGCCTCTTCCTGCTCGTCGGCCGCGTCGCGCGCGGACTTGGCAGCGGCGAGGTCGGAAGCAATCTGGCCGTCACGCTGGGCGACAGTGTCCATGACCTTGGGGACCATGAACTTGCCAATGATGAAGAAAGTCAGGCCGAAGAAGACCAAGAGCCAGAATACCTGACTGGACCATGTATCGGCAAGCTGTGCTATCTGGGGCATTGCAGCTCTCGAAAAGCGGAAATCGGAAAATTAGTGCACCGGTCGGACCATGGCCGACCGGTGCGCAATCGAAATTCGTCGATTAGGCGACGAAGATCAGGATCATGGCAACGACGAACGCCAGCAGGCCGAGAAGCTCGGCAGCGGCGAAGCCGATGAACAGGCGGCCCTGCTGGCCGTCTGCTGCGCCCGGGTTGCGCAGGGCGCTTTCGAGGAACGAACCGAAGACGTTACCAACGCCGATGGCGGCCATGCCGGCACCGATTGCAGCGAGACCGGCACCAACCAGCTTTGCAGCTTCTACTTCCATGACAAACTCCTTTGGGAAATCAGATATTGAGAGAAAAACTTAGTGAAGGTGCTCTGCATCGTTGATGTAGAGCGAGGTAAGCAGGGCAAAAACATACGCCTGGATGCCTGCCACCAGGATTTCGAGTGCGCTGATACCGATCATCAGCACGAAGCTCGGAAGGCCGACCAGCGCGCCGAAACCTGCACCCGCATTGGTGCCGTCGATCACGAAGCTGGAGAGAACCTTGAGCAGCACGTGCCCGGCCATCATCGCGACGAAGAGACGCAGTGCGAGGCTGAACGGACGGACCATGAACGAGATGAACTCGATCGGCGCAATCACGGGCACCATCGGCAGCGGCGTGCCGTGCGGCACGAAAAGGCTGAAAAAGTGCAAACCATGCTTCCAGAAACCGACGATGAGGACGATCGAGAAGCTGATGATCGCAAGCACACCGGTCACGGTGAAGTGGCTGGTGAAAGTGAAGGGATGGATGCCGAAAAGGCCCAACGGCAGGAGGCCGATGAGGTTGGCGATCAGGATGAACATGAAGAGGCTGAAGACATAGGGGACGTATTTGCGCCCTTCCTTGCCGATATTCGCTTCCAGCATGTTGTCGATGAAGCCCGTAAAGGTCTCCACCATCATCTGCCAGCGACCGGGCACCAGTTCGCGCTTCATGCCGCCAAGCACGAATACGAAGAGCACCACGGTGGTGATGAGCATCCACATCGCGGAATTGGTGAAAGCGATGTTGAAGCCGGCGATTTCCCAACCCTGCGTTCCAGCGATCGGTTCGATCGCGAACTGCTTCATCGGATCGACTTTGGCCGTTTCGACTGCCACGTCTGAAATTCCCTAAATCCTGTGTCGAAAGCCCCGCAACGCCCCTTTCGGGGTCACTCGCCGGGCTTCTGATTTGCCGCGCGGATAATATTCCTGAAGGCGACGACTATCCCGAGGAACAGCCCCACCAGCAGACCCCAAGGATTGGTATCGGTAAAGTGCCCGATGGCATAACCGATGACCGAACCTCCCAGAAGCCCCCCGAGCAAGTCTGCCAGAACACGGTTGCCGCTGCGATAATTCGCATCGGCCCCGGAACCGGTCTTGCGGTTGCGCTGTTCTTCGCGCTGCTGGGCGGCACTGAGCCGCTTTTCCAGCGCGTCGATCCGCGCATCCTCCTCGATGGGTTTCCGTGCGGGTTTGTCGTCGCTCATGCCTTGCTCCTTTGTGGGGTTGCGCGGCACGCGCAGGGACTTGCCCGCCAAGGGCGCGGCCCCCTTAGATGGGGGCTATGGGCGAGTCAACATGAAGCGGGGCGCAGATTGCCCCGAGTGTTACAAAAAAGCCTCCTGCCGGAGCGGTACAGGCAGGAGGCTTTGATATTCTGTGCGCAGCAATCGTTACGGACAGCGCGAATCGCGCATCGGAGGTGCGCTGGTGCGCGTCTGCCAGCTACCGTCTGGTGCCTGGTATTTTTCGCCCGGGACGGTCGCGAGGATTGCCTGGCATCCGGCCGTGAGCGCATATTCCTCGAGCGTCGCATTGGTTGCCTGTGCACGCTGCGAATAAACCGCGCGGCGCTTGATGTTGATGTCGTTGACGAGACGGCGCAGTTCTGCAGTCTCGGTGCCGACAATGCCGAGATAGCCGTCCATCTTTTCCCCAACCTCGCCGGCAGCACGCGCCGCAGCATAGGCGGGATCGCGCTGGGCGTAGGCCGGAGCGGCGATGCCGCCGAGAGCCGTTGCGATGGCTGCGCCCGAAAGGACAGCCTTAATAAGTCGCTTGGTCATAAGTTCACCCATCAGAAAATATCCGCATTCTCTTCAATCGTATTGCCCGCGTCTTCGGCAAGGCGATAAATCACTTCCTGGCGGATATTGACGTTGAGCTCGATCACGATGGGTTCCGTGGGTGCTTCCACCGTCACGCAACCTGCCAGCGCGAGCGAGGCCATGCCGACCGCCGCCGAAATCTTCAGACCCTTCATGGCTGCGTTCCCCTGCATAGTGCAGTTTGTCGCACGCCCCTCGTGGTCGGTCAATTCATGGGGTTTCATAGCGCTTACTCGCTTTCCTGGTCCTGAATGGTGGGTTCATCGGGGATGACGTCGGTCGGATCGATATCAGGTTCGGCTTCCTCGCCGGTGATGGAGCGCCGGAGCAGGCGCTGGCCGTCGTCGCTCAGCAGCCCAAGCTCGCGCGGGTCGCGCACCGACGAGGGGTCGTACATCGCCTTCAGCGACGTAATCAGCTGGTAGAACTGCGCGCGGATATTGATGCGGAACTGGATGGGCAGCTTGGCGAGCTGCTTGGTGATGAAATTGCTCTTCGCATCCTCGCCCTGACGCACGCCGTCGAAGCGCACCTGCGTCACGATTTCTCCCGTCAGCGGCCCGTTCATGGTCAGGCTCATCTGCGTATAGTCTAGGCTGCGCAGTGCATCGAAGGCGAAATTGGCAATAGCCGACAAGTCTTCATAGGTGAGCTCGCCGACGTAGGAGACATTGCCGCCCGGCGCGCGCGAGATCAGCACGCCCTGCTCGATGCGGCCATTGCCGTCCTCGTCGAAGATAATCGGCACAGTCCCGTCGAAAATGCCGGTGGCGGATATGTTCTCCAGCTCCATCTGGGCGATGAATTGCGCTGCATCGAGCCCGACAATTTCGAAGATGTAGGAACGCTCCTCGCTCACGCCGAGGTTGAGGTCGACATCGCGCAGGATGAGCGTGCCGCCCATGAACGGCCAACTGCCACCGCTTACCGCAAGCAGTTCGCCGTTCTGCAGGCTGAACTCGATTTCGCCATCGAGTACTTCGATGCCCGGATTGACCGAGCCGATGCGGATTTTCTGGTTGGGGGCGGTGGTAAGTCCTAGCAGGTCGGAGAACTCGACTGTGCCGCTTGCACCCTTCACCGGCCCGAAGGCTGCGGCGAAATCGAGGTTCTCGGAGGAGAAGGTGCCAGTGCTGGTCACTTCACCCGAGGGCGACCAGTCGATGCGCCCTTCCCCGGTTATCGTGCCGTCGGCATTGGCGATGACGCCCAGCGCGAGGATACTCAAATCCTCAGGCTGCAATTGCTCGTCGAAGGTCAGGCCCTCGACATCGAGATTAGCGTAGCCGCCGCCGGTCGAAAGGTCGTGGCGGATATCGACCAGCGTCACCACGCGGTCGGTCGCCGGATTGCGCAGCGCGGCATCGGCGTTGATGATGTTGTCGACCAGTGTGAGTGAGCCGTCACGCGCCACAAGCGGCTCGAACCGCTCCGGGCGCTCACGGTCGACGAGGCGGAAGCTTGCTCCGCCGATAGTCAACCGGCCGTCGGTGTAGTCCCAATTGCCCGAGGTGTTCTGCAACGTCATCGGCACGGCTGCGAGCGCGATTTCGGCATCGTCGAAAGTGCCGGCGATATTATCGCCGATTTGTGCGTCGAGGTCCGAAATCACGAAGCGGCTCGCCGTATCTGCCGGGCCGAGCGTGATGTCGAGATTTCGGGCGGTCAGCGTCCCCGGATAGCCGAAGCCTACAGGCCCGCTGGCGATGCGGATGGGCGTGTCGCCAAGTGCGCCTTTGAGGTCGAGCGATGGCGCACCTGCTGCAAAGCGCAGGCCCGCGCTGCCAAATTGCAGCATCGGTTTGCCAGGCGGCGGACAGAGCGTGAGGCCCGGCCCTGCGAGGTTCAACTCGGCAAAGGCCAGCCTGCGGAATTCGATACGGGTACATTCGCGCCAGAGAGCCAATTCACCGCCCGGCTCCCAGCGGCCGTTGACCGGAACGGACAGCCGGTCGACCGCGCCACCGGGAAGCGGACCCGTCGCCTCTACCTGCCCCGCAAAGCCCAGCGCCCCGGTGCTGCCTTGTGCAATCGACATGCGCGGGATGGCGATTTGGGAACCGCCCGCTGAGTAAGGGGCCATCGACAGGCGGAACAGCGCATCGCCGCTCGGCGCGCGTTCCATCCGGCCACTGATTCGTGGAATTCCCGGACCGCCTGTGGCGATATTGCCTGCGATGCGGGGCGTTTCGCCATCGCGCGAAGTGAACTCCATGCGCGACATCGACAGGAGCCGCGCTCCGCTGCCGCCCACAAGCTCCCCTTGCGGCACCAGCAGCGAATAACCGTCAGCGTCCGACCGATAGCGCAGGTCCGCCGCAAGCGAGCTAGCGCGGGTCTCTCCCTGCAAGGCATTCCCGATGCGCTGGGCGATGGCTTCGAGCAGCGTGCCTTCGCCAGCGCTCTGCATTCCCTCGATGGACGCAATCAGCGACTGGCCGAGGCGCAGCCCGTTCCCCTCGATATCGCTCTCGACCTCGAGTCGCGCGAAGTTCTCGCGTCCGCGGATGACCCCCTCTGCCGTCAGGACGGCAGCAAGCGCCTGCGGCGTCTCTACCCCGCGGGCGGCAAGCGAATAGCGAGAGTTGACCGCATCTCCCGAAATGCGGGCGCGGAACGTGCCCGACAGCGATTCCGCGCTATTCGCTGCATAGCGCACGGTGTCGCTCGAAACCCGCGCTTCCACTTCGGGGGCGGTCAGTTCGTCGTTCGCTGTTATGTCGAGTTCTGCGACCAGGTCGGAGAGAGCCAATTGCTGCTCTTCACACGTAATGGCCGAGGCACGCAGCGGCCCGCTGAAAGTCGGCGCGCCGGATGAGGTGGTAAGCTTGCCATAGAGCGTCGTCCCCTCCCCCTCGCAACCGCCAATCGCAAGTTCCGGAGCGGTTGCGGCCAGTATGCCTGCAAAGCCGTTAGCAAGGTTGCCTTCCCCGGACAGTTTCAGCCCTACCGGACCGTAATCGGTCTCGACCAATCCCCGCCCATCGCGGATGGCTAGGTTCAGGTCCGGCAGGCTGGCAGGTTCGCCGCTGCTTTCGTCGAACAACAAGCTGTCGAGGCTGCCGAAGCTCAGTTCGCCATCGACGTAGCGCCCGTAAATTCGCGGATTAACGAGCGTGATGCCACCCACACCCGGAGTACCGAACCGGTGGCTGAGACGCACGATAAGCCTGTCGGCAGTGAAATCGGGGGCATCGGGGTCTCCGATGACAAGGTCGGAGATGACCTGTGTGCGGCCGCCGATGCGTTCCACCTCGTAAGTGGCTTCGATGCCATTGGCCTTAAGCTGTTCGTCGATGAAATTGTTGGCGAGGTCGATGCGGTTGAACCACGCGACGAGGCCGGCCACGATGAGCACTGACAGCAGCAGCGCCGGCACGTTGTAGCGCTTCTTGCGCCACCGCGGTCTTTTCGCCGCTTGCATGTGGTCTTCGCTACCGTCCATTCGTCCCTGCACTTGCGCGCATCGCGCCAGAAAGGCAATGCAAGGCATTGAAACGTCTGGGGGGAAGAAAAGGTTGCCCGAGGTCGCCAAAAAAGGACCGGAGCACGCCGGAGCGGGTCATCGCGAACGTCTGCGGCAGCGCCTGCTGAAGGGCGGCGCAGAGGCGCTAGCCGACTACGAACTGCTCGAATACCTCCTCTTCGCCACATTCAGGCAAGGCGATACCAAGCCGCTGGCAAAGCGGCTCATCGACCAGTTCGGCTCGTTTTCGGGTGTGCTCAATGCCGCTCCGGGAGCCTTGGCTCAGGTAAAGGGAATGGGAGAGGCAAGCGCGGCCTCACTGCACGCGGTTTCGCTAGCTGCGCGCCGGATGGCTCGCGGTACAGTCAAGGAACAGCCGGTCCTCGGCAGTTGGCAGGCGCTGCTCGACTATCTCGCCATCGATATGGGTGACCTCAAACACGAGCGTGTTCGCGTCCTTTACCTCGACACGCGCAACCGCCTCATTGACGACCACCTGGCTGCTGAGGGTTCCATCGACGAGGCCGCCATCCATCCGCGCGAAGTCATCCGCCGCGCATTCGATGTCGGCGCAAGCGCGCTCATCCTCGTACACAACCATCCGAGCGGGGACCCCGAGCCGAGCCGCGCGGACATCCAGATAACCAACCGCATCGCCGAGGCGGGTCGGCTGCTAAGCATCACCGTCCACGACCATGTCATCGTCGGACGCGGGACGCATGTCTCGCTCCGCGCGAAGGGGCTGATTTAGTCTATTCGGGCGAAATACCGTGCTGCGCGTACTCGGCCTCGAGTTGGGGCGCGAGACGCAGGGCGATGTCGATGTCCTCTTGGCCTGACTTGTCGCCCTGCTCCAGCAGGATGACACCGCGCAGGTAATGCGATGCGGCAAGTCCGGGTGTGAGGGCCAGCGCACTGTCGAGGTCGGCTTTCGCCTCGTCCAGCATGCCTTTGCGATAATAGACCATCGCGCGGCTATCGAGCATCGGCGCGCTGTTGCTGGCCCGCTCTATGGCGCGGGTACAGACCTCCAGTGCATCCTCCAGCCCCACCGCGAAGAGCCCGCGATACCAGCAGTCGCCGTTGAGGGCCGAGGCATTCTGCGGTTTGTCGGCGACCTCCTCCTTGGTCACCTCCAGCCCGCGTGCCGTGTCGCCCGACAGGCCGGCGACGATGGCATAGGTCCCTGCGTAGAACGGTTCCTCCTCTTCGGACAAAGGCAGGCCATCGAGGAGTTCGAAAGCCTCCTCGTATTTGCCTGCGTAGCCCAGCCGCTCGGCGAAGGTGATGGCGAGCCCGCTATTGGGGTCGATGTCATAGGCGCGCTGGAAATCGGCCAAAAACTCTTCCGTGTTGCCGAGTGCCTGATGCACGCCCGAGCGCCATTGCAGGACCCATGCGGAGGCATCCTTCTCGACCAGCGTATCGAGATCGGCGAGCGACTCTTCGAATCGGCCGATGTCGCCATAGAATGCGGCGCGTTCCTGCAGCGGGCCAAAATCATCCTTGTCGGCATAGGCAATCGCTTCGCCATAGGCCTTGAGAAGGGGCGCGGCGCGCTTGTCGAGAGTTTCCCGATCAACTTGCCAACGCCACGTCACGTCTTCCGGAGCGATAAGTCGATTGGTCTTGCTGGCGAGGCGACGAACAGCGCGCTTGGCTTCGGGCAGCTGGTCAGGAGCGATTTCGCCGAGCACCTGAACCACTTCGTACTCGCCCGCAAAACGGTTGCCGTTCAGCGAATTGTTGGCCGAGACACGGGTATTGGCATAAGCGGTATCGAGTTTTTCGTAACCCTCGAATGCAAAATCGCTGGCATTCCCGGGGAGAATAAGTTCGGCTAGAATGCGGCTGCGCGACGGACCGTTCGTCGCCACCGGGATGTTGCGCCATTCTGGCTTCGCCCGGTTTGCGTCGAATGCTGCATTCGCCTTCATATCGGAATCCACGACCAGCCGGCCATCCTTCCATTCGAATTCGGAGGATGTAACGCCGCTGACCCGCATCACACCCACTGCGCGCTCATCATCATAGTCGATGTCGACCGAAGTTACGGCAACTGATCCTTGCTGCGAGGCAAAGCTCTTCCCGATCTTCTTCAGCTGGTCTTCGTCACCCTGATCGACGAGCTGGCGGATGCCGGCGCCTTGGGGACCGTAGAATTTCATTTCGAAGGAAAACAGCGCAGGCAGGTCGATTCCTGCCGAATAGTCCGAGACAACCGACATCACCATGTTCGGCGAGGATTGCTCGCGCTGCGTCATCGGCACGAGTTCAGCCCCCTCGGCAGTCAGCGGCAGCGCGTAATGGAATGCAGGCACCCAAGCGATATTCGCAATGCGCGTGGCAGCGCTGGTACCGTCGAGCCAGTAATCCTGCCCGTCGATGATGGCGCGGACGATCATGTGGTCGAAATTGCCCGGGACGGGCAGCAGTTCGGGAATGGCATCGCCGCCGCGCGTCTGCACCAGTACGGTCTGCGAGTTAATGCCCATCTCGTTCAGCAGCGCATGGAGGAGGACCGACTTTGCCTTGCAGTCGCCATAACGCTTTTCCCAAGTCTCTTCGGCGTCCTGCGGCAGGTAGTTGCCGCCATCGAGACCGTTGAGGAGATAGCTGACCTCGTCCTGCACCAGCTGCGTCGCCAGCGCGGCGCGTTCGAGCGGGTCCTTGGTTTTCGCCATGATCGCCCGGGCCTGCTCGGCTACCGGGCTGTCGGAAGCGACTTCGGCAGCCCCGGCAAAATGCGGGGCCATGGTGCGCGAGAGTTCCTGCCAGTCGGCATAGGTACCCACGCGCAGCACCGGATTGCGGCGATAACGCGAAGGCGCATCATTCGGCATCTCGGGCAGTTCAGCCAGCGGAAGGGAAATCTCGAGGCGGCTATCGCCATCCTTCGTGACGGGGGCCGCAACGCCGGCGTGCTCCTCGGCGCGCCAAAACACTTCCTCGTCTTGTGGCCAGCTGGCAATGACGCGCGAGAACCCGACTTGCCACGGGTCGTCCGGGAGGAATTGCAGCGCCTGCATCTCGTCGCCCAGCGCCTGGTCGTCGGTGGTGACCGAATGCGTAACGCGAAGGACATCGCCCACCTGCAAGCCGGGGACTGCCAAGGTGGCGGTCAGCTGCCCGTCGAGCAGGCGTTGTTCGAGACCCTGTTCTCGGCGCAGGATGGCAAACTCGGTTCCGTTGCCCAGCACATCGATACCCTCGCCGCCGCGCAGGATTTGTACGCGGTGGACGGTAAGGTCGCCCTTGTCCGGCAGCCAACCGAGCGAGATGGTCCCCTGCTCCATCAGCGTCTGCGGATTGTCGATGCGGAAGGCCATGTCGGCATAGCTGGTGACCACGCCATCCTCCAGCCGGTACTGCCAGTCCGCGATGAGCTGTGCCGGACCGTTCTTCACATCCTTGGAATCGAGCGGCGCTTCTTCGACCCACGCGGGGGCGGCGCCGTAGATGATGTCCTCCCCGGCCAAGGCGGGGGTGGAAATGGCAGTCGCAAAGGCCGAGCTGGCCAGCAGGGTGCGACGCAGCAGGCGCGCTCTCGATTTGTCGTTCATGTGCCACAGCTTACCGACGCCAACATAAAGCGCAATCAATGTGCGACGAACCGGTAAACGCGGCGGAAACCATATCATCCCGCGGATAGCAATGCGCCGCCCTTGCCAGCGCGCGCGCGTCTCTCTAGCGGGACGCCAAACCCCGCCCACGCACCCTATATGGAGTCGACCCATGGTCCCCCGCTACGCCCGCCCCGCCATGACTGCCATCTGGGAGCCGGAAGCACGCTATCGCATCTGGTTCGAAATCGAAGCGCATGCGACCGAAAAGCTGGGCGAACTCGGCGTAGTCCCGAAAAGCGCGGCCAAGGCGCTGTGGGATTGGTGGGCAACCGACCCGGTCATCGACGTGCCTGCTATCGATGCCATCGAGGCCGTCACTAAGCACGACGTCATCGCCTTCCTCACGTGGGTAGCCGAGAATGTCGGCGAGGAAGCGCGTTTCATGCACCAGGGCATGACCAGCAGCGACGTGCTCGACACCACGCTGGCGGTGCAGTTGGCACGATCGACCGACCTTTTGCTCGAAGACCTCGACCAGCTTCTCGCCGCCATCAAGCGCCGCGCCGAAGAGCACAAGTACACGCCCACCATCGGCCGTAGCCACGGCATCCATGCAGAGCCCGTCACTTTCGGCCTCAAGCTGGCGCAAGCCTATGCCGAGTTCGACCGCTGCAAGAAGCGCCTGATTGCCGCGCGCGAGGAAATCGCCACCTGCGCCATCTCGGGGGCGGTAGGCACCTTCGCCAATATCGACCCGAGCGTGGAAGCCTACGTCGCCGAGAAGATGGGCCTGACTGTCGAGCCCGTCTCCACGCAGGTCATCCCGCGCGACCGCCACGCCATGTATTTCGCGACGCTGGCCGTCATCGCTGGCAGCATCGAGCGTCTTGCAGTCGAGGTTCGCCACCTCCAGCGCACCGAAGTCCTGGAAGCCGAGGAGTTCTTCTCCAAGGGCCAGAAGGGTTCGAGCGCGATGCCGCACAAGCGCAATCCCATCCTCACCGAAAACCTCACCGGTCAGGCGCGCATGATCCGCGCCTACGCCCTGCCCGCACTGGAGAACGTGGCGCTGTGGCACGAGCGCGATATCTCGCACTCCTCGGTCGAGCGCTTCATCGGTCCCGATGCCACCATCACGCTCGACTTCGCGCTCGCCCGCCTTACCGGCGTGGTCGACAAGCTGCTTGTCTACCCCGAACGCATGCAGGCGAACATGGACCGCATGGGCGGCCTCATCCACTCGCAGCGGGTCCTGCTCGCCCTCACCCAGAATGGCGTGAGCCGCGAGGATGCCTATCGCCTCGTCCAGCGCAACGCGATGAAGGTGTGGGAATCGGACGGCAAGCTGATGCTCCTCGACCTGCTCAAGGCCGACGAGGAAGTCACCGCCGCGCTGAGCGAGGAACAGCTCGAGGAACGCTTCGACCTCGACTATCACTTCAAGCAGGTCGACACGATTTTCGACCGGGTCTTCGGCTAGACTCTAAGGACATGCGGCCCTAGCCTGCATCAAAAGACGTAAGGGGAGCCGGTTTTTCCATGCAGATAATCCGAACCATCCTGTGGGTATTGTTGCTGGTTGGCGTGCTGGCCTTTTCCTTTGGCAACTGGGACCGCCAGATCGATGTGCGCATCTGGCCGGGCATTGTCTGGGATACCCGTGTGCCGGCGCTGGTCATCGTGAGCTTCCTGCTGGGCCTAGTGCCGATGTGGCTCTATCACCGCGGAGTGCACTGGCGCCTGTCGCGCCGAATTTCGGGCCTTGAGGCTGCGACTACGAAACTGGCCGCGCCCAAGGTCGACAATTCCACCCCCACACCGCCCGTGCGGCCCGAGCCGGTCAAGAAGGACCTGCCGCCCGAACCCAGCAATCCCGTCGACCCGGAGCCGACAAACAAACCATGAGCAATCCCGTCTATCTCGCGCTCGACGTCGTCCGCATCAACGATGCCGTGGCCTTGGCCAAGCAGGTCAAGGACCATATCGGCGGCGTGAAGCTGGGACTGGAATTTTTCAACGCCCATGGCGCGCACGGGGTGCACATGATTGCGCAGCTCGGTCTGCCCATCTTCCTCGACCTCAAGCTTCACGACATTCCCAACACGGTTGCGGGCGCGATGCAGGCTATCCACGTGCTGGAACCGGCAATCGTCACCATCCACGCCTGTGGTGGCCGCGCGATGATGGAAGATGCCAAGGCCGCTGCAGGCGAGAACACCAAGGTGGTTGGCGTGACCATGCTGACCAGCCTCGACGCACGCGATCTTGCAGCATTGGGCGTGGATGGAACGCCGGAAGACCATGTCCGCCGCCTGGCCGGCCTGGCACAGGAAGCTGGCTTGGACGGTGTTGTCTGTTCAGGCCACGAGGTGAAGGCCGTGCGGTCTGACTGGAAAGACGGCTTCTTTGTCGTTCCTGGCCTGCGTTTGGATGCTGCCAATGCCGGCGACCAGAAACGCGTAGTCACCCCACGTCAGGCACGCGATGATGGTGCCAGCGTGCTCGTCATCGGTCGCCCCATCAGCCGTGCGGAAGACCCGGCCGCCGCCGCCCGCGCAATCGAGGCGACGCTCTAGGGAGCGAGCCGTGACACCCGCTATTAAGATCTGCGGCATTTCGACGGTAGAGGCGCTCGACGCCGCCATTGATGCTCGCGCGGATTACGTGGGCTTCGTATTCTTCCCGCCCTCGCCCCGCCATATCGACGGCCACGCCGCCAGCGCGCTGGCCATGCAGGCCGGAGAGCGCATCGGACGTGTCGGATTGTTCGTGGATGCGGACGACGGCCTGATTGCCAAAAGCGTGAAGGCGGGCAGGCTCGACGCCCTCCAGCTTCACGGCGGAGAAACGCCGCAACGAGTTTCGCAGGTCAAAGCGCGCTTCGGGCTGCCGGTCTGGAAAGCGATATCGGTCGCTACGACTAAGGATGTCGAAAAAGCCAATGCTTACGACGATGTCGCCGACCTGCTCCTTTTCGACGCCAAGACGCCCGAAGATGCTGCCCTGCCCGGCGGCATGGGTCTCCGATTCGACTGGTCGCTGCTCGATGGGTGGAGGGGTCGTCCGGGATGGGGCCTCGCCGGAGGCCTGACCCCGCAGACCGTGGCAGGCGCAATCCAGCAGTCGAAACCTCCCCTCGTGGACACCTCATCAGGAGTTGAAAGCGCTCCGGGCGTGAAAGACCCGGCGCTCATCCGCGCGTTTTGCGAAGCCGTTCGAAACGCTTGACGCACCGCACAATCCTGCTATTCGCGCGCCTTCGCTGATTGGCCCCGCACCCCGGTGAAGCGGTGGCCGCGTCGAAACTCCCATGTTTCGATGGTGCGATGCCGGGTTGGATGGCCACCGATGGGGTGGCTCAAGCAAATTGAAGGAAAGACTTATGTCGAAGCGCAAGAGCGCCAAGTACAAACTCGACCGCCGGATGGGTGAAAACATCTGGGGTCGTCCGAATTCCCCGGTCAACAAGCGTTCGTATGGCCCCGGCCAGCACGGCCAGCGCCGCAAGGGCAAGATGTCCGACTTTGGCCTGCAGCTGCGCGCCAAGCAGAAGCTCAAGGGCTACTACGGCGACGTGACCGAGAAGCAGTTCAAGCGCACCTACAAGGAAGCGTCGGCCATGAAGGGCGACACCGGTCAGAACCTGATCGGCCTGCTCGAGCAGCGTCTCGACATGGTCGTCTACCGCGCCAAGTTCGCACCGACCATCTTCGCAGCCCGCCAGATCGTGAGCCACGGCCACATCTACCTCAACGGCGTGAAGACCAACATCGCATCGGCCCGCGTCAAGGTCGGCGACGTTGTCAGCCTCGGCAGCAAGGCCAAGGAAATGGCTCTCGTCATCGAAGCGCAGAGCCTGCCCGAGCGTGAAATTCCCGACTACGTCTCGACCGACGGCAACGACAAGGTGACCTTCACCCGCGTGCCGAAGCTCGACGAAGTGCCCTACCCGGTCACCATGGAACCGAACCTGGTCGTCGAGTTCTACTCGCGCTAACCGGTCCGGAAACGCAAACAGCAAAGGGCGGTCCTTCGGGGCCGCCCTTTTCGTTTACGCTTCACTCGGTTCGTCGCATTTTACGAAACCATTTCTGCCACTTAGGCGTTTCAATGATACTATGACACAATATCGTTTCGTCACCCGCGACCGCGTGGGGAAATGGTACGCCACCCTCGCCGAAGCACAGCGTCAAGCCAACCGTATCGGTGCAGGCTTCACCGATGCCCTCGGCAGGTTCGTCGCCTATCGCGGCACCGTTCTCGAGATGCGAGAGGCCGGGGCGAATTAGCGCCGGTGCGCGATTTTAAGCGCGTAGAAAACCATCACGATGATGAGGACGGTAATCAGCCCTCCCCAGAACCAGTAGGGCAAGAAAAACGCCTCCTCGATGTGGCCGGTGTCGGAAATTTGCATGCGCCCTTCCATTATGCCGCCCTCGGTGAAGAGATAGCCGAAATCGCGGTAGATGCTGATGCATCCCTGCACTCCGAGGAACTGAACCGCGAAGCGCCGATATTGCTCACGCCCGAAGAAGGCGAGGCCAAGAGAGATAGCTCCGAGGGCCGGCAGAACCATCCAGCCCGTGGTCGAGCGTACCCAGATGAGTGTAGAGCCTATCAGCGTTACACCCAGCGCGATTAGTGCACCCTTGGTCATCCTGTGCGTACGCGAGGCAAGGATGAGCAGGCATCCCGCCACCGTCGGCCCGAGCAGGCCAGCGGCGGCAATGACCGCCTGCGACACGCGTCCCGGCTCGCTTTCGCCGATGTGCAGCGCATAGCCCGAACCATCGGGAAAAATGACGAGCCGCTCAAAGTCGTTTCCGAACGCCATCGCGGCGAGGCCGTGGCCCATTTCGTGGAACCAGGTGGCGAGGATGCTGAAGGGATACATGATGAACTCGCCATAGGGCGAGCGCCACAGCAGGATGGAGATGAAGCCAAGCAGCACCAGCAGCACGATTTCACGGTTGTCCGCCTCGCGCTTCTGGTTTGCGGGGCGCATCCGCCAGACGTTGCTATTGTTTTGCCAACCCATCCGATGCTCCCGAAGTCCTCGCGCAGCGGAACCCGCGCTCAGGGCTCTATTTCCTTGCCGTCCCAAGCGAATATGCGCCCGCTATGCGCGGGTTCAAGCGATTTGAGCACCGAGAGCAGTTGCTGGGCCGCATAGTCCGGGCTGAAGAGCTTTTCTTCAGGCACATTGCGTTGGAAAGGCTTGGAGAGGCCGGTGTCCACCGTACCCGGATGCAGCGCGACGCAGAAAGCGTCGGGCCTCTTGCGGGCCAGTTCGACCGAAAGTGTCCGGATAATCTGGTGGAGCGCAGCCTTGCTGGCACGATAGCCATACCATCCACCAAGACGATTGTCCGAGATACTTCCCACCCTCGCCGACAGTGCGGCAAAGCCTGCCCTGCCTTCCCGTGCGAGCAGTGGCAGGAAATGCTTTGCCACCAGTGCAGGTCCCGCGGCGTTGACGGCGAAATTGCGGGCCAGTTCGGAGGCGTCGAGATGGCGCCAGTCCTTTTCCGGCCCCTCGCCATCCTCGTGAAGGTATCCACTCGCCACAAATACGAGATCGAATGGGCCATGCTCGCGCACCGTTTCGGCGGCTGCTTCGATGCTCGGCTCATCGGTCAGGTCGAGCGGGATGTGTTCCGCTCCGCGGCGGGAGAAACGATGAACTTCGGTTCCGGCATTTTCCAGCCTGTCGCACAGGGCAGCGCCGATACCCCCGGAGGCGCCAATGACCGCTGCGCGCATCCAGTCCATCAGCTATCCTTGGCCAGATAGTCGCGACGGAAATCCGCGGCGAAGGCGGCAAATTGTCCCCCGCCAATCGCGTCGCGCATTGCCTGCATCAGCTGTTGGTAGAAAGCGATATTGTGCTCGGTCATCAGCATCGCGCCGAGGATTTCGCCCGCCTTGTTGAGGTGGTGCAAATAGGCGCGGCTGTAGGTGCCGCAGGTGTCGCATTTGCAGCGCTCGTCGAGCGGGCCGGTGTCCTCGGCATGACGCGCGTTGCGGATGTTGAGCGGGCCGCTCCATGTAAACGCCTGCCCGTTGCGGCCCGAGCGGCTCGGCAGCACGCAGTCGAACATGTCGACTCCGCGCTCGACCGCGCCGACAAGGTCGTCGGGCTTGCCCACGCCCATAAGGTAACGCGGACGATCTTCGGGCAGCTGCCCCGGCGCGAAATCAAGCGTCGCGAACATCGCCTCCTGCCCCTCGCCCACGGCAAGCCCGCCGATGGCGTATCCGTCGAAGCCGATTTCGGTGAGCTTCTCGGCGGAGATCTTGCGTAAATCCTCGTCGAGCGCACCCTGCTGGATGCCGAACAGTGCTGACCGTTCGGCATGTTCGCCGCCGCTGTCGAACCCGTCGCGGCTGCGCTTGGCCCAGCGCATCGACATTTCCATGCTGGCGGCAATCTCGTCGCGCGGTCGGTCGGCGCGCGGGCATTCGTCGAAGGCCATGACGATGTCGCTGCCGAGCAGGCGCTGGATTTCCATGCTGCGCTCAGGCGTGAGCATATGCTTCGAGCCGTCGATATGACTGCGAAACTCGACACCCTTTTCGGTCAGCTTGCGCAGGTCCGACAGGCTCATCACCTGGTAGCCGCCGCTATCGGTGAGGATGGGCCGGTGCCAGTTCATGAACTTGTGAAGGCCGCCCAGCTTGGCCACCCGCTCCGCACCGGGGCGCAGCATCAGGTGGTAGGTGTTGCCGAGGATGATATCCGCGCCGGTCTTGCGCACGGTTTCGGGCTTCATCGCCTTGACCGTCGCGGCCGTGCCGACAGGCATGAACGCAGGCGTGCGGATGTCGCCGCGCAGCATCCGGATGGTGCCGGTACGCGCCGCGCCGTCGCGGGCATGGATGTCGAAAGCGAAGCGGGTGCTCATCGTGGTCAGAAGCCGTAAATTACTGTGAAGCGGGTCAGCGTATCGGTGCCGACAGCGCCTTCGGGCGGGTTGCTGTCGTAGTCGACCGCGTAGGAGAGGCGTGAGCGCAGCTTCTCGGAAATCCTGAAGTCGAGCCCGCTGACGAGGTTGATGGAAGTGTTGCTGCCGTCGACCAGCACCTGCACCTCTCCCCCGCCTTCTGCCAGCGCGTTGGCGTCCTGCGTGAAGGTGAGGCCCTTGACGATTTCCCAGTCGAAATCCGCGCCGAACAGGCCGGCAATGCGGCTCGCGCTGGTGCCGTCGGTATAGTCCGTCACGCGGTATGCGGGGCCCGCCTTGATGGCGAGCTTCATTCCCTCGCGGTCGAAAACCTTGTAGCCGAGGCCGCCACTCACCGCATAACGGCGCGTGAGGCCCTGCAGCCGGTCGCGCTCTATCTGCGCGAGGCCATAGACGAACATGTTGTCGTTGAACTGCCAGCGCGGCTCGTAGGCGGCGAGCAATTGTTCGCGCTTGGTCTCGCCATCCTGCCGCTGCAAATCCACACGGGCGCGCAGGTGATGACTCCATTTCAGGCCCTCGCGCTTAGCCTTGATCGAGGCTGCGATGCCGAGGCTGTCGGTGTTACCTGTCGACTGGAAAGCGCCAATCTCGCCCTCGCCGCTCCACAGGTCGAGCATTCCCGCAGTGCGGACTTTCTCTTCCTTCGCAGCCTTGGTCTCTGCTGCCTTGGCTGTCTGCGCCGCCTTCCATTCCGTAGCAATTGCATCGAGCGTCGCAGTCTCGCCTGGATTGGTCTGACGCGCGAGTTCGAGGACGGTCTCGACCTTTTTTGCATCGCCGGTAGCGATAGCGGCATCGATCATCGCCTGCACGCCTTCCGGCAATTCCGCAGCAGCGGGAACGGCTGGAAGGCAAATCGCGGCGAGCAGGAGGGGAAGTCGGAAACGCATCATGCCGCGCCGCCTAGCGGTTGCTGCGCCGCCCCGCTACCCCGCAAAGCAAGGGGGCGAGCCTCTGCCTGAGACCCGCCCCTTCAATACGAAGCAAATATTCGCTTAGAACTTCAGGCCGACACCCGCCGTCGCGCGGACGGTGTCGAAGCTGACAGTGTCGAGATTGACGCGCAGCAGCGTGTTGCCGAGGCCGAAGTCTGCGCCGAGACCGACGATATAGTCGCCATCGCTGTCATCGAGACCATCGAAGATGCTTTCGTCGTCGACACCGGTAATTTCCGAGAAATCGAATTCGACCTCCTGATAGCCACCGCGCGCGTAAATCTTCGCGCCGCCGGGCAGTTTCGCGCCGAGGCGACCGGCAATACCATATTCGCTATCGATCGCGCCGAAGCCGAAATTGTAGTTCACTTCCGCGCCGACGAATGCACCCGGACCGAGCGGAAGATCGTAGCCCGCGAATGCGCCGACGATGGTGCCGCTGCTCTCGAGGTCGATGGCGAAGTCGTCTTCGATTTCACGAAGGTCGAGGTCGTGAACGCCGGCCTGGACGCCGATGAAGCCTTCACCGGGCAGGACGTCCTGCGCCTGCGCGGCGGTAGGAAGGGCGAATGCTGCGCCTGCAGTGGTTGCGGCGAGCAGGAATGCTTTGGTTTTCATTATTTTACCTCATTTTCAGGTCCGCTCCTGAATGCGGACTGCGCCTTATCTGCCCCGCAATTGCTTGCCCGATTCTGAATGGAAAATGCTTAACCCAGCAAGCTTCGTTAAATTCCGTTCAGGCGCGCAATCGCCAGCCGGTCTTGAAGATATATGCGATGACCGCGGTACAAGCGGCAAGGAAGCCGAGCGTGATACCGAAGCTGACCCAGATGTTCACGTCGCTGCTGCCGTAGAAGGTCCAGCGAAGACCGCTCACAAGGTAGACGATGGGATTGGCCAGCGCGATGGTGTCCCAGGGCTCGGGCAGCATGTCGATGGAATAGAAGGTCCCGCCAAGAAAGGTCAGCGGGGTCAGAAAAAGCATCGGGATGATGCCCAGCTTCTCGAAATTGTCCGCCCAGATGCCGAGAATGAAGCCGAACAGGCTGAAAGCGGCCGCCACCAGCATGATGTAGAGCACTGCCAGCAGCGGGTGCGCGATGGAGTAATCGACGAAGAGGCGCGCGGTGAGCAGGATAATGGCGGCGAGGATAAGGCTCTTGGTCATCGCTGCGCCGACGAAGCCGATGAGCGTCTCTGCCACGCCGACAGGCGCGCTGAGCAACTCGTAAATCGTGCCGGTGAAGCGCGGCATGTAGATGCCGAAACTGGAATTGCTGGTCGTCTCGCCGAGCAGGGTCAGCATCAGCAGGCCGGGGATGATGAAGGCCCCGTAATCCACTCCGCCGAGGTCTGGCATCCGTCCGCCGATGGCCGCGCCGAAGACGATGAAATAGAGCGAGGTTGTCAGTACGGGCGCGAGCACCGACTGGAACGCCGTACGCAGGAAACGCATCAGTTCGCGCGTGTAAATGGACCATGTGGAGCGCCAGCCAATCATGCCGCCTGCTCATCTTCCTCGCCCAGCAAGGACACGAAAATGTCCTCGAGGCTGCTCTCGCGCACGTCGATGCCGGTGTAGTCGATACCGCTGGCAATCAGCGCCTTGGTGATGTCGGCGACTTCCGCCTTGCCGCGTCCTGTCCCGTCGCCGCCGCGATAGCAGAGCGATGCGCCGCCTTCCTCCAGTTCGACCGGGTATTGGCCAAGCGCAGGCGGCAATTCGGTAAGGGGGCTAGCGAGCGAGATATGCGCTTCGGTCCGCCCGAGCCGCGCCATCATCGCTTCCTTTTCATCGACCATGATGAGTTGCCCCTTGCGGATAATGCCGACGCGGTCGGCCATTTCCTCGGCTTCCTCGATGTAGTGGGTGGTGAGGATGACGGTCACGCCCTTGGCGCGCATCTGGTCGATGATGGCCCACATGCCCTTGCGCAGTTCGACGTCGACGCCCGCAGTGGGTTCGTCGAGGAACAACAGGTCGGGCTCGTGCGCCAGCGCCTTGGCAATCAGCACGCGGCGCTTCATCCCGCCCGACAGCGCCATGATGCGCTCGTCCTTCTTGTCCCACAGGCTGAGCGACCGCAGGATTTCCTCGATGCGCACCGGGTCGGGTGCGAGGCCGAAAAGCCCGCGCGAATAGGCGACCGCGCGCTGGACCGGCTCGAACATGTCTGTCGAGAGTTCCTGCGGCACCAGTCCGATGCGAGCGCGGGCCTTGCGCCAGTCGGTGGCGAGGTCATGCCCGAAGGCGCGGATAGTGCCGGAGGTCGGGCGGACGAGCCCGCAGACCGCGCCGATGAGCGTCGTCTTGCCCGCGCCGTTCGGCCCCAGAAGTGCGAAAATCTCGCCCTTGCGGATGGTGAGATTTACGTCGTCGAGGGCCTTGAGCCCGCCGGGATAGACCTTGGAAAGACCGTCGAGCTCGAGGATGGGTTCACTCATGCGAGCAAGCGTTAAGGCAGCAGGAGCGAGGAGTCACCATAGGAATAGAAGCGATATTCCTCCGCGATCGCATGTGCGTAGGCCTGCTGCATGCGCTCGCGGCCCATCAGCGCACTGACCAGCATGAAGAGCGTCGACTTGGGGAGGTGGAAATTGGTCATCAGCCCGTCGATCGCGTTGAAGGTGTAGCCGGGTGTGATGAAAATGTCGGTGTCACCGACAAAGGGGCGGATGACCTTGTCCGCGCCAGTCGCGCTTTCGAGGAGGCGCAGGCTGGTGGTGCCCACTGCTATGATGCGGCCACCCTTGGCGCGCGCGGTGTTGAGGCGGTCGGCGGTGTCCTGCTCGATGCGCCCCCATTCCGAATGCATCTGGTGGTCGTCGGTATCGTCCGCCTTTACGGGCAGGAAGGTCCCTGCGCCGACGTGCAGTGTCAGCGTTTCGGTGGCGATACCCCGCTCGGCGAGGCTCGCCATCAGGCGATCGGTGAAATGCAGCGCAGCCGTCGGAGCGGCAACGGCGCCGTCTTCCTTGGCGAACATCGTTTGGTAGTCTTCGCGGTCCTGCGCATCGGTCTCTCGCTTGCCCGCGATATAGGGCGGCAGCGGCATGGTTCCGGCGCGTTCGAGCAGGACCTCGACAGGCTCCTCTCCCTCGAAGAAAAGGATGAAGCTGCCGTCAGCAAGGCGTTCCTCGGCGATCGCGGTGACGCCGCCGCCAAACTCTGCCACCTCGTCCACCCGCAAGCGCTTGGCGTTACGGATGAACGCCTGCCAGCGGCGCAGGTCCACACGCTTGTGCAAGGTCGCGCCGATTTTTGCCTCGCCGCGGCGGCCTTCGAGTTGTGCCGGAATGACCCGCGTATCGTTGAAGACCAGCACATCGCCCGGCTGCAGCAGGTCCGGCAGGTCGCGCACATGGCGGTCGGCCAGCGGCTCGTCCCCGCGCACCAGCAGCATGCGCGCAGCATCGCGCGGGCGCGCGGGACGCAGCGCTATACGTTCGTTGGGAAGCTCGAAATCGAAAAGGTCGACGCGCATGCCAGCGCCCCTAGACGCTGGTCGCGCACAAGAAAACTCGGGAATTGAACCTTACGAGTTCAAATCGTCGAGAGTAACCTCTTCCTCGCCCATGATGGCGGGCGCCGCAGAGGGCATCGGGGCCGGAACCGGCTTGTTCTCCGACGCCAGCGAAGCCTGCAGGATGCGCGTCGGGTTCGCGGGCGGTTCGCCGCGATTGATGGCATCGACAGCGGCCATGTTCGAAATCACGCGGCCGAAGTTGGTGTACTTCTTGTCGAGGCTGAAGCGCGGGTAGAACACGATGAAGAACTGGCTGTTCGCGCTGTCTTCACTCGAGGCGCGCGCCATCGAGAGCGTGCCGCGGATGTGCGGCATCGGGTTGAACTCTTCCTTGAGGTCGGGAAGCGGGCTGCCGCCCTGCCCCGTGCCGGTCGGGTCGCCGGTCTGCGCCATGAAGCCTTCGATGACGCGGTGGAAGATGACACCGTCGTAGAAGCCCTGGCTTGCGAGCGTCTTGATACGTTCGACATGGTTAGGAGCCCATGCGGGCATCAGGCGAATACCGACACGCTCGCCGTTCGACAGGTCGAGGAACAGGATGTTCTCGCGGTCTTCGTTGAGATTGTAATTGACCGGCTCGTATTTGAAGGTCGAGGCGGTTGCGGCCTCGGCCTCGGCTTCCTGTGCGATGGCGGAGACCGGAAGCGTGACTGCAAGGGCAGCGGCAGCAAGGGCAAGCGAAGACTTGAGCATCATATTTCCGTCGAATTGTCCTGTATGCGAAACGCCCTAGCGGCGCAGCGCTGTCGGTTCAATGAATGGATTGCGGCAAGCGGTCAGTAATCCCCGAGCCGCCCCTTTTCCTCGACCCGAGCGACCACTTCCTCGCACACCGGTTTGCTGACGAAGGGCGTGATATCGCCGCCGAACAACGCGATTTCCTTCACCAGCTTGGAGGCGATTGGCTGGAGCGAGACGTCTGCCATCAGGAACACGGTCTCGATATCGTCGTCGAGTTGCTGGTTCATCCCCGCCATCTGGTACTCGTATTCGAAGTCCGCGACGGCGCGCAGGCCGCGGATTAGGACGCTTGCGCCCATCTTCTGCGCAAACTTAACCAGCAAGGCGTTGAAGCCGACCACCTCGACATTATCGAGCCCCATGGCGGCAATCTCGCGCTCGACCATGGCGAAACGCTCCTCGGTCGAGAACATGGGGTTCTTCGAGGGATTGGTCGTCACCCCGATGATGAGCTTGTCCACCAGCTTGCTGCCGCGCCGGATAATGTCGGCATGGCCCAGCGTGATGGGATCGAAAGTGCCCGGATAGATTCCTATGCGCTCGCTCATCAATGGTCCCTCTTCACCACGAAATGCGCGAGGTCGACAAGCACGCGCGCTTCCTCGCCATAGCCCGCGAGGTGCTTGCCTGCCTGCTCGACCAGAATTTCTGCCTGCTGCCTTGCCGGTTCGCGGCCCATCAGCGTGACGAAGGTCTGCTTGCCTTGCCCCTCGTCCTTGCGCAGGGCCTTGCCGGCCTTGGTCTCGTCGCCTTCGACATCGAGCAAATCGTCGGCAATCTGGAAGGCAAGTCCGATATCGCGGGCATAAGCGCGCAGGTGGGCGCGGCCTTCGGGCGGGACCTTGCCGAGGATGGCGCCCATCTCGACGCTCGCCGCCAGCAACGCGCCGGTCTTCAGCTGCTGCAAGCGCGTAACCTGCCGTAGGTCGTATTCTTCCTCGTCCGAGACGATGTCCATCATCTGGCCACCCGCCATTCCCGCATGGCCGCTGGCCTTGGCGAGCGTCGCCACCAGTTCGCTGCGCACGAAGGGGTCGCTGCTGGTGCCGGGCATGGTCAGGATGTCGAAGGCCAGCGCATGGAGGCAGTCGCCCGCCAGCACCGCCGTCGCCTCGTCATAGACCTTGTGCAGCGTCGGCTTGCCGTGGCGGAGGTCGTCATCGTCCATGCAGGGCAAATCGTCGTGGATGAGCGAATAGGCATGGATGGCCTCGACCGCGCATCCTGCCGCCACTGCCGCGTCGCGGTCTACGCCGAACAGCTTGGCCGTCGCGCAGACCAGTAGCGGGCGAACCCGCTTGCCTCCGCCGATGGCCGCATAGCGCATCGCCTCGACCAGCCTTGCGCGCGTGTCTTGCGGAACTGGAAGAAAAGCGTCGAATGCCGCGTCGACATCCTGCTGGACCTGTTCGAAGGCCTCGGCAAGGCGGTCGGGCATGGCGGTCATCGCACCCACGCCTCAGCTGTCCGCATCGAAGGGCACGGTGCCGGTCGGCTTGCCTTCGCTGTCGGAAACTATCTTGTCGATTTTCGCCTGCGCCGCGTCGAGCCGTTTCTGGCAGGCCTTGCGCAGTTCCTCGCCGCGTTCATAGAGCGCGATGCTTTCATCGAGCGGCACGTCGCCGCTTTCGAGGCTGCGCACGGTGCGTTCAAGTTCGCGCAGAGCCTCTTCGAAGCTCATGTCGCCAATCGGTTTGTCTTGACCCTCTGTCATCGCCGCGGAGCATTGACGGGACGCGAGCGTGCGGTCAAGAAGGCGAAAAGAACGGGGAGCGGATATGACGTGGATTGTCGCTTTTATTGCGGCCGCCGTGGCGTTCGGCGCGCTTGACGCGCTGTGGCTTGGCTGGGCAGGCCCTAATTTCTATCGCCCGCGGCTGGGCGACATGCTGGCAGACAGCTTCCGCATGGCTCCTGCGCTGGTTTTCTATGCAGCCTACATCGCCGCCATAGTGTGGTTTGCCGTGAGGCCGGGTCTTGCGAACGGACTTGGAGCGGCGGCATTGAACGGCGCGCTGCTCGGCGCGATCTGTTACGCGACTTACGACCTCACCAACCAGGCGACGCTTAAACAATGGTCGACCACCGTGACCATTGCCGACATCTGCTGGGGGGCTTTCGCCACTGGCGTGGCGGCGACAATCGCAACCTTCGCTGCAACCAAGTTCGCCTGAGGGACAGCGGACAATGTTTATCGGACACATGGCTCCGGCCTTCGCTGCGCGCGCGATCACCAGCGAAGCCCCGAAGCTCGGCACGCTGTTCATCGCCGCGCAACTGGTCGACATCGCCTTCTTCCTCTTCGTACTTGGCGGCATCGAGCATTTGCGCATGGTGCCGGGCATCACCGCGATGAACCCGCTCGACCTCTACGACATGCCCTATACGCACAGCCTCGTAGGCACGGCGGCATGGGCATTCGGTTTCGCCATCCTCGTGGCGGTAATGCTGCGCAATGCGGTTGCGGCGACATGGGCGGCGCTGGTGGTCCTGTCGCACTGGCTGCTCGACTGGATTAGCCACCGTCCCGACATGACCATCACGCCTGCGGGCGAGAAAATCGGCCTCGGCCTGTGGAATTATCCGATTGCTGCCATCGCGGTGGAACTCGCCATCTTCGGCCTCGCCTTCTGGTGGTGGCTGAGCCGCACCAAGGGTCCTTTGCTTCCGCCCGTCATCCTCGCGGTCGTGATGCTCGCGATGCAGGCCTTCAACTGGTTCGGCCCCGAGCCTCAGAGCGCGGACCCTGCCTTCCTCCTGCTCGGCCTGCTTGCCTTCGCGCTGATGATCGGCCTTGCCTATTGGGTCGGCTCGACCCGCTGGCACCGCGACGAAGTGGGTCTCGGGGTCGCCAGCCCACCACTCTAGGCCGCATTGATATTGCGCCATCGCGCCCTGCCCTTTAAGGGCGCGGGCCATGAGCGAAATCACTCCCGACATCGTTGCCCAGCACGGCCTCTCCGAAGAAGAATACGAGCGTGTCCTCCACGCGCTGGGCCGTGAGCCCAACCTCGTGGAACTGGGCATCTTTTCGGTGATGTGGAGCGAGCACTGCTCCTACAAATCCTCGCGACTCCACCTGAAGAAGCTGCCGACCGAGGCGCCGTGGGTGATTTGCGGCCCGGGCGAGAACGCGGGCGTCATCGATATCGGTGACGGTCAGGCCGCCATCTTCAAGATGGAGAGCCACAACCACCCCAGCTACATCGAACCCTACCAGGGTGCGGCAACCGGCGTCGGCGGCATCCTGCGCGACGTCTTCACCATGGGCGCGCGCCCGGTGGCAAACGCCAATGCGCTGCGCTTCGGCCGTCCCGACCACCCCAAGATGAAGCACCTTGTGCAGGGCGTGGTCGCAGGCATCGGCGGCTACGGCAATTGCGTCGGCGTGCCGACCGTGTGCGGCGAGACCAATTTCAACCCGGCCTATGACGGCAACATCCTCGTCAATGCGATGACGGTGGGCGTGGCCGATGCCGACAAGATCTTCTATTCGGCCGCGACCGGCGTCGGAAATCCGATCGTCTATGTTGGTTCGAAGACCGGCCGCGACGGTATCCATGGCGCGACCATGGCCTCCGCCGATTTCGAGGAAGACGCGGACGCCAAGCGCCCCACGGTGCAGGTGGGCGACCCCTTCACCGAAAAGCTGCTGATCGAAGCCTGCCTCGAGCTGATGGCGACCGACGCCATCGTCGCCATCCAGGACATGGGCGCTGCGGGCCTGACCTCTTCCAGCGTCGAAATGGCGACCAACGGCAAGGCCGGCATCCGACTCGATATGGACAAGGTGCCGTGCCGCGAAGAAGGCATGACGCCCTACGAGATGATGCTGAGCGAAAGCCAGGAGCGCATGCTCATGGTGCTGAAGCCCGGCAAGGAAGAGATGGCCGCGGCCATCTTCGAGAAGTGGGAGCTCGATTTCGCAGTGATCGGCGAAGTCACCGATACGCAGCACATGGTGCTAGAATTCGGCGGCGAAGTGGTCTGCGACATTCCGCTCGGTCCCCTCGCGGCAGATGCGCCCGAATACGACCGTCCCTACCTCTCGAAGGCAGAGTACACCGCCTGGGCCGGCATCAAGCCGATGACCGAGCGTCCGGACACGGACGATGTCGGCGGCGATTTGATGAAGCTGCTCGCTTCGCCCAATTTGTCGTCGCGCAAGTGGATTTCCGAGCAATACGACAGCCAGGTTGGCGCCGATACGCTCCAGACCGGCGGCGATGCTGGCGTGGTCCGCGTGCACGGCACGAAAAAGGCGTTGGCCATCAGCACCGACTGCACCCCGCGCTATGTTTATGCCGACCCGTATGAAGGCGGCAAGCAGGCGATTGCGGAAGCTTATCGCAACCTGTGCGCAGTCGGCGCGCGTCCGCTCGCAGTCACCAACTGCCTCAACTTCGGCAACCCGCAGCGCCCCGAGATTATGAGCCAGTTCGTCCACGCGCTTGAAGGCATGGGCCGCGCCTGCCGCGTGCTCGATTTCCCGATCGTGAGCGGCAACGTCAGCCTTTACAACGAGAGCAAGGCGACCGGCGGCGGCAGCGCCATCCTGCCCACCCCCGCCATCGGCGGCGTCGGCCTGATCGACGATTACGATCACATGATGACCATGCCGTTCAAGGCAGAGGGAGAGGCGATCTACCTCATCCACGCCGAGGATTGGGCGACCGCCGACCCAGAACGTTCGCATCTCGGCAAGTCGCTGTGGCTGAGCGAAATCCATGGCCGCGACGAAGGCCGCACCCCTCCGACCGACCTCACGGTCGAAAAGAACGCGGGCAAGATTATCCTCCAGCTCATCGCCGACGGTCTCGCCAGCGCGGTGCACGATGTTTCCGACGGCGGCCTCGCCATCGCGCTTGCCGAAATGGCGATGGCGGGTGGTATCGGCGCCGAGGTTGAGTGGAACGAGGAGTATTCGAAGGCTGCGTGGTGGTTCGGCGAAGACCAGGGCCGCTATGTGGTCACCGTCCCCGACACGCAGGCGCTCAACGAAGCGCTCGCCAAGGGTACGGAGAACGACGAAACCGCTTCCATCGGCTTCCGCCGCATCGGCAAGACTGGCGGCACCTCGCTATTCGGCAAGAGCATCGACGAAATGCGCGCCGCACACCGCAGCTTCTTCGACGAGTGGATGGAGAGCTGAGGCAGCGTAATTGGCGCTACTCCAGTTCATTCTCCACTACGGCGGGCACTGGCTCGCCCCGCTTCTCTTCGCGCGCCTGACGCAAGGCGCGAACTGGTTGCGTTTCGGCGCGGTCATGCTGGCTGCAAACCTCATCGACCTCGACCATTTGCTGGCCGACCCGATGTTCGACCCCAATCGCTGCAGCATCGGTTTTCACCCGCTGCACGGGTGGATTGCTGGGGCAATCTACCTCGTTCTTCTCGCCGTGCCGCGCTGGTGGACGCGCGCCTTCGGGCTGGGAGCATTGTGGCATCTCGCGGTCGACTATGGCGATTGCGTGATGCAAGGGTGGTGACATGACCGCAGGATATTCCGGAACCCCGCTCGCCAAGAAACTCTCGCTGCGCGACGGGCAGCGCGTGTGGTTCGACAGCATGCCCGAAGACGTCATCGACGAAATCGACGAATATGCGCTCGAACTCACTTTCGTCGAGGGTCCCGAGGATGCGCCCGATGCGGCGCATATCTTTGTAACCGAACGCGCCGCGCTGACGGAAAAGCTCGAAGTACTGAGAAACAGCATCGCACAGGACGGGCATGTCTGGGTCAGCTGGCCGAAGAGGGCTTCCAAAGTTGAAACCGACATCACCGAAGACACGATCCGCGAAATATGCCTACCGATGGGTCTCGTCGACACCAAGGTATGCGCAGTCGATGACATCTGGTCGGGGTTGAAACTGGTTATCCGCAAGGAATTGAGAACGTGAAGTCCCTCGACAGCGTCCCCTACTCACTCGACCGTCTCGATGACGGTACGAGCATCGCCCGCGCCCAATCCTTGCGCGATAGACTGAAGCAGCGGCGCACTTGCCGCTATTTTTCGGACGAGCCGGTCCCGCGTGAAATCATCGAAGCCGCCATCGAGGCTGCGGGAACCGCGCCCAATGGCGCGAACCACCAGCCATGGCACTTCGCCGTCGTTTCCTCGCCAGAGAGGAAGCGCGCCATTCGCGAGGCAGCCGAAGAGGAAGAACGCAATTTCTACGCCGGCAAGGCAAGCGAGGAATGGCTCAACGCCCTCGCCCCGCTCGGCACGGACGAGGACAAGCCCTTCCTCGAAACCGCGCCATGGCTCATCGTGGTGTTCGCCCAGCGCAAGGGTGGCATCGAGGAAGACGGCAAGACGCAGAACTATTACGTCAACGAAAGCGTCGGCATCGCCTGCGGAATGCTGATTGCGACGCTGCACGAGGCGGGCCTCGCGACGCTGACGCACACGCCCTCACCCATGGGTTTCCTGCGCGATATCTGCGAGCGCCCCGAGCACGAGAAGCCGCTGATGGTGGTCGTGGTCGGGCACCCCGAAGAGGGTGCCACGGTTCCGGCTCACGCATTGAAGAAGAAACCGCTGGAGCAGATTTCCAGCTGGCTGTGACGCCCCAGGCGGCCAGTTTTTCCGGCTGCGTCGGCTCGGCGAGCAGGTCGTAGGGATCGATACCCTCGCTGCGCCAGATCCGATGGCATTCCTTGTACCAGTGCGGGTCCGGAATGTTGAACTTGGTCCGTGCCTCGTCGAGGTCGGTCGCCAGCAGTTCGCGGATCGACATGCCGACGAGGCCGGGACAGGCAACACCGGTCTTGTGGGCCTGGCGGCAAGCCTTGAAGACCGGAGCCTTGCTCTTGACGGTTTTCTTGATTTGCAGCGCCCCGGCGTAGCCGATGAGCAGGTGCCCGTGACTCGGGCTCTGGCCGTGGGTGAAGAGCAGCACGCACTGCTCGCCCAGCCCGTCGCGGCCATAGCCGGTCAGCACATGCATTAGGTCATGCGTGTCGCGCTGGCGAAAACCGAACCACTCGACGAGGTCACCATATTTCGGATTGCCGAGCTTTTCCGCCTCTTCGACCAGCCCGGCAGCCGACAGACCCTCGGTCTCCATGAAGTCGCAATAGGCATGCGCGACCGTGCCCTTGGGCAGTCTGCGCAAGGCCGCGTGGTCATCGAGGATGGGCGGCAAATAAGGTTCGTCAGCGCGCAGCTTCTCGCCGTGCTCGCTCAGCGTAAGTGCTCGCACCCGGGGCAAGAAGCTCTTGCTGGGCAGCGATTCGAAAATCTTGAAGACGTGGCTGGTTTCTTCCTTGTCCTTCAACAGGTCGCGGAAGTGGCCATAAGCCTTTGGCAGCGAGTATTTGGGCTGCGGTCGGCGCGGGTCGCGGAGCAGTGTGCCGTCACTGGCGGCTTCCATGTCGGGGGCGATAGTCGAATGCTGGTTCATGCGCGGGCCTCTACTGACAAAAGTGTCAATATCAGGTTTCGGTTCCAAAACAAAACCGAAATCAGCCAAGCGACCAGTCACTCTCCGGAATGCCGAGCAATTTGAGGATGACTGTCAGGTCCTCACTGGCAATCCGGCCATTGGCAGCATCGCGGGCCTTGGGCTTGGCGCGATAGGCGATGCCGTAGTCGGCAGCTTCTATCATCGGAATGTCGTTAGCTCCGTCGCCGGTGGCCAGAACACGCGCGCCCTCGCCCAGCTGTTCCCGCTCTTCCTCGAGCGTGGCGAGTTTTGTCGAAGCATCGCTGACGGGGCCGGCGAGCTTGCCGGTTAGATGACCCTGCGAGACCGCGAGCCGGTTACCCACAACGCGCTCGAAACCGAGCTGGTCGGCAACGCGGTCGGCAAAGTGATGAAAGCCGCCGGTCACGAGGACCGTGCGGCACCCCTTGCTCTTCAAAGTCTGAACCAGCGTGCGGGCGCCGGGCACCGGACGGATACGCTCGGCAAGGCAATTGTCGATGGCCCTTTCACCCAGCCCTTCGAGCAGGCCAACCCGTTCACGCAGCGCACTCTCGAATTCGAGCTCACCGCGCATGGCGCGCTCGGTGATGTCGGCGACCTTATCCTTGATACCAGCGAAATCGGCCAGTTCGTCGATGCATTCCTGGCCTATCATGGTTGAATCCATGTCGGACACGAACAGGCGTGGGATTTCGATAGCGTGGTCGGCGACCAGCATGTCGCACTCGCCGAAATGCTCGACCAGCAGCTCGGTCATCTGCCCTGCATCGCCATGTGGCAGCGAGATTTGCAAAACATCTCCGCAGAAATCGAGCATGCTTGCCTCGGCCACCGGCATGCCCGCAGCATCGAGCGCTTTGCTTGCCGCGTCGAGCCGGGTTTCCAGACCGCCTGCCTCTGCTATCAGCCGGGCGATGAGCATGATGAATTCCCCTGATTTGCCACCACTTGCGCTCATCGCAGGGCCGACCGCCAGCGGCAAGAGCGATTTGGCAGTGCGCTTGGGACAACGCCTTGAGGCGCAAGCCACGCGCGCCGTGGTGCTTAATGCCGACAGCGCGCAGGTCTATGCCGATTTGCGCGTGCTGTCAGCACGTCCAAGCGAAGAAGAGATGGGCGGCATCGAACATCGCCTGTTCGGCGCATGGGACGGCGCGACGCCCTGCTCGGCCGCCGATTGGGCGGCTGCGGCCAAGCGCGAAATCGCCGCGCTGCACGAGGAAGGGGCTGTCCCCATCCTGTGCGGCGGGACAGGTCTATATATGCGCACATTACTCGAAGGCATCGCGCCCGTGCCCGAAATCGATGCCGAAGTCCGCGCGCAGGTTCGCGGTCTCTCGCAAGGTGAAGCACGTGCCGCCCTCGAGAAGGAAGACCCCGAGGCAGCCTCGCGCCTCGCCCCCGCCGATGCCTCTCGCACGACGAGGGCATTGGAAGTGGTACGCTCGACCGGGCGAACGCTGAAGGAATGGCAGACCAACAAGGTCGGCGGCATCGGCGAGACCGTCTCGCTCTACCCGCTCCTCCTGCTGCCCGAGCGCGAATGGCTTTACGAGCGCTGCGACCGGCGCTTCGTCTTGATGCTGGACGGGGGTGCGGTGGAAGAAGTGCGAGCCCTCCTCGCGCGCAATCTCGACCCCGCCCTCCCCGTCATGCGCGCCATCGGTGTGCCCGAGATTTCCGGCCTCCTCCAAGGCGAACTATCGCGCGATGAATGTATCGTCGCTGGCCAGCGCGCCACGCGCCAGTACGCCAAGCGGCAATACACATGGTTCAGGCACCAGCCGCCGGACACGTGGTCGCGCGACGATAACAAAACTATCGATGAATACGATATTTTTGTTTCTTTATTGCGCCAAAACGATTGACAGAAAGCATTTCGTTACCCATACGGAAGCTCCTGTCGGCCCGGCGCTACGACCCCAGCGCCGGGCCGATATGTGTCTAGTGACGGAGGAAACCTGTGTCGGAAGAGCGCAGCGGTGCTGCCATATTGATCGAATGCCTCAAGCGGCAGGGCGTCGAATTCGTGTTCGGCTATCCCGGCGGCGCGGTGCTGCCGATCTATGACGAGCTCTTCGCCGACAGCGATATCCGCCATATCCTTGTGCGCCACGAAGCAGGCGCGGCACATGCAGCGGAAGGCTATGCGCGCTCGACCGGAAAGCCCGGCGTGGTGCTGGTCACTTCCGGCCCCGGCGCGACCAATGCGGTAACCGGCATTGCCGATGCCTACATGGACTCCATCCCGATGGTGGTCATCACGGGACAGGTGCCGACCGGCCTCATCGGCACCGATGCTTTCCAGGAAGCCGATACGGTCGGCCTCACCCGCCATTGCTCCAAGCACAATTACCTCGTGAAGGACCCCGAGCGGCTGCGCGCCACCATCGAGGAAGCCTTCCGGATCGCGACAACGGGCCGCCCCGGTCCGGTGGTGGTCGACATTCCCAAGGACGTGCAGATCGCGCTCGCCGAATGGAGCGAGCAGGACGAAGCGCCCCTCCCCTCGCACCGCTACCAGCCGCGCATGGTCGGTGCGGCGGACGAGATTGCCGAAGCGGTCGAGATGCTCGCCAAGGCAGAGCGCCCCGTGTTCTACACTGGCGGCGGTGTCATCAACGCCGGGCCCCGCGCTTCGGAGAGCTTGCGCAAGCTCCAGCGCGCGACCGGCGCCCCGGTGACGAGCACGCTGATGGGTCTGGGTGCCTTCCCCGCCCACCATCCGGACTGGCTCGGCATGCTCGGCATGCACGGTACCTACGAAGCCAATATGGCGATGAACCGTGCCGACCTCATTGTTGCAGTAGGCTCGCGCTTCGATGACCGCGTGACGGGCCGCCTCGACGCCTTTGCGCCCGAGGCAAAGAAAATCCACATCGACATCGACCGCGCGCAGATAAACAAGATTGTCCCCGTCGACCTCGGCATCGTGGGTGACTGCGGCCATGTGCTCGACCAGCTGCTCGAAGGCTGGGGCAGCCGCAAGGGGCGCGACCTTTCGGAATGGAAGGCGCGCATCCTCGGCTGGAAGGCGCGCGACTGTCTCGCCTATCCGGAGAAGTCCGAGCAAATCATGCCGCAGAAGAGCATCGAGCGCCTCTTCGCGCTGACGAAGGACCGCGATCCCATCATCACCACCGAGGTCGGCCAGCACCAGATGTGGGCGGCGCAGTATTTCGGCTTCATGGGCCCGAACAAATGGCTCACCAGCGGCGGTCTCGGCACGATGGGCTATGGCCTGCCCGCAGCCATCGGTGCGCAACTGGGTAATCCCGACAGCCTCGTCATCGATATCGCGGGCGAAGCGAGCATCCAGATGAACATCCAGGAGCTCGGCACGGCGAGCCAGTTCCGCCTGCCGGTGAAGGTGTTCATCCTCAACAATGAATATATGGGCATGGTCCGCCAGTGGCAGGAACTGACCTATGAAAGCCGCTATTCGAACAGCTATTCCGACAGCCTGCCCGATTTCGTGAAGCTGGCCGAAGCCTATGGCTGGAAAGGCATCCGCATCGAGGACGAAAACCAGCTCGACGCCGGTATCGAGGCCATGCTCGCGCATGACGGGCCGGTCATCGTCGATTGTCAGGTGGCCAAGGAAGCCAACTGCTTCCCCATGATCCCCAGCGGCGCGGCGCATACCGACATGCTGCTCTACGGCGACCAGGTCGGCGGCACGATGGACGACGAAGCGAAGGCACTCGTATAATGGTTATCTCGAAGGAACTTCCCGCGGCGCTCGCCGCCAAGGCCCAGCGCCGCAACTGGTACACCCGCGAGAATGCGGAGCAGCTGCTCGACTGGATCGAAGAGACCGGCCAGCGCTTCCTCGGCGTCGATGTGGCGCAGGCGCAGGAAGACGGCAGCTGGTTGCTCATCGACGAGGGGTTGGACCTTTCGCGCCAGACCGAGAATTTCGAAGCCGTGCGTCGTGGCCGCCAGTTCATCGCCGAATATGACGGCGCGGGCCGTATGTTCGCGCCCGTATGGCAGGACCGCGGCTGATGAAGATCGCCCAGCAGGCCAGCGAGCGGCACGTCCTCAATGTGATCGTCGACAACGAGGCGGGTATCCTTGCGAAGATATCCGGCCTCTTCACCGCCCGCGGCTACAACATCGACAGTCTGACCGTGGCCGACATTTCCGAAGACCACGCCATCAGCCGCATCACCGTGGTGACCCGCGGGCCGGAGCCGGTCATCGACCAGATCCGCGCCCAGCTCGAACGTCTCGTGCCCGTGCACCGGGTCATCGACCTCACCGAAAGCGGCGCGCATGTCGAGCGCGAGCTGGCGCTGGTGAAGGTGGCGGGAAAGGGAGACGCGCGCGTCGAGGCACTGCGCATAGCCGAACTCTTCCGCGCCAACGTCGTCGACACAACCACCGAAAGCTTCGTGTTCGAGCTCACCGGCTCGCCCGACAAGGTGGACAGCTTCATCGCCCTGATGCGCGAATTGGGCCTTGTGGAAGTCGGACGTTCAGGCATCGTGGGGATGATGCGTGGACCCGGAGCCGAATGATGAAAAGAGTAATTTTCGCCGTCTTGCTGGGGTCGCTTGGGGTACCCATCGCGGCGGCAGACCGGTCACATCCGGACCTCGAAAGCTGCATAGAAGAAGCAGGACCCGTCGATCTGTCGGTCCGTGACTGCTATGTCGAATTGGCTGCCTCCGAAGACGCTCGCCTAAATCAGGCTTGGCGCGATTTGATGACCGTGGTGGGAGGAAAGTCTTCGGCTCAGGGGGCTGCTCTACTTGCCGAACAACGGGCTTGGCTCATCTATCGGGACGCTGCTTGCTGGCACTACGTCTCATCGACCCCGTCAGGTACGCTCGACCGTCTCCAGCAACAAATGTGCTACTCCGAAATCATTTCGCAACGCGCCGATTACGTCGAGGAGCTTGCCTCGATGTATCTCGGCATGATGCGCGCTCAATCCGAAGATTAGGGAAATCCAATGCAAGTCTATTACGATGCCGATTGCGACCAGCAGCTGATCAAGGAGAAGAAGGTCGCCATCGTCGGCTATGGCAGCCAGGGCCACGCCCATGCCCAGAACCTGCGCGACAGCGGGGTCGGCGAAGTCGTTATCGCGCTGCGCGAAGGTTCGGCCACGGCGAAGAAAGCTGAAGGCGCTGGTTTTACGGTGAAGACCGTGTCGGAAGCTGCCGAATGGGCCGATGTCCTGATGATCCTCGCGCCCGACGAGCATCAGGCGGCCATTTACGCCAATGAAGTCGCGGGCAAGATGCGCCCCGGCTCCGCGCTCGCCTTCGCGCATGGCCTCAACATCCACTTCGGCCTGATTGACCCGCCTGCCGATGTCGATGTCATCATGATCGCGCCCAAGGGCCCCGGACACACGGTGCGCGGCGAATATATCAAGGGCGGCGGCGTGCCATGCCTCATCGCGGTCCATCAGGAAAGCAACCAGGCGGGCGGCAACGGCTTCGCCAAGCAACTCGCGCTCTCCTATGCCAGCGCCGTCGGCGGCGGTCGAAGCGGCATCATCGAAACCGATTTCAAGGAAGAATGCGAGACCGACCTCTTCGGCGAGCAGGCCGTACTATGCGGCGGTATCACCCACCTCATCCAGGCCGGTTTCGAAACGCTGGTCGAGGCCGGATACTCGCCCGAAATGGCCTATTTCGAGTGCCTCCACGAGACCAAGCTCATCGTCGACCTGCTCTATGAAGGCGGCATCGCCAACATGCGCTACTCCATCTCGAACACCGCCGAGTATGGCGACATCAAGACTGGCCCGCGCATCATTACCGAAGAGACCAAGGCCGAAATGGGCCGCGTCCTCAAGGACATCCAGTCGGGCCGTTTCGTGAAGGACTTCGTGCTCGACAATCAGGCTGGCCAGCCCGAACTGAAAGCCAGCCGCAAGGCCGCAGCCGCACACCCGATCGAGAGAACCGGCGCGCAGCTTCGCGCGATGATGCCCTGGATCGGCGCCAACAAGCTGGTGGACAAGGACAAGAACTAGCGGGATAGGTCGCGCCCAGACGTGTTTCTTGGGAGAGGATGCACATGGGCGCGACCGACGACCTCCATTTCGAATGCCAATGCGGCGCAGTCGCGGGCGAACTCTGCGAAGTCGGCCCGAAACAGGGCGACCGCTACACCTGCTATTGCAACGATTGCCGCGATTTCCTCCGGCTGATGGACCGCGAGGATGCGCTAGACAGCGCGGGCGGCTGCTCGGTCTACCAGACACGCGTTGGCCACCTTCATATCGACAAGGGGCTGGACAGCCTGGCCTGCATCAACCTCACCGGCGGCCAATTGCTGCGCTGGTATTGCGGGACCTGCCGCACGCCACTGTTCAACACGATGGACAATGGACGCTGGCCTTTCCTCTCGATGGTAACGACCAGCATCGACGAGGAGGCACGTGACAGGGTCCTCGGCCCACCGCGCGGCAGTGTTTTCGCCAAATTTGCTACCGGTCCGGATGTGGTCACCCCGCCCGTTTCGGCTTTCACCATGATACGCCGGGTCATCGCGCGCCTCTTCGCCGACCGTTTTTCCGGCGCGCGCAAGGGCTTCCAGCTGTTCGACCCGGCAAGCGCCGCTCCGATTGCAGAGCCGCGGCTAATCGACCCGGATGAGCGTGCCGCGCTAAAGTGACCTCACGGTTTCATACCGTGGAACACTGCCTGCGATCGCGCTTTCCATAGTCAAATCTGAACGGGAGCCAATGTATGAACAAGCCGCTTGTCGCCCTTGCCCTGACAGCCTCGGCCACGCTGGCCGCAGGCACTATTGCCGCGCAGCAGCCGCAGATTCCCGGACAGGTCGATGCCTCACGCGTCATTGCGGGCGAATACAAGCTCGACCCTTCGCACACGCTGGTGAGCTGGCAGGTGAGCCATTTCGGCTTCAACGACTATTTCGGCCTCTTCGGCGATATCGAAGGTACGCTGACCCTCGATCCGACGGACATCGGTGCGACCAGTTTCGACATTACTGTTCCGATCACCAGCGTCGCAGTGCCGAGCGAAGGCCTGCGCGAACACCTGCTGCGCCCAGGGAAAGAAGGTGCCTCGCCCGATTTCTTCGGACCCGAGCCAGCACCTGCGCGCTTCGTGTCGACTTCGGTACGCCGCACGAGCAACACCACCGCCGTTGCCTCGGGACAGTTGACGATGAACGGCAATACCGCTCCTGTCACCATGCTGGTGGAGTTCACCGGCGCGGGCGAAAATCCGATGAGCAAGGCGCAGACCGTAGGCTTCCACGCGCGCGCGACCATCGACCGCACGCAGTGGGGCATCGATTATGCGGCGCCCATGGTCGGCAGTGACGTGGATCTGGAAATCAGCGCCGCGTTCGAAAAGCAGTAAGGCCGTTTTCCCCTCGACATCCTCATCGGCAGGCGGCATCCCGCCTGCCGATGGGGGACGCACACACCAACAAGCTGCTCTACGTGCTCTGCGCGATTGCCTTCGCCGCGGTCATCTTCAACCAGCTGACCCGCGAACGCTCGCCCGCTTATGAGCCACAGTCGAGCCTCGACGAGATCACCCGCTACACCCGCGCGACGCTCGAGGACTTGCAAGAGCGCTCGATCACGCAGAACCAGGAATTCTGCGGCGTTGTCTATGAAGACGAGGCGGGCGACCTCCATACCTCCAGAATTTATGATGGCACACGCGCGACCTGCGCTTTCGACTGGGGCCTCCCGCTCGGCAACAATGTCGTTGCCAGCTTCCACACGCATGGCGGCTACGACGTCGGGTTCGACAGCGAAATGCCTTCAATTGAGGACCTCGCCAGCGATATCGATGCGCGCATCTACGGCTTCATTTCCACCCCGGGCGGTCGTCTCTGGCAAACCGACTGGCGAGAAGAAACCGCAACCCAGATTTGCGGCGAAGGCTGCCTCAAGCAGGACCCGCGCTATGCCGGTACGCAGAAAGAGCGGCTTGCCCTCTCCTACACATTCGATGACTTGCAGACGCGCGGTGGCTACGGCACTCGGGCGGAGTGAGACTGTCCGATTGCCATAACATCGACGATTTTCGCACGCTGGCGAAGAAGCGACTGCCGTGGCCGGTGTTCGACTATATCGACGGCGCAGCGGATGACGAGCTGACCAAAGCGCGCAACACCAGCGCCTTCGACGATGTCGACCTTGTGCCCGACGTGCTGGCGGGCGTGGAAACCATCGACACCAGCTGCACCATCATGGGCTGCCGCAGCGAACTGCCACTGATGCTCAGCCCGACCGCGCTCCAGCGTGCTTTCCACCGCGACGGCGAGCGGGCAGTGGCACAGGCGGCCGAGAAGTTCGGCGTGTGGTTCGGCATCTCCAGCCTCGCCACGCACTCCATCGAGGAAATCGCCGCGCTCACCAGCGCGCCCAAGCTTTTCCAGCTCTACGTCCACAAGGACAAGGGGTTAAACGCAAGCATGATAGAGCGCTGCAAGGCCGCCGACTTCGATGCCTTGGCGCTGACAGTGGACACAATCGTTTCGGGCAAGCGCGAGCGGTGCCTGCGCTCGGGCTTCACCACTCCGCCCCGCTTTTCGGCCAGTTCGCTGTGGAGCTACGCCACGCGCCCGCGCTGGACGCTGGACTATGTCTTCGGACCAAAATTCCGCCTGCCCAATCTCGACGGCTATGTCAGCGAAGGCACCGGCAAGGCGGTGAGCATCCAGGAATACTTCAATACCATGCTCGACACAGGCATGGACTGGGACACCGCCGCTCGCATTCGGCAGGACTGGGGCGGGACCTTTGCCCTCAAGGGCGTGATGAGCGCAGCCGATGCGCGCCGTGCGGTGGATATCGGGGCCGATGCCATCTGGATTTCCAACCATGGCGGCCGGCAATTGGATGGCAGCCGTGCGCCCTTCGACCAGCTGAAGGAAATCGTCGACGAGGTCGGCGGGGAAATCGAAATCATCCTCGACGGCGGTGTCAGGCGCGGTACGCATGTGATGAAAGCCCAAGCCATGGGGGCGACCGCGGCGTCCGGCGGCAGGCTCTACCTTTATGCTCTGGCGGCAGCGGGGCAAGATGGTGTCGAACGCGCCCTCACTATCCTGAAGGAAGAAATCGAGCGCGCCATGCGCCTCATGGGCGTCACCAGCGTGCAACAATTGAACCGCGAGCGGCTGCGCTTTCGATAATTTCGCAAACTCGCGCTTGAATTCGCGGCAATATTGCGCAATGCACAATGCCATGACCCGCATCGGAACCCTACTGCGACTTACCCGCCCTTGGGCGTGACACAGGCGTGCCATCAGGGTGCGCCGCGCACCCAAGGGCAGACCCCGCGATAAGCCGCCACCGATACGAGTACTTACCCATGTCCATGCTCAAGAACCCGAGCGTCAAATATTCGCCCTTCCCGCAGGTCCCGCTTGGCGACCGGCAATGGCCCACACGCACCATCACTGCCCCGCCCCGGTGGCTCTCGACCGACCTTCGCGACGGCAACCAGGCGATTGTCGACCCGATGGATGCGCACAAGAAGAACCGCTTCTTCGACCTGCTTGTCGAGGTTGGCGTGAAGGAAATCGAGGTCGGCTTCCCCAGCGCGGGCGCGACCGAGTTCGATTTCATCTCCGGCCTCGTGAAGTCGGGCCGCATCCCTGACGACGTCATCGTGCAGGTACTGACGCAGAGCCGCGAAGACCTCATCCGCACCAGCTTCGCCAGCCTCACCGGTGCACGGGCGGCCATCGTCCACCTCTACAACGCCGTCAGCCCCGCTTGGCGCGAGGTCGTCTTCAGCATGACCAGGGATCAGGTGCGCGATATCGCGGTGCACGGCGCGAAGGTCATGCGCGACGAGGCGGGCATGCAGCCCGGTACCGACTGGCATTTCCAGTATTCGCCGGAGACCTTCTCGACCGCCGAGCTCGATTTCAGCCTCGAGGTCTGCGAGGCGGTGATGGAAGTCCTCGCCCCCACGCCCGAACATCCCATCATCCTCAACCTGCCCGCCACGGTCGAGGCGGCGACACCGAACATCTACGCCGACCAAGTCGAGTATTTTATCCGCAACCTGCCGAACCGCGAGAGCGCGGTCATCTCCCTCCACACGCATAACGACCGCGGCACGGGCGTGGCGGCAGCCGAACTCGCGTTGATGGCGGGCGCGGACCGCGTCGAAGGCTGCCTGTTCGGCAATGGCGAGCGCACGGGCAATTGCTGCCTCGTGACGATGGCGCTCAACATGTACACGCAAGGCGTCGACCCGAAGCTCGACTTCTCCGATATCGACCGCGTCATTGAGACGGTGGAATATTGCAACGAATTGCCGGTACACCAGCGCCACCCCTATGGCGGCGAGCTGGTCTACACAGCCTTCTCCGGCAGCCACCAGGACGCCATCAAGAAGGGCTTCGCCGCGAACGAGCGCCAGAACGACCCGCACTGGCGCGTGCCCTACCTCCCCATCGACCCCGCAGACCTCGGACGCAGCTACGAAGCCGTCATCCGCGTCAATTCGCAGTCGGGCAAAGGCGGGTTTGCGTGGGTGCTCGAGCAGGACCAGGGCCTCAAGCTGCCGAAGAAGATGCAGGCCGATTTCAGCCCGCACGTCCAGCGCATGGCCGACGACCTCGGCCGCGAACTCAATGCTGCCGACATCTGGCAGGCGTTCAAACAGGCCTATCACGTCCAGACCGAGGAAAAGCACTTCCAGTTGGTCGACTATGAAGAGCGCCGCGCGATGGACGGCACGCGCCTGTTCAGCGGCACGATTGCCGTGAAGGGACAGGAGCAGAGCGTCTCTGGCCGCGGCAACGGCCTTATCTCATCCGTCCTCTCGACCATCGAGGACAGCTTCGGCCTCGCCTTGGAAATCGTCGACTACACCGAACACGCGCTCACAACCGGGCGCGACAGCCGGGCAGCGGCCTATCTCGAATGCCGGACACCCGATGGGCGGACCATCTGGGGCGTAGGCATCGACGAGGACGTCGCAACCGCCAGTGTACGCGCGGTCCTCAGCGCGGCCAATTCCGCGGTTTCTGACGCATGAATTGAATAATTAAGTCCAGTTTTGGGCCAGATGTCGGATACGTACTTTGCGAACTGGGTATTTTTCGACTACCTACTGGCTCATGGGCGATTTGGGGGCACCTGCGCATGCTTATGTCGTAAAGGCGGCAGAACTGCCTGCGCTTTACTTCCTCGACGAGGCTCACCCTCGTCCGCTCGAGCTCGAATGGATCAATCGCGGCACCGACCAGAAGCTGCGGCGCACCACTATCGAAATGTTGCTCCGAACGCTGTTCGCCAAGGCGCAGACCCCCAGTGTCAAGAAGCTCCACGATTCCGCAGGGCTGCGCGCCAACTTCCGTAGCGAGCGCGAGCGTGAGCGTTTTTCGCGGGCGTTTTCAAAGGCTCTCGACGAGATGGCGCGTGACCGCCAGCACCTCCTCACCGCCGTATTCGACAAGCCCGAAGCTGCCAGCCGTACCGTAGAAGCACTTGCTGAAGACGGCGTGCCCGAGGACGCCATCGCCATGCTCTGGCGGGCAAGCGAGTATCTTGAGGAAAAATACGAGCCCGCACGCGGCCACAGCCCGGGGACCGTCGCGGGGACGATCACAGGCGCGGGCGTGGCGGGTGCCATGCTCGGCGTGGGGATGCTGATGATACCCGGACTTGGCCCGGTCGCTGTGGCCGGAGCAATGACCAGCGCAGCGATCGGCCCGGTTGCTGCAGTCAGCGGCGTTATCGGCGCGACCGGCGGCGCGATCGCGAAAATGCTGACCGATCACGATGTCGATGGAGTTTCAGCAACTCTCTACGAACGCGAGATAAAGAAGGGCAAGATTTTTGTTTCCATCGATACGAGCTATGACGGAATTGAACCGGAAAAGGTCCGCAGCCTGCTCAATGCCCATGGGGGACATCGGCCGGAAGGGTAATCACGGTTCGCAAGTGAACCAGAACCAAAAAAGAAAACAAACGGTCGCGATGGAGAAGTTTCTTTAGGGAGGCCATCGCATGCCCCTTTCGAATGTGGTCGACGAGGAAGGATTCCTCGTCGTGCACGGAAGCCAAAGCTACAAGTCCGAGGTTTTTCGCGAGACGCTTTCGGGCATACTCCTGGTCGAACGGAAGAACCTGCCTGCGCAGGGCATGCTATGGATTATCATGGTGCTCGCCGCCATGCGCATGCCCAACGCCGACTTCTTCTTCCTTCCCCTGATGCTTCGGCTGTTCGCCCTCATCAACACACGCTTCGGGGCGCACTGGCTGGGAACGGCCATCGAGCGCGGCAAACCCATCAAGAAGCAACTTGCATTTGCCGTGTTCGCGATGGCCATCGGCGGGGCAAGCTGGGGGTATATGCTCGCAGCAGTGATGAGCGATCCGATCGTTCACCCGTCCCGCCTCATTCTGGGGGGCGGCACGCTGGTCGGGGTCAGCCTCATCACCGCCATCGTCGGCCCCGCACACCGGCTTCTCTTCGCATTCCTCGCCGGGTTCGTTTTGACGGCAATTATTGGCATGTGGATTTGGGAAACAACGATGCTTCTGCCCGCCACGCTGGCGACAATCTGCATGTCGCTGGTGTTCCTGGCTTTTGCCTATGCGCAGTCCGGGCAACGAATTCTCACTTCCCAGACCCTGGTCGAAAACCGCATCCTGTCCGAGGAGTTGGCTGACTCGTTGGCACATGCCGAGTTTCTCGCCTACCGCGACCCGCTGACTGGGCTGATGAACCGCCGCGCGTTTTTCGAGTGCGTCAACGGCAATGCCACTCCCGGCGATCGCTTCCTGCTCTCGCTCGACCTCGACAATTTCAAGAGCATCAATGACCGCTTCGGGCATGCTGTTGGCGACAAGGTGCTGGTGAAGGTTGGCAAAGCTATCAAGTACACCCAACAATCCCTGCCGGACGGCGATCATTGTGCCGTCCGCCTCGGCGGCGAGGAATTCGTCATGCTGCTCGACACGAACAACCGCGAAGTCGCTGGCAAGGCGGCAGAAGACCTGCGCTGTGCTATCGAGAATATCGCGGCAAGCCTCGACCTGCCGGGCCTGGCGACCACCTGTTCCATCGGCCTGTCGCGCTGGCACAGCGGCACTGGCATCGACGAGGTCCTCTCGGAAGCCGACAGCCTGCTCTACAAAGCCAAGGCACGCGGACGGAACCGGGTGGAAAACACGGCCGCCTGAAAAGTGGCTTTCCTACAATAAGACCGCCACGTAGCAGGACCGCGTGCCAACTGACAGACTATTCCAAATCGCCATGGTTTCCGCGGCTTTCGCAGGCTTCTTTGCTTTTTGCCCTAGACCGTGTTCCAAGTGTTCCAAGCTGTAGGAATGGCCTGAGAGGAGCCGCGACATGAGCGAAGACATCATCGACCCCGACCTGCCCATCATCGACCCGCACCATCACCTGTGGGACCTGCGTCCGCTGGTCCCCGCCTTCCCCGAACCGCGGCATGATTTCATCGAGGCAATCGCAGGCGCGGCCTATTACACCTTCGACGAGCTGCAGCAGGACACGCGCGGCGGCCTCGACGGCGGCCACAAGATCGTCGGCACGGTCTTCATGGAATGCGGCGCTTTCTACGATGCCAGCCGGGGTGACGCGATGAAGAGCGTCGGCGAAGTCGAATTCGTCAACGGCGTGGCGGCGCAGGGGGCGAGCGGGCTCTACGGCGATTACCGCCCCTGCGCGGGCATCGTTGGCCATGCGGATTTAACGCTGGGCGATGCGGTCAAGCCGGTTGTCGAGGCTCTGGTAGCGGCAGGTAACGGGCGTTTTCGCGGCATCCGCCATGCCGCCGCCTGGGATGCCGACCCCGAGGTGCTTGGCCCTCCCTTCCATGCGCCCGAAGGCCTCTATCGCTCCGATGCCTTCCGCGCCGGTTTCGCCGCCTATGCCGAGCATGGGCTGACCTTCGATGCATGGCTGCTCGAGCCGCAATTGGGCGACGTGCTGGATCTCGCCAAGGCCTTCCCCGACCAGACCATCGTGCTCGACCATTGCGGCACGCCGCTCGGCATTGCGAGCTACAAGGGCAAGCAGCACGAGCATTTCGACCGCTGGCGCGCCTCCATCAAGGCGATTGCCGAATGCGAGAATGTCGTGGTCAAGCTCGGCGGGCTGGCGATGGCTTTCTGCGGCCTGCCCGAAGACGGGCCGATGAAGGACCATACATCCGAACACCTCGCCGCGCTGTGGCGGCCCTATATCGAGACCTGCATCGATGGCTTCGGCGCGGACCGCGCGATGTTCGAATCGAACTATCCGGTCGACCGCTGGGGCGCGAGCTACGAGGTCCTGTGGAATGCCTTCAAGCGCCTCTCGCACAGCCATTCCGAAAACGAGCGCAAGGCGCTGTTCGCAGGTTCGGCGGCGCGGGTCTACGGGCTCGAGCATCTGCTGGAAGCTACCTGACGTTTACGTAACGTCACTCTCGACAAGCGCGCAAACGCGCCATACGCCCTGCCGAAATTGCAATTGAGGAGCCTTGCCGCATGACCCTTCCCGCCCCCTTCGACAAGCTGCGCATCCCGGTCATCGGCTCGCCGCTGTTCATCGTTTCGGGTCCCGAACTGGTCATCGCGCAATGCAAGGCGGGCATCGTCGGCAGCTTCCCGGCGCTGAACGCGCGCCCGCAGAGCCAGCTCGACGAGTGGTTGCACCAGATTACCGAGGAACTGTCTGCGCATAACCGCGACAATCCCGACCGTCCGGCAGCGCCCTTCGCGGTGAACCAGATCGTCCACAGCTCGAACGACCGTATCGAGGCCGATATGGCGACCTGCGCGAAGTGGCAGGTGCCGCTGGTCATCACCTCGCTCGGCGCGCGCGAGGAAATCTTCAACGCGGTGCGCGGCTGGGGCGGCATCACCATGCACGATGTCATCAACAACCGCTTCGCCCGCAAAGCCATCGAAAAGGGCGCGGACGGGCTTATTCCGGTGGCCGCCGGCGCAGGCGGACATGCAGGCACGCTCAGCCCCTTCGCCTTGATGCAGGAAATCCGCGAATGGTTTGACGGGCTGGTAGCGCTGTCGGGCTCAATCGCGCACGGACGTTCGATCCTCGCAGCCCAGGCGCTGGGTGCGGACTTCGCCTATATCGGCTCGCCCTGGATTGCGACCGAGGAGGCCAATGCGGTCGACGGCTACAAGCAGGGCATCGTCGAAGGCAGCGCGGATGGCATCGTCTACTCGAACCTCTTCACCGGCGTGCACGGCAATTACCTGCGCTCCTCCATCGAGAATGCGGGCCTCGATCCCGACGATTTGCCCACCAGCGACCCGTCGAAGATGAATTTCGGCAGTGGTGGCAACACCAAGGCCAAGGCGTGGAAGGACATTTGGGGCTCTGGCCAGGGCATCGGCACGGTGAAGAGCGTCGGGCCGGTCGAAGACATGGTCGCGCGTCTCGAAGCCGAATACTTCGCGGCCAAGGAAGCGCTGGCAAGCAAGACCGCCTAGGCGGCAGCGGCAAAAAGTGTCTCCGCCATGGCGTCGAGTTCGGAGAAGTCGGGCTTTGCCAGCGCCGGGTCGCGGCGATTGAGGACCAGCCGCCGCGACTGGTCGAGCAGGCGTTTGCGCAAGGCCGATTGCAGCAAGCCGAGACGAAGCAATGCCTCCTCGCCCGCTTGCTGCGAACACAGCTTCTTGCGGTGCGACCAGCGGCTCTCGATGACGCCGACCCGCTCGATGACCATCGTGTTGTAATCGCGATGGGGCCCTCGGTGGAGCGGCAGTAGGGTCCGCCAAACCGCTTCGTCACGGGCAGGCAACAGGATGCCGTTGCGGCGGAAATCGTCAAACCCCAGCGCCTCGCGTCCGACCTCGGAAAAGAGACGCGAAAAGCAGCGACGGGTGAGCAATTGCCTCGGCAGCAGGTGATGCCTTTGCAGCCCGGCATCATGGCCCGGACAGCCGCGCTTGTTCACGCTGCGAAACGGCAAAGTGCCGCGCGCCTGGTTCCCGATTGCTCCCCCCATCCCCACGCGACGCTACATGCGCGACACCTCCACGATGTCGCTATCGGGCACCGGGCTGAGCGAGTATCGCGCGCCATCTTCGGTAACGAATTCGCGCGCTTCACCGACCCGTCCGGCGCTTACGATGTCATGCACCAGCCGCATCCCGAGACGTGTCGCAGCCAATCGGTCTTGCGCCAGCGTCGGATGGAAACGAAGCTCCTGCCCGACGAAGAATCCCAGCCCCTCGCTGGCAAACTGCCCCTCTTCGTCCGCAGCAAAGGATGTCAGCCCCAGCGCCGGGAACGGGCCTCCCTCGGTCCAGCCTTCGACAGACCGGCAGAACAGTTCGGTGGCAGTCGCGCTGCGGGCCGGGCTCCAACAAATCGCCACCACCCCGTCGAGCCGCCGCGCCATTTTGCAGCCAAGGTCGAGCATGGCGCGCACGATGGGCAGGCTGTTCGCCCCGTCGGCAAGATGCGGCCCCGGGACCAGCACCATCGCCTCCTTGTCATGCGGGTCGCACTCTGCGCCCAGCGCCACGCGGTGCACCACCTGCGGCACCGCAACGCCCGGAGCAGGTGCCATGCCGAGCAGGTCAAAGGTGAGACCGGACATCATCAGTTCGAGCCATTGCCCCGAATAGCCATCGCGACCTTGCGCGGCTTCCTGAGGGTCGGCGGGACTGCTGGCGGGGTCGTGACTAACCCAGACGAGGTCAAGCGCCTCCACCATTGCCAGCACATCGCTGCGCTGCGGACGTGCACCAGGTTCGAACAGGAGGTAGAGCCCCTGCGGCGAACGCGCCTCTTCCTTTAGCGATGCCTGTGATGCTGGCATTCCGCCCGCTTCCCCCAATACAATCCCGCACTAATTCTTGGCGACTTCCAAAGGCTTCGTCGAGTCTGGATTTGGAAGATTGGTCGGAAACGGCTCAATCCGGTCCCTAGAAGATGCCGTCAGCTATGCCCTGACCCAAGGCCTGACCCATTTCGCGTGCCCTGCCCAGCTCTCGCTCGTCAATTTGCTTGGGCGCAATGATTTCCGCCTCGGTCTGCGCACCGGTGTCGACAATCATGTGCTCGGCCACCCGCTTCAGCCGCCAGCCCTTGCAGATGCGGTCGATCTGCTTCTGTGCCCACTCGCCATCGCTACCCGCGGCGATAATCGTGGCGAAGGGCCGACCGGCGATCTTCATCAACACCGGGTAATAGCAGCGGTCGAACATCTCCTTCATCTCGCCGCTCATGCTGGCGAGGTTTTCGGGGCAACAGAACAGGTAACCGCCAGCGTCCATCAGATGCTTCGGCTGCACATCCTTCGCGCGCATGATGCGGCAATGATTGCCTGCCCCCTCGAAAGCCGCCTCGGCAAGGCTTTCGGCACTGCCGGTGCGGCTATGCCAGACAATCAGGAGATATTTGTCAGCCATGGCCCGAGAAAGCCGCAGGACTGTCGATTGTCAATGCGGGCGCGCTTGCTGCAAAGGCGCAGGTCGCGGTAGTGGGAGCGGATGGCTTCCACTGCCCTCCCCCAGGTTTTCGGCGTCTCCAACTCGCTCACCGGCCGCGCATGGCGCTGGCGGGGCGGGAATATGGACCTCGGGCAAGGCCACTTCGGCGATGGCGAGAGCATCGTGCGGCAAATCCTTCTCGCACGCGGTGTCGCTCCCGAGGATGTGCAGCGCCACCTCTCGCCAACCTTGCGCGATTTCCTGCCCGACCCGTCCGAGTTCAACGACATGGACGCGGCCGCCGACCGGATAGCGCAGGCGGTGCTCACGAACGAGCGCATAACGGTCTACGGCGATTACGACGTCGACGGCGCGACCAGTTCGGCGCTGCTCATCCGCCTGCTCCGCGATCTGGGCGTAGAGGCGGACTACTACATCCCCGACCGCCTGCTTGAGGGCTACGGTCCCTCGGGCGAGGCATTGGTCAAGCTGGCCGAGGACGGCTCCAGCCTGATTGTCACGGTCGATTGCGGCGCGATGGCACACGAGGCGCTGGCAATGGCGAGCGATGCGGGGGTCGATGTCATCGTGGTCGACCATCACAAATGCTCGCCCGAATTGCCGCGCGCCGCCGCGCTGGTGAATCCGAACCGGCTCGACGAAAACGACCTCGCAGCGGCACACGGCCATCTGGCAGCGGTCGGGGTGGCTTTCCTGCTCGCTATCGCCTTGGTCCGTACCCTTCGCGCACAAGACTATTTCGAGGACCGCAAGGAACCCGACCTGTTCGCGTTGCTGGACGTCGTAGCGCTCGGGACAGTCGCAGACGTCGCCGCGCTGCATGGACTGAACCGTGCCTTCGTGGCGCAGGGTCTCAAGGTCATGGCGCGGCGCGACAATATTGGGATGTCTGCGCTTATCGATGCCAGCCGGCTTAAGCGCGCTCCGGCCTGTTCGGACCTCGGCTTCGCGCTCGGCCCGCGCATCAATGCCGGAGGTCGCGTGGGCGAATCGACGCTGGGTGTGCGCCTGCTCACGACGCAGGACCCTGACGAAGCGCGCGAGATTGCCGCGCAGCTATCCGCTCTCAACGAAGAACGCCGCGCCATCGAGGCCGAGGTCCAGCAGGCGGCGGAAGAACAGCTTGCCGCGCAACATAACCGCGCTGTGCACGTGGTCGCAGCGAAAGGCTGGCATCCGGGCGTCATCGGCATCGTTGCCGGACGCATCAAAGAGAAGAGCGGCAAGCCCTCGCTGGTCATCGCGCTCGACGAGAATGGCGAAGGCAAGGGATCTGGCCGATCGGTACCCGGCGTGGATTTGGGCGCAGCCATCATTCGGGCGCGCGAAGAAGGTCTGCTGGTCAAGGGCGGCGGACACGCCATGGCTGCGGGCCTCACGGTGGCCGAGGACAAGCTGGAAGCTTTTACCGATTGGCTCGACGCGCATCTGGAAGCGGCAGTGGCCCGCGCCGGACAGAACCGCGAAATGCTGCTCGACATCGCTGTTGCGCCGGGCGGCCTGACCCCAGACCTCGTCGAAGCGCTCGATGGCGGCGGGCCTTATGGCGTCGGTTGGCCGGGACCGCGCGTCGCCGTTGGCCCCGTGCGCCTCGTCAAATGCGACATCGTCGGCAACGATCATGTCCGCATCATTGCCAGCGGCGATGACGGCAAGAGCTTCAAGGGAATCGCCTTCCGCGCTGCGGAGAGCGAAATGGGCCAGGCGCTGCTCCATGCCTCGCGCGGGCGCAGGCTGTGGCTCGCAGGCCGGGTGAAAATCGACGATTGGGGCGCCCGTCCCGCCGCCGAACTGCATCTCGAAGACGCAGCTTTTGCAGATTGATTGCAAAAGGCCCAATTGGAGGGTTGACGCTTTTCGCAAGCCCGCCTAATTGCGCCGCCACGCCACCGAGCCCCACAGGGGCCGTGGCCCGTTCGTCTAGCGGTTAGGACGCGGCCCTTTCACGGCTGAAACACGGGTTCGATTCCCGTACGGGTCACCATCGGTGGCGTTATTGCATCTGCAATCCGCACATAGTGCCACATCATGTGGCCCGTTCGTCTAGCGGTTAGGACGCGGCCCTTTCACGGCTGAAACACGGGTTCGATTCCCGTACGGGTCACCACTTCTTCCATGACAATGATATGACAGGACTAGCGCAGGGCGATGCGCCTCGCTAAGCGCCCAATCGCAATGGAAACCCGCCCGTTCCCCTGGTCCGCCTTCGCTTTGGCGCTCGCGACAGCAATCGGGCTGATGTTGCTCGACCTGCCGGTGCTCCCCATCCTCTTGATGCTGTTCGTCTGGGCCGGTTCGCTCTGGCTTGTCGGCTCCACCCCGCCGCCGCCCGCTCCCAAGAACACCAACGGCGGCATCTCGCGCGACAATATGGGCGATTTGTTCGAGCATTCCGAAGCCCCGGTCATCGTGACCGAGAACGGACGCGTCATAATCGCTAACCTCGCCTCGCGCCGCCTGCTTGGTGCGCATATCCTCGGGCAGGACGTAAAGATGGCGCTACGCCAACCCGAGGCGGTCGGCCTGCTCGACAGCGATGCGGACGGAGCGGCGGTCATCCGCGGTCTTGCCCGACGTCGCGATATCTGGCGCATCAACCGCAAGAAACTCGACGGCGGCCTCGCCATCATCGAGTTCGTCAATAAGACGGCAGAGGCCGACATCAGCCGCGCGCACACCGACTTCGTCGCCAATGCCAGCCACGAGTTGCGCACGCCGCTCGCTTCCATCCTCGGCTATGTCGAGACGCTGCGCGATGACATCGACGACCTCGACCCGAAGACGGGCGACAAGTTCCTCGCCACCATCCAGCGCGAAGGGCGCCGTCTGCAGGACCTTGTCAGCGACCTTATGTCGCTCTCGCGCATCGAAGCCGAGAAGCACGACATTCCGAGCGAGACGCTCGACCTCGGCAAGCTGGTCGACCGGGCCGCGCGCGATGTCGCTGGCGACCGGGTAGAGCGGCTCGACCTTGAAGCGCATGGCGACTTCAGCATTAACGGTGACCAGCAGCAGCTCGAGCAGCTCGTCCGCAATCTCGTCGATAATGCACTGAAATATGGCGACGAAGACAAGATGGTCACCGTGCGCCTCCAGCCGCAGGGTGAGAAACGCGTGCTTCTTTCGGTTCAGGACCGCGGCGACGGGATTGCCCCGGAACACCTGCCGCACCTCACCCGCCGTTTTTATCGCACCGATCCCGGCCGCAGCCGCGCATCGGGCGGGACGGGGCTTGGCCTCGCCATCGTGAAACACATCGTCGAGCGGCACCGCGGCAAGCTGGCTATCGACAGCACGCTGGGCGAAGGCACGCGGGTCAAGGTGACGCTTCCGCTCGCCTCCTGACCCGGGCAAACCTCCGGAAATCTGCGCTTTTGCACAGGCTGTACATAGCCTGCAGACCTATGCGCCTAATGTGTCACAAAGCCGTAATAGAGCAGTCATAGAGGCGACCGCGAACAGTAACCTTGTAAGGGATTCGTCACATGAAATCGGCCCTCCGGCTCTCCGTAATCGCCGCTGCCATGAGCTGCACCATCGCAACTCCGGTGTTCGCGCAGGACGCAGCCGCACCCACCGCCGAAGAAGAGCTCGCCGCAATGCGCGCGCAGCTTCAGGCGCTCACCAGCCGCATCGACCAGCTCGAAACCGAGCTTGAGCAGACGCAGGCTGCCAATTCCGACCAGGACGCCGTCATCGCGGCCAATGCCGAAGCGGTCGCCAAGCCCGCTCCCGAAGCAATACCCGCCGCCCAGCTCGAGAAGAGCGGCTGGAGCTTCAAGCCGCGTGGCCGCCTGATGTTTGACGCTGGCACGCTCGGCGCGCCCGAATCGACCGGTGCCGACGACGGTTTCGGCAATGAAGTACGCCGCGCACGTCTTGGCGCTTCGGGCGATATCCCGGGCGGGTTCGGCTACAAGTTCGAGCTCGATTTCGCGGGCAACGAAGTGGAAGCCGCCGACGCCATCCTGACTTATGAAGACGGCGATTTCGAAGTCGTCATCGGTCACCACAACAACTTCCAGTCGCTTGAAGAGCTGACCAGCTCGCTCCACACCAGCTTTATCGAGCGCGCGGCCTTCACCGACGCTTTCGGTTTCGAGCGCCGCATCGGCCTCTCCGCCAATTACAGTGCGGGCATCGTTCTCGCACAGGCCGGTGTCTTCACCGACAATTTCGACGACACGGGCACGGACAACCGCGGTTTCGACGGCCGCCTCGTCGTGATGCCCAAGATGGGTGACACGCAGCTGCACTTCGGTGGCAGCGTCCACTACAACGACCTCGGCGAAGATGACGCGACGGTGCGTTATCGCCAGCGTCCGCTCGTCCACTTCACCTCGACCCGCTTCGTGAACACCGGCAACTTCGATGCCGACAGCGAATTCGGTGCAGGCCTCGAGGCAGCAATGATCTCGGGCCCGTTCCACGCGGTAGCCGAAGGTTACTGGCAGAACGTCGACATGCCGATGCTCGATAACCCGACCTTCTTCGGCGGCTATGCCGAAGTCGGCTATTTCCTCACCGGCGGAGACACGCGCGGTTACAAGGGCGGCAAGTTCGACCGCACCAAGCCCGCCAATCCGGTCGGTGAAGGCGGCATGGGTTCGCTCCAGCTGAACCTGCGCTACGACCACCTCGACCTGAATGACGCCGGCATCATCGGCGGCGTACAGAACGGCTACCAGGCTTCGCTCAATTGGAAGCCGACCGACTACACGCTCTTCAGCGTGAACTATGGCCGGATGGAGTACACCGATTCGGTCCTCCCGACCGCAGATGGCGACACCGATTACGGCGTCGATGCCTTCGGTGTGCGCGCACAGGTCGATTTCTGAGTTCAATGCCGTTATGGGGCCGCTCAAGAGATTCGCGGCCCCACAACGAAAGTCACACTCTTGTCGTCAACACGTAACATTATCGCGCTCTTGCGCGGCTAGTGGACACCAAAGGGGTACCCTATCAATGACCAAGACTTTCAAATTCGCTCTCGCGGCCGCATCGGCCCTCACCCTCGCCGCTTGCGGTGGCGACAACGCCGGCAGCGGCGCATCGCGCGACCAGATCAAGGCTGTCGGCTCCTCGACCGTCTATCCGTTCGCCAAGGCTGTTTCGGAAACCTTCACCCGCTCGAACCCCGACTTCAAGTCGCCGATCATCGAATCGACCGGCACGGGCGGCGGCATGAAGCTGTTCTGCGCAGGCGTCGGCGCTGAAACGCCCGACATCGCCAACGCATCGCGCCGCATGAAAGCCAGCGAGTTCGAAACCTGCCAGCAGAATGGTGTCACCGACATCATCGAAATCCAGGTCGGCCTCGACGGCATCGCCCTTGCCTCGGCAAAGGGCGGCATCACCATGAACCTGACGCCGAAGATGGTTTATGAAGCGCTGGCCGCTTCGCCCTACGGCGGTGAGCAGACCACCATGAACTGGTCGGATGTCGACCCGTCGCTCCCGAACCAGCCCATCCTCGTCTATGGTCCGCCGAGCACTTCCGGCACGCGCGATGCGCTCAAGGAACTCATCCTCGAAGCCGGCTGCAAGACCGACGAAGCGACCAAGGCTCTCAAGGAAACCGACGAAGACAAGTACGACCAGGTCTGCACCGAAGTGCGCAGCGACGGCAAATATGTCGACCAGGGCGAGCAGGATAACCTCATCGTCCAGAAGATCGAAGGCAATCCGAACGCTGTGGGAATCTTTGGCTACTCCTATCTTGAGGAAAATGCCGACAAGGTGCAGGGCCTCAACATGAATGGCGTTGCCCCGACCTACGAGAACATCGCCAGCTTCGAATATCCCGGTGCGCGTCCGCTGTACGTCTACGTCAAGAAGGCACACATCGGCGCGATCAAGGGCCTTTCGGAATTCCTGACGCAGTGGACCACGATGTGGGACCGTGACGGCGAACTCGCCAAGATCGGCCTCGTCGCCAATCCCGATGACGTGGCGGCCAAGTCGATGTCGGCTGCCACCAACTACGACACGCTCGACGGTTCCGAGCTCAAGTAAGGACTAACGCACCCACGATGTCGCCAACTCTCCTGCTCCTCCTGGCCCTCGGGCTCGGGCTCGCCGGATGGTTGGCGGCTCGTGCGCGTGCATGGTCTTTCCGGCGCGCCAGCCCCGACGGGCGGCTGGCCAGCCTCCCCAGCTACCACGCATGGTACGTGGCGCTGTGGATCGTCCTTCCCGTCGTGCTTTTCATCGCGGCATGGAGCGCGATTGCGCCCGGACTCGTCACGCAGGCTGTGCTGGCAAGTCCCGCTGCCGACCAGCTTCCCGCTTTCGGCTTCCAGCGCCAGACCATCCTCAACGAAGCGCGCGCGGTCGCGACCGGCGCTGCGCAAGGCGTGTTCAACCCGCTCGCCAATGAATTCGTCGAGCCCTACCGCCAGGCAATCGGTAAATATAACTGGATCGGCATCATCGTGACGGTCCTCATCGCCTTCCTCGGCGGTGTATGGGCATTCCTGCGCCTCAAGCCCGATTTCGCCGCGCGCAACCGGGTCGAGAAGATCGTCATGGCGATCCTGCTGGGCGCTTCGCTGGTCGCCATCCTGACCACGCTTGGCATCTTCGTCAGCCTTGTGTTCGAGACCATCCGTTTCTTCGGCATGGTCAACCCGATCGACTTCCTGTTCGGCACCCATTGGGGCCCGGACCCGATGGCGAACGCAGCAAATCCTGACGCAAGCCGTTACGGCGCAATCCCGCTGTTTTGGGGCACGCTCTTCATCGGCGCCATCATCGCGATGATCGTCGCTATCCCGCTCGGACTGATGAGCGCAATTTACCTGACGCAATATGCCAATCCCAAGCTGCGCGCCTGGGTGAAGCCCGCGCTTGAAATCCTCGCCGGTGTGCCGACGGTGGTCTACGGCTACTTTGCCGCGCTCACCATCGCGCCCGCGATCCGCGATTTCGCCATTTCGCTTGGCGCGTCTTCCGCTTCGAGCGAGAGCGCGCTTGCCGCAGGTCTTGTCATGGGCGTGATGATCATTCCGTTCGTTTCCTCGATGGCCGACGACAGCATTGCCGCCGTGCCGCAGGCGATGCGCGACGGCAGCCTCGCCATGGGTGCGACGACCAACGAGACTATCCGCCGCGTGCTCGTGCCCGCGGCCCTGCCCGGCATCGTCGCCGGTGTAATGCTGGCCGTGAGTCGCGCTATCGGCGAAACCATGATCGTGGTGATGGCCGCATCGACTGCCGCCAACCTGAGCGCCAACCCGCTCGAATCCATGACTACGGTGACGGTGCAAATCGTCGCCATGCTGACCGGCGAAGGCAGTTTCGACCATCCGGCCACGCTGTCCGCCTTTGCGCTCGGCTTCGTGCTGTTCCTGGTCACCCTCGGCCTGAATTTCATCGCCCTGCGCGTCGTGAAGAGGTTCCGCGAAGCTTATGAGTGAGCAAATCGCCCCCACGCGCACGCCCGCTTTTGAAGCGCGGCTGAAAAAGCGCTACGCAGCCGAGAAGCGGTTCAAGACCATGGGCCTTGCCGCCATCGTGTTTTCGATAGCCGTGCTCATCTACCTGCTCGGTACGATGACGCTGAACGGCATCGGCGGGTTCCAGCGCGCCGAAGTGGCAGTGCCAATGGATTTCACGCAGGCTGGTATCTCGGCCGACCCTTCGGTGATGGGCACATCCGGCGCGGTCCAGTCGCTCGAGGCGCAAGGCCTGCCCGATGTCGTCGAATATTTCGCAGTCGAGGCATTGGGTGAAGAAGGCGCAGAGGAAATCGGCAGCCAGGCATGGCGCGATGTCGCCGCCGCCATCTCGGCCGACCCCGGCATTGTCGAGCGTCAGGAAACCTTCTGGATCCCGGCCAGTGCCGACCTTGCACAGGGCCTTGCAGGCGAAGGCTCGCCCGAACTCCAGGCGCTGGCCTCCAGCCTCGCAAAGGAAGGAAAGCTGGCGAAGAATTTCGACACCGGATTCTTCACCCGCGCCGATGCGACCAACCCGCAGCAGGTCGGTATCTGGGGCGCGCTCAAGGGCTCGATCCTGACGATGATCGTCACGCTGGCCCTCGCCTTCCCGATCGGCGTGCTGGCCGCGCTTTACCTCGAAGAATACGCACCGAAGAACCGCTGGACCGACCTTATCGAGCTGTCGATCAACAACCTCGCCGCGGTCCCCTCGATCATCTTCGGCCTGCTCGGCCTCGCGGTCTTCCTGACCATTTTCCCAAGCTATCGTTCGGCTCCGCTCATCGGCGGTATGACGCTGGCGCTGATGACCATGCCGGTCATCGTCATTGCCGGTCGCAACGCCATCAAGGCCGTTCCGCCCAGCATCCGCGATGGCGCGCTGGCCGTGGGCGCTTCGCCCGTGCAAGTGGTGTTCCACCACGTCCTGCCGCTTGCCCTCCCCGGCATCCTGACCGGCACTATCATCGGCATGGCCCGCGCGCTGGGTGAAACCGCGCCGCTGCTGATGATCGGCATGCGCGCCTTCGTGGCGTCGCCGCCCGACAGTTTCACTGCGCCGGCCACCGTGCTGCCGATGCAGATCTTCCTCTGGTCCGATGAAATCGACCGCGGTTTCGTGGAGCGCACCAGCGCTGCTATCATCGTCCTCCTGCTGTTCCTCCTCGTGATGAACGGCCTCGCCATCTACCTGCGCAACAAGTTCGAGAAAAAGTGGTGACCGTAGTCCATCCCAACCTCAGCGACACCGACGCCAAGATGAGCGCGCGCGATGTCAGCGTGTTCTACGGCGAGAAGAAGGCGATCGATAACGTTTCGATCGACATTCCGACGAAATACGTCACCGCCTTCATCGGCCCCTCGGGTTGCGGCAAGTCGACCTTCCTGCGCACGCTCAATCGCATGAACGACACGATCCCTTCGGCCCGCGTCGAAGGCGAAATCACGCTCGACGGCGAGAACATCTATTCGCCGAAGCTCGATGTGGTGCAGCTTCGCGCGCGCGTCGGCATGGTGTTCCAGAAGCCTAACCCCTTCCCCAAGTCGATTTACGAAAACATCGCCTATGGCCCGAAGATCCACGGCCTCGCCGAAGGCAAGGACGAGCTCGACGCAGTGGTCGAAAAGTCGCTCCGCCGCGCTGGCCTGTGGGAAGAGGTCAAGGATCGCCTGCAGGACAGCGGCACCGCGCTTTCGGGCGGCCAGCAGCAGCGCCTGTGCATCGCGCGTGCCATCGCGGTCGACCCCGAAGTCATCCTGATGGACGAGCCCTGCTCGGCGCTCGACCCCATCGCGACCGCAAAAATCGAAGAGCTCATCGACGAGCTCAACGGCCGCTACGCCATCGTCATCGTGACCCACTCGATGCAGCAGGCGGCCCGTGTCAGCCAGCGCACCGCTTTCTTCCATCTCGGAAAGATGGTGGAATATGGTCGCACTTCTGACATATTCACCAACCCGCTCGAGCAGCGGACCCAGGATTACATCACAGGGCGTTACGGCTGATGCAGGAACATACCGTCAAGGCATTCGACGAGGACATCACCAAGCTGCGCGGCCTGATCGCGGAGATGGGCGGGCTTGCCGAAGTCGCCATTCAGGAAGCACTCGACGCGCTGGTCAAGGGCGATGACGACCTCGCCAAGAAGGTGGTCAAGGGTGACAAGAAGATCGACGCACTCGAGAGCGAGATCGACAAGCTTGCCGTACGGATCATCGCGCTCCGCGCGCCGATGGCCGACGACCTCCGCGAAGTCATCGCCGCACTCAAGATTGCCGGAGTGGTCGAACGTATCGGCGACTATTCGAAGAACATCGCCAAGGCGAGCCGCGAAATCGGTGACAACCGCAAGCAGTTCGAACCGCTCACCCTGCTCCCCGCAATGGCCGAGGTCGCAAGCGAGATGGTGCATGACGTGCTGACGGCCTATGCCGCGCGCGACCCCGAACTGGCGCGCGAAGTCATCGCGGCTGACGAGAAGGTCGACGCCTTCTATAACTCGATTTTCCGTAATCTCGTCAGCCACATGGTGGAAAATCCTGCGACGATTTCGAGCGCTGCGCAGCTGCTCTTCGTCGCGCGCAACCTTGAACGCATCGGCGACCATGCCACCAATGTTGCCGAAATGGTGCACTTCGCCGCCACGGGCATGTATCCGCCCGATGAGGACGGCTGACACAATTCTGTAGCCTGAGGGTCATACTGGAGTGCCAGACAAACTGCAGGAAGGGGCCAAGGTGCAGGCTGGCAAGCTACTTCTGGTAGAGGACGATCCCGCCCTCTCCGAACTTCTCGAATACCGCTTCTCGAACGAGGGCTACGACGTCCGCACCACCGCGGATGGCGACGAGGCGCTGTTGCTGGCATCGGAAGATGTGCCCGACCTCGTCATCCTCGACTGGATGATCGAGGGCACCAGCGGCATCGAAGTCTGCCGCCGCCTGCGCCGCGACAAGTCCACTGCGCATGTTCCCATCATCATGCTGACCGCGCGCGAAGCCGAGGACGACCGCATTCGCGGTTTGGAAACCGGTGCGGACGATTACCTCACTAAGCCCTTCTCCCCGCGCGAACTGCTGGCGCGTGTGGCCGCCGTCATGCGCCGCATCCGCCCGGTTCTTGCAGGCGAGAGCATCGAAGTCGGCGACCTCACGCTCGACCCCGTCGCGCACAAGGTCTCGCGCCGCGGACAGACGTTGAAGCTTGGCCCCACCGAATACCGCCTGCTCAAGTTTTTCATGGAGAGCCCGGGCCGCGTGTTCAGCCGCAACCAGCTGCTCGACGGCGTATGGGGCACCGAAAGCGACATCGAACTGCGCACGGTCGACGTCCACATCCGCCGCTTGCGCAAGGCACTGGAAATCGACGGCGCGAAAGACCCTGTGCGCACGGTGCGGAGTGCGGGTTATTCGCTGGAAGCGGCCTGACCTACCGGCAGACGCCCACCCAGCGGCTGTCCATGTCGAAATGGAAGTGGTCGGCATGGGCCGCATTGTAATCGGGTGAGAGAACCGTCGAGAAAGCACCGCATGCTCCGTCGCGTACCTCGCGCAAGAAACGCGGCTTGTCGCCCTCTCCCGGCCAGTCGCGAAGCACGCTGATCCGGGTGCCATCCTCCAGCACGAAGCCGGCAATGTCGAGCGCATTGGCGGTCGCGTGCTCGCTCCACGGTCCTTCGTCGCTGCCATACATGCGGCGGCAGGAATAGGCGCCGAGATGCTCGATACGGGCGACGCGGCTGCCGAACACTTCCTGCGCCACCGGGTCCAGCGTATCACGCTTCCATAACTCCATCGCGATAGCAATGGGACAGGTAGTGGCAGGCGTGTCAGGGCTGAGCGGATAGGCTGCGAGTTGTGTGCGGTCTTCGCGGCGGCATTCGCCCTCACCCAAGGGCTCCAGTGTGCGGTAAGCGACCCCGCTCCGCTCCAGCGTGGCGCGACAGGCTGGGACATCATCGCGCAGGGCGAGGATTTTCTGCTGCGTCGCCCAGCCCTTTGGGTCGTTCAGGTCGAGCGGCGCCCAAGGGTCGTGCTCGGGGTGCTCGGCCAGCCAGCTACGCCCTGCCACGAACAGCCCGATCAAAACCAGCAGCATCACCACCCTTCGGTCGATGACGAATTTGCCAATGCGGCGCGAGATGGTGCGTTTCAAAGCTGCGTCCCGTAAAGATCGATCGCGATGAACAGGGCGATCAGGATAAATACGAAGCCGATGCCCCGATCGATCCATCGGCGTGTCGCGGCGCGCTCCATCGCGCGGGCCATCTGCTTGCCTGCGCCGATGTAGAGCCAGCCGATCAACAGGTCGATGATGAGCGCTATAAGGGCCAGCAATGCGATTTGCCCTCCGATCGAGCGTTCCGGATCGACAAAGGGCGGGATGATGGCAACCACGTAAATCAGCGATTTTGGATTGCCTATCGCCACGGCAATGCCGTCGCGAAAGGCATTGGTTGAAAGCTTGCGCTTGGGTTCGCCTGTTTCGTCCTCGCCCGCATGGAAGGAATGGCGGATGGCCTGCGACCCCAGCCATGCCAAGTACAGAACACCGGCTACTGCCAGCGCCTTTAAGGCCGTTGGATAGGCCGAGGCAAGCGTCGCGAGGCCCAGCGCCGCCGCGATCCACCATACGATGTAGCCGATCTGCATGCCCATCAGCGCCGCCCAGCCTGCGCGAGGGCCCCTCCAGATCGCCTGCCCCATGACGAACATCATCGACGGGCCGGGAACGATGCTGGTGAGCGCTGTCACCCAGGCAAAGGCAATGAGGCGTTCCGGATCGAACATGGGCGCGCCCCTAACGCGGGTATCAATGGAAGTCGCGCGATTTCGGGATGATACGCACATCGCGCGGATGGCCCTGATGCCAGCCGCATTCGCGATTGCCCGGTGGCGGCTCCTGCCAAGGCTCGATTGGCTGGTAGGGATCTTCTGCACCTTCGCGCAGATTTTCGCGCGGATTGAACTTGTCGGGGAGCGGATTGCTGACATGATCGGCGCGCGCGAGCGGTGCGTTGAGCATGTCGTCGGAAAGCTTGTGCAGCTCGCCTGTCGCATCGGTCATGTGCTGCGCGATCACGTGAATCACCTCATCGTCATATTCGACGCGCCCCCTCACCTCCATCAATCGCGAGCCCATGACGACGCGGCGCTGCTTTTCCTTCAGATCCGGCCAGACGACGAGGTTGATGACCCCGGTTTCGTCTTCCAGCGTGATGAAGCACACGCCCTTGGCGCTGCCGGGCCGCTGGCGGATCAGGACCACGCCCGCGACATGGACCATGCTGCGGAATTTCTTCGCACGCAGGTCGCAGGCGCGCACGAAGCCGCGCTCGGCCAGGCTGGCGCGCAGGAAGGCCATCGGATGCGCCTTCAGGCTGAGACGCGTGGTCTGGTAATCGGCCACCACTTCCTCGCTGAGCGGCATTTGCGGTAGCTGGGTGGCCTGCTTTTCCGCCCCCTCGTCCCGCGCCGCAGCGGCAGCAAAGAGAGGCAGGTCCGGCCCGCCCACGAGGCTGCGCGCATCCCACAAGGCCTGCCTGCGGGTGAGCTGCATAGACCCGAAAGCATCGGCACTGGCAAGCCGTTCGACATGCGCGGGGCCGGTGCGGGCGCGGTCGCGCAGCGCGCGCACGTCTTGGTAAGCGCCATTTTCTTCACGCTCGGCGACAAGCTGGGCTGCGACCGCTTCGGGCAGCCCGTCGATTTGCCTCAGCCCGAGGCGCAGCGCGATATGCTTGTCGAGGCGTCCCGAATCCTCCCCAGAATGGGGAGGGGGACCGCGACGCGAAGCGGCGTGGTGGAGGGGACTCGCAACTAAGCCCTGCGCTGGCGGGCAATCCCCTCCACCATCCTGCGGATGGTCCCCCTCCCCGTGCCGGGGAGGATGCAATTCCTCCAGCGTGCAATCCCATTGTGACAGGTTCACATCGGCAGGGAGCACCCGCACCCCATGCTCTGCCGCATCGCGCACGATTTGTGCAGGCGCATAAAAACCCATGGGCTGCGAATTGAGCAGTGCACAGGCGAAGGCGGCGGGGAAGTGGCATTTGAGCCAGCTCGACACGTAGACAAGGTGCGCAAAACTGGCCGCGTGGCTTTCGGGGAAGCCATATTCGCCGAAGCCGCGGATCTGGTTGAAGCAGCGCTGCGCGAAGTCACGGTCGTAGCCGCGCGTGACCATGCGCTCGACCATCATGTCCTGCAGTTCGTCCACCATTCCCCGGCTGCGGAAGGTGGCCATGGCCTTGCGCAGGCGGTTCGCCTCTTTCGAAGAGAACTTCGCCGCATCGAGCGCGATCTTCATCGCCTGCTCCTGAAAGATCGGAACGCCCAGCGTCCGCTCGAGAATGCTCGACAGCTCGTCGGGCGGGCCATGCTCGGGCGATGGTGCGGGTATCACCACCGGTTCCGCTCCGCGGCGGCGTTTGAGATAGGGGTGCACCATGTCGCCCTGGATCGGACCGGGGCGCACGATGGCGACCTGGATCACGAGATCATAGAACTCGCGCGGGCGCAGGCGCGGGAGCATGTTCATCTGCGCACGGCTTTCGACCTGGAAGACACCGAGGGAGTCGCCGGCGCGCAGCATGGCATAGGTTTCCGGGTCCTCGCGCGGGACCGATGCGAGGCTCAGCGTGCGACCATGATGGTCATCCAGCAGGTCGAGGCACTTCTTGATACAGGTCAGCATGCCCAGCGCCAGTACGTCGACCTTGAGGATACCGAGCGCCTCGATATCGTCCTTGTCCCACTCGATGAAGCTGCGATCGGGCATGGCGCCATTGCCCACCGGCACCGTTTCGGTAAGCGCGCCTTCGGTGAGGATGAACCCGCCGACATGCTGCGACAAATGGCGTGGTATTCCAATCATTTGCTCGGTCAGCTTGAGGACGCGCTTCAAGTGAGGATCGCTCACGTCCATGCCGGTTTCGGCGGCGTGCTGCTCGCTAATCTCTCGGCCCCACCCGCCCCACACGGTCTTGGCAAGCGCGGCGGTGACATCCTCGGTCAGCCCCATGGCCTTGCCCACCTCGCGGATCGCCATGCGCGGACGATAGTGGATCACCGTGGCGCACAGCCCGGCCCGGTGGCGGCCGTATTTGCGGTAGAGATACTGGATCACTTCCTCGCGCCGCTCGTGCTCGAAATCGACGTCGATATCGGGCGGCTCCTTGCGGTCTTCGGAGATGAAGCGGTCGAACAGCAGCTGGTGCTGCGCCGGGTCGACATTTGTGATGCCGAGACAATAGCAGACCGCCGAATTGGCCGCGCTGCCGCGCCCCTGGCACAGGATCGGCGGATCGACCTTGTTCCTCGCGAAATCGACGATGTCCTTGATGGTCAGGAAATAGCGCGCAAGGTCCATCTTGCCGATGAGCGCCAGTTCCTTGTGGAGCGTTTCGGTGACGCTGTCGGGCACGCCCTCGGGATAGCGCCACTCAGCGCCTTTCCAGGTCTCGCTTTCGAGATAGTCCTGCGGCTCGGCCCCGCCGGGATAGAGTTCTTCGGGGTATTCGTATTTCAGCTCGTCGAGGCTGAACTCGCAGGCATCGGCCACTTCGCGCGCGGCGGAGATGGCATGCGGCCAGCGTTCGAACAGGCGGCACATGGTCTCGGGCGGCTTGAGGTAACGTTCGGCATTGCCGTGGAGCAGGTGGCCTGCGCGCGCCACGGTAGTCTTGTGCCGGATCGCGGTCATCACGTCCTGCAGGGGGCGGCGGTCGGGCGTCGCGTAATGGACGTCATTGGTGGCGAGGATGAAGAGGCCGTTCGCCTTCGCAAGCGTGTCCAACTGCTCGATCCGCGCGACGTCGCTGCCGGTGTAGAGGAAGGCCGCAGCGATATGGCGGAGCGTGGGGAGTTGCGCCGTGAGGTGGGGGAGGATTTCGACTAGGCTGCCTTCCATCTCCACCTTCTCAGCGTCACCCCGGACTTGATCCGGGGTCCCGCTTTCTTCGGAAGGCAGCGGGACCCCGGCTCGGGGGCCGGGGTGACGAAAAGGGACGACATTGCTCTCAACCTCTATCGTAAACTTCTGTTCGAGATCGCGCGGCGGTATCAGGATCAGCTGCACGCCTGCGCTATGCTTCGCCAGCATCTCCAGTGAGATGTCGCACGCCCCCTTCTCCTGCCACTCGCCCGACAGCGTGCGCATGCGTCCCGCCGAGATCAGGCGGCACAGGCGGCCATAGGCCTTGCGGCTTTTCGGATAGGCGAGGAAGGCCAGCCCTTCGACCGTCTCGATCCGGCAACCGATACAGGGTTTCAGCTTGAGCGTCTTGGCCTCGGTATGCACGCGCACCACGCCGGCCATGGTGTTGGCATCGGCAATCCCGATCGCGTCATAGCCCAGCGCGCGCGCCTGCAACACGAGGTCGACCGCGTCCGACGCGCCGCGCAGGAAGCTGAAGCAGGATACCAGGCCGAGTTCGACGAAGGCACTGCGCGGCGGCGCGTCTATGCCGTCCGGATCGAGGTCGATCGTGCGCTTGGGTATCTGCTGGTCGTTCTCGGGCATCTCACGCCAGCTCCTCCAACCGCGCGCGAACGGCGGCGAGATCGGCATCGAACAGCCGCGCCTGTTCCTCGCGTGCGGGGCCATCGAGCCGCAGGAGATAGGAGGGGTGCGCGGTGACCCAGAGTTCGCTGCCATCCTCCAGCGGGATAGGCGCGCCGCGCACCTTCGAAATGCTCACCGTCTTGCCGAGCATCCCGCGCGCTGCGCTCGCGCCCATGGCGAGCACCAGCTTTGGTTTCACGATGGCGCGCTCGCTCTCGATCCACCAGCGGCAGGTGTCGATTTCCTTCGCACCCGGGTTCTGGTGGAGGCGACGCTTGCCGCGCTGGACATATTTGAAATGCTTCACCGCATTGGTGACGTAGGCCGCACGCCGGTCGATCCCGACCTTCTCCAGATGCGCGTCGAGCAATTGCCCTGCCGGACCCACGAAGGGACGGCCGGTCTGGTCCTCCTGGTCGCCGGGCTGTTCGCCGACAATCATCAGCGCAGCGTCCTGAGGCCCCTCCCCCATGACGGCGTGGTTATCGAGCTGGCCGATCGGGCACTTGCGACAGCCATGGATCGCCTTGTCGATGGCGGCGAGCGTATCGGGCCGCTCCTCGAACTCTAGCGCGCCCTTCTCCACCATCTTCGCCTCGCGCCCCTGCGCGCCCGCGATGAGATCGGGGATGAGCGCGGCCTCGGGCATGTTCTTCCAGTATTTCTTCGGCATCTCCTTCAGCATCGCACCGATTTTCAGCCGCGCGGGGTTGAAGATGGAGGCGTAATAGGTGCGCCAGAGGTCCTCCATCGGGTCGCCGCCGGGGGCGTCGTGACGCTCGGCAGGCGGGCCCTCGGACATGGTCTCGGTATCCCAATGGAGCGAGCCGCGCGGGGTCAGGATCGACCAGCGCATGTTGGAAAAGCGCCGCATGAAGAAGCCTGCATTGGCGCGCAAAATGTGATGCTCGGGCTCGAACCAGGCGACGTAATGCTCGCTTACTTCTTCATCCTCGCTCTCCACCAGCCGGAAGCGGACGAAAGCGTGCATCTTGTGGCTGTCGCGCCGAACATTCTTGTCGAGCTCTTCCACCCGGCGAACATCGGGGTCGGCCTTGTCTTCCATCATGCGAGGGTTCGACTGGAGCCGCCAGAGCAGGCGGTAGAGCAGCGCGAACCTTTCCGGATCGGAATGAAGTATGGCGTTTCGCGCAAGGCTCACGAAGCGCCGGTTGGCGCGCACCGGCTTGGCATCTATCGGCGGCACGGGCATGCGGCGCTCACCATGCGCGAAGAGGTCGCCGCTGCCGCCCGGTTCGACCCAAGCTACGCGGTCGGGCGGGACATCGCACTGGACGAGCGCACGCGCCCGTTCGCGCCAGAAGTCGAAATCGTCGGCTTCGGGCAAATGCACCATGTAATAGGTGCCGAGCTTGACGTGCTGGAGAGCGGTCATGCGGCGAACAGTTCCAGTTGCTCGGACTTGGGCGCGAGCAGGCTGCGCAAGTCGGCGCGGTCGGTCAGCGTGATGGGTCGCCAGTCCACCGTCACGATGAAGGGCCGCACCTTGGTGATCGACTGGGTGAGCAACGCCACGTCGTCGAGCCGCAGCGCGCGGTGGCGGCGGCTCGCCAGTATCTTGCCCACCGCCTTCACGCCGAGGCCGGGGACACGCAGCAATTGCTCTTTCGAAGCCCGGTTCACATCGACCGGAAACGCCTCGCGGAATTTCAGCGCCCAGGCCAGCTTCGGGTCGATATCGAGCGGCAGGTTCCCGTCCGCCTCGGTCGCCTGCATCACATCGGTGGGCTTGTAGCCATAGAAACGCATCAGCCAGTCCGACTGGTAGAGCCGGTGTTCGCGGATGAGCGGCGGGCGCTTCAGCGGCAGCACCGCGCTGGCATCGGGGATCGGCGAGAAAGCGCTGTAATAGACCCGGCGCAGGCGGAAATTGTCGTAGAGCCGGCTCGCCTTGCCCACGATATCGGCATCGGTCGCGGCATCGGCGCCGACAATCATCTGCGTCGACTGGCCCGCGGGCGCGAAGCGCGGTGCATGGCGGAAACGCTTACGCGCATCCTTCGCCTCGACAAGATCGGCCTTCACTTTGCCCATCGCGCCTTCGATTTGCCGCGCGTCCTTGTCGGGCGCGAGGCGCGTGAGGCCGCTGTCGGTAGGCAATTCGACATTGATCGAGACACGGTCGGCATAAAGCCCCGCCTGGTGGACGATTTCCGGGTCCGCCTCGGGGATGGTCTTCAAATGGATATAGCCGCGAAAATCATGCTCCTCGCGCAATATCCGCGCGACCTCGACAATCTGCTCCATCGTGTGGTTCGAGCTCTTCACGATGCCCGAAGAGAGGAACAGCCCCTCGATATAATTGCGCCGGTAGAAGGCGAGTGTGAGGTCGACCACCTCCTGCGGGGTGAATCGCGCCCGCGCCACGTTCGAGCTCTTGCGATTGACGCAGTAATGGCAGTCGAACACGCAGTGGTTGGTCAGCAATATCTTGAGCAGCGAGATGCAGCGGCCATCGGGCGCATAAGCGTGGCAGATGCCCATCCCTTCGGTCGAGCCGATACCCTTCCCGCCAAGGCTGTTCTTCTTCGCCGTGCCCGACGACGCGCAGGACGCATCGTATTTCGCCGCATCGGCGAGAATTTCGAGCTTCTGGAGGACAGTCTGCGCGGCCATTCGTTCTGTATATGTTCCAATGTTGGATTCGCCAATATCAAAAGGCAAACCGCGCCCCGGGAACCCAAAGTTTTATTCCGCGTAGATAAGACACGGACCGGGCCCCTCTGGCGGATGCTCACCAGCATTCGTGATGTCGGACGTATCGTCGCCCCCGGACCGGTTTCCGCAATCCGGTGGCAGGATATCACGCAGCGTGCGTGCGCCCGCCGTCTTTCCGACCGAAGCGCCGCAATGCTGCCGGTTGGAGTATGTAATGAAAACTATCGCTACCCTCGCCCTCGTCGCACTCGCAGCGTCGCCTGCGCTGGCACAGGAAAAGGACTGGAACTTCGGCGACGGCGAAATGCCCGAACGCTGGTCCACCATCAACACAGATTATGCCATTTGCGATGCCGGCCTGAACCAGTCGCCCATCGACCTCGGCATGCCAAATGCCCGCGGGGACGTGCAGCTCGAAACCAATTTCGGCACCGGCAACGGAACCATCGCGCTGGGTACCGAGAAGGTGCAGGTGGACTTCGAAGAAGGCTTCGGGATGAATTCGGGCGGCAAGGAATTCAACCTTATCCAGGTCCATTTCCATACGCCTTCGGAACACGCGGTTTCGGGCGAGCGCTACCCGCTCGTCGCGCATTTCGTGCACGCAACGGACGAAGGTGAACTCGGTGTCCTCGGCGTGATGTTCGAGGAAGGCGAGGCCAATTCCGCGCTGACCGAAATCGTCTCCGGTGTTGGCGACGGCGCGGGGACGAGCGTTTCGTTCGACATCAACGAGATGGTTCCGGCCGACCTCGACGTCTATCGCTACATGGGCTCGCTCACGACGCCGCCCTGCAGCGAGGGTGTGAACTGGCACGTCGCCAATACACCGATGACTGCCAGCGCCGAACAGATCGCCGCGATGAAAGCCAATCTCGGCCCATCGGCCCGCTCGCTCCAGCCGCTCGGTTCACGCCTGCTGGTTGCGCCCGATTGAGGCGTATCGCCGGGACGGCTGCGGCCGTCCCGGCAACCCATCCCCGCGCATTCCGCTTGCGCACGATTAACCAAGTTCGCAAAGCCGGGATTTACCAATGTCACTTAGTCCGGAACTCCAAGATAACGGAGGGTCTTGCCGGTGGCGTTGTTCCAGAAATTGCCGACGATGAATACTGAAGAGCGCCGGACCGTCCAGCGCTATACCGTCGACTGTCCTGCAAAACTGAAGATGCTTGGCGGAGACCGCGAAGGCCGCTTGTCCGACCTGTCGGAAGCCGGCGCCCGCTTTGAAACCCCGAACCCGCCGCAGGAGGGCGTCTCCGGCCTTCTGTCATGGGGCGAGCACGAGTTCTTCGGAAAGGTCGTCTGGGCGAACGAGAACAGCTGCGGCATGGTTTTCGAGCGCCCCATCCCGCTCAGCGTCGTCGAACAGACTTGCGAAGTGGTCGAGGTGCAAGGCGGCCCCGTCGCCAATTTCGGCAACATCCCCGTCGCCTCGCGAGGTCGCCGTGCTTCGCTCGTCTCGCGCGACAGCTGACGGTTCAGCATTGCGACACCTCGCGCAGGCCATTGGCGGCGGCGGAGGTCGTATCATGAAATTTGCCGTACCCGCCGCGCTTGCGGTTCTTGCCCTGCCTGTTGCCGTTATGGCGCAGGATCATTCCGAGCATGAGAGCGAGCGGAAGGCTGCGACCGAACGCTGTGTCGCAGCGACGGTGCTGGTGCCGCCTTTCAACAACACGCCCGGCGCGCTGGAGCAGTCGCGCGTGGCTGCAACCACGGTCGAGGGCATCCGCCACCGCCGCGGCGAGGCGGCCTATCGTGTCTGCAAGACTAGCGCGGTGGCTCCGGAAATCTCCGAAGTGGAAGGCGTGAACGAGAAGCCGCTGACCGAAGAGGAAATGCGCGAACTCGATCCGGAAACGGCGACGCGCGAGGACTGACGCGTCAGGCGCATAGCCCCTGCAGATACCAGTCGGGCGCACCGCCCCGCCCGTCTCCCACGATACCCAGCCGGTAAATCCAGTAGCGTCGCCCGCGCTGGTCCTCAATCCGGTAATAGTCGCGCAGCCGCGTGGCCCCGCGCTCGCGCCACCATTCGGGGGCAATGCGTTCCGGGCCTTCGACGCGCGTGACCTCGTGCACCTCGCCCCGCCAGCGGAAACGCTGCGGATAGCCATCGGGCGTGGCGTAGAGCACGGCGATTTTCTCCGCGCGGTCGAGCATTTTGAGCGGGCGCTTGTGGAAGGCCAGTTGGCCCTGGCTCGCCGACTCGGGCTCCAGCGGAGGATGCCAGCGCTGGGCGCGTTCGGGAATGTGGCTGGCGAAGGGCACCGGGCGGCTGACGGCGCCTTCACCCAGCCTCACAGTGAGCCGGTCGACCAGCGCGGACAGGGCAATGCCGTGGTTCTCCGCCGCGGCTTCGATATCGCCCTGCTCCAGCGCCAAGGGCTCGGCCCAGCTGGCGCGCAGGCGCAGCATCTCGATACCAAAACCGGCATCGATATCGTCGAGCTTGGCCGCGAAGAGCCGCACGATATGCGCCGCCTCGCGTGTGGCGGCGGCGAGTTCGAGGCGGCGTACCGTCACCTCTCCATCGACACGCCACAGGCCCAGTTCGAGCCGGCGCGCGCCCTCGCCCCGCCCTTCGAGTTCGCGCGCCATGTCTTCGGCAAGGTCCTCCACCACCTGGTCGAGCAACTGGCGGTGACGGATGGGCTCGAGCAACCTGCGCTGGACCAGCGGCATTTGCTGCGGGACCACGGGCAGCAGCGGCTCGGGCACGCGGCCCAAGAGCTGGTCGAGCCGGATGAGCGGGTTGGCGGCGGGCGACTTGCGGTTGCGGAAGCGGCGCTGGATGGCATCGCGGCCAATCGTGGTGAGTTCGCCCAACTGCTTGAGGCCGAGGCGGCGCAGCACGGTGACCACGTCCTGGTCGAGCCGGAGCGCGGCAACAGGCAGGCTGGAGAGCGCGCGCATGATGTCCTCATCCCCGCGCCCGCCGATGATGCTGCCCGGGGCCGCATGGTGCGACAGCGCCCAGGCCGCGCCGGCCGTCGGGGCGATGGCGCAGCGCATGGTCAGCTCGCGCCTGGCAAAGGCCTGCGCGACATCGGCCACCAGTCCATTTTCGCCGCCGAAGAGGTGCGGGACGGCGGTCACATCGACCAGCAAGCCGTCGGGCGCATCCATCGCCGACCACGGCCCCCAGCGCTGCGCCCAGACGGCGAGCTTCTCGAGGAAGGCAAGGTCGCCTGCCGGGTCATAGGGCGCGGTGACGATTTGCGGGCAGAGCGTGCGCGCATCGGCGAGCATCATCCCCGCCCGCGCCCCGGCGGCTGCGCCTGCGCGATTGGCCGCCTCGATACGCGGCCCGTGCGCAGTGTCGGCAATCAGGACGAGCGGCTTGTCGTCGAACTCGCGCCGTTCCGAGGCGCCCTGCCGCCAGCGGTCCATCGCCATGGCGGGGAGCCAGATGGAAAGGATGCGGCGGGTCTGGGGAGGTGACAGCCCCGCCGCAGGCGCATTCACGCGCGGCGGGGCATGCGGCGATGCTGCAGCCCCGCTGTCCAGTTCGCCACCGCGCGGTCGGCGTCCTCGCGCGCCTTACTGGCGGTGAGGCGCGTGCCGGTTTCCGCCAGCAGCCATTCGCCCGGCGCGTGGCTTCGGGCGCGGAAGAGTTCGGCCTTCCAAGCAGGCTCGCCCGGTGCCTGCGCGTTCCATTCGGCTGTGTTGGAGGGCGCCGAGGTCACTTCCCACCGCATCCGCGCCGAGGACAGGTCGCGCCCCGCATCCACGCGCAGCAGGAACAGCGGCACACCGTGCTTCTGCGCGGTCAGCGTCAGCCGGCGCGAGGCGGTGAAGTCGAGCGCTTTCGGATTGCCCGACATCTCCCCGATGACGAAAGCCAGTTCGCGGCAGCGCAGCCCCTCTTCCATCGCGAAGAGCGCATCTTCCGCCTTCTCCGCCAGCACATGTATGACCCGCGCCTGCAAATCCTTCGGCAGGCCGGCGCGATAGGGCCGCCCGCCGAGCCGGGCCGCATCGTGGGTCTGGACCCACAGGACCGAGCGGCGGTCTTCCGCCTCCTGCCCTTCCCCGCGCGGGGTATTACGCCAGTCGTCGAGCGCCAGTGCGAGCGCTGCGCCCGCCCCTGCCCCCTCACGCGAGGAGGCGAAGATTTCGCTATGCAGCGCCTTGCCTTGCTGGACCGCAAGACCCGGACGCCAACGCGCACTGCGCCGCGCCGAAAGCGTGGCGACATCTTCGAAGGCCGTGGTCGGCAGGGAAGAAAGGTCTGGCTGGGACATAGGGAATCGACTCGTCTGTTCCCATTATGTTCCATCTTGCGCAGATTCGCAATTCATCCTTTCACAGCCCCGCTCCGGCGCAGGAAACGGAACATGCGGCCCGCACAATTGGTTGAACAGGCAAACGCAAACACGAAAAGGGCCTCATAATGAAATATTCCGACGGCAACCCCGACGCGCTCAAGAAGAAGTTCTGGCTCGCGCTCGACGATTCGCCCTTCCTCTTCCTCGAACTCGACGGTCAGTCGGACACTTCGGTCCCGATGACCGCCCAGCTCGACAAAGACGCCAACAGTTCGATCTGGTTCTTCACCCAGAAGAACTCGACCTTCGCCAAACTCGGTAAGGTCAAGGCAAGCTTCGCCGGCAAGGATCACGACATGTTCGCGCGTTTCGACGGCACGCTTGCAGTCGAAACCAGCAAGGAGCGTTTCGACCAGTTCTGGAATAACTTCGTCGAGGCCTGGTACGATGGCGGCAAGGACGATCCCGACATCCTCTTCCTGCGAATGGATCTCGGCGATGCAGAAATCTGGAGCGGCGACCTCGGCCTGCTGAACACGGCCAAGATGGCGCTCGGAATGAATGTCCACGATGAGGCGGAAGAACGCCACGTGGAATCGGTCGATATCTAATTCGACCCAATAATTAGAACACGAGTCGCGAAGGGCCGCCCGTCACCGGGCGGCCCTTTTTGCGTCAGCCCCCTTACGTCAGCCGAAGATGCCGAAGAACAGGATCACGGCAAGGATAATCGGGCAGACATAGCGGACCAGCGCGCGCCAGGTCTGGTGAAGCACGCCATCGAGCCCGTTCTCGTCGTCGATAAGCTTCGCATCGGCGACCCAGCCAACGAATACACAGGTCAGGATCGCGCCGATCGGCATGAACAGCTTGGCCGTCACCCCGTCGAGAGCATCGAAGAAATTGGCTTCAGCGAAGAGGGGGATGAAGGCGAGCGGACGGAAATCCGCCATGTCGTTGAACGACAGCGAGGACAGCACACCCAGTACCGCAGCGCCGGCTCCGACGAGGAAGGTCGCCGTGGCACGCGACATGCCGAACCGGTCCTTCACGAAAGCCGTAGGCGCTTCCAGCAGCGAAACCGAACTGGTCAGCGCGGCAAAGAACACCATGATGAAAAATGCCAATCCGATCAGCGAGCCGAAGGGCATCGCCTGAAAGGCGATTGGAAGCGACTGGAACATCAGGCCCGGGCCCGCACTTGCGGAAAGGCCGGCTGCAAAGACGATCGGGAAAATCGCGAGGCCTGCAAGCAGAGCTACAGCAGTATCGGCGCCGGCAATGATGCCCGACGTCTCGCCGAGATTCGTATTGCGGCTCGCGTAGGACCCGTAGGTAATCATGCCGGCTACGCCGAGCGAGAGCGAGAAGAACGCCTGCCCTACGGCGGCCAGCATGACCTCGCCGGTCAGCTTGCTGAAATCAAACGTGAACAGGTAGGTGACGGCTTCGGAGAAATTGCCGGTGAAAGCGCCGTAAACGGTGATGCCGAGGAACAGCAGGAAAAACAGCGGCATGAGGTAGACCGCCACCCATTCGATACCGCTCGACACGCCACGCGCGACGAAGAAGATGGTCGCTGCGAGGAAACCGAGGTTGAGCCCGATCATCAGCATCCCGTCACCGAAAAGGCCCGGAAGCAAGCTCTCGATATCTTCCGCAGCCCGCCCCTGGAATGCGCCACCGGTCAGGCCGGTCTGGAACAGGTCGCTCAGGAAAACGCCGATGTAATAGACGACCCAGCCGCCCACGACGCAGTAGAAGCTGAGGATGAGAAAGGCGGCGAAGACGCCGAGCGAACCGATGACGCTCCAGCCCTTGGAGGCGCCCGAATCCTGGGCGACCTTCTTCACGCTATCCGGCGCGGAAGCCTGCCCGTGGCGCCCAATCAGCACTTCGGACAGAAGAACGGGCAAGCCGATCAAAAGCACGCAGAAGATGTAGAACAGGACAAAGGCCCCGCCCCCGTTTTCGCCCGCTTCTGCAGGGAAACGCCACATATTGCCGAGGCCCACAGCCGAACCGACTGCGGCAAGGATGAAAGCACTGCGCGATGACCAGTTCTCGTGGCCTGCTGTTGCGCCCGAACCTGCTGCTGCCATTTTGGTAATTACCCTTTTGTCGCGCGCATCCCGGTGGCGCGTTCTCCCGTATGCGCGCCTATCTGCAACGAATTCGCGGCTAGGCCAAGAGGGAAGCTTTGCCTTTGCACGGCACGCTCGCTAGACGCGTGCGCCATGTCGACCACATTCCAGCTCGATACGAGCACCAGCAGAGCCAATCCCACGCCCCAGCCGATGAAGCGGCTGACGGTCCCGAAAATTCGCGCGCACAAGGCGGATGGCGAGACCAAGGACCCGCTGGTGATGCTGACTGCCTACACGGCGCGGCAAGCGCAGCTGCTCGATGCACATTGCGACATGCTGCTGGTCGGGGATTCGCTGGGACAGGTCATTTACGGCCTGCCCTCTACCATTCCCGTCACTCTCGAAATGATGTCGAACCACGCCGCTGCGGTCGTGCGCGGAAGCTATCACTCGGTGGTGATCGTCGACATGCCCTTCGGCTCATACGAGGCGTCGAAGGAGCAGGCCTTCGAAAACGCGGCGCGTCTGCTGAAGGAGAGCGGCGCGGCGGCGGTGAAGCTGGAAGGCGGGGAGCAGATGGCCGAGACGGTCGCTTTCCTCAACCAGCGCGGCATCCCGGTGATGGGCCATGTCGGCCTGACCCCGCAGGCGGTCAACGTGCTCGGCGGCTACATGGCGCGCGGGCGCGATGATGCTGAAGCGGAAAAAATTGTCGGTGATGCCAAAGCGCTGGACGAGGCTGGAGCCTTTGCCATCGTGCTGGAAGGCGTGCTCGAACCCATCGCCATCGAGGCGACGAAGGCAGTTTCCTGCCCCACCATCGGTATCGGCGCGTCAGCGCAATGCGACGGGCAGGTGCTGGTGACCGAAGACATGCTCGGCATGTTCGAACGCGTACCGCGCTTCGTGAAGAAATACGAGAATATCGCTGAAGTCATTTCCGGCACCGTCGGCAAATATGCCGAGGAAGTGCGCAGCCGCAGCTTCCCGACCAGTGACCAGACTTACCAGCCGAAAAAGAGCTGAGGGACCCGCACCCCCGATGGAAACCATCCGCAAGTATTACACTTTCTCGCTGTTCTTTACCGCGGTCTGCTTCGCACTGGCCGCCTGGTACGGGTGGAGCAGCACGGGATCGGTAACCGCCACGCTCGGCATCCTCTGGATTGTCGTGGTGCTGTCGATTCTCGAGGTCTCGCTCAGCTTCGACAATGCAGTGGTGAATGCCACCGTGTTGCGCGACATGGACCCGGTCTGGCAGCAACGCTTCCTGACCATCGGTATCCTCATCGCCGTGTTCGGCATGCGGATAGTTTTCCCGATTGCCATCGTTTCGCTGGCGGCGCAGGTCGGGCCGATGGAAGCGGTATCGCTTTCGCTGAACGACCCTGAGCGATACGAACAGATTGTCTCCGACGCGCATGTGTCGATCGCAGGCTTCGGCGGGGCCTTCCTGGCGATGGTGGGTCTCACCTTCTTCTTCGAGGAAGACAAGGACGTCCACTGGATTGCGGCGCTGGAGAAAACCATCAACAAGTTCTCCAACGTACCGGCGGTCGAAATCGGACTGGTCCTCGGTCTCGTATATGGCGTCTCGACCGTCCTGCCGGCCGAAGATGCGCTCACCTTCCTGACGGCCGGTATCCTCGGCCTGATTACCTTCATTGCCGTCCACGCCATTGCGGCGATTATCGAAGCGCGCGAGGCGCGCAAGAAGGCGGCTGGCGAGATCGTGAAGTCGGGTCTCGGCGGGTTTCTCTATCTCGAGGTTCTCGACGCAAGCTTCAGCTTCGACGGCGTCATCGGCGCCTTTGCGCTTTCGAACAACATGGTCATTATCGCGCTAGGCCTGTCGGTCGGTGCGATGTTCGTGCGCTCGATGACCATCCACCTCGTTCGGACCGGCACGCTGGCGCAATATCGCTATCTCGAACATGGTGCATTCTGGGCGATTATCGTGCTCGGCATCATTATGCTGCTATCGGCGCGCTGGCATATCCCCGAAACGATTACCGGCCTGCTGGGGGCGGTGCTGATCGGGCTCAGCTTCTGGTGGTCGGTGCGGCACAATCGCCGCCATCCGGAGGATGCGTCGCTGTCGACAGACGACTAGCGAGCGGCGCGGCCAGTACCAGCTGGAAGAAATGGTAGAGCAGCAGCGGCAGGATGATGAAGCCTGCCTCCTCGCGCGCGAAGAGGATGGTGGCGAGCGGCACGCCGACCGCGGCGCTCTTCTGGGCACCTGCAAACAGGAAGGCGATGCGATCGCGGCGGGGTAGCCCGAGCGCGCCCGAAGCCAGCCAAGCGCCAGCGTTGCCTATGGCAAGAAGCGCGGCGATGCCGAGGGCGAGGACAACCCAGGCCAATGGGTCAAGCCTGCCCCAGATGCCCTGTTCCACCGCGCCGGAGAACGCGACATAGACCGCCAGCGCAATCACCAGCCGGTCTAGCCAGACCACGCGTGACTTGTTCTGCGTTACCCAGCCTTGGGTCCAGCCCTGTACCGCCTGCCCGATGACGAAAGGTAGCAGGAGGATGAGCGCAATCCGCTCGATGGTTTCCATGCCCACCGCGCCCTCGCCCGTGCCGCCAAGCAGGAGGAATATCGGCACCGAGACGAACACGCCGAAGATGTTGAGCAGAGCCGCGGAAATTACCGACAGGCCGACATTGCCCTCGGCCAGCGTGGTGTAGGACGTAGCCGATTGTACCGTTGATGGCAGCACGCCGAGATAGAGAAACCCGATAGCCACCAGCGGCGGCAGGCCGAAGGCGAGCAGTTTGCTCAAGCCAAGTCCCGCGAGCGCCATGGCTCCGAAGACCCACAAGACCATCGGCAGGATGAAGCGCCAGTTGAGCAGCCCTCGCCCAATCTCGGACCGCGAAACGCGCATGCCGTTGAGCAGGAACAGCGTGAAGATGCCGACATTCGCCACGTCCTGCGCAGTGCCGGATTGCGCGGCGGGTATCGGCAAGACAGCCGCAAGCAATACCGCAGCGACCAGCAGGCGCAGCATCGGGTCGGCAAGGATCGTGCGGAGCGCCATCGCTCCTGCCCTTAGCGTGCGCCCTAGCTCGCCTGCAAATCGTATTGCTTCAAGAGGTCGTAGAGCGTCGGGCGGCTGATGCCGAGCAGCTTGGCGGTCGAGGAGATATTGCCCTGGCTGCGGGCCAGCGCCTTGCGTATCATCCGCCGGTCCGCCTCTTCACGCGCCTGCTTAAGGTTGAGCGCCATGTCGTCGCCCTCCTCGCCTTCGCCAAGGTCGAGATCCTCAGCATTCACCAGCTTGCCGTCGGCCATGATGACCGCGCGCTTCACGCGGTTTTCCAGCTCGCGCACATTGCCCGGCCAGTTCCAGCTGTCGATGGCCACCAATGCATCGGGCGCGAAGCCCTTCACCTGCGGGTTCATCTCGGCCGAGAAGCGCGACAGGAAATGCTTGGCGAGCAGCACGCCATCGCCTGGACGCTCGGCAAGCGCGGGGATTTTTACCACCACCTCGGCGAGGCGGTAGAAGAGGTCTTCGCGGAAGGTGCCCTCGCCAATCATCGCTTCGAGGTTCTGGTGCGTCGCGCAGACGATGCGCGTGTCGACAGCGATGGGTTTGCGACCGCCAATGCGCTCGATGACCCGTTCCTGCAGGAAGCGCAGCAGCTTGACCTGCAGCGGCAGCGGGATGTCGCCCACCTCGTCGAGGAACAGCGTGCCCCCGTCGGCGAGTTCAATCTTGCCCTCGGTGGTCTTCACTGCGCCAGTGAACGCGCCCTTCTCATGCCCGAACAACTCGCTCTCGAGCAGGTTCTCGGGGATGGCCGCACAGTTGATGGCGATGAAGGCACCGCTGCGCCGGTCGCTCGCCTCGTGTAGGCCCTTGGCGAGCAGTTCCTTGCCAGTGCCGCTGGCCCCCAGCAGCATGACCGAGACATTTGTCGGCGCGACGCGCTCAATGGTGCGCGCGACCTTGGCCATCTCGGGAGCGGCGGTAATCATCGTGCCGAGGACGGTCTTGTCCTCGCCTACCTTGCCTGCAAGGCGGCGGTTCTCACCCTCGATATTCGCCAGCTTGAACGCGCGCCCGACGATCAGGCCCAGCTCCTCGATATCGACCGGCTTCTGGTAGAAATCATAGGCCCCGCGCTCGATCGCCTGCAGCGCGCTTTCGCGTGCGCCATGGCCCGAGGCGACCACCACCTTAGTGTCGGGCTTCATCTCCATGATGGCATCGAGGACGGCGAAACCCTCGCTCGTGCCATCGGGGTCGGGCGGCAGGCCGAGGTCGAGCGTGACCACCGCGGGTTCCTCGCTGCGCAGGGCAGCCAGGGCCGCATCGCGATTGCCCGCAATCACGACGTCGTAATCGTCATAGGCCCATTTGAGCTGCGCCTGCAGGCCCTCGTCGTCCTCGACAATCAGCAGCTTGGGTTTGGCTTCGGCCATCAGGCGCTCTCCGCTTCTTTCGCGGCGCGCGGGCCGGCGAGGATTTCATTGGCCGATTTGAGCGGCAGGTTGATGGTAAAGCGCGTGCCGAGGCCTTCGCGCGATTCCACTTCGAGCCGCCCGCCCATCGCACGCACCATCTCGCGCGCTTCGAACGCGCCGATGCCGAAGCCGCCTTCCTTGGAAGAGACGAACGGCTTGAACAATCCGTTGCGCAGGAAGGCTGGGCTCATGCCCTTCCCGCTGTCGACAACCTGCACCACGCCGGAGAGGCCGTCGCTACACACTTCGAGCATGACGGGGCTGTCGGCGTCGCTCGCATCTACGGCGTTCTGGACGATATGCGCGAGCGCCTGTTCGAAGGCATCGGGCTGGCCGGTAACATTCACCGCCTCGCCGCGCACCAGCAGCACCTTGTGGCTGCGCGCATAGCGCTCGGTCACGGCTTTCACCACTGCGCCCATATCGAAGGCCCGCAGATCCTCCTGCCCGCCTTTCCCATAGCGCCCCAGCCGTGCAAGCATGGTGTTGAGCTTGTCCGCGCTGTTTCTCAGCGTCACCAGCATGTCCTTGCGAAACTCGGGCTTGTCGGCGTGCTTTTCGGCATTCCGCAGCAAGAGCGACATCTGGCTGGAGAGGTTCTTGATGTCGTGCATCACGAAGGCCATCCGGCGGTTGAATTCGTCGAAACGCGCTGCCTCGGACAGGGCCTCCTGCCCGGCCTGTTCGGCGAGGTAACTCGCCAGCTGCTGGCCGACGATACCGAGAAGGTCGAAATCCTCCCAGTCGAGCTTGCGCTCGACCAGCGGGCGAGTGAGCACGATGACGCCGACCAGCCGGTCGTAATGGCGCAGCGGCACGGCGGCCCATGCCTTGGGCTGTTCGACCAGCCATTGCGGCACGAAGGCAAGCTCGCCCTGGTGCTCGATGCCTGCACGTGCCTCGTCGAAATCGAGGATGAGACCCTCACGCTCGAAAATGATCGCCATCTCGGACGAAATCGGTACGGGCGGCACTTCGAGACCCGGCCAGCGCCAGTGGCCCGCCGGTTCCAGATTGCCCTCGTCATTGGCGAGGAAAAGGAAACCGGAGGGGCTGTCGGTGATGTCTGCCAGCGCCTTTACGGCACGCTCGGAGAGGCTCGCCTCGTCGAGACCCGCGCGCCCGATGGTATGGGTGAAACGTATCCATTCGTTGCGGTAGTCATAGCGGTGCTTGAACAGGTGCTTGATCGCCGTCACCCGCAGCCAGCCGCGCAAATGGCTCGAGGGCAGCCAGATCAGAGCCAGCGCGCCCGCCGCGATGACCAAACCCACCTGCGTCAGCCGCGCCGCATTGCCCGTCAGCATATCGAGCCAGCTGGCGAGACCGAACATCACCAGCAGATAGGCACCGATGATTGCCAGCGAAAGCATCTGGAAGGTTGCCGCGCGCGAAGGGCTGAAAGTGAGGCCCGCCGCCTTGTGGTTATATCCCAGCGCGAAGGGCACGGCGATACAGGCAATCGCAAGGCCGCGCAGTGCAACAAGTTCCTGAGGGAAACCGCCTGCAAGATAAGCGATGGTGTAGAAGTTGAGCGTGAAGGCCCACAGTCCCGCCATCGCCGCAGCATTCCAGCGCAGGATCCGGCGCGACTGCTGCGAGGCGCCGACATAGAGATTGTGCAGCAACACCAGCGCGCCGACGGCCACCAGGCCGCGGAACAGCGCTGCGGTCTCGAAGGTGAGTTCCGCCAGTTCCTGCGTCACCGCATAGCGATGTCCCACCAGCAGCAGCACGAATTGCAGGACTTCGACGAAGGCCAGCGAAGCCGCCACCGGTCGGACCAGCCGCAAGGTCTCGTCGCGTCCATCGTTTGCGAAAAGGCGGAAAAGCACGAAAATCCAGGCGAGGCTGGCTGCGATTTCGGTTAGGCCAACCATCGCGTGGGTGTAGCGGAAGCTGGCTGCGGCAAAGCACCAGTTCGCAGTCAACGCCAGCGCGATGACACCGGCCCAGCGGTCGGACCGGTCCTCGGCCCCGCTGCGCGCGATCCAAACGGCTGCAAGTCCGCTGACGACCGCGCCGATAGAATAGAAAATATAGGAAAGCGAGCCGGCCCACTCCATCAGGCAGGACCCCGTATTTCAGAAACAAAAACCCCGGTCATGAACCCGGCCCCCGCGCGGCTGTAATTACAGTTTCCGCTTTTATGACGGGAATGGTGAAATGTCGGTAAATTTTACAGGCCGAAGACGAAGAAGGCGACACCTCCCGTCGGGGGAAGCGTCGCCTCGCTTTACGTTTGCTGGATGCTACGGCTTAGTTGTCGACCGCGTCCCGTGCAGCTTCACCGGCGTCCTGTGCCGCGTCGCCGATCTGGCCTGCAGCCTCGCCCACCTCATTGGCAGCGTCGGCTACTGCGTTATCCTTGGCGACTTCAGCGCCGCTCATCTGCGAGAAGATGAACAGGGCCGCGATGCCGAGGACGACAATCAACAGAATAATACCCCAGCTGGTGCCACCGCTCTTTGCCGTGCCAGTGTCAGTGACGACGGTATGCGTGGTGTGGGTATTGCCCGCGCTGTCGGTCGTCTCGGTAATGCGTTCTTCGGTCATGGTTTTTCCTTCCTGGAAACCTCAATTGTGACGAAAACGCGGCAAGGGTTTCGCCGGTTCCGGATAAAGAGGGTTAACGGCGTTCAGGAAGTCTGGCCGAACTCGAACGGCGTGGTCCCGCGGCGCATGCGGTGGAAGCGCAATTTTCGCCCTCGCGGAGGGAGCGAACGCTGCGGACAGCCCTCGCGATAGCAGCGCGCGCAACCCGGGCCGATAGGCTGCGCGTCATTGGGCCTCAGCGACATGCCGCGCGCTTGGGCAAGCTCGGTTGCGAGCACCGCCTCCACACCAACAGCAACTACGAAGCGCGCTTCTCCGGGCGCGCCACTACCCTCGACACTGCGCATCATTGTGAGCCAGCCGCCCTGTCCCTCGCCCGCATCGTCGAGGCTGACATATTGCGTCACCAGTTCCCCGCCGCGCTCGAAGGCACGATGCGCGTCCCACAGGGGGCAGGACACGTCCTCGCCGGCAAAGCGCGCGGTGCTCGCGCCCATGAAGCTTTTCGAGAATTGTCCCGCACGGTCGAGCCGTATCATAAAGAACGGCAGCCCGCGCTGGCCGACGCGCTGGAGTGTGGTGAGGCGATGGGCGAGTTGCTCGAAACTGACCGAGAAGCGCCGCTCGAGCACCGGCAAGTCGTAACCGGTCGCCTCGCAAGCGCGCAGGAAACGGCCATAGGGCATCAGCAGGGCGGCAGCGAAGTAACCGTCGAGGTGACGCTTGAAGAGCGCGCGGGCGGCCTCGTCCTCGAACTGCGCCCCGTGAGCCACGCCCATGATGTCGTCCTGCTTTTCAAGCTGGGCAATCTTGAGTGCGAGCTGGAAATTGCGCGAGGCGGGGCCGAGCATTTCGGAAAGCTGCACCTGCCGTGCGTGGAGGTCGAGGCGGCTGAGACTGTCTGGCAGCACCTCGCGCGGTAATATCCGGACCGAGAGCTGGTGACGTTCGCGCAGGCGCTCGGTAAGAGCGAGACCGATGTCCCCACGCGAGAGGCGCATTTCGTCGGCCAGTTCCTCTGCCGCATGGTCGAGGTCGGCGAAGTGGTTGCGCCAGCGTTCGATTTCGCGGCGCGACGCGTCGAGTGGATCGTCCGACATTTCCGCTGCCGGGCCTGCGTTATCGTATAGCCGTGCGAAGGCGGCGGCGACTTGTGGGGCGGCGGAGAGGAATTCGTCCAGTTCCTCTCGGTCGATGTCGAGGTCGGTGAAACGCTCGTCGGCAAAGCGGCGGGCAAGGCCGTCGAGCCCGCCGATGGCCTCGTCCTCGCGGATGGAGCGCGGGTCGAAGTCGAATTGCTCGACCAGCGCCATGACCACGCGCGCGCTGACCGGGCGCTGGTTGCGCTCGATAAGGTTGAGATAGCTGGGCGATATGGAAAGCCGCGTAGCCATCGCGGCCTGGGTCAGATTTTCGCGTTTGCGCAGCCGCTTGATGGCGGGACCGGCGCGGACGGCATCATCGGCCATTTGTAAATTCCTTTACAGATTTACAGGCCGATTACGCCCAATGCGCGTAATCTGACAAGATATTTTGTAAATTTCCCTGCCCGAATCACCTCCTGAAGCGCATTGTCACTGCAACAGCCCGCCATGTGCAGGGCACCACGGACAGGAGACTACGCCATGACCTACCAGAGCCACATCGCGAAGATGAACGAGACCATCGCCCAGAACGGCGACAGCTGGGCTGCCATCGACGCTGCCAGCGCTGCTCGCATGGCCGTCCAGAACCGCTTCCCCACCGGCCTCGACATCGCGCGTTACACCGCGAAGATCATGCGCGAGGACATGGAAGCCTATGACAAGAACCCGGCGAACTACACGCAGTCGCTCGGCTGCTGGCACGGGTTCATCGCGCAGCAGAAGATGATTTCGATTAAGAAGCATTTCGGCAGCACCAAGCGCCGTTACCTCTACCTTTCGGGCTGGATGGTCGCCGCGCTGCGCAGCGAATTCGGCCCCCTGCCCGACCAGTCGATGCACGAGAAGACGAGCGTTCCGGCGCTGATCGAGGAACTCTACACCTTCCTCAAGCAGGCCGATGCCCGTGAACTGGGCGGACTGTTCCGCGAGCTCGACGAAGCCAAGGCAAAGGGCGATGCGGTTGCCACCCACCGTCTGCTGAAGGAAATCGACGAGCACCAGACGCATGTTGTGCCGATCATCGCGGATATCGACGCCGGTTTCGGCAATGCCGAGGCTACTTACCTGCTCGCCAAGAAGATGATCGAAGCCGGGGCCTGTGCGCTGCAGATCGAAAACCAGGTGTCGGACGAAAAGCAGTGTGGCCACCAGGACGGCAAGGTTACCGTTCCGCATGAGGACTTCCTCCAGAAGATCCGCGCGATCCGCTACGCCTTCCTCGAAATGGGTGTTCCCGATGGCATCATCGTGGCGCGCACGGACAGCCTCGGCGCTGGCCTCACTAAGCAGATCGCCTTCTCGAAGGAGCCGGGTGATTTGGGCGACCAGTACAACGCCTTCCTCGATTGCGATGAGGTGGACCCTGCCGATATCAAGAACGGCCAGGTCTTCATCAGCCGCGACGGCAAGCTGATGGCGCCCAAGCGCCTGCCTAGCAACCTTTACCAGTTCCGTACGGGAACGGGGGAAGACCGCTGCGTGCTCGACTGCATCACCGCGCTCCAGAACGGCGCAGACCTGCTGTGGATCGAAACCGAGAAGCCGCATGTCGAGCAGATCGCAGGCATGGTCGACCGGGTTCGCGAAGTGATCCCCAACGCAAAGCTGGTTTACAACAACTCGCCCAGCTTCAACTGGACATTGAACTTCCGCCAGCAGATTTTCGATGCGTGGGAGAAGGAAGGCAAGGACGTGTCGGGCTACGACCGCGCCAAGCTGATGAGCATCGATTACGACGGCACCGACCTTGCCGCCGAAGCCGACGAGAAGATCCGCACCTTCCAGGCCGATGCCGCGAAGCGTGCCGGTATCTTCCACCACCTCATCACGCTGCCGACCTACCACACGGCTGCGCTGAGCACCGACAATCTCGCCAAGGAATACTTCGGCGATGCTGCGATGCTCGGCTACGTCAAGAACGTCCAGCGCGAGGAAATCCGCCAGGGTATCGCATGCGTGAAGCACCAGAACATGGCGGGCAGCGATATCGGCGATGATCACAAGGAATACTTTGCCGGCGAAGCGGCCCTCAAGGCCGGCGGCAAGGACAACACCATGAACCAGTTTGCAGCAGCCTAACGGAGAAAAGAGGATGACTACGATGACCGAAGACACCCCGAAGACCGAACCGGGCCGCGCACGCGCCTTGTTTTCGACCGCCGATTTCCGCCTCCTGCGCACCGCTCTCACGAGCTACGCACGCCAGACGGAAGACCGCGAGGAGCTGGCGAAGATCAACGCCCTGCACCACCGTCTGGGTACCTACGTTCCCTCGGACGGCTAACCGAGACTACCCTTTATTCCAGTTCTCCTGGGGAGGAGAAACGGCTGCTGGAGTGCCCCAACACTCCGGCAGCCGTCAATTTATCTAGCCGCCGTTTGCCGGCATCAAATCGAGCGCAGCACCTGCCAGTGCCTCCGCCCCAGTCCGCACCACCGCTTCGGCATCGGGAGCCCAGAACGGCGAGTGCAGCGAGGGGAGCGGCTTACCCTCCTCCTTCATCGCCTTGAGCATCGCGTCGGGGGTGCCGCTGATCCAGAAAATCATGCTCTGGACGCCTTCGGGGTCGGCACGGCGAAACTGGCTGAAGTCCTCGCCTCCCATCACCGCTGGCCACTCCATCACCCGCTCGTCTCCGAAACGCTCGCGGAAACCGGTGGCGAGTTGCTGGCTGAATTCGGGATCGTTGTAGGTCGAGGGCGTATAGGGGTCTTCCACCGTCACCACCGGATAGAGTTCTTCCGGCAATCCTGCCGTAATCGCCTCGCCCCGCGCAACGCGGCGGATGCCGTCGAGCAGCAGCTCACGGCTTTCGTCCGAATAGCTGCGCACGGTCAGTTGCAGCTTGGCCTCGTCCGAAATGATGTTGTGCTTGGCGCCGGCATGGAAGCTGCCGACCGTGATCACCGCCGGGTCGAGCGGCGAGGAATTGCGGCTCACCACCGTCTGCAGCTTCATCACGATGGCGCTGGCGAGCACGATGGGGTCGCGCGTGGTGTGGGGATAGGCCCCGTGACCACCTACGCCCTTCACTTGGATATCGACGCTGTCGACATTGGCGAGCGCATAGCCGGGCGTGAAGCCAATAGTCCCTGCCGGAGCAGGTGCAGCTGCGTCATGGAATGCGATGACGTAATCCGGCTTGGGGAAACGGGTGTAGAGCCCGTCCTCGAGCATGGCGAGCGCGCCCAGCCCGAGTTCCTCGGCAGGCTGGAGGATCATCACGAGGGTGCCCTGCCACTCGTCCTTGCGCTCGGCGAGAAGCTGCGCCGCGCCGATGAAGCCTGCCATATGCGTGTCGTGCCCGCAGGCATGCATCACGCCGGTAGTCACACCGCTGGCCGGCGTGGCTGTTTCCTTGCTCGCATAGGGAAGGCCCGTTTGTTCGATGACCGGCAACCCGTCCATGTCGGCACGCAGCATGACGGTCGGACCGTCACCGTTTTTCATCACCGAGACCACGCCCGTTTGCCCCACGCCCTCGGTCACTTCGAAACCGAGATCGCGCATGCGCTTGGCGAGCTTGGCGGCAGTCTCGTGCTCCTCGAAACTGAGTTCGGGGTGCGCGTGGAGGTCGCGGTAGAGCTCCATCAGTTCGGGCATATCCTCGTCGAGCGAGGCGCTCAGGTTATTGGCATGGGCAGGAGCAGCGAATGCAATGGCAGCGGCTGCCAGCAATGTTGGACGCAAGTTTGACATGTCTTCGGCAATCCCCTCAGCTTGGAACAGGTGGAACACGGTCCATGGGCTGAAATCCCCCAGCTGGCCCCGTGCGAAAATGTTCGGCGCAAGACTGGCAGAGCCCCGCGCAATAGGAAAGCGCCTTAAAGGCCGTAAGTCAGCACCAGCCCGACCGAAAGTGCCGTGACCATAATGGCGACCAGCGGCACGCCGGTCTTCACATAGTCCCCGAAATCATAGCTGCCTTCGGCCATGATCAGCATGTTTGTCTGGTAGGCGATGGGCGTCGCATAGGAGAGGTTGCAGCCGAACAATACGGCGAGCACCAGCGGCTCCGGCGGCAGGCCGAGCTGCGCAGCGATTGCGAATGCGATTGGCGTGCCGACAGTCGCCGCCGTTGCGTTGGAGGCGAAATTGGTCAGCACGGCCACGAAGACCATGATGGCGGCGAGGACCAGTTCGGGAGACAGGTACTGAAGCCCGATAGACAGCCCTTCGCCCAACCAGGCTGCAGCGCCGCTCTCGTCGATTATGCGTCCGATGGAAATGCTGGCAGCAACCAGCACGATGACTTGCGCAGACAGCGCGCGGCCGACCCTGTCGAACTTCACGCAACCGGTCAGGAACATGAGAATGGCGCCCGCCAACGCGGCAATAGCGATTGGCACCAGCCCGAAAGACGCAAAAGCGACAGAACCCGCCATGATGCCTGCAGCGAGCCATGCCTTCGAACGACGCGGCAATTCGCGGCGACCTTCGAGCTGGAGCAGGCTGTCGCCATTGGCGAATGCTTCGAGGTCATGTTGCAGACCCATCACCAGCAGCACATCGCCTTCGCGGATGCGGATGTCGCCGACGTCGCTGAATTCGTCCTTCTGGCCGATAAGCGTATCGGGCCGGTGGATGCCGACGACCGCCACGCCGTAGAGGTCGGCGATGCCAGAGGTGGGCAAGGTACGGCTGTTGAGGCGGCTATCGGCAGTAACCGTCATCTCGACGACCTGGATGTCTTCGCCCGTCTCGTTGTGATTGCGCTGGATGCGCTCGAGCACCCAGCTTGGCGCTGCCTCGCCGCGCATGACCGCAATCGCTTCCTCGATCGCCTCATGCGTGCCCGAGACCTTGATCCGCTGTCCGGGGCGGAAAAGGCCCGGCTTCACGTCATGGAATTCGATCCCGGCGGGCAGTCGCGAGGCGACCTGGGCAAGTTCGCGCCCGTTCAGGAGGCTGTTTTCGGTAACGCGCAGCCGAGTGAAGAACCGCCGCATCTCGTGCGGCTGCTCGATACGGTTATCATCGAGCATCTTGGGCATGACGAGCCAGAGGTAGGGCAAGGCTACCAGCGCTGCGGCCAGGACGATCGGCGTGAAGTGGAACACGCTCATCATCGGCATGCCGAGGTCCACGGCAATCGAGACGACGAGGATGTTCGTTGAAGTACCGATAGTTGTCGCCAGCCCGCCGATCAGCGAGGCGGCGTTGAGGGGCATCAGCGTTTTCGAGGCAGGCATGGCCCCGCGTGCGGCCAGCGTCACGAATATCGGGATCAGCAGCACGAGGACCGGCGTGTTGTTGACGAACATCGACAGGAAGAAGGCCAGACCCAGCGAGACCAGCAGGCCGACCTGCAGATTGAATTTGAATATCCGCTCGAGCAGTCGGGCCGCCGGTTCGAGCGCGCCGGTGACGATGAGCCCCCGCCCGAGGATCATCAGCGCACAGATGGTGATGAGTGCGTAGTGGCCGAAACCGCCAAAGGCGATGGCCAGACCATCGGTCGGAGATTGTCCTTCGAGCGGGAAGAAATAGAGCCCGACCGCAATCACCGCGATGGTGAGAAGCGAAATGATCTCGATGGACATCCGTCCGCGCGCAAAAGCGACGAACATGGCGATGGTGACAGCCATGGCGGCTATCGCGTGGTAGGAAGGCATCCCGATCATGCGTGATGCTGAATCACAGTTTCATTGCCCGAGAGCAAGTAAATTTTCGGAGAGATCGCTCGATTTCGGCTCCCGAGTCGCGGGCAAAAATGGAAATTGAAGTTTCGTCAATAGCAATGGAATTTACTACGCATATCAACACATTGCAACGGAACAAAGCAGGTCCGTTGACTCGAGTTGCAATTGCGTTAACCATATTTGCAACTTCGCGCCTTCAAGCGAACGGGTCACCAAAAAGCACGAAAACAGGGTCGCAGCCGCTTCGGGCAGAGGACGAACCGAGTCCATTGCCTGGTAAGGATTCCCCTCGGGGGAGAGCAGGATGGTAGCCGTGTACGCAAGCAAAAGTGGAGCGCTTGGCGCTGCCACCACGCGCGACCGGCCACCCCATGTCCCGTCCCGTGCCTGTGTCTCCCCCCACCCTACCGATCGCGCCTTCGCGCTGACCGGCTTGACCTGCTGAAAGGTTCGCAAACATGGAACATATCATCGACGCCCGTGACCTCGACAACCCAGGCACTCCTGACGATGAGAGTCTCGATGACGTTACCGAAGGTCTGGTCGTAAAAAAACTGGCTCCGGGTGAAGGTACGGTGTCAGGTTCAGGCACATACACACCGTTCCTGCGCCAGAACGCGACCGGTCAGGACCAGGCATCGCAAGGTTTCAACACTGACGATGGTGCGGCCACGGCGAACAACAACGGCGCCGGTCTCGACATGGATTCCTCGTTTACGCAGGCGCTGACCGTGGGCGACCTGCCGGTCATCTTCATCGACCTTACCGATGACGGCATCGACAATCCCCTCGCCTATTACGAACTTCGCCTCGACATCAACGAGGAAAATAACGCAGGCACGGACAACAGCGGTGAACCCAATGTGGAGCTCGCGCTTACTGAACTGCAAATCTACACGTCCGAAAGCATGGCGACGCTCGCCGATTACAACGCAGGCACTTACGAAGATCGTGCGCTGGATGAAGATTTCGCGCTTCGCTACGACCTTGATGCAGGCGGCGATCATACCATCCTGCTTGAGGACACCAATTCGGGCAGCGGCGAGGACGACTTCATCTTCTACGTCCCCGTCACACTGCTCGACGATGCGGATGCAAGCCACTATTTCACCCTCTTTTCCCAGTTCGGTCCCAGTCCGGATGAAGGCGCGACCTTCGAGGAATGGCGCATCCGCAACACCACCCAGATCCAGGGTTTCAAATTCAATGATCTGGACGGCGACGGGGTCTACGACGAAGCCGACGGCGAAAGCGGCCTCGGCGGCTTCCAGTTCTACATCGACAGTAATGGTGACGGTGAATACCAGGTCGGCGAACTGACCACGACCTCTGCCGAGGACGGCAGCTTCACCTTCTACGGACTCATTGCAGGCACCTACACCATTCGGGAGGTTGATAATCCCGACTGGGTCCTGACCACAGGTGTCGATGGAGACCACGTCGTCACCATCACCGACGAAGATATCAATTCGGACACAGACGCCTTCGTTCAGGTCGGCAACTTCCTGCCCGACCCGCAACTTTCCATCATCAAGACCGGCACAACCAGCCTTGGCGATGACTGCATCGATGTGCTGGGCGAGGATATCGAGTGGACCATCGAGGTCACCCGTGCAGGCAATGTCGATATCGAAAACGTGGTGGTCACCGACGATCGCGGCACGCCGGTCTACCAGAGCGGCGATGATGGCGACGAAGTGCTCGAGGAAGGCGAGACCTGGGTCTACACCTTCTCTGAAGAAGTCACTCAGGACATGCTGAACTCCGGCTCGACGGTTAACAACATCGCCTATGCAAATGGCACAGCCGTCGGTTACGGCACGGCAGCCCCCGAGGTCAGCGACGACGCCAGTCTCGACGTCTGCCAGGATCCGGTCATCCAGATCGTCAAGACCGGCACCACCAGCCTTGGCGATGACTGCATCGACGTGCTGGGCGAGGACATCGAGTGGACCATCGAGGTCACCCGTGCAGGCAATGTCGATATCGACGATGTCGTGGTCACCGACGACCGCGGTACGCCCGTCTACCAGAGCGGCGATGATGGCGACGGCGTGCTCGAAGCAGGCGAGACCTGGGTCTACACCTTCTCCGAAGAAGTGACGCAGGACATGCTGAATAGCGG
>CCSI01000002.1 GCA_000756795.1 Qipengyuania vulgaris
CCTCCGCCGCCGCCTCCGCCGGCTCCGGTTTGCCAGCAGGGCCCGTACATCGTCTTCTTCAACTGGGACGAATCGGACATCACGCCTGAGGCAGCGACCATTCTCGACAACGCGGTTTCGGCTTACGCCAACTGCGGCACGGCTTCGGTCATGCTCGCTGGCCACACCGACACCTCGGGTTCGACGCAGTACAACATGGGCCTCGCCCAGCGTCGTAACTCCTCGGTCCGCGACTATCTTACCGCTCGCGGTATTCCCGATGGTCGTATCAGCAGCGAAGCCTTCGGCGAAAGCCAGCTCCGCGTGCCGACCGCCGACGGTGTTCGCGAACTGCAGAACCGTCGTGTGGAAGTCACCTATGGCCCGGGTTCGGGCATGTAATTCACTCTCCGGAGTTGAACACCGAGAAGGGGCCGGAGCAATCCGGCCCCTTTTTCGTTGGTGATGCGAAACAGTCCAAGGAAACCACTCATGCGCATCGCCATACCCATTACCTTTGCCGCCCTCGGTCTGACCGGATGCAGCACTCTCGACAGCATCCCCACAGAGCGGGTTGGTGAGATAAGGTTATCGTTTGCCAACGGGCTTCCCGCCGGAACGGGACAACTCGTCTCGAACGGGCAGGCACTGACGCTTGCCGTCGCCGTCACCGGTTTGGAACCCGGCGAGCATGGGTTTCACCTTCATACGACGGGCCAATGCACGGCGCCCGATTTCAAGAGCGCTGGTGGTCATCTCAATCCAGCAGGTCGGGAACACGGTGCTCTCAACCCGCAAGGCAAGCATCTTGGTGACTTGCCCAACCTTGTCATTGGTGCCTCGCGCAGCACCAGCACCGAAATCGATCTTGGCGCCGATACGCGGGAATTGCGCGAGACCTTGTTCGACGCCGACGGAACGGCCGTCGTCGTGCACGCAGAAGCTGATGACTATCGCAGCGACCCGGCAGGCGATGCCGGGTCACGCGTAGCCTGCGGCGTTCTGAGACAGTCCAGCTAGGGAAGCTGGCTCAGACCTTCTCCCCAGCAGCCCGCGCGCGCTCCACAACACTGGCCCCAGCTGCAGGCACCAGCTTGATAGCCAGCAGAAGCAGCACCAGTCCGACGGGTACCGCCACCAGAGTCGATAGCACGCCCATCGACAAGTCATCGCCATTCGTGGCCGAAACGTAGCCCGCCATGAACGGGCCGAGGCCTAGGCCGATGAGGGTCGTCGAAAGGAAGAAGGTCGCGGTCGCCAATCCGCGCATGCGCGGCAATACCAGTGCCTGGCTGCTCGCCGCCGCTGCTCCCAGGGCCGCTGCCGAGAACATGTTGGCGAAGAAGCTCGCGATATAGAACACCGTGAGTTCTGGCGTCGTGTAAGCCACCCAGATGGCCGGGATGGGAGCGAGCAGTCCGAAGAGCACGACATAGAGCCGCCCCTCAGGTCGGCGCTCGAGCAGGAAGTCGGCCATTCTTCCGCCGAGGATTACTCCCAGGAAACCAGCCACTGCCGCCGGCGCGCCGAGGAACCAGCCAAGGTCAGATTTGTCGGCGCCCAGCGCGCGCTCCGCATAGGGTGCGCCCCAATAGGATCCGGCGTAGGCCATGAAGGCCACCATTCCATATCCGAGGATTACAGTAAGGAAGGCGGGCGACCCCCATGTCAGGCGGAAGGTCGGCAGGTCGCGCGCCTTGAGCCCCATCGCCCAGCTGTAAACCGCATAATATCCGATACCGAGGAACAGCCACTGGTCCGAAACAAGCCCGGGCAGAAGTGAAGCGCTCGCAGGTGCGATTTGGGTCATCACCCACGCGAGGATAGCGAAGCCGACCAGCCCAGCCAGGTTGACCAGCAAGGCTCCGGTTCCGCGCGAGGCGGCTCCGAAAATCGTGAACGGCGGGATGACCTGGAAAAGCTCTCGCAAAAAGCCGCGGAAGGGTTCCGGGTCCTCGGGCGTTGGAATCCCGTCGATCTCACCGCGGATCGGCTCGCGAAGGCTGATAACCCAAATCGCAAGCAAGATGCCCGGGATGCCAACCGCGAGGAAGGCTGCCTGCCAACCGGCGAGACCAAGCGGTCCGCCACCCGGATAGGCCTCGTTCCAAGCCTCGACCACCATCGCGCCAATAAGGAGCGAGATACCGCCACCTATATACAGGCCGGAGGAATAGATCGCCAAGGCCGTCGCGCGCAGGCGGGCGGGGAACCAGTCGGAAATGAGTGAATAGGCCGAGGGGCTGGCCGTCGCTTCGCCAACGCCAACGCCGATCCGGGCGAAGGTGAGCATAGCCGTATTCTTCGCAAAGCCCGAAAGCGCAGTCATCGTCGACCATAGCGTCAAGCCGATCGCCATGAGGCGCACGCGCTTCCAGCTGTCCGCCAGCCTGCCCAGCGGGATGCCGAAAAGCGCGTAGAAAACCGCAAAGGCCGTCCCGTATAGGAAGCCGAGATAGTCGTCCTCGACCCCGAGGTCGGCCTTGATGTCGTTTGCCAGGATCGACAAGATCTGCCGATCGATGAAATTGAGCATGTAGACGACGACAAGGACGCCAAGGGCATACCAGCTGTAGGCCGGCACTTTCGCTTCCACGCCCTCCACTGGTGTCTGTTCGGTTTCGGCGGGCGTCGTCTGTGTCAAATCACTACTCCGTCAGGGCAGGTGCGTCCTTGGAATAGGCACTGGTATCGACTAGTCCCGCGTCTTCAAACCCTTTTCGGCGCAGGCGGCAGGAATCGCATGCGCCGCAGGCCAATCCATCTGCTGTCGGGTCATAGCAGGACCAGCTCCACGCGGGGTCCAGACCGAGCCGATGACACTCGCGGGCGATATCCGCCTTGCTCATGTGCTGCAGCGGTGCATGGATGGTGAAAGGCGCACCCTCTACGCCCTGCTTGGTTCCAAGACGCGCTGTCTCGGCGAAGCTGGCGATGAATTCGGGCCGGCAATCGGGATAGCCCGAATAATCGAGCGCGTTCACTCCGATGAAGATGTCCCTCGAAGCCGATGTCTCGGCGAAGGCCGTCGTAAGTGCGAGAAAGACGAGGTTGCGCGCCGGGACATAGGTCACCGGTATATCATCGCCCACGCCATCCTTCGGCACATCGATATCGGCAGTGAGCGCCGAGCCGCCAAACTTGCGCAAATCGAGCGGCAATTCGACGTGGCGCGCCACCTCCAGCTTCTCCGCAATGACGCGCGCCGATTCCAGCTCGCGCACGTGGCGCTGGCCGTAATCTATGGTGAGCGCATGCACCTCATGGCCCCGTTCACGCGCCAAGGCGGCGGTGACCATCGAATCGAGACCGCCCGAAAGAAGGACGACGGCAGGACCGGAGTTAGCAGAATTCGTTTCGCTCATGCGGCGCAATTATGCGCTCGCAAGGAAAGGAGCAAGACTAGCGGCAGCGTCCTGTATGTCGCGCTTCGGCAGAGAACTGGAACGGGCGACCATCGACAATGCCTTGGCTGTCGATCTGGACGAGACCATTGCCTTCCTTGCGAATGCTGGTTCGGCCATACCCGTTGCCGCGACAGGTGTACTGCACAGTGACTTCGTTCTTGCCGTCTTCGACCACAAAACGGTTACAACCGCTTTCGTTGTGCCGAAGCTGGATGAGTTCACGGCCGCTTCGCACGCATATAGCGCGCGGACTGGCGCCATCGCGATAGCGCAATTCCCAACCGCCCTTATCGAGCGAATCAAGCATTGCGAGCGAGCCTTGCGCAAGCGCAGCGCCGCCCAGGAGAACGGCTGGCAGGCCTGCAGCAAGGGCTGCTGTGCGGCTAAGCTTACGATTCGGCATCGGTTTCATGTCTCGACTTTTACCACATCCGAGAGCCGGATGATTTACTGCATATGGTATATTTCGACGATGAACCGTTCTGGAACAGCGCCGAATTGCAATATTCGCACCGGTGGCCTTATGCCTCGATAGGAAACTTGCGGCTGCAGAACGCGCAATCGACTACAATCTTTCCCTCGTTGTCGCGCATTTCTACGCGGTCCTCTTCCGGGAATTTCGCCAAGACTTCCTGATAATGCTCGATCGAACAGCGGCAGCCTCTCTCGATGGATGCGCCGCCTTCGATGCGAACCTCCTCTTCCTCGTGAAACAGGCGCCAGACAATCGCTTCGAGCGAAAGCTCTGGGTCGACCAATTCGTCGTGTTTCACCGTCCCGCCGAGAATGGCAACGTGCTCCCATTCAGGGTGATCGAGCCTCGCGTGAAGGCGCTCACGGCCCTCCTCGCCGTCGGGCAGGTGCTGGATGAGCATGCCGGCGGCAAGGCATTTGCCCCCATCCGAACGCACGGCCGTGCGAATGAGTGTGGGGACCTGCTCCGACTGGAAAAAATAGGTTTCGCAGGCTTGCGCCAGAGTTTCGCCTTCGAGTGGCACGATGCCTTGATAGCGGCCCTTGCCCTTTGCAACGTCGAAGGTGATGGCAAGGTAGCCTTTGCCGAACAGCGCGAAGAGCGAGGGGTTCGCGCCCAGTTCGGCCAGCTTGCTCGCGTCGAAATCGACATAGCCTCGCAATTCCCCGCTGCGATAATCGCATACCAGCAGGTTCACAGCTCCTGCCTCGGTTTGCGCCTGCATCGTTACTTGCGAGCCGTCATCCTTGAGCAAAGACCCCATCAGGGTCACAAGCACCAGCGCTTCGGCAAGCAGGTGGGTAATCGGCGCGGGATAATCATGCGCGCCAAGGATTTCATCAAGCGCCGTGTCGAGGCGCACGATGCGCCCGCGCGTGTCGCGCGAGGGGATGGTGAAGCCCAGCGTGCGGCCGGAATAGGTTTCTGCAGTCTCGGTCATGCGCGCCATATGGGAAGGCGCTGTGCCCATTTACAGGGGCGAAATCAGGGCGCGATTTTTCCGAAGCACCAGAGCAGGACCGACTTCTGCGCATGGATGCGGTTTTCCGCCTCGTCGAAGACCACCGACTGTGGTCCCTCGAACACTTCCTCTGTCACCTCGTCACCGACATGGGCGGGCAGGCAGTGGAGAAACTTCGCATCCGGCTTCGCGAGCCCCATCAGTTTCGAGCCGACCTGGAAGGGCGCCATAGCCGCAATCTTGTTGTGGGCATGGTCCTGTCCCATCGACACCCATGTGTCGGTGACGATGATATCGGCCCCGCGCGCTGCTTCGTCGGCATCGTGCGTCAGCGTGACATTCGCGCCGCCCTTGCGGGCCATCTCGACAAATTCGCTTTCCGGTTCGTAGCCCTTCGGCACGCCGACACGGACATTGAACTTGAAGATGCCCGCCGCCTCGAGAATCGAGTGCAGCACGTTGTTGCCGTCACCCAGCCACGCGACTTCGAGGCCCGGCAGCGCCTTGCCATGCTCGACCATGGTCAGGAGGTCGGCAACGATCTGGCAGGGATGGGAGCGGTCGGTCAGGCCGTTGATGACCGGGACATGGGCATGATGCGCCAGTTCTTCCGCCTTGGCGTGGTCGTCGGTGCGAATCATGATGGCATCGACCATCCGGCTGAGCACTCGGGCCGTGTCGGCGATGCTTTCGCCGCGGCCCAGCTGGCTCGTTCCCGAATCGAGGATGAGCGTCGAGCCACCCAGCTGGCGCATGCCGACATCGAAGCTGACGCGCGTTCGGGTCGAGTTCTTTTCGAAGATCATCCCGAGCACGTGCCCTGCGAGCGGCGCGTCGGAGTCGGCTTTGCCCTTCGGCCAGCCCCTGCGCGCAGCCTTCCGGTCCTGCGCATCGGCAAGCATGGCGGCAATCGCGTCCCCGCCCGCATCCGACAGGTCGAGGAAGCTCCTCACCACCGGGGCCAGGTCGAGCGCGTCGCCGCCAGCCATCAAAGTTACGCCGCTTCGAAGCTCGCCGCGCCGGCGGAGAGCTTGTCGAAGAATTCGTCGAATTCGGCATCACTTGCCACCAGTGGGGGAAGGACGCGCAAGGTCTGGTCGCCCGCTGCCACGGTGAGCAGCTGGTGGTTGTCGCGCAGGTGCACGAAGAAGGGCCGGCTTTCGACCTTCATGCGGATGCCGAGCATCAGGCCCTTGCCGCGCACGAAGTCGAACAGCTCGGGATAGTTGCCGATGAACTGTTCGAGACGGCTGCGCAGACGTTCGCCCTTTTCGGTCACTTCGGCGAGGAATTCGTCATTGGCGACCGCATCCATCACCGCCATGCCCGCAGCCATGGCGAGCGGGTTGCCGCCATAGGTCGAGCCATGCGTGCCGAAGCCCATGCCGCGGGCCGCCTTCTCGGTGGCGAGGCATGCACCGAAGGGGAAGCCGCCACCGATACCCTTGGCGCTCGCCATGATGTCGGGTTCGATCCCGTAATGCTCATACGCATAGAGCTTACCGGTACGCGCGACGCCGCACTGGACCTCGTCGAACACCAGCATGAGGTCGTGCTCGTCGCACAGCGCCTTGAGACCATGGATGAATTCGTCCGACGCCGGGCGGATGCCGCCCTCGCCCTGGATCGGCTCGACGAGGAAACCGGCGGTCTTGTCGCTGACCAAGGCCTTGGCGCTTTCGAGATTGTCGAACTCGGCATACTGGAACCCGGCAAGCATCGGATAAAAACCCTTATGCATCTTCTCCTGGTTCGAGGCGCTGATGGTGGCCATCGTGCGGCCGTGGAAGGCGTTGGTGAAGGTAATCAGCTCGGTGCGGTTCGAATCGCCGTCCTCGTGCTGGTGATAGGCGCGCGCGGTCTTGATTGCGCATTCGACCGCCTCGGCGCCCGAGTTGGTGAAGAAAACCGTGTCGGCGAAAGTCTTGTCGACGAGCCGCTGGGCCAGCGCTTCACCCTGCGGGCTGCCATAGAGGTTCGAGACATGCATCAGCGTCTCGGCCTGCTTTTGAATGGCCTTGATGAGGCCTTCATGGCTGTGACCGAGCAGGTTCACTGCAATACCACTGGCAAAGTCGAGATAGCGCGTGCCGTCTTCGTCGATCAGGTGGCAGTGGTCACCCTTTACGGGACGCACGCCGCAGCGGGGATAGACGGGCATCAGCGGGCTTATCGACATTTTCGGGTACTCTCCTCGGGAATTGAAAGACAAATGGCGGCCCCGGATATGGGAGCCGCCATCTGCGTGTTTACCAGCGATCTATTCCTTCGCAGCGCTTTGGTCAAACGGTGCGAGAGGGTTGGTCTATGCCTTACTCGGCAGGGACCAGATTGACCGCGGAATACTTGCCGCGTCGGTCGACTTCGAGGTCGAACTCGTAACGCTCGCCCTCGTTGATCTGGCTGAGGCCCGAACGCTCGACAGCGCTGATGTGCACGAATGCATCGGGCTGTCCATCGTCACGGGTGAGGAAGCCGAAGCCCTTCATCGAGTTGAAGAACTTGACCGTCCCGGTCGCCTTTTCGCCGGTCAGCTCACGGCGCGGCGCTTCGCTCTTCGATTCGACAGCAATAACGTCGCCGACGATCTGCAGGTCCTGAGCCGAAACCTTGCCGCCACGGTCGACGAGGTTGAATTCGAGTTCCTGACCTTCGGCAAGGCCTTCGAGACCCGCACGCTCGACAGCGCTGATGTGGACGAAGATGTCTTCGCCGCCGGTTTCCTGCTGGATGAAGCCGAAGCCCTTCTGGCTGTTGAAGAACTTCACTGTGCCTTTGCCGGTGCCAACAACTTGGGCGGGCATGCGGTTGCCACCGCCGCCACCGCCACCACGCGGACCGCCGCCGAAGCCGCCTCCGCCACGGTTGCCGCCGCCGCCGAAGCCGCCGCCACCGCCGCGGTTTCCGCCGCCGTAACCACCACGGTCACCGCCGCCGAAGCCACCGCGATCGCCGCCGCCGAAACCGCCACGGTCGCCGCCGCCGAAGCCGCCGCCGAAATCACCCGGAGGACCGCCGAACGGATCGTAGTCTTCGCCGATATTGTCGCGCTTGTCCCGTCCGCGACCCCGCCGCCCTTTGTCGTAACCCATAAGTCGTAAAATACCTTGTCGCGCAGCCCGGGTAATCGCGAGCGCCGACACGTGGGCCGCAAGGCGTGCCTGGCGCGTGCGGGCATGAGATTTTAGTAAAATCCTCCCGCATCAATTCAGTGCATAGCGCGAAAATCCGCCTCATGCGAATAATTTAGCGCGAAGCCCTCCACTGGCGCACAAATGTGACATTTTCGCATGGCGCATTTGCCTGCGGTTTCGCTTGTCAGGACGCGCCCGACTTGGCATCGCTTCCCGCTATGGACTACCTGATAACGCTGTTCTCCGACCCGGCGGCCTGGCTTGCGCTGCTTACGCTCATCATGCTCGAGGTCATCCTCGGGGTCGACAACCTCATTTTCATCGCCATCCTGTCGAACAAGCTGCCCGAACACCAGCAGCAACGGGCGAGGCGCATCGGCCTGTCGCTGGCGCTCATCATGCGTATCGGCATGCTGATGCTCATCGGCTGGCTGGTCACCTTGCAGACGCCCCTGTTCGACCTTGGCATCGAGGGGCAACCCGGGCCTTATGGTGAGCCGACCTTCGAAACGGCGTTCTCGGGGCGCGACCTCATCCTGCTCGCGGGCGGCCTCTTCCTGCTGTGGAAGGCGACGAAGGAGATTCACCACTCGATGGAGCCGGAAGACAATTCGGGCGACCTGCTCGACAAGACGCCCGGTACGGCCGATGCGATCAAGGCGACTTTCGGCGCTGTCATTGCGCAAATCGTCGCCATCGACCTCGTTTTCTCGGTCGATTCGATTCTCACCGCGGTAGGCATGACCGACGAGATTCCCATCATGGTCATCGCCGTGGTCATCACCGTCGGCATCATGATGGTTGCCGCCGACCCGCTGGCGAAGTTTATCGAGAAGAATCCGACGCTGGTGATGCTGGCGCTGGCCTTCCTCGTCATGATCGGCCTCGTACTGATTGCCGACGGCTTCGGCTTCCATGTGCCCAAGGGTTACATCTACGTCGCGATGGGCTTCTCGGTCGGGGTGGAAATTCTCAACATGGTCCAGCGCAAGAAGCGCGTGCCGCCAGCCGCCGAAGGAGCCGAGGCATGAGCGAATTCAAGCAATTGACCGACAGCCTGTGGGCATCGCCGCAGATCACTGTCGAGGATGTCGCGCGAGCCAAGGCTGAAGGCTTCACCCATATCATTTGCAACCGCCCCGACGACGAGGCGCCCGGTCAGCCGAGCGCGCTGGAAATCGGCAGCGCTGCAAAACAGCACGGGATGGGCTTTACGTCGGTCCCGGTAAGCTCGGCCGGGTTCAGCCTGCCGCAGGTCGACGCCATGCAGGATGCGCTGGCGAAGGGCGGCGAGAAGGTACTCGCCTATTGCCGCTCGGGCACGCGCTCGACTCTGCTGTGGGCTTTGGCGCAGGCCAAGGCGGGGGCAGACCTCGAAGATATCGACCGCCGGGCCGTCGCCGCAGGCTACAACACCTCGGCCATCCGCCCGACGATGGAAATGCTCGCCAAGGGTGAGTAATTACCGGCGATAATCGAGCGGCGGTTCGCGGTCACCCAAGAGTGATTCGTATGCGTAGTTCGCGCCGCGCGCGGCGTTGAATTCGGCCTTGGCCGTCTCGCGCAACTGCGGGTTTGTGTAGAGCTCGACTGCTGCGAGTACCATCGCCTTGGCCGCATGCTGGGCACCCTTGGCGCCATATGAGTGACCGCTTGCCGCCACCGCCTGCCAGCTATGCGCCGAAGTCCCCGGTACCCATGCCGCCGTGTAGACGCTGACCGTCGGCACCGCGCGCGAGACATCGCCGACATCGGTCGAGCCATATCCGGTCACGACCTCCCACGGCTGGACTTCGTAAGCCATGGCCTGAGGCGGCGCCTGCTCGCCAAGGCTTTCGCGGATGGCACTCGCCCACGCCAGTTCTTCGGAAGTATATTCGATTGGCTCAAGAGACTGCAGCTTGGCGGTCATCATCTTCTGCAGCGATTCGAGCGGCAGGGTCGGGTTGTTGCCGTGGATGATTTCCCAATCGACCTCGGTCTCCGTTCCCATCGCGGCGCCCCTGGCGGCAGCCTCGAGGCGGGGCCACAGCGCGCGGACTTCGTCGGCGTCCGAATGGCGCACGTAATAGAAGACCTCGGCAAAGTCGGGGACGACATTGGGAGCCGCCCCGCCCTCGGTGATGACATAGTGGATGCGCGTGTCCATCGTCGTATGCTCGCGCATCATGTTGACCATCATGTTCATCGCCTCGACACCATCGAGCGCGGAGCGTCCCCGCTGCGGTGCACCGGCGGCATGGGCCGACACGCCGCGGAAGCGGAACTTGGCTGAGCGATTGGCAAGGCTACTGCGCGATTGCGCCGAATTGCGGTCCGCCGGATGCCAGTCGATGACGAAATCGGCATCGTCGAACAGTCCTGCGCGCGCCATGTAGACCTTGCCCGAGCCGCCTTCTTCTGCGGGCGTTCCATAGAGCCTCACACGTCCGGGCGTTCCTGTCGCTTCAAGCCAGTTCTTGATGGCAATCGCCGCGCTTAACGATCCTGCCCCGAAAAGGTTGTGTCCGCAGGCATGGCCCGCATGCTTGCCCTCGACCGGGTCCCGCGTGGGCGCAGTCGACTGGTTTATACCCGGTAGCGCGTCGAATTCGGCGAGCAGGCCGATGACCGGACCGCCCTCGCCCCATTCAGCGACAAAGGCCGTCGGGATACCCGCCACGCCGGGCCGGATGGCAAAGCCCTCGTCCTGCAATTCGTCGACCAGCAGCGCGCTCGACTTGGTTTCGAGATAGCCGAGCTCGGCGAATTCCCAGATGTCCTTCGCCACACGCTCGGTGCGAGCCTGTTGCGCCTCGACGGCAGCAATCGGGTCGGCATCCTGCGCGATGGCGGGCGTTGCGAGCAGCGTTGCGGCGACGGCGGCGATTGAGGCGGACATTTTCATCGACTTCTCCCTTGCGCGCATGCTTGCCGCAAAGCGCGGCCCGTGCCAATCCGCTTGGCCTCATGGACCCGCAACTGCTGCAATTCCTCGGCTCGCTCGCCGCCATCCTCGTGCTCGCAGGTATTGCCTGGGGGTTGAAGCTTGGCCCCGAGCGCAAGCTGGAGAGCGAGGAAGAGGCGCGCCGCGCTGCCGGTGAGGCGGTCGACGGGTTCGACGCCATACACCTGTCGCTCGACCGCGAGGGTCGCGGTGCCCTTCTTTCGGACGCATCGGGAAAAATCCTGCTGCTCCGCCCGCACGGCACGCATTTCGCAGGTCGCGTCATCACTGCCGAAGCAAGCGCCAAAATCGATGGCGACACGCTCATCATCGATACCGCCGAAAAGCGTTACGGCGCGGCCGGGCTGGAGCTCGACGACGCGCCAGCTTGGGTTCAGCGAATTGAGGCTATAAAGTAGGCCGACCATGCCCGATTTCTCGCCCACCGAATATGCCGTGCCCGGTTTCGTCGCGCTCGTCCTCATCGAGATGGTGTGGGCGTGGCGCAAGAATCGCCATGCCTACGAGCCGAAGGACACTCTCACCAGCCTCCTCTTTGGCCTCGGCAGCACGGTTTCGGGACTGCTCTTCGGCGGGCTGTTCCTCGCGCTCTTCCTATACGTGTGGGAATATCGCCTGTTCGATTTTGGCCCCGAGTGGTGGAGCGTGTGGTGGGCATGGCCGCTGTGCTTCGTGCTCGATGACCTCAAATATTACTGGGTCCACCGCTTCGGCCACCGCGTGCGCTGGTTTTGGGCGAGCCATGTGAACCACCATTCGAGCCAGCATTACAATCTCTCGACCGCGCTCCGCCAGACATGGACCGGCTTCCTCACGCTGGGGTTCGTCTTCGCGCTGCCGCTGGTGCTGCTCGGCTTCCACCCGGTGATGATTGCCATCTGCGGCGGCTTCAACCTCATCTACCAGTTCTGGATACACACCGAGGCCATCGACCGCATGCCGCGCTGGTTCGAGGCAGTGATGAACACGCCTAGCCACCACCGCGTCCACCATGCGACCAACCCGCGCTATCTCGACCGCAATTACGCGGGCGTCTTCATCGTCTGGGACAAGATGTTCGGCACATTTGAGCCGGAAACGCGTGACGAGAAAATCCGCTATGGCATCGTGAAGCAGCTGGGCAGCTTCAACCTGCTCTGGGCGGTTTTCCATGAATGGATCGGCATCGTGCAGGACATGTGGCGCGCGCCCTGGAAGCATAAGCTGTCTTATCTCCTGCGCGAACCCGGCTGGACGCATGACGGCAGCCGCCAGACTAGCGACCAAATTCGCGCCGCCTGGCTCGAGAGGACTTCCGGGACGACAGCCGCAAAACCGGTTGCTGATGAAAACTCGATTGCAGGCGAGGCCGAGCCTGCCTAACCTCTCGAATCGAGAGGAGTTTCATTGATGGACGAGTTCGACGTAATCGTCGTTGGCGGGGGCAGTGGTGGCAGCGCGGTTGCCGGAAGGCTTGCCGAAGCCGGCAGGAAAGTGTGCCTGCTCGAGGCCGGCGGGCGGAACAATGGCTTTCGCATCACCACGCCCGGCATGCTGGCGATCCCGAACAAGGCCGCCAATTACATGTACGATACCGTGCCGCAGAAAGGGCTCAATGGCCGCATCGGTTACCAACCACGCGGCAAGGGCCTCGGCGGCTCATCGGCGATCAACGCCATGGTCTACATCCGTGGCAACAAATGGGACTACGATAACTGGGCTCAGCTTGGCTGTACCGGCTGGGCGTATGATGACGTGTTGCCCTACTTCAAGCGCGCCGAACACAATGTGCGAGGTGAAAGCCAGTATCACGGGCAGGACGGCCCGCTGTGGGTCAGCGACCAGAAATACGCCAACGAAGGAAGCATGGCTTTCGTCGAGGCGGCGCAGGAACTGCAGCTGCCCCTGAACGCCGATTTCAACGGCGAGAAGCAGGCCGGTTTCGGGCTCTATCAAGTAACGCAGAAGGACGGCGAACGCTGGTCCGCCGCGCGCGCCTATGTCGAGCCCAAGCGCGGTTCCGACAATCTAGACATTCGTATCGGGGTGACCGTCCAGCGGCTGGAAATCGCGGACGGGCGGGTGACAGGGGTCACCTATTCGGTCGGCAAGCGCGGACGCACGGTCAAGGCGCGCGGCGGCGTCGTGCTGTCTGCAGGCGCGTTCAATTCCCCGCAAATTCTCATGCTTTCGGGCATCGGTCCGGCGGAGCATCTGAAGGAGCATGGCATCGATGTCGTGCTGGACAAACAGGCAGTCGGCGCGGACCTGCAGGACCACATCGACTATGTCTCGAGCTGGGAGACGAAGAGCGACCAGTTTATCGGCAGCACGCTTAAGGGCACGTTCCGCATGGCCAAGGCGATCCTCGAACATCGCCGTCACCGCAGCGGACCGATGACGACGCCATATGCGGAGGCCGGCGGTTTCTGGACGGTGATGCCCGATGCTCCGGCGCCGGATATCCAGTGGCATTTCGTCCCCGCCATGCTCGAAGACCATGGCCGCACCACGGTCAGGGGTTACGGTTTCTCGTTGCACGCCTGCGTGCTTCGCCCCGAGAGCCGCGGAACGGTACGCCTCGCCAGCCGCGAAGCTGGTGATGCGCCAGTGATCGACCCAAATTTCCTCGATGACGATCGCGATATCGCCACCTTGCGCGAGGGTGTGCGAATGTCGCACCGCATAGCCGAAGCGCCCGCACTGCAGGCCTATGGCCCGCAGGACCGCTTCCCCATCGATTTGCAGGACGACGACCAGCTCGATGAACTCATCCGCAGCCGCGCCGACACGGTTTACCATCCGGTGGGAACCTGCCGGATGGGTGCAGACGAGAGCGATGTGGTCGATCCCACACTAAAGGTGCGCGGTGTCGAGGGGTTGTGGGTCGCTGACGCGAGCATCATGCCCCGCCTCGTCTCGGGCAATACCAATGCCCCCTCGATCATGATCGGCGAACGCTGCGCTGATTTCGTCAAGGAAGCGCTCGCCGGCTAGCCGGAGCGCGCGCGAGAAAATCTAGAGCGGCTTGGCCATCGTTGCGAGCGGGACCGGGACGGCACCATTGGTGTCTTCCCACTCGCTTTCGACGACATAGCCGCAGCGTTCGTAGAACGGCTTGCCTGCCATGGTCGCGGCCATTTCGATGGCCTTGAAACCTTCCTCGCGTGCCGCCTTCTCTGCGGTTTCGAGAATCAGCCGCCCGACCCCTTTCCTGACATGGTCGGGGTGGGTGTACATCGCCCTTATCCTTGCGCGCTCGAAGGCGGGGTCGAGCAGCCGCGCGTCGCGGCCAGCCGAATGGTTGCCGCCATAGAGAGTGGCACGCCGAGACCAGCCACCGCAGCCCGCTAATTCTTCTCCATCCTCGACGCAGAAGTATGTGCCGTCTGCGATGAGCTGGCCATCAAGACCCATGCCTGCCTTCGACGCTTCGATCTGCTCTGCGCTCAGATAGCCTCTCTGGAGCTGCTCGATTGCCAGCGACATCAGCTCCGAGATGGCTTGTTCGTCCTTGCGCGTCGCGGTCCTGATTCTGAGCATTTTGCCATTCCCCAACGTAAAAGGGGCGACCAGCCTGGCCGCCCCTCCCGATTACGTCCTGTGTGCGTCCCTTACCATTGGAAGCGAGCGCGCAGGTAGTAGCTGCCGCCGTTGAAGCCGAAGGGCGACCGTTCGCCATACTTCGCGCCGACGATGCCCGAATAGGGGTTCAGCTCGGGGTAGTTGTCGAGCACGTTCTGTGCACCGACAGCCAGTTCGAGCCCGTCGAGAACCTCATAGGCCGCTTCGACGTCGAAAGTCAGCTCCGCACCTGCATCGATCGGCAGCGTCGCATCTTCGAGGTGTGCCTCGTAATAGCTGCCGAAGTAGTTCGCGCGCAGCATGCCGCGGAAGCGACCCTGTTCGTGCGTCAGGTTGAGGAAGCCTTTCCATTGCGGCAAGCCCTCTTCCAGCTGGCGCTGGCGCACTGCCGAGATGGTCGCACCCGCATCGGTGACCTTGGTATCGGTCCAGTTCACCGCCAGCGTCGCCCGGGTCGTTCCACTCTCGAACGGATAGAGCCGCGCATTGGCCACGAAGTCGAGACCCTGCGTGCGGGTATCGAAGTCGTTGTTAAAGTAGCTGAACGCCACGAGGTCCTCGAACCCTGTGAAGTCGGCACGATTGAGCGAACCTGCCGAGTCGAGCTGGGTGAGCAGCTCGGCCGGGGAAGGCAGCGTCGCATCCGGATCGTTGAAATCGGCCGGACATGACGTTGCCACGCCATCGGTCGCCGCGAGGTAGCACAGCGCCGCCGGGAAATTAATCGCCGACGAGCGCGAGATACGATCGCGCAGCTTGATGTTGAAATAGTCGAGCGTGACCGTGAAGTCGCCGAAATCGCCTGCCACGCCGAGCGTGAAGCTGTCGGCCTTTTCAGGGCCTAGCACCGGGCGATCGAGGCCGAGGCTGTTCTCGACATAATCCGCGGCGATAAGACCGGCCGGGCTGTTGAGCGGGAAGGTGCCTTCATCCTGCAGCTCACCATTGGAGAACTGCGTGGTGATGTTGATGACGTTCGCTTGGCCGGCCGTCGGCACGCGGAAGCCGGTCGAATAGGTGCCGCGCAGGCGCCACGCATCGGTCAGCTTGTAAAGCGCACCCAGCTTCCAGGTCACCGTATCGCCGAAGCTCTTGGTGTCCTCGTAGCGAACCGCACCCTGCAGGGTCAGCGCGTCGACGAGGTCGGCTTCGATGTCGATATAAGCTGCCTTGTTATCTTCCTTGCTCGAGCCTGCGGCATTGGTCGCAAAGCCCGGGAAGCCGTTGGAGCTGGTCGAGAAGCCCTGTCCGGTCGGATAGGCAGCGCTCGGCTGGGCAAGCGGGCCTAGCGCGAAGGATTCCGGATCGCCTGCCGTGATGGTGAACTCCTCATCACGGTATTCCGCGCCCGAAGCGATATACACGCTGCCGCCACCGACGGGAATTTCATAGCCCAGGTCAAGATTGACGACATTCTCGGTCTGCGCATAGCCGCCGGGGTTGAACTCGGTCGGCGTGTTGGGGCCGAGCGAAGCGTTCACCGTGTTGCGGATGCTGAACGAGGTCTTGTTGCGGCCGTGGCGATAGCTGAGGTCGAAATCGAGCCCGCCGAACAGCTGTCCGCGGATACCGGCTGCTGCCGAATAATCCTCGACATCGCCGCCGAAGCGCGGGGTGAAGCCGCCTGGGAACAGTTCGACGAAGCTGAAGCAGTTCGCATCGGCCTGGACCTGGGCGAGGATGGTCGGATCGGGAATGAGGCCGCCACCTGCGGTCAACGGGATGCCCGCCGGACAATCACCTGCAGTGTCGATGGAGAGGTCGCCAACGAGGACCGAAGGCACGCCGCCATCAGCTTCGGCAAGCGGATCGCCGGTCGCCGGGTCGACTGTCGGGCCGGCATAGACACCGCCACGGTTGGTCGGGTTGCGGAAGAAGAAGCCGCCGTCGACATTGCGCTCGGCGTAGTTGCCGAAGGCATAGAAGCTGATTTCCGGGGTGAAGTCGAAGCCCATGTTGGCGTAGAACTTCAAATCGTCATTGACATTGGGCTGCCCCCAGATCTGCGCCGGGTCTGCAACATCGGTGTTACCCGCTGCAATCAGCGCTGCTGCATCGTCGCGCTGGACCGAGCGGACGGTTGCATCCTGCTCGCCATATTCGCCCGACAGGTTGAGGAAACCGGTGCTGCCGAGGCCGATGCCGACATTGCCGGCGATCGAATAGGTGTCGCCGTCGCCCTCGTAGGTTTCACCCCACTGGGCCGACAGGGTCCCACCGTCAGGCGCGTCCTTGAGGATGAAGTTCAGAACGCCCGCAATAGCGTCCGAACCATATTGCGAGGAAGCGCCGTCGCGCAGGACTTCAAGCTGCTTGATCGCAATCGAAGGGATGACCGAGATATCGGGACCCTGCGAACCATCCGAGATACCACCGCCGAGAAAGGCGATGACCGCGGCGCGGTGCATGCGTTTGCCGTTGACCAGCACCAGCGTGTTGTCGGGCGAGAGACCGCGAAGGTTCGCCGGGCGGACGAGGGTCGCTGCATCGGAAATCGGCTGGGTGCCGACGTTGAAGGAGGGAACCGAGACGCGCAGGACATTGCCGATGTCGCTGTCTGCAGTGTTGTTGAGTTCTGCCGAGCCAACAACGTCTACAGGTGCCACAGTGTCTGCTGCGGAGCGATTATTCTGACGCGTACCGGTGACGATGATGGCCGGAGCGTCGGCCTCGGCGCGCGCCTCGGCATCGGTCTGGATGCGGGTTTCCTGATCCTGCGCATAGGCAGGCGAAGCGATCGCCAGCCCTGCAACGCTCGACAGGAATGCCGGACGAGCGAGAGATTTCAACGTGTTGGCACGAAGCATTTGGTTCCTCCCTGAATGCCTAAGCCACATCTGTTAATGTGACAGAAGGGTTTCATGCGCCCCTCGCGAAACAAATGCAATGCCGCCTATTCACAGGCTGCCGTAAAATTACCCCAAGAAGGTATGAAAAAGGGGCCGGAACCTCAATAGTCCCGGCCCTTACAAAGGCTTTGTTCGCAGGAGGAACATCGGTAGGCGGGGCCACTCCTCGAGAGGAGAGAGAAGAAGAAGCGGCCCCGCCGAACTGGTTAGTTGTAAGCGCGCTCCCCGTGTTCGGAGATATCGAGCCCGTCGACTTCGGCTTCTTCGGTGACCCGGAGGCCGATTGTCAGCTTGACGAGATAACCGGCAATGAGGGTACCAACCGTCGCCCAGACAATCGTCACGACAACGCTGAAAACCTGGATACCGAGCTGGGTACCAAGCGCGGTCGAGCCATCACCAGGCCCGCCGATCCACGGCTGGTAGACCACCGCCGTTCCGATTGCGCCGACAATGCCGCCGATGCCATGGATGCCGAAAGCATCAAGGCTATCGTCATAGCCGAACTTGGCCTTCACCTTGGCGACAAAGAAGTAGCACACGGCTGCCGAGAGGATGCCCAGCAGGATTGCGCCGAAGGGCCCCGAATTGCCTGCTGCCGGAGTGACGGCGACGAGACCGGCAATCACGCCCGAACAGAAGCCGAGTGCCGAACCCTTGTGGCCCGCCAGCTTCTCGATCACCATCCAGGTCAGTGCGCCTGCTGCCGTGGCAACAAAGGTGTTGATCATGGCAAGGCCTGCCGAACCGTCTGCCTCGAGAGCGGAACCGGCGTTGAAGCCGAACCAGCCCACCCACAGGAGCCCCGTGCCGACCATCGTCAGCGTCATCGAGTGCGGCATCATAGGTTCCTGCGGCCAGCCGCGGCGCTTGCCGAGGAGGTATGCAAGGACGAGGCCCGAGACACCGGCGTTGATGTGCACCACGGTGCCGCCAGCAAAGTCGAGCGCGCCGTCTTCGAACAGGAGACCGCCGCCCGCCCAGACCATGTGGGCAATCGGGAAATAGACGATCGTCAGCCAGATCGGCACGAAGGCCATCACTGCGCTGAACTTCATGCGCTCTGCCGTCGCGCCCAGGATCAGGGCGGCGGTAATCGCGGCGAAGGTCATCTGGAAGCTGATGAAGATATATTTGGAGATGACTTCATCGGTAAAAGTGGCGGCAGTGCTGCTCGCATCCGTGCCGGCGAGGAAGTAGCTGCCCCCGCTGATGAAGAAGCCGAGCGTGCCTTCGTAAGTCGTGTCACCGAAGGCGAGGCTGTAGCCCCACATCACCCAGATTATCATTGCGAGCGCCGCGGTGGCGCCGATCTGGGTCATGGTCGACAGCATGTTTTTCGAGCGGGTCAGGCCGCCGTAGAACAGCGTCAGGCCCGGGATGATCATCAGCAGCACAAGGATCGTGGCGGTCATCATCCAGGCATTGTTGCCGGGGTTGGGTACGGCCGCGGCAGCTTCGGCTGCCTCCTGCGCATGAGCGGCAGTGGCGGTGAAAAGCGCGGTGCCGGCGATAGCGGCGGCGCGCATGAAATTACGCATGGTCATGGTGTCCCTCCAGGAAGTCACAGCGCGGTGTCGCCGGTTTCGCCGGTACGGATGCGGGTGGCGCTGGCGAGGTCGAAGACGAAGATTTTTCCGTCGCCGATCGCCTCGGTGCTGGCGGTTTGCTGGATGGTTTCGACCACCTGCGGCGCGAGATCGTCGCCAACCGCGATCTCGAGCTTCACCTTGGGCAGCATATTGGTCGAATATTCGGCCCCGCGATAAATTTCCGTCTGTCCCTTCTGACGGCCGAAGCCCTTGACTTCGGTAACGGTCATCCCGGCCACCCCGATGCCGCCGAGGGCTTCGCGCACCTCGTCGAGCTTGAATGGCTTGATGACGGCGATGATGAATTTCACAGCCACACCCCTTCGTGTTGCGCGCCGATCCAAGCGCCGGCTTTCGCACCTGCAGCAAAGGGCGTGCCAAATCGGATATCGCGGAAAAAAGCGCGCTTAGCCGGCAAGCCTCGCCGGAAATTGCCCACAAAATAGGCGCATGATTATTTTTTAATCAGTTCGAGCGTTGCAACGACCGGCAGATGGTCCGATGCGATGGCCGAAAGGCCGGTGTGGTGCACCTCGGCCTCCACACATCCCCAATGCTTGCTAGCTACAATCCGATCGAGCGTGGCGACCGGCTGGCGCGACGGGTAGCTCTTGCCCGGCGTAACCACCATCCAGCGGTCCGAAAATTCGCGCATGGCGCCTGTCGCCCGGCCCCATTGATTGAAATCGCCCATGATGACAGTCGGCAGGTTTCGCGAGCAATCATCGACAAAGCCCACCAGCGAACGGATCTGGTCGCGCCGCCTGAGCCCCGACAAGTCGAGGTGCGTGCCGATGACGCGCATACGGTGGCCCTCCACCGTTATTTCGCCGCAAGCTGCCCCGCGCGGTTCCAATGTCGGCAGGTCGAGGGGCTCACCTTCGTGCACATCGATGTTCCGGCGCACGAGCAAGGCATTACCGTGCCAGCCGATCGACCGCGGACGCTTGGCCACCTCGATCAGCCGCCAATGCGTGTCGTCGATCTCGGCGCGCGGGATACATGTTTCGCGCGCGCCGATGCGGCGGTCCGCCTCCTGCAACGCTATAATGTCGGCATCTATTTCATGGATTACCGAGAGGATGCGCTCGGGATCGCGCTTGCGATCGAGGCCGACGGCCTTGTGAATGTTATAGCTGGCAAAGGTAAGCTGCACGTGGCATCAACTATTCGAACGAGCGAGAGTTGCAGCGCGCCTCAGTCACCGGCGATGAAGCGGTCTGTCGGGCGGGTCGGGAGACCGTCGATGCTGCTCGTGCGGGTTTGCATCTTCTCCACCCATGCTTCGGGATCGCTTTGGCGGTGCGCCTTCTTCAGCGTCTCGCGCTCCTCGCGATATTCCATGAAAGGCACGCCCCAGCCGCAGCTGGTCTGGACGCTTTCGATCGCGATGTCGAAGATTTGGCGCGTGCCGGGCATCATCTCGAATTGGGCGCATAGCGCGCCCCATTCCTCGTCCTGCGGCAGGACCGCGCGGCCCGTGCCGTAGATCCGCAGGATCAGCGCGGGACGGTCGAAATTACAGAACATCAACGTGATCCGCCCGTCCGCTGCAAGGTGCGCGTGGGTTTCGTTTCCCGAACCGCCAAGGTCGAGATAGGCTACTCGCTTCGGACCCAGTACGCGGAAAGCATCATAACCCTTTGGGCTCAGATTGATGCGGGCATCTTCGGCGGCCGTTGCGACAAAGAAGACCGGCTGCTTGCCGATCATGGCGATGTGCTTGTCATCCAGCGCGTCGAAGAAGTCTGCCATCTATAGAAAGTCCCGGATGGTTTTCATGAAGCGGTCGAACTGGTCGTGGTGGAGCCAGTGGCCGGCATTTTCGAACTCGATCACCTCGGCGTTAGAGAAGTGATCGACCCGTCCGTCACCTTCGGGGTTCGAGGCCCAGCTGTCGGCACCATAGAGCAAGAGCGTTGGCGCAGTAATCGCGGCCCAGGTCTGGTGGAGGAATTCGTCGGCAATGTCCTCGACTGCCCAGACATTGAGGTGCGGATCGAACTTCCAGCTGTAGGTGCCGTCCTCGTTGCGGTTCACCCCGTGGATGGTAAGATGGCGCGCCTGTTCCTCGGTGAGGTAACTGTTTTCCTCGATCATCCGCGCAAAGGCAGCTTCGATGCTTTCATACTTGCGCGGGCTACGGCCAGAGGCCGAGCGCTTCTTGCCGATCCATTCGGCCATCCGCTCGGGATAGCTCTTCTCGCGCATTTCGGCCTGCCGCTTCGGGCTGGGACCGAGCCCTTCGATGGCGACGATCTTGGTGACCATCTCGGGGAAGGTCCCGGCGTAGCGCAGCGAGACATTGCCGCCCATCGAGTGGGAGACGATGGTGACGGGTCCAACACCCAGCTGATGCACCAGCTGCGCGAGATCATAGACCATGTCGCCCACCTGGTAATTGCCGTCCGAAACCCAGTCGCTGTCGCCATGACCGCGGTGGTCCATCGCCACCACGTGCCAGTCGTCGCGCAATTCCTCTGCGACCCAGTCCCAACTGCGCGCATGGTCGCGGCCGCCGTGGACCAGCACCAGCGGCGGCTTTCCGCGACCTCCCCAATCGAGATAGTTGAGGCGGAGGCGCTGCGAGATGAAAGTCTGGGAAGTGGGGCCGGTGAGCGTCATGCGCGCGCTTTGCATCGGCTCCGCGCCGGATTCAACCTCACCTTTCCTTCGTGGCGGAGAAAGTGAGGTCGGGGTTCTTCTCTTCCTGGTAGTTCACGTCCCACGGGCTCTTGGCCATAAAGACCAGATCGCCGTCGCGATCCTTGGCGAGATTGGAGAGGTTGAACTTCTCGAATTCGGCCATCGCCTTTTCATCGCCCTTGATCCAGCGCGCGGTGGCAAATGGCGATGCTTCGAGCTTGGCCTCGACCTTGTATTCGGCAGACAGCCTCGAGATCAGAACGTCGAGCTGGAGCTGGCCGACAACGCCGATGATCCACTGGCCGCCGATCTCGGGATAGAAGACCTGGATCACGCCCTCTTCGGAGAGGTCGTCGAGCGCCTTTCTCAGCTGCTTGGTCTTTGTCGGATCGACCAGCGCCACGCGGCGCAGGATTTCAGGCGCGAAGTTCGGCAGGCCGGTGAAGCGGACCTGGTTCTTCTCGCTCAGCGTATCCCCCACCCGCAGCGTGCCGTGGTTGGGAATGCCGATGATATCACCCGGCTCAGCCGTATCGGCGACCTCGCGATCCTGCGCGAAGAAGAGGATCGGCGAATGGATCGCGACCGGCTTGCCGAGGCCGCTGGGCGTGAGTTTCATGCCGCGTTTGAACGTACCGGAGACCTGCCGCATGAAAGCGATGCGGTCGCGGTGGTTCGGGTCCATGTTGGCCTGCACCTTGAAGATGAAGCCTGTGACCTCGTCATGGTCGGGCGCGATCTGCTCCTCGCCCGCCGGCTGCGGGCGCGGCGGCGGGGCGTATTTCGCGATCGCCTCGATCAGTTCGACCACGCCGAAATTCTTGAGTGCCGAGCCGAAGTAGACCGGCGTCAGATCGCCATTGCGATAGGCATCGAGATCGAACTCGGGATAGCCGATCTGCGCAAGTTCGACATTTTCCGCGATGTCTGCGGGCAGGTCGAAATCAGCGACTCGCTTGCCCTTGAACTCCTTTGACGGACCTTCGGGCACGACCACTTCGCCGCTCGCGAAATCGAGGATGCCCTGGAATTCGCCGCCCATGCCGACCGGATACATCTGCGGACTGACATCGAGTGCCAGCATGTCAGCAATCTCGTCGAGCAGTTCGAAGACCGGACGGCCCTCTCGGTCGACCTTGTTGACGAAGGTGATGATCGGCACGCTGCGCAGGCGGCAGACCTCGAACAGCTTGCGCGTCTGCGGCTCGATACCCTTGGCCGCGTCGATCACCATGATGGCGCTGTCGACCGCGGTGAGCGTGCGATAAGTGTCTTCGGAGAAGTCTTCGTGCCCCGGTGTGTCGAGCAGGTTGAAGGTGATCCCGTCGCGCTCGAAAGTCATGACCGAGCTGGTCACCGAGATCCCGCGCTGCTGCTCGATCTTCATCCAGTCCGACCGCGCCCGGCGAGCTTGCCCGCGAGCCTTCACCTCGCCAGCCAAGTGGATTGCGCCGCCGGTCAGCAGCAGCTTCTCGGTGAGCGTGGTCTTACCGGCGTCGGGGTGCGAAATAATCGCGAAGGTACGGCGATCTGAAGTCATGGTTCTCTTACGAGCGCGCGACGCGGAAGCCGGCGAAGTCCTGGCTCACCGGCATCAGCTCTATGCGATTGATATTGAGGTGGGGCGGCAGCTCGGCGATCCACAGAATCGTATCGGCGATGTCCTGCCCTGTCATCGGATCGGCACCGCGATAGAGGTCGTCCGAAGCCTGCTGGCTGCCTGTGCGCACGACGGTGAACTCGGTCTCCACCATGCCCGGCTCGATGCTTGTCACCCGCACACCGGTGCCGTGGAGGTCGGCGCGCAGGGCGAGCGTGAAGTGGTTCGCGAAGGCCTTCGAGCCCGCGTAGACGTTGCCGCCCGGATAGATGTAGCTGCCCGCCACCGAGCCGATCGCGATGATCGCTCCCTTGCGCTCGATCAGCGTGGGCAGGAGCTTTCGGGTGAGCACCACCATGGCCGTCACATTGGTGTCGATCATGGTCTGCCAGTCGCCGAGATCGGCTTCCTGCGCGGGCGACAAGCCCTGCGCGAGACCGGCGTTGTTCACCAGCAGATCGATGCCCGCGAAATCCTCGGGCAAGGCTGCAATCGCGGCATCCATGGCAGTGGTATCACGCACGTCGAAGCAGGCGGCATGCACCTTGTCCGCGCCGAGTTCCTCGACCAGCGCATCAAGCCGTTCCTTGCGCCTCCCGGTCGCCACGCAGCGCCACCCGCTCGCGACAAGCGTGCGGACGGTCGCCTCGCCAATCCCTGCAGTGGCTCCGGTGACGAAGGCGGTCTTCATCCGCGAAGCTCCGCGCCCTGCTTGGCGGCGTTCGCAACGACCTTGTCGGAGATCGCCTTGATCTCTTCATCGGTGAAGCTCTTCTCGCCCGGCTGGAGCGTGACTTCGATGGCGACCGACTTCTTGCCTTCGGGCACGCCCTGTCCGGCAAAGACATCGAACACACGCGCGTCGACGATGGCTTTCTTGTCCGCACCGCGCACGGCCTTCACGAGGTCGCCTGCCGCAAGGTCTGCGGGGACGAGGAAGGCGAAGTCGCGGGTTATCGCCTGAAGCGCGGGCGGCGAATAGGCAGCGCGCGCAAAGCCGCCAACCTTCTTTGCGGGGATCGCATCGAGGAAGAGCTCGACAGCCATCACCGGCCCGTCGATGTCGAAGGCCTTGAGCGTATTGGGATGCAGCGCGCCGAAACGGGCGAGCACGTTCTTGGGGCCGAGCCGCAATGTGGCCGACTGGCCGGGGTGGAACTGGTCACCCGCCTCACCCATGACCATGAGGTTGCCCACCGGCGCACCGGCGGCTTCGAGCAGCGCCTCGGCCTCGGCCTTGGCGTCATAGGCGTCGAACTTGGCGCCCTTGCCATTGGACCAGCCGCGAGCGGTCTTCTCGCCCGAGAGCACCACGCCAAGCGTCGGTTTCTCGTCGCTCGCGCCATTTGTCCCACGGAAATAGCGGCGGCCGATTTCGAACAGGCGCGCGCCGTCCGCACCGCGGTCGGCATTGCGCTTCGCAGCCGAAAGCAGGCCCGGGATGAGCGAGGGGCGCATGGCCTTCATGTCTTCGCTGATCGGGTTTTCGAGAACCCAGAGCTCGGCGCCATCGGCGAAGTGTTCGGCCTCGTCCGTCGGCAGGAAGGACCAGGTGATTGCTTCGTTGTGACCGCGCGCAGCAGCAGCGCGGCGCAGCTTGCGCTCGGCCTGCTGCAGCGGGGTCGCCGTCGGCAGCGCAACGCCGGGGCGACGTGGCAGCGGCTTGCTTTCGACCTCGTCGATCCCGTGGATGCGCACGACCTCTTCGACGAGATCGGCAGGCCCTTCGATATCGTGGCGACGCGGCGGACAGGTGACCGTCCAGTCGTCGCTGACCTTGAAATCAAGCGATTCCAGAATGGCCCGCTGCTCTTCCTGCGGCACTGCAAGGCCGCCGAGCCGTTCGGTCAGGCGCGGGTCGAACTTGATCGTCTGCGCGGTGACAGGCGGCTGGCCTGCGCGCACGACCTCGGTCGGCTCGCCGCCGCAGGTCTTGGTGATCAGGCTGGTGAGGATGGCGAGACCATCGTCGAGATATTCGGGATCGACGCCGCGCTCGAAACGCGTGCGCGCATCCGAAGCGAGGCCGAGCGTGCGGCCCGTCACGCCAATGCGTTCGGGATCGAAATAGGCGATCTCGAGCAGGACGTCTGTCGTGCCTTCGGTCGCACCCGAATGCTCGCCGCCCATGATGCCGGCAATGTCGTGGACGCCATTGTCGTCGGCGATCACGGTCATGGTGTCGTCGAGCGTGTAGGTCTTTTCGTTGAGTGCCTCGACCGTCTCGCCGTTCTGTGCGCGGCGAGCGACTACCGCGCCCGACAGCTTGGCGAGGTCATAGACGTGCGCCGGACGACCGAAGGCAAGCATGAGGTAGTTGGTCGCGTCGACTAGCGCGGAAATCGGGCGCTGGCCCGCCGCGATCAGGCGGCGCTGCATCCACTCGGGCGAGGCTTTGGTGTTGTCGACACCGCGAATGACGCGGCCGTAGAACGCGGGGCAGCCTTCCGGATCGTCGGTGCGGATTTCGACCGGGCACTCACCCGAAGCCGCGATGGCCGAAGCCTCGACCGGCTTGAACGTGCCGAGACCTGCCGCAGCAAGATCGCGCGCTATGCCCTGCACGCCCATGCAATCGGGGCGGTTGGGCGTGATCGCGACGTCGAATACGGGCGAGGCATCGTGATATTCGGCGAATGTCTGGCCGACCGGCGCATCCTCGGGCAGCTCGATGATGCCATCGTGCTCTTCGCCCAGTTCGAGCTCGCGCACCGAACACATCATGCCGTTCGATTCGACGCCACGGATCGCGCTCTTGCGCAGTTCCATGCCGTTCGCGGGGACCACCGCGCCGGGTAGGCCCAGCACGCCCTTCATGCCGGCACGCGCATTGGGCGCACCGCAGACGACCTGCAGCGGATCGCCCTCACCCGTATCGACGGTGAGCACCTGCAGCTTGTCGGCATCGGGATGCTTGGCCGCGGTCAGCACCTTGGCGATGCGGAAGCCTTCGAGCTTGTCGGCCGGGTCCTCGATCCCCTCGACCTCGTGGCCGATCCGATTGAGCGCAGCCGCAATGTCCGCCACCGAAGCGTCGGTTTCGAGGAAGTGCTTCAGCCATTCGAGCGAGAACTTCATGCGCCTGCTCCCACACCTGCGGAAAGCGTCGGCTGGTCGAAGGGCGAGAAGCCGTAGTGGTCGAGCCAGCGCTGGTCGCCATCGAAGAAGGCGCGCAAATCATCCATCCCGTATTTGAGCATGGCGAGGCGGTCGACGCCCACGCCGAATGCGAAACCCTGCCATTCGTCGGGGTCGAGCCCGGCAAATTCTATGACGCGGCGGTTGACCATGCCGCTGCCGAGAAGCTCCATCCAGCCGTGACCCGGCGCGTCGCCGTCACCGCCGAGTACGCGGCGGCCCTTCACGTCCTGCCAGCCGACATCGACCTCGACCGAGGGTTCGGTGAAGGGGAAATAGGAGGGGCGCAGGCGCAGCACGATATCGTCGCGCTCGAAGAAGGCCTTGAGGAAGGTTTCCAGCGTCCACTTGAGGTGGCCGAGGTTGATGTCGCGGTCGATCACCAGTCCCTCGATCTGGTGGAACATCGGCGTGTGCGTTGCGTCGCTGTCGCTGCGATAGACGCGGCCCGGCGCGATGATGCGGATCGGCGCGCCTTCCTTCACCATGGAGCGAATCTGAACCGGCGAAGTGTGCGTGCGCAGGAGCATGCGGTTGCCGTCGGCGTCCTGGTCCGGGAAATAGAATGTGTCGTGCATCGCGCGGGCGGGATGCGTTTCAGCCATGTTGAGCGCGGTGAAATTGTGCCAGTCGTCTTCAATCTCGGGACCGGTGGCGACCGAGAAGCCGAGGTCGGCAAAGATTTCCGCAAGCTCGTCCATCACCTGGCTGACCGGGTGGACGCTGCCCTTCGGCGATTGCGGCGCAGGCAGGGTCAGGTCGAGGCGTTCTTCGGCCAGCTTGCGTTCGAGTTCTGCGGCTTCGAAAGCCTCTTTCCGCGCAGTAATCGCATCGGCAACCGCCGTGCGTGCGCCCTGGATTTTCGGCGCCTGCTCCTGCCGCTCTTCAGGCGTCATCTTGCCCAGCGTCTTCATCAGCGCAGAGATGCTGCCCTGCTTGCCGAGGAATTCGATACGCAGCGCTTCGAGCGCTTCGGCGTCGTCCGCCGCTTCGATGCGGGCCAGCGCATCGGATTGCAATTGTGCCAGATCGGTCATGCTACTCTCGACAGGGATTCGTCTTCGCGGCTGCCTCTAGCGGCAAGCGGCGCAATGCTAAACCCCCGTTACTCGTCGAGAGCGGCGCCGGGCCGGTAGAGTGCCTGATGTGCCACGCCCGCCCGCTTGTTGGTGACCGCAACCGCGGCCTTTACGATCGGATGGGGCTTTTCGGCATATTCGCCCGGCGTCATGTTCATCACCGCCTTGAAGTCGCGGATGAAGTGCGCCTGGTCCCAATAATGGGTGTCGAGCGCCTTTATCCAGTGCATCTCGGGGTCGAGCATATATTTGCCGAGGCTGCGCAGGAAACGCTGGCGCTTGAGCAGGCTGCGCGCGGGAAATCCGAAATGCCGCTTGCAGAACCGCTCGAAGGTGCGCGGGTTCATGCCCGCCATGGTGGCGATGGCATTCACCGAATTGGCGTCCTCCGAAAGCAGGGAAAGGTGGACCGCATGGATCGTGCTTTCCGAGGCAGGACGGTTGCCGAGAAGCGCGCGAAATGTCGCGTTGATGCGCTCGACGGCGGCAACGACATCGTCTCCGTCTTCGCGCAAATAATCGAGCAGCGAGGCGATGGAGGGGTCGACCCCTGCCTGGTGGATGTCGCAAAAACTGTTCGCGTAGACTTGAGCCGGGACGCCGATGAGCCTTGCCCAACCGGCGGGCGTCAGGCCCATTCCCCAGAACTTGCCGTTTTCGATCTTCAGTTGGGTGACGAGACTTGTCGGCCCTGAAACAACGCCAGCGGGAACACCCTGGAGCTGGCAGTCGCCGATACATGCCTCGTAGACTTGCGCCGCGCCCGTTCGCAGATTGCCTTCTTCGGGAGGCAGGTAATCCTCGACGAGAACGCCTTCGGATACCTCGGTTCTATAATATCCGGAAAGATAGGGCGCGAGATCGGGAGGCGGCGCGACCAGCCGCAGCCGCAGGCCGTCGGACTCGTATTCGGCGGTCACGGGTGATTCGGCCATTACGCACCCCTATCGACGCAAAACCGCCATGTGCGCAAAAGATTGGAAGCCTTGCGGTCGGCCCGGCCTGCTAGCGCAGGGTGCGTTGCTGCGTCCTGCCCTTGGCCCCACCGCAATCATCCAGCCTCGTCTTCGGGGCTGAAATGGCGCGGCGTATCGAGCGTCTGGACAGGCGAGCCCCAGATCCTTTGGCGCTCTTCCATGAAGGCGGTGAGTACGGGATGCGGCATCGAGGCGTATTGCGTCGGCGACATGCCCATGAAGGTATGGAACTCGTGCACGAAGTGCGCTTGGTCATGATAGTGACGGTCGATGGTCTCGGTCCAGCTCTTGCCGTCCGACAACATGAAAGCGGCAAGGCTTCTCATCATCCGCTGGCGACGCAGCAGGAGGCGCGGGGGAAAGCCGAAATGCCGCTTGCACAACCGCTCCAGCGTGCGAGTGGTAATCCCGACCTGTTCGGCCAGCGCGCCCACCTCGATCAGATAGGGATCGACCATGGCCTCGTGCACCTTGACGATGCGGGCCGCATCACGCGGCATGGGGGCAAGGTTCCGGAAGAAATCCGTAATGAGGTCGAATTGCCCTGCATCACCGTTCCCGCACGCGGTCAGGGCATCATGCAAGCCGGTAAAACAGGAGAAGGCTTCGCTTTCGCGGCCATTACAGATCGAGTTGGAATAACGATCCGCTGGGGCAGCGATAAAGCGCGCCCAGCCTAGCGGCAGCAGTCCGATGCCCCACATGCTGGTGGCAGGAAGTTCGAACCGCATGGGAAGCGAGCTGGGGCCGGTCGCCTGGAACGAGGACGCAACCGGGTCTCCTCCATCGGGCGGGTAGGCACGCGGTGGCTCGCCCATGAAGAAGCGCAGGTTGGACCATTCGGGCTGGAGGTAATCGGCGAGAGTCCCGCCGCGCTCTGGCCTGACTTCCATCTTGTAGAAGGTGGTGAAGCAGGCAGCGAGATCGGGCGGCGGGGCGAAAAACCGCACCTTCACCTGGCCTACGCCGCCATTTGAGCCAACGACCCTCATGCACCCATCCTAGCGCATTTTGGAGAGCGCCTCCATATCGGACAAAAGAAAACGGGCGCTTCCACGATGGGAAACGCCCGTTTTACTTGTCATCGACTTGGCGAATTAGGCGGGAAGCGCCTTCTTGGCCTGCTCGATGATCGACTTGAACGCAGCCGCTTCGTTCATGGCGAGGTCCGCCATAACCTTGCGGTCGAGTTCGATGCCGGCAAGCTTGGTGCCGTGCATGAACTGCGAGTAGGTCAGGCCTTCGGCGCGAACCGCAGCGTTGATACGCTGGATCCACAGGGCGCGGAAGTTGCGCTTTTTGACCTTGCGATCGCGGTATGCGTACTGGCCGGCCTTTTCGACCGCCTGGCGCGCGACGCGGATAGTGTTCTTGCGGCGACCGCGATAGCCCTTGGCCTGGTCTAGGAGCCGCTTGTGCTTCTGGCGCGTGGTGACGCCGCGTTTAATGCGAGGCATTTCAGTATCTCCTTAATTCGCGATCAGTCGAGGCCGTAAGGCGCCCACTTCTTCACCGTCTTGGTGTCGGCTTCCGACAGGACAGTGGTGCCGCGGTTCTGGCGGATGTACTTCGCATTGTGGCTGATCAGGCGGTGGCGCTTGCCGGCCACACCGTGCTTGACCTTGCCGTTGGCGGTGATCTTGAAGCGTTTCTTCACACCGCTCTTGGTCTTCAGCTTGGGCATTTTCATCTCCTTGTCAGAGACACGTCGCGCCAGCCCTGGCAGCCCTAATGGCCAGACCGGCGGGGAATCACGTGTCGGTGAAGGCCGCGCAAATAGCCATTGTGCGCGATATTGCAAGTCAGAAATGGGCGAGATAGCCGCCGTCGACCGCAATGCTTTGCCCGGTGATATAACTCGCATCGGGTGAGGCGAGGAACGCCACCGCGCCCGCGATTTCATGCGGCTCGCCCCAGCGACCGAGCGAGGTGCGGCGCGCAAGATGCTCGGCGATAGCCTTGTCGGCGACCATTGCGGCATTGGCTTCGGTGGCGAAATAGCCCGGCGCGACAGAATTTACGGTGATCCCGTCCCGGCCCAGTTCAGCCGCCAGCGCGCGGGTCAGCGCGGCCAGCCCACCCTTGCTGGCGGTATAGGCAGCATCGCCGCGGGCGATCTCCGCCGCAATCGAGGTGATATTGATGATGCGCCCGTACCCGCGTGCGCGCATCAGTGGCCCTGCCCTGCGCGCAAGGTCGAACGGCGCGACAAGATTGGCATCGAGGAGCCTTGCCATATCCGCACGGGTGATATCCTCCAGCGATCGCCGGTCCCGTTCCCCGACATTGTTGACGAGGATGTCGAGACCACCCTCCTCGAGGGTGGCGAAAGCGGCCGCCGTCGCTGCTGCATCGGTGATATCGAAGGGAAGGGGCCGCGCTATACCATCAATGGATTCGCAGGCGCCGTGCAAGGCCTCACTATCGCGGCCTCCGAGAAAGACGGCCGCCCCATCGGCAGCTAGGCGTTTGGCGATTTCGTATCCCAGCCCGCGCGCGGCGCCGGTCACCAGGGCCACGCGGCCTTCCAGTCTTCCCCCTGTATTCATGTCAGTGCTCGTAGATCATCTTCACCGTCATGCCACCATCGATATTGAGGTGTTGTCCCGTTACGAAGCGCGCGCCGTGCAAATAGGCGACCGCTTCGGCGATGTCCTCGGGCGTTCCGATACGTCCGGCAGGATGTTGCTCGCGGTCCTTGTCGCGGTGCTCGGGATGGCTGCGCGTGCCGCGTTTCTGCCACGGGCCGGTCTCGATCCAGCCCGGACGGATGGCATTGACGCGGATGTCAGGGCCGAGCGTGACGGCCATCGAATGGGTCAGGGCATCGAGACCGCCCTTTGCCGCGGCATAAGCGAAGGTTTCCCGCTCGCTCATGACCGCGCGAGTGCTAGAGATGTTGGCAATGCTCGCCCCCCCTGCCCGGCGCAAATGCGGCAGGCTGGCGCGCGAGACGAGGAATGCGGCGGTCAGACTCGCATCGAGCCATGCCTGCCAATCGCCAAGCTCAAGTTCGTCCAGCGGCCCGCAATAGGGGTCGGAGATGCCGGAATTGTTGACGAGACAATCGAGGCCCTCCTCGCCCAGCCATTCGCTCACGCGTTCGAAAGCGCGCGTGACATCACCCTCCCTGCCGACATCGCAGGTCAGCAACAGGGCCCGTTCGCGCGGCAGGGCAGCGCGCAGCTGGGCGAGCGCCTCGCTGTCGATATCGAGGCCGATGACCCGCCAGCCAAGGCCGGCGAAATGCATCACGATGGCGCGCCCGATTCCATTGCCCGCGCCGGTCACACAAATCGTCTTCATGGTTTCCATGGCGCTGCAACGGGCGCAGAAGGGTGAAGGGTCCGCGCAAGTACAAAAAGGGCGGCAGGGCCAGAAGCCCGCCGCCCTTCGAACGGTCGTTCTTACGAACCGTGCAGCTTAGAAACGCGCACCGGCAGAGATGCCGAAAATCACGCGCTGCAGGTCGAAGCCATAGACGTCGTTGCTGCCGCTGATGCCGAGTTCGCCGCGGGCGTAAATGGTCTCGCTGAAACCGTGCTCGTAACCGAAAGCGAAATTGTATCCGCCGAAGCTCTCGCGCTCGTCGAAGGTGATGATGCCGAAATCGGGATCATCAAGCGTGCCGGTGAGTGCCACGGTCTGTTGGCCGTAACCGAGCTTGCCGTAGAGGAGGCCGGTATCGCCGCTGGCGAGGCCGACCTGGAGGCCGGTTGCCCAATATTCGGGTGCTTCGAAGCACACGCCGTCTTCGCAAGTCTCGAGGTTCGAGAAATCATAGGTGAAGTACGGACCGACAGTCACGTTTTCGCCGACGGGAAAGTCATAGCCCACTTCAAAGCCGAGGCCCACGCCGCTGCCGAAATCATAGGTTTCGCCAGTCTCGTAGTAATAGATACCGCGATATTCGATATCGGCGGGGTCAGTGATGCTCTCGTAGAAAGCACGGCCTTCCACGCGGAAGCCCGACTTGTATTCGGCTCCGGTGACGTAATCATCGGTTTCTTCGTATTCGCCCTGCGCGTGTGCCGCGACAGGCATGCAGGCACCGGCCATGGCCAGTGCAAAAACAATCTTCTTCATAATAAAATAGACCCTGAATTAGCCCTTGAATTGCCGTCCAACCGGCGGGTGCGCTTTAAAAGCCAACCCTTGGAATTCTATAAACAATGACATTCTGGCAACGTAAGCGGCCAGAACTGTTGCGAATTTACCCCAACCCCATGGCATCGAGCACATCCTCGAGGCGTGCTGGGTCGCCGATTGCGAGCGCGGTTCCGTCACTGCCTGCATGCAGGGGTTCGCCCGACCAGTCGCACATCAGGCCGCCTGCGCCTTCGACGATTGGGGCAAGCGCGGCGAAATCGTGCAGCTTGAGGCCCGCTTCGCACACCACGTCGACATGCCCGCTCGCGACGAGGCCATAATTGTAGCAATCGCCGCCGTAGATGATCTTCCGCTCGGCAACCGCCTTGGCGAGCCCCATGAAGTGGTCGGCCTCGCCTTCGGTAAAGGCATGCGGGCTGGTCGTGCCGAGCACGGCGCCCGACAATTCGCGGCAGGCGGCGGTGCGGACAGGTATGCCGTTGAAGGTCGTTTCATGACCCATGCGTCCGGCCCAGCGCTCGCGTCCGATGGGTTGGTCGATGATGCCGAGGACGGGGAAGCCATCCTGCAGCAGGGCTATGAGCGTGCCGAAGATGGGACGACCGGCAATAAAGCTGGTGGTGCCATCGATCGGGTCGAGCACCCATTGGCGCCCCGCACTCTCGTTTCGCGTGCCGTATTCCTCCCCGATGATGCCGTCATCGCTGCGCTCGGCCTCGATAAGGGCGCGCATGGCAGCCTCGGCAGCGCGGTCGGCTTCGGTGACGAAGGTCCGGTCGGCCTTCTGCTCCTGGTCCCAGTCACCGCGGAAAAGGGGTCGGATAGCCTCGCCAGCGGCATCGGCGAGGCGGTGGGCGAGGTCGAGATCGGAACGTGTAGCCATGCATGCGCATTTGACAGTTGCGCGGCGATGGTCAAGACGCACCGCACGTCCGGCTTCGCCCTTCGGGTCGCTCTGAAGGGAGAATAGAATAACCGAGCACCGGCACACTGCTGGCCAGCAACGCCATATGCATGGCCGTCCTCCCGCACTCGTTTCGACAACGGGTCTGACGCGGGACGGGCTGCCGCTCGCCTATAGCCGGGCGCCTGCGCCCGACATCGCGCCCTGGGTCCAGTCGCTTGCCGCTGCAGACATTGTCGCAGGGACCGGCCATCGCCATTGCGGTTTCTTTTCCGCCAATCCCTGCATGCGCGTTTTCCTGCGCGGGCGGTGGCGGTTCGAAACAGCAGACGGCCCGCGCGAATTCGATGCCGGTGAAAGCAACCGGTCGATCTACTTCGGTCCGCAAACGAAGGAGATGCCGGTGGAGGTTACCGGCCCCATCCGCTTTCTCCTATTGCAATTTCACCCCGGTGCGCCGCCGCTCGACCAGAGCAAGACGCACGAGGAATATCTCGACCGCGTGGAATGTTTCGACAGCGGCCTGCCACCGCATATCCGCCGCGCCCAGTATGATGATGCCGATACGCGCGAACACTGGCTCGACCATTTCGAGGAATTGTCGCGCCAAGTGCTCTTCAGCCGGGTCAATCACGAGCCGCCCGAACTCGCGCACGCGGTCTACCGACGCTTGCTGGCGACTTCGCAGGTCGACCTGGCAGAGATCGAGCGCGAGTTCGACATCAGCCGCCGAACGGTAGAACGGCAGGTCAAGGCGAGCTTCGGTATCAGCCCCAAGCAAGCGGTGCGTCGCGCTCGCGCGCTCGACATGGCAGCGGCGCTGCTCGGCGTTGCCATGCCCGAAGAGGAAGCCGACTTCCGCCTGCGCTATTTCGACCAGTCGCACATGACGCGCGAGATCCAGCATTTCTTCGGCACTTCGCCCGGGGCGCTGGCGCGGATGGAAGCCGTGCTCCTGCGCATCGACCTCGAGATAAGGCAATTGCGGCGGCTGGAGGCGATGGACGAACTGGGCATCGACGAAGTGCCCTGGCGAGACCCCGATGCCGAACCGGATTGAGCGACGCCGCTACGGGCTGCTATGTCCGGATCGTACAATTCGACTACCCAACCCCGAACTATTCGGCGCAGCCGGGCATGGCTGAAGCAAGCAAGCGGGACAGACAGGACCTTTCTCCTGATGGCGGGCTCACCTCGCTTGCCGGTGTGACTCGCGACGGCCAGCCTCTTTCGCTGAATCGCGCTCCGATTGAAGCCCTGCAGCCCTACGTTTGCCGCATCTACGCAACACGCGTGGAAGCCGATGACGATAACGAGGTGTCCTGCGGGATTTTTTCCGACATGCCGGCCTTGCGGTTCATCTTCGCAGGCGAGTGGTGCGGGAAGACGGTGACGGGCCCGTTCGAACACGGGCGCGGCATGTTCTTCTACGGCCCTCAGTCGAAACGCATGCCCGCGTCCGTCCGCGGTGGATTTTCCACGGTGACCATCCAGTTCCAGCCTGGCGCAATCGCGGCCTTGGGCGGACCTGACATCGAGCATTATGTCGACCGTATCGTGCCGTTAGCCGCCGTCTGGCCCGAGACCAATCCCGGCTGGATCGACGATTTCGACCCGCAAGCCAGCCTGCACGACTGGCTCGAACTGGCCGAGGCCTGCCTGATGCAGGTCGCCGATACTGCCTCGCATGCACTGCCCAATGAAATCACACGCAGCTTCGATCACGCATGCCTGATGGATCCCAATCTCAGGATTACCGACTTTGCAGAGCATCACGAGGTCTCCTCACGAACGGTCACACGCCTCATCAACCGCGATTTCGGCCTGCCGCCCAAGAAGGTCCTGCAGCGCGCTCGCGCCCTTGATCTCGCCGCGACCCTGCGCGGCATAGTCGAGCCGCAGGAGCGCGACGTGGCGGCGCTGCGCTATTACGACCAGTCACACATGATCCGCGAGTTCAGCCGGATTTTCGACATGACCCCTCATGCCTTCTCCAAGCGCCCGCAACCCATCCTCACGATGACGCTGGAAACGCGTCAGGCGAGGAGGCTGGAAGCCATCCGCGAATTGCAGGAAAATGCCCTGCCTTCATGGCGTGACCCGGAGGCCGAACCGAAGGCGGCGCCCACGGTTAGTCGAACAGCGAGCTGACCGAGCTTTCGTCGGCAATGCGGCGCACGGCCTCGCCGATGAGCGGGGCGATGGTGAGGATGCGGATCTTGTCCGAATCCTTCGCTGCATCGGTCGGCTTGATGCTATCGGTAATCACCAGTTCCTTCAGCGCCGAACCGTCGACGCGCGCGACTGCGCCGCCCGACAGCACGCCGTGGGTGATATAGGCAGTGACCGAGGCCGCACCTTCGTCGAGCAGCGACTGCGCAGCGTTGCACAGCGTGCCGCCCGAATCGATGATGTCGTCGATCATGATGCAGTGGCGGTTCTTCACATCACCGATGATGTTCATCACCTCGCTCTCGCCCGGGCGATCGCGCCGCTTGTCGACGATGGCCAGCGGGGCGTTGTCGAGGCGCTTGGCCAGCGCACGCGCGCGGACCACACCGCCGACATCGGGCGAGACGACCATCAGGTCTTGGTCGCCGTAACGAGCCTGGATGTCAGCTGCCATGACCGGCGCGCCGAAGAGGTTGTCGGTCGGGATATCGAAGAAGCCCTGGATCTGCCCTGCGTGGAGGTCGACGGCGAGCACGCGGTCAGCCCCTGCCTCGGTGATGAGGTTGGCGACGAGCTTGGCGGAAATCGGCGTGCGCGGGCCGGGCTTCCGGTCCTGCCTTGCGTAACCGAAATAGGGGACAACTGCGGTGATGCGGCGGGCCGAGGCGCGCTTCAGCGCATCGATGCAGATGAGCAGTTCCATGAGGTTGTCGTTCGCGGGATAGCTCGTGGACTGGACCACGAAGACATCTTCGCCGCGCACGTTTTCATGGATCTCGACGAAGATTTCCTCGTCCGCGAAGCGGCGCACCTGCGCATCGACAAGCGGCATTTCGAGATAACCTGCAATCGCGCGTGCGAGCGGCAGGTTCGAGTTGGCGGCCATGATTTTCATGAAAGCGAATCCCCGTCGGAAGCTGTGTCCCCCGCCTAGCGACACGTCACGGGATTGCAACATGGCCGAGCGCGATTATGCGCGCCTTTGCCGAAAATTTCGCTGGAGCTCGTGGCTCGGATCGCCTCAGACCCTGTGTTCGCCCTTGATCCAGCGCGGGCTCTTGCTCGGGGTGCACAGGACCGTACGAAGAAAATTCAAGAGCAGTTCTTTTCAGTGTCAGCCGACTTTGTGCTCGCCCCTGATCCAACGCACCGTGCCCGAGCTGGCGCGCATGACCACGCTTTCGGTCGTCATCTTGCCGCCGCGCAGATACTTCACGCCGTCGAGCAGAGAGCCGCTGGTCACGCCGGTCGCAGCGAAGATGCAGTCGCCTTTCACGAGGTCGTCGCGGGTGTAGATGCGGTCCAGGTCCTCGATGCCCCATTTGGCGGCGCGGGCCTTTTCGTCGTCGTTGCGAAATACGAGGCGGCCGTTGAATTGTCCGCCGACGCAGCGCAGTGCCGCTGCCGCGAGCACGCCCTCGGGCGCGCCGCCCTGACCCATATACATGTCGATAGTGGTGTCTTCATCGGTCACAGCAATGACGCCCGCTACGTCGCCATCGCCAATCAGCACCACGCCGCAGCCGATGCCGCGCAGTTCGGCAATGAGGTCGGCATGGCGCGGCCGGTCTAGGACGCAGACGATGATGTCGGCAGGCTCGACACCCTTGGCCTTTGCCACCGCCTCGACATTCTCGGTCGGCGACTTGGCAAGGTCGATAATGCCCTCGGGATAGCCGGGGCCGACAGCGAGCTTGTCCATGTAGACGTCGGGCGCATTGAGCAGGCAGCCTTCTGCGCTGGCAGCCAGCACGGCGAGCGAGTTGGGACCGGCCTTTGCGGTAATCGTCGTGCCTTCGAGCGGGTCGAGTGCGATATCAATTTTCGGGCCGCGACCGGGTGCGCCGCCGACTTTCTCGCCGATGAAGAGCATGGGTGCCTCGTCGCGCTCGCCCTCGCCGATGACCACCGTGCCGTCGATTTCGAGTGTGTCGAACGCCTTGCGCATGGCCTCCACCGCAGCGGCGTCGGCAGCCTTTTCGTCGCCGCGTCCGATAAGCTTGGAAGCCGCGACGGCGGCAGCCTCGGTCACGCGGACCATTTCGAGGACGAGGACGCGGTCGAGCGGGTTGCCGGGGGTCGAGTTCATGGGGGGTTCAGTCCTTGAAAGCATGGGTGCGACGCGAGCGATGGCGCGCCTGTGAATTCGTATGCGCGCGCCGATAGACAGGGAGGGCCGGATTGTCGAGATGGAGCCTGCGAATTGCGGTGGCCACGCCGCTAGCTGTGGTCGCCATGCCACTCGCCGCTCGGGAGGCCGCTGACCCGCAGGACGCGCTCGAGGCGCAGACCGGAGAGCCGCCGCTTACCATCGACATCCTTGCCGTGCGCGAAGAGGCTGAGGAAGAAATCTACGAGGAATGCGAAGAGGACCAGGAAGCGGCCATCCTCATCAATGAAATCGTTGTCTGCAGGAAGCGGAGCGGGGATGAGAACCGGCTCTACGACAAGGAAACCGCCGAGCGTCGCCATGCCCAGCGCACGATGCACCATAATGACCCGCAGGCGGCCGAGGCTTTTGGCATTCCCGACCACGGCTTCGTGGCAGCGCGCGGATGCTTCATCCCGCCCTGCCCGCCGCCGCCTGCCTATATGATCGACTTCGACGAATTGCCCGACACGCCCAAGGGTTCGGATGCCGACCGCATCGCACGCGGGCTCGCACCGCGCGGCCATTCGGCCAATCCCGACGGTTCGGTGACGGTGGCGGACGCACCCGGCCTGCAGGGCAACGCCGAGGAACTCGGCCTTCCCGAACCGCTCAATCCTTCAGGATCGGCATCACAAGCGGAGGAGCCGTCAGGCTAGGCGAGCCGTCGAGCAATTCGAGCGCTTTTGTCACACAGCGCTCTGGACCCTCATGCGTGACCATTGCCACTTGCACATCGCCGCCCTCTTGGTCGCGCCCGCGCTGGATGAGGCTTTCGATCGAGACATCGGCATCGCGCATCGCGGCGGTGATTTCCGCCAGCACGCCGGGACGGTCGGCCACGGTAAAGCGGATGTAGTCGCGCCCGATGCGGTTGCCCGGGTCGGCGGGCGGATAGGTGACGAGGCTTGTCGTCGGCACCGAGAACGGCGCGCCGCTCTGCCCGCGGGCGATATCGATGAGGTCGGCCACCACCGCGCTGGCGGTGGGCTTGTCACCCGCACCGGCGCCCTGGAACAACAGGCGACCGGAGAAATCGCCTTCGGCCACGACCGCATTGGTCGGCCCGGTCACGGCTGCGAGCGGATGCCGGAAGGGTACGAGGCATGGCCGCACGCGCTGCAGCAGGCGGCAATCCGCGCCCTCGCCGGTGAGCGAGGCAATGCCGACGAGGCGGATGACGTAGCCAAGGCTGTCGGCCTGCGCGATGTCGCTTGCGCGGACCTCGGTGATGCCCTCGGTGCGCACGTTCTCGAAATCGATGCGCGTGCCGAAACCGATGGCGGCAAGGATAGCGAGCTTGTGCGCTGCGTCCACGCCCTCGATGTCGAAAGCGGGGTCGGCCTCGGCATAGCCCTTTTCCTGTGCGGCGGCGAGCATCTCGCCAAAGTCCGCGCCGGTCTGCTCCATCTCGGAGAGCACGTAATTGCAGGTGCCGTTGAGGATGCCGTAAATCCGGGTCAGCGCATTGGCCGCTGTGCCTTCACGCAGGCCCTTGAGGACAGGAATGCCGCCCGCCACAGCTGCCTCGAAGGCAAAAGGCGAATTGTGGATCGCCGCCGCTTCGGCAAGCTCCAGTCCATGATGCGCGACCATCGCCTTATTGGCTGTCACCAGCCCCTTGCCCGCATCGAAAGCAGCGCGCGCGAGGGTGAGCGCCGGTCCGTCGGATCCGCCGACGAGTTCGACCACCACATCGACATCGGCGCGTTCCGCCATGGCGTGCATGTCGTCGACCCAGGCATAGGGCGAGAGGTCGACGCCGCGGTCCTTCCCGCGCTCGCGGGCGGTGACGGCGGTGATTTCGATGGGCCGACCGGCGCGCGCGGCAATCATGTCGCGATTGGTCTCGATGAGGCGGATAACGCCGACTCCGACCGTCCCCAGCCCGGCAAGGGCGATGCGCAGCGGCTCAGCCATCGACCGTCTCCCGCGCGGGGAAACCGAAGGCCTTGCGCACCGCGTCGGGCACGGGCGTCGGGCGGCCTTCGGGCAAGTCGACATGGACCGTCAGCAGGCGTATCTCCGCGCGCAGCGAGCCGTCGTCCGCGCCATGCAGCGTAATCAGCGTGCGCATGCTCGAATTGCCGATTGCCTCGACCGTCAACCGGCCCTCGATAAGCTCGTCGAGCCGGATGGGGGCGAGATAATCCACCTCGGCCTTGCGGACGTGGAATTCGACATCGTCGGGCATGCCATTGGCGCGCGCCTCGCGGAAATGCTCGCTGACGAGGACATCGGCATATTCGAGATAGCGCGAATTGAAGACGACGCTCTGCGGGTCGACCTCGGCATAGCGCACGCGAAATGTGTGTCGGAAAGGCTCCATGCGCCCCCGCCTAGCGCATGGGCGGCGGGGGCGTGAACCAGTTTGTCTTGTCCGGCCCTAAGCTGGGCGTGTGCTACTGGGAGTCAGAGCGAGCGATCGCAGCTGCCCAGCTGCTCGACCACAAAAGCATAGTCGCGCGCGGCCATCGCCCGAGCCCGCGGGTCGCGCGACAGGTTCGCCTGCGCGGGCAGGTCCGCCGGCAGCGAGCAGGCGAGGCGATACCATTCCAGCGTGTCCTTCGCAGGCGGACGCGCCGACTGGTCGACAATTTCGCTCCACGAGACACCCCAGCGCACCGGCTGGTTGGGACGGCGGACCACGGTGATGGATACCGGCCCGTCATTCTCGGTGTCGAGGAACAGCTGTGTCTCCGATTCGCCGACCAGCGTGCCCTCGACTGCCAGTGCATCGCCGACTCGTACGATGGCCGGAGGCGCCTCGGGCGCAACGAGTGCGGTCAGCACAGGACGAAGACGCGATTCCAGATCGGCGGAGTAAGCCTGCTGCGCGCCTTTGCCGACCAGCTGCAGCATGCCCGGGCGGTTCGGCACCGCGCGCGCGAAAAGCAGGACCTCGCTCTTCTTGAGCTTGGGGGGCTTACCCTTGGCATTGAGCGGGACATCGACAAGATAGGCGAGTTCCTGTCCCAACGGTACATTGCCCGCGATCAGTGCCAGCGTCTCGGCTTCTATATAGAGCCGCACATGGCCCGGTGCGACGTCAGGCGCGCGCTCGGGCTTCAAGGCGACCTGGTCGACGATTCTCGCGCGGACGACGAGCGGGGCCGCCTCGGCCAGATCGACCATATCCGCATAGGTCAGCGCCGCAGGCGGAGCCGGTTGTGCGGCCAGCGGAGCGGCCAAGGCAAGACCTGCTGCAGCGGCGAGAATCGGCAATTTGGGCATGGTGTCGCAATAAACCTTTCGTAAAAACCGTCTCTTGGTTCCATCCGGAAACCTTGGGCAGTGTCAAAGCGTTCCTTGGGGCAGAGGCCGTGAATTGGCAGTTAACCGATAAACCGCTTGCCCCCCGAAGGCCTCCACCGCTAAGGGGTGCACCATAAACCGGGTTAATGATACAATATTGCCTGAGAGTTGCCTTTGGCGATTTATTTGGGAACAAGCCTGGACTAGCGCCGACGTTCCTCAAGGGTTCGCCAAGGTGTAAAAGGAATGCGGTGCCGGGGTGCGAACAAGCACCTACCCCCCAAACGGCGCCATGAATTGGCCCGGTGCGAATCGGGCAGACACGATGGAGTGATGCAACCGAATGGCTTATGCTGACCAGGAGATGAGTGGGAATCGCGTAATCGCGATTGTCATCGTTGCCATAATTCACATTGCCCTCGGTTACCTGCTTGTCACGGGACTCGCGATCAGCGCAGTCAAGGACGTGGTCGAGCGCGTAACTACGGTCGATGTTGAGGAGCCGCCGCCGCCCGAGCCAGAGGACGAGCCGCCGCCGCCGCCGCCCGAGCAGGAAGTGCCCGAGTTCACGCCTCCGCCGGTCGTTCCGCAGCCGAAGATCAATCCGAGGCCGAATCCGGTGTTCCAGAACACCACGCAGGATTTGACCGAGCGTCCGCAAACCCAGATTGCGACCAAGACCTGCCCCGGCGGCCAGACCGTGCTTTCTACGCAGGCCTGTCCGGAAGCGACCAAGACCTGTCCGAACGGTTCGACCGTTGCGGTTTCGGCAGCCTGCCCCGTGCCTTCGAAGGCCCGCGGTGTGTCGCCCGACAACCTCAACCGCTGGGCCGCGCGCATCCAGGGTGACTATCCCTCCAGCGCTCTGCGCCGCGAGGAACAGGGCACCGTGACCATGCGCATCACGGTCGGCGCCAACGGCCGCGTGGAAGCCTGCTCGGTTACCGGCAGCTCGGGTTCGAGTGCGCTCGACCAGGCCGCGTGCCGCGGGATGCAGCGCTATGCTCGCTACAATCCGGCGCTGAACGCTGCTGGTGACCCGATCAGCGAAACCACGTCGCAATCAATTCGGTATGTCCTGCCCGACTAGGGACCAGGGCAAGGACTACAGATACTTTTTCCAAAAGGACTACTCGCTATGACTTTCACCCTTCTCACTGCGGCCCCCGTAAATGAATTTGGCTTCTGGAAAGCCATGGAAGAGGGCGGCCCTGTCGCATGGTCGATCCTCGCCGTCATGGTCATCATGTCGATCGGCTCGTTCTACATCCTCTTCACCAAGCTGTTCGAACAGAACAAGGTGATGAAGCAGTACAAGGACGTGCGCGCGACCTTCTGGCGCCAGCCCACCCTTCGCGACGGCGCGAAGAAACTTGAAGCCAACAGCGCATGGCGCCAGCTCGTCGACGACGCCCTCGTCGCCGAAGAAAAGCACGCCAAGCTGAGCGACCAGATGGAAGCCCATGACTGGATGCACGGCTCGCTCGCGCGTTCGGAGCACAGCATCAACGCCAAGCTCGCAGGCGGCCTGCCATTCCTCGCGACCGTGGGTGCAACCGCTCCCTTCGTCGGCCTGCTCGGTACCGTTATCGGTATTTACCGCGCTCTCATCAACATCGGCATGGCCGGCTCGGCATCGATCGACAAGGTCGCAGGCCCGGTTGGTGAAGCACTGATCATGACCGCCATCGGCCTTCTCGTCGCTGTTCCGGCCGTGTTCGCCTACAACTGGCTGCAGAGCCGCAACCGTCGCATCGCCGAGATGCTCAGCGGCTTCTCGACCGACCTGCTCGCCAACATCAACTCGAACGGCTCGATCAAGCCGCCCGTGATGACCGCGACCTCGACCCAGACTGCCGGCAAGGCAGCTGCTGGCCGTACCGTCCCGGGTGCCAAGCCCGCTGCCGGCACGACCACCACGACGACGACCACGACCAAGCGCTAAGCCTTCAAGCGGTGCGGGCGACACCTGGTCGCCCGCACCGCCAGGCTCTAGCCCTCGCGTGAATATTTGAACGGATAGGATGTAAGCTATGGCGATCCAGATGGCCGGAGGCGAAACGCCGATGTCGGACATCAACACCACGCCCCTCGTGGACGTGATGCTGGTGCTCCTGATCATCTTCCTGATCGCGGTCCCGGTTGCGATCCAGACCATCGAGAAGCTGGAAATCCCGGTCCTCGAATCGGAAGAATCCAAGGACAAGGTCGAAAACCTCCTGCTGACCGTGAGCACCAGCGACGATGCCGGTCTCAGCGCGGGCGATACCGGTTTTGCCGGCGCATCGCGCAATGGCGACTGCCGGATCTACTTCAACAACACGACCCCGGTGACTTCGGACGAGCTGTACGACATGGCCTTCGAACGTCTCGACACGATCGTAACGCGTGCAGGTGGCCCCGAAGCCATCATGCAGGACCCGGAGCAAATCCCGCAGGTCCACATTCGCGGCGACGTGAATGCACCTTGGTCGTGCGTTGCAGGCGCCATCTACAACGTGCAGGCGGCAGGCTACCCGACCGTCGGCTTCATCTCGAACCCGGTCGACCCGAACGGCTGATAGCGCCTCGCGGCGCTGCAGCTGGCAGGCAATTTTTCAGGAGTAACCCACCATGGCAATGTCAGGCGGCAAGGACGATGGCAGCCCGATGATGGAAATGAACATGACGCCGTTGATCGACGTCCTGCTCGTTCTCCTCATCATGTTCATCATCACCATCCCGGTCGCGACCCACTCGGTCGATATCGACCTCCCGACTCCGCCGGAGAATCCGCCGGACGTCATCGTGGAGCCGATCAAGAACAAGCTCATGATCACACAGAGTGACGAGCTGCTCTGGAACGGCAACCCGATTTCGGATGGCGAGCTGGTCCAGCTGCTGCAGGAATCGACCCGAATGGATCCGGAGCCCGAGCTCCAGTTCGAACCCGAGCAGCTCGCCAGCTACGACCGCTCGGTCCGCGTCCTCGAGATCATCAAGGCCAGCGGCGTCACCAAGTTCGGCTTCGTCGGTAACGAGCGTTACCGCAGCTTCGGCAAGGCCGGCATGCAGTAAGCCCACCGGGCTACAACCAGACGAAACGAGGGGCGGAGGAATCCGCCCCTTTTTCTTTGCCCAATCCGTATTCTCAGTGCCCATGTCCGGCTCGCCAGCCAACGCCGCCGACAGTCCCCCTCTTGCCAATTCCAGATAATTGTGATGTTATCACATCAAGCAAAGAGGAGACTGTTCATGCCCTTCGCCGCCCGTCGCACTCATGACCACCGCGCCATATTCAGCGATATGAACGTCACGCCTTTCATCGACGTGCTGCTGGTCCTCCTCATCATGTTTATCATGGTCATTCCCATGGCCACCCACGCGCTGCTCATCCCGCTGCCCACCGATAAGCCGTCGCTGCAAATCCGCGCAGAGAACATTGTCCGTATCGACGCCGCAGACCAGCTTTACTGGAACGGCCAGCAGCTTGACCGCCAGCGCCTGCTCAACCAGCTTGCCGGCGCAGCGGCGATGAAGCCGGAACCGCTCGTCCGCTTCGAACCCGATGCGAAAGCGAGCTACCAAACTTCCGCGCGCACCATTGCGCTCATCAAGGATTCGGGTGTCGACAGCTTCGCCTTCACCGGCAACCACCGTTACCGAAATTTCGATGCCGATTGAGAAGTGCCGGTCTCGCCACCGACAGCGCACCGAGCCATACGACCATGGCGAGCCGCTCCGCTGGTTGAGCCTGGTACCGCTGGCCGGAGTTTTCGCGATTGCCGGGGCACTTATCGCATCAGCCTATGGCATGACCCCAAACGCGGTGCTGGTCGATCTTCCCGTACCTTATCCCGACGATGAGATAGGCGTCCTGACACCAGCCGTCGATCGCCTTGCACTTAGAGCGAACGGGTCAATCCTCTGGAACGGGACCGAGGTCAGCGAAGCGCAACTGGCAGAAATCCTGGACAATCCCGGCCGCGCCGAAGCGGCTTCTGCACTGCTCTTCACACCGGATGCGGACGTGCCTTACATCCGCGCGCTCGAAGTGCTCAATATCCTGCGCCAGCACGGGGCTCTCGACCGCTGCTTTCGCTTCTCGGGTATCCAAAAGTATCGCAAATACGAAGACCCTGAAACATTCGACGACCTCGCACCCTATGTGCGCGAGGACTGCCCACCGCTTCCTCCCGGACACTCCATGCCGGGAATCTAATCGAGTGGGAAATCCTCCACCCTCATAGCCGCACCCGCGAGGCTCTCGGCCTCAAGCAGCAATTCATCGTCGACTGCGCCTTGCGGTGTGGCCTCGCGGCCGATCATCACCATGACCGGCACGGCGAGCGGACTCACCCGGTCGAGTTCGACATGCACCAATTGCTCTGCCGAACGGTCGAGCAGGTCACCCAGCCGCCCGACATCGGTCATCCGCGTGCGCGCATCGGCCCAAGCCGCCTCCAGCAGCACATGGTCGGGCTCGTACTTCCGCAGCACGTCGTAGATGAGGTCGGTCGAGAAGGTGACCTGCTTGCCGGTCTTGCGCTTGCCGGGGTGCTGGCGTTCGACCAGCCCGCCGATGACTGCCACCTCGCGGAATGCGCGGCGCAGCAGGTGCGAGTTCTGCACCCACTCGATGAATTCGTCCTGCAGGATGTCGGGCGAGAGCAACGGTGCCGGGTCCTCGACCGGCTTCAGCCCCCACACGGCGAGGCTGTAATCATTCGCCACGAACCCGCCGGGCAGGAGCCCCCGGTCCTCCATCCGCCGCGTGATCAGCATGCCGAGGCTCTGGTTCGCGTTCCAGCCCTCGAAGGTGTAATAAACCGAGTAATGCCGCTTGGCGTGCGGGAAGCTCTCGACCAGCAATTGTCCCGGCCCAGGCATCCGGCTGCGCCAGTCCTGCACCTCCAGCCATTCGCGCACATCATCGGGGAAACGCGCCCAGCCCGCGCGGTCCACCAGCATGGTGCGCACCCGCTCGGCAAGGTGTGTGGTGAGCGGCATGCGCGCGCCGCCGTAACTCGGTATCATCGCGTTGGAGGTGGCGGCCTTCACCAGCACTTCCATGTCCTGCAGCTTGACCACTTCGAGGCTCATTCCGGCAAAGGCGAAGGTGTCGCCGGGCGATAGCTGCGCGGCAAAGCGCTCCTCGATCCTGCCGAGGCTGCGCCCGCCCCGCCCGCGGCCCGAATTGATGCGCACCTCCAGCATCTCGCTGTCGATGATGATGCCTGCGTTGAGCCGGTGCCGCGCCGCCTGTTCGGGATGGGTCAGCCGCCACACGCCCTGTTTGTCGCGCACGATGCGCTTGAACTTGTCATAGGCCTGCAGCGAATAGCCGCCCGTGGCGACGAAGGTGAGCACGCGCTCCCATACCTCCTCGTCGACCCAGGCATAGGCGAGGCTGGAGCGCACCTCGCGCAGCAATTCGTCTTCCTGAAACGGAGCTGCGCAGGCGCACGCCATGACATGCTGGGCGAGCACGTCGAGCCCGCCGGGGCGGAAATCCTCGCCATCGCGCTTGCCTTCGTCGACCGCCTCCTTGGCCGCGGTCGCCTCGAGAAACTCGAACCGGTTGCCCGGCACCAGCAATGCGCGGCTGGGCTGGTCGAGCCGGTGGTTAGCGCGCCCGATACGCTGCAGCAGCCGGCTGGAGCCCTTGGGCGCACCCATCTGCACCACGAGGTCGATGTCGCCCCAGTCCACCCCGAGGTCGAGGCTAGCGGTCGCCACGAGCGCGCGTAACTCGCCCCGCGCCATCGCGCCTTCCACCTTGCGCCGCGCCTCTTTCGACAGCGAGCCGTGGTGGATGCCGATGGGCAGGTTTTCCTCGTTCACATCCCACAGGTGCTGGAAGATATATTCGGCAAGGAATCGCGTGTTGGTGAAGACCAGCGTCGTGTTGTTGCGCCGGATTTCATCGTAGAGCTGCGGGATGGCCCAGGTTGCCGCATGCCCACCCCATGGCACGCGCTCTTCCTCGGGTAGCAGGATTTCGACTTCGGCCGGCGCACCCTGTTCGCCCTCGACCAGTTCGACGCTGTCGATATCGCCCCATGGCGCGAGCCATTCGCGAAAGCCCTCCGGCCCCGCCACCGTGGCCGAGAGCGCCGCGCGCTGCATCTCGGGCGCAATCGCCTGCAATCGTGAGAGGGCAAGTGCCAGCAGGTCGCCGCGCTTGCCCGTGGCGAAAGCATGGACCTCGTCGATGACGATTCGCTTTAGGCCGGAGAACATCTCGAAACTGTCGGGATATGAAAGCAGCAGCGAAAGGCTCTCGGGCGTGGTTAGCAGGACGTTGGGGGGCTTTGTGCGCTGGCGCTTCTTGCGGTCTGAAGGCGTATCCCCGCTGCGCGTCTCGACGGTGAGCGGCAGGCTCATTTCCTCGACCGGTGTGAGGAGGTTGCGCTGCACGTCATGCGCCAGCGCCTTCAGCGGCGACACATATAGTGTGTGAAGGCCTTCGGGCGGCTCACCCCCGGTGCGCGAGGGGGCGAAGGCGGCCAGCGTCGGCAGGAAGCCCGCCAGCGTCTTGCCCGCGCCCGTATCGGCGACCAGAAGAGCATGTCGCCCCGCATCGCTCGCGGCGAGCATTTCGGCCTGGTGCCGCCGCACGCGCCAGCCGCGACCAGCGAACCAGTCGGCAATCTCGGGCGGGATGTCGGCGGCGCTCACGCTGTAAGAGCGCTGGAGCGCGGTCCGCGTTCCACCACCTCGCTCACAGTCCGCGCAAAGTCTCCAGCGGAGCGCGCGCAGGGTCCTCGAGCAAACCGCGCAAAAGCGCCGCCTGAACCGCGCACCGCTCCTCGTGCTTCGGGTCCTGCAAGGCCTCGTCGAAGCGCTCGTAAGTCAGCCCGGTTTCCGCCATACCTTTATCCATAAGCCATGGCGGGATTGTCGTGGATGTCGCACCTTGCGTTTCGTAACCCGAGAGCAATCCCTTCTCCAGCAGTTGGCGCGACAACAGCTGCTCGGCTTCGGCCTGATCGCCCGCCAGTTCGGGGCCGCCGTTCCTGAACGAACCGTCGAGGACGACACCGCACAGCTCGCGGTCGTCTTTAGCCGCATCTAGCCAGCTCAGGCGGACCGACTGGATGGAGACGAGAGCATCGAAATCTGCCTTGAAGCGCGCGAACAGCATGCGGTTTCGCGTAATGGTCCGCGCAAATTCGCCTGCCTCCCCTTCGGGAGCTTCCCGGATGTAGGCTTCGTATTGCTCCGCGAAGGCCTCGTCCTTGCCTTTGACCCACCAGAAGGTCGCATCGAAGACTTCGGCGCTGCCTTCGTGGAGTTGTTCCATCTGGGTTGTCGCGAACCGGTCGGCCAGTTGCTCGTCCATCGGGGCCGGGTCGGAAAAGAACACCAGTCGCACGACCTGCACCAGCAAGAAGACGATAAAAAGCCGCTGCACCGCCCACGAGACAATGTCCGAGGCTGGCGTCTCCCAGCTCTGCACGCGCTGCGCATCGAGCAGGCTTTCAAGCTCGGGGAAACGGCCGCGGATGGTCTGCAAGAGCCGCTCGATATCGCTCCGGCTACCCTTGATGCGGCCAAGGACCGAGACCTTGCCCGGCTGCTGCAATTCGCGCCACGCGGCGTGTAGCGGGTGCCCGTCCTGCTCCACCGCATCATGGAAGCGCATGCCTTGGGTGCGCGCATTGAGGAACTGGAGCGCGGGGCGCTCGTCCAATCCGCCAGCCTCGCCCAGCCAGTGGAAAGCGGTGTTGGCCTTGTCCACCACCGGCGCGCTGCGCGGCCAACCCCCGGCGAGCATTTCGGCAAGGTTGTGGTCGAGCGTGGTTTCGCGTTCGAGGCCGCCTTCCTCCGCCCAGGCAATCAGCCGGTCGAGCGCGGCATCGGCCTCGTCTGCCTCTTGCGGCGTAAAGGGCTCGTTCGACTGCATCCCGCCGGGAAAGACCAGTGCGGCAAGTTCGGCCCAGCCGTCGGGCAGTTCGGGTTCTTCGCGGCGCGCATGGAAGGGGTCGAGTTCGCCCGGCCGCGTGCCGAGAGAAAGGCCTCCGCCATATCCGTCATCCGCCAGTTCGCCCTCGCGGATTTCCCATTCGAAGTCGTCGTCGCCGTCATAGGTGGTCGGGGCGGGTGCATCGTCGAAGTCGCCGAAATCGTCATCATCGAGCGAGCCGAGGCCGAAGTCGTCGTCTTCCTGTGGCGGATTGGCTGCCAGCCACAGCGCATGGTCGCGCGCCTGCCTGAGCTGGGCATATTCGGCAATCTGCTGGTCGAGGTCGAGTTCCTTCAACCGCGCGGAATAGGCGCGGCGAACCTCGCCCTTGTCGGACGTTTCGCCGATACCGAGGACATCCCACGGGAAGCCGCTCATAGCGGCTCGTCTTCCTCAAGCTTGTCGAGCGCCCCGGTCAGCTGCGCGCGCGCATCGGCGATGGTGCGGCGGTCCTGCGTTTCGAGCGCGGAATTGAAGTCGCCAATCCAGCGCCCGATGATTTCGCGGTCGAAGCCGGTGAAGCCCTCGTAGGCGCGCTCGACCCGCGCAAGCAGGGCGACGTTCTCGGCCTCCTCGCGCGGGTGCACCTTGAGCGCTTCCAGCGCCTTGCGGCTTTTTTCCATGTCCTTGGCGCTGCGCTTGTCGTCCTCGTCGACGATGACGAGATTGCGTTTTAGGCCCGAGGCGGGAACCTCGACATCGACCTCCAGCAGCCCGCTGGTGTCGTAAGTGAAGCGGACGTTGATGAAGACCTCGCCCGCCGGACGCGCGGGCACAGGCACCTTCAGCTCGCCCAGCTTGACGTTGTGCGCCACATCGCGCGCCTCGCCCTGGTAGACGCCGAAGCGGATTTCGCGCTGGCCATTCTCCATCGTGCCATAGGTCTGCACGCGGCTGATGGGCACGGGCGTGTTGCGGTCGATGATGGGCGAGAAGATGCCGGTATAGTAATTGCCCTTGGCATCGCGGTCGGCGACGTCGATGCCCAGCGTGAAGGGCGCAACATCGGTGATGCGAATTTCCTCCAGCCCCTCGCCGCCCGAGAGCAATCCCGCCTGGATGGCCGCGCCCAGCGCCACCGCGTGGTCGGGATGAACCGAGGAATTGGGGAAGCGTCCGAACATGCGGGTGAGCGCTTTCCTAACCACCGGCATGCGCGTCGCCCCGCCGACGAGAACCACGTCGGACAGGCTCTTCACGTCGATATTGCTGTCACGCAGCGAGCGAATGACCGGGTCGCGCAAACGGCGCACGAGCGACGCGGCGGCTTCCTCGAACTGCTCGGTGGTTACGGTGCCGGTGAGTTCGGTGTCGTCGACCGTCACAGAAAACGGCGCTTCGGCCTTCATCGACAGCTCGCAGCGCGTTTTCTGTGCCGCCAGCTGGAGCAGAGCTTTGCGGCGGTCGTCGGGCAGCGTGTCGAGAGCCTCGTCATTTTCCAGCATCGGCCGCGCGAGCTTGACCATGACCTGGTCGAAATCGTCGCCGCCAAGCCGGTTGTCGCCCGCAGAAGCACGCACTTCGACAATGCCGTCGAACATCTCGACAATCGAGACGTCGAAAGTGCCGCCGCCGAGGTCGAAAACGAGGAAGGGTTCGCGGTCGCCCCTGTCGGTGAGGCCGAAGGCAAGCGCGGCAGCGGTCGGCTCGTTGATGAGCCGCTCGATTTTCAGGCCCGCAATCTCGCCCGCCCGGCGCGTGGCGCGGCGCTGGCGCTCGTTGAAATAGGCCGGGACAGTGACCACCGCCCCTTCGGGCCGCTCGCCGGTCGCTGCCTCGACATCGTCGGCAAGGCTGCGCAGGATGACGGCGGACATCTCCTCCGCGCTGAAATCGCGCTTGTTGAGGGTGACACTCGCCTCGGTGCCCATCATACGCTTGAAGCTGGTGACAGTCTAGTGCGGATGCGTTGCAAGCCGGTCGAGCGCCGCGCGCCCGACCCAGGTCTGGCCGCTCTCGTCGATGGAAACGGCCGACGGCGTGAGCATTTCGCCCAGCGCATTGGGCACCAGCTCGCTCTTTCCGTCGCGCCAGATGGCAACGGCACTGTTCGTCGTGCCGAGGTCGATACCGATGTACACTTGCAACTCCCTGTCCGGGCGCGGTTTATGCCGAGGGGTGCGCGGCCAATCAAGCAGTCGCGGGGACAAGCTGACGAGTTCTTAGCGCTCGCTGCGAATGTGTGATATGCATGCCGCAAGCATAACGCATTGGAACGGTCGCAAACCGGGTCGCAGCTTTGTCGAAGGGGCTAGCTTCAACGGAGGTTTTCGCGTGCCATTCATCGAACTTGCGACACAGGGCGAGAGCAGCAACGCCATCGTCAACACCGACCACATCGCCTTCGTGACCGAGGGTGTTTACGGACCATGCATGCATTTCAATTCGGGCGAGCATATCGTCTGCGTCGCCGAAATGGACGAATTGAAAGCAGTGCTTGCCAGCACGCCGTTGAAGGCGGGAGCGCCGGAAACCTTCCTGTTGAGGGAAGCGGAAACGCCGCAGGACGCGGGCGCTCCGCTCGAGACTTAGAGGATTTCGAGCACCGGCAGCACGTCCTCGTCCGGCTGGGCCAGGATGATGTCCACGAAGGCAATCACGACATCGCAGCGGGCCGGGCTGGAGACATCGCCGAGCGCGTCGAACACCTGCCTGCTGGCAAGGCCGGTGCGTTCTTCGGCGGCCCGGACCAGCCATGCGGGGAAGGTGATGCTCGATCCGCCCTCGGTCGGGCGCGAGAAATTGCGTTTGGCGACAAAGCTGCGGGCCAGCGCGCGTTCGGTTTCCATGGCTTCCTCGCCCATGGCCGGCGCGCCGTCGTTGAACATGCGTCCATGGACATCGCGGCAGCTGTCGGCGCCTTGCGAGCGTGCCTGCTGGAGCCAGCCGAGATAGAGGCGGCTCGCGGCCAGCAGGTCGTCCTTCGGTACAACCGGTCGAACCCGCATGATTTCATGCCGCAGGTAAGCCCGGCCCGGCGCTGGGTCGAAACCGTCGATGCTCAGCTGGAAAGCAAGCGTTTCGGCAAATTCGCGGTCTTGGGCAGCGAGGCTGTCGTATGTCGTGCCTTCACCGAACAGTTCGACCAGCACCGCCCCCAGCGCAGGATCTTTGGCGAGGTCGGCAGAAGTGGGAGCCGGAGCGACATTCTCCTCGATCTCCAAAGGCTGGACGTCTGGATATTGTTCCTCGTCATTGTCGAAGATACTACAAAATCCGAGGAACAGGACGAAGCCTATGACCCAATAATTGGGATTCTTGTCCAGCCCGTAGCGTTCGACGAAATTCGACTCCTGCTGCTGGCCGAAGCTGTAGTCCTCGGGCGAATATCCGGTCCCGGGTTGATAGGGCGCGCCTTCGAAGGCGGGGTCGGTGTAGACCGCCGGTTTGGCCTCGAACTCCGGCTCTGGCTCGGGCTCGGGCTCGGGCTCGGGCTCTGGCTCGGGCTCGGGCTCGGGCTCGGGCTCGGGCTCGGGCTCGGGCTCGGGCTCAGGTTCGGGTTCGGGTTCGGGTTCGGGGAGGTCTTGGTCCAGCAACCCCGCGTCAACTGGCTCGGTACGGAAATCTTCCGGGTCCAGCTCCTCGTAGACCGGCACCTCCATACGCGGAGGCTCTGGCGCTTTGGGAAGGTCAGGAACCGGCGGCGGTGCGACTATGCTGGGCTTGCCCGCTGCGCCATCGTCCCCGCGCTCGGCAGCGCGTTGGAGTTCCGAAGCCAGGAACAGCGCCTTCTCGCGCGCCTCTGTGAGACGTGCGAAGGCCGAAATCTGCATCGAGCCGTCGAGCGAGGCCTTCTTCGCGGCAAAAGCAGCGCGAATGGCTGCCTTGTCAGCCGTCTCTCCGATGCCCAGGTCGGTCCACGGCCAGCCGCTCATCGAAGTGACCCCAAGAGCCTGTTGCCCTAGCCGCCCTGATTGCGGATCTCTTCGGGATCGATGCCAAGAATATCAGCCAGGCGAGCCTTCTCGCTCTCGCTCAACTCCTCAATTTTCTTCGGTTTCGGCAGACCTTCCATCTCGGCCGTCATCTGCTTCGTCAGTTCAGGCATCCGCTCCATCATCGCGGGCATCATTTCGCCCATCACGCTCATGACCTGCGGGTCGGTAAAGAGAAGGATGCTTTCAGGCGCATATTTGCGCCCCGTCCCGGTCGCGAAGAAAGCGGATATGTCGGCAAGTTCGGCCTCGGTAAAGCGCACGGCATAAGCGCGCATCAGGCCGTTGCGATAGGACGGTTCGATTTCGTCCATCAGTTCGTTGGTGAGCGAAATGAAGATGCGGTTCGAGATCGCGATACGCTCTTCAAAAGCAGGATCGATAATCGCCATCAGTTCACCGACACTTGCGTCGCCGAGCTCGGACATGTCCTCTGTCGTCATGCCCGTCATCGCAGCAATCTGAGCCATCGGCATGGCCTTCATGCTTTCGGTTATCGCATTCAACATGGGCTCCATCGAGGCATCCATCATCTTGCGATAAGTGCCCTGTGGGAAAACCTGCGCGACCACACCCTCGGCAGCGGGCAGGCGGGCCTCCTCTTCGGCAGTCAACGCCGCGGCAGCGAATGCATTGCGCGGTTCGTCGCCGCCTTCCTGCGCGAGGACAGGGGTGGCGGTCAGCGCCAGCGGTGCGGCGCATGCGAGGATAAGTTTCTTCATTAAGCGTCCCTCCAAGAGGGAGACTTAGTGCCCGACGCTTTCCCCGCGTTCAAGGCCCGAAAGCGACAATTGCTCGTCGATTTGTCCGACGAGACGTTCCAGCCCGGCCTCGCTGTCGCTTTCGGCGCGCGCGACGAGCACGTCCTGCGTATTCGAGGCGCGCAGCAGCCACCAGCCGTCAACCGTGTTCACGCGAACGCCGTCGGTGCCGTTCACATCCGCATCGGTGCCCGAGAGGCGCTGCTTCACTTCCTCGATGGCAGCGAACTTGCGGCTTTCATCGACCTGGAAGCGCATTTCGGGGGTGTTGATCATCTGCGGCATGTCGCTGCGCAGCTGGGTGACCGATTTGCCCAGCCGGGCAGAGGCCGCCATCAGGCGCACGCCCGCGTAGAGCGCGTCGTCGAAGCCGTAATATTCGTCGGCGAAGAAGACGTGGCCGCTCATCTCGCCAGCCAGCGGCGAACCAGTTTCCTTCATTTTGGACTTAATCAGGCTGTGGCCGGTCTTCCACATCAGCGGCTCGCCACCGCAGGCCGCGACATGGTCGTAGAGCGCGCGGCTCGCCTTTACGTCGGCGATGATGGTCGCGCCCTTGCGGCTTTGCAGCAGGTCCTCGGCGTAAATCATCAGCAGCTGGTCGCCCCAGATGACCCGCCCCTCGCCATCGATGGCGCCGATACGGTCGCCGTCACCGTCGAAGGCCACTCCGAAATCGAGGGACTTTGCGGAGACCAGGCTTTTCAGATCTGCAAGGTTTTCCTCGACAGTAGGATCGGGATGATGATTGGGAAAACCGCCGTCGACCTCGGTGAAGAGGACATGATGCTCGCCCGGCAGCTTCGCCACGAGCTTTTCGAGCGCTGGGCCGGCAGCGCCATTGCCGGCGTCCCAGCCGATGCGCATGCCGTCGAGCGAGGCGGCGTCGATACCGCCAAGCGCGGTGAGCATGCGGGCGACATATTCATCGAGGATCTCGCGTTCCTCGACCTCGCCCGCCCCGTCGGACCACTCGCCTGCAGCCGAGCGCCGGCCGAGTTCCTGGATGTCGCTGCCGAAAAACGGTCGACCCTGGAACACCATCTTGAAGCCGTTGTAATTGGGGGGATTGTGGCTGCCGGTTATCTGGATGCCGCCGTGCACGTCCTCGTCGCTGGCTTCGGCATAATATAGCATCGGCGTCGCGCCCAGCCCGACGCGGACCACGTCGCAGCCGCTTGCGGTCAGCCCTTCGACCAACGCATGTTCGAGCATGGGCGAGGAGCGCCTGCCGTCATAGCCCACCGCCACGCGGCTGCCGCCCTCTTCACGCAGCATCGAGCCGAAAGTGCGGCCGATGGCACGGGCATCGTCGGCCCCCAGTGTCTCCCCGATGATTCCCCGTATGTCGTATTCGCGAAGGACGGTGGAATCGAATGTATGGGTCACTGGGGGGGCTCCGGAGGCTCGTATGGGAGTTCATTCAAGAGAAGGTCGCGCGCAGCATTGAGTTCCTGCATCTGCGCCTTGCTGCCGCCCTTATCGGGATGCGACATGGCCGACAAGCGCCGGTGCGCCTCGCGGATCTCCCTGTGGTCCGCCCGGGCCGAGACATTGAGCAGCTTGCGCGCGCGGAAAACGGCCTGCTGGCGGGTATCGGGACCGCGAAGGTAATCCCACGGCCACTTGCCCAGCGCCCAGCGACACATCACCGTCAGGCCGATGAGCAGCATGAGGAACTTAATCACGCTTCCACTTTCTCTTCGAGGGCAAGCTCGTGTTTTGTCGGCTCGGGCAGGCGGAGTGCAGCCATCAGCTGGCGCAATTCCTGCCGTGCGACGAGATGGCTGGTGCCGAGGTCGCCCAGATGTCCCTTGTCGAGCAGGGTCAGGCCCGAGGGGAACAGCTCGCGGTAAATCACACGCTCGGACAGGCCATGCGCCACGCGGAAGCCGACGCGCTTGGACATTTCTTTCAAGGCCTGTTCAATACGGCTGCGGTTGCGCGCCTCGGTATGGCCGGTGCGGTTGCGCACCACGACCCAGTCCATTTCCGGCCGGTTTTCCTCCAGCGCCTTGCGGCTGCGCTTGATGCGCGCTTCCCAGATCAGCTCGGCATAGAAGGACAGCTTGCGGACCTTGAAATTCTCGCCCTCGACCTGCCCGATGAGGTCGAAATCGACGAAGCTGTCGTTCATCGGCGTGACCAGCGTATCGGCATGCGTCGCGGCAAAGCGCGCCAGCGGGTCGTCGCGGCCCGGCGTGTCGATGAGGATGAAATCCGCCCCCGCCCCATGCTTTTGCACCAGTTCGCCGAACTCCTCTTCGGGAATGGGCGGGACGGTGTAGCAATCGATGGTGGGTAGGTTGATGAGCCGGCGATGCGAAGTTTCTGCGCGGTTTTCGATATAGCGGTCGAAGGTGCGCTGGCGGTGGTCGAGGTCGAAACCGACCACTTTCGCGCCCTTGTAGGCGAGCGCGATGGCCACATGCACTGCCGTGGTCGACTTGCCCGTGCCGCCCTTTTCATTGGCGAAGGTAATCCAGTGGGGCGCGGCGTGTGGCAAGTGCTTGGCTCTTCTTGTCGTTGTGTCCTCGCGCCTGTCATGGTTAGGGCGAGCTTTACAAAACCATATCCGAGGGGATTCCGCGTTGCAAACCGCTGGCACACTGGAAGTGTTGAGGAATTCGCTTGCTGTCCTGAGACGGGACGGCGGCAGCGTGGCGCTCGTGCCGACCATGGGCGCGCTCCACGAGGGCCATCTGACGTTGGTGCGGCGCGCGAAAGAGGCGGCCGACCATGTCGTTGCCAGCATTTTCGTGAACCCGCGCCAGTTCGGTGCGGGCGAGGACCTCGATGCCTATCCACGCCAGTTGGCTCGAGATTCTGAGCTGCTCGAGAGAGAGGGCGTGGCGCTATTGTGGGCGCCGAAGCCGGAAGAGGTCTACCCGCAAGCCTATGCCACGAATATCTCGGTCGCTGGCGTGAGCGAAGGACTGTGCGGGGGAGACAGGCCCGGCCATTTCGACGGGGTGGCCACCGTCGTGTGCAAGCTCTTCAACCAGGTCATGCCCGACATGGCTTTTTTCGGCGAGAAGGACTGGCAGCAGCTGGCGGTCATCCGCCGCATGGCGCGCGACCTTGACCTCACCCTGCCGCATGTCGATGCCATCCACGGCGTCGCCATCGTGCGCGAGGATGACGGGCTCGCGATGAGCAGCCGCAATGCGTACCTCTCGGCCGAGCAGCGGGCGCAGGCCGCCAGCCTCCCGCGCGCGATGAAGGATGCGATTGCCGTGCTGGCGGAGGGCGGGAAGGCCGAGCGCCCGCTCGGCAACTTGCGCGAGGTGCTGCAGGTCTCCGGCTTCGACAGCGTCGACTATGCGGAAGTGCGCGATGCCGACAGCCTCGAACGGCTAGAAGCGGACAATGGCAATGCCCGCCTCTTCGTTGCCGCAAGGATTGGCGGGACGCGGCTGATCGACAATATGGCCGTCAGCCCCGCCCCTTGAGCCTCAGCTCCAGCTACGCGCCCGCACTTCGTCGAAGCTGTGGCGGACGAGGAGTTCGCCATTGCGCCACACGGGCTTGAGCTGGTCGAGAGCCGGGTCGATGTCGTCGAGCTTCTTCGCGAGCAGCCGTCCGCCTTCCTCGACCACCGCCTGACGCCCGGCCTTGCTAGCCTTGCTCGGGTCGGTCGCGGGCTTTTTCGAGACATCGTGCCAGCTGCCGTCCTCGACCTGCATGGCATTAGCCTTCATCGCAAAGCGAAGCGTATCGCGATTGACCAGCTGCAGCAGCCCGCCGCCCATGCCGAAGGCGATATTGTCGACCGCGAAGCCGGCATCGCCGACCGCCTGCACGAGCCGCGCGATGCTTTCGACATTCATGCCGTCGCCCTGAATCACGCGGACGTGGGGGTCGAGCACCTTGAAGCCCTTGCCGTTGGTCTGGCCGCCGAAGATGTCCCACAGCTTCTGGAGCGTGCGCAGCGGCGTTTCCACCGGGTCGCCGCTGTCGGGCCGGACCACTAGCGTGCCCTTGCGGCTGAGCACTTTCTCGCGAAGGCTGCCGCCCCAGATGCTCTCGACCGCGTGGTCGAGGTCGTAGCTGTCCGAGACCACTGCCACGAGCGCATTCTCGCCCTCGAAGCTGTCGAGCATGTTCTCGTAGGCCGCCTCCTCACGCACGCGGCCCCAGCTCGTCATCGTGCTGTGTTCGGCTGCGGGTATCGAGAAGCCGGGCATATCGGCGCTATAATAGCGCCGCGCGGCGAGGATGCCTTCCAGCGTGTCCGTCCCGCTGAAGTTCACGAGATGCGCCATGCCGCCGAGCGCCGCGCTCTCCCCGCTCGACACGCCGCGCGCGCCGAAATCGTGGAGCTTGAAGGGCAGCTGGCCTGCGACATCGTCGCTCGTGCGCTCCAGCCCAGCGGCGATGATGCTCTTGCACTTGCGGCTGAGCGTGCCGACCGTCGTCGGATACCAGATAGCGCGTAGCAGTGCCGTTTCAACGAAGGTCGTCAGCCACGGCATGCGCGGGTCCGTGTTCACCACCTGGAACAGCGGGACCGAGGTCGGGACCATGCGGCCCTCTTCCAGCGCGCTGATTTCGATTGGCAGGTATCCGCCGTGGTCATCGAGCACGGCCTGCCAGCCCTCGCGGTTGAAGGGCACGCCATGCGCGGCGCACAGCTCGGCAGCTTCGTCGATATCGGCCTGGCTCAGCGGCTTACCGAGATAGTTGATGAGGAAGGGCTGGAGACCGAGGAACAGCACTTCATCAGCGAAATTGTTGATCCGGCTCTCACCATAGGCGCTGATGACGCGCGCTTCGGGCGGGTACTGGAGAAAGTGGCTGTGCTTGTAGCTGTCCGTCGAAAGGATGATGTTATTTGCCATGGTGTGAACTCCTCACGTTTGGCTTTGCATTTGGCCCGGAACTCCTCCGAACCGGTTAATAGTCCTGCGGTCGCGCCTCCCCCTACTCCTAGATCTTCCGAATGAGGTCATTCGGCTAGGAGCGGCGCGCAGGGCGGGCTGGTTGCCCGCACCAGCGGTGGGACGCAGACCGATGGCCTCATTCGGATGACCCCGGAGGGGCGGGACAATCCAGCCACGATGCGGCGTTGCTCGTCGGTCACGATGCATTTGCATCGCTCCCTCCTCGCGCCTTGCCTCGTGGCTGGATTGACTCCGTCTAGGTGCAGGGGGAGGCACGACCGCAGGACCTACAAATCGGCCATCTGTTCGATGATCGACCAGTGGTCCTCGAACATTTGCTCGGGCCGCAGTTCGCCGAGGCGGTACCAGCGGGCGTGCGCTGCATCATCGCCGCCTTTCACCTGCGCGAGGTTGCGACGCTCGGGCAGGCGGAAAAGGAAGGCGTGGGTGATGATGCGGCCGCGCAAGCTGCGCGCCGGTGCATCGAAGATCCGCGTTGCGCTGTCCTCGATGAAGCTCGACAGCATGGCGGGCGGTATCTGACCCTTGCCGTCCGAAATCGCCGTTTCCTCGCGCAGTTCGCGGATGGCGGCATCGCGGATGCGCTCGTGCTTGTTCACGAAGCCGCCGGGCAGCGCGAGCAGGCCCTTGCCGGGCAATTGGCCGCGCTCGACCAGCAAGATGTGGCCGGCTTGCACCACCACCGCATCGGCGGTGACGAAGGGCCCCTCGCCCCACTCCTTGGGATAGGCTTCGAGGTATTCGGCTTCGGCCAGCAGCGCCTTGAATTCTTCGCTGCGGGCGAATTCCTCGAGCTGCTCGGCCACGCCCTTGGAGAGAGCCGCATAGGGCACTTCGGGAATGCGGCGGAAGAAGCGTTCGCGCACGTCGGTCGCGCCGAAAGTGGAGTTGTTCGTCTCCAGCTGGATGGAGCCCCATTCGGGGAAGAGCTTCAGGTAGTAGCTCGTATTGTCCTTCCCGTAGCCCGCCAGAACCACGCTGAAATCGCGCGTTCCGTGGAGGCCCGCGTGTTCGGGATTGGCGTCTTCGAGGATGATGTCGGAGACGCGGCGTTGCACCTCGGCCACCCAGGCGATGTCTGAGTAGAGGTGGTCGTCGAGCGGTTCGACGATGATGCGCCCCTGCGACATCTCGTAGGCGAAGGAGCCGCGCAGCATTGCCTCGCGCTCTTCGAAAGTGAAGGGGTTGCGCGGGTCGCGCGCGACATTGGCCGACCCGACCAGCACGATCAGCTTCCCGACGCGCTCGAGCGCATCGCGGATGATATGTTCGTGACCTAGGTGGAGCGGCTGGAAGCGTCCGATGAAGACGCCGTAATCGGCTTCATATGCCATATCGAGACTCCCTCGATTGATGTGTGCATCGATGGACTCCCCATCGACGTATACGTATGTGGATTTTTAACCGGCCAGAGTCAATTGTTCGTTGTGCAACAGGGACTTGCACGAAAATACAGTTAACAAATCCGCCATTGTCCCCGCATCGGGTGACTGGCATTTCAGGAATCGCTAAATTAAGTCGAAAGTCCGTTTGAGCCCTCGATCAGGCTCTTCGGGTTGCCTTGGCCGGACGCGCGCACCTCCCCGCTCGCTTCCGGCCATTTGCGTATCTGGCCTGCGCGTAAATTCTTCAGCGATGTGAGGGGACTGGAGCGGGTAAGGGGAATCGAACCCCTCTAGCCAGCTTGGAAGGCTGGAGCATTACCACTATGCTATACCCGCGTCTCAGGGACGCGGCAGATGCCTCGCCAAAGCAGATTCGTCAACCAGTCATTGCGCTTCGGGCTTTGCGCCGGGCGAGGCACGCGGTGTTGGTGTCGGACTGGCTTCCGGCGTGCTCAATGTCTCGATGAGCGTCTGCTCGCGTTCAGCCTTGCGGCCTGTTTCCACGGTCACCTCGACACGGCGGTTGGCGGCGCGGCCCTCCTCATTCGGCGTGCCATCGGGCAGTGCATTGGGCTCGAGCGGGTTTTGCTCGCCAAAGGCAATCACCTCAATGCGCTCTTCGGCAATGCCCGCTTCGACGAGGAAGTCGCGCACGGCCTCGGCCCGCGCGCGCGAAGCTTCGAGATTTGCCTCGCCATCGCCGCTTGCATCCGAATGGCCACGCAGGATGATCGGGCCACCTGCCTCGACCTGCGGGGAATCGACGATGGTCGCGAGCTCGGCGCTGACCGCCTCGGTCAGTTCGTCCGTCCCGTCGGCGAAAGACAAAGTCATCACCAGCGGCGGGAGCGTGGGTGCGGGAAGGACCGATTCCCCGCCATCCTCCTGAAAGATCGAGCGCGGGCCGTCGGTCGGCGTGGCTTCGGGCGCGGGCGCGTCGTCCTTCGCCTTGCACCCGGCAAGCACCAGCGTACCTGCCAGCGCGACCACCATGCCACCTGATTTCAACACCCGCCTCATGCCTGCTGGACCCCCTGCTTCTTGTTCGCCTTCTTCGCCGCTTTCTCTTCCGCCGTCTTGGTCTGCGGCGGGGTGAAACTCAGGATGACGTCGCCTGCCCGCGGCTCGGGCTTGGCGGCGTGGGTGAAGAAGCGGATTGTGCCGTTGTCGCGGACCAGCAGGAGCATGTTGGCCGCATCGGGCAGCTTCTCCTGCATCTTGTCGAAATCGAATTCCTCGGAAAGCTTTGTCTTGCGGAAGACCCAGCCCTGACGCTGGCGTTCGCTGACGTCCTCCACGCCGAAGCCGCTTTCGAACAGCGCGCGGCCGCGCAGGCTCGAGGGAAGCGCATGGCGGTCGTCGCCGTCTGCGCTCTCGCCCAGCTGGAAGACGCTGTCGCGGCCGATCTCATGGGCAAACTCGTTGCAGACGAGCGCGTTGTAAGCCTCGTTCTCGGTCGCCGCGACGAGGTTCTGGTATGGCGCCAGCTCAAGATTGTGCTCGGTCGCCTCGTTGAGGATTTCGCCGTGATAGAACTCGATCCCCTTCTGCCGGGCGAGTCCGAGCCGCTGCCAGCTGGCATCGACGACGAGGACCGGTGCCTTAAGTTCGCGCATCTGCTCGGCGAGTGCGATGGTCCAGGGCGTACTGCCAACCAGCAGCACACCCGGGCGGGTGACACCCTTCACCTTCAAGAGCTTGGCGACGAAATCGATTGTGAATCCATGGGCCACGATGGTCACGACCACGACCGCGAAGCTGAGGCCGATAAGCAAGTTGCCATCAGTAAAGCCGAGGTCCGAGAGGCGCAGGGCGAACAGGCCTGAGATGGCGACGAGCACGATACCGCGCGGCGCAATCCATGCGAGGAGGAGGCGCTCGTTCCACGGGATATTGCTGCCAAGCAGGCTCAGCAGGATAGTCGCCGGGCGCACTACGAAGAGCAGCGCGAGCAGGAACCAGGCAATCGGCCAGTTGATGTATCGGATATCTTCGACGCTGAGCGAGGCGGACAGCAGGATGAAAATGCCTGACACCAGCAGGACCGCCACGTTCTCCTTGAACGGATGGATGGACCTGAGGCTCGTCACATTCATATTCGCCAGTGCCACGCCCATGACGGTGACCGCGACGAGGCCTGCCTCATGCTCGATGAGGTTGGAAATGACGAAGACCCCGATGACCGCCGTGAGCAGAACCGGGACCTTGAGGTATTCGGGGACCGCACCGCGCGGGAAGGACCACGCGATGGCGAGCGCTGCGACATAGCCAATGAGGCCGGCGATGACGGCTGCAATGATAAGCGGCGGCACGACTTCGAACAGCGATGCGCCCGGGCTTTCGGCGACCTTGCGGAAATATTCGTAGGCAATCACCGCGCACAGCGCGCCGGTGGGGTCGTTGACGATGGCTTCCCATTTGAGGATCGACGCGGGGCGCGACTTGATCGAGCTTTGCCGCAGCAGCGGGATAACCACCGTTGGTCCCGTTACAACCAGAATTCCGCCGAAGAGGATTGCCACTTCGGGTGCAAGGCCGGCGATGTAGATGCCCGCCAATGCGCCGAACAGCCAACCGAGTATCACACCAATCGTGGCAAGCCGCGCGACAGCTCCGCCTGTGTGCCTGAGTTCACGGAAATCGAGGCTTAGGCCGCCTTCGAAAAGGATGAGCGCGACGCCAACCGCGACGATCGGCTCGAGCAACTCGCCGAATGCGTGTTCGGGATCGAATATGCCGAATACGGGACCTGCGAGGAAGCCTGCTATCAGCATGAGCACGATGGCCGGAAGGCCGGTGCGCCATGCAAGCCATTGGGCCCCGATGCCGAGGATGCCTACCAAGGCGATGACGAGTGTCTGTTCCATGCCCCTCGTTGCGTTACGCCCGCATGCGGGCCGCTCCCCCCACCAATGCCCTAGCTTCGTATTTTATCCAAGTTTCGGGCGAGATTCTCTCAATCGCCTTCGAATTCCATCAGCGCAGCGGTTTCCACCCCGCATTCGGATAGCTTCTTCGCGCCGCCCAGGTCGGGCAGGTCGATGACGAAGAATGCACGATCCACTACTGCGCCGGCCTTGCGAAGAAGCGCAGCCGTCGCGCTGGCAGTGCCACCGGTGGCGAGCAGGTCATCGACCATCGCAACGCGTTGGCCTGGCGCAACCGAGGCCGGATCCATCTCAAGCCGGTCGGAACCATATTCCAAGGCATAATCGACGCCGATTGTCTCGCACGGAAGCTTGCCCGACTTGCGTATGGGAAGGAAAGGCAAAGCGAGATTAGCCGCCACTGACGCGCCGAAGATAAATCCGCGCGCTTCCATCCCGGCAATCGCTTCGGCACCGCTGTCCCGCACCCTATCGGCGAGCCATTCGACCGTGGCGGCGAAGCCCTCACCATGCCCGATGAGAGTGGTGATATCGCGGAACTGGATCCCCTTGATCGGAAAATCAGGAATGGTGCGAACCAGCGATTTCAGCTCATGCGGCGCGATTGTCTCTCTCCCGGATACGAAAACGCCCCTCGCATCGCGTGGATGGAGGGGCGTTTCAAGTCGCTTGTTTCGAAGCGGATTATTTCTTCGGCTTCACCGCCGACCAGATCTGCTTCTTCGACATGTAAGCGAGCACGGTCGCGAACAGGAGGAAGATGAGCACCGGCCAGCCGGTCTGCTTGCGCTTCACCATGGTCGGCTCTGCGGTCCAGGTGAGGAAGGCTGCAACGTCCTTCGACATCTGTTCGACCGTAGCTTCGGTGCCATCGTCGTAGGTCACCTGGCCAGCCGTGGTAAGCGGCGGTGCCATGGCGAGATTGAGGTTGGGGAAGTACGGGTTGTGATAGAGACCCGGTCCCGGAGCCGCTTCGGGATGCTCTTCGAGCAGTTCGGCCGAAGGTTCCTGATAGCCCATGAGCAGCGATGCGACATAGTTGGTGCCGTCGCCGCGCGCCTTCGTCATCAGCGAAAGGTCAGGCGGAATGGCGTTGTTGTTCGCCACAGCCGCCGCAACGTTGTTGGGATAGGGCGAGGGGAAGTAGTCGGTCGGAAGGCCCGGACGCGTGGTCGCTTCGCCGGTATTCGGGTCGATACCCGGAACCTGCTTGGCAGCGGCATAGGCCTTCACCATGGCTTCCGAATAGCCGATCTGTTCAAGATCGCGGAAAGCGACGAACTTCAGGCTATGGCAGGCTGAGCAGACTTCGTCGTAGACCTTGAGGCCGCGCTGGAGCTGGGCCTTGTCCCAATTGCCGAAGGGGCCGTCGAAGGACCATGCGAGGTCCATCGGCTTTTCATAGGGGAGGTGCCCGGCAGGTTCTTCGGTGGCAAGCGCGATGAGGCCGATAACGAGGGCCCACAGCGCTGCGACCGCGAAAACGAGGCCGACGAGCATTGCGACGAGGCGGACGCTGAGGAGTTTGAGCATGACCTTTTAATCTTTCTCGTATCGCTTAGACGGCCGGCGAGGTGTTTTCGCCTTTGACGACCTTCTTGTCCGAGCCGAGCACGGCTTCGGTGATCGAATAGGGCAACGGTTCGGGTTTCTCGACGCTCGAGATGATCGGCAGGATCACCAGGAAGTGGAGGAAATAGTATGCCGTCGCGATCTGGCTGAGGATCACATAGGGCTCTTCAGCCGGGGCGCCGCCGCAGATGAACAGGACGATCATCGCGGGGATCAGGCCGAACCAGAAGAACTTGCGGAACAGCGGGCGGTAGTGGCCGCTGCGCACCGGCGACTTGTCGAGCCAGGGCAGGAAGAACCACAGCAGGATCGATGCGAACATCGCGATGACGCCCATCAGCTTCGCCGGAACGAAGAAGAAGTCCACGGTGAAGGCGCGCAGGATGGCGTAGAACGGCCAGAAGTACCATTCGGGCACGATGTGCGCCGGTGTCGAGAGCGGGTTCGCTTCGATGTAGTTATCGGGGTGGCCGAGCGCGTTGGGCAGGAAGAAGACCATCGCGAAATAGGCCAGCAGGGCGATGCCGAGGCCGAAGCCGTCTTTCGCCGTGTAATACGGGTGGAAGGGCACGGTGTCGCTTTCGCTCTTCACTTCAACACCCGTCGGGTTCGACGACCCCGGGATGTGCAGCGCCCAGATGTGCAGGATGACGACACCGGCAATCACGAAGGGCAGCAGGAAGTGCAAGGAGAAGAAGCGGTTCAGCGCGGCGTTGTCGGGGGCGAAACCGCCGAGCAGCCAGACCTGGATCGGTTCGCCCACCAGCGGGATTGCGCCGAACAGGCCGGTGATGACCTTCGCTCCCCAGAAGCTCATCTGGCCCCAAGGAAGCACGTAACCCATGAAGGCGGTGGCCATCATGAGGAGGAAAATGACGACGCCGAGCAGCCAGATCATCTCGCGCGGGGCCTTGTAGCTCGAATAGAACAGGCCGCGGAAGATGTGCAGGTAGACGACGATGAAAAAGAAGCTCGCGCCGTTGGCGTGGGCATAGCGCATCAGCCAGCCCCAGTTGACGTCGCGCATGATGTGTTCGGTCGTGGCGAAGGCAACCTGCGCATTCGCCGCATAGTGCATGGCGAGTACGACACCGGTTACAATCTGCACCACGAGGAAGAAGCCGGCGAGAACGCCGAAATTCCAGAAGTAGGAGAGATTGCGCGGGACCGGATAACCGGCGCCGATGGCGTTATAGACGAGGCGCGGAAGCGGAAGCCGCTCGTCGAGGAACTTCGTCAGACCGTTCTTCGGTTCGTACTGGCGTGCCCAGGGAAAGCTCATGTTTCTGTCTCTCGTCTTCTAACTCAGCCGACCTGGATGACGGTGTCCGAGGTGAACTCGTATTCCGGCACTTCGAGGTTGGTCGGGGCCGGGCCTTTGCGAATGCGGCCGGCAGTGTCGTAGTGCGAACCATGGCAGGGGCAGAAATACCCGCCGTATTCGCCCTTCACCTCGCCTTCGGCAGCGCCCAGCGGCACACAGCCGAGATGGGTGCAGACGCCCATGGTGACGAGGATATCTTCATTGCCTTCCTTGGTGCGGTCGGCGAGGCTTTCGGGATCGCGCAGGCTGCCGGTCGAAGTGGCGTTGGCCGCTTCGATTTCGGCAGCGGTAAGGCGCTTCACGAACAGCGGCTGCTTACGGAACACGGCCTTGATGGCCTGTCCCGGTTCGATGCCGGAGACATCGACTTCGGTCGTGCTGGCGGCCAGCACGTCCTTCGACGGCGCCATCTGGCTCACCAGCGGATAGACCACGGCGAGACCGCCGATGCCTGCCGCGCTGACGGCTGCGATGTCGAGGAAGTCGCGGCGACGGATACCGTCTTCGGTCGTCGTCGCCTCGGGAGTAGCGGTTGCAGTCGTGTCTGCCATCAGCGCCTTGCCTTGCCTGCCTTACGAGCCACACCTTGAAGGCGTGGCGGAAAAAATGTTGCGAACCTTGCCGGAAGAGAGACCGGTCACATTTCGCACAGGCGGATTCAGCCTGCGCAAAAGCCCCCGGTCTTTCCGGTTTGGACGCGCCTCTAGCCGCTCCGTCGCATATTGCCAACCGCCATTTTGGCAACACTTGTGCTGCCCGGCGCAAGCAAACCGACCGCCCCTACGGCAAGGCAATCACGCTGGTCTGCCTTCCGGCGGTCGGTAAGCCGCGATGCGTGGACCTTCGGTAAGAGTGGAATCGCGCCTCGTCCGCATAAGTATCGAGCGCAAGATCGGCGATTCGCCCTGTGCCTGCGGTTTCGAGCCGGTGGGCCACATAGGCGGGGAGGTCGAACTGCATATGCCCATCGCGACCCGGCGCAAAGAAACGCTCGTCCGCTTCTTCGAACTGGCGGCGGAAGGTCTCGTCCACCTCGTAACTGGCTTGCGCAATGGTCGGGCCGATGGCTGCCGAAATCCGTACGCGGTCCGCGCCCAGCTCCTCCATCGCCTCCAGAGTCGCCTCGAGCACGCCTGCGCGAGCGCCCTTCCAGCCGGCATGCGCAGCGCCGACCACCCCGGCCTCAACATCGGCGAAGAGCACCGGCGCGCAGTCGGCGGTGACGATGCCGAGCAGCAGGCAGGGCCGGTCGGTGACCATAGCATCGCCCTCGCGCATTTCGCCGCCCGCCTCGCGCATGACCACGACATCGGCGGAGTGGATTTGCTTCAGCTTCACCAGCGGCGCGCCGGGCAGCACGTCGGCGCTCTCCAGCCCTTCGCGGGTGGAGAAGCCGTGCGGGACGCCCGCCAGCGCCTCAGCTGTCAGCACCTCAGCCAAGCGAACGGGTGACCTGTTCGAAAGTATCGCGCGACAGCTTGGGCGCAGCGGCAATGCGTTCGAGTTGCTCGCGCATGAGTGCGCTGCGACCGGGCTCCATCTTGCGCCAGCGACCGAGCGCCGGAACGAAGCGCGCAGCGGTCTGCGCGTTGATGGGATCGAGTTCGAGGATGAGGTCGGCAATCATCCGGTATCCCTCCCCGCTCGCCGCGTGGAACCCGTGCGGATTGGCGGCAAAGGCCATGTAAAGCGAGCGCACGCGGTTGGGGTTCTTCATGGTGAAGTCCTCATGCTCTGCCAGCGCCTTCACATGCTCGATGACCTGCGGGTGCAGCGACATCGCTTGCAGCGAGAACCACTTGTCGATGACCAGCGCGTTACCTTCGTAGAGATTGTAGAAGTCGATGAGCTTGCCCGTCCTCTCGGCGCTGTCGATGCCGGTCAGAACCATGAGCGCGCCTTGGCGGTCGGTCATATTGTCGGCGCGGTCATACTGGTGCGTAGCCAATTCAGCGGCCTTTTGCGGGTCGCTGGCGGCAGCATAGACGAGGATGAGAGTCTTCAATTTGCGCGCGCCCTTGGCTTCGGCGCTCATCGAATAGGGGACTTTCTCGGCACGCTCGTAGAGGCGATGGAGCTCGTCCTTCAAGGTGCTGCCGATATGCGCCTTCAGCGCCTCGCGTTCCTCGAAGATACGACCCGGGTCGGCGGCCTCGATCTGCTCGGAGATATAGGTCTGGCTCGGCATGGAGAGCAGCTCGCCGCGGATGAGGTCATCGAGCGATTCGTCCTCGATGACCGTTTTCAAAGCGCCGACGATGTCCTTGCGCCCGGCTTCCCGGTCAGCATCGGACAATTCACCCTTGGCCGCAGGCACGAGGTGGCCGACCATCAAGTCCTGCATCGCCTCGTAGCGCGCGAAGGGGTCGTCATCCTTGGCTGCGAGGAAGACCAGGTCTTCGCCCGAGATATCGCGCTGGATAGTCACCGGCGCGGAGAAGCCGCGGTTGATCGAAAGCACCGGCTTCTCGGCAAAGCCGCCGAAGCGGAAAGTGTCGCTCGCCTTGTCGAGCACGATGAGTTGTTCGCCCGAATGGCTGCCACTCGCCCGGTCGAACAAGGCAATCTTGAGCGGGATGGGCATCGGTTTCTTGTCGGTCTGACCCGGCGTGTCGGGCACGGTCTGCGAGAGGGTCAGAACCGCCTCGTCGCCCTCATGCGCAAGCTCGACCGTTACTTTCGGCGTCCCGGCCTGGCTGTACCAGAGGCGGAATTGGGTGAGGTCGAGGCCAGCCCCGTCCTCGATGGATTTGACGAAGTCCTCGCAGGTCGCCGCCTCGCCGTCGTGACGGTCGAAATAGGTGTCGGTGCCTTTGCGGAAAGCCTCGTCGCCCGCCATCGTCTTCATCATGCGGATGACCTCGGCACCCTTGTTGTAGACGGTCGAGGTGTAGAAATTGCTGATTTCACGGTAGCTGTCGGGGCGGATGGGATGCGCGAGCGGGCCGCTGTCCTCGGGGAACTGCACGCCGCGCAGGACGCGCACGTCCTCGATACGCTTGACCGGCTCGGACCCCATGTCCTGGCTGAACAGCTGGTCGCGCAGGACGGTGAAGCCTTCCTTCAGCGAAAGCTGGAACCAGTCGCGGCAGGTGATGCGGTTGCCCGACCAGTTATGGAAATATTCGTGGCCGATGACGCCTTCGACCCCATCATAATCGCCGTCGGTGGCGGTTTCGGGGTCGGCCAGCACGTATTTCGTATTGAAAACGTTGAGACCCTTGTTCTCCATCGCGCCCATGTTGAAATCGGATACGGCGACGATGTTGAAGAGGTCGAGGTCATATTCGCGGCCGAACACCTCCTCGTCCCATTTCATGCTGCGCTTGAGGCTCTCCATCGCGTGCTCGGTGCGTTCGAGATCGCCGTCGCGGACATAGACATTCAGCTCGACCTCGCGGCCGTTCATGGTGGTGAAGCTATCTGTCCGCGCGACGAGATCGCCTGCCACCAGCGCGAAGAGATAGGAAGGCTTGGGCCAAGGGTCATGCCATTCGGCCCACTGGGTTTCGCCATCATCGCCTTCGGCGACCTTGTTGCCGTTGCACAGCAAGATGGGGAACTGCGCCTTCGGCCCGCTCATCTTGACCGTGTAGGTAGAGAGCACGTCGGGGCGGTCAGGGAAGAAGGTGATGCGGCGGAAACCCTCGGCCTCGCACTGGGTGCAGAGCATGCCCGACGAGGCATAGAGGCCCATCAGCTGCGAATTGGCGCTGGGTTCGATTTCGGTGACGATTTCGATGGTGTGACTGTCACCTTCCAGCGTGACCACGAGGTCGTCGCCATCGATGGCATGGCCAGCGCACTTGCCACCGTCGCATTTCAGCGAGACCAGTTCGAGCCCATCGCCATTAAGGCGGATGCTGGGCGATGGGTCCGCGTCCGGATTGCGCTCGACCTTCAAGGTCGTCGTCACCCGTGTTTCCTCCAGCCCGAGCTCGAAATCGATATGCGTCACCGGGACGAGCCAGGGGAACGGCGTGTAGTCCTCGCGCCGGATTTCAGGCGGGGCCTTGGGCTCGACGGCGGCGTCGGCCATCTCGATATTGCCATCGGGGGTGGAGGGCGTGCGGGCGATGTCCATGCTGGTCCTGTCTTTTTGGAGGCTTTGAGCTAATACGCTGCGATGCCCCGTTTGTTCATCTTCGGCCTCGGCTACACGGCAGGACGTTTTGCGCAAGAGATGCGTGCGCGCGGCTGGCAGGCCGATGCGACAGGTAGCGCGGGCAATGTCGACTTCGGCGACCGCGTGGCGGTGTCGCGGGCGCTGGGCGAGGCGAGCCATGTCCTCTCCTCGGTCCCGCCCGACCGCGACAGCGGCCTCGACCCGGTGCTGGACGCCTATCGCGAGGAGATGGGAGAGGCGTGGTACGGCTACCTCTCCTCCACCGGTGTCTATGGCGATGCTGCCGGAGCATGGGTCGACGAAAGCTCCCCCACCGGAGGCGGAAGGCGGACAGCGCGCAGCGAGGCAGATGAGAAGTGGCTGGAACTCGGCGCGCGGGTCTTCCGCCTGCCCGGCATCTACGGCCCCGGTCGCAATATCCTCGAGCGGCTGGAAGCAGGCAAGGCGCATCGCATCGACCTGCCGGGGCAGGTCTTCAGCCGTGTGCATGTCGACGATATTGTGAGCGGTCTCGTGGCGGCCATCGAGAGCGATGCTGCTGCGGGCGCCTACAATCTTTCGGACGATTTGCCGACCAGCCAGAACGCCGTGGTGGAGGAAGCAGCACGGCTGATGGGTGCCGAGCCGCCACCGCTTCAGACCCTTGAGGAGGCCGACCTCTCGCCAATGGCGCGCGGTTTCTATGCCGAGAACCGGCGGGTGGCGAATGGGAAGGCGAAGCGCGTTCTCGGCTGGGAGCCGCGCTATCCGACCTACCGCGAAGGTCTCGCCGCCATCAGGGCTCTGGCGTAGCGCGCCTTGGCGGAGGAGCCGCGCGCCCGCGCATCGCCACGACCATGCCGACAAGCGTGATGGCCGCACCTGCCGCCGGAAGCGGTCCCCAGACGAAGCCTTCGAACAAGGTCGAGAGAATCATTGCGACAATCGGGACGATGACAGAGCTATAGGCCGCCGTCCCCGCCCCGACCTTCCGCACCAACCCGTAATAAAGCGGGAAGGTCACCACCGACCCCAGCAGGCCGAGATAAAGGATGCCGAGTCCGTAGGACGGGCGCGGGTCGAATTGCGGGGCACCCTCGGTCGCCAGCGCGAAGAGCGAATTGAGCGCCACTCCGACCACCATCGACCACGCGAGCAGGGTCAGGAGCGGCTGCTTCTTCGCGCCGTCCATCGCCTGCATGATATTGGCCGCGCTGGCTGCAAGGATACCGCCCACGGTCAGCGCCGCGCCGGTAAGGACTTCGGCGAGCGTCGCGGGCGAGGCGCGGTATTCCTGCGCGAACAGCATCGCGACGCCCACGGCTGCGATTGTCGAGCCGAGCACGAATTCGCGCCGGATGGGCTGGCCGAGCACGAACTTGCCGAGCACGGCGTTGGGCACCACCAGCAGCGCGAACATCACCGCCACGAGACCCGAAGTAATGTAGTGTTCGGCATTATAGACGAAGCTGAAGTTGAGGCTGAACTGGAACAGGCCGAGCGCGGCTGCCCATTTCCAGCCGTCGCGCGACAGCCTGAACGGCTCGCCGCGCAGCTTCGCCAGCACGAACATGCCCACCGCAGCCACGACGAAGCGCCAGCTGATAGACCAGCTCGGCGGCACACTGGAAATCTGGTCGCGGATGACCAGCCAGGTTCCGCCCCAGATAAGGCTGACGGTAAGGAAAGCGGCAAGGTTCTTCGGTGCCAGCAGGCTTTCCGAGCCGGACGGAGCGCTCATAGGTTTGCGATTGCCCCAGAGAGAGCGCGGGCATCTTCCTCGCGCGTGTTCCATGCGGTGACGAAGCGCGCCGCATCCGCGCCCCAGTCGTAGAATTCGAAGCCTTGGCTGCGCAGCGCCTCGCGCTCGAATTCTGTGAGGCGGACGAACAGTTCGTTGGCCTCGACCGCATGCATCAGCCGTTCGCCGCAGGCCCCGGCAATTTCGGCAGCTGCAGCATTGGCGGCGCGGGCGTTCGACAGCCACACTTCGTCATCCAGCATGGCGTGGATTTGCGCGGCGAGATAGCGGCCCTTGCTTTGCAAATGCCCCGCCCGCTTGCGACGGTACTTCGCAACCTCGGCCAATCCCGTGTCGAAAAAGACGATGGCCTCCGCGCTCATCCCGCCGTTCTTGACGAAGCCGAAGCTGAGCGCATCGACCGGCCCTGCCACCTCTGCCGCGGGCAGGTCGAGGAAGGCCGCCGCATTGGCGAAGCGTGCCCCGTCCATGTGCAGCCCCAGCCCGCGCTGGTCGGCAAGCGCACGGATCGCGGCGAGTTCTTCCGGACGATAGACCCGCCCGTATTCGCTCGCCTGCGTAATCGAGATTGCGTACGGCTGGACCTGGTGCACATCGTCGCGGATGGGGTCGATGACCGCGCGAATGGCATCGGCGTCTAGCTTTGCCCCCTCGCCCTGCCCCAGCAACAGCTTGGCCCCGTGGAGGTAGAAGCCCGGCGCGCCGCCCTCGTCCATCTCGATATGCGCTCCCTCGTGGCACACGACGCCGCCATGCGGCTGGCACATGGTGGCGAGTGCGAGGCAGTTCGCCGCCGTCCCCGTCGCCACCCACAGCGTCGCGCACTCGCGTCCGAACAGGGCGGACATCCTTTCGTCCAGTTCTGCGCTCAGTCTGTCGCCGTCATAGGGAGAGTCGGGCGCGTCGGCCTTGCGCATTGCGTCCCACACACAAGGATGGACGCTGGCGGCATTGTCGGACAGGAATTTCATCGGAACGCCTCTAGCGCCCCGCGCATTCGAATAATAGAAAGGAAATAAAAGAACATGGGTATCGCAGAATTGGAAATAGAACGTCGCGACCGGGTCACTCACGGAGACTATATTGCAAAATTGCATGATAGCGACAGCGTGGCCAAGCTAAGCTGGACTGATCGCGGCGGCGTGCGTCATGCCGAGCACACCTATGTCCCACCCGAATTTCGCGGCAAGGGTATCGCCGAAAAGCTCGTCCAGGCGATGGTCGCCGATGCACGTAGCCACGATTTCAAGATCGCGCCCGACTGTTCCTATGTCGAAAGCTACTTCCGCCGGCACAAGGACCTGGCCGACCTGCGCGCCTAGGAGCCGCTTCTCTCTAGCAGTTCGCCAAAATCATTGCGGGCCATGCTCTCGCACAGCGCCCTGCGCCACGCGTAGGCCTCCTCGACCGGCATCCCGTGTACACGCAGTCGGCCGCCTGCAAGTCCAAGGTGAAGGCTGGCATATCCACGCAAACGGGCAATCGGGCCTTGCGATATGTCGACCGATTGCAGCTTCACACGCGAGGCGATGGCGAGGCTGGAGGTAAACCAACCGTGGCGAGAGTAAAGCTGTCGATCGCCCAGAGCCCGCCATGCATTACGCCAGCCCCACCACTGGTCGAGCATAACGAATGCAAGGCTGCCGAAGGGGGCGAGCCATAACCAATTGTCGGCCAAGATTGCCGAAATGGCGGTCACGGGCAGCAGGAAGAGCGCTGCCAGCACCACCTTGTCGATGCGATAGCGTTTGAGCGCCCGCTCCCATTCCAAATCGGCACTTGGCAAGGCGAAACCCGTCGTCTCCACGACCGGTGCAATTTCCTCCATCTGGCCGAAGGGTACGGCATCGTGGTTCGCTGCCCCGCTGTCGCTGGCGAGGCTGATGACCTTGAGGCCGTGCCAGCCGAAGTGGCGGCGCAGGAAGCCGGTCTCCAGGCGCAGCGCCTGTACCCGGTGAACGGGCATGACGAGGTCGGTCCGTGTCAGCAGCCCGCGCCGTCTCCTGAGGCCCTTGGCGGTTTGTTCAAGACGGAAGTTCCATTCCCGCAAGCTCGTCCGCACGAGACCGGTCGCGACACCGACCACGGCCAAGGTCAGCACAGCAGCTATCACCCCGACAGCCTGCGCCAGCCCGCCGAGCCCGGCAAGCCACTGGCCAGGCCCCGCCAGTCGCTGTTCCCACTGGTCGAAATCCCACAGGTCGAAGGGAAGGAGGAACTCGAACTGCTGTGCCAGACCGGCCAGGACCGCGACAACCGCCAGCGAAAACTCGAACAGGCCGAAAGTGAGGACACGTTTCGACCCCATGGTGAAGAGTGGCGTGGCTTCCTCGACCGGAGCCATCTCGGCGCCATCCGCGATCGTGACCTCGCCCTCTTGGCGGTTGCGGACCAGCTCGCGCAGCCGCTCGCCCTCGGCTTCGGAGAGATAGGTCAGCGACAAATCATCCTTGCCGCCTGCGCCTGTCTCGAACTTCACCTCGACAAGGCCGAACAGGCGCGGGAGCAACTTCTGTTCGAGGCTCACGTCCTGAATTCGCTCGTAGGGAACCGAGCGCGCGGCGCGCGACAACACACCGCTCTCGACGCGAATGTCGCTGTCGCCGACGGTGTAGGTCAGCCGGGTCCACTGGAGATAGGCGACCAGTACGTTGAACAGGATAAGCGCACCGATGAACGGCGCGGCCCACGCCAGTTTGCCGGTCAGCTCCCCATCGTCGAAAATCGTCACAGATGCCACGCCGAGCGGAATGACCAGCTGCGCGAGCATCATAGCGGCGCGCACGATGAACCCCTTGGGGTCTGTGCGCCGCGCCTCTGTTTCCGCCTCGCTCATTGCGTATCGCGGCGGATGGCGGCGCGGATATCCTCGCGCATCGTCAGCGCATCCTCATGCGCGAGGCCCGGCAGCGAGACCGAGGCGTTATGCGAGCCCGCGGTATGCACCGTCAGCGTCGCCAACCCGAAGCCGCGCTCGAGCGGACCCTGGTCGACATCGATATGCTGGACACGGCCGAAAGGGACCACGGTATCCGAATGGAAGAGCACTCCGCGAACCACGCGCAGGCGTTCCTCGGCGAGCGAGTAGCCCCGCGTCGCATAACGGCGCATCGGCAGGTAGATCACGAGATAGGCAATCACGAGCACCGCAGGCAGCCACACCACGCCGGTCCAGCCGTCGATGGCGAATTCGGCAATGGTCGCCGCGATGAACAGCGCGAAGGCGAAAATCGCCGCCACGGTCCGCATCAGCGTCTTGTAGCGCGGGTCCAGCTGGGTCAGTTCTTCCGGCGTGCTGGCGCTCGGAGTATCGGGTGTCTCGTCCATACCGCCTTACCTATGCAAGACAGCGCGCGCGTCAACGCCTTTGGTCGAAGCGCCGCCCAACGATGGCCGCCGCGATATTGGTTTTCTGCACGTCGGTGGTCCCGCCCGCGATTCCCCACGCAAAACCGTCGCGCACGCGCTGCTCCATGCCGTATTCCTTGTGATAGCCATAGCCGCCCATCACCTGCATGCCATTGGCAGTCACGCTGCGGACGATTTCATTGGCGAAGCACTTGGCGGTCGAACTTTCGTAGACGCTTGGAAGGCCGTCGTCGTTGTGTTCGGCATTGGCAGCAGCACGGTAGATTAGGAGACGCGCCGCTTCGACCTGCATCGCCATTTCCGCGAGCCGCATCTGCACCGCCTGGAAATCGACGATGGGCTTGCCGAAAGCGGTCCGCTCCTGAACATAAGCGGTCGCCTGTTCGAGCGCGGCAGCGGCAAGGCCGAGCGACTGGGTTGCATTTCCGCAGCGTTCGAGGCCGAATGCGCTCATCAGCTTCCCAAACCCGCCCGCGGGCACGATGAGATTCTCGCGCGGGACCTTCACACCCTCGAAAGTGATGTCACGCGTTTCGATACCGCGGAAACCCATTAATTGCTCGCGCTGTCCGAAGGAGACGCCGTCCATCTCCTTGTCGACCAGCAGCGCGCCGATACCCTTCGCGCCGGGCGCATCGGAGAGGCGTGTATAAACGACATAATAGCGCGTATGCCCCGCACCCGAGGTCCAGCGCTTGTTGCCATCGAGGATGAAATGGTCGCCCTCTTCGCGCGCGCGGGTAGACAGGTCGGTCAGCGCGGTTCCCGCATCCGGTTCCGACATCGACACCGCCACGGTCGATTCGCCGCTGACCACCTCGGGAATAATCCGCGCCTTGAGCGCATCCGAACCGAACCGCTCGATCGTGCGCGCTGGGCCAACAAGAGCCTCGAAAATCGGGAAAGCGACCGCGTTGGAAATCATCGCGAACTGTTCCAGCACCAGCAGCGCATCGAGATGGCCGAGCCCAAGCCCGCCGTACTGCTCGGGCAGGTTGACCCCGAGGAACCCCATCTCGCCATACCGCCGCACCATGTCGGTAGGCACGGAGAAGTCCTTCTCTTCCATCTCGCGCGCGAGGTCCGGCAATTCCTTGCGCGCAAAGGTCCGCGCAGCATCCTGAAGCTCGCGTTGTTGATCGGTGAGGCGAAAATCCATCAAACTCTCCCTTGTAGGAGGGAGTGCCGCGATAGGTGGCTAGGTGCAACCCAAAACCGGGCCGGCGGAGGCCCGGCAAGGGCGACCGCCCGCCCGCAGGTGCTCGACGCGAAAGCGTCGAAACAGCGCCGAGGACGCGCCGACGGATGTCGGTGCGAAAGACCAAAATCATTTTCGGAGAAAATGGTGCTGCTGGGGAGGATTGAACTCCCGGCCTCACCCTTACCAAGGGTGCGCTCTACCACTGAGCTACAGCAGCACATGCTGCCCGTCGGCGATACCGATGGGGTGGAGGCGCGCGCTATTGGCAGACGCGGCGGATAAGTCAACCTTCGCTTGCCCCGTAAAGCGAAATTCGCAAAAGGAATGCGTCATGAGCGCCGCAAACGACAAGATGACACGCGAGGAACGCCTCGCCGCGAAACTTCGTGAGAACCTGCGCCGCAGGAAAACGCAGACCCGCGAAATGCGCGAATCGGGCGCAGACGGGGTTTCCAAGCCAGATTCGGAGCGCTAACGCGCACTGCCTATTGTTATCCCGCTTGTGCGGGGATGCGGTGCCAGCCCGCTCCCCCACCCGGCCACCCAAACAATATCGTGCCGTGGGTGGCCGGGTGGGGGAGCGGGCCGGAGCCGAAAACGGGAGCGAATATGTCGAAGCTGATCCTCGTTCGCCACGGCCAGAGCGAGTGGAACCTCGCCAACCGTTTCACCGGCTGGTGGGATGTCGACCTGACCGAAAAAGGCGAAGCCGAAGCGCGAGAAGCCGGACGGCTGATGAAGGCCAAGGGCGTGTTGCCCACCACCGCCTTCACTTCGCTCCAGAAACGCGCCATCAAGACGCTCAACCTCGCACTCGAAGAATGCGACCGGCTGTGGATCCCGGTGACCCGCGACTGGCATCTGAACGAGCGCCACTATGGCGGCCTGACCGGCCTCGACAAGCAGCAGACGCGCGACAAGCATGGCGACGAGCAGGTCCACATCTGGCGCCGCAGCTTCGACGTTCCGCCGCCCGAAATGGAGCGCGGCAGCGAGTTCGACCTATCGGACGACCCGCGTTACGCCGGTATCGACGTGCCGCTGACCGAAAGCCTCAAGCTCACCATCGAGCGCGTATTGCCTTATTGGGAGGAAGCCATCCTCCCGCTCTTGGGCAAGGGCGAGACGGTCATCATCTCCGCCCATGGCAATTCCTTGCGCGCGCTGGTGAAGCACTTGTCGAACATCTCGGACGACGAGATTACCGGCCTCGAAATTCCGACCGGCCAGCCGATCGTCTACGAATTCGACGGCACACAGGTCTCGGGCGAACGCTATTACCTGAAGGACGCATAAGATGGCTCAAGGGGGAGGAGCAAGGGTCGCAATCGTCATGGGCAGCCAGTCGGACTGGTCCACGATGAAATGCGCCGCCGAGGTGCTCGAGGAACTGGGCGTCGAGACCGATGTCCGCATCGTGTCCGCCCATCGCACGCCCGACCGGATGTACGACTTCGCCAAAGCCGCCGAGGGTGGAGGCTTCCAGGTCATCATCGCGGGCGCAGGCGGCGCGGCGCATCTGCCGGGCATGATTGCCGCGCTGACCCATGTGCCGGTGCTCGGCGTGCCGGTGCAGTCGAAGGCGCTGTCGGGGCAGGACAGCCTGCTCTCCATCGTCCAGATGCCCGCCGGTGTTCCCGTGGGCACGCTCGCCATCGGCGAGGCAGGCGCGACCAATGCAGGCCTGTTCGCCGCGGCCATCCTCGCCAATAACGACGCCGGCCTTTCGCAGCGCCTCAAGGACTGGCGACAGGCCCGTAGCGACGCCGTGACCGAAAGGCCTGCAGACTGATGCTCAAGCGCGGGTCCACCATCGGCATCCTAGGTGGCGGCCAGCTGGGCCGGATGATGGCGATGAGCGCCGCGCAATTGGGCTATCGCACCGTGGGCTATGCGCCCAAAGGCGACAATGTCAGCCACAGCGTGAATGACGAATTCATCGCTGCCGGCTGGGACGACGAAGCTGCCCTCGCCGCTTTTGCGGAGCGCTGCGATGTGGTGACATGGGAGTTCGAGAACGTCCCCGTCGACACGGCCCGCGCCATTCCGCAGGCCAAGATCTTCCCCGACCCGCTCGCGCTCGAAACCGCGCAGGACCGGCTCAACGAAAAGCGCTTCATCGAAGGCCTCGGCGGCAGGCCCGCAGCCTATGCCAAGTGCGATTCGGGCTACGACCTCGAAAGCGCGGTCGACCGGCTGGGCGCGCCCGGCATCCTCAAGACCCGCCGCGACGGATACGACGGCAAGGGCCAGTGGCGCATCATGTCGGTGCACGAGGCCTCCGCGCTACACTTCCCCGACGCACCCTGCGTCTACGAGGGCTTCGTCGAGTTCGACGCCGAATTCTCGGTCATCCTCGTGCGCAGCCAGGAGGGCGAAATCCGCTTCTGGGATTCGACCCGCAACGTGCATGAGGGCGGCATCCTCGCCGCCTCGCATTATCCTGCCACCAAGGAAATCGACGCGCAGGTCGCCGAGGCGCGCGAGCTGGCGCGAAAGGTGGCCGATGCGCTCAAATATGTCGGCGTGCTGACGCTCGAATTTTTCGCCACGCGCGAAGGACCCGTGTTCAACGAGATGGCCCCGCGGGTACACAATTCGGGCCACTGGACCATCGAGGGTGCGGCCACGAGCCAGTTCGAGAACCATATCCGCGCTGTCGCCGGCCTGCCTTTGGGCGACACCCGCACAACCGCGGCGCGGGTCGAGATGCGCAACATCCTCGGCAGCGATATCGAGGAGGCTCACCGCCACCTCTCCGATTCGCGCGCGCATTTGCACGACTACGGCAAGGCCGAGGCGAAAGAGGGGCGCAAGATGGGCCACCTCACGCTGGTCTCGCGCGACACCCGCGGATGAGCCTGTTCTTGATCTATGCGCGCGCCGCCAATGGCGCGATCGGCAAGGAAGGCCGCCTGCCCTGGCACCTGCCCTCCGATTTGAAGCGCTTCAAGGCGCTGACGATGGGCAGTCCGATGATCATGGGCCGCAAGACCTTCGAGAGCCTGCCCGGCCTGCTACCCGGCCGCCGCCACATCGTGCTGACACGGCGCGAGCGCTGGGACTCGACCGGCGCGGAAGTTGTGCGCTCGGTCGAGGAAGCCATCGCCAAGGCGGGCGAAGGCGACGTGGCCGTCATCGGCGGCGCGGCGATTTTCGATGTCTTCATGCCGCTGGCCGAGAAGGTCGAACTCACCGAAATCCACCGCGATTTCGACGGTGACGTCTTCATGCCCCCGCTCGGGCCCGAATGGGAAATTGCCGGTCGCGAGGATTTCGAGGCGGAAGGCGACAAGCCGTCCTACTCCTTCCTCACCTACACCCGCGTCGGTGAGACGGCCGCATGAGGTTTCTCGACCACCGCGACCCGCTGCCCGAAAGCCTTCGCGGAGCCATCATCGCGCTCGGCAATTTCGACGGCTTCCATCTCGGCCACCAGGCGGTGGCGAAGGAAGCCATCGACTGGGCGCGCGCCGAGGGTCGCCCCTCCATCATCGCCACCTTCGACCCGCATCCGGTGCGTTTCTTCAGGCCCGATGCCGAGCCGTTCCGCCTGACCACGCTCGAACAGCGGCAGGAACTTTACCTCGCTGCCGGGGCCACCGCGATGCTGGTGTTCCATTTCGACGGCGAACTGGCTGGCACGACGGCCGAAGATTTCGTCCGCGTGCTGCTTGCCGAGAAACTCGGAGCGAAAGGGGTCGTCACCGGCGGCGACTTCACCTTCGGCAAGGCGCGCGGCGGGAATTTCGAGCGGCTGGTCGAGCTGGGCGGCGAGGTTGGCATCGAAGCGCGTGCAGTCGAGCCGGTGATGGACGGCGGCGAGGCGGTCTCCTCCAGCCGTGTCCGCGAGGCGCTGCGCGAGGGCGACCCGCAGGAGGCTGCGCGCCTCCTCACCCGCCCCTTCGCGATTCGCGGCGTGGTCGAGCATGGCGACAAGCGCGGCCGCACCATCGGCTATCCCACCGCCAACCTTTCCATCGAGAGTTACCTGCGCCCGAAATACGGCATTTACGCCGTAACAGGCCGCATTCTTTCGACCGGTCAGGAACTGCAGGGCGCGGCCAATATCGGTGTGCGCCCGCAGTTCGAACCGCCCAAGGAACTGCTCGAACCCTATTTCTTCGATTTCTCCGGCGACCTCTACGGCCAGGAAATCGAGGTCGCCTTCCACCACTTCCTGCGCGGCGAGGCCAAGTTCGATTCTCTGGAAGCGCTCACGGAGCAGATGGAAAAGGACTGCGACGAGGCTCGGCGGCTTCTCTCCTCGTCACCCCGGACTTGATCCGGGGTCCCGCTTTTCTTCGAACCGGAGCGCTCCGCCAAAAGTTTAGCGGGACCCCGGCTCGGTGGCCGGGGTGACGGAAGTGGGGTGCAGGCGCGACTCTCCACTTTATCGCAGCGCGCAAATCCCCTAACGGCCACACCCTATGTCCGAACAGCGCGATTACAGAGACACGGTCTTCCTTCCCAAGACCGATTTTCCCATGAAGGCCGGCCTCCCCCAGAAGGAGCCGAAGATCCTTGCGCGCTGGCAGGAAGAAAACCTCTACGAAGAGCTGCGCGAGAGCCGCAAGGACCGTGAGAAGTTCATCCTTCACGACGGCCCTCCTTACGCCAATGGCGACATGCATATCGGCCATGCGCTGAACCGCATCCTCAAGGACATGGTGGTGCGTTCGCAGACGCTGCTCGGCAAGGATGCGCCCTTCGTGCCCGGCTGGGACTGCCACGGCCTGCCGATCGAGTGGAAGGTCGAAGAGAAATTCCGCAAGAAGAAGCGCGACAAGAACGCTATTCCGGCGGCCGAATTCCGCCAGGAATGCCGCGACTATGCGCAGCACTGGGTCGATGTTCAGCGCGAGCAGCTGAAACGCCTCGGCTTGATGGCGGATTTCGACAATCCGTACCTCACCATGCAGTTCGAAAGCGAGGCGACCATCGTTGCCGAGCTGATGAAGTTCGCCGAGGCCGGCAATCTCTATCGCGGATCGAAGCCGGTGATGTGGTCGCCGGTCGAAGAAACCGCGCTGGCCGAAGCCGAGGTCGAATACGAGGACATCACCTCGACCCAGATCGACGTGGCCTTCGAGATCGTGGAATCGCCGATTCCGGAACTGGTCGGCGCGCATGCGGTGATCTGGACCACCACGCCGTGGACGATCCCGGTGAACCAGGCTTTGGCCTATGGGCCGGAGGTTGAGTACGCTTACTTCATGGGGAACGACGCGAGGACTTATGTCGTCGCCCGCGAGCTGATGAGCGACTTTCTTGAGAGAACTGGCCTGCGCCCACGAGTCACGGAAGTAGCGACCGGCAAGGATACTGGCGTTGACTACTCCTTGGTCAAAGGCTCCGACCTCGCCGGAACCGTTGCCCGCCACCCGATGCACCATCTCGGCGGCTTCTACGCCAATCCGCGTCCGCTGCTTGCAGGCGATTTCGTCACCATCGACAGCGGTACAGGCCTCGTCCACATGTCGCCCGACCATGGCGAGGACGACTTCCTGCTCTGCCGCGAGCACGGCATCGAGCCGGTCTTCGCGGTCATGGGCAACGGGCGCTATCGCGACGACTGGGAATGGCTCGGCGGCCAGGACGAGCGCCGCCGCGCGGTGATCAACAAGGCCTTCAATTCGCCCGAAGGCCCGATCTGTTCGGACCTTTGCGAAGCAGGTGCGCTGCTTTCGGCCAACGACGATTACGCACACTCCTACCCGCATTCGTGGCGCTCGAAGGCCAAGGTCATCTATCGCTGCACGCCGCAGTGGTTCGTGCCGATGGACAAGCCGCTCGACGTGGGCGACTTCGACGTCGCCGTGCCCGAGGGCTTCGGCGCGGCTGTCGCCATGGCCACGAGCAAGGACCACTCGACCTTGCGCGAAATCACCATGCGCGAGATCGAGCGGGTGAAGTTCTATCCCGAAAAGGGCCGCCGCCGCATCGGTTCTATGGTTGAAGGCCGCCCCGACTGGGTGCTTTCCCGCCAGCGCGCATGGGGTGTGCCGATCACGCTCTTCGTCCGTGGCGACGGCTCCTATCTGCAGGACGCGGCAGTCAATGCCCGCGTGGTCGCCGCCGTGCGCGAACAGGGCGTCGATGCCTGGGACGAATCTCGCAAGGCCGAATATCTCGGCGCCGATCACGATCCCGCAGAATTCGAGATGGTCACCGACATCCTCGACGTCTGGTTCGATTCGGGCTGCACCCACGCCTTCACGCTCGAAGGCGACCGCTGGCCCGACCAGCGCTGGCCCGCCGATCTCTATCTCGAAGGCAGTGACCAGCATCGCGGCTGGTTCCAGTCGAGCCTGCTCGAAAGCTCCGCCACCCGCGGACGCGCGCCCTATGATGCGGTGCTCACGCACGGCTTCACCATGGCGAGCGACGGCAAGAAGATGTCGAAGAGCCTCGGCAACACCATCGACCCGCTGAAGGTCATGGAGCAGTACGGCGCGGACATCATCCGCCTCTGGGCGCTCTCGGTCGACTTCACCGAAGACCACCGCATCGGCGATGAAATCCTCAAAGGCGTGGGCGACCAGTACCGCCGCCTGCGCAACACCTTCCGCTACCTCCTCGGCGCGCTCGACGGGTTCGTCGGCGACATGGGCGATGCGGGCGAGATTCCGGAGCTGGAGGTCTACATCCTCGCGCTGCTGGCGGACCTCGACGGCAAGCTGAAGAAGGCGCTCGAGAGCTACGACTTCAACACCTACACGCGCCTGCTGGTCGATTTCTGCAACGAAGACCTGTCGGCCTTCTACTTCGATATCCGCAAGGACACGCTCTATTGCGACGGTCCGGATTCGACGCGCCGCAACGCCTATCGCACCGTGCTCGACCTGCTGTTCCACGCGCTGGTCCGCTACGCCGCGCCGGTACTGGTGTTCACCGCGGAAGAAGTCTGGACCACGCGCTATCCCGATGGCGGCAGCGTCCATTTGCTCGACTGGCCGCCGGTGCCCGGCGTCACCGCCGACGGCGCGCGCTGGGACAAGCTGCGCGCGCTGCGTGAGCGCGTAACCGAAGCCATCGAGCCGCTGCGCCGCGACAAGACCATCCGCTCCAGCCTCGAGGCTGATGTGGTCGTGCCTGCAAGCGAAGTGCCCGAAGGCTTTTCCGACGAGGACCTCGCCGAGCTGTTCATCACCGCGTCAGTGACGCGCGGCGATAGCGACGAGGTGAAAGTCTCGCGCACCGATGAACACAAATGCGGCCGTTGCTGGCGCTTGCTGCCTTCCGTCGAGGAAGACGGCGCGCTGTGCGACCGCTGCGAACCCGTTGTCGCCCAGATGGATGCTGCCTGACATGAACCCGCTTCTTCGTATGCGCCTTGTCGGCGTGGTCGTGGCCTTCGTCATCTATGCCGTGGACCAGTGGGTGAAATGGCTCATGGTCGAGCCGCTGCAACTGCGCGAGAAGGGCGTCATCGACCTGCTGCCCTTCTTCGATTTGCGCTGGACGCAGAATTTCGGTGTCTCGATGGGCATGTTCGAGGCGGACAGTTTCGAATCGCGCTGGATACTGGTCGGCGTCACCGCGCTCATCGCGCTGGTGGTGACCATCTGGATGTTCCGCGAGAAGGCATGGGGCGATATCCTCGGCCTGTCGATGATCCTCGGCGGCGCGCTGGGCAACATCAAGGACCGCTACGAACTCGGCTACGTTATCGACTATGCCGACCTCCACATCGGGGAATTCCGCCCCTTCCTCATTTTCAACGTCGCCGATGCCGCTATCACCATCGGCGTGGTTATAATCCTTGCCCGCGCCTTCTTCATGCGCGACAAGGACGAACAAGAGGTCGACGACCTCATGGAGAGCAAGCAATGAACACTTTCGCCCGCATCGCCCTTCTCGGCGCCACATCGAGCATGCTGGCCGCCTGCGGCAGCGGCGGCTTCCTGAATCGTGAGCGTCCCGACGAATTCGCCGTGCAGCGTCAGGCACCGCTGGTCGTCCCGCCCGATTTCAACCTCGTGCCCCCCGCTCCCGGCGCCCCGCGTCCGGCAGAAGGTTCGGCTGCCGAGCAGACCTTGGAAGCACTCTTCGGCGGCCCCGCGCAGCGCAGCTCGGTCGAAACCAGCGCGCTCGACCGTGCCGGCGCAGCCGAAGCCGGCATCCGTTCCTCGGTCGGTTCGGAAGAGACCAACACGGTCGCCAAGGGCACCGTGGTCCGCGACATCATCGCTGCACCCGAAGGTGACGGCGCATCGGCACAGGCCGTAATTCCGGGCTGACACCCGTAATTACTTTATTTCTGTTTTGAGAACCCGCCTCCGCGGGCTCATCCTCGGTGCTGCTTCGACGCGTAACCGCGTCGAGCACCTGCGGGCGGCCGGTCGGCTTTGCCGGGCCTCCACCGGCCCGGTTTTGGCACTACGCCAGTAATATTTGGGTCAGTTCTTGGTCGCGGCAGCCAAAGCGCGACTGCGCGCCGCCGCTTATGCGGCGAAGCCAAGCCGCACGGACGTGCGGCGCCCGGCGTTTGAGGGCGAAAACAAAAAACCGCGGAGCTACTACGTCCGCAGTTTAATCTCCGGATACCTCATCGCCCTTCGCAGGTCCGACAGAACTCACCAGCACCTTGTCGATCCTGCGCTCGTCGAGGTCGACCACTTCGAAGCGCCAGCCCTGTTCCTCGAACCACTCACCCTCGGCGGGGAGTTTCTTGAGGACTGCGAGGCAGAAGCCTGCGACAGTGGCGAATTCGCGGTCGTCGCCGTAGTCCAGCGCCAACCGGTCGGCGAGTGCGTCGGCGCTAAGCGAGCCAGCCACCAGTAGCGAACCGTCGTCGCGCTCGACAATACCTGGAGTGTCATCAGGGTCCTGGTCGCTGGCGAAATCACCCACCAGCGCGGTGAGGAGGTCCACCGGGGTCACGATGCCATCGAGGTGCCCGTACTCATCGTGGACCATCGCCATCGCGATGTCGGCCTGTTGCAGCACGCGCAGCGCGTCGACCGCATCGAGCTGGTCGGGGACGACCTCCGCCTTTGTCATCAACGCTTCGAGCTGTACGCCTTCGCCGGCGAGCAGCGCCGTCAAAACTTCGCGCACCCGCACGAGGCCGAGAACCTTGTCGGGCGAACCATCCGCCACCGGCCATACCGAGTGCGGGCTTTCCTCGAGCAGCGCGCGAACGCCTGCCTCGTCGGCATTGATATCGATCCAGTCGACATCGGTGCGCGGTGTCATCACCTCGCGCACGGGACGCTGCGCGAGCCGCACCACGCCCGCGAGCATCTGGTGCTGTTCGCTCTCGATAACGCCGGTATTGGTCGCTTCGGCGAAGAGCATATGCAGCTCTTCCGCCGTAACCGAACTCTGCCCGCCGGGTTTGACCCCCAGCAGCCGTATCAACATCCCCGAGCTCGCATCGAGCAACCACACCAGCGGCGCTGCGACCCGCGCCAGCAAGGCCATCGGCCGCGACATCGTGACGGCAATCGGCACTGCTGCACGCAGGGCGACCTGCTTGGGCACCAATTCGCCCACCACAAGGCTGAAATAGGTCGTCAGCGCGATGACCAGTGCGAAACCGGCCTGCCCTGCCCAGTCGGCAGGCACACCGATGGCCGCCAGCCGCTCGCCCACCGGCCCGCCGAGGCTCGCGCCCGAATAGGCACCGGCGATGATGCCGACCAGCGTGATGCCGATTTGTACGGTCGAGAGAAACTTGCCCGGGTTTTCCGCCAGCTCGATGGCGGTCTTGGCGCCCGCGCTGCCCGCAGCAGCCGCAGTGCGCAGCTTTCCGGTGCGCGCGGAAACGATAGCCAGCTCGCTCATGGCGAAGACGCCGTTGAGCATGATGAGCCCGGCGATGATGAGAAGGTCGGTCCAGGGAAAGGGTGTCACAAGCCTTTCGCTAGCATAATTCTGCGCCGCTGCCAGCGGTTCTCGGAACAGGCTGTGAATTCACGTGTTTGTTGTGTTCAGAGACGCTGGTGGGCGCGTTCCATCGCACTCGGACTGAATTTGGGGCGGGAGCCTCCTTCCGGTCCGGCTCGCAGAAAAGGGAATAGAACATGACAAAATCACGGATTTTCCTCGCAGGTTTCTCGGCAGTCGCCCTCATGGGCACCTCGGCCTGCGTGACCGACCCGAATACGGGTGAAAAGAAAGTTTCGCGCACCGTGCTCGGCGGTGTCGGCGGCGCGGTTGCCGGCGGCCTGCTCGGCGGCGTTATCGGCGGCAAGACCGGACGCATCATCGGCGCAGCAGCCGGCGGTGCAGCGGGCGGCTATGTCGGCTACCGCATGGACCAGCAGATCAAGGAACTGAAGGAACAGACGGCCGGTTCGGGCGTGGACGTGACCGAAACCGATGGCGGTGAAGCCATCCTTGTCAACCTGCCCAATGGCGTAACCTTCGCCACCGGCAGCGCCACCATCAACTCGACCTTCGCGGCCACGCTCAACAATGTCGCGGCCAGCCTGGTGCAGTATCCTAACAGCCTCGTAGACGTGTATGGTTATACCGACACGACCGGTTCGACCGAACTCAACCAGCGCCTTTCGGAACAGCGTGCTCAGGCCGTTGCCAACTACCTCATCGGCCAGGGCGTGAGCTCCTCGCGTATCCGCTGGCAGGGCTATGGCGAGCAGTATGAACACCTCAAGGTGAAGACCGCTGACGGTGTCGCCGAACCGCTCAACCGCCGCGTCGAAATCAAGATCATCCCGTTCGACCAGGATGACGTCGACGCTGCACAGGGCAACTGACGCAATAACCGAATAGAGACGGCGTAAAGTCGCAGAAAGAAGGGGCCGGGTCATTCCGGTCCCTTTTTTCGTGCCCCATACCTGCGTACCCTAGTCGCGTGCGATCGAGTGGGCGCGTTCGGACAGGTGCTTGACCGTGGCCTCGTGTATGCCCGGCGCGCTGGCGATGACGCCAAAGGCACGCGGGTCGCGCTTGTTGTAGTTAAGCTTGCGCCCGAAACTGTCGGACACCGCCGCGCCTGCCTCGCGCGCGATCAGCCCGGCTGCTGCGATATCCCACTCGAACCCCCAGCGCAGTGTCGCGACGAGGTCGGCGCGGTCGTCGGCCACCATGGCAATGCGCAGGGCAATGGAGTTGGGCTGCTCGACCTTGGTGAGCATACGGTCCTGTTTCATCAGATCCGCTGCCGGCACACGCGCCCCGTCAAATTCCTCGCGCCTAGAAGCGGTAATGCGCGCGCCATTGAGCGTCGCGCCCTGCCCTGCAACCGCCTGCCACACCTCGCCCCGCGCCGGAGCGCACAGCGTGCCGATAAGCGGGCGGCCAGCGCTGATGAGCGCCACCGAAACCGCCCAGCCCTTGCGCCCACGGATGAAATCGCGCGTGCCGTCGACCGGGTCGACCAGCCAAATGAGGTCGCGCTCCAGCCGGTCGGGATTGTCGACGGTCTCTTCCGACAGCCAGCCAGCAGAGGGCAGCAATGCCCCCAGCTCGCGCTTAAGAAAGGCGTCCACCGCAAGGTCCGCCTCGCACACCGGGCTGCCGGGGGTCTTCTCCCACGAATCGAGCTCGGCGCCTGATCCGGGCCACAGGCCAAGCGCTATCTCGCCGGCGCTTGCGACGATCGATTCGAGGCGTTTGCTGTCAATCATGAGGTGCGCGGGGGCACTGCACCCGAAAGTCGTACTTTTCAAGCGGGCCTACGTATGCTTATGCGCGCAGCGCAACTCCCTCTCCCCCAAACGCGCCTGTGCGCGAAGGAATAGCGACCGACATGAACATCCACGAATACCAGGCCAAGGAACTCCTCGCGAAATACGGCATCGCCGTTCCCGCAGGACACGCAGCAATGACCGTCGAAGAGGCAGTCGCAGGCGCGAAGCAGCTTCCCGGGCCGCTCTATGTCGTGAAGGCGCAGATCCACGCAGGTGGCCGCGGCAAGGGCAAGTTCAAGGAACTCGGTCCCGATGCAAAAGGCGGCGTCCGCCTGTCGAAGAGCATCGAGGACGTCGAAGCCAACGCCAAGGAAATGCTCGGTAACACGCTGGTGACCATCCAGACCGGCGATGAAGGCAAGCAGGTCAATCGCCTCTACGTCACCGACGGTGTCGACATCGAAAAGGAGTACTACCTCTCGATGCTCGTCGACCGCGCTACCGGCCAGGTCGCCATGATTGCTTCGACCGAAGGTGGCATGGACATCGAGGACGTCGCGCATGAGACGCCCGAGAAGATCACCACCATCACCATCGACCCGGCGCAGGGCTTCATGCCCCACCACGGCCGTGCGGTGGCCTTCGCATTGAAGCTGACGGGCGACACCAACAAGCAGGCGCAGAAGCTCGCCAAGCAGCTCTACACCGCCTTCATGGACCTCGACATGGAAATGCTCGAGATCAACCCGCTGGTAGAAGACAAGGAAGGCAACCTCCTCGTCCTCGACACCAAGATGAGCTTCGACGGCAATTCGCTATACCGCCACAAGGACGTGGAAGCGATGCGCGACGAGACCGAGGAAGACCCGGCCGAAGTCGAAGCCAGCGAATACGACCTCGCCTACATCAAGCTCGACGGTAACATCGGCTGCATGGTCAACGGCGCAGGCCTCGCCATGGCGACGATGGACATCATCAAATTGAATGGCGCCTTCCCGGCGAACTTCCTCGACGTGGGCGGCGGCGCGACGACCGAAAAGGTCACCGCAGCGTTCAAGATCATCCTCAAGGACCCGGCGGTCGAGGGCATCCTCGTCAACATCTTTGGCGGCATCATGCGCTGCGACACGATTGCCGAGGGCATCGTGGTGGCAGCCAAGGAAGTCGACCTCGACGTGCCGCTGGTGGTCCGCCTCGAAGGCACCAATGTCGAGAAGGGCAAGGAAATCCTCGCCAACTCGGGCCTGCCGATCGTGCCCGCAGACGATCTGGGCGACGCCGCCCGCAAGATCGTGGCCGAGGTGAAGAAGGCGGCCTAAGCCTGCCACAATCCAAGGTCATTGCGAGCGTAGCGGGCCGAAGGCGGCCAACGGCCAACCAATCCAAGGTGGCTCGGGCTAGCTCTGGATTGCCGCAGCGACTTCGTCGCCTCGCAATGACGGCCCATTATTCGGAGTCGTGCGGACCCATCCGCTCGAAGCGGAACAACAGCTCATTTACCTCGTCGCCTGCGCTTTTCATGCGCACGGCGGCGAGTAAGCCATTGTCGCCATCGCAGCTTAGGGTCAGCGAGCGGAAATAGGCCGCACAATTCTCCACCGCGATCAAGTGGAAGGTCAGCATCCCGTCCTTCTCCTCCCAGCCGGTGAGGTCGGCGTTGAAGTGCTTGAGGCGCAGCACCAGCGTGCCCTCTTCCTCCATCAGGTAGAGATGTTCGGTGAAGTGGATGCCGCCCTCGGCAGTTTCCTGCACGAATGTCCCGACCATCGTGTCACCACTCGGCGGGAGCCAGCTTTCCATCGCGGGCGCGCCGCCGATGCCGGTGCCGGTCCATTGCCCGACCAGCCAGTCCATCTGTTCGAGACTCGCAGGCGGCGGCACGTGGTCATCGGGAGCAACCCGCGTTTCCTGCGCAGCCAGCGGGCTCGCAGACAAGGCCAAAGCCGCCCAAACCATCATCCAACCGCGCATCGCAAACCTCCTGCCGTTCGCCTGAAACTATTCGCCGCCCCGTCCATAGTAAAGATGAACGGCCCGACGCCGCTTGACCTCAGCTTTCCTGCGGGCAAGGGGCATCGCGAAGGGTCACGAATTAGCACCCCGCCCAACTTGACGTTTACGTAAACGCAAGCTAGGCGGGCGCCACAGTTTCTTATCGAGAGGAAGGTAACCCCCATGAAAATCCTCGTCCCCGTCAAGCGGGTGATCGATTACAACGTAAAACCCCGCGTGAAGGCCGATGGCTCGGGCGTGGACCTCGCCAACGTCAAGATGAGCATGAACCCCTTCGACGAAATCGCCGTCGAAGAGGCCATCCGCATCAAGGAAGCGGGCAAGGCGGAAGAAATCGTCGCCGTGTCGATTGGCCCGGCAAAGGCGCAGGAAACGCTGCGCACCGCGCTCGCCATGGGCGCCGACCGTGCGATCCTCGTCGAGACCGACGATGAAGTCGAACCGCTCGCCGTGGCGAAGATTCTCAAGGCGATTGCCGAGGAAGAGAACCCGGGCATCGTGATGCTCGGCAAGCAGGCTATCGACGACGATTCGAACCAGACCGGCCAGATGCTCGCAGCCCTCATGGGCCGTCCGCAGGGCACTTTCGCCAACACGGTCGAAGTCGACGGCGATCACGTCACCGTGAAGCGCGAAGTCGATGGCGGTCTTGAAACCGTGAAGCTGACGCTCCCGGCTATCGTCACCACCGACCTTCGCCTGAACGAGCCGCGCTATGCCTCGCTGCCGAACATTATGAAGGCGAAGAAGAAGCCGCTCGATACCAAGAGTCCGTCCGATTACGGCGTCGACACCGCGCCGCGCCTCAAGACCACCAATGTCTCCGAACCGCCGGTTCGCCAGGCCGGCGAAAAGGTCGAAGACGTCGACGCGCTGGTCGCCAAGATCAAAGCGCTCGGCATCGCGTAAGAACCCGGACAGGAAAGGAATAGACTTATGAAAACTCTCGTCTGGGTCGAACACGACAATGCCGAGATGAAGGACGCAACGCTGGCTGCGGTGACCGCTGCTGGCAAGCTGGGCGAAGTCCACCTGCTGGTTGCGGGCTCGGGCTGCCGCGCGGTGGCCGAACAGGCCGCCAAGGTCGCAGGCGTGGGCAAGGTCCACCTCGCCGACGATGCGGCCTACGAGCATGCGCTTGCCGAAAACGTCGCGCCGCTGATCGCCGATCAGATGGGCCATCACGACGCTTTCGTCGCGCCCGCCACAACCACCGGCAAGAACATCGCGCCGCGCGTTGCAGCCCTGCTCGACGTGATGCAGATTTCGGACATCCTTTCGGTCGAAGGCGACAAGACCTTCACCCGTCCGATCTACGCCGGCAACGCGATTGCGACCGTCGAAAGCTCGGATGAAAAGCTCGTCATCACCGTTCGCGGTACTGCCTTCGACAAGGCCGCCACCGAAGGTGGTTCGGGTGAGATCGAGGAAATCTCGGGTCCTGCCGACGCTGGCCTCTCCAGCTTCGTAAGCGCGGAAATCGCCGAGAGCGACCGTCCCGAACTCACCAGCGCCAAGGTCATCGTTTCGGGCGGCCGCGCTTTGAAGGACGGCGAAACTTTCGAGCAGATCATCACTCCGCTCGCCGACAAGCTCGGCGCCGGCATCGGCGCATCGCGCGCCGCGGTCGATGCTGGCTATGTGCCCAACGACTACCAGGTCGGCCAGACCGGTAAGATCGTTGCACCGGAAGTCTACATCGCCATCGGCATCTCGGGCGCGATCCAGCACCTTGCCGGCATGAAGGACTCCAAGACCATCATCGCCATCAACAAGGACGAGGACGCCCCGATCTTCCAGGTCGCGGACATCGGCCTCGTGGCAGACCTGTTCAAGGCAGTGCCGGAATTGACCGAAAAGCTCTAATCGCCCGTCGAAATTGTAAATCCCCCTGTTTCCTGTATCTTGCGGGAAACAGGGGGATTTTTTGCGCCATATTCCGACTTTCGCGGCCATTGCCGTCTCGCTCGCCGTAGCCCCAACGCAGGCATCGGCCGAAGGCATCAAGGCCAAGGCCTATGCCCCGCAAGGCGAGTGGCGACTCAACAGCGTTGGCGACGGCTGTACGCTGATCCGCGACTTCAAATCGGGCGAGAACCGCCTGAAGTTCACCATCCAGCAGGTCCACCCCGGCTCCATCATGCAATTCGGCATTTTCGGCGATGCGGTGGAGAAGCCCGATGAGGCTATCGATGCCGGCTTCCTGCCCGCCGATGCCACCGGCAGTTTCGACATGTGGGCCGAAGCGGCCGTAGGTGGGCTCGACGGCTATGTTTTTGCCGGCCTTCCCTTCCCGGCGCTAAGCGCGAAGGCCTCCAACAAGGAAGCGCGCGTTGCTGCACGCGCTGCCTATCTGGAACGGGTCGAAGGGAGCGAAATGTACCTCGTGCGCGGCATGTCCCAGCTGCCGCTCGCGCTGCAGACGGGGTCGATGAAAGCGCCAATGGAGGCTTTGGAAGGCTGCATCGAAGACAAGCTTGCCGCGATGGGACTGACGGACGAGGTACGCGATGCAACCAAGCGCGGTCCAAAACCTGACGGTCTGAAAAATTGGTCTCGCAAGGTACAGCAAGGGTATCCCCGCAGGGCGGTCTATTCACGTTGGGACGGTACGGTGAACCTGCGGCTCGTCATCGACGAGAAGGGCCGTGTCGAGCACTGCCACGTGGTCACCCAGATGACGGCCAAGGTCCTGCGCGATCATGCATGTGAGCAACTGAAGAAACATGGCCGGTTCGAACCCGCACAGGATACCGAGGGCAAAGCCGTGCAGGGCCTTTACCTGACCAGCATTCGCTATGTCATGCCAACTGGCAGCCCGTTCTCTGCCGATGCCCACGGCTTCAAGATTGGCGACAAGTGGTGAAACCTATAACGAGAAAATCCATGTACAAGAAGCTCTGCCTCGCCACTGCCGCGACGGCGACAGCACTTTGCGCGCCGAATGCGTTGGCCCAAGACGCGGCACCTGCCGCGGTTCTCGAGCCCTCCAGCCCTTGGCACCTCGAGGCCTCCGACACGAAATGCCGTCTCGCCCGCCAGTTCGGCGAAGGCGAGAACCAGCACATCCTCTTCATGGAAACCGGCGCGCCGTCGGCCAATGTAGACCTGCTCGTCGGCGGCCCGGCGACTGAGGCAACCGACTGGGATAAACCTGTCCAGGTACACTTCGGTGCGCTGCCTCCGGTCGAGGAAAAGCGATACAGCCGCGCATCGCTCGATGGCTACCGGACCGCTGTTTCGACGACCGCTATCACGCTCGACGAGCCCGAACCCGCGACTGGCGAAGTGCTGGTGAAACCGATCGATGGCGGGTCAACTTTCGGGTCGAACGCAAACGGCTTCCCCAGCATCCCGACAGAACGTTTCGAGGGCGTGGATACCATCCGGATTTCACAAGGCGAGCAGACGGTAGTCGCGCTGAAGGTTCCCAACCTCCAATCATCGCTGGAGGCGCTCAATGAGTGCGGCGAGAGCTTCATCGAGTTTTGGGGGCTCGACCTTGCCAAGCATCGGACGATGCAAAGGGGGCCGGTCTGGACCAATATCAACCGGATCCTCCGCAGGATCATGAAGGATTACCCTTCGGAAGCCCTTCGCAGGGAGGAACAGGGCAAGGTCCGGGTCCTCGTCATTGTTGATGAGAAGGGCCAGATGGTCGAATGCCGCGAGGCTGATGCTACCGAGCTGAGGCATCTCGAGGCGCATCTGTGTTCGAAGATGAAATACGCGACTTTCGATCCTGCGCTCGATGCCAACGGCCAGCCGATGCGCTCCTATCTTGCGACATCGGTGCGCTACGTCCTGCCCTGAAGCTTAGCCGAGCACTTCCATCAGGAAATGGAGGGTCAGCCCGACGAGCCCGCCGACCAGCGTGCCGTTGATGCGGATGAACTGGAGGTCGCGGCCAACCGCGCTCTCTACGCGGTCGGTCAGCGTGGTCGCGTCCCAGCGGCGCACGGTCTCGCTCACTAGCTGGACGATCTGGTCGCCGTAGCGCTGCGCCACCCCCACAGCTGTGCGGCGCGCGAAGCGGTTGACCTGCTGCTGGAGGCGAATGTCATCGCGTAGCGCGCCGCCCAGTTCTACCAGCGTCTCGCCAAGATAGCCCTTGCCCGCGCCGCCGCTCTCGCGAATGCTTGTGATGAGACGCGCGCGAATGCGCTCCCACACCGCCTGCCACCAATCGGCAATCGCGGGGTTGTTGAGCAGTTCAATCTTAATCTTCTCCACCCGCGCCTGCATCTCCGGGTCCTCGCGCATGCCGCGGGCGAGTTCGTGGAGGCCTTCTTCGATCTTGTCGCGTAAGGGATGTTCGGGGTCGACCAGCACCTCGGCGAGCAGCTTGTAGAGCCCGTCGATGACCGAATTGGCAAGCCGCTCGTCGAGGCCAGTAAAGCGCAGCACGGCATTGGCGCGCTTGTGCACCATTTCGCGCACTATCTGCTCGTTGTCTTCGAGCACGAGACCTGCCCAGCGGATAATCTTGTCGATGATGAGCTTGTGTCGCCCGTCCTCGATCATCGCATCGAGCATGCCGCCGATGAGCGGGGCAACTTCGAGCTTCTCGATCTGGGCCGCGAGGCCGGCGCGCACCTGTGTTCCGAGGCGTTCCGGATCGAGCGATTCGAGCACTTCGACAGCGAGTTCGCCCGCGCCGACGCGCACGCGCGAATCCTGCATGGCCTTGGGATCGGCAAGATAGCTGCCGACCGCGCCAGCAAGGTTCATCGCTCCCATGCGCCGCGCAACCACCTGCGGGGTGAGGAAGTTTTCGCGCAGGAAGCCCGCCATGGTGTCGGCGATGCGGTCCTTGTTTTCGGGAATGATGGCGGTGTGCGGTATCGGCAGGCCGAGCGGGCGGCGGAACAGCGCGGTCACCGCGAACCAGTCGGCCAGGCCGCCGACCATGGCCGCCTCGGCAAAGGCATGCACGTAGCCCCAAGCCGGATGGACATCGAGCCAGCGCCCGGAAGCGATGAAGATGGCGGCCATCAGCACCAGCATGCCGGTGGCCGTGCGGCGCATCACCCGCGCACGATCGGGCGGCAGCGGCGCTGCGCCGGGGTTAGAGAGAGTTTCAGGTGTGCCCGCCATATCTTAGGCGACGCTTACTCCGCCGGTTGTATCCCGTGCTCTTTGGTATCGTCGCCCGGACGATAGGTCAGGAACCTGTTCCGGAGCCACGGCCCGGCCCGCTTTTCCAAGCCGTCCGCCAGGCTGAAACCGGCCGGGACGATGAGCAGCGTGAGCAGCGTCGACAAGATGAGGCCGCCGATCACGACCGTACCCATGGGCGCGCGCCATGCGCCGTCACCCGACAGGCTGAGCGCGGTCGGAACCATCCCTGCCGTCATGGCGACAGTGGTCATGACGATGGGCTGCGCACGCTTGTGTCCGGCATCGATGATTGCGTCGATCTTCCGGGTGCCGCGGTCCATTTCCTCGATTGCGAAATCGATGAGGAGGATGGAGTTCTTCGACACGATGCCGAGCAGCAGCAGCACGCCGATCAGGACCGGCATGGAGAGCGGCTGGCCGACGATCCACACGAGGAAGATCCCGCCGAGCGGCGCAAGCGCGAGCGAGGTCATGTTGACCAGGGGACTCATCAGACGCTTGTAGAGCAGCACGAGCACGGCAAACACGAGCAGGACACCTGCCACCAGCGCGACCGAGAAGTTTGCCATCAGCTCCTGCTGCATCTCGTCCTCGCCCACCTGGTCGCGAATAACGCCCTGCGGCAGGTCGGCGAGGGTGGGAAGATTGTTGACCTCCTCCATCACATTGCCGCGCAGCACGCCGCTGGCAAGGTCGGCGCCGATGAAGACACGGCGGTTCTGGTTGTAGCGCTGGATTGTCGTCGGGCCCGAGCCGAAGGAAATATCGGCGATGCGTCCGAGCGGGACCGAGGAGCCGGTTGCCGTGGGAACGGGCAGGTTCTCGATCGTCGTAATGTCCTCGCGAGCATTTTCCGGCAGGCGCACGGTGATGGGGATCTGGCGATCCGAGAGCGAGAACTTGGCAGCGTTCTGTTCGATTTCACCCATGGTGGCGATGCGGATCGCCTGGCTGATCGCGGCAGTCGATACGCCGAGATCGGCCAGCAACTCGGTGCGCGGACGGATGATGATTTCAGGACGCGGAACGTCGGCCGTGATGCGCGGTGCAACGACTCCGGACACGCCCTTCATTTCCTCGACCAGCTGGCCTGCAGTCTCGCTGAGCAGTTCGGGATTGGAGCCAGCCAGCATGATGGTGAGGTCACGACCGCTGCCGCCACCGCCCGGACCGTTCATATTGTTCCACCGGACCCGGGCATCGGGGATGGCCGAAAGGGCGGGAGCAAGGTCACGCGTGAAGACGTAGGACGGACGCTCGCGCTCGTCCTTCAGAGTGATGTAAAGGGTAGCTGACCCTTCACTTACGCGCTCGAGGACCAACTCGACTTCCTGTTGCTCGTAGAGGAGGTCAGCGACCCGGTCAGCAACGCGCTCGGTCGATTCGAGCGTGGTGCCGGGCACCATCTCGATCTGGACCTGTGCGTTCTCGTCGTCGATCTCGGGATTGAACTGAAACGGAGTCTGCGTGAACAGCAGGATTGTGAGCAGGAATGAGAACCAGCCCACACCCAACATCCAGACGCGATGATCGTAGAAACGTGCTTCGAGGTAGCGCCAGCTTTGCCCGAGACGCTCGCCGACGACGCGGGTGATCAAGCCGAGCACTTTCAGCAAGCCGAAGCCGAGTGCGAAGCCTACCACGGTAGCGACCGCGAGCTGGATAAGCTGCAGCGGACGCATGACGAGTGCGTGGACGAAACTGTCCTCGCTGGCCACCGCGTTGGCCAGGGTCTCCGGAATTTTCAATCCATCGATCATGTTGAAGGTCATGAAGACCCCCACAGCCGATGCCACCAGCAACAGCATTACGACGAGGAACAACGAAATCGCATAGGCCCAATGGCGCTTTGGACCCGGCAGCCCTTCGCGCCGCCTGCGCATCTTGCCGCGCTCGAGCGACCAGTGGAGCACGCGCATATAGCGATCCATCCACTTGCCCTCGCCATGTTCGGCGTGTCCGTGGGCCTTGAGGAAATAGGCCGACAGCATCGGCGTGATCATACGCGCGACAGCAAGGCTCATCAGAACGGCGATGACGACCGTCAGGCCGAAGTTTTTGAAGAACTGGCCCGTAATGCCCGGCATCAGGCCGACCGGGAGGAACACGGCAACAATGCAGAAACTGGTCGCGACGACGGGAAGGCCGATCTCGTCGGCGGCGTCGATCGATGCCTGGTAGGCCGTCTTCCCCATGCGCATATGGCGCACGATGTTTTCGATCTCGACGATCGCGTCGTCGACCAGCACCCCGGCTACGAGGCCCAGCGCCAGCAATGACAGGAAGTTCAGGTTGAACCCGAGCAGGTCCATGAACCAAAAGGTCGGGATCGCCGATAGCGGGATGGCGACTGCGGAAATGAAGGTAGCGCGCCAGTCGCGCAGGAAGAAGAACACCACGACGACGGCAAGAATTGCGCCTTCGATCATGGCGGCGATCGAGCTGGAATACTGGCTCTTAGTGTACTTCACGGTGTCGAACAGCTGGATGAAGCGGACATCCGGATTTTCCGTCTCGAGCTGCTTGATCAACTCCTGAGCCTCGTTGAAGACGGTGACGTCCGACGCACCCTTGGCGCGGCTCATATAGAAGTTGACGACTTCCTGGTCGCCAACCTTGGATATCGACCTGCGTTCGGAATTGCCGTCGCGCACCGTGGCCACGTCAGCGAGTTTGAGCGTCGTGCCGTTGGACAGACGGATCTGGCGCTGGGAGAGCTCGTAGGCCGAGCCGGTGTTGCCCAGCACACGTACCGACTGGCGCGTACCGCCCACTTCGGCCATGCCACCCGCCGCATCGAGATTGTCGCGGCGCAGGACCTGGTTGATTTCACTCGCCGTGACGCCGAAGGCCTGCATTTTGGCAAGGTCGAGCGTGACTTCGATTTCGCGGTCGACACCGCCGAAGCGGCCTGCTTCCGCCATACCTTCGATCGACTGCAGGCGCTTTGCCACCGTGTCGTCGATGAACCAGCTCAACTGCTCGAGCGTCATATCGTTGGCTTCGACTGCGTAAATGCCGAGGAAGCCGCCGGAAACCTCGACCTTTTCGATGCGGGGCTCGAGGATGCCGTCTGGCAGGCTCCCGCGGACGCCGTCGATGGCGTTCTTCACTTCGGAGACGGCGTCGTTCGGATCGGTGCCGATTTCGAATTCAACGAAAGTATTAGAGCTACCCTCGCGCGCGGTCGACGTGATCTTGTTGACCCCCGACACCGACCGCACGGCGCTTTCCACGCGCTGCGTGATCTGGTTCTCGATCTCGGTCGGGGCAGCACCCGGCTGCGAAATCGTGACATTGACCGCCGGGAACTCGATGTCGGGATTGTTCACCACATCCATCCGGATGAAGCTGAGAATACCGGCGAGGAGCAGCGCAGTGAACGCAACCAGCGGAATCACCGGATTGCGGATGGACCAGGCGGAGATGTTGCGGAAGTTCATTGCTGCCGCCCCGTCACTTGGCCTGCGGGCGCGGATTGACCGTTTCGCCCTCGGTCAGGAAGCCGCCGGCGCGAAGCACGATTCTCTCGTTCCCCGTGATGCCTTCGGCGATGACCACGCCTTCGCTCGTGACCATGCCGGTCTCGACTGCACGGCGCTGCGCCTTGTTCTCAGCATCGATGACGTAGACGAAGCTGCCCTTGTCGTCCGACAGGACGGCGCTTTCGGGAAGGATAGGAGCAGTGGTCATCCCGCTCAGGATGCGAGCGGTGGCGAAACCGCCGGGGCGCAGGGCCGGGTCGTAGGACAGCGCGATACGCGCCGTGCCCTGGCGGTTCTGGCGATCGATAGTCGGGGCGACCTGCCAGACCTGGCCGGTGAAATTCTTGGCGGAACCAACTGGGGTCACGTCGGCGCTGACGCCTGCACGAATGCTGGCGAGCTCGGTTTCACCGAGCTGGGCGAGCATCTCCATCTCGCCGCCCTTGGCGATGGTGAAGAGCGCCGGTGAGCCGCCGCTGACCGTCTGGCCGGGCTCGACATTGCGTTCGAGGATGAGGCCGGCAGCAGGGGCGACGATGTTGAGGCGGGCGTTGCGCGCCTGGAGCTCGCGCGACTGGGCCTGCGCCACGCGGACGCGGGCAACAGCGGCATCTCGGGTTGCGGTGAGGCGATCGACATCGGCCTTGGAGACGAAACCTCGCTCGACCAACTGAAGCGCGCGGTCGAGATTGGACTGCGCAAGATTGGCATCGGCCTGTGCGACCTGGATCTGGGCAGCGGCGCTCTGTGCCTGCTGCGACTGGACCGACCGATCGATGATGGCAAGGACCTGGCCCTGCCTGACCCAGTCACCGGCATCGACGGGAACCGAGGTCACGCGGCCGCCCTCGCCAACCACGCCGACCGGGGTTTCACGGCGCGCGGCAAGTACGCCGGTGGCGACGATTTCCCCTTCGACCGTGGTGCGGCCGGGCGAGACAACCGTAATGGCCGGAGCCTGCGCTGATGTATCGGGCCCTTCTTCGGCTGCGCCAGCGGTGAGGAAAACATAGGCAGCGATGATCGCCGCCAGAACAACGAGTGCCGCGACGATGTAGAGGCGCTTGCGGCTGCGAGGGGCCTCGCCGTCATGAATGGTTTCGCCGTTCAGATGCACAGCCACCGAGTCCCCCTCGTCCGCCTTGATTTCCGATTCGTACGTCATTGTCGCTGCCCCGTCTGGCAAAATAAGCGCTTGCGCGGTGTATTAGTCAACTAAATCACAAAGCGCAAGCCTGCGGATTTCCTCGTATAGCGGAGAGGGCGCGAGGGCAATGTTACGCTCGACCGAGGGGCGAGGCGGGCAGACGAATGTCGAGGGGATGCGGTCTGCCAGGCGCGCTTGGCAGACACCCAAAAGGGGCGGCGCAAACCTCGCTGCGCCGCCCCTCTCAAGACTGTAAATGTCGCTTGGCGTTACCGGACGCGGCCACGCTGCACGAGATTGGCAATGCCGAGCAGCACGATGGCGCCAACGATTGCGATGATAAAGCCGGTCAGGTTGAAGGACTGGATAGTGCCTTCGATGCCGAGCAGTGTTCCGGCGAGGAAATTGCCGATAAGTGCGCCGACGATACCGACGACAATATTCCAGAAAATGCCCATCGACGCGTCACGGTTCATGACGAGGCTCGCGAGCCAGCCAGCGACGCCGCCGACGATAATTGCGATAATCCAACCCATTGTAAAACCTCCTGTTTCACTCCCATCCGGCCCTATGACACCCGAATGGGCGGCAAGACCGGCGGTTCCCTCTCCTCACAGGGGGGACAGGGAGTTGAGCGGATTCAGGAGGTTTTGGTTCCCGCGCACCTGCACGAGAGGGTGTCGGCTCAGTACTTGAACTGGCGCTCGTAAAGGTCGCGATAGTGCTGGATGCGGGTGACACGCAGGCCCTGCATGCCCGACCGGTCGACCGCGCGCTGCCAGGAAGCGAATTCTTCCAGGGTGAGTCCGTAGCGCTCAAGCACTTCGTCGATGGTCAGAAGACCGCCATTTACGGCTGCCACCACTTCTGCCTTGCGACGCACGACCCAGCGCTTCGTCGAAGGCTTGGGCAGGTCCTCAAGGGTCAGCGGCTCGCCAAGCGGGCCAATTACCTGTGCAGGGCGGATGTCCTGATTTTCGATCATCTATTTCTCTCGGTCGCCGTGCACCGCACCAGTTGCGGCTTGGGCCCCGTCTAGCGCCTCGTCTTTTCCATGCGCTAAACCAGTTTGGTTAACAGCCCGTTTACTTGTTTCGCCATTTTCGCGGCGAACTTCGCCAAAGGCTTCGAAACCTCCGGTCTCATTGCGCGCCAGCTCTTCGCGCAGCTCGCGAGTCGCCGAAAGCTTGGCGACCAGCTCCGTCCAGCGGAACTGGTGCAAAACATCCGTTTTGCGCGCCTCTTCGACGCTCTTCTTGCTGAATTGCCCCTCAAACATGCCGACCCTGATACGCGCACATGGTAAAGAGGTTGTGAATCATGTTTTGCGGCGGAATTCGGTAAATGCTGGAGCCGCGCCTCAGCATTGTGTAAGGGGCCGCGCATGCCCGAATCCCGTTATCTCGACCCGGCCGGCGCCGCCGCGCTGTTCGACCTTGGCAAGCCCGCATCCGAGGCCCGCATCGTCGTGGCCATGTCGGGCGGGGTCGATTCCTCGGTCGTCGCTGCGCTGGCAGCCAAAAGCGGTGCCGAAGTCATCGGCATCACGCTGCAGCTCTATGACTATGGCGCGGCGACGGGCCGCAAGGGCGCCTGCTGTGCGGGCGACGACATCGCCGATGCGCGCGCCGTGGCCGACAGGCTGGGTATCGCGCATTACGTTTCCGACCACGAAAGCGCCTTTCGCGAGGAAGTGGTCGAGACTTTCGCCGACGAATATCTTTCCGGTCGCACGCCCGTGCCCTGCATCCGCTGCAACATGGGGCCGAAATTCACCGACCTGTTCGCCATGGCGCGCGAACTGGGCGCGGATTGCCTCGCCACTGGCCACTATGTGCAGCGCGTGATGGGTGCGGCAGGCGCGGAACTGCACCGTGCGACCGACCCGGCGCGCGACCAGTCCTATTTCCTCTACGCGACGACCGACGACCAGCTCGATTACCTGCGCTTCCCCTTGGGAGGCCTGCCCAAGAGCGAAGTACGCGAACTGGCCGAAGCATTCGGCCTGCGGAATGCGGCCAAGCCCGACAGCCAGGACATTTGCTTCGTTCCCGACGGCGATTACGCCAAAATCGTCAAGAAGATGCGCCCCGAAGGCGCACGCGCAGGCGCCATCGTCCATGCCGCAACCGGCGAGGAATTGGGCGAGCATAAGGGCGTCATCCATTATACCGTCGGCCAGCGCCGCGGGCTCGATATCGGCGGGCAGCCCGAGCCGCTCTATGTGGTCGGCATCGATGCTGCCGAAGCGCAGGTGAAGGTCGGACCGAAACGCATGCTGGCGGTCTCTGCTGCGCATCTCGTCGAGACCAACCGCATCGGCCCGCTGCCCGACGTGCCGCTGACCGCCAAGGTCCGCAGTCTTGCAAAACCGGTTCCCGTCACGCTCGAAGGCCCGTTGGGGGACGATGCGCCCACCACGCTGCGCTTCGAGACGCCCGAATTCGGCGTCGCGCCGGGGCAGGCGGCAGTCATTTATGCCGGAGAGCGGGTCGTGGGCGGCGGCTGGATCGATTCGACCACCGCCTGCGAAGCCTGACTTGCCAAGACACGGCCCGCAGGCTTACCGCTTTCGCAAAACAAGGAGAAACGGGTTGAGCGCCAAGCGGGCATTGATAACCGGGGTGACCGGTCAGGACGGCTGTTATCTCTCGCGGCTGCTGCTGGAGAAGGGTTACGAGGTGCACGGCATCAAGCGCCGCTCCTCCTCCTTCAACACGGGCCGTATCGAGGACATTTACGAGGACCCGCACGAGCCCAACCCGTCGATGCATTTGCACTTCGGCGATGTCACCGATGCGACCAATCTCATCCGCGTCATGCAGGAAGTGCAGCCGCACGAGGTCTACAACCTTGCTGCGCAAAGCCATGTGCAGGTGAGCTTCGAAACGCCTGAATACACCGCCAATGCCGATGCGCTGGGTGCGCTGCGCCTGCTCGAGGCGATCCGCATCCTCAAGCTGGAAGGCCACACGCGCTATTTCCAGGCCAGCACCAGCGAGATGTTCGGCATGGTGCAGGAAACGCCCCAGACCGAGACCACGCCCTTCTATCCGCGCAGCCCCTATGCGGTGGCCAAACTCTATGCGCACTGGATTACTGTCAACTACCGCGAGGCGTACAACATGCACGCCAACTGCGGCATCATGTTCAACCATGAAAGCCCGGTGCGCGGCGAGACTTTCGTCACCCGCAAGATTACCCGCGCGGCAGCTGCCATCAAGCTGGGGCGGCAGGACAAGCTCTACCTCGGCAATCTCGATGCCAAGCGCGACTGGGGCCATGCGAAGGAATATGCGCGCGGCATGTGGATGATGCTGCAGCAGGACATGCCGGGCGACTACGTGCTCGCCACCGGCGTCACCATCAGCGTGCGCGAATTCACCCAGTGGGTATTCGAGCACGTCGGTTTCGAACTCGAATGGCGCGGTGAAGGCGAGGACGAGAAGGCCTATTGCAAGGCTTCGGGCCGCTGCCTCGTCGAAATCGACCCGCGCTATTTCCGTCCGACCGAGGTCGATTTCCTGCTCGGCGATGCCAGCAAGGCGAAGGAAAAGCTCGGCTGGGAAGCCAGCACTCCGGTGCGCGAACTTGCGCGCGAGATGTACGAGAGCGACCTCGCACAGGCCGAGGCAGGCGCGGCGTGACCCCCTATCCGCTGGCGGGCAAGCGCATCTATGTCGCGGGCCACGGCGGCATGGTGGGCAAGGCGCTGGTCCGACGGCTGGAGGCTGAGGATTGCGAGATTCTCACCGCGGACCGCTCGGTCGACTTGCGCGAACAGGCGGCGGTGCGCGGCTGGTTTGCCGAGCATGAGCCCGACGCGGTCATCCTCGCCGCAGCGCGGGTCGGCGGCATCATGGCCAATGCCACGCGGCCGGGCGAATTCCTTTATGACAATCTCGCCATCGCCGCGAATGTCATCGAGGCGGCGCGGCAGCAGGGGGCCGAAAAGCTGCTCTTCCTCGGTTCGTCCTGCATCTACCCCAAGCATGCCGACCAGCCGATTACCGAAGACGCGCTCCTCACCGGCGCGCTCGAGCCGACCAACGAGGCCTATGCGGTCGCCAAGATTGCCGGACTGAAGCTCGCCGCCGCCTATCGCAGGCAATATGGCTGCGACTTCATCTCTGCCATGCCGACCAATCTCTATGGCCCCGGCGACAATTACGACCCGGAAGGCAGCCATGTCATCCCGGGCCTCATTCGCCGTTTCCACCAGGCGAAGCTGGCGGGCGCTGAGGAAGTCGCCATCTGGGGCACCGGAACGCCGAAACGCGAGTTCCTCCATGTCGACGACCTTGCCGACGCCTGCATCTACCTGCTCGCCAACTACTCCGACGAGACCTACGTCAACATCGGCTTCGGCGAGGATATCGCCATAATCGACCTTGCCCGGATTGTGGCCGCGACGGTGGGGTACGAAGGGCGCATCGTGACCGACACCTCCAAACCCGACGGCACGCCGCGCAAGCTGCTCGATTGTAGCAAGCTCACCGCGCTCGGCTGGTCGCCTTCAATCGGGCTGGAGGAAGGATTGCGGCATGCCTACGCCGCTTTCCTCGAGGCCGAAGCCTAGTCTTCCCACTTCTTCAGCATGCAACCATAGCCTTCGCGATAGGTCGCCGTGTCCGAGGCAATGAAGGGGATGGAGGCGGTCACGCTCTTGGTGGTTTCGTTGGCGCTGAAGGAAATCATCTCCATGCCTTCGAGCTTGTCCTTGGCGCAGTCGTCCATGTCGCGCCCCGCGACGAAGCGGCACGAGCACGCGACCCGCGCGCCATAGGCCGTACCCGCCGCACCGGTCTTCGCCAGTCCCTCGCCATAGGCCAGCCATGCCGCGCCTAGCAGGGCCGCGACCAGCACGGCGAGCCAGAGCCACCAGCGGGACAGGAGAGAGCGTTTTTTCGCCATTGCGCGGGCACATTCCTCATGCGAGTGACGCGAGGATGTTCTCGCGGCCGCACCCCCTTATCGCCCTTGCCCTCGCTTCCACAAGCCTTGTCGGCTGCGGCGGTCCCGGACCCGCGCAGGAACCCGAACTGAGCGCCGAAGCGCTCGCCGCGGTGACCGAGAATCCCGGCGCGCCGAGCAAGGCGCTGGCGCGCGAAGTGGACGACCTTTTCACACAAGAGGGCCTCGGCGAAACACGCGCGCTTATCGTGATGAAGGACGGCAAGATTGCCGCCGAACGCTATGCCGAAGGCTATGATGCCGAGACGCGCTTCATCAGCTGGTCGATGGCGAAGACGGTGACTGCAATCCTCATCGGCCAGCTGGTCGGCGACGGGCTGCTGCGGCTGGACCAGCCCGCCCCCGTCCCGCGCTGGCAACGAAGCGGCGACCCGCGCGCCGATATCACCCTGCGCCATCTTCTCCAGATGCGCAGCGGGCTGGAGCATACCGAAGCTGGCAACCCGCCCTACGAGAGCAGCGAGGTGCGCATGCTCTTCCTCGACGGGCGCGACGACATGGCCGATTACGCCACCGCGCAGCCGCCCGAGGCCGAGCCGGGCGAGAAGTTCGAATATTCTTCCAACACGACGGTCATCTTGGCCAACATCGCCGCGCGAACCCTCTCCGATGCGGACCACGCCGAGGCGCGCCGCCGCGCGGTGTCGGATTATCTCCACGCTCGCCTGTTCGAGCCGCTCGGGGCGGATTCGATGGTCCCCGAATTCGATCGCGCGGGCACGCTCATCGGCGGTAGCCTGATGCACGCCAATGCGCGCGACTGGGCGAAGCTGGGCGAATTGCTCCGCAATAGAGGGTCTTACCGCGGCGAGCAGCTTATTCCGCGCAGCTGGGTGGCCGAGATGGTCAAGCCCAGCCCTGTATCGCCGCAATACGGTCTCCAGACCTGGCTCAACCAGCCGACAGGCGGGACGCATCATCCGCTCTTCCCCAACCGCGCCCCGCATTCGGCCTTCTCGATGATTGGCCACATGGGGCAATACGTCTTCGTCTCGCCCGAACAGGGGCTGACGGTTGTTCGACTGGGCCATTCGAACCGCGAAGAGCGTATCGCAATGCTCCAGCAGCTGGCCGATATCGTCGAGCTTTACCCCACTGAATAAGTCCCCGCGAAGGCGGGGACCTCCGTCGGTGTCGCGCAAGCCCGACTGAGACCCCAGCCTTCGCTGGAGATCACCTCATTTGGGCAGGTAGAAGCTACCCTCCACCACGGTCACGCACTGGCCGCCGAGCACAGCGCGGTCGCCCTCGCGGCGGCACTCTGCATAGCCGCCGCGCTGCGAGGCCTGGAATGCGCTAAAGCTTTCGCGGCCGAGCTTTTCGGTCCAGAAATGGGTGAGGCAGGCGTGCGCCGAGCCGGTGAAACTGTCCTCGTCCACCCCGCCGCCGGGCACAAAAACGCGGCTGACGACATCGGTCTTGTGGCCATGGGCCGTGCAGATGAACTGGTCGTTCCCGAGTGCTTTCAGGCCCTTGAGGTCGGGGTCGAGTTCGAGAACCTCGGCCTCGCTGCCGTAATAATAAACGCCGTAGCCTTCGGGATTGATCCAGACTTCCTTCGGCTCCGCGCCCAATAGCGCCACCGCCTCTTCCCATTCGCCCGGGCTCGTCTCGATGAGCGGGAGCGCCAGCTCATACCCCGCCTCGCTCCGCCGGACTTCAAGCACGCCGGCCTTCCTCGTGCGGAAGGTCACCGCGTCACCGCCATCGCGCTCCAGCAGGACATGCCCGCTGGCGAGCGTTGCATGGCCGCAGAGCCGCACTTCCTCGGTCGGGGTAAACCAGCGCAGTTCCCAGTCGGCCTCGCCCGTTTCGTCCTTCACCACGAAAGCGGTCTCGGCGAAATTGTTCTCCTCGCCGATGGCCTGCAGCACCTCGTCCTCCAGCCATGCATCGAGCGGCATCACGGCTGCCTGGTTGCCGGTAAAGGGCCGCGAAGCAAAGGCATCGACATGGGTGTATGGCAGTTTCATTTGGCATCGCCCTCCAGCTTGGAGAATTCGTCTTCCTCGACCAGCGGGTTGTCGGGCTCGTCGACATGGCCCTCGGGGTCGATATGGATGAGTAGCTCCATATTGGGGAAGCGGCGACAAAGGTCTTCTTCCACCCGCTCGATGATGTCGTGCGCCTCTTCCACGGTCATGGTCGGCGGCATATCGACATGGAACTGCACGAAATCGCGATTGCCGCTGGTCCGCGTGCGCAAATCGTGAAGGTTGGAAAGCTCGGGGTGCTTCGCCGCCGCCTCGACGAAGGCCAGCCGCTTTTCTTCCGGCCATTCGCGATCCATCAAGTCATCGACCGCCTCGCGCGCGGCGGAGAATGCGCCCCAGCCCAGCCACGCCGCAATGGCGAGACCGAACAGCGGGTCGGCGAGTCCGAAACCGGCATATTGGTCGAGCACCAGCGCCGCGATGACCGCAAGGTTGAGCAGCAGGTCCGACTTGTAGTGCAAATGATCGGTCGCAATCGCGAGGCTGCGCGTCCGGTTCATCACGTAACGCTGCCAGCCGAGCAGCGCGAAGGTCAGCACGATGGCAATGACCGAAACCGCGATACCCTCTTCTGCCGCCGAGGTCTGCCCGCCATCGACCAGCTGGCTGATAGCGCGCACCGCGATACCGGAGGCCGAGAGAGCAATCAGCATGACCTGGAAAATCGCGGCCAATGCCTCTGCCTTGCCGTGGCCGAAGCGGTGATCTTCGTCCGCCGGCATGGAGGCAATCCATACGCCGGTCAGCGTGGCGATGCTGGCGATGAGGTCCAAAGCGGAATCGGCGAGGCTGCCGAGCATGGCGGTCGAGCCGGTCTTCCAGCTCGCCCATGATTTGAGCGCAACGAGGATGACCGCCACCGTAATGGAGGCCATCGCCGCCGAGCGGGCGAGTTTGGCGCGATTATCGGTCATGGATACAGCAACGTGTTCGACCACGCCTCCGCTTGGCCGGAACGGGTGAACTGCCGCCGGTCGTGCAGGCGGAATTCGCGGTCGCGCCAGAATTCGATTGTGTGCGGGGTGAGAAGGAAGCCGGTCCAGTGCGGCGGACGCGGAATGTCGCCTTCGGGAAAACGCTCTTCCAGCGCCGCAACGCGGTCGAGATAGACCTGCCTTTCGGGCAGCGGGCGCGACTGGTCGCTGGCAGCGGATCCCACTTGCGAGCCGCGCGGGCGCGAGTGAAAGTAGCTGTCTGCCTGTTCGCTCGAGACTTCGGTGAGCTTGCCCTCGATGCGGATCTGGCGGCGGAGGCTCTTCCAGTGGAACAGCAGCGAAGCCTGCATATTGGCGCGGATCTCCTCGCCCTTGCGGCTCTCGGCATTGGTATAGAAGACAAATCCGCCGCCCTTGCCCCATTGCGAGCCGTGGCCTTTCAGCAGCACCATGCGCACCGATGGGCGACCATCGGGGGTGGCGGTGGCCAGAGCCATGGCATTCGGGTCATTGGGCTCGGCCGCCTTGGCTTCGCCAAACCACTCCTCGAACAGGGCGAAGGGGTCGGTGACGGGAATGGCGCTTTCCGCTTCGTTCATGGGGCTATCCTACAGCTTGGAACACATGGAACACGGTCCATGCACGAATAATCGATGGGGCTCGAATTGCGCGCAAATCGCGGAACCTTGGCGGCTTTCGGCACATTGAGCGAAGACATGATGCGTCCCCTAGCCCGACCCTCAGACGTAGGAAAGCCCACCGCGTGGCCGAGCATCTTGCGCGCGCGAAGCGTAGCAACTAGCTAACACACCATGGCAGACCCCTATTCTACCCTCGGTGTTTCCCGCTCGGCAGACGAGAAGGCGATCAAGAGCGCCTATCGCAAGCTCGCCAAGGAACTGCATCCGGACCGCAACAAGGACAATCCCAAGGCTGCGGAGCGGTTCAGCGACGTGACCAAGGCCTATGATCTCTTGTCCGACAAGGACAAGCGGGCGCAGTTCGACCGCGGCGAAATCGACATGGAGGGCAATCCGACCAATCCGTTCGGCGGAATGGGCGGAGGCAGTGGCTTTGGCGGCGGAGGTTTTGGTGGCGGTGGCGGCGGCCAGCGCGGCTTCCGCGCGGAAGACTTCCAGGGTTTCGGCACCGAGCAGGTCGACCTTGGCGATATATTCGAAGGCCTGTTCGGCGGCGGTCGCGGAGGCCCGCGCGGTGGAGCCCGTGCGGGTGGCATGGGCGGCGATCCCTTTGGCGGGCGCCGCGCGCCTCCGCAAAAGGGCGCGGACATCGGCTATACGCTGCGGCTGTCCTTCGTCGAGGCGGCCACGCTCAAGGACCAGCGCATCACGCTGGCCGATGGCAAGACCATCGATTTGAAGCTGCCCAAGGGTGTCGAAGACGGCACGCAGATGCGCCTCAAGGGCAAGGGCGAGCAGGGGCCGGGCGGTCCGGGTGACGGGCTGGTCACGATCAAGATAGACAAGCACAAGCTCTTTCAGCGCGACGGCTTCGACGTGCGTTTCGACCTGCCCATCACGCTCGACGAGGCAGTGAACGGGGGCAAGGTCCGCGTGCCGACGGTCGATGGACCGGTGATGATGACCATCAAGGCAGGGACCGATGGCGGAACCGTTCTGCGTTTGAAGGGCAAGGGCTTCACAAAGAAGGACGGCAGCCGCGGCGACCAGTTGGTGACGCTCGAAATCCAGTTGCCGGAAGACCTTGGCGAACTTGCCAAGCGGCTCGATGGGTGGAAGGACGAAAGCGACCCGCGCAGCAAGCTCCAGGTGTAACCTGACCCAGCACCCCCTTCCCCCGCCTCAGGAACGCGAAGTCCATTCGCTGTCGCCCGAGGCGCGCCGGAAGGAGGCCGCCCATCTGAGAGGCCGGATAAAGAACAGCGTCGGACCAGGGACCCGCGCATGGGACGTCGCCAAGCGCACGCTCATCGGCACCTACAACGACGGCTTCATCCACGCCGGCAACCTCGCCTATCTCGCGATGCTGGCGATTTTTCCCTTCTTCATCCTCGGGGCGGCAATATTTTCCGCCATCGGCGAGGAAAGCGAGCGAGCGGCGACCATCAACGCCGTGCTATTCGCGCTGCCTCCGGTGGTCGGCAATGTCATCGAGCCCGTGGCGCGCGACGTTATCCAGGCTCGCAGCGGCTGGCTGCTTTGGGCAGGCGCCTTCGTGGCGCTGTGGACCGTCGGCAGCCTCGTCGAGACCATCCGCGACATCCTGCGCCGTGCCTACGGCACCGAGGCGACCAAGGCTTTCTGGAAGTACCGCCTGTTCTCGACCGGCGTTATCCTCGGCGCGGTGCTGCTTTTGATGCTCAGCCTGATGGCGCAATTCGTAATCGGGACGGCGCAGCAGGTCATCGAGGCCTATTTTCCCGAGCTGGTGGACCGGCTGCTGGAACTGCAACTCTCGCGCATCGTGCCCGCCTTCGGCCTTTTCGGCTCGCTCTATCTCATCTTCTATACGCTAACCCCGTCGAAATACCGGCGCAGGCGCTATCCCAAGTGGCCGGGCGTGCTGCTGACGACCATCTGGTGGATTGCCGTCACCACCATCATGCCCGCGGTCCTGAGCAGCTTTTTCACCTACGACCTCACCTATGGAGGGCTGGCCGGGGTGATGATTGCGCTGTTCTTTTTCTGGCTTGTGGGCCTAGGGGTCGTTATCGGCGCGGAACTCAATGCTGCCCTGGCGGAAACTCCGGAAGAGGAGATGAACACCATCGGGCAGGCGGACGACCGGCGAAGGGCGCAGCTCGCACGGGAAATGCAGGAAGAGCAGGAAGGAAACGAGGAATGAGCGGTCTGATGAAGGGCAAACGCGGCCTCATCATGGGGTTGGCGAACGACAAGTCGCTGGCCTGGGGCATCGCCAAGCAACTGCACGAACAGGGCGCGGAAATGGCGTTCTCCTACCAGGGCGAAGCGCTGAAGAAGCGCGTCGGCCCGCTGGCAGAGCAGCTCGGCAGCGACTTCGTCTTCGAATGCGATGTCTCGAACATGGAAGCGCTCGATTCCGCTTTCGACACACTGAAGGAACGCTGGGACACTATCGACTTCGTCGTCCACGCCATCGGTTTTTCGGACAAGAGCGAGCTGCGCGGGAAGTATGTCGACACCAGCCTCGACAACTTCCTGATGACGATGAAAATCTCCGCCTACAGCCTCGTCGCCGTCGCCAAGCGCGCGCGCGAGATGATGCCGAACGGTGGCAGCATCCTGACGCTGACCTATTACGGCGCGGAAAAGGTCATCCCGCACTACAATGTCATGGGCGTGGCCAAGGCGGCGTTGGAAACTTCGGTGCAGTATCTCGCCAACGACCTCGGCCCCGAGGGTATTCGCGTAAACGCCATCAGTGCAGGGCCAATCAAGACGCTGGCTGCCAGCGGCATCGGCGACTTCCGCTACATCCTGAAGTGGAACGAGCTGAATTCGCCGCTGCGCCGCAATGTCACCATCGAGGATGTCGGCGGCTCGGGCCTCTACTTCCTCTCCGACCTTTCCTCTGGCGTGACCGGCGAAACGCATCACGTCGATGCGGGCTACCATGTCGTGGGCATGAAGCAGGAAGACGCGCCCGACATCGCGCTCGATAAAGGGTAACATGGCGAGAGTCCTCGTCACCGGGGCGGCAGGCTTCATCGGTGCGGCCGTCGCCGAGCGGCTGTGTGCGCGCGGCGACGAGGTGCTCGGCATCGACAGCCTCAACGATTATTACCAGGTCTCGCTGAAAGAGGGCCGCGTGGCGCATGTCACCGCCTCCGCGGGTGAGCGGTTTACCTTCAAACAGGTCGATTTTTCAGACTGGGAGGCGCTGTCCGCCGCGCTCGACGGCGAGCACTTCGACAGCGTGATCCACCTAGGGGCGCAGGCGGGTGTGCGTTACAGCCTCGAGAACCCGCGCGCCTATGTCGAGGCAAACCTGATGGGGCATGTGAACCTGCTCGAGGTCGCACGCCATCGCGGGGTCGCGCACATGGTCTATGCCAGCTCGTCGAGCGTCTATGGCGGCAATGACAAGCTGCCCTTCTCCGTCGAGGACCGCGCGGACCATCCCGTCTCGCTCTATGCCGCGACCAAGAAGGCAGACGAGCTGATGAGCGAGACATACGCCCATCTCTACCGCACCCCGCTGACAGGCCTGCGCTTCTTCACCGTCTACGGCCCGTGGGGTCGCCCCGACATGGCGCTGTGGCTGTTTACCGATGCCATCCTCGCCGGACGCCCCATCAAGGTGTTCAACCACGGCGAGATGTGGCGCGATTTCACCTTCATCGGCGATATCGTGAGCGGCGTGGTGGCCTGCTTAGACTCGCCTCCTACCGATGACGGAGGGGAAAAGGCGGGCGGCAGCGTGAAGCCGCATGCGCTCTACAACATTGGCAACCACCGGAGCGAGAAGCTGACCCGCGTCATCGAACTCATAGAAGAGGCCTGCGGCAAGAAGGCCGAGGTCGAACTGCTCCCGATGCAGCCTGGCGATGTGGAAAAGACCTATGCCGATATCGACGCCATCCAGCGCGACATCGGCTACCAGCCGAAGACCTCAATCGAACAGGGTATACCGCGTTTCGTCGAATGGTATCGCGAATACCATGGCCTTTAGGGCCTAACCTCCCGCCAGCAGGTCGCAGATGCGCTGCGAGGATTGCCCGTCGCCGAAAGGATTGTGCGCGCGGGCCATGGCGGAATAGGCCTCTTCATCGTCCAGCAAATGCTCGGTTTCGCGCACGATAGTGTCGGCATCGGTCCCGACCAGTTTCGCCGTACCCGCCGCCACACCTTCAGGACGCTCGGTGGTCTCGCGCATCACCAGCACCGGCTTGCCCAAGGCGGGCGCCTCTTCCTGCACGCCGCCGCTGTCGGTGAGCATGAGATGGCTGATGTCGAGGAGGCGCGCGAAATGCGGATAGTCGAGGGGTTCGATGAGCGCGACATTGTCGAGGCCTTCGAGCTGTTCGTTCATCACCGCGCGGACATTGGGGTTCATATGCACGGGGAAAATCACCGCAACGTCAGGTCGTGAGGCAATGCGTTTAACCGCATTCGCGATATTCTGCATGCCCTCGCCAAAATTCTCGCGGCGATGGCTAGTCATGCCGATGATGCGCTTGCCTGCGAACCTTTGCTCGAGGCCCGCGAGCCCTGCGGCGAGCGAGGGTCGCTCCTCGATGCGCTTTGTCACCCATTTCAGCGCATCGATAACCGTGTTGCCGGTGACATGGACGCTTGCCGGATCGACATTCTCCTTCAGCAGCGCATCGGCGCTGGTCTGCGTCGGCGCGCAGTGGAGTTTTGCGAAGGTCCCTACGACCCGCCGGTTCACCTCTTCCGGCCACGGCTGGTAGATATCACCGCTCCGGAGACCCGCCTCGACGTGGCAGACGGGTATCTTGCGGTAATAGGCGGCAATTGCGCCCGCCATCACCGTGGTCGTATCGCCCTGCACCACCACCCAGTCGGGCTGTTCCTCGTCGAGCACCCTGCCGATGCCCGTCAGCGCACGCGCGGTGAGTTCGTCGAGCGTCTGGCCCGCGGTCATCAGGTCGAGGTCGTGATGCGGCTCCACCCCGGCAATTGCCAGCACCTGGTCGAGCATCCCGCGATGCTGCGCCGACACGCAAACACGGCTGTCGAAGCGGTCGTCCGCTTCGAGCGCATGGACAAGCGGGAAAAGCTTGATGGCCTCGGGACGGGTGCCGAAGACAGTGAGGATCTTGGGTTTGGCAGTCATTCTCGCGGTCTAGCCGCAAATGACTGGCGGGAAAGCGAAATCAGCCTTCGCTATCGTCCTCGGCCACGACTTCTGGTTCTTCGACCGGTCCCACGGTGGGCAGATCTTCCTCACCCGGCGCAGGAGCATCGCGTTCCTTCTCGAGCCGCTCCATATATTCGCGCTCGATCATCTCGACTTCGGCCTGCGTGCGTTCGGCATCGGCATCGATTGTCGAAAGGCGTTCGGCGCGCTGGGCGGCAATCACCTCGCCGAAGCGGACAGAGGAGTCGTTTTCCTTGTCGGCATAGGCCGCATCGATCATCTGCTGCGTGCAGCCGGTAAAGCCGCCAGCGCCCACAGGCGAGCAAGACATGATGCCGGACCTGCCGACCGTCTCGAGGCGCTCGACCCGGTTGACCCACGCTTCGGCCTTCGGGCCGTCGGTGAAGCGCAGGCTTTCGGGGATGCGATAGCGCTCGCTCTCGGCCTGACGGGCACAGACGACGATGGTACCATCGTCGCTGGCGGGGCATTCGTCGTCGCCATAGACGATGACCATGTTGTAGCTTTCATCGCCCGTATCGACGGGAGTCTGGGCCATGGCCGGTGCAGCGAGACCGGCTGAAAGGGCGGCGAGAGCGTATAGGGACTTGGTCATCTTGGGCCTCTTGCGAGCGGGACATTCGCACATTGGCGCTATCCCGCGTGAACTATCGATGAAGCGAGCGAGAGCGGGTGTCCGTTCCCGTCAGATACGTTCGGAAATCTTGATGGCAGCCTTGCAGCCCAACCGGATTAGGCCCGACAGCACCGGATAAGCGGGCGCGCGCTCGGCCCCGGCGGCCAGCGCGGCATCGCGGTGTTCGCGCTCGTCCTCGCGGAATTCCTCGATCATCGCGGCGAGTTCGGGATCCTCGTTGGTCGCTTCGAGCTCGTCGAGTTGCTGCGAATAATGGAGGTCGATTTCTGTTTCGACTGCAGCGGTGCAGGCCATGGCGGCCTCCGGCCCGAGGAGCGCGGTGGCGGCCCCCAGAGCGAAGCCCGCCTTGTCCCAGAAAGGCTGGAGCGCGGTTGGTCGCACACCGCGCCGTGCCATCAGCGCATCGAACTTGGCGCGGTGGCCTGCTTCCTGCTCGGCCATGCCGGCGATTTCCGCAGAGTCGGGCGCGCGGTCGCCCATGACGGCAAGCTGCCCGGCATAAATGCGGGTCGCACCGAATTCGCCCGCCTGGTCTACACGAATCATGCGCGCGATATGGTCGGGTGTCTTGCTCATGCTTTCGCATCCTTCCTCAGCAGGTTGAAGACGAACAGGCTGGCCGCTGCCGAAATCAGGAAGTTGAAACCTGCAAGGCTGACGCCGAGCAGCGCCCATGCCGGCTCGTCGCAGCGCACCAGCGGGGCGTTCATGATGACGTCGAGCGCGCTTTCGCCCGAGCCTGTCTGCGGGATGGCCGCGCAGGAAGTGATGCCTTCCCACCAGCCATATTCGACGCCCGCATGGAACAGGCCGATGAGGCCCGAGGTCAGGATACCGCCGGCGGCCAGCGCGACCCACAGGCGCTTGGGCGGCGCGAAGAAGGACACCAGCACCAGCGCAACAGCTGCAAAATGCGGCCAGCGTTGCCACCAGCACATTTCGCACGGGTAGAGGCCGAAGCCATATTGCGAGATATAGGCGCCCGCCAGCAGGAGCGCGGGCACGGCGAGCGCGGTGCGCTGGGCCAGCTTCAGGTTCGGGCTATCCGTGTTCACGCTTCAGGCGCTAGCCTTACTTCGAACGGCTGGCAACGGCCCTCGGCGTGGTACGACGCAAGGTCTCGAGCGCATAGTGCAGCTGGAAATCCTCGATGCCCTGTTCCTCGAGCTGTTCGGCAGTCTGCTGGAAGCGCGGATCGTCACGGTCGTCCCGCTCCAGATCCTCGTCCTTGATGCCGAGGTCGTTGATGAGATGACCACGCAAATCGCTCTCGCGCATGGTGAACTTGGCGCGTGCAGCGAGGTCGGGGTCGGACAGCTGAGGCACCATGATATCGGGCTTGATGCCGCCTTCCTGCACCGAATGGCCCGAGGGCGTGTAGTAACGCGCGGTGGTCAGCTTCAGCGCAGCATTGCGGCCCAGCGGCAGGAGCGACTGCACGCTGCCCTTGCCGAAGCTGCGGTCGCCCATGATGACGGCACGGCGGTGGTCCTGCAGCGCACCCGCGACGATTTCGCTGGCCGAAGCCGAGCCTGCGTCGATGAGCACGATGATGGGCAGACCTTCGGCCATATCGCCGCGCCACACGGTTTCGGCATCGTAGGAAATCGATTCGCCGCGCGCACGTCCGCGCTGCGAGACGATCTGCCCCTTGGTCAGGAAGAGGTCGGAGAGGGCGACGGCTTCGTCGAGCGAGCCGCCCGGATTGCTGCGCAGGTCGAGCACGAGGCCGTTCATGCGGCCCGTCGCCTCGGTCTGGAGCGCTTTCCACGCGGCAAAGACATCCGCCCCGACATCCCGCGAGAACTCGTTGACCATGATGTGGCCGATATTGCCGTCCTGCAGTTCCCAGGTCACCGGCTCGAGTTCGATTACGCCGCGGGTAACGTCGACATCGAAAGGCTCGCTGCGGCCCGGGCGGAAAATGCGGACATTGATCGAAGTGCCGGCCGGACCGCGCATTTGCGCAACGGCCTCGTCGAGTTCCAGCCCGACGATCAGGTCGCCATTGATGTGGGTGATGAAGTCGCCCGCCTTGATGCCCGCCTTGTCGGCCGGACTGCCGCGGAAGGGCGAAATGACCTTCACTGCGCCGTCTTCGCCGACGACCGACAGGCCGAGGCCCGAGTAATTGCCCTCGATCATGGTTTCGAGGCGCTGGAGATCGCTGCCGTCGAGATAGGCCGAATGCGGATCGAGCGCTGCCAGCATACCGTCGATAGCGCCATTGATTAGCACCTCGTCCTCGACCGGCTCTACGTAGCTCGCCTTTACCCGTTGATATACCGCGAAAAGTTTGGAGAATTCGGGGCCTGCATTGGCTTCGACCTGCGCAAGGCCGGCGGTGGTGGCGGGCACCAGCGCGACTGCAGTGACGAGGGCTGCCGAGCGAAGGAAGGCGGCAAGTTTCATATCAGGCACAACTCCGAAGTCTGTGACGGCAGTCTATATCGCATTGCCGGTGAATGAAAGATGAGCCGGAATGTGCCGCATATGCGAGGAAATTTCTGCAAAGAGCGGATTCCTACGCGCTCAGCGTAGCTGGTCGAGCGGATTGACCGGCGTGCCCCCGCGCCTGAGTTCGAGGCCGATGGCTGGCTCACCGCTGGCGGCAAGGCCGAGAGGCGAGCCGGCGGTAAGGTCCTGCCCGGTGGTGACGGCAAGGCTCCTGAGGCCCGTCACAAGGCTGGTCCATTCGCCCGAATGTTCGAGGATGACGATGCGTCCGTAACCTTCGTACTCACCGGCAAAAGCGACGCGTCCGGCGGAAGGGGCGACGATTTGTGCTTGGGGGCGCGCGCTGATGGTGATGCCCGAACTGCGTCCGCCCGAACTTGTGGCCTCGCCAAAGCCTGCCGTCACGCGGCCGACGACGGGAAGAATATAGCTCTCCAGGCTGCTCTGCGCCGACTCACTGCTGGAGTTGCGCAATGGCAAGGCCGCCGCTCCCGGCTGCGAAGGACGGGCAATCGGGCCGTCGAGAGCAGCGAGACGCTGGCGGATGGTGGCGGACTGTTCGAGCCTGCCGACCAGCGCGTCGAGGTCGCGGGTCTGCTCGGCGAGTTCCATCGCGCGCTCCGCCTCGCGATTCGCGCCGCCTGACGCCTGCTCAGCCAACACGCGCTGCTCTTCGGCGAGAGCGACCATGTTGCGGCGGCGCTCGACCAGCAATTGTTCGGCCTCGCGGCGGGCGGCGACGAACTGGCGGCGTTCGGCCTCGAGCGATTCCGCCCGCTCCAGGTCTCCACGCAGGGAGGCGGTTCGCTGGCGCACGATAGGTATGGCGCTGCCGAGAACCGCGCGAGTGTGGACGACGTCGCGCAAGCTGCCGGGCTGGAGTGCTGCCAGCGCGAGCGGGCGCCGCGCCATCGTTTCGAGCGCACCGGTGAGGCGGGCAAGCGGCTCGCGGCGGCGTGCAAGGTCGCGTGAAAGGCTGCGGCGTTCGCGCTCGACCAGCGCAAGTGCGGCCTCGGCGGCGGAGACGTTGGCCTCTGCCTGCTGGACGCGTGCCGCCAAAGCAGCAGCATCGGCGATTGCCTTGGCGGACGCTTCCTCGGCGGCCTCAACCTGTGCTTCCAGCTGTTCGGCACGGCGACGGGCGTTGCGCTGTTGCTGGCGGGCGATGGCAAGCGCCTCGCGTGCTTCGGCAGCGCTTTCGGTGGTTGATGCAATTTGCGCAGTAAGCGGGCCAAAACCTTGGGTCCCCACGATAATCGCGAGGATGACGGCAACAAGGCTGGCGGCGGCGCGGTTCATGACGTCAGGCTTTCCTCGGCGTCTGATGCCCGATTATCCGCTGCGATGGTAGGGGTGACCGACAATGATCGTCGTCGCGCGGTAAAGCTGCTCTGCCAGCATGGCGCGGGCCAGCAGGTGCGGCCAGGTCGCCTTGCCGAAAGCGAGGAGCAGGTCGGCATCGCGCCGCTCCTCTTCGGAGTGCCCGTCGGCAGCGCCCAGCACGAAACGGCACTCGCGCATGCCGTCGTCGCGCCAGCGTTCGAGCGTTTCAGCCAGCTTCTCGGAGGAGATATCCTTCCCGCGCTCGTCGAGCAGCACGGTCTTGCAGGGTGTCTGCGGTTCTGGGATGCGCCCGCCAGTCTCGGGCAATTCGGTGAATTTCGCCGGCCACGTCAGCCGCTTCTCGTACCGCGCCACGAGGTCGGCCTCGGGTGAGCGTGCGATTTTCCCTCGCGCGATAACATGGAGAAGCATGCTTTGTGTCTACCCGGATGTTTTTGTGTTTCGAACCCGCCTCCGCGGGTTCGTCCTCGGGGCTATTCCTCCGCTTCGCTACGGGCCCCTGCGGTCGGCCGGTCGGCCTCTGACTGCCGTGACCAAGAACCGGGCCGGCGGAGGCCCGGCAAGGGCGACTGCCCGTCCGCAGCGTGTGCAGTTTGCTGCACGTCTAGCGAGGACGAGCCCGCGGAGGCGGGCTCGAAAAACGAACTAAGCCGTTCCTGCCACGGGCGGCGCGTCTCCGAACGCCCACATGCGTTCCAGATTGTAGAAGCTGCGCACTTCGGGGCGGAACAGGTGGACCACGATGTCGCCCGCGTCGAGCAGCACCCAGTCGGCCGCCGGAAGCCCTTCGAGCTTCACCGGGCCATAGCCGTTCTGCTTCAGCTTTTCGGCGAGCTTCTGCGCAATCGAGGCAACCTGGCGCGTCGAACGGCCCGAGGCGATTACCATGTAATCGGCGATCGAGCTCTTGCCTTCGAGATCGATAGTCACGACCTCCTGCGCCTGATCGTCGTCGAGCTGCTTCAGCACGAAGTCGAGCAGTTCCTTCTTGTCGGCATCAGTCATGCGAATGACCTTCGCCGTTTTCGTCCCGGAGACAGCCGGATCTGTATGCGCCTGAGTCATAGGCGTTTATCGTACTCCTGAGTTGGTATGCCCTCGAGATAGGGTGCGTCATGGAAAGAACAACGCGATTCCTCACGTGGTCGTTTCCTCCCTTGCGGGAATCAGACGGTGCGTAACCTGGTCTCGCGGGGAAAAACCGGCGTGGCGTGATGCCCAGTCGGGGTCGGCGCGGCGGATGGCCGTGGCCGAACGCGGGTCGGGATCGAAACGCAATGTCACCAGTGCCGGTGCGCTCCATTCGCCCCCATTTCGAAAGCTGGACAAAGGCAGCTGGAAGCGCCTCAGCCAGGCCATCGCGGGGCTTGCGACAGCATCGGCATCATAGCCGGGCCGTGCGATGACTGCAATCGGCATCGCTCGCGCTATCCCACGCCAATCCTTCCACCGGTGGAACTGGGCGAGATTGTCCGAACCCATCAGCCACACGAATTCGCGCTTGGGATAGCGGCGCTGGAGCGCGGCCAGCGTGTCGACGGTGAAGCGGGTCCCAAGCTCGCGCTCGATGGCGGAAACCCGGATTCTCGCGCGTTTCGCCTGCTGCGTGGCAGAGGTCACGCGAGCCGCGAGCGGTGCCATGCCCTTCTTCGGCTTGAGCGGATTTCCGGGCGAGACGAGCCACCAGACCTCGTCGAGGCCGAGCGCCTCGAGCGCGAAGAGCGAAATACGGCGATGCCCGCCATGCGCCGGATTGAAGCTGCCCCCGAGCAGGCCGATGCGTGTGCTGCCCATTGCCATGCCAATCAGCGGTTTCCGGCTCGTTCCATGTCTCGCGCCCTAGCAGTCACGCAAGTCCTTGTCAGCGCATGTGAACGTTCTCGATTCGCTGGAATATGGTTAACCCCTTTGAAACTTTTTAATCGCGGCATTTTTCGAAAATTTTGCAGTGATGAAACGCTTCACCGCATCGAGAACTCAACTCGTGGATTCCATAGGAACCGGGATTCGATTTTATTAGGATTCTCACATACGACAGTCTCCAGGGATAAAAGACCAAGGGACGGGTCGTTTTGGACAACGCAACTTCAACCGAAGGCTGGGCAAGCCGTATCAACAGCTGGTTTCCGGACCGTGAGTTTTTCATGCGTTCGGAAGGCCAGGTTCGATTCATCACCATTTCGTCACGCGTGCAAAAGGCTGCTGCAGCCACTGCCGTTGGCGTCGCTGTGGTATGGGCCGCATCGCTGGGCGTGGCCGGCTGGGCGCAGTATAGCGCCAGCGCCGACCGTGACAGCCTGCTGAGCCGTGAGGCGAAGGTTGCTACTTCGGAAGAACGTCTCGCCGCTTACGGCGACAACCTCGAGGCGGTCAGCACCGACCTCGACCGCCGCATGGAATTCATCGAAGGCGTTGCCGAACTGCTGCCGGCCGACATGAAGGTCGACACGAAGATCAGCGATTCCTCGTCCGAAGCTGCCGCCACCGTCCAGAAAGTCAGCGCCGCCTTCCCGCAGGCCGCCGAACTCGCCCGCATTGAAGCCCGCCAGCTGGCGGTCGTCGAAGGTCTAACCCGCTATGCCGACTGGCGTGCCAGCCGCGCAGCCTCGGCACTCAAGAAGCTCGAACTGAACCCCGACGCCGTGATTCGCCGCAGCGAACGCCAGGCGATGGGTGGTCCGCTCGAAGGTCTTGCCACCGATGCCAAGGGCAATATCGACCCGCGCTTCGAACGCCTTGGCCTTTCGATGGCGCGCATGTCGGCACTCGAAGAAGCGCTTCAGGGCGTTCCCCAGTTCGCTCCGGCACGCCGCGACATGATTTCCTCGGGCTTCGGCTATCGCCGTGACCCGTTCAACCGCCGCGCTGCCATGCACAAGGGCCTCGACTTCCGCGGTGCGACCGGCACGCCGATCTACGCCGCCGCCAAGGGCCGCGTCAGCTTCGTCGGCTGGAAGGGCGGCTACGGCAAGACCGTGGAAATCACCCACGGTAACGGCCTGATGACCCGCTACGCCCACCTTTCGCGCTTCGACGCCAAGGTCGGTGACCGTGTCGGCGCCGGCGAAACCATCGCCAAGATGGGCAGCACCGGCCGTTCCACCGGCCCGCACCTCCATTTCGAGGTCCGCATCAACGGCCGCGCCGTCAACCCCCGCACCTTCCTGGAGACAGCCCCCAATGTTCTCGAAGAAATCCGCCGAGCCCCAGAGCTCGCCCACGCCTCCCACTAATCCAGGACGCAGCGCCCCCATGGCTTCCAAGAATAGCAGCACTTTCTCCGTTCTCGGCTCGGACCTCGCCATCAAAGGCGACATCAAGGCCTCTGCCGACCTTCACATCGACGGCAATATCGAAGGCGACATCGCCTGCACTAGCCTCGTCCAGGGCGAGACCAGCAAGGTCACCGGCGCCGTCGAAGCTGAAAGCGCACGCCTGGCCGGCACGGTCGAAGGCTCGATTACCGCTCGCGAGCTGGTCATCCTCAAGACCGCCAAGATTACCGGCGATGTCTTCTATGATGCGCTGACGATCGAGCAGGGCGCGCAGGTCGAAGGCCGCTTTGCCCACCGCGACCCGAAGAAGAGCGCTGCAGCCGCTGCCCCCAAGGCAGACAGCAAGCCCGAGCTCCAGCTCGCGAACTAAGCTTACGAAATTCTCCAGCTAGGAGAGGATTGGGCCGCCCCGCGACAAGACGGGTGCGGCCCTTTCTTTTTGCTAGGGGTCAGATACCCAGTTCGGCGCGCAGGGCCTTGCGGTCGAGCTTGCCTACCAGCGTCTTGGGCAGTTCGTCGCGGATGACGATGCTCTCGACCCGCTCGTGCTTGCCGACGCGGGCGTTGAGCCATTCGCATAGCTCGTCAGCCGTCGCCGTTTCGTCGTTGAGCGTCACATAGGCGCGCGGGCGCTCGCCGAGATATTCATCGGGCACACCGATCACGAGCACCTCTTTCACCGCCTCGTTTTCGAGCAGCACGTCCTCGACCTGGCTCGGGAAGACCTTGAAACCGCCGACGGCAATCATGTCCTTGATGCGGTCGACGATTTCGAGAAAGCCGTCCTCGTCCATGATTGCGACATCGCCGGTGCGCAGCCAGCGCTTGCCGTCACGCTCGACAAAGGTGTCGTTGCCGGTCTCGGGCTTGTTCCAGTAACCGCGCATGATTTGCGGGCCGTGGATGGCCAACTCGCCCGGCTCACCCTCGGGAGCGAGCTTTTCGGGGTCCTCCTTATCGAGGAAAATCACCTCGGTTCCCATGACGAGCTGGCCGATTGTGCCCTTCTTGCGCACGCCGTCATAGGGATTGGCCGAAACCACACCCGAGCTTTCGGTGAGGCCATAACCTTCGACCACGCGCACGCCGGTCACTTCCTCGAACTTGTTGTGCACTGGCGCCGGCATCGGCGCGCCGCCCGAAATGCAGACCTTGAGCGACGATACGTCGGTCTTGGCGAGCTTGGGATGGTCGAGCAGTGCCTGAAACATGGTCGGCACGCCGGGAAAGCCGGTCGCCTTGTATTTCTCAATCGTGTCGAGCACCTGCCCCGCATCGAAGCGCGGGACCATGGCGATGGATGCGCCGGTCACCATGGCATGGTTGAGCAATGCGGTGTTGGCGAAAACATGGAAGAAGGGCAGCGCGCCCATGAAAACCTCTTCCGAAGCGGTCCCGAAGGGGTTGAGCCCCGCAGTCTGCTGCGCATTCATCGCCAGCTGCGAATGGCCGAGCATCGCGCCCTTGGGCCGTCCCGTGGTGCCGCCAGTATATTGCAGCAGCGCAATGTCGCGCTCGGCATCGATGGTGGGGAATGTCGCGGAAGAAGCATCGCCAAGCGTGTCCGCCCAATCGAGCGTGGTCTTGGAGTAGCCGACCTTGGCGACCTTGCTCCGGCCCAACGTCTTCAACGCCAGCCCCTTGTACCAGGGCAGCATGTCGGCGAGCGAGCCGACCACCAGCGTTTCGAGCTGCGATTGCTGGAGCACCTCGGCCGCCGTCGCATAGAGTTCGGGCACGTCGAGCGTGACAAGCAGGCGCGTGCCGGAATCGGCGACCTGCCAGCTCAATTCCTCTACCGTGTAGAGCGGCGAGAAGTTGACCACCACCGCGCCCGCCATCATCGCGCCGTAATAGGCGGAAGCGTAAATCGGCACGTTCGGAAGGAAGAGGCCAACCCGGTCCCCCTGCTCGATCCCGCGCGCCATCAGCCCTGCGGCGAAGGCCTTCGCCTGCTCATGGATGTCGCGATAGCTATAGGTCCGCCCGAGGAAATGCAGGAACGGCGCATCAGGCGCCTTCGCCACCGTCTGCGCGAAAAGGTCGGGCAGGCTGGCGAGCTGGAATTGCGCATCCCACGGTGTGGGATGGTGATAGGCATAGCTATTTACATCCATGTCAGTAGCATGGCGTATCTGGCTTTAAAGGCAAGTAAAAAGGGCGGGAAAAGCTGCTGCCCTTCCCGCCCTTCGACTGTCTTGAAACGAAGCTCACGCTTCCGGAGTTTCTTCGCCTGCTTCCTCGGCGGCGCGCTTGGCGGTGAGCCATGCTTCGGCTTCGGCTTCCTGCGCGGCTTCGGCAGCGGCCTTTTCATTGGCATCGCGTTCGGCGCGCAGCTCTTCGATGAGTTTCTCGCGGTCGCTGACACCGCTGACGGCGGGTGCTGCTTCCTCGCCCTCTTCGGGAGCGGGCAGGTTCTTGGCCGCCTTGGCGACGACGGCGTCGAGTTCGCGCTGCGAGCACAGGCCGAGCGTCACCGGATCCTTGGGCTGGATGTTCTGGATGTTCCAATGGCTCCGCTCGCGGATGGCGCCGATGGTGTTGCGCGTCGTGCCGATGAGCTTGCCGATCTGCGCGTCGGAGATTTCCGGGTGGTTGCGCAGGATCCAGGCGATGCCGTCCGGCTTGTCCTGGCGCTTCGACACCGGCGTATAGCGCGGGCCCTTGGTGCGGCTGACCGCGACGGGTGCACGCTGCATCTTGAGGCGGTACTCGCTGTCTTCCTCGCCCTTGGTAATCTCGGCCTGTGTCAGCTCGCCCGAGTGGAGCGGGTCGCGGCCCGTATACTTGCTGCCCGCAAGGTCATCGGCCATCGCCTGCACTTCGAGGATGTGAAGGCCGCAGAACTCGGCAATCTGCTCGAAGGAAAGGCCGGTGTTGTCGACCAGCCAGGTGGCGGTCGCATGCGGCATCAGCGGGGTGGGTTGGTCGGCCATGAAAAGTGCCTTTTGAAGAGGTCCAAAATAGAAGGGCCGCCCCTTTCGGAGCGGCCATTGCGCCTTTCATGTAGGCGAGAGGAGCGGATTCGGCAAGCGATAGCGTGTCAGGCGGGCAGCGGCTCCCCGTCGAGCGCGGCAAGGCCGGTGAGGAATTGCTCGGTCGCCGCCTCCCAACTGAACTTCGCGCCATATTCCGCGCAAGCCCGCCGGTCGGAATAGAGTGCGGCGTCGATAGCCCGGTCGAGGTCTTCCGACAATGCGCCCACGTCATCGGTCACGATATCGCGCGGCCCAGCGACGGGGAATGCCGCTACGGGAGTCCCGCAAGCGAGCGCCTCAATCATGACGAGGCCGAAAGTGTCGGTGCGGCTGGGGAAGACGAAAACGTCCGCCCCGGCATAGCAGCCTGCAAGTTCCGCCCCCGACTTGCGCCCCATGAAAAGCGCTTCCGGGTATTTGCGCCGCAGCGCCTCCAGCATCGGTCCGTCGCCGACGACAACCTTGCTGCCCGGGTGCTTCGCCTCGAGGAAAGCCTCGATGTTCTTCTCCACCGCGACGCGGCCGACATAGAGCTGGATGGGACGCGGGAGGTCGGCGAACTCTTCCGGCGGGGTGGCCAGCGGGTCGAAACAGTCGAGGTCGACACCGCGTGTCCAATGGTGGAGCTTGCCGAGCCCGTGCTCGCGCAATTCGGCGCGGATGCTTTCGGTGGCGACCAGCACGCGGCGCGCCGGGCCATGGAACCACTCGATATACTTCCAGAACCAGCGCGCGGGCAGGTGCGTGCGCCGCGCGACATATTCCGGAAATTGCGTGTGGTATGCGGTGGTGAACGGCGTGCCGCTCCGCTCGCAATAGCGCCGTGCCGCCACGCCCAGCGGACCTTCGGTGGCAATGTGGATGGCGCCCGGCGCGAATTCACGCAGTTTGCGAGAAATGGCGCCCGGAGGACTGATTGCCAAGCGGATTTCGGGATAGGTCGGGCATGGCAGCGAAGCGAACTGGTCGGGCGATACGACCATGACGTCGTGCCCCTGCGCCTTGAGCAGGTCGCAGGTCGTCGTCAGCGTGCGGACGACGCCATTCATCTGCGGCAGCCAGGCATCGGTGACGATAGCGATGCGTTGCGGAGCCTCGGTGCGGATGCGCGGGGCGGGCATGCCGTCCTCGGGCAATTTCACGCAGCTTCCAGTTCTTTGCCAGCAGCCGCGCTCTCGCGGCTCGCGATTTCGTCTGGCCAGTGGAGCAGTTCCATCGTGCCGTCGAAATGTTCGACCAGAGCGTTGCATCCCTCGACCCAGTCTCCGTCGTTGTAATATTCGACCTTGCGGCCCTCATGGATGAAGTCGCGAATTTCGGCGGTGTGGATGTGCCCGCAGACCACGCCATCGACCCCGCGCTCGCCTGCTGCGCGCGCGACAACTTCTTCATATTTAGAGATAAACTCGACCGCATTCTTGACCTTGTGCTTGGCCGCCTTGCTGATGGACCAATAGGGCAGGCCCAGAAGCTTGCGCACGCTCGCAACCCAGCCGTTGAGCTTCATCATCGCGTGGTAAAGCGCGTCACCCACGAAGGCGAGCCAGCGGTGGGCGAGCATGATGGTGTCGAACTCGTCGCCATGCAGCACCATCAGGCGGCGTCCGTCGGCGGTCTCGTGGAAGGCCGCGCGCAGGATTTCGACCCCGCCGAAATTCATGCCGCTGAAGGGCCGCACCATCTCGTCGTGATTGCCGGGGATATAGACGATACGCGTGCCGCGTTTCGCGCGCTTGAGGATGCGCCAGACGATGTCGTTGTGTTCGGGCGGCCAGTAGAACTTCTTCTTCAGCCGCCAGCCGTCGATGATGTCGCCGACGAGGTACATCGTCTCGCTGTCGGTATGGTCGAGGAAATCGATGAGCAGCTCGGCGTTGCAGCCCTTGGTGCCGAGGTGGACGTCGCTGATCCAGATGGTGCGATACTTGCGCCTTTCGCCGAGAGTTCGCTCCGGAACGCTGGGCTCGACGGGCGGGAAGCCTGCAACATTGGTGAAGGCGGAAAGGTCTTTGGGCAGCTCACTCATGGGATGTCCCCCGAAGCTTCTTCGGGCCAACCCATGGCAGCGAATTGTTACGGCAGAATCTCGTTTCCGTTACGTTTTCGCGGAATTGCTACAGTCTGGCGTCACTCCGCCGGGCGCACCTCGAGGACGATTTTCCCGATATGCTCGCCTGCCTCCATCCGCTGGTGCGCGGCGCTCACCTCGGCGAGCGGGAAAGTCTTGTCCGTGACCGGCGCAATCGTGCGGTCTTCGAACAGGGGCCAGGCGTGATTGTAGATTTCGTCCGCCAGCAGCGCCTTGAACTCGTCCGAACGCGGGCGCAGCGTCGAGCCGGTCATCATCTGCCGCTTGCTCATCAGCTTGGCCATGTTGATTTCGGCCTTGAGCCCGCCGAGCACCGCAATGGTGACATGGCGGCCATCTTCGGCGAGGCAGTCGAGATTGCGCTGGACATAATCGCCCGACACCATGTCGAGAACGACGTCAGCGCCCTTGCCGCCAGTGAACGACTTCACTTCCTCGACGAAATCCTGAGTCTTGTAATTGATGGCAAGGTCCGCACCCAACTCGCGGGCAGCGCTGCATTTTTCCTCGCTGCCGGCGGTCGTTATGACGGTCATCTCGAAAGCCTTGGCGAGCTGGATGGCCATGGTGCCGATACCGCTGGTGCCGCCATGGACGAGCAGTGTCTCGCCATCGGCGGCAAATCCGCGCTCGAAGACATTGTGCCAAACGGTGAAGAGCGTTTCGGGAATGGCGGCGGCATCGGCCATGTCCATATGACGCGGCACCGAGAGGCAATGGGCCGAATGCGCGAGGCAATATTCGGCATAACCCCCGCCGCTCACCAGCGCGCAGACTTTGCGGTTGAGCATCTCGGGCGCGACGCCCTTGCCCACGGCGACAATCTTGCCCGAAACCTCGAGCCCCGGAATGGGCGAGGCACCCGGCGGCGGCGGGTAGAAACCCTGCCGCTGGATGACGTCGGGACGGTTCACGCCCGCATGGCTGACCTCGATGAGCACCTGGTTCTCGCCCGGCTCGGGCACAGGAATTGTTTCAGGCCGGAAAACTTCCGGACCGCCCGGGCTATCGTAACCCATTGCAGTCATTGTCGTTGGTAAGCCAGTCGCCAAAAGAGCCCCCTGATAGCCTGACGTCGTCGCCATTTCGAACGGTGCATTAACTTGTGGCCGTGTTGACAGCAACCGGGCTGCGGTGGATTGTGGAGGGCATGGAAGACGACGACCGTCCACGCCCGAGGGGCGATGCCGCGAGCAAGCTCGCCGGCGAGGACCTCGGCCCCTATTCGCAGGACGAATTGCAGGAGCGCATAGCCCTGCTCGAAGCCGAAATTGCGCGCGTGGAATCGCACCGGTTGAAGGCCGCGGCGCACCGCGATGCCGCCGAAGCGCTCTTCGGGCGAAAGGACTAGGGCCGGTGGGGGGCCTTCAAACCTGCCGCCACGCCCCCATATCTTCGGAACATACAGCTTTGGCTAACCTTCATAAGGTAGCCTGTCTTTATCTCGCAATGCAGCGAGCCCTTCGGAAAGCAGAGACCTGATGCCCAGTTTTGCCGCCAACCTCGAAAAGACCCTCCACGCCGCATTGACCGATGCGGCGGAGCGACGTCACGAATACGCCACGCTCGAGCATCTGCTGCTCGCGCTCATCGGCGACGAGGATGCTGCAGGCGTGATGACCGCCTGCGGTGTCGAAACCGATGAACTGTCGGCAGTGGTGAAGCAGTATCTCGAACAGGAATACCAGTCGCTCAAAAGCGAGGAAGGCGCGGACCCGCAGCCAACCGCCGGTTTCCAGCGCGTCATCCAGCGCGCCATCCTCCACGTCCAGTCCTCGGGCAAGGACACGGTGACCGGCGCCAATGTGCTGGTCGCGCTGTTCTCCGAGCGTGACAGCTATGCGGTCTATTTCCTCCAGCAGCAGGACATGAGCCGCCTCGATGCAGTGAGCTTCATCAGCCACGGCATCGGCAAGGGAGGCAAGCAGGTCGAGAGCAAGCCTCCGCAGGGCGCGGAAGAAGCGCAGGGCGGCGAACCCGGCGCGGAAGGCGGCAAGGCTGCCGACAAGAAGGAAACCGCGCTCGACCAATTCACGGTCAACCTGAACCAGAAGGCCGAGGACGGGCGTATCGACCCGCTCATCGGCCGCGGTCCGGAAGTTGACCGCACGGTGCAAATCCTCTGCCGCCGCTCGAAGAACAACCCGCTTTACGTGGGCGACCCGGGCGTGGGTAAGACCGCGATTGCCGAGGGCCTCGCGCGCAAGATTGTCGAGGGCGACGTCCCCGAAGTGCTCGAGGAAGCCATCATCTACTCGCTCGACATGGGCGCGCTGCTCGCCGGCACGCGTTATCGCGGCGATTTCGAGGAGCGGCTGAAGCAGGTCGTCAATGAACTCGAGGGCATGCCCGAGGCCATCCTCTTCATCGACGAAATCCACACGGTCATCGGTGCCGGTGCCACCAGCGGCGGGGCGATGGATGCCTCGAACCTGCTGAAGCCCGCGCTTTCGAGCGGTGCTATCCGCTGCATCGGTTCGACCACCTACAAGGAATTCCGCAACCACTTCGAGAAGGACCGCGCGCTGCTGCGTCGCTTCCAGAAAATCGACGTCAACGAGCCGACCGTCGAGGATACGATTGCCATCCTCAAGGGCCTGCGGACCGCTTTCGAAGAGCATCACAAGGTCAAGTACACCCCCGACGCGCTCAAGACCGCGGTCGAGCTGTCGGCGCGCTACATCAACGACCGCAAGCTGCCCGACAAGGCGATCGACGTCATCGACGAGGTTGGTGCGATGCAGATGCTGGTCCCGCCCAGCCGCCGCAAGAAGAAGATCACCGCCAAGGAAATCGAAGCGGTCATCGCGACCATGGCCCGCATCCCGCCCAAATCTGTGTCGAGCGATGACAAGAAGGCGCTCCAGAACCTCGACCGCGACCTGAAGCATGTCGTGTTCGGGCAGGATGCCGCCGTCGATAAGCTTTCGACCGCGATGAAGCTCAGCCGTGCAGGCCTGCGCGATCCGGACAAGCCCATCGGCTCGTTCCTGTTCTCCGGCCCCACCGGCGTCGGCAAGACCGAGGTCGCGCGCCAGCTTGCCTCCATCATGGGGATTGAGCTCAAGCGCTTCGACATGTCCGAATATATGGAGCGCCACAGCGTTTCGCGCCTGATCGGCGCGCCTCCGGGCTATGTCGGCTACGACCAGGGCGGCCTCCTCACCGATGCGATCGACCAGAACCCGCATTGCGTGCTGCTGCTCGACGAAATCGAGAAGGCGCACCCTGACCTCTTCAACATCCTGCTGCAGGTGATGGATAACGGCCGCCTGACCGACCATCACGGCAAGACGGTCGACTTCCGCAATGTCGTGCTCATCATGACCACCAATGCGGGCGCGTCGGACATGGCCAAGCAGGGTATCGGCTTCGGCGACGTTTCGAAGGAAGATGCGAGCGAGGAAGCCGTGAAGCGCATGTTCACGCCGGAGTTCCGCAACCGCCTCGATGCCATCGTGCCCTTCGGCTATCTTGGCAAGAGCACGGTTGCCCGCGTGGTCGACAAGTTCATCCTCCAGCTCGAACTGCAGCTGGCCGAACAGAATGTCGACATCCAGTTCGACAAGGACAGCCGCGCATGGCTCGCCGACAAGGGCTATGACAAGCTTTATGGCGCCCGCCCGATGGGCCGCCTGATCCAGGAGAAGATCAAGCAGCCGCTCGCCGAAGAACTGCTGTTCGGCAAGCTGGCCGATGGCGGCGAGGTCGCTGTGACGATGAAGGACGGCAAGCCCGCCTTCGAGCTCACCCCAGCCCCGCCCAAGGCCAAGCCTGCGCCAAAGAAGAAAGCGGCTGCGAAGAAGAAGGCTGCACCAAAGAAAAAACCCGATGCCGGGGCCAGCGAAGGCCGCGGCCAGGGTGACGGCAAGGACGACGGCGAAAGCTGAGCTATAGTGCCAAGAAAAGAGCAAGGGGTCGGCGTCTGCCGGCCCCTTTTCGTTTCCCATAGCCAGCTTCTTGCCCTTCCGCCCCTTAAATCATAGGTTCGCGCCCATCTCGGGGGGCAAGGCGGCCATGTCGGTTCTGGAAGTAAGCAATCTCGTCAAGCGCTTCGGCGATGTGGTGGCGGTCAACGATTTATCCTTTGCAGTCGCGCCCGGCGAAATCTTCGGATTCCTCGGCGGCAATGGCGCTGGCAAGACCACTACGCTGCGCATGGTGCTCGATATCATCCGCCCGACCTCGGGCAATATCTCGGTCCTTGGCGCGGCTCCCGACCGAAGGCAGTCCAACGCGATCGGTTTCCTGCCTGAAGAGCGCGGCCTTTATTCCGCGATGAGCGCCATCGACACCATCGTTTATTTCGGCCGACTGAAGGGCATGGATACGTCCACGGCGAAGGCTCGCGGCATGGAATTGCTCGAGCGCTTCGACCTCGCCGAGCGCGCCAAGAGCGATATCGGCGATATGTCCAAGGGTATGGCGCAGAAAGTCCAGCTCGCGACCAGCCTCGTCAACCAGCCCGAACTCCTGATGCTCGACGAACCCTTTTCAGGTCTCGACCCGGTCAACCAGGGGCTGCTCGAGAACGAAATCCTGCGCGCATCCGAGCGCGGGGCGGCGGTGGTCTTCTCCACCCACGTCATGCAGCATGCCGAGCGGCTGTGCGACCGCCTGCTGCTGCTACGCAAGGGTCGCAAGCGGTTCGAAGGCACACTGGAGCAGGCACGGGCGCAATTGCCCGCCCATATCGCTGTCGTCTCTAACGCCGATATCTCGGCGCTGCCCGGCGTCCACTCGGCCGAAGCTGTCGGCAAGGGCGAGGACGGATGGCAGGAATGGCACGTCGAACTGGACCCGGGGGTACAACCTGAAAGCGTGCTCGAACATTGTTCGACCTCCGGTATCGCCTTGCGGCAGTGGAACGAGCACCGCGCGAGCCTGCACGATATCTTCGTCGAGCTTGTCGGCGGTGAGGGGGTTGAAGAATGATGAGCAATATCCTTCTCGTCGCCCGGCGCGAGTTTCGCCAGATCCTTGCGCTCAAGAGCTTCTGGCTCACGCTCCTCATCCTCCCCGTCGCGCTGGCATTGGGGCCCATATTAACCAGCACATTGGGCAGCGACGAGCCGACCCGCGTGATCGTGGTCGACCGCTCCTCCGCCGATGTCGCTGCCAAGCTGGAAAACCGCTTCACGCTTGAAGATGACCGGAACACGCTGCGCCAGCTCTCGCGTTATGTGCAGCGGCACGATCTGCAGGAAGCCGACCCGCAGGCCGCATGGTCCCAGCACGACCGCTGGTATACGGAAGCCGATGTGGCAAATTTCCGGGCCGAAAATGGTGTCGAGGGCGCCATCGCGGCCATCGACGCCGTCCGTAAAGAAGACACGCCCGAGTTCGAGCCTGATAATCCCAGCTTTGAATTCCTCCCCGTCCCATCCGCGCTCGAAGGCGTGGAAGGCGAAGCATTTGGCGAGGCCGCGCGCACGCTGTTCGACAGCGATGCCGACGATGCTCCCGAAATGATTGTCCTCGTCGATAAGAATTATCCCGAAGTGCCGCGCATCGCACTCTATGCCGCGAACCAGCCGCGCTCCAGTTTTGTCCAGACGATGCAGGAGGTACTCACGCAGGACCTGCGCGATTATGAGGCGGCTGCGCAGGGCCTGACACCCGATCAGGCCACCAACATACAGAATGCCGCTCCGCAGATTGCCGTATCCACCCCGCCGCCGGGTGATGGCGCGCGCGAGGCGCTGCTGGTCCGCTCCATCGTCCCGCTGGCACTGTCCTATATCCTGATGATGAGCCTCATGCTGTCGGGCAGCTGGATGCTGCAGGGCAGTGTCGAGGAGCGCTCCAACAAGCTGCTTGAATCGCTGCTCGCCTGCATCCGGCCCGAAGAGCTGATGTACGGTAAGCTCATTGGCAGCCTCGCCGTGGGCTTACTGATGATACTTGTGTGGGCGGGCTGCGCCGCAATTGCGGCCTATGCGACGCAGGGCGTTATTGCGGATATGATCCGACCGGCGCTTGAACCGGTCTCGTCGCCGGGGATCATCCTTGCCATACTCTATTTCTTCATCGCGGGATACATCGGCATTTCGGCCATCTTCGTCGCCATCGGCGCGATGGTCGATTCGATGAGCGAGGCGCAGGGCTATCTCATGCCGGTTCTGCTCGCCATTCTCCTGCCGATCACTTTCCTCCTGCAGGCAATCCTCGCCGGCCAGGGCGGCTTCGTGGTCGACCTTCTGACCTGGATACCACTCTGGACCCCCTTCGCAGTGCTCGCCCGGCTGGGAATGGGTATCGAGACCTGGGTACTTGTCGGTTCGGGCGTGCTGCTTGCCATCGCGATCGCGGTCGAGATGATCTTCATTGGCCGTCTCTTCCGCGCCAGCCTGCTGGCCACCGGACAGAAGCCGACCCTGAAGCGCGTGCTCGACCGTTTTCGGGCGCGCCCGCAATGAGCTGACGGGAACGCATTGGACCGCGCCGGCTTGAATCGGCGATGGCCGCGCCTTTTTCCTGGATAAAGCCCGAACCGCACGGGATATACATCCCGCCCGCCGATTGCTGGGTCGATCCCAGCCGCGCGGTGGACAATGCGCTCGTCACCCACGGCCATGCCGACCATGCACGCGGCGGCCACGGCCAGACCGTCGCCACGCCCGAAACGCTCGCGATAATGGAATTGCGCTATCGTACGGGTGCAGAAGACGATGCGGGCGAAATCCCGCACAAGGCGGTGCCGGTCGAATATAGCGAGACGATCCGCCTCAAGGGCGGTGTCGATGCGACATACATCCCTGCGGGCCATGTGCTTGGCAGCGCGCAAATCCTGCTCGAGCATGCCGGCGAGCGGGTCATCGTGACCGGCGACTACAAGCGCCGCGCCGACCCCACATGCCCGCCGTTCGAGGTGACGGCCTGCGACATCTTCATCACCGAGGCGACCTTCGGCCTTCCCGTATTCGAGCATCCGCCCATCGAGGAGGAAATGCGCAAGCTCTTGGGCCGGCTGGCAGCGCATCCCGACCGCTGCGTGCTCGTCGGGGCCTATGCGCTGGGAAAGGCGCAGCGCGTCATCGCCGAATTGCGCAGCGCGGGGCACGAGGAGCCCATCTACCTCCACGGTGCGATGGAAAAGATGTGCCGCCTCTACGAGGAGCACGGGGTCAATCTCGGCGAATTGCGCCTGGTTGCCGACGCGAAGAAGGACGATTTGCGCGGCCATATCGTCATCAGTCCGCCATCGGCCTTGAACGACCGCTGGAGCCGCCGCCTGCCCGAACCCATCACTGCCATGGCGAGCGGCTGGATGCGCGTCCGCCAGCGCGCCCGCCAGCGCAATGTCGAACTGCCGCTGGTTATTTCCGACCATGCCGACTGGAGCGAACTCACCCGCACCATCCTCGAAGTCGACGCGCAGGAGAATTGGATTACCCACGGCCGCGAGGATGCGCTGCTGAGGTGGTGCCAACTCCACCAGCGAAGGGCCAAGGCGCTCGCTTTGGTGGGTTACGAGGATGAAGATGATTGAGGCGGGTGTAGCGGCTGTCCTTCGACAAGCTCAGGACAAACGGGCCTGGGTCCAAGAGCCTATTCCGACATCCGTTCGCACTGAGCCTGTCGAAGTGCAGGCACCTCGGTGGACGCAAGCCTGATGGAAGAGTTCGCCGCCCTCATCGACGCGCTGGTCTATACGCGCAGCCGCAACGAGAAATTGCGCCTCATTGCCGAGTATCTGCAGGCCACCCCCGACCCGGACCGAGGCTGGGCGCTCGCCGCTCTGTCCGATGGGCTCGACTTTCCCGCAGTCAAAAGCTCCACCATCCGCAATCTCCTGAAAGACCGCATCGACCCGGTGCTGTGGACGCTGAGCCGCGATTTCGTGGGCGATACCGCCGAGACGGCAAGCCTGCTCTGGCCCGCACCAAAAGAGTCGCCCTCCCCGCCAACGGTGAGCGAGACGGTGGAACTGCTCTTGGCCATGAACCGCAAATCGGTGGTAACAGAGCTGCCCAAGCTCTTGGACAGGCTCGATTCTCGCGGACGCTATGCGCTGCTCAAGCTGGCAACCGGCGGCATGCGGATTGGCGTCAGCTCGCGGCTCGCCAAGACGGCCTTCGCGCAAAGTTTCGACGTCTCGGTCGAGGATGTGGAGGAATATTGGCACGGCCTCAGCCCGCCCTACGCGGACCTCTTCGCTTGGGCCGCCGATGGCGCCGCGCCGCCCGATATCGAGAACCTGCCCACTTTCCGCCCCTTTATGCTCGCTCACCCGCTCGAAGAGACGGTGGTCGACCTCGAGGATTATGCTGCGGAGTGGAAATGGGACGGGATTCGCGTGCAATTGGTCCGCGCCGGAAAAGGGGATTCGGGCGAAACACGGCTGTTTTCGCGTTCTGGCGACGATATTTCGGCCACTTTTCCCGAATTGCTCGACGTTTTGCCGATGAATGCGGTGCTCGACGGCGAATTGCTCGTGCGCGGCAATGTGCAGGGTGGCGAGGCTGGCGGGGCGGCGAGCTTCAACGCGCTCCAGCAAAGGCTCGGGCGCAAGACCGTCTCGAAAAAGATGCTGAAGGATTATCCCGCATTCGTAAGGCTTTACGACGTACTGCTGCTCGAAGGTGAGGACTTGCGCCCCCTTCCCTGGGAGCAGCGGCGCGGGCGGCTCGAAGCGCTGGCGTCACGCCTTCCCGCATCTCATTTCGATATCAGCTCCGTCGTCGAAGCGACTGATTTCGAGCATCTTTCGCAGATTCGCGAAGGGAGCCGCGAAGACGCCATCGAAGGACTGATGCTCAAGCGCAAGGACAGCCCCTATATCGCCGGGCGCCGCGTCGGTTACTGGTACAAGTGGAAGCGCGACCCGCTGCTGGTCGACTGCGTGCTGATGTATGCCCAGCGCGGGAGCGGCAAACGCTCGAGCTTCTTTTCCGACTACACTTTCGGCTGCTGGGACGGCGATCCCGACAAGGGCGCGGACCTGCTGCCGGTGGGCAAGGCCTATTCAGGCTTCACCGACGAGGAATTGAAGAAACTCGACCGCCACGTGCGCGGCAACACGGTCAATCGCTTCGGTCCGGTGCGCGAAACCGACAAGAGCCTCGTTTTCGAAGTCGCCTTCGACAGCGTCCACGAGAGCAAGCGCCACAAGTCGGGCCTAGCGATGCGTTTCCCGCGCATCCACCGCATCCGCTGGGACAAGCCGCCGCACGAGGCCGACCGTATCGAGGCCCTGCGCGCGCTCATCGCCGATTGACGGCAATGCCTCATACGCTAGGTGCGGCGCGGAACACGGGAGAGAATGATGACCCACAAGGACTTGCTCGTCGCCACGCACCTCCAGATGCTGGGGACGCTCGACGGACTGCTCAAGAAAGCTGGCGAGCATGGCAAGGGCGATGCACTCCTGGCCGAGAAGCTGGCCGATGACATGCTGCCGCTTTCGACGCAGGTTCGCTTCCTGGTGAACATGCCGGGCGAGGCGATGGCGCGGCTGATCGGGCTCGACTTCAAATCCACCGAGCAAGACCCTGAAACCCTTGCCGAAGCACGCAAGATGGTGGCTGAGCGCAAGGCCGATGTCGAGAAATGGTCGGCCCACAACTTCCTCGCCGAAGACGAGAATATCGAACTCGTCATTCCCAATGGCATGACCTTCGACCTGACCGCGGGCGAGTATGTCCGCGACTGGGCCATGCCGCAGTATTATTTCCACGCAACAACGGCTTACGCGATATTGCGCAAGGAAGGTCTCGACATCGGCAAGGCCGATTTCGTCGGCTACATGTTCCGCTACATCCGTCAGCCGGCGAGCTAACGCCGGTCAGTCGAGCGCGTCTGCCACGGCGGCACTGTGCGCTTTGGCGTTGTCGGCATAATGCGCCACGCCGATGCGCATGCCCGCAATGGCCATGTCGTCGAGGTCGCGCATCTTGCGCGCGGGGCGACCGCCCCAGAGTTCGCGCGCGCCCATGACCTTGCCCTCGGTCAGCATGGCACCGGCCGCCAGCATGGCGTCGCTGCCGATAACCGCCTTGTTCATCGCAATGGCGCCAAGGCCGACGAAGCCGCGGTTCTCGATGATGCAGCCGTGGACCATCGCCATGTGGCCGATGAGTACATCGTCCCCGATGATGAGCGGGCTGCCGTCGGGATCGCCCGGGCGCTCGGGGTCGCAATGGAGCACGCTGCCGTCCTGCACATTCGTCCGCTCGCCGATGACGATACGGCTGACATCGGCGCGCAGCACGCAATTGTACCAGATCGAGCTCTCCGCCCCGATGGTGACGTCGCCGATGATGGTGCAGCCGGGCGCGATGAAGGCGCTTTCGTGGATGTTCGGCGCCTTGCCGTGGATGGGGATGATGTTGACGCCGGGGCGAGAAGTCATGTGCGGTTTTCCCATTCTTCCTTGGTCAGGCTGTAGAGGATGGTCGTGCGGTCCTCGGGCGGATAATCCGGGTCGTCGAAATCGAGGTCTTCGCGGCGCACCATGCCGAGTTTTTGCATCAGCTTCCAGCTTGGCACATTGGCCTCGCTCGTCAGCGCGACAACATGCGGAGCATCGACGCGGTTGAAAGCCCATTCGAGCACCGCGCGCACCGCCTCTTCGGCATAGCCCCTGCGCCATCGGTCTTCGCAGATAAGCCAGCCGATTTCGTGGTCACCCTGGTTTTTGGCTAAGGGATTGTCGACCAGCTTGATGCCGGCATGGCCGACCAGTTCGCCGCCCTCCTTCTCGATGAGCATCAGGAAGCTGAAGCCGCGCTGTGCGTACCATTGCATCGACTTCGCGTGCTTGGCTTCGATTTCGTGCAGCTCCTTGGGGCCGCCCAGCCTAGCCATGACCGCGAGAGTGTTGAGTACACGGTACTGCTCCGCCGCATCAGTTTCGTCGATGGTACGAAGGATAAGCCTCTGTGTTTCGGCGATAATGTCAGCCATTTAGGCCCGTCCAGTCGTCGCGGGAAATCGAGTAGACGATAATGGTGTCGGCCCCGAAATCGCTGTTCTGGAAATCGAGGTCCTCTCGCCGCTTCATGCCGAGACGCTTCATCAGTCCCCAGCTTGGCTCGTTGGGTTCGACGGTCAGCGCGACGACCTGTTGTGCGCCGAAGCGCTCGAACGCAATATCGAGCGAGGCGGCGGCGGCTTCCTTGGCATAGCCCTTGCCCCAGGCATCTTCGCGCAGCCGCCAGCCGACTTCCATTTCGCCAACCGGCCCGCCCGCCTGGTTGCAGCGCTTCAGCCCGCAGAAGCCGAGGATGACGCCATCCTCCTTGCGCTCGACAACCCAGAAGGTGTGACCATCTTGTGCCTGATAATCCAGCAGTCTTTGCTGAGCCGCTGCGCGCTTGGCGTCATCGCACATGCCGCCGAGCCACTCCATGACGGCAGGCGTGTTGGTGGCTTGCCAGAACGGCTCCCAATCTTCCTCGCGCCAGTCGCGCAGGACGAGGCGATCGGTTTCGTGGCGGAACTCAGGCACCGAGCAGGCGTGCGGCGACGGGGGCGTGATAGGTGAGGATGCCCGAGCAGCCCGCGCGTTTGAAGGCGACGAGCTTTTCCATCAGCAGCGCCTCGCGGTCGGCGACACCAGCCGCCGCGCCTGCCTCGATGAGCGCATATTCGCCGCTCACCTGGTAGGCGAAGACGGGAACGCCGAAACGCTGTTTGGCGCGCCAGATGACGTCGAGATAGGCGAGGCCGGGCTTCACCATGACGCTGTCCGCGCCCTCGGCGATGTCCATGGCGATTTCCCGCAAGGCCTCGTCGCCATTGGCCGGGTCCATCTGGTAACCCTTCTTGTCGCCCTTCAGCAGTCCGCCCGAACCCACCGCATCGCGGAACGGGCCGTAGAAGGCGGAGGCGTATTTGGCGGCGTAAGCCATGATTTGGACATTGGCCTGCCCATCCATTTCCAGCGCCATGCGGATAGCCTTCACGCGGCCGTCCATCATGTCCGACGGAGCGATGATATCCGCGCCGGCTGCGGCCTGGTTGACCGCCTGGTCGACGAGGACTGCAACGGTCTCGTCATTGAGGACATAACCCTGCGCGTCGACCAGCCCGTCCTGGCCGTGGCTGGTATAGGGGTCGAGCGCGACGTCGGTGAGGATGCCGATGTCGTGCCCGCAGGCATCGCGCACCGCCTTGATGGCGCGGCACATGAGATTGTCGGGGTTGAGCGCCTCGTCCCCGCCCTCGCTGCGCTTGTCGGCGGGGGTGTTGGGGAAGAGCGCGATACAGGGAATTCCGAGTTCAACCGCTTCCTTCGCGCGCCTGGCGATATTGTCGACCGACCAGCGCGAGACGCCCGGAAGGCTCCCTACCGGTTCCTCGACACCCTCTCCGCTGGTGACGAAGAGCGGCCAGATGAGGTCGGAAGGGGTGAGCACGGTCTCGCGGTGCATCGCGCGGCTCCATGCATGGGCGCGCGTGCGGCGGAGGCGAGTGGCAGGATATGCAGCGTCGGTCATGGGGCGGAGCCTTGCCGTAAAGCGCAAGCTCACGCAATCCGCGAGCAGGTCAGCCGATGGTCAGCTAAGCGTCTTGGGCTTGTCGAGCTTGTCTATTTCGCGCGCGGGAGCTTCCTCTGCGGTTTCCTGCGCGGTCGGGGTCAAATCGGCGAGTGCCGCGCCTTCCTCGACATCGCGCAGCGTGCCCATGGCGGAGCGGAAACGCTCCAACTCGCTGCCCGAAAGCTGCTTGCGGGTGACGAAGCTGACCGAGTTCGGGTTCACATGGCGGCCGCCGCGATACATTTCGTAATGGAGGTGCGGGCCGGTCGAAAGTCCGGTCGAGCCGACATAGCCGATGACCTGTCCGCGCCGCACGCTGGCCCCGCGATTCACAGCGATGCGGCTCATGTGGCAGTAGCGCGTGTCGATGCCGTTATTGTGGCGGATACGGACCGCATTGCCGCAGCCACCCATTCGGCCGGCGCCGGTCACGCGGCCATCGGTCACGGCGACGATGGGGGTGCCGTGGCGGGCCTTGAAATCTACCCCTGCGTGCATGCGGCGATAGCCGAGCACCGGGTGGCGACGCATGCCATATCCCGACGACTGGCGACCTGGGACCGGAGCGACTAGGCCGCCCTTTTCCTCACCCGTGCCGTCGGCATCGTAGAAATCGCCTTCCTCGCCCCAGCGCATCAGGTTCACGCCGCCACGCGAACCGCGTTCGAGGCCGGCGAAGAGCAGCTTGCCTGCCTGACGCTCGCCCGTGGCGGCGCGGCGGTGCGAGACGATCATGTCGAAAGTGTCGCCTGCGCGCACATCGCGCTGGAGGTCCAGCTGCGTGCCCAGTGCCTTGATATAGGCCTGCACCGCGCTTGCGGGAGCACCGGCGGCACGCGCCGAGCGGTAGAGGCTGTCACCCACCTGTCCGCGGATACGCAGCGGCGTCTCGTCGACACGGATGATGCGGCGGGTGAGGTTGAGCGGGCCGTCATCGCCCTGCCGGTCGACCTTCAGTTCAAGGTCAAAGCGGGCGCGGAAATTGAGCTTGTCGAGCGGACGCTTGGCACCTGCTTCGGGGCGGCGGCCGAGCGTGATGTCGATCTGCGTACCGGGCTCGAGGTCGTCGAGCGAGACGGCGCTGCCGATAAGATTTGTCACCTCATCCGCTTCGCCGCGTGCGAGGCCGGCGCGCATCAGCGTGCGCTCGAGGCTGTCTCCGCGACCGAGCGTAGCGAGCAGCTGCATCTGCGGGCGTTCGGGCGCTTCGGCGAGCGGGCGGACCAGCGCAGTCGGGCCCATGCGGCGGCCGGTATCGGCGCCAAGGCCCAGCGGCATGATCATCTGGCTGCGATATTCGCTGCGTACCTGCGCATCGTCCGGCAGCGGCGAGGCCGCTTCGAGCGGGGCGAAGTCCGGCCAGAAGGCCAGCGCCACGACCGAGAGGCCGACGAACGTGCCGAGACCACGGAACCAGCGCTTCGAGCCGATGTCGGCGCCAAGGTCGGGTGCGATGTCGAGATTCTCGATGCGCGAATAGACGCGGTCGCGCATATCGCTGAAGGATGCAGAGCGCGCAGGTTCGGCAATCGCAGCATCGCCGCCGAGACCGGCTACGACCTGCTTTTCGCCTTTTGCTTTCCTGTCCGTGGAAAGACCCACCTGTTGCCCCTCGTCTTTCGATTGCCCGACAAGACCCTGCCCGTCGGACGTTTCGTCCTGATTGCCCGAATTGATAGACAAACAAAGTGAAATTCGTCTTAACCAGCGGCAAGCAGAGTCACAGCAGCGACGAACCGTTGGCTGAATCCGGCGGGTGGTTGCACCTTCGCATTCGCGCTGCCACCTAGGCAAATGTGAACGACGCCTCCGTCAAGGCGGTCCTCGGACCCACCAATACCGGCAAGACCCATCTCGCCATCGAACGCCTCTGTGCGCATTCGAGCGGGGCGATGGGCTTTCCGCTGCGCCTGCTTGCGCGCGAGGTCTACGACCGCGTGGTCGCGATCAAGGGCGAGAAGCAGGTCGCGCTCATCACCGGCGAGCAGCGCATCGAGCCGCCCGATGCGCGCTACCTGTGCTGCACGGTCGAGGCGATGCCGAGGAGCGCGAACGAGCGCGCCTTCGTGGCGCTGGACGAAGCGCAACTGGCATCGGACCGCGAGCGCGGCCATGTCTTCACCGACCGGCTGCTCAATGCACGCGGCCGCGAAGAGACCATGCTGCTCGGCTCGGCGACGCTGGAGCCGATGGTGAAGGCGCTGATTCCTGGCGTCGAAGTGTCCGAGCGCCCGCGCTTCTCGACCCTCACCCACATCGGCCCGCGCAAATTGTCGCGCCTGCCGCCGAGGAGTGCCATTGTCGCCTTCAGCGCGGAGCAGGTCTATGCGGTCGCCGAAATGCTGCGGCGCTTCCGCGGGGGCGCGGCGGTGGTCATGGGCGCGCTATCACCGGAAACGCGCAACAAGCAGGTCGAATTGTTCCAGAATGGTGAGGTTGACTACATCGTCGCCACCGATGCCATCGGCATGGGGCTCAATCTCGACATCAACCACGTCGCCTTTGCGGGCCTGTCCAAGTTCGACGGGGTACGGATGCGGCGGCTGTTTCCCGCCGAGATGGCGCAGATTGCCGGGCGCGCTGGCCGCCACCAGCGCGACGGGACCTTCGGCACGCTGGCGGGTGCTGGCGGCAAGGCCGGACCTCCGCCCGAATTCACCGACGAGGAAGTCTACGCCATCGAGGAGCATCGTTTCGCTCCCATCACCAAGCTCTTCTGGCGCGAACCCGAGCCACGCTTCGATTCGCTCGGGGTTCTGATTGCGGACCTCGAAAGCCCACCCGAGCACGAAGCATTGCGCCTCGCGCCCGAGGCCATCGACTTAGCCACTCTCAAGCGCCTCGCTGACGAGCCTGTCGCTGCGAACGTCCGCGGCGCAGGCATGGTGCGGCGCTTCTGGGAAGCCTGCTCGCTGCCCGATTTCCGCGCGCGCGGCCCCGACGTCCACGCCCGCTTCGTCGCACGGCTGTGGCAGGATTTGCGCCAGGGCTATATCGGCGCCGACTACGTTGCCGCGCGCATTTCCGAGCTGGATAATGTAAGCGGCGATATCGACACCCTGCAGGGGCGAATTGCCGCCATCCGCAGCTGGGCCTATATCTGCCAGCGGCCCGACTGGGTGCTCGCCCGCGACGAAATGGCGGCGCGCGCCCGCGGGGTCGAAGCCAAATTGTCGGATGCGCTCCATGCGCGGCTGACCGAAAGATTCGTGAACCGAAGGACTGCCATACTGATGAAATCGCTGGGACAGGACGCCTCCATGCTCCCCATCACGCTCGCCGAAGACGGCACCCTGCTGGTCGAGGACGAGGCGCTGGGCAAGGTCGAGGGCTTCCGCTTCGAAGTCGACCCGGCGGCAAACCACGCCGACCGTAAGATGCTGCTCGCCGCGGCCGAAAAGGCCCTGCCGCGCATCCTCGGCGAAAAGGCAGAGAAGCTGGCGGCATCGGACCTTGCCGATATCGAGCTTTCCCGCGGCGCGATCCGCTGGAACGACCAGATGCTGGCCAAGCTTCAGCCGCGCGACGGGCAGGTGAAGCCCGCGCTCGAACCCTCGCGCGAAGTTCTGCTCCTGCCCGACAATGCGAAGAAGGCGCTGATGGACGCGCTCGACGCATGGCTCGACAAGACGCTCGAGCCGCTCGAACCGCTGCGCCGCATGCATATCGCCTCGGCCAATCCCGAGGCGGGCAGCCAGGCGCGCGCGCTGCTCTTGAACCTCATCGCCGGACACGGTTTCGTGACGCGCGAGAAAGCGGGCATCGAGCACCTGCCCAAGGACATGCGCCCCTTCCTGCGCAAGATCGGCGTGACCTTCGGCGCGCTCGACATTTTCGCGCCCATGCTGCTGAAGCCCGCACCGCGCCAGCTACTGAGCCAACTCGGCATCGACCGCCGCCCGCTGCAGGAAGCGATGCTTCCGGTCATTCCCGACGCGAAGAAACTGCCCGCCGGCTATCGCCATGCAGGGTCGCAGGCCATCCGGCTCGACCTGGCCGAGAAAATCTTCCGCGCCGCGCATGAGGCGCGCGCCAAGGCCGACAAGAGCCGCAAGTTCCGGCTCGACCTCGCGCTGCCAATTTCCATCGGGCTGGAGGAGAAGAACGCAGAGCGCCTGCTCGGCCAGGCCGGTTTCCGCGTGCAGCGTGCCAAGCCACTCGCCGAGGGCGCTTTCGGTCCACCCCGCCCCGACAGCTGGGAATGGCGCCCTTCGCGCCGCAAGCAGGAACGGCAAAAGCCCGCCCGCCAGCAGGCTCCGCGCGAAGGGAGCGCCTTCGCTGGTCTCGCCGATTTGATGAAGCAGGGGTAAGTTGAGACTGGACCGCCTGCTCTGTTTCCTGCGCTTCGTGCGCACCCGCAGCGCGGCCCGCAAGCTCATCGAGGAAGGGCATATCCGCAAGAACGGCGAGCGCGTGCTGCGCGCCAGCCGCGATGTCGCGACAGGCGACGTCCTCACCTTGCCCATCGGGAACGGAGTAAAACTTGTCGAAGTCCTGGTCCTTCCTGAACGTCGCGGACCGCCGCGCGAGGCGCAAGAATGTTATCGGGAACTTGACCCCGGCGCATGAATAGCCATAGCAGCGACCAAACACATTTTACTCAGGGGAAACACGCCCAATGACCTATGTCGTCACCGACGCCTGCATCAAATGCAAATACACCGACTGCGTCGAGGTCTGCCCGGTCGACTGCTTCTACGAGGGCGAGAACATGCTCGTCATCAACCCGTCGGAATGCATCGATTGCGGCGTGTGCGAACCCGAGTGCCCGGCCGAGGCTATCCTCCCCGACACCGAGGACAATCTCGAGAAATGGCTCGAGCTGAACACCAAGTTCAGTGCCGAATGGCCGAACATCACGAGCCAGAAGGAACCGCCCGCCGATGCCGACGAGCATAAGGGCGAAGAGGGCAAGTTCGACAAGTACTTCAGTCCCGAACCTGGCGAAGGCGACTGATCGCGCCGGACGGGTGCTAGCCGACCTGAAAGCCGCCTGGGCCGCTGGCTCCGACGATAACATCTCGCTGATTGCCGCAGGCATCGCGCATTACGCGCTGCTCGCGCTCGTCCCTGCGCTTGGCGCGCTGGTGCTGGGCTATGGTGTGTTTGCCGACCCGGAGACGGTGGCAGGACATATCGAGGCGCTTTCTGCCAACCTGCCCGCCGCAGCCGCAGAGATCATCGGTGACCAGCTGCGCAATGTCAGCGAGGGAGCGGCCGGGGCGCAGGGGCTGGGCCTGCTCGTCGCCTTGGGCATCGCGCTCTGGGGCGCACGCAATGGGGCACGGGCTTTGATGACGGGTCTCAACATCGCTTTCCATGCAGGAGAGGCACGTGGCTTCGTGCGGGGGAATCTCGTGGCCCTGGCCATCACTCTCGCTGGCATCATCGGCCTCGTCACCCTCGGGGGAATCAGCACGGCGCTGGCGGTCATTGCCGGGCCGATTGGCGCGCTCGCAAGCTTCCTTGTCCTCCTTCTCGCAGCGACCGGCGGCGCGGCGCTGCTCTACCGCTTTGCGCCGAACAAGCCGGCACCCGCCTGGCGCGTCATCTTGCCCGGAGCACTGCTGTTTGCTGCCGGATGGCTGGCGGCGACCGCTGCCTTCGCCTTTTATGCGGCAAATTTCGGGAGTTACAACGCGACCTATGGCTCGCTCGGCGCTGTCGTAGTGCTCATTACATGGTTCTACGCCAGCGCGCTGCTGCTCTTGCTCGGTGCGGAATATGCTGCCGTGAAAGCTTCCGGTAAGGACGAAGAGGGGCCGGAAACTGCGAAGACTCGCAATAATCGCTAGGTTGTGCTATGTAATGCAACAACTGCACTGGTCCCTGCCGGCGCAGATGTGAGAATTGAAAGGGCCGTCAAGCTAGCAGCACCACAAGAAGACATCTCCCGCGCACCGAATTCGGGGCGCGGACAGGGAGTTTTGTGACGCTGCATCCCCCCGCGCGGCCCCGACGAAAGGATTGATGCATGGCGAGCAAGGCAAACGCCTTCGACGTTGGCGATTACGTTGTCTACCCCAAGCACGGCGTGGGCCGTGTCATCGAACTGCAGAGCGAGGAAATCGCCGGTATGCAGCTCGACCTCTATGTCCTCCGTTTCGAGAAAGAGCGCATGACGCTGCGCGTTCCGGTCAACAAGGTCGAATCCATCGGCATGCGCAAGCTGTCCTCGGACAAGACCCTGAAGGAAGCGATGGAAACCCTGAAGGGCAAGCCGAAGGTCAAGCGCACCATGTGGAGCCGCCGCGCGCAGGAATATGAAGCAAAGATCAATTCGGGCGAAATCGTCCTGATTGCCGAAGTGACGCGCGACCTCTTCCGTCCCGACGACCAGCCCGAGCAGAGCTATTCGGAGCGCCAGATTTTCGAAGCGGCCTCCAGCCGCCTCGCTCGCGAACTGGCAGCGATGGAAAAGACCGACGAGCCCACCGCTCTCGAAAAAATTCTCGACGTGCTGCGTGAACACGCACCGCAATATTACGAAAACACCGAAGAAGCCTGAGCGACAAACCGCTTACAGCATTCGACGAAGGGCCGCCCCGCCAAGGGGTGGCCCTTTTGCTTTGGGTTGAACTTGGGCCATTGCCGTATTATGTCACCAATACGCCAAGCCAATTCGGCGACAGGAAAGGACAAGGCATGATCCACAAGGTATTGAAGGGCGTAGCCCCGCTCGCAACACTGGCTGCAGGCGCACTCCTCGCCGGTTGCAACGGCAACATCACCATCGGCGACAGCAAGGGTGTTCCCCTTGCCGAACTCGATCAAGGCGGCAAGTCGCCAAGCGAAATCGTCCTTGCAGGACCCGACAATGTCGTCGTCACCCGCGGCGATGCCCTCACGATAGACGTATCGGGCGATCAGGAGGCCGTCGATGCGCTCCGCTTCACGCTCGATGACGGCGCGCTGGGCATCATGCGCGACCGGGATGCCGACCGGAATATCGGGACGGCTACGGTGCGCGTCACCATGCCCAGCCTGACCGCCATCGTCCTTGCCGGATCGGGCACTGTCGAAGCAGACGCGATGGATGGACAGTCGGATGTCACCATTGCGGGCTCGGGCACCGCCAAGGTGGGCACGATCACTGCCAACCAGCTCGATCTCACTATCGCCGGTTCGGGTAATTTGGAAGCGGGCGGCCAAGTCGACCGTCTCGACCTCACCATTGCCGGTTCGGGCTCGGGCCGCATGGCTTCGCTGAAGACCGGCAGTGCGGACGTCACCGTCGCAGGTTCGGGCGATGCCGAATTCGCCTCCGACGGCCGGGTCGAGGCGTCGATCATGGGCTCCGGTACCGTCACTGTCATCGGCAACGCGGATTGTACCGTCCAGTCGATGGGTTCGGGCAAGCTGAGGTGTCGCGGTGGCTCGACTGCCAAGACCGACAAGACGAGCGCACCAGAGAAGCCCGAAGCACCGGACGCGCCTCCGGCCCCCTGAGCCGGGTTAATCGAGTTTTCACCCCGACAGGGCTAGGTGGCCGCACGAAAGGAATTTCCCGTGCGCCGCCTGGCCCTCTTTTTTCTACCCGCTTCCGCTATTCTCGTCTCCGGCTGTATCAGCACTGTGGCCGACGTAGTGACCGCCCCGGTCAAGGTGGTCAGCAAGGGCGTGGACCTTGCCACCACCAGCCAGTCCGAAGCGGACGAGAAGCGCGGCCGGGAAATTCGCCGCCGCGAAGAGCAGCTCGCCAAGCTCGAGCGCGAATACGACAAGCAGCTCGACAAGTGCCACGAGGGCAATCGCCGCGGCTGTGACGAAGCGCGCGAAACCTATGCGCAGATGCAACAGATTATCCCAACGATTCCGGTAGAGCCGGAATACGACTAATCGGGCGGCGTCGCGGCGCGTCTAAGGCGATCGTTGATGGCCCTGCCGAGCCCTGTGTCGGGGACGGGCGCGATGGCGATGCGCGGCTTGTCAGACTTTGCTGCCAAGTGGAGGCAGGCATAGAGCCGTGACGCCGCCTCCTCCAGATCGCCTTCGAGCGAGAGCGAGCAATCGCCCGCAACTTCCCCGAAACCAATGTAGAATTCGTCCTCGACGCTCCGGATGACGTCGAGGCGGACCGGCTTGCCCGGCGCATAATGGCTGGCAAGCTGGCCGGGCGCTTCGACACGTCCTTCAGGCTGGGCGGACTGGCTGAGGCTCTCGAAATCAAGCGGTCCCGGGCGCAATTGGTCGAGCGTGCCGTCCTCGCGCACGGCGATAATCGTCGATTCGAGGCCGCGTTCGCATTCCCCGCCATCGATGACGGCATCGATGCGCCCGTCGAGCGACGCCAGCACATGCGCAGCGCTGGTAGGACTGATGAAGCCACTGCGGTTTGCCGAGGGCGCGGCGAGCGGAAAATCGAGACTGCGCAAGATGTCGCGCATAACGGCATGATTCGGCATACGAATTGCCACGGTATCGAGTCTTGCCGTCACGGCTTCGGCCAGCCTGGCGTCCTTGCGCCGCGGGAGAACCAGCGTCAGCGGACCGGGCCAGTATTCCTGCGCCAGCCGCTCTGCTTCTCGCGAAAAATCGGCAATTTGTCTTGCTGCCTCCAGCGAGGAAACATGTACAATCAGAGGGTTGTAGCTCGGCCTTCCCTTGGCCTCGTAGATACGCGCAACGGCAGAATCTTCGTCAGCACGGGCCGCAAGCCCGTAAACTGTCTCGGTCGGAACGGCCACCAGCCCGCCATCCCGCAGGATTTCGCCTGCACGGGCGAGGCCCCCTTCATCGCTCCCGAGCGTTTCCGTAGCGTATTTGCCGCTCATGCCCGCGCGCTATATCTGCGGGCAGGTAAAGCCAAGAGGATATCCGCGTGACCTACACTCCCGCCACCCAAGACCAGTTGCTTGCCATCCGCGTGAATGCCGGCATCGAAGAGCTGGCTGCGTCCGAGAAATTCGCCGCAGCCGAGCCCCATATGGTCGAAGCCATCGTCGAAGGCGTGGGCCAGTTCGCAGCCGGAGAATTCGCGCCGCTCAACCGCGTGGGCGATCTCGAGGGCGCAAAGCTGGAGAACGGCGTTGTCCGACTGCCCGACGGCTTTGCCGAGGCCTATGCGCATTATGTCGAGCAGGGCTGGAACGCGATTGCCTCGCCAGGGGAGTTCGGCGGACAGGGCCTGCCCTTCACGCTCGCCTGCAACGTGCTCGAAAACCTCGGCACGGCGAATATGGCGTTTAATCTGCTTCCGATGCTTAGCGTCGGCGCGATCGAGGCGCTGGAGCACCATGGGTCGGCAGAACTGCAGCAAAAGTACCTTCCCGACCTCGTGAGTGGGAAATGGTCGGGCACGATGAACCTGACCGAGCCTCAGGCCGGTTCGGACGTCGGCGCCCTGCGCACCACCGCCAAACCCATCGAGGATGGCGAACACGCCGGCAAATACCTGATCAAGGGACAAAAGATCTACATCACTTGGGGTGAGCACGAGCTGGCGGAGAACATCATCCACCTCGTCCTCGCACGCCTGCCCTATGCGCCCGAGGGAAGCCGCGGGATCTCGCTCTTCACCGTGCCCAAGTATCATGTGAAGCCCGATGGTTCGCTCGGCGCGCGCAACGATGTTCGCTGCGTGAGCCTCGAGCATAAGCTCGGCATCAACGCGTCGCCCACCTGCGTGATGAGCTATGGCGACAATGACGAGTGCATCGGCGAGCTCGTCGGTGCGGAAAACCGCGGCCTCGCAGCCATGTTCACGATGATGAACAACGCGCGCATCAATGTCGGCAACCAGGGCGTGCAGATTGGCGAGCGCGCCACGCAGCAGGCAATTGATTATGCGCAGGAGCGTGTTCAGTCGGCCCGTGCCGGCTCGCCCGACAAGAACCCGGTGTCGATTATCGAGCATCCCGACGTGCGTCGCATGCTGCTGCGCATGAAAGCGCTGACCGAAGGCTCGCGCGCGCTTCTCTACTACACCGCCGGACAGGTCGACCGCGGCGTGCTTGGCGACGAGAACGCGAAGGCGCGTGGCGAGGTCCTAACCCCGCTCATCAAGGCCTGGGGCACCGATATCGGCATCGAAGTCGCCAGCCTCGGTGTGCAGGTCCATGGCGGCATGGGCTTCGTCGAGGAAACCGGCGCGGCGCAGCACTGGCGCGATTCGCGCATCGCCCCGATTTACGAAGGGACCAACGGCATCCAGGCCGCCGACCTTGTCACGCGGAAGCTCGGCCTCCACGATGGCGAAGCAATCGGTAGCCTGATTGCCGATATAGAGCGCGAATGCAGCGAGGAGGCGCATCTGGCGGCTCTCGCCCGCGATTGCGCTGATGTCGTCGCATGGATGCGCAATGAGGCGAGCCTCGACGATCGCCTCGCCGGAAGCGTACCCTTCTGCACCATGCTGGCGGTCGCGACAGCCGGGTGGCAGTTACTGCGCCAGTTGCGCGCGGTGGAAAGCGGCGAAGCGCCTGCGCTGGCGAAGTCCAAGCCTGCCAGCGTGCGCTTCTTCCTCGACCGCATCGTGCCCGAGGCCTCGGGTCTCAAGACATCGGCCATGGCAGGTGGAGATGCGCTCTACGCGATCCCCACCGAAGCCCTGCTGGGCTAACGCAGAACCCTATTCGGGCGTGACGTAGCGGGCGTAATCATCGTCCACGTCCTGCCCGAAGGTCGCCGACTGTCCCCGCAGCTCGCGCTGTGGCGGGAGGCGTTCGCCACGTACCCGCTCGATAGCGGTTTGCGGCGTCGCTCCGGGTGAGGTGACGCGCCAGATGATCCCCGCCGTGTCGTCGCTGACCAGCAGTGAGCCGTCACCCGCCCATTCGACCCAAGTCGGACGACCGCGGGTATCCCCATTGTCCTTGAGGAAGCCGGTGAGGACCGGAACAGGCTTTCCGGTCGGGTTGCCGCGCTCGTCAAAGGCGACATAGACCACGTCGTAGCCGGAAGGCGGCTTACGGTTCCAAGAGCCGTGGCGCGCGATAAAGGCGCCGCTCCCGAATGCCTCGCCCAGCGCCGCGCCTTCCTTGCTGAAGACGAAGCCCAATGCCGCGACATGCGGGCCCAGCGCATATTCGGGCTTGCGGATGTAGTTGATATACTGCGGCGTCGGGTGTTCGACGCGGCGATCGTAATTGTCGCCCCAATAGACCCACGGCCAGCCGTATTGCGCGCCGATTGGCACATTGGTGAGGTAGTCGGGGACGAGGTCGCTGCCGAGCATGTCGCGCTCGTTCACCGTGGTCCATAGCTCGCCCGACCAGGGGCTGAAGTCGAGACCGTTGGGATTGCGAAGACCACCTGCGAACTGGCGACGGCGGCCGCTAACAAGGTCGAATTCCCAGATGAGCGCGCGGCCCTCTTCGGCTTCCATGCCCTTGTCGGCGATATTGGTGTCCGAACCGACCGCAACATAAAGGCGCTGCCCGTCGGGGTGGATTTCGAGGTTGCGCATCCAGTGTCCGCCCCCTGCGGCAAGGTCTGCCACCTTGCGCGGCTCTGCCGTCACGCGGTCACCGCCAAGTTCGTAAGGAAAAGCAAGCACTTCGTCGTGGTTGGCAATGTAAAGTGTATCGTCCGACCAGGCGATGCCGGAAGGGGAATCGAGCCCATCAACCAGCACGCTGCGGGTCTCCGCCGTGCCGTCACCATCCTCGTCACGCAGCAGCACGACGTGGTTGGCCGAAGGACCGTTCGCGCCCGCTTTTGTCATCAGCTTGTTGGCAATCCAGCCCATGATGCCGCCACCGCTCTGATTGGGCGAGCGAGTGAGCGAAACGAGGATATCGCCATTCGGCAGCGCATAGAGCGTGCGCGGGTGGTCGAGGCCTTCGGCGAAACGATTGACCGCAAGGCCTTCCGCAGCGACCGGCTTCTCGCCCTCGGCCCAACCCACCGGGTCGGCAATTGCGACCGTCGGGAAAGTCTCGGCATCGGCCTCTTCGAGCGTCGGGTCGGTCCCGCTGACCTCGGCTACCGATAGCCCTGCGGTATCGCCGCGCGTCACAAAATAGGCGAATATCGCGAGGAGGAGGAGAATGACGAGAAGGGCGATGCCCAGCTTCTTGAGGATGCTCATGGGCCAAGGGATAGGCGAGGCCTGCCCTGCCCGCAATCATCCAGTTGCAGCTTCCCCTTGCGCGCGCCCGTCGCGGCCCTAGATGGGCGCCATGTTCGATTTCCGACCTGCAGACGACTGGCCCAAGCCCGAAGCCTATCGCCAACTCCACGATGCTGCCGAGGCGCTCACCGCTGGCGAGCCCGATGGCGTGGCCAATATGGCCAACGTCGCCGCGCTCTTGTGGGATTTCCTGCCCGATATGAACTGGGCCGGCTTTTACCGCATGGTCGAGGGCGAACTGGTGCTCGGCCCCTTCATGGGCCGCCCTGCCTGCATCCGCATCCCGCTCGGCAAGGGCGTCTGCGGCACGGCAGCCGCCGATGCAGCAACGCAGCTAGTTGAGGACGTCCACGCCTTCCCCGGCCACATCGCCTGCGATGCGGAGACGAATTCCGAACTCGTCGTGCCGGTAATGCGCGGCGGAGACGTCGTGGCGGTTATCGACCTGGACAGCCCGTCGAAAGCACGTTTCGACGAGGAAGATAAGGCCGGAATTGAAAGACTTGCCGAGATAATCTCGGACAGGATCTAATCCCTAAATATCGCCGCCAGTCAGCCGCTGGCAAATCAGGTCGAGCTGGTCGAGCGTGCGGTAGCCGATGGTCACCGTCCCAGTTCCGGGCGCGCCTTCGGTCTTGATCTTGACCGGCAGGCCGAGGAATTCCTCAAGGTGGCCCTGGACTGCCGCAATGTCGGCGTCATCGGTTGCATCAACGATAGAAGTCGAACCGGCTGTACGCGGCGCTTTCGGCTTGTCGCCACGCGCCAGCTTTTCCACTTGGCGCACCGAAAGATTGTCATTCACCGCCTTGCGGGCGATGTCGCTCGCATCGTCATTACCGATGAGCGGGCGGGCATGGCCCATGGTGAGCCGCCCGTCGGCAAGCATGTCGAGCACATCGTTGGGAAGCGCGAGCAGGCGCTGGAAATTGGCGACGTGGCTGCGCGATTTATCGACCAACTGGGCGATTTCCGCCTGCGTCATGCCCTCTTCTTCCGAGAGCTTCTGGTAGGCGCGCGCTTCTTCGAGCGGGTTGAGATCTTCTCGCTGGAGGTTCTCGATCAGCGCCAGCGCCATGATTTCGCGCTTGTCGAGGTCGCGCACGATAGCGGGGATCGCATGGAGACGGGCGCGCTGGGCCGCACGCCAGCGGCGCTCACCGGCGACAAGCTGGTAACGTCCATCACCCTTTGCCGTGACGATGACAGGCTGGATAACGCCGCGCTGCGCAATCGAGGCGGCAAGCTGGTCGAGCGCATCGTCATCGAAATGTGTACGGGGCTGGCCCGGGAGCGGCGAAATGTCGGCGACCGGGATGTCACTCAGGCCTGAAGCCGACGGAACGGCTGCATCGCCCGACTGGTTACCCTCGTTACCACTTTCCCGTACCAGGGGCTCTTCGCGCTGAATTTCACCCATCAGTGCGCCAAGGCCGCGGCCCAGTTTCTTTTTGCGGTCTACTGCAGCGCTCATGCGGCTTTCCTCTTTTCTGGCAGGCGCCCGATCAATTCGCGAGCCAAGCCGATATAGGCGCGGCTGCCGGGGCAATTATGGTCGTAAATCAGGGCAGGCATCCCGTGGCTGGGAGCCTCCGACAGGCGCACATTGCGCGGAATGACGTTTTCAAACACGAGGTTACCGAGGCAATCGCGCACATCGTCAGCGACTTGGTCGGTCAGCTTGTTACGGCGGTCGAACATGGTGAGCGCGATGCCCACAATGCCCAGATCGGGATTGAAACGCTGCTGCACGCGCTCGACCGTCTGCAGCAGCTGGCTGAGGCCTTCGAGCGCAAAGAATTCGCATTGGAGCGGCACCATCAGCGTGTCGGCAGCGCCCAGCGCATTGAGCGTCAGGAGGCCCAGCGAGGGCGGGCAATCGATGAAAGCAACATCGTAACCAGCGAAACCATTCTGCGGAGCACCCAGCGCCTTCTGCAGGCGATGGGTGCGGTCCTCGACGGAGACGAGCTCAACCTCGGCCCCAGACAGGTCCTGCGTGGCAGGCACAATGTCCAGACCTGGGATTTCGGTGTTCTGCGCAGCCTGTGCGAGCGTGGCGTCGCCCACCAGCAGGTCATAGGTGGTGTATTCGCGCGCAGCATTGTCGATGCCGAGGCCGGTCGAGGCATTGCCCTGCGGGTCGAGATCGATGAGCAAGGTGCGCCATCCCGAAGCTGCCATGGCCGTGGCGATGTTGATGGCCGTCGTGGTTTTCCCCACCCCGCCCTTCTGGTTTGCAATCGCGATGGTAATCATTCTCAAGCCTCTACCTTGCCCTGACCGACGACGATTCCGGCTTCGTCATCCGTAATGGAGTGTTCCACGTGGAACATTTTGCGCTGCTTGCGCGGTAGTTCTTCCACTTCCTGCGCTGCGGACCGCCCTTTGGGCAACACCCAGTGCGTACGTGCTGTGGAGAAGCGTGCGGATAAACTGAGGAGTTTGGGCAGCGGAGCAAAGGCGCGGGCCGAGATTACCGCCGCTTTTCGCGTGTCGACGAGCTCGAGACGTTTTCCCTCGATTTCGCAATTCGCGAGTTCGAGTTTGCGCGCCATCGCTTCCAACCACTCGATTCGGCGCTTGCGCGATTCGACCAGGACCGTTGGCTCGTCGGGGCGGAGGATGGCGAGCACCAATCCCGGAAAGCCCGCGCCGCTGCCGAGGTCGAACCAGGCTCCTTGTGTTTCACGTGGAACATGCGGGATGAGCTGGGCGGAATCGGCAAAGTGGCGAACCCACACCTCCTCCAGCGAACCTTTGGAGACGAGGTTCTGCCGAGCATTCTCGGCCCTCAACTCGTCGGCAAGCATTTCCAGTTTCGAGATAGCTTGGTCCCCGCCGAGCCCTGCGATGAAGCTCCGCGCTTCGGTTTCGTTGGTAGTCACGCTGCTCTTTCCTCCAACCGCCGGGCATGGACGAGAAGCGCAGCAAGGGCGGCAGGCGTAATTCCGGGCACGCGTCCAGCGGCAGATAGGGTCTCGGGCCTCGCTTGCCCCAGCCTCTCGACCATCTCGTTCGACAGTCCTGGCACCCGGTCGTAGGGAAAGTCGGCCGGGAGCTTCAGCTGCTCCCCTGCCTTCAGGTCCCGCAGCTCCGCCTCTTGGCGGGCAAGATAGGGCTCGTAGATCGTATCTTCCACCATCTCCACCGTGAGTGCGTCCTGTGGGTCTATGCCTCCGACAATACCCGCGAGCTCGTCGATGGAGATTTGCCCTCCCTTCAGCCACTCGCGCAGCTTCTGCGAGCCGCGGTCAGCCTTGGCCTTCAATCCGCCGTCAATGAGCGCATGAGCATGCACCTCCTCGTCGAGCTGGTTATCGATAACCGAACGTCGGGCTTCACGTGAAGCGAACCAGTCGGCGCGATCCTTCCCGACCAGACCGGCCTCGATCCCCAACCCTGTGAGGCGTGTGTCCGCATTGGCGGCACGCAAACGAAGACGATACTCCGCCCGCGCCGTCAGCATGCGGTAAGGCTCGCTGACGCCCTGCAGGGTGAGGTCATCGACCATGACAGCGATGTAGGAATTGGCACGGTCCAGACCGACTGGTTCGCGGCCCAGCACACTCGCCGCGGCATTCATGCCAGCAACAAGGCCCTGCGCTGCAGCTTCCTCGTAACCGGTAGTCCCGTTGATTTGTCCGGCGCAATAGAGGCCCGGAATGGCCTTCAGCTCAAGCGTCGAGCGAAGGGCGCGTGGGTCGACATGGTCGTATTCGACAGCATAACCCGGGACCGCCATCTCCACCCGCTCCAGCCCCTCCATCGCGCGCAGCATATCATGCTGCACATCGACGGGAAGCGAAGTGCTGATGCCGTTGGGATAAACGAGATGCGTCGATAGCCCCTCCGGCTCGAGGAAAATCTGGTGCCCCTCGCGATCGCCGAACCGATGGATCTTATCCTCGATTGAGGGACAGTAGCGCGGGCCGGCAGCCCCGATCGCTCCGGAGAACAGCGGCGAGCGGTCGAGATTCGCACGAATGATATCGTGCGCCTCTGTATTGGTCCTTGTGATGGCACAAAAGACCTGCGGGTTCGAACGCTGCGGGATGATCGAGGACATCGTCCAGCTTTCGCCATCGCTCGGCTGCTCTTCGAGACTGGCCCAATCGATTGTCCGCCCGTCGAGACGCGGAGGCGTTCCAGTCTTGAGCCGCGCCATCGGCAGGTCCGCATCGCGCAGCTGTGATGCGAGAACGCGCGCCGCATCCTCACCGATGCGTCCTCCCTCGAAACGCTCTTCGCCGCGATAAAGCGTCCCGCCGAGGAATGTACCCGTACACAGAATGACAGCCGAAGCACGCAGCGCGCTGTCGTCGGCGAGCTTGATGCCGCTGACAGCGACATTGTCCATAGTCAGCGACGCAGCCTCACCCTCCACCAGCCAGAGGTTCTCTTGCGAGGACACGATGCCCTGCACCGCTTGGTGGAAAAGCGCCCGGTCAGCCTGGACGCGAGGCCCCCAGACCGCACTCCCCTTAGAGCGATTGAGCATCCGGTAGTGTATTGCAGCCGCATCGGCAGCGCGCCCAATCACACCGTCGAGCGCATCGACCTCCCGAACCAGATGCCCCTTGCCCAATCCGCCGATCGCCGGATTGCAGCTCATGGCACCAATCTTGGAGAGGTCGAAACTTACCAGCGCCGTGCGCGCACCCATCCTTGCCGAGGCGCAAGCCGCCTCGACGCCGGCATGTCCGCCGCCGACCACGATGATGTCGAAATCCTGCATGGCTGCGCCGATACCGCAAACGGCACTGACGGCAAAGCGCTAAGGTTGTTCCACGTGGAACATTCTCGCGAGATTACTTGCCGATACAGAACCGACCGAAGAGAGCGTCGAGCATATCTTCGGTGGATTGGCGTCCGAGGAGCCGGTCAAGCGCCACTCTAGCGAGGCGCAGCCGCTCTGCCGTCAGGAGGAAATCTGCATCAGGCTCGATGCCACTTAGCGCCTCCCTTGCTTCACCCAGTGCATCTCCTTGCCGGGCGTTCAGTGCAGCGGTCCCCGGCTTGGGCATGAGGCTCTTTGCCCGCTCGAGCAACCCAGCGACCAGAATTTCCACCCCGTCACCGGTTACGGCGGAAACTACATAATCTGGCTCAGCTTTTCCGTGGTCGTCCAGATCAGAACGCGATGCGACTTCCAATGCGCCCTCTGGCCCACGGCCTTCTTCACCGAGCCAAAGAACGATATCCGCCCTGCCCAGCTCGCCGAGCGCCCGTTCGATACCGATGCGCTCGATGTCTCCCGCACCCTCTTCGCGCAGGCCAGCGGTATCCACCAGGAGGAACGGCACGCCCCCGAGAGCGACCGGTCGCTCGATGACATCACGCGTTGTTCCGGCTTCCGCCGAAACAATGGCTGCCCCCTCATCGAGGATGGTGTTGAAGAGCGAAGACTTCCCCGAATTGGGTGGACCAGCAAAGACGACGCGGATGCCGTCACGCAATCGCTCCGCCCTTGGCGCTTCGATCACTGCCCGCCATTCTTCTAGCAGCCGAGAAAGTTCCACGTGAAACATTTCCGGCAAACCTCCGACATCGTCTTCATCGCCGAAATCGAGCTGCGCTTCGACGAGTGCTGACAACGTCAGCACCCGTTCGCGCCATTCCTCGACCTTCCGGGAAAGACCGCCACCGGCAGCCTCTTGCGCGGCGCGACGCTGCAGTTCGGTTTCGGCTGAAAGTAAATCACCCAGCCCTTCTGCTTCGGCCAGATCGATGACGCCGTTAGCAAAGGCGCGGCGGGTGAACTCGCCCGGCTCCGCTCGCCGCACTCCGTCTATCCCTCCAAGCGCGCGTTCCAAAGCCACAATCACCGCCCTGCCCCCATGACAATGGAACTCGACCAAATCCTCGCCCGTCGCCGTCCGCGGGCCGGGAAACCAGAGCACCAAAGCCTTGTCGAGCGCCGCGCCGCCCTCATCGCGCAACGTCCGCAGGCTGGCATGTCGCGGCTCGGGCATCCCGCCGCACATCGCCTCGACCACTTCACCCGCCTTCGGTCCGCTAATCCGGACAACCCCGATGGCAGCCGGAGGCGCTCCGCTGGACAGGGCGAAGATGGTGTCGGTCATGCGGGCGAGAACTCAGTCTTCGGAGATATCAGGCTTCTTGGGCGGAGTGCGCGCGGCCTGCGCGCCTTCCATGAAGCTCTGGAACAGCTTGAAGCCCGCCTGCCCCATCGGCGCGAGCTGCTTGGCATATTCCTGCAGCTGGTCGGTGTTGGAAACGCCCTTCATCGCCTTCGACATCATGTCGACATAGATATCGTTCGCTTTGCCCACATCGGGCAGGCCCATGAAGGTCCGCGCCTCCTCCGGCGTACAATCTATCTCGATATGGACCTTCATCGCGTTTCCTCCGTTAGGACTTGTAAGCGCCTATCTGGGGCTGCATGCCGCGTCATGCAAGCATAAGACAGTCCGAACACCTGCGAGGGAGAATTCACCGATGAGCGAGACCGTTACGATTGCCACCCTGTCCGGCGATGCGAAATTCGACGCCTATGTCGCAAGACCTGCCGAAACGCCCAAGGCGGCCATCCTCGTCATCCAGGAAATCTTCGGTGTTAATGCAGGCATCCGCCGCAAGTGCGACAAGCTCGCCGAGGAAGGCTATCTTGCGATTGCGCCTGACCTCTTCTGGCGGCTTGAGCCCGGTGTCGAACTCGACCCCGATGTGGAACCCGAATTCCAGCGCGCGCTCGACCTGATGGGCAAGTTCGACCAGGACCAGGGCATCCGCGATATCGAAGCGACCATCCACCATATCCGCCGCGAAGAAGGCGTCGCGAAGGTCGGCTGCGTCGGTTACTGCCTCGGCGGCCGCCTCGCCTACATGACCGCAGCGCGCACCGATGTGAACGCCTCTGTCGGCTATTACGGGGTCGGTATCGACGGCCTGCTGAACGAGAAGCACGCCATCGCGCATCCGCTGTTGCTCCACGTGCCCACCAAGGACGGCTTCGTCGACAAGGACACGCAGAAGGCAATGCACGAAGGCCTCGACGACCACCCCAAGGTCACGCTCTACGACTACGAGGGGCTGGACCACGGTTTCGCAACCGAGTTCGGCAAGCGCCGCAGCGAGGAAGCCGCGAACCTCGCAGATAGCCGTACCGCCGACTTCTTCGCCGAGCATCTCGCTTGATTCCCAACAAGGCGAAATGGCGCGATTCCGCCGAATTGGCGGTGCGCTATGGGATACCGGTGGCACTGCTGGTGCTGTCGGTCCTTTTCTGGATTGCGCCATGGGGCTGGTTGAAGTGGGGAGTCGTCCTCACCCTGCCCCTATTTGGCATCGCGGTGTGGGATTTCCTTCAGCGTAAACATACACTTAGGCGAAATTATCCGCTTGTTGCACGAATTCGCTGGATCATGGAGGACCTGCGCCCCTTCGCCCGCGCCTATGTGGTCGAGGGAGACCTTGAAGGACGCCCCTTCAACCATGACGAGCGCAGCCTCGTATACGCCCGCGCCAAGGGCCAACTCGATTCACACCCCTTCGGGACCGAGCTCGACGTCTATTCTGACGAATATGAGTGGCTGGCGCATTCCATTGTCCCAAATGAAAAACTGCCGCTCGAATGGCGCGTCGATGTCGGCTCGAGCCAGTGCTCGCAGCCCTATTCAGCTTCCCTCTTCAACATATCGGCGATGAGCTTCGGGTCGCTATCGGCCAACGCCATCATGGCATTGAACAAGGGCGCGGCGGCCGGCGGTTTCTACCACGATACCGGCGAAGGCGGATTGTCGCGCTATCACCGCTCGCATGGGGGCGACCTCGTATGGGAAATCGGCAGCGGCTATTTTGGCTGCCGGAACGAGGACGGCAGTTTCAATCCCGACAAGTTCGCTGAGACCGCGACCGACCCGCAGGTCAAGATGGTCGAAATCAAGCTGAGCCAAGGTGCCAAGCCCGGCCATGGCGGGGTCCTGCCCGGACCCAAGGTGACCAAGGAAATCGCCGAAACGCGCGGCGTACCGGTCGGACGCGACGTGATTTCGCCCCCTGCCCACTCTACTTTCTCCACGCCCATCGAATTGCTCGAATGGGCAACGCAATTGCGCGATTTGTCTGGCGGCAAGCCGGTCGGCATCAAACTGTGTGTCGGCAAGCCGCACGAAGTCTTCGCCATCTGCAAGGCCATGCTCGAAACTGGGATCAGGCTCGATTACATCGTCGTCGATGGGGCCGAAGGCGGAACGGGCGCGGCGCCGGTCGAATTTTCCAACCGCGTCGGTATGCCGCTACGCGAAGGGCTCATCCTCGTCCGCAATGCCCTCGTGGGCACGGGCCTCAAGGACGAAATAAAGTTAGCCGCGGCGGGCAAGGTCCACTCGGGCGCGGGTTTGGCTATGAACCTCGGCCTCGGGGCCGACTGGTGCAACGCAGCGCGAGCCTTCATGTTCGCCTTGGGCTGTGTCCAGTCGATGAATTGCCACACCGACCGCTGTCCGACTGGAATCGCGACGCAGGATGCCACCCGCCAGCGCGGTCTCGTCGTGCCCACAAAGGCCGAGCGCGTCACCCGCTTCCAGCGTCACACGCTCCACGCCCTGCGCGAAATGGTCGTGGCGATGGGGCTGGAGAACCCGTGGCAAATTGCACCTTGCCACATCTCCGAGCGCACGAATTCGGCCCGCAGCGACAGTATCGACAATATCTATGGCTTCCTGCAGCCCGACGAATTGCTGGAAAGGCCGGAGGAAACGCAATACGCCAAGGCATGGGCTGCGGCGCAGGCCCATTCCCTCGAAGAAGCGACATGTCGGCAGTAAACGGCCTCACCCGCTGGCACACGGTCATCGAGAACGGCAGCAAGCCCGAAGAACTCGCCGCCATCATCCACGAGGACGCGGTCTTCCACTCCCCTGTCGTCCATACGCCGCAAGAAGGTCGCGACCTCGTCGTCGCCTATCTTTCCGCTGCCGGGCAGACCCTCGGCAATGACAGCTTCACCTATGTCCGCGAACTGGTCGATGGCGACCATGCCATGCTCGAATTCGAGACCGAGATGGACGGCATCCACGTCAATGGCGTCGACATCATCCGCTTCGACAAGAATGGTACCATCGTGGACTTCAAGGTCATGGTGCGACCGCTGAAGGCCGTGAACAAGGTCTGGGAGCAGATGGCCGCGATGCTCGAGGCGATGAAGGGCTGATACGAAAAGGCCGCCAGGACGAACCCGGCGGCCTTTTGCTGAAAATAATTCCAGAAGAACCGCTTACTGGTTCATGTTCGCGAAGAAGTCTTCGTTGGTCTTGGAATCCTTCATCTTGTCGAGCAGGAATTCCATCGCGTCGACCGTGCCCATCTGCATGAGGATACGGCGCAGGACCCACATCTTCGACAGCTGGCCCTGGTCGACCAGCAGCTCTTCCTTGCGGGTGCCGGACTTGCCGACGTCGAGCGCCGGGAAGATCCGCTTGTCGGCGACCTTGCGGTCGAGGACGATTTCGCTGTTACCCGTACCCTTGAACTCTTCGAAGATGACCTCATCCATGCGGCTGCCGGTATCGATCAGCGCGGTGGCGATGATGGAGAGCGAGCCGCCTTCCTCAATGTTGCGGGCAGCACCGAAGAAGCGCTTCGGGCGCTGCAATGCGTTGGCATCCACACCGCCGGTCAACACCTTGCCCGAGCTGGGCACGACAGTGTTGTAGGCGCGGCCGAGACGCGTGATCGAGTCGAGCAGGATGACGACATCCTTCTTATGCTCAACGAGGCGCTTGGCCTTTTCGATGACCATTTCGGCGACCTGGACGTGGCGGTTCGCCGGCTCGTCGAAGGTCGAGGAGATCACCTCGCCGTTGACCGAACGCTGCATGTCGGTGACTTCTTCCGGACGCTCGTCCACGAGCAGGACCAGCAGGAAGACTTCCGGGTGATTGTCGGTAATCGCCTTGGCGATATTCTGCAGCAGCACGGTCTTACCGGTACGCGGCGGCGCGACGATGAGTGCGCGCTGGCCCTTGCCCTGCGGCGAGATGATATCGATCACGCGCGCCGACTTGTCCTTCACCGTCGGGTCGACATTGTCGAGCGTCAGCTTCTCTTCCGGATAGAGCGGCGTGAGATTGTCGAAATTGGTGCGCGTGCGGACATTCGCCGGGTCCTCGTAATTGACCGAGGTGAGGCCGGTCAGCGCGAAGTAGCGCTCGCCTTCCTGCGGGGCGCGGATCTGGCCTTCGACCGTATCGCCGGTCCTGAGGCCCCATTTGCGGATCTGGTTGGGCGAGACATAGATATCGTCCGGGCCGGCGAGATAGTTCGCCTCGGGGCTGCGCAGGAAGCCGAAACCGTCCTGCAGCACTTCGATGGTGCCGATGCCCATGATTTCTTCATTGTATTCTTCATCGTCCGCGAGTTCGCGAAGGATGCAGAACATGAGATCCTGGCGGCGCATGGTGCCGGCCGCCTCGACACCCAGTTCCTCGGCCATTGCCACGAGGTCTGCGGGTGCTTTTGCTTTCAAGTCTTTGAGATGCATTATGTTTCTCAGGTATAGAGTGGGAATGGCCGGCAGGTCGGTATGGGCTTGGAGAAAGCGGACCCGGCCCCGTCAGATGTGCGGGGCCTGTAGCCGGTAGGTGGGGTTCAATTAATTTCCCGCGGCCTCTGCGTCAATTCACAAAGCGACAAGCGGAGCGTCAGAACGGCCTGACGACCACCATGATGACAATGAGCGCAAGCAATATGCCGGGAATCTCGCCGAACATGCGCAGCTGTTTCTCGCTCAGCGGACGTTCCCCGCGCGCCATCTTCTTCGATTGGGCGACCATGTAGCCGTGGAAGCCGCTTAGAAGCACGACAAGCAACAATTTGGCATGCAACCACCCCTCACCCCACACTTGCAGTGTTTGGGCCAGCAACAGGCCTAAAATCCACACCACGATGATGCTCGGGGTGAGGATGATCTTGCGCAGCAGCCCCATGCGCTTGGCCCAAAGTTCTGATTCTTCCGATTCCGGCGCCGCGGGGTGAAGGTAGATCATCTGGCGCGGGAGCATGAAAAGCCCCGCAAGCCAGAAGACCATGAAGATAATATGGCCGGCCTTCAGCCAGAGGTAGGTCATGACGAGCACTTCCTGCATGCGCGCAATCTAGGGGCCCCTGCCCAGAATTTCACCCCTGCCAACCACGCACGGCGGCAATCAGCCGCTCGACATGCGCAATCGGCGTGCGCCGGTCGATGCCATGGCCGAGATTGAAGACATGCGGACGGTCCGCGAAGGCTTCGAGAATGGCGGCGACACGCTTTTCCAGCTCGTCCGACCCGGCAAGCAGCAGCAATGGGTCGAGATTGCCCTGCACCGGCATGCCATCGGGCAATTCTCGTGCCACCCAGCGCGGGTCCAGCGTTTCGTCTACCCCGACAGCCTTCACGCCGGTCTCGCGCGCATAGGCAGGAAGCTTCTCGCCCGAGCCCTTCGGGAAACCGATGACCGGGATATCGGGATGCATCTCGGCCAACGCAGTGACAATCCGCGCATTGGGCGCGATGACCCATTTCTCGAACTCGTCAGGAGCAAGGCTGCCTGCCCAGCTGTCGAAGATCTGCACCGCTTCGGCGCCGGCCTGAATCTGGCCCGAAAGATAGGTAACGGTCTGCTCGACAATCGCATCGATGATCGCCTGCAATGCGGCCGGGTCTCGATAGGCAAGCGCCCTCGCCTCGTGCTGGTCGCGGCTCCCCTCGCCCGCCACCATGTAAGTCGCCACGGTCCATGGACTTCCCGCAAAGCCCAGCATGGTCACGCCTTCGGGCAGACGCTTACGGCACAGGCGCACCGTTTCGTAAATCGGCTCGTAGCGCTCGGGTGCGGGAGCCAGCGATTCAAGCGTCGCATCGACCAGCCGCGGCGAGAGCTTGGGCCCCTCGCCAGCAAGGAATTCGAGCTTCTGGCCCAGCGCGTGCGGGACAATCAGGATGTCCGAAAACAGGATCGCTCCGTCGAACCCGAAGCGGTCGATCGGCTGCAAGGTCACTTCGCAAGCCGCCTCGCTGTCATAGGCGAGCTCGAGGAATCCGCCCTTGCTCGCGCGCAGCTCGCGATATTCGGGAAGGTACCGACCTGCCTGGCGCATGAGCCAGAGAGGGACCTTGGCGCTAGGCGCGCCGTTCAGCGTGTCGAGAAGGAGACCGGGCATTCAGGAGTCCAATAATACCTAGTTATTTAAAGGATTGATGGAGTCTGTTGGCCCTGTGGATATCGGGCACAAGTGGCCCCTGCCCGAAAATGTGGCGCGATGGAAGCATTTCGGGCCATTTGCGACTCGTGGATTCAGGTGAGTCGAGTCAAACTTGTCCCCACTGTTCCCAGCCGCTGTAAAACTCGGACCTTGCTGTGCGGGAATCACCCCCGAAGCTGACTCGTAACGGGGAGGGAATTCATCACCGAACTTGTCGCCAGACCTGTCCCGTGGTTTATCCCGAAGCTGTCCACAAGCCCGAGACGAGGCCCTCATCCCCGATCGTATCCACCTCCATCTGCTCTCCGACAGCACCGGCGAAACGCTGGAAATGCTGGCGAAAGCAGCGCTCGCGCAGTTTGACGATGCCCATGTCGTGCGCCATTTCTGGCCAATGGTCAGGAGCAAGCAGCACCTTGACCGCATCGTCCCCGAACTCAAGGCCAATCCGGGACTTGTCCTCTTCACGCTGGTGAATGCCGAAGCGCGTGCGCGGCTGGAAGAAGTCTGCGCGACCAACGGCCTGCCCGCCGTTCCTATCCTCGACCGCGTGACCGAGGCGCTGGAAAAGGCGCTTGGGCAGGAAGCGCACGGCCGCCCTGGCCGCCAGCACCAGATGGACAAGGCCTATTTCGAGCGCGTCGAGGCCATCCAGTTCACCATCGCGCATGACGACGGGATCGGATGGGAAAACTGGGAAGAGGCGGACATCCTGCTCGCGGGCGTCTCGCGCAGTTCGAAAACGCCGACCAGCATCTATCTCGCCAACCGCGGCTACAAGGTCGCCAATATCCCACTGGTGGTGGAAAGCCCGCCGCCGCCCAAACTTTACGAGCTGAAGAACCCCATGGTCGTCGGGCTCACGACAGCGCCCGAGCGGTTGGTACAAATCCGCCGCAACCGGTTGCTGACGCTGAACGAGAAGACCCAGACCGATTATGTCGACAACGAGCGCGTGAAAAGCGAAGTCGCCTTTGCGCGGCGAATGTTTGCCGACAATGGCTGGCCGGTCATCGACGTGACCCGCCGCTCGATCGAGGAAACGGCGGCGGCAATCATCCGCCTCTACCAGGAACGGCAGTCGAAAGAGGGCGGCGATTTCGAGGGAGTGAAAGCGATATGAGCGCATTGTCGGGAAGCGGCATCTTGCTCGCGTCCAATTCTGCCTCGCGCAAGGCGATGCTGGAGGCTGCGGGCGTGGCATTCGAAGCGCGCGGCGCGGATGTCGACGAGCGTGCGCTCGAATCCGAGATGGAAGGGGCCGAGCCTGCTGAAGTCGCGCAGGCCTTGGCGGCGGCGAAGGCGGCGGCGGTTTCGGATAGCCGCCTGGTGCTCGGCAGCGATTCGCTGGTCGAGGTCGACGGGCGCCGTTTCGACAAGCCAGCGAGCCGCGAGCAGGCGGCGGAGCATTTGCGGTTCTTTTCGGGCAAGGTGATGACGCTGCATAGCGCGGCGGCGCTGGCGCGGGACGGGCAGATAGTTTGGGTCGGCTCGGATTTCGCCCGCCTTCGGGTGCGCGAATTGAGCGAGGAGTTCATCGAGGCCTATCTCGACGCCGAATGGCCCGAGGTATCCTATTGCGTCGGCGTCTTCCGTATCGAAGGGTCGGGCGTGCAATTGTTCGAAAGCATCATGGGCGACCAGTTCACTGTGCTCGGCATGCCGCTGCTGCAAGTGCTCGATGCCTTGCGCGAGGAAGGCGTGCTCGCCTCGTGACGATTTACGCGGAAGTCATCGGCGACCCGATTGCGCAGTCGAAATCGCCTGCAATTCACGGGTTCTGGCTCGAGAAGCTCGGGCTGGATGCGGAGTACCGCGCTCATCATGTGACGAGTAAAGGACTGCCCGAATACATTGCTGCGCGCCGCGAGGACGAGAACTGGCGCGGGTGCAATGTCACCATGCCGCACAAGCAGGCGGCCCTTGCCCTCGTTGACCGGCTGGAACCGCTGGCGAAGCGCATCGGCGCCGTGAACACCATCCACCGCGCCAGGGACGGCAAGCTCGTCGGGCGAAATACCGACGTCGCGGGTTTCCTCGAACCTCTGCAGGAGCGGCTTCGCCAGCAGCACTATTTCCGCATGGCGCGCGTGCTCGGCACGGGCGGCGCAGCGCGGGCAATTGTCGCGGGGCTGAGCGCGCAAGGCTTCACTCTCGTGCTCGCTGGACGCAATCCCGAAAAGGCGCGAGCGCTGCTCGATGAACTCGCCGAGGGCGATCACCACACGGCCCTCCTCGCCCACTTCGCAGAGGCGACCGATTTCGCCTTCGACGACCGCGAGGGCTGCTGCGACCTTGTCGTCAACGCCAGCCCGCTCGGCATGCGCGGCCAGCCGTCGCTCGCTTTCGACTGGAGCCATGCCCCGCCCGGCTCCATCGCCTATGACATCGTCACCGACCCGGTGGAGACCGATTTCCTCAAAGCCGCGCGCGAGGCGGGGTTCGAGACAATCGATGGCCTCTCCATGCTCATCGGCCAGGCCGCCGCGGCCCTCACCCATTTCTTCGGCGAAAAGCCGCCGCGCGAGCACGATGCAGAATTGCGCGAAAGGCTCACGGAATGACCAAGCCGCTCATCATCGGGCTCACCGGCTCCATCGGCATGGGCAAATCGACCGTCGCGGCCATGTTCGAGGCGGCGAGCGTGCCGGTTTTCGATGCCGATGCCGAGGTTCGCGCAATGCAGGGGCCGGACGGCGAACTGGTCGCAGCCATCGAAGCAGAGTTTCCGGGTAGCACCGACCAAACCGGAGTCTTGCGGGACAAGCTCGGCAAGCAGGTTTTCGGAGACAAGCAGGCACTCGCGCGGCTGGAGGCTATCGTACATCCCGCCGTGGCGGCGAAGCGAGAGGCTTTCCTGCTCGAACATTTCGGCGCGCCCTTCGTCGTTTTCGACATACCGCTCTTGTTCGAGAAAGGCGGTCATGCGGCAGTCGACCGCGTGGTGGTCGTCTCTGCTCCTGCCGACGTCCAGCGCCAGCGCGTGCTCGCCCGGCCCGACATGACGCCCGAGAAATTCGCCCACATCCTGTCGCTGCAGGCACCCGATGCCGAGAAGCGCGAACGGGCCGACCACATCATCGATACCGGCCAGTCGCTTGCCGAAACCGAGGCCGAGGTCCTCGACCTGATTGCATCGCTGCGCGAGGAAATAGGGAATCCAACCCCCTTGTAATCTGCCGCATTGAGTCCGATAGATTACGCAATGCGCGAGATTGTTTTCGACACCGAAACCACCGGCCTCGACCCCAAGACGGGGGACCGGATGGTCGAAATCGGCTGTGTCGAGATGGTCAACCTCGTGCCCACCGGCGCGACCTTCCACGCCTATTATAATCCCGAACGCGACATGCCCGCAGGCGCGGAAGCCGTGCACGGTCTTTCCGCCGCTTTCCTCTCGGACAAGCCGCTGTTCCGCGATACCTTCCAAGAATTGCTCGACTTTATCGGCGATGCGCCGCTCATCGCGCATAATGCCGGCTTCGACTTCGGCTTCCTCAATGCCGAACTTAACCTGTGCGGAAACGAGCCGGTCTGCATGAGCCGGATGGTCGACACGGTGCAGATCGCCAAGAAACGCCATCCGGGCGCGAAACTCTCGCTCGATGCGTTGTGCACGCGCTATGGAATCGACCGCAGCCACCGCGTGAAGCACGGCGCACTGCTCGATGCCGAATTGCTCGCACAGGTCTATGTCGAGCTGAAGGGCGGCCGCCAGATCGGGCTCGAACTGGCTGCCGAGACGGCCGAGGTCGAAGCGCCGAAAGAAGCTGTCGCCGTGCGCAAGACGCCCGAGGGTCCGCGCCGCGAGGCACGCCCGCATGCGCCGACTTCGGAAGAGCTGGCGCGGCACCGGGAATTCATGGCCGGGATAGAAAACCCTCTCTGGGGGTAGTTATCCCGCGCATATCATCCGGCCGACGGGGCCGGTCACAATTCGGGGCGCGTTTGTAAGGAGAGATACTTCATGGATATCCGTGTTTCGGGCCACCAGATCGACACCGGCGCAGCCTTGCAAACCCATGTCGAAGACCGAATGCAGGGCATCGTCGAAAAGTATTTCAATCGCGCCATTTCCAGCCACGTTACCTTTGGCAAAGCGGCGGGCGGGGCCTATTCCTCCGACATCGTCGCCCATGTGATGCAGGGCCTCATCCTCAAGGGCCATGCCGAGGCGCATGACGTGCACCAGGCATTCGATGCGGCTGCGGCAAAGATCGAAAAGCAGCTTCGCCGTTACAAGCGCCGCATCAAGGACCGCCACGAACAGGCCGACCACGCGATGCGCGAGCAGGAAGCGGCCTACACCATCTTCGCCGCGCCCGAGCCCGATACTGAGGAGGAGGTCGACCATGACAGCCCCCCGGTGATTGCGGAAACCAGCGCGCTTATTCCCGAATGCTCGGTCGCCGATGCCGTGATGCTACTCGATTTGCAGAACGCCAATGCGCTGTTTTTCAAGAACGGGGCTACCGAAGCGCATAATATGGTCTATCGCCGCGCCGATGGTTCGATCGGCTGGGTCGAACCGCGCAGCTAAGCGAAGGACAGGCGGATTTCAGCGATGAACGGGGCGGCAAGCAGCGGAGCCGAGACGCACTGGCGCGCATTGGAAAGCCTTTATGCCTCCGCCCCGGTCAATGCGATGTTCGATTCCGCTCTGGAAGTGACCGGTGAGGGCCGCTCGCGCATAACCTTCGAAGTGACCGAAAGCACCTATCATGCCGCGGGCGCCGCGCATGGCACCATCTATTTCAAGATGCTCGACGATGCCGCCTTCTATGCGGCGAACACGCTGGTGACAGACCGTTTCCTGCTCACCACCAGCTTCAACCTCCACTTCACCAAGCCGGTGCGCGAGGGTAAAGTCGTGGCCGAGGGACGCTGGGTAAGCGGTCGCCGCCGGGTCTTCGTGGCCGAATCGCGGCTGGTCGATGCCGAGGGTGATGAAATCGGCCGTGGGACCGGCACTTTCATGAAGTCGCGCATACCCCTGTCCAGCCTCGCCGGATATTCCGCGTGAGCGTGGACGGCAGGCTTCCCGCCCACCTCGAAGTCTCCGGCCTGCTCAGGCTCGTGCAGGGCATGGGCGGGTTTGGAACGGTGCTGCAAAAGGGAGAAAGGGACGCCGGAACTCTCGTCATATTAACCAATCATAGTGGCAATAATGCACGCATCTGGGAGCGCATGCCGCAGATGGACGGGACCCGGCGCTTCACTTGCACACGCGAACAGGACGTTGAAAAACCTAGGGAATTCGACGAATATGTAGCGCGTCGGCAACGTCAAGACCCCGACTGCTGGTTCGTCGAACTCGACGGTCCCGATGTGGAACGGCTGATAGATTCATCCCCGCGTTAACTTGACGCGGTTTCAAATGAGACTATTTGGCGGGGCAGCTTCGATGCGCAGGCGGTCCGATTGGCAATGGGGTCGATGGACTAGCACGCAGACGGGGAGCAAGCGGCAGGCCCGCTAAAGGAACCAAGTTCTAGCAGACGCAAGTAACGCGCACCGGTTCCCAGCCTGCGACAGCTACTCACCGCCCAATAAGCGGAAAACATGCGAAAGTCTCTGATTGGTATCGCGGCAGGCGCCGCGACTATGATTGCAACGTTTGCCGGTGCGGAAGAAACCGGTCTCCAGGTGGCCCAGGCCGCCGCCCAGACACAAGAACTGACTACCACTGAAGATGCGCCGCTCACCACCGAGGTGATGCCAGTCTTCGTCAGCGAAGAAGTGGTCCAGGAGCTTCCCGAGGAAGCCAACCCAGAAATTCCAGCCCCCGAGGCCAATAGCCTGCGCGAACTCGTCGCGGCCATGCCTGCTGCGGGAGAGCTTTCCGACGAGATGCGCTGCCTTGCAGGCGCCGTCTATTTCGAATCGCGCGGCGAGCCGCTGTCGGGCCAGCTGGCCGTGGCGCAGGTCGTGATCAACCGCTCGGAATCGAGCCGTTTCCCCGAAAGCTATTGCGGCGTGGTTTACCAGCGCGCGCAGTTCAGCTTCGTGCGCGGCGGCACGATGCCGCGCATCAAGACCGGATCGCAGGCGTGGAAGCGCGCAACTGCGATCGCCCGCATCGCCCACCAGGGCATGTGGGACAGCGAGGCGCAGGATTCGCTCTATTTCCACGCGACTTACGTGAACCCGCGTTGGGCGCGGCAGAAAACCCGCCGCGCCGCGATCAAAACGCACATCTTCTACCGCTGATACCAGCCGGATAGCATTCAGGAGGGCGTCGTTTCGTGCGGCGCCCTTTTGCGTTTATGGTCAGTTGCGGATTTCGACCCAGACGGGCGTGTGGTCGGAAGATTTCTCTCGCCCGCGATATTCCTTGTCGACGCCCGCAGCAGTCATCCGGTCGGCGAGCTCGGGCGAGAGCAGCAAGTGGTCGATGCGGAAGCCATGGTCGCGCTGCCACGCGCCGGCCTGGTAATCCCAATAGGTCCACACGCCGCCGCGCGGATTGAGCGTGTCGATGGCATCGGTCCACCCCTCCGCCAGCATGCGCGAGTAGGCATCGCGGCTCTCGGGCTGCATCAGCGCATCGCTCGCCATGGCCTTGGGCGACCAGACGTCCTTGTCTTCGGGAATGACGTTGAAATCGCCGAGCACCACGGCAGGGACCTCCTCGGCCCAGATCTCGTGCATGCGCGCGCGCAACTTTTTCATCCATGCCAGCTTGTAATCGAACTTGGGCCCGGGATGCGGATTGCCGTTGGGCAGGTAAAGGTTGCAGATGCGCACACCCTTCACCTCGGCCTCGAGATAGCGCGCCTGCTCGCCCTCGCCTTCCTTGGGCCCGTCGATACCCAGTCCGCGCTGGATTTCCTGCGGCTTCTCGCCGTCGGCAAGGATGGCGACCCCGTTGAAGCTCTTCTGGCCATGCCAAATGGCGTGATAGCCGATTTTCTCGAATTCCTCGGCGGGAAAGCCTTCGTCCATCGTCTTGATTTCCTGCAGGCAGGCGACGCTGGGCCGGGTTTCCTCGAGCCATTCCAGGAGACGCGGCAAGCGCGCCTTGATGCCGTTGATGTTGAAGGTTGCTATCCTCACGCTCGGGCCTCTTTTTCGTTCGCCCTGAGCTTGTCGAAGGGCCGTACTTCACTTCCTGAACAGCGCTAGAAGAAAAAGCGGTGCTTCGACAAGCTCAGCACGAACGGAATTGGGGTTGGCGCTTAAATTCCGAAACTCGAACCGCAGCCGCATCCCGCGGCCGCATTGGGGTTCTCGACGCGAAATGCCGCGCCGCCCAGCGATTCGACGAAATCGACCACGCTGCCTGCGACCAAGTCGAGGCTCACCGGATCGACCACCAGCTTCACGCCATCGGTGTCGCTCACCGAATCGTCACCCTCGGCGCTTTCGGCGAGGTCGAACTTGTACTGGAAGCCCGAACAGCCCCCGCCTTCCACCGACAGGCGCAGGATGGCGGGTTTCGCCTGTTTCTCGGCGATGGCGGCAACGCGCTTTGCTGCTGCCTCGGTCAGGGTGAGCATTTCGGCCATGGAGGCGATGTAGGGAGCGTGGGCGCTGCGCTCAAGCGTGGGCGATATAATCGCGCATCGCATCGGCCTCGTGCTGCACTTCGTCCATGCGCGATTTGACGAGGTCGCCGATCGAGATGAAGCCGCACATCGCCCCGCCTTCGACAACCGGCAAGTGACGGATACGACGCTTGGTCATGAGCGCCAGCGCCTGATCGGCAAGCGTCGCGCGGTCGACGGTAATCGCGGGAGAAGTCATTACCTCGCCCACCGGACGGTCGAGGCAGGTCTGGCCTTCATTCGCGAGGCGGTAAATTACATCGCGTTCGGAGAAGATGCCGGCAACCTGTCCGCCCGTCATCACGGGGAGTGCACCAATGCGTTTCGAGGCAAGCAATCCGACCGCCTCGCGCACCGGCTGGTCGACATTGACCGAGATAATATCCGAACTGGCCCGACCTTCGATGAGCTTCCCGATCTGCATGCTGCCTCCTGCTAGTGAGATTGCGAGAATGCCATTTTTACCATGAATTGGCGAGTCGTGCATGGGTTGCGGTGTTGAAAGGCGCCGCGCACAGGCCCATGAGGGCAGCGATGGTCAGCAAATCCCCACTCGACGATCCCGAAGCGGCCGCCTTTGCCTGGGGCCGCTTTCGCCGGATCATGCGCTTCATGTTCCTGCTTACCGTGGGCATCGTGACGATTGCCATGGCGCTTTTGTGTAAGTTCGAGGATGTCTCGGTCCACTTCTACATCGCCACCGCGCTCGGCATCGGCTTCACCATGCTGCTGGCGAGCGCGCTGATGGGGCTGATGTTCCTCTCGTCCGGCACGGGGCACGACGACGCAGTCGACAACAACCTGCCCGACAATTCGGTGGACGAAGACTAGGGTCTCAACCCTAAGCGTCCTCCATCCCGCGCAGGCGATATTCCTCGACCGGGACGCCGCCGATGAGGTGGCGCTGGATGATGGCTTCGAGCACTTCCTCGTCGCAGGAATGGTACCAGACGTTCTCCGGCCACACGACGGCGATGGGGCCGTGCGCGCAGATCTGCAGGCAGTCTGCCTTGGTCCGCTGCACCGTGCCGCCGCGGCCGACGAGCTTCAGTTCCTTGAGGCGCTTCTTTAGGTAATTCCAGGCGGCTTTCCCATCCTCGCGTGAGCAGCATTTCTGCTTTTCGCTCACTGAACACAGGAATATCTGCCGCTCCACCTCTTCGCCGTCAATTTTGGCGAGGGCTTTTTGCGCTTTTTCGAGGCCCTTCTTACTCATCCGGCTTCAGCCAGCGGTCGAGCCACGCGAAGACCGTGTTGTGCCACTGCAGCGAGTTCTTCGCGCCGAGCACCCAGTGGTTTTCTTCCGGGAAGACCAGCAATTGTGCAGGCACGCCCTGTTCCTGGAGTGCGGTGAAGCTGGCGAGGCCCTGCGTATAGGGCACGCGGTAGTCTTTCTCGCCTGCAATCACGAGCATCGGCGTCTTCCAGCTTTCGACATGGTTCACCGGGTTCCAGCGCTCGTAGCTTTCCGGGTTCTCGGCATAGCTGCCGCCGAAGTCCCATTTGGGAAACCACAGCTCCTCGGTGGTGTAGTAGAAGCTGCGCATGTCGAAGAGGCCGTCGTGCTGGACGAGGCAATCGAAGCGGTCGGGCCAGTTACCGGCAATCCAGTTCATCATGTAGCCGCCGTAGCTCGCCCCCATGGCGCAGGCGCGGCTGCCGTCGATTTGCTCGTCAAGCTCGAGTGCGGCGGCGAGGCCGAGTTTCAGGTCTTCCAGTGGCTTGCCGCCCCAGTCGCCATTGATGCTGTCGGTGAAGGCCTGTCCGTACCCGGTGGAGCCGTGGAAATCGACCGAGATGACCGCGTAGCCCTGGCTGGCGACAACCCGCGGGTTCCAGCGGCTCGACCAACCGTCGTTGAAGGAACCCTGCGGCCCGCCGTGGACGTAGAGGATGGCGGGCATCGTGCCCTCATACCCTTCTAGCTTGGTAATCTGGCCCCAGACCGTGTCGCCATTGGCGCCGGCAAAGCTGAACCGCTCGACCACGACAGGGGCGAACTGGCCGATGGTGGGGGTCGCGACCTGCGTCAGCGGCTCGGCCATTTCCCAATTCTTCGAAAGGAAGAGTTCCGATGGAGCGCCGATGGAATCGCGGGTGAACAGCAAATCACCGCTAGCCAGCGGGGTGATATTGCCGAGATGCGCCTCGTTGCCTGCCATGAGGTCGAGCCGCTCGACCTCGCCGCTGCGCGGGTCGATGCGGAAAGCAGGCGTATCCAGCACGTCCTGCGCCGCGGCGACCAGCCAGCGCGAATCGGGGGTCCAGGCAAGCGAGTGGAAGCTGCGGTCGAAATCCTGCGTCAGCGCCGTGGTGACGCCGCTTTTCAGGTCGCGCAGCATGACCACCTGGCGGTCCGCCTCGTAACCGGGCCGCGCCATCGCGACATAGGCGAGGTATTGGCCGTCGGGCGAAGGCGTCGGCAGCATGTCGAGCGCTTCGTTGGCATCGGTCAGATTGGTCGGCGCATTGCCCGACAAATCGCTCCACCAGATGTCGAAGTTTACATTGTGCGGCTCGTTGCCGTCCGCCTCGCGCGCGGCGAAGTAGATGCCCGAACCGTCGGGCGCCCAGGCAATGTCCTCGCCCCCGCCGAAGGGTGCGCTCGGCGTATCGCCGCTCGGTCCGCCTGCGCCCATCGGGCCGTCGACGGCAATGCCCTTGCCGGTCGCGCGGCCGTTTTCGAGCGGGAAAGCAAAGACGCGGCTATAGGTGCCGGGGGTCTCCCAGCTGTCCCAGTGGCGGAAGAACCCGTCTTCGGAATTGTAGAGGCGGCCATCGCCCGGACCCGGCGCATAGGGTTTCGCGCTATCGTCGCAGTCTATTTCGAGGCAGCTGCGCGCAATGTCGGTCCAGATGGCGATTTTCTTGCCGTCGCGCGGCACGTGATAGCCGTTCACGCCGCGCGCAATGTCGGTGACCTGGGTTTTCCCGCTGATCGAACCATTCGTGCCGACTTTTGCGCGCCAGACCTGCGAGGCGTCGCTGCCCTCGCCCGGCGCGATGAAATAGAGCCAGCCGTCGCCGCCGAAGCTGGTCGAACTGCCCTTGAGGTCGAGCGCGACGGGCTCTGCGTCCATGTCGGCGAGCGAGCGGACATAGAGCTGGCCCGAGCGTGCATAGGTCTCGCTGTCGGTACTCGTCACCGTATAAACCGCCATCGTCCCGTCGGGCGAGACCGTCGGGCTGCCCAAGCGCGGCATGGTGATGAGGTCTTCCGCCTGCATCGGCTCGCGCGCCTCCTGGGCGGCAAGCGGTGTGGCGAGAAGCGCAAAGGCGCTGGCGAGCGGGGCGGCGACCCTGATGCGTGCTGTCATGGCTGCGCGGTGTAGCGCGCAATCAGCAGGTAGGTAAGGGGTTTAGCGTTTCTTGCCCGCAATGCGCGCGATTTCGGCCTTCACCAGTTCCTCGACCATGCCGGGAAGGTTCTCGTCGAGCCATTTGGCGAGCATCGGTCGCAGCATTTCGCGGACCATGCCTTCCAAGGAAGTTTCGCCCTGCCGCACGATTTGCGGTTGCTTGCCAGGCTTGGCGAGCATGGTCAGAGCGGCGAAGTTCTGCTGCATCGCGCTGCGCGTGGCATCGGCGATGAGGCCCTCTTCCTCGAATTCTTCTTCACCCGGCTCTTCGCCGAAAGCGGCATCGAGGCTGGCATCGTCTTCGAGGATGAGTTCTTCGCCCAGCCCTGCGCCCAGTTCGAGCACGTCTTCGGCCTCGTCGGCATCGGCAGGTTCGGCCCCGCCCGCAATCAGCCCGCGGCGGCGCTGCGTGTTCTCGGCGCGCACTTCGCTGTCGCGCGCAATGACCTTCTTGATGGAGTCGAGGATTTCTTCGACCGAAGGTTCGCCGTGATTCTGCATACCGTATGCGCCCTGCCTGTTGCCCAATCCCGAATCGGGACTAGCGCTTGTGCTAAGGCGTAACGCCCTGTTCTTCAATCGCCGGAATGGTCGCGTCCTGTGCCGGGACGTCCACCGTGCGCGAAGTGCTGGCCTCGGGCGCAGGGTCGCGGTCCCAGTCCCAGATACTGCCGCTAACACGCTCGTAATTGTCGATGGGGTCGTAGAGCACACCCTCGTCGCCAAGGCCCAAGTCGCGCGCTTCGGCGCGGCCCATCGCGGAAAGTAGCGAGAAACCGGCTACATAGGCATTACGGCGCGCTGTCACGAGCTGGACGCGCGACTGCAGCAATTCCTGCTCGGCATTGAGCACGTCGAGGATAGTGCGGTTGCCGATGGAATTCTCCGCCCGCACGCCTTCGAGACTGAGCTCCGCAGCCGAAACGGCGGTTTGCGAACTCTCGATGATGGCAAGGCTCGCCTGCCAGCTCGAATAGGCCGAGCGGACCTGTGCGATGACATCACGCTCTGCCGCGATTACCTGTTCGAGAGCCGCAGTGGCGCGGGCGGTCGCCTGCCGCTGGAGCGCAGCGGGGCGTCCGCCCTGAAACAGAGGTACGCGCAGCGAGACACCGGCCGAAGCAGCGGTGGCGGTCTGCGCGCTCGGAACGACCGGGCTGTAGGGATCGGTCGGATCCAGCCTGCCGTCGGGAATAGAGCCGAGATAATTGTCGTAGTCATACCCTGCGAAAACGGAGAGCCGAGGCAGGCGGCTCGAGCCTGCGACTTCGATATCGTAACCTGCAGCGGCAGCGCGTTCGCGGGCAGCGATAAGATCGGGGTTGTCTTCTAGCGCGACGTCGACTGCTTGCTCGGCGCTTTCTGGCAAGCCCGGTAATGGCGGAGGCGGCTGGAGGTTTGTCGGCGCTTCGCCGACGAGCGCGATGTAATCCTCGCGCGCGGCGATGAGATTGGCCTGAGCGCTACGCAAGTCGCCCTGCGCCAGCGCGAGTCGCGCCTGCGACTGGGCGACATCGGTTCGGGTGAGGTCGCCAATCTCGAACCGGTCGCTGGTCGCCTGTACATTCACGCCGAGCACATCGACCTGGTTGGTCGATAGCGACACCAGCGCCTGTCCGCGCAGCACGTCCATGTATGCGGCAACGACCCGGGTAAAAATCGCGCTCTCGGTGCCGCGCAAATCCGCGCGGCCTGCCTCGACCCGTTCCTTGGCGGCGGCAACCGAGTTCTTGACCGCGCCGCCAGAATAAATCGGCACGCCGAGGTCCACTCCGGCAGTCAGCGCGCGTTGGGGTTGGAAGAAGCTGGTCGAGCGCTGCTTGATGAATTCGGTGACAGCGGCGTTGCCCTCCACCGAAGGCAGGCCGGAAGCGCGTTCGATCTGGACATTCTCGTCGGTCGCACGCTGCCCAGCGCGAGCGGCTTCGAGGACCGGGTTGTTGAGATAGGCATCGGTCAGCGCTTCCTGCAGCGTGTCCGCATGCGCCGGAGCGGCAGCCAAGCCTAGGCCGAGCGCGCTGCCCGACAATGCCAGTATTCGAACGACCCCGCCCTTATCCATCAATCAGAAGCTCCAGCTCTCCGGCTTGTCGAATGCGCCCATCCGCGGCACGCCCATTTCAGCGAGCGGCAGCAGGGCAAGCGCCTTGCCCGACTTGCGGCCCGTGGCGAGGCGCGTGACGCCGCGCTCGACCAGGCCGGTGACGATGCGGCCGCCCTCGGCGACCAGCTTGGCCATATTGGCCGGGACATGTTCAATCGCGCCGTCTACCAGCACGAGCGAATAGTCGCCCTTCTTGGCACTAAGCGCATCGCCCGGCGAAATCGTCTTCACCGAGGCCACCAGCGGCTCGACCAGTGCGGTCAAATATCCGCTGCCCCCATCGACCACGAGGACCTTGTCCTCAGCCGTCGGCCGCGCTTCGGCGAGCATCGCGCCGTGAAACAGCGGTGCGGGCAGCGAGCCGCCATCGGCGAGGCGGATGGCGCGGTCCATATAGGCAGTGCCCTTAGACGCTTCCGGCACGAAATCCTCGCGCGAGACTGCGCCCATGCGTTCGAGCACGAAAGGCTCGTTCACGCCGCTGGTGCGCAGCTGGCTGTCGATCATCGCCTTGCGGGCGGCAGCATAGTCGGGGCGGGTCTGGGTCGTGGTGGTCATAACTATCCGGTGCTGTATTACATTGATAACACGGTTTTGCAAGCTGTGACTTCCCTTAGGCGCAAGACCTCTTGCGTCCAAGCGCTTTGACCGATGGCGGCAAACGCGCCTATCGGGGAGCGCAAATCTGCAACATGGGAATAAGCAGCGATGAGCGACATGGTGGTCATCAAGGAAGAAGACCTTATCGAGAGCGTGAAAGACGCGCTCCAGTACATCTCCTATTACCATCCGATGGATTACATCCGCGCGCTGGGCGAGGCGTATGAGGCCGAGCAAGGGCCGGCGGCGAAGGATGCCATCGCGCAAATCCTTACCAACAGCCGCATGTGCGCCGAGGGGCATCGCCCGATTTGCCAGGACACCGGCATCGTCAACGTGTTCGTGAAGTGGGGCATGAACTGCCGCCTCGATACCACGCGCTCGCTTCAGGAAGTGGTCGATGAGGGTGTGCGGCAGGCCTATAACCATCCCGACAACAAGCTGCGCGCCTCGATTCTCGCCGACCCCGCCTTCACCCGCCGGAACACGCGCGACAACACGCCCTGCGTCCTCTCAGTCGAGATGGTGCCGGGCGATACCATCGATGTCGATGTCGCAGCCAAGGGTGGCGGCAGCGAGAACAAGTCGAAGTTCAAGATGATGAACCCCAGCGATAACATCGTCGACTGGGTGGTCGAACAGCTTCCCAGCATGGGGGCAGGCTGGTGCCCTCCCGGCATGCTCGGCATCGGCATCGGCGGCACCGCCGAACATTGCATGAAGCTCGCCAAGCTGAGCCTCATGGACCCCATCGACATGGGCCAGCTTAAGCAGCGCGGCGCGCAAAGCGATATCGAGCAGCTGCGCATCGACATCTTCGACGCGGTGAATGCGCAGGGTATCGGCGCACAGGGGCTGGGCGGCCTTTCGACCGTGCTCGATGTGAAAATCCTCGATGCGCCCTGCCATGCGGCGGGCAAGCCGGTGGCGATGATTCCCAACTGCGCGGCAACGCGCCACGCGCATTTCACGCTCGACGGCTCGGGTCCTTCCTATCTCGAAGCGCCCAATATCGACGATTATCCGGCGGTCACCTGGAAGCCTGATGCGGCAGCGAAGAAGGTCGACCTCGACAATCTCACGCCCGAAGAAGTGGCGAGCTGGGAGCACGGCGACCGCCTGCTGCTTTCGGGTAAGATGCTCACCGGGCGCGACGCGGCGCACAAGCGCATCCACGAGATGCTCGAAAAGGGCGAGGAACTGCCGGTCGAGTTCAAGGGCCGTGCGATTTATTATGTCGGCCCGGTTGACCCGGTGATGGGCGAAGTCGTCGGCCCGGCAGGCCCAACCACCGCCACGCGCATGGACAAGTTCACCGAGATGATGCTCGACCTCGGCCTCCTTGCAATGATTGGCAAGGCCGAGCGCGGGCATGACGCCGTGGAAGTCATCAGCCGCTTCAAGGTCGCTTACCTGATGGCGACGGGAGGCGCGGCCTATCTCGTCAGCCGCGCCATCAAGGGCGCCGAAGTCGTCGCCTTCGAAGACCTCGGCATGGAAGCCATCTACGAGTTCGAGGTGCAGGACATGCCGGTCACGGTCGCAGTCGATGCGGCGGGCAACAATGTCCACACGCTGGCGCCTGCCAAATGGCGCGAGAAAATCGCCAGGGGCGAAGTCGAACCCGCCGAATAACATTCCTGCTCGACCAACAGCCCAGCGCCGTCGATGGCGGCGCTGGCTTTTGCGTTTGTGACACGCCACATAGAACCTGTTTTGTACAGTGAACCCCAGATGAATGCGAGCGTGCCGCGTGTGCCGGCCAAGGTGGTGCTTTTCTCCATCTTCGGCCTGTGGGTGGCCTATTTCTTGCTGATCACCGCACGTGGAGCGGTGGTCGGCCTCGAAATGCAGGACGAACTGCTCTGGCGCCGCCTGCTCGTCTGCGTTGCAGGCGCAGGTGTGACCGTCCTCCTGTGGCTTTTCCTGCGCCTGTTCGATCATCGAAGTCTCGCGCTGAAGGTTGGCGTGGCGATTGTCGCGGCTGTCCCCGCCTCGCTCGCCATTGCGCAAATCAACACCATGGTCTTCGCGCCGATCGAGGACCAGGTGCGCAAGAAGATCGGCGAGCAGCGCGGTCTCAACATCCGCCGCGACGAGTCGGGTAATCTCCTGCTCGATATCCCGGGCCAGATGACTTCCGATGGGGTTCAGGAAGGTGGCGCTACTAACCGAGCTCCGCCCGCATCTATCGTCATCGAACCCGCCCCCACGCTGGCCGATTATTGGCGACGGCTGACCGATTTGGCGCTGAGCCGCTACTTCCTGTTGCTCGCATGGGCAGCGCTATACCTTGCCATCGTGGCCGGTGCCCGTGCGCGAGCGGCAGAGCGTAGGGGCGAGCGCTTCCGAAGCGCAGCCAAGGCCGCCGAACTGCGCAGCTTGCGTTACCAGGTCAATCCGCATTTCCTCTTCAACACGCTCAATTCACTCTCGGCGCTGGTGATGACCGGCAAGGAAGATCGTGCGGAGCAGATGATTCAGTCCATTTCGCGCTTCTACCGCCATTCGCTCGCCGAAGATTCGACCGGCGATGTCAGCCTCGAAGACGAAATCGACCTGCAGGAGCATTACCTCGAAATCGAAGCGGTGCGTTTTCCCGAGCGGCTTAAGGTTCGCGTCGACATGCCGCAGGAACTTGCCCAGCTAAAAGTGCCGGGAATGATTCTCCAGCCGCTGGTCGAGAACTCGGTCAAATACGGCGTGTCGGCGAGCAATCGCCCGGTGACGATCTCGATTGTCGCACGCGAGGAATACGGTCGGCTGGTGCTGCGCGTGAGCGATGACGGCCCCGGCCTCCCGAGCGGCCATTCGGGCGGCTTCGGCATCGGCCTTGCCAATGTCCGCGACCGCATAGAGGCACGCTTCGGCAACGAAGCCACGATTACCTCGGGCCAGTCGCTCGAGGGATATGAAACCGAACTCAGGCTACCGATGGTGAAGCATGGCTGAGGATATTGGCGACAAGCTACGTACACTGATTGTCGATGACGAACCGCTCGCGGTCGAACGCATGCAGGTCATCTGCTGCAAGATGGACGCGCTCCACGTTGTCGGCACCGCGAGCGACGGGGCGCAGGCCTTGAGGCTTATCGAGGCGCTCGAACCCGATCTCATCCTGCTCGACATGACCATGCCCGAAGTGGACGGCCTCTCGGTCGCCAAGACGCTGGCCAAGCAGGAAACCAGCCCTGCAGTCGTCTTCGTCACCGCGCATGACAATTACGCGGTTGAGGCTTTCGACCTCGACGCAGTCGATTATGTCCTCAAACCCGTGAAGCCCGAACGGCTCGAACGCGCCATCCAGCGCGCGCTCGCCCGCCGCGGCGAGGGCGGCGGCGAGACGAGCAAATGGCTTGAGGAACTCTGGATACCTCACCGCAGCGAGCTCATCCGCATCGACACCGAAGAAGTCTCGCGCATTGATGCCGAGCGCGATTACGTGCGGCTCCATGTCGAAGACCGCAGCTATTTGCTACTGCAGACCATCGCCGGTCTCGAAAAGCGGCTGGACCCGGCCAAGTTCATCCGCATCCACCGCTCCACCATCCTGCGCAAGGACCGCATCAAGGGCTTGCGTCACGACGGGCTGGGTGTGTGGTCGGCGGAAATGGAAGATGGCGAAGCGCTGCGCATCGGCCGAACTTACCTGCCCAAGGTCAAGGCCATGGCCGGGCGCTGAGCCCGCTTGCCTTCGCGTTCATTTGAACAAAAAAATAACCCTGGTCGCGATCTTCGTGACCAGGGTTATTTTGATCGTAGGCGTGAAGGTCAGCCGCCCTTGGCGGGCTTCCCCGTAAGACCAGCGAACTGGCTGTGCGCCTTTGCGGTCAGTTCTTCCACGCATTTGCGCGCCTTGCTCGACTGGATGCGGCTACCGGTTTCGGTCTTGCCATACCCGCAGGCCTTGCGGGCCGCCTGTTCAATTCGCCGATCAAGGATTTCGAGGCCCTGGGCCGTATCGAGGTTGAGGTCGGCATATTCGACTTCGAAGCGCACCTCCTTCGCGGTTGCGGGAACGGCCACGACGGTCAGGAGGCCGAGGGCAGTGGCGGATGCAGCAGCAAGAATCTTCATATGTAATCTCCTCAGTTTTACCGGGCCCTTGGGTGGGGATGGGGGAATATTCGGCCCCGGCTCGATAACTGTATTGACCAGCTACAACTGTAATTGCACGCGAGTTTCGACGAAGGTTCGGCGCAATTGACGGATGGGAGAAAAGCCACGACGAAATGCGATGGCCACTCTGCAAACGACAGTGGTGGGTCAAAGGATTTGTCCTTGAGCAGGGCGGCCGTCGCATCTCGGTTGGACAAAAAAATACCCCGGCCGGGGGACTGCAGTCCGGCCGGGGTATCAGGGCAGGCTAAGGGTCGTCAGCCGCCTTTTCCGTGGCTTTCCATGACTGCATCGAAGGTGGCCAGAGCACTGGCGCGCGCTTCGCGGTAGCAGGAGCGGGCTTCGCTATCCTTGGCCCGCGTTCCGGTGCGGATTTCCTGGTAGCCGCAAGCGGCCTTGGCCGCCTTGTCGAGGCGGTTCTTAAGCTTGCGCTGGTCGCTGCGCTTGTCGAGGTCGAGGTCGTCATAAGTGACGACGAGGTCGCGCGAATAGTTTGCATCGGCGGCGTCGACGGATTTGTCCTGCGCAACGGCCGGGGTGGCGGCGGCAAGGGCGAGAGCGGCTGTAAGGACGAGGTTTTTCATGTCGAAACTCCCTGTGCTTGGGCGGGCGTCTGGGCGGGGCCTTAACGAGTCTGGGGAACTGGGGTCAGCCCCGCCACGGCCAAGGGAATGCGCCTCGCGCGGGGGTTTTGCACCCGGGCATCGACGAGCGATTCGGCGATTTTGACCGAATGCTGAGAACCGCCGACGAAAGGCGATTGGCAATCTGCGAACGGCTTTCCTATCTTGAAGGGATGCTGGTCATCGTCCTGTTCCTGCTCGGAATCGGCAATTTCGCCGTCCACAAGGCAGTGCTCGAAAGCGGTCACCCCATGCTTGACGCGCTGCCGGCCTTCTACAGGTCGGGCGGCGGCCGAGTATCGCTTGGTTTCGAGTTTCTCCTCCTGCTGGTAGCCATGCTGCTCGCGGCGAATGGCTTTCACGGCATGGGCATCGCCTATGGTATCTACAGCCTCTTCAATTTCGGTACGGCCTGGCTCGTCCTTACCGGGCGGATCTGAGACGCTCGATAGGGGCCCGCGGGAACCGGCGAGGCTAATGTGCGCTCTTGGCTTATGGTCGAGGATAAACCCATCTGGCTGCTCACGAATTCGCGATCGGGGAGCAATAGCGAGCGGGCTATCGAAGCGCTCGAAATGCATTGCCGCGACAGGGGTTTTTCCATTGCGCGCAAGCTTGCCTTTCCTGACGACGACTTGCCCACGGCAGGGGAACTCGACGCGCAAGGGATTGGCCGCCTCGCCATCTTCACCGGCGATGGTACGCTTAACGCAGCCATCACCCAGCTACGCGGTTGGGGCGGAGAAATTGCCGTCCTCCCGGGCGGGACGATGAACTTGCTCAGCAAGCGGTTGCACGGACCCAATGCCGAGCTGGAGACCATCATCGAGCGAATTGCCAGCGGTGCGGCGCGTCCGGTTCGTCCACTGATGGCGCGCTGCGAGAAGGGCGATGCCCTGGCAGGCCTTCTTGCCGGGCCGGGCACGAGCTGGGCCAGCGTACGCGAGGCGATGCGCGATTTCGATATACCCGCCATGGCTGAAGGGACGAGCGACGCGCTGGCCGAGACGACCTCCGGCTCGATGGTGCGGGCCTGCGGGCCGCAACTTGGCAAGGAAGAGGGCTATCCGCTTATCGAGTTCACCCCCAGCCACCGCGGAATGCAACTCGACGCTTTTCATGCCGAGGGCGCGGGAGAGCTGCTGCAACAAAGCTGGGCTCTCTTGCGCCGTAACTTTCGGGAAGGCCCGCATACCCGCCTCGGGTTGGTCGATGAAGTCACCCTCGAGACGTGCGATGGGAAGCCGCTCGAGGTCCTCATTGACGGAGAACCTGCTACCTTGCCGGCGAAAGCCACATTCACGGTGGCCCCTTGCGAAGTCGATCTGCTAGCGACGCATCATGGCTTCTGAATTCCGACGCATTTTCCATCTTTCCGACATCCACTTCGGCCTCGAGAACAATCGCGCTCTCAACTGGGTGAAGCAGGAAATAGAAGAGCGCAAACCCGATGCTGTGGCGATTACAGGCGATCTCACCATGCGCGCGCGCCATCGCGAATTCGATGCGGCGACGCACTGGATTAACTCGCTTACCGCGCCGGTGACGGTCGAAGTGGGCAATCACGATATGCCGTATTTCAACCCGATCGAGCGCTTCTTCAATCCCTATAAGCGGTTTCGCGGAATGGAAGAGAAGGTCGAGAAGGAAATCGACCTCGGCAACCTCGCCATCGTCCCGCTGAAGACTGCCGTTCGCGCGCAGCCGCGCCTCAACTGGTCGAAGGGCTGGGTAACCGATGCGGCGCTGGAGAAATGCCTCGCGGCCATCGATGCCCTGCCCGAAGGAACTCGCGCGCTGGTGGCAGTCCACCACCCTTTGCGCGAAGTGGGCACGCAAGGCACGGCGCTCACCAAGAATGGCGACAAGGCCCTGCGAGAACTCGCCCGTCGCCCGGTGCAGGCGGTGCTATCGGGCCATGTCCACGATGCTTTCGACATCATGGAAGAGACGGTCGACGGCGCGGTGCGGATGATTGGTGCCGGGACCTTGTCCAAGCGCACGCGCTCGACCCCGCCCAGCTTCAACGAAATCGAATGGGACGGCGAAAGCCTGACCGTCTGCGTGCGCAATCTCGAACATGTCGAGACCAGCGACATGCAAATCGACGATGTTCCCGAAAACGCACTGCCGCCGCGAGAGCCGGGCGAACCGGTCGCTCCGGTCAGGCAGGTCCCGCGCGTCGACCCTCCGGTGCATTAATTCGAGGCATTTGCCGAATCTTAACCAGTACCGCTGAAATTCGCCCGCGGACGCGAGGGAACGGTAATGGAACTGGTAAAAGCCATCCCGCTGGGCGGGATATTATCCTATGTATTCTCGGTGCTGATCGGCAGCCAGGGGCGCCAGGGCGGCCACCTCAACATCTTCCACGTCGATATCTACCAGTACGAGCTCTGGTGGAGCTGGCCGCTGTTCTTCGCGGGCACATTCCTCGCATGGGGCATCATGGCACTCCAGCGCTGAAATAACCACTTCAGGCATAGAAAAAGGGCGGCCCGCGAAGGCCGCCCTTTTCGTTTGTCCGGTAGTCCCGAAGTAGCGGATTAACGCTTCGAGAACTGGAAGCTACGACGTGCCTTGGCGCGGCCGTACTTCTTACGCTCGACCACACGGCTGTCGCGGGTGAGGAAGCCGGCAGCCTTGACCGTGCTGCGCAGGGCCGGCTCGTACTTGGCGAGAGCCTGGGCGATACCGTGCTTCACTGCGCCGGCCTGGCCCGAAAGACCGCCGCCCTTGACGGTAGCGACGACGTCGTACTGTTCCTGGCGCTCGGTGATGGCGAAGGGCTGGTCGATCACGAGACGCAGGGTCGGACGCGCGAAGTAAACTTCCTGGTCCTTGCCGTTGACGGTGATCTTGCCGCTGCCGGGGACGAGCCAGACGCGTGCGGTGGCGTCCTTGCGGCGGCCAGTGGCGTAAGCGCGGCCCTGTGCGTCGAGTTCCTGCTCGCGCAGGGGAACGTCGGCCTTGGCGGCGATGTCTGCCGAATCACCCTGCGGCGCGTCGGAAGCGATGTCCTTCAGATCGGCGAGATCCGAGACGGTGTCGTTCTTGGTTTCGTCAGCCATTATGCAACAGCCTTGTTCTTGCGGTTCATCGAAGCGACGTCGAGCGTCTTGGGCTTCTGGCCCTCATGCGGATGCTCGGTGCCGTTGTAGAGGTGGAGTGCACGCATCTGCGCACGGCCCAGCGGACCACGCGGGATCATGCGCTGCACGGCCTTTTCGAGGACGCGCTCGGGGAAGCGACCGCCGAGAACCTTGCTCGGGGTGGTTTCCTTGATGCCGCCCGGGTGGCCGGTGTGCTTGTAATAGATCTTGTCGTCCATCTTCTTGCCGGTGAACTTCACCTTGTCGGCATTGATGACGATGACGTGGTCGCCGCAATCGACATGCGGGGTGTAGCTCGGCTTGTGCTTGCCGCGCAGGTGATTGGCGATGATGACGGCAAGGCGACCGACGACGAGGTTTTCGGCGTCGATGATGTGCCAGTCCTTTTCGACCTCTGCCGGCTTGGCCGACTGGGTCACTTTCGTGAGAGCCTTCATGGCTTGCGTATCCGTTTGCTCGAGTTATCGCGGCCAGCTTCTCGGCCGCTAAACGATTGCGCGGCCCCACGCATGGAGCCGCTAAGCGCGCGCCAAATGGCGGCAGGCACGCGATTCGTCAAGCAATTCCGCGCGTCTCCGATGGGGTAAAATAATACTCCCCACCTTCGGTCTGGTCAGGTGAGGAGTGTCCAGCGCTCGCGGGCAATACGCGAGCTGTCGCCGATGCGGGTCACGATACGGCGCTCGCTCGAGACCAGCAAACCGTCGCTTTTGCGCGTCTCGGCCTCGATAGTAATGTCGTAAGAGCCGGTCTGGCCATCGGGTAGAGCCATCTTACGGTTTTCGCTGCGCTTGCCCGCTTCGGGGAAGAACAGGTCGCGCGGGACCTGGCTGACCACTTCCGCCGCCGTGCTTCCGACCTGCGCCAGCCATGTCTTTGCATCGCGCTTGTCGTTTTCCGCCAGGGCGAGACTATCGATACGCTCGCCAGCCGCGCGTAGTGCCGGTTCGATACCGGTGGTGCCGGGGGCGCCCCAGTCGGAGATATGCCCTTCGTTATCGAGCTTCATGGGAAAGAGGCCGGTAATCCGCCGCGAGCGCTCCATTTCGGCCAATGCCGCAAGTGCTGCTGGAGCTTTGACATCGCAACGACCCTGGATGCCGCTGACCGATGCGCCTTCGCCCAACTGCGCGAAGCTGCATTGCCATCTACGGGTGACGACGATGGCTGCGCCGCCGCCCAGCCCGCGCTCGAGTTCCCGCTGGAGGGTAAAACTGCCCTCGGGAAAGGCGACAGGGCGCTGCCTCGCAGCCAGCCGCACGGGCAATGACAGGAAAGACAGGCTCGCTCCGGCTGCGATACCAGCCAGTATGGCGCGTCTATTGCTGGACATTGCTCCCATTCCCCCCGTCGAGCCCCGCCAGCCACCCGGCAGTGGCTTTCCCGGCAATGCAGGGCCAGCCCAATATTGCCGGAGCTTCGTAAGGGTGCAAGTCCTCCAGTCGTTCAATCGCCCGTTCGAGAAGCGATGCGTCGGTTTTCATGAGGACAGCGCATTCCTCGCCCTCCCCGCGCTCGCCCGCCCATTCGAACAGCGACGCGATGGGTCCGCCGATATTGATACAGCCGATAAGGCCCTCGTCGAGCAACTTTTGCCCGACTTCACGTGCCGATGCGATGTCGGGAAAGGGGCAGTAGACGAGTGCGCTCATTCCTGCCGTCCGAGCACATGCGCTCCAATGGTGAAGGCGATAACGAGGAGCGCACCGACCAGCTGGTGCAGCACGGCGAGGTAGAAATCGACCCCCGTCATCACCGTGGCGATGCCGAGCAGGACCTGTGTGCCGAAGGCGGCATGAATGGCGATCGAGGCTTTGCGGCTCGCTGGTTTCACCTTGCGCGCCATGACCACCAGTGCGCCTACGACCACCCAGACCCACCAGCGATGCATCCAGTGGATGAGGAAGGGGTCATGTGTCATCGCCCAAAACATGCCTTGCGAGGAATCGAATTCGGGGATGAAACGCCCCTGCATCAAGGGCCAGCTATCCGAGGCAAGTCCTGCCTCCAGTCCAGCGACCCACGCGCCGAGCAACAACTGCACGAACAGGATGATTCCCGCCCACGCGGCGAGCGCGGTCATTCCCGCCGGCTTCGGCTTGCCTGCGGCGAGGCGCTTGAGGTCCAGCGCCGTCCAGACGAGGCCGCCCAGCAGGACAAGCGCGGTGCACAGGTGGATGGCGAGGCGGAAATGGCTGACATCGGTCCGCGTCTCGAGGCCAGAGGCAACCATCCACCAGCCGAAGCTGCCCTGCAGGCCGACCAGCGCTACCAATGCAAACAGACGCCAGAAATAGCCCTGCGGCACCATCTTGCGCAGCGCAAAGATGGCGAGTGGCACGGCAAGCGCCAGACCGATAAGTCGGCCGAGCTGGCGGTGGATCCATTCCCACCAGTAGATCGACTTGAATGCCTCGAGGTCCATTCCCGCAGGTCCGTTGATCTGCTGGTATTCGGGTATCTGCTTGTAGAGCTCGAACTCGGCCTGCCAGTCGGCATCGGTCAGCGGGGGCAGCGCGCCGAGGAAGGGCTTCCATTCGGTAATCGAAAGCCCGCTTTCTGTGAGGCGCGTGATACCGCCCACGGTCACGATTAGGACGACAAGCCCGGCAACGATAAACAGCCAGTTGGCAAGCAGCCCCGGGCGGGCGCTGGATGTTGTCTCGGTCATGTCGCGCGTGAATGCCACAAGCGCCCCCAATCGCAAGTGCAATTGATTCAATCGGCGTAGCGGCCACCGCAAGCGACGAACTGCGTCCTTTTTCGCAAGCCGCCCTTGTAACAGGTGATACTATCACATATCTGTCATGACATGTTGCAACGCGCCATCAATCCGATTCGGCAGCGGCTCGACCGTATAGGTATCGGGCTCTCGGGCCTGTGCGCGCTGCACTGCCTGCTCAGCATCGTGCTGGTGTCGGGCCTCGGAATCGGGGGCGAGCTGTTCTTCGCGCCCGAACTTCACCGTTGGGGACTTGCGATTGCGACTCTGATTGCCGCAGTCGCCATCGGCTGGGGCGCGCTGCGTCACCGCATGGCCGCGCCCTTCGTGATTGCGATGACTGGCCTCACCTTCATGGGCGGCGCGCTGGCGGTCGAGCATGGCTACAAGGAGGCAATCCTGACGATCATCGGCGTGGCGCTTGTCTCGCTCGGGCACATCCTCAACCTGCGCCATTGTCACTCCGCTGCTTGCAAGGAGCGCTGCGGGGACTAAGTGGGCCGGGCAATGATTAGCCTGACCATCAATGGCGAGACCCGCCGCACCGCCGCATCCACCATCGCCGACCTCGTGCGCGAGCTCGAACTCGACCCTGCCAAGGTGGCAGTCGAGCATAATGGAGTGATTGCCCCGCGCAGCGAGCTGAGCGAGCATAAATTGGTCGAGGGCGACAGCCTCGAAATCGTGCATTTCGTCGGCGGCGGGCAGGACGACGACACCTGGACCGTGGCGGGGCGCACCTTCAAGTCGCGCCTCATCGTCGGCACGGGCAAGTACAAGGATTTCGAACAGAACGCCGCCGCGCTCGAAGCGAGCGGGGCCGAAATCGTCACCGTGGCGGTACGCCGGGTCAATGTCAGCGACCCCAAGGCGCCGATGCTGACCGACTATATCGACCCGAAGAAGACCACCTATCTCCCGAACACCGCAGGTTGCTTCACCGCCGACGACGCCATCCGCACGCTGCGCCTTGCGCGCGAGGCGGGAGGCTGGGATCTCGTGAAGCTCGAGGTGCTCGGCGAGGCCAAGACGCTCTATCCCGACATGCGCGAGACGCTGAAGGCGACTGAAGTGCTCGCGAAGGAAGGCTTTCTCCCGATGGTCTACTGCGTCGACGACCCGATTGCCGCCAAGCAGCTTGAAGAGGCCGGTGCCGTGGCGGTCATGCCGCTTGGCGCGCCGATCGGTTCAGGTCTCGGCATCCAGAACCAGGTCACGATCCGCCTCATCGTCGAGGGCGCGAATGTGCCAGTGCTGGTCGATGCTGGCGTGGGCACGGCCTCCGATGCCGCAGTGGCGATGGAACTGGGCTGCGACGGCGTGTTGATGAACACCGCCATCGCCGAGGCCAAGGACCCCATCCGCATGGCCCGCGCGATGAAACTGAGCGTCGAAGCGGGCCGCGAAGCCTACCTCGCGGGGCGCATGGGGCGGCGCAAATATGCCGACCCGAGCAGCCCGCTGGCAGGGCTCATCTAGGGAGAACAAGACAATGGCGGATTTGCAGGTCGAACTCGAGGAGACGGACAGCAAGGGCCGCTATGTCTACCGCGCGCCTGAGGGCGAGGAGGCTGAAATCACTTTCTCACGAGTGAGCCCGACGCGGATCATCGTCGACCACACGGGCGTGCCCGAGAGTATGCGCGGGCAGGGCATCGGCGAAGCGCTGGCGGCGCATGTAGTGGAGGATGCGCGGGGGAAGGGTATCGCCATCATCCCGCTCTGCCCCTTCTTCAAGGCCATGGCCCAGCGCCATGAAGACTGGCAAGACGTTGTCGAACTCTAATCTGTGAACTGAACGGGCCGCAGGCCCGCAAGCGCGACCGCGCGCCCGAGCTTATGCGAGGAAGCCAAGCGACGCGGACGCGTCGCGCCCGGCGTTTGAGGGCGCCCAAGAAAGTCCCGCCACCAAAAATTAACCATATTGGCGGAGAGTCCGATTCGACGAAGGAGTCGAATCAATGGCCGTTACCAATGCCGCATCGCTGACCATTGCCGAAATGCGCGAGTTCGCCAGCTTCACCGCCGCCGAGCAGCGCTATATCCGCCGCAGCCTCGATATCGGGCTTGGCCGGTGCGATGCCTTCCGCATCTGGGGCCGCACGCAGGGCGAGACTGCCGCTATCCGCAGCCAGTATGTCGCCTACCAGGAACTGAAGGCCCTGCGCGGGGCGATTCCCGAAGAATCGGGTTTCGACGCCATCGAGAGCTTCATCGGCAAGATTACCCGCTTGGCCGCCTTCGACCTCGCGCAGGAGCGTATCGAGTGCTTCTCGGCCTTCCGTTTCTTGTACGAACGCCTGCTCGGAGCCGATGCGCGCCCGTGGCTGCCGAGCGCCTTCTGCGCCGCCGCTGCGCTCCCGCAAATCCGCCCAGAACGCCGCAAGATGCTCCTCCAGAGCCTGAGCGAAGCCGCCGCCACAGCCCCCGGCTGGAGCGACCGCGCCCCGAGCTTCTATCCCGAGTTCATCGAGGAAGTGGCTGCTTAGTCGTAGCTAGCGGAAATGCCAGAAGCGAAATTTACGCCTGACGAGTGGCGAGGCCGCTGCCTCAACTATTTTGCGCGTTTCGAGGCTGCTGTCCGAAAGTCGCTGGAGGCTGCGCAAGCGGCGGGCAAACAAGACAAGATTCGACATCTTGCCGGACAACAGCTTGCCGATCTGATTTCGCTGTCCGAGGAAATCGAGGGGACAAGCAGGCAGCTCAAAGCTTTCTCAAACGCACTTAACTCTTGGCGTTTGATTGAGAGCCGCCGACAGTTTCTCGCTCACGGTGTTGGCACGGTAGCTAACGAGCCTAACGGTGACTGGATCATAATTCTCGACGTCACCGTCTATCGCGGAAATTCTAAACAAGATGACAGATGGGCCGTTCGACAACAGGAAGCCGAGACTTTCGTCGATGATCTAGCGAAAGCTTTCAAGGATATGAGTGGTCAACTTGGCCACTTTCGAAAGCGAGTTCAGGAAGCCTAGTTCGAGAAGCCTAAAGCTCTTCCACAATCAGATAAGTCACCGTGGTCTCGCCCACATTGACCACCTCATGCCACTCTACCCCGTCGCTCGAATAGTCCGAGCCTGTAGCCAGCGTCGCCGTGCGCGTGCCGCTTTCGCTGGTGAGCTGCATTGTGCCCCCGCTCAGGGCGTAGCCGTAGTGCGGCGGGTGGTAATGCCGCTCGTGCCCTACGCCCGGCGGGAAGGTGCAGCGAAGCACGCGGTGCGTGTCGGTCTGGTGCTGGAGCATGCAGACCCTTCCGCCCTCCCACCCCGCTTCGAGCGCCGAAGGAAGCGCATCGCTGATATGCTGGCGCGTGGTGCAGCTACCCAGCAGCAGCGCGCCGGCGAGGATTATCCCTATATTCTGCATGCTTAGCTGCGATAAAGGCCGTCGAGACGGTCGCCGTAACGGTCGCGGATCTTGTGACGGCGGATTTTCATCGAGGGGGTCATTTCCTCGTTCTCGATGGTGAAGCCTTCGTCCGCGAAGGTGAACTGGCGGACCTTCTCGATGACCGAGAGGTCCTTGTTCACGCGGTTGACCGCTTTCCTCACCGCGCTGCGGAATTCCGGGTCGTCCTGAAGCGCCTTCATGTCGAACTTCTTGCCATTGGCCTTGGCCCAGTCGACTGCCCATTCGGCATCGGGGACCAGCAGGCCGACGATGTAGGGCCGCTTGTCGCCAGCGACCATCGCCTGGCCGATTTCGGGCTGCAGTGTCAGCATTCCCTCAACCTTTTGCGGGGCGATATTGTCGCCCTTGTCGTTGACGATCATGTCCTTCTTGCGGTCGGTGATGACGATGCGGTCCTTCTCGTCGAGATGGCCGATATCGCCGGTGTGCAGCCAGCCGTCCTTGATCGTCCGCTCGGTCTCGGCCTCGTTCTGCCAGTAGCCGTGCATCACCAGCTCGCCGCGGCAGAGGATTTCGCCGTCCTCGGCAATCTTAACCTCGACCCCGCGCATGGCCGGACCGACGGAGTGCATCGCGATCCCTGCCTTGGGGCGGTTGCAGGCGACCACCGGGCCGGCCTCGGTCTGACCATAGCCCTGCAGCATGGTCAGCCCCATGCTCTCGAAGAAGATGCCGACTTCCGGATTGAGCGGCGCGCCGCCAGACACCATCGCCTTGATCCGCCCGCCGAAACGCTGGCGAATCTTCGGCTTGAGCAGCTTGCCGACCACGAAATCCTTCGCCCCGTCGCCGAACTTCGGCTTGCCCTCGGCGCGGCGCTCGCCGACTTCGAGCGCGGTGTTCATCAGTTTCTCGGCCATGCCGCCCTGCTTGGTGACCTGCTTCATGATGCGGGTGCGCAGCACTTCGAAGAGGCGCGGAACGACGACCATGATGGTGGGGCGGGTTTCCTCGATATTGCTCGCAAGCTTCTCGAGGCCTTCGGAATAGTAGATTTGCGCGCCCACGCTGATGGGCAAATACTGGCCGCCGGTGTGTTCGTAGGCATGGCTGGCGGGGAGGAAAGAGAGGAAACGCTCCTCGTCGTCGATGCCGAAGTCCTCGATGAGGATTTCCGCCGCGCCCGCGATGTTGCACAGGATGGCGCCGTGGTGCTGCATCACGCCGCGTGGTGCGCCGCCGGTGCCGCTGGTGTAGATGATGCAGGCGGTGTCGCCGCGCCCGATGCCCGCGATACGCTCTTCGACCGCCTTGCGCGCTTCGGCTGCATCGCCTTCGAGCATTTTGTCCCATTGGTGGAAGCCGAAGCTGCCCGATTGCTGGCGGTGGAGGTCTTCGATGCCGATGACATGCTCCGCGACGCCCGATGCCTGCAGCGCGCCGTGGAGCGGCCCGAGCAGCTTCTCGGTCGAGACGATTACCGCCTTGGCCCCCGAATTGTCGAGGATGTGGACGTGGTCACGCTCGGTGTTGGTGATGTAGGTCGGAACGGTGATGCAGCCCGCGGCCATGATGGCGAGGTCGGCGATGCACCATTCGGGGCGATTTTCGGAGACGAGGCACACACGGTCGCCCGGTTTAAGACCGAGCTTTTGCAGGTTTTCGGCGAGCAGGCACATTTGCTCTGCCGCTTCGCCCCAGCTGATGGTCTGCCATTCGCCATCGCGCTTGGCGCCCAGGAAGGCGCGGTCCGGCCGTTCGTCGGCGCGCTTCAGGAACAGTTCGACAAGATTGTTGGCGGAATCGATGTCCGACAGCACAGGCAGGCTCCTCGAGAATACTTATCTTTGTTGTGCGACCAACGAAGCGCAGGGGCTTAGGCTCCCGCTCCAGCTACGGCAAGGGGGCAGGGGTGCCGCTTCAGGGCATGTCGAGATAGCCTTCGAGGCGGGGGTCGCGTGCGGTCTCCCACTGGTCGCCATTGCGGCGCAGCGCACCGCCCTTGATGGGGGCCTGCCGGATGATGAGCTCTTCGTGGCCGAGCGCGCGGAATTGCTCTGCTTGCGCCTCCAGCCAGGTGTTCTCCTCGAGCAGGACGCGGTTTCCGAAAGCCATCAGGAAGGGCAATCGGAGCGATTCTTCCGCACTGAGACCGAAATCAATGGCGCCGATGATGGCGCGCGCGGTGGTGACGGGAATGGTGCTCCCTCCCGCCGCGCCGACGACGAAGAAGGGCCGGCCTTGCGGGTCGTAGACCACGGTGGGCGACATGGAGGAGCGCGGCCGCTTGCCGCCCTCGACCCGGTTGGCGACCATGCGGCCGTCGACTTCCGGTGAACGGCTGAAATCGGTCAGCTCGTTGTTGAGGTAATAGCCGCCGACCATCAGGCCTGAACCGAAGGCGCTTTCGATGGTCGAGGTGTAGCTGACCATGGTGCCCGTGCTGTCCACCACGGCGAGATGCGAGGTCCCTTGCTCGGCCGGCTCGTCGCCATCGGCGAGTGCCATGGGCGCGCCGCGCGGGCGTCCTGCCGTGACCTCCGTCATGGACTTATCTTCGGAAATCAGCGCACTACGCTCGGCAAGGTAGCTCTTTTCGAGCAGCCCTGCGACCGGGACGGTCACGTAATCGCTGTCGGCCAGATAGAGCTCGCGGTCGGCATAGGCGAGGCGTTGTGCCTCGAGGAAGAGGTGCCAGGTGACCGGGTTTTCCGCACCGAGCGCGGCGAGGTCGAAGCGTTCGAGCTGGCCGAGGATCTGCTGCACCGCGATCCCGCCCGACGTCGGCGGGCCCATCGAGCAGATGCGGTATTTGCGGTAGCTTCTGCACACCGCGCTGCGTTCTTTTGCCTCGTAACCGGTGATGTCGTCATAGCTCATCGCGCCCGGCTTGGGCGTGTCGGCGGCGACCGTGGTGGCGACAGCTATCGCGTTGTCGCCGGTGTAAAAGGCCTCTGCCCCGCCTGCAGCGAAGGCCTCGAAGGACTTCGCCAGTTCCTCGTTGCGCACGAGCGTGCCGACCGGCAGCGGTTCGCCATCCGCGCCGTAGAACAGCGCCTTGGCCATTTCACTATGCCCGCCGGTCAACCGCGAGCGACTGAGTGCGTCGTGCATGCGCGGGTTAATCTGGAAGCCCTCACGCGCAAGCTTGATTGCGGGAGCGAAGAGGTCCGCCCAGGCCAGCCTGCCGTGTTCGCCATGCGCCTTTGCAGCGAGCGCGATATTGCCCGGCACGCCAACGCTCAGGCCGCTGCGGACCGACTCGCGAAAAGGCGGTGCTTCGCCATTTTCATCGAGGAACCATGTCGGCGTAGCGCCCCAGGGAGCCGTCTCGCGCCCATCGTAAGTCGTGACATCGCCATCCGCCTCGCCGCGCACGAGGAAACCACCTCCGCCAATGCCCGAACTCTGCGGCTCGACAACGGTAAGGGCCAGCATGACAGCAATCGCGGCGTCGGTCGCGCTGCCGCCGTCCGCCAAGATTTCCTCGCCCGCAGCTTGAGCGCGCGGGTCTGCGGCGGAGACCGCGCCGGTGTAGGGCGCGGGGCTGGCGATTTCTTGAGGGGTGGCGCAGGCCGAAAGGGCAAGCGTGGCGAGCGGAAGGACTATCGATCGGTTCATCGCGCGCGAGGCTATTCGGTTCCGACTGCCTCCGCAATCGAGGAAAAGCCGTCGCGCTTCATCAACCGTTCGAGGCCGGAAGTAATGCGGCGCGGTAAGCCGGGGCCTTCGTAGACCATGGCGCTGTAAAGCTGGACGAGGCTCGCCCCGGCCCGGATACGCGCCCAGGCGTCCTCGGCACTCGCAATGCCGCCCACGCCCACGAGCGGGATTGTGCCGCCGGTCGCCTTGCGGAAATCGCGCAGTCGCTCGAGCGCAAGCTCGCGCAAAGGTGCGCCCGACAGGCCGCCCGCCTCGCCCGCGTGGTGCGAGCGAAGGTCGGGTCGCGTAATCGTGGTGTTCGAGACAATCAGCGCGCCCAGACCCTTGTCTGCCGCAATGCGCGCAATCGCGTCGACATCGGCGGGTTCGAGATCGGGCGCGACCTTGAGAAACACCGGAGGCCCCGCATCCCCGCGCGCCTCGAATACCGCATCGAGCAACGACACCAGCGCGCCCTCGTCCTGCAGAGCACGCAGGCCCGGCGTGTTGGGGCTGGAGATATTGACCGCGAGATATGTCGCCAGCGGCGCCATGATGCGGGTCATCTCCGCATAATCGGCGATGCGGTCCTCGCTGTCCTTGTTCGCGCCGATATTGATGCCGAGCACGCCCGGACGCGCCTTGCGCGCAGCGAGTCGCCGCGAAGCAACCTCCGCCCCGCCATTGTTGAACCCCATCCGGTTGATCACCGCTCGGTCCTCGACCAGCCGGAACAGGCGCGGCTTCGGGTTGCCGGCCTGCGGGCGCGGCGTGATCGAGCCGACCTCGGCAAATCCGAAGCCGAGCCCCAGCAGCTTGTCAGGCACCTCGCCATCCTTGTCGAAACCCGCCGCCATGCCGAGCGGATTGGGAAAGTCGATCCCCGCAACCCGGGTTGTAAGAGCGCCCGCTTTTGGCGGCGTACCGACAGGCGCGGCCTTGAGCGCGGCGACGGTCAGTCGATGTGCACGTTCGGGGTCGAGGGCAAAAAGCGCAGGGCGGGCGAGGTCGAACAACATGGCGCGCCTATGGCGCACCGCAACGAAACTGTCGATATTGCCCATGTCCTCTTGCGGGACGAAATTGTAGATTCTCGCCAAAACGCGCGGGTTACACGCCCCGTGTCGCGTGCATACAATCATAAAATCTAAAGACTCGGTATTACCCCTCTTGCGACCCGAAGGGCTCGAGGCAGCAATGCAACGAGTTCTCACCTACACAGGGCGGCTCCAAGTGGGCCGCCCTTTTTTTATTAGAAAACGGTAATTTGTAAGGAATCGACAAACAATCCGTAGACTTTCGGGAGCGCGGGGAGCAGACAGTCACTCGTTTCAGGGACACGAGACAGGGGCGCAATCGCTATGGCCGATGGGGCAGGGGCCAAGGAAACACATACATTTGAATGGGTTGCAGCGCCCGACGCGCTCGCACCCTATCTGAACTCGCTCTACATCCTTCGTTCGGGTGACGAGAAGGTCGTCGACATGATGCCGGCCTATTCGGGCCAGCTCGTCGTGACGCTGCGCGGTGGCGGAACCATGCGTTTTGCCAAGGGAGGCTCAGCCAAGGCGACTCAGGCGTTCCTCCAGTGTCCGCTGCTGCAGGCACAGGAATTCGAAATCGACTCGCACACGGTGATGCTGGGCGTGTCGCTCAATTTTCGCGGCTGGGCGGCGTTGACCGGGCTTTCGGTCGATGAATATAGCGACCGTTATGTCTCGGTCGCGGACGGCCTTCGCGAGGATTTGGCGAACAGGATACACGCGCTCGTGCCGCGAGTTGAGAGCGGCGAGCTGACCGAGCGCGAGGCCGTGGACGCGCTTGCTGCCATCATCGAGGAGGGCATCTCGCCGCTATCCGAACGGCACTTGCAGGTCATCGACCGTACGCTCGAATGGCTGTCCTCGTCCTTCAAGCCCGAGATTGCCGAATTGCAGGATCGCCTGCCCTATTCGGAACGGCAGGTGCAACGTTTGGTGACGCGGTTCTTCGGCCAGCCGCCAGTCCGCCTCATCCGGCGATACCGCGCAATTCGCGCGGCGACATTGCTCGCGATGCCGGACCTCACGCCGAAGATGGAAGCGGAAATCCGCGACGCATTTTACGACCAGGCGCATATGATCAAGGAAATCCGCCATTTCGCCGGGCGCACCCCGCGCCGCCTGCAACCTAAGGTGGAATCAGTGATAAAGGACACGCTGGCTGCGTCCGGTTACAGCTCTGTCGACCTTTTCGGCGGCAACCAGGACGAGGAACTGGCGAAGAAAGCCGACTAGGCCCCAGTTGCTAACGACTCGCAACTGGCGGTTTTCCGTTGAAAATCGCGCCTCCCGCTCATAGCTGGCTAATCGGAACGATATCGTCCGATTAAGAAACCATGCGCCTTTCGAACCTTGCAGATTACGCCGTCGTCACGATGAGCCAGGCAGCCCGCCATTGCGGCGGGGGCAGGGTGAGCGCGTCTGAACTGGCGGCGGAAACCGGCCTCCCTGCGCCCACGGTGCAGAAGCTGGTGAGCAAGCTGGTCGGTGCCGGATTGCTACGCTCGGTACGCGGGGCTGGCGGCGGCTTGCAGCTGGCGCGACCGGCTGCTGCCATCACTCTCGCCGATATCGTCGAGGCGGTCGAAGGGCCGATTGCGCTGACGGCCTGCGTGGAAGGCACGGATTGCTCGGTCGATCACGATTGCCGCGTGCGGCCGCACTGGCCGCTGGTGAATGAAACGCTGCGCAGCGCGCTGGCTGGCATCAGCCTCGCGCAACTGGCGCAGGAAAAGGAACTCGCGTGAACGAGCAAGTGGACATCCAAGACCGCGAAGCCAAGGAGGCTGCCGCAAAGGCGGCCGAATACGAGCACGGCTGGTCCTCGGACATCGAAACCGAATTTGCCGAGAAGGGCCTGACCGAAGACACGGTCCGCTTCATCTCGGCCAAGAAGAACGAGCCCGAATGGATGCTCGACTGGCGCCTCAAGGCCTTCCGCATGTGGCAGGAGATGGAAGAGCCGGACTGGGCGAAACTCGGCTATCCCGCAATCGACTACCAGGACGCCTATTACTACGCCGCGCCGAAAAAGAAGCCCGAGCTGGAATCGCTCGACGAGCTCGATCCGGCAATCCGCGAGACTTACGAGAAGCTGGGCATCCCTATTGCAGAGCAGGAAGTGCTCGCCGGGGTGAAGGGCGCGCGTAAGGTCGCGGTGGACGCGGTGTTCGACAGCGTCAGTGTCGCCACCACCTTCCGCGAGGAGCTGAAGAAGGCAGGCGTCATCTTCCTCTCGATCAGCGAGGCGATCCGCGAATATCCTGACCTCGTAAAGAAGTGGCTCGGCAAGGTGGTGCCGCAGAAGGACAATTTCTTCGCAACATTGAACTGCGCGGTCTTTTCGGACGGCACTTTTGTATATGTGCCTGAGGGCGTGCGCTGCCCGATGGAGCTGTCGACCTATTTCCGCATCAATGCCGAGAATACCGGCCAGTTCGAACGCACGCTGATCGTGGCCGAAAAGGGCAGCTACGTCAGCTATCTCGAAGGCTGCACCGCGCCGATGCGCGATGAGAACCAGCTCCACGCCGCCGTGGTCGAGCTGGTTGCGCTGGAAGATGCCGAAATCAAGTATTCGACGGTCCAGAACTGGTATCCGGGCGACGAGAATGGCAAGGGCGGAATCTACAATTTCGTCACCAAGCGGGCCCTCTGCCAGGGCGCGCGCAGCAAGGTCAGCTGGACGCAGGTCGAAACCGGCAGCGCGGTGACATGGAAATACCCCTCCTGCGTGCTCAACGGCGAAGACAGCGTGGGCGAGTTCTATTCCGTTGCGGTTACAAATAACTACCAGCAGGCCGATACGGGAACCAAAATGGTTCACAACGGCAAGGGCAGCCGCTCGACGATCATCTCCAAGGGTATCTCGGCGGGCAAGTCGAACAACACCTATCGCGGCCTCGTACGGGTGGCGGCCAATGCCGACGGCGTGCGCAACCGCACCGAATGCGATTCCTTGCTGATCGGCGACGAATGCGGCGCGCACACCGTGCCCTATATCGAGGTGAAGAACCCCTCCGCCCAGATCGAGCACGAGGCGACCACCAGCAAGATCAGCGACGACCAGCTCTTCTACGCCATGCAGCGCGGTCTCGACGACGAGGAAGCCATCGCGCTCATCGTCAACGGATTTGCGAAAGAGGTGCTGAAAGAGCTGCCGATGGAGTTCGCCGTGGAGGCGCAGAAGCTGCTGGCAATCTCGCTTGAGGGCAGTGTGGGGTGAGCCGAACCTACAGAATCCATCGGACGAACGAAGGGTTTGCGAGAACCATTGCTGAGGAGAATAAAATCTCCCTCCAATGGGAAAGGCTTTCCGATGAATTTTTTGTCGCGTCATCACCGGAAATTCGTGCCGATCAAATTGTGACGGCGCTTATCCTCGCTGACCTCGAAAAGCCCGACTACAATCCAGAACTTCCTCCAAGGCCATTTGGTATATGACTGACCGCAAGACCCTGCAGCTTCGCGATCCTAGCGAAACCGCCGATACCGCGCCCGCGCTCAAGAAGAAGGGCCGCGGGTGGGAGATTTCGGAGAAGCGGCTCGATGCGCTGCACGAGCAGGCGCGCGATATGCGGCGTCACTCGACCGAGGCGCACAAGGCGCTCGCCGAGAAGTTCGCCAAGGCCGACATGGGCCCCTTCACCTTCAAGCGCCACGCCGTGGTCGGCAGCGCGATCGTCGATTTCAACTGCCACAAGCTCGGCATGGCGATCATGATCGACGAGGAAGGGCAGGACGAGACGCTCGCCAAGCGCCGCGACAAGAGCCTCGAGGCGGTCGGCATCCGCGTGATGCGCATCGCCGCCAAGGACATTCTCGAGGACATGGACGCTGTCCTCCAACGTATCACCCTCGGCATGCGCAGTCGCATCGCCGACAAGCAGCAGGCCCGCCGCGACCACCAGCGCAACTCCGCGCCGCGGCCCCGCTACACCAGGAAAGACAATGCTGAAGATTGACAACCTCACCGCCGAAATCGGCGGCAAGCAGATTTTGAACGGCCTCACGCTCGAAGTGCCGGCGGGCGAGGTCCATGCCATTATGGGCCCCAATGGCGCGGGCAAGTCGACGCTGTCCTATGTGCTGGGCGGCCGTCCGGGGTACGAAGTGACTGGCGGCTCGGTGACATTCAATGGAGAGGACCTGCTAGACATGGAGCCGCACGAACGCGCCGCGGCTGGCCTCTTCCTAGGCTTCCAGTACCCGGTCGAGATTCCCGGCGTGTCGAACGTCCAGTTCCTGCGCGAGGCGCTGAATTCGCAGCGCAAACAGCGCGGCGAAGAGCCGCTCTCGGGCGGCGAATTCCTCAAGCTGGCCAAGGAAAAGGCCGGGTTGCTCAAGCTCGACATGGACATGCTCAAGCGCAATGTGAACGTAGGTTTCTCCGGCGGCGAGAAGAAGCGCGCCGAGATGGTCCAGATGGGCATCCTCGATCCCTCTTTCGCCGTGCTCGACGAAACCGACAGCGGCCTCGACATCGATGCGCTGCGCGTGGTGGGCGAGGGCATCAATGCGATCATGCGCAAGCCCGACAAGGCGGTGCTGCTGATTACGCACTACCAGCGCCTGCTCGAAGTCGTGAAGCCCGACAAGGTCTCCATTCTCAGCAAGGGTGCAATCGTGAAGACCGGCGGCCCCGAGCTTGCGGAGCGTCTCGAAAACGAAGGCTATGACGCGGTGATGGCGGAGCCGGCATGAGCGAGGCCGCAACACTCCCCACCCGGCGCGATGAGGCGTGGCGCTATGCTGCGGTCGACCTCTTGCGGGAAAGCGATCTTGCATGGCGCCAGATAGACGTGGCGGCGGGCGAGAACGCGCGCGAACTCCTGCTCGTAACCGACGAAAATTTGGAAGAAACCGAAGTCCATCGCCTGCGCGTCACAGTGGGTGAAGGCGCGCGGTTCGAACTGTTTGGCGTCATTGCTGCGGCCGATTATGCCCGCGTCGAAGTCGAGGTGACGCTCGGCAAGGGCGCACATTTCGAAATGGGCGGCATCACCGTGGGAGGCCGCGACACGGTGCGCGAATTCGTCAGCCGCACCACCCATGCCGAGCCCGACGGCACGAGCAACCAGACCGTGCGCGCGGTCCATTGGGGCAAGGGCACGGGCAATTTCCTCGGCCAGATCGACGTGGTGCGCCACGCGCAAAAGACCGACGCGGCGCAGGACTTCAAGGGCCTGCTGCTCGAAAAGGGCGCGAGCGTGAATGCCGTGCCGCAGCTCGAGATCTTCGCAGACGACGTGAAATGCGCCCATGGCGCCACGGTCGGCCAGCTGGATGAAAGCGCGCGTTTCTACATGGCGGCGCGCGGCCTGACGCCCGAACTTTCGCGCCGCCTGCTGGTGCAGGCCTTCATCGGTGATGCGCTGGTGGCGCTCGATGACGAGGGCGCGCAGGAGCGCCTGCTGCAGGCGGCGCTCGACAAGCTGGACAAGCACCTGTGAGCGATACGGCGACCCTCACCCGCAAGGCGGACTTCCCCGGCCTCGTAACGCAGGAAGGCGAGGTCTGGCACTATCTCGACACCGCCGCCTCGGCGCAGAAGCCGCAGCCGGTAATCGATGCGATGAGCTGCGCGCTGGGCAAGGATTACGCCACCGTCCACCGCGGGGTTTATGGCCGCTCGGCGCAGATGACCTCGGGCTATGAGGCAGCCCGCCGCCGCGTGGCGAACTTCATCGGCGCCAAGTCGGAAAACGAGGTGGTCTTCGTGCGCGGGGCTACCGAGGCCATCAACCTCGTCGCCGCGACCTGGGGCATGACCCGCATCGGCGAGGGCGACCGGATCATCCTCTCCACGCTCGAACATCACTCGAATATCGTGCCCTGGCAAATGCTTGCCGAGCGAACCGGAGCCAAAATCGAGGTTTGCCCCTTGACGCCAGACGGTCAAATCGACCTCGGCGCGCTGGAAGCGATGCTGACGCCGCGAACCAAATTGGTTTCTCTGGCCCACGTATCGAATGTTCTGGGTTCAGTCCTCGATGCCCGCAAGGCAGCGGACCTCGCCCATTCGGTCGGCGCGAAAATCCTGCTCGACGGCTGCCAGGCCGCGCCGCGCATGAGGCTCGACATGGAAGCGCTCGATTGCGATTTTTATGCTTTCTCCGGCCACAAGCTCTACGGCCCAACCGGCATCGGCGTGCTCTGGGCGGGCAGCGAATTGCTCGAGCACATGCCTCCCTATCAGGGCGGCGGTGCGATGATCGACAAGGTCGCCTTCGACGGCACCACCTACGCCCCGCCCCCGCAGCGCTTCGAGGCGGGCACGCCGATGATTACCGAGGCCATCGCGCTGCATGCCGCCATCGACTATGTCGACGCGCTCGGCCCCGACCGCCTGTTCGAACATGAGAGCAGGCTTGCCGCCACCCTGCGCGATGAACTGCGCAAGCTGAACGCCGTCACGCTGTTCGGCCCCGAGGAAAGCGCCGGAATCGTCAGTTTTGCGCTCGAAGGGGTGCATCCGCACGACCTCGGCACCATATTGGACGAAGAAAACGTCGCCATTCGCGCGGGACACCACTGCGCGCAGCCCTTGATGGACCACCTTGGCGTACCCGCCACCGCACGCGCCAGCTTCGGCCTCTACAGCGACGAAAGCGATATCGACGCGCTCATGCGCGGAATTGAAAGGACCCGGAGGATTTTCGGATGAACAAGCCTTCCGACGAACAGGATTTCATTGCCGCACCCTCGCCGGCTGATGCGGTGGTCGGCAAGCCGCCCCGCGCCCGCGTGGAGGATGCTATCGACACCGAGGAAACGGCGGGCGAAAAGCTCGAACGCAAGCGCGACTATCTCGAAGGCTTCCTCGCGAAAAAGCCCGAGGCGGACAGCGCCACCGGTGCCGGCGGCAAGCTGCAGCAGGCGGTCATCGACGCGCTGAAGGAAATCTACGACCCCGAAATCCCGGTCAACATCTACGACCTCGGCCTGATTTACGGCGTCGAGGTCGATGACGAATGCGATGTCACCGTCATCATGACGCTGACCACCCCGCATTGCCCGGTCGCCGAGAGCATGCCGGGCGAAGTCGAGCTCCGCGCCGCCAGCGTGCCCGGTGTCCGCGATGCCGAGGTCAATCTCGTCTGGGATCCGCCCTGGGGCCCTGAAAAGATGACCGACGAAGCACGCCTCGAATTGGGGATGCTTTGATGGCCGATACCACCACTCGCCCCGCCCCCAAGGCTGCAGTCATCCTCACCCCGCGCGCGGAAGAACGCATTGCCGAACTCATGTCGAAGGCACCCGAGGATGCGATTGGCGTGAAGCTCTCGACCCCGCGCCGTGGTTGCTCGGGTCTCGCCTATTCGGTCGATTACGTGAGCGAGGAAGCCAAGTTCGACGAGAAAATCGAGACCCCGGGCGGCATCTTCTATATCGATGGCGCCTCGGTGCTCTATCTCGTCGGCAGCAAGATGGACTGGGTGGAGGACGATTTCTCCGCCGGTTTCGTGTTTGAAAATCCCAACGCCAAAGGCGCCTGCGGCTGCGGCGAATCCTTCATGGTCTAGATTGGCCAAGGTCCGGCTGCGAATGCACCTGGCCTGCGCTTCCGGTGCTCACGGACTGAATGTCCGCTGCGCGCCGGTTCTCGTCCGGGCACCTTCTCGCTCGAACCTAGCCCAATCTACCTTCTGAGCGCTCGCACACAGGCAGCACGGTCGACATCCTCGCCGTCGCTGGCGCGTCTCGCCTCCACATGCGTTGCGCTGGGCCTCGCGCCCGGCTGCAGAGGGTAGAGATAGATGTCGAGCACACACGGGCTTCCGCTGAACTGCAGCTTCATCGCATCTCCCTCCTTCACCTCGAGCCGCGGCGCGCCGAAGATATTGGCAAGCGCTGTCGCATCGCGGCCGATGATGCCTTCGAGGCCGGGCAGGTTCATCACCTTCGGCGCAATGAAGGTCGCGGTGGACGGTGCCGCCTGCACCGGGCGCTGCGGCGGCGGACGGGTCGACGTGACCGGACGCTGCTCGGCAGGCGTGTAGCTCTTGGGAGTGCTCATGCAGGCGGACAGGCTGCCCGCCAGCATCAGCAATGTGGCAATCTTACGCATGGGGCGACCTCGAGCGATGGACCATATGGGTGGCACTGGCGGCTCCGAGCACGGGTGCCAGCAGGTTAAGGAACGGCACGAGCAGCAGACCAGCCACTGCCCCGCCGAGCATGAACCGCCTTCCCTGCCCGAGCGGCGCAAGCTCGCTTTCGTCGACGCGGTGCCTCAGCCACACCATGTCCTGCAATTCGCGGCCCAGCAGGAACCCGTTGATCGCCCAGAACAGGAGCGCTGTCCCGATACCGGTGACCAGCAGCATCACGGCAAGGGGCAGGGCAACGAGGTTGGCCAATAGCGCGCGCATCGTGGCGCGAATGCCGTTCTTCAGCTCCTCGCCGAAGTAAAGCGAACGCGCGGCGCTCGCCGCACCGGGATAGTGCTTCGCCTCGACGGCACGCACCACGTCTTCGGCAAAGAACTGCAATACGAACAGCGCGACGAAGCGGAACAGCAGCCACGCGCCGATAATCGTGGCGAGAATGGCCAGCAGCGTACTCGCGCCGCCACCGCCCTCCAGCCCCGCCCATTCGAGCGCCGCCTCGAAGCCGAAATTCAGACCCCAGCCTACAACCAAGAATATTCCCAGCGTTATCAGCAGGCTCTTGAAAAGGATCTTTAGGATGGCCGGGTCGCCCAATTGGCTGAAGGACAGGGCGAGGGCGCGGGGAAGCGAGTTCATTATGCCACTGGAATCGCGTGAGAGAGCGCCCGAGTCAACGCCGCCCTTGGCCTCGCTGCGATGAACGGCTAACCGCGCCCGACGAGTTACCCCAATTACCCAGTTTCCCGGAGTTACCATGACCGACCCCCGTTACGACGTCGTCGCCATCGGCAATGCCATTGTCGATGTGATGGCCCCCTGTTCCGACGAGCTTATCGAAGAGCTCGGCCTCGCCAAGGGCGGGATGACGCTGGTCGATACCGAGCGTGCCAAGGAGCTCTACGATGCCATGGGCCGTGCGACCGAGATTTCGGGCGGTTCGGCTGCCAATACGCTCGCCGGAATGGCGGCGCTGGGTGCGCAGTGTGCTTTCGTCGGCCAGGTCGCCAAGGACCAGCTCGGCGACATCTTCGCGCATGACATTCGCGCCGTGGGTATCGATTTCGACACCAAGCCGCGCGACGAAGAGCCGCCGACCGCGCGCTGCCTCATCTTCGTCACCCCCGATGGCGAGCGCACGATGAACACTTTTCTCGGCGCCTCGCAGTTCCTCCCTCCTGCCGCGCTCGACGAAGAACTGATTGCCAGCGCCGGCGTGCTCTATCTCGAAGGCTATCTCTGGGATCCGGAAGAGCCCCGCAGCGCCATGCGCCGCGCCATCGATGTCGCTCGCAATGCAGGCCGCAAGGTCGCCTTCACTGCTTCGGAAAGCTTCGTCATCGACCGCCACGGGGACGATTTCCGCGCACTGATCGATGAAGGCAAGATCGACATTCTCTTCGTCAACGAGCATGAACTGGCCACGCTGACGGGCGAGCAGGACTTCGATGCCGGTCTTGCCGCGCTGAAGGACAAGGTCCCCACCCTCGTCGCCACGCGTAGCGACAAGGGCGCCGTGGCCATCCAGAGCGGCGAACGTGCCGAAGTCGCCGCCGAGCCGATCGACAAGGTCATCGACACCACCGGCGCGGGCGACCTTTTCGCTGCCGGCTTCCTCACCGGCCAGACGCGCGGCGAAGATCTTGAGACCTGCCTGCGCATGGGCGCCATCTGTGCCGGCGAAATCATCAGCCACATCGGCGCACGCAGCGAGAAAGACCTGAAAGCGCTCGTAGCGGAAAAGCTCGGCTGAACCCGATTCGTCGATCAACCACCGGAAATCACGAAGGCCCCGCTCCAACAGCGGGGCTTTTTTTGTAAGTGCCACGTCCTTGATCCCGGAAGGCTGACTCGGGGCGATACCGTAGCGGCAGCGCTGGATGCGGGCCTTAGACACCGTCTCTGGCGCCAGAAGAATTTCACATTGCAACCTTGCGCCACCGCTCCCGTTGGTGAAGAAAATCGCCGAAGCAGCCCGCAAATCCGGGCGCGAGAGGATGACCAGCGGAGTGTGACCCCATGAATCTCGAATTCACCCCCGAAGAACAGGCTTTCCGCGAGGAAGTTCGCGCCTTCATCGAAGCGAACTATCCAAAGCACCTCGGCGATGTGGGCCTTCGCGAAGACCTTTCGCGCGAAGACTTCCTCGCCTGGCACAAGATCCTCGGCGAAAAGGGCTGGTCGGTCCCCGCATGGCCCGAGCAATATGGCGGCACCGGCTGGACCCCGACGCAGCGCTATATCTGGTCGGAAGAGAACGCACGGGTGAACGCGGTCATGCCGCTGCCCTTCGGCGTCTCGATGGTCGGCCCCGTCATCTACACTTTCGGCAGCGAGGAACAGAAGGTGAAGCACCTCCCCGGAATCCGCAGCGGCGAGGTGTGGTGGTGCCAGGGCTATTCCGAGCCCGGCGCAGGTTCCGACCTCGCTTCGCTCAAGACCACTGCGGTGCGCGACGGCGACCACTATATCATCAACGGCCAGAAGACCTGGACCACGCTGGCGCAATATGCCGACTGGGGCTTCTTCCTCTGCCGCACCGACACGGATGCCGCCAAGCCGCAGGAAGGCATCAGCTTCATCCTCGTAGACATGAAAACGCCCGGTGTTGAGGTGAAGCCCATCAAGCTCCTCGACGGAGGTTACGAGGTCAACGAGACCTGGCTCACCGACGTTCGCGTGCCGGTCGAAAACCTTGTCGGCGAGGAGAACAAGGGCTGGACCTATGCCAAGTTCCTGCTCGCGCACGAACGCAGCGGTATCGCCGGTGTCGCGCGGTCCAAACGGGGAGTGGAGAAGCTGCGCGAAATCGCCGCGAACGAGACGGTGGACGGCGAACCGCTGATCGAAGACTTCGAATTCGCCCGCAAGGTGAGCCAACTGGAAATCGACCTTGCCGCGCTCGAAATCACCGAGCTGCGTACGCTGGCGGGTGAACAGGCGGGCAAGGGTCCGGGACCGGAAAGCTCGATCCTCAAGATCAAGGGCACCGAAATCCAGCAGCGCCTGACCGAACTCACGCTGGAGGCGGTCGGCAGCTATGCCGCGCCCTATTATCACAGCGTCGCAAATGACGACGGCAGCAACGAATACCCGGTCGGCCCCGACTATTCGGCGCATGCGGCGGAAACCTATTTCAACATGCGCAAGACCTCGATCTACGGCGGATCGAACGAGATCCAGCGCAACATCATCACGAAAATGATCCTCGGCCTCTAAGGCCTGAGCACCAGCGGAGAGAGACCCCGTGGATTTCAACTTCACCGAAGAACAGGACATGGTTCGCGACGGCCTGTCGCGCCTCGTCCGCGAGCATTATGACTGGGAAACCCGCCGCGCGGCCATCGAGAGCGACGCCGGTTGGCGCCCGGAAATCTGGGCGCAGCTGGCCGAGCTCGGCATCCTCGGCATGCCGTTCAGCGAAGAGGTCGGCGGCTTTGGCGGCGGCGCGGTCGATGCGATGATTGTGATGGAGGAATTCGGCAAGGGCCTCGTGGTCGAGCCTTTCGTCCCCACCGTGGTCTGCGCAGGCGGCTTCCTGAAGCACGCGGGCAGCGAGGCGCAGCGCGAGGAGCACCTCTCCGCCATCATCGACGGCAGCCGCGTCTTCGCCTTCGCCTATGCCGAACCGCGCGGGCGCTACAATTACGCCGACCTCGAAACCACGGCGAAGAAGGATGGTAGCGGCTATGTCCTCAATGGCCACAAGGCCGTCGTCATCGGCGCACCCTGGGCGAGTCATCTCGTCGTCACCGCGCGCACCGGCGGCGGGCGCCGCGATGCCGAGGGCGTGAGCGTCTTCATCGTCGACAAGTCGGCAGACGGCGTCACTACGCGCGATTACGAGACGGTCGACGGCCGCCGCGCCTCCGAAGTCTATTTCGAGAACGTCTCGGTCCCTGCCGACGCGCTCATCGGCGAGGAAGGCGCTGCCCTGCCGCTTATCGAGCAGGTCACCGACGAAGCCATCGCCGCGCAATGCGCCGAGGCCTGCGGCGCGATGAAGGTCGCCCACGCCATGACGCTCGAATATTCGAAGCAGCGCAAGCAGTTCGGCGTTCCGATCGGCAAGTTCCAGGTGCTCCAGCACCGCATGGTCGACATGTACACCGCGTACGAGACCGCGGTCTCGCTGACCTATCTCGCCACGCTCAAGCTTGATGCAGGCGAAAAGGAGCGCAAGCGCGCGGCATCGTCAGCCAAGGTCGGCGTCGGCCAGTCGGCGCGTTTCGTCGGGCAGGAAGCGGTCCAGATCCACGGCGGCAATGGCGTGACCGACGAATATGCGGTGGGGCACTATTTCAAGCGTCTGACGATCTTCGAAAGCGAATTCGGCAGCGTGGATCACCACCTGAAGCGGCATATTTCGCTGGCTTGATCTGACTGTTGCGAGGGTCCGTAGGCGTCGCGCCTCGGACCCTCGAAGCCAACATCGGTCGTTCAACCAGCGACCCGTTAGAAGACATCTCTAGAGTTTGTCGGCATCTTTGATCCGTCAAAACGACTATCTTCATATGTGGCGATTGAAGGTCCTGAATTATGAAAGCAGTTCTGTTCGAGCGTTTTGGCGAATTGCCGAGAATTGCCGACTTGCCTGCGCCATCCCCTGCTCCGGATGGGGTAGTGATCGAGGTCAAGGCGACCGGGCTTTGCCGAAGCGATTGGCATGGCTGGATGGGCCATGATTCGGGCATAGAGCTCCCACACGTGCCGGGTCACGAATTCGCCGGGGTGGTCGAGGCCGTCGGCAGGGATGTGCGGAATTTCAAGGTCGGCGACCGGGTGACGGCGCCCTTCATCGGCGCTTGTGGTGGTTGCTCCGAATGTCATTCGGGGAACCAGCAGGTTTGCGAGAACCAATTTCAACCCGGGTTCACCCAATGGGGTTCGTTCGCGCAATATGTCGGGTTTGGAAAAGCAGACCTCAATCTCGTTCCCCTCCCGGAGGACATCAGCTTCGAAGAGGCGGCCAGTCTTGGTTGTCGCTTTGCGACCTCGTTCCGCGCCGTAGTGGATCAGGGCGAGCTGAGAGCCGGTCAATGGCTGGCCGTTCACGGATGCGGCGGGGTGGGACTTTCGGCGATCATGATTGCCAAGGCCATCGGTGCCAGGATTGTTGCCGTCGATATCGACGAGGCCACGCTCAAACTGGCGCACGGTTTGGGAGCTCATTACACAATTGACGCTCGCAGCGAGCCGGACACCGCAGCGGCGATCAAGGATTTGACCGGAGGCGGTGCAGCCGTCTCGATCGATGCACTCGGCCATCCGGCAACCTGCGTGAATTCCGTGCGATGCCTACGCAGGCGAGGAAAACACATCCAGGTCGGCTTGCTCTTGGGCGACGATGCAGCGCCGAAGATCCCCATGGACATTGTCGTTGCGCACGAGCTTGAACTGCTCGGCAGCCATGGCATGCAGGCCCATCGCTACGATGCGATGCTTTCTCTGGTGCAGGATGGTGGGATCGAACTGAACCAGCTTATCGGAAATCGGGTCGACTTGGCGGAAGGCGCCAAGGCATTGAGCGAGATGGACCGCTTTGAGGGGGTTGGCGCGACCCTAATTACTCGCTTCGAATGATATCTTATCTTGGATCCGATTTCCACTCACTTTGAGCCATAGCGGCTAGAGGTGGGTATGCCTGACAACCGACAGAACCTGCAGGCTTTTCACATCATCCATGCCGTTCCCTGCGCACTTCACGTTGGCCGATATCGCGGCGGCAGAAGCCGTCGGCGAAGTCGATCGCATCGACTGCGGCATAGGCGTTGCGTTGCGCTTCGGTGGCGGTCGAGCCCTTGGCGGTGACGTTGAGCACGCGGCCGCCGCTTGCGACCAGCTGGCCGCCCTCGCGCTTCGTGCCGGCGTGGAAGACTTTGGCGCCGTTTGCCTCGGCTTCGCCCAGATCGATGTTGCCGCCCTTTTTCGGCGTACCGGGATAGCCCTCTGCAGCCATCACCACGGTCAGCGCGAAATCGTCGCTCATCTTGGGCGGTTCGATCTCGCCCAACCGCTGCTCGGCACAGGCGAGCATCAGTTCGACGAGGTCGCTTTCCAGTCGCATCATCAGCACCTGGCATTCGGGGTCGCCGAAGCGGACGTTGTATTCGATCAGCTGCGGGCCGGTCTTGGTCAGCATCAGCCCGGCATAGAGCACGCCGACATAGGGCATGCCTTCCTCGCGCATGGTGCGCACGGTCGGCTCGATGATTTCTGTCATCGCCTGGTCGCGCAGCGCATCAGTCAGTACCGGGGCGGGTGAATAGGCACCCATGCCGCCGGTGTTGGGGCCTTCGTCGCCATCGCCGACGCGCTTGTGGTCCTGCGCGCTGGCGAGCGGAACGATGGTCTCGCCATCGGTCAGCGCAAAGAAGCTTGCCTCCTCGCCCTTGAGGAATTGCTCGATCACGACTTCGCTGCCCGCGCTGCCGAATTTCCCGTCAAACATTTCGGAAAGCGCTTCCTGCGCTTCGTCGCGGGTCTCTGCGATGACCACGCCCTTGCCCGCAGCCAGCCCGTCTGCCTTCAGGACAAAGGGCGCATCGAATTTCTTGAGCGCCCCCCACGCCGCCTCGAGCGACGTGCAGCGTACGAATTTCGCGGTCGGGATTTTCGCCCTTTCGCACAGTTCCTTGGTGAAGCCCTTGCTGCCTTCAAGTTGCGCGGCGGCTTTCGAAGGGCCGAAGGCGAGAATGCCTGCGTCCTTCAACGTGTCGGCCAGCCCTTCGACCAGCGGGCCTTCGGGGCCGATGACCACGAGGCCGATGCTGTTTTCCTCGCAGAACTTGACCGCGGCTGCATGGTCGCTGCTATCGAGCGCGACGCATTGCGCGCATTCTTCCATGCCGGGGTTGCCGGGGCTCGCCCACAGCTTGTCGCATCGGGGCGATTGCGCCAGTTTCCACGCCAGCGCATGTTCGCGCCCGCCGCTGCCCAGCAAAAGGATATTCATGGCTGCCGATTTCCCACCCGATGATGACACTGACGGCTTGGTAGCGAGGTCCCGCCCCGGCGACAACGCCGAGCCGCTGTCGGTGAGTGAAATCTCCAATATTCTCAAGCGCACGGTGGAGGACCGCTTCGGCTTCGTGCGGCTGCGCGGCGAATTGTCGGGGGTGAAGCGGGCGGCCTCGGGGCATCTTTATGCCGCGCTGAAGGACGAGAAGGCGGTCATCGACGCGGTGATGTGGCGGGGCAACACGCAGCGCTTGCCCTTCAATCCGGAGGACGGGTTGGAAGTGATCGCCTCGGGCAAGCTCACCACCTATCCGGGCCGCTCGAAATACCAGATTGTCATCGAGCGGATGGAACTAGCGGGCGAAGGCGCGCTGCTGGCCTTGCTCGAGAAAACCCGCGCGAGGCTGGCAGCGGAGGGCCTATTCGACGAGCGCCGCAAGCGTCCGCTCCCCTTCCTGCCGCGCACTATTGGCGTGGTGACTTCGCCCACCGGAGCGGTGATTCGCGACATCCTCCACCGCCTCGCCGACCGTTTCCCGAGCCGCGTGGTGGTGTGGCCGGTGCTGGTCCAGGGGCAGGGCGCGGCAGGGCAGGTCGCCAATGCCGTGCGCAGTTTCTCGAACCTGCCCAACGGCCATCCCGACCGCCCCGATCTCGTTATCGTGGCGCGCGGGGGCGGCTCGATCGAGGACTTGTGGAGCTTCAACGAGGAAGAGGTGGTCCGCGCCATCGCCGACTCATCCATCCCTACCATCAGCGCTGTCGGGCACGAGACCGACACCACGCTCGCCGATTTCGCCGCCGACCGCCGTGCGCCCACGCCTACTGCTGCGGCCGAGATTGCCGTGCCCGTGCGCGCCGAACTCGCGGCGACGCTGGCCGATTTCGGCGCGCGCAAGAAGCGGGCGATTTTGCGGCCCGTGCAATTGGGACGCGAACGGCTGGAGGCCCGCGCCGACCGCCTCCCCTCGCCCGAAGGCCTGCTGCAACCGCAGGCACAGCGGCTGGATGACTTGTCGACCCGCCTCGGCCATGGCCTGCGTGAACGGGCGGCACGGGCGCGCGAGCGGCTGCAGTCCGACCGTGCGCGCCTGAATGCGCCGCTTCTCAAGAGCCGCGTGGCGCAGGCACAGGAGCGGCTCTCCGCAGTGGCGCGGCTGATGGTCTCGCTCGACCCCGACAATGTCTTGAAGCGCGGCTATGTGCGCGTGGTCGGCCCGCAGGGCACTGTCACCGACATGGCAGAGGCCGCGAAACACGCCGCGCTGACACTCAAGTTCCGCGATGGCGACCTTGCCGTTTCAACCGGCGATGCGCCGCCTCCTGCTCCCAAGCCCGCCCCCAAGCGTAAAGCGGCGCCCAAGGGAACGCCGCCCGCGCAGGATGATTTGTTCGGATAGGCGCACCCTGCTAGGGAAGACCCCATGCTGATGAACAAGAATTCCGGCCCCGCTTCGGGCGAGGCCAAGCTGCAATATGGCCCCAACGGTTTCCGCGTGCTGCGCACCGGCAACCACGTTTTCTGCGCCGCCAGCGGCGTGCCCATTCCGCTGGAAGAACTACGCTACTGGTCGGTCGAGCACCAGGAGCCCTATGCCACTCCGCAGCTTGCCACCGAGCGGCTGAAACCGTGATTCTGCGAGGGGCCGCGCCGCTCTTCCTCCTCCTGGCCAGCGGCTGCACGGTCGCAACGCCCAATGCCGACGTAGTCACCAATTCCGAAGCCGTTGCAGCGGAGCAGGCTCCTTCGCCTACGCCTGTCCCAACGGCGGAACCGGAGGTGGTGGAGGCTGCTCCGGCGCCGCCGTCCGCACAGCGGCTCGATCTTGGCATCGCCATTGCTGAAGCGGAACTGACCCAAGGCGGCTGGGTGCGCGGCAAGGTGCCCGAGGGCACGCAGGAAGCCATGCTCGGCGACGAGGTGGTCGACTTCGACGAAGACGGCCGTTTCTTTGCTGCTTTCGACCGCGATGCGCCGGAATCATTGCTCCTCACCGCCTATCACAGGTCGGGGCGTAACATTTCGCTCCCGCTCGCCATTGCGCCGCGCGACTGGGATATCGAGCGGGTCAACGTGCCCCTGCGCCCAAGCGGAACCAGCGAGGAATGGTGGGAACGGCGCGAACCCGAGTGGCTCGCCATCAATGAAGCACGCGACAGGGTGACCGGCGCCCAAGGCTGGCGGCAGGAGTTCATCTGGCCGGTTACGGGTCGCATCTCGGGCCGGTTCGGCCGCCAGCGCATCTATCAGGGCGAGCCGGGCAGCTATCACTCGGGGCTGGACATCGCACCGGGCAATGGCGTGCCCTTCGTATCGCCCGCCGACGGTGTGGTGGTGCTCGCACGAACCGGTTTCAGCCTCGAGGGCGGCATCGTTATTGTCGACCATGGCGCAGGGCTTAACAGCGCCTTCATCCACCTCTCGCACCTGTCGGTGGCCGAGGGTGACGTCGTGAAGCAGGGCCAGCAACTCGGCAATGTCGGTGCCTCGGGCCGTGCTACGGGGCCGCACCTTCACTGGAGCCTGATGTGGAAGGACAGCCGCCTCGACCCGCTGCTGTTCCTCCCGCCCATGCACTGACGCCGCCGCTAAGCTAAGCGAAAGACTGACTGGTCCATGGGCGCACCGATGAAGCGCAGAATCCTCGCCTGTGTCGTTGCGCTCGGCCTCGCACCGGGGACCTTTGTGCGCAGCGAGCCGGCGCCGCCCGATTACACTTCGCCTGTTATCGTGACCGAACTCGCGATCGAGAAAGCCTCTTCCGGCCCGCTGACGCTTGAAGGCGCGTGGGTACTCGAGAGCGAGAACGACCATTTCGGTGGCTATTCGGCGCTTATTGCCTGGCACGAGGACGAGTTTCTCGCCGCGAACGATGCCGGACGCCTGATGCACCTGCCGAGGCTCGACCGCGGCAAGGCGCCGCCCGAACTCGACGCCTTCCTCAACTTCGCGCGGGCGGACAAGATGCATGTCGACATCGAGTCGCTCACTTTTGATCCGCAAGCGGGCGAAGTCTGGGCGGGGCTGGAATGGGCGCAGGAAATCATCCGGTTCAGCCCTCGGTTGCAGAAACGCGCCGATATCCGGCCCGCGGAAATGAAAGATTGGGGCGGCAACTCCGGCCCTGAAGCCATGGTTCGACTGGCCGATGGCCGCTTTGTGATCATCGAGGAACGCGCGAAGTCTGACGGCCTACATGATGCACTGCTATTTGAAAGCGACCCTACTGATGGAACGGCCCCAATGCGCTTCACCTATAAGGGGGTCCGGGGTTTTCGCCCTTCGGACGCTGCCGTGCTGCCCGACGGGAGGCTGCTGGTCCTCTTGCGCAGGTTAAGCCTCGCACTGCCGCCGCGGTTCGAGACCATGCTGGTGACCGCAAATCCGGACGAAATCGAGAGAGAAACTGTGCTCTCAAGCCGCGTCCTCGCCCGTCTCGACACCGCATTCCCGGCCGAAAACTACGAAGGCCTCGCAGTCACTCAAGACGGTGACGGACAATTGAGCCTGTGGCTGATTTCCGACGACAATTTCGCCAGCTACCAGCGCACCATCCTGCTCAAGCTCGGCTGGGATGTCTCGGGCCGCAGGCAGGCACGACAAAAGGCGCGCAAGTAGGCCCTGCGCGCCTTTTGAAATTCTCGTAAAGGAACAGCGCCGGAGCGCCGCAATCGCTTAGGAAGCGGCTGCGGCCTTCTTCAGCTCGCGCTTCACCTTCAGCGCGTTTGCCGACAGCTTCTCGTCGCTGGTCTTCATCAGCCAGTTGTCGAGGCCGCCGTTGTGCTCGACCGAACGCAGGCCCTGCGTCGAGACGCGGAACTTGAAGCTGCGGTCCAGCTTCTCGCTCATCAGCGTGACGTTCTGCAGGTTGGGCAGGAAGACGCGCTTGGTCTTGTTGTTGGCGTGGCTCACATTGTTGCCGACCTGGCGGCCCTTGCCGGTGAGTTCGCAAATACGCGACATGATAAGTCTCTTCGTTCGAATGGGCGGGCGAGTTCCCTTGGCCGCGTCAAGCGGTGCGGGTCTCATTATTCCCGGAAAGCGGCGCGCATAGCGGCGAGGGTGCGAATCGTCAAGCACGTTGCGCCCTGCCACGCCGGGGGCTAGCGAGGCGCTGCTATGACAGGCTGGACCCTCCCGCAACCCATGAAACGCGCGCTCGAGCTGGCGCAGGAGAGCGCAGCGGCGGGCGAGGTCCCCGTGGGCGCAGTCATCACGCGTGACGGAGAGGTGATTGCCGAGGCGCACAACACTCCCCGCGAGACCTGCGATCCGACGGCCCATGCCGAAGTGCTCGTGATTCGCCGCGCGGCCGAGGCTCTGGGGCAGGAACGCCTCACCGACTGCGAACTATGGGTCACGCTGGAGCCCTGCGCCATGTGCGCCGGCGCCATCGTCCACGCGCGGCTGGCAAAGGTCTATTACGGCGCGAGCGACCCCAAGGGCGGCGCGGTGGAACATGGCGCGCGCGTGTTCGAGCAGGAACAATGCCTGCACAAGCCGGAGGTTTATGCAGGGCTGGGCGAGGCGCGAGCGGCCGAGATGCTGCGCGAGTTCTTCAGGGAGCGGCGATGAGGTCCGTCTGCTAACTACCCGAACGGGGTCATTGGGCGCGTAGTTCGGTTACATACCTACTTAGGGCGTGAGCAGCCTCATTTGCCCGTTGCTGGATACCGGGTGTCTGGCCAAGGCCCATGTGTTGAGTCTCGATACTTAGCAAGTAGCTCGCCACTTCCTTTCGGCTCGCTCCATTCCACAAGCGTCCAGCCGCTTGGAGTAGATACCTGTCATACTCATCTTCGGGCCAACCGTCGGTCACTCTCAGTCCGATCGGGTCCCACGTCGCCCAGCCAATTTCACGCAGACGCGAAAGCTTGAATTTTGGGTGACCAGTCATCCGCAAATCCTACACACCCGAAGTCTACTCTCCACCCAAAATCTGTCGTGGGCGAACCTGTCACAAACCCCGCCAGATCTTCGCTGCCTCATCATCGCTCGCCCCGAACCGCGCCCTGTCGCAAGCCTTGGGCATGAAGCGCTTGTCGTAGCAGAGGCGCAGTTCCTCTAGCCAACCCTTGCGGTCGAGGCGGACGCCTATCGCCTCGGGGAACCAGCCCGGGTTCGCGTCGGCGAGTCGGGTGCGGATGGTGCCTGCCGTCAGCCCGTCCTCGCGGCTGATGCGCACGAAATCGGGCCAGCGCAGGCCGTTGTAGAGGATGCGCGTGACCTTGAGGTAAGTCGCAGGCGCTTTGGCCATGCAGGTGCCGTGCTTTTCCCACTGGCGGGTGACGAGCCGCGCATCGGGACTGATGCAGAGGTTCTTGCGTAGCTCGGCGGCGCGCATGTCTCTCCCGCCGCACCATTGCGGCCAGCTGCGCCTGCTTTCGGGCCATAGGCCGTGGACGGTGAAGCCGAATCGCCCCTCGCGGCCCGAGCACTGGCGCGCGTGGCGCCTGTCATCCTCGCGGAAACGGCAGAACTCGGGCGCCCAGCTTAGCGCCAGCGTGTAGCTTGTGACGGGCAGGCGGCGCGGGCGCTCGGTGTCGACCTCAGGGACGCGGACTTCGCGCGGGAGCGAACACTGGAAGGCCTGTGCATGCACGAGGGCAGGCGCAGCAAGCACGGCCCCGGCCAGCAGGCAGGGAAGCGTTCTAGCTATCGTCTGCCGTCGCAATGTCAGTGCCGGCGAACCAGCGATTTGAAGCGGGCAGGAAGGTGAAAACCACCGCAACCGCCTGCAAGGCTACCGATGCGACGCCGACAATGACGCTGCTTCCCTGCTCTTCGGCCAGAACCTGTGACAGCTCCCACCCCTGCCACAACACCGCAGCGGCGAGCAGGTAGCGCACGAAGCCGATGCGCAGCCTTGCGACCATGAACATCAGCACCAGCATCATGCCCACGACGAGGGCGATGCTGGTCACCAGCAGCGTATCGGGGTCGAGCCCCCGGCGGGTGAGATCCCCGCCGGCAGCTTCCTTCATCGCCTCGTAATCGCGCACCGAGTTAGCGAGGTAGAGACCGATGGCCCCGAAATAGAGCAGCTCGAAAGTGCGAATGGCCTTGGGGCGCATCGTCAGCCTCCCGCGCCTATTGCGCACCCTTCTTGGCTGCGAACCACTCCTTGGAATCCGGCTTGAACAGCATCCAGACCGACAGCAGTGACAGGATGGTGGCGATAACGCCCGGTATATGCGCCATTCCGAAGCCGCCGACCTGTTCATAGCCCGTGACCATGGTCACCAGCCCGTATGCGATAAGCGCAATGTAGATCCATTTGACGAATTCGATGCGCAACAGCGAAATCAGCGCCCAGATGGCTACGTTGATGCCGATACCGATGATGAAGCTGATGACGATGATGCCCGACATGGTGCCTTCGCCCATCATGCCGTCGAGCTCCGCCATTTCGGCGGCCATCGCTTCCTGCATGGCTGCCCAGCCGAGCACCAGCCCGATCGCGCTCAGCGCAATCGATGCCCAGAAAAGCATGTCGAACTTCTTCATTGAATCAGGTTTTTGCATGTGACCCCTACTCCCGTTTTAATCCCTCGGGAGCATGTCTGCGCCAAAATCAGAGCGGGGTAAAGTCCAGACCCACGTCTGCTGCCGGTGCGCTCTGGGTAAGTCTTCCGACCGAGACAAAATCGACGCCGGTCGCGGCCTTGGCATGGATGGTCTGGAGGTTGATGCCGCCGCTGGCCTCGGTCGGCACGCGGCCTGCCACCAGTGCGACGGCTTCGCGCAAGGTGTCTGGCTCCATATTGTCGAGCAGCAGGCGGGTGGCGCCTGCCTCCAGCGCGGGTTCAATCTGGTCGATGCGGTCGACTTCGCAGATGATGTCCCTCACCCCTGCCTCTACCGCGCGGCGCACGGCCTCGCCCACGCTGCCGGCGACGAGGACGTGGTTGTCCTTGATCATCGCGGCATCCCAAAGGCCCATGCGATGGTTCGCCCCGCCGCCCATGCGCACGGCGTATTTTTCGAGGTGGCGCAGGCCGGGAATGGTCTTGCGCGTATCGAGCAGGGTGCAGCCGGGATTGTCCATCGCGCGCACATATTCGGCGACCATGGTGGCGATGCCGGAGAGGTGCTGAACGGTGTTGAGCGCAGCGCGTTCGGCGGTGAGCATGGCGCGCGCATTGCCCTCGAGCCGCATCAGGTCGGTCCCGGCAGGGACCTCGGCGCCTTCTTCGACGAGAATGTCGATGGCCATGTCCGGATCGAGAGCCCTGAAGAAAGCTTCGGCCACGGGAAGGCCCGCGACATGGATCGCGTCACGCGTGTCCATCACGCCTGAAAAGCGCGCGTTCGCCGGAATGACGCTCTCGCTGGTCACATCATGCCCGCCCCCGGGAAGGCCTTGACCAAGGTCCTCCGCCAGCGTTTCGCGGACGAAAGCATCCAGATTGAAACCTGTCAGTTCGAAAGCCACACCATACTCCGTTCGTGCTGAGCCTGTCGAAGCACCGTTCTTACTTCTGGCGCAGCGCTCGAAAAGAAGGACGGCCCTTCGACAGGCTCAGGGCGAACGGAATTGAGGGCAGTTCTTAATGGACGAACCTTGCGACCACGTCACGATAGCTGCGCGACACCTTCACTTCAGCGCCAGAATCCAGCACGAGGAAACACTCGCCATTGGTGTGCGGCTTCACCTGCCGCACCTGGTCGAGGTTGACGATGGTCGAGCGATGCACGCGCTGGAAGGTGCGCGGGTCGAGACGGCGTTCAAGGTCTTTCATCGTTTCGCGCAGGATGAGCGAATTGTCGCCCGTGTAGATGCACATGTAATCGCCTGCGGCCTCGATATGCTCGATCGTGTCGACCTCGACACGGAAGATCTGGCCGCGGTCCTTCACATTGATGAGCTTTTCATAACGGCCAGCAGCTTCGGCATCCTCGCTGTCCATGTCGTGGGCCGCTTCGGGTGCGACTTCGGACAAGACGCCGCGCAGGCGGTCGGCCTCGTCGCTGCTCTTCTTTTCGGCAAGGCGCTGGCGGACGCGTTCGATGGTGTCGGCGAGCTTGTCCTCGTCGACCGGTTTCATCAGGTAATTGACCGCATTGGCCTCGAAGGCGCGGATGGCGTGTTCCTGGAAGGCGGTGACGAAGACGAACAGCGGCGGTTCGATTTCCATGACGCCCTGCACCACCGAAAAGCCGTCGAAACCGGGCATCTGGATGTCGAGGAAGACAAGGTCGGGCTTCAGCGTCTTGATCGCGCGGATTGCCTCGCGCCCGTTCTGGCAGGTTTCGATCACCTCGACGTCTTCGAACGGTTCCAACCTTAGCTGGAGGCCCTGGATGGCGAGTTTCTCGTCGTCGACGAGGATCGTTCGGATAGTCATTTCGCAGTACTTACCTTTGCGGGGGGATTCGGTTCACTAACGGTCGAGGCGCTGGAGGGTTTCGGCAGGCCTGTCGCGCGCTCTGCGGCAGACGGCTCCACCTCATCGGCGAATTCGTGCGGAAGCTCGATAATCACCGTAAAACCGCCGCTTTCGGGGCTGCGGATTTCGAAGCGATGATCGTCGCCATAGGCCTGCGCCAGCCGGTCGCGGATATTGGCGAGGCCGACACCGGTGGAATCGCGCCGCTTGTGCGTCGCCATAACGGCAGGCAGGTCGTCTGCCACGCCGCCCACGTCGACGCCCGGGCCTGTATCGGCCACCGTCACGCGCAGCCGCGGCCCGACGATTTGCGCGAGCAGCGAGATTTCCGCGCCTTCTTCCTGCGGGCTGACGCCGTATTTGATCGCGTTCTCGATCAGTGGCTGCAGCAGCATCGAAGGGATCTGCGCCCTCGCCGCGCGGTCCTCGATGCGGAAGTTGGTCTGCAAGCGCTCTTCGAAGCGCATGCGTTCGATTTCAAGGTAGAGCTTCAGAGTCTCGACTTCCTGCGCCACGGTGACCTTGCCCCCCGGCTGGGTGACAAGCGTGTGCCGCAAGAAACTCGACAGCCGCGTCAGCATCGCATTGGCGGGCTTGGTCTGGTTGAGCAGCACCAGCGTCGAGATCGAGTTCAGCGTGTTGAAGAGAAAATGCGGGTTGAGCTGATAACGCAGCATGGCCAGCTGCGCGCTGGTTGCCTGTGCCTCGAGCCGCTCCAGCCGGTCGGCCTGCTGCTCGACCTGTAGGAAAAAATTGATCGCGTAATAGAGCGCCGACCATGCACCGAGTAGCGTCAAATCGAAGAAGTAGATGCCGATGAAAATGCGGACGAACCCGGTTTCCGACGAGGGCCGCGTGAGGCCCAGCACCCAGCTGTCGATGAAGGAAAAGATGCCCACCGCCAGCGCCAGCGCGATCGCCGTGCCGCCCCATGTCACAAGCGGTCTCTGCTTTATGAGGAAGGCGTAGACCACCGAGAGGATCAGGCTGATCGAAAAGCCGGTTATCGTCGCAATCAGGATAACGAAGAAAAACTCGAGCGGCTGGCCGTTGGCAAAGGCCGACATCGCACGCAGCAGCGCACTGCCGCCCCAGCCGATCAGCTGGAGGTTCCAGAACGCCTGGTTCTTGTTGTCGAAGAACGGCGTCGGTTTGAGGGGCAACACGGCCATCTGCGGGGACTCCTAGCCCAATTGCGTGATGCTTTGCCAGCAGCTACTCTCCTCCACGTAGTTGGAGAGAGCCGATGAACAAGCCCGAAAACCTCGCCCACTCGCTGGCGGAGCGTGCCAAGTTTCGCGAAATGAAGGAAGGCACGAAGGAAGACTGGGCCATCATCGGCGCGGAATATCGCGAGTTTGCCAAGGATTTGCCCGATCGCGTGCTCGAGCATTTGAAGCTGCTCGACGGAGATTTCGGCGGCTTTCCGGTGTGCAGGCTCGAACATTCGCTGCAGACCGCGACTCGCGCGCATCGTGACGGGCGGGACGAGCAATATGTCGTGATGGCGCTGCTCCACGACATCGGCGACACTCTGGGAAGCTACAACCATCCCGAAGTCGCCGCAGCCATCATCAAGCCCTTCGTGACCGAGGAAATCCACTGGATTTGCCAGAACCACGGCGCCTTCCAGGGCTATTACTATTTCCACCACCTCGGCATGGACAAGGATATGCGCGAGAAATTCCGCGATTCCCCGCATTTCGAAGCCTGCGCGGAATTCTGCGAGAAATACGACCAGGCCGCCTTCGACCCGGATTACGAGAGTGAGAGCCTCGAATTCTTCGAGCCGATGGTGCGCCGCGTGATGGCGAAGCCGCTTGCCTCGATGTACGCCAAGGCGATCGACAAATAGACGCTATTCGGCCGGCGCGGCGGGAAAGCGCTGCGACCAGTCGGCTTCACCCGGTTTCCAGTCATTGGCGGCGATTAGCCGTTTGAGGGCTGCCGTCTCGGCAACGATCATCGCCAGCCTTTCGTCCCATCCATCATGCGTGCGCTTGCGCAAGAGGCCACCCGAGTGCTTCGGGCCCCAGGTGCGCATCCAGTCGGCAGAGGCTCCGGGATCGTAGCCTGCGTTGAACAGCAGCCATGGCATCATCCGGTCGGCCTCGCGCTCGCTTTTACGCGTCTTGCGCCAGCCCCAGCGCTCGCTCTCCTTGCGCCGCGCATGGCCCTGGATGACATGGGCAAGTTCATGCGCGACGGCAGCCGCGAAGAGATCGCGCGGCAGGCCGAAGCCCATGAAACCTTCGCCGAAGAATACCGTGTCAGCGCTCGCATAGGCCTCGACGTCACCCGTAAGGCGAAACTTGGCAGCGCAGGTCTCGACACCGTCGATCACGGTCTCGCCGCCACGATCGTTGAATGACAGGCCAACGCGGCCATCTTCCAGGCTGCCCGCAATCGCATCCTCGATCTGGAGGGTGCGCTGCACTGTAGGGAGCGTCGGTTTCCAGCGCTGTTCGACCTGCGCGAGGTCGATGGCGAAGAGCGTGTGGTTTGCCTTCACACCGGCACGCTCGGCAGGCGATCCGCTTGCCACCGTCTGCACGCCGATATCGCCAGCGAGCGACAGGGCGGCACGCACCTCGTCGGCACGCGCGTAATTAGCGGCGTCATGGATCATCAGTCCGATGGAGGATGCGGTGGAGGGGCAGAATGCGCTGTTTGCTCGTGCGAGTTGCCAGCCGATGTCGAAGAGCTGGGCTTCGCGCTGCTGGAACTGCGCAAACGGATTGGGACGCTCCCCGGCCTTGGCTGCTGCGGGTGCAGCAACGAGCGCCAGTACTATCGGGAGCGCAAGCGCACGCATGGATCAGCCTTCGGAATTTTCGATATATTGTGCGAGCCGGTCATAACCGACGGCGCCTTCGAAGACCTGGTCGCCAACAACCCAGCTGGGCGTGCCAGTGAAGCCGAGCTGGCGGGCCATCGCATCGTTGCGGGCAAGCTCGGCGGTCACCTCGTCTGATTCGCCATAGGTGCGCGCAGCCTCCATATCGACACCTGCCGTGCGCGCAGCCGCCGCAACGTTCTCTGCCGTCGGTGTGCCCAGCGCAAACAGCGCGTGGTAAAATGCGTCGTACTTGCCTTGCTTGGCAGCGGCGAGGCCCATGCGAGCCGAGACTTCGCTGCCGTTGAAGATGGGCCATTCGCGCACGACCACGCGGAGGTCGGGGTCGGCTGCAATAAGGCGGTCGATATCGGCCACGGTGGAACGGCAATAGCCGCATGCGTAATCGGTGAATTTCACGAGGGTCTTCGAACCATTGGGATTGCCCAATACGGCGCCTGCGAAAGGCCGCGAAACATTGCCCTTGATAGATGCAAGCTGCTGGCGCGATTCCAGGGTCTGATAGGCGTTCGCCATTTCGGGAAGGATATCGGGGTTCGAAACGAGGTACTCGCGCGTGTTTGCGTCACCCAATCCGCTGTAGGTGAAAGCTGCGGCCCCGGCGAAACCGGCGACCAGCGCAACCAGGATTGTCGTCAAATATCTCATCATAGCCCCGTCCTTGAAATTCCTAGCGCCGCCTGCGCCCCTCGCAGGCGCGCTTGTCGGCCTCGCAAGCCTGCTCCATCAACGCGCGCGCCTCATGCGCGATGTCGGTCGCGCGAATCCAGTCCGCCGAACCATAGGGAAGCCCCGCCTCTGCCGCCTGTGCGCTGCGCAGCGCGAGCGGGTACTGGCGGTTCATCACCTGCTGTTCGGCGCTGGCCAGCCGTGCGCGCGGCATGTCGCCCCGCGCGGCATAGACTACGCCCAGCTGGTACCAGGCAAAGGGATTGTAGCGGTCACGTCCCACCGCGGCACGCAGCACGCGCTCGGCCTCTTCGTAGTAGCTCTCGTCCTCGGTCGCGATGAGCGCGTGGCCCAGCATGGAGGCAATCAGCGGCTGCGAGCGGGTCAGCTCGACTGCCTTGCGCAAGGGTACGATAGCCTCTTCCGGACGGCCAGATTCGAGCAGGACCTGTCCCTTCAATTCGAGGAAATAGGGGTCCTCCGGCGAACGCTCGATAAGCGCGTCGACTGCCTCGAGGGCGCGGTCTATGCGCGCCTCCTTGTGATAGGCATAGGCGCGCGCCAGCAGTGCCGGGGTCGAGCTGTCGCTTTCAGGATAATCGCGCAGCGTGAACTCGGGCTTTGCGACATAGCCCTGCAATTTGGCCTTCACGCGCTGGAAGCGCGTTTCCCATGCTTCGTCGAGCGGCGCGTCCCATGCCGGGTCGACCTCGTAGGTCTCCTTGAGCTTGGAAATACGGTCGCCCGAGAGCGGGTGGGTCCGATAGAAACCAGCTTCATCATCCTGGCGGATACCACGACGCGTCTCCTGGTTCAGGAGCTTGCCGAAGAAGGCGAGCGAGCCCTTGCCGGTGATGCCTGCTTCGGAAAGATACTCGGCACCGGCTGCGTCTGCGCTGGCCTCCTGAGTGCGGGTGAAGGAGAGAAAATTGCTCATTGCGGCCTGCTGTCCGAGCGCCATGATGCCCATCCCTGCCTCGCCGGCACCGGCAAGAACCGCGCCAAGGCCGGCGAGCATCGACAGGATCGAGATGCGGCCCGCTGTCTGGAAGCCCTCGCCGTAGCGGATGATATGGCCGCCAGTGATATGGCCGAGTTCGTGGGCGATAACGCCCTGGACCTCGTTCGCGGTGTCGGCGGCATCGATGAGGCCCGAGTGGATATAAACCACCTGCCCGCCCGCGACGAAGGCGTTGATGGATGGGTCGTTGATGAGGACGACATCGACGTTTGACGGCTCGAGCCCGGCAGCTTCTATGAGCGGCGCGGAAATCTCGTCGAGGAAAGCTTCGGTCTCGGCATCGCGCAGGACGGATTGCGCGGCAGCGGGCTGCGCGGTGAGCACGGCAAGCGCGAGCAGGCCGAGAATGTGAGAGAGGAAGCGCATCAAGGGCCAGCCTAAGGCGTTTGCGGCTGAACCGGAACTGAAACCTGCGCTTTCATGAAATTCGTCACCCGCTCGAACACTTGCGGGTTGCGCCGCCACGGGCTGGTGAGCGCGAGCAGCGGATTGTTGTGCGCCTTGCCGGGAAGGTAGAGCGTCTCGACCTGCGACCCGACTGCATTCAGCGCTTTCTCGAGCGCCTTGGAGTTGCGGATGCGCACCACGGTGTCTTCCTCGCCATGCACAAGCAGCATGGGCGGCGCGGCGGCGGTGGCGTGGTTCACCGGCTGGCTTTCTTCGGCCGCGCCCACGCTTTCGAAAGCGGCACGACTGCGGTCGGTGTCGAAGGGATAGAAATCGTACGGGCCGGCGAGGCCCACGACGCCGCGGATGGCTTCTCGCGGTACGCCGGCTTCCGCGAGCCATTGCCCGTCGAGCGCGACCTGCGCGACATTATAGGCGCCTGCCGAATGGCCAGAAAGGAAGAGGTTGTCGGGGTCACCGCCGTGGCTCGCGATATTCTCGCGCACCCAGCCGATGACCGAGGCCGTGTCCTGCAGCATCGCCGGATAGCGCCCCGCCTCGTTTAGCCGGTAGCCGCCGAGCACCACGACATAGCCTTGGGGGGCGATATTGCGAGCGATGAAGCCGTAATCCTGCGGATTGCCATGCGCCCAGGCGCCGCCGTGGAAGAAGATGAAGACGGGCAGGGGCCCTTCTGCGCCCTCCTCGCGATAAACGATAAGCTGTTGCAGCGGATTCTCGCCGAACCGTTCCTCATGCACACGGGCAACATCGTGCGAGGGGCCAGCGAGGCTGTCGATATTGTCGAGGACTGCGGGCGCATTGCGTTGAAGGCCAATCCACAGCGCGAGGCCTGCAAGCGCCAACAGCGCGATGATGATGCCGAAGGCCCACATGACGCGCCTTTTCATTCCGCCGCCTCGGTTTCGCCCTTGCCGACCGAATCGACAATTTTCTCCGCCTCGCCGTCGTCGAGGAGGCCGATGGAGGCCAGGAAGTCGTGGCCCTTGTCATATCCCTCGCCCAGCCAGAGCGGGATGTTTGCTGCTTCGAGCGCAGCCTTGGCGGCGAGTTCCTCGGGGCTCATCGCCTCGCCCACCTTGCGGATGAAGACCGCCCGCACGCGGTCGGGATTATCGACCGCAATCGCGGAGAAGGCCGTGAGGTCGCCCTGCGAATCATCACCGATGAGCGCGAATTTGAGTTCGGGATAGGTCGCGATGATGCCCTCGATGGCCGCGCGCTTGTGCGCCCCGTGGCTGGATGAGCCGAAGGTTTCGCGGTTGAGCCCCCAGTCGCGCAGCATGATGGGCCCGAGCGGAAGCCCGCGCCCTTTCATATAGGTGACGAGATAGGAGAACAGGTTCCATGGGCTCGAGGAGACATAGAAGAACGGGCGGCGCGAGGCATATTGGTGGTCACCCGCATGCCCCTCGCCCTCGGGCAGGCCGGGATTGCCGCCGAGCGCATTGTAAAACATATCTGCGCCCGGCACGAGGATGCGCTCCTCGGGCATCTGCATCAGCACGCGCCTCCAGTTGCGCATGACCGCGCGGAAATTGCCGGTGATGCCGGTTTCGATGATGGTGTCGTCAATGTCGGAAATCATCGCGAGGCCGGTCGCGGTCCCAGGGGCTAGAACGTGGCCATCGACGCATTGCTCACCTTCGGTGTTCTTCCAGTGGAAGGTCACCGTCTCCCATTGCGGGTGCTCTTCATATTCCCATTCGCCCTCGAGGCGGATGTCGAAATGGACGAAACCTTCCTTGTCTGTAATGCCCTGGTGGCGGCGCTTCTCGCCGGAGGGAGAGGCCAGCTCCAGTTCTACCGGGAAACCTTCCACCTCGTGGCTGGCGAATTGCGACATCATGGTGCGCATCGCGCGCCATTTGCTCGCCTTGCCGAACTCGCTCTTGCGCGAGCGGAGCGCCCGCACGGTGATGAACAGCCGCTCGCGGTTGCGATAACCGAAATAGGGCTGGATGCGGGCGGGCGCGGTCGCGATAAATGGCATGGGGGGCACCGCTAGCCTGCGGCAGCCCCCATTCTCAAGGCCTTATTGTGTTTAGCCGCTTTACTGGCTGGCGAGCTTGCGCTGCGCGCTTTCCATCAGGATGGAATCGTGCGGCACTTCGCCCAACACTTCGGTCTCGCCATTGGCGTGGCGGCGGACCATGACGAGCGCCATGTCCGGACCCTGGCGCGCGACGGCATCGAGCGGGAAGTGCTCGATGACATCCTGCGGCGCGCGGGCGTGATGCTCCGAAGCGATGACCGCCTTGATCGAGACATCGAAGGCGCGGCCGACGGCTTCGTAGAGAGCACGGCGGCTGAGGTCGTTGGTGTTGCGCGCCGCTTCCGAAAGGTCGCGCACGGCGGCGAGCAGGCCGGTCAGGCTTTCCGGCTCGGCAGTTTCGGCAACGGCGATCTCCTGTGCAGGCTCGACGGATTCGACCGCTTCGACGACTTCGACCGCTTCCACGACCTCGACGGTCTCGGCAGACTCGAGGACTTCTTCTTCCTCGATGGCTTCGGCAGGAACATATTCCTCTGCTTCGACCGGCTCCGGCTGGACCTCGGCTTCGACTTCCTCGACTTCGGCCACCTCGAATTCCGCGCCCAGTTCGAGCGGCTCTTCGGCAGCCTCGACGGATTGTTCTTCGGCTACCAATTCCACTGGGGCAGGCGAGTATTCGTAAGTCGTTTCGCTGACCGGCTCGTTTTCGACCGTAGCTTCGAGGTGCTCCTTGGCTTCAATCTCTTCGACTGGGGCCTCTTCGCTCAGTTCGAGCGGAGTGTAGGCCTCTTCCTCGGCTTCCGGTTCAGATGCGATGTCGGATAGCTCGAGCGGCTGCTCTTCCTCGGCGATTTCAACTTCGGCCACTTCGGTCACTTCCGCTTCGTAAGTCTCGGCTTCCGCAGCGACTTCGACCGGCGCGACTTCTTCGTATGCCGGTTCTTCGCTAACCTCGGGCGCGTAGTCATACGCAGCTTCGTTCACCGGCTGGTAGCTGTTGTCGGCCTCGGCAACCGGCTCGTCTTCGACCGGCTGTTCGTAGCTCGCGGCCTCGTAACTGTCCTCGGCGTAAGCCTCTGCCTCGTCCTCCTCGCTGTAAGGCTCGGGCGAAAGCAGCGAATCGACCGAGGGGGCCTTGGGGCGGAAAAGCTTGCTTGCGTCAGCTTTCTCGGCCTCTTCGGGCTCGGGGGTGTCTGACAGCGTCGCAAGGTCGACCGTCTTCTTGCCGCGCGTGCCTGCATTAACCAGCGAGAGCAGGCGCGAATTGAGGTCGATATTGGCGAGCGGATTTACCAGGTCGTCGACATCTTCCTCTTCGGGTTCGTCCTCGTCCCATTCGGGCAGGCCATAGTCGGCTGCGGTGGTGATGCCACCAGGCGCGGGCGCCTCTTCCTCTTCGGCAGCAGCTGCGCCGCCGATGGGGTTGCCGAGTGCGTCGGTCAGGCGCTGGCGCTTCGGAGCTGCCTCTTCGGGAGCGGCCTCATAGGGCGATGGCGAGTAGTCTTCGGTCACGGCTTCCTCCGGCTGGGAGTGGACAGCTTCGTAAATGGCGGGATCGTTGGCTTCGAATTCGTCTTCGGCAGCGAGATTCTCTTCCTCGTCGCTCTGGCCAAAACTCGGGGTCGGCAAATCGCCGAACGCGCCCGCTTCGTTGAGCGCAGAGCCGCGCAGTTCGAGGATGTTGTCGTCGCTTTCCCAATGGTCGCCGGCATCATCGAACGCGGCCTCTTCGGCCACTTCCTCGACTTGCTCGGGCTGCGTGTAATCGTCGAAGTGGACGATATCGGCAGTGGGTGCGGGCTCGGCCTCGACCTCTGGTTCGATGGCGGTCATGGAGTAATCCATCGCGCGGTCGATTTCCTCGAGCAGCGCGTCGGCAGTCTGCGCGTCGGCGACTTCCTTCCAGTTCACCACCGCGTAAACAAAGTCGATGGTGTCGTGGTCGCTCGAATAGGGCAGCAGCACGCCGCGATAGGCAACCATCTGGCCGCGCGCGTTGGGCGATTCGGCTTCGAAAGTGACAGGTCCTTGCGCCTGCACCACGCGAAGGTAGTTTTCGGCAATCTTCGAGAGCAGCGAGCCTGCTGGAATTTCCTGCAGGGTCTCGATGGGCTCGAGCTCGCGACATTCTTTCGCGAGCTCGTCACCGATGAACTGCAGCGTGGGCGTGCCGCTGCCGGTCGAGAAGTCGAACAGTACCGAATAGGGTCCGAAATCGCCGAGGAATTCGGGCTCGAGGTCCTCGATATGCGGCAAGTCCTGTTCGCCGAGCAGGCTCGACCAGTGGTTGTAGGCGCGCACCTGCATGCGGCGCTCGTCTTGGCCCACGGGCGAGGGCGGCGGATTTGAGTGGGCGCCCGTATCGGTGTTGGCATCATAGGCGGAATCGTCCGACGCATCGCCGAATTCCTGCCCCGCGCCGAAAGCGCCGAATTCCCCGCCAAGCCTGTCCATTGCAGCAATCGCCCCTTGAAAAGAGTGTTCTTCAAGGTTGGGCTATGCGCCCGACGTGCTGAAAAAATGGTTAAAGAGGCCTCAACCCTGTGGCTTTCGGCAGGCTTCGCTTCAGAGCATGTAGCGCATCTTGATGGTCATCGCCCGGTCCTCGCCCGCCATGTCGAATACGGCATCCTTGAAGCTGGGCGGGCCCATGCGCACCGGCGCATCGCGGGAAAAGCCGAAGCCTTCCTTGGGCATCATGCCCAGCGCGCGGTCGGCCTTGCCGTTGGCGTTTTCGTCATGAAGCAGCGCGATGGCATAGCGGCCGGGCTTCACACCGGTAAAGGTCAGCGTAAGCGTGCCCTCATGCGCAGCGACCTTGGCCGATTTCACCCCTTGGACCCCGCGGCACTTGGGAAAACTTTTGTCGCTCGTAGTCATGCAGGCGAGCACGACCCCGTCGGCGTTGCGCAAATTGGTCACCGTCACCGTGATGGTCGAACCCGCTTCGGGAGCAGGCGCGCCCGCGCCCAGCGCCAGCGCGGCGAGCGGCAGGAGAGCGGCGCGCCTCATATGTTTGCGCTCAGTCCCTTGTCGGTTCCGCAGAGCCGGTCCCAGAACCGGAAGTAGAGTCCGTAATTGCATTTGTACTCTTCGTGGTGACGTTGGTGGTGGCTGGCGGTTATCAGCCATCCCCCTAACCGTGAGTGAACCAGCGTGCGCGGAAACATCTCCCAGCCCATGTGATTGGTCACGCCCATCACCGTCATCACCAGCAGCACGAGGCCGAGCATGGCAACATGGATGGGAACGAGGAAGACGAGCAGCGGGATGACAATCGCGCCGGTAATCGCCTCCCACGGGTGGAAGCTCATCGCCGCCCACGCGGTCGGCGGGCGGCTGGCATGGTGTACGGCATGCATGGCGCGGAACCACTTGGGGCGATGCATGAGCCGATGCGTCCAGTAGAACCACGCGTCGTGGAGGAAGAGATAGAGCAGCGGCGCGAGCGGCAGGTACCATAGGGGCATCGCATCCCACTCGGTATAAAGCCTGGTCCAGCCATGCTCCTGCCAACCCCATGCGACCACGCCTGCGGGAATGCCGTAGATCGCCGCTGATGCAAGCGACCAACCGATTTCCCTGCGTATCTGCCGCCCAAGTCTGGCGTGGTAGCCGGGCAGTCGCAGGCTCGTCGCCAGCGCGAAGACTCCGCTCGACGCGAGATAGCGAGCGGCCACGATGGCGGTCATCGCCAAGGCTGAAAAGATGATGGCAGTCCACATGGGTAGGCCACCTATGCCGCAAAGACCTTAACGAGAACAGATGCTCTGTTCGCTATTCCCGGTCACTCGCTATTGCCCCAAGGCGCGCAATGCGGGTCCGCTCCGACAGTCGCACGGCGCAGCGAGGCGCGGGCAATCCGCTCGACCTCGGTCTTGCGGCGCGCGGCGGCGAGCGGATGGAGCGGAGCGGGGCGCACGATTTCACCATCATAGCCATCGGCCACTACGATGCCGCAGCAATCGGGACGATAATCCTCGCCGTCGAGCACGGCGCGGTCGAGATGCGGCGGCAGGCCCCAGTAGAAGCGGTCGCAGAAATCGAGATAGTCGGGCCACTTGCCGTCGCCGAGCAAATCGCCGCGCTGCACTTTCACCTCGACGATGATGATGCGCCCCTTGGGGTCGAGCCCCATCAAATCGGCGCGGCGGCCGTTGCGCAAAGGCATTTCGGGCAGCAGCCACACGCCGTTGCGCGCAAACAGCCGTTGGATGCCGCGGCAGACGCTGCCCGCGTCAGGCAGCGTGTCGAGTACAGGGGAATCGCTCATGGCGATTAATTGGAACATAATGGGAACGCGGTCAAGCCGCGTGCGGCGGGATTATTCCGCCGGAGCAAGCGCGAGGATGGCCTCGCGCGCATTGTGAAACTCGCGCCACAGTGTCAGTGCCGCGCTGGTCGTGTCCAGTCCCTGCGCGGTGAGCGAAAGCAGCGCGCGAAGCCCCGGCTGCATCACCGCGGCAAGGTCGTCGACCCCGCGCACGACCATTTCCAGCTTCGCCCCGCCGATGGCGACCGCGCGTTCGGGAAGCCCGCGGATTTCCGCATCGACCGGCTCTTCGCCAAGCTGTGCAAGGATGCCGACGGCGGCGGCCGCCTCGTGCACCGCGTCCCACTGGACCGAGAGCGCGGCAGGCTCGTTGATGCGCACATCCTGCTCGCCTGCGGGCGGCAGCATCGTCGCAAGCGACAGGTCGAATTCGTGGGACATCGCGCTCATGGATGCCAAGCTACGCCGCGTCGCTTGCCAAATTCCTAACGCGCGATTCACTTAAGCGGTTTTTTCTAGCCCGACCCCGCCAGCCTTGCTAAGCGCCCCCGCCTAGACAAGCACCCGTAGCTCAGCTGGATAGAGCGCTGCCCTCCGAAGGCAGAGGCCACAGGTTCGAATCCTGTCGGGTGCGCCATCTCCGTACAGCTTTGGGCACTCCGTTTTCCGGGGGCTTGAAGCTGCAACGGCCAAGGCGTCTTTCGATCCTGTGATGCGGATTACATCATTTCCGACTTCCACCTTTTCGATGAGAAGGCGGACGTATTCGCGCCGCAGAGAAGTGTTACGGTCGTGCAGCTTCGTTGAGAGCAGCGTGCCAAATTTCTCGATAGCCTCTGAAGTGATCGCACGGTTGCCATTGGCAAGCTGAGTTTCGACGAGATCGATGTCGGCTTCAATAGCTCGTTTCTGAGCAGCAATATTCGCGAGCTCGGTCGCGATCTGAGGATCGTCGGGGCTGCAGATCCCGTTGCGAACCAACTTGATAACCTGGGCGCTTTCACCATCCAAATTTGTGAACCTTGAACGCAGAGCCTTGAGTTCCGCCTGACGTTTCTCGCGGGCGGTGTCGCTGCGGTCCAGCCAAGACTGGAGAAGGATGTGGAGCCTGTCGGGGGCGAGGACCTGATTGGCGACCTGCTGTACTACCAGATCATCCAATTTATGCATGGGGATCCGGCGTCCCTCGCATTGGGATTTACCGGCACTCATGCGCCTATGGCAGGCATAATATTTGTACTGACCTCCTTTGCCTGTGGCTGTGGTCATGCCTCCACCACAGCCGTCACCGCATCCGCAGCTAACAAGGCCAGTCAATAGGTTGGTGTTGGTCTTGGCGGCAGATTCGCCCATGCGCGGGTCACGCGCTGCCATCTGCGAACGCACAGCGTAGAAAGTGTCTTCATCGACGATCGGAGGTACAGGGATCGGCACCCATTCTTCTTCGGGGCGATACTCTCCAGTGCGCGAGTCCCGCTGATTATACAGGACGTATCCCACATATGCAGTGTTGGTCAGGATCTTGTGAACGTTAAGGTGTGAAATCGCTTTCCGCGGATCCGCGTGCCGCGCTCGTTGAGTAGTTCCGCGAGGGCAGAAATTCCCAGCGGCCCGGTGGGCCCGCCTTCCAGGTAAGTCTTGAAAATGTATCGGACGACTTCGGCTGGCTCCGGATCATGCTCAAGCTTTTTGCGATCTTTGCCTTTGGGTTGGGGAACGGTCACGCTCTTGAAACCGAAGGGCGGGGTCTGACCGTTCCAAAAACCTTTTGCCGCATTCGCCAGCATGGTCCGACGCACGTGCTTGCTGTTCTCAGCGGAGTGATATTCGTCGAACAATGCGAGCATTCCGACCGCCAACTCGGAAGCAGGATCGTCGCCGAAGGACTGGGTGATGGACACAATCCGGACGCGGTGCCTTGCGAGCTGGGCCTTGTACTGCATGAAGTGAAGAGCGTTGCGAAAGAGACGCGAGATAGAATGGACGAGGATCACGTCGATCTGTCCGTCATCGACCTTTGCCTCGGCGATCATCTTCTGAAACTCGGGACGATTGTCGTTGGTAGCACTGGCCCCGCCGTCAACGAATGATTTGACGAGGACGGCTCCTTGATCGGCTATCCAGCGTTCGGCATGGGCGATCTGATCTGGTACGCTGAGATCGTTCTCGGCCTGGCGCTTGGTCGATACCCGAGCGTAGATGGCAACGCGTTTGCCACTGAAATCATTTGCCATCTTATGTCTCACCGTATTCGCGCATTCGACTCAATTGTCGAAAAGAGCCGCGATTTCCGCACCGAGGAAACGGTCAATCAATGCGACCTCTTCTCCCAGAACGAATGTAGAACAATCCAACAAACATTCCACCCGAAAATTCGGTAAAATGTTCTGGCAGTTTGGGTACGCGCCATCAGAATTGTCAGGTCCATCGATGCCGATTTTCGGCGGCTTGAAATAAGCTGTCATGGACTATTTCATGACGAGCAGATGGACGCAGCGCTGCGCGACCCACGTGCATTTTTTAATCGACGCAGATTTTACCGGGTCAGGCGCACCTCGGGCAAAACATCGAGGAAGAAAAACGTCCGCCGTTCGGAATCGATAGCGCCTTCGAAATCCATCAGCTTGCGTCGGCCAAGGGTGCCGAGCCAGTCTGCTGCCTTGTCGATCTCTTTCTGACCCTGAGTATCGTGGTCGGCAATCGGTTCGTCTCTCCCGGATTTGCAGCCCAGTCCGGAGTCCTGAAGAACAGCAATGCGATAGTGATCGACGAGGGACCTTACGGTGGTGCGTGATCCGTATGGCAGATGGTCGAAGTCGAATGCGGGCAACCCGAAGGCGGAGCAGATTAGTAACTTCCCAGCAGTCTCATATCGTTGCGCCATCGTTTCGAATTCGTTGGCGAGATATGACACGCTCTGAATGAAGCGGCACACACCTACGGATAGGCATTCAAGAGGCGTGAGAGCCGAATACCGGGTCGCAACTGCGGTCTTGCCCGAGTTCGCGACGGGTTCTCGTTGCTCGTCCAACGTTATGCCAAGAACCGTAGTAGGAATTGATGAGAGTGGATCTGACTCCCTAGAAAGCCTCTCCCAGATTGCTGGCACAGTCACATCAAGACGATTGCGGAGCCCGACGAGATCGCGACCGTTAAGATTTCCCAACCTCTTCCGCAGTAAGGGATCCATCTGTTTAAGGCTTATCGCAGGTTCCGAGTCGGTGATCGCAGCCAAAGGCCGGCCGGGTGAGCGGCTTGTGATCCGATGTATCCGCTCTGCTTCCCCATTCTGGCCATTTCGCTCAAGTGCAAGCTTATTGCGAAGCTGCCGTTTGCGGATCCGATGTGTTGCCAAAGCCCCTGCCGGAAGTATTCACCTCGCAGGCGCGGTCATGAAGAACATTGCGTCAAAAATGCTTTTTAAATAGCTATAAGTGGATTTGTATCTGTGATTGTCCGCGCAAGCGACAATGAATATCTCGGCCAAAGCAGATGGCCTGCCAACTCAGTGACACAGGATTGACCCAATCCCTCTCTTCATGAAACCGAGTTTCAGCTGCCGTTTAGGAGAGCCTCTTTGATGGCGCTCAAAAACGTAATCAGGCAGAAGGAAGACTTCTGGCGACGCTTGGGCGTGGCGGTGCTGACAGCGTTCATTTTCGGTTTCGTGCTCTCCACCGTTCTTGCGGTCGGGGCCTCTTTGAATATTGGCGCATTGCGCACCGTTGAGCGGTTGGGCATCGATCTAGGCGGTAGATTACATACCGTCGTCCGAAGCTCTCTCGAGACCAGTGCAATCGAAGGTGCTCCCTCGATTGTATTACTCGATATCGATGAGGAAGGCTGTGCCGCTTTCGCGGATCCCAACGCATGCCGTTTCGATTACATTGGCCGCGAACAAATATTGGAACGCGCTGTCATTGCTGCGCGCCAAGGAGGTGCGCGAGCAATCGTGCTCGACTTCGTTCTACCCGATGCGAAGGAGGCTGCCGAGATGGGTTTCGATTTGCAGTCAGCCGCAGGCGAGACACCCTTATTGGTTCCTCTTCCCCTCCGCAGCTCGAGCGACGGTGCTGTCATTTCCTGGCAACGAACGGTATGCGGCGCGCCTAAATGCGGCTCAATCGAATATTTGCCGAGTGATGCCATAATTGTCGACGGAAAATCTCGATATTTCGACCAGGAGACGACATTCACCTGGACGACGGGCGGTCCGGATGCGACGACGGGGAATGCGACGTTGCCCGCCCTTGCATGGCGGGCTGCGCAATTGATGGATAGCGACCTTGCCCCCCCGCCGGTCTCACAGGTTCCAATTCGCTATACATTTCCCAGCTTTTCTTCAGGTGATGCGCAATCCTTGGGTGAGACCAACGAGCAAGTAACCTATCTTTCCCTATCTCAATTCGACCCTGGCGAGAACGGGTTGGACTTGCCGCCGCAGACTCGTGACGCGCTGGTCATAATTGGCTCATCCGCACCGGGGGCGAATGACCTGCACGAAACGCCTCTGGGAACGATGGCTGGAATGGAGGTGATGGCAAACAGCGTGCTCACCTTTACTCAGGCGGAAAAAGCGCCCGCAGGGGACAGCGGTCTGCTGAAAGTCTGGTGGACCAAGATAGAAGCCTTCCTTTTCGGCCTGCTGATTGTGGCAGTCGTCGAGGGTGCGATGCTTAAAGTCGCCGACATGCGTAGCGCAGCCACAAGAAATGGACTGCACACAGTCGAAAGTGGCGCCTTCTGGGACAGGTTCTCGTGGCTATTCCTTATCACTATGATTGGCCTGATGGCGTTTGAATTGGTCGTGGCGGCCGCAAGCATTGGTGCGCAGTTCGATGACGACAGCTATGCAACATACGAAATTGACGTCATCTGGCCCATCATCGGGGTGATGCTCTCCGCTCTAATCGGTTTCGCCAACAAGTTCGTCGCCAAGGTCGAATGGATCGCCGAGCGGCTGCCAGGCCTGCGCGAGACGGCTTAGCTTTCGACAGAAGGGCAGGATATTACCGTATCGAGCCGGTACGCGGCCTCAAGCGAATTGGCCTGTTCACTGGCCAATATGCTGATGCCAGCGAGCCGGTATCGCGGGTCCGCCTCTGATATCAGCCAAGCGCCCCATGTAGCGCGCTGCTCGTCCGTGATATCTTCTTCGGTGTCAGGCAGCCACTCCGGACGGGGCAGGCTGCTTTTCGGCGCCCATTCCAAAGTATAGTCGAAGGCAGGCTCACCATCTTTTCCAACCACGGTGACCGGACCATCGGGAGAGTGCGGTGTCAGCGTTGCGATACCAAAATCGTCCGTAGCGACGGATATGGTCTCGCCCTCGGAATTGAATACCAGCTGTTCGGCCATGCCGCACCAGACGATTGTCGGCGTCAAGCCTTCCGGCAGCACCTGCACACCGAGGCCCAATAACGGATGTGGCGTGGCGTTTTCCGCTCCCTCGCTCTTCCTGCCTGCGGCGGTACGACGCTGCTGATGACCTTCTGACATCGAAAACGCCCATGTAACCGAGTCCCAAAACTGGCTGGCTCGCTCGAATAGGCCAGGGTCGTCCGGGCGAACAACGCTGAACGGTTGTGTTCGACGATTGACGACCGTGCGCTCGCCATCTGCACTACGAATAACGATCTGGTCCGAAATGCCACGGACACGAATGATGTCTCCATCGTAAAGCCGTGTCCCCGGCGACGCTTCCATGCGTGCTCCGTCACGCTCGATCCAGACCGCTCGAGGACTGTCGCCGCGCTTGCTGAAGACATAGGCAACCATCGACCCGTCTTGGGCAATCGCTTGCGTGCCCAAGACAGTCATTGCCAAAGCTCCGGCACCAAGCACCGCGCGTCTATAAATATGCGACAACTAAAAGCCCCCCGTGAGTATAAACAAACTTGGTCATATCTAACATACGTTTGCTGAACTTGAAATGACCGTTGCCTGCCTGTTGACGCACGCTGCTGGATCGTTACCCTCGATGAAGCAACGAGGGGGCTCGTTAGGGGGGGAACATGAAATTTGCGGCACGCATGCTGGCCGTCGCTCTTGCGACCACATCCGGTTCGGCTTTGGCGCAGAGCAATCCAGAGCGGCCTTGGTTGGCAGGGTTGCCGATCCAGCCGCAGTCGGTCGACTTGCCAGAGCCACGCGTTCCGGACTTGGCAAGGCCGTGTGCGGTTCCCGACACTCTGGCTGCCTACCGCGAAGCCTCTCTGGCAGGTGAAGGGACGTATTCGCAGGAACGGTTCTATGACTGGATAAGGATGTACCACGCTTGCGATTGGCAGGCGCTGGAGCGCGCTGTCGAAACCGATCTGCGTGCCGAGGACACGCATATCGATGCCCCGCTTCTATGGGCGCTGGCGCGCGACCATCAGGGCGGCCTGCAGGCCGGATGGGAAGCCGCGCTCGATGCGCCTTTGCGCGCTGCGCTGGGCGATGTGCCGGAACTGTATCGCCTTTACTCCACGCGGCAGAACCAAGCCGGGCACGCCTATGTCCAGTCGCTGGGCACGGTTGAAGGCGACGGTGCGCACTGGGCTCGTATTCTGGCGCGCTGGATCGAGCAGACCGGTCCGCAAATGGGACGGACCCCGTCGTCAGCCGCGGCCTTGGAAGCCGATCCCGACCTGTTCAGCAACTGGTCGCCGTGGAACTGGACCGCGCGCGAAGATCGCGAGGCACTGGACCGGCTGACAGGGCCGAACGGACCGCTTGCCGATCACTGGTTCGCGGCCGTGACGCGCGAATACGTGCTCGGCGACAGGCTGGAATCGGCCAATCGGGTGATGCTGGCGGATATGTGGCTGGAGCGTCATCCGGGCGATCCCTATGCCCTTCGCTACCGCGATGTCGCGCTTGGTTTGCTCGGGCACAGCCCGCTGGAAGCGCAGACGGCGCTGGAAGCCGCAGTACGATACCCCCTCGTGCAGACCAACCACGATGCGGCTCCACTTTATGAAAGCGGCGATGCAGAGGCAGGCGATTTCGTGGTCGCCACCACAGCCTGGCCCAGCGCGACCGCGTCCACGCTGGCGAGCAATTACGCGCGCGAAGTGAATGATGCCGGTTACACGCACGAGGCCCATGCGATCATGGATCGTGTCGCTCCAGCTGCTTCTGGCAGCATCCGCGTCTCGGACCGTCAATACTATCTCGAAAGGGATGCCGGGCGTCACGCCCGCGCACTGGAACATGCCGAGGCGTCCTGGGCGATGCCGGGCGCCGATTGGTATAACGCACGCAACCTCATCAACGCTTACCGCCAAGCGGGATTCCCCGACCGCGCGCTGCAGGCTTACGACGAAGGCGTGGCTCGTCTCGGCAGTGCCACCGCGGCCATGGTGGTGGCCGCCGCCGATGCGGCGAAGGCCGCGGGCGATCCGGAGCGCGAGGAAGCGCTTCTCACCGAGGCGCTTGGTCAGTCTCTCGACCGGGCGTCGGTGCTGCGCCGCCTGATCGGCCTTTACAAGGGTCGTGACCAAAATGCGCGCGTGGTGCGCCATAGCCGCGACCTGCTGCAATCCGTCGTAGGGTTCGAAAGTGATCACAACACCTTTTACGCCGCAGCCGACGCGCTGAACGGCGCCGCCGGTGTGCGCGAAGCGATGGAATGGGCGCTGGACAACTCGCTGGCGCGCGAGACGGCGGAATTCCGCGGCATCGTGGCGCTGGACAATGCCGGCGAGACCGAAGCCGCCATGCAGCTCGCCCGCGAGGCAGCGGCACGCTACCCCACGCGCTATTGGCCGGTTTTCGTCCAGGGCAGGAATACAGGCAGCGGCCCTGAATTTCGCGAATGGGTGGCCTCGGTGCAGGCAATGCTGCCGAATTTTGATCCCCACTCACGCGGCTGGGCGGTCGACAACCTTATTTATTATGGCATCGAAGCCTTCGGCAAAAATACATTTACACGCACAGAGCTGGCCGAACTTGTGCCGTTGTTCGAAAGCGAACGCGAGGCGATGACGCTGGCACGGGCAACGCATCGGGGGTTTAAGCTTTACGATGCGCTCGGCCAGGCGGGGGAAGCGACCGAGGTTTTCGAGCGGTCGCTTGCCGGGAGGCTGCACCAGTCGGACCCGCTGGATTTCCTCCGCTCCAACACATCGGGTTACAACAGAGCGCTGGTGTTCCAGACGATCTGGGAAAGCCTGTCGCGCGACCGGTTCGACGGCGACCGGCTGAATTACTGGATGCAAGCGCACTCGCGCTGGGGCGGCGCGCCTGCCCTTTCCTACTGCCTCGCAGGATGGGTCGACGAGAACTATCCCGAAGGCGCGGCGGAAGTGGCGCTCGAGCGTGTGCGGGCGACCGGAACCCTCGGCAATGCTTCCGAAAGTTTCCGTCGCGATTATTCGCGCCGCACCGCGATCAGCGCATCGCAGCGCTATGTCGACTGGTACAGGCAGAAACGCGAAAAGGCGCTGAACAACGGTGCCTTCGTCGATGTCGATTGCGACACCGGCGTTGTCAGCACAATCGGGCAGGATGGCGAAATCGCCGTGCGCCAGCAGGATTTCCAGACCGGCAAACTGCGCCTGCTCGCCGATGGCGGTGCGTGGATCGCCTACGATTACAACGCTGATGGCAACGTCACTTCGCTGCGCTCGTCAAACGGGCAGGCGATCACAATAAACTATAACGATGCGGGCAAGATCGTTGCGATAGACGATGCTCGCCTCGGCCCGCTCACTTTCGAATATGGCGAAATTGGCAAGCCGGTACGGATCGTGGAATCCGAAGGCGAATACCTCAGCATCGAATACGATGCCGATGGCGAGATGTCGCGATTGGAAGGCGTGAGCGCAAAGGCCGAAAATTCCAGCAGGATGGCCATGCGGATCACGCAGCGTTTCCAGTCCTTGCTCACGCTCACGCGCCCGGAACAGGCGCGGCGGCTGCTATCCCAGACCAGCGATGCTTTCGATGCCGTTGTCGACAAGGTTATCGACGTTCCTTCGTCAGGCCCGGCCTACACCGCACTCGCGACGGAATTGATGCAGGCGGCCATTGCTAATCGCGATACCGGCAGCGGCCCCATGCGGCAGGTGGATGCCGTGCTAGCCCGCGCGGTGGGCAATTCGCTGGCATCGGCGGATTCAGCCAGCATCGCCCGCTTCGGACGAGCGCTTTATCGCCTGTATTCCGACATTTCCCCGCGCGGTCTTCCGGATGCACGCCGCGATATCTGGACGCGTTTTGTCGAAGTGGCGGAAACGCGAGGCGATAACCGCGCCGTGGCATCGCTGCTGGCCGATATCCGTGCCAACCCGCTGGAGCCGATGCCGCAGCAAGGCTGGGGCGATCTCGCAGAGCTGCGCAATCCCGGCTACTGGTATGCCGAAGCACCATCGGTGATGCAGACGGCCGCGCTGCGTTCGGGCCTGTCGCTGAGCGCGCTGACTTTCCGCGAGAACGGCGACCTGGTGGTGGCCGGGAATACCGGGCTGATGGTGCGACGCGCGGGTGTTTGGCAACGCTACCGCTTCGACCTGGATCAAAACAGTTGGCTGCGTGACGATACATCCGCCAATGCGGGCGACGCACTGGAGATTACGGCGCTCGTCGAGCTGCCTGCCGGACGTCTCGCCATCGGCACCAATCGCGGCGTGTTCGTGGTGGAAGGGGATTACACTACCAACACCGCGCGCCTCGCCACACAAGCCGATGGCATGCCCAGCGCGCTGGTGCGCGACATGCACCTTGCTGACGACCGGCTGCATGTCGCAACCTCGGGCGGGCTCGCCAGCTTCGCCGTCGACGAGCGGGGACTGACTTCACTCGGCAGCAAGTCGCTGGGCGGGGATGTAGCTTTCGTGTCGGCGGGCCGTGGCAACAGCGTGATCGCGGGCGATGGCACGGGCATTTACGAAGTGGCTGGCGGAAACGCGTCTCGGCTGGCAGCTTTCGCTGCCGACGACGCCGTTTACTCGCACCGCGACCGGCAAGTTATTGCGATGCGGGATTCGCAACTCTACTCCGTTCGCGAAAGCGGTAGTGGCTGGGCTCCGGTCGTGCCACTCACCAATGCGCACTCGGCCAATATTGACCGCGAAGCCTTCGGTTTCGGGCGGCTGGAGGTTGATGGCGAAGAGCACATCTTGTTGCTGGGCGACCGTGGCTATTCCTTGTGGCGCGACGGTTATTTCGAATATCTGACCGTGCCAGGTTCGAGCGAATTGCCCCCCATTCTGGCGATGGGCGCGGCGCACGGGCAATTGGCGCTGGCGGCGGGCAACGGCAGCGTTTACCGCTTCGACCCGACCGACTTCCTCGTCGATAATGGGCGTGCCGTGCTGGACAGTGCCTATGACGCTGAAAACGATGTCGTCTATTTCGCTGACGGTTCGCGAATTCGCAGCGCCATCTCGCGCGAGGCGGGGCAGGCTCCGCGCATCGTTACCTTCGACCGCGCCCGCGCCACCTTGCTAGACCTCGATTCGCAGCAACGCCTCGTGGCCAATGACGGTCTGACCGTGCTGCGCTACGATGCCGGTGCGCAGCCCGAAGTGCTGTTCGAAGCGCAGGCCTTCTGTCCCGAAGACGGGCATTGCGTCACCAGCATGACGGGCCTGCTGGCTGCCAGCGACGGTTCGGTATGGGCCACGGTCGGCCCCTCCGCCTTCCGCTGGCACGAGGGCGCGGTCACCGAATACAACTTCTACCGCGACCGCGAGATATTCCCGGCCCAGACCAACTGGCTGGCCGGCATCGTGGAATTGCCCAGCGGCGATGTGGTGGTAAGCAGCAGCAACGAAGGGCATCTCACCTATCGCGGCCAGAAACTGTCCGGCACGAATCTCGTTTTCCGCGGCGACCGGTTTGAACCGTTCGACGACAGGGCGCTGTTCGTATCGGCCACCGACGCTGGCGGTATCGGCATCGTAGGTTCGACCAGCGGTTTCTTCGAGGCGGATGGCGACCGGCTGACCCCGATGCGGAGCGCGGGCAATGCCACTTACGATGCACTGCTGGATGAATATCCCAACATCTACCTCGCCAATGAAGGTGCGAAATTGGGTGGCGACACGCTGCTGTTTCCCACCGCTGCGGGCATCGTGGCGAACCAAGGCGACACCTGGTTCTATCCGGAACGGATCAACTGGCTGTTTCCCGAAGCCGAACGCGCCGACCTTGGCGGGCGACACAGCAATTCGGTTGAAGTGGACAAGGCCGGCCGCATCTACGTAGGCACAGATACAGGCCTGGTCATTTTCCAGCAGAGTGGCGGCGATGCCATCGATTTCCTGCTCGACAACGACCGCGCCGATCTTGCTTTTGCCAGCATGGAGCGGCGCAAGCTGCGGCGCGAGGCGGATGCGCTGCTATCAGGGATCGACCGTTCCGATCCCGAATTCGCGCGCTTGAACCAGGTCATCAAGGCGCGCGAGGAACTGGCCGAACTGCGCGCTGGCGAGGGGACGGTCGCAGCGCAGGCGCGCAGGCGATCGGCTTCTGCCGACACGGGCGAGGGCGGCGTAAGCCGGGGCACCACCTCGCTCAGCGATGCCATCGAGACGCGCGAACGTCAGTACACGCGACTGCTGGCCATTCTGGAACGCGAAGACCCGGGGCTCGCCCAGCTTCTCAACATCCAGCCGCTGGAGCTTTCCGCATTGCGCCGGCAGGTGCCTGAAGGCACGGCCATCGTGCAGTACATTCCGCGGGATGACGAGCTCATGCTCAACGTCATTTCTCGGGACAGCCATACGGTCCGCACGGTGGAAGTGTCGCGCGAGACGCTGATGGATGCGGCAATCAACGCCAACCTCTTCCTTGACGAAAAGGTCGGCCAAATCGAGCAGCTCTTGGGCGGCAGCACCTCCATTTTTGCCGCGAGCGATGCGGCGGACCTGCCGGCGGATACCCCGAAGGGCGAGCTTGCAGCCCTTTACGATATGCTGTTCGCGCCGATCGAAGCCGATCTCGAAGGATTCGAACGGATCTACGTATCCCCTGCCGGAGGCCTGAACTATGTGCCGTTTTCGGCGCTGACCCGCGTACGCGGAGATGATCGCGAGTTCGCAGTTGAACGGTTCGCCATGGCCGTGGTGCCAACCAGCTACCTGCTGCAGCTGGTGCTGAACGACCAGAGCCGGTCGAGCGATGCGGCGCTGATCTTCGGCGATCCCGACCTTACACTGGCCAACGGCCAGGCCGAAGCGCGCGAAGTGGGCGACCGCGTCGCCTCGCTCGGCAGCGAGGTGGTTTTGCGCACCGGCAACGAGGCGAGTGTGGATGTCCTCGAACGTTATGGTGCCCGTGCCCAATTGCTGCATTTCGCGACGCATGGCCGCCTCGATGCGGTGCAGCCCGAGCGCAGCTATCTGGTTATGGCCGACGACCGGCGGCTCTCGACCATCGATATCATGACGCTGGACCTTTCCGATGCGGAGCTGGCTTTCCTCTCCGCATGCGAAACTGCGCGCGGAGCGGACGGGCTCGAGTATGCCACACTGGCGCGGTCGTTCTCTCATGCGGGCGTGCCCACCACCATCGCTAGCCTCTGGCCTGTGGGGGATGCTGCCACGCTTGAGTTGGTTAAACGTTTCTACGATGGCTACGATGGCGACAGCATGGCGGCACTAGCCAATGCACAGCGAGCAATGATTGGGGAAGGCGGGGCATTGGGCCACCCAGCATCTTGGGCCGCTTTCGAAGTGTTCGGCCGTGGCTTCTAGGAAAACAAAAAATGAGGCTGCGGTTAAAAGCAGAGAAGTTGCGGCAAGGTCTGTGATTGCCGCGATATACGTTTTGCTCGGCCGAGCTGACCATCGCCGCTGTCGTAGTAAAGAATCGCAGGAATTCGCAGCCTTAGGTCAGCTGAGGAGCGTCTTTTCTGCTTTTAATACCTTTGCCTTGTCGCGGAAAAAGGTGAGCAGCGCATATTGGGTGAATAAAAGTAAGCCTGCCAAAACGACATTTACGAAGCCCACGCCGATAAACATGCCGACCGCGACGGCTTCGGCGAGGAGGAATACGGCGAACTTGTTCACTATCCCGCGGATTTCGTTGAGTTCGGTCAATTCGTCGAGGGTACTTTCCCCGAACTTCTCGTTGGGCGAACTCGACTTGAGGAGGGCACGCGCACGGGGAAGGAAAACGAATTCCGCCCATGCTACCGCTACAAGAGGCATCGCCACGATTGGCCATGCAATCCAGAGTTTCTTGCCGAACTCTTCGTCCCACAGGCCGATAATCGAGAGGATGCGAATGGTGTCCTGAAGCGTGAAGACAACCAGCAGGGCCGCGCCCGCAATCGCCAGTTCCAGCAGGAAAATCGATACGCCCAGACTCTTAACAGTCGAGCGATACAGCTGGTCATCCATCTCTTCCCCCCCCTTTTGTATAGCGGTGTGGCAAACTCCTGCTCGGGCGGCAAGGTGAATACGCCCTGTAAACCTCTCGGCCATGTGACAGAACGACCGAGCGGTGGACGCTGAAGTCTTGTGCCAGGTAGCTGCTCACCCCACACATCCCGTGAAACTATCGTCAGTTGCCGTTGTCCTGCCGACAAGCGCACTGGAGAACTTTCTAGTCAGATTCACCATTGCGCAGTTCTCCCAGGGTTTGGGTTTTTCGTTGATACGAAGTCTGCTTCTGCCATTTCGCCCACCGATAGCAGTCAGTCAGCTAGCGGCCCCTCTTCGGTCGGTGGGAAACGCGCCCTGATTTTAGGCGAAGCCCCCTACTCAGAGCAGTCCTGAAAGCCATGAAACCATGGTTGCCGATCTTCTTGCCCAAGCATTCCGAATTCGGTTCGGCCAATCGTTTACGAGGCCCCTCCTATTTTAGGAGACGGTTTTCGGACACCTTTGGTCGCCTGACGGTTCTAAGGGGAAAGGAGGCGCACTTGGCCGACACAATTACCGTAAACGGAACCGCTCACCCTGTGCCGGACGACCCGAGGGTCAGTCTCCTTGATTTCCTGCGGCAACACATCGGCCTGACCGGCACGAAGAAGGGTTGTGACCACGGCCAGTGCGGTGCTTGCACGGTGATCGTGAACGGCATCCGGATCAACAGCTGCCTGACGCTGGCGGCAATGCATGATGGCGACAGCGTGACGACCATCGAAGGACTTGGCACGCCCGACGAGCCGTCCGCCCTCCAGCGCGCTTTTCTCGAGCATGACGGCTTCCAGTGCGGCTATTGCACGCCGGGTCAGATCTGTTCGGCCACCGCCATGCTGGAAGAATTGGCCGCCAACTGGCCGAGTGACGCCAGCGAAAGCCTCGAAGAAAGCATCGCTATTAGCGGCGAGGAAATACGCGAGCGCATGAGCGGCAATCTGTGCCGCTGCGGCGCTTATGCAAATATCGTCGCTGCAATCGAGGAAGTCGCGGCGGGAGGTCGTTCATGAGACCGTTTCAATACACCCGCGCGCCTTCGCTGACCGAAGCGTCGCATCTGACCGCTGGCGAAGATACGCTTGCCATTGCGGGGGGGACCAATCTCCTCGACCTAATGAAGCTGCAGGTGGAAACGCCCGGTCAGCTTGCCGACATCAATCGGCTCGGCTTTGCGGATATCGAGAACACGGACGATGGCGGCCTGCGCCTTGGCGCGCTTGCCACGAATACCGAAACCGCCGTCCACCCCCGCGTGCGGGCAGACTATCCGGTCCTGTCGCGCGCCATTCTGGCCGGAGCGACGCAGCAGCTGCGCAACAAGGCCACCAATGGCGGCAATCTGTGCCAGCGCACGCGGTGCTTCTACTTCACCAATATCGACCAGCCTTGCAACAAGCGTAAACCGGGCAGCGGGTGCGGAGCCATCGACGGCGTTGCGAAACTCCACGCGATCCTCGGCACGAGCGACCAGTGCATCGCGACCTATCCGGGCGACATGGCCGTGGCGCTCAGCGCCCTCGGCGCGGAAGCGCGCATTTCGGGCGATAAGGGCGAGCGCAACGTGCCGGTGCGCGATTTCCATTGCTTGCCGGGCGATACGCCATGGATCGAGAATGTCCTCGAACCGGGGGAGGTCATCACCGGCATAGCCCTTCCGGCCCCAGTAGGCGGGACGCAAATCTATCGTAAGGTGCGTGAGCGTTCTTCCTATGCTTTCGCGCTGGTTTCCGTCGCCGCCATAATCGAATTAACCGATGGCAAGTTTTCGCGCGCCGACCTCGCCTTCGGCGGTCTGGCGCACAAGCCTTGGCACGATCCGCGTGTCGGCAAATGCCTGCTGGGCCAGCCTCCTTCGGACGCGCTGTTCGACAAGGCTGCGGATATCCTGCTGGAGGATGCCCGCGGGTTCGGCGAGAACGATTTCAAGATACCGCTCGCGCGGCGGACACTTCACTCCGTCCTCGCTCAGGCGACGGAGGGCGCAGCATGACGGTTCATTTCAAGCAAGACGAGCCAGACAACTCGAACCGTCTCGACGGCATGAAGCAGGGCGTGCTGGGCGAGCCCCTGCCGCGCATCGAGGGGCTGGCCAAGGTGACCGGCACCGCCCCCTATGCCGCCGAATATCCGATCGAGAACTGCGCCGAGGGTGTGCTGGTCACGTCGACCATCACACGCGGCAAGGTTACCTCCATCGATCGGAGAAGCGTGCTGTCCATGCCCGGCGTGATCGCGGTGGTCGATGACGAGAAGATGTGCACCCGCGCTGCGCAGGGGACGGCCAACGAGGCACCCACGCAAGGCCCGAAGCAGGTCTGCTACTGGGGGCAACCAATCGCGCTGGTGGTCGCCGAAACCTTCGAACAAGCGCGCGACGCTGCCAAGCACCTGAAGGTAGAATATCGCGAGGAAGACGGCGCTCCACTCGATCCGAACGCGGTCGAACCGGAGGGGCAGGAGGACGAGACGGTCCATCAGGGCGATCTGGCGCATGCCATGGCCGAAGCCGCGCACAACGTCGACGTAACCTACACAACCAAGGGCCACGCGTCCGCCGCGATGGAACCGCATGCCGCAATCGCCCAATGGGACGGCGACAAGCTGACCGTCCACGCCTCGCTCCAGATGCTCAACTACAACATCACCGAACTGGCCGAGGCGCTCGATATGGAAGAGGAAAACATCCGCCTCGTATCACGCTTCGTCGGGGGCGGGTTCGGTTCCAAGCTGGGCATCAGCGAAGAGGTGGTCGCAGCCGCGCTGGCTGCCAAACAGATCGGGCGTCCGGTCCGCGTCGTGCAGTCGCGCCAGCAGGTCTTCCAGACGGTCATGCGTCGCAGCGAAACCACGCAGCGCCTGCGCCTTGCAGCCGATAGCGATGGAAAGCTCACCGGCTTCGGCCATGAAGCGCTAGTGTCGAACCTTCCCGGCGAAAGCTTTGCCGAGCCCGTCCTGCAATCCTCACATTTCCTCTATGGCGGCGAAAACCGCGAACTGATGCTCAAGGTTGCCCGAATCCACCGTATGACAGCCGGATCGGTTCGGGCTCCGGGAGAAGCGGTGGGTATGCCGACGCTCGAAGGCGCGATGGATGTACTGGCAGAAAAGGTCGGCATTGATCCGGTGGAGCTGCGCCTGCGCAACATACCCGAACAAGATCCCGAAGAAGACCTGCCGTTTTCCTCTCACAAGCTTGCCGATTGCCTGAAGCAGGGGGCTGAGGCTTTTGGTTGGGACAACGGTCCCCGCAAACCGCGCCGGCGGCGCGAGGGCGAGTGGTGGATAGGCACGGGAATGGCCAGCGCCGCACGGGTGCACAACATTGCCGAGGCGAAGGCTCGCGTGACGCTGAAGGCCGACGGCACGGCGCTCGTCGAAACCGACATGACCGATATCGGCACCGGGACCTACACCATCCTCGCGCAGATCGCCGGGGAGATGCTGGGGCTGGATCCGAAGCAGGTCCTGGTCGAACTGGGCGACACGCGCCATCCGCGCGGTCCCGGTTCTGGCGGCAGTTGGGGTGCGGCTTCTATCGGCTCGGCGGTCTACGTCGCGTGCAAGGTGATCCGCGAGGAACTGGCCAAGAAAGTGGGCATCAGCGAGGAAGTGCTCGAACTTAGCGAAGGGAAAACCGCTACTGGCGAGTCTCTTACGGACCTTCTGGAAGGCAACGACCTTGCTCGCGAAGGCCATTACGAGCCGGGCGATATCGAAGACGATTACACCGCCTCTGGGTTCGGCGCATTCTTCGCCGAAGTGCGCGTCAACCACTACACCGGCGAAACCCGCGTCGATCGCATGCTAGGCGCGTTCGGCTTCGGGCGCGTGCTCAATGCCAAAACCGCGCGTTCGCAATGCATTGGCGGCATTACCTGGAGCATCGGCGTGGCTCTGACCGAGGCGCTGGAATTCGATCCGCGCGACGGACACCTTGTCAACTGCGACCTCGCCGAATATCACGTGCCCGTTCACCGCGACGTCCCCGATATCGAGGCCGTGCTGGTCGAGGAACGCGATGGTGCGGCAAGTCCGATCCAGGCCAAGGGTATTGGAGAACTTGGCATGTGCGGTGGAGCAGCAGCTATCGCCAACGCGATCTACAACGCCTGCGGAGCACGGCTGTACGATTACCCGATGACACCGGACCGCGTCCTCGCAGCGATGCCCGACTGATGCTGGCTGACTTCACGAGCGATGTCGTGCGCGACGAGGATCACCTCGCGCTCGCCGCCGCGTGCCAGCCGGGTGTCGGGCTATGCACTATCGTCGGAATTGAGGGCAGTTTCTCGCGGCGTCTCGGAGCGCAACTGGCGGTCCTCCCGGATGGGTCTACGGTTGGCGATCTGGCGGACAGTTGTCTCGAGCGCCAGCTGGTCTCGGACATGACGGCGACCCAAGGTTCAAGGGTAATCCGTTATGGGCGTGGCTCTGCGAAAATCGATTTCCGCCTCCCGTGTGGAGGTGGACTAGATATCCTGCTCGAACCGGCACCGGATCGTGCGGCCTGTCGGTCTGCATTTGAAGCGCTGCGGACCCGTCGTCCTGCCCGGTTAACATACGAGGGCGGCAGGCATATGTTCGAACGAACCTATCTGCCATCGCTGAAGCTCGTAGTCCTGGGGGAGGGGCCGGAACTAGAGGCCGTGGCCTCCCTGTGTTCGGCGATGAAGATCGATGTGGAAGTCTATTCGACAAATGGCCTCGCTCTCGGCCAAGCGGTCAGGAATGTGTGCTACGATCACTGGACGGCTTGCCTGCTGCTTTTCCACGATCACGAATGGGAGTTGGCTTTGCTCGAACAGGCACTGGCGAGTGACGCCTTCTATATAGGAGCGCAGGGCGGTGAGCGGGCGCGTTCCGACCGGACAATGGCGCTCGCCGCGCGCGGCATTCCGGAAGAGAAAATCGCGCGACTGACAAGCCCAATCGGACTTTTGCCTGCCTGCAAGTCTCCGCGAAACCTTGCGCTGTCGGCGCTGTCCGAAATCGTCGGCCTCTACGAGGAAATGCGTGCCGCTTCCTGAGCCAGGGACGGGCGTGGTCCTACTTGCCGCGGGCCAGGCGAAGCGGTTCGGCGGCGATAAGCTCATGGCCGAATTTCACGGACGACCCTTGTGGAAACGGGCTGCGGAAACCGCAGAGGCCATCGATTTCAGTGAGCGCGTTGTCGTCATCGGTCCGGATAGTCCGATTGAGAGCCGCTTGGGGTGGATGCGGGTCGAAAACCAGTTCGCAGAGCAGGGCATGGGCACCTCGATCGCTGCGGGAGTTCGCGCGCTTACCAATTGCGATCGCGTGATCATCATGCTCGCTGACATGCCGCTTGTCTCGCGTACCCATCTTGATCGGCTCATCGCAGCGCAAGGCGTGGCCTTCACGCGCTATCCCGATGGCTCTCCAGGATGTCCGGCGATTTTTCCGCGCTCGGTTTACCCACTGCTTGAAACCCTCAATGGCGACCGGGGAGCACGAAGCCTCGGTTTGGGAGATGCCGAGCTTATCGCGCCTTCTCAGCAACGCCAACTTACCGATATCGACGAGGTTCGCGACCTTCAGCGTCTGAGGTCCGCCGGTTGAGGATTAGTGCGGCAATTCGGTAGTCAGGGTGAATTAGTGGCGGCTTTCTGCTGGATTTCATCGAAACCTGCCAGTCCGCTTCCGGCCCCATTTCAGTCAGTCACGGTGAAGGAACTCGATCGGCAGCTTCGGGGCCGTAATCGGACTGTCCGCTATTGGACCCTTTTGTCGAAAAGCTGCCTGTCAGCTAACGACCCGATTCCGGATTTCAGCGCAATCCGCTGCCACGCGTGAGCCTTACGCGCCGATTTGCCTCAGTTGATAGCGGAGCAGGGATTTGACCCTTGGAAACGCAGAATGTGATGGCTGTTATCAAATCAGATTCGCGACCCAAACGATTGCGATTGCCGCGGGCAAAAAGAGTGCCTGTGCTAGCAGGGTCCCAGCGAGGCGGCTTAGCGAGATCCAGGCGATTGCGCGGCGGAAGCTCGGCTCCGATTGCTTGCCATCGACAACATCATCAGTGAGAATCGACAGGTGCGGGTCGATAAAGAGAAATAGTAGGATGGTCGCAAAGCCGTTCACCACCGCCGACAACTGTGAAGCCGTCACCCGGTATTCAGGGTTTAGATAGCCCGCGTAGATAGCAGCAAACACGCCGACTACGAGCAAGGCTTGCGCTACACAATTGGCCGCCAGGATACCCCACGTAAGTTCTCGCGGTTTTTCCTTCCCGACAGATGCACGGGCCGGGATAGAAATCGACGTGTGAAGGATACGCAAGCCACCTGGCGAGAAACCTCTCAGAAGCGTCTTGGCTAGTGATTGCCTAGGCTGCACCGCCTCAATTGCATGAGCAAACATACGTTGTGCCGTCGGCACCAGAGCCAAACCCGCCATCACGCCTACAAGCGCAGACAAAAGGATCAGCCTGAAGTCCGTCTCGAGGTTCGTTGTTATCTGTCCAGCGAGACTGTTTTCAACCCGTTTGGCGACCAATGGGGCCAGAAAGCCATTCGATAGGCGTGAGACAAGCAGCAGGACGTTGAACAGAGCAAAGCTCATCGCGATCCGTCCTGTTCGAACGCCAGCTATGCGTGCTGCGTAAGCCAGCGCGCCAATCAGATTGATGACGAATGCGAGGCATACCACCGCAGTCAAATTCGTATCCATTGGAGCTCGCTTTTCCTGTCATCTGGGTCAGCAAAAATGTGCTGGTCAGAATATCCATACCTTGGCGACGGTGAATAAGCTGGTGACCGTCAGCACGGTTGCGACCATGAAGAGAAGCAATCTAGCATTGATCCGGCTGGTCAGAATTGCGCCGATGGGCGCTGCAATAACGCCCCCGATGATCAGGCCGATAACGGCATGGCTGAATGCAGAGACGCCGAGCGTGATCAGGAAAGTGATCGAGACCGCAAGCGTGAGCAGAAACTCAGCCGAATTGACCGTGCCGATCGTCGTGCGCGGGTCACCGCCCTGCACCAATAAGTTCGACGTGACCACTGGTCCCCAGCCGCCACCGCCAGCGCTGTCGAGAAAACCACCTACAAAGGCGAGCGGTCTGGTGAACTTTGGATCCTGGAAGCGCGGCCAGCGTCCGAAAAAGATCGCTTTGTAAAAAAGGAAGATACCGATAGCGGCTAGGTAAAGCATGACGAATGGTTTTGCCGCAGAAGCATCCACGCTTGAAAGGACATACGCGCCCAGCACGCCAGCGATGACGCCGGCTGGCACCAAGCGCCAAAAGAGCGGCCAGTTGATGTTTTTTCGCCATAGATGGCTTGCACCGGAAGTGCCCGTAGTAAACACCTCTACGAGGTGAACGCTCGCCGAAGCAGTTGCTGGTGGCACGCCAAGGACGCTGACAAGCATGGTCTGGGTGATTACCCCGAACGCCATGCCAAGCGCGCCATCGATGATCTGCGCTGCAAAGCCGACAAGGATGAACGGGAGGAGGTTTGCCGCTAAGGGCGCAATCGCATCGAACACGGGCGTAAACTTTCGATTAAATGCGGCAAGCGCGCAGTTGCAAACCTTCAGCTGGTTCTTTGACGTTTACCCTCAATGCGGCAGGAACAGCGCTGCCGTCGCTGTCAGGAACATCAGCGTCAGAACCCCAAATGCAAGATCGGTGTTGGTCGCATTCGGTTTAGACATAGTTCAAACCCCCAGCCAACTCGCGACCACCATCGCGAGGATAATCAGAGATACCACGACCCAGAGGGTCGTCATCTGCGCTGCTACACGCAGATGCGACTTCTGTTCGGAAAGGAACTGAGAAATTTTCGGACGTAATAGCGGGTCGCAGGTTAACAGGGCCGTATCGATAGCTGGCGAAGCCCTGTAGAAGTCGCGTAGTTCGCTGAGTTCATTTTCTTCAAGTTGGGGATAGCGTGTGAGCAACTCACTCGCTCTCAATCGCGCGTCCGGGTTTCCTTCCCGAAACTGCGAAACAGCTGGTTCCATGTTTTGAGATATTCCGAGCACACAGTAGGCGGGTGCTCACGCGCGACGGCAACTCAGCCGTAGCAGACGGTCGTATAGTCTCATTCTTGCGTGCGGGAAAGTGGTTTATTGGCCAGAAAGATTGGAAACGGAAGGGGGTAGGCTCCGCCGACAAACAAGATTAGGCGCCGCTATTTTTTCCTAAAGTTCGAGGCCGACGCGGAAGTCCGCTTTCCACCCACTTCGTGACAGCTTCGCCGAGCTAGCGATGTGCCAAAAGCGGACCAGCGGCTGACGACCCGATAGCTGACAATCGCGTGCGCAAGCGAACTCGTGCGTTTCGATGGTAAACCGTCAATTCACCTCTAAATTTTTACGCCTTCCGGGAATAATCCGCCCCGGCTTTTCGTCTTCGTCCGGAATGCGCGTCACTGTGCGCATCACAAAGATAGAACCGAAAGGAACGAGAAATGAAAATGATCGCTCACAGCACCTCGCTTCTTGCGCTTGCTGCTGCAGCAGGACTGGCTTCGACGCCCGTCGCGGCACAGGATTCGGAGGACGAGTCCACCGAGATCCAGAACGAATATGATTCCGACGCAGCCGAGGCGCAGGCGGAGTACGACCGCGATGCTGCGGAAGCCGTTGCGGAATACGAAGAGGAAGTTGCGGAGATCGAAGGCGAGCGTGCAGAAGCACAGCGCGAGCTCGATGCAGTCCTGAACGATGCAACCGCGTCGGCAGAAGATATTGCGGAAGCCCAGGCGGACTTCGATGAGAAGATGGCTGAACTCGACGAGGAACTCGCCGAGGAAGAGGCCGAACTGGCCGAAGAACTCGCCGATATCGAAAATGATCTGCAGGAAGACCTCGACGATATCGAGGAAGACCGCCTCGAAGATCTCGCAGACAATGCCGAGGATGCCGAGGAAGAGGCTCGTGAAGCCGAGGAAGAAGCGCGTGAGGCTGCCGCTGAAGCTGAAGAAGAGGCACGCGAGGCCGCTGAGGAAGCCGAGGAAGAAGCTCGCGAAGCAGCCGAGGAAGCTGAAGAGGCCGCTCGTGAAGCAGCTGAGGAAGCTGCTGAAGAAGCAGCTGAAGAAGAAGCTGAGGACGAAGTCGACGACTAAGCCGGCATTCGTATTTGGTCCCGGGAGGCGCGCCTTTGGAATATTCGGAGTTTTACAATGAAAACATCTTCAGTCGCCCGCGCCCTGGCTTGCTCGACCATCCTGGTTTCGACCAGTGCCTTGGCAGATGATCAATTTTCGCTCGAGCTCGAAGCCGGCACATTCTACGATAGTCAGCTGGTCGTCGACGAAATCGATACGCAATTGGATGCCGGCGATCTCGCGTTCAGGCTGGGTGCCGATGCCGAATTCGAGGCTATCGACACAGACGCGTTCGAGTTGGAGCTCGGCTACAACTTCGGTCAGACGCTCTACACCGATTCAGACGAGTTCAACCTGCAGTCTCACACTGCAAGTGTCGATGTCGGAACTCGCGTCATCGGACCGCGTGTCGGTGCTCGCTATGCATTCTCGCACTACCGTTTGGGTGGTGACGCACTGTTCGATATGCAGAGCATTACGCCGAGCATCTCGGGTTTCGTGGCCGATGAACTCTTCGCGCGTGCATATTACCAGTATGCCGACAAGGACTTTTCGACCCTCGACGAACGCGATGCGACGGCCAATCAGGTGGGTGGTAGCCTATTCAAGTTCTACAACGACAATGCCGGCTTCTTCTCGGTCGCCGGTCGTTGGGAAGATGAAGATGCTGTAGATCCCGCGCTCGACTACGACGGCTTCGTGATCGGGGCTGATTGGCGTATTCCGCTTGCCGGTGGCCGTGGCGGCACTCGTCTTCAGTTCGGCGTTGACTATCGGGATCGCGACTACAAGGCGATCACGCCTTCGATCAACGAAGTCCGAACCGAAGAGCGCCTTCGTGGCGAAGCCGAGCTGACGGTGCCGGTGACCGAAAGTCTCAGCATCGAGACTGGCTATCGCTATACGAACCGCAACTCGAATCTGCCCTCTGCAGATTACAATGAGCATCGTTTGAGCGCCGGGGTTATCCTTGAGCTCTGACCGTTCCGCCTTGGCGCAAATCCCGCGTGACCTCGGCTTTCCCTGCCAAGGGAACCGGGCAACTCGCGCTACCGCCGCGTGGTATCAGAATTGAACAGATATCGGCCCGCTTGTGATACTGCAGGCGGGCCGGTGTCACCTCGCTGGACTATTCGAGAAGCATGAGCCCGATCAAAATCTTCCTGCCGGTTCTTTCCTCGGCGCTGCTTGGTTGCTTGGTGGCGACCCCGGCGAGCGCTCAGGACTTCGACGATGACATCGAAGAGGCCGCTGAGGAGGCCGCAGAAGAGGCTGCAGAAAAGGCTGCAGAAGAGGCTGCAGAAGAGGCTGCGGAAGAAGCTGCCGACGCGGCGCAAGAGGCAGCTGAGGAAGCTGCCGAGAGCGCAGCCGAAGACGCAGCGGAAGGTGCTGCCGAAGACGCTGCCGATAATGCAGCCGAAGTTGCCGAGGAAGCTGCCGAGAAAGCCGAGGAACTGGCCGAAGAATTCGCCGAGGCTCGCGAAGAATTCGAAGAAGAAGCTCGAGAGGCGGAGGAAGAGGCGCGCGAGGAAGCTCTTGAATCGGAAGAAGATGAAGCAGACGAGCGTGAAGACGAGGAAGAGGTTCGCCGCGAAGAGCTGTCCGGCACCATGGGCCAGCGCACGATCGAGATCTCTACTGACGAAGATGGCCACGAAATACGTTTTGGTGAAAAGCTTGTCCTGGTCGATGTCGATAGCGCTGATCGCCTCGAAGAGAATGGCTTCCAGGTCATCGAGAAAACCGAGCTCCTGAGTCTAGGCAAAGTCCTCGTCCGCGTCGCTACGAATGGCCGCAACTTCGACGAGGAGATGGAAGGGCTCGGCGTTGGCACTTCCAACGCGGAGGCTGACAATAACCACATATACCGTCCAAACGGGCGGGACAGACAAGGCGTCGGGGGGGCGGTCTATCGCCCCGCGTCCTTCATTCCACGTCGCACTGCAGGCCAGTTGGCAAACCGTCGTATCGGACTGATTGATACGGGTCTCGACCAAAGCCATCCCGCCCTTGCTGGCAGGCAGATCGAGACGCGCAGTTTTCTCGCAAGGAATGCGTCCGAGCCTACCGGCCACGGAACTGCTGTGGCCTCCATCCTCGTGGGCAAGGGTGGCGGATTCGAGGGCCTGGCTCCCGAGGCCAAACTGTTCGCAGCTTCGGTGTTCCAGGCGGCGCCCGAAACGGGTGTGACAACGACTGCTGCCGATCTTGTCGAAGCCATCGACTGGCTGCTGGAGAGCCGCGTCCCGATAGCCAACATGAGCCTCTCTGGTCCGCCAAATGCCATTCTGAGAACGGCTATTCGAAGGGCACGGGACAAGGGCATGCTAATCGTCGCTGCCGTGGGCAACGGCGGCCCGACCGCAGAGCCAGCCTATCCGGCCGCCTATCCGGAGGTTGTCGCCGTTACAGCGGTTGGACGCGGAAACAGAGTTTATCGACTGGCCGGTCGCGGCAGTCATGTGGCTTTCGCTGCGCCGGGCGTCGACATTATGAGCGCTGAGGCGGGCACGGACGGATATTATTCGGAATCCGGCACTTCATTTGCTGCCCCATTTGTCTCGGCGACCTTCCTGCTGCGCTGCAATTCAGGTGGCAAGCTGTGTGAAGACTTGCCTCGCCACTATAGGGCTCTTGCCCGTCGGGCTCTCGACCTGGGTGAAAATGGACGTGACAACACATATGGATATGGCTTGATCAGACCATGATCCTTGCCTCCAGATATTTTATTCCGAGACACGGAATAAACGGGGCCTCTTATCCGTCTTCGAGACATGCAGAGTAAAGCGTCACCCCGGCTCCAGGCCGAGCTTGCCGCGTTGCTGACGCCGCTTCGGCGTTACTGTTATTCGCTCACAGGAAATCCCTATGACGCGGATGACCTCCTGCACGATACTTTGGAGCGCCTCCTGACACGCGGAGCTCCAGTGGAAGCCGACACCCTGCGCTGGGCCTTGCGGGTCTGTCGCAATCGGTGGGTTGATGAGATCCGATCACGCCAAGTGCGTGCAGCCGGTGACATTGACGAGATGCCGGATGCTGTCGCGGTGGATGGCGAAGGCGAAATGGAAGGGCGAATGGCCCTGTTTGGTGCGGAGAGCGCGATCGCATCGCTGCCGCAGGAGTTCAGGGAGGTCCTGATGCTCGTGGCGGTCGAGGGCATGAAATACAAGGAAGCGGCCGAGTTGATCGGCGTTCCGGTAGGCACGGTGATGAGCAGGCTCGCGCGCGCAAGAAAGGCGCTTGCCGAATATGAGGCTCGCGAACCAACCAATGTCGTACAGTTCGACAGGAGCAAGAAATGACCATGATTACGGATGAAATGCTCTCTGCCTTTATCGACGGCGAACTTGGAGCCTCACATTCCGACGAAGTGCGCGCCGCACTCAATCACGATCCAGCCCTTCGGGCGCGGCTGGAAGAGTTTGAGCAAGCCAATGAGACGATGCGTCTCGCGGCAGCAGGTGTTGCCGCAAGGCCGCTGCCGGCTTCGGTTCTTTCGATGCTAGCTGGCAACGATGCCGCTGCAGATAAAGCTGTGGCAAACCGGTTCTGGCCAACCGCGCTCGCTGCTTCGCTTGCTCTTGCGGTAGGCTTGGCGGCTGGTTCTCAATTCCTCGCTTCGGGCAGTTCTATGGTAGCTCCGGATGAGCTCCAGCTGGCATCTCGCATCCATACGGGAGATCCGCTGTTTGCCGCCTTTGAGACGACTCCGAGCAATCGAACGGTCGAGGTCGGCGCGAGCGGCGCGGAACTGGAACCCGTGCTGAGCTTCACAAACAAAGCTGGTGAGCCTTGCCGGGAAGCTCGCTACACGAGCGAAGGCGGGAGCATTAATGCGGTAGCCTGCCGTGAGGCCGATGCTTGGCGCGTTGACTTCGCCATCCGTTCTGAAACCACAAGAGATGCGCAAGGCTACCAGACCGCGTCGGCATCCGACCTCGCGCTCGTCAATTCTTACGTCGACCAGGTAACGGCTGGAGACGCTTTCGGTTCGGCAGAGGAATCTGCCTCTATCTCGGGAGGCTGGTTGTCGGACTGAGCGGGCACCGCGCATTCAATGTGTCCGCTTCCCACCCACATGCGGACATTGGCTGATGACACCCGCCAGGAAAAGCGGACGGTCTGCTTTCAATAAAATAGCAAACCGCCTCGTATGTCCGGAATGGGGGCGCACAGCCGCCGTTATGAGGGCAGGGAGACAAGAATTTCCCAATGATTACAGTGCCCATCACTAGCATGTCGGGTGCGCCAAGGGCAGGGTCCGCCTCAGCGGGTCCTGCCCTTGGCGCATCATGACGAGACGAAACTCGTTCGGAGTCGAAGCGAAGCGAAGACGGGGCGGCGCAAAGCGCCGGCCCAATCCTGTCGGGTAGGATGGTGTCTCAGAACCCTAATGCAGACCTTGGCGGCACTTGTCCGCGTACAAATTCACTGCCCGTCCATTCAGCCCACGTTAGCCTGCTGCCCCCTAGGGCAAACCCACTGTTGCTGCAGTGCAACAAAACTCTCTCGCGCAAAACTGGAAATTCCAGCCGGATGCGTTACATAACGATGACAGAGTGTGACTCTTCGGAGAAACAGGTGGGCTGACCCGCCCCAATGGGGCAGGGACGACGGGATCATGGAACGTACGATCTACAACTTCGAGCAGTTCGACCGCCTTGCGGACGATTATGCGCGTGCGCCGCTGGAGGCACAGCCTTCGGGTAGCCGCGGGCAGGCTGTTCGCGTGGGCGTCATCCTCAATCGCCGCAGCCACCAGAACGCTGTCGAGACGCGCGAATGCGAAGACCGCAGCAACGTTACCATCGCCTGCCCCGATACGCGACTGGGCATCGCGCATGAGCTCGCGCGCATGGCCGAGAAGGGTATCGACCTCCTCGTCATCAGCGGCGGCGACGGTACGGTGCGCGATGTACTGACCATGGGCCAGCCGATTTTCGGCGAGAACTGGCCGAAGATCGCAGTCCTGCCCAAGGGCAAGACCAATGCGCTGAATGTGGACCTGGGTTCGCCTGTAGACTGGACTTTGGCACAGGCCATCGATGCTTACAGCAAGGGACGCACGGTCAAGCGCCGTCCGCTCGCCGTGCGGGCTGCGGGCACGAGCGACCCGGCCATGCTCGGTTTCATCTTCGGCGCAGGCTCATTCACGCTTGGCGTCGATGCCGGGCAGGATGCGCACCGCATCGGTTTTTTCAACTCGATTGCCGTCGGCGTGGCGAGCGCCTGGGGCGTGCTGCAGGCCTTGTTCGGCAGCGATGCCAACCGCTGGCGCCGGGGCGCTGCGATGGAGCTCAGCTATCTTCCTTCGGGCGAACCCATGCCGCATTCGCGCCATGGCGACCCTTCACGCCGCAATGTCATGCTGGCCTCGACGCTCCACACGATGCCGCTCGACATCAAGCTGTTCGGCAAGGGGCAGGGGGATATCCGCCTGCTCGTGCTCGACCATCCGCGTCGCCGCGTGATGTTCTCCGTTCCGGCAATCCTCGCCGGCTGGCATCCGCGCTGGCTTTCGCGCGCAGGCCTGCATCACCTTTCGGCCGAAGGGTTCGCGATCACGCTCGATTCGCCGTTCATTCTCGACGGTGAGCATTTCGAGGGCGGCAGCTACACGGTCGAGCAGGGGCCCGAACTGACCTTCGTCGCCGGGTGAGCGCAAACCTCCAGGACAGGATTGCCGCATCGCTTGCGCGTGAACCGCGCAGCGAAGTCGCAGCCTATGCCCGCATGCTGGGCGAGGAAACGGGAGCCAGCGCGGTGCTCTTCTACGGTTCGAACCTGCGCACCGGCTCGCTCGAGGGCGTGCTCGATTTCTATGTCCTGCTGCCGGGCCCCCAGGTCGAGCGTATCTGGCCCAAGGTCAGCTATCGCGAGTGGGAGCATGGCGGCGAGATACTACGCGCCAAGATTGCCACGATGAGCCTGGCAAAATTCGCCGAGGCTGCGCGCGGGGATAGCCGCGACACCACCATCTGGACGCGTTTCGTGCAGCCCAGCGCACTCATCTGGGCGAGCGATGAGGAGGCGCGTGGAAATGTTGCGAAAGCGATCGAGGATGCGGCGTGCACCGCCTCGCGCTTTGCGGCCATGCTTGGCCCGCGCAAGGGCACGCCCGAAGATTTCTGGCGTGCGCTCTTCCAGGCGACCTATCGCGCCGAATTTCGGGTCGAAAAGCCGGGGCGCGAGGATTCGATCCTCTCGGTCAATGCGGAGCATTTCGACGGATTGCTGGCGCAGGCTTGGGAAGCGGCGGGCATCATCTACGACCGCGAGGAAGGGCAGCTCGTCCCACGTATTTCAGCCGAACAGCGCGATAAGGTTCTGGCACAATGGAAGCGGCGCGAGCGGCTCGGCAAGCCTCTCAATATCCTGCGGCTGGCCAAGGCGACCACCACTTTTGAGGGCGCCGCGCGCTACGGCGCGTGGAAGCTGGAGCGGCACACCGGCATTGCGCTGGAAGTCACGCCGTTTCGCGAAAAGCACCCGCTTCTCGCCATGCCCGGCGCTGCGGTGGAATTGTGGCGCGAGAAGCGCCGCCGCCGCTAGCGATTAGCGGTAGCGCATGCGGATGGAGATGTTCTTCACCCCGCTGCCGACATCGAATCCCACCTTCTTGTAGCTCGGCTTGCCGAGGTTGAAGATGTTGATGCTCGGGTCGTTCGACATCGCGCCGCCGTCTCCGAAAATGTCGGTCTTGCCGTCGCCATCGAGGTCGTGGCGCACAGCGATGCCGTAATGGCCCGGTGCGGGGAGCGGCATGCAGAACCGCATGGTGCCGGCCTTGGCGGGCGCTTCCATGCGGTAAATCCAGCGGCCCTTCTCGAGCCAGTCCTGCTTCGTCGCACGATAGGACTGGATGCGGATGGTGCCCTTGCTTTCCTTCACATCGGTAATCGAAACCATGACGGCAGGCCCCTTGCCTGCCGAACACTTGCCCGGGTCGTGCGCGATCTTCTCGCGATACTGTGCCTCTGCGGGCGAGCTCATGGCAAGTCCCGTAAGGGCAAGCGCGGCGGTTCCGGTGATGGCTGCGAGTTTGCTGGTCATGGTGATGGCCCCGTCAATTCGTGTGCCAGCGCGCGAATAATCGGGCGCGCCGAGTGAGGCAAATCCTGCCTCTGCTTGACCCTGATATGCCGCAGCCTCAGTGAATTGCGGCTGAATTTACCGTTCAGTCGCCTGCGAGCCGGCCCTTGTCGAGGCGGATGACGCGGTCGGCGATATCGGGGAGCAGCCCCCTGTGCGCGATTGCAATTACGGTGCGCGTCTCGGTCATCGCATGAAGCGCGGCGGCGATGGCCTGCTCGCTGGCGGTGTCGATCGCGCTGGTCGCCTCGTCGAGGATGATGAGGTCGGGGTCGAGCATCAAAGCACGAGCTAGGGCAATGCGCTGCCGTTCACCGCCAGAAAGCGCACGGCCACCCTCGCCGAGGTCGCAATCCATGCCTTCGGGAAGCGAGTGGACAAAAGTTGCCGAGGCCTCTTCCAACGCGTGCCTCATCTGGTCATCGTCCGCTTCCGGAGCGGCCCAGAGAAGGTTGTCGCGCACGCTGCCCGAGAACAGCACCGGTTCCTGCTGCACATAGGCGACGCGCGCGCGCCACGCGCGTCGGTTGGCGGGCGTTATTTTAGTTTCATCGATGAGCATGCTCCCCGCATCGGGTGCGATGAGCCCGGCAGCAATGTCGGCCAGCGTGCTCTTGCCGGAGCCCGAGGGGCCTGTGAGGACAGTCAACTGCCGTGCCTTGATAGTGAGGTCGATCGGGCCCAGCGCGGGACGCTCGCCGCGGTGGAATAGCGAAACGCCCTCCAGAACTATGGACCTCGCCAGCGACACTGCCGGACCTTGCGCGTCGTCTTCGCGGTGCTCGCCAGCCGTGCGGATGGTGGCGAGCGCCTCTTCCAATGCAGGCAATTCGTGGCTCCAGCCCTGCCAGCTCGCCTGCAGTTCGGAGAGCAGCGGCAGGGCGCGAACGAAAATCGCGGCAAGCGGCAGGAGGATCGGCAGTGGCATTTCAAGCCCGCCGAGTGCGAGCCAAGCGAACCCGGCAGCGACCATTGCCGCACCCAAATGCAACGCTGCGTGACCGAGTGCGCTGTCGCGGACATAGGCACGTTCAGTCTGGCGCAGGCCTGCAAGGTCGCGTTCTACCTCGTGGGAGGTGCGGTCCTCGCGCCCGTAGCTCTTGATGACGCGCAGCGCGCCGAGAGTTTCGCCCAATTGCGAATGGAGCCTGTCGTGCCTGCGCGACAAGGCCTCGCCGAGCTGGCGCGCACGGCGGCGCAATGGGGTGAAGAAAAGGAGGATGAGTGCGGAGGCTGCCGCTCCCGTCAGGGCCGCAGCAGGCGAAATAGCCAGCGCAGCCAGCCCAAGGGCGACGAGGCCAAGCACCAGCCGCACGAGCTGCGCGACCAGTTCGACGCCATAACCTGCGCGGTCGATATTGGTGATGAGCAGCGCCTCGCTCTCGCCTTGGCGCAAGCCCGATAGCCAGCGCCAGCGGGCATGCAGCAGGCTGTCGACTGCTTGCATCCTGAGGCCATCGACCACAGCCACCTGCAGGTCCTGCGCGGCAAGGCGGCGTGCTACCTCGGCCACCGAACGCAGCATGACAAGCGCGACGAATAGGACAAGCAGCGCGCCAAGCGGCAGCTGCGGCAGGGTAAGGCCGAAGGGAAGCGATATTTGGGTACCACCGGCATGCGCGAGCAGCGGCACGAGCAGAACGAAGCCCAGCCCCTCGGTCGCGGCGGACACGAGCGAGAGGAAGATCAGCCAGCCGGTGGCCTTCCTCCCGGCAATGACCGCCAGCGCGCCGAAACCGCCCATTGTTTCGCGCCGCCTCCCCATCAGAAATCGTTCCTTTTCTCGGTATGCGAAACGAAAATCGCGGTGGTGAAAGCGCGGGTCAGGCCCACTTCGCGTGGCAGGCGTTTGCGGGGGTCGCGCGGGGTTTTCGCTGGCCAGTCGCGCAAAAGCTCCTGCATCCTGTCGATGTCGAGGATGGCGGAAAGCTGCGGATGCGCACGCATGGCTTCTGCCTGTGCAAGCAGTTCGGTGCGTCTTGCCGACAGGCGCGCGTGCCAGTCGACATTGTGACGGCCCTGTCGGACCTCGGTGCGCTGCGCTTCGGGCATGAGACCCCTTGCCATACGCCGCGCCAGATAGCGATCCTTGCCCGGGCGTCGCAGTTGGTCGGTCGGGAGGCCGTGGCAGAATTCAAACAGCGGACGGTATGCAGTCACATCGCGGTGCGCCATGCCGTAGAGCCGCTCCATCCCGAGGTCTAAATCCTCCCCGCTGTCGGCGCTGGCCCACATCGCCCTGATGGCTTGCTCGCGCGACGCAGGGATGGGCGGTGACTCGAAAGACGACACCGACCCGCGCGCATCCGACTTCTTGCGCCACTTCGCGCCCGCCTCGGCCGACAGCAGCGAGGATAATGGAATGTCGCCGAATCGCTCTGGATGGACGCGCTTGCGGATGGCGCGCTGGAGCCGCGAGGGCAGGTGCGGAAGAACAGCCATCGACAGGATACGCCGGGGCAATGCGTGCTCGGGTTCCTCCGCGGCGGCGAGCTTGACGAGCCGCGCGAGGCGGCCCTTGCGCAATGCTTCGGGTGCAGCCCAGTCGCCATCGAGGCTGATTGTGAAATTGCCGTGCAAGGCGGTCAGCATGGCGTCGCAGCCTTGCGCCTTGGCCGCCTCGAACAGCGGGTGGAAAATGCCGGTATTCGCGATGTTCGCGGTCGGCACTTCGGTGCGCGCGAGCAGTTCGCGCAAGGCATAGTCGTGCCCGCCGCGCTCTTCGGGAAAATGCGGCTCGAGACGCGGATGCATGGCGGCAAAGCGGCGCACCATTTCACGCTCCTCGCCAAATCCGCTTTCCGGCTCCCACCCGTCCCAGTCGGGATGCGGTCCGAAGGTGAAGCTCGGCAGGCGCTGGTCCTCGGGCAGGTGTTTCGAAACTGCGAGCGCGGCCAATGGACTGTCGAGCCCGCCCGACAGCATGATCGCAGGGTTCTTCAGGCCCGCGACACAGGCACCTGCCGCCTCGTCGAGCAATTCGAGCCCCCGCTCGACATATGCCTCGTCGCTCGCCAGTTCGACCGGCTCAACCGCCAGCGGGTCGTAATAGCGGTCCAGCTTCCAGTCCGCGCCATCGATAATGACCCGGCTTCCGAGTGGGACCCGCCCGATGCCTTCGTACCAGCCGACCGGCTCGCAATCGTGATGATCGAAGGCCAGCTGGTCAGCAAGGTATGTCCAGTCGATATTGCGCGGCGCGCCGGCTGCGAAGATTGCCCCGAGCAGGGGCGATGCCGCGACAATTTCGCGCGATGTGAAGAAATGCAAGGGCGGCGCGGTCCACGGGGACCTCACCAGACGAAGCCCGCGCGGACCGGTGACGGTTATCGCGCAATAATGACCCACCAGCCTGTGGTCGGTATCCTCGCCCCATCGTCTCAGCGCGGCGTCATAGAGTGCTGCTGCGGGAATATCGTCAGAAAGGTCAAGGCTGCGGCTGATGTCCTGCGCATTGTCGATACGTCCGAAAAGGACCGTTCGCCCGCCCTTGTTTCCGCCTCCCCAGACATCGAAATCATGAACCGATGCGGGATGGGGCGCATAACCGACTGCATTGCCAATCGCAGCGCGCGCAGGGGAAGGCATTCCGCCCGCGCACCATGCCGCAGCGATCATGCGAAATACGCGCTCAGGATCGAGCGCGCGCGTTCGGTCCGGACTGCAGGCCCGAACCGCGCGGTCCAGCGATGTCGCGCATGGTGCCGAGCTTCACGAGCTGCGGCTTCTCCCAGCGCCGCTTGCCTGCCTTGGCGACCTGTTCGTTCTTGCTCATCATCAAATTCCTTCGGCAGCAACCTTATCAAACCGTCGCCTCTGCCACCAGTGCCGCATCGCGAAAATCGGCAAGCAAGGCGCTAACATCCTTAGCGATGACTGCCTCGTCGCCCTCGTAACCGCACGCCATCAACTCGGTGATGGCGTCCTCGTCGCGCTTGCCATCGATGGCCTCCCACACTGCCTTGGCCGTCCCGGTCAGCGAGAACAATTCGCCGCCGTCGAGATCGACGATGAGCAGTTCGTCGTCGACTTCGGTGGCGATGAAATTGTCAGTCAGCTTGCGGATTGCACCCATGCGCGCGACTCCTAACGTTGCTGGCCATGCAATCAAGGCTGCTGGTTGGTGGATAAACCTGCGGACAACCTTGTGGAGCGCCCGTGGAGACGGGTATTTCGGCTGCCAGCAGGCTAACTCCAGACAAGCGAAAGCCGACCGGCCCCATGACCGTCCCGCTGATTTCTCCCAGTATCCTTTCCGCCGATTTTGCCCGGCTGGGCGAGGAAGTCCGCGCTGTCGACGAGGCGGGGGCCGACTGGATCCATATCGACGTGATGGACGGGCATTACGTGCCCAACATCACCATCGGGCCGGCGGTCGTGAAAGCGCTGCGCCCGCACACCACCAAGACCTTCGACGTGCATCTGATGATTGCGCCGGTCGACCCCTATCTCGAGGCATTCGCCGAGGCCGGGGCGGACATAATTACGGTCCATCCCGAGGCAGGGCCGCATATCCACCGCACTCTGCAGGCCATCAAGAATTTGGGCAAGAAAGCGGGCGTGGTGCTCAATCCCGGCACGCCTGCGAAGATGCTCGATTATCTCATCGAGGAAGTCGACCTCGTGCTGGTGATGAGCGTCAATCCCGGTTTCGGCGGACAGAGCTTCATCCATTCGCAGCTGCGCAAGGTCGAAGCCATCCGCAAGATGATCGACAAGACCGGCAAGGACATCCGCCTTGAAGTCGATGGCGGGGTCGACCCGACCACCGCGCCGCTCTGCGTGGATGCTGGCGCCGATGTGCTGGTAGCCGGTTCTGCCACCTTCCGTGGCGGACCTGAAAAGTACGCGAGCAATATCGCCGCGCTCAAGGGGCTGGGATGAGCGAGGGTCACTCCGGCCTGCTCAGCGCCTCGCACGAAGACGTGGGTCACGAGGTGCAGGTCGCGCTGCCTCTGTTCGACGAGCCGGAGCCGCTGGTCGAGGAGGAAGATGACTCCGACCAGATCGATATCGAAGAGGCTATCGAGGCTGCAAAAGCGGAGCCTGAGGCTGAGGCTGAACCGGAGGTCGCGGAAAAGCCGGAGCCGCATTTGGTTGCCGCCCCGCCCGCTCCCGAGCCCGAACCCGAAGTAGACCCCGAGCCGCTCGAGCCTGCCCGCGCGCTGGTCCCGGCAGATTTCGCCCTGCCGCATGGCGGTGCGCTCGATGCGCTGATCCGCTGGGGCTACAAGCTCGGCGTGCCCGGCTCGGTTCTTGCCGCGCCGCTGCGCAAGCCTGCCAAGCTGCGCTTCATGGCTATGGTCGAGACCCCACTCGCGGGCGACCGGATTGCCGGAATGTCGCTGCGGGCGGGTCAGCTTCAGATCGCAGGCCTGAAGGCGCCGACCGCCAAGCTCGACTATGGCTCACCTTCCAAACTGACCGAGCCTTTCGCGCGCGCCGTTCATGGTTTCACCTGGATGCGCGACCTTTCCTCCTGCGCCCCGCGCGGGCAATGTGCCGATACGTCGGGTGCCATCTTCAAGGCGTGGCTCGCGAAGAACCCTGCGCCGGGCAAGGGGCCCGCGTGGGATGTCGAGCTGGCTGGCCTGCGCCTCCTCAACTGGCTGGTGCACACCCCGGTTCTCCTGTCGGGCGAGGGCGAGAAGCTGAAACAGCCGCTGCTCGAGGCTATCGACACCACCGCGCGCTGGCTCGACCGGCAGGTAGCGAGTGGTGAGGACCGCATGGCGCAGGTCACCGGCTGGACCGCCATCGTTGCTGCTGGTCTGCTGCTGCCCGACGGCAAACCGCGCCGCCTGCATGGCGAGGCCGGACTGCTGCGCACTCTGGGCGAGCTGGTCAGCGACGATGGCGGCGTGCTTTCGCGCAGCCCCACCGCGCAGGCGCAGGCCATCGCGCTGCTGGTCGATTTGCGCGCCTGCTACGAGGCGGCGGGGCGCGAGCCGCCCGCCGCGCTTGCTGCGCTGCTCAACCTGCTCGTACCCGCGCTGCTTTCGCTGCGGATGGGCGACAAAGGGCTGGGCAGCTGGCAGGGCAGCGCTGCGATGAGCGAACCTGCGCTGGATGCGCTCGTTACTGCCAGCGGCGTGCGCGCACGACCGATGGTCGATGCCCGCCACTGGGGCTACCAGCGGGTGCGCGCGAAAGAGGGCGCGCTGGTGATGGACGGCGCCCCGCCGCCCAAGCCGCGTCATGCACGCCACGGCTGCGCCTCGACGCTGGCCTTCGAATTCTCGCACGGGTCCCAGCGCATCATCGTCAATTGCGGCGGCTCGGAACTGGCCGGCGCTCTCGTGCCTGCGCGTATCGAGCAGGGCCTGCGTGGCACATCGGCACATTCGACACTGGTGCTCGACGAGGCCAATTCCACCGCGGTCCTCATCGGCGGGCAAATCGGCAAGGGCGTCGAGGAAGTCGACTTCAAGCGCGAGACCATCCAGCAGGATGCGCGCAAGGCGACCAAATTCGAGGCCGTGCACAATGGCTATGTCGCGCGCCACGGCCTCTTTCACCGCCGCATCCTCATCCTGTCGGACGACGGCACCGAGCTGCGCGGCGAGGATGTGCTCGAGCCCTCCACCCGCAAGGGCAAGCGCGGCAAGATAGGTTTCGCCATCCGCTTCCATCTCGGACGCGGGGTCGATGCGAAGCTGACCGAGGATGGCATGGGCGTGCATCTGGCGCTGGCCGACGCAAGCTACTGGCAATTCCGCCTCGCAGGCTCTAGCGGCGAGGCGCACTGCACGCTGGAGGACAGTCTCTGGGTCGATGGCCAGGGCCGTCCGCATGGTACGCAGCAAATTGTGGTCGAAGGCATGGCCGCTCGCAGCGGGGAACGCTTCCCTTGGCTGCTCAAACGAATGGGATAGAAGTTTCAATGTCAGACGTGGCGATCAAACGGGCACTTCTCTCGGTGTCCGACAAGAGCGGTTTGGTAGAACTGGGCAAGGCGCTGGCCGCCAAGGGTGTCGAGCTGGTCTCCACCGGCGGTACCGCGAAGGCGCTGCGCGAGGCGGGTCTCGAGGTGAAGGACGTGTCCGACCTCACCGGCTTCCCCGAGATGATGGACGGCCGCGTGAAGACACTGCACCCGATGGTCCACGGCGGCCTCCTCGCGGTTCGCGACAATCCCGAACACGCCGCCGCTATGAAAGAGCACGCCATTGGTGCAATCGACCTCGTGGTGGTCAATCTCTACCCCTTCGAAGCGACTGTCGCCAAGGGCGCGGAGCGTGGCGAGATTATCGAGAACATCGATATCGGCGGGCCGTCGATGGTGCGCAGCGCGGCGAAGAATCACCAATACGTCACCATCGTCACCGACCCTGCCGATTACGACACGCTGGTGGGCGAACTGGAAGCCAACGGCGCGACCAGCCTCGACTTCCGCCGCAAATGCGCGGCCAAGGCCTTCGCGGCCACCGCAGCCTATGACAGCATGATCAGCCAGTGGTTCGCATTCGCCGACCAGCAGCAGACCTTCCCCGATTTCCTCGCGGTCAACGGCAAGGCCCCGGTGGAACTGCGCTATGGCGAGAACCCGCACCAGAAGGCGGCGCTCTACACTCCCGTCGGCCCGCACGGGAAAGGCATCGCGCAGGCTGAGCAGCTACAGGGCAAGGAACTCAGCTACAACAATTACAACGACGCCGATGCCGCGCTCGAACTCTGCGCCGAATTCGCAGGCGGCGAGCCGGCAGTGGTCATCGTCAAGCACGCCAACCCCTGCGGCGTGGCGCAGGCCTCCACCCTCATCGAGGCGTGGAACGAGGCCCTTGCCTGCGACAGCGTGTCGGCCTTCGGCGGCATCGTCGCAGTGAACACCGAGCTCGACGGCGAGACCGCCCGCGCCATTTGCGAGATTTTCACCGAAGTCGTCATCGCGCCCTCAGTCAGTGACGAAGCGCGCGAGGCTTTCGCGAAGAAGAAAAACCTGCGCCTGCTCGTCACCGGCGACCTGCCGGACCCGCGTCGTGGCGGTTTGCTTGTTAAGCCCATCACTGGCGGCCTGCTCGTGCAGACGCGCGACAATGGGGCGATTTCTGAAGCCGATCTCAAGGTGGTTACCAAGCGTGAGCCGACAAGCCAGGAATTGAAGGACTGCCTCTTCGCCTGGACGGTCGCTCGGCACGTGAAGTCGAATGCCATCGTCTACGCGAAGGACGGTGCGACAGCGGGCATCGGCGCAGGCCAGATGAACCGCCGCGATTCCTCGCGCATCGCTGCCATAAAGGCTGCCGAGGCGGCCGAGAAATACGGCTGGGGCCAGAGCCGCGCAGTCGGCAGCGCGGTGGCCTCGGACGCCTTCTTCCCCTTCGCCGACGGACTGCTGGCTGCGGCCGAAGCCGGGGCGACCGCGATCATCCAGCCGGGCGGCTCAATCCGCGACGAGGAAGTCATCGCGGCAGCCGACGAACAGGGCCTTGCGATGGTGTTTACCGGAATGAGACATTTCCGGCACTAAGGGGCCCCCACGGGGCCGTTTCGAACTGTCCTGAACGCCACACAACCAAGCCATTCAGCGCCTTTAAATCGCGCAATGTGTAACCACGTGGGATAAGTCCACGAAAGAATACGACATGAACCTCTTCAGCCCCGACCTCTATCGCAATTTCGGCCTCGGCTTCCTTGCCGGGACCTTCGTTGTCGCCTTTGCCAACGGAGGCGAAATCGTCTCCGCCATCGCGGCCGTTATCCAGTGAAGCGCTTCGCCCCCCTGATCGCGGCGGGCGTGCTCTTCGCCACCGCAGCCTGCCAGCAGCCCGCACTCGCCGCCGAGAAGGTGGTCGAGGCACCTGCCGCTGTGGTGAAATCGAAGGAAGGCAAGGGCCTCAAGACAGCCATTTTCGCAGGCGGCTGTTTCTGGGGCGTGGAAGCGGTGTTCAGCCACACCAAGGGCGTCACCAGCGCCGTCTCGGGCTATCACGGCGGAACACGCCGCCAGGCCGACTACAAGCTCGTCTCCTCGGGCGTGACTGACCATGTCGAGGCAGTAAGGGTCACCTACGACCCCAGCGTCGTGCGTTATGACGAGCTCCTGCGTATCTATTTCTCGGTTATCATCGACCCGACCCTGAAAAATCGCCAGGGCCCCGACCGCGGCGCACATTATAATGCCGAGCTGGTCCCCGTCAGCGCCGAACAGCGCAAGGTCGCCGCGGCCTATCTCACGCAGCTGAAGAAAACGAAGCTGTGGGATCGACAGATCGTCACCAGCATCAGCCCGGCGCGCAAATTCTACGCCGCCGAAACCTACCATCAGGATTTCGCCGCCAAGAACCCGCGCCACGGCTATATCGTGCGCTGGGATGCCCCCAAGGTGGCTGCATTGAAGCGGCTCTACCCCTCGCTCTACCGCGCCGAGTTCCGCCGCAACTGACTTGCGCGGGGGGCGCGGCGCTCCTAACTCATGGCGCATGGCAGGACATTCGCACGCGCATAAGGAACATTCGGGCGACGCTCTCATCGATGCGGCCCGGCTCACCCTCACCGATTCCGGCGAACAATGGACCGGCATGCGCCAGTCCGTGTTCGAGGAACTCGCGCGGCACGAGAAGCCTGCCAGCGCCTACGACATTGCCGACAATCTCTCGGCTGCACGCGGCAAGCGCGTCGCGCCCAACAGCGTCTATCGCATCCTCGACCTGTTCGTGCGGACAAACCTTGCCAACCGGATCGAGAGCGCGAACGCCTATCTTGTTAACACCCACCCGGGCTGCCGCCACGATTGCATCTTCCTGATTTGCGACGACTGCGGGAAGGCGACGCATATCGACGACGAGCGCGTCACTGGAGCGCTGCGCGAAGCGGGCAAGGACGCGGGCTTCATCGATGTGCGTCCGGTGGTGGAACTTCGCGGCTTGTGTGACGACTGCGCGGCCTGAACTACGCCCAACTGTGCATTTTCAGCGATAAACCGTTCATCGACAGTTCGGAAAAGCGCGTGTAGAGCATTCGTATGAGTGAACGCCCCAAGACCCCCTTGCTCGACACTGTCGACACCCCCGCCGACCTGCGCAAACTGAAGAAGGAACAGCTTCGCCAGCTCTCCGATGAACTGCGCGCGGAAATGATCGACGCCGTCGGCACCACCGGCGGACACCTCGGCTCGGGGCTGGGCGTGGTCGAGCTGACCGCCGCCATTCATTATGTATTCGATACGCCGACCGACAAGCTGGTCTGGGACGTCGGCCACCAGTGCTATCCGCACAAGATCCTCACCGGCCGCCGCGACCGCATCCGCACGCTGCGCCAGGGCGGCGGCCTTTCGGGCTTCACCAAGCGCGCGGAGAGCGAATACGACCCCTTCGGCGCCGCGCATAGCTCGACCTCGATTTCGGCCGCGCTCGGCTTTGCCATGGCAAACAAGATGCAGGGCCAGCCCGGACGCGGCATCGCGGTGATCGGCGACGGCGCGATGAGCGCAGGGATGGCCTACGAGGCGATGAACAATGCCGAGCAGGCAGGTAACCGCCTCGTCGTCATCCTTAACGACAACGATATGTCAATTGCGCCGCCGGTGGGCGGTCTCTCGGCCTATCTCGCGCGCATGGTGTCCTCGAGCGAATATCTCGGCCTAAGGTCGATGGCCTCAAAGATTGCCCGCAAGATGGGCCGCCGCGTGTGGGGTGGGCTCGAAAAGGCGGAGGAATTCGCGCGCGGCATGGTGACCGGCGGGACCATGTTCGAAGAGCTGGGCTTCTATTACGTCGGCCCCATCGACGGGCACAATCTCGACCATCTCATCCCGGTGCTGGAGAACGTGCGCGACAGCGAGCAGGGTCCGGTGCTCATCCATGTCGTGACGCAAAAGGGCAAGGGCTACGCGCCGGCTGAAAACAGCGCCGACAAGTATCATGGCGTCGCAAAGTTCGACGTCGTCACTGGCGAACAGAAAAAGTCGAAGGGCGGCCCTCCGGCCTATCAGAACGTCTTCGGCGAGACGCTGGCGAAGCTCGCCAATGCCGACCCGAAAATCTGCGCCATCACCGCCGCCATGCCGAGCGGGACGGGCGTCGATAAATTCGCGCAGGCGCATCCCGACAAGGCCTTCGACGTCGGCATTGCCGAACAGCACGGCGTGACTTTCGCAGCGGGCCTCGCCGCGGAAGGCATGCGTCCCTTCGCGGCGATCTATTCGACCTTCCTCCAGCGCGCCTACGACCAGGTCGTGCACGATGTCGCCATCCAGAACCTGCCCGTGCGCTTCGCAATCGACCGCGCCGGACTGGTGGGTGCCGATGGCTGCACGCACGCAGGCTCGTTCGACATTACTTATCTCGCGACGCTGCCCAACATGGTGGTGATGGCTGCCGCCGACGAGGCGGAACTGGCGCACATGACCTATACCGCCGCGAAATACGACGATGGCCCCATTGCCTTCCGCTATCCGCGCGGCGCTGGCACGGGTGTGGAAATCCCCGAGCAGCTCGAACAGCTCGAAATCGGCAAGGGCCGCGTGGTCCGCGAAGGCAGCAAGGTCGCCATCCTGTCGCTCGGCGCGCGCCTGGAAGAGGCCAAGAAAGCCGCCGACCAGCTCGAGGCCAAGGGCCTGTCGACCACGGTCGCCGACATGCGCTTCGCCAAGCCGCTCGACACAGCAATGATCGAGAAGCTGATGCGCAGCCACGAAGTCGTGGTGACAGTCGAGGAAGGCGCCGTGGGCGGCCTCGGTGCGCACGTGCTGACCTTTGCTTCGGACGAGGGTCTCACGGACAGCGGCCTTAAGGTCCGCACCATGCGCCTGCCCGACGTCTTCCAGGACCAGGACGACCCGACCAAGCAGTATGACGAAGCCGGCCTCAACGCGCCGCATATCGTCGACACCGTGTTGAACGCATTGCGGCATAACAGCGCGGGTGTCGAAGAGGCGCGGGCTTGAGGCGCAGTAAGCCGCTCAAGATAACGAGCCGCGTTTCGTCGGTAACCAATGGCTTTGTTCAGGCGATTATCCCACGAACCGAACCTTGTCCCCATGTGACGCGGCAGGTCCTAGATATTCTCTCAATGCAGCCGACGGACCTAGAGTGCGCCTATTGCGGCCAAGGAGCCCGGCATTGGGATCATTTGAACCCGCTGGTCTCCCAGAAAAGGCCAACAGGATATCTCAACTCCGCAGAGAACCGTGTCCCAGCTTGCGACGCATGCAACACATCGAAGGGCGGGAAACCATGGAAAGAGTGGATGCTTGGCCCCGCAAAGGGCTCACCCACTTCCAGAGGTGTTTCTGACGTCGAGAAAAGGATCGCCTTGCTGGAAAAGGTCGAGGCGAAATTTCGCCTGCAACCAGTGGACCTGGAGAACCTTGCAGGGGCGGAGATTTGGCGGCGATATTGGGATATGCGGCAAGAAATCGAAGATCGAATGTTTGAGGCACAGCGCCTTGCTGACGAAATCAACGAGTGTGTGACAGCAAGGCTCGTGCAGAGGGCTTCCCAGCCATGACCCCCCTCACTGCCTCCGAAGCCGACCACGTCACCACGCTCACACTCAACCGCCCCGACAGCATGAACCCGCTCGGCGCGGCGGGGGACGGGGATGCCTTTGTCGAGGCCTGCGATGCCATCAACGCCGACATGGATGTGCGCTGCGTCATCCTGACCGGCGCGGGGCGTGCCTTCTCCGCCGGTGGCGACATCAAGGCGATGAAGGAAAAGACCGGCAATTTCGGCGGCACCGCGCCCGAGATTGCCGATGGCTACCGCAACAACATCCACAAGATCCTGCGCGCGCTCTATTCGCTACGCGTGCCTCTGATTGCGGCGGTCAATGGTCCGGCCATCGGTCTGGGGTGCGACCTTGCCTGCCTCGCCGACATGCGCATCGCCTCCAACAAGGCGAAGTTCGGCGTCACCTTCCTCAAGCTCGGTATCATTCCGGGCGATGGCGGCACGTGGATCCTCCCGCGCATCATCGGCGAGGCGCGCGCCGCGGAGTTGTTCTACACCGGCGATGTCATCGACGCGGCCACCGCGCTCGACTGGGGGCTGGTCAGCCGCGTGGTCGAGCATGAGGTGCTGCTGGAAGAGGCCAATGCCCTCGCCGCCAAGGTCGCTGCGATGCCTCCCCATGCGCTCCGTCAGGCGAAGAACCTCATGCGACAGGGGCGCTCGACGACCTACGACGCGGCGCTCGAAATGGCGGCCAATGCGCAGGCGCTGATGCACTCGACGCATGACCACATGGAAGGCGTCGACGCGCTCATTGAGAAGCGCGCCCCCAAATTCACGGGGCGATAGCGTCAGAGCGCGCGTTTGCTTGTCCTACCGCTTCGCTGCTTGAGGACGGTCAGACCCAGCGCCAGATGCCTGCAGGGATACCGCCTGCGCTAATGTGCCACCATGTGATGCCGAGCCATGCCGCTATGGCTACCAGCCACAGGATCACGCCTGCGCGCGCAAGCCTGCCCCAGCGCGGCCAATAGCTGGTTTTCGCCTCCCACTGTTTCCACGCCTCGCCCATCAGCGCCTCTTTCTTGCGGTCTTGCAGCCTTGCTCCGACCAGCGCGAGGACGAGGATGGCAAGCGCCACGACCAACGTGCGCCAGCTCCACCACAGGACGATGTGCGAGATTGCCCAGAGCGCGAAACCCCACATCATCGGGTGGCGCGTGACGGCGAAGACGCCTGTTGGATCGCGTTGCGTAAGTTTCTCTGCGCCGGGTGCGGGCAAAGCCGGATTGCCCATGAGCGAGCCAAGGAACAGCACCAGTGCGGGCAGGGTCAGGAAGGTTGCGACGATCCACCCGATCTCGCCGCTGCCGCCGAGCATGGTGTACTCCGCAGCGACGAAAGCGAAATACATCCACGCCATCGAGGCGGCCGCCACGAGGCTGTAGAGGATGGAAAAACCGGTCGCGCCCAGCAATCTGACGAGCGGTGCACGCAGCGGATGCGACAGCGCGAAATGCGTGCTGACGAATGCCAGCGAGGCAGCGATAAGCGAAGTCAGCGGGTCCATGATGTCCTCCCTTGCTTGGGAAGCTATCACAGGCGCGGGCGCCGACCTATGCCTCGATCGCGATCAGTTTGACCGTGAACAGCAGCGTCGCGCCGCCGGGAATCGGGCCCTTGCCCTTCGGCCCGTAGGCGAGGTCGGCGGGTGCGACGATTTCGATCGTGTCGCCCACGCCCATCTCGGGGATAGCCATCTGCCAAGCCTTGATCAGGCGGCCGAGCGGGAAGGTCGCCGGTTCGCCGCGCTCAAAGCTGGAATCGAAGGTTTCGCCATCGATGAAGGTCCCGGCGTAGTGGACGGTAACCTCGTCCTCGACCGTGGGCTTCTCGTTAGAACCTGCATATTCGACGTAACGCCAGCGCAGGCCGCCATCCATCGTATACCAGCCGTCCTCGGCCTTCAGGCCCGCCGGATAGGCCTGCTGGGCGTTCATCCATCCGATGTCCTGCGAACGGTCGAGCGCTGTCTCCTGCGCGGTTACCGCCTGGAAACCGACCACCGCCACGGCAGCTCCCACGGCTGCCAGCATTACGCGCATATCCTTCATCACGACCCGCAATTCCTCGTTTGAATGTGCAGTGAGCGCAGACACGAAAAAGGGCGCGGTTTCAAGCCGCGCCCTTTTCCATTTTCGAGCAACCGATCAGGCGTTCGGCTTGGTCGTCGGGTGAACCCCGCCTTCCATCGATTCCAGACCGGCACCGGCCTGGCCCTCAAGGTCGTCGCCAACATTGTCATCACGCAGCGTGTCGAGGTGCATGAGGCGCTTGATGAGCGGGCTCACGACCATCACGGCGATACCGATGCCGACAGCATACCAGCCGACAGTCGAGTAGACATCGAGCACGACCTGCTTGCCGGCTTCCTCGCCGACACCTTCGCCGCCGGTGGCAGCAGCGATGAGGCCGGCTGCGAAGTTACCGGTGGCCGAAGCGAAGAACCAGGTGCCCATGATGAGCGAGGCCATGTGACCGGGGCTCAGGCGGTTCATTGCCGAAAGGCCGACAGGCGAGAGGCAAAGCTCGCCGGTGGTGTGCAGCAGGTAAATGAGGAAGATAAAGATGACCGGCGTCGGCACGTTGATGCCGGCGCTTTCCGCGCCCCAGACGAGGACGAGGAAGCCGAGCCCCACCTGGATGACGGCAAGGCCGAACTTCATCGGCGTGCTGGGCTCCGCGCCCTTGCGAGCGAGACCCTGCCACAGCATCGCGAAGAGCGGTGCGAGCAGCACGATGTAGATCGCGTTGATCGACTGGAACATCGACGCGTTCACGCCCTGCGTATCGACATGGCGGTCGGTGAAGACGTTGAGCGACGAACCCGCCTGCTCGAACAGCGCCCAGAAGACGATCGATACGAGGATGAGAAACATCGCGGCAAAGATCCGGTCACGTTCCTGCGGAGCGAGCTTGGTCACAGCGGTGAACAGCACGTAAGCCACGAGGCCGCCGCCGAAGACACCGAGCACGGTTCCGACCAGTTCCTGGTACTGGATGGCGGCCCAGCACAGAGCGACCATGGCAAGACCGGCGCCGTAGATGGCCCATTCCTTGCCGCCTGCAATCTTCGCCGGATCCTTCGGTTCGCCCTTGCCGAGCAGCAGGGGCTTGCCGATGACGAAGAAGATAAGGCCGATCAGCATGCCGATACCGGCGAGGCCGAAGCCGTATTCCCAGCCATAGGTCTGGCCGAGATAGCCGCAGATGATCGATGCGGTCGCCGCGCCGACGTTAATACCCATGTAGAAGATGGTGTAGGCCGGGTCGCGGCGAACGTCGGTGCGCGAATAGAGCTGGCCGACGATGACTGAGATGTTGGCCTTCAGGAAGCCCGAGCCCACGATGATGAGGGCAAGCGCCAGCCAGAAGATGTTGATGAAGGGATCCGACTGCCCGCCCGAACCTTCGAAGGCCATGAAGAAGTGGCCGAACGTCAGGAGGACGGCACCGAACAGAACGGCCTTGCGCTGGCCGATGTATTGGTCGGCGAGGTAGCCGCCAACGACGGGAGCGATATAGACCAGCGCGGTGTAGGCGCCGTAGATGACGTAGGCCTTGTCTTCGGCGAACATCCAGTGCTGAATGAGGTAGAAGATAAGCAGAGCGCGCATGCCGTAGTAGGAGAAGCGCTCCCACATTTCGGCCATGAACAGCAGGAACAGCCCCTTGGGGTGTCCGATGACCTCTGCCTGCGGACGGGTGATGAGCACCACGCCGCCGATGAGAAATGCTGCCAGTGCGACCACGGCAACCCTGAAAGTCCACATTTCGAACGCTGAGTCGAATGTGAAGAACATGCCTTCGACCATAAGAAACCGGTCCCTTTGATTGTTATCGTCGGAGCCGCGCTGGCGCAGCCCTTCCCCTCGAAGCCGCGCACCCTAGCGTTTCCGGCGGCCATGTGAAGCATTAGTTACACTCGCGACCACATTGGCGGGAACCTTGCGCGCCGCGCTGTATTATGGCACTGATGCACTATTGCTGCCGGGGAATCGAAATGAGCAACCAGTCCAAGCCCGTCTACCTGAAGCTGCGCGACATGATCGCGGCTGCCATTATCGATGGCCGCTATCGCGAAGGCGAAATGCTTCCCTCGGTCCGTGCGCTGGCTGCCGAACAGGGGGCGAACCCGCTTACCGTGGCGAAAGCATACCAGCAGTTCCAGAACGATGGGCTGGTCGAGGTCCAGCGCGGGGTCGGCATGTATGTCGCCAAGGGCGCCGCTTGCGTGCTGCGCCAACGCGAGCGGGAGGAATTCCTGAAAGAGGAATGGCCCGAAATCCGTGAGCGGATGGAGAGGCTCGGCATCTCGCCAGCCGAACTGATGGCGGACGCCTGAACCGCCAAGGGGCAATTTAACAAAAGCTATCTTGCAAAAACCCCGTAATTCTGCCACTTATCGCGAATAGGGGCGCGTCTCGGCGATGCCCGTTAGGGGCGACACGTAACAGAAGCGGCTGCTTGAAACGGCAGTCCGGAGACCGCAAGATGATTCGTTCCGAACTCCTCACCGCGATTGCCGAAGACAATCCTGAACTGCGTGCCGAAGAGGTGGAGCAGGTCGTCGATATCTTCTTCGAGGAAATCGCGCAGCGCCTGACCGAGGGCGGCCGTGTCGAACTGCGTGGCTTCGGCGCATTTTCCACCCGCGAACGCCAGGCGCGCCAGGGGCGCAATCCGCGGACCGGCGAAATGGTCGACGTGCCGGCGAAAAAAGTGCCCTATTTCAAGCCGGGCAAGGAAATCCGCGAGCGCCTCAACGAGAATTGAGCGGCGCGAGGTCCATCGCCCAACTTGGCGATTGCAGCACATCATCCGATTCTCTAACCACCGCCCCTGCCGGATAGCGGGTGTGGCGGAATGGTAGACGCCGGGGACTTAAAATCCCCTGTCTTTATGGCGTGTGGGTTCGAGTCCCACCACCCGCACCGGTCTTAGCTTTTCAGCAGCTTGCGCTGCGCGGTGTCGGCAGCGCTGACAAACGTCTTCAGCGCTTTATCTTCGTATTAACCCCTAGTTCGATATCAAAGGCACCTACAGGGGCACTGGTCCAAGACCATCGCGACCGGGCACTTCGCTCACACGCGTTCTTGGGGATTAGACGACGATGGATTATTCAAGCGGCTTCGGGGCAGACAGCAGGCCGGTTTCAGATCCGACGGAACAACGCGGAGCGCCGCGCTATACCTCGCTGATTCGCTCGGCAAAGCTGGTGTGCGGGCAGGGCGAATTCCTGTGCGTCATTCGCGATGTTTCTGCGACGGGCGTTTCGCTGCGCACCTTTCATGCCTTGCCGGACGATCGGATTCTCGCGCTCGAGCTACAGAACGGCGAGACTTACGAGATCAAGGAAATTCGCCGCAACGGCTTTGAGGCGAGCTACCAGTTCGACCGCCCGGTGACCGTCGAGCGCCTGATCCACGAGACGTGGAATTTCCCCAAGCGGCAGCTGCGCCTCAACATCGCGATTCCGCTCGAGCTCTCGACACTCACCGCGAGCGGCGAGGCAGATACGGTCAACCTTTCGCAGCAGGGCGCGCGGGTTGCATGCGATGCCAGCTTTGCCATCGACCAGACCATCCGCGTTGCCGGGAAATCCTTCCCCGAAACGCGCGCCAAGGTCCGCTGGCGCAAGGACGGCCACTATGGCCTCGTCTTTGAAAACACCTTCTCGCTGCGTGAATTCTCATTGATGGCAGCCGCAGTACAGTGCCCGGTCATGCTCGAGGAAACGCCCAGCGCAGCCTGAAAATACCGATTTCCCGGCGAATTAACGACCGCGTTAACCTCCCCCTAACCATTTTCCTTCACTTCCGGTGAGGCAAAGGAATTCGGGGGTATCCATGGGCGAGAACGCCAAGACGCTGAAAGTCGACGTAGCCATCATCGGTGCAGGTCCAGCAGGCCTTACCGCAGGCTACCTGCTCACCAAGCAGGGCAAGTCGGTCGCGATTATCGAGCAAGACGAGACCTATGTCGGCGGCATCAGTCGCACGGTCGAGCACGAGGGCTATCGCTTCGACATCGGCGGACACCGCTTCTTCTCCAAGAGCCAGCAGGTCGTTGATCTGTGGAACGAGATCCTAGGCGAGGACGATTTCATCCAGCGCCCGCGCATGAGCCGCATCTATTACGAGGGCAAGTTCTACAGCTATCCGCTGCGCGCCTTCGAAGCGCTGTGGAACCTCGGCATCCTGCGCTCGACCGTCTGTATGGCGAGCTACCTCCAGTACAAGCTCTTCCCGAAGAAAGAGGTAAAGAGCTTCGAGGACTGGACCACTAACCAGTTCGGCCACAAGCTCTATTCGATCTTCTTCAAGACCTATACTGAGAAGGTGTGGGGCATGCCCTGCGACGAGATGAGCGCCGACTGGGCCGCCCAGCGCATCAAGGGCCTTTCGCTCTGGGGCGCGGTGGTCGATGGATTGAAGCGCAGCCTCGGCCTCAACAAGAAGCCGAATGACGGGCAGGCCGTGAAGACGCTGCTCGAAACCTTCCGCTACCCGCGCCTTGGCCCTGGCATGATGTGGGAAGCCGCACGCGACAAGATTCTTGCCAGCGGCCACGGACACATTGTCATGGGTCATGGCCTCAAGCAGCTTTCCAGCGACGGCAAGGGCGGCTGGCGCATGAGCGCAGAGGGTAAGGACGGTGAAGTCGTCGTCGAAGCCGCACATGCCATCAGCTCGGCCCCGATGCGCGAACTTTCCAAGCGCCTTCACCCGCTGCCGCAGAGCACGCTGCAGGCAAGCGACCTCAAGTACCGCGACTTCCTGACCGTCGCGCTGATGGTCGAGGGCGAGGACCTCTTCCCCGACAACTGGATCTACATCCACGACAGCAAGGTAAAGGTCGGCCGTGTGCAGAACTTCCGCAGCTGGTCGCCGGAAATGATCCCCGACGAGGACATGGCCTGCGTCGGCCTCGAATATTTCTGTTTCGAAGGCGATGGCCTGTGGTCGATGGATGACGACGACCTCGTCAAACTCGCCACCGACGAGATGGAAATCCTTGGCCTCGTCGACCGCAAGAAGGTCAAGTCGGGCGCGGTGGTCCGGCAGGAAAAGGCCTATCCCGTCTATGACGAGGACTATGCCGCCAACGTCGATGCGATGCGCAAGGAGCTCGAGGAAAAGCACCCGACGCTGCACCTCGTGGGCCGCAACGGCATGCATCGCTACAACAACCAGGACCACGCGATGATGACCGCCATGCTGACGGTGGAGAACATTATCGCCGGCGAGCGTCTCTACGACACATGGTGCGTGAACGAGGACGCCGAATACCACGAGGCGGGCGACGAAGGCGCCGAGCGCAGCTTGCCCAGCCGCCAGCCGAGCGAGGACCAGGCGGCGGCCCTCAATTCCGTGCGCGAGGTTCCGACCCGCGTGGCAGGCGACAAGGAGGCCGCGTGATGGCAACCGTAGCGATTGCTCCGGCCACTTTCGGCCAGAGGACCAAGAAGGCCTTGTTCGGAAAAATCTCGCGCGAGGAGTGGGACAAGTTCCATAACTGGGCGGTTATCTGGCTGGTGCTTGCCAATATCGGTTTCGCAGCCATGTGGGCCGTCGGCTCGCCGCCACGAAATCCGGAAATCCTTGCCGCCGGCGCCATCGGCCTCGTGGTGCGCAACATGCCGCTCTGGCTGCGCTGCACGGCTTTCCTCGCTGCTATCACCTACTCGCTGCTCGGATTCATTGCCGGGCTGTTTAACCTGTCGATTGTTTCGCTGATCCACTCGCTCAAGTTCTTTGCCGAGGTGAAGCCGACCCAGAGCTTCGATTACCTCGTGGGTGCCGGCCTGCTGATGGGCATCACTGTGCTCGCCTTCTGGCTCAACCGCCGCCCGCAGGGCTTTACCGACCTGCGCCTCGTCATACTGGCCATTCTTGCCACCATGGGCCTGGCAAAGATCGACGTGTACATGGGCAAGGGCATGCGCGGCCACTACGCCCGCGCAGCCGAAGCAGGGGCGCCGTTCGATTCGGCGGGCCTCAACTCGGGCTTCGCGCAGGTAACCGATGGTTCGCGCAACCTGATGATCATCATGGTGGAATCGCTCGGTCAGCCGGTCGGCAACGAGGATATGTCCGAACTGCTCTTTGCGCGCTACAACGATGCGAGCGTGACCAGCCGGTTCGAGCTCAGTTCGGGCGAAAACACCTATTACAATTCGACCACCGCCGCAGAAATCCGCGAGCTGTGCGGTCGCTGGGGCGACTATTACGAAGTCACCGATGCGCCCGATGACAGCTGCCTTCCGGCGCGTCTTGCAAAAGCAGGATACGAGACCAGGGCTTACCACAGTTTCACCGGCGCCTTCTTTGACCGCACCGAATGGTATCCCAACATCGGCTTCCAGGAGCAGCAGTTCGCCGAGGATCTGTTCGAGCGCAACACCCGCGAATGCGGCGGCGTGTTCCCCGGTGTCTGCGACCGCGATGTCCCGGCGCTGCTCGCCAAGGACCTGAAAGCTTCGGACAAGCCGCAGTTCGTGTACTGGCTCACGGTCAATTCGCACCTTCCCGTTCCCCCGGGCATGAATCTCGATGTCGACCGCTGCGATCGCATTTCGCCCGCGCTCGCCGAGGATTACCCGATGATTTGCCGCCAGTTTGCGCTGTGGGACCAGCTCGACAAAGCCATCATCAGGGAAATCACCGCTTCCGATTTCCCGGCGACCGATATCCTTATCGTAGGCGATCACATGCCGCCCTATTACGACCGCCACCATCGTAGCCAGTTCGCCCCGGATCGCGTTCCATGGCTGCTGCTGAAGTGGAAGGGTGACGAGGCGCCTGCCGCAGACCCTTCCGCCATCGTCAAGGGTGAGGACGCTGAAAATGGCGCTGCAGGGTAATCCGGCGATGCAGTGGCCCGCCGCCATCATCCGACGTTTCGACCTTGTCCGGCTGGTGCGTTACGGCTTTGCCAGCGTGGCCGCGCTTGCCGTCGACATGGGCACTTTCCTTTTGCTGCTTTCGATGAACGTCGTGGCAGCACCCGCCTCGGCGCTCGGCTACAGTCTCGGCATCGTCACCCATTGGCTGCTCTCCAGCCGGACGGTGTTCACCGATACGGTCGCCGAGCGCGGACCACAGCGCACGCGCCAGAAAGCGCTGTTCGTCGGCTCGGCGCTAATCGGTCTCGGCCTCACCACGCTTATCGTGGGCGGCGGCGATATGGCGGGGCTCGATCCGCGGCTGGCCAAGCTGGCCGCGATCGCGGTGAGCTTCACCGCGACCTGGCTCTTGCGCAGCAAGGTGGTTTTCCGCCACGTAGACTGACATGACTGCGGACCGGCGCCTGCGTGATGGGGAATTCCCCCTAAAAGGGCTGTTGCTCGCCTGGGCCGCCGTCTGCCTGATCCTCCTTGTCACCGGCATCGGGCGCGTCCTCACGGGTCGCTTTCCCGACCCCGACGACGTACTGCGCCTCGTGCAGGTGCGCGACTTGCTGGCGGGTCAGGGCTGGTTCGACATCACCCAATATCGCATAAATCCCCCGGACGGCACGGTGATGCACTGGTCGCGGCTGGTCGATATCCCGCTGCTCTTGGTGATTGCCGCGCTGACGCCGCTGGTCGGACAGGCTGCAGCCGAAACGACTGCACTTGTCCTTGTCCCGTTCCTTACCTTCGGGATTGCCGCAGCCGCGCTCGGGCGACTGGCATGGCGCCTGCTCGGCAACCGCGCGGCCATTTTCGCGGTGCTTGCCTGCGGTTTCCTGCCTTCGCTGCTGTTCCAGTTCCAGCCCATGCGCATCGACCATCATGGCTGGCAGGTCGCCAGCGTCGCCGTCGCGCTATGGGCCATCAGCCGAAGGCAAGCGAGTTTCAGTGCCTGGGTTGCCGGTATCGCCATGGCCTTCGGAGCATCGATTTCGCTCGAGGTCCTGCCGCTGGCCGCAGCCTTCGCCGCCGTGCTCTGGGTACGCTGGTGGTTCGACTACAAACAGCGCGACTGGCTGGTCGCCTACATGCTCGGCCTTTCGCTCGGCATGCTCGGTTTCTACCTCGTCACGCGCGGCACTTCGGCAATCGAATATTGCGATGCGATTTCGCCCGCTCATGTCGCCTTTTTCCTGGTCGCGGTGGCAGGCACATGGGTCATCGCCAATGCGACAAAGCTGCGCGGTTTCGGTCTGGTGTTCTTGTTCGCGCTGGTGGGAGGGCTTGCGGCGGGAGCCTTCGCGCTCATTTCGCCGACCTGCCTTGCAACGCCCTTCGCCGCGCTAGACCCGCTGGTCGACCGTTACTGGTATCGACTCGTGCTCGAGGGCCAGCCCCTGTGGAAGCAGCCGGTCGCGACATGGGTGACGGCGTTGGTGCAGCTGCTCGCGGCGATTGGCGCAGTCATCGCGTTGCGTCTACGCGCGATGGAGTGGATGCGCGGCTGGTGGGGCGAGTATCTCTTCTTGCTGCTGGCTGCGACAGTACTCGGATTGCTGGTCGCACGCTCGCTCGCATTTGCGTCTGTCATCGCGGCCATCCCGCTCGGCTGGCTCGCCTCGAGCCTGCTCTTGCGCATTCGCCAGCAGAAAGCCCCTCTCGCCTCGTTGGGCCTCGCGGCAATTATCATCGTGCTGCTTGCACCGATGTCGCTGGTCATGGCGGCGCGTGCGGTCATGCCTGCTGAGGAGACCGAAGTGCAGAATGTCGCGAGCGGCGCCTGCGATGTCTACGGCAACGCGCCGCTGCTGGCGAAGCTGGAGACGGGGACGGTCATAGCCCCGCTCGACCTTGGCCCGGCCATCCTGCTCGAAACCGAACATAGCGTCGTGGCGACAGGCCACCACCGCGCCGCCGAGGCCATGGGCGACGTCATCCGCACATTTACCTTGCCTGTCGCCGAGGCCCGCGAAATCGCGAGGTCGCACGGCGCGGAATACCTCGCGATGTGCACCGACATGACCGAGATAGCGCTCTATCGCCACGAAGCACCCGATGGGCTTGCAGCCGCATTGGTTGAAGGTGAAGTGCCCGACTGGCTCGAACGCGTGAACCTCGGCGGACCGGAAGAATTCGCGGTTTACCGCGTCGCCGACTAGGCGGCGAGGAAGTCCATCGCCACGCCGTTGATGCAGTGGCGCTTGCCGGTAGGCTTGGGGCCGTCGTTGAAGATGTGGCCCAGATGCCCGCCGCAATCGGCGCAGTGCACTTCGGTGCGCGGGTAGCCGATCTTGTAGTCGGTGCTGGTCCCTACTGCGCCGGGCAGCGCCTTCCAGAAGCTCGGCCAGCCGGTGCCCGAATCGTATTTGGTCTTTGAGGAATAGAGTTTGTTGCCACAACCGGCGCAGGTGAAGGTTCCGGCGCGCTTTTCGTCGTTCAGTCTGGACGAATAGGGCCGCTCGGTTCCCGCTTCGCGCAGGATGTAGAACTCGCTCTTCGTCAGTTTCTTGCGCCATTGCGCCTCGCTCAGCGAGACGGGGAAGTCCTTGGCTTGCACTTCGCGCGAGCCGCAGGCGACCAAGGTGGTCGCGGCAACGCCCGAGCCGAGCAGGCCGAGGAAGGAACGGCGGTTTCCGGCAGTGTTTCGCATGTCGTCATCCATAGGCTGTCTCCCATGAATACGCGCGGAACGCCCGAAAGGTTACGTCAGAACTCGGTAACCTCGACTTCGAGCTTGCGGAAGCCGTGGACGAAGTTGGCACGCACGCGCTCGATATCGCCGGCAAGGTGCACCCGCATGCGGCGCTTGTGCATTTCTTCGAGCAACACGCGGAGTTGCAGTTCGGCAAGCCGCGCACCCACGCAGCGGTGGATGCCATAGCCGAAGGCAATGTGGCGGCGGGCATTCTCGCGTTCGATGTCGAGCTTGTCGGGGTTCTCGAACACTTCCTCGTCGCGGTTGGCGCTGAGGTACCAGAGCACGACCTTGTCGCCTTTCTTGATCTGCTGGCCGAAGACCTCGGTGTCCTCGGTGCAGGTGCGGCGCATATGTGCAAGCGGGGTCTGCATGCGCAGGATTTCCTGCACCGCATTGGGGATGAGTTCGGGGTTCTGTTCGAACTTTTTGCGCTGGTCGGGGTTCTTGTCGAGCTGGTAGATGATCCCGCTCATCGAATTGCGCGTGGTGTCGTTGCCGCCGACGATGAGCAGCACGAGATTGCCCATGAATTCCTCCGGGCGCATCTGGTTCATCGCCTCGGAGTGGATCATCATCGAGATGAGGTCGTCGCCCGGCTCCTTGTCATGCGTGCGCTCGACCCAGAGCGACTGGAAATAGGCCGCCATCTCGTGAAGAAAGCCCCAGCGCATCTCGTCGAGCGCGCGGACGGTGGCAAGCTCGGTATCGCCCGACCAGTCGGACCAGAAGGTCAAGAGGCGGCGGTCTTCCCAGGGAAAGCCGAACAGGATGGCGAGCATGCCGGTGGTGAGCTCGATGGAAACCTTGTCGACCCAGTCGAACACTTCGCCGCGCGGGAGAGAATCGAGCAGTTCGCCCGTGCGTGCACGGATTTCGCCTTCCATCTCGGCCATGCCCGAAGGCGTGAATTTGGGCGCGACCGTGCGGCGCTGGCCGGTGTGCTGCGGGCGGTCCATCGCTATGAACATCGGCAGTTCGCGGCCGCCCGGGATGTTGCTTTCGGCCATTTCCTCTTCGCTCAGGCGATTGAGGATGGTGATCCCGCCATACTCCCAGCTGGAGGAGAATATCTCCGGCAAGGCTTCGATATGCTGGATCGCCTTGTGACCGACGACTGCCCAATAGGGGCCGAAGGGGCTGTCCGGAATGTAGTGCAGGGGACCCGCCTCGCGCATCTCGCGGAAGATCGGATGCCAGGTGTTCTCGGCATAGATGTCGCTGCGGCTTACATCCCATTTATGCGGGTGGTTGAGCCGCTCCTCCGGATGCTCGGCAAAATGCTGCTTGAGCGCCTCGTAGGCGGTGGGCGACGTCCGGCATTCCGGGCGCTGCGGGGCGACTGTAGCCATCGCGTGTTCTCCTCTCGCCGCACATCCTGCCCTAACTGACAGGCGTGTCAATAGTGCGTTTCAAAAGCGAACCTAATGGGCTTCGCTCGCGAGGGATTGCACGGAGGCGACGTTATCGCGGTTCGTTAGGGAGGGGGGGGCGAGGCGCCCCTTTTTCCCGCGCCCGCCCTTGCCCGATTTCATCACCCGGCGGCGGAATAGCGTCGCGCCCGCCTTGATGAAGATGGCAACGCACAGCGCCTGCCACGCCAGCGCGAGGAGGTGCGGCCACAACTCGCCTGACTGCGCCGCACGCGCCAGCATGGCGAAGGGCGAGGAGAGCGGGAAAATGGCTGCGAAGAGTTCGAGCGGCGAGCCGGGGTTGGTCATCGCGAAGGCGGCGAGGAAAAAGACCAGCAGCTGCGCCATGGTCACCGGCATCGACAGTGTTTGCACCTCGCGCACGGTGGTCGCCATGCCGCCGATGGTGAGGAAGAGCGAGCCGAGCAGCAAATAGCCCATCGAGAAGTAGGCTACGCCGAGCAGAATGAAGAGCGGCCAACCCAGCGCCGGCTCGGGCAGTTCGGGAAGGGCCTCGCCCGCCAGAGCGCCGATTATGCCGCCGAAGCCTGCCCACACGGCGATGCCGACGAAGCTCACGCCGAGCATGGCGAAGAGCTTGCCAAAGAAAACCGAATCCATCGGGATGGCCGCGGCGAGGACCTCGATAACCTTATTAGCCTTCTCCTCGACGAGGTTCGACAGCACCATGCCGGCGAGCAGCATCATCAGCAGGAACAACAGCAGCTGGCCCGCCTGCGCAGTGCGGATGCGGTCGGACTTGGCGGCCGCCGCCGTCGTCGCCAGCGCGTTCTTGGTGACCTTGGGATAGTTCGATGGCGCATTGCCCGCGGCCACGGCGGCAAGCAGCGTCACCGGCCCGTCGAGCCGCTTCATCTGTGCTTCGGTCCCGGTGAGCACGGGCGCTTCGGGTGTGCCCGACACCACGACAGCATAATCAGTCGCGGCAAGCAGGCTGCGCGCGTCGAGCGGCTCTTCGCCCGCTCCAAGCGCGACGATCTTCGGAAACCCTCCAATGCTCTCCTGCGCGGACGATCGCGCTTCCAGCATCGCGGCATTGTCCTCCTCCGACATGACGACGGCGATGGTGTTCGAGACCGCCTCGCGCTGGACCTGCCCGCCAATACCGCCGGCAAGCGCGCCGACGATGACGGGGAAGAGCGGACCGAGCAGGAAGAAGAAGAAAGCGCGGCTGAAGAGGATCGCCTTGAAGTCGCGGCGCGCAACGACCCACGCGGCCTGAAAGAAGGACAGGCGCGAGGCTTCCTGTGCGGTGTTCATCGGTCTTCCTCCGCTTCGAGCGCGCGTGCGGCGGCGGCTCCTGCTATCTCGACGAAGGCGTCATGCAGGCCAGCGCGTTCGATGGAGAGCGAGAGGATACCGGCCTCGCCGTCGATGAGCCGCTTCAACAGCGCCTCGATGCCGCCGTCGGGAATGGGGAAATACCAGAAGTGTCCGCCGCCTTCCTTGGCATCGTGGCGTGCGTCGGCGGGCAGCGCGCTGCGCCATTCGCCGTCGGCATTGCGCGTTTCGAGCCGCACCTGCGCCGGAATACGGTCGCGCGCGGCATCGACCGAGCCGGCATAGGGAACCTTGCCGCCAGCGATAATGGCGACATCGTTGCACAGGCGCTCGGCGTGATGGATGACATGGGTCGAGAAGATGACCGTCGTGCCGTTTCTCGCCAGCTCGCGTATCATGACTTCGAGCTTGCCCTGGTTGATGGCGTCGAGCCCGCTAAAGGGCTCGTCGAGCACCACCAGTTTCGGGCGGTGCACAAGCGTGCCGAGCAATTGCACCGTCTGCGCCATGCCCTTCGACAGCTGGCGGATTTGCCGGTCGATGGCGTGACCCATGCCGTGCCCTTCGAGCAGTTCGCGACCGCGCTTGCGCCCTTCGTCCAGCGGCAGCCCGCGAAGTGCGCCCATGAAGGCAATCGCCTCGTCGCATTTCATCGCGGGATAGAGGCCGCGTTCCTCGGGGAGGTAGCCAATCCACTTGGCAATCTCGTGCGGGCGGTCGTGGCCGAACACGCGACGTACACCCTCGTCGGGGTCGATGATGCCCAGCAGCATCCTGAGCGTGGTGGTCTTGCCCGCGCCATTGGGGCCGAGGATGCCGTAAATCGCGCCTGCGGGGACCGAGATATCTACCCCGTCCACTGCCAGCGTATCGTCGAACCGCTTGACCAGTCCGCGCGCCTCGATGGCAAGGTCGCTGTTGTAATGATGCTCGTTTCGCGACATCGCGTGTACCGGCTCCCCCATTGAGCCGAGCGAGTTAAGCCTTCGAAGTGAACGGGAGCAACAGCAAGTTTGGTTAAATCCGTGTCACCCGGTGAATTGCAGGTCGCGTTGAGGGAAAAGGCGCGCGAGCTGGGCTTCGTCGCCTGCGGATTTACCGGGGCGGGCGGCGACCCCTTGCGTGCCGAAAGGTTCGAGGAATGGCTGGGCGAAGGGCGACACGGCTCGATGGAATGGATGGAGAGCCGCAAGGCCCAGCGCGCTTCCCCGCAAGGGCTGTGGCCCGAGGCAAACAGCGTTATCGCGCTCGGCATGAGCTATGCGCCCGACGTCGACCCGCTGGCGCTGGAAGGCGATGACGAGAAAGCGCGCATTTCGGTCTATGCGCAGGGGCGCGATTATCACGATGTGGTGAAGAAGGCGCTGAAAGCCCTCGCGCGCTGGCTCATCGAGCGTGCGCCGGAGAGCGAACTCAAGGTCTTCGTCGACACCGCGCCCGTGATGGAAAAGCCGCTGGGGCAGGCCGCGGGTATCGGCTGGCAGGGCAAGCACACCAATCTCGTCAGCCGCGAGCATGGCAGCTGGCTGTTCCTCGGCGCGATCTACTCGACGATTCCGTTCGAACCCGACGCGGCGCACCGCGACATGTGTGGCAGTTGCCGCGCTTGCCAGGATGCCTGCCCGACCGACGCTTTCCCCGCGCCCTACAAGCTCGATGCGCAGCGGTGCATTTCTTACCTCACTATCGAGCACAAGGATGCGATCCCCGAAGAGTTTCGCGAGGCGCTCGGCAACCGTATCTACGGCTGCGATGATTGCCTTGCCGTGTGCCCGTGGAACAAGTTCGCTGATGCGGCGCACCGCCACATCAAGCTTGCCCCGCGCCAAGAACTGACCACGCCGCGGCTGGCCGAGTTCCTTGCCTTCGACGATGCGGGCTTTCGGCAGTTCTTCTCCGGTTCGCCCATCAAGCGCGTGGGGCGCAACCGGTTCGTGCGCAACTGTCTCTACGCAGCGGGCAATAGCGGGAATGCGGAATTGCTCGCCCCGGTCGAGGCGCTGCGTAATGACGAGGACCCGGTTGTCGCCGAAGCAGCCGACTGGGCCGCGCGTAAACTCAACCCATTTCCTTGAGCGGGACTTCGGTGTCGGCCAGCAGCTCGGGGTAGATCTCCGCCCGGTTCATCACCAGCTTGCGCCCCTGCGCATAGTCGCGCGTGTTGTTGACGCAGTCGAGCGCGATGACCTCCCCTTCACGCAGGTAGATGAGGCTGAACTTGCGCGCTTGCGGGTCGCCGCGCAGAACGGTCTGGTCGTAGCCTAGCGACAGCCCCACGGTCTGCAGCCGCAAGTCGTACTGGTTCGACCAGAACCATGGCACGGCGTCGTAATCCTGCTTGTCGCCCATGATTGCCTTGGCTGCCACGCTCGCCATGTCGTTGGCGTTCTGCACCGATTCGAGGCGCACCACGGCGTTGCCCGCATAGGGGTTCGCATGCGCCGCGCAGTCGCCGATGGCGTAGATATCGTCGAGCGAGGTGCGCCCGTAAGTGTCGACATCCACCCCGTTGCTGCCCGCAGCGCCCGCCGCAATCAGCGGACCGACCGAAGGCACGATGCCGATGCCGACGATGACGATTTCGCAAGCGATGGTCTCGCCGGTCGACAAAGTGACGCCGGTGACCTTCTCGCCATCGCCCTCGATGCGCTCGACACCGGTCTCGAGCCGCAGGTCGACGCCCTGTTCGCGGTGTTCCTTCGCGTAGAACTCGGAGATTTCCGGTCCGGCCACGCGCGCCAGCACGCGGTCCTGCATTTCGACGACCGTCACCTCGCAGCCCAGCTTGCGCAGGACCGCGGCGGCTTCGAGGCCGATATAGCCCGCGCCCACAACGACCGCGCGCTTTGCACCCGCTTCCAGTTCGGCCTTGAGCGTATCGGTATCGCGCCGATTGCGGATGGTGTGGATGCCAGCGAGCTCCGCGCCCGGACAGCCGAGCCTGCGCGCGTCGCCGCCGCCCGACCAGATGAGCTTGCGGTAGCTTACCGACGTATCGTCCGACAGCGACAAGACGTGCTTCATCCAGTCGACTTCATTGACGTTCGCGCCCAATCGCAGCGTCACGTTCCGTTCCGCCCAGAAGGCTTCGGGACGGATGAGGATTTTCTCGAAGGGCTTGTCCCCGGCGAGATATTCCTTCGACAGCGGCGGGCGCTCGTAGGGCGGGTTGCGGTCGCGGCTGACCATGAGGATGCTGTCCTCGTGGCCTGCCTGGCGCAAGGCTATCGCAGCCTGCGCGCCGCCGTGTCCCGACCCGACGATGACGACGTCATAATGCTCCATGGCGCGAATGGCTGGCGTCAAACTGCCGCGCGGTCAAGCGTTGAGAGACGTTTCACCGGCCCAGCAGGTTGCGCGCCATGCTGGCAATCTGGGCGAGCATGGCGGGCGCGACAGGCGTCTGGCCCTGCGCTCGCTCGACCATCGTCTTGAACTGGCGCACCGCGACCTCGTGGTCGCTGAGCCAGTTCTCGACCACGCCCGGCATGTCCTTTTTCGCATCCTTGCGGCGCGAAAGGCGGCGCAGCAGTTCGAGCCGCATCTGCTGGAAATCGCGCGCGAGGCCGGAGACGAGCAGGCGCTCCCACACGTCCGAAGGGACCATGGTGGCCGCCACGCTCTGCGCCCAGTCGATGCCGAGCTTGGCGCCGATATCGGTGAAGCCCTCGGTGATCATCCGCGCGCCGATTTCGGTGTCGCTCGCCAATTGGGCGAGACCGACCGAACCGTCGAGGTCGAACATGTGGGTGACGCGCGAGGCCATGGCATCGCTGGCACCGGCCTTGGTGAACTTCTCGTGCAGCTTGGAGGACTGCGCTTTCAATTCGCTGCCGAGCAGCTGGTCGGTATCCTTGACCAGCATTGTGACGCCCTTGCCCAGTTCCGCGACCATGTCCGCCGGTTTCACCCGGCCAGCGCCGGTGCGCAGGACATCGGACATAAGGTTGGCCGTGGCCGCGGCGAGCCGGTCGAACATGAGCAGGCGCGCGCCTTCTTCCATCTTCGCCGTGTCGAGTTCGGCCCAGAGCTCACGCAAATCGAACAGGTGCGCGACCGCCACGAAGCTTGCCGCGACCTGGCTCAGCTCGACGCCTTCTTCCTCAGCCAGTTCGAACGGATGGATGATGCCGAGACGGTTGACCATGGCATTGGCGAGCTTGGTCGCGATAATTTCGCGGCGCAGGCGGTGGTTCTCAATCTGCTCCTTGAATTTCTTGCGCATCGGCTGCGGGAAGCTACGCAGGAGCAGGTCTTCGAGGATCGGGTCGTCGGGCAGGTCGCTCGATTCAATGGCATCCTGCAGCACCAGCTTGGTCGAGGACAGCAGCACGGCGAGTTCGGGCCGCGTAAGCCCCATGCCGTCCGCCGCGCGCCGCTGGAGGGTCTGGTTGTCGGCCAACCCTTCGGTGCGGCGGTCGAGATTGCCGCCCGCCTCGAGCGTTTCGATGAGGTGTAGCTGCGAATTCATCGCGCGGTCGCCGCCGATTTCGGCGATGGAAAGCGCGAGCGCCTGCAGGCGGTTGTCCTCCAGCACGATCTCGGCGACCTCGTCTGTCATCTCTTCCAGGAGCTTGACGCGCTTGGGCTCGGTCAGCTTGCCGCTGCGCTTGGCCGCGGCGAGCGCAATCTTGATGTTGACCTCGTTATCCGAGCAATCGACGCCGGCCGAATTGTCGATGAAGTCGGTGTTGCAGCGCCCGCCATTGTGCGAGAACTCGATGCGTCCGGCCTGTGTCGCTCCGAGGTTGGCGCCTTCGCCGATGACCCGTGCGCGCACGTCCTTTGCATCGACGCGGAGCACGTCGTTGGCGGGGTCGCCAACCTGCACGTTATTCTCGGCCGAGGCCTTGATGTAGGTCCCGATGCCGCCGAACCAGATAAGGTCGACCGGTGCCTTGAGGATGCCCGAAATCAGCGCTTCTGGCTCGATTTCCGAGACATCGAGGCCGAGCACCTTCTGCATCGCCTTGGACAGTTTGATGGACTTTGCATCACGCGGATAGATGCCGCCGCCGCGCGAAATGAGGTCGGAATTGTAGTCCTCCCAGCTCGAACGCGGCAGGTCGAACATGCGGGCGCGTTCCTTCCAGCTCTTGGCCGGGTCCGGATCGGGGTCGAGGAAGATGTGGCGATGATCGAAGGCCGCGACCAGCTTGATCGCCTTCGACAGCAGCATGCCGTTGCCGAATACGTCGCCCGACATGTCGCCGCAGCCGACGACCTGGATGGGGTCCGACTGCACGTCGATACCCATTTCGAGGAAGTGGCGCTGTACCGAAACCCACGCACCCTTGGCAGTGATGCCCATAGCCTTGTGGTCGTAGCCCTTCGAGCCGCCGGAGGCGAAAGCGTCGTCGAGCCAGAAGTCCTTCGATTCCGCGATGGCATTTGCCACGTCGGAGAAACGCGCGGTGCCCTTGTCCGCGGCGACCACGAAATAGGGGTCCTCGCCATCGGTGATGACTACGCCTTCGGGGTGCACGACCTTGTCGTCGACGATGTTGTCGGTGACCGACAGCAGCGTGCGGATAAAGACTTCGTAGCTGGCCTGTCCCTCGGCCGCCCAGCCGTCACGGTCGAGCGCGGGGTCGGGCAGCTGCTTGGGATAGAAACCGCCCTTGGCGCCCGTCGGCACGATGACCGCGTTCTTCACGCGCTGCGCCTTCATCAGGCCGAGGATTTCGGTGCGGAAGTCATCGCGCCGGTCGGACCAGCGAAGCCCGCCGCGCGCCACCGGGCCGGAGCGCAGGTGGATGCCCTCGACACGGCGCGAATAAACGAAGATTTCGCGCCATGGCAGCGGCTTGGGCAGGTTCGGCACAAGCGCGCTTTCGATCTTGAACGCCAGCGCCTCGTTCGCGGCAGGGGCGAAGCTGTTGGTGCGCAGGATGGCGTCGATGAGCGCGTTGTAGAGCCGGAGCAGGCGGTCGTCATTGATGGCCTTCACCTTGGATAGCCCGCGCTTGATGGCGCCGCGTGCATCCTCGATGGCGCCCTCGCGGCTGCCCTTGAAATCAGGGTCGTGGCGCGCGGTGAACAGGTCGATGAGCGCAGCGGTAATGTCACTGTTCTTCGCCAGCGCGTCGACCACGGTGTAAATCGTGAAGCCCATGCCGATCTGGCGCAGGTAGCGGTAGAATGCGCGCAGCCAGTCGGCCTGCGCTGCGCCAAGGCCTGCTTCGGCGACAAGGCGGTTGAAGACATCGTTTTCGGCATGGCCGTTGAGGACCGCGGCAACCGCACTTTCGATGACCTCGGAGCGTGCGATGAGATCTTCCGCATTGACACCGGGCGCAAGCTGCAGCGCAAAATCATGCACGGTGCCGAGGTTCCCGTCCTTCAGCACCGTCGGCATCTCCGACTGCACGTGGAAACCGAAATTCTCCAGCACCGGAACCGCATCGGAGAGCGGCAGGCTGCCTTCTGCCTGGTAGAGCTTCAGGCGCAGGCAGGCCGGATCGTCGCGCTCGCACAGGTAAAGGCGCGCGCCGCGATGGGGTGCATCGTCGGCCTCGTCCTCATCGGCATGGATGCCGAGATCGCGCAGGCGGGCGATATCTTCAGCCGCTTCGCGCGGGCCGAAACGGGCGCGGTAGGCGGTGGGAAAGTGCTCGGCGAAGCGCATGGCTAGCGCGGCCGCGCGTCCTTCGGGAACCAGATGGGCGAGTTCGTTTTCGACCGCCTCGCTCCAGCCGCGCAAAAGGGTCTGCAGCTGATCTTCGAGCAGCGCCTCGTCGGGCGCCTTCGCGCCGTCGCGGATGTCTAGCACGAAGCGCAGCATGGCGAGGTTGCCGCCTTCGACTTCGAGGCTCCAGTCGAGCAGGCGCGCGGCTGCATTCTCTTCGAGCAGCGACTTTATTTGCAGGCGAACCTGCGTCGCCAGCATGTCGCGCGGCAGCCAGACGAAGGCGAAGAGATGGCGGGCAAGCGGGGCCTCGACCAGCGCTAGGCGCGGGCGCGGACGGTCGACCAGCGCCATCATGGTGGTGGCGACACGCTCGGTCGCTTCCTCGCTGAAGCCGATGAGGAGGTCGTGCGGCAATGCGGTCATCGCATGGACCAGCGCCTTACCGGCATGGCCGCCCTCGTCGAAATTGAGCTTCGCGCGAATGGTGTCGAGCCGTTCGCGCAGGATGGGCACAGCGCGCGGCGGCGCGGCGAGTGCGGCGCTGGTCCAGACACCGGCATGGACCGACAGCGCGACCAGTTTCTTGCCCTCGTGGCGCGGTACGATGAAGAGGTCGAGCGGCACATTGCGGTGCACGCGCGCGATATGGTTGGCCTTGATAATGAGCGGGGTGCGCTTCTCACCCTTGCCCTCGAACCATTTGAACGCGCGCTCGTAGCTTGCGTCGACAAGCAATTCGGGCTCGCCCGCGCGGCAGATGCCGAGTTCGCCCTGCTGGCTGCCATCGCGCAGGCGCACGACGTGGCCGAGCTGGGTGAGCATGCCCGAATCGAGCCATTCGAGCAGCGCGCGGCCTTCCCCGTCCTCGATATTCTTTGCGTCGGCCTGCATCTGCTCCTGCAGCTTGGGCCAGTCGGCCACGGCAGCACGCACATCGGCCAAAGTCGTCTGAAGCGCTTCCTCGAGAACGCGGCGCTGCTTGGCATCGACCCGTGCCGTTTCGAGGTAAATCATCGATTCCCAATAGGCGTCTTCCGGCTCGCCATCGAGGACGCGGCTGAGCGAGCAATCGGAGGTGCGCTCGATAGGGACCACGGGGTGGACCAGCCGGTCGATGGAAATGCCGAGCGCGGCAATCGCATTGGCAGTCGAATCGACGAGGAACGGCATATCGTCATTGATGATGGAAATCCGCGTGTAGCGGTGCGCATCACTGACGGTTTCGATTGCCAAGGCAACTTCGCCAAACTTGCGGGTCTGCGCGGTCTGGGTGACGAATTCCGCCGCTTCCTTCATGCGCTTGTCGTCGAAGGGCGTGTCCCCCGGCAGCATCGAATCGCGCATGTGCTGGAGCAGCGCCTTGGATTGAGCTGCAGGTTTGGTTGCGGGCTTGGAAGTGCCTTTAGAACCCATGTGGGGCCTCTCGCTTGGGGCGCGCGAAAATTGCCGCGCCGTGAAATATCCGAGTCGTTGCTCGGTCAGGTCAGGGGCGGCGATTAGGCCTGTTGAAGGGCAAGGGCAAGGCGGCGCGCACCAATTTTTGCAAACCTATGCAAAGGCGGTGGCCGTAGCGTCAGACCAGAGAATCAGGAGAGCTGGTCCATGGCCTTGCGCAGGCTGTCGATCCGCGCCTGCGGGTCGAAGGTGGGGCCTGCAAAGATTATCTCGTCGGCCTCAGTCCGCTCCACGAATTTCTGCACCGCGTCGCTGCATTGCTCCGGAGTGCCGATGGCGCTCGCCTGGCCGATATGCGCAAGCATGGCCTGTGCAGGGGCTGGCAACTGGTCGCGATAGTTTTTGACGGGCGGCTTGAGCTTCGATGGCCTGCCGGTGCGCAGAGCAACGAAAGCCTGCATCTGCGAGGTGGCGAGCGTTTCGGCCTCCTCCTCGCTATCGGCGCAAAACAGGTTCATCGCGGCCATGACATGCGGCTTTTCGCACACCTCGCTCGGTTCGAAATTGCGGCGGTAGAGTTCGAGCGCAGCGTCGAGGTGGTCGGGCGCGAAATGGCTCGCAAACGCATAGGGAATGCCGAGTTGCGCTGCGAGGCTGGCGCCGAACATGCTCGAGCCCAGCATCCAGAATTCAGGCCGCGCGCCGAGGCCGGGAGTGGGCGAAATCTCGCTCGTCCCGTCCATATGCGCCATCAGTTCGACCACGTCCTGCGGGAACATCTCGGCGGCGCGGTGGAGGTCTTTCCTGAGCGCGCGCTGGAGCTCGGGACCCGCTCCGGGAGCGCGTCCGAGGCCCAGGTCGACACGGCCGGGAAACAGCGCATCCAGCGTGCCGAACTGCTCGGCAATCTGGAACGGCGTGTGGTTGGGCAGCATGATCCCGCCCGAGCCGATGCGGATGGTGCTGGTGGCATTGCCGACATGCGCCAGCACGACCGAAGTCGCGCCGCCCGCGATGCCCTCCATCGCGTGGTGCTCGGCAACCCAGTAGCGTTTGCAGCCTACATCCTCGGCGGACTTGGCGAGCGCGGTGGCGGCCCCGAAGGCTTCTACCAATGTCCCGCCTTCGCGAACCGGGACGAGGTCGAGTATGGAATATGCGGTCATTCGGTCTCCGCCGAATCCAATTGTGTCAGATAGCCTTGCGCCCGTTCGGCGTAAGGGCTGCCGGGGGCGACGGACAACACCGATTGGAAGCTTGCGCGCGCATCATCGGCGCGGCCGGCCATGGCGGCGATCACACCCGCCTCGAGCCCGATTTGCGGATTGCGCGGATCGAGCATGGCGGCGCGCTCGATTTGCGCCTGCGCCTCGCCCAGCCTCTCGAGCCGGCGCGACAGCGTGGCCGAAAGCAGCCAGGCCTCAACATCGAGCGCGTCCGCCTCGCGCGCTTCGGCGAGGGCGGAGGCGGCATCTTCCGGCCGGTTCAGGCGGACCAGCACGCGCGCGAGGTCAACGCGAAGGTCGGCAGCCAGCTCGCTCTCCTCGGCGGCAAGTGCCATTCCGCCTGCGCGGTCGAGCAGCGGGAGAGCGGCTTCGACATTATTTTCTGCCATGGCGGCATTTCCCGCCATCGCGGCGAGCCGCGCGCCATAGGCAAGGTTGTCCTGCGGCGCTTCTCCGCTCGCCAGTTCGAAAGCCTGCCGCGCCTCGCCATATCGCCCGAGCTGGACCAGGGCGAGCCCCGCGCAATGCGCGCTCTGGGCAAATTCGAGGTCGGTGGAGGCGCGCTCGCGCCATTCTTGCGCGAAGTCCAACGCCTGCTGCGGAAAGCTCGATGCCTGCTTGAGGCAGGTCGACAGGTCGGCGGGCGGTGCCGACACGCCCCGTTCGATGCGCGGCGGGCGGTCGCGCAGATCGTCGGGAATCTCGGGCATGGTGTTCGAGCCGGGAAAGGCCCCGGACTGCATGAGGGCGAGAGCGGCGCTGGCGAGGAGTAGGGTCAAGTGTGCTCCAGATCGTGGATGAGGCCGTCCACCGTGCGCAGCAGCAGGGCGATATCCTGCGGCCGCGAAAGGCGGTGGTCGCCATCCTTGACGAATGTCACTTGAACCGCGTCCGAACGCAGCACGCCTGCAATCTGCAGGCTCAGCTGCCAGGGCACGTCTTCGTCACGGTGGCCGTGGAGCAGGCGGACCGGCGCATCGATGGGGACGATGCCGCCCATCTGGCGCTGTGCCTGTCCGTCGGCGAAGAAGCAGCCATGTGTGGGCGTGGGTTCGGGGCCGTAGGGATTGTCTTCGAACACCGTCTCGCCTGCAGCCATCTGCGCTTTCTGTTCGTCGGAATAGCCCCATTCGGTAAAGTCAGGTGCGGCGGCGATGCCGACCATTCCGGTAAGGCGTTCGCCCAGCGCGGCGCCGACGAGAAGCATCAGCCAGCCGCCCATGGAAGAGCCGATGACCACGACCTCGCCCTCGACTTTCGCCTCGATCAGCGCGAGAACTTCGTCGCGCCATTTCGACAGAGTGCCGTCAGCGAAATCGCCCTCGCTCTTCCCGCAGCCCGAATAGTCGAGCAGCAGGCAGGCGCGGCCCCGTTCGCGCGCCCAGTCGAACAGCGCGGTCGCCTTGCCGCCGTCCATGTCGGACATGTAGCCGGGCAGGAAAACGAGAGTCGGACCAGTCCCGCGGATATGGCGATAGGCGATGCGCCTGCCGTCTGGCATTTCGTGGTATTTGACGTCGAACATGAGGCTCGATGTCGGCGCGAGCCGCGGCGAATGCAAGCCCTACACGATCGACTGCATGACCTCGACGTTCTCGTCTTCCTCGCACATCGTCTTCAGCGCCCCGAACTCCTGCTCCGTCAGCACGGGAGTGAATCTCCTGCCCTCGGCAGCCTCGCGATAGGCCTCGGCGCGCTCTCCCGGTCCCGGATGGCTTGCCGCCCAGCCGAGCAGCGAGTCCTCATCATAGTCGATGCGTGCGCTTAGCCGTTCGAAGAATTCCGCAGCGCCTGTCGGGGAGATGCCGCTCTCTAGCATTCGCGCGCGCGAATACTCGTCCGCCTCGCGCTCGGCATCGCGCGAATAATCCATCGCCGCGAGGCCGAACAGCGTGTCGCCGACGCCGGTATTCATGCCCGAAAGCAGGACGGTGAGACCGAACTGGCGCAGCAGCGCTGTCATCACATGGCGTTCGCGCACATGGCCGACCTCGTGGCCGAGCACGCCGGCGAGTTCCTCGGGCGTTTCGGCTTCCTGCACCAGCCCGTCGAAGATGAGAATTTGCCCTCCAGGCAGCGCTACCGCATTGACATCGGTCGAATTGGCGATGCCTGCACGCACTTTTTCCTCGGCCGGGTCGACCTTGGCGAGCAGCTTGGCGAGCGCGGCGTCGCCTTCGGGCGTATGACAGATGCGATTGCCGAAATCGCCGACCAGTGCGTCGCCCATGCTGCGCTCCCAGCTGGTGGGAATGCGCGGGCCGAGCCAGTCCGGTGCAGTGAAGAACAGCGCCAGCAGGCCGGCGCTGACGCCTGCGAAGAGGACGGTCGCCTTGCCCAGACCAAGTCCGTCGACCCATGCTCCGTATTTGCGGCGCGAGGGCAGTGCAGCTGCAAGCCCCGCCGGCAGGTCTGCGGGCAGGATGAGCCGGAAATCGTCATCGCCGCTCCAGCGGTATACCCGTTGCCCGCCACGTTCCTCGGCAAATACGAGTTCGCCCAAGGCTGTGTCGAGATTGCTGCTCATACTGCGCAGGGCGAGCTGACCCGCCCCGTCCCAGAACGCCTCGCCCTCATGACGCACGGCGCTTTGGCCGTCATACCATTGGGCCGGAGTGCGGAAGCTCTCTTCCATGGCGCTAGATGGCTCCCATGTCGAAGGCGTCGAGCAGGCCCTCGCCGTGACGCGCGGTTGCCGTTTGCGACTGGGTCATCGCATCGAGGTCGATTTCGCCTTCCGCATGCATATGCTCGACGTAGAATTTCCAGTGGCGGTAGGGAATAAAGATATAGGCGATCCCGAAAGTCGCCGAAATCAGCAGGAAGTCGATGAGGTAAAGGACGATCCAGTCGCTCGTCCGAGCGCGGAAGCTGAATTCCACATCGCCCCAGCGCATGGTGTTGACCGCCTCGCGGAAGAACTTGGCGTAATAGGCCACCGAAAGCAGCGGCATGCCGAAATAGATGAACAGCACCAGCACGATCGCACTGAAGGCCAGCACGGCCCCCATTCCGCCTTCGAGCTCCGAACTCTGAAACGCGAAACCCATGGGAACGAGCAGCAGGAGTGGGATGTAGAACAGCAGGAAGCGTTTGTAGATCGGCGCAGGCTCGGCGTCGGACTGGACGGTGTAAGGCCCGAAGCTCATCTCCTGCCAGCGCTCGTTCCAGAGACTCGTCATGGTCCAGGGGATAAGCAGGCCAATGGGAAGAATACCCACCATCCAGCGCCAGAAATAGGACCAGCCATAGGCGAAACCGGGATTGTCGCTGCCACCGCGAATGCCGCGCCAGCGGGTGCGCGAGAGGCGGTAGCGCATGGCGCGGAAACGCGCGACGCCCGACAGGTACCAGGTGGCAAGGAACAGGATGATACCCATCACCAGCACATAGTCCTGCATCCCGCGAAAAATCATCCCGCTCGCGATGAACTGGAGGATGACAAACGGAATGCCGACCAGGACGGTGACAATGAGGAAGCCGAAGAACAGCTCGCGCCCCTCGCCGGTCCATTCCAGCCGCTCGTCTACGAAGCTGGTGTGCGACCACAGGTACTGCCGCTCGCGCGTGGTCGCCCAGAAGCGGTAAATGCCCAGCGTAGCGATGGTCAGCAGCAGGTTCGGAAAGGCAATCTTGGCAAAATCCTGCCAATTGCCGTCGAAGCGGAAGGCGTTGTTCGCCTTCTCCTTGATATCAGCCATGGAAAGTAAACGACCCCGCAACCCGAATGATAATGTGAATTCCCGTCCACAAACAATCATTCTAGGTGCGGGGCCGCCAAGTCAAGCGAACCGCGCCGGGTCAATCGCGCTGGAAAATGTCCTCGATGGTCATTTCGAATACATCGGCGATCTTGAAGGCGAGCGGCAGCGAGGGGTCGTAGCGGCCCTTCTCGATGGCGTTGACGCTCTGGCGACTGACTTCCAGCCGGTCGGCAAGGTCCTGCTGGCTCCAGTCGCGTTCCGCGCGGAGTACCTTGAGGCGGTTGTTCACAGCGACCCCCAGGTGCCATGGGTGATGCGGTTGGAAACCGCGCCGATGAACTGTCCGCCGAAGAAGGCCACCGCGAACCAGTAGGCCGGAATATGCGGCACGACCTCGCCCGCTTCGAGAAAGCCCCAGATAGTCGCGAACCCCAGTGCGAAGCCGGTCGCAATCAGCGTCTGGCGCACGATGAGCATGCGGATGAATTCATCCTTCTCGTCGAGGATGAGGCGGCCGATGGCCCAGAAAACACCGCAAATGGCGAGCCCCGGCATGACCGAGAGACCTGCACGCACGGCGAGCGCAGGATCGTTGTCCTTTAGCATGCTCACCTGCAGCGCGATGACTACGAGGTAGAGCGAGGAGAAAATGGCGACCCGCTTGATATAGAGCCGTTGCGCCTCGCCCCGCCCGCTGCACTTGCCCTTGCGGTTGGCCGCGCGGATGGTCTGGAAGAACAGCGCGGCCGGGATGACCATCAGGATGAGCGTGGTGGTGGCGTTGATGGCGTCGGTGAGCGCTAGCGCCATGACCATGCCGAAAGTGGCGAAGGTCAGTCCCGCCCAGACGGGGACCGAAGTGCGCAGCCCCGATGTTTCAGCCGCGCTCATGCCGCTTTCCGCTTCAGTAGATTGCAGGAACGCTCACTACGCAGCCATGCGTGGGGGAACAGGGCGAGAAGGAGAAAGGGCGAATATTGTGCCACCTCTTCGGGCACGTATTCGAAGACCGAAAGGAGCGCGATGCCGATCATGGCGAACGCGAAGAGGAGGGGTGCGCGATATTGCTTCATGGGAAGTGTCCTTTGCTTGATGTAAAGCTTGTTTGTCATTTGATTCGGCCTCTGTCAAGCAGGCTTTCCAAAACGGAGCGAGTGCTTGTCAGTGATGCGATTGGCGCTTGTCATCTGCGTGCCATCGGGCGCAGGCAGGAAGCCGCGAAGAGGAGAGCGCATTTATGTCCCTGACCGAACCGCCCGCATCGCCGAAGCTGCCCGCGCTCGACCGCCGGACCCTGCTCAAGGGCGGAGTGCTGGGCGGAGGACTTCTCGCAGCACCGCTCGCCGCGCAGCAGGGTCCGGGCGCCTCGGGCTTTACGCATGGGGTCGCGAGCGGAGAGCCGGGTCACACTCGCGTGCTGCTGTGGACGCGCTATGTGAATGCGCAGGACACCTCGCTGACATGGCAGGTGCTCACGCCCGATGCGAATATGCGCGTGGTGGCCGAGGGACAGGTCAGCGCCTCGCCTGAAAACGATTTCTGCGCCAAGGCATGGGCCGAGGGGCTCGAGCCGGGCCGCTGGTATTATTTCCGCTTCATCGTGCCCGATGGTTCCATGTCTGACCTTGGCCGCACGCGCACGCTTCCCGACGGCCCGACCGCAAGCTGGAAGATGGCAGTCTTCTCCTGCTCCAACATCGGCTTCGGCTGGTTCAACGCATACGCCCATGCTGCCGAAGCCAACGAGTTCGACTGCGCGTTGCATTTGGGCGATTATTTCTACGAATATCCTGCCGGCACCTATCCTTCAGCGCGCGAGACAATCGCGGGACGCGATGTGCTGCCGGAAAGCGAATCGGTCTCGCTTGCACAATATCGCAACCGCTTTGCCCTCTACCGCGAGGATCGCGACCTTCAGCGCCTCCACCAGCTCTATCCGATGATTTCCGGCTGGGACGACCACGAGAGCACCAACGACAGCTGGGAAGGCGGCGCGCAGAACCACCAGCCGCAAACCGAAGGCGATTGGTCGGTGCGCAAGGCAGCGGCGATGAAGGCCTATCGCGAATGGATGCCCGTTTCGGACGAGCCCTGGGCCGAATACCGGGTCGGAAATCTCGCAACATTGTTCCGTTTGGAGACGCGGCTGTCGCACCGAGCAAAACAATTCGATTACAACGGTTTGCTGCGCAGCATTTCTTCGCCAGAAGAGGCGGTGGCAAGGCTCGCAGCGTTTCGCGACGGGGACTATCTCGACCCTTCGCGCGAAGTACTCGGAAGCGCGCAGCAAGGCTGGCTTGCGAGCAGCATGAAATCCTCGCGCGGTAGCGGGACCGTCTGGCAAGTCCTCGTCCAGCAGGTGCTCATGGGCAAGGCAGCCTCGGCCACGCAGCTGACCGATACGCTGCCCGATAACCTTCCCGACTACATTCTCGAACGCGTGCGCGCGGGTGCGCTCGCGAGCCGCGCGGAATTGCCGCTCAACATGGATGCGTGGGATGGCTATCCCGCAGCCCGGCAGCGGCTCTACGAAGCGGCGCTGGCAGCCGACGCGAACCTCGTCAGCCTTGCGGGCGACACGCACAACGCATGGGCCTTCGACCTGTCGCATGGCGGCGAGAAGGTGGGTGTGGAATTCGGCGGGCATTCGGTAACCTCGCCCGGCTTCGAAGGCTATTTGCCCCAGCTGCCGCCAGCAGCCGTCGCCAAGGCCATGGTCGAGCGGAATTCCGAACTCAAATGGATGGACGCCTCGCAGCGCGGCTACATGGCGGTCGAACTCACCCCGACCCGCGCGACGAGCGAATACCGCTTCCTATCCAGCGTGCGCGACAAGGGGGCGGGCGTGGTCTCTACCAAGCGCATCTCGACCCTCGCTGGCGCACGCATGCTCGACATGGGTTGAGGAATCGGGGGCCGCGCGCTATCTCGCTTGCCATGACGCTGCTGAGCATCACGCCCACTACTACCACCACCCCGGTGCTCCGGGGGCGGATGCTCGCAAGCTAAGCGACGCACCGCCACCCGGTTTCGGGTGGCAGGCGTTTCCTCCCGAAATCGCGATTTTCTCCCAAACGCCGCTTCAAGCGCGTGGTCATCTGTGTCATGGCGCGCGCCAAGGAAACGGACGAGACGATGACGGAACTTCTCAAGATCAGCCTGCCCGATGGTTCGGTGCGCGAAATGGAACCGGGCAGCACGCCCGCCGATGTCGCCGCCGCGATCGGCCCCGGCCTCGCCAGGGCCGCGATTGCCGCGCGCGTCGACGGCGAGCTTCGCGACATCAACCGCCCCTTCGAAGGCGATGCCGAATTGGCGCTGGTGACGAGCCGCGACGAAGAAGACGCGCTCGAACTCGCGCGCCACGATTTCGCGCATGTACTGGCAGAGGCTGTCCAGTCGCTCTTCCCGGGAACGCAGATCACCTTCGGCCCGGCGACGGACGACGGCTTCTATTATGATGTGAAAGCGCCCGATACGCGTGAGCCGTTCTCCATGGACGACCTCCCCGCGATCGAGGAGGAAATGCGCCGCATCATCAAGGCCGACAAGCCGCTCCGCCGCGAGGTCTGGAGCCGCCAGCAGCTGATCGACAAGTGGGAAGCCGAGGGCGAGGTCTTCAAGGCGGAATGGGCCAAGGAACTGCCAGAAGACGAGGAGCTCACGGTTTATTGGTCAGGCGAGGACTGGCTCGACATGTGCCGCGGCCCGCATCTTGCCTCGACCGGCAAGCTCGATCCGCAGGCCTTCAAGCTCATGCGCGTCGCCGGTGCCTACTGGCGCGGCGACCAGAAGAACGCGCAGCTGACGCGCATCTACGGCACGGGCTGGCTCAACAAGAAGCAGCTCAATGCGCATCTCACGCGGCTCGAAGAAGCCGCCAAGCGCGACCACCGCAAGCTCGGACGTGAGATGGACCTCTTCCACCTGCAGGAAGAGGCGCATGGCAGCGTCTTCTGGCACCCCAATGGCTATAGGATCTGGCGCGAGCTGGAGGCCTATATGCGCCGCAAGATGGACGGCGCGGGCTATCAGGAAATCAAGACGCCGCAGCTGATGGACGTGCGCCAGTGGGAGCAATCGGGCCACTGGGGCAAATATGCCGAGAACATGTTCGCCGTGCCGGACATCGTCCCCGAAGTCGAAGGGCTGGGCGACGACAATGACGGCAAGGGCGCCAATCCCAAGGTTGCCGATGACAGCGACTGGATGGCGATCAAGCCCATGAACTGCCCGGCCCACGTGCTGGTCTTCAAGCAGGGCATCACTTCCTATCGCGACTTGCCCATCCGCCTGGGCGAGATGGGCTGCTGCCACCGGAACGAACCGCATGGCGCGCTTCACGGACTGATGCGCGTGCGCCAGTTCACGCAGGACGATGCGCATATCTTCTGCACGGAAGAACAGGTCGTCGACGAGGTTCGCGCCTTCTGCAAGCTGGCCGACGAAGTCTATCGCGACTTTGGTTTCAGCTATCATGTGAAGCTCGCGCTGCGCCCCGAGAAGCGGTTCGGCAGCGAGGCTGACTGGGACAAGGCAGAGCAGGAACTTCGCGATGCCGTGGCCGAGGCCGGCATGGCCAATGACGAGTATGGCTGGGAAGAGCTCCCCGGCGAAGGCGCGTTCTATGCTCCCAAGCTCGAATGGCACCTTACCGATGCCATCGGGCGTACCTGGCAGGTCGGCACGATCCAGGGCGACCGCGTGCTGCCCGAACGTCTCGATGCAAGCTATGTTGGCGAGGACGGCGAGAAGCACCGCCCGGTCATGCTGCACCGCGCGATCTTCGGCAGCTACGAGCGCTTCATCGGCATATTGATCGAGCACTACGCAGGCCGAATGCCCGTCTGGCTCGCCCCGACGCAGGCGGTGGTCGCGACCATCGTCTCGGACGCGGACGATTATGCGAAGGAAGCGGTTGCCAAGCTCGAAGCAGCAGGCATCCGCGTGGAAAGCGATCTCAGGAACGAGAAGATCAACTACAAGGTGCGCGAGCACAGCCACGCCAAGGTCCCGCACCTGCTGGTGGTCGGCAATCGCGAGGCCGAGGAAGGCACCGTCGCCGTCCGCACGCTTGGCCAGCAGCACCAGAAGGTGATGCCGCTCGACGAAGCCATCGCGATGCTCAAGGCCGAAGCAACCCCGCCGGATTTGCGCGAAGGCTAAGCGCGTAAAGGATGGACCTGCTGGCGGGTTACGATGGCGTCGCGGTCGTCGCGGCATTGCTCGCCGCCTTCGGCTCGGCCTTCGTGCGCGGGCTGACGGGGTTTGGCATGGCCATCCTCATAGTGCCGGTGCTGGCGCTGGCCCTGTCGCCGATTGACGCGGTGCTGCTGACCAACTTCCTGTCGGTTTTCATCGGCCTGTCGGAAATCCGCCGCCTGCTTCGCGGAGCCGAGAAATCGGCTTGGGTAATCATCGCGCTGGTGGCGGTGACGACGCCTGTCGGCCTTTACGTGCTCAGCATCACCTCGCCCGCGATTGCGCGGGTGGTGATTGCCCTCATCGCCTTGTCTGCCTTCCTCGCGATCCTGCTGCCGCGGCGCGAGGCCCTGGATCACCATCCGGCCACCACCGGCGGGGTCGGAGTGCTTTCGGGCCTGATGACAGGATATGCCGGAATGCCGGGCCCGCCGGTCGTGCCCTACTATGTGGGGCGTGACATCCCGCGCGAGACCGCCAAGGCTTCGATGTTGCTCATCTTCACCTGTGCTTCGAGTGTCGGGCTCGCCAGCGGGGCCGGTCTTGGCTTGCTCGACTGGAGGCTGGCGGTGCTGGCGTTGCTCCTGTTCCCCGCCGTGCTGTTGGGCAATTGGCTCGGCAACAAGGCGTCAGGCAACATCGAGGACCGGACGTGGCGCATATGTGTGGGGTTGGTGCTCGCAGGAGCTGCCCTTGCAGCCTTGTGGAAGGCCTTCGGCTAGACTCTATAGACCATCGCGGCATGCAACGGGCAGGTCAGCGTCGCGCTCGTAACTGGCGGCGCGGCGGCGTGTAGAATGCGAAAGCTGTCAGAGGGGTAGCGCGGGGCCGGCGAGGACCAGCGCGAAGCCGCAGCCGCTCACCAATGCGACGCGCACCATCTCGCCCAGCGGGAGCGCTGGTACGTGGGTGCGTGCGAGAGCGATTGCCTTGGCCATGGCGCAGATTGTCCCCCCAAATTCCTAACGAAGCGTTAATCCTGACCTCGTGATGAAGGCATTTGCTGGCTCGCGCAATGAAAACCTCCTCCGCCTGCCAGAACAGAGTCGCCGCGCAGGCCGATAGTTGCGCGGTCGGGGAAGAGTTCGGCTATGGCCGCGACGCCTTCTTCGTCATACGGACTGCCGAAGGTCGGCACCACGACGAGATGGCTGGTGATGGCGAAATTGGCGTAGCTCGCCGGTTCGATATGGTCGCCGCTGGTGACGAGGCCGGGTGAGGGGATTTCCTTCACCGTGACGCCCATCGCCTCAGCGCGGGCCTTGGCATCGGCATAAATGGCGGCGTTGGGGTCGTCCTCGCCGGTAGCGCGCGGCAAGGCCAGCGTGTTTGGCGCCACGAAGCGCGCGAGGTTGTCAACATGCCCGTCGGTGTGGTCGTTGATTAGGCCGTCGCCCAGCCACAGCACGCGAGTAAAGCCGAGGTCGTGTTTCAGGCGCTCCTCGATGTCTTCGCGCGACAGATGCGGGTTACGGTTGGGGTTGAGCAGACATTGCTCGGTCGTCGCGACGAGGCCTGTCCCGTCGCCGTCGATTGCCCCGCCCTCGAGTATCCAGTCGGCGACTTCCAGCGGCAGGCCCGCATCCACGGCCAGCTCAGCGCCCACAGTCTGGTCGCCTTCCATCAGATATTTCCCGCCCCAACCATTGAAGCCGAAGCGCCGCGCGGCGCGATTGCCCGCGCCATCGGTGAGCACAAGCGGGCCCGTATCGCGTAACCAGACATCGCCATATTCGCGACGCTCAAGCTTGACCGCACCGCTGACTAGGTCGCGCGCGCGCTGCTCATTGTTTGCATCGCGCACCAGAAGGCGGACTTCCTGCCCGCTCTCGGCGACGGCGTTGGCGAAGGCGGCAATCTGCTCCTGCGCCGCCGGGAGAACCTCGGGCCACTCGTTGGCATCGTGCGGGAAGCCGATCCACAGCCAGTCCTGCGGGGCCCATTCGGGGGGCATGGTCCAGTTGGGTGTAGCGTTCATGGGGGAGCGGTTAGGCCCGCCGGTCGGGACTAGGCAACAAAAAAGGGCCAAGAAAAAGGGGACGTCGAAGCGCCCCCTTCCTGTTTGCATCCCGCCCTAATCAGGCGTCGGCATTTTCGCCTTCATCCTTGGACTTGCCGTTTGCCGGAAGCGCCTTGGGCTCTTCTCCGGCGTTATCGGCATCGTCGTCCGAGGCGAGGCCTGCGGTCTGCTCGGCCGGTCCTTTTACGAGGCTGTTGAGGCTCGAACCGTCGAGGCCCAGTTCCTTCATCAGCCCGTCTAGCACCGGTGCCTGAGCGCGGTAAGCCAGCGCGGCGCTGACCGCGTCGGTGGCAAGGTTGCCCGAGCCTCCGCCCGAACCGGCTGCACCCGAGGGCGCGCCTTTTCCGCCGCCATTCGTAAGTCCGTCGACCTGGACGATCTTGATGCTCTCGATGGCCTCCATGGGCTTGGCACTTTCGCGCACCAGGTCCGGCAGGACCTTGAGCAGCGCCAGCTTGGTCTGCAGGCTGATCTGGCCCGAGGACAGGATGTTCGCCGCCTCGTTGATGGCCTTCTGACCGGCTGCCTCGACTTCGAAGCGGACGCGCGCAGCTTCGGCACGCAGCTTCTCGGCCTCGGCCTCACCCTGTGCTTCGAGGCGCAGTGCTTCGGCGCGGTTGGTGGCAGCGTCCTTCTCGGCCTCGGCTTCCACGCGGACGCTGATGGCGTCGCGCTCTGCCTGCTTCGAAGCCTCGATCAGCTCGATGCGCTTCATACGCTCGGCGATCTCGGTTTCGCGGCTGGTCGAGACCTGCTCCTCGGCGGCGACCGCCTTGGCGCGGGCTTCGTCGGCCTCTGCCTTGGCCTGGCTTTCCTCACGGCTCTTGTTCTGGACCGCGATCTGCTGTTCCTGCCGGGCGATTTCGAGCGCACGCTGCTGGTCGATCCGTGCCTCTTCCACGAGACGGTCGGCTTCGATCTGCTGGGCGTCGACCTGCTTCTTCGCCTCGATCCGGGCAGCGTCGGCCTCGCGGCTGCGCTCTGCCTGTTCGCGGGCGATTTCCGAGGACTGCGCGGCGCGGCGGATTTCCACCTCGCGCTCCTGCTGGAGGCGGGCGTATTCCTTGTCGCGCCCGATTTCGAAGCTCTTGGCGTCCGCCTCGAGGTTCTTCGTCTCCATCTGCACGCGCGTGTCCTGTTCGATGTCGTTGCGCAGTTTCTTGCGCGCCTCGATCTGCTCGGTCAGCTTGGTCAGACCTTCGGCGTCGAAGGCGTTGTTGGCGTTGAAGTGCTCGATGCTGGTCTGGTCGAGGCCGGTCAGCGAGACCGATTCCAGTTCGAGACCGTTCATGGCGAGGTCGTTCGATGACACCTGCTGAACCTTCTGGACGAAGTCGGCACGCTGTTCGTGCAGCTCGTTCATCGTCATGCCGGCTGCGACGGAGCGCAGGGCGTCGACGAACTTGCCTTCGACGAGGTCCTTCAGGGCTTCGGGCTGCATCGTGCGCTGGCCCAGCGTCTGCGCCGCCATGGCGATGGCTTCGCTATCGGGCTTCACGCGGACGTAGAACTCGGCCTTCACGTCGATCCGCAAGCGGTCGAGCGTGATCAGCGCCTCGCCATCGCGGCGGACAACGCTGAGCACCAGCGTGTTCATGTTAACCGGCATGGTTTCGTGCAGGACCGGGTAGACGATAGCGCCGCCGTTCATGACGACTTTCTCGCCGCCCACTCCGGTGCGGACGAAGGCTACTTCCTTCGATGCGCGGCGATAGAGTTTCGCCAGCGTGAAGCCGATGATGAGAAGGAGGAGTAAGCCTCCGCCTCCATATACGGCGATGTTGGTAAGATTATCCATTGCTCCTCCTTATTGGTTGACTTGTGTTGGCGACAGGCGGCGCTCGGCGAGCGCGGTCGCATAGAATGTGTTGCCCTCGCGGCGGACGAGGAGGACCTCGTCGCCTGCGTGGATTTCGGATGCTTCCTCATGCGGCTCGACCATCACGAAGTGCGACTGGCCATGCACGTCTTTCACCCTAGCGCGGGCGGGCGAACCAGCGCGCGCTACGCCATCGGTAATCCGCGCGCGGCGGCCGACCAGGCTTGCGGTGCTCACCGCAGTGGTGTGGTCGTTCGGCATGATCGCGCCGAGTGGTCGGGCGAGTACTCCGGTGACCGGCAGTGCGGCCCCTCCGGCAATGAGCGCGGCGAGCCATACGTAAAGCGGTGAACCCGTCATGCTTTGCGCCAGCCCCTGCACGCCGATACCGATGCCTGCGAACAGGAACATGTAGAGCGCCAGCCAGATGGTCAGCGGAACGCGCCCTATGCCGAGCAGCGTGAACAGCCCGTCGAGCGCGCTTCCCTCGATGGCAGCGTCGCCATCGACATCGGCGTCCACATCGACTTCGGCGTCGAACATGTCGGTCAGCCCGACCATCTGGGCAATTGCCAGCACGAGCATAAAGACCAGCGCGGCCGCAAACGGCATGTTGTGCGGCTCCAGCAGAGTCATGGTGTCCCCCTTTCTTATGCGCAGGAAATACCTGCCCTCAGCCATGGCTGAAAGCGTATCGTCCTACTGTTGTATCCATGTCATTCACCTAGCAGAAATGTGCGGTGAACCGTAGGAATATGCGACGAACCGAGTTCGATTTTCCCCGCTATTCTACGGGTTTGACTTCGCTTGGGTGGTTTTCGACTTCAGGCGGGCGTGATGCGCAGCGGTAGCGTCTTCAAACCGCCGACGAAGGTCGATTTGGAACGTGCCGGCTCGCCTGCCAGTTCGACGCCCTCGATCCGGTCGAGCAGGACCTCGAACAGGATGCGCATCTCCAGCCGCGCGAGATGGAGGCCAAGGCACTGGTGCGCGCCTGCTCCGAAAGCGAGGTGGCGGTTGGGGCTGCGGCTGGCGTCGAATTTGCGCGGGTTCTCGAACTGCGTGGGGTCGTGATTGGCCGCAACATAGTTCAGCATCAGCCAGTCGCCCTTGGCGATTTGCTGGCCGCCGACTTCGGTGTCCTCGGCCGCGGTGCGCATGAAGTGCTGCACCGGGCTGGTCCAGCGGATGGCTTCCTCTACGATGCCGGGAAGCAGAGAACGGTCCTCGCGCACGCGAGCCCATTGGTCGGGATCCTGCGCCAGCGCCAGCATCGCGCCCGCCGTGCTCGCGCTTGTGGTGTCGTGCCCTGCGGCAGCGACGATGATGTAATAGCCCATCATGTCGCGGTCGTTCAGAGGTTCGCCGTCGACGGTGGCATTGGCGATCGTGCTGGCCACATCCTCGGTCGGATTGGCGCGCTTTTCGGCGGTTAGCTTGGCGAAGTAAGCTTCGAAATCCTTCACCGCGCCCGCGACGAGCTGGGTGATAGCCTCGGGCGGCAAGTCCTTCATGCCCGACTGGTTCAAATCCTCGTCCTGCCCGCCGAACATCTGCTGCGTGAGCATCAGCATGCGCGGCTCGTCCTCTTCGGGCACGCCGAGGATCTGCATGACGACGTGAAGCGGATAGGGCTGCGAGACGAGCTTGCAAAAGTCGGCCTCCGGTCCCGCTTCCAAGAGCCGATCGACGGTCTTCACCGCCAGCTCGCGCACCTCGTCCTCGATCTGGCGCAGGTTCTTGGGCATGAACCATTCCTGCGTCAGCTTGCGATATTTCATGTGGATGGGCGCGTCGAAGGTGACGAGGCTGGCGACCATATGCGGGCTCCCGCCGGTCAGGTTCTTCGCGAACTGGATGGCTTCGTTGAGCGCGAAGACGACGGTCTGCGGATTGTTGAGGAAGGTCGCGTTGTCCTTCGAAATCCGCATCACGTCGTCATAGCGCGTGACCAGCCAGAAGGGCGGATGACGACCCTCGGCGTCCTCGACCCAGGCGACGGGATTCTCCTCCCGCAGGCGGTCGAAAGTGTCGAGCAGTGGGTCCCATTTGGCGTAGCTCTCCGGCGAAATCACCTCGTAGCCCGTCGCTGCATCGAGCCGGGGCTTCGCCGCGCTTGCCATCACGCGCTCTCCGTCTCTGCTTCCGCTTTCGCCAAGTATTCGTCTCGCAGCTCACGCTTGTAGAGCTTGCCGTTCGCCTCGCGCGGCAATTCGGGGCGGAAGTCGAACAGCTTGGGCATCTTTATCTTGGAGAGGTTGGGCGCGAGGAAGTCGCGCAGTTCCGCTTCCAGGGCCTCGCCAGCCTCGGCCATGTCCATCGGTTGCACCACCGCGACGACCTTTTCGCCGAAGTCGGGACAGGGGGCGCCGATAACGGCGGCGTCCATTACCTTGTCATGTGTCACCAGCAGGTTCTCGATTTCCTGCGGGTAGATGTTGACCCCGCCAGAGATAATCATGTGGCTCTTGCGATCGGTGAGGTAGAGGTAGCCGTCCTCGTCGACATGGCCGATATCGCCCAGCGTCATCCAGCCCTTGGGATGCATGGCATCGGCGGTCTTCTCGGGGTCGTTGTGATAGGTCGGGATGAGGTCGTTCTCGAAGAAGAGCAGGCCGTCCAGCCCCGCCTCCAGTTCCTCGCCCTCGGGTCCGCAGACATGGATGGTGCCGTGGATGGCCTTGCCGACGCTGCCCGGGTGCTCGAGCCAGTCCTCGGCCTTTATGAGCGTCATGCCGATGCCTTCGGATCCGGCGTAATATTCGTTGATGATGGGGCCCCACCATTCAATCATCGCGCGCTTGATCGGCACGGGGCAGGGCGCGGCGGCGTGGAGTGCGCGCTGGTGGCTGGAAAGGTCGTGGCCCTCGCGCTCTTCGGGTTCCAGCTTGAGCATGCGGACGAAATGCGTCGGCACCCACTGGCTGTCGGTGACGCGGTAGCGCTCGATGGTCTCCAGCGCGTCGACGGGATCGAACTTCTCCATCACCACCACCGTACCGCCGAGCCGGTGCGCGGTCGTGCACCAGCCGAGCGGCGCGGCGTGATAGAGCGGCGCGGGCGATAGATAGACCATGCTGCCATCGGCGGGCATGCCTGCGCCCATGATGGCGAGGCTCACCAGCGGGTTCACCGCAAGGATGTCGTCATCGCGCGGCGGGGCGGGCCGCACGCCCTTGGGCGCGCCGGTCGTGCCCGAGGAATAGAGCATGTATTGCCCCGGCGCCTGGTCCTCTATCGGCTCCGAAGATTGCGCAGCGAGCAAGTTCTCGAAATTCTCGTCACCTTCGCCGCCGATCACGAGCAGGTCGATGCCGGCGCAATTCGCGCGGATATCCTCGATACGGTCGTCGAATTTGGTGCTGGTGATGAGCAACTGCACCCCTGCATCCTTCAGGATGTAGCAAATCTCCGGCGCGGTCAGGCGGGTGGCGACGGGCACCATCATCGTGCCTGCGCGCTGCGAGCCCCAGACGATTGGGAGGTAATGGATGTTGTTTTCCATCAGCACGGCGAAATGGTCGCCGCGCTTCAGCCCCTTCGACCGCAGCAAATGGGCCATGTGGTTCGCGTAGACGTCCATCTGGCCATAGGTCATCACCTCACCGCTTCCGGCCATGATGATGGCGGGGTGGTCTGGTCGCGCGCTCGCATGCGTAATCGGGTGCATCGGCCGTCCTCTCTCCTTAGCTGGCGGTCCGCTTTGGCGCAGACTCGTCCAGTTGCATCGAGAAACGTAACCGGCTGAGGAACAAGGGCAAGAAAAAAGGCGGCCGGGGATAGGGTTCTGACCCTGGCCCGCCGCCTCTTTCCGCAGTCCCGAAAGGCCCGAGAGCCCCTCTCCCTTTTATTCCTCGTCGTGACCGCCCTGGCCACCTTCACCCATGGCGAGGGCGAATGCTGCCTGTGCCTGCGATTCGACCATATAGGGAACCGGGTTCACAGCAGCGCCGTCGATGCGGACTTCATAGTGGAGGTGCGGGCCGGTCGAGCGGCCGGTCGAGCCGACGTAGCCGATAAGCTGGCCCTTCTTGACCCAGGTGCCGTCAGCGACAGCGATGCGCGACATATGCGCATAACGCGTCTGGATGCGGGCACCGTGCTCGATCGAAACATAATTGCCGTAGCTGGAAAAACGCTCGGCCTTGGACACGTAGCCGTCAGCAGTCGCATAAATCGGCGTGCCGGTGGGGGCAGCAAGGTCGACGCCCTTGTGGCCCATGCGGCGCTTGAGCACCGGATGCGTACGGTCGCCATAATCGCTGGTCATGCGCGCATCTTCGAGCGGCATGCGCGAAGGCACCGAAACCACCGGGCGCGTGTTGACGACCGGCTGGCTGGGGTCTTCCCACTTGGCGAAGAGCTCGGTGAACTGGGCGTCACCTTCTTCACTGGCGGCTGCGGAAACCTTCGACAGGTCGATAGCGCCCACGGCAGTTTCGTTCGCCTGCGCCGGCGAAGCGGCGATGGTGAAAACTGCTGCAGCCATGGTGAAGGCAAGCGTAGTGCGCTTGGTGTTCATGCTAAACCCGTCCGTCCGGCGCTTGCTGGAAGCGCCCCTTGTCCCTGACCGTTTCGGGCGTCCCGGCCCGTTCGGTCTCTAATTCGTCACTGCCGGAACCCCCCGGCGTCTCGTGGGTTTGGTTTTTGCTGGAAAAGGTTAATCAGACAATACCTGCGTAGAAATCGCGCGACAAACCGGCTGCCGAACGCGCTGAGTCGTTGAACGGTGGTTTCAGCCCCCCTGAAAAATGCGTTTTGACCAATTTCTGCCATGATTCCGGCGGGTTCTCGCCGCGCGCGCTACAAATTTCGCGAAAGTGCTTGGAGCCGAAGGCGACGTGGCGGATTTCGTCGTCAAGGATTCGTTTGAGAATTTTCGCCCCGTTTTCATCACCTTGTGCGCGCACGCGTTCGAGCGTGGCAGGGGTCACGTCCAAGCCGCGCGCTTCCAAGACCATGGGAACAATCGCAAGCCGGGCTGCGACATCATGAGCGGTGTCTTGCGCCGCGCTCCACAGCCCGTCGTGCGCAGGCAACGCTCCGTAGGTGGAGCCGAGCGAATCGAGTTTCCGCTCCAGCAGCGCGAAGTGCATCGCTTCGTCTGCAGCGACAGAAAGGAAATCGGAAACAAAGCCTTGGCCCATCGATTCGCCGAATCGCCCGGCCATGTCGAGCGCGAGGTCGATGGCGACGAACTCGATATGGGCAAGCGCGTGCCACAGCGCGATGCGGCCCTTCTCGCTGCCACCCTTGCCGCGCCGCGGCATGTCGCGGGGCAGGCGCAGGTCGAGGTTTTCGGGCCATTCGGGACGCTGGGGCATGGCGCAGTCGAAGGTGAAATCGAGCTTCCCCTGCCGCCAGTCGCGCACCAGCTTGCGGGTAGCGAAGACCTTGCCTCTCTTATCGCCCGTCAGCAGGCAGTCGCGAATGGCGCAGGAGAGAGAGGTCATGCGTCGCGGGCGGCTTCGAGCACTTCCTCGGCGTGGCCCTTCACGCGGACCTTGGGCCAGATGCGGACAATCTTGCCGTCCTCATCGAGCAGATAGGTCGAGCGGATCATGCCCATATAGGTGCGTCCGTAATTCTTCTTTTCGCCCCAGACGCCGAGCGTGTCGGAGAGACCCTTCTCCTCAGCATCGGTGGCGAGGTCGACCGTGAGGTCGTGCTTGGCAATGAAGTTCTGGTGCTTCTTCGCCGAATCCTTGCTCACGCCGAGAAGGTAAGTGCCTGCCTTTTCGAACTCGGGCTTGAGCGCGGTGAAATCCTTCGCCTCGGTGGTGCAGCCGGGCGTGTTGTCCTTGGGGTAGAAGAAGATGACTGCCTTCTTGCCAGCAAGGTGTGCCTTGGTGACGGTGCCGCCATCGGGAGTTTCCATGGTGAAATCGGGGAAGGCATCGCCTTCTGCGTAAGTCGTCATCTGTCCAACTCCAAAGTCTCGCCGAAAATGTCCTGCCACTTGGCCGCTACCTGCTGCCGCGCTTCGGTGAAGCGGGCGGTGAGGGCCGCGAAATCCTCCGCCTCGCACAGCCGCGCGAGGATGGCCTGCGGTGCCTCGCCGGGAATGGCGAGGTCGGGTGCGAGGAGCCGCGTACCGACCAGCAGCCGTGTCATCAAGGCATGGGCGGCTCGCAGGTCCTCCAATTGCGGGAGAGCGGCCAGCGCCTCTTCCAGATCGGCACTCAGGCCAGCGCGGTCGCGCAGCTGGAGGAAGTGGACGAGGAATTCCAAGTCCACCAGCCCGCCGCGCATCAGCTTGGCATCGAGCGGGCCCTTGGCGGGTTTGTGCTCCGCCATCTCGCCGCGCATCTTCAGCAGGTCGGCCTTGAGCTTGGCTTCGTCGCGCTCGCGGCAAAGCACATCGGAGAGGATGCCCTCGACCTTGGCCCGCGCTTCCTCGCTGCCGGTGAGCGCGCGGGCGCGGGTCAGCGCCATGTGCTCCCAGGTCCAGGCGTCTTCCTTCTGGTAGCGCTCGAAACTGTCGAGACTGACCGCCAGCGGCCCCTGCGCACCTTGTGGCCTCAGTCTCGTATCGACCTCGTAAAGCGCGCCTTCCGCCGTCGGGACCGACAGCGCCGCGCTCACCCGCTGGGCGAGGCGGTTGAAGTAGAGCGTTGCGCCCAGCGGCCTGTCGCCATCGCTCTCCGCCTCGTGGCTCCCGGTGAAGAGATAGACGATGTCGAGGTCCGAGGCATAGGTCAGCAGCCCCCCGCCGAGCCGCCCCAGCCCCAAGACCAGCAATTCGCCGCCAGCGATGCGGCCATGCTTCTTGGCGAACTCGTTTTCGGCGGCCTCCTGCGCGCTTTCCATCGCGGCTTCGGCGACGCGGCACAGCGCAGCCGCGATGTCGAGTGGGTCGTGGGCCGCTTCAATCAATTGTACGCCCAATGCGAAGCGCTTTTCGCCGGTCACGATGCGGATGCGGTCGAGGCGGTCCTCGTAAGTATCGCCGCGTTCGGACCGGCGCATCGCCTCGGCAAGTTCCTCGCGGCTGCCCGGCAAATCGAGCGCGCTGCGGTCTATCAGAGCATCGACCAGCGCCGGATTACGCGCAATCGCATCGGCCAGCGGCGGGGCGAGGGTGAGGCAATCGGCGAGCAATTGCATGAGACCCGGACGCGCTTCCAACAGGCGGAAGAGGTTGATGGCGGTCGGCAGGCGCGAGAGCAGCGTCTCCCACCGCGCCACCGCCCGCTCCGGCTCGGGCGAGGCAGCAAGCGATTCGAGCAAGGTGGGGCGAATGGCCTCGAAGGCGGAGTTTGCAGCAGGACTGCGCAGCGGGGCGTAGCGACCATCGGTCCATTCACCGACACGCGCTTTCAGGTCCGGCGCGAGCGAAGCACTTTGCTCCGGAGCTTCGACATGCGGACTGTCGGCAGGGACCGAAACCTCGTCCTCGGCAAGCAGCGCGTCATAGCGCTCGGCCACCGGCGTAGTGAGGCTGTTGATGTGTTCCAGCCACGCGGCTCCATCATCGAAGCCGTCGAGCCGCGCGACATTGTCCAGCGCCTCGCCAGCCGGGATGCTGTGCGTCTGCTGGTCGGCGACCATCTGCAAGCGGTGCTCGATGTGCCGCAACCCGTCATAGCTTGCGCCCAATGCCGCCGCATCATCCGCCCCGATCCGCCCCGTCGCCGCCAGTGCATCGAGCGCGGCGCGGGTGTGCTTGTGCCTCAGCGTCGGGTCGCGCCCACCGTGGATGAGCTGGTGCGTCTGCGCGAAAAACTCGACCTCTCGGATACCGCCGCGCCCCAGCTTGACGTTGTAACCGGGTTCCGGCGCGCCCGGACCTGATTGCTTGTCGCGGATGCGGTGAGTCAGGCGGCGCACTTCGTCGATGGCGCCGAAATCCAAGCTACGGCGCCAGACGAAAGGACGGATGTGGTCGAGAAAGGCCTCGCCCGCCGCGATGTCCCCCGCACAGGCGCGTGCACGGATAAAGGCCGCGCGCTCCCACGCCAGCGCGCTGCTCTCGTAATGGGTGATGGCGGCGTCGAGCGGAATGGCGAGCGGGCTGACTTCGCTCGCCGGACGCAGGCGCAAGTCGACGCGGAAAACATAGCCTTCGCTGGTGACATCGCTGAGGAGCCGCACCACTTCGCGGGCATAACGCTGCGCCGCCTCGCCCGGCTCGTCACGCTCGCGGCGGGGCAGGGTTTGGGGGTCGTAGAGCAGGATGGGGTCGATGTCGGAGGAGTAGTTGAGCTCTCCCGCCCCGTGCTTGCCCAGCGCAAGGCCGATCATGCCCTCCGGCCCGGCCCCTTCAACCCGCCGTGCAATCGCCGCCTCGATGGCGCGGTGCAGCGCGCGGTCGGCGAAGAGCGAGAGTTCGCGCATCACTTTGGCGAGGTCGAAACCGCCTGCAAGGTCGCCAATGGCCAGCACCAGACCCAGCGCGCGCTTCTCTCGCCTGAGGGCAAGTCCAGCGTCCTCGATGCCTTCGCCCGCCGCCTTGGCGCGGGACAGCGCGATGTCGCCCTCGCCATTCTCCAGCAATTCCGCCAGATCGGCATGCTTCTCCAAACCGCGCGCGAGGAAGGGCGCATGCTTGCGCGCGCGCTCCAGCGCTCCGGACCAGTCGGCACTCATGGCGCTAGGCTTTGCCCAAGCCCGCATGGCGGTGCAAGCTTGCGCAGCGTGGCAGAGGCTGCAACAAGCCTCCGCCGAGAAACAAACGCAGACGAGAGGTTGCCCCCCAATGCTTCGCACCACCCTCGTTGCAGCGTCCGCGCTCCTGCTGGCCGCCTGCAACAATACCGCCGAAACCGACGGCACGGCTTCGACCGGCCTCGATATTCCCGATGTTGCCAGTGGTGACATTTCCGAAGAGACCATGAAGTCGATCACCGAAGAACTGTCTTCAGACGAGTTCGAAGGTCGCATGCCCGGCACCAAGGGCGAGGAACTGACCGTCGCCCTGCTTACCGAACGCTTCGAGGCCGCCGGTCTCGAGCCGGGCAACAATGGCAGCTGGACCCAGCGCGTGCCGCTGGTCGAGATTACCGGTAAGGACTTCGCCCCGCTCACCATTTCGGGCGGCGACGAGGACATGAGCTTTGCCTATGCCAGCGACTGGGTCGGCGTGACCTATCGCGAGGATGCGAATACCAGCCTCGAGGACAGCGAGCTCGTTTTCGTCGGCTACGGCATCAACGCGCCCGAGCGCGAGTGGAACGATTATGAAGGCGTGGACATGACCGGCAAGACTGCCGTCATCCTCGTCAACGATGCCGATTTCGGGACGTCCGGCCTAGAAGGTCCGTTCAACGGCAAGGCGATGACCTATTACGGTCGCTGGACCTACAAATATGAAGAAGCCGCACGCCAGGGTGCTGCCGGCGCGCTCATCATCCATGACACCGAGCCTGCCTCTTATGGCTGGAACGTGGTCGAAAGCAGCTGGTCGGGCCCGCAGGCCTATGCCCAGCGTGGCGAAAACGCGCCGCCGCTCACGGTGATGAACGGCTGGGTCCAGAACGAGGTCGGCAAGCAGATTATCGAGGCGGCGGGCGAAGACTTCTCCCAGCTTTCGCGTGCGGCCAAGAAGCGCGGGTTCAAGCCCGTCCCGCTCGGCCTGACAGCTTCGACGAGCTTCTCGAACGATATCCGTACTTTCGAATCGCAAAACGTCATCGGCGTGCTGCGCGGCAGCGAGGCGCCGGAAGAATACGTCATCCACACCGCGCACTGGGACCATCTCGGGCGCTGCACGCCTGCCGATGACGGTGACGACATCTGCAATGGCGCCGTCGACAATGCCACCGGCACCGCCGCGCTGGTCGCACTCGCCGAAGCGCACGCCAAGGCCGGGCCGACCCGCCGCAGCCAGGTCTTCCTCGCCGTCACGGCCGAGGAATCGGGCCTGCTCGGCGCGGATTACTACGCCGCCAACCCGGTCTTCCCGCTCAGCCAGACGGTCGGCGGCATCAATATGGACGCCTTCCTGATTGCCGGGCCGAGCAAGGACGTGACGGTGGTCGGTCCGGGCAAGTCTGAGCTCGACCAGTTCCTCGATGCAGCGCTCAAGGCCGATGGCCGTGTGCCGACACCCAACCCCAACCCCGAGGCTGGTTATTACTACCGCTCGGACCACTTCGCCTTCGCCAAGCGCGGTGTGCCGATGCTTTATGTCGACGGTGGGGAAGACCTCGTCGAAGGCGGCACCGAAGCAGGCGCCGCGATCGCGCTCGACTATCGCGAAAACCGCTATCACGGGCCGAAGGACGAATACGACCCGAACTGGGACTGGTCGGGCGTAATGGCCGACCTGCAGCTGTTCTACCGCCTCGGCCGCATGCTGGGCATGAGCACCAGCTGGCCCAACTGGAACGAGGGCGACGAGTTCAAGGGAACGCGTGACGAGACCTGCGCTGCAGAAGGCGCGGCTTGCGGCGCGACCTGATCCTCGCGCCAATCGCATAAGAAAAGGGCCGCTTCGCCAGTTGGGTGAAGCGGCCCTTTTTTGTAAGGCTTGGGGTAAATTATTGTTCTATTTCGCGAGCAGCCTCTCGGCCATGCTCCGAACTTCTGCGCCCATGTCCTCGCGTTCGAGCGCGAGCGCAAGGGTGGCTTCGACAAAACCGGTCTTGCTTCCACAGTCATAGCGATTGCCCTTGAAGGTCACCGCGTGGAAAGCCTGATTGCCGATCATGCGCGCCATGGCGTCGGTCAGCTGGATTTCGCCGCCTGCGCCCTTGCCCTGGTTTTCCAGCGTACGCATGACTTCGGGCTGCAGGATATAGCGGCCCGAGATAATCTTGTTTGACGGCGCTTCGGCGACCGGCGGCTTCTCGACCAGCCCGGTCACTTCGGTGAGAGTGTCCGAGACATTCGCCCCCGGTGCGATGACGCCGTAGCTCGACACTTCTTCCTCGGGCACTTCGAGGACCGAGATCAGGTTTCCGCCGACCTCGTCATAGGCTTCGACCATCTGCTTCATGCAGCCGGTGCCGCCCTTGTTGGCAATCATCAGCTCGTCGGGAAGCAGGATGGCGAAGGGCTCGTCGCCGACAATGGCGCGCGCACACCAGATGGCGTGGCCGAGACCCATGGGCACTTGCTGGCGCACGGTAATGATGTCGCCCGGCGTTGCGCGGGTCGGGTCGAGCACGCTCATGTCCTTGCCGCGCTCTTCCATCGTTGTCTCGAGCTCGAAGGCCATGTCGAAATGTTCGACGATGGCGGTCTTGCCGCGACCGGTGACGAAGATAATTTGCTCGATACCCGCCTCGCGCGCCTCGTCCACCGCATACTGGATGAGCGGACGGTCGACGACGGGCAGCAGTTCCTTCGGGATGGCCTTGGTGGCCGGAAGGAAGCGTGTGCCGAGTCCCGCGACGGGAAAAACGGCCTTTTTGATAGGTTTGTGCTGGCTCATGGCGGGGTGGGTTAGGACCGGGGGGGGAACAGGTCAATTGCTGGCGGGTTGAGGCAGGCAATGGAGGGGGATGATGACAGGCGGATGACGCTTGCCACAGCCCCCGCGAAGACTAAGAGCAGGGGCCCATGGACAAACTCATCGTACGCGGCGGCAATCGCCTTTCCGGAACCATTCCCATTTCTGGCGCGAAGAATGCGGCACTGACGCTCATTCCCTGCGCGCTGCTGACCGAAGAAGCAGTGACGCTGCGCAATTTGCCGCGCCTTGCCGATATCGACGGTTTCCAGCACTTGATGACGCAGTTCGGGGTTAGCCACACCATTCCCGGCAAGCGCCCCGAAGAATTCGGCCGCAACGTGACGCTGGAAGCGATGCGCATCACCAGCTCGGTCGCGCCCTACGATCTCGTGCGCAAGATGCGCGCTTCGATTCTCGTGCTCGGCCCGCTGCTGGCCCGTACCGGGGAGGCGACCGTCTCGCTGCCCGGCGGCTGCGCCATCGGAAACCGCCCCATCGATTTGCACCTGAAAGCGCTCGAAGCCTTCGGTGCGCATATCGAACTGGCGCAGGGCTATGTGAAGGCCAGCGCGCCCGACGGCGGCCTGCCCGGCGGCGAATTCGACTTTCCCGTGGTCTCGGTCGGCGCGACGGAGAATGCGGTGATGGCGGCAACGCTGTGCAACGGGACCTCCATCCTGCGCAACGCGGCACGCGAGCCGGAAATCGTCGATTTGTGCAATTTGCTGACCGCCATGGGTGCGGAAATCGAAGGCATCGGCACGTCCGAACTCACCATCCACGGCGTGAAGGCGCTCCACGGCGCGACCTACCGCGTCATGCCCGACCGTATCGAGGCGGGCTCCTATGCCTGCGCTGCGGCCATCACCGGCGGTGATGTCATGCTGGGCGGCGCGGATGCGGGCGACATGGGTTCGACGCTCCACGCGCTGCGCAACATCGGCGTGACGGTGGAGACCACAAAGGAAGGCGTGCGCGTCTGTGCCGATGGCACGCTCAAGGCCTACAACCTTACCACCGCGCCCTTCCCGGGCCTTGCCACCGATATGCAGGCACAGCTGATGAGCCTGCTCTGCAAGGCAGAAGGCACGAGCATCCTGAAAGAGACGATTTTTGAGAACCGCTTCATGCATGTTCCCGAGCTCACCCGCATGGGCGCGGAAATCGAGACCACGGGCCGCACGGCCATCGTCAAGGGTCCGGTCGAGCTGACCGGCGCCGAAGTAATGGCGACCGATTTGCGCGCTTCGATGAGCCTCGTCATCGCTGGGCTTGCCGCGAAGGGCGAGACCACCGTGCGCCGTCTCTACCACCTCGACCGCGGTTACGAGCGACTGGAAGAGAAGCTGCAGCTTGTCGGCGCGGATATTGAACGAGTCGGCGACGATTAACGGCCGCTTCCGGACCTTTCGCGACCACCAGCCGTTGGTTGGTGTAAGTCATTTATTCGAAAGGGAAGTATCATGATCCTCAAGCTCGCAGCTCTTAGCGCTCTCGGCTATGCCGGCTATCGCTATTACGAGAAGAACAAGATCGACAAGAATGGTGTAGCCTTCGCTGGCGGCGAGCCGGAAGGCAGCTTTCGCAACGCAGGTTCGGAATCGACCGCTTCGCACGACACGATGAGCTCGACCGACGAAGCGCTGGACGAAACCTATCCGGCCAGTGACGCGACCGCGAAATACTAAGCGCGCGTCAATTAAGAATTCGAAGGGGCGGCGGCAGCGATACCGCCGCCCTTTTCATGCGCGGGCTCAAGCTCGTTCGTGACTAGCCACACGCGGATGGCGCCTGCCAGGCCCGGCGGTGTCTCGCTCTGGATACGCTCGGCATCGATAGCCGCGACGAGCGTATTCACCGCCACCTCGCGCCGCGCGGCTGCCGCTTGCAGCAACTCCCAAAACACGGGCTCTAGGCTGATGGATGTGCGATGTCCCTCGATACGGACCGAATATTTGATCGGGGGATGATAGGGCGTCGCCATTGCGCTCTTCTTGCATGGACGAGGCCGCGATGAAACATTACTCCGGCGATGCGTTGTGAACGATGACAGCAGAATGCGCGGGGGAATGTGAACAAGGCAGGTGGCGAAGACGAAACGGTGAAAGGCGCGGGCAGCGATGCCGCGCCTACCCCAGCCGTGCCGCACCGCCCGGGCAGCTATACGGCCGAGGAACTTGCCGAACTCGAGCGCCGCGAACGGATGAGCGGCTGGCTGTTGCTGTTCTTTGCCGGAGCCGCGCTCGCCACGGCTGCGCTGGCCTTCTACTTATTCTCCGAAGACGTCGAGCAGAACGACGAATATGTCCGCATCGACCGCGAACAGCAGGGTGGGGACGTCGACGAGACACCGTTCAACTGGGGGCAGGCTCCCGCAGAATCAGCCGAACCGCCCGTCGCAGGCACCACTGGAAGCGAGAGGGCGGTGGTCGGAGCGAGGCCTAAGCCCAAGTCGCAGCCGCAGATTGATACCCCCTTGGCGGACAGAGAGCAGCCCACGCCTGCGCCTCCCGCTCCCGCTTCGACACCTGCTACGCCGACCTTTGCCGGTCCGCCTGCGGGCTCGGTCGACCGTGAAACCGCGCGCGCCCTGCGCAGCGGAAAGGCCCAGCTCTGGCGCGAGGAAGGCCAGCGCGGATATGTCCTGGTGAGCGAAGCCGTGACCTATGGCACACGAGAATGTCGCCAGGTCAGCTACACCCGCTTCGAGGAGGGTCGGCAGGCCACTTCGCCTTCTGCCCAATGGTGCCGCACCACTGGCAGCAACAGATGGCGGCCCGATCCGCGCGGGCCGGAGTAAAGCTTCACCGCCCTACGAATTTTTAGGGGTGGCGGAGATTTGGGCTGCTTCCTAGACCATTGGCCATGGATGAGGCCTGCGATGCACTGACGGAAAAGGAGAAGGAGACGCTCCGCATGATGGTGCGCGGCCATGACGCGAAGAGCATGGCAAACGCGCTGTCGCTCTCGGTTCACACCATCAACGAGCGGCTGCGCGCAGCGCGCAGGAAGCTGGATGTTACCAGTAGCCGCGAGGCAGCCCGCCTGCTTTTCGAAAGCGAGGCAGGGTCCCACGAAAATTCTGTAGACCAAAGTTTGGGGGATGCTCGGGAGAGCCAGGCCTCCCACAACCCTCCTATCGTAAAACGGGCCCCGAAAATGGCCCTTCTGATAGGAGCGATTATCATGTCTTTGATTGCCGCAGCACTGCTGCTTTCCACCCCCCTTGCGATTGATCAGGCAGGTTCAACCGATGCCGCAATCACCGCCCGCGACGCCGAAGTCGAAGCGGCCGCAAGAAGCTGGCTCGAACTGGTGGATGCGGGGGAATGGCAGGCCAGCTTCGATACCGCAGGCCAGACTTTTCGCGAGGTGAATACGGTGGAAGGCTGGACCGAAGCTTCCCGGCAGGTCCGTGTGCCCCTCGGCAAAGTCGTCAGCCGCAATCTGGCGACGATCCGCTTCTTGAACGCCCCTCCGAAGGGGTTTCAGGAGGTCACCTTCCAGACGAGATTCGCAAACCGGACCGATGCGGTCGAGACGGTGACGCTGGTCGAAGAAAACGGGGCTTGGAAAGTGGTCGGCGTTTTGATCGACTGATGAAAAGGGCGGGCAGAATTCCAAACTCTCCTGCCCGCCTCTTGCCCCTCAATACATGTGCTGTCCGCCGTTGATGCTCATGGTCGAGCCGGTGACAAATTCGGCGTGTTCGGAACACAGGAAGCTCACCCCGCGCGCGATTTCGCTGGCCTTGCCGAGGCGGCCGACGGGAATCTTCGCAACGATTTTCTCGAGCACCGGCTCGGGCACGGCAGCGACCATGTCGGTGTCGATATAACCCGGAGCGATGGCGTTCACGGTGATGCCGAAGCGCGCGCCTTCCTGCGCCAGCGCCTTGGTGAAACCGTGGATGCCGCTCTTCGCCGCGGCATAATTGACCTGGCCGTACTGGCCCGCCTGACCGTTGATCGAGCCGATGTTGACGATGCGGCCCCAGCCGCGCTCCTTCATGCCGGCGAATACCGCTTTCGCCATGTTGAAGCAGCCGCCGAGGTTGGTGCGCATGACCGCATCCCAATCCTCGTAGCTCATCTTCAGCAGCGTGCCATCGCGGGTGATGCCGGCGTTGTTGACCACAATATCGATCGGGCCGTGCTCTTCCTCGACCTGTTTGCAGGCAGCCTGCACCGCATCGTAATCGCCGACGTCGAACTTGACCGTGGGAATGCCGGTTTCCTCGGTGAACTTCTTCGCCGCTTCGTCATTGCCCGCATAGTTGGCGATAACAGTGCATTCGCGCTCGTCGCGTAGGCGTTCGCAAATTGCGCGTCCGATACCGCGGGTTCCCCCGGTTACGATGGCAACACGTCCCATAAATCTTCTCTCCCCGGCTATTCCGTAGCGTTAGCCAGTGTCTTAGGCGTGTCTTTGCGACAGCGTAAAGACAATCCGGCCCGGCGCGCGGGCGGAAAATCGTAGTCTTGTCATGAAGCTTGCGCGAAAAGCGCGAGGTCAGAAGCGGATCTGCGTTCCGACGTAGACAGCCTGGTCGTCCTCGATACCATCGGTCAGCGGGCCGAGGCGGTCACGGTCCTGCTTGATGCGCACGCCAGCGGTCACATCGAGATTGCGGCTGAGGCGATAGGAACCGCCGAGGTCCACCCGCTGCGTGCCGGCGCCCTCGAGCGTGCGCGGGGCGCTGCCCGCAAGACCATCCTGCTCGAGCGCGATGCGCGACTGGAAGCGGCTGGGCTTGCCATCGTCCTGCTTCGTGTCGAACTTCGCAAGGTCGGGCATGGTGATGTCGCTCAGGCCCTCGGCCACGGCAGCAGCCGAAACGCTGCGAGCGGGCTGGGCAAAGCTCTGGTAACCGCGGGCGATGCCGAGGTTGTAACGCGTCGGGGCCACGGCGAGCACGCCGCCGGTCGCCGACGTCGTACCCAGCGATTCGAGCGGTTTGCGGCCCGACAGCGAACGTGCGGTCGCATCATCCACGCGCACGGCGAAATTCACAGTGCGATCGCGCTTGGTGCTTGCCTTGCTGGCAGGCGTGAAGCGCAGTGCGTCTTCGCCCATAATGGCGGCAACCTTCTGCGCCAGCTCGGGGTCGGCCCCGGCAGGCGTGAAGGGCAGGTATTCGATTGCAAGAGAATCCGTCACCGTGCCAGGAGCAGCCACGGCAATGCCGGCACCAGGCACGGCGAGCGCAAGACCGGCGACAGCCAGCATGGCCGGCGAAAGCCGTCCCTTGCCCTTGCTGTCGAATTTCTTGCCCATCGAACGCCTCTCGTATCCCTGCAACTTGCGGTGTTCGTGCCATTCTAAAGCACTGCCCGCTTAACAGTTCCCGAATGGAATCGCTGGACGCGACTCCATCTCCACAACGAAACTTACGCTTAGGTGGGGCGCTTGGCCAGCTTTTCCACAGGGCAAGGCTCATTGTGGGAATAGGTGTTGCCCGCTGCACACAGGGTGCGATGCGATTAAGCAGGTGTTCACCCGGGGGAGGTGTCTATGCGGCTTGCTGCCTGGCGCAGGAAGCCAACGCTTGCCCCTGCGCCTGCAGCCATTATAGAGCCGCAGCATATTTATCCGAGCCAAGGACCGTTCATGACCGCTATCCGTAATTTCCGCCGTCCCGCCGCCATCGCCATGCTTGGCGTGGCCAGCATCGGCCTTGCGGCATGTTCAAGCTCGGACAGCGCGCGTGCGGACCTCGCCGCGGCGCAGGTTTCGACCATCGGCGTGAACTCTTATCTCTGGCGCGCCAGCCTCGAAGCGGTGAGCTTTGCTCCACTGCTGCAGGCCGACAGCAATGGCGGCGTTATCGTCACCGACTGGTATGCCAACCCGTCGAACCCCGGCGAGCGCGTAAAGATGACCGTCTCCATCCTCGATACCGACCTGCGCGCAGACGCATTGCGTGTCGCTGCCAGCCGACAGGTCAACCAGGGCGGCGCATGGGTGGATGCGCCGGTGCAGGCCGCGACGGTGCAGAAGCTCGAAGACATCATCTTGACCAAGGCCCGCGAACTGCGCCGCCAGGCCCTCTCCAACTAAGTAAAACGGGTTCCATTCGCGCCTGAAATCCTTAAGGGCAGGCGCATGAGTGATACCCGTTTCGATCCGGCGAGTGCCGACTCGCGCTGGCAGGCTGCGTGGGACGACGCAGAGACCTTCCGCGCCGACAGCAATTCCGACAAGCCCAAGAGCTACGTGCTCGAGATGTTCCCCTATCCCAGTGGGCGCATCCATATCGGCCATGTGCGCAACTACACGATGGGCGACGTGCTCGCACGCTACAAGAAGGCGACCGGGCACGAGGTGCTGCACCCGATGGGCTGGGACGCTTTCGGCATGCCGGCGGAAAACGCCGCGATGGAAAAGGGCGTGCACCCGGGCGGCTGGACCCGCGACAATATCGAACACATGAAGGCGCAGCTGAAGCGCCTCGGCTTCGCGCTCGACTGGTCGAGGGAGCTGGCGACCTGCGAGCCCGATTACTACGGCCACGAGCAGGCGCTCTTCATCGACCTCTACGAAGCCGGCCTCGTCTATCGCAAGGAAAGCGAGGTCAATTGGGACCCGGTCGACATGACCGTGCTCGCCAACGAGCAGGTCATCGACGGCAAGGGCTGGCGCTCGGGTGCCGAGGTCGAGAAGCGCAAGCTGAACCAGTGGTTCCTCAAGATTACCGACTTCGCCGAGGAGCTGCTCGAAGGGCTGGGCAGTCTCGAGAACTGGCCCGACAAGGTCCGCCTGATGCAGGAAAACTGGACCGGCAAGTCCAAGGGGCTCGAGTTCAGCTTCGACCTTTCGAACGGACAGAAGCTGCCCGTATACACGACACGGCCCGACACGATATTCGGCGCGAGCTTCGTTGCCGTCGCCGCCGACCATCCTGTCGCGCAGGGTATCGATAGCGAGGAAGCGCGCGCCTTCATCGCCGAGTGCAAGAAAGGCGGCACCACCGCTGCCGAGCTCGAAACCGCAGAGAAGCTCGGCTTCGACACCGGCATCACCGCGAAGCATCCGTTCACCGGCGCTGACCTGCCGGTCTACATCGCAAACTTCGTGCTGATGGATTACGGCACCGGCGCCATCATGGCGGTTCCGGGCCACGACCAGCGCGACTTCGAATTCGCCACCAAATACGGCCTGCCCATCCCGCGCGTCGTCGCTTCGGGCCTGGACGAAGCCGGCAAGGGTTTCGACGGCGAGGCCGAGGCGGGCGACGGCGTGATCGTCAATTCGGACTTCCTCGACGGTATGGAAGTCGAGGACGCCAAGCGCGAAATCATCCGCCGCATCGAGGAACAGGGCGCTGGCGAAGGCAAGACCGTCTGGCGCCTGCGCGACTGGGGCGTCTCGCGCCAGCGTTACTGGGGGACGCCCATTCCCTTCATCCATTGCGACACTTGCGGCGTTGTGCCTGCGCCCAAGGACAGCCTGCCGATTACGCTGCCCGAGGATGTCGACTTCCAGACGCCCGGCAACCCGCTGCTGCGCCACGCGACTTGGAAGCATGTCGATTGCCCCAAGTGCGGGGGCAAGGCCGAGCGCGAGACCGATACGCTCGACACCTTCGTGGACTCGAGCTGGTACTTCCTGCGCTTCGCCAGCCAGCCTGCCGACAAGCCTTTCGACCCGGAAGAGGTCGCCAAGTGGCTCCCGGTCGAGCAGTATATCGGCGGCATCGAGCACGCCATCCTGCACCTGCTCTACGCCCGCTTCTGGACCCGCGCGCTCGCGCATATGGGACAGATCGAAGTGAAGGAGCCCTTCGCCTCGCTGTTCACGCAAGGCATGGTCACGCATGAGACCTACAGCCGTAAGCACGGCGGCAAAACCGTCTATTACGCTCCCGACGAAATCAGCCGCGAGGCCGAGCGGGCGCTGCTGAAAGACGATGGCGGCGAGGTCGAAATCGGCCGCGTCATCAAGATGTCGAAGTCGAAGAAGAACGTCGTCGACCCAGACACCATCATCGACACCTATGGCGCCGACGCAGTTCGCTGGTTCATGCTCTCCGACAGCCCGCCGGAACGCGACCTTCCGTGGTCGGAAGCCGGCATCGAAGGCTGCAGCCGCTTTGTCCATCGCCTCTGGCGTCTCTTTGCGGCTTATGACGCTGGGGCCGAAGGCGAGGACAAGGCGCTGGACCGCAAGACGCACCAGACCGTCGCCGCCGTCGCCGAGGACATTGAGGCGCTGGGCTTCAACAAGGCCGTCGCGCGTATTTACGAGCTGACCGGCGCGGTCGAGAAGGCGGCCCCTTCCGCCAGCCGTTCGACGGCCATCCGCACGCTGGTCCAGCTCGTCGCGCCGATGATGCCGCACCTTGCCGAGGAAGCCTGGGCGGGCATGGGCATGGACGGGCTCGTCGCGGACGCTGCCTGGCCCGAGGTCGACCCCGCGCTGCTGGTCGAGGACGAGGTGACCATCGCCGTCCAGCACAAGGGGAAGCTACGCGATACGCTCACCGCGCCCAAGGGTGCCTCGAAGGAAGATCTCGAGGCGATGGCGCTGGCTTCGGAGAAGGTGCAGCGTTCGATTGACGGTGCAGAAATTCGCAAGGTCATTGTCGTGCCCGACAGATTGGTGAATATCGTCACCTGATGCGGATACTTCTCGCCCTTGCTTCCTCGCTGGCCCTCTCGGCTTGCTCGCTCTCGCCCATGTATGCGGGTGGCGGCAGCGGCGAAGTGGCGCAGGGGCTGGCGGCGGTCGACGTGCCGCCGATCGAGGGCAAGGCCGGCTGGCTCGTACGCAATGCGCTGAACGACAAGCTCGGTGCGGCAGGGGTGACCGACTTCCGCTACCGGCTCGACGTGCGGCTCGACGACAGCCTCGAAGGGCTCGCCGTGCTCGCCGACGATACGGTCAGCCGCGAACGCCGCACCTTGCGCGCGCGCTACCAGCTGGTCGATGCGAGCACGGGCGAAATCCTGCTCGACGCGACCGAGGGAACCGATGCGGGCATCGACGTCGTGTCGAGCGAATACGCGACCATCGCGGCAGAGAACACCGCGCTCGAAAACCTCAGCCGCGAAATCGCGGACCGGATCGTCACTCGCGTCGCCCTGACGCTGCGCAACCGGTGAAGCTGACCGGGCGCGACTTTGCTGCCAAGGCCCGCGATGCGGCGCAAAATTGCGGCGTATTCTTCTTCTGCGGACAGGACGAAGCGGGCGCGAGTGCTGCGGCCAACGACATCGTCTCCTTGCTGCCCGAGCCAGGCGAGCGGGTCGAAATTCCCGGCGCGGAATTGCGCGCCGACCCCGCAAAACTGGGCGATGAGGCCCGCTCAACCTCGCTCTTCGGCGACAAGCGCCACATCTGGTGCCGCGTAGCGGGCGACGAGGCGCATGAGGCGTTGAAGACGCTGCTCGAAACCGGCGACTTGGGCGCGGGCGAGGCCTGCCCCGTGGTGGTCGTTGCCACTGGTGCCACCGACAAGTCGCGCACCGCCAAGCTGCTCGAAAAGCGCAAGGATGCGGTGGTGGCGATGTTCTATCCGCCCGACCTGCGTTCGGTGACGCAGAGCGTGCGCGCGATGGGCGATGCGGCGGGGCTGAAGCTCGACGGCGCGGTGGCGGAGAGAATTGCACGCGCGGCCAATCTCGACGTTCGGCTGGCCTCGAGCGAGGTGACCAAGCTCGCGACCTATCTCGATGCGACCCCGCAATCTCCGCGGCCTGCGAACATGGAGCATCTCGACGCCATCGGTGCGGCAAGCGAGGAGGACGGCTTTGCCAGCCTCGTCAACGCCGTGCTTGCCGGGCGAGGCGCGAAGGTTGCGACCGAGATTGCGCGGATGAAGCAAATCGGCCTCAATCCGGTCGGTACGCTGCTGGCGGTGGAACGCCGCGCGGCGCAGCTAGCGCGAATTTCGGCGGCGCTAGGCAATCGCCGCTACCAGGATCTCGACAAGGGCGAGAAGGCGCGGCTAGGCATTTTCTGGAAGGAAGAGCGCGACATTGCCGAGCAGGTCGGGCGCTGGCGCGGGCCCAAGCTCGACCGGCTGACCTTGCGGCTAACCGAACTGCACCGCGAATTGCTGCAGAACAGCCAGTCGTCCGAGCTGCTGCTGGCACAGGGGCTAACCGGCATCGCGCGCGTCGCCGGCGCGGGTCGCCGCTAACCCTCCATCCACTTTTGCAGGCGAGCGGTGGCAAGGCCATCGCGGCGCGTGTCGTGCGAGAGCAGGCTGCGGCCAAGCGAGGCCGTGCGACCGGCAAGCTGCCCGATGCGCTGGCCGAAACCGGCCCGACCCTCGGCCCGGTCGAGGGGGTGTTGCTCTAACCGTCCGCCCAACTTCCCCGCCGACAGCGACGCGATGGCGCTCACATCCTTGCGCGCGCCGAGGTCCTGCACGAGCAGCAACTCGGTTGCGTCGATTACGTCGTCGTCGACAGCCAACGGGCATTGCGTGTCCTCGAGAAATCCCGACCTCCTCCACCTGTCGACCAAGGCGAAGACAAGCGCCGAGGGGCGGTCGAAACCGTCGCCCCTCGCCCGCTCCCAATAGGCAGGCCAATCGATGGTCTTCTTCGCACACCACAGGTCGATATCGACTAGCGCCATCGGCCCGACATTGAGCAGGTGCGAGCAGGCGGCGTGGACCACGAGATGCCCCAGCATGTCCTCGCCTGAGGGAATGGCCATGCCCAGCTTTTCCGAATGCCGTGCATGGCCAAGCAAATGCGCATCGTCGCTTGTGGGCATCGGTGAGTTGGGCAACGGCGCGCGGGCCCAGACATGCGCGTGCAATTCGCACATGACCCCCTCTGGCGAATAGAGCGGGGGGAGATGGGTTTCGGCCTTGGCGAAATCGGCCAGTTGCGCATCGGAGAGTTCGGGCGCCTCCCCACCAGCCCCTCGCAGCGCCTTGAAACCGGCAGGGGCATTGTCGGCAGCGACTAGTAGGTCGATGTCGCGCATCACTCGCTCGGCAGGTGACGGCCAGACAGTCCAAGCTAGCGCCGAGCCTTTGAGTGCGACCGCACCGATGCCTTCTGCGGCCAGCACCTCCACCGCCTGCAGCAATGCGCGGCGCTGGGCGAGCATGGTGATGGCATTGGCGCGGTGCGCCTCTTGCCAGAGGGCGGCGATGTCCGCAGGCGGGACGGTGATTTCGCCGCGAGTTAGCCGCCCGTGAAGGAAGGGCCTCAGCCTGTGCTGGTCGGCAAGCGCGTCTAGCTCCTGCCACTCCTGCTCCGACAGCCCTTCGGCCTCGGCCGCGCGGTGTCCGCACAGCGCCAGCAGCGCCCGCCCGATCCGGGCGCGGGCCATCAGTCGGGGACGGAGAAGGTGCCGGTGACGCGGCCGTCCGAAGAGGTGCTGCTGCTGCCGGTCACGCCCGAAGAGCCGCTCGCGCGTCCGTCGATGCTGGAGACGCCGCTGGCAAGGTCGATGACCAGCCGTCCGCCATTCAGCGTATCGCCGCCGCGGTTGAGCCGGACATTCCCCGCCATGGTGATGATGCGGCGGTTGAAATCATAGACCGCAGTATCGCCCCGCGCGCGCTCGTTGCCGCGCGCCACATTCACGCCGCCGGTCGCCATGATGCGCTGGATTTTTAGGCTGCCCGCATCGGTATAGTTCACGATGGTGCGCGCCGCGTTGAGATTGAGCCCGCCCTGCGTAATCTGCACATTGCCCGACAGCACCACGCGGTTCTGCCGGTCCTGCAGCTCGATACGGTCGGCGGCATAGGAAACCGGCGCATTGGAATTGTGCCCCGCAATCGCCTGCGCGGAAAGCTGGATTCCGGCAAACCCCGCACAGGTCAGCACGAAGCCGAGCGCGGCGCTCTTCGCCATGGTGGGCAGGTGGCGTTTCATCATGGCATCCTCAGCTTTCCGGGCTCCATGCGCAGGCGCGCATTGCCCGAGAGTGTAATCCTGCGCTCGTCCAAATCGGCATCGAGGCGGTTGGCGCGGAAGGTCCCCGCCGGAATGGCGCCCTCGACGCCGCCTGCGCCCTCGAGCGTCTTGTCCTTCAAGTCGAGCGACACGCCGCTCGCGCGCATCGAATAGCCATCCGCGGCTTCCATGCGCATCGTGCCGTTCACATCCACCACTTCTTCGTTAATGTCATACTGCCCACCCGGCGCCTCGACGCGCGCCGGTCCTTCGTTCATCAGCAGCCGCGCGACGAGGTCGTCCATGCGCACTATTCCCTCGACGCTCGACTTCTGCACCGCCTCGCCTGCGGTGAGCGAGAAGGGGCGTCCCTGCTCGTCCTGCCCGCGATAAAGCGCATTATCGACGCGCAGCCGCTCGGTGATGACGGCGACTTCATTGCGGTCGAGCAGGAAGCTGATTTCGCCGCGCGGGCTGAGCGGAGTAATCACCATCAGCGCCGCGATCACGCCGACGGCCATCGGCAGCGCGCGGGCGAGGAAGCGCACAAGCTTGTCATGGCTCCCGCCGGGCATGGCGAAATGCTGGCGGCGCGAGCGTAGCTGCTTCGCCTCCTGCGTTTCGATCCTGCGCCTGCTCCGGAATACCATGTCTGCCTAACGCTCCATCAGCCCATATGGCTGAAAATATCGTGGTCCTGCCAGCCGAGAATGTCTAGATGGGCGCGGGCGGGAAGGAAATCGAAGCAGGCCTGCGCCAGTTCCTTGCGGCCTTCGCGCTCCAGCCTGCGGTCGAGTTCTTCCTTCATCCGGTGGAGGAAACGCACGTCGCTGGCGGCATAATCCTGCTGCGCATGGTTGAGTTCGGGGCCGCCCCAATCGCTCGACTGCTGGGCCTTGGAGATGCTTTCGCCGAGCAGTTCCTCGACGAGGTTCTTCAGGCCATGGCGGTCGGTATAGGTGCGCACCAGCTTGCTGGCGATCTTCGTGCAATAGCAAGGCGCGGCGGTGACCCCGAGATAATATTCGATGGCCGCAAGGTCGAAACGCGCGAAGTGAAACAGCTTGAGCCGTTCGGGGTCTGCCAGCACGGCCTTGAGGTTCGGCGCATCATAGGTGCTGCCAGGCCCGAAGCGCACGAGATGTTCGTCGCCCTTGCCGTCGCTGATCTGCACGACGCACAGCCGGTCGCGGATGGTGACGAGACCCATGGTTTCGGTATCGACGGCCACGGGGCCATCGGCGAGGACGCCTTCGGGAAGGTCTTCTTCGTGAAAATGCACTGCCATGAGGGGGCCTTAGGCGGATTGGGGATTGGTGGGAAGGGGCCACTGGATTTGGCGCGAGGCGGAGCGCAAGGTTCTGCGCATGAACGAGCCAATCCCCGATAGCTGGAAAGCTGCTCTCGCACCGGCACTGTCGGACGAGGCGGGCCGCAGTCTTGGGGACTTCCTGCTTGCGGAGGAGGCGGCAGGCAAGCTCGTCTACCCGCCGCGCGGAAGCCGGTTGAAGGCGCTCGAACTGACCCCGCTGGATAAGGTGAAAGTCGTTATCCTTGGACAGGACCCCTACCACGGGCCGGGGCAGGCGATGGGCCTCGCCTTTTCCGTGCCGGAGGGCGTGAAGCTGCCCCCCTCCTTGCGCAATATCTATAAGGAGCTTGCCAGCGACCTCGGCCTAGCCATGCCCGCGCATGGTGACCTCACCAAATGGGCGAGGGAGGGCGTGTTGCTGCTCAATACCACGCTGACGGTGGAAGAGGGCAAGGCCGGGAGCCATGCGGGGCGCGGTTGGGACGAGGTGACCGATGCCTGCATCGCGGCGGTGGCGGCGCGCGAGGAACCCGCGGTGTTCATCCTCTGGGGCAGCCATGCGCAGGCCAAGGCGAAGCGCATTCCGGCACTGCAATTGGGCCGCCATCTCGTCATCGAAAGCCCGCATCCCAGCCCGCTTTCTGCCCATCGCGGCTTTTTCGGTTCCGCACCCTTCAGTCGCGCCAATTTTTTTCTGACCGAGGCGGGACGCACTCGAGTCGATTGGTCGCTTCCGCAAGGCCCCCAGCCCACCCTGCTCTGACCTCGCGCGATAAAATGTCGCTTTTGTGCACAGCGCGGGCTTGCTAACCTCGGCGGCGATGTACCGCATTGGCGAATTCACTCTCGACCCCAACCAGAGTACACTGATGCGTGGTGGAGAGGCTGTCGCACTTCCAGAAGCGCGCGCGCGATCCCGAGGCCACTGCAGGAGTCATGCGCGGCTTCGCCGACCGGGCGCTTGAGCTCGACCGGCACGATCCCTTCTGCCAGCTCATCAAGGGGCGTTCGCACCTCATCTTGCACGAGATCGAGGAAGGGCTGATGCATCTCGAGCGCGCAAAGACCATCGCCCCCTCCTATGCACTCGCCTATTCGGGCATCGGCAGCATCCAGGCCCTGCGCGGGCAGGGGCGAGAGGCGGTGGCCAATCTCGAGACCGCAATGACTTTAAGCCCGCAGGACCCGTGGATGCCGCATATGCTGAGCGCGCTGGTCATCGCGCATACGACCAACGAGGATTTCGATAAGGCAGCCACCACAATGCGAAAGGCGCTGTCCTACGGGTTCGATACGTTGCAGGCAGTCATCGGCGCGATGCTGGTCTTCGAGCGCGCCGGCGAGCGCGAGGAAGCCGAGAAGTGGAAGCGCGCCTATCTCGAACGTTTCGCCGATAAGTCGGTGGAGGACTACATCACCAGCTTCCCCGCCATGCCGGAAGCGATGCAGGCCAATGCCCGCGACACCTTCGCGCGGATGGGGCTGGCTTAGCCTTGGCGCCTGAGGAAGCCCGCCAGCGCCTCCTGTCCCGCCGCGAGGCCCTCGATGCGGAACACGCGGCCAATGCGGATTCGCGCGATACGGTCGAGCTGCAGCAGGACAGCGTCGGCCGCCTCAGCCGGATGGACGCGCTGCAGCAACAGGCGATGGCTCAGGGAACTGCGCGGCGGCGCGTGGCCGAACGAGCGCGGATAGAAGCGGCGCTGGCGAGGCTGGATGAGGGCGAGTGGGGCTGGTGCACCGCCTGCGGCAACGAGATTGCCGAGAAGCGACTGGCACACGACCCGAGCGTGGCATTGTGTTTAGAGTGCGCGGGGTGAGCGCAACCCATTCATTAGTCTGCTCTTAAATTGACTTTCGAAAGCCCCGGTGCACTGAGCGATTGATGACTAAGGACGATTTTGAAGCGGCATTCGACGAGCGACTTGGCTCACGCTTATCGGCGTTTGGGTTTTCCAGCTACGGTAGACATCTCAGCCTATTCAACGACACGATCACTCTTTCCCTCATTCGCTTGGGCGGAAGGTTGGCGCGGACGGGTTCAATCTCGCAGGTGCTTTGCTGTCGGCATACCTTCTTACGCGAAATGGAAAACGGTGTGCCCCTGAAACCGACCTTCGAGGTTCACGATTACCCCTTCAAATTTCGCCCGCTCGAAGATGCGGCAGGCGACAAGAGTTACCGACCGCAGAACCTTTCATTCGATTATGAACGGCTCAGGTGGGAAGGTGTAGAAGATCAATCGGTCATCGAAAAACTTGATATGCTCGCAACCCATATAGAAGAAACTTATTTGCCGTGGGCCAATTCGCTTTCGCTTGAAAAAGCGGCAACCCAGATCGAACAGAACGGCGAGGACGCGTGGTGTGAGCGGAGATGGCTCGAAGATTATGGGGCCCATATCTAGCGAACGACGATCCCAGCTCTCGCCAGGATGAGGGGAGAAGGGCTACCTCGGCAATTCGCTGACCCCCATCAGCGCCTCGTCCACCGCGCGGGCGCATTGCCGCCCCTCACGGATCGCCCACACCACCAAGCTCTGCCCGCGCCGCATGTCGCCGCAGGCGTAGACGTGCGGTTCGCTGGAGGCGTAGCGGTTGGTGTCGGCCTTCACATTGCCGCGCCCGTCCAGTTCGACGCCGGCCCGGTCGAGCAGGCCGCGCCGCTTGGGGCCGGTGAAGCCCATAGCGAGCAGGATGAGGTCGGCCTTCAGCGTGAATTCGCTGCCCGGCACTTCTTCAAGCTTGCCGTCCTTCCACTCCACGCGGACGCATTCGAGGCCGGCGACATCGCCGCCTTCCTCGACCACGCGCTTGGTCAGCACGGCCCAGTCTCGGTCGACGCCTTCCTCGTGGCTGGAGGAGGTGCGCAGCTTGACCGGCCAGTCGGGCCAGGTCAGCGCCTTGTCTTCATGCTCGGGCGGCTTGGGCATGATTTCGAGCTGGGTGACGGATGCCGCGCCCTGTCGGTTGCTCGTGCCCACGCAGTCGCTGCCGGTGTCGCCGCCGCCGATGACGATGACGTGCTTGCCGGTGGCGGTCAGGCTGCCGCGCGGTGCGGCCCGCACTTCGTCGTCGCCCGCATTGCGCTTGTTCTGTTGGGTGAGGAATTCCATCGCCAGCCTGACGCCGGACAGTTCGGAGCCGGGAATGTCGAGCTTGCGCGCTTCCTCCGCGCCGCCTGCCAGCACCACCGCGTCGAAATTCTCCTTCAGCGCTTCGAAGCTGACTTCCACGCCGACTTCGGAGGAGGTGCGGAACTGCACGCCCTCGGCTTCCATCTGTACCGCGCGGCGGTTGATGAGGTGCTTTTCCATCTTGAAGTCGGGAATGCCGTAGCGAAGCAAGCCGCCGATGCGGTCGGACTTCTCGAACACCGTGACCGCATGGCCTGCGCGTGCCAGCTGCTGTGCGGCGGCAAGGCCTGCCGGGCCGCTGCCGATGACCGCGACCGACTTGCCGGTCTGCTTATCAGGCACCTGCGGCTTGACCCAGCCTTCCTTGAACCCGCGGTCGATGATGGCGCATTCGATGCTCTTGATGGTCACCGGCGCGTCTACGATGTTCAGCGTGCAGGCGGCCTCGCACGGGGCGGGGCAGATGCGGCCGGTGAACTCGGGAAAGTTGTTGGTCGAGTGCAGGACCTCGAGCGCGTTCTTCCAGTCGTCTTCGTAGACGAGGTGGTTCCAGTCCGGGATGATGTTGTTCACCGGACAGCCGTTGTGACAATAGGGAATGCCGCAATTCATGCAGCGCGCGGCCTGCTTCTGCAGTGCGCCCTTGTCGTGCGGGACGGTGAATTCCTTGTAGTTCTTTAGGCGCTCCGCGGGATCGAGATAGGTGCGATCCTCGCGCTCGTATTCGAGAAAGCCGGTTTCCTTGCCCATTACTCTGCAGCCTCCATCGCTGCTTCCTCGCGTTCGGTTTCGAGTGCCTTCAGGGCGCGTGCGTAATCGCGCGGCATCACCTTGCGGAAGTTTTTCAGTTCATCTGCCCAGTTGTCGAGCAGCGCCTTCGCGCGCGCCGAGCCGGTATGCAGATGGTGGCGTTCGACCAGCACCTTCAGCCGTTCGGCATCGTGATAGAGAGGGTCGCCCATGCCGGGGTTCTCGACACTGACAGCGCGCTGCTGCGGCTTGCCCCAGCTCTTTTCCGCGCCCCCTTCTCCGTCCAATGGGCCGTCGCCCGGTTTGACATCTAGGATGTCGACCTGCGCGTGATTGACGAGGCGGTCGAAGTCGCCGTCGGGATCGTAGACATAGGCGATGCCGCCGCTCATGCCCGCCGCGACATTGCGTCCGGTTTTGCCGAGCACGCATACCACGCCGCCCGTCATGTATTCGAGCGCATGGTCGCCCGTGCCTTCGACCACCGCGACCGCGCCTGAATTGCGGACCGCAAAACGCTCGCCAGCAACGCCAGCGAAATAGGCCTCCCCTGCGATGGCTCCATAGAGAACGGTATTACCGACGATGATATTCTCGGTCGGCTCCCGGCTGACATCCTGCGGCGGTTTGACCACGATACGCCCGCCCGACAGGCCCTTGCCGACATAGTCGTTGGCGTCGCCGGTGAGGCTCATGGTCACGCCGTGCGCGAGCCATGCGCCGAAGCTCTGTCCGGCCACACCGGTCAGGTCGATGCGGATGGTGTCCTGCGGCAGACCGGTGTGGCCATAGGCCTCGGCGATGCGGCCCGAAAGCATGGAGCCGACAGTCCGATTCACATTGCGGATTTGCCGCGTGAGTTGCACCGCCTGGCCACTTTCGATGGCAAGCTTGCAGGCCTCGATCAGCTCGACGTCCATCGCTGCGGCAAGGCCGTGGTCCTGTGTTTCGGTGTGATGGAGCGGCTGGCCTTCCTTGAGCGGTACTTCGTGGAGGATGCGCTTCAAATCGACGCCATGCGCTTTCCAGTGACGGCGCACGCGGCGCATGTCGACACGGTCTACCCGGCCGACCATTTCCTCGACCGTGCGGAAGCCCATCTCGGCCATGATCTGGCGCAGTTCCTCGGCGACGAAGAAGAAGTAATTGATGACGTGCTCGGGCGTGCCGGTGAAGCGTTTGCGCAGCACCGGGTCCTGCGTCGCGACGCCGACGGGGCAGGTGTTGAGGTGGCACTTCCTCATCATGATACAGCCCGCCGCGATAAGGGGGGCAGTGGCAAAGCCGAACTCGTCCGCGCCCAGCAGCGCGCCGATGGCAACGTCGCGGCCTGTGCGCAGCCCGCCGTCGACCTGCACCGCGATGCGGCTGCGAAGGTCGTTGAGGAGGAGCGTCTGCTGGGTTTCGGCAAGGCCGATTTCCCAAGGGGATCCGGCATGCGTCAGGCTGGTCAGCGGGCTCGCGCCGGTGCCGCCTTCATAGCCCGAGATGGTGAGGTGGTCGGCCTTCGACTTGGAAACGCCGGCCGCAACCGTGCCGACACCCACCTCGGACACCAGCTTCACCGAAATGCGGCTGTCGGGCTGGACGTTCTTCAAATCGTGGATGAGCTGCGCCAAGTCCTCGATCGAATAGATATCGTGGTGCGGCGGGGGCGAGATGAGGCCCACGCCCGGGGTCGAGTGGCGCACCTTGCCGATGCGCTTGTCGACCTTGTGGCCGGGCAGCTGGCCGCCTTCGCCGGGCTTCGCGCCCTGCGCCATCTTGATCTGGATGTCGTCCGAATTGACGAGATATTCCGCCGTCACACCGAAGCGGCCGCTCGCCACCTGCTTGATGCGACTGCGCATCGAATCGCCATTGTCCAGCGGCTGGAAGCGCTCCGGCTCCTCGCCGCCTTCACCGGTGTTCGAGCGGCCGCCCATGCGGTTCATCGCGATGGCGAGCGTCGAATGCGCCTCGTGGCTGATCGAGCCGAAGCTCATCGCGCCAGTGCTGAAACGCTTGACGATTTCGCTGGCCGGTTCGACCTCGTCCAGCTCGAGCGGGCGCTCGGCCTTCTTCAGTTCCATGAGGCCGCGAATGGTCAGCAGCCGTTCGGACTGCTCGTTCACGCTCTTGGCAAATTCCTCGTATTTCTTCGGATCCGACCCGCGCACCGCGTGCTGGAGGTTGGCGATGTTCTGCGGGGTCCAGGCGTGGTCCTCGCCGCGGATGCGGTACTGGTAGATACCGCCCACATCGAGCATTCCCTTGTAGAGCGGACTGTCTCCGAAGGCCTGCGCGTGGCGGCGCACGGTTTCCTCGGCCACTTCTTTCAGCCCAATCCCTTCGATGGTGGTCGCGGTGCCGGTGAAATAGGTGTCGATGAAGTCGCTCGACAGGCCGACCGCGTCGAAGATCTGCGCGCCGCAATAGGACTGGTAGGTCGAAATGCCCATCTTGGACATGACCTTGAGGATGCCCTTGCCGACCGCCTTGACGAAGTTCTTCTGCACCACCTCCGGGTCGAGGTCGGGCAGCTTGCGGGCGCGCAAATCTTCCAGTGTCTCGAAAGCGAGATAGGGGTTGATACCTTCCGCGCCGTATCCTGCCAGTGCGCAGAAATGGTGCACCTCGCGCGCTTCGCCGGTCTCGATGACGAGGCCGGTCTGCATCCTGAGGCCCTGCCGCACCAGTTGGTGGTGGACCGCTGCCGTCGCCAGCAGTGCAGGCATGGCAATGCGTTCCGGCCCCTGGTTGCGGTCGGAGAGGATGAGGATGTTGGCATCGCCGAGCACTGCCTCGGTCGCCGCCCAGCACATTTCCTTCAGCGCCATGGCGAGGCCGTCCGCGCCCGTGCTCGCATCCCAGGTGATGTCGATGGTCGCGGTGCGGAACGCGCCATCCAGCGCCACTTCGACCGAGCGGATTTTCGCAAGGTCGGTGTTGGTGAGGATGGGCTGTGAAACCTCCAAACGCTTGTGCGTCCCCCCGTCGCGGCCCAGCAGGTTCGGGCGCGGGCCGATCATCGAGAGCAGGCTCATCACCAGCTCTTCGCGGATCGGGTCGATCGGCGGGTTGGTGACCTGCGCGAAGTTCTGTTTGAAGTAGTCGTAAAGCAGGCGGCTCTTTTCGCTGAGCACGGCAATCGGCGTGTCGGTGCCCATCGAGCCGATGGGGTCCTCGCCATTGGCGGCCATGGGTTCGAGGAAGCGGCTGATATCCTCCTGCGTGTAGCCGAAGGCCTGCTGGCGGTTGAGCAGCGGGATGGTGCTCTCGGCAATTTCGGAAAGGTCCGGCTCGATATGGTCGAGGTCGGCGAGCTTGTACTGCGCCTTCTCGAGCCATGCTTCGTAAGGCTCTGCAGCGGCGAGGTCGGCCTTCAGCTCCTCGTCGGTGACGATGCGGCCTTCTTCGAGGTCGATGAGCAGCATCTTACCCGGCTGGAGGCGCCACTTGCGGGTGATGTCCTCCTCGGCAAACGGCAGCACGCCGCTTTCCGAGGCGAGCACGACGAGGTCGTCCTTGGTCGTGCACCAGCGCGCAGGGCGCAAGCCGTTGCGGTCGAGGCAGGCGCCGATCTGCTTGCCGTCGGTGAAGCACACCGCCGCCGGGCCATCCCACGGCTCCATCAGCGCGGCATGGTATTCGTAGAATGCGCGGCGCGCCGGATCCATCTGCTCGTTCTTTGCCCAGGCTTCGGGCATGAGCATCATCATCGAATGCGCGAGGCTGTAGCCGCCGGCCAGCAGCAGTTCGAGCGCGTTGTCGAGGCAGGCGGTGTCCGACTGGCCATGCGGAATGAGCGGCCACATCTTGTCCAGGTCGGCGCCCAGAAGGTCGCTTTCCATCGTGCGGCGGCGCGCTTCCATCCAGTTCACATTGCCGCGAACCGTGTTGATTTCGCCATTATGCGCCATGAAGCGATAGGGGTGCGCGAGCCGCCAGCTGGGGAAGGTGTTGGTGCTGAAACGCTGGTGCACGAGGCCGAGTGCGGAAACGCAATCGGGGTCGCGCAAATCGTCGTAGAAACTGCCGACCTGGTTCGCCAGCAGAAGTCCCTTGTAGACGACGGTGCGGCTGTTGAAGCTCGGGATATAGGCCTGGCTGAGGCCGGGGATATTATGCTTGGCTTCCAGCGCGGCGAGCGGGTTCAGGGTCTGCTTGCGGATGACGACCAGCTTGCGCTCGAAAGCCTCGCGACTGGCGCAATTCATGCCGCGCGCAATCACGCATTGGCGGATGACGGGCATCGAGGCGATGACCGCATCGCCCAGTCCATCGAGCGTGGTGGGGACGTCGCGCCAGCCAACGACGCGCTGACCTTCCTTTTCGGCAAAGCGTTCGAGCTGGCTCTCGACGAACTGCCGCGCTTCTTCTTCCTGCGGCAGGAAGCACATGGCGAGCGCATAGTCGCCTTCCTCGGGCAGGTCGTAATCATGCGCCTCGGCCCATTTGCGGATGAGCGGGTCGGGCGTCTGGATGAGGATACCTGCGCCATCGCCCAGCAGCGGGTCGGCGCCCACCGCACCGCGATGGTCGAGATTGGCGAGGATGGTCAGCGCCTGCGTGATAATCTCGTGGCTCTTCTCGCCCTTGATATGCGCGACCATGCCGACGCCGCAGGCATCGTGCTCGTTGCGCGGATCGTAGAGCCCCTGGGAATTGGGGCCCTTGCCGGGGGTGTGATGAGCCTGAACTTCCATTCGCCGAAGCGTCCTCCTGACCGGCGCTTCCGTTCGAACCCTCCCGGTCCGGTGGAAGCGCGGAAATTGTGCAGCGCCGCATGAGCGCCCGCCAAAATGTCGCGAGGCTTCCTATTGCAGGTAACAAATCGGTTTTGCAACCGACCGAAGGTTTAGGAAAATTTCACAAGGCCCAAGAATTGCCAATTCCTGCCGCATTGCAGCATGGCGAATAGGTATCCGTTGCGGCGAAGAGTGGCCTAGTCGCGCCGGTTGACCTGCCCGAGCCGGTCGAGCGCGCTGCGCAAGGCGGCTTGCGCATCGGTCTGCGATTGCTGCCGGGGTTCGTCCTCCTCCACCCCGTCGTCCATTTCGGAAGCGGGCGGGGGCGGCATGCGGCGGCTGGCCTCGCGGCGCAGGAAGGCGATGACCGGGTCGTCGTCGGAGGCTTCGGGAAGCTCTTCGCCCGAAATCTCTTCCGGCGCGGGTTCCGGCTCGCGCACCAGCGGGACGGGTTGCGGAGCGGGCTGCTGCGCGGCTTCCTCGCTGCCCGCGACCATTTTTTTGTGCTGTTCAAGCGCGCCTTCGAGCCGGCCCAGCAGGGCTTCCAGGCTCATGTCGCCGAGAGCTTCGCTTTCTTCGAGCAGTTCCTCCGCGACATCAGCGGATTCCTCAGCCTCGACATTCTCGGGAGCGTAGTACGGCTCAGGCTCGATCTCGGTCTCCGGCTCGAATTCGGCTTCGGCGTCGGGTTGGGGCTCCCAAACCTGGTCCGGATCGTGTCCGACTTCGGGTCCGACCTCCCATTCCGGTCGCTGCTCCGACTCTGGTTCCGGTTTGGGCGCCGCCTCTAAGTCCTCGACCTCTTCATACTCCGCGTCTTCGACGAATGCGGGTGCGCCCGCAGGCTCCTCGTGGTCGAAAGCTTCCTCGACAACCGGCTCCTCGACAGAGACAACTTCTTCCGGCTCATAATCCGAAGCCACGTAGTCTTCGTCCATCTCCGCATAGACAGCCTCGAAATCCTCTTCGGGTGTCGCGGGCGGAATGTCCTCGATGGAATATTCGTCTTCGTAGTCGCCTTCTTCGTCACCTGTCGGCGCGCTGATGGCGATGCCTTCCTCGCCGATATCCTCGCGCGCGGAGAAGACGCGGCGGCGGCGCGGTTCTTCGAAGGCGGCTTCCTCGCGCTCGTCTTCCCACACGCTCTCGCCATGCATCTCGAAGCCCGGAGCGAATGCGCGCGGTGCACTCGCGGCAGCGACACGGCCCGCAACGGCAATGCCGAGGAAGAAACCGAACACTCCGGCGACCAGCGCCATCACAGCGACCCCGCCTGCGCTCACGGGCGGGGCGAACATCGAATGGAGCGCGGAGAGTTGCGTTGCATCGGCAATCAGGGCGTGGATATGCGGCGGCATCAGCCCCAGTCCGCCCCCCAGCAGAAGCGCAAACCACGCCCCTACCATAGGCTTGAACCATGCCCGGCGCATCAGTCCGGTATTTTCGAAGCCGTCGCCCATCTACGTTCCTGTTTGCCTCGCAAAGCAGCCTTCAGAGCCTCTCGCGCTAGGCTCGCTTGGTTAACTTAGAGCTAACGATGCCTGTTCCCGGGCGTTCATGCAATCGGCGAAACGTCTCGTCCCGCCATGCCGTAACGGCAGTTTTCCGGCGGTTGCGCAGCCCCATTCCATGCGCCATGAGTCCGCCCGCAAGCGGCTGCAGAGTCGCAAAACCTCAATTAAGGAGAGCGTGCATGAGCCCCCAGGACGTAGCAGCCAAGGTCGGTGAACAGGTCGGCACCAGCGAATGGGTCGAGATGACGCAGGAGCGTATCAACCAGTTCGCCGAAGCCACCGGCGACCACCAGTTCATCCATGTCAACGAGGAAGCGGCCAAGATGACGCCGTTCGGCGGCACCATCGCGCACGGCTTCCTGACGCTGTCGATGATCCCCTACCTGACCGCGAACAGCGACGTCCCGCGGGTCGACGGCATCAAGATGGCCGTCAACTACGGCGGCAACAAGACGCGCTTCATCAACCCGGTCCGCTCGGGCAAGCGTATCCGCGGCCACTGGAAGATGCTGGAAATGACCGAGAAGCGTCCCGGCCAGTGGCAGCAGACCATGGAAATCACCATCGAGATCGAAGGCGAGGACAAGCCCGCCCTCATCTGCGAATGGATGACCATGTATTTCGTCTGATTTCCTCTCTCCTCCCCCGGAGGATCAGACAGTTCTAGCAATTTAAGGAATACCCCATGCGTGACGCAGTCATCGTTTCCACCGCCCGTACCGGTATGGGCAAGGCCTATAAGGGCGCTTTCAACTCTACCCCGGGCGCGACGCTCGGCTCCTATGCGCTGAAGCCCGCCATCGAGCGTGCCGGTATCGACGCCGGCGAGCTTGACGACGTGCTGTGGGGCGCCGCTCTCCAGCAGGGTGCGCAGGCCGGCAACCTCGCCCGCCAGGTCGCACTGCGCGCAGGCTGCCCGATCGGCGTGTCGGGCATGACCATCGACCGCCAGTGCTCCTCGGGCCTGATGACCATCGCCACCGCTGCCAAGCAGGTCATCACCGACCGGATGCAGATCGTCGGCGCAGGCGGGCAGGAAAGCATTTCGCTGGTCCAGACCAAGGAAATGCGCGTCGCCATGGACCCCGAACTCGTCGCGATGCACGGCGCGATCTACATGCCCATGCTGCAGACCGCCGAAACGGTCGCCCAGCGCTATGGCATCAGCCGCGAAGCGCAGGACGAATACGCTCTCCAGAGCCAGCAGCGCACGGCAGCTGCACAGGAAGCGGGCATCTTCGACGATGAAATCGTCTCGGTCAGCACCAAGCACAAGGTGCAGAACAAGGAGACGGGCGAAATCACCGACGAAGACGTGACCATCGCCAAGGACGAGGGCAACCGTCCCTCGACCACGCTCGAAGGCCTCGCCTCGCTCCAGCCGGTCATGGGCCCGGGCACCACGATCACGGCCGGTAACGCCAGCCAGCTGTCCGACGGTTCGGCTGCAGTCATCGTAATGGAAGCCAAGGAAGCCGAAAAGCGCGGTCTCCAGCCGCTCGGCCGCTACATCGGCATGGCGGTTGCCGGCACCGAGCCCGACGAAATGGGCATCGGCCCCATCTTCGCCATCCCCAAGCTGCTCGAACGCTTCGACATGAAGATCGACGACATCGACCTGTGGGAGCTGAACGAAGCCTTCGCCGTGCAGGTGCTTTACTGCCGCGACAAGCTGGGCATCGACAACGACAAGCTCAACGTAAACGGCGGCTCGATCTCGATCGGCCACCCCTATGGCATGACCGGCGCGCGCTGCGTCGGCCACATCCTGCGCGAAGGCCAGCGCCGCAAGGCGAAGTACGGCGTCGTCACCATGTGCGTCGGCGGCGGCATGGGCGCAGCTGGGCTCTTTGAGATCTTTTAATCCTACCGCTTCGCTACTTGAGGATTAAAAGAAACTGGTGAGGTATCTCTGATGACTGAGCGGTGGCCCGAACTCGACTACGAGGCCGACCGCTCGGTCATCGAGACCCTTCACTCCTATTTGCAAGTTGTGGGCAAGCTACCCACCCGCGCTCTACCGTGGTGCAACCACAGCTGGCACCTTGCATTGCGCGTCACCCCGCGCGGCTTTCGCACCTATCCGGTGCTGACCCAGCGTGGTGAGGCGGAGGTGACATTCGATTGCATCGATTCGCTGCTGGTTCTCGATACCTCGGACGGCTTCACCGATGCGTTCGGGCTGACCGGACAAAGCGTCGCCGAATTTCACGAACAGTTCACTGCCCTACTCGAATTGGGGCAGGTGTGGACCGATGTCTCGGGCGCGCCGAACGAGGTGGAGGTGGCCACGCCGTTTAGCGAAGATACCAAGGAGCGCAGCTGGCACGCCCCCACCGTTCGGCGGATCCACCGGGCCTTCAGCGATGTGAATCGTACCTTCGAACTCTTCCGTAGCGGCTTCGTGGGCAAATCGTCTCCCAGCCATTTGTTCTGGGGCAGCTTCGACCTTGCCGTGACGCGCTTTTCCGGACGCGAGGCACCGCTTCATCCGGGCGGCTTTCCCAACCTGCCAGACCGGGTGACGCGCGAGGCTTATAGCCACGAAGTCGCCAGCGCGGGCTTCTGGCTTGGCGGCGGGGGAGTGGATGAAGCCGCCTTCTATGCTTATGGCTACCCCACGCCAGAGGGTCTGGGCGGCAGCGCGATCAAGCCAGACGCTGCTTACTGGCACGATGAGCTCGGCGAATTCGTTCTCCCTTATGAGGCGGTCCGCAGCTGCGAGGATCCCGAAGAGATGCTCATGGTCTTCCTCAACACGAGCTATGCGGCGGTTGCAGACCGTGCCGGATGGGATAGGGCATCGCTCGAGTTGCCCGGTGTCCATATCGGCAAGCCATATGATGTCGAGGCGCATCGAGAAGGCTGACTTGCCTAAAGCCCTGTAACGGCGCATCTTCCCGTCCATGGGCGTCATGGAAATCATCGGTATTGCGGGGAGTGTCAGCCTGCTGGCGGGCTGGCGGCTCTATCTCAGCATCTTCGCAACCGGCTTGGCGATGCGGCTTGGCGCGCTGCCGCTGCCCGAACATTTGCAGAGCCTCGATGCGCTGGCGAACCCATGGGTCATGGGCATTGCCGCGATTGCTGCTCTGGCGGAGTTCTTCGCCGACAAGGTGATGTGGCTCGACAGCGCCTGGGACGCGATACACACCTTCGTGCGGCCGGTGGGCGGGGCGCTGCTGGCGCTGGCGATTGTCGACCCTTCGGACCCGGCGACACAGGTGGTGGCCTTCCTGCTCGGCGGCGGAGCGGCGTTGACGGCGCATGCGGGCAAGGCAGGCGCTCGCGGAGTGGTCAATGCGAGCCCCGAGCCGGTGAGCAATGTCGCTGTCTCGACCGTGGAGGACGTGGCGACGGCAGGCCTGCTCTATGCGGCTTACGAATACCCCTATGTAGCGGGCGGAATTGCGCTGTTCCTGCTCGCGCTGGTGATCTGGCTCATCTGGATGGCGCGGAAAATCGTGCGCAGCCTGTTCCGGCGCAAGCCCGCCGAACCGCCATCCTGATTAGTATTAGCGGCTGAGCTGGAAGACAGCGAACTCCGCGCGCCAGTTCGAACCACCGGAAACGGGCTTCCCGTTCGAGAAGAACCATTCGCGCTCGATATGCGCGTCCTTTTCGCGCGCCAGCTCGCGGAAGTCCTTCACCGTCACGTGGTGGATGTTGGGCGTTTCGTACCAGCTTACCGGAATGGCGCGTGTCACCGGCATGCGTCCGCCAAGCATGAGCGCTGAGCGGGTGCGCCAATGGGCGAAATTCGGGAAGCTGACGAAGGCCTGCCTCCCGACCCGCAACAGCTGGTCGAGCATCTGGTCGGGCCGCGTTGCGGTCTGCAGCGTCTGGCTGAGCACGGTGTAGTCGAACCCCTTGTCGGGATAGTCCGCAAGGTCGCGATTGGCATCGCCCTGCACCACCGAAAGGCCTTGCGCCACGCAGCGTTCGACGCAGGACCCGTCGATCTCCATGCCCCGCGCATCGACGTGTTTGGTGTCGCGCAGGTTCGCCAGCAAAGCGCCATCGCCGCAACCGATGTCAAGGACGCGGGTCTTCGGCTCAATTTGGCTAGCAATGGCAGCAAGGTCGCTACGTAGCGTCATGAGCTAACTCTCTGCCACTCGTCTTGAAACACTGAATCTTGAATTTTATTCAGGGACAACTCCGAGGATTGTTCTTCGCATTCGCTCTCAAAAAATGAAGTGGCGTGGAGGCTTCCGCGTCCGAACTTCGTCAAACCGTCGGCGTGGTACGCCAGACTGTCCCATTCCGCGCGCCCATCGGCAAAAAACTCGATCTGCCGCAGGACGTTGCCTGCGTCGTCGACCTCGTAGAGCATCCGCGTGGGTTCTGACGCGTGATCATGATCCCACCGGCCCTCAAAATAGAGGCGAGACTTTTCAGCCATCGAGGAACCCCTTCACCACGCGGTCGAGAGCGGGAACGTCGAGCAGGAAGCTGTCGTGGCCGTGCGGGGCGGAGAGTTCGACGAAACTCACCGCCGCACCTGCTGCATTGAGCGCGCGCACGACGTGGCGGCTTTCGCTGGTGGGATAGAGCCAGTCGCTGTCGAAGCTGACGAGGCAGAAGCGCGCCTCGGTGCCTGCGAAAGCATCGGCAAGCTTGCCGCCATGCTCTTCGGCGAGGTCGAAATAATCCATCGCGCGCGTGATGTAGAGGTAGCTGTTGGCATCGAAGCGACGGGTGAAGCCGCTGCCCTGGTAGCGCAAATAGCTCTCGACTTGGAAATCGGCATCGAAGCCGAAACTCTTGGCTTCCCGATCCTGCAAATTACGCCCGAATTTCTCGGTCAGCGCCTCTTCGGAAAGATAGGTAATATGCGCCGCCATGCGCGCCACCGCGAGCCCGTTGTCGGGCGCTTCGCCGCCATAATAGTCTCCGCCGTTCCAGCGCGGGTCGGCCATTATGGCTTGCCGCCCCAGCTCGTGGAAAGCGATATTCTGCGCCGAATGGCGGCTGGTCGAGGCGATGACGAGGACACGCTCCGCAAGGTCGGGCCAGTTGGCGGCAAGGCTCAGCGCCTGCATCCCGCCCATCGAGCCGCCCACGACGGCGTGCAGCTTCTCGATGCCCAGCTCGTCGAGCAGGCCGACCAGCGCGCGGACCATGTCGCGTATAGTGATAACGGGAAAGCGCATGGCGTAGGGCTCGCCGTCCTCCGCCTCGCTCGCCGGACCACTCGATCCCATGCAGCTGCCGATGACGTTCGCGCAGATAACCTGGTAGCGGTCCGTGTCGATAGGCTTGCCGGGTCCGACCATGCGCTCCCACCAGCCGGGCTTGCCGGTGACGGGATGCTGCGAAGCGACATATTGGTCGCCGGTCAGCGCGTGGCACAGCAGGATGGCGTTCGACTTGTCCGCATCCAGCTCACCATAGGTTTCATAGGCCAGCGTCGCGCGCGCCAGTTTGCCTCCGCCGTCGAGGGTAAGCGGTTGCGGCAATTCGAGGCTTTTCGATGTCCCGGCCATTGCCCCGTGCTCTAACGCTGCGCGAGGCGCTTGTCGAAGGGCTGTTTTTCTTTCATGCGCCGAAGCCGCAATGACAGACAAGCCTCAGATGAAACCATGGATCGAGAAGATCCACGCCTATGTTCCCGGCAAGAGCAAGGGCTCGGACGGGCGCGAACTGGTCAAGCTATCGGCCAATGAGAACCCGCTAGGTTGCAGCGAAGCGGCGCTTGCCGCGCTGGCAGAGCCTGCAGGTCCGGCACGCTATCCCGACCCCGACGCCACTGCGCTGCGTGCGAAAATCGGCGAAGTGCACGGGCTGGACCCGGCGCGTATCGTGTGTGGGACGGGCTCGGACGAATTGCTCAACCTTGCCGCTCAAGCCTTTGCCGGGCCGGGCGACGAGGTGCTCTACGCGCGCTTTTCCTTCGTGGTCTACGAGATTGCCGCCCGCCGCTGCGGCGCGACGCCGGTCGAGGCGCCCGACGTGGATTACGCGACCGATGTCGACGAATTGCTCGGCGCGGTGACCGAGAAAACGCGCGTTGTCTTCCTCGCCAATCCTAACAACCCAACCGGCACTTTCCTGCCGCGCGGCGAAATCGAACGGCTGCATGCGGGTCTGCCCTCGGACGTGCTGCTGGTGGTCGATCAGGCTTACGGCGAATATCTCGAAAAAGGTGAGGACGACGGCGGGATGGCGCTGGCCGAGGCGCACGAGAACGTGCTCGTCACGCGGACGTTCTCCAAGATTTACGGGCTGGCGGGCGAGCGCATCGGCTGGGCCACCGGCGCACCGCACCTTATCGACGCGCTCAATCGCATTCGCGGGCCGTTCAATGTCACCAATTCGGGGCAGAAGGCCGCCATTGCAGGGCTGGACGACCAGGCTTTCGTCGCCAAATCGCGCGAGGCCAACAATCGCGAGCTCGCCCGCTTCGCCGAGACCATTGCCGGGATGGGCAACCACGGCCTGCGCGGCGTGCCGAGCAAGGCAAATTTCCTTTTGGTCCTCTTTGAAGGAAAACTGACCGCCGAAGCTGCGCTCGCCGCGCTGGCCGAAGGTGGCTATGCCGTGCGGCACTTGCCCGGGCAGGGCTTGCCGCATGGATTGCGCATCACCATCGGCACGCCCGAACAGATGGACGAAATTGCCGCCATCCTCAGGAAGGCGGCCGAAGCGGCCTAATCGTTGAGCGCGTTGATCGCATCGAGGACCTTTGCCTCGACCTCCTCGCGCGGCAGGCCGGGGGGAATGGTTGCCCCGAAGCGGTAGGTAATCGTTCCGGGTTTCTTCAGCCAGCGATGGTAGACACCGCCACTGCTGACCGCGACGGGCACCACCGGAAGGCCGAGCATCTTGTAAAGGCCGGCAAATCCTGCCTGCAGCTGTCGCCATTCCCCATGCGGAACGCGCGTTCCTTCGGGGAAAATGACCAGCGGGCGGCCATCAGCCACCATCTTTTTCGCGCTGCGAATCATGCCCATGAGCATCTTTGCCCCCTTGTCGCGCGCCACGGGTATCAAGCCGTAGGCAAGCGCTGCACGGCCCCAGCCGGGAATGGCAAAGAGTTCCTGCTTGGCAAAGACCGAGGGCGTGTCGAGAAGGTTGGGCGCATCGATCGCCTCGAAAAAGCTTTCATGCTTGATGGCGTAGAGGACGGGCTGGTTCGCAGGCTGGCCCTCGATGATCACATCGGCCCCGATGATATGCTTGAGGCACCAGCGCTGCCACCTTCCCCAATCGCGCACGCGCCGCCGGAATGCTGCGAGCGAGAACGGCGCGCTCACCAGCGACGCCGCCGTGATGAGGAAGCTGCCGAGGTAGAAAAGCGGGTAGAAAGCGAGGTTACGAAGAAGCAGCAGCATCCGTGTCTTCCGATGCTTCTTGCGCGGCATCCTCCGTCACATCGTTATCCTGGTCGAGCAGGCCCAGACCTTGCGACACTTCGGAAGCCAGCAACTTGTTATATTCGAGGAAGAGCGTGGCAAGGTCGGGGTGCGAAACCACGGCATCCTTGACGATGGCGGTTCCTGCGGGAAGCGAGCTGCTCACTTCCGAATGTGCGCGCGCCATGTGCCAGTTGGTCGTCACCAGTCGCGCAGAGGTGAATTCCTTTTCCTTCATCCACTGCGCCACTTCGCCAGCATTGCTGCGTGTATCGACAGCAAGGAAGCCCAGCGTCACACAGCAATCCATCGTTCGGCGCGAGACTTCGAACTGTTCGGCGAATTCTGCCGGTTTCACCTCGGGGTCGACGCCGGAAACGAACATTTCCTTCGCCTGCCCGCTTTCGATGACTTCGAGCCCGCGGGCGATACGGCCGGGGCCGCCGGTCAAAACGATGACGGCATCGGTTTGGGTCTTGCCTGCCGGCGAGGGCAGCGTCACGGCAAAGCCGAGGAAGCCAAAAGCGTAGACAAGGAAGATGGCAGCGAGGAGCCTCAGGATCACAGCGATTTCCGCAAGGATGAAAGCACGGTCATACGGGCGGTGTAGACGGCAATTGCGACGGCGAAAAGCGGGACGAGTGCAATCAGCACCCAATCCACTGCCGTGAGTGTCCCTCCTGCAACCATTCCCGATTGCAGCGCGGCGAACTGGCGGGCGAGCAGCGACATGGCAAACACACCCGCGACGAGGCCCAGCACCCCGCCGATGACGGCATCGAGCAGGATGGAGCGCTGGAAGATGCGGGCAATCTGGTCATCGTTTCCCCCGAGCAGGTGGACGACCTCGATGGTCTTGCGATTGCCGCCCAGCGCATTGCGCGCCGCCAGCCACACCGCTGCCGCACCGACGAAGCCGAGCATGAGGATGAGCGCGAGCGCCATCCATTTGAGCGCGGAGAGGGCGGAAAGAACGGGTGCGAGCCAGTCGGATTGTGCATCGATGCGGGCCCGCGGTGCGACTTCCCGCATCGCAGCTTCCAGCCGCGCATAGTCGTCGCGGCCCGCCCCATCGCGCAATTCGACATCGACCAGAGTGGGGAGCGGGACTGCCTCGACTTCCTCGCCCGTTCCCAGCCAGGGTTCGAGCAGTTCGGCGATGTCCTCTTCAGGCACGACACGGAAACCCTTTACCGCCGGGTCCTGCGCCAACACGTCCTGCACCGCCTCGACCTGCCGGGCGCGCTGGCCTGCATCGGGCTCGATGATCTGCACGGTCGCGCTTCCTGCAAGGTCGCCGCTGGCGGTCGATACCATATTCGAGAGCGCGAGCGCGCCGCCCGCGGCCACGACCGTGAGCGCAACCATGATGGCGATGACCCATGGCATCGGCCCGCCCAACCGCGCCTGGGGCAGGAGCCCGGCCGCCCGCCGCCCGCGGAAGGGCGCAAGGCCGCGGTCGACTGCTTTGGCAAGCGCGGGAGGCCGCTTCATGCGCTCTCTCCCACGGTGCCCTCGCGGCGCGGCGGATAACGCAGCGCTCCGGTCGGATCGGCGAGCATGCCCTTCGACAGGCGCATGATGAGGCTGTCGGGCACCTTGCGCAGCAACTGCACATCGTGGGTTGCCACCACGACAGTCGTCCCGAGCCGGTTGAGCGCTTCGAACAGGCGCAGCAGCTTGACTGCCATTTCGGGGTCGACGTTACCCGTCGGCTCGTCGGCGATGAGGATTTCGGGCCGCCCGATGACCGCGCGGGCAATGGCGACGCGTTGCTGCTCGCCGCCCGAAAGCGTGGCTGGGCGGGCTTCGGCGCGATGGGCGAGCCCGACCCATTCGAGCATGTCGGCCACCGGCTCGCGCAGGTCCGCCTCTCTTACGCCCGACACGCGCAAGGGGAGCGCGACATTGTCGAAGGCGGAGAGGTGTTCCACGAGCCGGAAATCCTGGAACACGACGCCCATCCGCCGACGGAAGGCCGGTAGCTGGTCGCGGGGCAGGGTAATGACATCGCGGCCGAACATGCGGATGGCTCCGCGCGAGGGGCGTTGGGCGAGATAAAGCAGCTTCAGCAGCGAAGTCTTGCCCGCGCCGCTCGCCCCGGTGAGGAAATAGAAGCGTCCCGAGTAAAGCGAGAAGGTCACGTTCGAGAGCACTTCACGGTCGGTGCCGTAGCGCAAACCGACATTGTCGAATTGCACGAGCCCGCCTTCGCGCGTGCTCATCGCGCCAATTCCGCGAGTAAAAGGGGAAGAATTCGTGCCGCCATTGTACAATTCGGGCCTATAACGGCCCTTCGCTGGGGAAAAAAGCCGCTTGGGGCTTTCGCGCACAGCTACGCGCCTTGTCGCGATTCGCTCGCCTCTATAGAGCCTTCCTTCACCATGATTATTGCCTGTCCGGCCTGCAGCACCCGCTATGTCGTGCCCGACAACGCCATCGGCGTCGATGGGCGTACGGTGCGCTGCGCCAAGTGCAAGCACTCGTGGTTTCAGGAAGGCGCCAGCGCCGAAGACGTGGTGGCGAGCGAACAGGTCGCAGAAACAGCACCACAACCACCGCCTGCTCCGCCACCGCCTCCGCCCGCTCCAGTCGAAGAACCGGCTGTCGAGGAGGAGCCTGCACCCGCACCGCGCTTCAATGTTGACGTGCCCGAGCAGGAGCACCCCCCACGACGTCGCCGGCCCCTCGTGCCCGCTTCGGAACCCGCACAAGACGCGCCGCCTGCGCAGCGTGAGCGCGCACCCGATTTCGACGAGACGCCTCCTCCTTCCTTTGTCGAAACGCATGAGGAAGAGCCCGAGCCTGATTTCGATGGCCCGGTTCACGAGGAAGTGCACGAGGATGACCTCGTTTCGCGCTTCGACCATTCGCCGCCCTTCGGTCCGCGCCGCAACCCACTGAAGCTGTGGACCTGGGCCGCGGCAATTTTCGCGCTGCTGGCTGCAGGCGCCATCTTTGCGATGACGCGCTATGGTACGCCCGACTGGTGGCCGGTCGAAAAGCCGCTGTTTGGCGAGATGCAGCCCGACTTGCAGCTTTCCTTCCCGCCCGAGGAACAGCGCTGGCGCGAGCTTGAAAACAAGACGCTGATGTTCACTGCGAAGATCAGAGTGACCAATACGGCGCGCGAGGCACGGCGCCTGCCGCCGGTGCTCATCGTCATGCTCAACGAGCGCGAGGACCAGATTTACAGCTGGGTCGTCCAGCCCCCGCAGCCCACGCTCGCGCCCGGTGAAACGCTGGTTATCGACGAAGCGCGCACCGATGTTCCGCGTGGCGCCGTCTATGCCGATGTAGGCTGGGCCCCCCTCTAAGCTGCATTCTCCAACCGGCGCTGGCGGGCTGCAAATCGCAACGCCACCTGCTTCCGGTGCTCACGTACTGAAGTACGCTGCGCTCCGGGTCAGCCGGCCTTGCAATTTTCGCTCCACCATCATCCGGATGGCGAATACAGCTTGGCAATAAGGCCGGTTCGAAAATAGGTGCTTGCCGCCTCGCAAAGGCGCTGCTAGGGGCGCGCTCCTACCGGCGGGAGCAGGTGGTCTCGGTAACGAGATTCGCTTCCGATGCAGACTGTGTGCGGTCGTGGCGGAACTGGTAGACGCGCAACGTTGAGGTCGTTGTGGCCGCAAGGCCGTGGAAGTTCGAGTCTTCTCGACCGCACCAACAGTCCCCCTCCGGCTGTCCCGAGATTGAGCAATCGTAAAAGGCGTTCACACTGGACGCTGTTATTTGCTGTCGTTCCAGATATTTATCCCGTATCAGGCCGGCCAACTATATGCTTTCCGGGACGCTCCTTTAGTGGACACCTATATCGCCGCCCTCCAGTGGACGGCTCTCATCGTCGCGATCCTCATCGCGCTTTCCTCTATCGACGATTTGTTCGTCGATGCGGTTTTCTGGTCCATCAAGCTCAAGCGCAAGCTGCTCGGCCGCTCGGGTCCGGGCGCGGTCTCGCAGGAAAAGCTGGTCGAAAAACCCGAACAGCCGCTCGCCATCATGCTGCCTGCATGGAAGGAATATGACGTCATCGCGACCATGGTCGAGAATGCGGTCAGCACGCTCGCCTACAAAGATTACACGATATTCGTCGGTACCTACGCCAATGACGCGGAAACGATTGCGGAGGCGGAAAAGGTCGCCAAGCGGTTCAAGCGCGTGCGTCATGTGCGCGTTCCGCATGACGGGCCAACCTGTAAGGCCGATTGCCTGAACTACATTGTCGCCGACATCCTTGCAGTGGAGAAAGAGCGCGGCATCGAGTTCGCGGGCATGATCCTGCACGACAGCGAGGATGTGCTACACCCGCTCGAATTGCACCTGTTCAACTATCTCCTGCCGCACAAGGACCTCATCCAGCTGCCCGTGGTGAGCCTCGAGCAGGATTACCTCGACCTCGTCGCCGGCACCTACATGGACGAGTTTGCGGAATGGCACGCCAAGGACCTCGTCGTGCGCCAGCGGCTGGCGAAGACGGTGCCCTCGGCAGGCGTCGGCACCTGCTTTTCGCGCCGCGCGATGACCGCGCTGATGGAAGAGGGCGACCCTTTCAACACCGCCACGCTGACCGAGGATTACGACATCGGGAACCGGCTGTCGGAGCGCGGGATGAGCGCCATCATCGCGCTTTATCCGGTCGAGTTCCGCAGCAAGCGCGGCGCGCTATTCGGCATGGGACCGGACCGCATGGTGACCTTCTCCATGCCGCTATGCGTGCGCGAGCATTTCCCCAACACTTTCAAGACAAGCTATCGCCAGAAGGCGCGCTGGATCCTCGGCATCTCGTTGCAGGGCTGGGCGCAGCTCGGGTGGAGCAATTCGGCGGTCACCAACTATTTCCTGTTCCGCGACCGCAAGGCCATCGTCACGCCGACGCTGGCGATCCTCGCCTATGTGCTGGTGGTGAACTACCTCTTCGTGAACCTGTTCATGACGCTGACTGGCGGCGAGTTCGTGCCTTTGTTCTCGGGCCATTGGCTCGAATTCGTGCTGCTGTGGTTCAACCTCTTCGCGCTGGTGATGCGCATTGGTCAGCGCGTGTTCTTCGTCGAGAAAATCTATGGCTGGGGCCATGCGCTGATGAGCATTCCGCGCGTATTCCTGCTCAGCTTCGTCAATTTCGCGGCTTCGTGGCGCGCGCTAAAGATCTATATCGGCAGCCTGCTATCGGGAAAATCGATTGCCTGGGACAAGACCATGCACCGTTTTCCCTCGGGTGATTTTCTGGGCGAGGAAAGGAAATCGCTCGGCGAGATCCTGCTCTCGTGGGAAGTGGTCACGCCTCCTGCGCTCAACAAGGCGCTCATCGACCAGCAGTTGAATGGCGGCTCGCTCGGGCAATTGCTAATCTGTCACGGGATTATCGATGACATGACCTTGGCAGAAGCGCTTGCGAAACAGGCGAACCTGCCGACCGCCATTCTCAATCCCGAACTCGTGCGCGAGGCGCGTCACATGCTGGAAGATGACGTCATGTTGCGCCTGAGAACCGTGCCGTTCGGATTGAACAAGAAGGGAGAGGTCATGCTCGCCATGGCGCGTCCTCTGACAGAGGCGGAGCAGGGCCGGATGCGCGAGCGTCTCGGCAAGCCCTTCCACCAGCATATCGTGCCCGAAAGCGTTATCATCGATGCGCTGGCCGAGGTTGTGGAGCCGCAGCCGGGCGTGCGCCGATCGTTGAAGGTCGCGCCGCTCCACGAACTCTTGGTCAAGCGCAAGCTGGTCTCGAAAAAGGCGATGCGCGAGGCGATGGCTGACTACGATATCGCGCGCCACGGCACGGTTGGCCAGTTCCTGGTCAGCCGGGGCGTGCTCGCACAAGACAAGTTCAATGAACTCGCGGCGGAGCAGAAGCAGCTCGTCGTCGCCGAATGGGAAATGGCTCATGCGTAAACTATCGCTCGGTATCCTGCTGGCGCTGGCCCTGCCCGTTGCGGCGCAGGCGCAAGACGCGCCGACGCCCTTCGAGCATTACGAGGCGGGGCGTTATGGCGATGCGGTGGCCGGGGCCGAGGCTGGGCTTGCCAGCGACCCGCAAAACCCGGTCTGGTGGGCGCTGCTCGCCGAAGCGCAGGCGCGGCTGGGTGAGAATTTGGAGGCAGCGGAAGCCTTCGGCAGCGCGGCGCGCTTCGAGGCCAATACGGCCAGGCGCAGTTACTTCCTGCGCGCGCAGGCGCTACAGCTGGTCTACGCAGGCCGTCACGATGAGGCGCGGGCAATCGTGCGCGCGGCCATGGACGACCCATCGCTCGAAACCCGCAATTCGCTCGACTGGGCGATGGTGGCGATTTCGGCGCGCGACGACCGCTCGGCGCAGGAAATCCTCGATAACGAGGCGCTCTATAGCGAATTCACCCGCCAGACCGCGCTCGATGCGGGCTACAGTGCCAAGCGCCGCGGGATGGACAAACGCGCGGTCGATTTCTTCGAGCGAGGGTTGGCGCTCGACGCCGAAGAAGAAACACCGCTCGGCCCGCTCCAGCGCCAAGGCATCCGCCGCGAGAACCGCGAACTGACGCGCGACTGGTCCTTCATCGCGCAAGGCAGCTTCTCGAGTGCAGGTCGCCCCATCGGACCGGCCAACACGCCGCTCGGTGACGAGCGCGCGCCGCAGTTCGGAGCCGAAGTGTCACGCCGCATCGGCGGTTGGCGCAACGGCCGCCCGTTCAGCATCTTCGCGCGGGTTTATCATTCGGAATTCCTGTCCGATGATGCTGTGACCGGCAATGCGACGCAGGGTTGGGTCGGTGTGCGTTACAAGCCGCTGTCGCAGGTCAATCTCAACCTAGAGGCAAGCCGCCTTGTCGGCCTCGATAATGACGGCCTTGACGACTGGTCGCTACGTGCGGCCATTTCAGGTGGGCAGGGTCTCGAACCCGAAGTGGGCAAGCGAAGCTGGGCCTATGCGCGCTATTATGGCGATGTGTCCTACCTCACTGATGCCGATGTCACCTTCGGACTTGCCGAGGGCCGCGCGGGTTATTCCTTCCTGCTCGACGAGAACGCCACCGTGCTCACGCCCTATGCAGTGGCACGACTGGGCGTCGATACGGGCCGCCTCGAGGAAGAGGCGCTTGGCGCAGGCATCGGCGTCTCGCTGCGTCACTGGTTCGACGAGACCGACACCATTGCCTATCGCGGGTTCATCGATTTCGACGTGCAGGCGCGCCAGCGCATCGCGGGCGACCGGCGCGCCTCGGGCGTGCTCGCAACGCTGACCATCGGGCGCTGAGCCCCTTCGTCAGAGCTTGCGCATCTCCCACCAAGCGCCGTCTTTCCGGCTGACCTTGTGGTGGCCAAGGTCGCGCAGGCAGGTCATGAAATCGGGGTCGAACATCTTGTCGCCCTTCTTGCATTTCTCTCCGGTGGAGCGGCAAATCATGTCTTCCCAGCCATCGGCCGTCGTGACCCAGATCGTGCCATGCGGATTGAGCAGCCGCAAATTGGCGATGGCGCCGAGTTCGCTCTCGTTCACCAGCAGGTCGTAACCGCGCTTGCCATTGCCCAGCGGGTCGTCGCTGGCATCGAGATGGGGGGCGAGGTCGCGCACGGTCGGGCCGTTGCGGACGACGAAGAAATCGGGCGTTACCTGCGCCAGTTCGGCACCGGGCGGGTCGGGGTCGGCAGGGTCGCCTGCGCGCTGCTTCACCTCCTCCTGCATTTCCTCGATCGCGCGCTCGAAGAAGACCGAGCGCCGCACTCCGCCGTCGTAAAGCGAGCGGTCGCCCTTTTCGAGGCCGGTCACGCGCAATTGCTGGTGGAACACGGGCATGGCGGAGGAGGCCATGGCCGCTGCGGTGAGCGCCTCGACAGCAGCCTCGTTGTCGGGCGCCTTTCGCACAAGTTCACGCACGTCGGCGTAATGGAAATGGCCGCAATTGGCCTCGACGAAGCCGACATAGCCTTCGATGGAACTGTTGCGGATAGCGTCGAGGATTTCGCCGCTGCCGTTCTCGTAAATCGCGTGGCGGATGCGCTTGCGCAGCGGGGCAGTACCGGCCTGTGCGCCGCGCAGCAGCATCTGCACCATGCCCCTGTTGTCGACGACCTCTCCCTCGTCCTTTGGGGAATAGCCCCATTCGAGCTGGCGCATGGCGTAGTCGCGGGTCTGCCGCTTCGCATTCCCGTCGAGCGCGACCATGAGCAGCAGCGTCTGCAGCGAGCCTGTCGAAATGCCGGTTATGACTTTAACATTGGTCATCGCGAGGCCATTGCCGCTGGCATCGTGAAGCGCACGGAACAGCCCGGCGCCATAGGCTCCCCATTGCCCGCCTCCCGAGAGCATCAGGACCTTCTCATTGTCCGAGACGGCGGCTCGCGGCGCGCTGCTCTTGAGTACGGAATGACCGCCGGGCGCGGCGGCACGCGCGACCATCTTGCGCAGCTCCCACGCCATGGGGTTGCGGTGCGGCCCGAGCTGGCTGACCTTCGCATCGCGCTGGATGTCGGCGATGAACTTGCTTGCCGGCGCGACATGGATGTGGTCGGCGAAATGCGGCGCGTGGACCGCCTGCGGCCCCCAGTTCAGCCGCTTGCGCAGGAATTTCGCGAGGAAATACATCAGCACGACCACCGCGATGATGGTCACCAAGACAATCAGGATAATCTTCAGCAAGCTTGTCCCCTCCCCCTTGACGCTCGGCCCCACATGCCACGCAGCGTCGGTGCTGGCCTATAGCACACATCTGGCATAGCCTATTGGAGAGGCTCGCCAATCCGGCGAACTCGAACAAGGGGGGGAGCGGGTGACCAGCATCGAACGCGAATTCGGCGGGCCGTGGATGAACGAGCATCGCTCGGTGATGAAATTCCATCGCCGCAGGGCCGAAGTGCGCGAAGACGGCACTGGCGACCTCGCCACGTTGCTAGCCGAGCGCGGACGGGTGCTGTCGCGCTTCATCACCGAAGAGGCCGCCAAGGACCGCGAGCTGTGCGTGACGGGCTCAGGCTGGTCGCAGAGTGACCTCTACCACAACCTCTCAACTCACATGGACACGAGCGAGGACGAGGGCATCTGGGAGGTCCCGGCGGAAGCCTTCGTGGACGGGCTGCAAGGTGCGCACCGCTATGTCATGGTGACGGGCGGGACCAAGGTCCACCGGCTGATGGAGTGGCTCGGCAAGGCGGGCCGCGACCTGTCGCTGCGCACCGCCGGTTCGCACAAGGGACAAAGCATCGCCGGGCTGGTCGGCACCGGCTCGCACGGGTCTACCTGGGCGGAAAGCGGCGCGGAAACGCATGTGCGCGGCATCTTACTGGCGACCGGCGCCGAGAAGCAGACCTGGCTCGCCGACCCTGCCGCACCGGTCCTCCGCGAAGACTGGGTCCGGCGCTTCGCCGACATCGGCGACCCGGCGCATTTCGCTCTGGCGCGCGTGCATCTGGGCGGGATGGGCTTCGTCTCGGCCTATCTCATCGAGGCGGTGGACGAATTCTATTGCGGGCTGGTCAAGCGCGCGCGGGTGCTGCCGCCGGACTGGTTCGACCTCGTCGGCGAAGGCCGCTTCGCAGTTGCCATGGGCGGAATCGCGAATGGCCGCAGCCCGCGCTATTACGAGCTGACCTTCGACCCCTTCGACGGCGCGGGCAACGAAGTGCTCGAGACCATCTGGTTCGACATTGCGACCGATGGCAAGCCCGCCCAGACCGGAGCGCAGGTCAACCACACGACGCTGGAGGCCATTACTGAGAAGGGTGTGCAGGGGCTGGTCGATGTGACCCGCAATCCGCTCGCCGCCGAGATGGTGGAGGCGCGACTACGCGACCTTATCGACGTGCCGCAGATGATTTTCGACGATTTCAAGGAAAACGACGTCTGCGACGAGGCGGATGTGCCGCGCACGCTGACCCAGCTCACGGCTGAATGGCATCCGCACAAGCTGATGGGGCTGAGGGTCGACGTCTACAACGCCGCCATCGCAGTCCCGCGTGAGCGGCTGGGCGAGGCCATGCGGATTGCCCGCGAGATGGCCGAGGGGCGCAATAACATCCGCCAGTTCAGCAAGGATTTCGTCTACACAGTTCGCTTTGCAAAAAAGAGCCCGGCGACCATGGGTTTCCTGCGGTTCGAGGACAACGCCATCATCAACATCGACGGGCTGCCGAAGAACTTCATCCTCGGCACTGATGCGCATCTTGCCGCCGAGCGCCTGCAGCAGCTCTTCGCCAAGGCTGGCATTCCCTTCGCCATGCACTGGGGCAAGGACGCGCAGATGGGTCCGGACGCGATCCGGCGGCAGTATGGCGATGCGGCAGTCGATGGCTACCGGGCGGCACGCAGTGCACTGCTCGGCGCGAATGCGGAGGTGTTTATTTCACCCGCGCTCGAGCAATGGGGACTGCAGTCCGATTGATCAGCCGTGCGCGCCAAAGAGGTTGGCGATCGAGGTCGCGATGCGCAGGTTGAGACCATGCGCTTCCTCGATGGGGTCGATGTAGTCGCGGCGGATGGCATCGTAGCCTTCGCCACCCTGCCTCGGGTATTGCGCCGCTTCCTCCATCGCGAAATCGCCGGTCTCGGGATAGCTTGCCGGGAAGGCGCGGCGCATCTGTGCGAGCGCTTCGTCGACGCGCAGGGTGAAGACCATTTCCAGCACGTCGCGGCGGCTGATGTCGTTGGCGCGGCTGAAAGCCGGGACCGATACGGCCTTGAGGAACATGTGCTGCAGCAGCGCGAGGCGCAGAGCCTGGAGCACGCCGATGGTGCGGCGGACCTGTTCGCGCTCGGGATGCGGGTCCTCGTTGGGCACGAGTTCGAACAGGCGGTGCAGCTTCAGCGCATCGACGCGTAGCCGCGAGGCGAGGCGGCGGAAGACGCCGTTACGGTCATCGGTGATGAGATATTCGGCGAGGCTCTCGCAGGCGTTGGCGAGGTGGTCCTCGGTACCGCGATAGGGGCGGCTGGCCCAATAGGCCGAGTTGAACAGCTCGCCATAGGCAGCGACCGTCTTGATGCTGGCGAGCGCATTGGAGGCGCGCACCAGCCGCATGATCTGTCGCCCGCGCGGGCTCTCGCGCAGCAGCTCGGCGATATCCTCGTAATTGCTCTGCGCCGCGCTGCCGACACCCGCGATGATATTCGCCGGATAGCCAAGCTGCTGGAGGATGGCGTTGTGCGGGATGGCGCGGATTTGCCGCAGGCTCATCTCGCGGTCGGCATTGAGGTCGGACTGGCGGCGCGAGACGCGGCTGCCCGTCGAGTTCAACAGGCCGAGGCCGAAAGCGGTCACCGCGCGGCTGTAGGTCCGGCTTTCGAGGTGGTCCTGCTGGTGGTCTTTGATCGCGCGGTAGAAGTCGAGGCTGAGGTCGGTGCGCCGGTAGAAGGGGTCGGTCGGCACATCGGGGTCGGTATCGGCCGGGGCGAGCTCGGCGATGGTCGAGAGCGTTGCGCGCGCGAGCTCAGGCGTAGCGAAGAAGAGATAGCCGTCGCCGCCCTGGAAGCTGGCTTCGGGTTCGAGCTGGATGCCTGCGCGGGCAAAACGGCGGCGCGCCCAGGGGCTCATCGGCCACTCGAGGCGGTCCTTGAAGCTCGCCGGATGCGCGCCGCGGCCCATGCCTTCGCCATGCGTGTTGAAGACCAACGCGGCGACATCGGTCAGGCCATTGGCGGTCATCGCATTGGCTAGGCGGCCCTGCAGGCGTTCGATAGCGAGGCTTGCCGGAATTTGCCCGACGAAGCGGCCCGCGTCCGAAAAGCCGGTCTGGATGGCGATGCGCCCGCGGCGGCGCGCATAGTCCTGGAAGGCCTCTTCCTTGAGCAGCGCGTCGAGGAAACGGCCGCCATGTTCGAGCGCGGTTTCGGTTTCGAACAGAGGCGAGACATCGACCTTGTCCTCGATGCCGAACAGCTTGGCGAAATAGAGCGCCGAAAGCACCGTGGCGGGCTGCTCGCACTCGGCCACCAGCATGCGGATGGGCGCATCGGCGTCGATGTGCTTGAGGATTTGCGCCATGGCGAGGAACTGGCGCACGGCGGTGCTGCTCTCGACCGCGAGCGAGGCGAAATTGGCCGAGAGCGGCTCGGCGTTCTTCACGAGGTCGCGCAAGGCACCGAGCGCGCCCTGGCTGCCGAGGTCTAGGTCTGCGCCGCCCTCGATGCGGCTGCGGATGGCGTTGTGCAGCTGCTTGGCGTTTACGCGGAAATGGATGAGCCCCATGCCGAGACCATCGGCGCGCATGGCGGCGGCGAGGGTCTTCAATGCGACGGCCTTCTCGGGGTCCGCCGACAGCGCCTCTTCTTCCAATTGCGAGATGACGGACGCGAGGCTGAGCAGCTTCCCGTCCTCGCCCTGTGTTAGCCGGTTGGCGGCTGCCGAGAGGTCGGCATGGTCGGAGAGGTCTCCGGCGAATTCCTCGGCGCTGGCGGCGGTCCGCACCTGGGCAGCGCGCATTGTCGCCAGCAGGGCGTGCCCGGCATCGATAGCTTCGAGCTGGTCGGCATAGCGCCCGAGCCGCTGCGCCTTTTCCGACAGGCGGAAAGCGATGCTGGTGTACCACTTGATATCGGTACGACCGTCCATGTCGTAGCCGACCCAGCTGGCGAAGCGGAACGGCAGCGGTTCGAGTTCGCGCCAGCGGTCCGGCCAGGTGCTGCTCGCGCATTCGAACAGGCTCTTGTTGATGGCATCGCGCGCGTCCTGCGCATTCGCCATCGCAGACATGGCGCGCTCGTGCTCGTATTGCAGCGTGATTTCGGGGCGTTCGACCTCGACCGGCGAGACGGCTTTGCCGCCACCTGCCGCCTCGGCCACGACATCGGTCTGGTCTGGGGTCAGCAGGAAGGTCGGGTGTGCTGTGAAGACGACGTGGAGTTGTGGGTGCGACCAGTGTTCACCAAAGGCTTCGAAACCACCCTTGTCGACGCAGAAGCCGGTCATCCGCTTTGCCGTGTCCTTGGGCGTGACGAGATTGCACAACCGGTCGGCACGCGCCTCCAGTGAGCGGGTTTCCAGCTCGGCTATCAACTGCGAAAAATCATCCAGCGAAATCTCGCCCGCCTCAAGCTTGCGCGAGAGGTCGTGGGCGAGCTGGAAAACAGGGTTGAAGAGCGGTGTCTCCTGCGTTCGCTTGTGCAGTTCGCGCAGTTCGTGCGTCAAAGTTGCGAAGGTCAGCGGTTGCAGGCTCGACATGTCTGGAAAATCCCCTTTCATCTCCAATACGCAGGGATGGGCGCAAAGGTGCCGGGCAGGCAAGCGATCCTGCCGTATTGCAGCATGAATAGGTTTGCGAAGCGAAGGGCTTTACTTGGAAGCCGCCATTGGCCAACCCCTGCGGCCACGTTAACTCAAAGCGCCAACCGTACGGTCACAGCCTATGCGTCATGGGCCGGACGGGGCAAGCAGGGGCAGAATTTATGAGCGACTGGACCATCGGCATCATCGGGGGCTCGGGCCTCTATGCGATGAACGCGCTGCAGGACAAGCAGTGGATCGAGGTCTCCTCGCCATGGGGCAAGCCTTCGGACAAGATCCTGTGCGGCACTATCGGCCATGTGCGCGTGCGCTTCCTGCCGCGTCACGGGCGTGGGCATGGCACCATCCCGTCGAAGGTCGATGCGCGGGCGAATATCGATGCGCTGAAGCGCGCGGGCTGCACCGACATCCTCGCCATCAGCGCCGTGGGCTCGCTTTCCGAAGAACTGCCCCCGGGCCGTTTCGTCTGCGTCGACCAGTTCATCGACAACACCAAGGGCCGCCCTTCCAGCTTCTTCGACAACGGCTTCGTCGCGCATGTCTCGATGGGCGATCCGGTCTGCGAGCGGCTCTCGAAGCATGCCGCCAAGGCCGTCGACAAGGCGGGCGGCGAGGTAACCATGGGCGCGACCTATCTCGCCATGGAAGGTCCGCAATTCTCGACCCGCGCCGAAAGCCGCCTCTACCGCCACTGGGGTGCGGAGGTCATCGGCATGACCGGCATGCCCGAGGCGAAACTCGCCCGCGAGGCGGAGCTTCCCTACGCCATGCTCGCCATGGTCACCGACTGGGACAGCTGGCGCGATGGGGAGGCAGCAGTCGACGTCGGCGAAATCATCGAGCAGATGAACGCCAACTCCGAATTGGCGGTGAAAACGGTCGAGAGATTCTGCAAGGGCCTGCCCAAGAAGCGCACGCCTTCGCCCATCGACCGCACGCTCGACGATGCAGTGATTACTGCGCCCGAAAAGCATGACCGTGAATTGCTCGCCAAGCTCGACGCTGTGGCCGGACGCCTCTTGCGCGGCTGATGAACGAGACGCTCGACCTCCTCGTCATCGGTGGCGGCATCAATGGCGCAGGCATTGCGCGCGATGCGGCTGGCCGGGGCCTGTCGGTCGAGCTGGTCGAAAAGGACGACCTTGCCTCGCACACCTCCTCGGCCAGCACCAAGCTGGTGCACGGGGGCTTGCGCTATCTCGAACAGTTCGAGTTCCGGCTGGTGGGCGAATCCTTGCGCGAACGCGAGGTGCTGCTCGCCAAAGCGCCGCATATCATCTGGCCGCTGCGTTTCGTCCTCCCGCACGAGCCGAGCATGCGGCCGAAATGGATGCTGCGGGCAGGGCTCGCGATTTATGACCGGCTCGGCGGTCGCAAGCGCCTGCCCGGCTCGCGCAAGGTCGACCTGCGTATCGCCCCGCACCGCGCCATCCTGCGCAATCGGCTGAAAACGGGCTTCGAATATTCCGACTGTTGGGTCGAGGATTCGCGGCTCGTCGTCCTCACCGCGATGGATGCGAAGCTGCGCGGCGCAATCATCTCGACGCGCACTGAATGCGTGGCGCTCGACCGGTATGAAGACCACTGGCTGGCCACATTGCGCGGTTCCGATGGCGAGCGGGTGGTGACGGCGAAGGCTATCGTCAACGCCGCCGGGCCGTGGGTCGACAAGGTCGCCAAGGCGGCGCTCGGACAAGGCACGCCTGCACATCTGCGGCTGGTCAAGGGCAGCCACATCATCGTGCCGCGCGCCTACCCGGGCGAGCATGCCTACATCTTTCAGCAGGACGACAAGCGCATAGTCTTCGCCATCCCCTACGAGCGTGATTACACGCTCATCGGGACCACCGACATGCTCTACGACGGTGACCTCGACGATGTGCATATCGCCGATGAGGAACGCGAATATTTGCGCGCCGCCGCGACGAAGTATTTGAAGAGCGGCATCACCGAGGAAGACATCGTCCACACCTATGCCGGCGTGCGGCCGCTTTACGAAGACAAGGCAGCGAGCAATTCGACTGTCACCCGGGACTACGTCTTCGAGGTCGAGGCGAAGGGCGGTGCGCCCATCCTGTCGGTCTATGGCGGCAAGATTACGACTTATCGCAAGCTCGCCGAACATGCGCTCGAGAAGCTCGGCAAGCATCTCGCAATCGCCGATGAACCCTGGACTGCCGAAGCACCGCTCCCTGGCGGGGACATGACGGATGCGGATTTTGCCAAGTTCCTCTGGGACTCGGGCGAGCGGCATATGTGGCTGCCGCCTGAAATGCTGCTGCGGCTTGGCCGGGCCTATGGCACGCGCATGGACACGTTGCTTCGCGGTGCTTCCTCGCTCGAAGAAATGGGCGAGCATTTCGGCGGCGATCTCTACGAGGAAGAGCTCAAATATCTCGTCGCCCACGAGTTTGCGAAGAGCGCGGACGACGTGCTCTGGCGGCGCAGCAAGCTCGGCATGCACCTGCCCGCAGAAGCGCAGCAAGCCGTAGCGGCCTGGTTCGCGCAGCGCGGCTGAACGCACACAGACCACTCCTCGCGTTTCACAAAGCTTGAAAGCGCGCGCCATGGGGTCCAAGTGGCCCGCTTAGACCATTTTTAGCCATATCGGAGTCGCATGGCCCTGCACGATCCTTCCCGCCTTTCCCCCATCTCCCGCCAGAACCTGCGCGAGGCCTACCGGGCCGAGGAAAACGCATGTGTGGCAAAACGCATGGAACAGGCGGCGACTGCCGAAGCAAAACATGGCGAAGCTGCGGCGCTGGCGACAAAGCTGATCGAAGGCGCGCGCCGCCGCAAGGCGAGCGGAATCGATGCCTTCCTCCACCAGTACGGGCTCGCGACCGAAGAAGGCGTCGCGCTAATGTGCCTTGCCGAAGCGCTGCTGCGCGTGCCCGATGCGGCAACGGCGGACGCGCTCATCCGCGACAAGATTGGCGATATCGACTGGTCGGAGCATATGGGCGAAAGCTCCTCCACCTTCGTGAATGCCGCGACCTTCTCGCTGATGCTGACGGGCGAAGTGCTCGAACGGCCCGAAGAGGCGCAGAAGGGCATGGGCTCGACGCTGAAGCGCGCCGTGAACCGTCTCGGCGAACCGGTCATCCGCAAGGCGACCCTGCAGGCGATGCGCATCCTTGGCGGCCAGTTCGTCTACGGGCGGACCATCAATGAATCCTTGAAGCGCGCCGCACCCGAACGCGCCAAGGGGCTGACGCACAGCTTCGACATGCTGGGCGAGGCCGCGATGACCTATGCCGATGCAGAGCGCTATGCCGACAATTACGAGCGGGCCATCGACCGCTTGGTGCGCGAGGCTACGGGCAAGGTTTCGACCAGCCCGGGTATCTCGGTGAAACTAAGCGCGCTGCACCCGAAATATACTTTCTTGCACGCCGACCTCGCCGTGGGCGACCTCCTGCCCATCGTGCGCCACCTGATGACCAAGGCGCGCGATGCGAATATCCATTTCACCATCGATGCCGAAGAAGCCGACCGGCTCGAACTTTCGATGGACATCATCGAGGCTTTGGCGCGCGACGACAGCCTCTTCACCCGCCCCGACGGCAGCCAGTGGGAAGGCTTCGGCCTTGCCATTCAGGCCTACCAGAAGCGCGGGTTACCGATGTGCGACTGGGTCGCGCGGCTGGCGCGCAAATACGATCGCAAATTCTTCGTCCGGCTGGTGAAGGGTGCTTACTGGGACACCGAAATCAAGCTCAGCCAGGTCGGCGGCTTTACCGATTTTCCCGTCTTCACCCGCAAGCTCGGCACCGATGTCAGCTATCTCGCCTGCGCCGAAAAGCTGCTGGCGTGCGACGATGTCATCTATCCCGCATTCGCCACGCACAATGCTTACACAATCGGTGCGGTGAAGGCCCTAGCGGGCACGAAGGAGTTTGAATTCCAGCGCCTTCACGGCATGGGCGAGGATGTCTACGGCGCGCTGGCGCAGGTTGAGGGCAACCGCAAAACCAACGTGCGCATCTATGCGCCGACCGGCACGCACAAGGACCTGCTCGCCTATCTCGTGCGACGCCTGCTCGAAAACGGCGCGAACTCCAGCTTCGTCAACCGCATGGCCGATGCCGAAGTGCCTGCAGCCGAGCTTACCACCTGCCCGATTGCCGACATGCGGGCGCTGAAGCCCTATCGCAATCCGGCCATCCCGCTGCCGACCGACATCTTCCCGAACCGCGAGAATTCCGCAGGTATCGACCTGTCGGACCCGCTCGTTCGCGAACCGCTGATGGAGCGGCTCGCGAAGCTGGAGGAAAAGCAGTGGCACGCCGCACCGACCATCCTTTCGGCCGCCGATGGCGAAGTCGCGCCCATCAACAAGCCGCATGACTTGTCCGCGCAAGTCGGCACGCGACGCGACGCACTCGATTTCGAGGTCGAGGTCGCCATCCACCGTGCGCAGGAAATCCAGCCCGGCTGGAATGCGCTGGGCGGCGAGAAGCGCGCACTGCTGCTCGAAGCGGCGGCGGATCTGTTCGAGGAGCACACTGACGAGTTCCTCTCGCTCTGCCAGCGCGAAGCAGGAAAGACGCTGCAGGACGCGGTGCTCGAATTGCGCGAGGCAGTCGACTTCTTGCGCTATTATGCGACCGAGGCACGGCGCCTGTTTGCCGAGCCGATCCAACTTCCCGGGCCAACGGGTGAGGAAAACCGCCTTTCGATGGCAGGGCGCGGGGTGTTTGCCTGCATCAGTCCGTGGAACTTCCCGCTCGCCATCTTCATCGGTCCGCCTGCCGCAGCGCTTGCCGCAGGAAACACCGTGGTCGCCAAGCCTGCCGAGCAGACCCCGCTCATCGCAGCGCTGGCGGTCGAGCTGTGCCACGAAGCGGGCATTCCCGAAGAGGTCTTCCAGTTGCTGCCCGGCGCAGGCGATGTCGGCGAGCTCATCACCTCGGACCCCCGCCTTGCGGGCGTAGCCTTCACCGGCTCGACCCAGACCGCGCAGGCGATCAATCGCAGCCTTGCCGGCCGCGACGGGCCGATTGCCACCTTCATTGCCGAGACCGGCGGGCAGAACGCGATGATCGTCGATTCGACCGCGCTGCCCGAACAGGTCACGCGCGATGTCGTCGCCTCGGCCTTCCAGAGCGCAGGCCAGCGCTGTTCGGCGCTGCGCGTCCTGCATATCCAGGAGGACGTCTACGACGAGATGCTGGCGATGATCCGCGGCGCCTTCGAAGCGCTCACCATCGGCAATCCGGAGAACCTCGCCACCGATGTTGGCCCGGTTATCGACCCCGACGCGAAGGCCGCGCTCGAACGCCACATCGCGCGGCGCAAGACCGGCGGCTCGCAGGTGTGGCGCCGCAAGCTTCATCGTGGCTCGTCAAAGGGCTGTTACGTCGCGCCGACCATTATCGAGCTCGATTCCATCCTTGACCTTAAGCGTGAAAACTTCGGCCCCGTCCTTCATGTGGTGAAGTACAAGGCGTCCGAAATCGGCAAGGTCATGGACGATATCAACGCCACTGGTTTCGGCCTGACGCTCGGGCTCCACAGCCGCAATGACGACATGCGCGCCTATATCGAAAGCCGCGCAAGGGTCGGCAATTTTTATGTCAACCGCAACCAGATCGGCGCGGTGGTGGAAAGCCAGCCCTTCGGCGGCGAGGGCCTTTCGGGCACCGGCCCCAAGGCGGGCGGACCACACTATGTCGCACGCTTCGCGACCGAGCGCGTGGTCTGCATCGACACGACCGCGGCAGGCGGCAACGCGACCCTGCTGGCGAGCTGACTTTCCAAAAGTGACGAAGGAGCCGGGGCCTGCTGTGTGGCGGGCCTAGGCCCGACAGGTCGCGGCCGCTGACCGCTGCTCGCCGAGGATGCTCCACGAGGCGAGAAACAGGCCGGCAACCAGCGGGCCGATAACGATGCCCGACAGCCCGAACAGCGCAATGCCGCCGAGCGTGGTGACCAGGATGAGCCAGTCGGGAATACCCGTGTCACGGCCCACGAGAATGGGGCGCAGGACATTGTCGATCATCCCGATAAGCGCGACCCCGCTGACGATCACCACCACGCCCTCCCATATGGCGCCGGTTGCCAGAAGGTAGATGGCTGCCGGGACCCAAACGATGGCGGGGCCGACGGCGGGCAACAGCGAGGCAATCGCCATGATAACGCCGAGCAGAAGCACCGAGGGCAGGCCGACGATCCAGAAGGTTATCGCGCCCAGCGCGCCCTGCACGAGGCCGACTACGACCGAGCCTTTGATGGTTGCGCGAACCAGAACGAGGAAGCGCTCTGCCAGCCGGTCGGCGACCGAGCGGGCGAAAGGCAGAGCAGAGAGCACGTGCTCGCTTATCGCCTTCCCGTCACGCAGCAGGAAAAAGCCGACGTAGAGCGCTATGGCAAACCCCAGCACGAAGCCGAAGACGCTGCCGCCGATGGCAATCGCTTGTTGTGCGATCAGGCCGAGACTGGCCTGCACGAATGCGGTCGCCTGCTCCTGCACCTCACCGAGATTGCCGAAGCCGGCGCTGTCGAGCGAGGCCTGGATATTGGTGGGCAGCGCGGAAAAGACCTGCTCGAAATACATCGCCACATCGATGCGTCCCTCGCGGAAGGCGAGGAAGAGCTGGGTAGCCTCCGCAATCACCGCCGAGCCGATCCAGAGCGCGGGCAGCACGACGGCAAGCAGGATGACGGCCAGCGTCAGCAGCGCCGCCTGCGTCTCCTTGCCCTTCCGGCGGATCAGGAACCAGCGATAGAGCGGCTGGAACATAATCGCCGCCAGCACCGCCCAGAGCAGCGGCTGGAAGAACGGCAGCAACACCGCCAGCAGTGCCAGCGAGACACCGGCAAGGAACAGCAGGAAGCCGCCCTGTTCGAACCGTGTCGGTGCTGCCTCGCTCATCCCCCTCGCCTTTTTATCAGACGTCGAGATTGGCGACGTTCAATGCGTTGGCCTGGATGAATTCGCGGCGCGGTTCGACGACATCGCCCATCAGGCGAGTGAAGATTTCGTCGGTCACGTCGGCATCCTCGACCTTCACCTGCAGCAAGGCGCGGTTTTCTGGGTCGAGCGTGGTCTCCCACAGCTGCTCGGCATCCATTTCGCCGAGACCCTTGAAGCGGCTGACCTTGAGGCCCTTGCGGCCCGCGGCCATTACGGCATCGACCAGCTGGCTCGGCAGGATGAGCGCATCGTCGCCGGTGACCTGCGTGGTGGCTTCCACCTCCTCGACATCGTCACTTTCGACTTGCTCTTCAGCCTCTTCCTCGCTGCCGCGGATGAGGCGGACGGGCGAGGCGTAAACCTCGGCGTTTTCCTGCGCGACGCGGTGGAGCTTGCGTGCCTCGGCGCTGTCGAGGAACTTGCCCTCGATTTCATGCACGTCGGTCACGCCGCGCCAGACGCGGTGGAAGCGGACATTGCCGTCGCCTCCAAGATCGGCGGACCATTTCGCTTCGGTGTCGCCCATCTGGAGATGCGCGGCTGCCTTGGTGAGCGCGGCCTGGCGGTCCTTGCCGTCGGGGTCGAGCGCGCCTGCCAGCGCCATCGCCTCGATGATTTCGGCGTTATACTTGCGCGGCACGTAGTTCATGTGATTGCGAACGTTCAGCGCGTGCTGAACCAGCGCCTCGAGATCGGCCGAGGCGCGCGGGCCGCTGCCGGTTTCGAGGATACGTCCGCTGAGGCCGGCCTCGATGAGGTAACGGTCGAAGGCGGGCTGGTCCTTGAGGTAAACCTCCGACTTGCCGCGCGTGACCTTATAGAGCGGCGGCTGCGCGATGTAGAGGTGTCCGGCCTTGACGATTTCGGGCATCTGGCGGTGGAAGAAGGTCAGCAGCAGCGTGCGGATGTGCGCGCCGTCGACGTCGGCGTCGGTCATGATGACGATCTTGTGGTAGCGCAGCTTCTCGAGGTCGAACTCGTCGCGCAGCCCCGTGCCCATGGCCTGGATGAGCGTGCCGACTTCCTTCGACGAGATTATCCGGTCGAAACGCGCACGCTCGACATTGAGGATTTTACCCTTCAGCGGAAGGATGGCCTGGTACTGGCTGTCGCGGCCATTCTTGGCACTGCCACCTGCCGAGTCACCCTCGACCAGGAAGAGTTCAGCCTTGGAAGCATCGCGTTCGCGGCAGTCGGACAGCTTGCCCGGCAGCGAGGCGATGCTCATCGCGCCCTTGCGGCTCATTTCGCGCGCGCGGCGTGCGGCTTCGCGGGCAGCGGCGGCGTCGATGATCTTCTGGATGATCGCCTTGGCTTCGTTGGGGTTTTCCTCGAGCCACTCGCCCATCTTCTCGCCCATCAGGCTTTCGAGCGGCTGGCGGACTTCGGAGGAGACCAGCTTGTCCTTGGTCTGCGAAGAGAACTTGGGATCGGGCAGCTTGACCGAGACGATGGCGGTAAGACCTTCGCGCATGTCTTCACCCGAAAGCGAGACCTTCTCCTTCTTCATCAACCCCGAATTGGTCGCATAATTGTTCAGCGTACGCGTCAGCGCGGCGCGGAAGGCCGCAAGATGCGTGCCGCCGTCGCGCTGGGGGATGTTGTTGGTGAAGGTGAGGACATTCTCGTAATAGCTGTCGTTCCATTCGAGAGCGACATCGATGCCGATGCCGTCCTTCTCCGCCGAAACGGCGATCGGGTCGGTGACCAGCGCCTGCTTGTTGCGGTCGAGATATTTCACGAAGGCCGCGATCCCGCCTTCGTAGAAAAGGTCGTGTTCGAGCACGTCCTCGTGGCGTTTGTCGCGCAGCAGGATGCGCACGCCCGAATTGAGGAAGGCGAGCTCGCGATAGCGATGCTCGAGCCGGTCGAAGTCGAACTCAATGACGTTCTTGAAGGTCTCTTCGGACGCCTTGAAGGTGACGCGCGTGCCCTTCTTGAGGCCGTCTTCGTCGCCATTGGAGGCAACCGGCGGGGCATCGCCCACGACGCGCAGGCTCTCGACCGCATCGCCATGCTCGAAGCGCATCCAGTGCTCCTTGCCGTCGCGCCAGATGGTGAGTTCGAGCCATTCGCTCAATGCGTTGACGACCGAGACGCCCACACCGTGGAGGCCGCCCGAGACCTTGTAGGCGTTGTCGTCGGAAGTGTTCTCGAACTTACCGCCGGCGTGTAGCTGGGTCATGATAACCTCGGCCGCCGAGACGCCTTCTTCCTTGTGCATATCGACCGGGATGCCGCGGCCATTGTCTTCGACGCTGACGGAGCCATCGGCGTTGAGCTCGATGAGCACGAGGTCGCAGTGACCTGCCAGCGCTTCGTCGATGGCATTGTCCGACACCTCGAACACCATGTGGTGGAGGCCCGACCCGTCGTCGGTATCGCCGATATACATGCCGGGGCGCTTCCGGACCGCATCGAGGCCCTTGAGGACCTTGATCGAGTCTGCGCCGTAACCGTTCTTCTTCGGCGCTTCTGCGCCCTGTTCTGGGGTGTTCTCGTCCATGCCGAGTATATAGGCTCGCAAGGGGCAAAAACCAAAGGATTTGGCCGCATTTTACCCACAGGCAAAACCGCGACAAGTTTCATCTGAAACCGGTTGATTTACGGGCGCGGGAAGCGCATCCATGCGCCATGCTTTCGGTGCTCGACATCTTCCGTATCGGGATTGGTCCCTCCTCCTCGCACACGGTGGGTCCGATGCGGATTGCGCGGACATTCGTGCGCTCGCTCGACAAGGCTGGGAAGCTGGAGCGTACAGCACGAGTAGCGGTGGAATTGCAGGGTTCGCTGGCGCTGACAGGGGTGGGGCACGGCACGGTGGATGCCACCATGCTCGGCCTGATGGGTTTTGCGCCGGACCGGACCTGCCCCGATGAGGCGGCCCGCGTGCTCGCGGAATTGCGCGAAACGAAGCGGCTCGATCTTTGCGGCAAGCGCGAGATAGGCTTCGACCAGGCGCGCGACATTGAGCTTGCTGGTCACATCATCCCCGACCTCCACCCCAACGGCATGAAACTGGCCGCACTCGACGAAGGCGGCGCGGTGCTGGCGGAGCGGACCTATTACTCGACCGGTGGCGGCTTCGTGGCGTCCGAGGCGCAATTGAAGCGCAAACCCAAGGACGACCGCATCAATACCGGGACGCCTGTGCCGCACGATTTCGGCTCGGCGGCGGATTTGCTCGCTGCCTGCGACCAGACCGGTCTCTCCATTCACGAACTCGTCCTCGCCAACGAAGACGCGTTCCGCCCGCGCGAGAAGACCCTCGAGGGCATCGACCGCGTGGCCCGCGCGATGGACCAGTGCATCGAGCGCGGTCTCACCCAGCGCGGCATCCTGCCCGGCGGGCTCAAGGTCGAACGCCGCGCGCCGGACTTGTGGGACAAGCTATCCGCCAACCCGCAATCGAACGAGCGCGAGCAATTGTTCGACTGGCTCAATTGCTATGCCATGGCGGTGAACGAGGAAAACGCCGCCGGTGGCCGCGTAGTCACCGCGCCGACCAATGGCGCTGCGGGCATTATCCCTGCAGTCATCCGCTTCTACTGCGTAACGGCGGGCGAGAATCCCTGCCGCGACAGCCGCCGCAAGTTCCTGCTGACAGCGGGCGCCATCGGCCTCCTCTACAAGCAGCGCGCGAGCATTTCCGGCGCCGAGATGGGCTGCCAGGGCGAAGTCGGCGTCGCCTGCTCGATGGCCGCTGGGGGCCTTGCGGCGCTTTGGGGCGCCTCACCTCCGCAAGTCGCCAGTGCCGCCGAAATCGGCATGGAGCACAATCTCGGCCTCACTTGCGACCCCGTCGGCGGATTGGTGCAGGTGCCGTGCATCGAACGCAACGCCATCGGCGCGGTGAAGGCGGTCAACGCCGCGCGCCTCGCGCTTCATCGTACGGGTGCGGAGAGTCTCGTCAGTCTCGACCAGGTCATCGAGACCATGCGCCAGACCGGCCTCGACATGAGCAACAAGTACAAGGAAACGAGCCAGGGCGGGCTCGCGGTGAACGTCATCGAATGCTGACTCGACACATGCTGCCGTCCCCCTAGGGTGCGCACATGGGAGAGAATCAGGCACTGACCGAACCGTTCGGCAATTTCAGCGACATCATTTCCGCCAATGCCGAGGCGCTGGGCGACAAGCTCGCGCTGAGGGACGAGAAGGGCGACCTGAGCTGGGCAGAGCTTGGCGACCGGGTTGAGCGTATCGCCGCGAAGCTCCTCGACGAAGGGCTGCAACGCGGCCAGTCGGTCGCCATCTTGGGTCTTTCTAGTGTGAACTACGCGCTCGTCTTCCTCGCTGCGGTGCGCGCGGGGGGAGTGGCAGCGCCGCTAACCACCAGTGCGAGTGCTGCGCAACTCGAAGGCATGGCGCACGATTCGGGCGCGACCCATATCTTCGTCGACCGCGCGAAGATGACCGAACTCGGGACCATGTTCTCTCGAATCATGCGATGCATCCTACTGGACGAGGAACTGGACGAGTGGATGGCGCCCGAGGGGACCAAGGCACCGCCCGTCGACCACCAGCCGTCGGACCCGTTCAACATCATTTACTCCTCCGGCACCACGGGCACGCCAAAGGGAATCGTCCACTCGCACCAGATGCGCTGGCGGCAATTCGCGGCGACTGCAGCAAGTTGGCTGGAGAATGGGCTGGACGTGCGCAGCCTCGCCTCCACGCCGCTCTATTCGAACACCACCATGGTCGCCTTCCTTCCCGCGCTGCTGGCGGGCGGCACGGTGCGCGTGATGGGCAAGTTCGATTCCATGCACTGGATGCGCCATGTGCAAGAGGACCGCAGCACCATCACCATGCTGGTGCCGGTCCAGTACCAGCGACTGATGGACAATGCGCATCTGGACAGTTTCGACCTGTCTTCACTGCAGCTGAAATACTGCACCTCCGCGCCTTTCTCCGCCGAGCTGAAGCGCGCGGTACTGGAGCGTATGCCGGGCGCGCTCATCGAAATCTATTCGATGACCGAAGGCGGGGTCGTCTGCCTGCTCGAAGCGCATAAATTCCCGGACAAGCTGCACACTGTCGGCAGGCCGGCACCGGGAAGCGAATTGAAGGTGCTCGACGACGAGGACAAGGAAGTCCCGCCGGGTACGCCGGGCAATCTCGTCGGCCGCAGCCAGACCATGATGAGCGGTTACAAGAACCGCCCCGAGCAAACGCAGGAAGGCTACTGGACCGACCCCGATACGGGCGAGGTGTGGCAGCGAATGGGCGACATCGGTCGCGTCGATGTCGAAGGCTTCGTCGAACTCGTGGGCCGCGCCAAGGACATGATTATCTCGGGCGGATTCAACATCTATCCCGTCGACCTCGAAAACGCGCTGATGCAGGAGGACGAGGTGCTCGACGCCGCAGTCATCGGCGTGCCCTCGCGCCAATGGGGCGAGACGCCGGTCGGCTTCGTGACGCTGGCAGACGGCGTGCTACATGCCGAGGGCGTGCGCGAGCGGGTCAATGCGCGGCTCGGCAAGACCCAGCGGCTGGCCGCGCTCTATCCCATAAAGGAAATGCCGCGCAGCCATATCGGGAAGCTGCTCAAGAGCGAACTTCGCAAGACGGCTGCGCGGCTATGGAAGCCGGAAGAAGGCTGACCCTCGATCCGGCATCGATGCCCGCTGGCTCAGACCAGTGCGGGCGAGAGAATTACGCTCGACAGGCCGGTTGCAAAAATCAGCACAGCGAAGCGGGTCGCGATTGCGGTCATGGCGTTTCTTCCTTTTGTTCTAGCGCAAGACAATACGCGCGCAGCTTTGCGAAAGTTACGCGCTGCTATGGCAAGAGTTCGAGACGCGGCGCCGACACGTTGGGGAGGGGAGAGGAGATGTGTGGGCGGCCGCGTCTCTACTCGCTGCCATATCGCCTCTCGGTGAAGCGGCGCTCGCACTAGGAGTTGCGAGTGGTCTCTGAGACCTGCTCGCTCGCCGAGAGGAAGGCGACGACAGTAATCTTGGGGAAGGGACTGTCGCCATCTCTGTGCCGGGCGGGAAGCTATGGGAGGGACGTCTCCGCGCCGGCTGTGAGGGCTGTAATAATGTTGCCGCGTTGTGAACTAAAGTGAGAAAAGGTCAGGGGATGTTGCGTTTTGCGCAAGAGACTTGTTGCACGCGGTTCACGCCTCTCTGGACAGTAAGCGAGGGGCAAACTAACCGCCGCGCATGGACAGCGCCCACCTCCCCGATTCCATTCTCATCGTCGACTTCGGCAGCCAGGTCACCCAGCTCATCGCACGCCGCGTGCGCGAGGCGGGGGTCTATTCCGAAATCGCACCCTTCACGCAGGCCGAGGAGGCCTTCCACCGGATGAAGCCCAAGGGCGTCATCCTCTCGGGCAGCCCCGCCAGCGTACCCGACCGTGACAGCCCGCGCGCGCCGGAAGTCATCTTCGAAAGCAAGGTCCCCATTCTCGGCATTTGCTACGGCCAGCAGGTTATGACCGAGCAGCTGGGCGGGGAGGTCCGCCCAGGACACGAGACCGGTGAAGGCGGCGAGTTCGGCCGCGCTTTTTGCGAAGTGACCGAGGAGTGCGTGCTGTTCGACGGGTTGTGGAAGCCGGGCGAAACGCACCAGGTGTGGATGAGCCATGGCGACAAGGTCACCCGCATCGCCGACGGCTTCCGCATCGTCGCCACCAGCCCCGGCGCGCCCTTCGCGCTGATCGCCGATGACGAGCGCCGCTATTACGGCACCCAGTTCCACCCCGAAGTGGTCCACACGCCCGATGGCGGCAAGCTGCTCGCCAATTTCGTACGCCATGTCTGCGGCCTAAAAGGCGACTGGACCATGGCTGAATTTCGCAAAACCAAGATCGAGGAAATTCGCGCGCAGGTGGGTGACGGAAAGGTCATCTGCGGCCTCTCGGGCGGCGTCGATTCTGCCGTCGCTGCAGTGCTCATCCACGAAGCTATCGGCGACCAGCTGACCTGTGTGTTCGTCGATCACGGCCTGATGCGCATGAACGAGGCCGAGCAGGTCGTCACCCTGTTCCGTGACCACTACAACATCCCGCTGGTTCATGTGAACGCCGAAGAGATGTTCCTCGGCGGCCTCGAGGGCCAGACGGATCCGGAAAAGAAGCGCAAGTTCATCGGCGGTGCCTTCATCGACCTGTTCGAGGCCGAGGCGAAGAAAATCGGCGGCGCGGACTTCCTTGCGCAGGGCACGCTCTATCCCGACGTCATCGAAAGCGTCAGCTTCACCGGCGGGCCTTCGGTTACCATCAAGAGCCACCACAATGTCGGCGGCCTGCCCGAACGCATGAACATGGAACTGGTCGAGCCGCTGCGCGAACTGTTCAAGGACGAAGTGCGCGACCTGGGCCGCGAACTCGGCCTGCCCGATGTCTTCGTCGGCCGGCATCCCTTCCCCGGACCCGGCCTCGCCATCCGCATCCCGGGCGAGGTCACCAAGGAGCGCTGCGACATCCTGCGCAAGGCCGACGCCATCTACCTTGAAGAAATCCGCAACGCAGGGCTCTACGATGCCATCTGGCAGGCCTTCGCCGTCCTGCTGCCGGTCAAGACCGTGGGCGTCATGGGCGACGGGCGCACCTACGACAGCGTCTGTGCCCTGCGCGCCGTCACCAGCACCGACGGCATGACCGCCGATATCTACCCCTTCGACGCCGCTTTCCTCAGCCGCGTGGCAACACGGATCATCAACGAGGTGAAGGGCATCAACCGCGTGGTCTACGACTATACCTCCAAGCCGCCCGGCACGATCGAGTGGGAATAGGGTCGCGCCCGCGGGGACCCACTAATGCAGACGGGCATTGTTCTCCCGAAAGCGAGACCCGAATGACCCGTTCCAAGTTCCTGGCTGCCACGGCGGCCACCCTTGCCCTCGCGGCCTGCTCGACCACACCGGATCGCAGGCTTTCGAGCGCCTGTGACAGCGGCGGCACCATCGGCCTGTTCGACACCTCGCGCGATTTGCTGGTGGCGAATTACGACAGTAAGCCCGATGTCGACGATTTGCAGGCGGTTGCGGGTCTTGGCTCGGTGCTGAAGCATCCCGACTTCGCCTGTGTCGACTATGTCGCGACATCGGGAGCCTATGGCTCGCAGGGCGGTGAATATCTGGTCGCACCGGAGCTATTCAATCTCGCTTTCGGCGACAACTGGCTCGATGCGCATCTGCAACGTGGCCAGACCATCGATACGCTTGCCGCGCGCATGCGGGCGACTATCGCCGATGGAGGCCGCGTCTGGGTGGCCGAGGCGGGGCAATCGGATGTGACCGCCGCCGCGGTCGAAAAATTGCCGAAGGACATGTGGACCAGCGTCCATGTCGTCCAGCACAGCTACTGGAACGAAAGCATGACGTCGAAGGACGCAATGCAGACGGTGGTCTACAACACGCGCTATCACCGTATCCAGGACGGCAACTTCCCCGACAACGGTTCGCCTGCGTTCAACACCACCGACGGCTCGCACTGGGCCGCGCTCTTGAACGATCCCTTAGTCAGCCCGGTCTGGACCGAGGCGAAGCGCCTGTCCGACTTCCACAATCCCAAGGCTGCTTACGTGAACCCCGCCGTGGCAGCGGGAGGCCTCGATTTCTCCGACACTGTCGAGATCGCCTATATCTTCGGTTTCGACGACATGGCGGGCGTCGGCGATTTCGTGGAGCGGTTCGCTTCGAACTGACGCACCGTGCAACTTCCGCTCGGAACTGACCCACGCACCGAGGCGCTCCGCCGCTTGCAGGCGCTGCTGGTCCAGCGCTTCGGACGTATCGAGCGCGCGGCGGCGGAGTGGCGGCGGCCTGAGTGGGTGCTGGTGCAGGGCGTCATCGGTGCGCGCACCAAGTCCGAGGTGTCGAATGCGGCGACCGATCGGCTGCTCAAACGCTATGGCAGCTGGGAAGGCGTGGCCGATGCACCGCTCGATGAATTGCAGGCAGAACTCGCCACCCAGACCTATCCCAACATCGCCGCAGAGCGACTGAAAGCGAGCCTCACTGCACTCATCAAAAGGCGCGGAACAGTCGATCTCTCGCACCTCGCCGGAATGGAAACGCTGCCTGCCATGCGCTGGCTCGAACAGCTGCCCGGCATAGGCCGCAAGATTGCTGCGGGTGTGATGAATGCATCGACGCTCGACCGCCGTGCCATCGTCCTCGACGGGCACCACACCCGCATTCTCCAGCGCATGGGGCTGGTGCCGCCCAAGGCGAGCACCGACCGCGCCTTCGAGGCCATCATGCCGGTCATGCCGGAGGAATGGGACGGCGCGGACTTCGACGAGCATCACCTGCTGATGAAGAAATTGGGTCAAACCTCCTGCCGCCCCGCATCGCCTGATTGCGCCCGCTGTCTCGCCCTGTCGCTTTGCAAGACCGGACAGGCGCGGGCCGGCAGGTAGCTTTCGGAACGCGGCGCCGGGCTGCGCCGTTGGGAAGGAAACCAGACAACGGAGACTCCATGACCAGCAATGCCCCCCTGTTCGATCCTGTTGCCATCGGTGCTTTCGAAGCGCCCAATCGCATCTTCATGGCCCCGCTCACACGCAGCCGGTCCGAGGCGAAGACAAATGAACAGACGGGATTGCACGCTCTTTACTACGCGCAGCGTGCAGGCGCAGGCCTCATCGTTTCCGAAGCGACGCAGATCAGCCAGCAAGGGCAAGGCTATGCATGGACGCCGGGTATCTTCACCGAAGACCAGGTCGAAAGCTGGAAGCCTGTCACCGATGCCGTGCACAATGCAGGCGGTCGGATATTCTGCCAATTGTGGCACGTCGGAGCCATCAGCCACCCGGTATTCCAGCCCGATGGTGGCAAGCCCGTGTCCGCCAGCGCATGGACGCCTGAAGGCGAGGCCTTTGTCGGCGATCGCCACGCGGATGGCCCGCAGGTACCGTTCGAAGAGGCGCGCGCGCTTCGCACGGACGAAATCCCCAGCCTGATCGAGGATTATCGCCACGCGGCGAGATGCGCGGCCGAGGCGGGCTTCGACGGGGTAGAGGTGCATTGCGCGAACAATTACCTGATCGACCAGTTCATCCGCTCGGCGACGAATTGCCGCTCGGATGAATATGGCGGCAGCCTCGAAAACCGCCTGCGCCTGATGCGCGAAATCGTCGCTGCGGTGTGCGAGGAACTCCCTGCCGATCGCGTAGGCGTGCGCCTATCTCCGCAAGGCGGCCCCGGCGGGACCGAGGATGAAAACCCCGGTGAAACCTATCCGGCAGCAGCGAAGGCACTGGCTGGACGCGGTCTTGCCTATCTCCATGTGATCCGTCCCAATTCGCACACCGGGCAAGGCAAGGACGAGGGTGGTGACGCCATCGTGAAGGATATGCGTGCTGCCTTCGACGGGCCCTTCATCGCCAATGGCAATTTCTCTCCCGAGGAGGCGGCGCAGTGGATTGCCGAAGGCCACGCCGACGCCGTCACCTTCGGACGGCTCTTCCTCGCCAATCCCGACCTGCCAGAACGCATTGCGCAGGACGGGCCCTATAACGAACCGGACGAGGACACGTTCTACGGCGGCGGAGCGGAAGGCTATACGGATTATTCCTCGCTCGAGAAAGTCGACGACCCCCTCCCTGCCTGACCGGTGCTGGACGAGGACGAAGTCGAGGAAGTCTATCGCATCCTCTCGCGCGAAATGCCGGGGCGCACGTGTGGGGCCAAGGGGCCCAAGGGGCAGCCCGATGCTTTTCGTTCGTGCATTTCATGCATGCTGTCGGCGCAGTCGCTCGACCGCAATACGGCCAAGGCTGCGCGCGTGCTCTTTGCCCTGGCCAGGACGCCCGAAGAGATGCTCGAACTCGATGACCGCGCCATTGCGGCGGCCATCAAGCCGTGCGGACTCTACAATAACAAAACCCGCTCCATCCGCCGCTTCTGTGAAGCATTGCTGGCGGAACATGGCGGCGTGGTGCCGGATACGCGCGAAGGGCTGATGAGCCTGCCCGGCATCGGGCGCAAATGCGCCGATATCGTGCTGAGCTTTACCTTCGGAAAGGACGTCATCGCCGTCGACACGCATGTCCACCGTGTCTGCAATCGCATCGGGCTGACCGATGCCAAGACTGCTGACCGGACAGCCCAGCAACTGGAGCGGCGCTCCCCCCAATGGGCGATGCGTGACGGGCATTTTTGGCTAATCCAGTTCGGCAAGCGTGTTTGCACCGCGCGCAGCCCGAAATGCGCAGCCTGTCCGGTCAATAACCTGTGCGAATATTACGCCGCTACCACTTGAGCCCGGCGTCGATGGCTTCCTGCTGCTCCGAAGTGGTCTCGCGGCCGAGCACCTCGTTGCGATGCGGGAAGCAGCCGAAGCGGACAATCGCCTCGCGGTGCTGCTGTGCATAATCAAGGGCATCGGGGACAAGTTTCCCGAACCACAGGACCGATTCGTTCTGGTCCGCCAATCTTTCGGAATGCATCAGCGGCATCAGGGCGAACTGCGCGTGGTCGGGTTCCATCGCCTGCGTCCAGCCTTCTAGCAGCATGCCTCGCGCAATAGCCTGCGCCAAATCGTCCCACGCATAGGCCTTCGCGGTTCCGCGATGGATATTGCGGGGTATCTGGTCGAACAGGAGGACGGCTGCCAGTGCCGTTACTGGATCGCCGAGGAAGTCCTGCGCCTCGCGCTTCCCTTCGCGCTCGAGCGTCTCGCCGAAGCGTTCGCGCAACATGGCATCGATTTCTGGAGTGGAATTGTACCAATGGTTCGGTCCGATTTCCTCGAACCAGACCCTTATCAGATTACCGAAGGTGTCCTTGTCCCAATCCGGCGCTGGCATGCTTCAGGAAGCGTCGGAAGCGGGCAGGCGGTAGGGCACGAAATCGTCGAGCATGATGACGCCCGAAAAGAAGTTGCCGGACCGGCTGTAGGTCGTAATCTGGTCGCTACGGCAGAGTGACGTGCCGCTGAACTTGCGGATTACGAGATAGTCATTGTCGTCGATGGCATGCGGCGTCTTGGTGCGATTGACCCAGATCGTGTCGCCGCTGCGGTAGACCAGCGCCGTGTCGTCGATTTTTGTCAGCGAGCGCGACTGGGTGGTGCGGATGCAGCGCTCGGGCTCACCCGCCACGCGGCCTTCGAGCATTTTCTGGAGCTTCGCTTCACCGCGCGTGATTTCGAGCGTCTCTTCGGCTTGCACGGCGGGTGCGGCAAGCGCGCCAAGAGCGGCGGTAGCCAGGACTAAGCGTTTCAACATGGCGAGTCTCCGTCTGCTAGATGAGAACATATATCAAACAGCAGGTGAATGCACCCTGAGCGCGGATTGACCTCGGTTAGCCCGTGCCGCCCACCGTAATGCCGTTGATAAGCAACGTCGGCTGGCCCACGCCAGCGGGCACGCTCTGGCCGCCCTTGCCGCAAATGCCGACGCCTTCGTCGAGCGCCATGTCGTTGCCGATGCCGGTCACGCGGGTGAGGACGCTGGGGCCATCGCCGATGAGCGTCGCGCCCTTGATGGGATGGACGATCTTGCCCTTCTCGACCTTGTAGGCCTCGGTGCAAGCGAAGACGAACTTGCCGCTGGTGATGTCGACCTGCCCGCCGCCGAAGCTGGTGGCGTAGATACCGTCGTCGACCCGGCTCAGCAGTTCTTCGGGGTCGTCGGTGCCACTGCGCATGAAGGTGTTGGTCATGCGGGGCATAGGCGCGTGCTGGTAGCTTTCGCGGCGGCCGTTCCCGGTCGCCTCCACGCCCATCAGGCGCGCGTTGAGGCGGTCCTGCATATAGCCTTTGAGGATGCCGTCTTCGATGAGCACGGTCTCGCGCGTCGGCGTGCCCTCGTCGTCGATACTGAGCGAGCCGCGCCGGTCGGGCATCGCGCCGTCGTCTACTACGGTCACACCGGGGGCTGCCACGCGCTCGCCGATGCGGCCCGAGAAGGCGGAAGTGCCCTTGCGGTTGAAATCGCCTTCGAGCCCGTGGCCGACGGCTTCGTGCAGCAACACGCCGGGCCAGCCGGGGCCGAGCAGGACGGTCTGCTCGCCTGCGGGCGCGGCCACGCTGTCGAGATTGACCATCGCCTGCCGCACGGCTTCATCGATGCCGTTCATCCATGCGCCTTCGTCGAACAGGCGGTCGTAGAGATAGCGCCCGCCCATGCCGTAGAAACCGGTCTCGCGGCGGCCGTTCTGCTCGGCGACGACCTGGATGTTGAGACGCACCAGCGGGCGGATGTCGCGCGCGGTGTAGCCATCGGGCCGGATGATCTCGACCACGCTCCAGTTTGCCAGAAGGCTTGCCGAAACCTGCGCCACGCGCGGGTCCTTCGCGCGCGCTACGGCATCGATTTTCTCAAGCAGTGCGACCTTCTCCTCGAACGGCACGAGGTCGAGCGGGCAGGCGTCGGTGTAGAGGTGGCGGTTGGTGCGCTCGGGCGGAGCGGCGAGCGGGCTGGTCGTCGCATCGAGCAGTTTCAGCGTCTCGCCGGCGCGCTGGATGGCGGCGGGGCTGACGTCGTTGGCGTGGGCAAAGCCCGTCGTCTCGCCCGATACGCCGCGCAGGCCGAAGCCCGAATCCCGGCTGTAGTCGGCGGTTTTCAGCCGACCGTCGTCGAACCCGAAGGCTTCGGACGCGATGAACTGGAGGTAGAGCTCGCCATCGTCGCAGGGCGCGAGAAGTTTGCGGGTGAGCGCCTGCGCCTCTTCGGGACTAAGCTTGTTGCCGTAAACGAGGGCGAGCGGGTCGGTGGCCGTAAGGGTCATGCACCCCATGTAGGGTGCGCCCGCCGGATTGGCGAGGGCTTACCGGTGGCCGGGGTCCCCGCCTTCGGAAATGTCCATCAGCTCGCGCTGGTCGACACCGTCCGCCGGGCCGCCTTCGAGGATGAAGCGGCGATCGCAATAGCCGCAGTCGACATAGCCGTGCTCGTCGATCTTGAGATAGACCTTCGGATGGCCGAGGGCAGCAGGCTTGTACCGCTTGCCGCTGCGGATGTCGGTTGCACCGTCGCACCACACGCTGCGCGTGGTGACCTTGGACACTTCGGGAGGAGGCAGACTCATGGAACGCGCCGATAATGGGTTTGACCGACTGGCTCAAGAGGATAGGTGAGCCACCATGACCACGCCTCCCGCCATCCGCATCGACAATCTCGTCAAGGAATATGCCTCGCCCGGACCGGGAGAGCCGCCCAAGCTGGCACTGAAGGGGGTCAGTTTTGATGTGCCGCAGGGCGGGGTCTTCGGCCTGCTCGGCCCCAATGGCGCGGGCAAGTCGACGCTCATCAACATTCTCGCAGGGCTGGTGCGCAAGACCAGCGGCTCGGCGGAAATCTGGGGTTTCGACATCGATGAGAACCCGCGCAACGCCAAGCGCTCCATCGGCATCGTGCCGCAGGAAATCGTCTTCGACCCCTTCTTCACTCCCTTCGAGGTGCTGGAAAACCAGGGCGGGTTTTACGGCATCGGCAAGAAGGACCGTCGCAGCGAGGATTTGCTCGCTGCCGTGCACCTGTCGGACAAGCGCGACGCCTATGCGCGTACGCTGTCGGGCGGAATGAAGCGCCGCCTGCTGATCGCCAAGGCGATGGTGCATTCGCCGCCCATCCTCGTGCTCGACGAGCCGACTGCAGGGGTGGATGTAGAGCTACGCCGGCAGCTCTGGGAGCTGGTGCAGGAGCTTAATTCGGAAGGAGTGACGGTGGTGCTCACTACCCACTATCTCGAGGAAGCCGAGCAGCTGTGCGACCGCATCGCCATCATCAACCATGGCGAACTCATCGCCAACAAGCCGACCAAGGAACTGGTCGGCATGGCGCGCGAGAAAATCGTCTCGGTCAGCGTCGACAAGGATCTGGGTGGCCCGATCATGGAAGAGGCTTTCCTGAAGGCCGAAGTCGTGAACGAGCGCCGCCTCGACATCACCTATGACCGCGACAAGGCCAGTGCGGGCCAGGTGCTCGCACTGGTGCAGTCACACGGTTATGCGATCGAGGATGTCACCACCCGCGAGGCAGACCTTGAAGATGTCTTCGTTCAGTTGACGGGCGCGGGCTGAGCCGCGCCCTTCAATCCGGCCTGATCAGCCGAAGGTGCCCGGTCCGAGCCCTGCGTCCTTCACGCGCAGCACGTCCCATACGAACGGCTCGATTTCTTCCATCGGCGTTTTGCAGCACCGGCACTTGCCGACATGCGAGCCACCGGCCTTGCGCATGTTGGCGTGATCGACCTTATGACGCCCGAACGCGCAGGCGAGCATACCCATTTTCATTGTTTGCGACCCTCCAAGATCCCGTGCGCCCCACGTTTCCCTGTCGATCCGTGCATATCGAGATGCTGTCACATTTTAACCTTACTTTCGGCGAATCGTTCTCTGCTTGCCGCGATGCGATTGGATGGCCATGAGTGCGGGCATGAGCGAAACGCATGATGTCCTCGTTATCGGCTCGGGTGCAGCCGGTCTCACCGCCGCGCTCGAACTGGCGCAAAGCAAGAAGGTGCTGGTGCTCGCCAAGGGGAAGCTCGACAGCGGTTCGACTGCCTGGGCGCAGGGCGGGATTGCCGCCGTGCTCGATGCGGGCGACACGTTCGAGAATCATATCCGCGACACCATGGTCGCAGGTGGCGGTCTCAACGACCTCGAGACGGTCGAATTCGTCATCGAGCGCGCGCCTGCTGCCATCGACCGCTTGTGCGAACTGGGCGTGCCCTTCAACCGCGAGGAAGACGACCTCCACCTCACGCGCGAAGGGGGGCATTCGCACCGCCGCATCGTCCATGTGAACGATGCGACCGGCTGGGCGGTGCAGGCCGCGCTGCTGAAAGCGGCGGAGGAAAATCCGAATATCACGCTGCTCCCGCACCAGAGCTGCATCGACCTCATCACCGGGCGTAACCAGAAGGAATATTCCGGCTCGGGCCGCGTCTGGGGCGCCTATGCGCTTGACGAGGAAACGGGCGAAGTCGTGACCCATGTCGCGCGTGCCACCGTGCTGGCGGCGGGTGGTGCGGGCCGCGTTTATCTCTTCTCCACTGCGCCGCGCGGCGCGACCGGCGATGGGATTGCCATGGCGTGGCGTGCGGGCGCGCGCGTCTCCAACATGGAGATGATGCAGTTCCACCCGACCTGCCTCTACAATCTCGAGGTCAAGAACTTCCTCATTACAGAAGCCGTGCGCGGCGAGGGCGGGCGCCTGTTCAATCCGGTGACGGGCGAGCGGTACATGGAGAAATACGACCCCGAGCGCATGGAGCTGGCGCCGCGCGACATCGTAGCACGCGCCAATGACGACCAGATCAAGCGCTACGGCCTCGACTATGTCCACTTGGATATCAGCCACCAGCCGCCCGAATTCGTGATGGAGCATTTCCCGACCATCCATGAAAAACTGATGGGACTCGGCATCGACATGACCAAGGGCCCAATCCCTGTCGTGCCCGCGCAGCATTACACCTGCGGAGGCGTGAAAATCGGGCTCGACGCCAAGACGGACCTACCCGGCCTCTGGGCAGCGGGCGAGTGCACCGAGAGCGGGCTGCATGGTGCCAACCGTCTTGCGTCGAACAGTTTGCTCGAATGTTTTGTCTTCGGCGAGGCGGCGGCAAAGGACATCCTCGAATGCTGGGACAAGCTCGACGAGCCGCCCGCAATCCTGCCGTGGGACGAAAGCCGCGTGACCGATTCCGACGAGGAAGTCGTCATCAAGCAGAACTGGACCGAAATCCGCCGCTTCATGTGGAACTATGTCGGCATCGTGCGCACTACGAAGCGGCTGGAACGCGCCGCCCACCGCATCCGCATGCTGCGCGAGGAGGTGGAGGACTATTACGGCCACTTCCGCGTGACCACCGACCTCATCGAACTGCGCAACTTGCTCGAATGCGCCGACCTAATCGTGAAGAGCGCATTGAAGCGGCACGAAAGCCGCGGGCTGCACTTCATCCTTGACTATCCCGAAACCGACAGCGTGGCGCGCGACACTGTCCTGGTTCCATGAAGTTGGTCCGGCCACAGCGCTTATACCTAACTTCGTACTAGCTGGACCTTGCCGATATCTTAGGCATTGGGGAGGTAAGGGGGTCGCCGAAGGGATAATCCCGAATGTGATTTTACAAAGCCACATCTTTCCTGTTCCCGCGCCACTACCCGGCGCGCATGTTCGCGCTGTGCTTCGGCGCGGTGCATATCCCGCTCATCACCTTCCTCATCTTCGAGGCCGTGCGCGGGCAATGGCACTGGGGCATCTTCTTTGCCTTGCTGATAGCCACGGTGGTCGGGAGCGCCGCCGCCATTCTCGGCATCTGGGGCCTGCTGGCGCCCATGCAGGAAGCGACCCGTTCCTTGCGCGCGCTGCGCGATGGGGACCACACCCGCCCCGTGCCCATCGGCGGGCCGGATATGGCGGGGCAATTGCTCGAGTCGGTCGCCCATGCCGCACGCTCCACTGCAGAGAAAATGGACAGCCTGCAAGATATCGCCACCACCGACCTCCTGACCGGCCTCGCCAATCGCCGCGGCTTCACCGAAGCGCTGCAAAAACGGGGCTCGGGCAAGGGCACGCTGGCCTTGCTCGACGGCAACCGTTTCAAGCGCATCAATGACGAGCACGGCCATATCGAGGGCGACCGGGTCCTGCGCGCCATGGCCGAGCGTATCGCGGGCACGATTTCCGACAGCGAAATTGCCGCGCGCTGGGGCGGTGATGAATTCGTCATCTTCTTTCCAGAAAAGGAGGTGACCGAGGCCAATTACCAGCTGGAGCGCCTGCGCCTCACCATGCGCCGTCGCCCGCTTGCCAGGGTCGATGGTATGCCGGTGTCCTTCGCTTTCGGGCTGACTGCGGTAGTGCCCGAAGACTGGGACGATATCGACGCGGCCATCTCGCGCGCGGACATGGCGCTGTATGAAGAGAAGCGTGGCACTTCCGAAATGGTCCACGCCTGATTTCTTCGCCGGAAGTCGTCAGCTATTGGCCGCGCCGGTGCGCTTCTCGCTCCGCATCGTCCAGTCGTCGAACGCAAGTTCGCGCACAAGCGCCGACGGAACCGGGATGAGAAAGGAGATCCCGACCGCATCGCCAAGCTGCCATGCTACGCGCCCGCTGCTCGAATATCCCGGCATCAGCGTGACTTCGCACCGCTCGCCGATTTCGGCAGCGAGGTTGGGCGATTCAATCATGCAGCCGGCCTGCGACAAGTTGCGCATGGTCCCGAAGTGCGAAACACCGCCCAGCTCGAACCGCACGCTGCCGCGCGTAGTCAAGCGTTCGGTATTCCTACGTTCGATACTCATGGCGACCCTCTCACCCTCACTGCCTAGTATACGCAATCTTACTGGCCCCTTAATTGTCTTCTTTCGACAAGACTCTGTAGATATTTACTTAATCTTTACTATAAAATGACGTTACGAGTGCCCGGTTGAAGACTGCTGGACAGCGGCCCCGAATTTTGGCCTATTGCTCCTCGCATCAGGAGCAGGAGAACATGCGTGCCGAAGACCAGGGCCAACGGGATTGAATTGCATTATGAGGAACATGGCGACCCTGCCGATCCTGCCATGCTGCTCATCATGGGTTTCGGCGCCCAGCTGACCCTCTGGCCGGATGAACTGGTCGAGGCACTGGCGGCGCAGGGTTTTCGCGTCATCCGCTACGATAACCGCGATATCGGCCTGTCGCACAAGTTCGATGGCGTGAAAGCACCGGGCCTCGTCAAGATGACGCTGATGTCGAAGATAGGCCTCACCCCTCGCGTTCCCTACAAGTTGGAAGATATGGCTGCCGACGGGATCGGCCTGCTCGATGCGCTTGGCATCGATGCAGCGCATATCGTGGGGGCGAGCATGGGCGGGATGATTGCCCAGCACGTCGCCGCCAAATACCCCGAGCGGTGTTTGAGTTTCACCCAGATCTTCTCTACCACCGGCAATCCCAAGCTCCCTTCGGCGCAGAAGAAGGCGCTGCGGGCCCTCGTCACGCGGCCCAAGAGCGATGCCGAAGAGGCGCTGGTCGACCACGGCATCATGCTCGCGCGTACCATCGGTTCGCCTGCCTATCCTTCGCCAGAAGAACGGCTTCGCGAGAGGACGCTCGTAAACGTACGCCGCAGTTTCTACCCGCAAGGACCAACGCGGCACTTGTCCGCAATTGTCGCCGATGGCGATCGCAGCGCCATGCTGCGAGACATAGCGGTGCCGACGCTGGTGCTGCATGGCGAGGACGATCCGCTCGTGCCGTGCGACGGCGGCCGAGACACAGCGGACTGCATTCCCGACGCCAAGCTCAAGACCATCCCTGGCTGGGGACACGACCTCCCCCTCGAACTGGTCGGAGAGCTTACCGAAGAGATAGCGGGACATGCTCGAGCTGCGACGGAGCGAGCCTGAATCGCGACGAATTCCGGTAATAAAATCGCGGAAGGTTTCGTCGGAGGTTACTTTGCAAGAGAGTCGGTTATGAGTGGCAGTTCCTTGCAATCGCGACTGTGAATTAAGGGTGCGCAACCTTGAAATGAAGAGCGTGTCGGCAAGCCTTTAATTTCCAAATTGCACATTTGCGGCAGGCGTTGTTGCACCATTTGACACATGTGGGGGGCAGGCGCATTTTACGCCGCAGTTATCGATCGCTCCCGCAGGAGGTCGATGACCGATCGACCAACGACCGTCTCCGCTTGAATGGTTTTTATAATGGAAGTCGCGATCACTGCGTAACTCTCTGCGGCCGATCATCGCTTTTCGTCAGAAAAAGGATGATCACAATGAATAAGATACTTACCCTCGTTCTCGCTCTCGTCTGTTCGGCCTTCATGCTTGCCGAGCCACTCTCATCCCAGGCCATCGTCGTGACGCCCGAGAATGCCCGGGCTCAATTCGTGGAAAAGGTCTCCAAGGACCTCGACCACCAGCTCGTCCGCGCAACGCGTTATGGCGACGGCTATGGCAACGGGATTGCGATCGTGCGGTTCACGCGAACTGCCGATGGCGAGCCTGAAAATGTCCAACTGCATCGCAGGTCCGGCAAGTTCGGGCTCGACCGTACCGCGATCCGTGCCGTCCGCCGCCTCGATTCGATGAAGACTGTGCCTGCAGGCATTCCTGACGACCAGGTCTTCCAGGCGAACATCATCTTCGCTTCAAGCGAGCGCAGCAAGGACAGGTTGAGCGAGACGCTGGCCAGCGAAGAAGCTGCCCGGCTCGCCATGGAAGGCAACGAACTCCGCGTTCTAGCCTTTGGCCATGTGGCGCTGACCCCGACCTCCTGACCAGCGCTCATCTTTCCGGTCGGCCCCTCCCCCTTAGAGCATGCCGTCTGGAACGCCTCGGCGTCGTACCCATTCTGCGGGAATGGTGCGCCGCCGGGGTTTGTTATGGGCGCGCCAATTCAGCCGTTGGTGCGCAGGGCGGCCAATGAACGGGCTAGGTTCGCGCGCGCTGGCTCTCCGAAGCGTGCGTATCCCCAATCGCTGAAATACAGGCGGTCGCGCCCTGCAAAACTTTCGAGAACGGCAGCGCGTCCTTTGCGAAAAGCCTCTTCTGGCACATGCGCATATTCGCGCCGCACCTGCTCTTCATAGATATTGAAACGCTCTTCGCTCGCGCCGAGAATGGCGAGATCCATGTCGAGGAAATGCGCGATGTCGCTTGCCGTTTCTCCTTCGGCCTCCGGCATCTTGTGCCCCTCGGTTGCGAGGATGGCAGTGTGTGCCAGCGCCAACGACGAGCCGCCAATGGGCGGGGCGGTCCGGGTGAGCAAGGCTGCACTTTGTCGCTCGTTATCCTTCGCGCGCGGGTCATATACCGCATCGTGGAAGAGGATGGCGTAAAGCACGCCCTTGCGGTCGAATATCCTGTCTTCAATCTTGCGAAAGTGGCCGAGCAGGGCCTCCACATGAGTCCAGTCGTGGTAGAATCGCTGCGGCTCCGCATGGCGCTGTCTGAGGTCGCGGAGGAGGTCGGGCGAAATTGTCTCAAGCATGCGATTACCCTAGGTCGCACGGCGCTCTCCGGGCAAGAAAATTGCCCGCGCCGATTCGATTGATTCACAAGTCGGCCGGGCGATTTTTGCCCGCAAAATTTTTTGCACGAATGCATTTTTGGGCTTGCGCGAGCCGCAAAGCCAGCTTGGTCCACGCGTCGCTGCATCGCATCAAATCCAAACGCAACGTTGCAGGCACGTTTCACGCGTTAAATTTTCGTTGACCCTCTTGCGCCCGACTCGCGTCTGATTCACTATCTAGTGGTTGGCTGCCTGGGGGTACCTACAAGACCTAGCGATTTTCACCTTCCTCCCCATATGGAGGGATAGGCGGATTTGACCCGGTCTGTGGAGAAATTGGGGAGAAGTTTCAGGCCCCGGAACAGGCAATCGATGGTAGGCGGGTAGGGCTCCCGTCGACTCGGTGAAGATACAAATCAGGCGGGGAAGCGCAGGTCCCGCCACTAACGCACAGACAATGGTGGGGCATCATGGATTTCAAGAGCGGAGACGAAGCGGCGATGGGACTGGACCTGGATATGGACGATACAGTCGAGGACACTGGCACCGCGAAGTCGAAGCCTGCAGAAAAGGCTGTCAGCATGGCAAAGCAAGATAAGGGTTCTGAAGAACTCGTCGCCGAAAAGGCCGGCCCAGAGATTGCCGGGGCGATGGCCGGTGCCATGGCCGAAGTCGCCAAGGCTGCTGCCGAGAAAGACGACAGCAAGAAGGTGCTCGACCGCCGCTTCGACGTGAAGACGGACGACAGCCGCAACGAACTGCTCACCGAATTCGGCAAGGAAACGCTCGAAGACCGTTACCTGCTGCCCGGCGAAACCTATCAGGACCTCTTCGCCCGCGTCGCCGATTATTTCGCCGACGACCAGGACCACGCCCAGCGCCTCTACGACTATATCTCAAAGCTGTGGTTCATGCCCGCCACGCCCGTTCTCTCGAACGGCGGCACCACGCGCGGCCTGCCCATTTCCTGCTATTTGAACTCGGTCTCCGACAGCCTCGACGGCATCGTCGGCACCTGGAACGAGAACGTGTGGCTCGCTTCGAAGGGCGGCGGCATCGGCACCTATTGGGGCAATGTCCGCGGCATCGGCGAGCCGGTCGGCCTCAACGGCAAGACCAGCGGCATCATCCCCTTCGTGCGCGTGATGGACAGCCTGACGCTGGCGATTTCGCAAGGCTCGCTGCGCCGCGGCTCGGCTGCCTGCTACATCGACGTGAACCATCCGGAAATCGAGGAATTCCTCGAAATCCGCAAACCCTCGGGCGATTTCAACCGCAAGGCGCTGAACCTGCACCACGGCGTGCTGGTGACCGACGAGTTCATGGAAGCTGTCCGCGCCGGCGAGGAATTCGACCTCGTCTCCCCGCGTGACGGTTCGGTTCGCAAGACCGTCGATGCGCGCAGCTTGTTCCAGAAGCTGGTCGAAACCCGCCTTGCGACGGGTGAACCCTACATCGTGTTCTCGGACACGGTGAACCGTATGATGCCCAAGCATCACCGCGAGCTCGGCCTCAAGGTCTCGACCTCGAACCTGTGCGCCGAAATTACGCTGCCGACCGGCATCGACCACCTCGGCAACGACCGCACCGCGGTCTGCTGCCTGTCCTCGCTCAACATCGAGAAGTGGGACGAGTGGAACACCGACAAGCAGTTCATCGAAGACATCATGCGCTTCCTCGACAACGTCCTGCAGGACTATATCGACCGCGCACCCGACGAGATGGCACGTGCCAAGTATTCGGCCATGCGTGAACGCTCGGTCGGCCTCGGCGTGATGGGCTTCCACTCCTTCCTCCAGCAGAAGGGCATCGGCTTCGAAAGCCCGATGGCCAAGGTCTGGAACCTGAAGATGTTCAAGCACATCCAGGGCAAGGCTTCGGAAGCCTCCATGGTGCTCGCGCAGGAACGCGGCGCATGCCCCGATGCCGAAGAAATGGGCGCGATGGAACGCTTCAGCTGCAAGATGGCGATTGCGCCGACCGCGTCGATTTCGATTATCTGCGGCGGTACCAGCGCCTGCATCGAGCCGATCCCGGCGAACATCTACACGCACAAGACGCTGTCCGGGTCCTTCGTGGTCAAGAACCCCTATCTCGAGAAACTGCTCGACAAGAAGAGCAAGAACTCGACCGCGATCTGGAACTCGATTCTCGAAAAGGGCGGCAGCGTCCAGCACCTCGATTTCCTGACGCCGGAAGAAAAGGCGACCTTCAAGACCAGCTTCGAAATCGACCAGCGCTGGCTGCTCGAATTCGCCGCCGACCGCGCGCCCTATATCGACCAGGCGCAGTCGCTGAACCTGTTCATCCCGGCCGATGTCGACAAGTGGGACCTGATGATGCTGCACTTCCAGGCATGGGAGAAGGGCATCAAGTCGCTCTACTACCTCCGCTCCAAGTCGGTGCAGCGCGCCGGTTTCGCAGGCGGCGTCGAAGCGGACAACACCAAGGACGCGACCAAGTTCGAACTGGCCGCAGAGCAGACCGACTACGAGGAATGCCTCGCCTGTCAGTAAGGCGGGCGGGCAGTGCGCCTGACCAACAAACAAGCGCCGCCCCGCTCGCCCTGATGGCTAGCGGGGCGGTTTGCCTTGTATGACGTAGCAAAGGTGCGTGGCTTCAAGCCGCCAATATGTGGCGGTTACGGCCCTCGCTCTTGGCGCGGTAAAGCGCTTCGTCGGCCCTCCGGAGCATTTTACCCATGACCGCGCGGCCAGCCGCTTCGTGCAAGGCTACGCCGATGCTGACTGTGCAGCTGACCGGGGCCGCCTTCGCGCCATGGCCGATCTCGATCCGTTCAACGCCTACACGAACCTGCTCGGCAAGTACCAACGCCTCGGCGACGTCGTCGACACGTAGGAGGATAACAAACTCCTCGCCGCCAAAGCGCGCGGCGAGGCCGCCGTGGGTGCCCGCGCAGTGCCGCAGCACTTCCGCCACTGCCTGCAGACACTTGTCGCCCAGTTCGTGACCCCAGCGGTCGTTGAAATTCTTGAAGTGGTCGAGATCGAGCAGGAGCACTGCCGTCAGGCCCGGTGCGTCTTCGCTGCTGGCGGCATAGTCGCGTTCGAATACCTTTTCCGCCCAGCGGCGGTTGGCAAGGTCGGTCAGGGGGTCGAGCATCGACAATTCGGTCAACCGTGCATTGCTCTGCTCAAGCTCGCGGGCGCGGTCTTCTGCCTGGAGCTGGAGAAGGGCATTGCGCCGGTCGAGCCAGCGAAACCGCCGGGCAAGCACGCCCGCTCCCGTGGCAACAAGCGTGAGGATCAGCAGGAAGGTCTCTGCATAGCCTTCTGCATTCTGCTGGAAAATGACGAGAATGCCCGAGGGGACAAGCACCGCGGCGATGAACAGCAGGATGCCGCGCCTGCGGAACGGAAGCAGCGGCAGCGCGATGCCCAGCATCATGATGACACCTACGGCCATGAAACTGTCGGCTGGGGGAGGTGCGAAGCCGCTGGCGAACAAGAGCGTCAGAGATAGGGCGCTGAGCCCCGCACCCAGCAGGAACTTCTGCAATGCCAGGCGGCTGCGCGGAATGGCCAGGACGGCCAGCAGGACCGGCGCTGTCACCATCAGCCGCACGATGGCGACGACCCCGAAGTGCTCGGGTATCGTGACCAGGTCGACTGTAAGCGAAATCAGCGCGACCAGCACGCCAAGCACCGCAAGGAAGCGGGCTTCGCGATAATGCTGGTCATCGACCGCCGTCTCCAGCGCGACGCGCAGGTGCGCGGGGCAGGGAATTCTCTTTCCCTGCCACCAGTCCATCATCCCGCCCTCGACGGAATGGGTCTCGTCGCGCACCCGTTTCATCTCTGCGGCCATCATATGCCATGTGCAGCACTAAACAATCGTGACCAACCTTCGCGGTCCTGAGCGCATACGAAAAACCCCGCAGGCCGAGATTGGCGTGCGGGGTCTTTCCAAAGTCCGGCTGGAATGCCGGTTACTGCCTTAGGCGTCTTCCATGATGGCCTTGTTGCCAAGTCCTTCAGGGATACGTGCGCCTTCCTTCAAATAAATGCGGTTGTCGTCGATCTTGTCGACATCATCCAGCGAGAGGAAGTGGTGCATGTCGTCTGCACTATCCGACTTCGTCAGCTTGATGGCATCGTCCTGCACGGCATCCACCGTACCGACGTGGAGTCCTTCCGAATTGGCGACTTCCATGTGTTCCTTGATGCGTAGCTTCTCAAACATGTAAAACCCTTTGTTTTGCGTTGGTTACACACTATCAACGGGTCGTTGCAAAAGAAGGTCCACGTCTCGTCGGAGCTCATGCACGGGTCGGTGAGAAGGTGGGCGCGCCCCGCGTGGTGGGGCGCGAAAAGGCCCCGCTCTCAAGCAGCGCAACGCGCGATAGGGCGCGAAAATACCCCGCCCTCAAGCAGCGCAACGCGCGGTAGGGCTTAAAAAGATTGACGCCCCGCCTACGAGAGACGGGGCGCCGGGGTTTCGCGAGACTTGCCCGCAAAAGGGGAAAACCGGACAGGTCCGCTTTAGCCCCGAAACTGTCTAACGCATCAACTGCCCGAAAGGGGCCGGGCAGCATCGGCTGCGGCGCGTTCATCGGGTCGATCCGAGATTTCGCCGGGCTGCGCGCTGTCACCTTGTTGGAGCGGCTGGCTGCCGAAACTCTCGGTGGCGACGTCCTGCTCCATCTGGCCGTCTTCATTGCGCGCATTGCCATAGCCGGACTGCGCTTCGGCCTGTTTGTTGATGTTGCCGGGCTGGTTGACCTCATACTGGTCATACTCGGGCCGCGGGCCGCCGACTTGCGCGTCGAGCGCCTGCTGCTGGTTGCCGGGCTGAGCGCCCTCGTTCTGCTGCTGCTCTTCCTGCTCGCGCCAGTTGGCATCCTTGCTATTGTGGACCGAGCGCTGGTCGTCGGGGGCATATTCGGACATCGAAATTCTCCTTTGCCCCATCAACGGACTGCGCCCTGTTGCCGTTCCGCAACTGGTCGCACGCAAAGGGCGGTTCCGGCGGGAAATAGTTACCCAGACCTTATCCCCACCGAATCATCCCCCCTTGCCTTCGATTCCGGCTCATGATTCCCTATATGAGTCGCTGAACACGAAACGCCGGAGACACAACATGTCGTTGCTCGAAGCCAGAAAGACCTACAAGCCCTTCGAATATCCCTGGGCCTATGAATTCTGGAAGCGCCAGCAGCAGATCCACTGGATGCCGGAAGAGGTGCCGCTGGGCGAAGACTGCCGCGACTGGGCGCAGAAGCTGACCGAGCACGAGCGCAACCTGCTCACCCAGATTTTCCGTTTCTTCACCCAGGCCGATGTCGAGGTGCAGGATTGCTACCACGACAAATACGGCCGCGTGTTCAAGCCGACCGAAGTGAAGATGATGCTCACCGCATTCTCCAACATGGAGACGGTGCACATCGCGGCATACTCGCACCTGCTCGACACCATCGGCATGCCCGAGAGCGAATACAGCGCCTTCCTCGATTACGAGGAAATGGCCGACAAGCACAATTACATGCAGCAGTTCGGCGTCGACAACGATGAAGACATCGCCCGCACCCTCGCCATGTTCGGCGCGTTCACCGAAGGCATGCAGCTCTTCGCCAGCTTCGCCATGCTGATGAACTTCCCGCGCTTCAACAAGATGAAGGGCATGGGGCAGATCGTCAGCTGGTCGGTGCGCGACGAGAGCCTTCACTGCGAAGGCATCATCCGCATGTTCCACGAGTTCGTGCGCGAGCGGGACTGCCTGACCAAGGCGGTCAAGGAAGACATCATCGACATCTGCCAGAAGACGGTGCGTCTGGAAGACAACTTCATCGACCTCGCCTTCGAGATGGGCCCTGTGTCCGGCATGACGGCGAAGGATATCAAGAAGTATATCCGCTACATCGCCGACTGGCGCCTTGGGCAGCTCAACCTCGACCCCATCTACATGGTCGACGACCACCCGCTCCCCTGGCTCGCCCCGCTACTCAACGGTGTGGAGCACGCCAACTTCTTCGAAACCCGCGCGACGGAATATTCGAAGGGCGCGACCAAGGGCAACTGGAACGACGTGTGGTCGAGCTTCGACAAGCGCCAAAAAGCCAAGGCCGCCAACGAGGAAGAGGCCGAGACCGACGGTCCGGGCCTGTTCGAGGACGGCGAAGGGGCTGTCGCGGCGGAGTAGGTTCTTGGCCGCTGGTACAACCTACACGGCGCCTCTGGGTCCGAGGTTCAGCCAAGAGTATTTGGAGCGGGGCGAGCCGATAGGCGATAGCCGTCGCCTCCGAACCCGCATCAGTGCTTACGCAAAAAATAAGTTATCGAGCTGCGGTTCGGCCTGTTGGCAGTCCTTGGAGGAACGGTTGGCCGCTAGCAACAGCGGTTCCTACTATCATACGAAAGTTGCTGGATTCTTCCTTCAAGCCGACTTTAAAGACTTTGCGGACGGCATAACGGTGGTGTTCGATGCGATTGGAGAACAGTTCCGCAAGAATTCAAGTGGTATTAGTCGGATCGAAGCAAGGAATTGGCGCGAGTTTTGTGCCGCGGCCTTCATCGAGGAAAATTCATCCTATTTCGTGGACGAACGGGCTGTTGTGCGGCCGATAATTGATACTGAGTTTCACAATGTCCTGACCTCGACGATCGCGGGATTGGAGGAAGGAAAATTTGCGGCTGTAAGACATGAGGTCGAAGACTCAATCGAGGCTATCCAAGCTCTCAAGCCCGACGAAAAAAAAGCCATTAGGTCAATTTTCGAGGCCATAGAGATTTATGCCAAACTGGAGTTTCCGGGACGTGTCAAAAGACTCAACAAAAATGCGGTTCTTCAAGTCTTAAAGCCAGAGATTCTTGCGCTAGAAAGTGACGGCCCAAGCAAGCAATCCGTCAGTCATATGTGTGATGCGCTGGTGGATTGGATCGATGCTTGCCACATATACCGCCATGGACAGGAAGTTGAGAAGCCTACGCCTCCATCAACGAGCAACACAGTGGCGATCGTGAGTTCGGGACTCATCTATTTGCGATGGTTGAGAAGCTCTATTTCCGCGCTTCCCACTTAATTGGTCCTTCATTCTTGGCCCTAGCGCCACCGCCCCTTCGGCACAGCATAGCTATCTACCCGCCGCTCCGGCTTTTCGTGCCACATTGACCACCCATAGGGTCGGGAAGAAATAGAGCGAGCCGTAATCGAGGTTCTCGTCGATCCAGCGGGCGAGAATTTGCCAGTCGCCTTCCTCTTGGTGGGCATCCCAGAAATCGGGAATGACGATGGAGGCAGATTAGCGCTGAGGCTTCGCTATTTCGATTTCCTGGATCTGCGCGTCGTCTGTCTTCGCTTCTCTACCTTGTGCCACTTGGCGCGCATCTTCAATTTATCAGCCGCTGGCCGAACACCAAGGTGTCCGTTGCAGTGCTGATGGCACACGACGAGATTGGCCAGGTCATCCGTTCCCCCCTCACTTCTCGCCAGCAAGTGTTCGAGGCTTCGTCGCTTGTTCGGACGCTTGGGAGGGTCTGGCATCGGAAGGTTACAGAGCCAGCAATTGTCGCCGTCGCGGCTAATTATTTGCGCTATCCTCTGCCGTTTCCATTTTCGGGTGCGATTCCACTTCATCGGGCCGTTATGAAGCGAAATTAGCGAGTGGGAAAATCAATAAACCCTTTCAACACCACTCAACCCGCTCCGCACCCCAGCCCATTTCCTCGGCCAGCCCTGAGCTGACCATGTGCTCTGCCAAGAGGTCGTCGCCGCGGCGGGCTTCGCGTAGTTCTCGGCCCCAGCGGTCGCGCGGGGGATCCTCGCCGCCGGTCCAGGTGAAGCGGCCGCGGGCGAGCCAGCGGAGGAGTTCCGCCTTGGCCTCGATGGCCTTGGCGCGCTCGAGCCTGCACTCCCCGTCCATCTCGGGCGCGTCGTAGCCGGTCAGGCGCACGCGGCGCTGGCCTATCGCCACCGTGTCGCCGTCGATCACACAAGGCCCGCTGCCGAGCATGCCGCAGGGGCGGAAGGATATCGCCACCTCGCTTTGCGGCGGAATTGTGGGTGGGAACAGGTGGTCCTTGGACAGGAACCAGCCGATGGCGAGCGCGAAGATGAGCGCAGTCACCGTGGCTCCCCTTCGGGGCAAGCGCCTGCGCCGCGCCCGCTTCCATTTCGTGTTGCGCACGCGCGGCGGGTTCGGAGCCGGGCGTCGGCGGAAAGCAGGGGTGCGCGGCTTGCGGCTCATGGCGCTGACGATAACGGGCGTGGCCGCTGCCTCAAGCCCTTGCCTTGCCCGCTGCCGCGGTTAGGCACTCGGACAAAGGCAGCCGGAAAAGCGGTGCGGGGGAAATGATCGAATATCTCATCTACTATCTCATCGCGGTGAATTTCATCGCTTTTGCCTGTTTCGGCATCGACAAGTCGCTCGCCGAAACAGGCAGTCGCCGGATCAGCGAGGACACGCTTATCCTCTTCGCCATCATCGGCGGGTTGCCAGGAGCCTATGCAGGGCGCGGGATCTTCCGCCACAAGACCCGCAAGAAGAGTTTTTCCGACCGACTGTTTATGACCGGCGTGCTCCAGCTGGCCGCGGTGGCCGTCGGTGCAGCCATGATCTTTTCGGGCCGTGCGCTGCCGGGCATGACCCTTTTCGAAACCGAAGAGGAAAAGGCCGCTCGCCTCGCTGTCGAGAAATCGGTGTACTATGCCGGATGCAACCAGGTCCGCGCTGCCGGGAAGGCGCCGCTCTATCGCGGCCAGCCCGGTTACCGTGAAGGCATGGACGGCGATGGCGACGGCGTTGCCTGCGAGCCGTATTACTAAGCAGTGCCCAAGGCCTTTCCTACCCGCCCCAAGATCGCCAGAAGCAGGGCATGATCCATGCGAAAACGGCCCGCCTCCCCAAATGATGCGGGCCGTTTCGTATCCGGCGGCTCTTTCCCGCCAGGACCGTGTTCCATGTGTTCCATCCTGTCGGACCCTGCCGGGGCGTGGTCCAACATCGCGGCTCAGAACAGCAGCGTCTTGGGATCCGGCATGGGTTCCTGCTTCGATGCCTTGACGAGGCTCAGAACGCTGCGCACGCCGAACCAGATTGCAATGAGCGGGAACAGCAGGAAGCCGACCAGCACGAACATCAGCAGGAAGGCCGCGATGCCGGCGATGACCGAGATCCAGAAGGTGCGGATGAGGTAGGTGTAGTGCGATTCTGCCCAGGTCCCGCGCGCTTCGCCTTCCCAGATATGCGCCAGCACCACGCCGACGAGGCCGGTGATGCCGGTCAGGAAACTGGCAAGGTAAAGCGCGCCGACCACGACCGGGCGATTGCTGTCCACGCCCGCCATATTGCCGCTACGGGCCGGGGGCTGCGTGCCGAAGCCATCACGGTCTTCGCCTACATTGATCCGTCCGCTTTCGCGGGGTTGCTGAGAATTGTCCATCTTGCGTCCCTCCCTAAGGTGCAGGTCGCAGCTTACAGGCTGGCGGGCTTGACGCAAGGGTTGGGTGTATTAGATAGGCAACCCACCTTTCAGGGAGAACCCGTTTGACCGTTCTGTCCGCCATCCTGCTGGCGCAAGCCACCGCCGCCGTTCCGCTTGAAACACCGCCTCCCATGCCCACGGGAGAGGAGATGGTGAGCCGTATCGAGGCGAATGATGCCAAGCTCTTCTGGGGCTTCTTCGAAGGCTGCGACCCCGATGCCGTGGCGGACCTCGTGCATGAGGATTTCCGTATGGTGCACGACCTCGCCGGCCTGCCGCTCGCCAGCGGGAAGCAGATGGTCGATGAGGCGCGCGAGGCCTGCGAAGCGCGCGCGCCGGGCGGCAAGAACGAAGGCTATAAGAACCGCCGACTGCTGGTGCCGGGCAGCCGCACCATCAAGAAGCTGGGCGACTGGGGCGCGCTCGAAGAGGCGCACCACACCTTCCTCGAATGGCGCGGCGAGGAGAAGGGCTGGGTCCAGACCGGCGGCGGGCGGTACCTGCATATTTGGCAATGGATGCCTGAAGAAGAACGCTTCCGCCTGCTCGAAAGCCTCAGCCTCGACCACGGCCCGGCGCCTGCCTACCCGCCTGAAGGCGCTCGCTGACGCAAGTCTACCGCCTTGTGCGCTGCCGACTTCAGCAGCGCGCGGGCATAGGGGCGGTGGAAGGGCAAGAGGGCGCGGAAGACGAGGTTCTCGCTGCGGGCGGCGGCGCGTTTGCCTTGTCGCTCCATGATGGCGGTGCCGAAGGACAGGGTGGTGACATCGGCCGAGGGTGTCACCGCCAGCCAGCAGCGCGTGCGACCAGCGAAATCCTCGAGGAGGATTTCGTTCTCGCGCCGCTCGACCTAGGCCCACGCGGCGAACCCTTGCGCCGCTCCCATCGCCAGCAGCAGCGCTTCGCCATCACTCCCACCGCGCCCGATGGCCGACAAGGCCAGCCGCTCCGCGCGGAACGCCCTGCTGGTGAAAAAGGCTTCGATGAGGTGGGCGAGGCTGATGCCGGTCGCCACTTCGCAATCCCACCGGTCGGCATAGGCGCGTATCCCGGGCGCGGTGAGCAGCAGGCTTTCGGGAGAAGGTGCTCCCTCGCGGACGCGGCCTACCAGCCCCATGCGGGCGGCGGCGGTGCGACCGCTTCGCTGGCGTCGAATTCGACGCGGAACAGCCGGCTGGGGTCGTTTCGGCGGGTGAGCTGGTATGCGAAGCGCGCGTCCTCATCGCTCGCCGGGTCGACTTCGACGCGCCAGACATTGGTCAGCGATGCGCCGAGGCCATTGTCGCCGAACAGCGCAATCGAATAGCCGTCGACGGGGAAATCCTGCGCGCGCGCCGTGCCCTTGTCCTGCGTCAGCCCGCCGTAGAAGGTCACCGTGTCGGGCTCGCCGTCCTCGTGACGGTGGTCGTGTTTCAGTTCGAGACCGATGGGCGTGGCGCGCGCAGCATTCTCGATATACTGGCGCGAGATGATCCAGGTGCGCGAGCGGTCCCAGACCGGATTTCCAACCGAAGTCTCCAGACCGCTTTCGGTATGGAAGGCGATGGCGACCTTGCGCTCGTCGCAGGCAGCCCAATGGGCAATCATCGCGCGGCCCTTCCAGTCGGCGTCGCGGGCGTCTTCGCTGACGAGCTGGCCGCGATAGGCCTTGCCGCAATGGCTCTGCAACGCGTCCCAGAAGGCTTCCTGCGAGGACGGGAGGCGCGCGCCTTGCGAGGTGGTGCAGGCGGCGAGCGGCAGTGCGGCGAGGAGTGCGATGGTGCGTTTCATTTGCAGAGCCTAGCGCGACTTGGCGCATCCGAACAGATGATTGGCTTCCACCGCGGCCCCGCGCCAGCTAGGGCGGCAGGAAAGCGATGAACGAGACCGACACCATGACCCTCACCGATGCCAGCGCCAAGGCCCAGACGCTTATCGAGGCGCTGCCTTATTTCCAGCGTTATGCGGGCCGCAGCTTCGTGGTGAAATACGGCGGCAATGCCATGGGCGACGATGACGCTGCGCGCGAATTTGCCGAGGACGTGGTGCTGTTGAAGGCGGTAGGCATCAATCCGGTGGTCGTCCATGGCGGCGGTCCGCAAATCGGCGCTATGCTGGAAAAGCTTGGCGTCGAGACGCGCTTCGTCGACGGCCTCAGGGTGACCGACAAGGCGACAGCGGAGGTTGCCGAAATGGTGCTCTCGGGTGCCATCAACAAGGCCATCGTTGGCTCGATTGCGCGCGCGGGCGGCAAGGCGGTCGGCATCTCGGGCAAGGACGGCGGGCTGGTCACCGCGCGCAAGGTCGAGCGCACGACCAAGGACCCCGAAAGCAATATTGAGAAAGCGCTGGACCTCGGCTTTGTCGGCGAGCCCAGCGCGGTCGACACGACCATCATCGAGACCGCCACGGCGGCGGGCATGATCCCCGTCATCGCGCCTATCGGCACGGGCGAGGACGGGCATACCTACAACATCAACGCCGACACCATGGCAGGCGCGCTGGCATCGGCGCTGGGTGCCGCGCGCCTCCTATTGCTGACCGATGTCGACGGTGTGCTGGACAAAGAGGGCAAATTGCTCACCGACCTGACGCCAGCCGACATTGCTGCCCTCCGCGAGGACGGCACCATCAGCGGCGGCATGATCCCCAAGCTCGAAACCTGCGTGACGGCGGTCGAGGCGGGCTGCGAGGCAGCGGTCGTGCTCGACGGGCGGGTGCCGCACGCCATGCTCCTCGAATTCTTCACTGCGCGCGGCGCAGGTACGCTGATAAGCGCAGACTGATAAGCGCACACTTGGGGGTGGCGGGCTTGCGCGGCCTCTTGTAGAGGCGTTTTCCTATGGGACTGTCCTTTTCCAGACGGGGTTCGACCTAAGTGCTCATTACGCTCTACCAAATCGTATCGATGATTGCGTCCGTCTTCGTGATGCTCATCATCATCCAGTTCATCATCGGCCTGCTGTTTGCGTTCAACGTTGTGGGCCGCAATGAATTCCTGCTCGGCTTCTATGACGGCATCAATCGCCTGCTCGATCCCATATTGCGGCCAATCCGCAATCTGATGCCAAACACCGGCATGGTCGATTTCTCGCCGCTGGTGGTCATCATCCTGCTGCAGATTATCCTCATCGTCCTCGAAAACATCGTCTACGCCGCATGACCGCAGAACGGATCGACGGAAAAGCCTTCGCTGCAAACCTGCGCGAGCGGGTCGGCGAGCAGGCCGCGAAGTTCGAGGCCGCTTCGGGCCGCAAGGCTGGTCTTGCCGTCGTGCTGGTGGGCGAGGACCCGGCGAGCCAGGTCTATGTGCGCAGCAAGCACAAGGCGACCGTGGCCGCGGGCATGGAAAGCTTCGAGCACCGCCTGCCCGCCGACACAAGCGAGGCGGACCTCCTCGCGCTGGTCGAGCAACTCAATGCCAATGAGGCGGTGGACGGCATCCTCGTCCAGCTGCCGCTGCCGGACCATCTCGACGACCAGGCGGTGATTGCCGCCATCAACCCCGACAAGGATGTCGACGGCTTCCACGTCACCAATGCGGGCCGCCTCGCGGTGGGACAGAGCGGCTTCGTGCCCTGCACGCCGCTTGGCTGCATGATGCTGCTGACCGACCGGCTGGGCGATTTGTCGGGCCTCGAGGCAGTGGTCATCGGGCGCTCCAACATCGTCGGCAAGCCGATGGCGCAGCTGCTGCTCGACGCCAACGCCACCGTCACCATCGCGCATAGCCGCACGAAGGATTTGCCCGGTGTGGTCAAGCGCGCCGACATCGTCGTCGCTGCCGTGGGCCGCGCGGAAATGGTCAGGGCCGAATGGCTGAAGGACGGCGCTACGGTCATTGACGTCGGCATCAACCGCCTGCCTCCCGCCGCGGGCGAGGAGAAGGGTCGGCTGGTCGGCGATGTCGATTATGCAGGCGCTGAGGGTGTCGCTTCGGCCATCACCCCCGTTCCGGGCGGCGTGGGTCCGATGACCATCGCCGTGCTGCTCAGGAACACGCTGGTCGCAGCGCATCGCAACGCCGGCCTCGAAGTTCCGCCCACCCTTTAACCAGCCGTTCGCCCTGAGCTTGTCGAAGGGCTGCACTTTTCTTTAAGAGCAGCGTTCGAAGTGAAGTACAGGGCTTCGGCAAGCTCAGCCCGAACGGGGATTTTATGTCGCTCAGAACCAAGACCGCAGTCCTGTTGCTAGCGTCCCTCGCGCTGACCGCATGCACGGCCACCGGCCCGCGCACGCCCTATGGCCGATTCATGGAAGCGCGCGCCAATCCGGGCAAGGTCGTCGCCACCGAACTCGCCTTCGCCCGCGCGGCGCAGGAGGACGGCCAGTGGACCGCCTTTGCCGAATATGCGGCCGACGGTGGACTAATCTTCGGTCGCAATGGTGCCATCGAGGCGAAGCCTTGGCTCAAGGCGCAGGAAAACCCGCCCGCCGCCGTCCAGTGGGAGCCGCACCGCGTGTGGTCGAGCTGCGATGGGTCGCTTGCCGTGACGCAGGGCGGCTTTGTCGACCCCGAGGGGCAGGTCGGCACCTTCAACACCGTGTGGCAGCGACAGGCCGACGGCGAATACCGCTGGGTGTTCGACTTCGGCTATCCGCAGGACGAAGCGCCGGTGAAACCCGAAATGATTGCCTCCAGCGTGGCGAATTGTGACCAGCGCCTCGCCGGCCCCGCTGTGGAGCAGGGCGCGCGGGTCTCGACCTCGCAGGACGGCACGCTGGCGTGGAGCTTCCATTTCGTGGGCGAAGGCGAGCGGCGCTACGACGTCTGGCTTGCCGGTGAAGAGGGCTGGGAACAGGTCGTCGACGTGAACCTCGCAGGCGACCGGTCCGAATGAGCCAGCTCTTCCTCTCCGCCTTCATCACGCTCTTCGTGGTGATCGACCCGCCCGGCTGCGCACCGATTTACGCAGGGCTGACCAAGGGCGCGACACAGGCCCAGCGCCGCAACATGGCCATTCGCGCGACCTTCATCGCGGGTGTCATCCTGCTGATCTTCGCGCTCTTCGGCGAGCAATTGCTGGGCGCGCTGCACATCGACCTCGACAGCTTCCGCATCGCTGGCGGCCTCATGCTGTTCTGGATTGCCTTCGAAATGGTCTTCGAAAAGCGCACCCAGCGCCGCGAGGAGCGCGCCGAAAAGGTCGCTGCCACGCCGGAGGTGGAGGATGTCTCCATCTTCCCGATGGCCATCCCCATGCTGGCCGGACCGGGCGCGATTGCGGCCATCATGCTGCTGATGAACGAGGCGGACGATCTTGCACAGACCTTCACCGTGCTGGGCGCGCTGGCAGCGGCGCTGTTCATCACGATGCTGGCGCTGATCGCTGCGGGCCCGCTGATGCGGCTGTTCGGCGACAAGGTGGAAGCAGCGATTACGCGTGTTTTAGGCGTCCTTCTGGCAGCGCTTGCGGCTCAGTATGTCATTGATGGCCTGAGAGGTTCGTTCAACCTTTGAGAAAACGGTTCGCGACTAGCGAACCGCAAGGGCGACCGCCCGCCCGCAGCGGGTGCAGCTTGCTGCACGTCTAGCGAGGATGAAGCCGCGGAGTCGGCTTCGCAAAATAAACTACTGCAAGGTGACGATTTCGTCCCCGTCGTCGCGCAGGGCGAAGAACTGCATCAGCTGGATCATCAGCTCGCAGCGTTCGGAGAGCGTGTCCGCCTCCAGCAGCGCCTGCTTGGCCGCGCTGTCGAAGGGCGCGATTTGCGCGACGCCGTTGATAAGCGTCTCGTCATCCAGCCGCTCGACCGAATCCCAGTCGACCGAATAGCCCTGCATCGCGGCAAACCGCTTGGCCTCGAATTCGAAGCCCGCGCGCTCGACGCCGGCGAGAACTTCGCCTTCCGGGTCGTCGATGAGCTCGGCCTCGACCTGACGGAAGGCGGTGTTGACCTCGAGCTCCTGCGAAATGCGGAAGCGTTGCTCGCCTTCGAGCACGATATTGTAACGCCCGTCCTCCAGCGCCTCGACATCGCCGATGCGGCCAAGGCAACCGACGGCGTAAAGCGGCGAACTGTCGGCGTTGCGCTGCGGCTGGACCATGCCGATGAGCCGGTCTTTCGCAAGCGCACTGCCGACGAGCTCGCGGTAGCGCGGCTCGAAAATATGCAGCGGCAGTTGCAGGCCCGGGAAGAGGATCGCGCCGGGCAGCGGAAAGATGGAAAGGCGTTTGGTCTCGCTCATCCGAACAGCAGCTTGGACAGTCGGCGGCGGGTTGCGACCACCCAGGGGTCCTCGAGGCCCACGGCGTTGAAGATGTCGAGCAGCTTGGTGCGCGCGGCACCCTCGTTCCACTCGCGATCCTTTTCGACCATCGCGAGCAGTTCGTCGGCGGCGGCATCGCGTTCGCCCGCGGCAAAGGCAGCCTCGGCATAGGCAAGACGCGCGTCCATGTCCTCGGGATTGGCCGCGGCCTTCTCGCGCAATCCGGCCAATTCGCCATCGTCGACCTTGTTGCCCGCAAGTTCGAGCGCGGCCTTGGCGTTCTCGATTAGCGTGTCGCCAGCCATCGCCGGGTTGGCCTCCACCGAAGCGAGCACGGCCCTGGCTTCCTCGACCTGGTCCGCCTGCGTCAGCGCGCGGATTAGGCCTGCATGCGCGGCCACATTGTCGGGTGCCATTTCGGTGACCTGCGCGAAAATGCCCGCCGCGCGCGCGGCGTCGCCTTCGCTCAGCACCTGCTCGCCCATCGCGACGAATTGCTCGACCTGCTCGGCGGCCTGCGCCTGCGCACCGCCCGCATCGCCGCCCTCGATGGGCAGCTGCGCGAGAAACTGGTCGAGCACTTCCTTCAGCTGCGATTCGCTGCGGGCTTGCGTGAGGTCGGCCACCGGCTGGCCCTGGAACATGGCATAGATGGTGGGGATGGACTGGACTTGGAACTGCGCGGCGATGAACTGCTCCTTGTCGACATCGACCTTGACCAGCATCACGCCCTTGTCGGCATATTCGCCCGCGACCTTCTCCAGCATGGGGGCGACGGCCTTGCACGGCCCACACCACTCGGCGAAGAAATCGAGGATGACGAGCTTCGTCATCGACGGTTCGACAACGTCCTTCTTGAACTTCTCGACCGCCTTCTGCTCGTCGATGCTCAATCCCATGCTCGCCACGTAGAAATTCCCTTTCGCTATATACAACGTCGCCTGCCCATGTGGGTCCCGAGGCGCGAATGTGAAGGGCCTAGGCGCTGGAAAGGCGCGGGTCAAAAAAGTGTATTTTTTGTCTTGCGAGACTCAAGAGCCGTTGCTAGTTGCGCGCCTCCCCACCGGGCCATGCGGTTCGGTAGAGCGTCAGTGAGCGGGCGTAGCTCAGGGGTAGAGCACAACCTTGCCAAGGTTGGGGTCGGGCGTTCGAATCGCCTCGCCCGCTCCATTTTCTCCGGTATCGATAGCGTAGCAACCGCCTCTCGGCGGCCCAATGCCGTTCGTCGTGCATATATGCGACTCGTCGCGAAATCGGTTGCGATTGCGAAATGCAACACTATCACGCCTCGATATGTTGTATCAGACCGCATCGCTCCGCCGCAGCCTTGCTGCTTCCCTGCCGCTTCTGGCGCTTGCCTATGCTGCCCCTTCGGTCGCGCAGGAGCAGGCGCGCGATATCGAGGTTGAGGGCGAGCAGCCGGAAGACGACTTCCACAATCGTCGCATCGACGCCGATGGCACGATTATCGTCAGCGCAGAAGGCTTGCGGCAGTTCGATCTGCTGGCCGGCGTCAGCGTCGTCGACGGCGAAGAACTTGATACCAACATGGACGGCCAGCTCGGTGAAGTTCTGACCAATCTGCCCGGCGTCACGGCCACCGGCTTCGCGCCCGGTGCCTCTCGTCCCATCCTGCGCGGCTTCTCGGGCGAGCGCGTGAAGGTGCTGGTCGACGGCATCGGTGCGATCGACGTCTCGAACACCAGCGCCGACCACGCGGTCTCCATCGACCCGCTGACCGCCGAAAGCATTGAAGTGCTCCGCGGTCCCGCCGTCCTCCTCTACGGAAGCCAGGCCATCGGCGGCGCGGTCAATATCATCGACAAGCGCATTCCGCGCCGCGTGCCCGCCGAGGACTTCCACCTCGACGCACTGGTCCGCGCCAACACCGTGGCCGACCTGCGCGAAGGCGGCGCCTCGCTCGACGTGCCTATCGGCGGCGGCTTCGTCGTCCATGCCGATGGTGTCTATCGCACGACCGACGACCTCGAAGTGCCCGGCTATGTCCTGTCGCCGTCCTTGCGCGCCGACCTCCTCGCCGATGCGGCCGAGGAAGAGGAAGAAGGCGAGTTCGAGGAAGCCGAAGAGCTGCGCGAAGCCGCCAACCAGGAAGGCACGCTCTTGAACAGCGGCCCCGAGACATGGGCGGCGAATGGCGGCTTCGCCTTCTTCCGCAACGGCTCCAGCCTCGGCGTTTCGGTCGGTGTTTACGACACCTTCTACGGGGTCCCCATCCTGCCGGGTGCGCACCATCACGAGGAAGGCGAAGAGGGCGGCGAGGAAGAGGCAGAAGAGGAAGGTCCCGAAACCGTCAGCATCGGCCTGCGCCAGTATCGCGCCGACATGCGCGGCGATATCCAGCTGGGCACCGGTTTCTTCCAGCGCCTGAAAATTCGCGCCGGCTATTCCGACTACACGCACACCGAATTCGAAGGTGGGGAAGTCGGCACCGTGTTCGATGTCGAGGGCATCGAGGCTCGCGCCGAACTCGTGCAAAACCCCGACGGAGTATTGCGCGGCTCGATCGGTACGCAAATCTATATCCGCGATTTCGCGGCCGAGGGTGCGGAGGCCTATGTTCCGCCCAACAGCACCGAACAGCTCTCGTTCTTCACCTTGCAGGAGTACGGCAACGGCCCGCTCCAGCTCGAAGGCGCGCTGCGTTACGAGATGACCGATGTGGAATCGGTCCCGCTCGGCATCGAGCGTGATTTCGACGCGCTCTCCGGTGCGGCCGGTCTCGTGTACGAACTGACGCCCAACTTCCGCACCGGCGTGAACCTGTCGCGCATGGCGCGTGCACCCAGTGCCGAGGAACTGTTTTCCGAAGGCCCGCATATCGCCACGCAACAATTCGAAGTAGGCGATGCCGACCTCGCGCTCGAAAAGGCATGGGGTGTCGAACTCTTCGCGCGCGGTACGCTCGGCCCGGTCGACCTGTCTCTGGCGGCCTATCGCCAGTGGTTCGACGACTACATCTACCTCAGCGAAACAGGGGAGGAAGAGGACGAGCTACCGGTCTTCGTCTACCTGCAGGAAGACGCGACCCACACCGGCATCGAAGGCGAGATTTCGTGGAACTTCGTCGACACGCCGGGCTTCGACATGACTGCGGACCTGCGCGGTTCCTACATTGATGCCGAGCTCGACAACGGTTTCAACGTCCCCCGCATCCCGCCGCTGAGCCTCGCCGGCGCGCTGGAAGCTGACACTGGCAATCTGACGCTCCGCGGCGAAGTCGAATGGTTCGACGAGCAGAACGACGTCGCGCCTTTCGAGACTGCGACCGACGGCTTCACCTTCGTCAATGCATCGGCCATCTGGCGCCCGCTGTCGGACGACCCGACGCTGGCGATTATCCTGAAGGCGGAGAACATCTTCGACGAGACCGGTCGCCGCCATTCGAGCTTCACCAAGGACTTTGTGCCGCTGCCGGGCCGCAACTTCAGCCTTGCAGTCCGGATGAGCATGTAAGCAGGGGAGGGGGAGCCATCGCGCTCCCCCATTTCCTTTAGTCCTCGACCGCGAAGGTGAGGTGCGCGTGTTCGCGCAGGCGCTCGACCAGCGCTTCGCCGAGGAAGGAGCCGGGCGTGCCCACGCCCCCTTCCGCATCGCTTTCCAGGAGCGCCATGGCGGTTTCGCCGATCATGCGGCTGGTCGAGCCGTAACCCGGATCGAACTTGCCCTTCACGCTGTAGTGCAGCCCGCTCCCGTCGGGCCATGAACCGATGAAGAGCACGTCGTAAAAGCCGTTCTCGCGCTCTTCCGCGGTCGGGCCTTCGCCCGGCTTGGGCGGCTTGGCGCCGAAGGGGTTCTTCATCAGCTCTACCGCGGCATTGGCCGCCGCCTTGCCTGCATCGCCCGGGCTGGTGAGCACCATCTCGTCATAGCGGAAATCCTTTCCGTACGGATGACCGCGCAGGAAATTGGTGCGGTGGACGTTCTTGGTGTTGATGGGCGCCATCACGAAGGGCGCGGCCCATTTGCCGGTCTCTTCCTCGTAGCGCGGGACCATGCCGCTGGGCTGGTCGGGCCCTTCGAAACCGGGGGTGAGCGCGAACGGATCGCGCAACTGGCCGATGATTTTCGGATTCTTCATCGCCGCCTTCATCGTCGCGCCAAGGCTGGCTGCGGTGCCGCCCGAGAAGGTCCCCTGCATCTTGCGGACGCGTCCCTTCACGCGCGGGGCAGGCGAGCCGTGGCGCTTCTCGGCTTCCTTCTGGAGCATCAGCACGCCGAGGTCGAAGGGGATGGAATCGAAGCCGGAGGAAAAACAGATGCGCGCGCCGCTGGCCTTGGCGGCCTCGTGGTGCTGCTCGATTTTCTCGGCCATCCATGCAGGCTCGCCGCATAAATCGGCGTAGTCGGTGCCGGTTTTCACGCAGGCCTCGACCAGCGCATCGCCATAAAGCTGGTAGGGCCCGACCGTAGTGATGACGACCTTGGTCCGCTTGCACATCAACTCGAGGCTGGCTGCATCGCTTGCATCGGCGACAATCATCGGAGTGGTCGAGGGCGCGCCGATCTCATCGCGCACGGTAGCAAGCTTATCTTCGCTGCGACCCGCCATCGCCCATTTGGGCCAGTCCACACGGTTGCCATACTCGCGCACGAAATGTTCGGCGACGAGGCGGCCGGTATAGCCGGTTGCGCCATAGACGATTATGTCGAATTCTCTGTCGGCCATGCAATATCTCCCACTTTGGGAAGATGTGTGCGCTGGCCAAAGCGAAGAGTCAAAGACGCAGCGTCATCGCCGCGCGGAGCTTACAACCTCGGCAGCGTAACCCCGCGCTGGCCCATGTATTTACCCGCACGGTCCGCATAGGTGACCTCGGGGCGTTCGTTACCCTTGAGGAAGAGGAACTGGCACGCGCCCTCGTTGGCGTAAATCTTGGCAGGCAGGGGTGTGGTATTCGAGAACTCCAGCGTCACATGGCCTTCCCAGCCCGGCTCGAGCGGCGTGACGTTCACGATGATGCCGCAGCGCGCATAGGTGCTCTTGCCAAGGCAGATAACCAGCACGTCATCAGGAATGCGGAAATATTCGACCGTGCGTGCGAGCGCGAAGCTGTTGGGCGGGATGATGCAGACGTCGGTCTGTCGGTCGACGAAGCTGGTGGCGGCGAAATCCTTGGGGTCGACGATGGCATTATCGATATTGGTGAAGATCTTGAATTCGTCCGCCACGCGCGCGTCGTAGCCGAAGCTCGACAGGCCGTAGGAGATATTCCCCTCGCGGCGCTGGGCCTCGGTGAAGGGTTCGATCATGCCGCGCTGCGTTGCCGCCTCGCGGATCCATTTGTCGGAGAGAATCGCCATGCAGCAGTGATTCCGCATGGCGAGCCTGACGGCAAGCGGGGAGGGGCGTTTTGTCCCCTCCCGTGTGAGCCAGGTCGCGTGCACCAGCTCAGGCGTCGGAGAAGAAGCCCTCTTCCTCCCAGCGTTGCCAGTCGCGATTGTAGCTGAACTCGATCCAGTCATGGGCATTGTCGAGCACGCGGGTTTCCCGGACCGCAAAGCTGGGCGATGCTCCTTTCACGAAGCGGATGCTGCCGGTGGCATCGTGCTTGAGAATGCGGATGCGCTGGCCCTCGGAAAAACCATAATCCGCGCCGCCTGTGGGCGTTCGCCGCAAGGTCATGTCGGCGATGATGCCGCTCGCCATGTTGACGGTCATCAGCGGTGCCGTGGGCGCAAGCTCGCCCGAACCGGTGATGGCGGGCAGTTTCACATAGCCGCGCGCCCACGACCTGCTGGTGTAGCGCCCGCGCTCATAGGTCACGAGCGGCATGGACACCGGATTTGTCCCGCCATTGGGCAAGCGTCCGCCGGCACAATCGCCCTCGACATGGAGCTGGCAGCTGCGATCGATAAAACCGGTCCAGTAACTGCCCAGCCATTCACGCCCAGCGGCCCGGGCCGTCTCGGTACGATTGTGCGAGAGCCTGATGCGCACATTCGCCGGGGGCTGCATATAGATGCCTGCCGGCGCGCCGGGCACGGTTTCGGTCAGACTGGTGACGCCGGTAAGGCCGAACGCATGGATGAGCGTAGCCTGGTCGAGCCACGCCTCGATCGACAGGTCGGTATCGCGCACCGCCATGCCGACCATGCCGTTCACGCTGACGCTGGTGTCGACAGTTCGTATGCTGCCGCGCACCCAGCTCTGGAACCGCAGCGCGCGGATGTTCCGGAACTCGCAATCGTCGAGGATCGTGATGGGCATGGTGCCGGTCTCATCACGGGTCGGATAGGCTTGCGCATAATAGTCGCCATTGGTCGAGCCGCAGCCCAGCGCCATGTGGTCGCAATCGTGCCAGACGCAGTTTCGGTACACGCCCCTCGTTCGCGACACTTCTTCCTGCGCCTGGAAACAGTCGCCGAAGCTGCAGTCGGTGGCGAGCACTTCGCAATCGACGCCCGGATTGAACGAGCTGCCGTTGGAAGTGGCGAAGCGGCATTTGTCGAGCACCACCTTCTCGACCGCATTGCCCGATCCGGCGAGGTATACGATCTCGCCCTTGAAGCCGGTCATGTCGGTTTCGCGCATATGAATTTCGCCGACATAGCAATCCTGCACCCAAACGCCGCGGTCGGAAATGTCCCAGCCATCGCCCGAAATGGGGTCGGCCGGGTAGGTCCATGCTCCGGTTTTCTGCCGATTGCCCTTGAGGACAAGGCGATCCAGTTCGAGCCGCGCAATGGTGCGCTGGCCCTCGCCAGGGTCGGGGACATCGCCCTGGAGGTAAATGGCACCTCCGCGCCAGACCGAAAGCGTCGGGTCGCTCGCCGACTTGGCGACAAGCTGCCAGTCGGTTTCGGGGTCCTCGCCATCCATCGCGCGGAAGTCGAGCGTGGTGCGGTTGGGGGCGCAACCTTTGAGCGATAGCGACTGGCGGATGACGAGGGGGCGACCGTCCTCGGCGCGCTTGTCCTCGACCGGCGAAAAGCGCTGGGGGCAATCGACGCGGTAGTGTTCGCTTTCGAAGCGTACTTCGCGCGCGCCTGCCGCTTGTGCGTAGTCGATGGCGGCCTGCAGCACGGGCTGGTCGTTCGCCGCGCCATCGCCTTTCGCGCCACCCTGCTCGACCGAAAGCGAACCCGCTTCGGGCATGAGGCGGAAGATGCGATTGTTGGCGGTACGGAATACGAAACGCGGGTGCGCGGCGAGCAAGGCTTCGTCGCAGAAGCCATCGCTGATATAGCTGGCTGCGCCCTTGCCGGGTTCGCTGTGCCCGGTGCAATCGAGCTGCGCGACATCCGCTGCGGGGCTGCGCTGCGCGAGGTCGGCGAACAGCGCGGGCAGAGATTGCGCGGCGCGACTGGCGAGGCCCAGCGCGGGGATGGCGAGCGCGTTCATTGGGCGAGCCTGTAGGTCAGCGTTCCGGAGGTCACTTTGCAGTCGAGCCAAAGCGTGGCGCTAGTCTCGGCCTCTTGCCACACCGCTTCGCAGGCATTGCCGGTGAACTTGCCCCACGGTGCGCCTGCGACGGTGAGCGGGTGGAGTGTCGCCCCGACATCGGTCGAGCGTTTGACTTCGACGCTGCCCTGCCAGTCTCCCGACAGCGTACAGAATACAGGGGTCATTGCGGCAGGCGTGAAGGGGCCGGCGAGAATGTCGCCGAATGTCATGCCTTCGAGCGCTGCGGGGACACTCGGCGGGGCGGCGTGGACCGGCAGCGGGCGCGTTTCGGTGACCAGCGCGAGGTGGCCGGAGCCATCGTCGAAGCCCGAAACATAGGCGGGCGCGAAGCCGCCGGGGGTCTGGACGGGAATGGGGTCACTCATCACTTTCGGTTCCTTGCTTTGAATCGGATGAACCCATTCGGTTAATCATGGCGAGCGATGTAGGAAAATGCTTTTTGCATGCACGCGCTTTGCGGATAGGGCTGGCGGACAATGAAGACGGTCGTCCTCCATCCCGGCACGCAGCACAGCAGGCAGACCGCACTCGCGCTGCAGGAGCTAGACCGACTGGCGTTCCTGATGACCGGCCTGTTCGACCATCCCGGCAGCCTGCCGCACCGGCTGGCAGAGAGATTGCCGGGCGCGCCAAGGCGCATCCTCAAGCGCGAATTGGGGCGTTTCGCCAGCGCAGGCCTGGATCCGGCAAAGGTCCGCGCCTTCCTGCGGTATGAATTGCCCGAGAGGCTCGCCACCCGTGCGGGCGCGGTGGAACTGGGGCGAAGGGTGGATGCCGTGCTCAACAAGGCATTCGGCACGCGCGTCGCCGCCATCGCCGCGCGCGAGGGACCATTCGCGCTATGGGGCTATGACAACTCCGCCTTCGCTGCCTTCGCAGACCCTCGCACGGATGGCTGCCCGAAAATCCTCGACCGCACGATTGCCGACGGGCGCTACTGGAACGAGGAAGTCGGACGCATCGCCGACACGCATGGCGACTGGCTGGCCAAGGGCACACCGCGCTGGAGCGAGCAGCGCATCGCGCGCAACGACATCGAGTACGCGACTGCAGACCGCATCGTCTGCGGCAGTCCATTCGTGATGGAGAGCGTCACCAAATATTCTTCCGTCCCCGGCCTCGCCGACAAGCTGGTGCTGCTGCCCTATTCCTATGACGCGGCGCTGTTTGCCGGAGCATCCGACCCGCAACCGGTTCCGAAAGACGAGCCGCTGCGCTTTCTTTTCGCAGGACAGGTCTCGGCGAGGAAGGGCGTGCAGCACATCGTCGAAGCCATCCGCTCCCTGCCGAAGAGCGGCGCAAGACTGACGCTGGTCGGGCCAGTCATGGTGCCTGAGAAACTGCTCGCCCCCGTTGCCGACCGCATCGACATCCTCGGTTCCATCCCGCGCGCCGAGATGCCCGCCATCATGCGCCGCCACCATGCGCTGGTCTTCCCGAGCCATTGCGAGGGTTCGGCTATCGTGCTGATCGAGGCGATGGCCTCGGGCCTCGCCATCATCCAGTCTGCCGCCGCCGGTCTTGGCGCGAGCGAGAAGAGCGGGATCGTGATGGCCAAGCCAAATGCGGCGCAGGTAGAGCAGGCGATGACGAAGCTCATCGAAGACCGCCAGCTGCTGCACTCGATGCGGCTGGCCGCGATGGAAGAGGCGAAGCTACGCGACTTCGCTGCCTATCGGACCCGCGTCGACGCGCTGCTCACCGAAATGGGCATCTAGCCGAGCAAGCGTTCTAGACCTTCCTCGAACCGGTCCACAACCGACTTTTTCGACCAGGCTATTCGTGCCCGCTCGGCAGCAGCGCGCCCCATCGTCTCGCGATAGTCGGGATGCGCGGCGAGCGCCTCGAGGGCTGAGACAATCGCCTCGGGCACTTCGGGCGGCACCACGATGCCGCAGTCGACCAGCTCGCGCGCTATGCCGGTGCCGGGACGGACAGTGGCAACCACCGGCCTCCCGCTCGCCAGCATGTTGCCGAGCTTGGATGGCAGGACGAGGTCGGCGGCATCGTGCAATTGTGGCAGCAAATGGATGTCCGCCATGGTCAGCAAGTCCCCGATGCGGTTCTCGGGCTGCAGGTCGCGGAAGATGACGTTGCCGAGGTCATTCGCCCTGTGTTCCAGTTTCAGCCGGTTCGGTCCTTCGCCGCAAATCACGAAGACGATATCCTCGCGCGCTTCCATAAGCCGCGCCGCTTCGATGATGATGTCGAGACCCTGCTTGTTGGCGATATTACCCGAATAGAGCGCCACCGTCTTGCCCTCGAGCCCCCATTCGCGGCGGAAGGCAGAACCGTCAGCCTCCGCGAAGGCACCCGCATGGTTCGCCCAGTTGCGCATTTCGAGGATACGGTCGTTCGCGACGCCCTTCTCCTCGAGCAGCTGGCACATCGGGTGGCTGATGGTCGAGACGAGGTCGGCTGAATGCAGCATCCGGTCCTCGAACCGGGCTGCAGCTGCAGCCGTGCGACTCTCGCTGTCGATGAGGCCGGTTGCCAGCGCCGCACCGACTTCGAAATCCTGCACATGCATCCACAGCGGCACACCCGCCCGGCGCGCCATGCGCACCGCGACCGGCGCAGCAATCATCGAAGGGGCGACGGTGAAGACGAGGTCAGGCTGCAACTCGCGCCGCGCTCTTCGCGCCGCCGGATAAGCGCTGCTGGCAAAACTCGCATGATGCGCCATTCGCTTGCTGCCCGTGGGATTGGCCGGGATGTAGTGCGGGCAGCGGGTAATCTTCACACCGTTTTCATGTGCCGTCTGCCAGCGCCGTTTGAAGCGCGAGTAAAGCTTCCACTCGGGATAATAGGGTTGGCCGACCACCGCCTCGACCGTGTGCCCGCGCTCGACCAGCGCCTCGGCAAGCCCGGCCGAATAGGGCCCGATGCCGATGGGCTCGGGCGCATAGTTCAAGCCGATGAAAAGGATGCGACGCGGTGTCACCACTCAGGCCGCGTGAAGCTTGCCGCTTCCCCGTGCCCCGCCATCCTTGGCGTCAAGCCCGTCGAAAATCGCATCGATAATGGCCGCCAGCTTATCTTCGGAAAGCCGCTCGCCGATCATCGCGATGAGGTAGGGCTGGATATAGCCGATTACCATCTGGTTGATGATCGAACGCGCTTCGTCGACGTCCATGCCTGCAAGATGACCGTCGGCCTGCGCTTCGACGATGAGTTCGCACAGATAATGGTCGGCAAGGTCGATATAGCTCTGCGCATATTCGAAATAGCGCTCGCCCATTTCGACATAGAGCCGGAAGGTGGCCGGGTCTTCCTGGAAATTCTCCCGCAGCAGCGCAAAGCGCCGGGCGAAGAACTCATACATCTTGCGGCGCGGCGGCAGCTGGCTCGCCATCACCTCGTCCATCATCGCAATCTTGGGTGCGAACCATTCTGCAGTGATGGCATCGAGAAGGTCGCCTTCCTCGGGGAAGATAGCCTCCATCCGCGCGCGCGCCACGCCCAGTTCAGCGGCGAGCCGCAGCCGCGACACCTCTTCGCCCGTGCGTTCGAGCAGGTCCATTGCCTCGCGCGCGAAGCGCCGGCGTTGCTGCTCGATATCCTTGTCGCTCACCTGTCGGCTCCCGTGGCGAAATGCTGGTCCCGTCAATGTAGCCAATCGGGGCGCAGGTTAAACCCCAAAGCCGGGCGTTTCAGCCGCTTTTCTTCGGCGGCATCGGGATAAAGGCCGAGGTGCGGCGCTTGTATTCCTCATAGCCCGGGCGGGTATGCTTCATACCCTTTTCGAGCAGCGCCGCGCCCGACCATTTGACGAGCGTAAAGATCAGGAAAAGCGGGCCAATCACGGTCCACGCGGCAATTTCCCAGCTGATGCTCGCCGCGACCAGCCAGATGCCCCACCACGCGCAGGCATCGCCGAAGTAATTGGGGTGGCGGGTATAGCGCCAAAGTCCTTTGTCCATCACCTCGCCCTTGTTGGCAGGGTCGGCCTTGAAGCGCGCCAGCTGCCAGTCGCCAAGCCATTCGAAGGTGATGCCGACGAGATAAAGCGCGATGCCGGCCCATGCGAGGCCGGCGATGGGGGCGGGTGCTTCGCTCGACAGGATACCCACCTGTGCAGGCGAACTGACAAGGAACAGCAGGAATGCCTGTCCGAGCCAGATCTTGGTCAAGGCAGCAAAGGCGAAACGGCCCTTCTCGCGGTCTTTGCGCAGCATGCGTTCGTAACGCTTGTCCTCGCCCTCGGCACGCCAACGGCGAAAGAGGTAGATGCCGAGCCTGAGACCCCATGCCGCCGTCATTGCGAGCAGCAGGTTGGCGAGCGCGCCCGGCTCTTCAAGTTGCAGCCAGCTGGTGAAAGCCATTAGCGCCATGCCCGCGCCCCAGAAGCTGTCGATGAAGGAAACATCGTCGATCTTGACCGAGATCGCCCACAGCACCAGCACCACTGCCACCAGCACGGCGGCGTTCACCAGCAGCATCTCAACCATCGGCCTTCTCCTCCTCGATGATGCGCTGCGCCTGCGCCTCCAGCACGCGGAAGCGCTCGTAATCGGGCAGCTTGGTCAGCATGAAACGTGCGATTTCGGCCAGCGTCTCGCCATAGCTTTCGGTTGGTACGATGGCCGGGCCAAAGCCGAGCGTCATTGTCTCGTTGTTCACATAGGCGGGCACGATGGGGACATTGGCGGCGCGGGCGATGTGATAGAAACCCGATTTCCAGCTGCCGTCTGTCGAGCGCGTGCCTTCGGCTGCAATGACCAGCGCCAGCTTGTCGCGCGCGGCGAATTCCTCGGCAATCTGCTGCGTCACATTGGCGCGCTTGCGGCGATCGACCGGGATGCCGCCCATGTCGAACATGAAGTTGCGCATCATCCCCTGGAACAGCGTGTGCTTGCCCATGAAATTCGGCTGCACGCCTTCTTCTGCCGTCGCGCCGATGAAGAACACGAAGTCCCAGTTCGATGTGTGCGGCGCGCCTGCGATCACGAATTTGTCGATTTCGGGCAGGCGTCCATCAAGCTTCCAGCCCCTGAGCCGGTAAAGCACCATGATGATGCGCCGCACGAGGCGGCTCAGCAGCGTCGGCTTCCTGAAATTTGCGCGTGGCATTTTCTCTCCTTCCGTCCGGTTAGCAGACCGGAGCGGAAAGGCGAGAGGGGCGTGTGGATATCAGACCTTGTCGCGCTCGGTGAGCGCAGGGTCGGTTTCGGGCCGCACCGGCGCCTCCTCGGCGCGGTCGTCGACCCCGTCATGGTCGCGATCGCGCGTTGGAGTATTTTCCGCGGTATCGCTGGTCATCTCGCTGAACAGCGCCTCGTAATGGTTGATGGCGCGGCGCAATTCCTCGGTGGTTGCATCGCTCGAACGGTCGGCGATTTCATGGCCGGCGAGGTAGTGCTTGGCGACATCGCCATGGTCGACGGTGAGGTCGGCGTGGCGCCTCTCGAAATCGGCCATGGGATAGCCGCGGGTGTGCATCACGTCGGTCAGCAGGCGGTCGGCCTTGGCGACGGCTTCGACCGGGCTGTCGACGAACAGCGCCTTGGTATCTTTCCAGTCGGCACTGTAGCGGTCGCGTTCCGAAGCGGTGAGGGGGCGGATGTCGAATTCCTTCACCCGCTCTTCGCGCTCGATGAGGTCGGCCTCGGCCTCGCGCCGCTTGCCGTGAGTGCTCACGGTGCGGTCGTATTCGTCGCCAAACTTGTCGCGCAATTCCTGGGTGCGTTTACGCTGGAGGAACAGCCATGCCAGCAGCGCGCCGACAACGACAATAATGGCAATGACCGCGACAGTGACTTCTTGTCCTTCCACGGGATTTCTCCTTAGCCCGGTCCAACCCCCATGGTATGTTTTGGCAATGTCTGGAGGGGCTTGGAGGTTCCGCGCGGATTGCCGAATTCGCCTGCGCTCAGTATCCCTCCGACCACTTCAAGAAGGCGGGGCTTGGCTGCTGCAGGTAATAGGCGACGAGGACTTCGACCATCTCTTCCCGAGTAAAGGTACGATCAGCGACTGCCGTATTCGACTGGCTGCCGAACAGGCGTGAAAACCAGCTACGCTCTTTATCTTCCTCTGCTCCAACAGGCTTATCCGACTGCTCGCTGGTGCGGCGGGCGTGGAAGTGCTTGGCCTCGGAGCCTTCGCGCTTTTCGATGATGAAACCGCCAGACTGCATTGCAGTTTGCATGTAATGTTCGGGGGCGGTTGAAAGGATCGCAAATTCATCGCGGTCATCAAGCGCTTCCAAATTCGCCCTGAGCTGGGCTTCCGTGTCCACCGGCCACTCGCGAAGCGCAGTTTGCAGCTGCATCGTCACATCCGGAAGACGCCGAATTGAGGCTTCTCGGGTATCGGCGCTTCGAGCGTCGCGGCGAAGGCGAGGCCCAGCACGTCGCGGGTCTGGGCGGGGTCGATCACGCCGTCGTCCCACAGGCGGGCGGTGGCGTAATAGGGGTTGCCCTCGTCCTCGTATTTCTGGCGGATCGGCGCCTTGAATTCCTCGGCCTGTTCTTCGGTCCAGCTATCGGCATCGCGGTGTACGGTGGCGAGGACCGATGCGGCCTGCTCGCCGCCCATTACCGAGGTGCGCGCATTGGGCCAGGTGAAGAGGAAGCGCGGACTATAGGCGCGGCCGCACATGCCGTAATTGCCCGCGCCGAAGCTGCCGCCGATGACGACGGTGACTTTGGGCACGGTGGCAGTGGCGACCGCCGTCACCAGCTTTGCGCCATGCTTTGCGATGCCTTCCGCTTCGTATTTCCCGCCGACCATGAAGCCGGAAATGTTCTGGAGGAACAGCAGCGGGATGCGGCGCTGGCAGGCGAGCTCGATGAAATGCGCGCCCTTCTGCGCGCTTTCGGAAAACAGCACGCCATTGTTGGCGAGGATCGCCACCGGCATGCCCCAAATATGCGCGAAACCGCAGACCAGCGTGCTGCCGTAATGAGCCTTGAATTCGTGGAACTCTGACCCGTCGACCAGCCGCGCGATAATTTCCTTCACATCGTAAGGTGCGCGGACATCTTCGGGCACGATCGCGTACAAATCCTCGGCATCGAACTTCGGCGGACGCGGTTCAGCCAATTGTACACCCGTTGCGGCGGGGTAATTGTCGCCGAGGTGCGAAACGATATCGCGCACGATGGTGAGCGCGTGCTCGTCGTTCTCGGCGAGGTGGTCGACCACGCCCGATTTCCTGGCATGGAGATCGCCGCCGCCAAGGTCCTCGGCGCTGATTTCCTCGCCCGTCGCCGCTTTCACCAGCGGCGGTCCGGCAAGGAAAATCGTGCCTTGATTACGCACGATGACCGTTTCATCCGACATGGCCGGGACATAGGCGCCGCCCGCCGTGCAGCTGCCCATGACGCAGGCAATCTGCGGGATACCAAGCGCCGACATGTTCGCCTGGTTGAAAAAGATGCGCCCGAAATGGTCGCGGTCTGGGAAGACCTCGGCCTGATGCGGCAAATTCGCCCCGCCGCTGTCGACGAGGTAGATGCACGGGAGGCGGTTCTCCTGCGCAATTTCCTGCGCGCGGAGGTGCTTCTTCACCGTCATTGGATAGTAAGTGCCGCCCTTCACGGTGGCGTCGTTGCACACGATCATCACCTGTCGGCCAGAAACGCGGCCGATCCCCGCGATCATTCCCGCGCCGTTGATCTCGTCCTTGCCATACATTCCATTAGCGGCCAGCTGGCCGATCTCGAGGAAGGGGCTGCCCGGATCGAGCAACCGCTCCACCCTCTCGCGCGGCAAGAGCTTGCCGCGCCCGACATGACGCTCGCGGCTACCTTCCGAGCCACCCAGAGCCGCGGCAGCGACGGTGGAGCGCAGGTCGGCTGCGAGCGATTTGTTATGCTCGAACCGCGCCTTGGCATCGGGCGCCTCGCGGTCGAGCGTGGACGTAAGAACGGGTGCGGTCATGAATCGAGGCTGCCTTCCTGCTCTGCCCAAACATGCGTATTCTGTTCGCGCAATTGATCGCTTAGGCCCGCGCAAATTTTCTCTAGCGCAGCGCTTTCTTCCATCGACCATGTGGTAGAGAAAGCCAGCGCACCGTGTCGAGCCACGTCAGCCAGAAATCGGCCGAAGTCATAGGGCTCATCCATTTGGTAAGCCGCAATCTCTACGTGGGCGTGACCTTCTGCATTGATACGCGCGCGGATCAGGTCATCCCAAGGCTCGGATTTTTCGGCCTCGCTCACCCGGCAGCCCCAATCAATTCGCGCCCGATCAGCATGCGGCGAATTTCATTCGTGCCTGCACCGATGTCGAGCAGCTTGGCATCGCGCATGTAGCGCTCGACCGGCCAGTCGAGCGTGTAGCCCGCGCCGCCCAGTGCCTGGACGCTTTCGGCGGCCACGCGGAAGGCATTCTCGCTCGCGAGCAGGATCGCGCCTGCTGCGTCGAAGCGGGTGGTCTTGTTCGCATCGCAGCTCTTCGCCACGGCGTAGGTGTAGGCGCGGGCCGATTGGAGCGCGACATACATGTCGGCGACCTTGGCCTGCATCAGCTGGAAACTGCCGATGGGCTTGCCGAACTGCTTGCGTTCGCGAAGATAGGGGATGACCGTGTCGAGGCAGGCCTGCATCACGCCGAGCTGCAGGCCTGCGAGGACCACGCGCTCGTAATCCAGCCCGCTCATCAGCACGCCGACACCGCCGTTTTCGGGACCCATCACGTTTTCTTCCGGCACGAAACAATCGTCGAACACCAGCTCTGCCGTAGGCGAGCCCCGCATGCCGACCTTCTCGATTTTCTGGCCGATGGAGAAGCCTTCGAAATCCTTCTCGATGAGGAAGGTGGTGATGCCGCGGCTGGCGGCTTCGGGCGCGGTCTTGGCATAGACCACCAGCGTGTCGGCATAAGGTGCGTTGGTGATCCAGAACTTGGTGCCGTTGAGGACATAGCCGCCATCGACGCGCTCGGCCTTGGTGCGCATCGAGACGACGTCCGAACCGGCGCTCGCTTCGCTCATGGCAAGGCTGCCGACATGCTCCCCGCTGATGAGCTTCGGCAGGTATTTCGCCTTCTGCTCTTCATTGCCCCAGCGCGCGATCTGATTGACGCAGAGATTGGAATGCGCGCCGTAGCTGAGGCCCACAGAGGCACTCGCGCGGCTGACTTCCTCAACCGCGATGACGTGTTCGAGATAGCCGAGGCCGAGGCCGCCATCGTCTTCCGCGACAGTGATGCCGTGCAGGCCCAGCTCGCCCATCGGCTCCCACAAATCGCGCGGGAACCAGTCCTCGCGGTCGACCTTCTCGGCGAGCGGCTGGATCTGTTCGTCGGCGAAGCGGCCGACGCTTTCACGGATCATCTCGGCGCTTTCGCCAAGCTGGAAATCGAAATCGGGTGTCGCGCGCATGCTCTCTCCTTGGGGCCATCGCGAAAATTCGTATGCGCCAGCGCCCGTAGCCGAGCCTTGCGCGCGGGGCAAACGCGAAGCGCTCCTATTGCCCGAGGAGACGGTTAAACCCTTTGAAGGTCTGGCGAAAATGTCCTAGTGAGCGCGCAATCGCGATGTATCAGAAAGACAATATCCTTTGGCCTGAAGGGCTTGCCCCCGACCCAGCCTTTTGCGGCGAGGACGATCGGCTGGCCGTGCTTGCTGCGCATGGTACCGAAAAGCTGGCGGGGGACGCGGAACTGCAGCAGATCGCGGAGTTCGCGGCGAAGCTCTGCGGGACCCCGATTGCCAGCGTCACCGTAGTGGAGGCCGAAAAGCAGCGTTTTCTTGCCAAGGCGGGGCTCGAGGAGGACAGCACTCCGCGCTCTACCAGCTTTTGCTCCCACGCCATGCTGCGCGAGGGTCCTTTGGTGGTCGAGGATGCATCGCAAGACCCGGCTTTCGAGGATTTCGCGCTGGTCACGGGCACCTTCGGATTGCGCTTTTACGCGGGCTTCCCGCTAATTTCGTCGGAGGGGGCGCCACTGGGCGCGCTTTGCGTCATCGACACTCAGCCGCGCCCGGGCGGACTTTCGGATCTCCAGCGCGAAGGCATGGAGGTGCTCGCAAAGTCGGTCATGCGCCGCATGTCGCAGATGCGTCTCGGGCAAAGTGCAATCGCTGCGGTCGAGCGGCGCGAGGCCGACTTGCGCGACATGATCGACAGCGTTCCGGGCATCGCCTGGACTGGCGATACGGACGGCAATTTCACCTACGTCAATGCGCGCTGGGGGGAGGCTACCGGCCTACCTGTCCCCACCCGAACAGAGGAATGGCGCGAGGCCATCCATCCCGAGGATTGGGATGCCTCGCTCGCCAAGTTCCGTGAATGCGTGGCAAAAGAAGAAACCTACGAGGACGAATGGCGTATCCGCATGGCGGACGGCTCCTACCGCTGGGTCCAGTCCCGCGCGGTACCGGTTGCACGAGAGGGGCGTGAAACGCGCTGGTTCGGCACAGTCATCGACATAGACGAGGCTCATCGCCTGTCGGAATCGCGCGATCTTCTCGCCAGCGAACTGTCGCATCGCATCGAGAACATCTTTGCCGTCGTGTCGGGGCTGATTGCACTGCGTTCGCGAGGTCGGCCCGAGGTCAAAACCTTCACTGACGACCTCAACGCGGCCATCCGCGCCCTCGGCACCGCTCATGATTATGTGCGCCCCCATGACGGGCGAGGGGCCGATCGCCTGAAGGGCCTGCTGGAAGATCTCCTTGCGCCTTACGAGGGGGCAAAGGGCGAGCGGGTACGCATCTCCGGTGACGATGTCGATATCGGCGCGCGTGCCGCGACGCCGTTGGCTCTGATATTTCACGAGCTCGCCACCAACGCCGCAAAGTATGGCGCCCTCTCGAACGACGATGGAAAGGTAGATATCCAAATCTGCCTTCCTTGCGGGGGGGATGACGAGATTGTCGTGTTCTGGCGCGAGGCATCCTCTTGCGTCGACAGCCGGGAAGACAGTGACGGCGAGGGCTTCGGGTCTCGCATGCTACGCATGGCCATCGAAGGCCAGTTGCGTGGTCGCTTCGAGCGCTCGTTTTCGGATGACGGGCTCGACGTCGAGATTGCCTTCCCGCTCACATCGCTCGGTGGCTGATAGCCCTCTCGCCAAGCGGCCCTGCATTGCCTAGTGTCCTCTTGAACGGAAAAACGGAGGCAGTTTTGCGCAGCCATCTGGCAGTTTCATTTTTCGTGGCAATAGGGCTCTCGGCTTGTACGCCTGCCGACGATCCGTCCGGGGAAGGCGAAGAAGCGACCTCGGACGAGCCGAGCGACAGCCCCTCGGGCAAGCCGGCTCCCGATACCTTTGCGGGAACGGCATGGCGCGTCATGGCGGAGGACGGCGCGCGCTATGTCACCATGCTCGACGAGGACGGAACCTACCGCGACCTGCGTAATGGTGACGCATGGCAGGAAGGCGACTGGACCTATGCCGACGGGCCGGGAGGCAAGCAGCTTTGCCTCAAGCCCGACCATAAGGACGGGCGCGAAAGATGCTGGCAGCCTGGCCGCATGAAGGGTGATACGATGACCGCGACCGGCCCCGAAGACCGGCGTATCGAATTGACCCGCGTCGAGTACACCGCGCCGGATTCGCAAGAGGAAAGCGGCGAGGCGGAGTGAGTTCGACCGCGCTTGCCTTTCAGCAGCTGACCAAATCCTATGGCGCGAGTGACGCCGTGCGCGGTGTTTCGCTCGAAATTCCCGCGGGGCAATTCGTCGCGCTGGTCGGGGCGAGCGGGTCGGGCAAGTCGACGCTCTTGAAGACGGTCAACCGGCTGGTCGAACCGACCGAGGGCCGCGTGACATTCGAGGGCGAGGATGTGGCCGACCTGCCGCTCGCTGCCCTGCGCCGCCGCATCGGCTATGTCTTCCAGTCCATCGGCCTTTTCCCGCACATGACCGTGGCCGAGAATATCGCCATCGGGCCGAGACTGGCGGGCGAGAAACTAGGTGAGGGCCGGACTGCCGAACTGTTGGAACTTGTCGAACTCGACCGCGCAATGGCGGGCCGGATGCCCGATGCACTTTCGGGCGGGCAGCGCCAGCGGGTCGGTGTGGCCCGCGCGCTTGCCGCCGAGCCGCACCTGTTGTTGATGGACGAGCCCTTCGGTGCGCTCGACCCGGTGACGCGCGATGCTCTGGGAGAGCGGGTGCGCGGGTTGCACGAGGAATTTGGCCTGACGACCGTGATGGTCACGCATGACATGGCCGAGGCGCTGCTGCTGGCCGACCGCGTGCTGGTGATGGACGCCGGGTGCATCGTGGCTGACGAGAAGCCCGAAGCGCTTGTGGCAGGCGCAGGCGGGGAGGTGGCGCAGGCGCTCGTCGCCGTTCCGCGCCACCAGGCCGAGCGATTGAAGGAACTCGGCCAGTGAACGGTTTGTGGACCGCGCTCATGGGGCTGGGCGACCAGCTTGCCGCGCATGTCCTGCTGTCGGCGGCGGCGATTGCGCTCGGTATCGCGGTGGCGCTTCCGATGGCTGTCTGGGCGAGCCGGTCGGACAAGGTCGCGCGCGCTTCGCTCGCCTTTGCCAGTCTCGTGCAGACCATACCCTCGCTGGCGCTACTCGCGCTGTTCTTCCCGATACTTCTCAGCCTGCGCAGCGTGTTTGGCGAGGGTTTGCCGACGCTTGGGTTCCTGCCTGCGCTGTTGGCGCTTTCGCTTTATGCGCTTTTGCCCATCCTCAGGAATGCGGTCACGGCGCAGGCCAATCTCGACCCCGGAGTGTTGGAGGCGGCGGAAGGTGTTGGCATGAGTTTCCGCCAGCGGCTCCTGCTGGTCGAGGCTCCGCTCGCCGCACCCTATATCATGGCGGGCATCCGCACCGCGGCGGTGTGGACCATCGGCGCTGCGACGCTTGCCACGACTATCGGGCAGAAGAGCCTCGGCGACCCGATTTTCGCCGGACTCCAGACGCAGAACTGGGTGCTGGTGCTGGCGGGCTGCATCGCCAGTGCGGGCCTTGCGTTGGTGGCCGATACGCTGCTCGGCCTCATCGAGCGCGGCTTTCGCGAGCGCAGGCGCTGGTCGTGGCTCGGCGGGCTGGCGGCGGTAGCTCTGGGTGTCGGCGCGGCGCTGTTCGCGCAGTTCGGCGGCGGTGAGGACGAAGACCGCGTGGTCATCGGGGCCAAGGGGTTCTCCGAGCAATATATCCTTGCTCGTCTCATCGGCCAGCGGCTGGAGGGACAAGGCTTCGCAGTCGAATATCGCGACGGGCTCGGCTCGGCCGTGGCGCATAGCGCGGCGGCGAGCGGGGAGGTCGATATCTATGTCGACTACACCGGCACCATCTGGGCCAACCAGATGAAGCGCGAGGACAATCTACCGCGCGACGAGATGTATGAGGCTATCGAGGAGTGGGAAAACGAGAATACCGGCCTCGTCATGCTCGGACGGCTGGGCTTCGAGAATGCCTATGGGTTGGCGGTGACGCAGGAGCGAGCGAACATGACCGGCCTCCAGTCCATCGAGGACCTAGCGAGCGTTGCCCCCCAATTGACCATCGGCGGCGACCCCGAATTTTTCGAACGGCCCGAGTGGATAGCCGTGCGCGATGCCTATGGGCTGCGGTTCGGCGAGAAGCGCAATTTCTCGCCCACCTTCATGTATAATGCGCTGAAGTCCGGTGAGGCGCAGGTCATCGGGGCCTATACTTCCGACGGGCGTATCGAGGCGGACAATCTCGCCATCCTCGCCGACCCCAAGGGTGCCTTCCCGAACTACGATGCGGTCATCCTGCTCAGTCCCGAGACTGGGCGGAACGAGGCGGTGGTCGAGGCGCTGCAACCGCTGGTCGGGGCGATCGACGTGGCGGCCATGCGCGAGGCGAATTATTCGGTCGACCGCGAGGAAAACAAGCTCTCCTTCGACGAGGCCGCGCGGCGGCTCGCGGAGCGCGCCGGACTATAGGGTCCTGACCCTAGCTCAGCGCGCGCGTTTCCAGGTCTGCGACTGGCAGAAGGGACCGATGCAGCCCTTCACTTCGAGCGTGGAGGCATTCACGCGGCGGATGATGGAGCGATAGGTCTTGCCGCTCTTGGGATCGTAAATCTTGCCCCGCCATTCGTCGCCATCCTCGGTGAAGCCCGATAGTACCGGCATGCCGAGCAGCTTGCGGCTGCGCAGCTTGGGGTCGCGATTGTTGACGTCACGCTGGTCCGCACCCTGTGGCGGGGCGACGAGAAATTTCGTGATGCGCCCGCAAAGTGTCTTGCCGCAATCGCCGATGGTGATGACCGCGTCGCGTTCCTCGGTTAGCCATTTGCCCTCGACCGGCTGGGCGGCGAGCAGGGGCGTGGCGGCACAAAGGGCGGCGATGGCAAGCAGTCGTTTCACGGCAAATCTCCGGCAGTCACGCGAAGGACGCATGGAGGCTTGCCAGCGTTCCGATGAACCTCAGCCGAAGCCCGCCCCACGAGGTGCCTCGCGTGGGGTGATGGCCATGACCTTGAACAACTCCCCCATCGCTTCTGCGCCGACGAGCCGGTCATGCGCCTCGGCAATCGCCTTGCCATGGTCGGGGCTGCGCTGGGCGAGTGCCTGTGCGCGCAGGCCAATGCCCATGGCCGAGAGCCACTGCCCTTGCGTCGCGGTTTCGACCGCCAGCCCCTCGCGCTTGGCGATATCGGCCAGGGTCGCGAAATCGACCAGCGCGGTGAGGTCCATTTCGCCCGGAGCCTCGAACACTCCGACCTTCTCGTGGCGCTTCACCGCTTGCAGCGTTTCGCCTGTCTGCGGGGCGAGATAGCCATAGTCGATGAACAGCGCTGCGCCGCCCTGAATGTCGATGCGGCGGGCGATGGCCTCGATTGTCGCGGCGGCAGCGGGACATGTCTCGATGACCGTGCCGACCGGCTGGGCGCGCCGGTCGCTCGGAACTGCGTCGTCCATCGGATTGGGACCGGCGGCAAAGACGAAGTCCTCGCCCTCCAGCGCGACCATGCGTTCGCGCCAGCCCTTTTCGGTCATCACCAGCTGGCGGATGGGCAGCGCGTCGAGGAATTCATTGGCAACAATATAGAGCGGGCGGTCTTCGGGGAGCGTGTCGATACCGTCATGAAACTGCGCTTCGGCAAGTGCGCCGGACTGGACCTCGCGCAGCTTCCCGGACCCTTCGACAAGGTGCGCCGGCGGGCGCAACCCCTGGCTGCCCATAGCGCGCAAGGCGTCGCTCGCCAGCGTCCCGCGACCGGGCCCCAGTTCCACATAGGCAGTGTCGGGCCTGCCCGATCGGCTCCACAAATCGGCCAGCCACAGTCCCACCATCTCGCCGAACATTTGGCTGATTTCGGGGGCGGTGGTGAAGTCGCCTTCCGCACCCAGGGGGGCGCGGCTGGTGTAATAGCGCGCGTTGCTCTCGCCCATGTAGCGCGACACGGGCATCGGCCCATGCCGTTCTATGAGGCGCCGGAAAGTCGCGGCAAGGCCGTTGGACGACCCGCCGCCGCTCATGCGGCTTGCGGCTTGGGTGCGCTCTTCTTCGCGCCGCCCACCGGGGGCTTCACCAGCGAATAGGCTATGACCGCGAGGCCGATGAGGATCATCGGGATCGACAGCCACTGGCCCTGGCTAAGGCCGGTCTCGACCACACGGTGCGCAAGATGCGCATCGGGCTCGCGAAAGAACTCGTTGACGAAGCGGCCCACGCCCATGCCCACGGTGAACAGGCCGACGAGCAGGCCCGCCCGATAGCGCGCCCGCGTCTTCCAGAAGAGCGCGATAAGCAACACGCCGAGCAGCAGCCCCTCGAGACCCGCTTGGTAGAGCTGGCTCGGGTGACGCGCGACATCGCCGCCGGTCGGGAAGACCATCGCCCACGGCAGGTCGCCCTCGACCGGACGCCCGTAAAGCTCGCCATTGATGAAGTTGGCGATGCGACCGAGCATGTAGCCGATGGGCACGTTGACCGCGATGTAATCGCACACGCGCAGCCAGTTGAGGCCGCCGCGCCATGCCACCCAAGTAATCGCCACTAGCACGCCGATGACCCCGCCATGGAAGCTCATCCCGCCGTTCCAGAGCTGGAACAGCTGCACGCCGCCGAACAGTTCGGGCTGGTAAAAGGCTGCATAGCCGAGCCGTCCGCCGAGGATGACGCCAAGCGTGCAATAAAAGAACAGGTCGTCTGCATGCCGCTGCGCCAGCGGGGCGCCAGGCGATTTTATCATCTTCGACAGGTGCCAATAGGCGAACAGGATGCCGAACAGATAGGCGAGCGAATAATAGCGTAGCTGGAAGCTGCCGATTTCGAACAGATAGGGCCTCAACCCCAGTTCCGCCCACTGGATCGGTTCGGAAGCAGCCGCGGTCGCAGCCAGTAGTGACAGCAAGGTCTTATCCCCTTAGAGACATATGCGAAGGCCGCATCGCGCGAACCCGTTTCGGGGCGGCTTTTGGCATAGCAGGCTTTTTGGGGAAAGGCTGTCTTGCATGTTTACCGGCATTTGGCCGGAAGCGTGCCTTCGATGCCTCGCGCACCAAATTTTGGAGAGGACCAGACCACAGCCATGCCGACACAACTCGACAAGGACATCCAACGCTTCACTGCCGCTGTCACGTCTCCCGGACAGATGTTCGAGACCGTCCCCATGACCCGCCGCGGCGTCGAAATGCCAGCCTTCAAGAATGCGCCGCCCAGCCTCGCGCATTATTTCGCCCATTTCTGCAACGATCCGGAAAAGAAGGACGCGCTGTTCATCGTCGATGGCGATTTGCGCATGACCTTCGGCGAAATTTACGCGGCTGCGACCTGCGTGGCGCATGGCCTCGTCACCAAACAGGGCCTGAAGAAAGGCGACCGCGTCGGTATCGCCGCGCGCAACTCGGCGAACTGGATTATCGCCTATATGGGCACGCTGATGGCGGGCGGCTGTGCGACGCTGCTCAACGGCTGGTGGACCGGCGAGGAGATGGCCTATGGCATCGACCTGTGCGATTGTTCGCTGGTGCTCGCCGACCCGCAGCGCGCCAAGCGTTTCGAAGGCCAGGACATCAAGGCCAAGGTCGTCGTCTTCGACCATGGCACGCCGTCCGAAGGCCTCGCCGAGATCTGGGAGCCGGGCGATACGGCGATGCAGATGCTCGGCCAGATTGGTCCCGAAGACCTCGCGACCATTCTCTATACATCGGGCTCGACCGGCAATCCCAAGGGTGCCTATTCGGACCATCTCGGTGTCGTTTCGGGCACGATGAATTACGTCGCGCAGACCGCGATGATCCTGCAAATCCTGACCGAGCGCGGCGAGGCGCCGACCGTCCAGCCGTCGGCGCTGGTGGCCGTTCCGCTGTTCCACGTTACCGGCGAAGTCCCGCTCTTCCTGCAAAGCTTCGCGCTGGGCCGCAAGCTGGTGCTGATGCCGAAGTGGGATGCGCGCGAGGCGCTGCGCCTGCTGGACGAGGAGAAAATCACCTATTTCGTCGGCGTGCCCTTGATGAGCTACGAAATGGCGACGCATCCCGAACGCGACCAGTTCGATCTTTCGGAATGCAAGAGCTTCGCGGCCGGCGGCGCGCCGCGTCCGCCGGAGCATGTGACGAAAATCAAGGAAGCCTTCCCGAACGGCTTTCCGCTGCTTGGCTATGGCCTCACCGAGACCAATGCGGTCGGCTGCGGCAACTTGAACGAGAACTACATCGCCAAGCCCGGCTCCACCGGCATGCCGTCCAAACCGCTGGTCGACATGGCCATCCTCGATGATGCCGGCAACAAGCTGGCGCAGGGCGAAGTGGGCGAGGTCTGCATCCGTTCGGTCGCCAATTTCCTCGGCTACTGGAAGAACGAGGAAGCGACGAAAGCCGCCTATACCGACGATGCCTACTTCCGCACCGGAGACCTCGGCTATCTCGACGAGGACGACTATCTCTTCATCGTCGACCGCAAGAAGGACATCATCATCCGCGGCGGCGAGAACATCTCCTGCATCGAAGTGGAAGAGGCGATCTACGCGCATCCTGCGGTTGCCGAATGCAGCGTCTTCGGCGTGGCGGACGAGCGGCTGGGCGAAATTCCCGCGGCGGTCTATTTCACGCATGAGGGCAAGGATGTCTCGCCCGAAGAATTGCAGGACTTCCTGCGCGAGCATATCGCTGCCTTCAAGGTGCCCGCGCACCTGTGGCGCTCGAGCGACCACTTGCCGCGCCTCGGCACGCAGAAGGTCGACAAGCGCACGGTGAAGGCGACCTATGCGGAAAGCATAACCGCCGCTTGAGCACGCCTGCCATCCCCGACCAACGCGCGATTTTCGACCGGCGCGACATCGCGTCCCGGGTGGAAGCGCTGGTCGGGGAGCATGGTGACAAATCGCGTGCACCCGTCGTCGCGTTGCTCAAGACCTCGCTCGAGGCCGGGCGCGCGGAAATGGAGCGGCGGCTAGAGGCGAGGCCCTCGGCAGGCCATGCGGTGGCGGGTGGCTATTCCTTCCTCATCGACCAGCTCGTGCGCGTCATCCATGAATATGTGACCGCGCACACCTATCCCAATGCCAACCGCAGCAAGGGCGAGCAGCTCGCCATCATGGCGGTGGGCGGATACGGGCGCAGCGAGATGGCGCCGCATTCCGATGTCGACATCGCCTTCCTCGTCGGCGAGCGTCGCAACGCCTGGTGCGAGCAGGTGGTCGAGGCGATGCTCTATATCCTTTGGGATTTGGGGCTGAAGGTGGGGCATTCCACGCGCACGCTCGACGAGGCCATCCGCCTCGCGAAGGACGACCTCACCATCCGCACCGCCCTGCTCGAAGGGCGTTATGTTTGGGGCGACCGCGACCTCTATGAAGAGGGTGAGCGGCGCTACACGCTTGAAGTGGTGAAGGGGAACGAGCGCGCCTTCCTCACGCAGAAGCTGGAAGAGCGGAACAACCGCCACAAGCGTATGGGCGACAGCCGCTATGTGGTCGAGCCCAATGTGAAGGACGGCAAGGGCGGTTTGCGCGACCTCCAGACGCTCTACTGGATCGGCAAGTTCATCCACCGCGTGACCAATGCCGCCGAGCTGGTCGGGGCGGGGCTGATGACGCAGGCCGAATACCGCAGCTTCCGCCGTGCCGAGCGGTTCCTGCTGGCGGTGCGCTGCCACATGCATATCATCACGGGGCGCGCCGAGGATCGGCTGACCTTCGACCTTCAGCGGCAGGTGGCGGAGAAAATGAATTTCTCCGACCGCCCCGGCAAAAGCGCGGTCGAGCGCTTCATGCAGTTCTATTTCCTGCAGGCGAAGCGCGTCGGTAGCTTGACCGGCGTCTTCCTCGCGCATATCGAGGACGATCTGGCCAAAAACGCCGCGCGCAAGGGCTTCTTCGCCGGCTGGCGGCCCAAGGCGCGCGATGTGAAGGGTTATCGTGTCTTCGGCGGACGCATTGCTGCCCCGTCGGACGACTGGTTCGCCAAGGACCCTGTTCGCCTCATTGAAATCTTCCAGATTGCCGAGAGCGAAAGCCTCGAAATCCACCCCGAGACGATGCGGCAGGCGGGGCGCGATGCGAAGCTCATCGACAATGAGATACGCGAGGATGCGCGCGCCAATGCGCTGTTCCTCGACCTGCTATGCGGGCGCAACGACCCCGAAATGGTGCTGCGCTGGATGAACGAGGCGGGCGTCTTCGGCCGCTTTGTGCCCGACTTCGGCAAGGTCAACGCGCAGATGCAGTTCGACATGTACCACCACTATACGGTGGACGAGCACACCATCCGCGCCATTGGCCTGCTCAACCAAATCGAGAAGGGCGAGCTCAAGGACGACCATCCGCGCGCCACCCGCCTCATTCACAAGGTTAATTCGCGCCGCGTCGCTTATGTCGCTGCGCTTCTGCACGACATCGCCAAGGGGCGCGGCGGCGACCACTCGGTGCTCGGCGCGGAAGTGGCGCACGAATTGTGCCCGCGCTTCGGCTTGTCGGAAGGCGAGACGGAACTGGTCGCGTGGCTCGTGCTCAATCATTTGCTGATGAGCCACACTGCGCAGAAACGCGACCTCACCGATCCCAAGACGATCGAGGACTATGTTGGGCAGGTGCAAAGTATCGAGCGCCTGCGCCACCTTGCCATCCTGACCGCCGTCGATATCCGCGCCGTTGGCCCGGGGACGTGGAACAGCTGGAAGGGCCAGTTGCTGGGCGAACTCTACGATGCCTCGTCGGAGCGCTTGCGGCTCGGCCACATGCGGCACGGGCGCAAGGAGAAGGTTGCTGCCAAGCGGGCGCAGGTCGCCGAGGCACTGGGCGACAAGGCCGCACTGGTCGAGGAACACGGCGCGAGCTTCGGCGATGCCTACTGGATTGCCGAACCGAGCGATATCATCGCCCTCAATCTCGCGCATTACGCTGCCGCGCGCGAGATGGGCCACGAACTCTCGGTCCATTGCGAATATTACGAAGCACGCGGGGCGACGCTGGTCACGGTTATCGCATCTGACCATCCGGGCCTGTTCTACCGCATCGCGGGCGGCATCCATCTTGCCGGTGGCAATATCATCGACGCGCGCATCCATACCTCGCGCACCGGTTGGGCCCTCGACAATTTCCTCGTGCAGGACCCGCATGGCGCGCCGTTCCGCGAAAAACAGCAGCTTGAGCGCCTGAAGAAAAGCATCGCCGACGCGCTCGCCAACCGCATCGACTTGACGCCGAAACTGGCGCAGCGCCCGCTTGCACACAGCCGTTCGAAGGCCTTCGACGTCAATCCGCGCGTCCTGTTCGACAACAAGGCATCGAACCGATTCACCGTCATCGAGGTCAATGCGCGCGATCGGCCTGCACTTTTGAACAGGTTGGCGCGCGTGCTGTTCGAGCAGCGGCTGGTGGTTCACTCCGCCCATATCACCAATTATGGCGAGCGCGCGGTAGACACGTTTTACGTTACGGATTTGACGGGTGGGAAGCTTGCCGAAGGCGAGCGCCAGAACCGCCTCGAGGCTCGTCTTGTCGAAGCGGCAGGTGATGCAATGCAGGCACGGTTGGAAGACGCTTAGCATACGTTTGCAGGAAGATTGTTGCGCGTTTGTCGCAAATCCGGCATCGATTCGCCTGAGAGAACACCAGGAGAGAGGGTTACTCATGCGAACCACTACGCTTTCGTTGCGCGCGCTTGCCTTGCTTGGCGCCGGTTTCACCATGCTGCCGCAAGCGGCCATGGCCCAGTCCACAGCCGATGAGGGCGACATCGTCGACAATGCCGATGTCGAAGATGCAACGCCCGTCATCGTGGTGACCGCGCAGGGCCGTGCGCAAAACCTAGCCGATGTGCCGGTCGCCATTTCCGCCGTCTCGTCGGAAACCCTTGAAAACTCGGGCACCAGCGACATTCGCGAACTGAACCAGGTCGCTCCGTCGCTGCTTGTCTCCTCGACTGGTAACGAAGCCAATGGCTCGGCCCGTATCCGCGGTATCGGCACCGTGGGCGACAACCCCGGCCTCGAAAGCTCGGTCGCGGTCTTCGTCGACGGCGTTTATCGTTCGCGTTCGGGTAATGCCCTGAGCGAACTTGGTCCGCTCGACCGAATCGAAATCCTGCGTGGCCCGCAAGGCACGCTCGGCGGACGCAACGCATCTGCTGGCGTCATCTCGATCTACACCGCAGAACCGGAATTCAATTTCGGCGGCTATGCTGATTTCACCTATGGCAATTACGACGCCATCCGCATCGAGGGTGGTGTGAACGCACCGCTTGGCGAGACCGTAGCCGCCCGTGTCGATGGCGTCTGGTTCCAGCGCGACGGTTTCTACAACGATGTCGTAAATGGTACCGACATCAACGACCGTGACCGTTATCTCGTCCGCGCGCAGGCGCTGTTCGAACCCAACGAGGACATCAGCTTCCGCCTTGTCGGCGACTATTCGAAGAAGGATGAATCTTGCTGTGCGGCAACCTTCGTGCAGCCCGACTTCGCTCCATTTGCGCGCGTTTCGCCCGGCTTCGATCCCTTCGCCCTCCCAAATCCCGGCTCTGCGGCGCTGACCGATTTCACCGCCGGAGGTAATCCGATTGCCGGAATTCTTGTCGGCCTTGGCAATGATCCCCGCGCTTTGACCCAGTCGACGTTTGACCGCGATATCTACATCACTCCGGGCCGCTCCTATGATGGCGAGACCGAGGACTATGGCGTCTCGGGCGAACTGAACTGGAACCTTGGTGGCGCCAACCTTACGTCGATCACCGCCTATCGCGAATATGCGAACAATCAGGGTTCGGATACCGATTACACGCAGCTCGACATCCTCTATCGCGCTCCCGGACCGGACGCCGGCGCGCGCGAATTTGGAACCTTCACGCAAGAGTTTCGCCTGAATGGCGAGGCTTTCGACGACAGGCTCGACTGGCTGGTCGGCGCGTATTACGCGAACGAGAAGCTGGAAGTTCGCGACAATCTTCGCTTCGGTGAGGATTACGGCCAATTCGTAAGCTGCCGTCTCGCCATCGCATTGCAGCCGACACTTGGAACGTCACTGGGTCGCTCTGTCGCTGATCCGACGCAGGACAATTGTTTTGATCCAGTTGCCTTCTCGGTAATCGAATCGGGAGGCGTGTTTGGTGCTGCAACACCTCTCGTGGTGCCTGCACTCAACAATCTGGCGGGCCTTGGCGACCTTGGCGGTACCGGTGACCGTTACAACCAGACGAGCGAAAACTTCGCCGTCTTCACGCATAACATCATCCACCTGACCGATCGCCTCGATCTGACCCTCGGCCTTCGCTACACCAGCGAAACCAAGGATTTCGACGCGACCTTCAGCAATGACAATGATGTTTGCCCGACGAACCGCGCCCTGTTGGGGCCGATCGCAGCAGCTTCGCCGTTCTTCGCTGGCGCTCTTGCTCTGTCCTGCCAAGGCAACAGCACCTCTGAACTCGACGGTGTGTCGATTGCCGACACGCGCGATGAGGACGAGTTCACCGGTACGGCCATCCTCAGCTGGAAACCGGTCGACGATGTCATGGTCTACGGTTCCTATTCGCGCGGTTACAAGGCGGGTGGCTTCAACCTCGACCGCTCGGCTCTGGGCAACCCGGTCACGTTCGATGCAACCGACCTTGACCCATCCACGCTGCAGTTCGACGAGGAAACGGTCAATTCCTACGAGGTCGGCATCAAGTTCGCCGACCGTCAGTGGAGCCTGGGTCTCACCGCCTTCCGTCAGGAATTCAGCAACTTCCAGCTGAACACCTTCAACGGCTCGGTCTTCCTCGTGCAGAACATCAATGGCTGCGGTTCGAGCCTTGATGGCGATGACCGTGATGCAAGCGCCACTACCGGCTCCTGCGCTGCTGACGACGTGACGCCCGGTGTGGTCTCGCAGGGCTTCGAGTTCGAAGCTGGCCTCAGCCCGACCCGCAACGTCAACATGACGCTTGGCATCACGCACGCCGATACGCGTTATGCCGACAATCTGGTCGGCAGCGACCAGGGCGCTCCGCTCGATCCGGCGCTTCGCCTGCTGCCGGGTGATAATCTGTCGAACGCGCCGCAGTGGGTCGGCACCAGCTCCTTCACCTGGACGCCCGACATCGGTAGCTCGGGCATGAAGGGCCTTGTCTTCGTGAACGCTCGCATGACCGGCGATTACAACACCGGTTCGGACCTTCTCTACGGTAAGGAGCAGGATGCATATGTTGTAGTGAATGGCCGTATCGGTCTCACTAACATTGCGGATCGCTTTGCAATCGAGGGCTGGGTGCAGAACGCCTTTGACGAAGACTATACGCAGGTGGCCTTCAACACGCCGTTCATCGCGCCGCAGCAGACCTATTCGGCCTTCCTCGCCGAGCCGCGCACCTACGGTGTCACGGTTCGCGCCGAGTTCTAAGCCGGACGGACATGAGAAACGGGAAGGGGCGCTTTCGGGCGCCCCTTTTTGTTTGCGCTACCGCTCCGCTGCTTGAGCGCGTGTATCTCTGCGCTACCGCTTCGCTGCTTGAGCGCGCCGAGCGCTTTTATATCGAAGCCCTAATCCTGACGCTCACCGAACAGGGCTGTGCCGACGCGGATATGCGTTGCGCCCTGCATGATGGCGGTCTCGTAATCGCCGCTCATGCCCATGCTGCGGCCTTCGAGGCCGTGGTCGCGCGCCAGCTTGTCGAGGAAAGCGAAGAAAGGCGCGGGCTCGATATCGGCAGGCGGCAGGCACATCAGCCCGGCAAGCGGAATATCGGCATCGCGCGCCTGTGCGAGCAGCGCGGGTAGGTCGCTCACCGGGCAGCCACCCTTTTGCGGCTCGTCCCCGACATCGACCTGCACGAAACAGGGCACCTGTCTGCCGGTCTTGTCGAAGGCTTTCGCTAGTGCCTTCACGAGGCTCGGCCGGTCGAGCGAATGGATGACATCGAAGAGCGCGGCGGCATCATCAGCCTTGTTCGACTGGAGCTGCCCGACGAGGTGCAATTGCACTCCGGGATGCGCCTCGCGCAGCGCTGGCCATTTCTCCTGCGCTTCCTGCACGCGGTTCTCGCCGAAATGGCGGTGACCTTCGAGCAGCAAGGGCTCGATCGCCGACGCCGGATGCTTCTTGCTGATGGCGACCAGCGTCACCTCGCCCGGGTCGCGGCGCGCGCGTTTACACGCCTGCGCAATACTGTTTCGGACCGAAGCGAGCGGAGTGTCTGCCTTTTCCATCGCGGCGCGCTATAGCGTAGTCGTGACTTCACGCCAGACCCTTCCCCTGCTGTGGCTGCTCTCCGACGCGCGCAACGATGCCGGGCTGGAGGATGCGCTCGCAGATCTTCCGCGAGGGTCGGGTTTCGTGTTCCGGCACTACCACCTCGGCGAAGGAGAACGCCGCGAGCGATATGAGGCTCTTTCGCCCATCGCGCGCAGTCGTGCGCACACCGTGCTTCTTTCACGCGCAAGCGGGTGGGGTGAGGACGGCACTTACGGGGCGCAACGGCTGTCCGACGGTATGTGGCTGGCGACGGCCCATGACGGCGATGAAATTGCCCGAGCGGTACGTGATGGCGCGGACGGCATCTTCCTCTCGCCGGTATTCCCGACTGCCTCGCATCCGGGCGCAGCGTATCTGGGCGTGCATGGGTTCCACGTGCTCGCGCAGCAATCGCCCGTTCCCGTCATCGCGCTCGGCGGGATGAATCATGAGCGCGCCCGAGAGCTCGACTGGCCGCGCTGGGGGGCTATCGACGGACTCGTCTCGACGAAGAGCGCTTGACCTCGGACTCGCCGAGGATTCATACTGCGCCCCAAGACGGTAGAAGGGAAATCGAGCATGGCAACGCGCGCAGGCGCCAAACCCGACTGGCGGGCGGCTTTCCGCCGTTCGCTGCGGCGCGCCACGCATATGGCGGGCGCTGGCGTACTTTTCGCGCTGCTGCTGTTTCTTGCGCTGGCGCTGGTGAGCTACACCCAGACAGACCCAAGCCCCTCCACCGCCGCTTCCGGAACCTCCATAGGCAACTGGATGGGCCTCAGCGGCGCATGGGCTGCCGAACGCGCCTATTTCCTGTTCGGCTTGCCCGCATTGCTGCTCCTGCCACTGCTCTGGATTGCCGCGCGGCGGTTGTGGACCGGCGTCGAGGATCCCGACGAAGAAGAAACGCCCGGCAAGTGGTGGAGCCCGCTCGCGCTGCTGATGCTTGCCATGGTGCTGCTCGGCACGGTGATTTCACTGCTGTTCGCCGAGAACCCCGGACCGTTCCCGTCGGGAGCCGGGGGCCTTGCGGGGCTCTTGGGGGCAGGCGGCATCGAAGCCGTCGCCACACGCTTCGGCGGTGCATTCTCCGGCTGGATTATTGCCGCGCTCGGCCTCGTCGCATTGGGCGGCGGGCTGGCGCTGGTGACCAAGGTCTTCGCCATCGACTGGGCCCAGTTCTTCACCCTGCCCGAAATGCTCAAGCGCCGCCCGCAGCTATCGGATATCGACCTGCCGCTCGCGCCCAAAAAGCAGAAGCGCGCGAAGAAGCAGGTTGTCGAGGACGATATTGACGACGAGGACGATGCGCCCGCGCGCCCCGCCCGCCGCGCGCCCGAAATTGCCGACCCCGTGGCCGCGCCCGCGCCGTCCAAAGCGGCAAAGCCCAAGCAGCGCGACATGTTCGCAAACTACCAGCTGCCGAGCACCGACCTCCTCGCCGACCAGCCCGAGCACAAGGCCGCCAAGCTCGACAAGATCGCGCTCGAACGCAACGCGCGGCTGCTCGAAAACGTGCTCGACGATTTCAACGTGAAGGGCGAAATCACCGCCGTGCGCGCAGGTCCCGTGGTGACCATGTACGAGCTCGAGCCCGCTCCCGGCATCAAGGCCAGCCGCGTCGTCGGCCTCGCCGAAGACATCGCCCGCAACATGAGCGCCATCAGCGCGCGCGTCTCGCCCATTCCGGGCAAGACCGTCATCGGCATCGAACTGCCCAATGCGGACCGCCAGATGGTCAGCTACAAGGAGCTGGCGACCTCCAGCGCCTTCGTCGACCACAAGGGTAGTCTGCCGATGATCCTCGGCAAGGATATCGCGGGCGAGCCCATCATCGCCGACCTCGCCGCCATGCCGCATTTGCTGGTCGCGGGTACGACCGGCTCGGGTAAATCGGTCGGCCTCAACGCCATCCTGCTGTCGCTGCTTTACCGCTTCACGCCGGAGGAATGCCGCCTCATCCTCATCGACCCCAAGGTCCTCGAACTGAAGACCTATGACGATATCCCGCATCTCCTGAGCCCCGTGGTGACCGAGCCCGCCAAGTCGGTCCGCGCGCTGAAATGGGCAGTCGAAGAGATGGAAAAGCGCTACCGGATGATGAGTTCGGTCAACTCGCGCAACATCGCGGGCTTCAACGAAAAGGTCCGCAAGGCCGCCGAGAAGGGCAAGCCGCTGGGCCGCCGCGTGCAGACCGGCTTCGACCCCGAGACGGGTGAGGAACTCTACGAGGAAGAGCAGCTCGATTACGAACCGCTGCCGCTCATCGTCCTCATCGTCGACGAGCTGGCCGACCTCATGGTCACCGTGGGCAAGGAAATCGAAGTCCTTATCCAGCGCCTGTCGCAAAAAAGCCGCGCGGCGGGCATCCATCTCATCATGGCGACGCAGCGGCCTAGCGTCGACGTCATCACCGGCGTCATCAAGGCCAACCTGCCCACCCGCATTAGCTTCAAGGTGACGAGCCGCATCGACAGCCGCACCATCTTGGGCGAGCAGGGCGCGGAGCAGCTGCTCGGCAAGGGCGACATGCTCTATAAGCCTAACACCGGCGCGGTCGTGCGCGTGCACGGGCCCTTCGTAGGCGATGACGAGGTCGAGCGCGTGGCCGACCACTGGCGCGAACAGGGCAAGCCCGATTATGTCGACGCGGTCACCGAGGAACCCGAAGACGGCGGCTTCAATTTCGAGGACGAGTTCACCGCTTCGGACAATCCCGAAGAGCGCAAATACCGCCAGGCCTGCCAGATCGTCATCGAGAATCAGAAGGCGAGCGGCAGCTGGCTCCAGCGCCAGATGGGCGTTGGCTACAACACTGCGGCCAAGTGGATCGAGCGCATGGAAAGCGAAGGCCTCGTCGGTCCTGCCAACCACGTCGGCCGCCGCGAGATTTATCGCGACCAGGACGGCAATCCCATCTAAGGGGCAGCGATGAACGCGACGACTGCTTCCACCCCTTCCGCCGACGAACAGGCCGAGCGTACCGCGCGCTGGGTCTTCTCGCCCATCGGCCGCTCGATTGCGCCGCTGCGCGCATATTGGCGTGACCATGTGTCGAAGGGGGTCGACCACCCGGCGGTCGTGGCCAAGATTGCCGTCGAGTGCCCGGCAACCGCACGCTACATTCTGATGATCATGATGTCGGCGGGCATCGCCATTCTCGGCCTGCTGCTGTCCTCGCCTGCGGTGGTCATCGGGGCCATGCTTCTCTCGCCGCTGATGAGCCCCATCTTGGGGGTCGGCTTCGCGCTGGCTACGGGCAAGCGCAAATGGCTGGTCATCAGCGCCCGTTCGCTGCTTTTGGGCAGTGTCGCGGCAATCCTCTTCACCGCGCTCATCGTCCTGATCTCGCCTCTGCAGACGGTGACCGAGGAAATCGCAGCGCGCACACGGCCGAACCTGTTCGACCTGATGGTGGCGCTCTTTTCCTCCATCGCGGGCTCCTATGCGATGATCCGCGGGCGCGAGGGGAGCATCGTCGGCGTGGCGATTGCGACCGCCCTTATGCCGCCTTTGGCCGTGGTCGGCTTTGGCCTCGCGACCTTCAACTGGACGGTCTTCTTCGGCGCCTTCGGCCTCTTCGTCACCAACTTCCTGACCATCGCGCTCACCGCCACGCTGATGGCGCGCCTCTACGGTTTCCGCACCACGCTTTCGAGCAAGCAGGGCTGGTTCCAGAGCGTCGGCATCTTCCTCATCTTCGTGGCGCTCGCCATTCCGCTCGGTCTCTCGCTGCGCAATATCGCTTGGGAATCGAACTCCCAGCGCATCGTGCGAAACTCTATCCAGGATGAGTTTGGCAGCCGTGCGCGGATCAGCGAGCAGGTTATCGACTGGGACAGCGAACCGCTTGCCGTATCTGCAACGGTGCTCACGCCCGAGTTCGATACCAATGCGAATGCCGACATTTCCAAGGTGCTCCGGCAGCGGCTGGGCCGCGAAGTGGTGGTTCGGGTAGAACAGTTCCGGGTCGGAGCAAACCCGGGGGCAGCCGAGCAGGCAGAACTCGCCCGTGCCCGCGCAGCCGAGCAGGCCGCAGCGAGCGAGCGGCAAATTGCGGCCATGGTCGATCGCATGGCGATGGCGAGCGGAGCACCGCGTGACCGCGTCCTCCTCGACCGCGATACGCGGCGTATTTCGGCCACCGCTCGCGCGCTTCCGGGCCTGTCGCTCGCGGGCTATCGCGAACTGGAATCGCGGGTGGCGGAAAAGGCCCCCGGCTGGACCGCCATCCTGCGGCCGCCTGCGCTCGCCCTGCCCGCCGTAGCGCTGGGCGAACAGGGGCCAACTGATGAGGGGCGGGCGGCCGAGCAGATCATCGGCTGGGCTGCCCAGCGCCTCGAAATGCCCATCGTCCTCGTGGGCCCCGTCGAACAGGCGGAAGCGCTCGCCCAGCGTCTGCGTGCGACCGGCGTGGTGGTAGCCGAAGTTACCCCGGCCGACGGATCGAGCATCGTGGCCGCATGGGCGGAAATGCCGCGTTAGGCTGCCTTGATTGAGCTCAGGAACTCATCGACCGAACCGCGTACGCTGCCCGCTCGTTCGTTGAATTGCGTGGCTGCACCGATAACGCTCTGAACCTGGTCGCGGGCGCGGGCACTCGACTGTTCGATTTCTGCGATATTGGCATCGACCTGCTCGACAGCCGAAGCCGCCTCCTGCACGCTTTGTGCGATGTTGCGCGCCGCCGCGCCCTGCTGTTCGAGTGCCGCCGACATGGCAGTGGCGGCCTGTTCTACCTCCTGCAGGGTGAGGGCAATGCGATCCATCCCGCGTGAGGCACGGTCCGATTTCTCGACCACTTCGCCCACGGTATCGCCGATGCGGCGCGTGGCCTGTGCGGTCTGTTCGGCCAGAACCCTCACCTCGTTTGCGACGACGGCGAATCCAGCGCCCTGCGTGCCCGCACGTGCTGCTTCGATAGTGGCGTTAAGGGCCAGCACGTTGGTCTGTTCGGCGATGTCGGCAATGAGCCTGACCACCTCGTCGATTTCGCGCGCTGCGCTGTCCAGCGCCTTCATGTCGGCATTGGCGATTTTCGCTTCGCTCGAGGCATCCGCCATCGACCGGGTCCCGCGGCTGACCTGGCCGACGATTTCCTCGATGGAGAGCGAAAGTTCCTCGGTAGCGCTGGCGACAATCTGGACATTGGTGTTGGTCTGCTGGCTGGCGCTGGCGACCCGGACCGAACGTTCGGATGTCTCGCTGGCCTTGGCGTCGAGCTCGTCGGCAGCGACCATCAGGGTCTGGACAGAGTCGGCAAAGATGGTCAGCGCCCCGCTCATATCGGCATCGAAGCGGCCGGTCAGCTCGTCCACCCTGCGAGCGCGCTTTTCGACAAGGCGCAAATTGTCCTCACGGTCGCGGGCATGCGCTTCACGGGCTTGTTCCCCGGCTAGCAGCTGTTCCCGGAACAGGCGCGTGCTTGCCGCGAGCGAGCCGATTTCGTCGCGGGTTTCTGCTACGCCGACCTCGGTCTCGTAATCGCCTGAAGCCATCCGCGAAGTCGCGGCTTCGAGCCGGTGAAGCGGCCTCGTAATGCTGCGGCTGACGAGAAGGGTGGCGGTAAGGGCTAGCAGGCAGGCTAGCGCGACCAAGGCGGTGTTGCCCAGAAGCGCATTGCGAGCCGCAATCCGCTTCGCTGCCGCTGCAAGCGCCAGTTCGTCGCCGACGGCATCCTCGACCGTTTTGAGGGCATCGATTTTGCCGGTGGTCCGTGCCCACCACACTTCGGCATCTACGCTCTGCGTGCCCGCCAGCCCCTGCCTTGCAAGTTCGCGCATGGCGAAGACGGCCTGCGCATCCTCGCTCGCCAGCACGCGCGCAAGAGCGCCCTTGGCAGCCTGGTCGGCATTGGCGGAAAAAGCGTCCAGATGAACTTCCTGCTCGGCCCTCAGGCCGACGAAGCGGTCGTAGATGTCGGGTGCGAATTGTCCTGCCCCGAAGCCGCTCGCTCCCATCGCGCGCTCGAGGCCGGCCTTCTCCTTCGCCCGCGAGATCGCGGTATAGGCTGCGAACATCCGGCCGATTTCCGGGTCGGCTGAAGCATAGCCCTTCGAATTCATCGAATCGATAAGCAGGCCGATGCCCGAGGTGTAGAAGCGCGCCACCTCGCCGACACTGGCCTCTTGCGAGATGGTACGCTCGCGCATCAGGCCAATGTCGTGGAAGGTGTCGAGCGCTGCGGAAAGCTCGCGGCTGCCCCCCGTCGCTTGCTGCACTGCCTTGAGGAGCCGGTCGGTTTTCTGCTGCTGCTCGGAAAGCGCCTCGGCGAACTTGGCCCCGCCGCTCGCGACGTAACCTGCAGACATTCCGCGCTCTTTCTGCAGCTCGTGAACCAGGTCGCCAATGTCCTTGGCAATCGCGACGCTTCGCTCGACATCCTCGCTGACGTTAACGGCAGTCCAGCTGTCGGTGATGCGGCTATAAGCGAACAAGGCTGCGGCGAGCAGCGGGACGAGCGCGATAAGCGCGATGCGTACGGCAATCGGTCGGTTGGCAAGAATAGTCATGGCGAAACCCGTGGCCCCTGTGCGGATTTGGTCGGAGGACAGGGCAAGGGCTAGGTTTGGGTGGTGTTCAAGTGGTTAACGCGAGGTGCGCTGTCACAAATGTCATGATGACATTTTGATGACGGGTGGGGTTGGCCCGCGCTCAAGCTTGCCCCAATCCGGTTTCACTTGTAACGGCCCCAGCCATATAAAGGAGTCCTCCCCATGCGCATCGGTTGCCCCAAGGAAATCAAGAACCACGAATATCGCGTCGGCCTCACGCCGGAGAGCGCGAAAGAACTCATCGTGCAGGGCAACGAGGTCTGGATCGAGACGCAGGCCGGCTGCGGCATCGATGCGACCGACGAGCAGTATGTCGAGGCGGGCGCGAAAATCGTTGATACGCCGGATGAAATCTTCGCCGAGTGCGAAATGGTGGTGAAGGTCAAGGAACCGCAGGCGGTCGAGCGCGCCAAGCTGCGTGAAGGCCAGATCCTCTACACCTACCTTCACCTCGCACCCGATGCGCCGCAGACCAAGGAGCTCGTCGAGAGCGGCGTGACCGCCATCGCCTACGAGACGGTAACCGGTCCGAATGGCCAGCTTCCGCTCCTCAAGCCCATGAGCCAGGTCGCAGGCCGCATGAGCGTGCAGGCCGGTGCCTCGGCCCTGGAGAAGGCTCACGGCGGGCGCGGCGTGCTGCTCGGCGGCGTGCCGGGCGTGATGCCGGGCAAGGTCGTCGTCATCGGCGGCGGCGTGGTCGGCTTCAACGCGGCGCAAATGGCTGCAGGCCTCGGCGCTGATGTCACCATCCTCGACCGCGACCCCGATGTGCTCGAAAAGGTCGGTACCCATTTCGAAAGCCGCGCCAGCACGCGCTTCTCGAACGCTGCCAACCTCTATGACGCGGTGTGCGGCGCGGACCTCGTCATCGGCGCGGTGCTCATTCCGGGCGCGGCGGCACCCAAGCTGGTTACTCGCGAAATGCTCAAGGACATGCAGACCGGCGCAGTCCTCGTCGACGTCGCCATCGACCAGGGCGGGTGCTTCGAGACTTCCAAGCCGACAACGCATGCCGATCCGACCTATGTGGTCGACGACATCGTCCATTACTGCGTCGCAAACATGCCGGGCGCGGTCGCGCGCACGAGCACCTATGCGCTCAACAATGTGACCCTGCCGCATGCCCTGCGCATCGCGCGGATGGGCTGGAAGAAGGCGCTCGCCAACGATCCGCATCTCGCCGAAGGGCTTAATGTCCATGCAGGAGACGTGACTTATCAGGCTGTTGCCGAAGAACTGGGCTATGACTACCGCCCGGTCGCAGAGGTCCTCACCGCCTGAGACCCGCAGGGAAAGGCGCAGATAAAGTTTAACGCGCCTTTTACGATTTAGACGCTATAGTTCCGCAACATGGGACGGGGACTCCATCACCTGTTGCCGCTGGCCTTCTGGCGAGCGGCCGCTGCGCTCGTGCTTTGCGCGCTGATGGCGCTCGCCCCCAATCCTGCTACGGCCCAGTCCGGTTTCGCGCCGGGCTCGGTCTGCCACACTTCGGTAGAAGCGAGCGTTTCCTACGAGGCTGCTGCAAAAGACCCTTCTTCGTGGACCTGCGAAGGCGCAGAGTTCGACTGGCACGCCGAGCGGCACATTATCCGCCACGACCTGACGCAAGCCGCGGGCGACAAGGCCAACCCCCGCTTTGCCGAATTCGACCGCAATGAATTCGAGCGCCTGATCGTGCGGGTGGAAGGGGAAAACGGTAACGTCATCACCCGCGACCTCGAGTTCGCCGACCTGAAGCTGGGCGCATCAAGCTTGAAAGCCTTGGTAGAGCTCCCCGATCCGGGTAGCCGCGTGACTACCGTGGTTCTCATCCATGAAGGTGGCTGGTTTCCCGAAAGCTTTGTCACGGCCAATTTGACGAACCAGCCCAAGGTCCCGCCGATTGCCGGTTACCTGCATATTTTTGCGGCCATAATGTGCGGGTTGTTGCTCGCTCCGGTCATTTTCGACTTGGTGTTTTTCAAGGCCCTGCGCGAACCCTTCCCGCTCTACCACGCGCTGTTTTGCATGATGGCCTTCGTGCAGACAGCAGCGGTGTCGGGCCTGCTCCCGATGCTCGTGCCCATGTCCTACATGAACGAGCTATACGTGACCTACCTCAGCCTCGACGTGATGATCGCGGCTACGTTCCTGTTCGCCTATCACTTCATCGAATCCGGCCGCCTGCCGCGCCGTTATCGCCGCTGGTTGCTCGGCCTCGCCGGTCTCGTGCTGGTCAACGGCCTCGTCACGACCTTCAAGATGGAATGGTTCAGCCTGTGGATCGACCATGTCTATTTCGGCAATCTGCTGGCGATTTTCGCGATCTATTTCTTCCTTCTCCACCGCGCGCGGGCACAGGGAAGCCGGATGGCGCCCTACCTCTTCTTCGGCATCGCCCCGCTGGCTTGCATCGTCCTCCTGCAAGGCGCGCAGGTCTATACGAACACGGTCGAGAGCGTGCCTTTCGACGAGACATGGCCGCAGAATTTCGCGCTATTGTTCGAAGTCGTCGCGACTGCGCTCGCCGTCGCCGACCGCTTCATGATCATCCGCCGCGAGCGTGACAAGGCGATTACCGCCGCGCGCGACCTCGAACTGTTGAGCGAGCTCGACGAACTGACGGGCTTGCGCAACCGCCGCGCGCTCGAGGCGCATTATCCGGCGCTGGTTCAGCAAGGCTTCCACGCCATGGCGGTGGTCGATCTCGACCACTTCAAGTCGATCAACGACATCCACGGCCACCCGGTCGGCGACCGTGTCATCCGCAGCGCCGCATGGGCATTGAGCCCGGGCGACGACGAGGATCTGGCCGCCTTCCGCATCGGCGGCGAGGAATTCATCCTCTTGCTGCGCGGCGACCATCCCGCGGACAAGGCCGAAGCGCGGCGCAAGGCAGTGACAGCGCGGATCATGACAGAAGTCGTCGAGTTGCACCGTCCCGTCACCGCGAGCATGGGCTTTGTCGAATTCGAAGGACTGGACGAGGGCGATATGGTCGATTTCCCGACCCTATACGCACGCGCCGACCAGCTGCTTTACACGGCGAAATGTGCAGGCCGGAATATCACGCATTCCGAGACTCTTGAGCGCCCGCCCGTTTTTGCCCAATCCGATAACCGTTTCGCGGCCTGACTAATCGACCGCCTCGCGGAACGGCGCGAGCACTTCGGGCCGTACGCGCACCAGCCGCTGGCTTTCCCTGTCGAGCATCGCCCAGGTTGTGGCTGCGGACACGATGACCTTGCCCGCTCCATTGCGGAAATCCACCCGGCGGACGGAAGTAGCCCCGCGGGCCTCGCCTTCGATCCATGTCTCGCCGGTGACCTCGTCACCCTCTGACACATTGCCGCGATAGTCGATTTCATGCCGCGTCACGACCCAGAAGAACTGTTCTGCATCCTCGGGTCGCGCCGTGTCGGACCAGTGCGCGGTCGCGAGGTCCTGAATCCAGCGGACCCAGACGGTATTGTTGACGTGGCCGAGCTCGTCGATGTGTTCGCTGGCGGCGGTAAAGGTGCGGGTAAAGCGTTTGATGTGGGCGTCCGTTTCAAAATGTGGTTTGTGTATGCCGGGGGCAGGGGAAATGCCGAAGCTTGCTCCGTTTTTTCCACGTCGGGAGTGACCCGGCATAAGTCAATGGGAGCCCTGTCGCGCATATGACGCAAGCTGCAAAGCCACGGAGAGAGGGTCTCATCGCACGCTTCCTGCGCCTGCTTGGTTTCCGGCTGGTCTTTCCCATCGGCACCATGCCGATACCGTATCATCCGCTCGTTTTCCCGCTCGCGCTGCTGGCAATCCTGGGCTGGTTCGGCTGGAGCATTTGGGCCTCGCTCGAGACCACCCAGCCTGGCCATGTCTGGTGGCAGCCGCTCCCCTTCTTCGCGCTGCTGGGCGTGCTGATGTCGGTGCCCATCGTGGCGTGGGCAGCGATGGTCTTCCGCGCCCCGCTGCTTCAGGGATTGCTCGGTGCCGCGGTGCCGGCGCTCGTTACCGCCGAAGTGGTGGGGGGAAACCTGCCAACCTCATGGCTGGCTTTCCCTGTGGCCTATGTGGCCAACTTTGCTTTCATGCTCTGGAACGGACCGCGATGGCTGGCTCGTGTCCAGGCCGAGAACGATGCCTTCGAGCCCGTCTCGCCAGGTCAAGCGACGCTTGCGCTCGATTGGCGCGTCCACCAGCCGGAAAGGGACGTCGAACATATCGATGCGCCGAGGGTCTGGGCGCGCAAACTCAAGGGTCGGGACGGCACGCTCGCTCATTGGATAACGCTTGAGGACGCGGACCGTATCGAGGCTGCTGCTGGCGGAAGGCTGCCGCGCGAATGGCGGCTGTCACGCCGGGAAAAGGGAGCGCTTTTGAAGCAGCCATGCGCGCATCCCCCTGAAGATTCAATTGCGGTCTGGGACAGGCCTGCACGTGCACCGCTGCGATGCGTGACGGGCCTCAAGGAGTATGGGTTGCGCTTGCCCGACTGCACCCTGCGCTTGCGCCGGGGAGAGGCGCGCCTCGTCGGCAAGCTGCCGCTATTCGTGGCTTTCCACTGGACCGCCATATTCGGCGGCAAGAGCGAATGGCACATCGGTTTCCCGCGCGTGAAGTCCGTCCGCGTCGAGCCGGAAGCACTCGTTCACAATTCCTGCCTGCGCACCCTGATCAGGCCTCGCCCGGAAGATGGCGGCATATACGACACCACTCATGTCGAGGAAATCATCCGCCACTTCGAGAAGCTGGCAGATGAGAGGCTGCGCGAAGCAGCCGTAATGCGCGAACGGCAGGACGAATTCTGGGACGAATTGCCGACATTCGCGCAAGTCCCGCTCCATCTCAAACCCCATTACGAGGCGCTGGTGGCCGAGAAAGGCGCGGTCGATGAGGGCCGCCTCGGCGAGGTGCTGGACTGGCTGGAGCGTTGCCGCGACACGCCCTCGCAGGCCGGCTTCTACAAGGCGTGCATGCTGCTCGACACCTTCCCGGACAGCGCCCTTTTGCCCGAAGGCGCGCGTATCGCCAAAATTTTCAACAGCCGGCGCATAGCCCTGCAGTGGGACATTGCCGAGGTGCCCGACACCGACAAGCTACCCGCCAACACGCCGGTCTGCGCGATGAACACGGCCGGCTTCGGCGTCTTTCGTGGCCTGCCTTTAATCTACCAGCGGCTCGGCACCCTGCTGCCCGAGCTTGCTGGAGTGAACGAGGGGCTGGCGCGCGAATATGCCAACCCCGAGCCGGGCCTTCGCCTCAAGGGTGTCGTCAGGAGCCTGTGAAGCCCATCTGCCACAGGATGAAGGCGTATTCCTCGGCCACCTCGTAAATGGAGGCGAAGCGGCCCGACTTGCCGCCATGGCCTGCGCCCATGTTGGTCTTGAGCAGCAGCTCATTGTCGTCGGTCTTCAATTCGCGCAGCTTGGCGACCCACTTCATCGGCTCCCAATAAGTCACGCGCGGGTCGTTGAGGCCAGCAGTCACCAGCATCGGCGGATAGTCCTGCGCCACCACCTGGTCGTAGGGCGAATAGCTCAGGATGTAGGCGAAGGCCTGCTTGCTTTCGATGGGATTGCCCCATTCGGGCCATTCGCCGGGCGTGAGCGGCAGGTCCTTGTCGAGCATGGTGTTGAGCACGTCGACGAAGGGCACGTGCGCTACCACCGCGCCCCAGAGTTCGGGGTTGGTGTTGAGCACCACGCCCATCAACTCTCCGCCGGCCGAACCGCCGCTGGCGCTGATCTTGCCCTGCTCGGTGTAGCCCTTGGCAATCAGCCCCTTCGCCACATCGACGAAATCGTTGAACGTGTTGGTGCGCTCGTTGAGCTTGCCCTGCAGGTACCAGTTGCGGCCAAGGTCGTCACCGCCGCGGATATGCGCGATGGCAAAGGCATAGCCGCGATCGACGAGGCTGAGGCGCGTGGTCGAGAAGTTGGGCGGATAGGCGAAGCCGTAAGCGCCATAAGCGTAAAGATGCAGCGGGCCGCCAGCCTCGCGATCCTTGCGGCTGACGATGGAGACGGGGACCATGGTCCCGTCGCGAGCGGCGATTTCGATGCGCTCGACCTGGTAGAGGTTCGCGTCATAGCCGCTCGGGATTTCCTGCTGCTTTAGCAGTTCGAGCTCGCCGCTGCCGACATGGTAATCATAAACCGAATCTGGCGTCACCATGCTCTCGTACGTAAGGCGCAGCTTCTGCGTGTCGTATTCTGGATTGTTCGAAAGCCCGGTCGAGAAGCTCGCCTCGGTGAAGGCGACGGGCTTCACGAGGTTGGGGTCGGCGTAGCTGCGCAGCTGGATCTGGTCGAGCCCGCGCAGGCGACCTTCGGTGACGTAGAAGTCCTTGAACAGCTCGAAACCGTCGAGATAGAATTCGTCCGACCCAGCGATGAGCGTGGTCCATTCGCCCGGATTGTCGAGGCTGGCGGTGGCGAGGCGGAAATTCACGTGGTCGTCGTTGGTGTGGATGTAGAGCGTGCCGTCGCGCACATCGACATCGTATTCGCGGCCCGTCTGGCGCGGTGCGATAAGGATTTGCTCGCCGGTCGGGTCGTCGGCCCGAACGAGGCGCACTTCGCTCGTCTCGCTGTCGCCGACCGCAATGACCAGCCAGTCTTCCTGCGCCGAAAGCCCGGCGCCGACGCGGAAGCCGTCGTTTTCGGTCTCGCGGAAAAGTTCGACATCTTCCGACACCGGCGTGCCGAGTACGTGCAGCGTCGCATCGTGGACGCGCCACTGTTCGTTGGCGAGGCCGTAGACCACCGCCTTGTCGTCCATCACCCAGGCAAGGCCGGTCAGCGTGCCGGGAATCTCGTCGGGCAGCATCTCGCCCGTCTCGAGGTCCTTGAACCGCGCGGTGAAGCGCTCGGACCCGTTGGTATCGCTCGAATAGGCGAGATAGCGCCCGTTCTTCGACATGGAGAATGCGCCGAGGCGGAAATATTCATGCCCCTCTGCCAACTCGTTCTCGTCGAGGATGAGCTGCGCATCACCGCCAGCCACAGGCTTGCGGTAATATTTGCGGTATTCCTTGCCTTCTTCGAATTCGGACCAGTAGAGCCAGTCGCCATCCTTTTGCGGCACGGTGGAATCGTCCTGCTTCACCCGCGCCTTCATCTCTTCGTAGAGCTCGTCGACCAGCGCCTGCTGCGGGGCCATGCGGGCTTCGAACCATGCGTTCTCGGCCTTCAGGTGATCGAGCACGTCCTCGTCATCGATGGTCGGATAGCTCTGGTCTTTCATCCAGTGATAGGGGTCGGCAATCGTGATTCCGTGGTGCGAATAGGAATGGTCGCGCTTCTCGGCGGTGGGCGGAGAGGTCGGTGCAGTCACGGATGTCCCTTCGGTTTCCTGGGCTTGGGATGGCGCGGCGAATGCCAGCGATGCGGCAGATAGGCATGCAGCCAATCGAATGAAAGTCACAGGCTAACCCTCCTCTGGCGGCACAAAGGTGGAAAGACGCCGCCCAAAGTCCTATTGAGGGAAGGTGATTATGCGGGACGCCTCGTCCCGGCAAGCGCCGCATCGCCCAAGGGCCGAGCGGCCCCGATGAAAGGATTTTTCGCCCATGCTGATGCAGACCCATGAAGCTCGCCTCGACGCACTGCGCACCGAACTGGACAAGCGCGGCCTCGACGGCTTCGTCATTCCCATCTCTGACGAGCATATGAGCGAGTACGTCGGCTCCTATGCCCAGCGCCTCCACTGGCTGACCGGCTTCGGCGGCAGCGCGGGCAGCGCGGCGGTGCTGAAGGAAAAAGCCGCCATGTTCACCGACGGCCGCTATACCGTGCAGGTGCGCGAGCAGGTCGACGGCAAGCTGTTCGATTACGAGGATGTTCCCGCGACTTCGCCCGCCAAATGGCTGGCCGAGAACGCCTCGAAGGGCGCGAAAATCGGCTATGACGCCTGGCTCCACGGCGTCGAATGGGCGGAAGAGGCGACGAAGCTTTTCGCCAAGAAGGGCATCGAACTGGTGCCGGTGGACGGCAATCCCATCGATGCGGTCTGGGCCGACCGTCCGGAACCTTCCAAGGCCGTCGCGGTACCGCATGACGACAAGTTCGCCGGTCGCTCCAGCGCCGACAAACGCGCCGAGATTGCCGACTGGCTGAAACAGGAAGGATACGACGCGACCGTCATCACCGCGCTCGATTCGGTCGCATGGGTGCTCAACATGCGGGGCGAGGACGTGGACAATACCCCCGTCGCCCTGTCCTATGTGCTGGCCCATGCCGATGGCACGGCCGAACTCTTCATCGCGCCCGAAAAGGTGACGCCCGAACTTACCAAGCATTTCGGCAACGCCGTGCGCGTGCGCGACCGGGCCGATTTCGAGCCTGCGCTGGCTGACCTCAAGGGCAAGACCATCGCGGTCGACCCCAAGCATGCGGTGGCTGGCATCTTTCACGCGCTAGAAAATGGCGGCGCGACAGTCGTGCGCGACGCCGACCCCGCGGTCCTGCCCAAGGCCATCAAGAACCCCGCCGAACAACAGGGCCACCGCGATGCGCAGGCGCGCGATGGTGCGGCAGTGGTGAAATATCTCCGCTGGATCGAAGAAAACGCACCCTCGGGCGAGGTGGACGAACTGACCGCCGCGGCCAAGCTGCGCGAATTCCGCGGTCTCAGCCCGGACATGAAGGACACCAGCTTCGACACCATCAGCGCCGCTGCCGGCCATGCCGCGCTGCCGCACTACAAGGTGGACGAGGACAGCAATATCCCTATCCCGCCCTCCAGCATCTACCTGTGCGACAGCGGCGGTCAGTATATGGACGGAACAACCGACATCACCCGCACCGTCTGGGTCGGCCCGGGCGAGCCGACGGCCGAGATGGTGGACCGCAATACGCGCGTGCTCAAGGGTCATATCGAGCTCGACCTCGCGCGCTTCCCCGACAAGACCAGCGGCGGTGCGCTCGACGCACTGGCGCGCATGCACCTGTGGCAGGCTGGCGTGGATTACGGGCACGGCACCGGCCATGGCGTCGGCAGCTATCTCTCGGTCCACGAAGGGCCGCAGCGCATTTCCAAGCCCGGCGGCGCATTCCCCGGCACCGAAACCCCGCTTCAGGAGGGCATGATTCTTTCCAACGAGCCGGGCTATTATAAGCCGGGCGAATACGGCATCCGCATCGAGAACCTCGTGTTGGTGGTCGATGCCGATATCGAGGGCAGCGAGGGCAAGTATCTCACTTTCGAAACGCTCACGCACGTGCCGCTCGACCGGAAACTGGTCGACAAGGACCTGCTGACGGAGCGCGAAATACTTTGGTGGAACACCTATCACACGAAGACACGCGAAATCCTCGCGCCGCAGCTCGAAGGCGAGGACCTCGCCTGGCTCGAGCGGGAATGCGCGCCCTTGTAGGATTACGTATGTTCCCGTAATGTTCCGATGGTCGCGAGTCGTTTGAAAGAGGAGTCACGCGGATGATTGGATATGTTACGGTCGGCACCAACGACCTCGAGAAAGCTGCCAAATTTTATGACGCCATCGCCGCCGAAATGGGCGTCGGGCGGATGATGGAGTTCGAAACCTTCATCGCCTGGGGCAAGTGGGATGGCGGTGCGGGCATCGCGGCCACCAAGCCCTTCGATGGCAATGCGGCGAGTGTCGGCAATGGCACCATGGTTGCGCTCGAGGCCAAGGACCGCGAGCAGGTGCAGCGCCTCTACGACATCGCGCTGGCCAATGGCGGCAGCTCCGAAGGCGAACCCGGTCCGCGCGGCGAACCCGACGAGAACGGCATGCTGTTCTATGCCGGCTATTTCCGCGACCCCGATGGCAACAAGCTCAACGCCTTCCTGATGGACAAGGTGGCCTGATGACCGGCCCACGTCGCCTTGCCGACAGTTTCGTGCATCTGGGGCTCGGCGCCACTGCCGTGCCCCAGCCACCCTTCGACGGGATGGAATGGTACGAAGCCTATGGCGCGCGGCATGCGGCCGACGGGCGTGAGGGGCGGCTGGTGAGCCTCCACACCTTCGAGGAGGATTGGCCGAGCTGGGAAATGCACCCCTCTGGCGACGAGCTGGTCATCTGCACCGAGGGCACGATGGTCCTGCACCAGGAATTTCCCGATGGGCGGCGCGAGAGCATGACGCTCACGCCGGGCGAATATGCCATCAACCCGCCCGGCGTATGGCACATCGCCGATGTGGCGGAGCGGGCGACGGCCATTTTCGTCACCGCGGGCGAAGGCACAGAGCACCGCCCCCGCTGAGTTTGCGCCCCGATGAACGCGCCCGCCTGAATGCGACACTTCGATACAATTCAGCCGCGATCGGGCATAAAGCTGCGACATTACAGGCCTAGAAGGGATACACGAGTTGCGGCGGGTCCCACTTGTTTCTCCCCCCTCCCAATGGGTCCGTCGCAACTCTCCTGAGTATTTTGGAGACAGCCTGATGAAAAAGACCGCCCTGACCCTTTCCGCCGCCGCTTTGGCCCTGACCGGCACGGCAGCGCTTGCCCACAACCACATGGCGAAAATCGATGCCGATGGTGACGGCAATGTCACCCGCGCCGAACTGACCACGCATGGTGCGGAAATGTTCGCCAAGATGGATGCGAATAATGACGGCGTTATCAACGCGGGCGATCGCGCAGCCCGCCGCATGGAACGCTTTGCCGAGGCCGATACCAATGGCGACGGCGAAATTTCGCAGGCCGAAATGAAGGCCATGCACGAAGCCCGCATGGAGCGTCGCAGCGAGCGCCGCGAAGCCCGCGCCGAGCGCCGTGCAGACCGCATGGCAGAACACTTCGCGAAGATGGACACCGATAATTCGGGCGGCCTCTCGCAGGAAGAACTGCAGGCCATGCATGAAATGCGCGGCAAGCACGGCGGTGACCATCAAGGTCGCCGCGGCGGCAAGCGCGGTCATCACGGCATGCGTGGCGGCCATCGCGGCGTCATGAAAATGTTCGGCATGGCCGATACTGATGGCGACAAGACCGTCACCCGGGCCGAATTCGACGCAGCTCTCGCCGCCCATTTCGCCAAGGCCGATGCCAATGGCGACGGCAGCATCTCCGCCGACGAGCGCGAAGCTGCTCACAAGGCGATGCGCGCCGAATGGAAGGCCAAGCGCGAAGCCCGCATGCAGTAAGCCGCTTGCGCCAGACGCAAACCCGAAGGTAGGCGCTCAACGCGAAAGATGAACGAAACAGCGCCCACCACCCTGCTGCTCGTCGATGACGAAGCGACATTGCGCGAACCCCTGGCCGAGTATCTCACCGGCCAGGGGTTCGACGTGCGCGAGGCGGAAAGCGCCGCCGCCGCGCGCAGCCTGCTGGGCAGCGAGACCCCCGACCTCGTCCTGCTCGACATCATGATGCCGGGCGAAGACGGTCTGTCGCTCTGCCGCCACCTCGTCGAAGCGCGCAAGCTCCCCGTCATCCTGCTGACTGCCAAGGGCGAGGCGATGGACCGCATCATCGGCCTCGAAATCGGGGCAGACGACTATGTCACCAAGCCCTTCGAACCGCGCGAGCTTGTGGCACGTATCCGCTCGGTCCTGCGCCGCGCAGACCGCGCGCCGGAAGGGCCCGCTGAAGAACTTGCCTATCGCTTCGAAGGCTGGACGCTCGACCCCTTGAAACGCCGCCTGACCGACCCCGACGGCACGCTGGTCCCCATCTCGACTGCCGAGTTTCGCATGCTGCGCGCCTTTTGCGACCACCCGCGCCGCGTGCTCGACCGCGACCAGCTGCTCGACATGGTGCAGGGCCGCGAGGCGCATCTCTTCGACCGCGCGGTCGACAACCAGGTCAGCCGCCTCCGCCGCAAAATAGAGGCGGACACGAAGGACCCGCAGCTCATCCAGACCGTGCGCGGCGGCGGCTACCGTTTTGCTGCCGATGTCACCCGCGTCGCGCCGGACGACACATGAAGCGCCTGCTGCCCAAGAGCCTGCTCGGACAGGTCACGCTGGCAGTCGCGCTGACACTGTTCCTCGTGCAGGGTGCGAATGCCGTTTTCGCCTGGAATATCGAGAAGGACCGCGTCGAAACCGCTCTCGTCAACACGCTGGGCCTGCGACTCATAGCATCGCAGCGCCTGCGCGATTCCGACGATACCAACTTGGTCGTGCGCCTCGACCCGCGGCCCTCTCGCCAGTTCGAGCAACGCGACGGCGTCCCCCGGCCACCGCGCCGGGGAGGACGCCGCTTCAGCGGAACCGATTTCACCCGCGCTGAAGTTTTCGAGACCCTCCCGTCCGACCGGCCGCTGCCAGAACTCGAAGAGAGACTGGCAGAAACGCTGCGCAACAATGGCCGCGATTTCACTGAATTGCGAATGGTCGCCCGGCCCGTCTCGTCCGACCCCGTCGCCCAGCGCTTCCTGCGCCGTCTCGCAATGCGCCGGGGGCTGCAAGAGGAAGACATTCCCGATGAAATCGCAGTCGCAGGGGTAACCGACGGGGAGCGATGGGACATCGTGCGTGCGCCTATCCGGTCGCCGCATCGCCATTTCGGCCCCGTCTTCCCGATGGCTCGTGCGGCGTTGCTCACTGCATTGCTCTGTTTCGTCCTGTGGCTGGTCCTGCGCCGCATCACCGGACCGCTTGCCCAGCTTACCAAGCGCACGGAGCGCTTTTCGCAAAAGCCCGGAGCGGGTGAGCCGATGGAGCCGAGCGGCCCTGCCGACGTGCGCCGTCTCATTTCCGCGCACAACGCCATGGAAGCGCGCATCGGGGCGATGCTGGACGAGAAGGACGTGATGCTCGGCGCTATCGGACACGACCTCAAGACCCCGCTCGCTGCGCTGCGGGTACGGGTCGAAGGCGTGGAAAACGAAACCGCGCGCGCACGCATGGTCGACAGTATCGAGGACATCACCCGCACGCTCGACGAAATCCTCGGCCTCGCCCGCGTCGGCAATTCCGATGCGCCCCCTGAGAAGACCGACCTTGCCGCGCTCGCCGCCTCGGTGGTCGAGGAATTCGAGGATACCGGCGAGACGGTCGCGCTCGAAGCTGCGCGCGTGGTCGCGCCCGTGCATCTCACATGGCTCAAGCGCGGTTTGCGCAATCTCGTTTCGAACGCGCTGCGTTATGGAGGCAATGCGAGCGTCACGGTCCTCACCGAAGGCAATTTCGCCATCCTGCGGGTCGAGGACACGGGGCCGGGCATCCCCGAAGACCGCATCACCGATATGCTCGAACCCTTCACCCGCGGCGAAGCCAGTCGCAACCGTGCAACCGGCGGCGCGGGGCTGGGCCTCACGCTTGCGCGTGCAGTCGCCGAACAGCATGGCGGGACGCTGGAGCTATCGAACCGCCCCGAAGGCGGCCTGCGCGCCGAATTCCGCCTTCCGCTCTAGCTCCGTTCGTGTCGAGCGCAGTCGAGACACGCTGGCCTGGCTCGAATTTCGCGCATCTCGACCTCGCTCGATGCGAACGGCGCGCGAAATTTAACGCATCAGCCCGCCGACGATATTGCGCACAAATGCATTGAGCCCCGTGCGCACCGGGTCGGCTCGTGATTTCTTGCCCAGCACCGTGGCGACAGCCACCGAGGTCAGCGAACCAGCCGCCGCCTTGGCCGCTGCCTTGCCCGCCTTGGTCCACATGGAAGTGGTCTTGCGTTCGCGCTTGCCCACTTCCTCGCGGCCCTTCTCCTCGACCTCTTTCGCCGTTGCCGCAGCATCGGCGGTCTTGGCGGCGAGCACTTCCTCGGCGCTTTCGCGGTCGACTGCCTCGTCATATTTACCGTCGAGGTCGCTCACCGAATTGATGATTCTCCGCTCCTTCTCGGTGACAGGGCCGAGCCGCGAATGCGGCGGCTTGATGAGCGTGCGCTGCACCACCGTGGGCGCGCCGTTCTCGTCGAGCGTGGAGACCAGTGCCTCGCCGACCTTCAACTCTGTTATCGCCTGTTCGACATCGAGGTCGGGATTGATGCGGAAAGTTTCGGCGGCGGCCTTGATGGCGCGCTGATCGCGCGGGGTGAAGGCGCGCAGGGCATGCTGGATGCGATTGCCCAGCTGGCCGGCAATTTTCTCCGGAATGTCGATAGGGTTCTGCGTGACGAAATAGACGCCGACACCCTTGGAGCGGATGAGCCGGACGACCTGCTCGACCTTGTCTTCGAGCGCTTCGGGTGCATCGTCGAACAGGAGGTGCGCCTCGTCGAAGAAGAACACCAGTTTAGGTTTTTCGGGGTCGCCTACCTCAGGCAGTGTCTCGAATAGTTCGGCGAGCAGCCAGAGCAGGAAGGTCGCGTAGAGCTTGGGGCTGCGCATCAGCTTGTCGGCGGCGAGCACGTTGATGATGCCGCGCCCCTGCTCATCGGTGGCGAGGAAGTCGTCGATTTCCAGCGCCGGTTCGCCGAAGAACATGTCCGCGCCCTGGCTTTCGAAGCTCAGCAGCTGGCGCTGGATAGCACCGACACTGGCTTTGGAAACATTGCCGTATTTGCCCGACAGGTCCTTCGCATTCTCGTAAGCGAAGGTCAGCATCGCCTGCAAATCGCCGAGGTCGAGCAGCAGGAGATTGTTCTCGTCGGCATAGCGGAACACGATGTTGAGCACGCCTTCCTGCGTCTCGTTCAAGTCGAGCAGGCGTGCCAGCAGCAGCGGCCCCATCTCCGAGATCGTCGTGCGGATGGGAAAGCCCTTTTCGCCATACAAATCCCAGAAAACCGCAGCGTTGTCGGCATAGGCATAGTCGTCCATGCCCAGTTCCTTCGCGCGGCCTTCGAGCTTGTCGGCATGCTTGAACTGGGGCGAACCGGCCATGGAGATGCCTGCCAAGTCGCCCTTCACGTCGGCGACGAACACCGGCACGCCATTTGCGGAAAAACTCTCGGCAAGGCCCTGCAGCGTCACCGTCTTGCCGGTGCCGGTCGCGCCTGCAATCAGCCCGTGGCGATTGGCCTGTTCGAGCCGAAGGTGCTGGTTCTCGCCATTCGCGCCCAGTCCAAGGAAAATCGTGCTCACATGCGCTCCCGCCATTGGTTCAGTCCTGCCCTGATGTGGCGCAGGGGTGGAGCCAAGGTCAAGCAATGGCTCGACTTGGAAGCACAGGGCTGTAAATGCTCATCGCACATGGCGGGCAAAACTCCCTTCGTATTGCTGGACGATGCACGGACAAGCGGTGCTGCCGACGCGCTGCTCTATGAAAATCCGCGCGAGGTGTTCGTGGCGAGGCGGCCCGAGGAGGTCGAGGCGGTGCTCGAAGCTGCCGAGGCTGCGCGGCGCAGCGGCGGCGAGCTTGCGGGCTACATCGCCTATGAAGCGGGCCTTGCGCTGGAAGAGCGGCTGGCCGGATTGGCCGCTGCGAAAACCGGCGCTGCCGGGCCGCTGGTGTGGCTGGGCCTCTTCAATGAGCCCGAGCGTATCGCCGCGAGCGACATGCCGGAGTGGCTGGCGACGCGCGCGCAGGGACCCGGAAGCGTCGGCCCGCTCGAGCCGCAGGTCTCGCCGGGAGCCTACGAGAAAGCTTTCGCCCAATTGCAGGAAGCCATCCGCGCGGGCGATATCTACCAGGCGAATTTGACACTCCCCCTCGCAGGCAATTTCAGCGGCGACCCGCTGGGGCTTTATGCCTCGCTGAGGCCAGCGGCGCAGGCGGGCTATGGCGGGGTGATTTTCGACGGCTCACACTGGCTTCTCAGCCTGTCGCCCGAACTCTTCGTCTCGCTCAAGGGCAGCGAGGCCAAGGCCAAGCCGATGAAGGGCACGCGGCCCCGCTCGTCCGATGGCGCGCAGGACAAGGCGCTGGCCGACGAGCTGGCCTCCTCGGTCAAGGACAAGGCCGAGAACCTGATGATTGTCGATCTGATGCGCAACGACCTTGCCCGCGTGGCCGAGGCGGGCAGCGTGGCGGTTGACGAACCCTTCGCCATCGAGAGCTATCCCACCGTCCACCAGATGGTCAGCGTGGTCCGGGCCACCTTGCGCGAAGGCATGGGTGCGACCGACCTTGTGCGCGCGCTGTTCCCCTGCGGTTCCATCACCGGCGCGCCGAAAATTCGCGCGATGGAGCTCATCGACGCGGTCGAACCAAATCCGCGCGGGCCCTATTGCGGGGCCATCGGGCGTATCGGCGCTGACGGCGATGCGGCCTTCAACGTCGCCATCCGCACCTTGCGCCTCACCGAAATCGAGAACCAGCGCGGCAAGGCTGTGCTGGGCGTGGGCGGGGCCATCGTCGCCGACAGCGAGCCGCGCACCGAATGGCGCGAGGCGCTGCTGAAAGGCGCATTTGCCAGCAAGTCCTCGCCCGAACATCGCGCGGCGCAGTTCGACCTCATCGAGACGCTGCGCTTCACGCCCGAAGAGGGCATTCCGCTGCTCGAACGCCATCTCGAACGGATGAAGGCGAGCGCGGCGGAACTTGGTTTCAGCTTCGACCGCCACGATGCGCGCAACCAGATGCACGCCTGCTGTTTCGTTCTCGACAAGCCCGCGCGCGTGCGGCTGCTGGCGGCCCGGAGCGGAGCCATCGTCCTCGAAGCGCAGGCAATGCCCGAGGCCTGGCCCGAGCCTGCGACCTGCATCATCCTGCCGCTGCCGGTCGATCCGGGCGACTGGCGGCTGCGCCACAAGACCACCGACCGCGGTTTCTACGAAGACGCGCAGGCCGTGGCCCGCCGCAACGGCGCGCATGAAGCGCTTTTCGTGCGCGAGGACGGCTTGCTGACCGAAGGCGCAATCACCAATATCTTTGTAGAGCGGGACGGTGTATTGCTGACCCCGCCCGCCTCGCTGGGGCTTTTGCCCGGCGCGCTGCGCCAGTCGCTTATCGACGAAGGCAAGGCGCGCGAGGCCGAGCTGACCCTTGCCGATATCGAGGACGGTTTCCTCCTCGCCAATTCCCTGCGCGGCCTGATGCCTGCGCGATTGAAAGTTTCATGACCCAAATTCCCATCATTTTCGAAGACGGCGAAGCACTCGTTATCGACAAGCCCGCCGGACTTCCGGTCGACCGCCCCAAGCGCGGCGGCCCGTGCCTCGAAGACCATTTCGAGCAGCTGAAACTCGGCTTCCAGCGCGCGCCGCACCCAGTGCACCGGCTCGATACCGACACCAGCGGTTGCCTGCTGCTGGCGCGCAATCCAAAGGCGCTCAAACGCTTTGCCAAGGCCTTCGAGGAGCGGCTGGTCGAGAAACGCTATCTCGGCGTCCTTGCCGGTATTCCGCAAGGCGAGGAGGGCACAATCGAGCTCTCGCTTTCGAAGATCAGCAGCGCGGGCAGGGGCTGGCGCATGATCGCCGCAAAGAAGGGCAAGCCCTCGGTCACCCACTGGCGCAAGCTGATGGAGCATGACGGCAAGGCGCTGGTCGAATTTCGTCCGGAAACCGGCCGCACGCACCAGATTCGCATTCACTGCGAGGCGGGCCTCGGCCTGCCGTTGCTGGGCGACCCGGTTTACGGCAATGGAAAGGGAGCGCCGCGCACCATGCTTCACGCAGCTGGTCTCACGGTCCCGCGCGAGAAGAAGCTCGCTATTGAGGCCGCCGCGCCGCTGCCGCAGGATTTCGCGCGCCTCGGCTTCACGGATGGGTAGGATTGCCGACCGCGCGCTGGAAATTGCCGAGGAGAAATTCATCGCCTCCTCCGGCCCCGGCGGGCAGAATGTGAACAAGGTCGCCACCGCGGTGCAGCTGCGGGTCGATGTGTTCCAGCTTGGCATGCCGCCCGAAGCCTTTGAGCGTCTGAAGGAAATCGCGGGTAGCAAGTTCACCAAGGCAGGCGAGATCGTCCTGACGGCAAATGAATACCGCACGCAGGAGCAGAACCGCGAAGCCGCGCGCGAACGTCTGGTGACACTGCTCGGCGAGGCACTGACCCCGCCCAAGAAGCGCAAGAAAAGCCGCGTAAACCGCGTGGGCAAGGTTAAACGCCTCAAGGCCAAGAAGGCGCGTGGTGAAGTGAAGGCCAACCGCGGCAAGGTCGATTGGTAGCGCTTACGGCGCTTGACTTTTCCCCGTGAATCACCCAATGGGCGCGCCGGAACGGCGGTGCTACGCGCGCCGCCCTTATTTTTTCGGCCGAATTCGGCCCTTCAGAAAGATCTTTAGGAACACGCCATGGCGAAGCCCGCAACCGTCAAGATCAAGCTCGTCTCGACCGCCGACACGGGCTTCTACTACGTGACGAAGAAGAATCCGCGCAACCACACCGAAAAGTTCGTCTTCAAGAAGTACGACCCGGTGGCGCGCAAGCACGTCGAATTCAAGGAAGCCAAGATCAAGTAATCCTGGCGGGGCGGCGGCTCGTTTCGTCGCTCCATTAGCTGAACCTCGGGAACGCCATTGGTTCAGTGACAGTTCAATGCTCCAAGTGTAATTCCAGGAGCATGAGCACCTTGTCTATCTTCAAGAATCGCCCCGTCGCATCGGCCCTCGCACTCGCGATGGCCGTCGGCGTCCCCGCGTCTTTCTACGCCGCCCCGGCCCCAGTCGAGGCGGCCGCTGGCGACCTCGATCAGGCCGTCGCTGCCCTGCGCGGCATTTCCACCATGAAGGCGGATTTCGTCCAGACCGACCGTAACGGCCAGGCCGTTTCGGGCACGATGACGCTGAAGCGCCCCGGCAAGATCCGTTTCGAGTACGAAAAGGGCGTGCCGCTCCTCGTCGTCTCGAACGGCAAGTCGATGTACATGATCGACTACGAGGTGAACCAGGTCCAGCGCTGGCCGATCAGCAATTCGCCGCTCGGCGCGCTGCTCGATCCGAGCCGCGACGTGAAAAAATACGGCCGCCTCATTCCCACCAGTCACGACGACGTGGTGAGCATCGAGGTGCGCGATCCCAAGCGTCCGGAATTCGGCGTCATCACCCTCATTTTTGCCCGCGACGCCTCGGCCCCCGGCGGCCTCCGCCTCACGCACTGGGTGGCGCTCGATTCGCAGAATCACCGCACCACGGTTCGCCTCAGCAACAACCGTTACGGGGTAACGGTCGCTGACAGCGCGTTCAGGTTCCGTGACCCACGCCGTTCGTCCCGTCGCCCGGGATAAACGTTTCGGCGACGAACCGTTTGGCTAGTGCGATTCGCTGAAGGCGAATGTTCATTGAGCAGCAAGCCAAACGCGCCTAAAAATAGGGCTATCGAGACGGCGGTCGGCAATTTCCCCCCTGTTGATTGACTGACCCAAGAAGTCGCTCGGTATCCAAGCGTGACGAACGCTCACAAGGAACCCTCAAGCCAATGCCCCCGGCTTGAGGGTTTTTTGTATGGGGGTGTTGGAGTTTTCGTATTGCGAACCCGCCTCCGCGGGTTCGTCCTCGCTAGACGTGCAGCAAGCTGCACCCGCTGCGGGCGGGCGGTCGCCCTTTGACTGCCGTGACCAAGCGTCGACAATCCCGACTCATCCCTAGACCGCTGCGCTCATGGCCCCTATCTCCCGCGCATGGTTTCTGTCGCTACTTGGAACATCAATTCCGTTCGCCTCCGCATGCCCATCGTCGAGCGTTTCCTGAAGGAGACCTCGCCCGACGTGCTCTGCCTGCAGGAAATCAAGTGCCAAGAGCACCAGTTCCCCTACGAGGCCTTCAAGGCGCTGGGATACGAGCATGTCGCCGTGCATGGTCAGAAAGGCTATCACGGCGTGGCCACCGTCAGCCGCCTTCCCTTGCGCGAATTTTCGCGTCACGATTGGCAGGACAATGGGGAGGCGCGGCATGTGGGTGTGGAGCTGCCCGAGCATGACGGGATGATTATCGAGAACGTCTATGTCCCCGCCGGCGGCGACGAGCCCGACCGCGAAGTAAATGTGAAATTTGGCCAGAAGCTCGATTTCCTCGAGCGCATGACGCGCTGGGCCGATACCATCGACCGCCCGACGCTAATCGTCGGTGATTTCAACATCGCACCGCTGGAAAGCGATGTGTGGAACCACAAGCAGCTGCTGAAAGTCGTTAGCCACACACCCATCGAGGTCGAGAGCCTGCAGCGCTTCATGGATGCGCATGGCTGGTCGGACATCGGGCGCGAGCACATCAAGGCGCCCGAGCGCTATTACAGCTGGTGGAGCTACCGCGCGAAGGACTGGAAAGCGAACGACCGCGGCCGCCGTCTCGACCACATGTGGGCGAGCCCCGAGCTGGCGAAACAGGCGAGTGCCCATTCAGTCCATGAATATGCGCGCGACTGGGAAAAGCCGTCGGACCACGTACCGCTGGTAACGGAGTTCGACATCTGAGCGGGCCGTCCCCTTCACGGCGCGCGGCGCTGGCGGTGGACGCATTGCGCCACGGCTGGCCGCTCGCCATCGAGGGCGCGCCGCTGCTGCAGCCGGTGGAGACGGCGTTTTCCGAGGTTTCGGGCGAGGCCATGCTGGTGTCTGCCAGCCGCGCCGCCACGCTCAAACTCGCCAATCAGCGCGAGGCGGCCGTGCCGCGCCAGCCGGTACTTATGCGCGGGGCGGAGGTTTTCGATTTGCCCGCCGCGCTGGCGGTCGCCGACCCGGCGCTCGATTTGCAAAGCCCGCTCAAGGGGCCGTTCAAGGCACTTGAGCTCGAATGGGAAGAGCAGGCGCGTGCAGCGCTCGAACTGGCGCGTATCGCGGGTATTCTCCCTGCTTTCCTCGTCGCCCCCGAGGGCGCGGATGAAGCTGCCTCACTCAAGGCGAGCGATATGGAGGCCTTCACCGACCCAGCGCGCTTGCGCATTGCAACACGCGCGAAGCTGCCGGTCGCGGCAGCAGAGGGCGCGCGCATCGTCGCCTTCCGCAGCCCCGACGACACGCGCGAGCACGTGGCGCTCGTTATCGGCAAGGAAGATGCCGCCAGCCCTCCCCTGGTGCGCCTGCATTCCGAATGCCTGACCGGCGACATCCTCGGCAGCCTCAAATGCGATTGCGGTCCGCAGCTCGATGCGGCGCTCCACGCGATGGCGGAAGAGGCGGAGAAGGGCGGCTGGGGAGTGCTGCTCTACATGCGACAGGAAGGGCGCGGCATCGGCCTCGTCAACAAGCTGCGCGCCTATCGCTTGCAGGACCAGGGCTTCGACACGGTGGATGCCAATACGCGGCTCGGCCTGCCCGATGAAGCGCGTGATTTCCCCACCGCCGCGCGTATGCTCGATTTGCTCGGTGTGCAGGAGATCCGGCTGATGACGAACAATCCCGCCAAGGTCGACGCGCTCGAGGCGACCGGGGTGAGCGTCGCCGAACGTGTACCCCATTCGCTTCCCGACAATCCGCATAATGCGCGCTACCTAGCGACCAAGCGCGACCGGGCGGGGCACATCCTCCCATGAGCGCGCTGACCATCCGTCCCGAGAAGCCCTCGGACCACGCGCAGATCGGCGTCGTCACGGATGCCGCTTTCGCCGAGGTCGACCACAGCGACGGGAGCGAAGTGCAAATCGTCGAGAGACTGCGCGCCCATGGTGACCTGACGCTATCGCTGGTGGCCGAAGACGGAGAATGCATCCTCGGCCACGTCGCCGTCTCGCCAGTCACGATTTCGGACGGCAGCACCGGCTGGTACGGCCTCGGCCCCATCAGCGTGTTGCCTGCTCACCAGCGCGAAGGCGTCGGATTGCGCCTTATGCAGCGCGCGATTGCCGATATGCGCGAAATGGGCGCGAAGGGCATCGTGCTCTTGGGCGAGCCTGCCTATTACAGCCGCTTCGGCTTCGAGCACGACCCTGAGCTTTCCTATCCGGGACCGCCCGCAGAGTATTTCCAGCGCTTGGTGATGGGCGGCGATGCGCCCAGCGGGACAGTGACCTACTCCCCCGCCTTCGGCTGAAGCCGCTTGCCGATGGCCTGTCCCATGCGGACGGCATCGCCAGACTTCAAACTCTCGTCCCACGCGACCCGACCGGGCTCGAACAACAGCACCACGGTCGATCCGAGGATGAAGCGACCCATCTCGTCGCCCGCGGCCAAGTCATGCGCGCCTGGGTCGAAACTCTCGCGCACCAGCTTGGGATGATGAGTCTCGACGAGGCCCGACCACACGGTCTCGATACCGGCGACAATCATCGCGCCGACCATGACGCTGGCGAAGACCCCGTCGGGGCCGGTGAACAGGCAGGCAAGCCGCTCGTTGCGTGCGAACAGCCCGTCGACATTCTCCGCCGTCACCTGATTCACCGAGAACAGCTCGCCGGGCACATAGGTAGTGGAAGCGAGCGAGCCCGCTGCCGGCATGTGGACGCGGTGGTAGTCGCGCGGGGATAGGTAAATGGTGGCGAACTGGCCGCCCTCGAAGCGTTTCGCCGTCTCGCTATTCCCGCCAAGCAATTGCGCTGCCGTAAAGTGCCGCCCCTTGGCCTGGAAAATTCGGCCTTCCTCGATAGTGCCAATCTGGCTCACCGCGCCGTCGGCGGGGCTGAGGATGTGCGTCGAGGCATCAGCCAGCGGCCGCATCCCGGGCTTCAGTTCGCGCGTGAAGAAGTCGTTGAAGCTCTTGTATTCCTCGATGCCGCGCGCGGCTTCGCTCATGTCGACATCATAGGCATCGATGAAGCGGCGGATGAGCAGGTCCTTGAGGAAAGGAACCTCGGACGAGGCAATCTTCCCAGCCCCACGCGAGACGAGATGATGCGGCAGGGCATGCTGGAGCCAGATGAAGGGCGTTGTCATGAGAAAAGTCCTTAGTGGCAGCGCGCCTCAGCGCAACTGGCTGTCCTTGCTGCCGCGGCGATTGATGCTCAACTGGCGGGTAGCGGCATCACGGCCCGACTGGCACTCGACACAGGTGCGCACGCCGGGGAGCGCCTCGCGCCGCTTCTCAGGGATAGGCTCGCCGCATTCGTCACAATATTTCGCGCTGTCGCCTTTCGGCATGCGAGCGCGCGCCGCACTGACCGCGTCGCTCACCGTGTCGTCGATCTGGTCCTGAACGGCGCCATCGCGCGCCCATCCGCCTGCCATGGAAAACTCCTTTGCCCGCTCAACGGGCGGAGGAGCGGCTGCGTTCCGTCAGAGGAACAGGGCGGCGAAGGGGATGAGGCCGACCGAAGCTGCCGCAACCGCACCCACGACCCACTCGGGGACGCGCTGGGGGTTGGAGGCAGCTGGTCTAGCCATTCCACCTTTCTACGCGCGAAAGGTTAAGATCACCGCAAGGCGTATAATGGTGAAACTACGTCAAGATTGTCGGTTTCCGCCGTGGTAACGCTTGGCTAACCCTTGGCGGGAGGACGCCCCCGGCGCGGCGGTTTCGATGGTTTCACATCCACCCCGCGTTTCTTCAGGGCTTCGCGCAGGAGCATCTCGATTTGCGCATTGGCACTGCGCAGTTCGGCAGCAGCCAGACGCTCGACCGCGGCATGCACTGCCGGGTCGAGACGCAAGGCGAAGGCTTTCTTCTTGGACATCGGTCCGGTCCGTCAGGCCCCTAGTAGATGGACCCGGCGTTGACGACCGGGTGCGCGTCTTTCTCGCCGCACAGCACCACCATCAGGTTAGAGACCATATTGGCGCGGCGTTCGTCGTCCATGTCGACGATGCCGTCCTGGCTGAGCTTGGTCAGCGCGTCCTCGACCATGCCGACTGCGCCCAGCACGATCTTGGCGCGCGCTGCGATGATGGCATCGGCCTGCTGGCGCTTGAGCATCGCGCTGGCGATTTCGCTGGCATAGGCGAGGTGGGTAAGGCCCGCTTCGTCGACCACCACGCCGGCAGCCTTGAGCCTGTCGTTGAGTTCCTCGAGCAGTTCGCGATTGACCACCTCTGCGCTGCCGCGAAGCGTCACTTCCTCGCCTTCGAAATCGTCATAGGGATGGCGCGAGCCGACCGTGCGCAGGCCCGCCTCGATCTGGATGTTCACGAACTCCTTGTAGTCGTCGACGTCGAAGCTCGCCTGTGCGGTATCGCGCACGCGCCACACGACGTTGCAGGCGATCTCGATGGGATTGCCGCGCAGGTCGTTGATCTTCACGCGGTCGGAATGGATGTTGTGCGCGCGGGCGGAAATCTTGTTCTTGCCCATCCACGGCCACACCCAGCGCAGGCCCTCGGTACGCTCGGACCCGCGATATTCGCCGAACAGGGTAATGACCGCGGCCTGGTTGGGCTGGATCATGAAGAAGCCGGAGGCGAGGATGAGCACGCCGAGCAGCGAAACGACGAGCATGCCGACAAAACCGACTTTCGTGGCCTTGGTCGCGCCGTCGCCCGGCGCCATTCCAGGCAGGATAAACGCCAGCGCCGCCACCACCACCACGAGGATGAGCAGCATGACGTAGCCGCTGTAGCTGGTCGCCGATGTCTCGCGGCTGGTTTTCATTCCGGTCAGTTCGACTGACATAATCTCATGCCTCCTTCGATATAATTATGATATCATATTTATATCAAATGATGCGAAAGTCAATCAAAACCGGTCAGTGGCGGGCAATCTCTGTAAGGAAGCGCTCGCCATAGGCCTCCAGTTTCTTGGTGCCGACGCCGCCGACCTGGCCCAGTGCTGCGATGCTGGCAGGGCGGGTCGCGGCCATTTCGCGCAAGGTGCTGTCGTGGAAAATGACGTAGGGCGGGACCTGCGCCTCGCTGGCGAGTTCGCGGCGTAGTTCGCGCAAGGCCTCGAACAGCGGGTCGCCGACCGGATTGGCCTCGTCGCCCCCGCGACGGGAGCGGCGCTGGCGCTTGGGCGGGACGACGATTTCGACCTCGCGGATCCCCTTGAGGATCTCGCGTGCGCTTCCTCCCAGCGCGAGGCCGCCGTGCTCGGTCGGCAGCAAGTCGCCGCGGGCTTGGAGTGCACGGCCTAACGGCTGGAGCAGGCGCGCATCCTCGCCCTCGACGATGCCGTAGACACTGAGCTTATCGTGCCCGCGCTGGCGGATGCGGTCGTCCTCGGCACCGGTGAGGACCTTTTGCAGATGGCCCATGCCGAAGCTCTGCCCGGTGCGGTAAACGGCGGAAAGGAGCTTGCGCGCCAGTTCGGTCACATTGGTGAGGTCGGGCGCGTCTAGACAATTGTCGCAATTGCCGCAGGTTTCGGGCGGGTCCTCGCCGAAATGGCGCAGCAGCACGGCGCGGCGGCAATGCGGGGTCTCGACTAGGCCTGCCAGCGCATCGAGCCGGGTCCGCTCGGCATTGCGGCGTTCCTCGTCGACTTCTGCCAGCCTCGAGCGCGCGGTGGCGAAGTCGCCTGCACCCCAGAACATGGTGGCAGCCGACGGGTCGCCGTCGCGGCCCGCGCGGCCTGTCTCCTGGTAATAGACCTCGATAGACTTGGGCACGCCGACATGCGCGACAAAGCGGACGTCGGGTTTGTCGATGCCCATCCCGAAAGCGACGGTGGCGACGATGACCATGTCCTCGCTGGCCACAAAGGCAGCCTGATTTGCGGCGCGTGTCTCCGGCGCCAGGCCTGCATGATAGGGCAGCACCTCGCGCCCCGTCGCTGCGGCGAGTTTCTCGGCGAGGTCCTCCACCTTCTTGCGCGTCTGGGCGTAGACGATGCCGGGGCCGGGCCGTTCCGCCATCAGTGTGGCAATCTGACGCACCGGATTGTCGCGGTGGCGGATGGCGTAGCGGATGTTGGGCCGGTCGAAACCCGCCAGCACCAGCCCGTCTGCCGGAATGCCGAGCTGGGTCAGTACATCGCCGCGTGTCTGCCGGTCTGCCGTCGCGGTCAGCGCGAGGCGGGGGACGTCCGGGAATGCGTCCATCAGCGGGCGCAGCATGCGGTAGTCGGGACGGAAGTCGTGGCCCCACTCGGAGACGCAATGCGCCTCGTCCACCGCGAACAGCGCTATCCTGGCCGAGCCGAGGAAGTCGCGGAATTGCGGCTGGCTCGCGCGTTCGGGCGCGACATAGAGCAGGTCGAGTTCGCCTGCGCGATAGGCGTCCTGCGTTTCACGCCAGTCGGCATCGGCGCTGGTCAGCGTGGAGGCGCGAATGCCGTTGGCGCGCGCGCTTCTGAGCTGGTCGTGCATCAGCGCGATGAGCGGGCTGATGACGACGCAGGTCCCCTCCAGCATGATGGCGGGAAGTTGGTAGGTGAGCGACTTGCCCGCACCCGTCGGCATGACCGCAAGGCTCGACTGGCCCGCCAGCGTGCGCCCCACCACCTCGGCCTGACGCCCGCGAAAATCGTCGAAGCCGAAAGTGGCGCGCAGGGCTTCGCGGGCGTTGTCGAGTGTTGCGACCATTCGCCCCTGTTGCCACACGGCGCGCCGCGCGCAACCGCCGCAGGTGCATTTTCCCTTGGCGAAGTCGCAAACAAGCGATTAACCACGGCTCACAGCCTATTGAAGGAGAACCACATGAAGTTCCGTATCGCTGCCGTCGCAGCCACCAGCCTCGCCCTTGCCGCCTGCGGCAGCGCGGACGATGCCTCGACCGAAGCCGAAGCCGACACGGTTGAAGTCGCCGCCGACGAAGCCATGGCGGGTGTCGAGGAAGAGCCCGTCGCCGACCCCGAAGCTGCCGTCGAGCCGGTCGAAACCACGCCGAGCGCAGCCGAAGCCGCCTCGGTTGAAGCAGCTGGCGACAGCGCCGCAGCCACCGCCGAAGCCGCGATGGACGCGATGGGCGAAGACCCGCCCGAGTAAGCAAACCGGTCACAAGGGGGCGGGCAGGAGCAAAGGCTCCGCCCGCCCTTTTCCGTAGCGGCTTTGTCGCAACAGATTTTGGGAGATAGCATCGCCGCCATGAAGCGACTCGTCCTGCTGCCCGCGCTGGCACTAGCTGCCTGCAATTCCTCAACCGAGGGTGCCGACCCCGGCCCCGTCACGCAGGAGGAGGCCGAAGCGCTCGACGATGCCGCCTCGATGCTGGATGAGCAGCGCATGCCGGCCGAGACGCCGGAGCCGGAAGAACAGCCGGAAACCGAAGGGGGAGAGACCCAGTGAGCACGCCCAATCCCGGAATGGATGCGGATACTTTCGCCCAGTTCCTCGAACAGCTCGAGCGCTATGTCCGCGAACGGCTCATCCCGGCGGAAAAAGACGTCATCGAGAATGACGCCGTGCCGGAAGACATCCTTGCCGAAATGAAGGACATGGGCCTGTTCGGCCTGACCGTTCCCGAAGACTATGGCGGCGCGGGGCTCAACATCACGCAGTACGCCAAGGTCGTGCAGACCATGGCCTATGCCGCGCCTGCCTATCGTTCGATTTTCTCTATCAACGTCGGCATGTTCAATTCCGCCATCAAGAACGGCGGGACCGAGGCGCAGAAGGCCGAATGGTGGCCGAGGATTGCCGAGGGCGCGATTGCGTGTTTCGGCCTCACCGAGCCGGGCAGCGGCAGCGACAGCGCGGCGATGCAGACCATGGCGAAGCCCGACCCGGACGGGAACGGCTGGATATTGAACGGCACCAAGCGCTACATCACCAATGCGCCGCACGCCGATGTCGCGCTCATCATGGCGCGCACGGAGAAGGACGCGCTGCCCAAGAACGCGCATGTCAGCGCCTTTATCGTGCCGATGGATACGCCGGGTGTTTCGACCGGCAGCCCCGACAAGAAGATGGGGCAGGCGGGCAGCCATATTTCCGATGTCATGCTCGACGATGTGCATGTGCCGGGCGAAGCGCTGCTCGGCGGCGAGACGGGGCAGGGCTTCCGCTTTGCCATGATGAGCCTCGACAATGGCCGCATCTCGGTCGGCGCGGCCAGCGCTGGTTATGCGCGCCGCGCGCTCGACAGCGCGACCAAATATGCGACCGAGCGGCAGGCCTTCGGCGAACCCATCGCCAACTTCCAGCTCATCCAGCAGATGCTCGCGGAAAGCTGGACCGAGATTTACGCGGCAGAGGCGATGATGGCCGATGTCACCGCGCGCGTGGACCGGGGCGAGGACACGGTGAAGCATGCCGCTGCCTTCAAGGTTTTCGCATCCGAAATGTGCGGCCGCGTGGTCGACCGCGTGGTGCAGATTTACGGCGGCGCGGGCTATCTCGCCGAATATGATGCCGAGCGTTTCTTCCGCGATGCGCGCATCTACCGCATTTACGAAGGCACGACGCAAATCCTCCAGCTGCAAATCGCCAAGCGCATGCTGCGCGAGTATGCGGCGAGTGTTTGACGGGTGTACAAACTTCTCGATGACCTGAGCATTATCGAGGCCTCCAGCTTCGTCGCCTCGCCCACCGCGGGCCTCTATTGCGCGCAGATGGGTGCGGAGGTCATCCGCGTCGATCACAAGGAGGGCGGGCTCGATTACGACCGCTACATGCTGACGAAAGAGGGCCGCAGCCTGAGCTGGGAGAACCTCAACCGGGCAAAGAAATCGGTCGCGCTCGACCTGCGCAGCAGCGAGGGGCGTGAATTGCTGGTGGAACTGTCGGCTAAGACCGGCAATCTCATTACGAACCTGCCGGAGAAAAGCTTTCTCTCGCACGAGGCGGTGGCGGCCAATTGTCCCGACCTCGTCAGCGTCCGCATCATGGGCTGGCACGACGGGCGGCAGGCGATGGACTTCACCGTCAATGCGGCCAGCGGCTATCCGCTGATGTGCGGGCCGGAGGAGTGGGATGACGCGACCGCGCCGCCGGTCAATCAGGTCCTGCCCGCATGGGATTTCATCACCGGAGCCTATTGCGCCTTCGCGCTCGTCTCCGCCATCCGCCACCGTGACAAGACCGGCGAGGGCAGCGAGCTTCGCGTACCTTTGGGCGATGTCGCCATCGGCACGGTCGCCAATAGCGGGGCGATGGCCGAGATGCTCTATCGCGGCGGCGACCGCGAGCGGCTCGGCAATGCCATCTGGGGCGCATTCGGGCGCGATTTCCGGACGAAGGACGGGGTGCGATTCATGGTCGCCGCCCTGACCGCGAAACAATGGAAGGGTCTCGTCGAAGCTTTCGGCGTGGCGCAGCCAATCGCGAAGCTCGAGGCTGAAACCGGAGTGCGCTTTGCCGATGGCGACGACCCGCGTTTCAGGCATCGCCATGCGCTGTTCGACATTTTCCAGGAGGTCGCCTCGGGCCACGACTGGAAGGCACTCGAAGCGCGCATGGCGGCTGAGGGCTGCACGTTCGAACGCTACCGCACGATGCACGAGGCTGCGAACGACCCGGTCCTCGTAGACGAAAATCCGCTGTTCACGCGCACCTCTGCGAACCCTTCGGGCTTCGAATATCCAGCCACCCGTAGCTTCGCCAATATTCCGGGACGCGCAGCGAGCCAGCCTGCCCCTGCGCCATATCTCGGGCAGCATACCGAGGAGGTTCTGGCTGAAAGGCTAGGCCTTTCTTCGGGCGCGATAGGCAAGCTTGTCGACCGCGATATCGCCCGCTTTTCCGATAAGGACTGACGCATGACTGAATTACGCCGTGTCGCCATCTGCAAGCCCTTGCGCACTCCCGTCGGGAAGTTTCTCGGCAGTCTCGCGCCGCTGGAGGCTGGCGAACTGGGCGCGGTCATCATCAAGGCGCTGGTCGAGCGTTCGGGCGTGGATCCGATGCGCGTCGACGATGTGGTTTTCAGCCAAGGCTATGGCAGCGGCGAGGCGCCCGCCATCGGGCGGTGGAGCTGGCTTGCGGCAGGCTATCCCATCGAGGTGCCAGGGTTCCAGCTCGACCGTCGCTGCGGCTCGGGCCTGCAGGCGGTCGCCACGGCGGCGATGATGGTCCAGACCGGCGTCGCCGACTGCGTGCTTGCGGGCGGGGTCGAGAGCATGTCCAATGTCGAGCATTACACCACCAAGGCCCGCCACGGCGCTCGGCTGGGCGATATGGTGCTGTGGGACCGCCTCACCCGCGGCCGCCTGATGAGCCAGCCAATCGAGCGCTTCGGCGTCATAACCGGCATGATTGAAACGGCAGAAAACCTCGCCAAGGATTACGACATCAGCCGCGAGGCCTCAGACGAATTCGCTGTCCGTTCGCACCGGAACGCGGCGAAGGCTTGGGAAGAGGGCAAGTTCGACGAGCAACTAGTGCCGGTCGAAATCCCCCAGCGGCGCGGCGACCCGGTGGTCTTCGCCAAGGACGCGGGCTTCCGCGAGGATGCCGATATGGAGAGCCTGTCGAAGCTGCGCCCCATCGACGGCAAGCGCGACCCCGATGCCATCGTCACTGCCGGCAATGCCAGCCAGCAGAACGATGCGGCCGCCGCCTGCCTGGTGGTGGCGGAAGACAAGGTCGAGGAACTCGGCCTCGAACCCATCCTCTGGTTCCATTCATGGAGCGCGGCGGGCTGCGATCCCAGCCGCATGGGCATCGGCCCGGTCCCGGCAGTCGAGCGACTGTTCGCGAAGAACGGCCTCGGCTGGGACGATATCGGCCTCATCGAACTCAACGAAGCTTTCGCCCCGCAGGCACTGGCCGTGCTGAAGGGCTGGGGTTTCGCCGAAGGCGACAGCCGCCGCGACATCGTCAACGTCAACGGCTCGGGCATATCGCTCGGCCACCCCATCGGCGCGACGGGTATCCGAATCCTCGCCGACATGGCGCACGAAATGCAGCGGCGCGAGGTGCGCTACGGCCTCGAGACCATGTGCATTGGCGGCGGGCAGGGCATGGCCGCCGTGTTCGAACGCGCGGCCTAGTCTATAGGATACTTCGCGATCGGCTTTAGCGAACCATAGGTTTCGACCAGAGGCTCGTGATCGAGGTCGGGAAATTCGAGTTCGGCCGGTTCGCACTCGGTGTCGGGCAACCGGTCGAGGAGGTCGCGCACCAAAGTCAGTCGTCCCTGCTTCTGGTCGTTGAAATCGACCAGCGTCCACGGCGCCGATCTGGTGTGCGTGCGCGCCAGCATCTCTTCGCGCGCCCTGGTGTAGGCATCGTATTTGTCGCGCGCGGCGAGGTCGATGGGCGATAGCTTCCAGCGCTTCAACGGATCTTCCAGCCGCTCGCGCAGGCGTTCTTCCTGGCGTTCCTGATCCGCGCCGAGCCAGTATTTGAACAGGAGGATGCCGTCATCGACGAGCATCTTCTCGAAGGTCGGGACCTGGTCGAGGAATTGCTCGACTTGGCTCTCGCTGGCGAAACCCATCACTTTCTCGACGCCCGCGCGGTTGTACCAGCTGCGGTCGAACAAAACGATTTCGCCCTTGGTCGGCAGGTGCGGGACATAGCGCTGGAAATACCATTGACCCTGTTCGTCCTCGGTCGGCTTGCCAAGAGCGACCACATGGCATTGTCGGGGATTGAGCTTTTCGGAGACCGCTCGGATGGCTCCGCCCTTGCCTGCCGTGTCACGCCCCTCGAACAATACGACGATGCGCTGGCCGGTCACTCTCGCCCAGCGGGCCATTGCCACCAGTTCCTCGCGCATCGGCTCCAGCGCGGCTTCATAGGCCTTGCGTTTCACGCCTTGAATCTCCCCATTTGTAAGCGCCCGACAAAGCGCCTAAATAGCCGGTCATGGCTACACTAGCAGAAACCAACCAGGATTTTACCCGCCTGCCCGAAATGCCGGCGGATGTTTTTACCGCGCCGCTGAAAAAGCCCGAACATGTCGGCGACGACTGGCTCGAGCCGAAGCAGACCGACTATGACACCGAAGACGACGCGATTTGGAACGACCTTTTCAAACGCCAGATGGAGATGCTCCCCGGCCGCGCGGCGACCGCTTTCATGGAAGGCACCGAAAAGCTCGACCTGGGGCGCGGTGGTGTACCCGAATTCGGCAAATTGTCCGAGGAGCTGGACAAACTCACCGGCTGGAGCGTGGTGCCCGTGCCCATGCTCATCCCCGATCACGTGTTCTTCTGGCACCTCGCCAACCGCCGTTTCCCGGCTGGCAATTTCATCCGCACGCGCGAGACCTTCGACTACATCCAGGAACCCGACGTGTTCCACGATGTCTTCGGTCACGTGCCGATGCTGACCGATCCGGTCTATGCCGATTACATGCAGGAATACGGCAAGGCCGGCTGGAAGGCGATGCGCTACAACCGCTTGAAGGCGCTGGGTTCGCTCTACTGGTACACGGTGGAATTCGGCCTGATCGAGGAAAAGCCGGGCGACATCCGCGCCTATGGTGCGGGCATCCTCTCGGGCCCGACCGAGGTGGTCTATTCGGTGGAGGCGGAAAGCCCCAACCGGATCATGCTCAATGTCGACCGTGTGATGCGCACCGATTACGTGATCAGCGATCTGCAGCCGACCTATTTCGTGATTTCGAGCTTCGAGGACCTTTATCGTCAGACGGTGGAGCGCGATTTCGACAAGCTCTACAAAAGCCTCGGCCCCGGTTTCACCTATGCCAACACGGCAGTCATCGACGTCGACTACGTAGTGAACCGCGGCACGCTCGAATATACGCTGCGCGGCGGGCGAGGGAGCGGGGCCAAGCCGGTGTGAGGCAAAAGAAAACGGCCCCGGATCGCTCCGGGGCCGCCCCAATTTCCTAAGCGGAAATGTCTTGGAATTACATGCCGTCCATTTCGTCGGCCTGAGCTTCCATGGTGTCTTCAGCGTCGTCGGCTGCTTCATTCATGGCGTCAGCTTCGGCTTCCATGCCAGCTTCTTCCATGGCGTCAGCTTCGTTTTCCATAGCGGTTTCGGTGGCTTCAGCCTGGTCTTCCATCGCTTCTTCCTGCGGGCCATCACATGCGGCGAGGCCGAGCGACATGGCAGCAGCGGTAGCAACGAGAGTGGTCTTGGCAAATTTCATTTGTATTCCCCTTGAATGGTTCTTGGCTGCGGCCCGGCGTATCCGGGGCAACCTTCATGGCTAAAATGTGTCAGACCCATCGTTGGTTCCCGTTGGAAACGAAAAAGGCCAAAAGAAAACGGCCCGGGATCGCTCCCGGGCCGTCGTCAATATCGCATTTGGAACAGCGTCTTAGTTGACGGCCTCTTCCATGCCTTCGGTCATCGCGTCGGTGTCGCCTTCGGCAGCATCTTCCATGTCGTCGGCTTCGGCTTCCATAGCGTCAGCTTCTTCATCGGTGATCATGCCGGCATCTTCCATGTCATCGGCCTGCTCTTCCATGGCTTCTGCTTCTTCTTCGGCTGCTTCTTCAGCCGGGCTGTCGCATGCTGCGAGGCCGAGGCTCAGGGCTGCTGCCGAAGCGACGAGGGTAGCTTTGGTGAATTTCATTGATACTTCCCCTTTTTGACGAGACTCGAACGCGCGTTGCGCATGTCTCGACGTGAATTGATAACGTGTGGCGAAATTATGGCAAGGCCCTACGGCGCATGACATTATAGAGGCCTATCAGGACGATAGCGCCGAGCATGGCCCACATGAGCGTACTGGCTCGAATTGCGCCCAGGAAAACGCCGCCCGAGGTGGCCATGCCCACAGCCAGCGAACCGACGAGGCCTGCCACAACATTGCGCAGGATCGAGCGCCCGTCTTCGATTTGAAGGGCAATCGTCGCCAGCCAGCCAAGCAGCGCGCCGGTAACAATCAGGATTATCAGGCCCATGTAAGCGTCCTTGCGAGAGGTATTCGTCCAACCCAATTCGCGCCCGTGCGGATGGTTCCGCAAATGCGACGGAATGCAGCCCTTATGTGACTTCAGAGCAACGTGAGGAGAGCCACGCCGAGAATGACCCGATAGATCACGAAGACCATCATCGAAGCCTTCTTGAGGAAGTTCATCAGGAACATCATCGTGGCGAGCGCGGTGAAGAAGGTGAGGATGCCCGAAACCAGCGCATCCTGCTGCATCTGGGCGGTCGCTTCCGAAAGGTCGAAAGCGGCGAGAAGCCCTGCTCCGAACACCGCAGGGATGGCCAAGAGGAAGGAGAAGCGCGCCGATTCCACCCGGCCATATCCCAGCGCGCGTGCTGCCGTCATGGTCGCGCCCGAGCGGCTGGTGCCAGGGATGAGCGCCATGGCCTGCGCAATGCCGACGAGGATCGCGTCCTTAAGGCTCATGTCCTCATACGCCTTGGTTTGCTTGCCGAACTTGTCGGCGAGGCCGAGCAGGATGCCGAAGATGATGAGATTGGTGGCGACGAGGTCGGTCGAGCGGAAGCCTTCGAGATAGCCCCCCATCTTGATGACGAGTCCCGCGACTACGGCAGGGATGGTCCCTATGGCGATGAACCAGAACAGGCGACGCTGCTCGTCGTCCTTGCCGAACCCGACACTGGCGAAACCGCCACGAGCGAGGCCAACCACGTCCTTCCTGAAATAGAGGATGATTGCGAGCAGCGAGCCCACATGCACCGCCACATCGATGAGCGGGCCCTGATCGGGAAAGTCGGTCAGCTTCGGTATCAGGATGAGGTGTCCCGAGGAGGAAATCGGGAGGAATTCTGTGATACCCTGGACAATCGCGATGATGAGTTCTTGCAGGAAGGTCATGGCGCGGAGCGATGGCACAATGCCTTTTCAAGTCAAATTCTTTTGTTTTCTCCCTCAGACGCCGGGCGGCGGACGTCCGTCCGCCTCGGCTCCGGCCTAACCGGCCGACGCGCCTGCAGGTGGCCTTTGGCCAGCTGCGTCTTCGACTTCGCTTCCGCGCTTTGACTGCCGTGCCCAGGTTCAGCCATTCGGAGAACTTCAAAACCCCGCCGACCATTAGGCCGACGGGGCTTCCAATCTAAATCCCTAAACGCGCTTACCAGATACGGATGCGCTCTTCGGGCGGAAGGTAGAGGTCGTCATCCGGAGTTACGCCGAAGGCTTCGTACCATGCGTCCATGTTCCGCACGATGCCATTGGTCCGATACATAGCCGGACTGTGCGGACCGTTACGAAGCTGGCTGCGCAGCGAGTCTTCGCGGTAGGCAGAGCGCCAGACCTGCGCCCAGGCGAGGAAGAAGCGCTGGTCGCCCGTCAGACCGTCGATAACCGGGACTTCCTGCCCTTCGGTGGCCAGCTTGTAGGCGCGGTAAGCCATCGAGAGGCCGCCGAGGTCGCCGATGTTCTCGCCCAGCGCGAGGCGGCCGTTGACGCAGGTCTCCCCGTCATCGAGCGGGCAGAACTGGTTGTACTGTTCGACCAGCTTGTCGCCCAAGGCATCGAAATTCGCGCGGTCCTCTTCGGTCCACCAGTTGCGCAGCGCGCCAGAGGCGTCGGACTTGGAGCCCTGATCGTCGAAGCCGTGGCCGATTTCGTGCCCGATCACACCGCCAATCGCGCCGTAATTCACCGCGATATCGGCGTCCTTACCGAAAAACGGCTGCTGCAGGATGCCTGCGGGGAAGACGATTTCGTTCTTCGACGGGTTGTAATAGGCGTTCACCGTCTGCGGCAGCATGAACCACTCGGTCCGGTCGATCGGCTGGCCGAGTTTGGCGAGGTTGTCCTCCATGCCCCACTTCGTTGCCGCCATCATGTTGGCAATCGGGTTGCCGGCCGTGATGACGAGCCCGTCATAGGTTTCGAGGTTGTCGCGGTAGCCGATCTTCGGGTCGAAGGTATCGAGCTTGGCCATCGCCTGGACCTTGGTCTCATCGGTCATCCAGTCGATTTCCTTCAGCGACTCGGCCAGCGCTAGACGCAGGTTCGCCACCAGCTCGTCCATCTCGGACTTGCTCTCGGGCGGGAAGAACCGCTCGACATAGGACGCGCCCAGAAGCTCGCCGAGCATGCCCTCGGTTGCGCCCACGGCTCGCTTCCAGCGGTCACGCTGTTCGGGGACGCCGCGCAGCGCCGTGCCGTAGAACGCAAAATTGGCCTCGTCGAAACGCGTAGGCAGTATAGCTGCATTGTTCGACAGGAAGTTCTTCAGCGTCCATGCGCGCAGCACTTCCATGTCGGTTTCGGCCAGCAGTTCGAACATTGCGGGCGTGCCGCCGCCGATCTTCGCAACGGTCTCGTCACTCAGCTCAAGCTCGGCAATACGCTCTGCCGAAGGCGGGATGTCGCCGACGATGTAGCGGTCGTTGTCGGCAAGCCCCATGGCGTTGATCATCGCCGCGATGGGGAACGCATCGGAGAGGCCCTCCACCTCTTCGGGGCTCAATGCGGTATAGGTAAGGTCACGGTTGCGGCGAACGGTGCGGTCCCAGGCCACCTTGCGTGCGAAGCTGTCTTCGAGGTCATAGACCTGCTGCGCCATTCCGGCAGCGTCCTCGAACCCTGCCTCGCCCATGAGGAAGGTCAGATAGTCCTGGTAGGCCTTGCGAACGGCGAAACCCTTCTCGCTTTCGTCGAAATAATATTCGCGGTCGGGCATGCCGAGGCCGCCGCTGCCGAGGTAGAAGGAATATCGCGTCGGTTCCTTGCTATCGACGTTGACGAAACCGCCGATGGGCGAGGGGTAGCCCGGTGTCGCCCACAGCGTGGCCAGCTTGGTCAGCGTGTCGGCCTCGCGGATTTTCGCAAGGTAAGGTTCGGCAGGCGCGAGGCCGGCGGCATTGATGGCGTCGGTATCGAGGTAGCTGGTATAGGCATCGACAATCCGGCGCTCGTTGGCGGTCAGCTCGCTTGCGGGCTTGCCGGTCAGTTCATCGATGACCGACTTCACGTCGAAGGTGGATTTTTCGCCGAGAAGGTCGAAGGCCCCGAAGCGGCCGCGGTCTGCGGGCAGCGGGTTGCTGTCGATCCACACCTGATTGGCATAGGCGAAGAAGTCGTCGCCCGGATCGATATCGGGCGAGAGGTAATCGGTGTCGAAACCCCATTCGCCGAAGCTCATCGTCGGTGCCGCGGTTTCCTCTGCAGGCGCGTCTTCGGCCATTGCGGGTGCGCTCATGGCAAGGGCCAGCGCCGATGCGCCGAGGGCAAGAATTCTGGTCTTCATGTAATCTCTCCGGTCAGTCCCGGTCGTGCCCGCTTCCCCAAGCGTGCATGCGACCGCGTGCAGCCTGTCTAGCAGCGTGTGCGCCCGGGAGTCGCAGTTTATCGAGGGTCTTGCAGGTTTGGTCGAGCCGTCAGGCGGCTTCGTGACCGAACTGGAGCTTGGCAAGGCGCGCGTAGAGCCCGCCATTGGCCGCCAGCTGGTCATGCGTGCCCTGTTCGACGAGGCGCCCGTCCTCCATCACCACGATGCGATCCGCCGCGCGCACGGTGGCAAGCCGGTGGGCGATAACCAGTGTGGTGCGGTTTTCCATGAGGTGGTCGAGCGCGTCCTGCACCAGCCGCTCGCTCTCGGCATCGAGCGCGCTGGTCGCTTCGTCGAGCAGCAGGATGGGCGCATCGCGAAGCAGCGCGCGGGCAATGGCTACGCGCTGGCGCTGGCCACCCGACAATTGCGTGCCGTTTTCACCGAGATAGGTGTCGAGCCCCTGCGGCAGGTTCTCGAGGAATTCGGTGGCGTTCGCGGCGCGCGCCGCGGCCCAGATGTCCTCCTCGCTCGCATCCCAATTGCCGTAGCGTAGGTTGTCGCGCGCGCTGGCGGAGAAGAGCACGCCCTCCTGCGGGACGAAGGCGATGCGCTTGCGAACCTCGGCAGGGTCGGCCTTGGTCAGCGGAATGCCATCGAGGCGGATGGTGCCCGCTTGCGGGTCGTAGAACCGCTCGGCAAGCTGGAAGATGGTCGACTTGCCGCCGCCAGAAGGGCCGACGATAGCCACCGTCTCGCCCGGTTCGACTTCGAGCGTGAAGTCGGTGAGCGCGGGCGTTTCGAGCCGGGTCGGATAGCGGAACGTAACATTGCGGAACGACAGGCTGCCGCGCGGCGGGTTGGGCAGAACTTGCGGTTTCTGCGGCGCGGCGATGTCGGGGGTCTCCTGAAGCAGTTCGGACAGGCGGCTGGCCGCTCCGCTTGCGCGCAGCAGGTCGCCATAGACTTCGGTCAATGCTCCGAATGCCCCGGCAACGAGGCCGGCAGTGAGCACGAAAGCAGCAATCGTACCGCCTGAAATCGTGCCTTCGTTGACCGCGTCCGCGCCGCGCCAGACCAGCATGGTGATGCCGCCGAAGACGACGAAAATGACAATCGCGGTGAAGGCCGCGCGAATGATGATGCGCCGCTTGGCGACAGTGAAGGTGCGCTCTACCGCATCGCGGAAACGGCCATGTTCGCGCGTTTCCTGGTTGAAGCCCTGCACGATTTTCATCGCCGATAGGACTTCGGTCACCATGGCGCCGATATCCGCGACGCGGTCCTGGCTCGTCCGGCTGACTTTTCGCAGGCGTCGCCCGAAAAAGGTGATGGGGATGACGATGGCCGGAATGATGAGCAGCATGCCCGCGGTTAGGCTCGGCACGAGATAGAAGAGGTAGGCCGTGCCGCCGATGGCAACCAGCGTGTTGCGCAGCGCGACCGAGACCGTACTGCCCACGGTCGTTTCGATGAGCGCGGTGTCGGAGGTCATCCGGCTGGAGATTTCCTTGGGGCTGTTTTCCTCGTAGAAACCGGGTGCGAGGCGCAGCAGGTTCTCCTGAACGCGCAGGCGGACATCGGCGACAACGCGCTCGCCCAGCCAGCTTACGAAATAGAACCGCATCGCCGTGCCCAGCGCGAGCACGCAGACAATCATAAGGAGGTAGCGGAACCAGCGCTCCATTTCGGCAGCGTTGCCGCCTTCGCCGAAGCCACTGTCGATTACCATTTTAAAGCCGGCAGGAATGGCCAGCGTCGCCGCCGCCGTAATCAGCAGCGCGACCAGCGCGAGCGCGACGTGGCCGGGATATTTCGCCATCGAAGCGAAAACCATCGCCAGCGGCTTGAGGCTGCGGCTTTCGCGCTCGCCCTTGCGGCGGAAAAGCCCGCGTTTCGGTTTCGGATTGGTGCCCGTCTCGTCCATCGCGTCCAACTAGTCACGGGCGGCGGTAAAATCCACACTCGAGGCACCTTACCGGCACTTTTACCCAGTTTGTGCATTGCACAATGAGATTTCACGCGGCACACTCCCGCTCTTTGTCGAGGACACCCGCAAGCCACAACACACAAGCGCGGGTCGCAGGGGATTACGATGCTTTACCACATGCACGAGCTGCAGAAGAGCTGGCTGTCGAGTGCCAGCACATGGGCTTCCATCGGGGCGGAGATGCTCTCCAACCCGGCGCTGCCCTTCGGCTACATGGGCATGGGCCCCATGGCCTCGAGCGCGCTCGAAGTCTTCGCGCACGCCACCGCGACCTATGGCAAGCCCGCATGGGGCATCGAGAGCGTGACGGTTGGCAAAGAGGCCCATCCGGTGGTCGAGGCCACGGTCGTCAACAAGCCCTTCGGCGATTTGAAGCGTTTCGAGCGCGAAAACCTGCCCGAAGATGCGCCGCGCCTCCTCATCGTCGCCCCGATGAGCGGCCACTATGCCACGCTGCTTCGCGGCACGGTCGAGCGGATGCTGCAGGAATATGTCGTCTACGTCACCGACTGGGCAGATGCGCGCACCGTGCCGCTGCATGAAGGCCAGTTCGACCTCGACGACTACATGGATTACGTCATTGAGTTCCTTGAGCATATCGGCCCCGGCGCGCACGCCATGGCGGTGTGCCAGCCTTCGGTCCCTGTCTTTGCCGCCACCGCCATCATGAACCGCGATGGCCACGAGTGCGCGCCCAAGACGCTTACTATGATGGGCGGACCGATCGACACGCGCTGCTCGCCCACCAGCGTCAACGACCTTGCGATGGAGCGCCCGATCGAGTGGTTCCGCCACAATGTCATCGCCACCGTGCCGATGCAGTATCGCGGCGCGGGGCGGCAGGTGTACCCCGGGTTCATGCAGCTCGCCGGCTTCATGAGCATGAATCTCGGCAATCACATGATGAGCCATTACGAGATGTTCAAACACCTCACCGTGGGCGACGAGGCGAGTGCGCAGGCGACCAAGGACTTCTACGACGAATACCGCAGCGTCTGCGACATGACGGCCGAATTCTACCTGCAGACGGTGCAGGAGGTGTTCCAGGACCACGCCATCCCCAACGGCACCTTTATGCACCGCGGCAAGCGCATCGATTTGGGCGACATCACGACCACCGCGCTGCTCGCCATCGAGGGCGAGCGCGACGATATCTCAGGGCTGGGCCAGACCCGCGCCGCGCTGGAGCTGACGCCGAACCTCGATGTGTCGAAAAAGCGCTACTATATGGCCGAAGGCGCCGGGCATTACGGCATCTTCAACGGCAGCAAATGGCGCGGCAAGATCGCGCCGGTGGTGGAGGAATTCGTTGCCGCGCATGGGTGAGGGGCGTGACTTAGACACCCCAATTTTCCTTGCCACACGCTACTACAACCGTTCGGCCTGAGCCTGTCGAAGGCCAGTCCTGACGGGTAGCGAAAAAAATGCCCTTCCACGCCTACCTCCTGCGCTGCAACGACGGCAGCTACTACACGGGCCACACCGACAATCTCGACCTGCGTATCGCGCAGCATCAAACAGGTGCGATAGGTGGATACACCGCCCAGCGATTACCCGTAAGGCTGATCTGGTCCGAAACCTTCGAGACCCGCGAAGAGGCGCTTTCGGCCGAACGTCAGATCAAGGGCTGGAGCCGCGCCAAGAAACAGGCGCTGATCGACAGTAATTGGGAGCTGGTGTCCGAGCTGGCAAAGAACCGCCAGCGCTAGGCCTATGCTTGGCAACCGCTGCGGCTGGCCTTCGACAGGCTCAGGCCGAACGGAGATGGGGATGCTTGGCTGGGCAAGTATCGCTCACCCCAACCGCTCCGCATGCCATGCCACATGCTCGGCCATGAAGGTCGAGATGAAGTAGTAGGAATGGTCGTAGCCCTCCTGCATGCGGATTTCGGCGGGGATGCCGGCCTTGGCGCAAGCCATCGAGAGGAGGCCGGTCTTGAGCTGCTCTTCGAGGAAGTTGTCAGCCGTGCCCTGGTCCACTAGCAGGTGATCGACCCGCGCGCCGCTATCGATCAGTGCGACGGCGTCGTGTTGGCTCCAAGCCTCGCGGTCTTCTCCGAGATAGCGTGACAGCGCCTTCTCGCCCCACGGCACCTTGCTCGGCGCGACGATGGGGGCGAAGGCGCTGACCGATTTGAAGCGGTCGGGTTTACGCAAGCCAATGGTGAGCGCGCCATGGCCTCCCATTGAGTGACCGGTGATGCCCTGGCGCGCCATGTCGGCGGGGAAGTTCGCCTCGATGAGCGCGGGCAGTTCGTCCTCGATATAGCTGCGCATGCGGTAGTGCTTCGACCACGGCTCCCGTGTCGCATCGACATAGAAGCCCGCGCCCTTGCCGAAGTCGTATTCCTCGCTCGCATCGGGCACATCGTCACCGCGCGGGCTGGTGTCGGGTGCGACAAAAATCACCCCGTGCTCCGCGCATGCCGCGCGGTATTCGCCCTTCTCGGTCACATTGGCATGCGTGCAGGTGAGGCCCGAGAGATACCACAGCACCGGCAGCTTCGCGCCCGTTTCGTGCGGCGGGACATAGACCGAGAAGGTCATCTCGGTCCCCGTCGCTTCCGACTGGTGCGAGAGGACGAACTGGTCGCCGCCAAAGGCCTTGTTCTGCGAGAGGTAGTCGAGGGTCATGGGGTCTCCTGCGCGGGGATGTCCGCGACCAGCGGCGCATGACCCCAGTGTTCGAGCAGGCGCAAGAGGTCCGCGCCGGACAGCCCGATGGTCGCGGTGTTGCGAAGCGGGTGGACGTTGACGCGCGCAGCCTCGGCAAGGCTGCGGTCGAGCACGACGGTGATGCTTCCCGCCGGCGCATGGATTGCGCCCAGCGGAGTGACCGAGCCGGGCGTGAGGCCGAGCAATTGCAGCATGGGTTCGGGCTTGCCGAAGCTCACCCGCTTGCAGCCGATGGCGGCGGGCAGCGCCTTCAGGTCGACGCGCATTTCGCCGGGCACAGTGACTAGCCAGAAGTCCCCGTCCTTGTCCTTCAGGAACAGGTTCTTGGTGTGCTCGCCCGGAATGCTCGCCTTGATGTCGCGGCTTTCCTCGACGGTGAAGACCGCCTCGTGCTCGTAGGTATCGAAGGGGATTGCGAGGGCATCCATGTCCGCCCGCAATCCCGCTTCGCCCTTGTCCGCCAAGGCTTAGCCCGGACGGTACATCGCGCAGACCTTGTTGCCTGCCGGATCGCGCAAATAGGCGAGGTAGAGCTTCATGCCTGCACCTTCGCGAAGGCCTGGCGGATCTTCGATTTCGGTGCCGCCATTCTCGCTGCCCGCCTTGTGCCAGGCATCGGCCATTTCCTCACTCGAGGCGGCAAAGCCGATGGTCGAACCGTTGCCGCAGCTGGCAGGCTGCCCGTCGATGGGCTTGGTGATGAGGAAGATGCCGCCGTTATGCATGTAGATGACGCGGCCCTTGGGGTCGACCTGACCCTCGCGCCCGCCCAGCGCCTTGAAGCAGGCATCATAGAACTTCTTCGAGGCGTCGATATCGTCGGCCCCCAGCATCACATGGCTGAACATTACTCTCTCTCCTTGGTGAATTAATCAGTCGAAGACCACCACGCTACGGATGCTTTCGCCCGCGTGCATGAGGTCGAAGGCCTTGTTGATTTCTTCCAGCTTCAGGACGTGGGTGATCATCGGGTCGATGGCGATCTTGCCGTCCATGTACCAGTCCACGATCTTGGGCACGTCGGTGCGGCCCTTGGCCCCGCCGAAAGCCGTGCCGCGCCAGTTGCGGCCCGTCACCAGCTGGAACGGGCGCGTCTCGATGGTCTTGCCCGCTTCGGCCACGCCAATGATGATCGAGGTGCCCCAGCCCTTGTGGCAGCACTCCAGCGCCTGGCGCATCACATCGGTATTGCCGGTGCAGTCGAAGCTGTAGTCAGCCCCGCCGTCGAGCATCTCGACCAGCGTCGCCACGACGTCGCCCACCTCTTTCGGGTTCACGAAGTCGGTCATGCCGAACTTCTCGCCCCATCCCTTCTTGCTGTCGTTGATGTCGACGCCAACGATGCGGTCCGCGCCTGCCATCTTCGCGCCCTGGATCACGTTGAGGCCGATGCCGCCTAGCCCGAACACCACGACATTGTCGCCCGGCTTCACCTGCGCCGTATTGACCACCGCGCCCACTCCGGTTGTGACCCCGCAACCGATGTAGCAGCTGGTCTGGAAGGGCGCGTCCTCGCGGATTTTAGCCACCGCGATTTCGGGCAGGACGGTGAAGTTCGAGAAGGTGGAGCAGCCCATGTAGTGGTAGATGGGCTTGCCCTGGTAGCTGAAGCGCGTGGTCCCGTCGGGCATCAGCCCTTTCCCTTGAGTCTCGCGAATGGCGCTGCACAGGTTCGTCTTGCCCGAAAGGCACATTTTGCACTGGCGGCATTCGGGGGTGTAGAGCGGGATGACATGGTCGCCCGGCTTCACTGAAGTCACACCCTTGCCGACCTCGCGCACGATACCTGCGCCTTCATGGCCCAGCACGCTGGGGAACAGCCCCTCGCTGTCGAGCCCGTCGAGCGTATAGGCGTCGGTGTGGCAGATGCCGGTCGCCTTGATTTCGACCAGTACCTCGCCGTCCTTGGGACCTTCGAGGTCGAGCTCGACAATCTCTAGCGGCTTCTTAGCTTCGAAGGCGACGGCAGCACGGGTTTTCATCTGAAACGAATCTCCTCTTTGGTGTCGGCGTAGGGAAGCGCGCGGGCAGGGGCAAGTTGCTTGCGGTTCATCCTGCGACGCCTAAACTGCCTTCCATGAAAGCCTTTCTCCTTCCTCTCGCCGCCTGTGCCATCAGCGTTCCAGCAATCGCACAGCAATCTGACAGCGTGCCGGAATTGCCGGACCTCGCGATGGAACAGCAGTCCGCCCTGCGGTGCGGGGTGGCGTTTGCGCTTATAAGCAACGGGCAGAAGGCGGATGACCCCGAAATGCGTCAATATCCGCAGCTTGGCGAGAGAGGCCGCGAATTCTTTGTCCGGACAACAGCGCGGTTGATGGACGACGGCGGTTTCGGACGCGACACCGTCGCACGGCTCGTCCTGCGCGAGGTGAAGGCGTTCGAGGACAACGAGGAATTGCTCGGCGACGTCATGCCCGCCTGCACCTTGCTCCTCGACGCATCGGGCGTCTGAGCGCCCGTTCAGCCCCCTTTCAGCGGCGTTTTGCTAGTCATTTCGGGTAGCCGAAACCACCCGGGGAATTCCCATGCGTAAACTCGTCCTGTCCGCCCTTGCTGCAAGCGCTGTCGCCGCGCCCGCTCCCCTGCTTGCGCAGGATGATGCGGAAGCCGAAGCACCGCTCGCGCTGGAAGAGCCGGGCGATGATTTCTCCGGCATGGCAGAGCGCTTCAAGGACCCCGAGCAGCAGCGCCAGATGGCGCTCATGCTGCGCACGATCAGCGAGGTCCTGCTCGATATGCCGCTCGCCCCGCTGATGGAAGCAATGGGCAAAGTGGCAGGTGAAAACGCGCCCGAGGTCGACCCGGACGCAACCTTGCGCTCGATGGCGCCTGAGGCCGACCGCGTGCCCGAGGAAATCGAAAAGAACCTGCCGCGCGCACTCGATGCGATGGGCTCGATGGCTGAAGCGATGGAAAAGATGATGCCCGCGCTGAAGGAAATGGCCGAGCGCATGAAGGACGTTGCGCCGCCCGCCGAATAGCAAGCTGCCTGATTGTCCATGTAAAAATTTGATACAGCCGCGCTGGCCCGTGTGGATTTTGCCGCGCGGGTGAGGCATGGGGTTTGCCAGCATGTGGCAGCTCCACCAATTCCCTCTGTGTCCCTTCAGCCGGAAATTGCGCCTTCTCCTGGGCGAAAAGTCGGTCGCCTATGAACTCGTGCGCGAGAACCCGTGGGACGGGCGCGATGCCTTCTGGCAATTGAACCCGGCGGGCAAGACGCCGGTGCTGCACGACCCTGCGCGCCGCGCGACCCTGTGCGACAGCCAGGCGATTTGCGAGTTCATCGAGGAAACGGTCGAGCGCAATCCGATGATTTCGGGCAATGCGATGCAGCGCGCGGAAATTCGCCGGCTGGTCGCACTGTTCGACGAGAATTTCTACGCCGACGTGACCGAGCCTGCACTGCACGAGAAGATGAAGAAGCGGCTCATCACCAAGCAGCCGCCGGACGGGCAGGTGCTGCGGAGCATGGGCCGGATGCTTCACGGCCACCTCGACTATATCGACTGGCTGGTCGACACGCGCCAATGGCTGGCAGGTCCGCAGCTGAGCCTGGCCGACCTCACCTGCGCGGCGCATCTCTCGGTGGTCGATTACCTCGGCGCGGTTGACTGGCGCGGGCACGAGCAGGCGCAGGGCTGGTACATGGTCATGAAAAGCCGCCCCAGCTTCCGCCCCCTGCTGAGCGAAAAGATGGACGGGCTACCGCCGCCACGGGAATATGCTTCGCTGGATTTGTGAGACCTTTGGCCGCATCGCGGCGCGAAGCGCAATTATCCTCAGGGAAAATTGACTAAGCCATTGTCTTAAATATCGAATGCGTAGACTTGGCGGAGCATTCGCTCTGATCTCCGGGATCAGGAGCGGCTCGCCAAGAAAGGGGAATAGTATGCTTCAGATTATCGGCTGGATGGGGTGTCTTTATCTTCTGGTCAAAGCGCTCGAACTATTTAGCAACGGGAAAGCGCGGCGCAACGACGATGGCTCCAATGATGTTGCCGCCATGATCGGTGGATTCGTCGCAATCCTAGGCGCTATAGGTTTCTTCGTAATGCTCAATGCACAAGCGGATACGGCCGCGATCCCGTTCGCAGATGCGATGCCTTCAGATGGCGGTTTCCCCGGCTATGGATCAGATGCTGAGGTCGAAGAGATGGCTCTGGAGGTGGAAGAGGCTGCCGACGCTGTTGCTGCAGCGGCCGAAGCGGCGATGGTTGAGGAATAGCAGCGCTCGGTTAAGCGACGACGGTAGGTGGCCATATAGCAATCACCTCTGACAAACCGGGCAGAACCACGTGCTTCTCCCGCCCTGCACGATGCGGCGGATGGTGCCGCCGTCCTCGTGGTGGCAGGGCTCGCCCTCGCGGCCGTAGACGTGGAAGCGGGTGGCGAAATAGCCGAGATTTCCGTCGGGCTGGGCGAAATCGCGCAGCGTGCTGCCGCCGTCGCGGATGGAGCGCTCCAGCACGTCCTTGATTGCGGGGACGAGGCGGCGAAGCTGCGGCATGGTCACCTTGCCGCCGGCCTTTCGCGGGTGGATGCCCGCATGCCACAGCGCCTCGCAGACATAGATATTGCCGAGGCCTGCCACGATGCTCTGGTCGAGCAGGAGCAGCTTGATCGCCTGTTTGCGCCCGCGCGTCGCCTCGCGCAGGTGCTCGGGGGTGAGCTCGTCGCCCAAAGGCTCCGGCCCCAGCGCGGCGAAGGGTTTCCATGTCACCAGTTCGCCGCTCGTCATTAAATCGACCGAACCGAAGCGGCGCGGGTCATTGAGGGCAAAGCGGTGGCCAGCGGTTTCGATCACGAGATGGTCATGCTTCTCGTCTTCCGCCGGGTCGATCCGCCAGCGCCCGCTCATGCCGAGGTGGAACACCATCGCATGATCGCGGCTGGTGTGGATGAGGCCGTATTTCGCCCGGCGCGAGAGATGCGTCACGCTCGCCCCGGTCAGCGCCTGCACCAGATCGGGCGGGAAGGGGCGGCGCATGTCGGGGCGGTTCACGGTCACGCGCGTGATGGTTTCGCCCTCGAGAAAGCGCGCTAGGCCGCGGACGGTGGTTTCGACTTCGGGAAGCTCTGGCATATTCAATCAAGCCCTATCCAATTTGTCGTCCCGGCGGAAGCGGGGATCCATGGACAGCTTCCTCCATGGGTTCCCGCGTTCGCGGGAATGACAAAGCAGGGGAACGAATTATGGACGCTCGCCAATCTACCCCCTAAGGCTCCTCGCCATGAGTGACACCGTTTCCTTCGGCTACGAAGATATCGATGCGAGCGAAAAGACCGGCCGCGTGGGCGAGGTCTTTTCCAATGTCGCGGCCAAATACGATGTGATGAACGACGCGATGAGCGGCGGCATGCACCGTCTTTGGAAGGACCGCTTCGTCAAGCGCGTCAAACCGCAGCCGGGCGAGCAGATCCTCGACATGGCAGGCGGCACGGGCGACATCGCCTTCCGCATGGCGCAGCGCGGGGCGAGCGTGACCGTCAGCGACATCAACCAGGACATGCTCGACGTCGGCATCGAACGCGCGATGGAGCGCGGGATCGACGGCCTCGTCTGGTCCCGCCAGAACGCCGAAGAGCTGGCCTTCTCGAGCCGCACTTTCGATGCCTACACTATCGTCTTCGGCATCCGGAACGTGACCTTCATCGACAAGGCTTTGAAGGAGGCGCACCGCGTGCTCAAGTTCGGCGGGCGCTTCTATTGCATGGAATTCAGCCAGACCGACTGGCCCGGCTTCAAGGAAGTCTACGACCTCTATTCGCACCAGCTCATGCCCAAGATCGGCAAGGTGATCGCCAATGACGAGGAGAGCTATCGCTACCTCGCCGAATCGATCCGCCGCTTCCCGAGGCCGCCCGAGTTCGAAGCCATGATCCGCGATGCGGGCTTTGCGAACACGCGGGTCGAGAAAATCCTCGGCGGCGCGGTCAACATCCATTCGGGGTGGAAGGTTTGATCGAGGCACCTGCATCCTCCCCCCGTGGGGGAGGGGGACCAGCAAAGCTGGTGGAGGGGACTAGCCCCTTCGCTCTGCTCTTGCCGGAAATCCCCACCACCGCCCTCTGGGCGGTCCCCCTCCCCGTACCGGGGAGGTTGGCTTAATGGCACGCCCCGCAACGCATATTTTCCGGCTCCTGAAATGGGGCCGCACGCTGGCGAAGCATGGCGCGCTGCGCGGGATCGAGCGTGATCCCAACACGCCGCCGCCGGTCAAGCGGCTGGCGCGGATTGCGCGGCTCGGCACGGTGCAGCCGAAAGAGCCGGACTATGCCGGTGCCTTCCGCGACATCGGCCCGGCCGCGATCAAGCTCGGCCAGACGCTGGCAACGCGGCCCGACCTCGTTGGCGAGGACGCGGCGCGTAACCTGCTCAAGCTGCAGGACGACCTGCCGCCGGTAGGTTTCGAGAAAATCAAGCAGAGCATCGAGGCGAGTTTCGAACAGCCGCTCGAGAACCTCTATTCCGAATTCGACCCTGTGCCCGTCGGCGCAGCGTCGATCGCGCAGGTCCACCGTGCGGTAACTACCGATGGGAGGCAAGTCGCCGTCAAGGTGCTCCGCCCGGGCGTGCGTGAGCAGTTCGCGCGCGATATCGACACCTATGAATGGGCCGCCGCCCATGTCGAGGCGATGGGCGGCGAGGCCGCGCGCCTGCGCCCGCGCCTGACCATCGCCAATTTCAAGCGCTGGACCAACCGCGAACTCGACCTGCGCCGCGAGGCCGCCAGCGCTTCGGAACTCGCCGAACACATGGTCGGAACCGAGGGCTACGAGATTCCCGGCATCGACTGGGACCGCACCAATGGCCGCGTGATGACCGTCGACTGGATCGACGGCATCAAGATCAGCAACACCGAAGCGCTGATAGCTGCGGGCCACGACATGGACGAACTGGCGAGCCGCCTCGTGCTCGCCTTCCTCAAGCAGGCGATTTCGGCCGGCTTCTTCCACGCCGACATGCACCAGGGGAACCTGTTCGTGAAGCCGGACGGAACCATTGCCGCGATCGATTTCGGCATCATGGGCCGCATCGACCGGCGCGCGCGCATGTGGCTGGCGGAAATCCTCTACGGGCTGACGACGGGCAATTACCGCCGCGTCGCCGAAATCCATTTCGAGGCGCAATACGTCCCGAGCTATCACAATGTCGACGAGTTCGCGACGGCGCTGAGGGCGGTGGGCGAGCCCATGCGCGGCAAGCCGGTGAGCGAACTCAGCGTCGGCCAGATGCTCGACGGGCTGTTCGCCATCACCCGCGATTTCGACATGCAGACGCAGCCGCATCTGCTGCTGCTGCAGAAGACCATGGTGATGGTCGAAGGCATCGCCACCCAGCTCAATCCCGCGATCAACATGTGGGACACGTCGGCGCCCTATGTGCGCAGCTGGATACGCGACGAGCTCGGGCCCGAGGCCGCGATTGCAGACCGTATCCGAGAAGATACCGAGACGCTGCTGCGCATCCCCGACCTCGTGCGCCGGATCGAAGACCGCTTCCCGCCCAAGGGCGGCGCGCCCGAGCCGCCGCCGCTTCCCGAGGTGGAGCTCATGTGGGAACGCGGCCGCAGCGAGGGCTCTCGCGGATGGCTGGGTTACCTCGCGGTGTTTGCCGCCGGCGGCGCGGCCGCCTGGCTTGCGGTTACGCAGGGCCTGCTGGGCTAGTCCCGTTCCAGGGGAAGGTCCTGATCGCCAGGCCGATTACGATCACGTGCAGCGCCTCGACGGTCATGGGCTGCCACCAGCCGTCGTAATCTCCGACCACGATCAGGTTCACCAGACGACCGGTAAAGGCGATGGCAAACAGCGCGAGCGCGGGCCACAGCACATCGGCGCGGCGTTTCCATGCGCCGATCCCCATGGCAATCGCAGCGACCCAGAAAAACGCTGCGAAATCGCCGCGCATCGCGGAAAGCCCCATGGGCGTGGGCGATTGCAAGCCGAAGTCCATGCCCGCGGTCGCGGGGTCGACGAAGAAGCTCGCGCCGAGCGCAAGGTCGAGCAGCGCGCCGAGAGCAAGCAGGCTCGCGAGAATGAAATGCATGGCGAATAGTCCCCTCGTTACCGATTTCTAAACCATAGGCTGCCATGGCTACCGGTCAATTGCGCGGGGAATCGCGCTGGCAATGACGGACAGGGGGCGCTAGCAAGCGCATCGATGACGCAATGGGAATGCACCAGCCGATCAGCGCGCACGGCGCCGCGCGACAGGAAGAAACCATGAGCGGTCCCAAGATCCTGCTCGTGATCGGAGGCGGTATTGCCGCCTACAAGTCGTGCGAACTCGTGCGCCTGATCAAGAAGGCGGGCGGCGATGTCACCTGCGTGCTGACCGAGGGCGGCCAGCAGTTCGTCACGCCCATGGCGCTCGCCGCTCTGTCCGAGAACAAGGTCTACACCTCGCTCTTCGATCTCAAGGACGAGGTCGAGATGGGGCATATCCAGCTTTCGCGGAATGCCGACCTCGTGGTCGTCTGCCCCGCGACGGCGGACCTGCTCGCCAAGATGGCGGCGGGCATCGCGGACGATCTGGCCACCACGCTGATTCTCGCGACCGACAAGCCGGTCGTCACCGTGCCGGCGATGAATGTGCGTATGTGGGAGCATTCGGCGACCCAGCGTAACGCCGAATGGCTGCGCCAGGCGGGCGTCACCGTGATGGACCCCGATGAAGGCGCGATGGCTTGCGGCGAATTTGGCCCCGGCCGACTGCCCGAACCCGTCGCGATCCTGCAGAAGATTGCCGAACAGCTCGACCTCGATATCGACGCTGCTGCGATCGCTCCGGCCACGCCCGCGCTCGCGCCACCTGCTCCGGAAGAGGAAGACGCGAGCGAGGAAGAGGTCGAGGCTGAAGTCCAGGCCGACGCAGGCGAGGACGAGGACATCGCCCTCGAAGCGCTCGAACCCGAGGACGAGGAAGAGCCCAAAAGCGGCCTCGGTAGCCTGCTCTCCGCAATCATCCCGCGTTCGACGGCCAAGCGCAGCCACGAGGAAATCGACGAGGAATTCGAGGATTTCGGCGACGAGGAGCCCGAGCTCGACGACGTCGAGATGCTCGACGATGCGCCGCCGGAAGAAACACCCGAATTCAAGCCCGACATGGGCGGCCTGCTGGCCAAGAAGGGTGGCGCATCCTCCGCCCCGCCGACCGACAAGGACGCGATCAACCACACGGTCGGCAAGAAGGACAAGCGCGCCGTCGCGCAGCCGATCCCCGAAGAGGTCGAAGTGCTCGAGCCGGAAAGCCCGCTCGAAGCCGATCCTCTGCATGGCCAGGCGATCTTCGACGAAGATCCCGAACACCGCCCGCTCTATGGCAAGCACGTGCTGGTCACGGCCGGCCCGACGCGCGAGCCGATCGATCCGGTACGCTACATCGCCAACCGTTCGAGCGGCAAGCAGGGCTTCGCCATTGCCGCCATGGCCGCCGCTGCCGGCGCGCGCGTCACGCTGGTTGCAGGCCCGGTCCACCTGCCGACGCCGGTCGGTGTCGACCGTATCGATGTCGAAACGGCAGAGGACATGGCCGAGGAAGTGCGCAATGCGCTGCCCGCCGATGCCGCCTTCATGGTCGCTGCCGTGGCCGACTGGAAGAGCCGCCACGTTGCTGGCGAGAAAATGAAGAAGCGCGGCTCTGCGCCGCCTGCTCTCATCCTTGCCGAGAACCCCGATATCCTCGCCGCCGTGGCTGCCGGGCGCAAGCGTCCGCATCTCCTCATCGGCTTTGCCGCCGAGACGGAAAACGTGGTCGAGAACGCCAAGTCCAAGCGCAAGCGCAAGGGCGCCGACTGGATTGTGGCAAACAATGTCGCGGGCGGCATGGGCGAAAGCGTGATGGGCGGGGACTTGAACCAAGTACACATCGTCACGCAGGGCGGGGTCGAAAGCCTGGCCGAAATGCCCAAGGAAGACGTGGCTCGCGAACTGGTGCGCCGCGCTGCCGAAGCCCTCGTGGAGCCGGAGCCCGATCCGCGTGACTGATACGGTCGATGTGAAGATCAAGCGCCTGCCGCACGGTCACGGGCTCGACCTGCCCGCTTACGCCACCGACGGCGCTGCAGGCATGGATGTACTGTCCGCGGAAAGTGTCACTCTGAAGCGCGGCCAGCGCCATGCGGTCGCGACCGGCCTTTCGATGGCCATTCCGCAGGGCTACGAAATACAGGTCCGGCCCCGCTCGGGCCTTGCACTGAAGCACGGCATCACCGTGCCCAACACGCCCGGAACCATCGACAGCGACTATCGCGGCGAGTTGAAAATAATCCTCATCAACCACGGCGATGACGATTTCGCGATAGAGCGCGGCGACCGCGTCGCGCAGCTCGTGCTCGCGCCCGTAACGCAGGCCGCATGGGAAGAGGTCGACGACCTCGATGCGACGACCCGCGGGGAAGGCGGCTTCGGTTCGACCGGCGGATACACCGAACAGCATTAATCTTCGGCGACATTTTCGCGCTTTTTGCTGCCACCATATATCATGCTTCCACTGTCACCGAGCATAGCAGCTTGGTCGTTCCAGCTGGCAGCAAAGACTGCAACTCGCGACTATTAATCGCACACCGGTATCTGCTCGGCGGTGCGGGCATCGGCACCGGAATGGCACTTACAGCGCTTTGGCGCGGGGAGCGAAGCTGGGCCGTCGTGGCAGGAGGGGCGGCAGGCGGCGTGGTCGTGGGGGCGCTGGGCTCGGCGCTGGCAAGTTACGGCTTGCGGGCGCTCACCGGGATGGAATTGGGCAGGGTTACGGGGCTGTTCGAAGGAATGGTGCTGGGGCTGGCGGCTGCAGCAGCGACGGTCGTCGCGTGGAGGCTTTCCCTCGCGCGGCCAGTGGCGGTTGTCGCAGCGCTCGTTTGTGGCGCGGGAATCGCCGCCATGACCGCCGCGGCTGGAGGGCGCTTCTACGCGACCACGCTGGCGATACTCGAATGGCGCTTCCCGCATTCGGACCTCCGCATGGCGGGGGTTGGAAGCGCGCTCGGAGAAATCGGGACCGCCACGCTCGAAGGTGCGGTCTTCGCCGCCTGCATCACTTTCACTAACATCATCGCGAAATCGCGACAGATATGAAAAAGGGCGGCCCGATCCTTGGCCGCCCTTCTCGTGTTTCCCGTCCGGGGTTCGTCCGGCTTACCGCACGCGGCGGACCGTGTTCTCGTCTTCCGGTTTGACCGTAATGCGCACCGTCTCGCCCGAATTGCCGGGGAAATCGGTGAACATGGCTTCGACCAGGTTCGGCACGAGGTACTGCAGGCGGTTCGAGCGCGACAGGGCCTGCGCCTTGCCTTCGAACAGGCGCTCGCCAGTGGCGGCGCGGTCGATCTTCATCTCGATTCCGCTGGTGTAGACCGTGTAGCTGCGAACTTCCGGGCCACCCATCCACGGGTCGTAGAAGCCGTAGCCCCAGGGCCGTCCGGCATAGCCGACGCGCACGATGCGGCCATCGCGGGTGCGGACATAGCGCGGGCGGTAATAGGGCGAACGATGCCCGTAATATCCCATGCGGCCATAGGCACGCCACGGCGAATAGAACGGGTCGTGCATGCCGGTGGTGCGCACACGCTCGCGGCCTTCATCGACACCGTAGTCGAAACGGACGAGCAGCGTGGCATCCTCGGGCGAGGCAGCCTGCGCATAGCCGAGACGAGCCATCTGCTCTTCGACATGGTCGGCATATTGCGCGAATTCGAGACCGCCGGCGAGGCTCGGGTCCTCGGCGACGACGGCAAAGCTTTCACCCTGTGGGGCGGGAAGCTGCGTCTTGAAGCGCGATACGTCGGCGTTGAAGCCGGTGGTACAGGCGGCAAGGCCTGCCAAAATCATCGGTACGGAGGCCAGTTTGAGAGTGCGCCCCCAACCCTTTGCACGGGTAGTCATAACTCTTGGTCCTTTCGCTTCGTACCTGGCACTTCCGCGGGAGTGCGAAAACACTTGTAGCACGAATTGTCGTAACTGTCGCCGAACGCCGTTTCCCCAAGACATTCTTCCAGCGAATGACCATGGTTTTAGGGATTGGGCCATGAACCCGCTTTGAATATGCGGATTCACATTTGTTTCACCGCAGGGCGAGGGTTGTGCGCCACGCATTCGAGCGGCTAAAGGTCCGCCGATTCCAAACCCATTTCAGGCGGCAAAGACGACCCATGGCAGGCCATTCCAAGTTTAAGAACATCATGCATCGCAAGGGTGCGCAGGACAAGAAGCGTTCCAACCTCTTCTCCAAGCTGAGCCGCGAAATCACCGTGGCAGCGAAGATGGGCATGCCCGACCCGGACATGAACCCGCGCCTGCGCCTTGCGGTCAACAACGCCAAGTCGCAGTCGATGCCCAAGGACAATATCCAGCGCGCCATCGACAAGGCGACCAGCGGCGACGACGAGAATTTCGAGGAAGTGCGCTACGAAGGCTATGGCCCGGGCGGCAGCGCGATTATCGTCGAAACGCTGACCGACAACCGCAACCGCACCGCCACTGCCGTGCGCACCGCTTTCTCGAAGAACGGCGGCAATCTCGGCACCGAAGGCAGCGTCCAGCACGGCTTCGAACGCCTCGGTTTCATCCTCTATCCGGCCGATGCGGGTGACGAGGAGAAGGTCCTCGAGGCCGCCATGGAAGCGGGCGCCGAAGACATCACCTCGACCGATGACGGCCATGAAATCTGGACCGCGGCAGACGACCTCCACCAGGTCGCAGGCGACCTCGAGAAGACGCTGGGCGAGGCGGAGACCGTGAAGCTTGCGTGGAAGCCCAACATCACCGTCGACATGGATGAGAAGAACGCCGGCACGCTCCTCAAGCTCATCGATGCGCTCGAAGACGATGACGATGTCCAGACCGTCTGGGGCAATTACGACATCTCCGACGAGGTGATGGACAAGGTGGGCGCATAAGGCGTGAAGCCGGGCGAATGGGCACTGGCCATTCTGCTCGGCAGCGCTTTCCTGCTCGCCATCGCATGGCGGCTGGGTTGGCTCATAGGCCTGCAATGAGAGAGGCGCTGCGATGATTATCCTCGGCCTCGACCCCTCTCTCAGCTGCACCGGCTGGGGAATAATCCGCGCCGAGGGTTCGCGCATCACCCACATCGCCAACGGTCAAATGCCGACCGACGCCAAGGCCCCGATGACTGATCGGCTGGCGGCACTGCAGCAGGCCCTGGCCGCCGTCATCGCCGCGCATTCGCCCGACCGCGCCGCGGCGGAAGAGGTCTTCGTCAACAAGAACCCGCAATCGACGCTCAAACTCGCTCAGGCGCGCGGGGCTGTGCTCGCTGCCTGCGGGAACGCGGGACTGACCGTGAACGAACACGCCGCGCGATTGGTCAAGAAGGCCGTCGTCGGCACCGGCGGGGCCGACAAGACACAGGTGCAGGCCATGCTCAAGATCCTGCTGCCGGGCGCGAAGATAGCCGGTGCCGATGCCGCAGACGCGCTCGCCGTGGCTATCGCCGATGCGCATCTTTCCTACGCGCCGGGTGCGCGCTAGGCCTTGGCCAAAGCGACGCGGCGACAGCCCGAAACCGGCAGTTTCGCGCCAAGTTCCGACCCTCGCGCTTTATTGCGCTGGACCGTGTTCCATCTGTTCCATCCTGTAGGACCGCAAAAATGACCATCCATGTTTACGGCATCCCCAATTGCGACACCGTCAAGAAGGCGCGCAAGTGGGTCGACGCGAATGGCCTCGAATACACCTTCCACGACTACAAGAAGGAAGGCGCGGATGCAGGCAAGCTTGCTTCGTGGAGCGATGCGGCGGGCTGGGAGGCGCTGCTCAACAAGCGCGGCACGACCTTCCGCAAGCTCGACGACGCCGAAAAAGCGGATTTGAACCAAGAAAAGGCGATTGCCTTGATGCTGCAACATCCGAGCATGATCAAACGCCCGGTCGTCGAATACGATGGAGGGATCCTGGTCGGCTTCAGCGAGGATGCGTGGAGCGCGGCGCTTCAGTAGCCGCTTTCCTGGCCCCAATCGTGGTTGTCACCCGCGGTGAGACCGCGCGCGCCTTCGTTGGACGAACTGGTAATGTGATGCTTGATAGTGCCGAAGTCATTGCCCGACCCGTATATCAGGCCGACCACAATGGCTGCGCCGAGGAGGAGCTTCTTGAACATGACGCCGTATTTTGCGCGATTCGTCCTTAAGGTTTCCCTAATTCTCGCCCTTACCGCGGGCGGCACGGCTGTTAACGCTGAGGGGTTCCTGGTCATCGCCCATCGTGGTGCCAGCGGGGAACGTCCGGAGCATACTTTGGCCGCCTATGAGCGCGCCATCGACCAGGGCGCGGACTATATCGAACCGGACCTCGTAGTGACCAAGGACCTGGTGCTGGTGGCGCGTCACGAAAACGAGCTTTCGGACACGACCGATGTCGGTTCACGGGAGGAGTTCGCTGACCGCAGGCGATCCAAGACCATAGACGGCAGTTTGGTCAGCGGCTGGTTTGCCGAGGACTTCACCCTCGCCGAACTGCGCACCTTGCGCGCTAAGGAGCGGTTGCCTGGATCGCGCCCTGCCAATGCGCGTTTCGACGGGCTTTATGCCATCCCGACCTTTGAAGAAATCATCCGCCTCGTGCGCGCGAAGGAAGCGGAAACGGGGCGGACCATCGGTCTTTACCCCGAGCTCAAGCACCCCAATTTCCTGCTGCAGGAAGCCGGTATCGACAGTGTCAACCTGTTGGTGACGGCCTTGCGCGCGGCAGACCTCGACGATGCCGATGACGCAGTGTTCGTCCAGAGCTTCGAAATCGCGCCGCTGCGCCGTCTCGACCAGCTGATCGATGTGCCGCTGGTCCAGCTCGTAAAGGCCAGCGGGGGCCCCGCCGACGAGCCGGATATGCGCTACGCCGATATGGTGAGCCCCAGCGGACTGGCACGCATCGCGAGTTATGCCGACGCACTGGGCGCGGATATCCGCATGGTCGTCTCGCCCGATGGTGCAGAAACAGCTTTGGTGGCTGATGCATCGCGCGCAGGCCTTGCTGTCCATGCTTGGACGCTTCGCGAGGAAAACGGCTTCCTGCCACCTGCGCTAAGGACGTCGGACGACGAGACCGAACATGGCTGCACGGATTTGTTGCAGGACCGTCTCGTACAGGCAGGCGTGGCGGGTATCTTTGTCGACAGCCCGGCCGCGGCCATCGCGAGGCGCGACAGCGGGTTCAGGTCCTGCGCGCGTGCATGGCTGCCTAGCTTGCCCGTGCAGTGACGATGTAGTTCAATGAAAGGTCTTCCGAGAGGTGGAGGCCCTTCATCGGCGAAAAGGCAATGCCTTTGGGGGTGCTCATGTCGAGACCCGCCTGGCCAAGGATATCGCCCAGTTCCTCTGGCGTTATAAAATCGTCCCAGTGATGCGTTCCGCGCGGGATGAGGCCAATCCCCTCGGCTGCCCCGATCATCAGCGCGCGGCTGCGCACGGTGCGGTTCGGGGTCGAGAGGACCATCAGTCCGCCCGGCGCGAGGCGCGCTGCGAGTTCGTCGGCGAAAGCCTGTTTGTCGGCGACATGCTCGATGACCTCCATCGCGGTGACGAGGTCGAAGCGGCCGATGTCATGGCTTGCCAGCTCGCCCGCCATGTAGCGGATGTCGAGACCCGAGCGCGTCGCATGGAGGGCGGCAGCGGCGGTATTCTCGGGCGCGGCATCGACGCCGGTCACCTCGGCCCCGAGCCTTGCCAGCGGTTCGCACAGGAGCCCCGCACCGCAGCCGACGTCGAGCGCGGTCTTGCCCGCGAGCGGCTTCACATTGCGCACATCGCCCGCCCAATGCAGGTCGATGGCCTCGCGCAGGAATTTCAGGCGCACCGGGTTGAGCTTGTGGAGCATGGCGGAGGAGCCCTTCGGGTCCCACCAGTCCGCCGCGAGCTTGCCGAAATGCGCGGCCTCATCGGGCCGGATCGTTTGGCCGGTGTAAGTATTGCTTTGACGGCTCGTGGTTGCATCGCTCATGCCGCGTGGCTAGCAGCCTCAAGGCAGTCATTCCAGCACGGAGAATTCCCCGCTTGGCCCGTATCGTGATGAAATTCGGCGGCACCTCCATGGCGGGGACCGAACGCATTCGCCGCGTCGCCAATATCGTGCGCAAGCAGGCGGCGGGCGGCAACGAAGTCGCGGTCGTCGTCAGCGCCATGGCGGGCGAGACCGACCGGCTGGTCAATTTCTGCCGCGAGGCGAACGCGCTTTACGACCCCGCCGAATACGACGTGGTGGTCGCGAGCGGTGAGCAGGTCACCTCGGGCCTGCTGGCTCTCACGCTGCAATCTCTTGGGTGCAAGGCGCGCAGCTGGCTTGGCTGGCAACTTCCTGTCCGCACCATCGAAGCGCATGCCAAGGCGCGGATAGCGGACATCGATGGTGACGACCTCACGGCTTCTATGGAATCAGGCGAAATCGCGGTCATTCCCGGCTTCCAGGGGCTGTCCGACGATGGGCGTATCACGACGCTGGGGCGCGGAGGCTCGGACACTTCGGCGGTCGCCGTGGCGGCGGCGGTCAGGGCCGACCGCTGCGACATCTACACCGATGTCGACGGGGTCTACACGACCGACCCGCGCATCGTCGCCAAGGCGCGCAAGCTGAAGGCGGTGACGTATGAGGAAATGCTCGAACTGGCGAGCGTGGGGGCCAAAGTGCTGCAGACCCGCAGCGTCGGGCTAGCCATGAAAGAGGGCGTGCGCGTGCAGGTCCTCTCCAGCTTCGTGGGCGACGATGCTGTCCCCGCAGACGAACTTCCGGGCACGATGATCGTGTCGGAAGAGGAAATGAACGAATTGGTGGAGAAGGGCCTCGTGGAACGCCAGCACGTAACGGGCATCGCGCATGACAAGAACGAAGCAAAGGTGATCCTCACCCGCGTGCCCGACAAGCCGGGCGCGGTGGCGCATATCTTCGAGCCGCTCGCTAAGGCCAGCATCAATGTCGACATGATCATCCAGAACGTCGGCCGCGACAAGGGCGAGACCGACGTGACCTTCACCGTGCCGCAGGCCGACCTCGCCCGCGCGCAGGCGCTGCTCGAGGACAAGCGTGATGACATCGGTTTCAACCGCCTCATCACCGACAGCAAGATTGCCAAGATCTCGGTCGTCGGCGTGGGCATGAAGAGCCATGCGGGTGTCGCGGCTACGATGTTCCAGGCTTTGGCCGACCGCGGCATCAACATCCAGGCCATCACGACGTCCGAGATCAAGGTCAGCGTGATGATCGACGAGGACGAAACCGAACTTGCGGTGCGCGTGCTGCACACGGCCTATGGCCTCGATGCAGCCGACGAGGCGGCTTAGCTCAGGCGAACAGCCACAGGCCGAACAGGCGGTTCGGCAGGAAAGAGAACAGTCCTGGGATAATCAACGCGCCGAGATACATGCCGGTGATGTGCTTGCGATGGGCGGCGATGTCGCCGTCGCGGGCGGTCTTCACCACGTTCCATGCGCCGAGCAGCGTGTAAGGCACGAAGATGTGTATCCAGCTGAAGTCGGTCCCGCCGCGCACGAAGGTGATGGCGATGGCGGTCGTTACCATGAGGCCGACCCACAGCTTGCCCAGCTGCTTGTGCCGCTTGTTCCCCTTGCGGGAAAGCAGGAGGTAGGCGCCCAGCGGAACTGCGGGTAGCACGGTCGCGACATGCAAGGTGATGGCGAGGTTGCGGTAATGCGGCAGGTCGGGGGCGAGGCCGGTGAGCCATTTGAACAGTGCCACGGCTGCAGCCAGCGTCACGACACTGGCGGCGACAGCGATGAGTGAGCGGACCAACGGGGTGTTCTCAAGCTTGGGTTTGCCCTGCTTTGCGAAGATGGAAGGGAGAAGGATGGCGGACATGAAAGGAACTCCGGTTTGCTGTTTCGCCAACCAGAATGCCGACCTCGCATGACCCCGCAACGCGCCTTTCGCGAGTGGTCGGAACTTTGCGTGAAATGCGCGCAAATTCGCGCCTTGCGCACTTTACGAAGCGCGAATGGGCGCTAGTTTGCGCTAGGATATGAGCGACGGGACGCAAGCAAAGGACAGGGGTACGCTGAGGGGAATCCTCATCGACCTCGCCATCATGACCGCCATCGGCGTGGTGCTGGCGCTGGTCGGGCCATTCGGCAGTTTCCAGGAACCGCTGGCGCTGCGCCTAGTGGTGTGGCTGGGCTTCGCCTATATCGGCTATGCCCTCTACGCGCCCATCGACACGATTGCGCAGCGGCTGGCCCCGATGCTCGACCTGCCCGCCTGGAGCCTGCGCATCGGTGCATGCTTTATCGCTTCGGTGCCGATGGCCGTTGCCGTGTGGGTCCTGCCGCGCCTGCCGGGTCGCATGGAGGCGCCCAGTCTCGACCGTGCGCTGGAGCACTATCTCTACGTGGTGCTGATTGGCGGGCTGGTGACCGTCGTCACGACGCTCATCCATCGTTCGCACACCGATGCGGAAAGGCACGCGCCGCCGCAATCATCCGCCGACATCCGCTTCCTCGACCGCCTGCCGCCCGCGCTCGGCACCGACTTGCTCGCGCTGGAGATGGAAGACCACTACGTCCGCGCGCATACGTCGCTGGGTTCTGAACTAGTGCTGCTGCGCATGCGCGATGCGGTGGCGGAACTCGAAGGGCTGGACGGCGCGCAGGTCCATCGCAGCTGGTGGGTGGCGCGCGGCGCTGTCGAAGATGTGAAACGCGAGGGGCGCAATCTGCGGCTCGTGCTTGAAAACGGACTTGAAGCGCCGGTGAGCCGCGCCAATGTGCAACCGCTCAAAGATGCGGGCTGGTTATAGGAATTGACGATGGGCTTTACTGCGAAAATCCTGCTGCTGGGTTCGGGCGAACTGGGACGCGAATTCGTCATCTCGGCGAAGCGGCTCGGAGCCTATGTGGTGGCCTGCGACAGCTATGACGACGCGCCTGCCATGCAGCTGGCCGATGCGCGCGAGGTCTTCTCGATGCTCGATGGCGAGCGGCTGCGCGAGGCGGTAGAGGCGCACCGCCCGGACTATATCGTCCCCGAAATCGAGGCCATCCGCACCTCCGTGCTCGCCGAATTGGAAGACGAGGGCTTCTCCGTCGTGCCCTCCGCCCGCGCGGCGCAGCTCACCATGAACCGCGATGCGATCCGCGACCTTGCGGCGAACGAACTGGGGTTGGTGACGTCGAAATACCGCTACGCCAAGAACCTCGACGAGGTGCGCGCGGCGGCCGAGCACACGGGCTTTCCCTGCGTCATCAAGCCGGTCATGTCGTCCTCCGGCAAGGGCCAGAGCACGGTGCGCGAGGAAGGCAAGCTCGAGGAGGCGTGGGACTATGCCTGCGCCAACATGCGCGGCGACCGCCAGCGCGTTATCGTCGAGCAATTCGTCGATTTCGACTATGAAATCACCCTGCTGACCGTGCGCCACAAGGCCGGCGTCACCTTCTGCCCGCCCATTGGCCATCGGCAGGAGCGCGGCGATTACCAAGAAAGCTGGCAGCCCACGCCGATGTCCGATGCGGCAATCGCCAAGGCACAGGACATGGCGAGGAAAGTGGTCGACGACCTCGGCGGCTATGGTCTCTTCGGAGTCGAGTTCTTCGTGAAGGGCGAGGAGGTCATCTTCTCCGAGCTTTCGCCGCGTCCCCACGACACTGGCATGGTCACGCTGGTTAGCCAAAACCTCACCGAATTCGACCTCCATGCCCGCGCGGTGATGGGCTTGGCAGTTCCGGTCGAACTACGTGCCAGACCCTCCGCCAGCGCCGTCATCCTCGCCGAACGCGACAGTGAAGAACTGTCCTACGAAGGCCTCGCCGAGGCCCTATCGGAAGCGGGCACGGACCTGCGCATCTTCGCCAAGCCGACCAGCCGGCCCTACCGGCGCATGGGCGTGGCGCTGGCGACCGCAGGCGACACCGACGAGGCGCGCCGCAAGGCCCGCGACGCCGCGCACAAGGTCCGCATCAGCTACGGCGACTGATTAGCGGCAGCGACCCCGGTCGAGCTCACGGCCAACGATGGCTCCGCCTGCCGCACCGAGGATAGTGCCGATTGTCCGGTCTCCGCGCGTGTCGATTTCGCGGCCCAGGATGGCACCCAGCGCGCCACCTACGATAAGGCCGGTCGTGCCGTCGTTCTTGCGGCAGTAGACGCGCCCGTCACGCCCGCGCCAGACGCGCGTGCTGCGATAGACTGGCTCGCCGTAATAGCGCCCGCCGTCGCGGTAACGATAGCGGTCGCGGCCGTAGTGGCGGTCACGATAACGCCGCTTCTTCCAGCGGTCGTCATCGTCATCATCGTCATCTTCCCAATCGTCATCCCAGTCATCATCGTCCCAGTCGTCGGGATCGCCGTGGTTCCACACCATTTCGATTCCGGGGAATGACTTGGCCGTGGGAGAGTAGGAAGGCTCCGCAGCCTGCGCGGGCGCAGACATCGCTGTGCCACCGATGGCGAGAGCGATGAGCGAACAATTGAGCTTCTTCAACATGAGGGAGTCTCCTAAAATGCGTTGTCTCGCCTGTGCCCATCGAAAGATGAACGAGGGCGGACCCGACCTGTCAGATGCGCCCACGCTGCGACGAAGTGCATCTCGAATGCGCCGGATGGCTTGCGGTGCAGTGGGCGCGGCCCTATCGGCTGGGCATGACTGACTTTCCCAAGACCGACCGCCTGATGCAGCGCGGCGCAGAGTTTCTCGGCTCAAAATATGCCATCCTGTGCGGCGCGATGAGCTGGGTGTCGGAGCGTAACCTCGTCTCCGCCATTTCCAACGCTGGCGGCTTCGGCGTGATTGCCTGCGGTGCGATGACGCCCGAACTGCTCGAGACCGAGATCGCCGAAACGCAGAAGCTGACCGACAAGCCTTTCGGCGTAAACCTCATCACCATGCACCCGCAGCTCTTCGACCTCATCGAAGTCTGCGATAAAGCGGGCGTGAGCCATGTCGTTCTGGCGGGCGGCATTCCGCCCAAGGGCAGCGTAGAGGCCATCAAGGGCGGCGCCAACCCCGCCAAGGTCATCTGTTTCGCGCCCACCCTGGCGCTGGCGAAAAAGCTGCTCCGCTCGGGCGCCGATGCGCTGGTCATCGAGGGCATGGAAGCGGGCGGCCATATCGGCCCGGTCTCCACCAGCGTGCTGGCGCAGGAAATGTTGCCCGAACTTTCAGAAGAGCACCTCATTTTCGTCGCCGGCGGTATCGGGCGCGGCAATGCGATTGCGGGCTATCTCGAAATGGGCGCAGCGGGCGTCCAGCTCGGCACGCGCTTTGCCTGCGCAGCCGAAAGCATAGCGCATGAGAACTTCAAGAAAGCTTTCTTCCGCGCCAATGCACGAGATGCGATTGCCAGCGTGCAGGTCGACCCGCGCCTTCCGGTCATCCCGGTGCGCGCGTTGAAGAACAAGGGCACCGAGGAATTTACCCGGAAACAGATCGAGGTTGCAGGCGTTCTGGACCGCGAGGAAATCGCGATGGAAGAAGCACAACTGCAGATCGAGCATTACTGGGCGGGCGCACTGCGCCGCGCGGTCATCGATGGCGATGTCGAGAATGGCAGCCTGATGGCCGGCCAGTCGGTCGGCATGCTCAAGGCAGAAGAGCCCGTCGCCGATATCATGCAGAAGCTGATGGCGCAGAGCGAGGAAGCGCTGACGCGCAGGTGACATGAGTATCCACCGGCTCGACCTCGATGTCGCGATCTATCGCGACCGGGTGCAAGTTACGCACCGGCCGACCGATACCTTCGTCGACCAGCGGGCCGAATATCCCTTCTCGACCGAGCGGTCGATCGTCGGCCATGCGCGCTTTCTGGAAGACACGATGGTGCGCGCCATCCGCAAGATTATCGCGGAAGGCGGTTTTTCGCTGCGCGACCCGATTGCGCGGGTGGTGCGATGCGACGGACCGCTCGCCGAGGACGAGCGCGTTATCGTCGAATATTCGCTGCGCGAGACCGGAATGCGCCAAGTCATCTTCGAACTCGAGGAATGAGAAACCCGCCGTTTGGCGCGGCCTAGTATGTCGCGCTTGCCTCGGGGCGGGTCGTGGCGGCAATAGCGGGAGCATGAGCGACCCTCTTGTCCTGACCCTGTCCTGCGCCGACCGTCCGGGCATCACTGCGCGCGTCACGTCATTCCTGTTCGAGCGCGGGGGCAACATCCTCGAAGCGCAGCAGTTCAATGACCGCGCTTCGGATGCCTTCTTCATGCGGGTGGAGTTCGACCCCGGCGAGGTTTCGCGCGAGACCATTCGCGAGGAATTCGCCGAAATCGCAGGCGAGTTCTCCATGGACTGGAAACTGGCATTGCGCGACCGGCCGCGGCGGGTGCTCATCATGGTCAGCAAGTTCGACCACTGCCTTGCCGATCTGCTTTACCGCTGGCGCATCGGGGAAATGCCGATGGAGCCGGTGGCGATTGTCTCCAATCACCCGCGTGAGGCTATCGAGCATACGCCGCTGGGCGACATTCCCTTCCACCACCTGCCCATTACCCGCGATACCAAGGCCGAGCAGGAGGCACTGGTGCGCGAACTCGCCGACCGTTATGACGCCGAGCTGGTCGTGCTGGCGCGTTACATGCAAATTTTGTCCGACGAGCAGGCGGCGCATTTCGCGGGGCGCTGCATCAACATCCACCATTCCTTCCTGCCCGGCTTCAAGGGTGCAAAGCCCTATCATCAGGCCTACGAGCGCGGCGTGAAGATGATTGGTGCGAGCGCGCATTACGTCACTGCCGACCTCGACGAGGGCCCCATCATCCACCAGGCAGCAGAACCCATCAGCCATGCCGACAGCCCGGAAGAACTGGTGCGAAAGGGCCGCGATATCGAAAGCCGCGTGCTGGCCGAAGCCGTGCGCCTCCACCTGGAAGAGCGCGTCCTCCTCAACGGCCAGCGCACGGTCGTTTTCAGGAGCTGACGGTCAAGCAGGTGCTGTCGCGGGAATTCGCCTTGCGTCTCTCATCAGCGCGCTCTTGTCCCTTTCCGCCGCACTGCTAGTCTTCTCCCCGGACGGGAAAGTGGAGAGAACTGCATGTGCGATCAGGAAAACCTTGCCCGGTGGGCGAAGCAGAAGCTCACGCGCCGGACCTTCGGCGCGGGCACGCTGGCAGGCGCCGCGGCAGCCTGCACCCCCGGCGAACCGGTCGATAGCCAGCCCAGCGATAGCCCTGTGACATCCCCTCGCAAGATTACCATCGCCACGCCTTCCGGAACAATGGATGCCGAATTCTTCCATTCGGGCGCAGGCAAGGTGCCCCCGGTACTGTTCTGGCCCGACATTGCCGGTATCCGCCCCGCCAAGCGTGCCATGGCCCAGCGCTTGGCCGATGAAGGCTACGCGGTGCTGCTGGTTAATCCCTATTACCGCGATGTGGAGGGCGAGCAGTTCGCCGACTTCGCCGATTTTGCCGGCAATGGCGGCTGGGACAAGGTCAAACCCTGGCGTGCGAAGCTCGATGCCGAGGCGATTCAGAGCGATGCGCGTGCAGTTGCCGAGTGGTTTGCCGGACAATCAGGAGTGGACCAATCGGCCGGCATCGGGACGCAGGGCTATTGCATGGGCGGCCCCTTCACCATCTGGAGCGTCGCCGCGCACGATCACTACCATGCTGCAGCCAGCTTCCACGGGGGAGGACTCGTGCGCGAAGGCGAGAACAGCCCGCACCGCATGCTTCGCGAAGATGCGCATTACCTCATCGCCATCGCCGAGAATGACGATGCAAAAGAGCCGGAAGCGAAAACTGCTCTTCGCAATGCTGCCAGCGCGACCGGCACCACCGCCGAAATCGAGGTCTATCCCGCCGACCACGGCTGGTGCGTTCCCGACAGTCCTGCTTACGACCGGGCGGCCGCCGAGCGGGCGTGGAGCCGCCTGCTCGCGACCTATGCCGAGGCGCTTGTATGAAGGTGCTCTTGCGCGGTGTGGCACTTTGGGTCGCATGTCTAGCCACCCCACTCGCCGCGCAGGACTATGAGCCGGATTGCGAGCGGATAGCCGCTTTTCTCAATGATGCGGTCGAACAGGAACGCGTAGCAGGCGTGTCGGCGTTGGTGTGGAAAGACAGGGCCGAGCGCTGTTTTGATGCCGCGGGTCAGGCGGATCGCGAGGAAGGTATCGCGTTCTCCCGCGACACCGTGGTCCAGTTCTTCTCCATGACCAAGCCGGTCACCGGCGTCGCGCTGATGACGCTGTGGGAGGAGGGCAGGTTCCATCTCGACGACCCGCTCTACTGGCATCTCCCCGAATTCCGCGATGTCGAAGTGCTGCGCGGGGAAACAACCGATGGCCGCGTCATCACCAGTCCGCCGCGCCGTCCGATCACCATGCGCGACGTCATGCGGCACACCGCCGGCTTCGCCTATGGCGCAGACGGCAATCCGCAGAACCACGCCGACCGTTTGTGGGAAGAGCTCCAGCCCCTGTCACCCGACAAGTCGCTTGCCGAATTCTCGCAGGCGTTGGCGCAGGTCCCGCTGCTCTACGAGCCGGGGACGCAGTGGCGCTACAGCGCCGCAGTCGATGTGCAGGCGCGCTTGGTGGAAGTGCTCTCGGGGCAACCCTTCGCCGAATATGTCGAGGAGGAAGTGCTGAAGCCGCTCGGTATGAACAACACCCATTGGGCGCAGTATCGCGAGGACTTCGACGGCCTCGCGCGCATCTACGAAGTTGGAGACGGCAGCTTCACCCCGATGCGCGGCGGCGATTTCGAGGCATCCGACATGGCGAGCGCCCGCCTCACCATGGGCGGCTCAGGTCTCATCGGCACGGTCGACGATTACCTGCGCTTTGCCCGCATGCTGCTGGGCGAGGGCGCTCTTGGCGAGACCCGCATCCTCGAACCTGCGACCGTGCGCTTGATGGTTACCGACCATCTCGACCCCGCCATCACGCCCGAACAGCGTTCGTGGCTCGTGGGCAAGGGCAGCGGCGGCTTCGGTTTCGATTTCTTCGTTCGAACTGCGCCGCCCGCCACTCCGGACGAGAACCGTGGCAGCGTGGGCGAATTCTTCTGGGACGGCTGGCCTTCGATGCTTTTCTGGGTCGACCCCAAGCAGGACATGGTGGTCATCTTCGCCACGCAGAAATTGCCGTTCGACAACCAGTTGCATCACGATTTCCGCGATGCGGTTTATGGCGCGGAATATACCGGTCGCTAACACCTGAGTGAAATAACTCCGGAAACGTCCGGTTTTGCTTGCCCGCCGCCACAGGCGCGCTAGCATTGCCGGCAGGAGTTTTCAGGGGGTCACAATGGATTTGCTAGGATTTCTCGTCGCTATCGTCGGTCTGGCGGTGGTTTTTCTCGCCATGGGCGTTCGCGTGGTCAAACAGGGCTACGTCTACACGATCGAACGGCTGGGCAGGTTCACTCTCGCAGCAGAGCCGGGTCTCCACCTCATCATCCCCTTCATCGACCGCGTCGGGCAGAAGGTGAACATGATGGAGCAGGTGCTCGACATTCCGGGCCAGGAAATCATCACCAAGGACAACGCCATGGTCGGCGTCGATGCGGTGGTGTTCTTCCAGGTGCTCGATGCGGGCAAGGCGGCCTACGAGGTCTCCAACCTCTACAACGCCATCATGGCGCTCACGACCACCAACCTTCGTACCGTGATGGGTTCGATGGACCTCGACGAAACGCTGTCGAAGCGCGACGAAATCAACGCCCGCCTGCTCGCCGTGGTCGACCATGCGACCTCGCCATGGGGCGTCAAAATCACCCGGGTCGAGATCAAGGATATCCGCCCGCCGATCGACATCAGCGAAGCCATGGCCCGCCAGATGAAAGCCGAACGCCTGAAGCGCGCCGAAATCCTCGAGGCAGAAGGCGACCGTGCTTCTGAAATCCTTCGCGCAGAAGGCTCCAAGCAATCGGCCATTCTCGAAGCGGAAGGACGCAAGGAAGCCGCATTCCGCGACGCCGAGGCGCGCGAGCGTGAGGCAGAGGCAGAAGCCAAGGCGACGCAGGTCGTGAACGACGCCATCGCCGACAGCGGCGGCCAGGCATTGAATTACTTCGTGGCGCAGGAATACACCAAGGCGGTCGGTAAATTCGCCACCAGCCCCAATGCCAAGACCATCCTTTTCCCGGTCGAAGCGACCCAGCTTATTGGCTCGCTCGGCGGCATCGGCGAGCTGGTCAAGGATATAGCAAATGACGGTCCGCGCGGCGGTGGCGGTGGCGGTGGTGGCAGTGCCCCGCGCCCCGCTCCCTCGCCCGCGCCGCGGCCGCAACCGCGTAGCTCGACGCCAAGCGTTCCGCGTAGCGGCACGCCGGGAGGTCGCTGATGGAATGGTTCCAGAACCTCGACCCGTTCTGGGTCTGGCTCGCGCTCGGCCTTTTCCTTGCCGCAGCAGAAATCCTCGTTCCCGGCTTCTTCCTGATGTGGCTGGCAGGCGCGGCGCTACTTACAGGAGTGGTCGCTTTCATTTTCCCCGAGCAAGTGCCGCTGCAGATCGTGCTCTTTGCGCTGCTGTCGATCGTGATGGTGTTTGCGGGACGCAATTACTTCCGACGCAATCCCATCGAGGAAGTCGACCCCAAGATGAACCGGCGCGGCATGCGGCTGGCCGGTGAAATCGCCACCGTCGTCGTCCCGCTCGATGGCGGAGTGGGCAAGGTGAAGCATGGCGACAGCGAGTGGCTGGCCAAGGGCTGCGAAGCGGCAGTCGGCGAGCGCGTGCGCATCAGCGGCAGCGACGGCGCCGTGTTGATTGTCGAGCCGCTTTAAAGGCAGCTCACGCTATTCAGGCGCTGAGGCGCGGCTCGAAACGGCCGTGCTTGCGGAAGCGCGTCATCCACTTGTCGAGGAACAGGCCGAGCGGCTTGGGCTCGATGCCGAACTTCTCGAAGCCCGGATAATCGCCGCTGGCGACATTGCCCTGCTTAAGCAGGTTCCACTGGTCGCTGCCCATCGGCGTGCCGGGAAGAGCGGCGAAGGTGGCCGACAGCGCGTCGGGCATCGGCAGGAAGGTGCGCTTGCGGTGCTGGGCATCGGCGATGCGCTGGTTGATTTCCATCATCGTGAGCGCCTCCGGCCCGCCAAGCTCGTAAGTCTTGCCGCCATGCTTGGCAGGGTTCTCGAGCGACCGCGCGATAGCTTCAGCCACATCATCGACATAGACCAGCTGCAGCTTCGATTCCGGCGCGAAGACGGGCAGGGCGGGCAGCTTGGAAATTAGGTCGCCGAACATGTTGAGGAAATTGTCGTCCTTGCCGAAGATGATCGACGGGCGGATAATGGTGGCATTCTTGTAAGCGGCCCTCACGCGCTCTTCGCCGAGGTATTTAGCGCTGGCGTATTCGTTGACCGTATCCTCGTCCGGCTCTGCCGCAATGGCGCTGACATGAACGAAGCTCGCCGCGCCCGTTTCCTTCGCGGCTTCGGCCATCCAGCCTGGTGCTTCGCCCATCAATTTGCGCAAATCACCGTCGAAGCTGCCGACAAGGTTCACCACCGCATCCGCACCTTCGATGCTGCGCTCCACGCTGTGGCGGTCGGTCGCATCCATGCGCGCGAACTGCAACTGGCCGAGATTGGCGAGCGGTTTCAGTTTGAACGCCGCCTGCGGATTCCGACCGCAGATGCGCAACCGTGCGCCGCGCGAGAGCAGCGCCTGCGCTACGTAATTGCCGAGGAAACCGGTGCCGCCCATCAGCACTACCATCTTGCCGTTCAACGCGCCGCTCTTTGCCATCTGTCTCGTCTCGATAATGCGAAAATGGGGAATCGTGGCTGCGCCCTAGCCGCAAGGCGCGCGTCCCCGCAAGCATTCGCCGCGAGAGAGATGCAATTAGCGTTGACAAGGTGCCAGCCCCTTCGCTAGTGGCCCGCGCCTACCACGGACGCGGACGCCAATGTTCCGCATCCTCGACAAGTGTGCCCAGATGGCGGAATTGGTAGACGCACCGTCTTCAGGTGGCGGCGCTCGCAAGGGCGTGGAGGTTCGAGTCCTCTTCTGGGCACCATTTACATATTCGCGGAATACCGCGATCGACTAGAAATCACTGAAATTCATAGAGAACTTTAGGTGCGAGCTTCGTTCTCGATCGCCGTGGATTGCATAAATCCGCACGCTGCGGGGGTTCAGTTTGGGGGTCTTTCTCCAGAGGTCGCTCTCTGGACATGGATCAAGAGTGCTGCGGCGGCATTATTTCAGCCACTTCAGATCCGCGCCGTAGACGAACTCCTTGAAACACCAAATCAGCAATCGTATAATTAGGCGTCTCCGGCAAATTTGGGCCGAAGGCATGCGTGAACGTCGGAAGGCTGCAGCGCAGCAGGGGAACCTGCGAAGAACGATAGCGCAAGCTATATGAAGCACGTCTAACTGAAAGGAAAATTTCATGCAGCAGCATGATACGCCGAGGTATTCTCCACACCTACACTGCGTTTATGACGAAACGTCTCCTGTTGGAGATCTCGGCCGCGGCACGCATTATTCCGTTCTCCAAGCCCTTGCATGGCATTCTAACGCCGGAGAGATCCACCAAGAGGCTGTTGCAAAGCAATTTGCAGTGATCTGGGATGAAGATCACGATGAGCGGATAATTCCTTGCGTCGAAGCATTGCTAATGGCTGGCCTTCTTTATCCAATCTCGATTATCGGCGAGAGAAAAGGGGGTATTACGATCATCCTGAATTCCGAATTTTCTGTTCGCGCCGGTGAAGCTCACAAGAAAGCGTTTATGGATGATGTAGCGCGGGTCATTGATGAAACTGTCGATTCCGCCTTTGGTGATAACTGGACTATCACGTTCGGCGAAATGACTGATACGCCATCTTTGGATGCGCCCGGCAAACCCACATTTCACCGTCAACTGATCAACGACGAGCCTGACAAGATCGATACCTACGTTCGAAATATCGACAACTTGTGGGGGATAGACGCTTGGAACTAGGTCCATCAGCCGATTTGGCCTGACATCCTGCCTCGCCCAGCCTTGGGGAACTAGCGGCGGCAATGAATGCTTCTCCTGAAGTTGCCGCAGCCAGTTAACCTCAAGATCAAGCAGCGCGCTTTGCTGCACCCCGCAGGCGGTCGAGTTCGTCACTCCACCATTGCATCATCCTGACGCGCTCGTTCCAATACTGGGTGCGGTTGTAGACCGCTCGCACTGCATTCCCATCCTGGTGTGCAAGAGCGCGTTCGATCGCGTCGGGGTGAAATTCATTGCTTTCGTTCAGGAGTGAACTTGCTGTTGTGCGAAAGCCATGCGCGGTCATGACACCGCCATAGCCAAGCCGCTTGAGGGCCCCATTGACTGCGTTCTCGGATAATGGTCGCTTCGGGTTGAAGCTGGGAAACACATACTCGCTGTAGGCGGCAACATCTCGCATGGACTGAATGATTGCGACAGACTGCCGAGATAACGGCACGCGGTGTTCGCGCCGCATTTTCGTGTCGCCTGCCGGAATCGTCCAAACGGCTTTGTCGAAGTCGAGGTCTTCCCACTTCATGGTGCGGATTTCTCCGGGACGCTGAAACAAATGAGCGGACAGTTTGAGCGCTGCGTTCGTCGAAGCGTATCCCCCGTAGCTGTCCATCGCCCGAAGAAGGTCTGCGAGAGCGTCGGGCTCAATGATAGCAGGATGATGGCGCGTATTCGGAGAAGCCAGTGCGCCAAGTAGCGCCGGTGCTGGGTTGTGCTCCGCGCGACCAGTTATGATCGCATGCTTCATCACGCGGTTGACCAAGGAGCGAAGCCGCTTGGCCGTTTCTCTGCGTCCCGAATTCTGCACCTCTTCCAGAACAGAGAGCAACATGGGCGCGGAAATTTCTGAAACAGGGATGCTGCCAAGCTTGGGTTCGATCAGAGAGAGGAGCCACTCCGTTTTCTTCAGCGTGCTCACGCAGATCGCATTGTCACCGTCATTCGCGCGTTTCGCGATCAATGACCGCGCGACGGCCGAAAAGGTGTTCTCAGAAGCGACCTTTCTCTCCAGCTTTCTTGTGCGTCGATCTTGGAGTGGATCAATACCATCGGCGACCAACGACCGAGCCTCGTCGCGCTTCGTTCGCGCCGACTTGAGGCTCACGTCGGGGAAGGGGCCGAAGCTGATTTTCTTCTTTTCACCTTGGAATGAGTAGCGAAGATGCCAACGCTTTGAGCCATTCGGCGAGATTTGGAGATAGAGCCCCCGCTCATCGGACAATTTCCATGGCTTGGACTGCGGCTGTGCAGCCTCGATTTCCTTGACCGTCAGTGGCATTGCTGCGCTCCAACGTGGACGGCGTTCCGCTGGAGAAGCGCATCGATCGAGTCCGCTGGGATAAGCGTCGATCGTCCGAGCTTGACCTTTTGAAGCTCGCCCTCGCGGAGGAGCTTATGGATGGTAGTTTTACCGATGCCGAGCGCCTGTGCGACCTCATCAATTTTATATGCTTTCCGATTCAAATTTGACTTCCTTAAGTGCGTTTACGGGCGCGCGCGGTTAGGCGCGTGCATCGGCGATTGCTGATGTGCGTGGAGAATAACACGCACGGGAAGAAAGTCAATACGATTGACACGCATGCGTGTAGTATGCCATTCACGACCTATGGATGACAGCTATCCCTTTTCTGAATCACCGGCTGCCCGAATGCTCGCCGAGGGCTTGGCTCGCGCCAAAGAAGAGCAGGGCTTAAGTGTTCGCCAAATCGGCAAGCTCATGAACTACAAGACGGCGGTCGTCTTAAGCCATATGGCTACCGGACGGGTGGCAATCCCGATCGACCGCGCCGCGGAACTCGCCGACATTCTGAAGATGGACAAGAAGTCCTTTATTTCTGAAGTCTTACGGCAGAGGCATCCAGAGTTGCCTTGGGGCCTGATAATGCGATCGGGGCAGGATCTGGGCGCGGACAGCCTTGCGCATGAACTCGAAGCTGTGCTCGGCGCACGCCTCAAGGATCTCAACCGCGAGCAGCGCGCGGTAATGCGAGAGGTCGCCAGCGAGCACGCGCCGCGAAAACGATGGCTCACGGTGCACGAGCTACACGCGGTCGAAGTTTTGCGGGAGATGCGACCTTCGGTCTCCTCGGATGGATTAAGCGCAGCTGATCTAGCCACCCTTCGCGAGGGCTTGCGCGATTAGAGTGCGCCTGACGATAGCAGAGCGTGCCTATAAACACACGCCTAGGACTTCTTATACGACCAGGGAGCACGTCTCCCCGCACAAGCTTCCATCCATGAGTAAGGTTCGGGAACATTGAATCCGAAAGCCCCATCGCCTCGGGCCCTTGGTGTCCGTAAAAAGTTTCGTCGCAATCGCAAAGTTGCTTATCGCGTAGGTGAGGTGATCACCGACGGGAGCGGTAATATCCTAGAGCGCCCGCTGACAGAGCGACTCATCTGCTTCGGAGATCCAGTCGAACGTCTCTTTGGGCGTTTCGACCAACCCCGACATTGGGGTGACAATGAGCCAAAGCCGAATGGTTGCGCTATGTGCCCTATCACCATGTTTTGCGCTGAAGTGGTCAAAGAACGGATTGAAAGTTCGGCGGACCTGCGGTCGCTCTACTATGAGTGGGAAAAGGCGACCGCGAGCATGACCCTAGAAGACAGGCATCGCCATCCATCTTGGAGCGCGTTCGTAGTCCGATGCGATGAATGCACGTGGCAAGACGACAATGAACGGCTGCTTCAGGAGAAAGAGGACGCAAAGGTCGCTGTGGTGCTCGCGAAGGCAGCGCGAAAAGCAGCTGCCACGCGCCGGCGCAATTGCAAACCTCGCGCAGTTCCGAAACGCGTCCAAACTGCAATCCAAGCCTATCGTGACGCGCGTGTTGTGGAATTGCTGGCGGAGAAAAATGGGGTGAAGCCACCGCTTTGGCTTCGGAATAGATCAGAGAAGCGATGCGTGCTCATTGCCGATGCTTGGTGGGCGCGCGAACTGCTCGAAAGGGGAAAACAAAAGTCATCGGCGAACGAAGTGCGCAAACTACTAGAGGCTGAGGGTCGGATTGAAGACGGGCCGCCCGTCTCACTTACCAAACGCGTTAACGACGCACTTAATCGTGCAGACCAACTCACGGCGGAGGGGAAGTGGCCATTCTTTGATCCTGAGCCCGATCCGTTAGTCCGCGGCCTTCGTGGGCAGACAAACCTGCCCCCCGCGGTGGTCCATACCTTGCTTGAGGAATCCTGATCTTAAAGCACACAACCCGGCCTGGCCGAGGATGTGAAAGGCCATAACGGAAGTCTCGGACCTTTTTACGGGTCCGATCCTCGTGAAAAACGGACAGGGGTTTTGGACCTATTCACCCGCTTTACGCGGCAAAAACCCCTGTCCAAAACGAGTTTCACCCAAACCGCCTTCTATCTATCAGAGTCCATGCCGGCCGAAGGCCGGAACGCCGGAGCGTAGCGGAGGCGTTGAGGCAAGCGAGCTGCTGTCATGCGTCGGGAGCGTAGCGACCAGAGCAATGACGGCTGCGCGCGCAGCATCTGCTGCCGCGCAGCGGTAGCAGGTAGGTTATGTAGTTCATGAGGAAGTGCCCCTCGCTGCGCGAGGGGCGGTCCCACGCCGTGGGGTTCCAGGTTCGCTACGCTCACCTTCCACCACTCCGGCGTGGGCCTGATTTTCTGTGGCAGGAGGATCCGTAGGACCTTGGAGTTTAGAATTCTTATGATTTTGTTTAGCTAATTCGCACCAAATTTTTTCGGCTTCCTAGAACTGCCATTCACCGATCAGCCCAGGGAATCGCAGATTCCTGCCAATTTCTAACGCCCGCAATTCAGCATTCTGCTTTAGCGAGTAAAGAAAGTCACGTTACCCGCGACGAAGCCACCCGACACCCGTTCGAGGTGCTCGTAGACCTAGCTGATCGACAATCACAGCAAGGTCTAACGAATGAAGTTTCATCTCTACGAATGCATCATCCAGCGTAAGGGTCATACAGCGCGTGCATACGTCGTGGCTCCAACCCAGGACGCGGCGTGGCTTACGGTAATTGATCATGAAGAGGCACTCGGTCTCGACCACGAGGATCTCACACTGACGCGGATCGACCACGTCATTGATGACGAGTTGCGTCCCGGTCTCGACGATCTACTCGCAAGCGCCTCGGTCGGCTTCGCGAGTTTTGCAGATCGGTGGATCGCGCATACAGCTCCGGTCCATCAGCTGAATCTCTATCGCACGATCGACGGCAAGGGCGGCAATGTGTTCGCAATCGCGCCTAACGTTGACGTCGCTGCTTCGGTGTTTACCAAGGAGCTTCGCATTCGGCGAGGTGAGATACGGATGCTGCGGATCTCTGATGGCATGGCCGACCTCCCAGATGACATGATCTGTAATTTGCAACGTCTATTGGAGTTTGGTCCCGTCGGGGTTGCTCTCTTCGACACTGACGAACGGCGTTGGTTCGTTATCTAGAGCACCAAACAGGGCTTGCCGAACTCAATATGAACTCTCCGTAGTTCGCCCGGAGAATCTGCTGATGCGAGAGGCGTTGGAGAGCAGCTAGAAGTTGACGGTTAGACGCATCGAAATAGGGTTCATAGCCATCAGCGCCCCTATGTCATTAGAAAGCCCGCTAAGCGGTCTGATAAATGGTTTGCCATTGATGTTCAGGGGGTGTGCGACGCCATTAGCATCGTAGGCTTCTATCACCTCCTGATAAGTCGAGCTGCCCGCTGCAGCTTGCGCATCGCTCACCGCAACGTCGGGCACATACATCGCTAGAAAACCGGCACGCTGGAAGTTCCTTATTCTCACCGCATTAGTGAATTCGGCAGCCTGAACAAAGAACCCCGCTCCGACGATGTCGTTACTGTATCCCGAGGCCAGCAGTCGTTCGCGTGCGTAATTGGACTTAACCGAGATCCAGAGATTGTTAGGTAGGCACAGAGCGACGAAGTCGCCGTAGGACTTGACGCTGTTTCCAGTGACTCGGAAGAACTCGCCACCCAGATGTGCTTCCAAAGCTCTGGAAAGGAGGTTCTCCGAGATTTGACCTAGCGCCGAAACGCTCGACTGACTTTCACTACTATCGCGCCCCCTTGACCAAATTGATCGTGCGATGCGGTCGATAACAGCCTTTGCTCGGATAAAATTGCCACCATCTACCGGCTGCCCCAGCAGGAACTCCGCATTTGCAATAGCAATAGTGGAAGACGAGGTGAGGTTGTTGAGCAGCCCAAAAAGCGCCGGATGGCTCTCGAGAATATATCGGACGTGATACTGCACTTGGGCTCGGGCGGGATTTGCAGGATTGCCTGGGGGAGGCGGAACCAGCTCGCCATGGAAAGCCGCCCGTGCCACGATGTCGAAGGGATTTGCGCAGGTCGTGATCGTATCGATATCTATGTAGGGCTCATAGGCCCCGTTTGCCGGAAGCCGGCCGAAAAGATACCGGTAGGTCTCTTCAAGGAAATCCGAGGCGAAGACTAGTGTGTTCGGATCCGCAATGACGACGTTTTGGCCGTCGAATATGAACACTTTGTCTGCCATCTCATTTTCCTGTTTCGCATGCTCGGCGGAGAGACTTCGATGCATTCGGCGCTACGCGCAGAGCGCAGGAAGCCACGTCTGATTTTTCAGCTTCCGTCTGTTTATGTAGGCGTCCACAACATCGCCGACACATACATACTGACACAAAACTGGTGCGAAGCCTGGGGCAGCCGAAGCACTAGGCAGCATAAATTCGATTTTTTCGAAGGGTTCGCGACCCGTTTTTTCTGCGGGAAACACGAATGCGTTGACTACACGGTCGGGAGCGACCCTTCCTGTTGCTTCGACGGCTCTTTGGTAGACGAATTGTTTCGAGATATCTTGCACTCGCGGTGAGTAACCTGTTGAAGTGGCACGGTAGTATTTCGCGTCGAGGATGACCGTAAACTCGCCGCAGCCTGCCACGATGTCCGTTTCCATTCCGCGAATTTGCTCCGGCCTGCCCCCAACTCGAAAATATGTGGGGACTGGGAGCCTGCGATTCCACGCTCTGTCGACGTTCGGGATGGTCTCACGGAGCATTACCTCCCATAGTGCGGAGAAATCTGAAATGCCGCAGTATACCTCGCCAGTCCCAGTTTCCGCAGACTGCTCGAGATATGCCAGAAGCATGCCCACAAGATTTATGGCGCGGCTCTCGTAAAGGCTTCGTCTTGCCTGCTTCAAAAGTCTGGCCCAGTGTTCGCGCGGCCATTGTGCCAGCGGAGCCGGCCGGGGTATCTCGCGGTTGCCGAAATAGGGTGAGAGCCACCACCCGTGTGTCTTACCGATTTCGGCGATGATCTGTTCCTGTATTCGCGCGACTGTATTTGTCGCCAGCGAAGAATAGCGGACCGACGAAATCTCGCAGTAGACAGGGGATCCGTTCGATGCGGGAAAAGCTGTTTGAGTTTTGACTGTTCGCGCCCAGTCAGGCTTGCCATCACGAACCGTCCTCTGCTTTTCTCTCGTTGAGTAAAGGCCGTGGTCTCGGAAGTCGTTGGCGAGCGCGGCAAGGAGCGCTGCCAGCGTTGTCGATTCCCGTCCGCGACCCTCGCCGTCGCGCCTGTTCTCCTCCGAGAACCTAACGATGGCTCGCATCAGCTTGCTGGCTAACTCTAATCTCGAGGTCTCTTCGGTCGGTGAGCCGTGCGGCAAGAAGAAGACGGTTCCGGCCCCGTGCGCTTTGGCGATACCGACCCATGCAACTGTTTCATGACCGTTCTCCATCATCGCCGGCCAGCGACTGGTCAACGCCTTTGTTACCTCGGGCTGCAAGCGCTCCAGTTCGTTCTTGACAGTCCGGTCGGGCAGAAACTCGATGTTCACGGTGTGGGAACGCCATTCACATCAGAGGCAATATTTTCTGGCTCCTCTTTCTGAAAAAATGCAAGAAATTCGTCAGAGAAGACCTGTTTGTCCTGTGACATCCTGCTGTCGAGATCGCCATATGTCCTGACGCTGCCATGAAAGAGTGCCTTGTCCTGGTGGTGGCGCAAGAGATCATCCCACAGATAGATAAGGAGCTTGCCGGGAAGCTGACCATCTTCAAGGTCCTGCTCGTCAACGAAGCGGGGACCAATGAGCCGGTCCTCGTCAACCTTGATGTCCGATACGAGGAAGCCGTTCAGCGCTTGCACGAAAGTGCGCCAGTCTGTCGTCTTTTTTGCGGATCCTATGACGTATCACAGGCGCCTTCATATAGTCGATTGCGAGATAGTGCTGTCGCCAGCGCCGGCGGAACGCAGTGTCCAAGGGGTATACCCCTTGGTCAGCCGAGTTCATCGTCGCAAGGATCCAGAGGTTCGACGGCAGTGCCAGTCGTTTTGCGTTGGAGCCGGCTTTCTCCCCGAACCATTTTTCGAACTCGGGCGAAGGGAAATCGACTTCGTAACAACTGCTGCCGTCCGGATTGCGGTCCAAGAGTTGAAAGAGCTCACCGAAGACAGCGGCAGCAACTGCGCGATTGAGCTCTTCGATTACCAAATAGACCTTCTTGCCGGGATTTGCCCATGCACACGCGACAGCTCGGGCGAAAGGCCCAGGGCGAAAGGCATAGGTTACCTTACCCTTGTTATTGATGCCCGGTTTCAGCGTGCCTGCGAAGTCGCTGTTCTGCATGTCCGGATGAAAGACCGTGACAAAATGCGGATCGGTAGCCTTGTCAATCTTCTGCCAGACTTCGTAGCTCTTGCCGGTTCCCGGAGCCCCGTAGAAGAGTGCGTTTTCGCCGCCCTCGATGCGGTCTTCACTGGGGGCGGAGGTGTC
>CCSI01000003.1 GCA_000756795.1 Qipengyuania vulgaris
GGCGGAGGCGGAGGGGGCGTGGCGCATGCGGCAAGCGCGGTAAGGGCCGCGGTGAGCGCGGCGATACGGATGGATTGTGCTGACATGCGGCTCATGGGTTGGCCGACCCTCCTCGATATCTTGGCTTCCATTGTCGCGCGCCATTCATTGACGGGACATGAAGCCCGCCCGTCCTAGCGCCTTGAGCAGGCAAAGAAAATGCCCGGGGCGAGAGTTTCGCCCCGGGCACGTTTTTCCGGTCCGCAATTGCGGCCTGCCGTTACTCGCGGTTGCCGAGGAACTGCAGGATGAAGAGGAAGAGGTTGATGAAGTCGAGATAGAGGCTGAGTGCGCCCATCACGACTGCCTTGCCGGCAAATTCTGTGCCGCGCAGGTACTGGTACTCTTCCTTCAGGCGCTGCGTGTCGTAGGCGGTGAAGCCTGCAAAAATCAGCACGCCGAGGATGGAGATCACGAGGCCCATCGCCCCCGACTGGAAGAAGAAGGCGTTCAGCAGCATGGCGACGATGATGCCGATGAGGCCCATCACCAGGAAGCTGCCCCAGCCTGACAGGTTCTTCTTCGTGGTGTAGCCATAGAGGCTGAGGCCAGCGAAGGCAGCGGCCGCAGCGAAGAATGCCGAAGCAATCGATTCACCGGTGTAGATGGCGAAGATGGTCGAGAGCGACAGACCCATCAGGACCGCAAAGCCCCAGAACATTGCCTGAAGCGTGGTCTTGCTGAAGCGCGCCACGCCGCCGAAGGAAATCACGAGGATGAAGGCCAGCGGAGCCAGTTTCACCACCCAGCCGAGGCCATTGACCTGCAGCGAACGGCCGTAAGGCGTCTGCACCACGGTGAACAGCGATTCAAACAGCGGAGTGTTGACGAACAGCATTGCGACGATGCCGGTCAAAAGCACGCCCGAGGCCATCATGTTGTAAATCGACAGCATATGCTGGCGCAGGCCAGCGTCGAAAGTGGTCCCGCGGGTAGCCGCGTCCCCAGCACGCGGAACGGACGTGACGTCCGAACGGCGGTCGGTTTCGTTCCAATCGGCCATATTTACAAAACTCCCTTGTGCAGGGCGAACCTGTGCCCTGCTTCTGATAGCAATATCGGTGTATTAGCGCCCGATTTCAAGCGAAACCGGAAGGGATATGCCTAACGCAAAATCAAGGGTTTGCCTCAGGCTTCCCCTGCGGCATCCACCATCGCGGCCTTGAGCGCATCGCGCGGTTCCTTGTCGCCCCACAACACGAACTGGAAAGCAGGGTAGAAGCGGTCGCATTCCTCGACCGCCATTTCCACTAGCGTTTGCGCCTGGTCGAGGCCGAGCATCCCGTCGCTTCCGAGCAAGGTTCCGTTGCGATAAAGCAGCACGCCGCCATTCGACCAGATGTCGAAATGGCCGAGCCACATCTGCTCGTTCGCAAGTGCCACAAGTTCCTGTGCCGCCGCCATTTTCTCGCCGCCGATGCGGACATCGGGCAGGCAGAGGATTTGCAACACGCGGTCTTCGCCGCGCCAGATGCCGCGCAGCTGGTACTTGGCCCAGCTGCCCTGGATTTCGCCGCAGATTTCCTCGGCATTGACCTCGCAGGGCCAGCCGCGCGCCTCGAACAGGGCGACCAGCATGTCGAGCGGCGCTGCGTCCTCTTCGACTTCGAATTGCCGTTCCACGGCGCGCATCAGTGGTTTCCCGTCCAAGCCATGGCCCCATGTGAAGCGTGGTTAAGGCGCTTGGCAATCGCGGGAGTTGCCGGTGCTGGGGAGAACGCAAAGCGCTTGTGCAAAGGTTGTGAACAAGCTGCCCGATACGGATAGCGGGACCGTCCGGCTCAGTCGAGCTCGTCGATGGCCTCGCCGTCTTCGCTGGTGAAGGTGAAGCTATCTATTCCCATCGCTTTCAGGCGGTTAACCATTTCGCGGGCCGCTGCCGACGAATCGTAAGGTCCGGCAAGCAGGCGGTTGGCTTCGCCCCAAGCCACTACGAAGGGCCCCTTCCCGTCGAGCGCGCCATCGGCATTGCGGGCTATCCGCCGCCAGTCGAAGCCCAGCGCGTCGCGGTCCCGCCCGGTCGCAACCTGCACCCAGTTGCGCGAGGGATGGGAAGGCCTGGCCGCTTCGGGTGCGGGGCTTGCGCCGGACAGAGCGAAAACTTCCTCGCCGCGTGAGCTGGTGAAGGGGAAGCTGTCGACGCCGATCGCCTTGAGGCGGTTCACCACCTCGCGCGCTTCGGCGGAGCTGTCATAAGGACCAGCAAGCAGGCGATTGGCCTCACCCCAGGGCGCGGTGAAGGCGGATTTCCCTGCCAGTTCGCCCTGAGCATTACGGCTGATGCGACGCCAGTCGAAACCAAGCGCGGAGATATCGCGCCCCGTGGCCACCTGCACCCAGTGCCGCTTTGGAATGACTGGTGGCGGGGGTTCGTTTCGCTCGCGCGGTACGTCGATGGCGCGGATATCGACCGCACCTGCACGCGGCGCGGTCGAGCCATTTGCCGCGAGGTCAAAGTCGGCGAACGCGTCTTCGAGGTTTTCGCGCGCTGGCGGCGGAGGTGGCGGTGGTGGTGGAGGCGGTGGAGGCGGAGCTGGCCGGGTGGGCTGCGTACCAAGGTCTATCGGCTGTGTCGCCGCATCTCGCTGCACCGGAGGAAGTTCCGTAGTGCGGCCTACCGGCGGCAGCTCTTCGCTGCGTGTCGGGGCGGGCGTCGGCGTAGGGGTCAGACTCTCCCGCTCGGCTTCGCGGCGTTCGCGACGCTCCTGGCGGCGCTCGCGGCGGCTGCCACGGGTGTTGTTCGCCAGTTGCGAGCCGAGCGTGGGCCCGCTCGGTGCGAGGCTGGCATCCGCGCCGCTGGCTTGCGCCGGCGGCTGTGGCGAAGGCGTATAGCCTGCAATCTGCGCATCGTCCTGCCCGATGGCGGCCGTTCGCGGAAATACCCCCAGCACGCCTGCCGCGGCCTGCTGCGCGGGCGTGAGCTGCGTCATGTATTTGAGATAGGGTTCGACGCGCGAGGCCATCGGCCCCGGCATCATGTCGCGGGCAATCTTGATGGCGGCATCGGTCTCGCCAAGGATGGCCAGTCCGAAGGCACGCGTGCGGAAAGCGGCGTTGTCACCTTGCTCGAGAAGCGGGAGCAAGGTGGCCTCGAAACCTGCCTTGTCGCCCGAAATTGCCTGGCTCAGCGCCAGATGGCGGCGGACCGCATCGCCAGCCCCTCCGGCCAGCGCCATCCGGTAGAGTTCCTGTGCACTCTTGGCATCACCCACGAGATCGAAAGCCAGCGCCCTGTCGGCGGCCATGTTCTGGAGCGGGATGCCACCCTTCTCCGCCTCGGCATAGAGACGCAGCGCTTCGACCGGGCGGCGCGAGAGCGTGTAAGCGCGCGCAAGGCCTAGCGAGATACGCGGGTTCGACGGCGTCAGCGCCTGTGCACGGCCGAAGAAACCGATGGCCGCTGCGACATCGCCAAGCGTAATCGCCGCATCGCCCGCATCGAGCAGCGCCGCGACATCGTTTCCGTCGCGCGCCAGCCGCTGCAGCGCATTGCTCAGTTCCTGCGAACCGGGCGGCGGCAGAGCCTGCACGACCTCCTGCGCATGGACAGGCGAACCGCCCGCGAAAAGCGCGATTATTGCGGCCGAGGTTGCCCAGCGTCTGGCTTTGCGAAGTGGCATGTCATCCCTCCAACGCACAGGGAAGCGCGTTGGTTCAGGCGGTATTACTGGTTGTTCTGGCGTCCGAGGAAGCGCGGGATGTTGAGGCCTCCGTTGCCGCCTTCATCCTCGTCTTCGTCCTCGTCGTCATCGTGGCTCGAGCTGGAGCCGCGCGAGAGGTTGGCCATGCGCTCGAATAGCGTGCTGCCCTGGGCCGAACCACCGGCCGGTGCGCCACCGCCGCCTGCGGGAGCGCCGCCGCCTCCACCTGCGCCGCCGCCAGCCCCGCCACCGGCTCCGCCTGAAGCTGGCGCGCCAGCACCGGCACCACCGGCGTAGTCGTCATCCGAACCACGGGTGAAAAGCGGCTTGCGAGCAGGCTTTTCGGAAAGCGGGCTCTGACCCTCGGCATACTGGTCGCTGCCAAGTTCCAGTGCGCCGTCATCGGCTGGCTCGGAAAGGTCCAGCGGGGCGCCTGCACCGCCATCGGCATCATCGGTCCAGCCGTCATGCTCGGTCGCGCCGTGAGCGAAGTTCTGGTCTTCGGCAGGCGGCGGGACCTGGCCATCCTCGTCGTCATAGCGGTCGAAGCGTTCGGTCTGCTCGTTACGCATGCCGGCGAGCGGGTCGACGATGCCGTCGACATCCTCGTCGTCCTCGTAACCTTCCTCGTCACCGTAGTCATTGCCGCCACCGGCGGGCGAGAGACCGGCCGGGTTCATCAGCGGGCCTTCTTCGTCCCCGCTGTCGTCATAGGCCTGCTCGGGTTCGGGCGCAGGCTGCGACAGGGTCATCGGCTCAGGCTCGGGCTCCGGCTCGTATGCCGGCTGCGGAGCAGGCTCGGGCTCTGCCGAAAGACCCTCGCTCAGCTCGAACGGCTCTTCTTCAGGCTCGCTTTCCTGCAGGTCGAGCACCGGGCGCTGCGGTGCGCGCTGCGGAGCCATCGAGAAATTGCGCGCCTGCGCAGGACGAGCGCTGCCGTCTTCGTCGATACCGGTCGCGACCACCGAGACACGGATCTGCCCGTCGAGGTCGGGATTGAAAGCGCTGCCCCAGATGATGTTGGCATCTTCGTCGACCAGCTCGCGGATGTGGTTCGCGGCTTCATCGACCTCGAGGAGCTTCATGTCCTCGCCGCCGATGATGGAAATGATGACGCCCTTCGCGCCCGCCATGCTGACACCGTCGAGCAGCGGGTTCGCGATGGCGCGTTCGGCAGCTTCGAGAGCGCGGTTGTCGCCTTCTGCCGTGCCGGTGCCCATCATCGCCTTGCCCATCTCGCTCATCACCGATCGCACGTCGGCGAAGTCGAGGTTGATGAGGCCCGGCATGACCATGAGGTCGGTAATCGAGCGAACGCCCTGCTGCAGCACCTCGTCGGCCAGCGCGAAGGCTTCCTTGAAGGTGGTGTCGGCCTTGGCGACCAGGAACAGGTTCTGGTTCGGGATGACGATGAGCGTGTCGACATGCTTCTGCAATTCGTCGATGCCCGCTTCGGCGCTACGCATGCGGCGCGTGCCTTCGAACAGGAACGGCTTGGTCACCACGCCCACGGTCAGCACGCCCTTGCGGCGAGCCGCCTCGGCGATGACCGGCGCAGCGCCCGTACCCGTGCCGCCGCCCATGCCGGCAGCGATGAAGCACATGTTCACACCGTCGAGCGCGTCTTCGATATCCTCGACCGTTTCTTCGGCCGCGGCCTTGCCCACTTCGGGACGGGCACCTGCACCGAGGCCGCCGGTGATATCGGGGCCGAGCTGGAGGCGCTTTTCGGCAGGAGAAGTTGCAAGAGCCTGCGCATCGGTGTTGGCGACGATGAAATCGACACCTTCGATTTCGCTGTCGATCATGTTGGCGATAGCGTTACCGCCTGCCCCGCCGACACCGACCACCATGATCTTGGGGCGCATGTCGTCGCTGGAAGCGGGTCCGATATTGATGCTCATTGGGCGTTCCCTCGGGAAAAAATTCTGGCCTTGGCCGTGTTGCACACGCTTTTGGCACAAAGCGATTCACGCATGCAAAGGTTAAATCGCTTTATCCACCATGTGTACCGGGTGAAGCCGACTGTATTTGCGTGCCTGTCAGAAATATTCGCGCACTGCCTGGACCACGCGGTTAACCAGTCCAAGGCCTGAATAGCGCTTCGTGGGCTGGTAGCTGGGGCCGATTGTGCGGATATCGATGGGGTCTTCGGAGGCGTAGAGGCACAGCCCTGCCAGCGTGGCGAAACCGGGCGTCGCATGCGCTTCGGGCAGCCCGCGCAAAGCTGGTGGCCTCCCGCGGCGAACCGGAAGGCCGAGCGCGCCTTGCATGAATTCGGCGATACCGTGGAGTTCCGCACCGCCGCCGGTCAGTACGACTTGTCCGCCGTTCGCACCCGAAAAGCCCATGCCTTTCAGCCCCTTGCCGATTTCGGTTGTCATCGTGCCGAGCCTGTCGGTGACCACCGAGACCAGCTCTGCCCGCGCTATACGGTTCTGCTCGTCCGCTCCGCGCGCCAGCCGCTCGCCCGGTTCCTCACCGGGTCCGTTGACCGGTATCATCTCGCGGTGGTCGCTCGGCGTGGCGATGGCCGAACCCGCGACACATTTCAGCCGCTCCGCCTGCCCGCGCCTGATGCCAAGCGAACTGGCAATCGCATCGGTAATGTCGTTTGAGCCGACCGGGATGGAGCGCAGGCCCAGCAGCATCCCGCCGGCATGAACCGAGACATTCGTCACCTGCGCGCCGATTTCGACCAAAGCCACGCCAAGGTCGCGCTCTTCCTGCGTCAAACAGGCGTAAGCAGCGGCGAGTGGGCTGGCGACGACGCCTTCCACATCGAGGTGCGCGCTTTGCACAGCCTCGATGAGGTTCCGCACCGGCGCGCCTTCGGCCAGGGTCACATGGATGTCGACGCCGAGAGATTCCGCGTGAAGGCCGATGGGGTTGGCAATGCCATGCGCCCCGTCGAGCGTGTAATGTGCCGGCTGTGCATGAAGGACCATGCGACCGTCCGGCTGGATATGGTCGCGCGCTGCAAAGAGCAGGTGCTCGACGTCGTCCTCGTCTATGCGGCGACCGCCGATGGCAATCTCGACGCTCGCAATCTTGCTGGTGAGGCCTGCCCCTGCACAGCCGATCCAGACACCCGAGACGCTGGTGTTGGCGCTGCTTTCGGCCTGCTCCACTGCCGCGCGAATGGATTGCATCGCGGCCGCCATGTCGGTGACGTAGCCGCGCTTGATGCCCTCGCTCTTGCGGTGCGAGGAGCCGAGCACGATCATCTCGCCGTCCTCGCTCTGGCCCATGACCATCGCGGAAATACGAAACGAGCCGATATTGACCGCCGCGAACACGCGATTGATGCGCGGCATGGGTGTGTGCGGATTGCTTGCCATTATTCGGCCTCCGCCATGGCCTGCGTCCCGCGCGGGCACGGCCCGTCGGCGCAGCGCAGGAAGACGCGGTCTGGCACGCGCATATCGATTGCGATGGCCTTGCCGCCGATGAGCCGGTTGCGCCCGTCCATCTCGGCAAATTTCACGAGCGCGGCAGGCCCCTGATCTTCCGACGGCAGCAGCAGCAACTGGTCGGTCTTGAAAGTGAGGTTCCAGCGTCGGTTGCCGATCCACTCGGCAGCGGCAATCTGCGGCGTGAGCGCAGGCGCGGCATCGAGCAGTCGATCGAGTTCGGCCACCTGCTTCTGCGCGCCGGGGCCGGAGATGAGGAGCATCTCCTGCGCCTCCTTGGCCGAGATCGGCTCTAGCTCATGCCCCGTCGCATCGACGAGGATAAGCCGGTCGGGCTTGACCACAACGGCATGCGGCTCGCGCTCGACGATATCGATGCGAAGCAGGTCGGGTAGCTGGCGCGAGACGCGCGCGTCCTTGACCCAGGAAAGCTCCATCAGCCGTTCGCGAATGGCTTCGACATCGACCAGCGGCATCGGCCGGTCCTGCTCGCCCAGCACGCGCTCGTAAACGACCTGTTCGTTCAGCCGCTCGACACCGGTCACGCGCACGCGGTCGACCTCGAAACCCGCGCGGCTGGCGGATTTCGCCAGCTCGGTCTGCGCGAGTTCGGGAAGCCCTGCATATTTCGCCACATTCCAGGCGATGATCATGCCGATGGCGAGGATGGCGACGAGAAAGAACTTGTGCCATTGCTCCTCGGTGAAAGGCAGCGCGGACATCGCCCGGTCCAACAGGCCCGAGGTATGCTTCTTGGCCGCCCGTGCCTTCTGGCTGCGGCTGCGCGCAGCGGCGGACCGGCGGACACCGGTGGGCTTGCGGCTGACCTTAGCCATCGCGCCCCTTGTCCTCATGATAGCGCAGCGCGGCGGCAATGACGGTCTCGACCAGCTCGCCATATTCGATGCCGGCATGCTTGGCTTGCTCGGGCACGAGGCTGAGCGGGGTCATCCCCGGCTGGGTGTTGGTTTCAAGCACGAAGAGCCCGTCCTCGCCCTGCTCCTCGTCCCAGCGGAAATCGGTCCGGCTGGTGCCGCGACAACCCAGCACCTTGTGCGCTTTCAAGGCGATTTCGAGGCACAGGTCGCGAATGTGGTCGGGAATGTCGGCCGGGCAGATGTGGTCAGTCATGCCGTCGGTGTATTTGGCATCGAAATCGTAGAAGCCGCTCTTGGGCTTGAGTTCGGTGACGCCCAGCGCACGCGAGCCATCCGCGAAATCGACCACGGCGGAGGTCATCTCGCGGCCCTTGATATAGGGCTCGGCGAGTAATTCCTTGAAGTCCTGCCACGGCCCCTTGGCATCGCGGCTGATGGGATTGCCGTAATTTCCTTCATCGGTGACGATGGCGACGCCGACCGAGCTGCCCTCGTTGACGGGTTTCAGCACATAAGGACGCGGAAGCGGGTCGCGTTCGAAAAGGTCGGCAGTCTTGACGATGCGTCCGCCGGGCATGGGGATGCCATGCGGTACGAGCGCCTGCTTGGTCAGCTGCTTGTCGATGGCGATGACCGAGGTCGCGAGGCCGGAATGCGTATAGGGTACGCCCATGAGGTCGAGCATGCCCTGCACACTTCCATCCTCGCCCGGCACGCCGTGAAGCGCGTTGAACACGACATCGGGCTTGGCCTCGGCGATGCGTGCGGCAACGTCGCGGTCCATGTCGATGCGCGTGACCTTGTGGCCGCGCTCTTCCAGCGCCTTGGCGACGCCTTCCCCCGACATCAGGCTGACGGGCCGTTCATTGGCCCAGCCACCCATCAGGACGGCGACGTGAAGATCATCTGGGAGCTTCTGCATATCAGGCATTCATCAAGTCCTTACGGTCGCCCCACACGCTGGATTTCCCATTCGAGCTCGATGCCCGAATTCTCATAGACACGGCGCTTCACTTCCTCGCCCAGCCCTTCGATATCGGCGCTGGTGGCATCCCCTGTGTTGAGGAGGAAGTTGGTGTGCTTCTCGCTCACCTGCGCTCCGCCCATTTTCAATCCCCGGCAGCCCGCCGCATCGACCAGTTCCCACGCCTTCTTGCCCGGCGGGTTCTTGAAGGTCGATCCGCCCGTCTTGGTGCGCAACGGCTGCGAATTCTCGCGCGCTTCGGCAATCTCGTCCATCTTCGCGCCGATGACTTCGGGGTCCCCGGGCTCGCCCTGGAAGCGTGCGCGTACGACGACTGCGCCCTGCGGCAGCGCCGAGTGGCGGTAGGAATATTGGAGGTCGGAGGCTGGCAGCGTGTGCATCGCCCCGCCCGGCATCACGACATCGCAATCGATGAGCACGTCGCTCACTTCGCGGCCATAGGCACCGCCGTTCATTCGCACGAAGCCGCCGACCGTGCCGGGGATGCCGCGCATGAATTCGAGGCCCGCCACGCCGCAATCGCGCGCCGCGCTCGCAACGAGGATGCCATGCGCCCCACCACCGCAATCGACGATGCAGGTCTCGTCATCAATGGACACATCGGCGAAGGGCTTGCCTAGCTTGATGACCACGCCCGGAACGCCGCCATCGCGGACAATCATGTTGGAGCCGAGGCCCAGCGCCATGACCGGCAGTTCGCCATCGAGGCGGCGGAGGAATTCCTTCAAATCTTCCATGTCCTCGGGCTCGAACAGCCAGTCGGCCTTGCCGCCGCTCTTGAACCAGACGAGTTTGGCGAGCGGAGCTTGCGGAGTCAGCTTGCCCTTGAGGCCATCCGTGTCGATAGGCGCGTCGACCGCGCCCTCGACCGAGCAATCGGGGGCCATGCCGTTATCCCAGTTCCAGACGTCGTTCTCCTGGTCGCTCACGACGCGCGTTCCTTTTCGACCGCATCGGCGAGACCGGCCGCCCATTTGGTGATGTCGCCCGCGCCGAGGCAGACCACGAGGTCGCCTTCTCCGATGTCGGTGGCGAGTTTCTTCGCAAGGTCGTCGCGGTCCTCGACCGTCGCGGCACTGCGGTGGCCGCGTGATTTGAGGCCCTCGACCAGCGCATTCGCATCGACGCCATCGATGGGGTCCTCGCCTGCGGCATAGACCGGGGTGATATAGACCTGGTCGGCTTCGTTGAAGCTGCTCTGGAAGTCGTCCATCAAGTCGTTGAGGCGCGTATACCGGTGCGGCTGCATCACCGCGATGACGCGGCTGCGTGTCGACTCTCGCGCGGCGGAAAGCACGGCGCGGATTTCGACCGGGTGGTGGCCGTAATCGTCGATGATGGTTGCCCCGCCGACGCTGCCGACATTGGTAAACCGCCGGCGCACGCCGCCGAAGCTGGAAAAACCGTTGCAGATGACCTCGTCCGGGCAGCCCATCTCGATGGAGACGGCAATCGCCGCGAGCGCATTCTGGACGTTGTGGCGGCCCGGCATGGGGAGGCACACGTTCTCGATACGGCGGTCTTCCTCGCCGCGCTGGCGCACGATGACGTCGAAGCGGTTGCCGCCCTCGTGCGGTTGGACGTTCACGCCGCAGATGTCGGCCTGGAGGTTGAAGCCATAGGTCACCACGCGGCGGTCGCGGACCTTGCCGATGACCGCCTGCACTTCCGAGTGGTCGATGCAGAGCACCGCCGCGCCGTAGAAGGGGACGTTGTGGATGAATTCGACGAAAGCGTCCTTCACCCCGTCGAAATCGCCGTAATGATCGAGATGTTCGGGATCGATATTGGTGACGACCGCAATCGTGCCGTCGAGGCGCAGGAAGCTGCCGTCGCTCTCGTCGGCTTCCACGACCATCCAGTCGCTGTCGCCCAGCCGCGCGTTCGAGCCATATTGCTCGATGATGCCGCCGTTGATGACGGTGGGGTCGATGGCCCCGCAATCGAGCAGGCTGGCAATCATGCTGGTGGTGGTCGTCTTGCCGTGCGTGCCGGCCACCGCGATGGTGGACTTCAAACGCATCAGCTCGGCGAGCATCTCGGCGCGGCGCACCACGGGGATGCGGTTTTCCAGCGCATGCGCGACTTCGGGATTGGTGCGCTTCACCGCCGTGGAGGTGACGACAACCGCCGCGCCCTCCACGTTCTCCTTCTCGTGGCCGATTTTCACCGCGATGCCCTGCGAGCGCAGGCGCTCGACCGTCGGGCTTTCGCTGATGTCGGAACCTTGCACGGTGTAGCCGAGGTTGTTCATCACCTCGGCGATGCCCGACATGCCGATGCCGCCTATCCCGACGAAGTGGATAGTGCCGATATCGGTTGGTACGCCCTTCATTCCGCGCTCTCCCGTTTCGCGCCCTGCCCTGCTGTCACGCCCTGGGTGGCGCCGCGAGCATTGTTTCCGCCCACGCGGATGACATCCATCATGTCCGCCCCGCCGAAGCTTTCGACGAGGTCGGCAAGGTCCTCTACGGCCTTGGGACGGCCGCAGTTCCATGCGGCATGGGCAGCGTTGGCGAGGCCCTGCGGGTCATCGGCCAGCACGCGGATTTGCTTGGCGAGTTCCTTGCTCTCGAACTTCTCCTGCCGGATCATCCGCGCACCGCCCGCCTTGGCCATTTCGCGGGCGTTGAAGGCCTGGTGGTCGTCGGTCGCGATGGGCAGCGGGATGAGGATTGCGGGGCGCCCCACAGCGGTCAGCTCGGCAATTGTCGAGGCGCCTGCACGCCCGATGAAGAGATGGGCATCGGCAAGGCGGCTCTGCATGTCTTCGAAATAGGTCGCGAGTTCGGCAGGGATGCCGTGGCTACGATAGCGTTCGCGCACTGCGTCGAGGTCTTCGGGGCGGCACTGCTGCGTCACCTGCAACCGCTGGCGGATGGCGGGCGGGAGCATGGCGAGGCCATCGGGGACAACTTCGGACAACACACGCGCACCCTGGCTGCCGCCCGTGACGAGGACGCGCAGCAGGCCCTCTTCGCCATAGGACGGGAAGGGTTCGTCGCGCAGCGCGAGCACCTCGGCGCGCACGGGATTGCCGACCAGATAGGTCTTGCCCTGATGCGCCGATTTCAGGCGCTGTACGTCGGGATAGGCGGTCGCAATCGCGTTGACGCGGCCAGAGAGCAGGCGGTTTACGCGGCCCAGCACCGCGTTCTGTTCGTGGACCACCGTCGGGATATCGGCGGAGGTCGAGGCAAGGATTGCGGGCAGCGAGGGATAGCCGCCGAAACCCACCACAGCGCTTGGCTGGAAGCTTTCGAACAGCCGCTTGGCCATGCGACTGCCTTCCCACACGGCCTTCGCGCCCTTCGCCCATTGCAGCGGGTTCTTGCCGAAGCGGCCCGCGGGCAGGATATGCGCAGGCATGAAGTCGGGCTTGCCCTGTATCTGCGCGCCGCGCTCGTCGGTAATCAGCGCGACATGGTGCCCGCGCCGCTCCAGCTCGGTCGCCAGCGCGAATGCGGGCAGGATGTGGCCACCGGTTCCCCCGGCAGCCAGCACGTAGTGGCGGCTCGAACCGGTCACTGGTGAATCTCGCGCGTCACGCGCGCCTCGGACGTCTTCATCGCGCCCCCCTGCCCGATGCCCAGCAGGTCGCCAAGTCCCCTTGTGGAGCTTTTGAGATAGGGATTGCGGCGCGTAATGGCGATTAGCAGCCCGATGGCCAGGCAAACCGCGATTGTGGAAGAGCCGCCATAGCTCACCAACGGCAGCGTCATGCCCTTCGAGGGAAAGAGCTGCAGATTGACCAGCATGTTGATGAAAGCCTGCCCGCCGAACAGCGAGACGAGACCCGTTCCCGCCAGCAGGGCAAACAGGTCCTCCTCGTCCACCAGCCGCATCAGCACGCGCATGATGATGGCGAGATAGGCAAGCACTACGAAACCGCAGACGATAAGCCCGAACTCCTCGCCGATGACACTGAAGATGTAATCGGTATGCGCTTCGGGCAGACTCATTTTCCTGAGACCGAGGCCATAGCCAGCCCCCGTCCAGCCACCGGCCAGTAAGGTCCGGCTGGCAAGATCGACCTGGTCGAAAGCCGTGCCGCCGCCGAAGAAGCTGTCGATCCGGTGGCGCGCGTTGTCATAGAGGAAATAGGTCGCCGTGAGCAGGAACAGCCCCCCGCCCATGACGATGCCGAGCCGCTTCATCGGCATGCCCGCCAGCAAGATCATCACCAGCCAGACGCCCGCAAACAGCATGAATTCCCCGAAGTTTGGCTGCATCATGAGAAGCGCGCCGATGAGGCCCGTCAACACTGTCGAGATGACCAGCACCGGCAGGTTCGGGTCGCGCATGCGCCAGGACAGGATCCAGGCGAGCACGATGGCAAAGGCGGGCTTGAGGAATTCCGACGGCTGGAATTGCATGCCGATCGAGATCCAGCGCCGCGCGCCGTTGATCTCCACCCCGATGAAGGGGACGAGGAACAGGAGGCCGAGCATTCCGGTCGCAATCACGATGCCGAGCCGTCGTGCGTTCTCGCGGCTGAGCAGGGAGACGCCGAACAGCATGCACAAAGCGACCGCCTGCCAGGCAAGGTGCCGGTAGAAGAAATAGAGCGGATCGAGCGTGGTGCTGGAGGTCGAAAGACGGTCCGCGCTTGCCGGGCTGGCGGCGGCGACGGCTATCGTGCCGAGCGTCATCAGGAAGAGGACGAGGCCGAGCAGGACGCGGTCGATCTCGCGCCACCAGATTTTCAGCTGGCTCCAGCGAGAGAGCTTGCCGCCCGGGATGTGGGCGGGCTTGCGCTTGGCGCCGGGAACGAAGGGCTGCATGGCGGTCACTTCAGCGCCTCCACCAGCTCGCGGAAATGCTCGCCGCGCTTTTCGAAGTCGGTGTACTGGTCGAAGCTCGCGCAGGCGGGGGAGAGCAGGACCGTGTCGCCCGCCTCAGCCTTGGCGGCAGCAGAGGTCACCGCGCGGTCGAGCGTTTCGCACTGCTCCACCGGAACGTGGGGCTGGAGCAGCGCGGCAAAATCCGGCCCGGCCTTACCGATGGTGTAGGCGGCTTTGACGCGAGGCAATTCTGCCTCGCACTCGCCCAACCCTGGCTCCTTGGCGAGCCCGCCGAGAATCCAGTGGATGTTGTCGAACGCCGCCAGCGCAGGCGCGGAGGCGGCGGTGTTGGTGCCCTTGCTGTCGTTGACGTAGGTGACACCGGCGATTTCGGCGACCCGCTCCATGCGGTGCGGGAGGCCGGGGTATCCGTCGATCGCTGCGAACGCCACATCCTCGTCGATATCCAGAGCGCGGCGAACCTGATCCGCCGCGCCAATATTTTCGGCATTATGTGGACCCCGAAGCACATCGTGGTCAGGGACTTCATAAACTTCGTGATCGAAAACGTGCGTCCGCTGTTTTAGTCCGATGGCCACACGGCATGCCGCTTCGGTGGTATCTCCGAAAATCGCATCGCCCCTTGCCGACTGCATATCAAACAGGCGAGCCTTGCTGGCGACGTACTTCGAGAATTCCCCATCATACCGATCCAGATGATCCGGCGTAATGTTCAGCAGTACCGCCACGTCGCAATCGAGCGAAAAGGTCAGGTCGATCTGGTAGCTCGACAGCTCCAGCACATAGACCCCGCCGTCCGAAAGCGGCTCTTGCTCCAAAATCGGCAGGCCGATGTTTCCGCCCATCGTGGTCGGCACGCCGGCGGTCTCGAGGATGTGGTGAACCAATGCGGTCGTGGTCGATTTGCCGTTGGTGCCGGTGATGCCGACAACCTTGTGCGACGGCAGATGCTCGCGCGCTTGTGCGAAAAGTTCGACATCACCGATCACCGGCACGCCGAAGCTGTCGGCATGCGGCTTGATCGGGTGGGTGTTGAGCGGCACGCCGGGGCTGACAACCACGCCCGCATAGCCGGAAAGGTCCGCCTCCAGCGGATCGCCGATGGCGCAGCGCCCGTTGTAGGGCTCGCGCGCCTCGGCGCGGTCGTCCCAAACCAGCACGTCCGCGCCCGCCGCGAGCAGCGCCTCGACCGTCGCCCGGCCGGACCGCGCGAGGCCGAGCACCGCGTATTTTCTGTCCTTCCAGGCGGGCGAGGTGATCATCTGAGCTTGAGCGTTGCCAGCCCCAATAGTGCGAGCACGATGGCGACGATCCAGAAGCGGATGACGACCTTGCTCTCAGACCAGCCGAGCTGCTCGAAATGGTGGTGGATGGGCGCCATGCGGAAAACCCGCCGCCCGGTGCGCTTGAACCAGAAGACCTGGATGATGACCGAAAGCGCCTCGAACACGAACAGCCCGCCGACGATGGCGAGGACGACCTCGTGATGCGTCGCGACGGCAATCGCGCCGAGCGCTCCGCCGAGGGCCAGCGAACCCGTGTCACCCATGAAGACAGCAGCCGGAGGCGCGTTGAACCAAAGGAAGGCAAGCCCTGCCCCCATGATGGCTGCGCAGAAGATAGCCAGCTCGCCCGCGCCTTCGACATAGGGAATGCCGAGATATTCCGAATAGTCGACGCGCCCCACCAGATAGGCGATAACCGCGAAAGTGCCCGCCGCGATGATGACCGGCATAGTGGCGAGGCCGTCCAGCCCGTCGGTTAGGTTCACCGCATTGCCCGCGCCCACGATGACCGTGGCAGCGAAGACGTAATAGAGGGGGCCGAGTTCGATGCCGAAATCATTGACGAAGGGCACGTAAACGAAGGTGTTGATCTGGCTGACGATGATGTAGCTCGCGATGCCTGCAACAGCGAACTCCATCAGCAGCCTGACGCGCGCCGAAACGCCCTTGTGGCTGGCCTTGGTGACCTTGTCGTAATCGTCGAGGAAACCGATGATGCCGAAGCCCCCGGTCACTGCAAGGCAGGCCCAGATGAAGGGGTTCGACAGGTCCATCCACAGCAGCAGCGAGATGAACAGGCACACTAGGATCATCAATCCGCCCATGGTCGGCGTGCCGACCTTGGCGAGGTGGGTTTGCGGCCCGTCTTCGCGGATCGGCTGGCCCTTGCCCTGCCGGACGCGCAGCATGTCGATGAAACGCGGGCCGATGAACAGGCCGATGATGAGCGCCGTAAGCAGCGTCGCGCCCGCGCGCGCCGTCTGGTAGCGCACGAGGTTGAACAGCCCTTCGAAATTGAAATACTCGGCGAGGAGATAAAGCATCGGCCTCGTCGGCTCCTAACTTGCGCGGGTGAAGTGATCCACGAGCTTGCCCAGCCCGACCGAATTGGAGCCTTTGACCAGCACGGCATCGCCCGCAACGATCCCGAAATCCTCCAGCATCCCGATAGCCTCTTCGGCCGAATTGCAATGCTCCCACTCGAGCGGATTGCCAAGCGAATTGAAGGCGGGTTTCCCCAGTTCACGGGCCAGTGCGCGCATCTCGTCGCCTACCAGCAACGCATAGTCGACATCGGCTGCAATCAGCGGTTCGGAAAGCTGTCCGTGAAACTTGTCACCAAAGTCGCCGAGCTCCTTCATCGAACCGAGCACGGCGATGCGGCGGGTGGACGGTGTCTGACCCAGTTGCGCGAGCGTTGCACGCATGCTGGCGGGGTTGGCGTTGTAGCTTTCGTCGATGAGCAGCGCCTTGCCGCCGGGCACTTCGATACCGTGGCGCGCGCCGCGGCCTTTCAGCCCGCCCATTTCGGCAAGCGCGAGACCGGCAGCAGCCATGTCGCCGTCTGCAGCGCGGACAGCAGCCATGACGGCCAGCGAATTGATGACCCAGTGGTCGCCCGGCTCGGCGACGGTGTAGCAGAGGCGGCCCGTCTCGAATTCGCAGGTCACCAAGCTGCCGCCATTGGCGCTTGGGATGGCGTCGAGCAGGCGCATGTCGGCATGCGGGGCGCGGCCGAAGCTCACGACCTTGGCATCCATCCGCAGCGCGGCGAGGCGCAGGCGCTCGAAATGCTCGCTGTCGGCGGGAATGACGGCGATGCCGCCCGGCTCCAGCCCGGCAAAGATTTCAGCTTTCGCTTCAGCGATGGCCTCCATCGAACCGAGGTTCTCGATATGGGCGGGCGCAATGGTGGTGATGACGGCGACATGCGGGCGAACCTGCGTGGTCAGCCCTTCGATTTCGCCGGCGTGGTTCATGCCCATTTCGAAGATGCCGAAACGGCTGCGCGCGGGCATGCGCGCAAGGCTTAGCGGTACGCCGACATGGTTGTTGTAACTGCGCGTCGAGCGATGCGCTGCGCCGCGGCTGGCGCGTTCGAGGCTGGCGAAGATGGCTTCCTTGACACCGGTCTTGCCGACCGAGCCGGTGACACCGATGATTTTCGCCTCGGTCCGGCTGCGGGCTGCGCGGGCGAGAGCTTTCAGTGCTTCAGTCGTGTCTTCGACGAGCACGTGCGGGTAATCGACCGGGCGGTCGACGATGGCGGCGGCTGCGCCGTTCTCGAACGCCTTGTCGAGGAAGCGGTGGCCGTCCATCGCCTCTCCCTTGAGCGCGACGAAGAGGTCACCGTTGACCACGTCGCGGCTGTCCATCTCGACACCGGCAACTTGGAAATCGCAGCTTGCAGTCCCGCCGACGGCCTCGGCAATCGCCTTTGCGTCCCACAGCGTGAGCGGCAGGCGGTCGCGGTCTTCGACCGGCCATTCCATATAGGCAGGGTGGCGCAGGATGGCGGCGCTCATGCGTCACCTCTGGCGATAAGCGCCGCGCATTCGCGTGCGACCTCGACGTCGTCGAAGGGATGGACCCGCATGTTTTCTCCCGATCCGATGATTTGACCCGTTTCGTGACCCTTGCCCGCGACTAGGACGATGTCGTCCTTGCCCGCTTCGGCAATGGCTGCATGGATGGCTTCGCGACGCCCCGCCACTTCGCGTGCATTCGGCGCGCCTTCAAGCACCGCGCGGCGGATTTCCGCAGCATCTTCGCCGCGGGGATTGTCGTCGGTAACAATGACGAGGTCGCTGGCCTTGGCCGCCGCTTCGCCCATCGGCGCGCGCTTGCCATGGTCGCGGTCGCCGCCTGCGCCGAAGACCGTGATGAGACGGCCCGTGACATGCGGACGGAGCGCTGCAATAGCAGCTTCCAGCGCGTCAGGCGTGTGCGCGTAATCGATATAGACCGGAGCGCCGCTGGGCGCGATGACCGAGCGTTCGAGGCGACCGCGAACCGGCTGGAGCCGCGCTACGGCATCCCATACGCGGCTCGCGTCGATACCGGTGGCGAGCGCGAGCCCGGCAGAGGTCAGCGCGTTGGACACCTGGTAGGCCCCGATAAGCGGCAGGTTGATAGTCCGCTCGGTCCCGTCATGCTCGACGGTGAGCGACTGGCCGAGCTGCGTCGGCTCGCGGCGGGTGAGGCGAATGTCCTCACCCTGCTCACCCACTGTCATGACTGTGAGGCCGCGAGCTTGCGCATGTTCGACGACGCGCTTGTTCCACCCGCTGTCACCTGCCCCCATCCACACGACTGCCGTAGCACCGTCCGAGACGACCTCGTCGAACAGGCGCATCTTGGCGGCGAAATAGTCTTCCATGTCCGCGTGATAATCGAGGTGGTCGCGGCTGAAATTGGTGAATCCCGCCGCTTCGACCGGAATGCCCTCGTTGCGATATTGCGAGAGGCCGTGGCTCGAGGCTTCGTAGGCGACATGCGTCACGCCCTCGCGCGCCAGCCCGCTCATGTTCGAGAGGAAGGTGACGATGTCGGGCGTGGTGAGGCCGGTGGAAACGCTTTCGTCCGGCGTGGTAACACCCAGCGTGCCGATGCTCGCCGCGCGCTCGCCCGACATGCGCCAGATCTGGCGGGTCATCTCGACGCAGCTGGTCTTGCCGTTGGTGCCGGTGACCGCGACGATATGCTCGGGCGCCGGCGTGAAGAACTGCGCAGCCATTTCCGCAAAGCACTTGCGCGGACTGTCGCTGGCGATGTGGATTGCGCCTTCGACCTTGGCTTCGGGGCGCGCAACCACGGCCACGGCATCAGCTTCGATGGCAGCAGGGATGAAGTCCTCGCCGTTGACCTGCATGCCCTGAAACGCGCCGAACACGGTGCCCGGCGCGACCTTGCGGTTGTCGATGGCGAAGCCGGTCACGGTGACCTCAGCGCCTTCGGGGCAAGCGACACCCGCGCCAGCGCAAATCTTACTCAGCCTCATTCTGGGCCTCCGGAATGAGAGGGGTAATCGCGGAGATATCGATATCGCGCGTATCGTCCGGTCGAACACCAATGAGCGGCCCGATACGTGGAACGAGCCGGCCCACGATTGGTGCCGCGTTCCATGCTGCGGTGCGCTGGTACGAGCTGGCGAGCGTGCCCTTGGGTTCGTCGAGCATGGCGATGACGACATAGCGCGGCCGGTCCATCGGGAATGCGGCTGCAAAGGTAGAAACCAACGCGGTGCGACGATAGCCGGCCTTGCCGCCCGGCTTTTCGGCCGAGCCGGTCTTGCCGCCTACGCGGTAGCCGGCCGCATCGGCATTGCGGCCTGTCCCGTAAATCGCGATCGCGCGCATCATCTGGCGCATGCGGCTGGAAGTCGAAGCCTTGAAGACGCGGCGCCCCTTGGGCGCTTCGCCCGGACCAAGCTTCTTGAGCGTGGCGGGGCGATAGACACCGCCATTGACCATCGCCGCATAGGCGCTGGCGAGGTGCAGCGGAGTAACCGCGATACCGTGGCCGAAGCCGACCGTCATATTGGTGAGACGCGCCCATTTGTCGCCCGGCCACAGCGGGAAGCCCTTGGCAGGCAGTTCGATTTCCGGACGGCCGTTCATACCCAAATCTATCATGTACTGGCGCATGCGTTCCGGACCCACCTCATCGGCAATCCGCGCGGTCGTCGTGTTCGACGAGTGGATAAGCGTTTCGACGGCGTTGAGGTCGTCACCCATCGCGTGGCTGTCACGAATAGTGAAACGCCCGACCTTGACGGGCGAAGCATCGAAGCGGCGTCCGAGGTCGCGGATGGTCCCGTTGTCGATGGCGGCAGCAACGGTGAGCGGCTTAAAAGTCGAGCCGAGTTCGTAGACCTGGTTGGTCACCCGGTTGAACATCAGCTTCTGCCCTTCGGCATCAATCTTGTTCGGGTCGAACTCCGGCAGCGAAGCGAGAGCCAGCACCTCGCCGGTATCGACATCAAGCACGATGCCCGCGCCGCCCTGAGCCTGCGTCAGCTTCATGCCTCGGCGCAATTCGTCTTCGAGCGCGCCCTGCACGCGGACATCGATGGACAGCGCCACCGGCGTACCGCGCGTGAGCGGGCTGGAAAGATGCTCGTCGAACACCTGCTCCATGCCGACGCGGCCCGTTCCGTCGGCTGCGACATAGCCGAGCACGTGGGCAGCCATCTGCCCTTGCGGGTAGTGACGGTCTTCTTCCATCGGCATTTCGAGCGCCAATTCGCCGAGTTCCTGCACTTGGTTGGCTTCTTCCGGCAGCAGGCGCTTACGGATGTAGAAGCCCTTGCCCTTGGCGAGGCGAGCAGCCGTGTCCTTCTCGTCGAGGTCGGAGAAAATGACCTTCAGCTTTGCGGCAACCTCTTCCGGCGCAGCCACCAGCGGCACTTCGCCCTCGCCCATCGCCTGGGGATTGAACCACAGGGCATAGGCAGGGAAGGCGCGCGCCATGGGCACGCCGTTGCGGTCGACGATTTCGCCGCGGTCGGGCAGCAGCGCCGCTTCGAGCGAGGTTGCGCGCGCGCCCTCGCCGTCGGCACCGAGATAGACGATACGGCTCACCGCCATCAGGGCGACGAGTGCGAAACCAAGGGCAATCCACAAGACGCGCCAGCGCGCGAGGTCGAGCGACTTCTGGCGAATGCTGACGAGTTGCACCCGCCCGCTCGCCATCGCCATGCTAACCGCTCCCGGTCCACCGTGGAGAGCGGAGAATGCGTTCACCGGGCAGCCTCGGCCAGGGCGACGGAGGATGCCGCAGGGCGCGCGAGGCGTTGAGCAAGGCTGGAGGCAAGCTGGCGGGTCGGCTCTTCGGCGCTGACTGCAGCCACTGTCACCGTTTCACCTGCGTCATCGCTATCGAGCCAGTCGCCGAAGAGGCTGTCATCCTCGAGAGGACCGGTATCGGCCTTGGCCACGCGGATCATTTCGGGCGCGTCCATGCCGCGCGGCGTACCGAGTGCAGCAAGCTGGCGCTCGTGCTCGACATATTGGTCTGCGCGCGGGGCATCATAGCCGAATTCGACCTGGTTCCATGCCGCAAGCTGCGCCTGGCTGGCGCGGGTCTGGAATTCGGTTTCCAGCATCAGCTTCGATTTTTCCGCCGCGATAATCTGGCGCTCGAGCAAGCGCACCTCGCTCTTCACTGCATTCACGCGGAACGTCAGCGCGAGGAAGATGGCGACACTCAGGCCCATCACCAGCAGCCAGCCGATTTGTCGGATGCGCGATGTCTGGGCCATTATGCGGCCTCCCTTGCCGGTGTCGAGGTACGGGTCGCGTGGCGCAGCACCGAGGAGCGCGCACGCGGGTTGCGGTCAATCTCTGCCACGCCGGGCTTGATTGCCTTGGAAACTTTCGAAAAAACCGGATCGTCTTCGGCCACCATGGGGACGTGACGCGAAGCACTCGGGGTTGAGGATGCCTCGCGCAGGAAGCGCTTGACGATCCGGTCTTCGAGGCTGTGAAAGCTGACCACGGCAAGGCGGCCCCCTTCACGCAACAGGTGTTCGGCTGCCGACAACCCTTGGGACAGTTCGTCGAGTTCGCCGTTCACGTGAATTCTGATGGCCTGGAAGGTCCGCGTAGCGGGGTCCTTCTTGTCATGCGGCTTGTGACCAAGAGCCTTGCGCACAACACGTGCCAGTTCGCCGGTCGTTGCCAGCGGGCGCGCAGCCACGATGGCGCGCGCAACGCGGCGCGACTGGCGCTCCTCGCCATATTGGTAGATGACATCGGCAATAGTGCTTTCCTCGGCGGTGTTGAGGAAATCGGCCGCGCTTTCGCCGTCTTGGCTCATGCGCATGTCGAGCGGCCCATCGGAGGAGAACGCAAAGCCGCGCTCCGCCTGGTCGAGCTGCATCGAGGAGACGCCGATATCCATCACCACGCCGTCGACGCGCTCCACACCAGCGGCGCGCGTGACGTCCAGCATCTCTGAAAAGCGATGCGGATGAAGGATAAGGCGGGGCGGAGTTTGCTCCGTCTCCCGCCAGTTGCGACCCGCTGCAATGGCATCGGGGTCCCTGTCGAAAGCATGTACCGTCGCGCCGCGTTCGAGCAGCGCACGCGTATAACCGCCCGCACCGAAGGTAGCGTCGATGAGGACGTCACCCGGCTGCGGGTCGAGCGCTTCGATGACCTCGTCGAGCAGGACGGGGATGTGCGGCGCGCCGGTCATTTGCCTTTCGCCTTGGCATCGGCGAGCAGGCTTTCGCAGGCCGCCTTGGCGCTAGCCCAGTCGTCGCCCATTTCCGCGAGCTGTTCCGGGTTCCACAGCGTGAAGAAGCGGCCACCGCCCTGGAAGTAGAGGCCGTCCTCGATCTTGCCGAGGGTGCGCAGGTGTTCGGGCATGACGAAGCGACCGCTATCGTCGAAGGGCATCTCGACAAAGCCGAAGAGCTGGCTGGCGCGGGTGTCGCGATCGAAATCCTTGCCGACGCGCACGGCGATTTCCTCTTCGCGGTCGAGCTGGGCTTCCAGCTCTTCCTTGCGGCTGAGACCGAAGCCGACGAGGCAATTCCACGTGGGGTGCTTCATGAGGCAGAGGACGCGGCCGTCGGAGCTTTCCTTCACGGCTTTGCGGAAGAGCGGCGGAAGCACAAAGCGGCCCTTATCGCCCGCAGGCGAGTAAGCTTGTCCGCTGTACCCTCCGAATTGCACTTCCCTGTCCCCAATTGGCGTTTTCACCTCTCCGCCGGACACACCTCCCCCGTCCGCAAAAGCGCGAGCTTTCGCGGCGCGCCTCGCGTTGAGCGGTGCGCGCAAAGACACTGGCATGTCCGATGTCGTGATGATTTATCGCGGGAGACGCGGGGATGGAAGGGAAAATTGCGGGATTTTACGGGATTAACCTGCAAACCACTGATTTATCTATATATTTAATCTCGCAATTCTGTTGATATCCTTAACAGAGTGTAACGCTAGCCTACGGAAAACCCACGGGAATCAGGGGCCGTCCCGTGCCACCCCCGGTCGAGTCCCGCGTTTTCCCGTATCGAGTCCCGTGATTTCCCGTGTGCTACCGGGCAGGAAGCGGAACGAGCGGATCGAGCAGCCTCCAGAGCGCCGTCTTGCGTTCTTCCGGCACAGGTTCGTCGCCTTCCCAATCGAGCAGCGCGGCATCGGCGAAAAGATAAGCCTCGCCCTCTCCGTTGACGCATTGGGCGATGAGACCGTCTTCGAGCGATGTGCAGCGCCGCGATGGTTCGCCCGTGTCCCTTGCTTCGAAACGGCCAGCTAGATTGACGGGAAAGTCCACGCCCGATTGACGCAGCACGCGCTCGCCTTCCGGCTGGCTTTCATCGAACAAGAGCTCGATCCCCAGCCGCTGGAAGATGGGCGAGAGCAGGACCACATCCTGCGGTCGGCGACGGTCGCCGATGCCGAAGTCCGAATGCCGCGTCAGCATGGGGTCGGCGAAGATGACCGCCCTCCCCCCGTTAGCCAAATATTGGTCGAAAGAAACATTCTCCGACGGAGCGAGCGGGCGCGGCTGGGCGAGGAGCACGCGGTCCAGCCCTTCCAGCGCTTCGGGCTCGAGCGTGTCGAGCGGGACGATTTCGAACTTCGTTTCCAGCTCAATGCGGACCCAGTCGGTCTCGGCCTCGCTGTTCAGCATGGAGGTGATGTCACCTCCCTCGCCCCAATAGATGGGGAGCGTGGTAAAGAGGCCGAGTTTCGGCTTGGCCACCTGCACTTCCGCGACCTCGGGCTGCTCGGGCGCCGTGCTGCCGTTGCAGGCAGCCAAAAGGCCAAGCGATGCGGCGAGCAGCAGTTTACTGCTGGGGCGGCGGGGCATCTTGCGGGCCCTGTTCGGGGACGACGGCGGGCGATTGGGTCGGCGCCGGAGCGTCCGGCAGGTCGGGTACAACGCCGGCATCGACCAGCGGGTCCTGTTGGGTGGGCGCAGCCGTCGGCTCGGTGGTCGGAGCTGCTCCGGGCACGGATGCCGCATCCACCTCGCGCGTGCGGTCCTGGATGAGGCTGGCCAGCCCCACCAGCAGCACCATCAGCACCACCCCTCCGATGCCGATTTGCAGGCGCTGCACCGACTGGGCGCGCGTGCCCGCCAGTGGGACATCGGAAGCCTCGCCCAATCCGGGCGTGCTGCGGGTCAGGTCGAAAGAACGCGGCATGCCGGGAATCTTGGGCACTGTCCGCGCTCCCGTCAATGTTTGTCGGAGAGCCAGTCGAACACCGGCAGGCCCTTCGCCTCCAGCCATTCGGGATTGTAGAGCGTCGAGAGATAGCGGAAACCCGTGTCGCAAAGGATAGTCGCAACGCGCACATCCTTGCGGCCTTCGGCCACCAGCTGCTTACCCAGCTCGACCGCGCCCGCGACATTGATGCCGCTCGACAGGCCGAGGCATAGCCCCTCTTCGCGCAGCAAGCGGGCGACCCAATCAAGGCCGGTTTCGTCCGAAATGCAATATTGCGTATCGATTGGCGCGCCTTCGAGGTTGCCGGTGATGCGGCCTTGCCCGATGCCCTCGGCCACCGAAGAGCCTTCGCCCTTCAACTCGCCGTTCGCATAATAATTGAATAGCGCCGCGCCATGCGGGTCGGTCAGCGCGATGACGACATTTTCATCGAATTCCTTGAGCCCCATGCCGACGCCAGCAATCGTGCCGCCGGTACCCGCCGCGCAGGTGAAGCCGTCGATACGGCCGTCCATCTGCTGCCAGATTTCTTTCGCCGTGCCCTCGATATGCGCCTTGCGGTTGGCGGTGTTGTCGAACTGGCCCGCCCAGATGGCGCCGTCGATTTCCTCGGCCATGCGGCGCGAAACGTGCTGGAAGTGGTTGGGGTCGGCATATTTGGTCGGCGCGACCGTCACCAGCTCGGCCCCGAGCGCGCGCAAGGTCTGCATCTTCTCGCGGCTCTGGTTGTCGGGCATGACGATGATGGTGCGATAGCCAAGCGCATTGGCGACCAGCGCGATACCGATCCCGGTGTTGCCCGCCGTGCCTTCGACGACCGTCCCTCCCGGCTTCAATTCGCCGCGCGCTTCTGCATCACGGATGATGTAAAGCGCCGCGCGGTCCTTCACGCTGGCGCCAGGATTGGCGAATTCGCACTTGCCGTAGATATCGCAGCCAGCCTCCGCGCTCGGCCCTTCGAGACGGACGAGCGGCGTGTTGCCGATAAGGTCGAGCGTGTGCCCGGTAACGGTATGATGAGTCATGCTGGCGGAGGTAGGCGCGAGGCCACCTGCGCGCAAACAACATCAATCTTCAGGGGCGATAGTAACCTTCAGCCCGTCGAGGTCGCCGGTGAAGGGAATCTGGCACGACAGGCGCGAGGTTTCGACGCGGTGGTCGGAGGATTCCAGAAGGTCGTCCTCGTCTTCGCTCATCGCGGGCAGTTTGTCGGTGAACGCGGGGTCCACATGCACGTGGCAGGTCGCGCAGGAGCAGCAGCCGCCGCACAGCGCGAGCAATTCGTCGAAGCCGTTGTCGCGAATGGCTTCCATCACGGTCAGGCCGTCCTCGACAGCGATTTCGGAAGTTTCGCCTTCGCGGGTGGTGACGATCAGCTTGGGCATCATTGCATCCTGTATTGCCTTGCCCGCCGCGCGGGCCCTATGCGAGGCGCTGCTATTCAATGCGGCAAAGGAAGGCAAGCCAAAGCCATGGGTCTCACCAATGCGCAGCTACGCGAGCACCTCGATGCGGTGGCGGCAGAAGACCCGGTCGTGGCCGGAGCCATCGCCCGCGTCGGCTATCCCGAAGAACGCATTCGCCCGACCGGCTATCGCACGCTGCTGCGCACCATCGTGGGGCAGCAGGTCAGCGTCGCAGCTGCCGCATCCGTATGGCGCAAGCTGGAGGCGGAACTGGGCGAGGATATGCATGCCCATGAACTGCTCGCCCGCGATTTCGACACCTTGCGCGCCTGCGGGTTGTCGCGCCAGAAACAGAGTTATGCTCGCAGCCTGTGCGAGCTGGTGGACGGCGGCGAACTCGACCTCGAGAACCTGCCGCAAGACGACGAAGAGGCCATAGCCGAACTCACCCGCATCAAGGGTATCGGGCGCTGGTCGGCGGAAATCTATTTGATCTTCGCCGAGGGCCGCCCCGACATCTGGCCTGCCGGCGACCTTGCAGTGCAGGCGGCATGCGGCAAGATGCTCGACCTTGCCGAGCGTCCGAGCGAGAAAGAAACACGCGCCTTGGCCGAAAATTGGAGGCCCTATCGCGGGGCCATGGCTATCTTCACCTGGCATGCCTATGCCGACCCGGCATTGTAAACGGAAGAGGGAATACATGAGCACGCGCAAGGCAATCTTCGTCACCGGCGGTGCATCGGGCATCGGCCGCGAAATCGCGCTCTATTTCGCCGCGCGCGGCTGGTTCGTCGGCCTTGGCGATATCGACGAAGCGGGCATGCGCGAAACGCTTTCGCTGATGGGCGAAGGAAACGGTTTCCAGTACAAGTTCGACGTACGCGAGCGCGGGGAATGGGACGAGGCGCTTGCCGCATTTGCTGATGCCGCAGGAGGCCGCATCGACGTTCTCGCCAACAATGCCGGCATCCCCTTGGGCGGCGCGTTGGAGGAGAATAGCGTCGCCGAAATCGAGCGCTGCCTCGACATCAATCTGAAGGGCGTGTTGTTCGGCGCGCAGGCTGCCTATCCATGGCTCAAGAAGAGCGCGCCCGGCTCCTGCCTGCTCAACACGGCAAGCGCGGCGGGTATCTATGGAACGCCGGGCGCAAGCGTCTATTCGGCGACCAAGTTCGGCGTGCGCGCCATCACCGAGAGCCTCGATGGCGAATGGGCGGATGACGGCATCAAGGTGCGCTCCATCATGCCAAGCTTCATCGACACCCCGCTGCTCGACCACAACCCTAACGCCAAGAGCAACGAGGACATCCGCACCCGTGTGACCGAGGCAGGCCTCGAAATCACTCCGGTCAGGGAAGTCGCGCAGGCAGCTTGGGACGCAGTGCACCGCGACAAGCTCCACACCACGGTCGGAAAGACCGCAAAGAGCCTCGCCTTCGGCGCGCGCTGGCTGCCCGGCAAGGTCCGCAAGCAGACCCGCGCTTCGGCTCGGCCGCTGGGGAAGTAAACGCTAGACCAGCTTGTCGATCTTCTTCGCCATGTTGACGTCGCGCAGCGAAAGGCCGCCCGCGTCATGCGTGGTCAGGGCAATCTCGACCTTGTTGTAAACGTTGAACCACTCGGGATGATGGTCGCGCTTTTCGGCGATGATGGCGATGCGCGTCATGAAGGCAAAGGCTTCGGCGAAATCGGCGAATTCGAACTTGCGCTCGATGGCCTTGCCGTCGCGGGCCAGCGACCACTCGGGGAGGGCCCGCAGCCAGGTGTCGCGTTCTTCTTCGGTCAATTGCTCGACGGGCATTTGTGCGAATCCTTGTGTTGCGTGTCCGGCCCTGCTTGTGGGCCTGTCGCCTTTTGCCTATCGCTGCCTCCCATGCAAGCGCAGCTCACCGCGAAAGACATAGCCTGCCGCCGCGTCGAGAGACTGCTCTTCAAGGGGCTGTCGCTTGATTGCGCGCCGGGCGACGCGTTGCAGGTTGCCGGCGCGAACGGGGTCGGAAAGTCGAGCCTGTTGCGCATCCTTGCAGGGCTGCTGAGGCCCTTCGCGGGCGAGGTTTCGTCGACCGGAGCCATTGGGCTGGTGGATGAGCGGCTAGCGCTCGATGCGAACCAGCCGCTGGGTAAGGCGCTGGCTTTCTGGGAGCGGCTCGACGGTTGCAGCGACCCGGGCCGCGCGCTGGAAGTCTTGCAGCTCGAACCCTTGCTCGACGTGCCGGTGCGCTATCTCTCCACCGGCCAGAAGAAGCGCGCCGCGCTTGCGCGCCTCCTCAACCGGAATTGCCCTGTCTGGTTGCTCGACGAGCCGCTCAATGGTCTCGACACGCAGGCGCAAAAGAGCGTCGAGGCATTGGTGGCACTTCACTGCGGCGGGGGCGGGATTGCCGTCGTCGCCTCGCACCAGCCTTTTGCCGTTCCCGGCGGTAAGGCGCTCGCAATCGAGGACTACGCCGCATGAGCGCCGCCCTCGCCCTCCTGCGCCGGGACCTGTCCTTGCTCATGCCGGGCGGAAGCGGTGGCGGTGTCTTGCCGCTGCTGTTCTTCCTTGCCGTGGCGATGCTTTATCCCTTCGCGGTCGGGCCGGATGCGCAATTGCTGGCGCGGACCGGAGGCGGGGTTATCTGGGTAGCCGCCCTGCTCGCAGCCATCCTGCCGCTGGAGAAACTCGTGACCGACGACCTCGAGGCTGGCGTGTTCGACCAATTGGCCTTGCGCAATGTCAGCGAAGAATTGGCGATGGCCATACGGCTCCTCGCGCATTGGCTGGCTTTCGCGCCGCTGCTCCTGGTCGCAACACTACCCGCCGCGGCGCTGCTGGGGCTGGACGAAGCCACCACCCGCACCGTGCTGCTCGGCCTTCTCGCCGGTACGCCAGGCCTCGCCGCCGTCGGCCTCGCTGTCGCAGCCCTTACGGCGAGTATGCGCGGCGGCGCGGCTCTGGCGGGCCTCATGGTCATCCCACTCGCCGTGCCCATCCTCATTTTCGGAGCGGGCGCGTTGTCGCGACCCGACACCTCGGGCATCCTCTTCACGGCCGCCATCAGCCTCGGCCTGTGCGCACTAGCTCCCTTCGCCGCGGCAGCCGCCATTCGCGCGGCGAGGGAAAACTAAACTTGTCCGACACTTACAAGACAACGCCGCGCCATTGGATGACAAGGGGCGCGAATTTCCGTAAATTTATTGAGGTCGCGCTTGGCTAGGGGCTTTTCCGAAATGGAAGACGACGAGGTTTTCGTAGACTTTTACGCGCTGCTCGAGGTCGAGGCGGATTGCGATCGGTCGGCGGTCGAAAAATCCTATCGCCAGCTGGCGCAGCTCTACCATCCCGATCATTCCGAAACCGCCGATGTCGAAAAATTCCAGGAAGCGACCCGCGCCTACAAAGTCTTGAAGCACGCCAAGCGCCGCGCCGAATACGACAAGCAGCGCAATGCCCATCTCGGCATCGAAGAGCCAGCCCCCACCCCGCGCGACGATATCGTCATCGATGGCTCGACCGCGGTGCAGGATGCCGAAGTGCACGAGCAAATCCTGCTGGCGCTGTACAAGCAGCGCCGCGAAAATGCGCGCGAGCCTGGCATGATGCCCTATCATGTGCAGCGCGAACTCGATTGCTCGGACGAGAGCTTCGAGTTTCACACCTGGTATTTGAAGTCCAAGGGCTACATCGAGATAACCCAGCAAAGCGAACTCGCCATCACTATCGAGGGCGTGGACCACGTGATTTCAAGCAGCCGCGCCGCCAAGGAAAAGCTGCTGCTCGAGCAGGCAAAATCCTCGGAGGGCTAGCCCTCAATAAGGCGGCTGGTGGAGGCCCTTGGGGCTTGCGGTGAAAATTTCGACGCCGTTTTCGGTGATGCCAATCGAATGCTCGAACTGAGCGGAGAGCGACTTGTCGCGCGTCACGGCGGTCCAGCCGTCCTTGAGCAGTTTTGCATGCGGGCGGCCGAGGTTGATCATCGGCTCGATGGTGAAGAACATCCCCGGCTTCAGCAGCGGGCCCGTGCCCTTGCGGCCGGTGTGGATGACTTCGGGTGCATCGTGGAACAGGCGGCCAAGACCGTGGCCGCAGAATTCCTGCACCACGCCGTAGCGATGCGACTTGGCATGCGCCTCGATGACCGCGCCGATATCGCCAAGCCGCGCGCCGGGCTGGCTTGCCGCCTCGATGCCGAGCATGAGACATTCATAGGTCACGTCGACCAGCTTGCGTGCCTTCAGCGCAGGTTCGCCGGCGAAGAACATGCGGCTGGTGTCTCCGTGCCAGCCGTCCAAGAGCGGGGTCACGTCGATATTGACGATGTCGCCGTCCTTTAGCGCCTTGTCCGACGGGATGCCGTGGCAAATGACGTGGTTGATCGAGGTGCAGCAGCTGTGCTGGTAACCGCGATAGCCCATGGTAGCAGGCACCGCGCCGCCGTCGAGGGTCATCTCGCGAACCTTGTCATCGATTTCGCCGGTGGTCACGCCGGGCTTCACGAAACCGGTCAACTCATCGAGGATTTCGGCGGCAAGACGACCGGCCTTGCGCATACCCTCGAAGCCCTCGGGCCCGTGGAGCTTGATGGTGCCGTCACGATAGACGGTCTGTTCGCTGTCGATTACCTGATATTCGGTCATGCGCGCCCATGTAGTGCTTTCGCGCGATAATTGCGAGTGCGCTAACGCTTCACGCTGAAAGCATTGGCGAACTCGGGCTTCACCGCGTCGAGGATGGAGGGCGTGACCGAGAAGTTCAGTTCGTATGCCCCCTCGGCATAGGAGCCCGCAACATAGGGTCCGAAGTAGATGCCGATGCGGTTGAAGGTCTCGCCATTAGAGGAGCCGACGAGCACGGTCGCCTCGTCGATACCGGGGCAGTCGTCGAACATATCGCCGCTGGCAGGATCGATGCTCATCCCGCGCCGCTTTTCGCGCTGCTCGTTCAACGCCTCGCACAAACGCGCTCCGAGCGCCGTTTCCAGCGCGACGGGCGAATTGAACAGCTCCACGCCTTTCATCGCACGCTGCCCGCGCTTGTCCCAGACGAGCGAAGTCTTGCCGCTGTTACCATGCGCACCGCCGGTATAGACGTAGAGGTCCGCCGAGAGGCTCAGCCATTGCGGCAGGTCGGCGACGACCTTCCATTCCTTTTCAAAGCCGCGGCTGATGCAGGAGATGCAGTCTTCGGGCGCGCCCTCGAAGGATTTCTCCCACTCGGCCTTCTGCGCCGCCAGTTCGCGGTCCCGCTCTGCCGTGAAGCGTTCGACCAGCTGCGGCACTTGGCTCACCGCCTTGGGCCAGCTGTAGGCGAATTCGCGGTTTCCGCCGTTCTTCGAGGAATCGTCATCGAAGGTCACGGCCTTCGCCTCGGCGGCTCCAGTCACCTTCGCACTCGCTGTGGCGGTCGCGGTCGCTTCAGCTTCGGGCGATGCGGATTCGTCCCCGCTTTGCGAGCAGGCAGCGCTCGACAGGGCGAGGGAAATCAGGAACAGGCAGTTGCGCATCGAATTACCTTGGCACGAAGCTGATTAACCCGAGGGGAATACCATGGCCGAGAAAGCCGACCTAATCCAGGCAGACCGCGGACAGGAAGCTATCCCCATCCATCTGGTCAACAAGGACGAATTTGCCGACTGGGCCAAGTCTCTTTCCTCCGGCCAGCGCGCCGCACTGGAAGCGCAGAAATTCGATGGCGGCGGCTACCAGGTCGGCATCGTGCCCGACGGTGACAGCTGGTTTGCAGTCGGCGGAGTCACCAATCCTGACGAGCTTTCGAGCTGGTGCATGGCCAAACTCGCCGAAGCCCTACCCGAAGGGACCTATCGCCGCGCGAAGGGCGAGCCGGGTCCGGCACTCCACGGCTGGCAGACCGCGCAATATCACTTTGAGCGCTACAAGAAGCCCGACAAGCCCGTCGGGCCGCGCATCCTGCTGACCAAGGAAGCGAAAAAAATCGACGCGGCCGTGGCAGAAGCCAAGGCTGTGTGCCTCATCCGCGACCTCGTCAACACGCCTGCCGAGGACATGGGCCCGGCCGCGCTGGAAGAACAGTGCGAGCGCCTCGCCAAGGAACACGGCGGCAAGCTGTCGGTCACCCGCGGCGACCAGCTCGAGCAGGAATATCCCATGGTCCACGCCGTGGGCCGGGCGGCCACCCGTCACCATGCTCCGCGCATCATGCACCTTACCTGGGGCAAGGAAGGCGACCCGGTCATTGCCATCGTCGGCAAGGGCGTTTGTTTCGATAGCGGCGGGCTCGATGTGAAGAGTTCCTCCGGCATGCTGCTGATGAAGAAGGACATGGGCGGCGCGGCACATGCCATTGCGCTCGCTGGTCTCGTCATGGGCGGGAAGCTGCCCGTGCGGTTGCACCTGCTGGTGCCTGCGGTCGAGAACGCTATTTCGGGCAACAGCTTCCGTCCGGGCGATGTGCTGAAGTCGCGCAAGGGCCTGACGGTGGAAATCGGCAATACCGACGCCGAAGGCCGCCTCATCCTCGGCGATGCGCTGACCCGTGCCTCGGAAGAAAATCCCGAACTCATCCTCGATTTCGCAACACTTACCGGTGCCGCACGCGTGGCGCTCGGCCCCGACTTTCCTGCACTCATGGCACGCAGGGACGCGACCGCAGACGCGCTTATCGAAGCGGGCAAGGCGCATGACGACCAGCCGTGGCGCCTGCCGTTGCCGGAGATCTATGCCGAGTGGCTGGCCTCCGACATCGCCGACACCAACAACGCGCACGGCAATGCCTTTGCGGGCGCAAGCGTGGCGGGCCTCTTCCTCGACAAGTTTGTTGGCGACGGCATCGACTGGGCGCATTTCGACACCTTTGCATGGCGCCCCTCGGCCAAACCCGGCCGGCCCAAGGGCGGCGAAGCCTATGGCCTGCGCGCTGCGTGGCACATGCTCCAAAACCGTTTCAAAGCGGCATAGTGGGGCAGAGACGCTTGCCCCGCGCGGGCCTCGCGGTTAAGCGCCTCGCCACAAGACTAGGGAAAGTTCATTGAGCGCAGCGGCTGATTACACATTGCCTGAAGGTATCGTCGGATTGAAAGGTCCGGTGCAGAAACCTGCGCCCGGCACCCTGCCCCTGCGCGGCGACCTTGCGCATGTCGCGCTGGCAGACGGCTACCTCGCCGCCCATTACGTCATCCCGCATGCCCGCAAGCTCGGCGATGCCGACGTGACGCTTAAGCTGACTTCGCGTGACGATGCGGACGATGGCGCAAAGCTCGCGGCCGGCTCCGATGTCGAACTGCTCGATTGCGAAGGCGACTGGGTCTGGCTGACCGTCGGCCCGCAAGGCCCGAGCGGCTATGCGCACAAAAGCGCGCTTGCACCCGACGTTGACGCATAAGGTCTTCATCGACGGGGCGGCGGGCACGACCGGCCTCGAAATCGCAGAGCGGCTGGCTGGCCGCAGCGAATTTTCGCTCATCACATTGGACGATACGCAGCGCAAGGATGCCGCTGCACGGCGCGAGGCGCTGAACGAGGCCGATGTCGCAATCCTCTGCCTGCCCGACGACGCCGCGCGCGAGGCAGTCGAACTGCTCGACCCGGCCAGCGGCACGCGCGTCATCGATGCCTCGAGCGCGCACCGCACTGCCGATGGCTGGTGTTATGGCTTCCCCGAACTCGTCGGCCGCGAACGCGTCGCCGATGCCCGCCGGGTGAGCAATCCCGGCTGCTATCCGACCGGTTTCCTTGGTCTGATTGCCCCGCTGGTGAGGGCCGAATTGCTGCCCGCGGACTGGCCCTACACCGTCAACGCCGTGAGCGGATATTCGGGCGGCGGCAAGGCGCTCATCGAACGCTTCGAACAGGGCAGCGCGCCCGCATTTCGCAGTTATGGCCTCGCCATGGGGCACAAGCACCTCGCCGAAATGCAGGCGCATGCTGGCCTCGCTCATGCACCGGTTTTCTCGCCTGCCGTGGTCGATGCCTTTCGCGGCATGGTCGTAGAGGTCCCGCTGCAGCTCTCCGCTATCGACGGCGCAGGTGAGCCTGCAGCGCTGCTCGAAGCGCTCGAGACATTTTACGAAGGCTCGGATGTCGTTTGGACGCACCCCGACTTCGACCTTCCCTCCGAGCTGCTCGTTGATACCGACGCGAGCCCTCGCGACGACATGCGACTGTTCGTTTTCGGAGCAGAAGACGGGAGCCAGGCGCGCCTCGTGGCCATGCTCGACAATCTCGGCAAGGGTGCTAGCGGAGCTGCGGTACAGAACCTCAATCTGCTTTGCGGCCTGGACGAAACTGCGGGCCTCCACCTGCCTTCTGCCTAAAAATTAGGCAGCGTCCGTCCAAGCCTTGGGCAGCGCTCGCACACGCGCTCCCTGCGACCCGCCGATTTCCGTCATTCCCGCACTTGGCACGTTTCTTGGAACGACGCGCGCAGAGTAACATTAGCCCTGTGTGCGCGAATTTCACGCGCAGGCAGACAACGGGACCGGCGGACACGTGAAGAAAATCGAAGCCATCATCAAACCCTTCAAGCTCGACGAGGTGAAGGAGGCGCTGCATGAAATCGGCGTGTCCGGAATCACCGTTACCGAAGCCAAGGGTTTCGGCCGCCAGAAGGGCCATACCGAACTTTATCGCGGCGCCGAATATGTCGTCGACTTCCTGCCCAAGGTGAAGCTGGAAGTCATCGTGCCGAGCGATATCGCCGAACGCACCGTCGAAGCCATCGCCAACGCTGCCCAGACCGGGCGCATCGGCGACGGCAAGATTTTCGTCAGCCCCATCGAGAGCGCGCTCCGCATCCGCACGGGCGAGAAGGACGAAGACGCAATCTAGACCGAACTACCCTGCCCGCCGCAGCTTGCGGGCATCAAGCGAACTACCCCAACGGAGGCAATACATGAGCACTGCAAGCGACGTCCTGAAGCGTATCAAGGACGAGGAAATCGAGTGGGTCGACCTCAGGTTCACCGACCCCAAGGGCAAGTGGCAGCACCTCACCATGGTCGCCGGCGCGCTTGATGAAGACCAGCTCGAAGACGGCCTCATGTTCGACGGCTCCTCGATTGCCGGCTGGAAGGTCATCAACGAAAGCGACATGATCCTGAAGCCCGACCTCGAGCGCGTCTATGTCGACCCGTTCAGTGCCGAGCCGATGCTCATCGTCTTCTGCGACATCGTCGAGCCTTCGACCGGCGAATGGTACGCCCGCGACCCGCGCTCGACCGCCAAGCGCGCCGAAGCGCACTTGAAGTCGCTCGGCATCGGCGACACGGTCTATGTCGGCCCCGAAGCCGAATTCTTCATGTTCGACGATGTCCGCTTCGAAGACGGCTATGCCGGCTCGGGCTACGCCATCGACGATATCGAACTGCCGACCAACAGCGGCAAGGAATACGAGAGCGGCAATCTTGCCCACCGTCCGCGCGCCAAGGGCGGTTATTTCCCCGTGGCTCCGGTCGACAGCGCCGTCGACATCCGCGGCGAGATGGTTTCGACCATGATCGAAATGGGCCTGCCCTGCGACAAGCACCACCACGAAGTGGCTGCAGCCCAGCACGAGCTTGGCCTCACTTTCGGCACGCTCACCGAGACCGCCGACCGCATGCAGATCTACAAGTATGTCGTGCACCAGGTCGCGCATATCTACGGCAAGACCGCGACTTTCATGCCCAAGCCGATCAAGGACGATAACGGTTCGGGCATGCACACCCACATGTCGATCTGGGACGACGGCAAGCCGACCTTCGCAGGCAACCAGTATGGCGGCCTCAGCGAAAATTGCCTCTACTACATCGGCGGTGTCATCAAGCACGCCAAGGCTCTGAACGCCTTCACCAACCCGACCACTAACAGCTACAAGCGCTTGGTTCCGGGCTTCGAAGCGCCGGTCCTGCTCGCCTACTCGGCGCGCAACCGTTCGGCTTCGTGCCGCATCCCCTATGGTGCAGGCGACAAAGCGAAGCGCGTCGAATTCCGCTTCCCCGATGCGATGGCCAACCCCTACCTCGCCTATGCCGCGCTGCTGATGGCGGGTCTCGACGGGATCACCAACAAGATCCACCCGGGCGAAGCCATGGACAAGAACCTCTACGACCTGCCCCCGGCAGAACTCGCCGATGTTCCGACCGTGTGCGGTTCCTTGCGTGAGGCTCTCGAGGCGCTCGAAGCCGACCACGAGTTCCTGCTGAAGGGCGATGTCTTCACCAAGGACCAGATCGACGCTTATGCCGAACTGAAGTGGGAAGAGGTCCTGCGCGTGGAAACCACGCCGTGCGCGGCAGAATTCGACATGTATTACAGCGCGTAACTCACGTTAACCCAATGCGAGGGGCGTCCGGCAGCTGCCGGGCGCCCCTTCTTCTTGGAGCCCCGGAAAAGCCCTATACGCTTTCTTAGGATGCAGCGCTTATTCTCCCGCGACGACGAGCCCATCGGGGGAGCGGAACGAGCATGACATTCTGGCGCAAAGACATCGTGGCCGAACCTGCCGAGACGCGGGCCGACGTCATCATCCAGAAGAAAAAGCGCAAGCAGGTTCCCAATGCCAAGGGTCTTGGCGCGGTCGCAATTCCGCGCAATGGCCCCCGGGCGGTTCACCAGCGCAATGAGGACCGTCACGTCCTGCGCGCCACCACGGCGACCGCCGATATTGCTGGCGAAATCCACGAGGTTTCCATCCTCAACCTCTCGTCCAACGGCGTGATGATCGCCTATGAGGGCGACCTGCGCATCGGCGAACAGGTCTATCTCACCATCGAGGACTGCGCGCCCATCACCACTGCCGTGCGCTGGCTGCGCGCAGGCAAGGTCGGTCTGGAATTCATCGCCGAAACGGTCATCATCGCCGAGGCCGGCGTACAGGACTATATCGTCAAGACCATCCGCCGCGAGGCCGAGGCGGCAGGCACAACCGGAACGCTGAAAATCGGCAGCGAGCAGCGCGATGCCTCGAAACGCCATCCGCTGGTATTCGTGGGCAAGGTTCGTTGGCCCGGAGGCACGACTACCGCCCGCCTGCGCAATATATCGGAAAGCGGCGCGATGGTGGCGCTGGCGGATAATACAGACCTCGCAAAGGGCGATGCGCTGACGCTGTCCCTGGCAAAGGCAGGCGAAATCGTGGCGCGCGTTCGATGGATTGCCGACCGACAGTTCGGTTTGCAATTCGACCAGCCTTTCGATGTGTCGCTGCTGGTCAACGAGAACGCCGCCGAGCTCGCCCCGCCGCAGGATTTCGGAGGCCTTGCTGCGCCTTCGGCAGCCGACGAGCCGACCGAGGACGATTTCGATAGCCTCAAGATACGCCTCGGCAACGTGCGGAATCCGCACCGTCCGCCCGACATGCGCTACGGCAAGCTCACACTCGATGAGGTCTATGCGACCCTATACCCGGATGGCGTGCCTGAAGGCCTGCGCACGACAGAGGCGGAAACACCTGCCGAATAGGTCGCTCAGTTCGGCCCGCGCATAAGCAGGCCCCGCCTGCCCACCTGCCAGAAGGCCCCCACCAGCAAGGTGCAGGCGAACATCGTCAGCCAGTCCAGCGGCTGGGGCGAGGCCAGCAGCTCGGCATGTGCCAGCGCCGCCCATCCCCCGCCGATGAAGAACATCAGGTAAAATGCCGTGACGATTGCATCGCGCGAAAGCGAGGCCTGCAATTCGTCGGTGAAGCGCTTCATGACCACGGTCGCAATCGTGGCGACCAGAACAAGAGCTATGGCGAGGATGGCACCGGTTGCCGGAGCGATAGGCAGGCCCGCCCCCGACAGCGCGAGCACCACAAGAGCAAGGCCGAGCGAAACCATGCCTGCGCCGCTGTAAGTCAGCTGCTTCTTTTGCTCGCGCAGTTCCTCGGCGTCCTCGACATTGAGGATGCGCGCGCCTGCATTCGGCATGGCGACCCCGAGCATGACGGACAGCGCGATGAGGACATACAGCATGCCGACCAGCCCTGCGATTTCCTGCGAAGGGGTCAGGCCCAGACCGCTCTCCCCGCCGGTCAAGCGGAGGAAGGTGAAGGCGCCTGCAAACCCGGCAAGACCGCCAACGCCGATCGGCAAGATCAACTTGCGGAATATTTGCTTCGCTGTCGGTGTGTCGCTCATTCGGAAGGCTCCCAGTCATCGATAAACAGCTCAGGCACGCTCACCGCGAAAAGTTTCGCCATGCGCAAAGCCAGAGGAAGCGAAGGGTCATACTTGTCGGTCTCGACCGCATTGATTGTCTGCCGCGAAACGCCGAGGCGACGCGCCAGTTCACCCTGGCTCCACCCCATGCCTTCGCGATGTTCCTTCAACCGGTTCTTCAACGCATCGCCCTTGCTGCTTGTAAAGAGCTCTTTACTGACAAGATATCTTTACAGTCAAGAGCTCTTTACAGGATGCAGAGCTATTCGAGCATTTTCCTACTCGGCAAAATTGTGCCTAATCCTCCGGCCTCATCTCATTGCACGAGGCTTCACCAAATGAATCGCAAGACCATCTTCGACACAGTCTGCCACATGCTCGGGCGCAGCTTCCGGCAAAGCGAGGTCGAAACGCTCGACACCGCGCTAGACGCAAGCCGGACACCTCCTTTCGAGGACCGTGTTCCAAGCGTTCCATCCTGTCGGGTTTCGCCTGCAGGTATCCAACTCATCAAAAGCTTCGAGGGCTGCGCACGATTGCGGCCTGACGGCCTCTACGAAGCCTATCCCGACCCGGGTACAGGCGGCGCGCCATGGACTATCGGTTGGGGCGCGACGGGAACGGATATCGGCCCCGGTACCGTCTGGACCAAGGAGGAATGCGATGCCCGGCTGGAGGCGGATGTCGCACGCCATGCACGCGATGTCGCGCAGGCGCTGGGCAATTGCACTACCTCGCAAGGCCAGTTCGATGCTCTCGTATCATTCCACTACAACACCGGTGCCATTCACCGCGCCACACTCACCCGCCTTCACCGGCAGGGTGAATTTACTCTCGCTGCAGAGGAATTCGCCAAATGGAAATACGCGGGGGGACAGGTCCTCAAGGGTCTCGTCCGCAGGCGCCGCGAGGAGGCAAAACTCTACCGTTCCTGCGGGTTACCGGGGTGAATGCTTAGCGCCACATTAACCGGAACCGACTCGCCTCATGCCCCGTTGCAAGGTCCAAAGGAGTATGAACCATGCGTATATTCATGGCAGGAGCAGCGGCAATCGCGCTCGCAGCCAGCGGCGGTGTCTATGCCCAAGGCAATGGCAACGGCAATGGCAAGGGTAACGGCGGCAAGCCCGCAGCAGCCCAGAAAAACAACAATGGCGGCGGCAACAAGGCCGACCGCGGCCCCCAGCGGATGGCCCAGCAAGACCGCCGTGGCGGCAATGGCCAGGGCAATCAGGGCAATCGCGGTAACGGCAACAACAAGGTCGACCGTGGCAATGACCGCAGCTGGCAGGCCCAGCAGGGCAACCGAGGCAATGGCAACGACAAGCGCGACGACCGTCGCTATGTCGAACGTAGAGACGACCGCCGCGATGTCCGCGTTCGTTACGACGACAGGGACGACCGACCTTTCCTGCGTGGCGAGCGCGACACGCGCTGGCTCGTAGAGGACCGCAGCCGTGGCCTCATCAACGGGTGTCCCCCGGGGCTCGCGAAGAAGCGGAATGGTTGCAATCCTCCGGGTCAGGTCAAGGACCGTTACCAGCGTAGCCCCTATGGCTATAATTATCGCCCGAGCCTGTTCGGCCTGAGCAATTACGACCGCCGCGGCGACTATTATTACCAGGACGGCTACCTCGTTCGGTATGGCGACCGCGGCGGCATTTCGAGCTGGCTTCCGCTGCTCGGCGGTGCACTCGGCATCGGCAACGTCTGGCCGAGCAGTTACCAGAGCTATCGCGTTCCCGATTATTACGTCGACTATTACGACCTCGGCGGCCCCGACCGTTATCGCTATGCCGACAACGTGATCTATCGCGTTGATCCGGAAGATGCGGCCATCACCTCGATCGCCGCCCTCATCACCGGCGACGAGTTCACCATCGGCCAGCCGATGCCGCGTGGATACGACGTGTACAATGTCCCCTACGCCTATCGTGACCGCTATTACGATACGCCGGACTACATGTACCGGTATTCCGATGGTTACGTATATCAGATCGACCCCGAAACGCGCCTTGTGGCAGCCGCCATCGACCTGCTGATCTAATCCGGAGAAAAGAGATGAAGACCAACTTCACGAAACCCTTCGTGCTGGCCGGTGCAATTGCCGGCCTCGCACTACTACCCGCCTGTTCGAGCGATACCGACACTGCGGATGAGGACGGCACGACACAGGAAGAAGCGACGCGTACGCTCGCGGCTTCGCTCGGTGATTTGTCCGAAATGGCGACGCTGAACAGTGTGATTTCTGACGCGGAACTCGGCTCGATATTCGACGGACCGGCAAGCTATACGCTGCTCGCACCCAACGATGCAGCCTTCAATGCGCTTGGCGAAGAAGGCGAGGCGCTGATGGCAGAGGAGCAGCGTCCGGTTCTCATCGGCCTGCTGCGCGAGCATATCCTGCCCGGCCACCTGACGCCGGAAAACATCGCGCAGGCTATCGAGGATAATAGCGGAGCTGTCACCATGACCACGCTCGGCGGCGGTGAAGTCACCTTCGCAATGGACGGCGAAACCATCACCGTTTCGAACGGCATGGGCTCCAACGCGAAGCTGGCAACCAATGCCACGGCGGCGACCAATGGCGTCATCATCCCGCTCGATACCGTGCTGGTGCCCAAAGAGGCTCCCGAAGCCTGAGCGCTACAAACTAATAGTCGCGGCTGATTTCCGCGACGACACTTTCGCGACCGATGGTCGAGACGCTTGCGAGCAGCGACAGCCAGCTCGTGACGCGGAACTCGACCTCGGTCGCACTGTATCCGCGGCCGTCGGTGATGATTTCGATGTAGAACTTGCGACCGATATTCTTGCCCAATGCAACGCCGGTCTCGCGCTCGAGCGCGGGGTCTGCCGAAACGATGCGAAGGCGGTCGAGCCCGATGGCCGAGCGCAGCTGGTTTATGGGATCGAGCCCGCCTCCGCCGCGCAGGCTCGCGACAGCCGCACCCAATTGCAGGGCATCGGTGGCAGACAGCTCTGTGATCGAGCCGCCGAACAACAGACGGGCGAGGATTTCTTCTTCGGGCAGCGCGGGATCCGAGGTGAATGAGATTTCGGTCTGGTCCACCGTTCCTGTCACCGTAACGATGACATCCACTCCGTTGCTCTCGGTTTCGGCGCGGATATCGAGCGTGGGATTGATCGGGACGTTCTCGTCGAAATCGATTTCGCCGCGCGTCAATTCGAAGCGTGTTCCTGCAAAGGTATAGTCGCCGCGTACCACCCTGGCGGAGCCTCCGATACGCGGGTCATCGGTCGTGCCCCGTAGGATGATGTCCGCGCCCCACTCGCTGTCGAGGCCCATGCCATCCACGTCGATCCGGCTGCTGCCGCGCGCATCGATAAGATAGCGCCAAGGGCGGCTGGCAGCTACGGCCCGCTCGCGATCGGCAGGCTGGTTTATCTCACGCGTGGCAATTCGCGGAAGGCGCAGATCCTCAGCCGCCGTGCCAAGCTTCCAGCTGGCGCGGTTGATACGAAGCCGCCCGGCAATGGTCCCGCCAAGGCCATTCGAAACGATCCGCAAAGGTCCGCTGATGGTCGCGGTAAGACCATTGGCTTCGAGCAGGCGGGCATTGGTTGCCGACGCGCGCAGGTCCAGCGTCGGTCCGCGGATTTCTGTGAAGCGGCCTTCCACCCGCTCGCCCAACCCTTCGAGGTCGACGATGCCGCTGCCCGTCACCGTGCCGCCGTTCTCGGTCGTGCCAGCAAAGCGAGTGAGGTTAAGGCGCGAACCGGCAAAGGAACCGCGCACCGAGACATCGCGAATGTCGGTCCCGGACAGCGAACTGCGAACGCGCAAACCGTCGCTCGTGACGCGGCCCTGTACGCGGGGGTTTGCCAGCGTGCCGGTCGCATTCGCCGAAATCGCGACGGGACCGGTCAAATCGAACGCATCGATGGCGGCAAGGCGCCAAAGGCTCTCTGCTGCGCCCTCATAACGCAGCTGTCCGTCGAGCCTGCCTGCTCTCAGGCGCTGGGTGAGGTCGCCCGACCTTGGCAAGTCGGTAATGAAGGCCTGCACCCGTCCGCGACGGATGTCTTCATTGGCAAGCACGGCGCGCGCCTCGAGGCTGTCCTCTTCGAGCCGCGCCAGTAGGGAAAGGTCGACCGGCTTGGATGTAAGCACAAGGCCCGAGCGGGTGAGGTCGTCGACCTTCACCCTCGCCGTCCCGGTTGGCAGACCGCCCTTCGGAGCCCGGAAATCGATGATGCCGGAAATGGTGCCGCCCATGCCCAGGTCTGCCATGGCCACATCGGCCAGCGACAAGGGCATATCGGCCAGCTTGAGCTCAAGCGCCGTTTCGCTGCCGCCGAACAGGCCGGAAACTATGATGCCCCCGTCCCCGTAACTCAGCTGGGTTGGAGCAAGGCGCCATCCGTCTTCGGCCGAAGTGAACACCGCGCGGCGAGGCATGGTGATTTCGCGACCGGCAAACTGGCCCTTTGCCGCTACGGCGACACGCTCTGGACGGAATTGCGCGTTGAGGTCGAGCGCAAAGCGGTTCCCCCGGCTCCCGGCTATGGCGGCATCGACGGAACCGACACCATCTTTCACTGCGCCCCGGGCAGCGAGCCTGCCGATGAAGAGCGTGCCGTACTGCAGGCCCTGCGCGCTCGCGGTGCCGGAGAAATCGTAGGAGCCGCTGCCGATGACGCCGCTCGCGTCCACCTCGGCTCGGCCCAAAAGCAGCGGGGTGTCGCCGCCAAAACGGGCGTTGCGCGCCGACAAGTCAATATCGATACCCTGCCCGCCGCCGCGCGGCGCAAGACCTATCGTCCCGTCGAGACCGCCGCCCGTCAGCGCCAGCGCGCCTTCAGCGCCCCCATCGACCAGCAAGATGTCGCCCGACAAGCTGGTGTTCGACACCGTCATTTCTTCGACAGCGATGCGGGTTGGCCCGTTCTCGGGGGCGTAGAGACCCAATACGCCGGCAAAGGGACCAAGAACCGACCCTCCCTCGGTATCGATGGAAAACCCTTCGTCAGTCGGAGCGATGGCCAGCCGCACATTGTCGAGCCCGGTGACCGGCCGCGCAAAAACCAGTTCCGCGGTCGGCGCCCCATCCTCGATGCGGCCCTGCACGGTAAATGGCCCGTAGTCGGCATGCTCGCCCTGCCCGGCGAGTGTAGTGACGGAGCCGTCGATTGCGCCGTCCAACGCAAGGGAGAGCTTTTCGGCATCGACCCGGAGGTCATTGAAGTCGACACCCGCGCCGATACCGGTCGCAATCCCGCCGCGGACGCGAATAGCGGGCCCGGCGAGGTTGGCGAGCGTGTCATTGCTGACCGGCGAAACGCGCGCATCGAGATTTGCGGCCAGCCGCCAGCCCGAAGGCAGCAGGTCGAAGTCGATGACCGCCGTGCCGCCCGCAGTGCCGACATTGTCGAGCGCAAGCCGGTCGGCGCGAACGGGCCCGCGTATCTGGTAGCGCCCCGCCGCAAGGTCGCCCCTCAGTGCAAGATTGGCAGCGAGCCCGCGAAAGGCGATCCGCAAGTCGTCACCGGCAAGCTGGTCTCCGGCAAGGACGATTTGACCGCGCCCGGTTCCATTGACCAACCGCGGGTCGACCAGGGCATTGCCGGTCACCACGCGCGAGACTTGCAGGCTGAGCGGAACGGTCCAACGCGCGCCGTCGTAGCGGGCAGTCCCCTCCTGCCTCAGCCCGACCAGCTGCGTGGCACCCGAAACGAGCCGACCGATACGCACATCATGAACGATTGTGACATCATCGAAAGCTCCGTCCACGGTCGCCGTCGCGCGGGTATCTTCAAACCTGAGGTCCGGTCCGAAAAGTTGGGGGTTTCGAAGGTTGGCCGCCACTTCCAGATTTCCGAAGCGATTGTCGGCAAGGTCCACCACACCGTTTGCCGAAGCTCTCGCGCCGGCCCCGATCAGCGTGGTCCGCCCATCGAACACGCGCTCCTTGAAGGTCCAGCGCGCTCCCACAGAGACATCGTCGCCCAAAGCGTCAGCCGCAGTCCCTGTTACGAAGTCGCTCGGGTCCACCTTACCGAGTGCGCCGAAGACATCGCCGTTTTTGGTCAGGCGGACAGATGCTACCCGTTCGCCCCCTGAAGTCGCACGCAGCCCCCCGCGCCATTGCTTCCATGTCCCGTCGCCATCCACGACAAGTTTGTAGTCACGGGAAAGACCCAGCAATGCAGCAACCGGCCCCTCAGCGCCCGTGGTGGCTCTGGCGAATAACTTGAATTTGTTGCCGTCCGGTTCGGAAAGGGAATCCCATTCTATCCGGTCGGTTTCTCCCAGAGTGGCCCAGCCCTCGAGGTCGAGAAGCTTGTTGGTGATCTCGACCTCAGTTTGCAGATCGACCCGCTGCGCCTCATCCCCTGCAATGCGCGGAGCGAGGGTCAGATTGTCGATCTTGAGCTTGCCGATGGTGATGTCAAAGCCAGGAAGGATGGGGTCTTTCGAATCTCCTCCCTCGAGGTTCGGCATCCGGCGCAGGGTGGCACGCTGCGCCTCGAATTCCTCGATTAAGAGCCGGTTGGAAAGCCACGCGGAAGGGTGCCAATCGATCTTTGCGACCGGTATCGTCATGAACACGCCATCAGGGTCGACCAGCCGCACGTCGTGCAGCGTGGCCCTGCCATAAATGTCGCCTTCTATCCGGCCAATCCGGATCTGGAGTTTGTTTGGAAGGGTGCGCGACGCAATCTGGCTGGCGAGGAAGCGCTCTCCCAGCGGCGTATTGAGGATGGTGAGGACACCCACCACGAGCAGGATTGGGGCCACCACCAGGATGGTCATCCACTTGGTGAAACGCCGTGCGCGGCTGCGCCTTGGCGAGTTCGCCGCCGGCTCCGCTACGTCCTTCACCTCTTCCCCAGCCATCAGAATGCCTGTCCCAGCGAGACGTAGACCGCAATCGGCGCATCATCGGGGTCGGGATTGAGCGGCGTTGCCACATCGACGCGCAAAGGTCCGAAGCCCGTGGCGTAGCGCAGGCCAATCCCTGCCCCGTATTTCACGAAGCGGAAATCGGGCGTGGAGGAAATCGACACTGCACCCGCATCGATGAAGGGGACGACTGAAACTGCTCCATCGAAAAAGCCGGTCCCGATTCGCGCCTCGAGCGATGCTTCGACTAGGCTGGCGCCGCCGGTGGGCTCGCCCAAGTCGTTTTCGGGCCCGATTTTCTCGTAGCCATAACCGCGGACCGAGCCGCCACCGCCAGCATAAAGGCGGCGTGAAGGCGGCACACCAAACAACTCGCCACCCTGTATGGTCGCGAAGCGCCCGCGCGTTGCCAGCACGATGGTGTCGCTCACCGGCTGGTAGTAGCTGCCGTCGGCCTGCAGCCGGAAATAGGTGAAATTCTCGTCAGCGGTGCGGGATATTTCCGGAGCGATGAAACCGCCGAGACGAAACCCTTGCGTCGGGTCGAGCAGGGAATCGGTCGTGTCCAGCGTGGCGCGGCCGAAAACGGAGCCCACGAAATAGGTGCGCCGCGGGCGCGGGATACCGCCAATGACGCGGTTGCGCTCGTCGGTCGCGAGGATTTCCACGCCCGCAGCCCAGCTAAGCGGCTTCTGGAACAGCAGCGTCGAAAGCTTCTCGAATGTCCCGGTGAACGCGACCGTGTTCGCATCATAAGCATCGGTATCGAGTGTGCGCGCATAAGTGTCGAGCGTGAGGACCTTGTCGCGGCCGGTGAAGTTGTTCTTGCGGAAGGTGACACCTGCCATCTGCTCGCGCGTGCCCGCCACGCCGCGGAGCCGGAGCGAGCCTTCAGGCGGGAAGAGGTTGCGATGCTCCCAGCTTGCCTGGAGGCGGAAACCCTCTTCGGTGCCATAACCGATGGCGCCTGCGATAGTGCGCAGTTTGGCCCGCTTGAGCTCCACTTCCATATCGACCACGCCCGGCTGGTCGCCTTGCGGGGGCGTCACTTCGCGCGGAGTAATCTCGACCGTCGAAACCAGCCCTGTCGCAGTTACGGCGCGGCGCAAGTCCATCGACAGGCTGCGCTGGTAGACATCGCCCGGCTCGAAGCGCGCTATGGTACCGAGGTGGCGACCGGAGAGGAATTCCGGGTCGCTGCTGGTCACTGCGCCGAAGACGTATTTCCCGTTGGGTTCGACCGCGAGCGTGAGGTCGCCTTCCTCGCGCGCATGGTCGATGAGCAATTGCGGTTGGTCGATGGCAGCGAAGGGATAGCCTGTTTCGCCCAGCATCCGGTCGAGGTCGAACTGCTCCTGCACGATGGTGTCGCTTTGCAGGAAATCGCCCGGATAGATTTCGAATGCGGCGCGCAACGCCTCGAAATCTGGCGCGGCGGCGAGATTGCCGAGGTCCACCGCACCCACCCGATAGCGGTTGCCCGGCACGATATCGAAGCGCACTGTGGGCGAAGCATCAGCGGTTTCGTCGCCAGCCTGCACGGTGCCGATGCTGCGCGTGACCTGCCCGTCGTAATAGCCATAGACGCGCAGCAGGTTATTGAGCAGTTCCTCGTCCTGGTTCGCACGCGCGGCGAGCTGGGCGACATTGGCGTCGTCGCTGCCCAGTTCCTCAATTGTCGACAGTGCCTCGTAACGTTCGACGAAATCGCCGCGGTCGGTGAAGGGCGGCTCGGTCTGCGGGAAGCCCAATACGAGGTTGTCGGCCAGCCGCTCCGTCTCGGCCTCTTCGAAGTTCAGCTCCGCTCGGCCCAGATCAAGGTCGGCGAATTCGATATCCTCTTCCGGTTCGAGCTGCTCGATATCCTCGATGGCGATATCGTCGGGCCATGGCAGGTCGAGGCCGGGCGGTGTCTCGATTGGTGTTTCGGCCTCAGGGACTTCGGCTTCCGGTTGCTGGACGCTCTCGTCCGAACCCTGCGAGGCCCAATCCTCGGGATTCTCGATTGCGGGATCCGGAATGAGGTCTTCGAGCCTTTCGGGCGCTTCAGGGTCCTGCGCGGCAAGCGGCGGGGCCGCCAGCGCAAGCGCGGCGACACACAGCTTCAGGCCATTGCGGAAATGCTCAGTCGGCGAGCTTGTATTCGAGCTGGCTGCCGTCCTTGGAGGGCATGGGCTCGCCTTCGCGCTCTTTTCGCGGTGCGGTGGCTGCACTGATGAGGCGCTTCTGTTCGGCGTCGGGCATGCGTTCCCAGCCGTTGCGGCTGAGGCGTTCGAGCGGACGATAGCGGACCTTGTACTGCATCCGGTCGGAGCCTTCGACCCAGTAGCCGAGATACACATAGGGGAGCCCGCTGTCCGCAGCGCGCCTGATGTGGTCGAGGATGATGTAATTCCCAAGCCCGGCCCGATCCTCAATCTCAGGGTCGTAGAAGCTGTAGATCATCGACAGCCCGTCGCCCTGCACGTCCGTGAGGCAGGCACCGACCAGTTTTCCTGGCTCGTTACCCTCTCCCGGTTCCCGATATTCAATGACATAGCTGGATACGGGCGTGTGTTCCACCATATCCGCAAAATCGCTTTCGTCCATCTCCGCCATGCCCCCGCCGGGGTGACGTGCCGCAAGATAGCGACGAAGCAATTCATACTGCTCGTCGGTCGCCCAAGGGCGGCATTCGGACGCGACGAGGTCGCTGTTCTGCTTGAGCGTGCGCTTCTGGCTGGACGAAGGTTTGAATTCGTTCGCCACCACGCGGACCGAAACGCAGGCCTGGCAATCGAGGCAGGAGGGGCGATAGGCGACGGTCTGGCTGCGGCGGAAGCCGATGCGGCCCAGTGCCTCGTTCAACTCATCAGCGGAATCGCCGCGCAGTTCGGTGAAAACCTTCCGCTCGCTGCGCCCGGGCAGGTACGGACACGGCGCAGGGCTGGTCACGAAAAACCTCGGGAAGCGGATGGGTGCCGTCACGGCTGCGGGTCCTCTCTTGGTGCGACGTTCTATTCGTTAACAACTCCTTTATGCATGAGCAGGGTCCCGGTTAAAAGGCAATTAACCACGAAAAATCGCTTCGCCGCGCGAGTCGCACGGGACGGATGGTTAATCGCGTTAAGATTCAGGCAGCTGTTCAGGCGAGTTCGGCCAGCTCTACCGAATAGCCCTTGCCTTCGAGGTCCTTCACCAGCCGGTCTATCTGCTTCCCATCGCGCGCCTCGCACTCGATTTCGGTGATGAGACCCTTGGCCGGCAGCGTCGTGAAGATGCGCTGGTGGTATATCTCGATGATGTTGACGTTGTGCGCATTGAATTCGCGCATGACCTTGTACAGCGCGCCGGGACGGTCCTGCAAAGTGATGCGAAGGCGCGCGAGGCGGCCCGAGCGCGCAAGGTCTCGCACGAGGACGTTGGCGAGCAGGCGCGTGTCGATGTTTCCGCCGCAAAGGACGAGGCCGACTTTCTTGCCCGCGAACTTCTCCGGATTGGAGAGCACGGCGGCTAGCCCTGCCGCTCCTGCACCTTCGACCACGGTCTTCTCGATTTGCAGCAGCAGCGAGACCGCGTGTTCGAGTGCCGGTTCTTCGACCAGCAGCACTTCGTCGACCAGCTCGGAGATTATCTGCCGCGTGAAGGCACCCGGTTCCTTCACCGCGATGCCTTCTGCCAGCGTATCGCCGCCGCAGGGAAGGTCGTCGCCGGTCACTGCAGAATACATCGAAGGATACAGCTTCGCCTGTACGCCGACCATGTGGATGTCGGGATTGAGCGTCTTGGCGACCGTCGCCATGCCGCTCATCAATCCGCCGCCGCCGATGGGGACGACGAGACAGTCGAAATCGTCCTTCAGCTCGAGCATCTCGAGCGCGACAGTGCCCTGCCCTGCCGCGACCTGCGGGTCGTCAAAGGGATGGACGAAGGTTAGGCCGCGTTCCTTCTCCAGCGTGCGCGCATGGGCGTAGGCTTCGTCGAATGTCTCGCCGACCAGTTCGACATTGCCGCCGACGCTTTCGGTTTGCATCACTTTCACGCTCGGCGTGGTGGAAGGCATTACGATGGTCACCGGCACGCCGAGGCGGCGGCCATGGTAGGACAGGCCCTGCGAATGGTTGCCTGCCGAGGCCGCAATCACGCCCTTGGCCCGCTGTTCTTCGGTCAGTTGGAGCAAGGCATTCAATGCGCCGCGTTCCTTGTAGGCGGCGGTGAACTGGTGGTTTTCGAACTTGAGCCAGATTTCGGCGCCGGTAATTTCCGACAGCGTAATCGAGTGCATCATCGGCGTCTTGACCACTGCGCCATCGATGCGCGCTGCGGCTGCGCGCACATCTGCGAGGGTGAGAAGCTCGGTCGCGCTCTGCTCGGCGCGCAGGGATGATGCCTGTGTCATACCCCCGCCCCTAGGCCGCGCGCCGCGCCTGCGCAATCGGGATAAGGGTTTGCGCAAGCCAAGCTATGCCTTATCGCCTGCACAATTGATTCAATCGGGGTCCACATTCCTATGAAGCTCAAACTCGTCGCCGCCCTCCTTGCCAGCGCCATAGCCGCGCCCGCACATGCCGATGTTCTGGTCGATAATGTCTTCGGCATCACCATCGACGAGAACGGCGAGGTGAAACGCTTTGGCGCTCTGGTTATCGACGACGACGGCAAAATCGCCCAGTTGATCGAGCACGGCGGGGAAAGCCCGCGGACCGATTATCGCGAAGACGGAGAAGGCAAGGTCATGCTCCCGGGCTTCATCGATGCGCATGGCCATGTGAGCAGCGTCGGGTTCAATGCGCTAACGCTGGACTTGTCGGGCACCAATTCGCTCGAGGAAGCGCTCGAAGCCATTCGCGTCTTTGCGGCAGAAAACGAGGCGCGTCCGTGGATTCTCGGGCGCGGCTGGAACCAGGAGAAATGGGGCCTCGGGCGCTTCCCGACCGCTGCCGAGCTCGACAGCGTCGTGTCCGACCGTCCGGTCTGGCTCAACCGTGTCGACGGCCACGCCGGCTGGGGCAACAGTCTCGCGCTAAGGGCTGCCGGTATCGACGCCAAAACCGCGTCGCCCGCGGGTGGCCGCATCGAGAAGCTGGCCGATGGCAAGACACCTTCCGGTGTCTTCATTGACCTCGCAATGGGCCTTGTCGAAAAGGTCGTCCCCGCCCCGCGCCCGGTCGAGCGCGACCTTGCACTGGCCGAGGCGCAGAAGGTCCTCCATGCGCAGGGCATCACCGCCATGGCCGACATGGGCACGACGATCGAGGACTGGCAGTCCTTCCGCCGCGCGGGCGACAATGGCACGCTGACCTTGCGCATCATGGCCTATGCCGCTGGCCCGGACCAGATGGTGCTGCTGGGTGGCAGCGGCCCCTCCCCGTGGCTTTATGACGACAAGCTGCGCATGAACGGGGTGAAGCTCTATCTCGACGGCGCGCTCGGCAGCCGCGGGGCTTGGCTCAAAGAGCCCTATGCCGACGACCCGCATAACACCGGCCTGCCGCTGACGCCGCCTGCGGCGCTGCGCAACATCCTTGTCCGCGCGGCGCAGGGCGGCTTCCAGCCCGCCATCCACGCGATCGGCACCGCCGCCAATGCCGAGGCGCTGAATGCCATCGGCGAAATCGCGGAGAGCTTCGACGGAGACCGTCGCTGGCGCATCGAGCATGTCCAGATTGTCGACCCTGCGGACCTGCCCAAGCTCGCCGAACATGGCATCATTTCAAGCATGCAGCCGGTTCACCAGACCAGCGACATGTTCATGGCCGAAGCCCGCCTCGGGCCCGACCGGCTGGACGGCGCCTATGCGTGGCACACCATCCTCGAGATGGGCGGAAGGCTGGCCTTCGGCTCGGACGCCCCGGTGGAATCGGCCGACCCATTCGCGGGCCTTGCCGTCGCCATCACGCGCAGCAATGCGGCGGGCGAGCCCTTCGGCGGCTGGCGCCCGCAAGAGGCCGTCAGCCGCGAGCAGGCGCTGGCTGGCTTCACCTCCGAAGCGGCGTTTGCGGGATTTGCCGAAGGGCGTTTCGGTCGACTCCTGCCGGGCGAGCGCGCGGACTTCGTACTGGTCGATGTCGATCCGCTGGTCGATACGCCCGACCGGATCCGGAATACGAAGGTTCTGGAAACCTGGGTCGGCGGGCAGAAGGTCTACGAAGCGGACTGATCGGTTTCAGGCGCCCTTTCCGCCTGATCCTTCGCCTTCGCATCACGCTTGTCGAACAGGCGCATGAGGAGGAGCGAGCCTTCGAACAGCAGCAGCAGCGGCACGGCCAGCAATAGCTGTGAGCCGGGATCGGGCGGCGTGATGATGGCGGCCAGCGCCACCACCAGCACGATGACATAGCGCCGCGCGCCCACCAGTTGCGCGCGCGTCACGATGCCTGCGCGGTGCAGCAGCAAGAGCAGGACCGGCAGCAGGAAGCTCATCCCGAAGGCGAGGATGAACTGCATGACGAGGCCGAGATATTCATTCGCCGTCGGCAGCGCCTGGATTTCCAGCCCGCCCGCACTGCCCTCGAAACCGAGGAACCACTCGAAAGCGGTCGGCATGACGATGTAATAGGCAAGGCTCGCGCCTGCGAGGAACAGGAAGGGCGTGGCGACGAGGAAGGGCAGGAAAGCCTTCTTCTCTTTCGCATACAGCCCGGGCGCGACGAAGGCCCAGAGCTGGTTGGCAATGTAGGGGAAGGCGATGCAGAAGCCTGCGAACAGCGCCACTTTCAGCTCGACGAAGAACACCTCGTAAAGCTTTGTAAAAATCAGCTGGCCCTGCCCCTCGGGAAAGGCTTTCTTCAATGGCTGGATGAGGAAGCCGAGGATCCGGTCGGCGAAATAAAGGCACACGCCGAAAGCCACCACCAGCGCCGCCACACACCGCACGAGGCGGCTGCGCAGCTCGATGAGATGGTCGAGCAGCGGCGCCTGCGTGTCGTCGATATCCTTCACTTCGAACGCCATCTTACGCGCCCTTTTCCAGGTCGCCGAACGGCAAGCCCGGCTCGTCGGTCTTCGGTGGCGGGGCGGGTTTCGCCTCTCCGCCATGTTCGGGAGCCTTTTTGGGGGCAGCGCGCGCTATCGCGGCATCGGCGGCGGCATCGGGGTCGGCGACTTCACCGGCAGAGGCAAGTGGCTCCATCTTCGGCGTAGGAAGTTCCTCCGGCGCACCGCCCTCCGGTTCGCTGCCGGTGGGGTATTTCGCCATGATTTCCTTGTTTCGCTGGGACCACTTTTCTTCCATTTCCTCGATTTCGGCCTGCCGGACCATCTCGTCGATGCCCGAGCGGAAATGGGCGGACATGCGGCGCAACTTGCCGATCCAGCGTCCCGCGGCGCGCATGGCGGCGGGCATGTCCTTGGGGCCGATGACGAGTATCGCCACCACGACGACCACCAGCAGTTCGGCCGCGCCGATATCGAACATGGCTTAACTCGCCCTCAGGTGAGCTTACTTTGGTTCGGAAGGCGTCTTGACCTGCTCTTCCGTGAGGCCCTGGTCGGCAGGCTTGGCCTCGTGCGAAATCTGCTTCGAAGGCTCGGCATCGTCTTCGTTCATGCCTTTCTTGAAGCTTTTGATACCCTTGCCGAAATCGCCCATCATCTCCGAAATGCGGCCGCGCCCGAACAGGACGAGGATGACGATGGCGATGATAATGAGCTGCCAGGGGCCGAGTGACATGGGATTTACCTTCTAAGCATAGGGTGTTGTCGCCAATATAGGCGTTGCCGCACACGAAAGCCAGTCAGGCTGCGTCGGTGCTGTCTTCTTCTACTTCGGGAGCTTCATGCGGCTCCTCTTCCTCGCCCTCGCCCATCAGGTCATCATAAGCATCGTCGACGGGGTCGAGCAGACCGGTTGCCTTCAATTCGGCGATGCCCGGCAGGTCGCGGCGGCTGGTGAGGCCGAAGTGGTCGAGGAATTCGGGCGTGGTCGCGTAAATGGTCGGGCGACCGGGCACTTCGCGGCGACCGGCAATCTTCACCCAGCCCGCCTCCATGAGCACGTCGAGCGTCCCGCCGGAGGTCTGCACGCCGCGTATCGATTCGATTTCGGCGCGGCTGACCGGTTCGTGATAGGCGATGATGGCGAGCACTTCGGTCGCCGCGCGGCTGAGGCGGCGGACCTGCTCGCGCTCCTTGCGCAGGAGGTGGGCGAGGTCGGGCGCGGTCTCGAAATGCCAGCGCTTGCCACGCTCAACGAGGTGGATGCCGCGTTTCTCGTACGTCTCGGCGAGCGCTTTCAGGGCATTGCGCACATCGGGCTTTTCCGCATCGCCGAGGAAACTCGCCAGCGCATCGACGCTCATCGGCTCTTCAGCCGCGAAGAGCGCTGCTTCAATCGCGCGCTCGAGCTGGTTCACGCCACCCGCCTCAGCTTCATCGGGCCGAAAACCTCGTCCTGAGCGATTTCGGCCTTGCCCAGCCGCGCGAGTTCCAGCGCCGCGACGAAGCTCGATGCCAGCGCCGACTTGCGCAGGCGTGGTTCGGCATGCGGCGGCAGGAAGTCGCGCAGTTCCATCCACTCCAGCGTGACCCCGAGCATATTGGAAACGCGGTCAAGCGCCGACTCCAGTGTCATCACCGGCCGCTCGCGCACCATGTGGACGGCAGGCGCGGTGCGCGCCTTGACCCGGCCATAGGCCTCGATCAGCGCGAACTGGTCGCATTGCCAGTTGGTCTTGCGGACGATGTCGAGACCTTCGGGGCTGCCACGCAAGAATACGTCGCGCCCGATACGGTCCCCCCCCATCAGCCGCCCTGCCGCCTCGCGCATCGCGCCGAGCCGCTGGAGGCGCAGCTGTAGTTTGAGCGCCAGTTCTTCGGGCGACGGGTCTTCCTGCTCTTCCTTGGGCAGGAGCATCGCCGATTTGAGATAGGCCAGCCACGCCGCCATCACGAGGTAATCGGCGGCGAGTTCGAGCTTCAGCGCCTCGGCCTGCTCGATATAGTCGAGATATTGCTCGACCAGCGCGAGGATGGAAATCTCGCGCAAATCGACCTTCTGGCGGCGCGCGAGGTCGAGCAGGAGGTCGAGCGGACCTTCCCAGCCGTCGAGCTCGAGATAGAGCGCATCGGTGTCGACGGTGGCTTCGGCGGCGATGCCGTCCCAGTCTTCCGACTCCTCCTGCGGCGGGTCGGTGAAGAGCACGCCGTCGCTCATGCCGCCGCCTCTGCAATGGCCAGCAGCGCATCGCGCTTGGCGAGGAGTTCGGCCGTATCGACGCCTTCCGGGGCCTCGCCCATCGCAGCATGCACGCGATCGAGGCGGGCCTTGCTCGCGTCGGACAGGTCCGGGAAGCGGTTGGCGATTTCCTGCTGGTCGTCCATTTTCGCCCAGCAGTTGAGAATGATGTCGCAGCCAGCCGCCAGCGCTGCCGCACCGCGGTCGGGAATGGTTCCGTCGAGCGCCTGCATATCGATATCGTCCGACAGCAGCAGGCCATCGAAGCCGATTTTCCCGCGAATGATTTCGTCGATGACCTTCTTGGACAGCGTGGCGGGTTGGTCCGCGTCCCAAGCCGAAAAAACGATATGCGCGCTCATGCCGAGCGGGTGTGAGGACAGCGTGCGGAAGGGCTCGATATCGGTTTCGAGTTCCTCGTCGCTGGCGGTAACGGTGGGCAGTTCCTTGTGCGTGTCGCAGGTCGCGCGGCCATGGCCGGGCATGTGCTTGAGGCAGCCGACCACGCCTGCCCTCGCCATGCCGTCGAGGACTGCCCTGCCGAGCGCCGCAACCTGCATCGGTTCGCTACCCAGCGCGCGGTCGCCAATGACGTCGTCGGTTTCCGGACGCCGCACGTCGAAGGGCGCGTGATAATCTACGGTAACGCCCACCAGCGCCAGTTCGCGCGCCATGGCCTCGGCATTGACCCGCGCCGCCTCGATCGCCGAGGCGGGGGCGATGTCGTACAGCTTTGCGAATGCCTCGCCCGCAGGGTATTTCGGCCATTCGGGCGGCTTCATGCGCGCCACGCGCCCGCCTTCCTGGTCGATGGAGACAATCAGCCGCTCGCGCCCGTGGATGGCGCGCAAGTCATCGGTCAGCGCACGCATCTGGTCGCGGGTTTCGCAATTGCGCGCAAACAGGATGTAGCCCGCCGGGTCGGCCTCCTTGAAGAAGGCGCGTTCGTCGGCTGTCAGACTGGGGCCGGAAATGCCGAAAATTGCAGGCGTCATGGAGGCGAAGCTGCGACTTTTCTTGGCGATTGCCAAGCAAGGCGGAGTCGTCAGGTGTGGAAATTACGCCGAGACGAGCCGAAACCCGCCATTATTTGACGAAACAGGCCAGCCCGTCGTCCTTCAGCCGTCCGCACAGCGCGCGCGCCTCGGCATTACCGCCGGTGACGGCCTGCAGGCGATAGACGGTGCCGATATCGACCTGGGCCTCCACAACCCGGTGGCGAACGCCGTTGAGCGAGGTCGTCTGGCGCATCAGCCGCCCCCATGCCTCTTGCGCATCGCCGCGGCTAGGATAGGCGCCAACCTGCACGAGCGTGCCCTTGGGCGGTTCGCTGGCGCGCGGGCCCTCGTTGAGCGTGGTGGCGAGCGACGGGCCGGCAGGCTCCTCGCTCGGCTCGGGGGTCGGAGTGGGCGTAGGCGTCTTGTCGGCGAGTTTGCCGACGCGGGTCTGGCCCTCGCCCACGGCGAAGCTGGTGTCGCCCGTTCCTGCATGGACCTTGCCGCCCGGATCCTCGGGCTTGGTCTTGTAGGGACCCTCCGGCGCCTCGACGAGGCTGCCGTCGGCAGGAGGCTCGTCGCTCGTCGCACCCATCGCAAACCAAGCGACCGCCACGAGCGCGCCCACGACGACCAGCGACAGCACGCCCAGCATGACCAGCCGCGACGTGGCGAAACCGGCCTCGCGCTCTTCGTCATCCTCGGCATCGAGCCACGGCAGCCGCTCGTCGCTCTCCATCAGCTCGAGCTCGGCTGCTTCCCAGTCCTCGTCGTGTTCGTAGGGCGGACGCGCCATTCGCTTACATCTCCTCCACCGCCTCGACACCCAGTATGCCGAGGCCGTTGCGGATTACCTGCCCGACCTGCGCCGCCACGAACAGGCGTGCGGCGGTCAGTTCGGCATCATCCTCCTGGATAATCCGCTTTGCCGCGTCATCGTTACCCGCATTCCAGAAACTGTGGAAGGCAGCGGCAAGGTCGCCGAGGAAAAACGCGATGCGGTGCGGCTCGCGCGCCTTGGCGGCAGCCTCCACCACGCGCGGGAATTGCGCAGCCTCGCGCACCAGAGCCAGCTCGTCCGCGCCGAGGCGGTCGAGGTTGGCATCGCTCGGCTCGACACCCGCCTTGCGCAGCGTGGAGCGGATGCGGGCATGCGCATATTGTAGGTAGAAGACCGGGTTGTCCTTGCTGGCCTCGACCACCTTGGCGAAGTCGAATTCCATCTGCGCTTCGGGCTTGCGGGTGAGCATGGTGAAACGCACCACGTCCTTGCCCACTTCCTTCACCACGTTTGCCAGCGTCACGAAGGTGCCGGCGCGCTTGGACATCTTCACCGGCTCGCCATTGCGGACGAGGTTCACCATCTGCACCAGCTTCACATCGAACGGCACATCGCGCCCCGCGCCCTTAGTCAGCGCGGCGACGGCGGCCTTGATGCGCTTGACCGTGCCTGCATGGTCCGCACCCCAGATGTCGATGAGCGCATCGGCGCTTTCGGCCTTCTGGAAGTGATAGGCGAGGTCTGCGCCGAAATAGGTCCACGCGCCGTTCGACTTCTTTATGGGGCGGTCCTGGTCGTCGCCGAATTCGGTCGAGCGGAACAGCGGCAATTCGACCGGCTCCCAGTCTTCGGGAGGGGCCTTGCCCTTGGGCGCTTCGAGCACGCCGTCATAGACGAAACCATGTTCGCGCAGCCACGCCTCGGCTTCCTCGGGCTTGCCCGCAGCCTGCAGCTTGGCCTCGGAGGAAAACAGGTCGTGATGAATGCCGAGCAGCGAGAGGTCCTCGCGAATCATGTCCATCATCGCGGCAACGGCACGCTCGCGGAACTGGACCAGCCACTCGCTTTCGGGCGCGTCCTTGTAGGCATCGCCGAATTCCTGTGCGAGCTTCTTGCCGACGGGAATGAGGTAATCGCCCGGGTAGAGGCCTTCAGGGATTGCACCAATATCCTCACCCAGCGCCTCGCGGTAACGCAGGTGCGCCGAGCGGGCGAGAACGTCCACCTGTCCGCCCGCATCGTTGACGTAATATTCGCGCGTGACCTTGTGGCCCGAGAATTCTAGCAATCCGGCCAGCGCATCGCCCACCACCGCACCGCGGCAGTGGCCCATGTGCATCGGCCCGGTCGGATTGGCCGAGACATATTCGACATTGACAACCTTGCCGCCGCCGACTTGCGAGCGACCGTAGTCTTCGCCCAGCGCGGCGATTGCTTTCAACTCGCGCAGCCATGCCTGTTCGGACAGGCGCAGGTTGATGAAGCCGGGTCCGGCAATGCTCGCCTCGGTGATATCGGGCTCGCGCTGCAGGTGCTCGACAATCAGTTCGGCAAGCGCGCGCGGATTGGTCTTGGCCTGCTTGGCCAGCACCATGGCGGCATTGGTTGCAAGGTCGCCATGCGAAGGATCGCGGGGCGGCTCGACGGTTACGTTCGAACGGTTGGTCTCGGGCGGAAGGTGGCCTTCCATCTCGAGGGCGTTAAGAACGGCGTCGATTCTCGCCGCGAAACCGGCGTGCAGTGTCTGGATGTCGGACATGCACGCGCGCCTAGACGATTGGCGCAGAATCGCAAGATGCCATCCAGCGCTGGAGGGCTGGAAATCGCACCTCCATTATCTGGGTGGCGAAAACAGCTTAACGCGTGGCGTTGTACTTCAGCTGGTCCTGCGTGAGCTGGAATCCGACGAGCATCTCGAAGCTGGCGCGCTGGACAGCAGCACGCACTTCGGGATCGGCCAGCGGGTCGAGCGCGGCATCGGGGTCGCCCGGCTTGCGCTTGCGGGTGATTTTCTCGCGAATGTCGGCAGGAAGCGTGGCTTCGGCGCGGTCGACATAAGAGCCTGCCTTGCCGGTTGCCACGGCGCGCTCCGCACCATCGGCGAAGTTCAGGGTGACCGTGCCGACGCGCTTTGAAACGACGGCGCTGCCGCCCCGAAGCACGGTGGTGAAATAGGGCAGCTGCACGCTGCGCGCACCGCGCACATCGGTGCGGCGGGCGACGACGTTGAAGGTTGCCTCGGTATAGACGCGGTCGGTTGCCTCGTTGCAGGTCGAGGTGAGGTCGGTCATCGCCGCGGTCACGTCGAGGTCGGCGAGCGTTTTCGAAGTCTCGCTGCGGAACAGCGTCACGTCGCCGGTGTAATCGGGGATGCCGACCGCCGGACAGGTCGTGCGCAGCGCGGTGATGCCAGCGCCGCCGGCGTCAACCACCAGTTCACCTGAAGACTTGCATCCTGCCAGCGCAAGACCCAGTCCAAGGGCAGTCAGGAGGCGAGTGCGAGTGTTCATATCGGCGGCATTCCTCAAGTGTTCGTATGCACACCCCGCTTGGGGCGACGCGTCCCCTAGCTTGGCGCGATGCAAAGCGCTAGGGGGGCGGTTATGAACGCTCCCTTTCAATCCCCGAATGAAAATGGCGGCAATGCCGACCCGCGCCTGCCATTGAAGCTGCTGATTGCAGCGCCGCGCGGTTTTTGCGCCGGTGTCGACCGTGCCATCGAAATCGTCGAGCGCGCGCTCGAGAAGTATGGCGCGCCGGTCTATGTGCGGCACGAAATCGTCCACAACCGCTATGTGGTCGACAGCCTGAAGGCCAAGGGGGCGATTTTCGTCGAGGAACTGGACGAGGTGCCAGATGATGTGCCGGTGGTCTTTTCCGCGCACGGCGTGCCGAAATCGGTGCCTGCCGAGGCCGACCGCCGCAAGCTGCTCTATGTCGATGCGACCTGCCCGCTGGTCAGCAAGGTCCACCGCCAGGCCGAACGGCAGATCGAAAAGGGCCAGCATATCCTCTTCATCGGGCACGCGGGCCATCCCGAAGTCATCGGCACGATGGGCCAGGTGCCCGAAGGCCAGATAACGCTGGTCGAAACGGTCGAGGACGTGGCCACCCTCCCCTTCACCGAAGAGGACGACCTCTCCTACCTAAGCCAGACCACGCTTTCGGTTGACGACACACACGAGATTATCGAGGCATTGGAAGCGCGCTATCCGCAAATCGTCGCGCCCAAGGCGGAGGACATTTGCTACGCCACCAGCAACCGGCAGGCGGCTGTAAAGATCATCGCGCCGTCGAGCGACCTCGTGCTGGTCATCGGTGCGCCCAATTCTTCCAACTCGTTGCGCCTCGTCGAAGTGGCCGAGCGGCTGGGCACTGATGCGAAGCTCATCCAGCGCGCCGACGAGATCGAGCCGAAATGGCTGGAGGGCGTTGGAACACTCGGCCTCACTGCGGGTGCTTCGGCGCCCGAAAAGCTGGTCCGCGAGGTTGTCGACCGCTTGTCCGAATGGCGGCTCGTAGATGAGCATCCGGTGGTTTCGGCAGAAGAGAACATGATTTTCAAACTGCCCCGCCAGCTTACGGACTAATCGGCCGAACAGGTGGCGGTCTACACCCATCTCGGCGCGGAACAACTCGCGCGGCTAATTGCCGAATACGACGTCGGCGAACTGGTCTCGGCCAAAGGCATTGCCGAAGGCGTATCCAATTCGAACTGGCTGCTGGAGACGACCGGCGGGCGGTTCATCCTCACCATGTACGAGCGGCGCATCGATATTGCGCAGCTGCCCTTCTTCTTGCGATTGCTCGACCACCTTGCGGCGGCTGGCTGCGCGGTCCCGGCAACCATCCATGACGGTTCGGGCGAAGCGCTGAGGGAGGTCGATGGCAAGGCGGTGGCGCTTATCGAGTTCCTACCCGGTGTCTCGCCGAACGAACCGACACCTGCGCAAGCTCGTGCGGTGGGTGCAGCGCTGGCGCGGGTGCATCTGGCAGCCAAGGATTTTGCTCCGCGGCGCGCGAACGACTTAGCCCCGAAAGACACCTCGCTCATCCTCGACAAGTGCGGAACCGATGCCCTGCACTCCATCGATGCGGCTTTGCCCGAGGTTTCCGAAAGGGCGTATCGTGTGGTCGAGCAATGGCCGGACAACCTGCCGCGCTCCATCATCCATTCCGACCTCTTTCCCGACAACGTCCTGATGCTGGGCGAGGAGGTTTCGGGGATGATCGACTTCTATTTCGCCGCGCACGACATGATGGCTTACGACCTCGCCGTGACCCATGCCGCCTGGTGTTTCGACAAAAGCGGCGAGCGTTTCGACAAGACTGTCGGCAAGGCACTGGTCGAGGGTTACGAGAGCGTCCGCGCGCTGGAACCTGATGAGCGCGAGGCGCTGCCAATACTGGCCGAAGGTGCCTGCCTGCGCTTCGTCGCCAGCCGCTCGGAGGACTGGCTCGACACGCCCGCCGATGCGCATGTGCTGCGCAAGGATCCGATGGATTTCGTCCGCCGGTGGGATTTCTACCGTGATCAAGGCGCTGCGGCATTTGCCTGAACGCAGGCAGGCGCTAGAGACGCGCGCGATGAAGACAGTCGAGATTTTCACCGATGGTGCCTGCAAGGGCAATCCCGGCCCGGGCGGCTGGGGCGTGCTGCTGCGCATGGGCGCGCATGAGAAGGAAATGTCCGGCGGCGAGGCCGAGACGACCAACAACCGCATGGAAATGACCGCGGCCATCCGCGCGCTCGAAGCGCTGCGCGAACCGTGCGAGGTGCGGCTGCATACCGACAGCACCTACGTCATCGATGGCATCACCAAGTGGATTCACGGTTGGAAGAAGAAGGGCTGGAAAAATTCGGCCAAGAAGCCGGTGGTCAATGAAGACCTGTGGCGCGAACTCGATGCTCTGCGCGGCAAGCACCAGGTGACCTGGCACTGGGTCAAGGGCCACTCCGGTCATGCAGAAAACGAGCGTGTGGACCAGCTCGCCAGCGACGCGGCCGAAGCCATCGCCGCTGGCGAAGATTGTTAGGGTCAGGCCCTAAAGATCAGCTTTCGTCGACGGTGTCCGCGCCGGGGCCGTTCTTCTTGATAGATTCAATGGCGTTCTTGGCGCTGGCCTTGGAACTGTAACCCTCGGTCCAGAAGATGGCTTCCGAATTATACATGAAATAGGCGACGAACTCGCCAGCCTTGTTCTTCTTGATCTTGAAATGGTGCGCCATCTTGCGGCCTCCTGTCCACGTTATCGGGACGGCCACCCTAACAAATGATGCGCGCTTGGCTAGTGGAAGCGGGCCGGGTCATAAAGCGAGGCGTCGAGCCGCCGTGTCATCTCGTCGCGTTCGAGGCCCAACAACAATTGCGCAGCGAGACGCGCGGCGGCGGGGGAGGTCTGGATGCCGTATCCGCCCTGCCCTGCGAACCATGCGAAACCTTCGACTTTCGGGTCCCAGCCGTAGACCGGCAGGCGGTCGGGCGCGAAGCTGCGCAGGCCAGCCCAGCGGCGCTCGACTACCTCGACTCGCCATGTGACAACCTTCTCTAGGCGGTCGATGGCCTCGGCCACGGTCAGTTCCTGGGGCGCGGCATCGCAAGGCGCGCTCGGCTGCTCATCATGCGGGCTGAGCCACAAGCGGCCAGCCTCGGGCTTGAAATAGAATCGGCCCGATATGTCGAGCACGAGCGGCTGGTCGGGATCGGGTGCAGGATTGGTTCGCAGTTGCGCGACCGTGCGCAACAGCGGCTGGATCCCGAGCGCCCGTGCCCCGGCCATTTGCGCAATCGTGTCGGCCCATGCACCGGCAGCGTTCACCAGATTGGCGGACGCAAAATTGCGCCCATCCTCGCACCCGATGACCCACGCGCCTTCTGATTTTTCAATATGCGAGACGCGAGCGCGGCACTCGAGCTGGACGCCAGCCTTGCGTGCGCGGGCCAGGTAATGCGCATGGAGACCAGCCACATCGATATCCGCGCAGGCAGGCTCCCAGACGGCGCCAGTCCAGTCCTCGCGCAAGCCGTCGATGCGCTTCTCCAGCCCCGCCCTGTCCAATCTTTCGATTGTCGCCCCGGTTTTGCCGAAGCGCTCCATGAAGGCATCGAGTTCGCCCGCATCCTCCTCGCGCCCGATGTAGAGCGCGCCGCGCCGGGTGAGGAAGCCGTTGTCGCGCAAATAATCGCCCGAGGCGAGCGTCAGCGGCACGAGTTCGGGGCCGCCGTAACATTCCTCCCAGAACGCCGCCGAACGTCCGGTAGCGTGGTAGCCGGGCCGGTCCTCGGCTTCGAGCAACAGCACGCGCGCCCCGCTCTCGGCCAGTTCGGCCGCGAGGCTGGCTCCGGCTATGCCGGCTCCGATCAGGGCGAAATCGCAGGTGGTCACGATTGCGGAGGTGCTACCCGATCGAGGAAATCGGCGATGGCGTCCATCGCGCGATCGCGGACCTCGGGCACTTCGCGCAGGATTTCATGGTGAGCCTCGTCGCCGAACTCGACCAGTTCGCCATTCGGCAGCCGCCCAGCGGCACGCGCTGCAGCATCGTGCTTCACCAGCTTGTCGCTCCTGGTGGAGACAACGAGGACCGGTGTGGACACCTTCTCCATGACATCCGGCGCTTCCAGTTCGCGGGTCGATGCATAAGCACGCTCCACCCAGCCCCAGCTGCCTGGCCCCATCGCCAATTCGGGCCGCGTCTCGCGCCAGTAGAGTTCGTCTTCGTAACGCGCATCGTCATGGGTGAGCAGGTCGCGCCGGCGCGAGGGCATTTCGCCCGGCTTCTCGCTCCATTTCCAGGCCGGGCGCTTGGGCGAACCGATCCGCGTCATCACGCGCGCGACCGAATGCAGCACCGCGAGAGGCAGTGGCGGCCCGGCCATGCCGAGCATGGGGGCCGAAAGCACCATGGCATCAGGGTCGACCGCCCCATCGATAAGCGCCCGCGTTACGATATGCCCGCCCATCGAGTGCGCGATAAGGACATGCGGCCCCGGAGCTTCTGCTTTCCATGCCGTCCAGAAATGCGCGAGGTCGGCGACCCATGTGTCGAAATCATCGACATGGCCGGTCAGCGCATCGTCACCCAACCGCCCCGAGCCAGCCTGACCGCGCCAGTCGGCAGCCGTTACCTTCCAGCCCGCGCGATGCCATTCCTCAAGGCTCTCGAGATATTTTTCGTAGAAGTCTCCGCGTCCCGGCAGGAACAGCAATGAGCCGCGCTTTCCGCCGCCTTCGCCGGGCCAGTCTATACGGCGCAACTCGTGCCCGTCTTCGGCCTGCCAGCCGCTTTCCACGGCGTGCGCAGGGATGCTCCTGCGGTCGAAGCCTTCGCCGCTGCGGTTCATGCTGGTATCGGGGATGGAAGCCTCCGTGGCGAAATGAGGGGCATGGTTACTCTTTGGTAAGCATGTTTCTGTAGCTCTGCTGCCTATTCGATATTCGCAGGGCAGGTCATGGACCAAGAGATTCTCAACTATGTGCTACTCGGCGCCTTGGCAATGGCGCTGCTGGTTGCGGCGTTCACCGATTTGAAAAGCCGCACCATCGCCAACAAGCTGAACATCGCGATTGCCGCAGGCGCGCCGCTTTACTGGTGGGCGAGTGGCCTGCCGCTGTGGCCGGGTGTTGGTTACCAGCTCGGCATCGCGGCCATCACCTTTGCGGTGTGCGCATTGTTCTTCGCCATCCGCCAGATGGGCGGCGGCGATGTGAAACTGCTGACCGCACTCGCGCTGTGGTTCCCGCCGAGCAACTTCCTTGGCCTCGTGCTCATCATGGCGATGCTCGGCTGGGTGCTGACGCTGGCCATGGGCATCTGGGGCGTAGCGCATTCGCGTGTCGTCGGCGCGAAGCCGGTGCGCGACACCACGCTGCTGATTGCCTGCACGCTGGTGGCGGCCAATTTCGCTAGCGCCGTGCTGGGCGGCCCGAAGCTGGCCGTGCCGCAGTTGCTCATCGATTCGCTCGGGTCCAACCCGACGACTGCAATATTCATCGCGATGCTGCCGATTGCCATCCTGGCCATCGTCACGCTCGCCTCCATCCGCATCATCCGCCGGCACGACCACCAGCCGCGTGTTCCCTACGGCCTCGCCATCTCGATGGCCGGCCTGTGGATAGTCGGCGGCGGGATAATCGCGGGAATGTCGAGCGGCGCAGTCGGCTGAAACCCGATTTTAACCAATCGCCACTTAGAGATGGAAACCATAGCTGCCCGCACACGAATCCAAGCGGGCCATACGAGGGGGCTTAAAAGCCATGGATAGGAAGAAGCTTGTTCTGCTGGTTGGCGCACTGGTCGTTGCGATCGGTACCGCACTTGTCGCCCGCAGCATGTTCGCAGGAGCAGCCGCTCCGCAGGCAGAGGCCGCTGCGGTGGTCGAAGCACAGGGACCCAAGATTCTCGTCGCGCAGCGTGGCCTGCCGGCGGGCACCATCATCACGGCTGATGCCATCGGCTTCCAGCTGTGGCCCGAAGAACTGGTGCAGGACGCCTACTTCCTCGATGGCGAGGCCGACGTGACCAAGCTGATCGGCACTGTCGTACGTCACAGCGTGACCGCTGGCGAACCGGTGACCCAGGGTTCGCTCGTGCGTCCCGGCGACCGCGGCTTTCTCGCAGCAGCCCTCACCCCCGGCATGCGCGCCATCACCGTTCCGGTTGACGCCAAGGCCGGTGTGGCAGGCTTCGTCTTCCCGGGCGACCGTGTCGACATGGTCCTGACCCAGACGGTCAAGGGCGAAGACGGTCCCTCGCTCAAAGCGTCGGAAACCATCCTTCGTAACCTTCGCGTGCTGGCGACCGACCAGTCGACCACGCAGAGCAAGAAGGACGGCCGCACCGTGGTCAAGGCCTTCCGCACGGTGACCATGGAAGTGACGCCGACGATTGCCGAAAAGGTCGCCGTTGCGCAGACCCTCGGCACGCTCAGCCTCGCGCTGCGTCCGCTGGCCGACAGCCAGGGCGAACTCGACAAGGCCATTGCAGCCGGTGAGCTCGTCATTCCCGAAGATGCAACGCCCGAAGAAGAAGAAGCGCTCATCCGCGAAGTCGCTGGTCGTCCCGACGATGGCAAGAGCACCTATGTCACCGGCGGCGACGTCTCGCGCTTCCAGCGCAGCTCGACCCCCGCACAGGGCGGCCGCGGCGGCGGTGGCGGTGGCGGCGGAGCTGCTCCGGCGCCCAAGGGTCCCACGGTCATCGTGACGCGTGGCCGCAATTCGCAGGCCGTCAGCGCCGGTCCGGTCGGTCGCTACAATGCGGCAGTCGCAAACGGGCTGAACAAAGCTGGCAAGACCGCTCCGGTCGGCCTGAGCACCTTGCGTTGATTTTAGAACAGACAGGAAGCCATTCAGGGGGCAATTCCATGAAACGTCGTCTTACCACCAAACTCCTGCTCGCCAGCATGGCCCTCGCGCCGCTGGCAGCAGTCCCGGCGACCACTGCCACCGCGCAGTCGGTCGTCAAGCCGGACACCGAAATCGTTCTCTCGATCGGCGCCGGTGAACTCGTCAACGTGCCTGGCACCATGGCCGATGTCTTCATCGCCAACGATGCCATCGCCGATGTGCAGATCAAGTCGCAGCGCCAGCTGTATGTGATGGGCAAGTCGGGCGGCGAAACCACGCTCTATGCCAGCAATGCGGCAGGCGACATCATCTGGGCCACCACAATCCGCGTGGGCTCGAACATCGGCAGCATCGACCAGATGCTGACGCTGGCGATGCCCGAGGCGAAGATCAATGTGGCGACCATGGGCAACAACACCGTCCTCCTGACCGGCACTGTTGCCGCTCCGGAAGATGCTGCCGACGCCCAGGCACTCGTCGAAGCCTATGTCGGCGAAGGCCAGAACGTCATCAGCCGCCTGCGCATGGCGACCCCGCTGCAGGTCAACCTGCAGGTCCGCATCGCAGAAGTCAGCCGCTCGGTCGTCAAGGCCATCGGCGTCAACCTCGCGACCGCAGACTTCACCGACGGTTTCCAGTTCGGTGTCGGCAAGGGCAATTTCCTCACCAACAAGGATGAGTTCTTCTACGGCGGTCCGCTTGGCGTCGGCGTTGCCGGAACTGCAGTCGGTGTCGATCCGGCCACGGGCGACGCGGTGGAAGTCACGGGTCCTTCGATTGGTGCCACTGATCTCGGCAACACGCTCGGCTTTGCCGGCCGCCTGCTCGGCCTCGATATCATCGGCGCGCTCGACCTTGCCGAAACGCAGGGCCTCGTCACCACGCTGTCGCAGCCGAACCTGACCGCCCTCTCGGGCGAGACGGCAGAGTTCCTCGCCGGTGGCGAATTCCCGATCCCGCTCAGCCAGGGTCTGGGTTCCACCTCGATCGAGTACAAGAAATACGGTGTCAGCCTCGCCTACACCCCGACCGTGCTTGCCAATGGCCGCATCTCGATGCGCGTCCGTCCGGAAGTGTCGGAACTGTCGACGCAGGGCTCGATCAACCTCAACGGTTTCAACGTGCCGTCGCTGGTTACGCGCCGCACCGAAACCACGGTCGAACTCGGCTCGGGCCAGAGCATGATGATTGCCGGCCTGCTGTCGAACTCGGCGCAGAACTCGATCGAAAAGGCTCCGGGCCTCGGCGATGTGCCGATCCTCGGCAACCTCTTCCGCTCGACATCGTACCGCAAGGGCGAAACCGAGCTGGTCATCGTGGTCACGCCGTATCTGGTGAAGCCGGTGAATGCGAATGACATTCGCCTGCCGACCGACGGCTTCCTCAAGCCGACCGAAATCCAGCGTTTGATCCAGTACCGCGAGGCCGATGGCGTCTCGGGCGAAACCCGCCCGATGCCCAGCGCAACCGGCGAGGCAGCAAGCCCGCAGGTATCGCACGGCCCCGCCCAGCCGGGCGAACAGGTGGCTACCTCGCAAGAGGCACGCCGTAACGAGAAGACCGCGGCGGCCAAGCCCGGCTTCAGCTTCGAATAAGGGAGACGAGGACAATGCGTACCTTCAACACTCGCAAACTCGCCGCTCCGCTGGCGGTCTCGCTTGCCCTGACCCTGGGTGCATGCGGCGGCGTCAACATGGACAACCGCACGCTCTACAGCGTCAAGCAGCCGGTGGTCGAACGCTCGAACTACGTGCTCGACGTGAAGACGACCTATGAAGGCCTGCCCATTTCGGAGCAGCAGCGTCTCGCCGGCTGGTTCGAAAGCATGAACCTTCGTTATGGAGACCGTGTCTCGATTGACGACGGCAGCGCCAACCTTGCCGTGCGTGAAGACGTTGCTGCAATCGCGGGCCGCTATGGCATCATGGTTGCAGAAGGCGCACCGGTCACTGCCGGCGCCGGCAATCCGGGCCAGGCCCGTGTGATTATCACGCGCTCTACCGCTTCGGTTCCGGGCTGCCCCGACTGGTCGCACACGGCCGAGGGCAACGACAAGAACTCGACCAATCCGAACTACGGTTGCTCCGTGAACAGCAATCTTGCTGCCATGGTCGCCAATCCGGAAGACCTCGTCGTGGGCCAGCAGGGCACCGGCGAGACCATCGTCACGACCCACACCAAGGCGATCGAGACTTATCGCGGCCAGGAGCCGACCGGCAAGGGCGGTCTGCCTAAGGTCAACACGAATACTGGAGGAGGCAAGTAAGCCATGAGCGCTTTTCAGAAATCCGGCGGCATGCCCGGCAATCGCGATCCGTTCGCTGCCTACATCTGCGACGAGACTGCGCTGGACGTCCTGCGTCCGGTGGTCATCGAACTCGGATGGCAGCCGGAGAAGTGCAACAAGGGCGGCCTGCGTAACGCGGTCCAGTCGCTGTCGGTGTCGGCCAGCCCGAACATCCTGATGGTGGACCTGTCGGAAAGCGGCGACCCGCTGAACGACATCAACGCCCTGGCCGAGGTTTGCGAACCCGGCACGGTCGTGATCGCCATCGGCCAGGTGAATGACGTGCGCCTTTATCGCGACCTGCTCGCGAGCGGCATCCACGACTATCTCCTGAAGCCGCTGTCGGCCTCGGTCCTGCGCGATTCGCTCAATGCAGCGCAGCAGGTCTTCTCGGCCCCGCGCGGCGGTGAAGCCGAAGCGGTCAAGAGCCATGTCTCGAGTGCAATCATCGGGACGCGCGGCGGCGTCGGGGCCTCCACCCTCGCCACCTCGCTTGCCTGGCACTACAGCGCCGACAAGAAGATGCCGACCGCACTGCTCGACCTCGACGTGCACTTCGGCACCGGTGCCCTTACGCTCGACCTCGAGCCGGGCCGCGGCCTGACCGACGCGATCGACAACCCCAGCCGTATCGACGGGCTGTTCATCGAACGCGCCATGATCCGCGCGAACGACAACCTCGCCCTGCTCTCGGCCGAGGCTCCGATCAACTCGCCGCTGATGACCGACGGCGCGGCCTTCCTGCAGCTGCAGGAAGAATTCCGCCACGCTTTCGAGATGACGCTGGTCGACCTGCCGCGCAACATGCTGATCAACTTCCCGCATGTTCTCAACGACGTGAACGTCGGCGTGATCGTCTGCGAAATGACGCTGGCCTCGGCCCGCGACACCATTCGCGTGCTGAGCTGGCTCAAGGCCAACGCCGGTCACGTGACCCCGCTGGTTGTCGCCAACAAGGTGCAGCCGGGCACGGCCGAAATCAGCAAGGCCGATTTCGAAGCCTCCATCGAGCGCAAGATCGATGTCATCATGCCGTTCGACCAGAAGGGTGCGAGCGCAGCTGCCAAGCTCGGCAAGACCTTCATCGATGCCAATAGTTCGAGCAAGGTCTCGAGCGCCATCAAGCAGGTTGCCGGCAAGATCATCGGTATCGGCGATGCCGACGGTGAAGGCGAAGGCGAAGAAGGCGGCAAGAAGAAGTCTGGCGGGTTCGACCTCAAGGGTCTGCTCGGCAAGAAAGACAAGGCCGACGCCTGATTGGCATGACGAGGAAGGGCGGGGCCTGACGGAACCGCCCTCCCGATTAACGCGAAGATTTGAACGGACGGGACGGAGTAGAATAGATGAACATGATCCAGCTTGTGATGCTCGCTGGCGGTGTCTTGGTCCTGCTCGTCCTGGCCTTCCTCGCCTTTGCCGGTCCCAATGCCGCCAAGGCGAGCCAGCGCCGCCTTCAGCAGGTCCGCTTCCGTCACTCGGAAAGCACCGATGCCAAGGTGGAATCGCAGCTCAAGAAAGCGATTGCCGCACGTAAGCCGAAAAGCTTCAAGAAGGCCGGTTCGAACTCGCGTATCGAAGCGCTGGCCATGCGCCTCGACCGCACGGGCAAGAAGTGGACGCTGAGCCAGTATGCCTATGCCTGCGTTGCCGTCGGCCTGGTCGTGGCAGTCGTCCTGTTCCTGCGCACCGGTTCGCTGCCGCTGTCCTTCGCCATCGGCGTTGCTGCGGGTGCAGGGATCCCCCATTTCATCGTGGGACGCGCCATCAAGAGCCGCACCAACAAGTTCAACGCCAAGTTCGCCGACGCCATCGAACTGCTCGTGCGCGGCCTGCGCTCGGGCCTGCCCGTGACCGAAACGCTCAACGTCGTCTCGCAGGAGGTCCCCGGACCAGTGGGCGAGGAATTCAAGGGTATCGTCGAGCGTATCAAGATCGGCCGCACCATGGAGGAATCGCTCCAGGAAACGGCCGACCGCCTCGGCATTCCCGAATTCAACTTCTTCTGCATCACGCTCGCCATCCAGCGCGAGACCGGTGGTAACCTTGCCGAGACGCTGTCGAACCTCGGCGACGTGCTGCGCAAGCGCACGCAGATGAAGCTCAAGATCAAGGCGATGAGCTCGGAATCGAAAGCTTCCGCCTACATCGTTGGCGCCCTGCCCTTCATCGTGTTCATGCTCATCTGGTGGGTGAACCCGGGCTACCTCGGTGGCTTCTTCACCGACGACCGTCTCATCGTTGCAGGCCTTGGCGGCCTTGTCTGGATGAGCATCGGCGCCTTCATCATGGCCAAGATGGTCAGCTTCGAAATCTAACCGACCGAGGGATCAAAAAGTCATGGAATCCGGCCCAACGCTCCTAGGTTTCGACGTCATCCTCGTCGGTTCGATCCTTGCCGGGATCGCGGCGATGGCGGTGCTCTTCGCCATCTACACCGCGGTCACCATCAAGGACCCGATGCAGAAGCGCGTGAAAGCGCTCGAGGGACGCCGCGAGGAACTAAAACTCGGCCTCGTCACGGCCAGCGCCAAGAAGCGCACCAGCCTCGTGCGCAAGTCGGGCACCACCGACAAGGTGCGCGACACGCTGAAGGACATGAAGGTCCTGCAGGCGAGCCAGGTCGAAATGATGCAGCAGAAGCTGGCCTGGGCCGGTTTCCGCAACAAGGAAGTCGCGGTCCTGCTGATTGGCCTGCGCATGGTTGCGCCGATCATCCTCGGCATCATCGCGGCCATCCTGCTTTATGTCGTCGAGATTTTCCCCGACTGGGAATTCAAGCGCGTCGCCGCGCTCGCAGGGGCGGTTTTCCTCGGCTACAAGGGCCCGGAAATCTACCTCCAGAACATTGCGACCAAGCGTACCGACGCCATTCGCAAGGGCCTTCCCGACGCGCTCGACCTCCTGGTCATCTGCGCCGAGGCCGGCCTGACCGTCGACGCTGCGTTCAATCGCGTCGCCAAGGAACTGGGCCGCGCCTATCCTGAACTCGGCGACGAATTCGCGCTCACCGCCATCGAGCTGTCGTTCCTCAACGAACGCAAGAAGGCCTTCGACAATCTCGCCTATCGCGTGAACCTCGAAGCGGTGAAGGGCGTGGTCACGACCATGATCCAGACCGAACGCTACGGTACGCCGCTGGCTTCGGCCCTGCGCGTGCTCTCGGCCGAATTCCGTAACGAGCGCATGATGCGTGCCGAGGAAAAGGCAGCCCGCCTGCCGGCCATCATGACCATCCCGCTGATCATGTTCATCCTGCCGGTCCTGTTCATCTTCATCCTCGGACCCGCAGCCTGCTCGATTGCCGACGCCTTCTCGATGTAGGCAAGGCAGCCGGAAGGCAGAAAACCGAAGGAAGCGAGAGCCTCGCCGACTGTCCTAGTCGGCGAGGCTTTCTGCGTCGAAGTCCCCGGCATTTTCGCGCAGGCGCGCCAGCATGTCGCGCATCTGCGCTTGCTCTTCCTCGTTGAGGACCGAGAAGAGCTCCTCCTCGATTTTCAGCGCCAGCGGCATGATGCCGGCGTGCACCGCCCTGCCCTCTGCCGTCAGTTCGAGGAGGTGCGAGCGGCCGTCCCTGGCATTGGGCTTGCGCGCAGCCAGTCCGCGGCTTTCCAGCGTCTTACAGGCGCGGTTGACCGGCACCTTGTCCATCAGCGTCATCTGCGAAAGCTCGCGCTGCGTGGTCGGTCCGCTGTCGCCGAGCACCGCCATGATGCGCCACTCGGTCGTCTTCAGCGCGAAACGCTTGCGATACTGCTCTGCAATCCGGGTCGAGACCGCGTTGGACGCGACCGAGAGCTGGTAGGGCAGAAAGTCGGCGAGGCGCTTGGCGGGCTTGCGTGCAGTCATGACGCCTAGCTGTAACCCCCCCTTCCCGCTTGGCAAGGTCGCGTGTGTGACTATCTCACATGAAACTACTCGTAGGCAGGCTCGTCCCACCAGGGATAGAAGTCAGGCATGTCGCTGCTGACCGTGTCGGGATAGGCAGGCGCGCGCTTTTCGAGAAAGCTCGCAATGCCTTCCTTCGCGTCCGCGCTGCGGCTGAGGCGGTAGATGGAGCGGCTGTCGATACGGTGCGCCATCATCGGGTGCTCGGTGGCCGAAAGGCGCCACAGCATCGCGCGCGTCATGCTAACCGACACGGCAGAGGTGTTGTCGGCAATCTCGCGCGCCAGCCCTGTGGCCACATCCATCAGCTCGCCCTGCGGGTGGACCGAGCGCACCAGTCCGCGCTCCTTGGCCTCGGCAGCATCGAACACGCGGCCCGTCATGCACCATTCGAGCGCGGTCTGCATGCCGACCAGACGCGGGAGGAACCAGCTTGATGCCGCCTCGGGCGTGATGCCGCGCCGCGCAAACACGAAGCCGAAGCGTGCGTTGTCGCTGCAGAGGCGAATGTCGAAGGGCAGCTGCATCGTCGCGCCCACGCCCACCGCGACGCCGTTGCAGGCCCCGATAAGCGGCTTCTTCGAATTAAACAGCCGAAGGGTCAGCCGTCCGCCCCCGTCGCGCACGCGCTCATCCGAGAGGTCCTCGACCGGATTTGGGTCGGAGAAGACGTGCCCACCGCCCTCGGGAGTCAAATCGGCCCCGGCACAGAATGCGCGGTCGCCGTGGCCCGTCACGATGACCGCACGCACGCTGTCGTCGGCATCGGTCACATCGAGCGCCTCGATGAACTCCTGCATCATCACGCGGGTGAAGGCGTTCATCTTTTCGGGCCGGTGGAGCGTCACCGTGGCGATGCCATCGGCGATGTCGAGCTTGATCTGCGTGTAGGAACTCATCGATCTCTCCCCTTCGCGAACGACGCTAATGACAAGCGCGCCAACATGGAAGCACGTCATGCATTCGTAGTCCTCTGGTTTTTAGGTCATAGGCTTGGCAGGAGGGAGCGCATGGGAGAGAAAACCGTAGCCATGCTCACCGCAGGCGGCCTTGCGCCCTGCCTGTCCTCCGCTGTCGGGGGGCTCATCGAGCGATACAGCGAAATCGCGCCAGACGTGCGCATCGTCGCCTATCGCAACGGCTATGCCGGGCTGCTGACGGGCAACTGGATCGAGGCCACCGACGAGGTTCGCGCCAATGCGGGGCGGCTCCATGCCTTCGGCGGCAGCCCTATCGGGAACAGCCGCGTCAAGCTCACCAATGTCGAGGACTGCGTGAAACGCGGGCTGGTCGAGGAGGGCGAGGACCCGCTCGCCGTCGCCGCCGAGCAGCTGAAGCGCGACGGCATCGACATCCTCCACACCATCGGCGGGGACGACACCAACACCGCTGCAGCCGACCTGAAGGCGCATCTTGCGGCTATCGGTTCGGACCTCACCGTGGTCGGCCTGCCCAAGACCATCGACAACGACGTCGTACCCATCCGGCAATCGCTGGGCGCATGGACCGCTGCCGAACAGGGCGCGCTTTATGCCCGCAACATCATCGCCGAATTCTCCGCCAATCCGAACATGCTTATCGTGCACGAGGTGATGGGCAGGAACTGCGGGTGGCTGACTGCGGCCACCGCGCGCGCGCACCACGAATGGGTCGGCACCGCGCCGTTCGCCGAATGGGTCGACAACGCCGCGGCGCGCTGGGACGTGCACGGGGTCTACATTCCCGAACGCGCGTTCGACCTTGCGAGCGAAACCGAACGCCTGCGCAGCATTATGGACGAACATGGCGGGGTGAACCTGTTCGTTTCCGAAGGTGCCGGCGCACGTGAAATCATCGCCGAGATGGAGGCCGCAGGCGAAGACGTCCCCCGCGATGCCTTCGGCCATGTGAAGCTTGACAAGATCAATCCGGGCCAGTGGCTGGCCGACCGCTTTGCCGCCGAACTGGGCGCGGAAAAGGTTCTGGTACAGAAGAGCGGCTACTTCTCCCGCTCGGCCCCTGCCAATGCATCGGACCGCGAACTGATTGCCCATTGCACCCGCCTCGCCGTCGATGCTGCGCTCGAAGGCACAAGCGGCGTGGTCGGCCATGACGAGGAGCGCGGCGACGATCTGCGCGTCATCGAGTTCGACCGCATCAAGGGCGGCAAGGCCTTCGACGTGACGCAGAGCTGGTTCCGCGAATTACTGCAGGACCTCGGCCAGGCCTGAGGCTGAATTACCCTTGGAACAGGCCAGCATGTGACCGGTTCAACCGGCAACACAGGAGAAAATTCATGAAAATCCTCGTCGCCGGGTCCACCGGCAATACGGGCACGCGCCTCGTCAAGGAACTGCAAAGCCGCGGCCATGACACCGTCGCGCTAGTCCGCTCGTCCTCGGACACCAGCGATTTGCCCGAAGAAGTCACGCTGCGCGAAGGTGACCTGACCGACCTTCAGGACGATGTCACCAACGGCTGCGAAGTGGTGATTTTCGCCGCCGGGTCGGGCGGCGACACGAGCGAGGAGATGACGGACAAGGTCGACCGGGATGGCGCTATCAAGCTTATCGACATCGCCGAGAAAAGCGATGTTCGCCGGTTCGTAATGCTGAGTTCGGTTGGCGCGGGGGATCCCGATCCCGACAGCGACCTGGCGCATTACCTCGAGGCGAAACACGCCGCGGACGAGCACCTGAAAAAAAGCAGTCTCGAATATGCCATCCTGCGCCCGGTCGCGCTCACCGATGACGGACCGACGGGCTCGGTGAAGCTGGGCGACGAGGTCGACCCCAAGGGCAAGGCGGCACGCGGTGATGTGGCGCAGCTGCTGGCCGACGCGGCCGAGCAGGACGAATGGACCGGCTCGATAAAGCTGATGGAAACGGCCTACTAAACGGCCTCGGTCAAACGCAAAACGCCGCCCGTTCCGTATCTGGAGCGGGCGGCGTTTGCTTGTCCGGATGAACTGGTGGCGCTTAACGCGGCGCCATGCGGATGGCGCCGTCGAGGCGGACGTCTTCGCCGTTGAAGTAGCCGCACTCGATCATGGTCATCGCGAGACGCGCATATTCTTCCGGGTTGCCGAGGCGCTTGGGGAACGGGACAGATGCGGCCAGCGCGTCCTTTACCTGCGGCGGGGCGGCGTTCATCAGCGGGGTGTTGAAGATACCCGGCAGGATGGTGTTCACGCGGATGCCTTCCTGCATCAGGTCGCGCGCGATGGGGAGCGTCATGCCGATCACGCCGCCTTTCGATGCCGAGTAAGCGGCCTGGCCGATCTGGCCGTCTTCACCCGCCACCGAAGCGGTGTTGACGATCGCGCCGCGAGCGCCGTCTTCGTTGATGGGGTCCAGCGTCATCATGCCGGCTGCCGATTTGGCGATGCAGCGGAAGGTGCCGATGAGGTTCACCTGGATGACGAATTCGAACGCCTGCATCGGGAAGTGGCTGATTTCGCCGGTCTGCTTGTCGCGCTTGGCGGTCTTGATGGCGTTGCCGATGCCTGCGCAATTGACGAGGATGCGTTCCTGACCATGGGCTTCGCGCGCCTTGGCAAAACCGGCATCGACGTCCTCGTCGCTCATCACGTTGACCTTGCAGAAGATGCCGCCGATGTCCTTGGCGACGGCTTCGCCCTTCTCTTCGTTCATGTCGAAGATGGCGACCTTCGCGCCCTTGGCGGCGATAGCGCGGGCGGTGGCTTCACCGAGGCCCGATGCGCCGCCGGTGACGACTGCGGGGGTATTGCTGCTGACTTCCATAAGGGTAATCCTCTCGTGATTTTAGAAGCTTAAAGTGCCTCGACGATAGTCACGTTGGCGACACCGCCGCCTTCGCACATCGTCTGGAGGCCGTATTTCTTGCCTCGCGCCTTCAGCGCGTGGACCAGCGTGGCCATGAGCTTGGTGCCCGATGCACCCAGAGGGTGGCCGAGCGCAATAGCGCCGCCGTTGACGTTGAGCTTTTCCGGGTCCGCACCGGTGTGCTTGAGCCATGCGAGCGGCACGGGCGCGAAGGCTTCGTTCACCTCGAACAGGTCGATGTCCGAAATCTTCATGCCTGCCCGCTCCAGCGCGCGGTCGGTCGCGAACAGCGGCTCTTCGAGCATGATGACCGGGTCGCCCGCCGTGACAGTAAGGTTGTGAATGCGCGCGAGCGGCGTGAGGCCGTATTCCTTCAGCGCCTTCTCGCTGACCACCAGCACCGCGCTCGAACCGTCGCAAATCTGGCTGCTCGAGGCTGCCGTGATGGTGCCCTCGGGGCTGAGCAGCTTGACGCCTGCAATCCCTTCGAGCGTCGCGTCGAAACGGATGCCCTCGTCCACCGTGTGCATCTCGGTGCCCTCGGGGGTCTCGATTTCGACCGGCACGATTTCCGCCTCGAACGCGCCCGAACGGGTCGCTTCGATGGCCTTCTGGTGGCTCGCCAGCGCGAAGCGGTCGAGGTCGTCCTTGGAGAAGCCATGCTTTTTGACGATCATCTCGGCGCCCATGAACTGGGACCACTGGATGCCGGGGTATTTCTCTTCGAGGCCGGGCGATTTGTAGTTCCCCAGCCCCTCCTTCATGTGGAACATCGCGGTCGAACCCATCGGCACGCGGGTCATGCTTTCGACACCGCTGGCGATGACGACATCCTGCGTCCCGCTCATCACTGCCTGCGCGGCGAACTGGATGGCCTGCTGCGAGGACCCGCACTGGCGGTCGATGGTCACGGCAGGAACACCTTCGCCCAGGTGCTTCGAGGCGAGGACGGCGTTGCGCCCCACTTGCATCGCCTGCTCGCCGCCCTGGCTGACGCAGCCCATCACGACATCGTCGACAACCTTCGCCTCCAGCCCCGAGCGCTCCATCACCGCATCGAGCGACCTGGCGGCGAGGTCGACCGGATGTACGCCTGCAAGCCTTCCTCCCCGGCGTCCCCCTGCGGTGCGGACAGCTTCGACGATATAGGCTTCGGGCATGGGGAATCCTCTCTGATAAGACGTTGCCGTGGGCCTATTTGCACCTTCCGTTTACGTCAAGGGCAAGCTGAGTGTTGCAGCGCTGTTCCGTGCATAGGATTGCACAAACGCCTTATCCGACACGAGAAACGGTTTTCCCCGCAATTTTTCTGCGTTCGTAACGCTTGTGACTAAATGGCAACACCGCCGCAGAGTCTTGCCTCTTTTGTTACAAAATCTTTGCGTTTCGGGGCTGGCTACAGGCAAATGCCTCCATCCGCAGGGGGAAGCGCCATCAGTGCGTCCAACAGCGGGAGGTATCTCAAGACACCTCCACTACCGGATGAACCGGGGTGGGGGCCTTGGATTAAAGAGGAAAGAAATCACATGAAGATGCATAGCAAGCTCAAGCTCGCTGCAGCGCCGACCGCGCTTGGCATCGCGCTCATGGCCCAGCCGGTCATGGCGCAGGATGTCGACGACGACGCTACGGAAGCCGATGCTCCCGCACCGATCGTTGTGACCGGTTCGCGTATCCAGTCGACCACGTTCGACACGGTTGCGCCGGTCCAGGTCATCGGCGAACAGTCGATCGAAGCTACCGGTGCCGTCAACATCCAGGAAACGCTGCTGCGTGACCCGGTCATGGGTACGCCGACCTTCTCGCGTACGAACACCTCGTTCAGCACGAGCGGTTCGGGCCTGTCGACCGTCGACCTTCGCAACCTCGGTGTGAACCGCACCCTGATCCTCGTCGACGGTCGCCGTCACGTTTCGGGTGTCCCGGGCTCGTCGGCAGTCGACCTCAACGCCATCCCCACCGCGCTCATCGACCGCGTCGACATCCTGACCTCGGGTTCGGGTTCGGCAATTTACGGTTCGGACGCTGTGGCCGGCGTTATCAACTTCATCCTCAAGGATGACTTCGAAGGCTTCGACGTCGAAGGTTCGGCCGGTGTCAGCGAAGTCGGCGACAGTGAAGAGTACACCCTTGGCCTGACCATGGGTTCGAACTTCGCCGATGGCCGCGGTAACGCGACCCTCTTCGCCGGTTACTCGAAGGAAGGCGCTGCTTTCCTGCGTGACCACAAGACCGAAGCTGGTCCGTCGGAACGCGACAGCCTGAGCGCCCTTTTCTTCGGTGGCGACTTCCAGGAAGCGCGTGAGCCCTTCTTCTCGAGCTACTCGCCCTACGGCACCTACTTCACCGACAACTATGCATTCACCTATGCGCCGAATGGCGTGCTGCAGGGTTGTACCACGACGAACGGCACCAGCTGTACGTCGGGTGACGGTGTTTACAGCGGCGTCGGTCCGACCGGCTTCAACCGCACCTTCTTCCGTTACCTCGCCGTTCCGACCGAGCGTTACATGCTCACCGCGAACGCGACCTACGACGTTGCGGACGGTCACGAATTCTTCCTGCAGGGCAGCTACATCAATACGAGCGTTCGCTCGAACATTGAGCCGTTCCCCTTCGCTTCGGAAGATGCATACCCGGTTGCTGGCAACCTGCCGATCGAAACCTTCCTCGACGACGGCACGGTCTTCCGTAACCCGTTCGTTCCGGACGAGATCTACAACGACGCGAGCGACACCGACGGTGACGGCCTGCGCGACATCTTCCTTACGAAGCGTCTGACTTCGTTTGGTGCACGTCGTTCGGCTGCAGATCGTGACACGTTCCGTATCGTGCTCGGCATGCGCGGCGACCTGTCGGAGAGCTGGAACTACGAAACGTTCTTCAACTACGGCAAGACGAAGCAGGCCCAGCTCGGTAACGGCCAGATCAATACGCCTAACTACCGTCAGTCGCTGCAGATCATTCCCGATCCCGCCAACCCTGGCGAGTTCATCTGCGCTGACGCAACTGCACGCGCAGAAGGCTGTGCTCCGGCAAACATCTTCGGTCGCGACTCGCTCTCGCCCGAAGCTCTGGCCTATCTGGAAGCTCCGACCACGTTCAACGCTGACGTTAGCCAGATGCAGATCGGTGCCTTCGTCGGTGGCGACCTGTTCTCGCTCTACGGCGATATCGACCCCATCCAGGTTACGACCGGTGTCGAATATCGTAAGGAAAAGAGCTCGGACATCTGGGACGTTCTCTCGCAGCGCGGTCTGAACGCAGGTAACGCCCTGCCCCCGACCAGCGGTGAGTTCGACGTTCGCGAAGCCTACATCGAAGGTAAGATCCCGCTTCTGCAGGACTCGTTCCTGTATGACGTGTCGATCCGCGGTGCAGCTCGTATCTCGGACTACAGCACCATCGGCCAGACCTTCAGCTGGAACGCTGGCGGTGAAATCGCGGTTACTCCGGACCTTCGCTTCCGTGCGATGTACGCAGAAACCGTTCGTGCACCGAACATCAACGAACTGTTCGCTGGACGTAGCCAGACCTTCCCGACTCTGACCGACCCGTGCTCGGGCGCGACGAATGACGGATCGACCCTCGGCAACCAGTGTTTCGCTGATCCGGGCGTTGTGGCTAACGCTGCAGTCAACGGCGGTGTGTTCACGCTTAACAGCACCTCGGACGTGCAGGGCGTGACCGGCTTCAGCGGCGGTAACCCGCTGCTCGAAGAAGAAACCGGCAAGACCTTCACCGCAGGTGTGGTCCTGAACCCGTCCTTCATCGACGCTCTGCGTAACCTGACCGTTACGGTCGACTACTTCGACATCACCATTGACGATGCAATTACGGCTACCAGCCGTCAGTTCATCCTCAACCAGTGCTATGTCGAAGGCAACGATGCGCTGTGCGACCAGTTCATCACGCGTCGTCCGGCCGCTATCGGTCCGTACAGCGCAGGTTCGCTCGACGAGGTCAACACGGCCAGCCTGAACTCGGGTGGCTTCAAGACGGAAGGTATCGACGTCAAGGTGACCTACAACACGGGGCTCGGCTTCATCAATGAAGACGCCGACCTGTCGTTTAACTTCGCCTACACGCACCTGTTCGAATCCTACTTCGATCAGGTCCAGTCGACCGACGAAGAGCCGCTCGATTACTTCGACGGTGAAGTTGGCTCGTCGAAGGATCGCTTCACCACGCAGGTTTTCCTTGGCCTTGGTGACGTGACCCTCGCGGCAACCGGCACCTACTTCGGTCCGGCTTACCTCGACGATCAGCTGACGGGTGTGACCCGCTTCGACGAAGGCTACGAAGACTATCGCTGGCACGACGAGTTCTACCTGGACCTCCAGGCTCGTTGGGAAGTTTCCGACCGCCACGAATTCTACGTCGGTGTCGACAACGTCATGGACAACTCGCCGGTCTACGCTGGTGGCCTGATGGTCGCTGGTATGGAAACCGACACGGGTACCTACGATCCGCTGGGTCGTCGCTACTACGCCGGCTTCAAGATCTCGCTGGACTAATCTCCAGCCGGACAACGGCTAAAAAAGAAGGGCGGGGAGCAATCCCCGCCCTTTTATCTTTGCGTTACCTCTAACTGCATCAAAGATGAGCTTAACACCCCTTCCCCGCGTCGGAATCCAGGCAGGAGATATACGGCCTAACAAAGGCGGATCCCCGCCACTCGCCTCCCAGCTAACCCGTCGGGCAAGCTTCGCCGTCAGCCCTGATATTCGCGGCACATGCCTGCCGGATTAGCCAAGCAGAAACCCAGGATTAGGCCCTCCGCACCTCGGCATGCTTTTGAAGCGGACATAGCCCCTTTCCATTCTCCCCTCGCCCCTCCCCGACAATAATTAGTGGGTCGTCCGCCCGCCGTCCCTGCCAGGCAGGTATTCAAGGGAAGCGCAGGATAGCGCACGTCTCGATTGGTGGGCGCTTCGTGGGAGGGAGATGATTTCATAGCCCGCCAGTAGGCTGCCCTTCGCTGCCCACCATAATAGCACCGAACACCACTGAAAGATGGCACCACCACTCTCACCCACTCGAGAACGCGACTGCGGTGCCCCGAGTTATTATCGCACAGCAGGCGCTTCGAGCGCCCTGGTTCTGCTTCACGCTATTAGTCTGGTGAGAGGTTGCGTCTGACCTACGAGGAATGCCGGAAAAGGCCGTCCCTCCCCCAGGTTCGCCAAGATCTCGGACGGCAGAAATGGGAAGGCCTCTGCACACGCTGTCCGCGCGGCTGACGCGCACAAAAAAGCGGCCCCGCCGAAGCGGAGCCGCTGATTTCAGGCTCAAGCCCGGTTCGACTTAGAAGCGGAATTCTGCCGAAGCGAAGAATTCACGGCCGTCGAGGTTGTAGCTGCCGCCGATCGGAATGTTCGAGATACACAGACCGACTTCGCCGCAATCCACGCGCGGCGGTGCGGTGTCGAAGATGTTCGACACACCGAAGCGCAGGGTGAAATCGTCGGCATTGTAACGGATCGATGCAGCGTGCTCGAACCAGTCTTCGGCGTAACCGATGTCACGGCAGTAGACGCCGTCACCTTCGACGATACCATCCGGATTGCCGTCCGCGTCACGCGAACCACCACCCGTACAGGTGCTGCCGATGAAGCCGGTACGCTCGCCGTCAGGACCATAACCGAAGGCATCGGACAGTTCGTCGACACCATCGGGATCCTGGTTCTGCTCACCGACCCAGCGGGTCTGCCAGGTGAAGGTGAAGCGATCGACACGCGCACTGAAGGTACCGCGGCCGGTCCATTCGGGCAGGCCGAATTCACCGGTGAAGTCGCTGAAGGTGCGTGCACCGTTCAGGTCGATGAAGGTACGGCTACGTTCGATCAGGCGGTTCGCACGAAGGTCGAGGTTGAAGTCGACATCTTCGCCGGCAATTGCCACTTCGCGACCGATGCTGGCGTTGAAGTCGGCACCACGGACACTGTCTTCGTCGAGGTTAAGGAAGCCGATGTCCGCGCTCGTGATGAGCCCGAAGTCGCCCGGCGCCGTGCCGACAAAGATCTGGTCACAGAACTGGCTGCGCTGACCATCGTCACGCTCGAAGCAGTCGCTGACCGCGAAGGGTGCCGACAGTTCGACGACCGAGTCCTTGACCTTGATGTCGTAGTAGGAGCTCGAGAACGCGAGGTCCCAGCCACCGAAGCTTTCCTCGAAGGAGAAGCCAGCGGTAATCGAACGCGAGGTTTCGGGATCGAGATCGAGGCTACCCTGACGGGTAATTTCGACACCGGTGACCTGGCTGACGCGCGGAACGCGACCGGTGAGGTCGATACCGACGGTGGTCGGATCACGGCCTACTTCTTCGCCAGCAGCGTTGATGTAGGTGAAGTCGCGGCAAGCCTGCAGGACCTGCGGGTCACGCGTATCGAGGTCGGCACGGTAGACGCCGCCAACGAATGCCGCGGTGGGAACCGCACAGGGGTCAAGCACGCTCTGGAAGCCCGTCGTACCGGTGAGGAAGTTCTCACGCAGGTTCGGCGCACGGAACGAAGTACCGTAGCTGAAACGCAGCAGCAGCGGGTCGATCGGACGCCAGCCGGCCTTGATCGAGTAGGTTGCTGCGGTGCCGTAGAGTTCTTCGTCGGTGATACGGCCTGCAAGGTTGACGCGCAGGTCGCGGACGAAGGGCTTGTCGGCCTGAAGCGGGATATCCAGCTCGGCATAGGCCTCGCGGATCCACTTGCTGCCGTTTGCACCACGGTCGGCGTTGAAGTTGTAGAACAGGCCGTTGCCGGTCACGAAGTTCGTGGTCGACTCGATCTTGTCTTCACGCCACTCGACACCGACCACGGCACCGACCGGACCAGCCGGCAGTTCCATGAGATCGCCGGTCGCGAAGGCCGAGAAGAGCAGCTGCTCGTACGTTGTGTCGAAGGTGCGCTGACCGAGCAGGTAGTCGCGTTCTGCCTGCGTACGGAAATCACCGGTTGCAGGACCGATCAGGCTCGGCGCGAACAGGTTGACCGGAACACAGCCCGTGAGAAGGTCGGGAGCGACCAGGTCAGGGTTCGACAGGATGCTGCTGTCGCAAGGCGTACCAGCGCTCGGCAGGCCGAAGAGCGCACCGAACTGGGCCGAAGCGTCGAAGTCGTCAGCGATGCCATCACCGTCGTTGTCGACGATACCGTCACCGTTGAAGTCGGCGGTCGGGTCGATGCCGAGGCTGAAGGCCAGCTTGTCTTCACGAAGACCGATGGCCGACGACTTACCGATCGACTTGGTGTAGGCACCCGAGGTTTCGAAGGTCCAGCTGTCGCCGATAAACGGAAGGTCACCGCGAATACCGAGGACACCGCGATACTGTTCGACCGAGGTGTCGAAGTTGTCGCGATCGCCGCGGATCACCTGGCGCGCACGCACCGGCTGGTCGACCGGGAACGGAACCACGGCAAAACCGAAGTTGAAGATAGCGCCGAGGTTGAAACAGTCGACGCCCTGCGGCTGGTACGGGTTACAGGGGTTGAACTGGTTGGTCGCCGGAACGTTGATCGCGTTGCCGATGATGTTGTTCACCCGCGACTCGATTTCCGCACGCGAGAACAGCGCTTCGAAGAAGGGCGTGATGTTCGCGTCACCGCCAAGTTCGTACTCGCCATATGCCATGACGTTGTAGCGTTCCTGCTGCGGGATGAGTTCGAGGTTGGGATAGGCACCGTTCGTCGACACGTCGGCAAAGCGGAAGTCCTGGATGCCGTCGCCATCGGTATCGACCGGGTTACCGAAGAAGTCGCCCGACTCGGTGAAGTTCGGAACGCCCGAGTTCGACTGGCCCGGCGTGAAGTAGAGTACGCCGAAGTAGCCGAATTCCTGGATACCGCCGCGCAGGCCCTGGCCGGTACGCTGACACTCGTTGTCCGGAAGCGAGACGGTGCCGCCCGAAGCGACCAGCGTGTTCACGCGGTCGAGCACTTCGACGGTACGGATTTCGCCGGTGTCGGTAATTTCGTAGTCGGTGGTACAACCGGCAAGGAAGTCACGGTCGCGGGCACGGACACGCTCACGGAAATCGTATTCCGCACCGATGCCGAAGAAGCCGCGGTCGAAGTTCTTACCCCAGGCTGCCGAGACGTTGTAGTCGTCGCCCGCGCCATCGGGATTGTAAGTGCCGCTACCGGCCAGTTCGAGACCGTCGAAATCCTTCTTGAGGATGACGTTGATAACGCCGGCCACAGCGTCCGAGCCGTAAACCGAGGATGCACCGTCGAGCAGCAGGTCGACACGGTCGATCAGCGAGGACGGCAGCAGGTTGGTCGAAGGCGCGGTCGGCGAACCACCGACACCGGAAGGTGCAAGGCGGCGGCCGTTGAGCATGAGAAGGGTACGGTCGGCACCCAGGCCACGCAGGTTGACCGTCTGGTTACCCGGGCCGTTGTCGAGGACGAAGCCCTGGAAGGTCGCATCGATCTGCGTACCCGTGGCAGCTTCGTCGCGCTGCAGGATCTGCGTCGGGTCGAAGATACCGGCGTCGTTCTGCGATTCCTTGCTGATCACCTGGAGCGGCGAGATGCTGGAATAGGCATCGGGACGACGGATACGCGAACCGGTCACGATGATCGCGCCGTCGTTCTGCTGGCCGGTTGCACCGGTGTCGGTCACATCGACGACATCATCGGCATCGTTGGTGGAATTGTTGACCCCGTCCGGGCCAGGCGTCTGAACGACGCATTCGCCTTCGACGAATTCTTCGTTCGCGGCGCAATCCTCAGGCGTTTCCTGAGCAAAGGCCGGACCGCCAGCGGCGATGGCGAGGACCGATGCGGAAAGCGCGAGCCCCTTCAATTTCGTGTGATAAATCTTTCGCATTTCATACTCCAGTCGCGACAACTGGAACTGCGATTTGCCACCACTCCACACAGGCGAAAATCCGCACCCCCCTAGTGGCGAGGCTACCTGATGCAAATTGTAAGGGTGGCAATGACCCCAGTCCCAACAGACGGAGTGATGCGGTAACCCTGAGTTCCTGTCAAAGGAGTCAGGTGGAATTCAGGTTTGCTGTTGCCGGAATCCCACAACTTTTGATGCGGCCCCAGCCTGCGCAATCAGGCTGCGCAACAATTGCCTTTTCGCACTGGATTAGCGAGTCATAAAATTACGTAAGTCCTGCCTGGCACTTGTCGGCAGCCAAGCAAGCCAAGCGAATCACCGGCAGGTCCGCCCCTCCTTATAGGTTTGCTGGGCGCGCGTGTGTCCCTGCCGTAGTCACCCCCAGCGAGCGACTGCTTCTCAATCATGTGAGTGTGGCAATATGACAACGAGCGTCACTTCGTTGCGCAAACCGGGCACGTCAGTCCTTGTGCCCAACAATGCTGGAGGGCATGCGGAACGACTATTGCGTGTCCCGGCAAACGAAGTCCGGGGCATCGTGGTTTGCAAACGATACAACAACGGGGAAACCAAAAATGAAATCTTCCAGCGTTCCACTCAAGACGAAGGGTCGCCTCCTGACAGGCGCTGCCGCCACGTGTTTCGCGCTGACAGTTGCTTCGCCGGCCTTCGCTCAGGATGCGAGTGCCGAAGACGAGGCAGCAGCGCAGGATAGCGGTGCGATCGTGGTCACCGGCACGCGTATCAATCGCGATCCGCAGGTCGCCGGGCCGAACCCGGTCGTCGTGATCGGAGCCGAGACGATTGAACGCTCGGGCGAAACCAATCTCACCGATATCCTCAAGGAAACGCCGGCTCTCTTCAATTCCGAAGACAATTTCGATGCGGCCGGATCGCAGGCACGTTTCGGCGCGTCGGGCGTCAACCTGCTGAACCTTCGCAACCTCGGCGCGAACCGCACCCTGGTGCTGGTTGACGGTCGTCGCCATGTCGCCGGTGTCGCCGGCGAGGCCGCTGTCGACATCAACAGCATTCCGACTGCACTGGTCGAGCGCGTCGATGTCCTGACGGGCGGTGTTTCGTCGGTTTACGGCGCAGACGGCGTTTCGGGCGTGGTCAACTTCGTGATGAACCGTGACTTCGAAGGCGTCGATGTTCGCGGCCAGGCAGGCATCAGCGAATATGGCGATGCGGAAAGCTACTACGGTGCAGTCACCGTGGGCTCTAACTTCGCCGATGGCCGTGGCAATATCTCGGGCTCGTATGAATTCCGCCAGAACGGCCGCGTCTCATATGGCGACCGTCCCAATGGCCAGTTCGACGCCCTCCTCCTCGTGCGCAACCCGGAAGATGTCGCGCTCGGCGATGATCCCAATGTCCCGGACTTCGTGCCCCTTCCCTACATCGGCTGGGCGGAAAGCTCGACCGGTGGCGCACTGATCGTCGACGACAGCTTCGTACCGCTCTACTACGGCGACGGTCGCCTTTATAACGGCGCTACCTTCCTTCCCAACTCGGGCTTCCGTTCCGCCGGCGGTCCGAACACCGACGACACGCCGGTCGCCAGCTACCAGGGTGACCTTCAGGCTGCGACGGAAAACCACGCGTTCAACCTGTTCGCCGATTTCGACATCACGCCGTCGATCAGGCTGTTTGCCGAAGGCAAGTATGTGACCACCGACACCTTCTCGGTGTCGCAGCCTTCCTTCGACTTCTACACCTATGTCGGCGGCGAGAACCCGCTGATCCCGCAGAACGTGCGCGACGACATTGCTGCAACTGGCGGCTTCTTCGGCGGCCTGCTGTTCAACCGCGACAACTTCGATCTCGGCACGCGCAACGAGCGTATCGACCGCGATCTGTATCGCACCGTGATTGGCCTCGATGGCGATCTCACCGACAACCTGCGCTTCGAAGTGAGCTACGTCTATGGCGAGAACGACACCACCTACGTGTCAGAAAACTATCGCCTTGCCGATCGCTATTTCGCCGCCCTTGATGCAGTCGACGAAGGCGAGTTCCTGACCGGCACGCCGAACGGCAACGTCGTCTGCCGCGTCTCGGTCGACGGCAGCGGCATCGTCGACAATTTCAACTTCAACTATGGTGAAGCGCCGCAGACCTTCTCGCCCAGCGAGTGTGTTCCGCTCAACATCTTCGGCGACGGCGTAGCCAGCCAGGCTGCACTCGACTTCATCAATGCAGACCTGCAGAATAGCTACAAGATCACCCAGAACGTCGTGAACGGCTTCGTTTCGGGCGACTTCAGCAATGCATTCGAGCTTCCCGGCGGTCCCATCGCCTTTGTCCTTGGCGGCGAATACCGCAAGGAAAAGAGCATCAGCATTGTCGACGATCTGGCCAAACAGACCACCACGTTCGACGACCAGACCGGCGTCTTCGCCGACCTGGCGCTCCTGGCCGATGAAACCGGCTCGTTCGACGTGATCGAAGGCTTCGCGGAACTCTCGGTTCCGTTGCTCGCCGACATGCCCTTTGCAGAACTGCTGGAACTTAATGCGGCGGTCCGCCTCTCGGACTACTCGACCTCGGGCTACACCGAAAGCTGGTCGGTTTCGGGCATCTACGCGCCGATCGAAGACCTCCGCTTCCGCGGCAGCTATTCGAAGGCGGTTCGTGCACCGAACATCACCGAGCTGTTCGCACCAGCATCGGGCACATTCTCCTTCATCACCGATCCGTGTGACCCGGTGAACGTCACCAGCGGCGCATCGGTTCGTGAAGCAAACTGCCGTGCGCTGATCGAAGGACTGGGTGCCGATTACGACACCTACGACTACGGCTCTGACATCGCTTCGAGCGCGAGTATTCCGGGCCGCTTCGGCGGCAACCCGAACCTCACGCCCGAAGAAGCAACCACCTGGACCGCAGGTGTCGTCTTCCAGCCGAGCTTCCTGCGTGGCCTCGCTCTCAGCTTCGACTGGTACGACATCACGATCGATGATGCCGTCAACACCACAAGCCTGACCGAGCTTGCGGAATTCTGTGTCGACTCGCCGACGCTCGACAACGACTTCTGCGACCTCGTGCAGCGCGAAGAAGGCACGGGCTTCGTGAGCGGCTTCCTGCTCTCACCGGTGAACGTCGCCTTCTTCGAAACCTCGGGCGCGGACATGACGCTCAGCTACGGTTTCGACGTGGGTGAAAACCGCATCGAGACCCGCGGTACCGTCGGCTATCTCGACACTCTCTCGTTCATTCCTTCGAATGGCGGTGAGGTCGACGATGACCGCGGTGAGTCGGGCGCACCCAAGTGGAGCGGCACCGGCGACATCACCTTCATCAACGAAGACTTCTCGATCAACTACGGTGTGCAGTTCATCGGCGAGCAGCTTCGCTACGAGAAGGACGTCCTCGCGGCCAATCCCGACCGTGCGGCTCCCGAGTACATCACGATCGGTTCGCGCTTCATCCATGACCTGCGCGTCGAGTTCAACGCGCTGGAGCAGGGCAAGTTCTTCGTTGGCGTGAACAACTTCACTGACGAACAGCCGGCGCTGGGTCTCGTCAACACGCCGACCGGCTGGCTCGGTCGTTACTACTACGCCGGTTTCCGTGTCTCGCTCGATGGCCTCGGCCTCTAAGCGAACGGCAATCACGCAAAAAAGAAAGGGCGGGGTTCTCACCCCGCCCTTTTTTGTTTGTGGCCGTGGTTAAGCGACGGTCATTTCGAGCGCTCCGTCACCCTCGTCGATCTTCACCGTGGTGCCATCGGGCACCTTGCCCGAAAGGATCATGTCGGCGAGCGGGTCCTGCACATAACGCTGGACCGCGCGCTTCAGCGGGCGAGCGCCATAAACCGGATCGTAACCCACCCTACCGAGCCACTTCTTCGCGGCTTCGGTGAGGTCGAGCTCGATCTTGCGGTCCTTCAGGAGCTTCTGCACCCGCGCGACCTGGATATCGACGATCGGCGCCATGTGCTCCATCGCGAGGCGGTGGAAGAGGATGATCTCGTCCAGCCGGTTGAGGAACTCGGGTCGGAAATGCCCGCGCACCACGTCCATCACCTGCGGCTCGACATCCTCGACCTTCTGGTCATCGTCCATATTGGCGAGGTACTGGCTGCCGAGATTCGATGTCAGGATAATGAGGGTGTTCGAGAAATCGACCACCCTGCCCTGCCCGTCGGTCAACCGCCCGTCGTCGAGCACCTGAAGCAGCACGTTGAAGACATCGGTGTGCGCCTTCTCGACCTCGTCGAACAGCACGACCTGGTAGGGGCGGCGACGGACGGCCTCGGTCAGCACACCGCCTTCCTCATAGCCGACATAACCCGGAGGTGCGCCGATGAGGCGGGCGACGGCGTGCTTCTCCATGAACTCGCTCATGTCGATGCGGACCATTGCCTGGTCGTCGTCGAACAGGAAGCCGGCGAGCGCCTTGGTCAGCTCGGTCTTGCCGACACCGGTCGGGCCGAGGAACAGGAAGCTGCCGAGCGGTCGGCCCGGGTCCTGAAGCCCAGCACGCGCACGGCGGACGGCCTTGGACACAGCGTCGATGGCCTGCGTCTGGCCGATCACCCGCTTCGAGAGGATGTTCTCCATGTCGAGCAGCTTCTCGCGCTCGCCTTCCATCATTTTGTCGACCGGAATGCCCGTCCAGCGCGAGACCACGCCGGCAATGTCGTCCTCGGTGACCTCTTCTTTCAATAGCGCATTGTCGGTGTGGCCGCTGGCTTCCTCGAGCTTTTTCTCAAGCTCGGGGATGCGGCCATACTGGAGCTCGCCCGCCTTCTGGAGGTCGCCTGCGCGCTGGGCCTGTTCGAGTTCGATACGCGCCTGGTCGAGCTCTTCCTTCACGCGGGCCTCGGCGTGAATCTTGTCACGCTCGTTCTGCCAGCGAGTGGTGAGTTCGCTCGACTGCTGTTCGAGTTCGGACAGCTCCTTGCGCAGGTTTTCGAGCCGCTCCTTCGAAGCGCTGTCGGTTTCCTTCTGGAGGGCCTGCTCTTCGATGCGCAGCTGGATGATGCGGCGGTCGAGACCTTCGATTTCCTCGGGCTTCGATTCCACTTCCATGCGGATGCGCGAGGCTGCCTCGTCCATCAGGTCGATCGCCTTGTCGGGCAGGAAACGGTTCTGGATGTAGCGGTCGGACAGGCGCGCCGCGGCGACGATTGCCCCGTCGGTGATGCGCACGCCGTGGTGCAGCTCGTACTTGTCCTTGATGCCGCGCAAGATGGAGACGGTGTCTTCCACGCTGGGTTCGTCGATATAGACGGACTGAAAGCGCCGCTGCAGCGCGGGGTCCTTCTCGACATACTTCTGATATTCGTCGAGCGTGGTCGCGCCGATGCAGTGCAGCTCGCCGCGGGAGAGAGCGGGCTTCAGCAGGTTGGAGGCATCCATGCTGCCTTCGCTCGCGCCGGCACCGATCAAAGTGTGCATCTCGTCGATGAAGAGAATGATCTGCCCGTCGGCGCCCTTCACCTCGTCGAGCACGGCCTTGAGCCTCTCCTCAAACTCGCCGCGATATTTCGCACCCGCGATGAGCGCGCCCATGTCGAGGCTCATCAGCGTGCGGCCCTTGAGGCTATCTGGCACGTCGCCATTTGCGATGCGCAGCGCGAGGCCTTCGGCAATCGCGGTCTTGCCGGTGCCGGGCTCGCCGATGAGAGCGGGATTGTTCTTGGTGCGGCGGGCGAGGATTTGCACCGTGCGGCGGATTTCCTCGTCGCGCCCGATGACCGGGTCCAGCTTGCCGTCGCGCGCCGCCTGCGTGAGGTCGCGGGCGTATTTCTTCATCGCGTCATAAGCGTCTTCCGCGCCCGCGCTGTCGGCGGTGCGGCCACCGGTCGCTTCCTGAATGGCGGATTCAAGCGACTTTGCGTCGATGCCGGAAGCCGTGAGCGCACGGCCTGCATCATTGTCGGCCATCGCCAGCGCCTGAAGGATGCGCTGCACCGGCACGAAGCTGTCGCCTGCCTTCTCCGCCAGTTGTTCAGCCTGGTCGAGAGCGCGCACCGCGTCATTGTCGAGGCCGGGCGTCTGCTGCGCCCCGCCGCCCGACACCGCCGGAATCTTGCCCAGTGCCGTGTCGACCTCGGTAATCGCCACGCCTGCGTTGCCGCCCGCGCGCTGGATAAGCTGCGCGGCCATGCCCTGTTCGTCGTCGAGCAGCGCCTTCAGCAAGTGCGAAGGCGTGATGCGCTGGTGGTTCATGCGGATGGCGACCGTCTGCGCAGCCTGCAGGAAGCCCTTGGCGCGGTCGGTGAACTTTTCGAGATTCATTCAAACACCCCTGACTGGAATTATGCCTCGAATATGGTGTTGCGATAATGCAACACAAGACCTCCCCGACAGTTTTTGTCGAGGTGTGTTAGTCGCATATAGGGGTGGCCTCTCGATTGGCGAGAGGCAAGGCGAAAATTATTCGGCCGCCACGCCTTCAAGGCCCGGCACCATCACCGTTCGGCCACCGCCGAAATCCTCGCGCACGACGATGAGGCCCTGCCTCTCGAGGTGGTCAAGCAGGCGGCGGATGCGGCCCGGCGAGCTGGTGCCATAGGCGCGCGCCAATTCGTTCTCGTCGACCTGCGTCTCGCCCGCATGCGCCGCCTTGGCAATGACAAGGAAGGGGCTCAGCAGGTCTTCATCGACCGCGCCGGCAAGCTGCATGATGCGCGCCTGCATTTCCTCTCCCAGCGCCTCCAGCCCCGCGCCCGCAATGGCGAAGCGGCGGCGGAAGACGTGCATATCGGGCATCGGTCCGATGAGCCGCTCGCGGCGGCAGCGGGTGAGGAAAGTCTGGTATTGCGCGCTGGCCGACTGGAAGGCGATGCCCTCCTCTCCGGCAAGCTCGGCAATGATTTCGGTGATGCGCGTCGCGACATGCGAGGTGTCGAGCGCTTGCGCCGGAGCCTCGACCTGCCGCTCCTCGGCATGGGCTATGCTGTCCTCCATCTCCTCCATCCGCGGCGCGGGCGGCGGCGCAGGCGGCGGCGGAGCCTTGGCAACATCGGCGGCGAGGTCGCGGGTGAGGAGGTCGGCCATATCCTCGGGCGCGGTGTCGGGTAGCGCCATCAGCCCTTCGCTGCGCGCGGTGTTGCCGGTCTTCACCGGACCTATCTTGCAGGCCAGCGGCAGCCGCGTGATGGCCGGACCCAGCGCGAGGAAATGCCCGCGTTCCAATTCGCGGATACGCTCTGCCTGCCGCCGCTCCATGCCGAGCAAATCGGCCGCGCGCACCATGTCGATGTCGAGGAAGGTGCGGCCCATGAGGAAGTTGGAGGCTTCTGCCGCGACATTCTTCGCCAGCTTCGCCAGCCGCTGCGTCGCAACGATGCCAGCGAGCCCGCGCTTGCGCCCGCGGCACATGAGATTGGTCATCGCGGTCAGCGTCATGCGCCGCGTGTCCTCCGCCATCTCACCCGCGGCGGCGGGGGCAAACATCTGCGCTTCGTCGACGACCACAAGCGCGGGATACCAATGCTCGCGCGGGGCATCGAACAGCGCGGTGAGGAATTGCGCGGCGCAGCGTATCTGCTGCTCGACTTCCAGCCCGTCGAGGTCGAGCACCACGCTCGCGCGGTGTTCACGAATACGGCGGGCGAGCGCCTCTATCTCGCCCGGCGAATAGGCCGAGCCGTCAATGACGACATGGCCGAACTCTTCCGCCAGCGAAGGAAAGTCGCCCTCGGGATCGATGACGACCTGCTGCACCATCCCCGCGCTTTCTTCGAGCAGGCGGCGCAACAGGTGCGACTTGCCGCTGCCCGAATTGCCCTGGACGAGCAGGCGGGTGGCGAGAAGCTCCTCGATATCGAACTCGACCGGCTTGCCGGACGATTCGTGGCCGATGGTGATTTGTGCTGACACTCCCCTTGGCTAGCGGCCCCCACCGGCAAACCGGAAGGCCGCTAACCATCGTTTTGCCCAACACATTGCCTCGCTTCGTCGCACTCGCTAGTCAGGTTGCAAGAGAGGACTGAAATATATGAAGAAGTGGTTCGGGCGCATTGGCGTCGCCCTGCTCGTCATCCTGCTGGCGGCGTTCATTGCGCTTGCGACATGGGAGCCGTTCTTCGCCAAGCGCGATGACGTGAAGCCGAGCGAGCTGGCCTATTCCGCCGAGATAATCCGCGACCATTACGGCGTGCCGCATATCTATGGCGATACCGATGCCGATGTCGCTTTCGGTGTGGCCGTGGCCCATGCGGAGGATGATTTCACCACCTTGCAGGATGTCATCGCGATGAGCCGCGGCCGCTACGCCGCGCTGGCTGGCGAGAAAGGTGCAGGCTTCGACTATGCCTATCACCTCATCGATGCGCGCGGGGTCGCCGAGCGCGAATATCCCAAGCTGCCCGCCGACACGCGCGCCCTGTTCGAAGCCTATGCCGCAGGCCTCAACCAGTTCGCGCGGGAGAATTCGGGCGAGGTCAAGATGGGCAACCTCTTCCCCGTCGACGGCGTCGATGTCGCTGCCGGTTTTGCCTTGCGCCAGCCGTTCTTTTTCGGCCTCAACAATGTCATCCAGCCGCTGGTCGAAGGCGACGAGCTTAGGCAGGAGTTTGGTCCCGATATCGAAGGCTTCGAACGTCCTGCGATGGGCGATGTAGGCGCGCGCCCTGGCCAGACGGACGAGAGCGAAGAGGAGGTCGCTTACTCCCCGCTTTACGCAGACAGCGCCCTTCCCGGCTCAAATGCGTTTGCGGTCAGCCCGGACAAGTCGGGCGGGCCCACTACGCTGATCTCCAACAGTCACCAGCCCCTGCGCGGCGGCGTGGCTTGGTACGAGATGGTGGTCGAAAGCGGCGAAGGCTGGCACTTCACCGGCGCAAACTTCCCCGGTTCGCCTTTCCCCTTCCTCGGTCACAACCGGAACCTCGGCTGGACGAATACGGTCAACCGTCCCGACATGGTCGAAGTCTACGAACTGGAGATGGACGATACCGGCACGCGCTATCGTTTCGGCGCGGAATGGCGCGACCTTGAAACCCGCCGCGAATGGCTTGGCGTGCGTTTCGGCCCCGTAGTCCTGCCCATCCCCCAGACCTTCCATCGCAGCGTGCACGGCCCGGTCATCAAGAACGACAAGGGCTACTTCGCCATTCGCTATGGCGGCATGGGCAATCTCGGCCAGCTCGATGCCTATTACCGCCTCAACAAGGCCAAGACTTACGAGGAATGGAAGAGCATCATTGCGCGGCTCGACATCCCGAGCACCAACTTCCTCTACGCCGATGACGCGGGCAACATCGCCTATGTCTACAACGCCGCCATCCCCGACCGCCCTGCCGAAGTGGACGGGGAAAAGGTGAATTGGCGCGGCGTGCTGGACGGCAGCAACCCAGCTCTGCTGACACGCGGCACGGTCGATTTTGAGGAACTGCCGCAATACCTCAATCCGTCGAGCGGTTGGCTCTACAACGCGAATAACGAGCCTTACACGGCAGCGGGCGCGGCAGATGATTTGTCGCCCGATGCCTTCCCCGCCGAACTCGGTGTGGAGCTCAAGCAGACCAACCGCTCGCGCCGGGCGTGGAAACTCCTGAGCGAGGCGGACGTGCTCGACCGCGCCAATCTGGAACGCATCAAATACGACACCGCCTATTCGCGCACCGGCTACATCGCCAAGCTGTGGGATGCGCTCGAAGTGCTCGACCTCACCGACGACGGTGAGCTTGCTGCCGCGCGTGACCTGCTGATGGACTGGGACTTCAAGGCCGACAATGTCGGCGAAGGCGATGCACTCGCCCTGCTGATGATCCGCGACTTCATGTCGGCGGAATACCTCAACAAGAACGAAGAACCCGACGTCCGCGAGATGCTGGCGGAATCGGTCGCGCATCTCGAAACCCACTTCGAGCGCATCGACCCGCCGATGTCCGACCTGCTGCGCCTTCGCCTCGGCGATGTCGACCTGCCGCTCGACGGCGGCTCCGACACGCTGCGCGCCTCGACCACCTGGGTAGTGGATGACGACGGACGGCTGCGGCTCGTCCATGGCGACAGCTTCATCCAGTGGGTCGAATGGACCGAGGGCGAACGCGTCTTCTCACGCTCCATTCAGCCCTTCGGCGCAGCCAATGGCAGGCCCGACAGCCCGCATTACACCGACGAGATGCAGCTGTTCGTCGACCACAAGCTGAAACCGGTCCATTTCTGGCGTGATGATGTCCTGGCAAATGCCGTCACCCGAAAAACGGTGACGCACGCGCCCTAGCTGCCTAGGTTCCGCCCCGCGCGAGTCGGGGAGTGACTCGAATTTCAATGCCTTGGCGGTGAGCAGACACCGCTAATGGGGAGAGCAGAATGAAGAAGAATTACGCATTGGCATCGGTGCTTGCGCTGGCGCTGGGCGCCTGCACGAGCTACGCGGATGGTGAAGTCGAGAGTGCGCCGATTGTCGAGACCGACACCGGCGATGCAGAACTCGCCGCGCTGGTCGACGAAGTCCAAATTCCCTACGAGACGTTCACCCTTCCCAACGGGCTGACCACCGTTGTCCACACCGATCGCAAGGCCCCGCTGGTCGCAGTGTCGGTGTGGTACGATGTCGGCTCCAAGCACGAACCGGCCGGCAAGACCGGCTTTGCGCATCTCTTCGAACACCTGATGTTCAACGGTTCGGAAAACGCCGATGGCGACTTCTTCGAGCCGCTCCAGCAGGTCGGCGCGACCGGCTTCAACGGCACCACCAATGCCGACCGCACGAACTATTTCGAAACCGTGCCGACCGCTGCCATCGACCGCGTGCTGATGCTCGAAAGCGATCGCATGGGTTACCTTCTCGGCGCCGTCACGCAAGAAAAGCTCGATAACCAGATCGGCGTCGTCCAGAACGAGAAGCGCCGCGGCGACAACCAGCCCTTCGGCCTGCTGCGCTACGAAGTGGTCGAGAACATCTTCCCCAAGGGTCACCCCTACCACCACTCGACCATTGGCTCGATGGACGACCTGCAAAACGCCTCGCTCGAGGACGTGAAGCAATGGTTCCGTGACAATTACGGCCCGAACAACGCCGTCCTCGTGCTGGCCGGCGACATCGATGTCGCCACCGCCAAGGAAAAGGTCGCGCATTGGTTCGGTGCCATCCCGCGCGGTGACGAAGTCGTCGACCCCGCGGTGAGCGTGCCGCAGCTGGCCGCCGACAAGGAGAAGGTCATCAAGGACCAGGTCTCGACCACGCGCATCTACCGCATGTGGCCGGTGCCGGGCGAGACGTCGACCGATTACATTCCGCTTGTCATGGCGCAAACCACGCTTGGCGGCCTCGCCAGCTCGCGTCTCGACAATGCGCTGGTGCGCGGCCAGGGCCTCGCGGTTTCGGTTGCCAGTTGGCAGTGGTCGAACGAGGACGCCGGTGTCTTCGTGGTGCAGGCCGACCTCAAGCCCGGTGTCGAACGTGCGGCACTCGAAGCCGCGCTCGACGAGCAGGTTGCCAGCTTCATCGCCGAAGGTCCGACGCAGGACGAACTCGACCGTTCGAAAACCAGCATCGTGTCCGGCTTCATCAGCGGCATCGAATCGGTTGGCGGCTTCGGCGGCAAAGCTGTGACGCTCGCCGAGGGCGAACTCTATCACGACAACCCCGGCCACTTCCGCACCCAGCTCGACCAGATGGTCGCAGCTTCACCGGAATCGGTCCGCGCCATCACACAGCAGTGGCTCACCAAGCCTCGCTTTGCACTGGTGGTCGAACCGGGCGAGCGGACCGAAGGCGGCGAGAACCGCGGCGGTGCAGCCATCCCCGACACCACCGGTGAAGGCCTCAATGCGGCGCCGGTCGACTGGTACTGCAACCCCGAGTTCTGCAATCCCGAAGAAATGCAGACCACGGCGGCCCAGGACCGCTCGAAGCTGCCCGAAGTCGGCCCGCTGACCGACCTCGACTTCCCCGATATCGAGCGCGCCACGCTCTCGAACGGAATGGAGGTCTATTTCGCGCGCCGTGATGCGGTTCCGAAGGTGACCGTACGCTTGGTCTTCGATGCCGGCTTTACCGCCGACAGCCGCGATGCACTGGGTACCCAGTCGCTGATGCTGGCGACAATGGACGAAGGCACCGACAGCCTCGATGCTACCGAGCTCGCCATCGCACAGGAACGCCTTGGCGCGAGCGTCAACGGCTTTGCGAGCCTCGACGAAACGAGCTTCCAGCTAACTGCATTGTCGACCCGCCTTGCTCCCTCGCTGGACCTTCTGGCCGATTTCGTCCGCAACCCGGCCTTCCGCGCCGAAGATCTCGAACGCGTGCGTTCGCAGCAGCTCAACCGTATCAGCGCGGAACTTAAGAGCCCGGCGAACGCCGCACGCCGCGTGCTCCAGCCCCTCGTCTATGGCGACCATCCCTATGGCATTCCCACCTCCGGGCTGGGCAATGCGGATGTCGTCACGAACCTTACTCCTGCTGAGCTCGAGGCCGCGCACCAGCGCTGGATCCGGCCCGACAACGGGAAGGTCTTCGTCGTCGGTGACACGAGCCTTGCAGAAGCGGTGAGCCTGCTCGAAGCCTCGTTCGGCGACTGGCGCGCGCCTGCAAGCCCGCTTCCGGCCAAGGCCTATGATGTGGACATCCCTGCAGCCGATGCGCGGATTGTCCTCCTCAACCGTCCCAACTCGCCGCAATCGGTCATCCTCGGTGCACGCGTGCTCGATGCGACCGGCAGTGATGACAATACCGTGCTGCTGGCAGCCAACGAGGTGCTCGGTGGCAGCTTCCTCTCGCGGATCAACATGAACCTGCGCGAGACCAAGGGCTGGTCCTACGGCTCGCGCTCGTCGCTGGTCTACAACAAGGACCGCCTGCTCTACGCCGTACAGGCCGAAGTGCAGGCCGACCGCACCGGCGATTCTATCCTCGAACTGGAAAAGGAAATCACCGGGTTCGTGGGCGACAATGGCGTGACCCCGGCCGAGCTGGAACGCACCATCAACGGCAATGTCCGCGAGCTTCCGGGCCAGTTCGAAACGGCTGGTTCGGTGCTCGGCGGCATGGTCAACATCGTGAAATACGGTCGTGCAGACGACTATTACGAGACCATCGCCGACAAGTATCGCGGCATGACCGCCGAGCAGATCGCCGAGGCTGCCAGCGAGAACTTCGTCTATGGCGACATCGTCTATGTCGTGGTCGGCGATGCCGAAGTGGTCGAGCCTCAGCTCGAACGCACCGGCCTGCCCTACACCGTGCAGGAACTCGACCAGTAATTGACAAGAGTGTCAGTAACAGCAAAGAAGCTGCATCTTTAATCCAAGGAGAATATGCATGTCCGTAGCCGGTACTTATGACACCGTCGTCAAGAGCCCGATGGGTGACCAGAAGGGCACCTTCACTGTCGTTCCGGGCGAGGATGGCAACACTTTCACCGGCTCGATGGCCGGCGGCATGGGTTCGATGGACGTCAAGGACGGCAAGATCAACGGCGACGAGCTGACCTGGGCAATGGACATGACCGTCCCCATGCCGATGACGCTCAACTGCAAGGCCACCGTCAATGGCGACCAGCTGACCGGCACGGTGAACGCCGGCGCATTCGGCGACATGGCTCTGACGGGCGAACGCCAGGGCTGATAGCCACTGCGACGAAACATGAAGGGCGTCGAAGCGTAATGGCTTCGGCGCCCTTTATCATGCGCGCATTCAGGAGGCCCTTCTTGGCATTCGACGACAGCGAAGACGACAACAGCCGCAACCGCCGTGTGCCTAGCAGCCGAAGCGCCCGTCTCGGGACGTTTGGTCGCCTCGCTGGGGGCCTTGCCGGCGGCATACTGGCCGAAGGCGCGCGGCGGGTCGCTCGCGGTGAGAGACCGCGCATGCGCGACATGATGCTCACCCCGGGCAATGCGAAGCGGCTCGCCGACCGCCTCTCGCACCTTCGCGGGGCGGCCATGAAGCTGGGCCAGATGGTCTCCATGGATGCGGGCGATTTCCTGCCCCCCGAGCTTGCCGACATTCTCGCCACCGTCCGCGACCAGGCCTATCGCATGCCGCCATCACAATTGCGCGATGTGCTGAACGCGGAATGGGGCAGCGACTGGCGCACTCGTTTCGCGAAGTTCAACGCCACACCCATAGCGGCGGCATCCATCGGCCAGGTCCACCGTGCGCAAACCCACGACGGCCGCGACCTCGCGATAAAGGTACAATACCCGGGCGTGCGCGAGAGTATCGATGCCGATGTAGACAATGTTGCCGGCCTTTTGCGCCTGTCCAACGCCCTCCCGAAAGAACTGGACCTCGCCCCGCTGCTGGCCGAGGCCAAGAGCCAGTTGCACGACGAAGCCGATTACGAGCGAGAGGCAGCCCAGCTTGAGCGCTATCGCGCGCTGCTGGAGGGAGACGATCGTTTTGTCGTGCCCGGTATCCACCCGGATTTCTCGACCAGCCGGGTCTTGGCGATGGATTTCATCGAGGCGAAACCGATCGAGACGCTGGAAGCCGCATCGCAAGAACAGCGTGACGAGGTGATGACGGACCTTATCGCTCTCGTCGCCAGCGAATTGTTCGAGCTCGGCGTGATGCAAACCGATCCGAATTTTGCCAATTATCGCTGGAAGGCGGACACCGGGAAACTTGTGCTCCTGGATTTCGGCGCGACCCGCGACGTCACACCCGAAATTGCCTCCGCCTATCGCTCGCTCCTCGCAGCAGGGCTCGCCGAGGATCGCCAGCAGGTTCGCGAAGCAGCGCTGGCATCGGGTTTCGTCGGCCCCGGCGTGGCTCAGAACCATAGCGCAGCCCTCGATCGGATGATCGACATCATCGTGACCGAAATGAACCGCCCGGGCCCGTTCGATTTCGGGGACCGCGCCTTCGTCGGGACCTTGCGCGATGAGGGCATGGCCATGGCGAGCGACAGGGCAACATGGCACATCCCGCCCGTCGATACCCTTTTCGTCCAGCGCAAGGTCAGCGGCACCGCCCTGCTTGCGGCGCGCCTGAAGGCACGGGTCGATGTCCGCAGCCTCGTCCGCCCCTACATCGGTGCTGCGCAATAAGGTCATGAAAGCGCCACGTTTCGCTGGTTGGATTGAAACACACGGGTCGGTTCGGGCGGGCAACTGCAAAGCAGTGCGCGCCGGTTTATTTTGAGGGAGACCCGTCGTGCCATCCACAATTGCCAAATTCGCCACCACATGTGCCGCAGCATCGTTCGTCGCCACACCTGTTCTCGCCGAGAAGGCCGACCAGTTGCGCTTTCTTCAGGGACGCGACGCCGCTTATGCAGAAGGGCAGCTCGAAGCGCGGGGCTTCCGGCACGAAGCGAGCCATGACAGCTACTCGAACGGCTTCACCTACAGTTACTGGTGGCATGGCGGGAACAATAACTGCGTGCGCGTCGAGGAAACCGGCGGCGAGGTCATGATGGTCGCCGACGTGAAGGACCGTGATTGCGGACACTCGGGCGGAGGAGGCGCAGCAGCAGCCGTGGGAATTGCTGCCGGGGCCGCCATCCTCGGCGCATTGCTTTCGCACAAGTCGCACCACCACGAGGATCGCGAGCACGATAGCGACGATGCAGCCCGCGAATTCGAACGGGGCTATCGCGATGGGCTGCACAATGCTTCCTATCACAATTACAATCGCGACGATTCTTACGCGCGCGGTTACGAAGCTGGTGTGGATGAAAGGCGGGCCAACTTGCGCCACCACAAGCAACGCGGCGGCTATGACCGGACAGCGCAGTTCAACGATCTGAAAGACGCGCGGGCCGCCGGAGGAATGAGCGAGCTTGAGCGGCGCGGTTTCCGCCAGGTCGACAATTTCACCAGCGGCAACACGCGCTATTCCATCCAATGGCGACCGCAATCTCGCCAGTGCGTGCAGGTGACCATCGCCGACGGGCGCTTTTACGACCTGCGTGACATCGGTCGCCACCCCAACTGCCGCTGAGACGGGAGAGATAGCGTGAAGCTGATTTATCTAGCGGCGGGCGTTTCGGCGCTCGCCCTCGCCTCCTGCGGCGAAACGCCAGCCGCCAACGAGTCTTCTGAGAATACAGTAGTCCCCATTCCGGAAAGCCTCGCCCCTTTTGGTGAGGGTTATCCCAAAGCCGGCGATGCCTGCCGGAACCTTGGGGAAAGTGCCGCAACGTCTGATTACCTCGACGACAGTGCTGTCCTGGTCGGATGCCCGAGTGCGGCTTCTGCAGAGGCGCTCGGCGGGACCATCGTCGACACTATCGACGGCGTGCGGCTTGTCAGTGTCCCCATGGGCGATGCCAACGCCGGGATGGGCGAAAGCGGTGCGATGGCCGCGAGCGAGGATGCCAAGGTGGCAGGCACCGATTACAATGCCACGACCATTCTCAAGTGCGGTTTCAATGGCGCGGCGCCAACGCAAAGCTGTAACGCGGGGGTGAAACGCAACTGGGGAGAGGATGGCTCGCACCTTGTTGAAGTATCCAAGCCCGACGGACGCAAGCGGGCCATCTTCTTCAACGGCACGGAGCCCTTCGGCGCAGACAGTGCAGAGGCCGATGGTTCAGCCGGTTGGGACTTCACTTCGACCCGCGACGGGGACCAGGTGACGATCTGGTACGGGCCAGAAACCTATGTCATTGTCGACGCGCTTTTCACCGGCGGGTGACCGTCACTTGCGCCAAAGCCAGTAGAGAATTCCCGCATTGACGAGCGGCGCGAGGATAGCGACCAGAGCTCCGCCCAGCCCCGCGCGGTCGGCGAGAATGTTCCATGGCAAGCCCAGCGGCAGCAGGAACACTCCTGAAAGCGGGTCCTGCTCCTGCCCGAACCAGCCGAAGGTCCCCATCGCCAGCACGGCAAGCGCCACCAGATAGAGGCCGAGGAATATCAGGAAAGCCCACTTCATGGCTGTCACCCTCCCCTTTTTGGTCGAAGCAAGTTTACCCCAGAGGACCGGAAACGCAAAAAGGGCCGCCGGTAGCGATACCGGCGGTCCTTTCTGTTCGTAGCGGTTGTCGAGTACTTACTCGACCACATCCATTTCATCGATGAGGCCGTCGGCCCCGTCGACCTTGTCCATCACCCACAGCATGTAGCGCGTGTCGACGTGAATTGTGCGCGTGGTGCGCGGGTCGAAATCCCAGTCGGAATTGACGCTTTCGAAGGTACCGTCGAACAGCAGGCCGACCAGTTCGGCGCGCGCATTGAGCGTCGCCGAGCCGCTGTTGCCGCCGGTGCTGTCGAGGTCCGACAGGAAGTTCACCGGGACCGAGCCGACTTCGGCCGACGCGTAGGGACCGTAATCCTTCTCGCGGATTTCCTTAAGCTGGCGCTCGGGCGCGTTGAAGGGGTCTTCGCCAGTGTCCTTCTCGAGGATGCCCTCGAGCGTGGTGAACGGCAGGTAAGCCATGCCGTCCTTGGGCGAGCCGCCCAGCACCGTGCCATAGGTCACGCGCAGGGTGGAGTTCGCATCAGGGTAGGTCAGCAGGCCTTGGCTCGACTGCCAGCCGGTGATCGCTTCCATGTAAGCCGGGCGCAGCGCGAGGGCGCGGCCAGCGCGTTCCTCGGCAGCATCTTCCAGACCGCGCTCGTATTCATAAAGCGCGACCGCCAGCTTCATGAACGGATCGTCGAGCGATTCCAGCTCTGCGGGAGTCGCTTCCATGAGCTCGAGACGGTTCTCCGCATCCGCCAGCATGGTGCCTTCGTAATAGGCATCGAGCTTGGCCGATAGCTCGGCTTCGGTAAGACCCGGGGTCAGGCCAAGCGCCGCGTCGAAGACCGCAACGCGATTACCGGCAGGCTCTTCGAGATAGGTGTCGAGGAACAGCAGCCACTGCGCCTTGTCGACCGATGCCTCATAGCGGCGGTCCAATGCCTGCATGCCCTGCTTGAAGAAGGTCATGTCGCGTTCCTGGTAGCCGCGCTCGCGCTGGGCGTCGGGCAGCTGGCGCTCGTGCGACAGGCGGTAGAGACGCTGCGCGGTGGAGAGCAGCGCAGGGCGCGTGGCGAAGTTGTACCAGAATGCCTGGCGGGCGATTTCGGCGCTCTCTTCAGACAATGCCTGCAGGTCGGCGATTGCCTTCGCATAACCGGCGCGGCTCTTGTCCGCAGCAATCCACGCGGCAAGCGCTTCTTCGCGCTCCGCACGGCGGCCGACAAGGTCGACACGGCGCGCGCCATCGAGCTGGCCGCGCGTGTTCTTCTCGAAATTGTTGAGCCCTGCGAGAAGCGATTCATACTTCACGCGTGCGTCCGAACCTTCGGGAGCCGCCTCTTCGATAGTGTCGATCCACTCGTTCACCAGCTTGACGTAAGTCGGGTAGGACCAGCTGAAGGTGTTTTCCACCTCGGCCAGCGTCGCATAGCGCGAGGTCGAGCCGGGATAGCCCGCGGCCATGACGAAATCGCCTTCCTTCAGGCCCGATGCGCTCACCTTGAGGTGATGTTCGGGCTGGTAGGGCACGTTGTCTTCCGAATAGTCGGCAGCCGAGCCATCGGGCGCGACATAGGCGCGGTAGAAGGCGAAGTCGCCCGTGTGGCGCGGCCACATCCAGTTGTCGATGTCGCCGCCATATTTCCCGATGGAGTCGGCGGGCGCATAGACGAGGCGCACGTCGCGCACTTCGAGACGCTCGATCAGCGTGTATTCCTTGCCGCCGTAGAAGCTGGCGACCTGGCAGCGGTAGCCGGCCTTCTGTTCGCACTCGGCGGTGATGTCCTTGGTGCGCTGATCGATGGTGTCGTAGCGCTCGGTCGCGCTCATCGCCTCGGTGCCGCTGCGCATGCGCTGGGTGACGTCGGTCAGCGCGGTGGTGACATAGATGCGCGAACCCGGCGCTGCGGCCAGTTCATCGCCCTTGGTCTTCGCGAGGAAGCCGTTTTCGAGATAGTTGTTCTCGGCAGTCGAATTGTACTGCACCGAGCCGCGCGCACAGTGGTGGTTGGTGACCACGAGGCCTTGCGGAGAAACGAAGCTGGCCGAACAGCCGCCCAGCGAGACGATAGCACCCATCGGGAAACCGGTAAGGTCGCTCAGCGCTTCGGGGTCGATTTCGAGACCGGTCGCACGCAGGTCTTCGGCAATTTCGGGAAGCTGCTGCGGCGTGAACATGCCTTCCTTGGCGGCGAGCGGCGCGGATGCGGCGCACGCCAGCAGGGCGGCGAGTGTGGCGGTTTTACGCATGTCTGATTGACCCTCTTCAAATGGCGCGATCCCCTCGCGCTCGTCGTCGATGGCTAGGCAGGATTTCCGTCGCAATCAACTCCCAGCCATGCAGTTCGTCGATGAATGCTCTGCGACGGGCTATTCGAAGCGGGCATTATCCATCATCGCGCGCACGCCGGTGATGTAGCGGTCGAAATAATAGATTTTCGGCGCTTCGAAACTGATGAGGTAGAGGCGCTCGTCGATGATGGCCGCCCTCACCTCGCCCAGCCGCGCGACATTGTCGCCGCCAGTGTAGCTGTAGCGGAAATGCACGCCGGGATAGCCGCCGAGCGTGGCGGGCTGGACCTCGACGATCTCGAACAGCGAACCGCCCAACACGATGTTTGCCGTGTCCTCATACCATTCGACGAGGTCGGTCGGCAGCATGTCGGGGCTGAACTCGGGCAGCGGGTTGCGCTTGCGCTGGCGGCGCTTGAACAGCGTCTCGCCATCCTTGATCTTGGCATAGAACATCAGCTCGGTGAGCTGTGTGCCTTCGGTTGTCCAGATCTCGCTGCGGCTGGTCGGGCGCTCGGTGGCGCGGTTCCAGTCCTCGGGCGCGGTCACCACCAGCTTGCTGCGCGCAACCTTGCGTTCGTCACCCGCCTCGACAAGCCTCCAGCGGGCCTCGGCAGGAGCAGCAACCAGCGTGCTGGCCAGCACCAGCGCAGCGGCGGATTTCATCAGGAAATTCATCATGCAGTCTCCCCGGCCATGCTGGCCAAGAGCGCCGCGTCGGGCGCATCGGGACGAAGGTCGAGATAGCTGCGCAGGGCCGACTGCCCTTCAGCCTTGAAGCCGTCGCGCAAGAGCGAAATTCCGAGCCCGCGCCAGCTTTCGGCAGGCGCCGTGCCGGTGGCGATGGCCTGGCGGTAGAAATCGGCGGCCTGCGCGAAATCGCCTTCTTCGGCGCGCGCGCGGTAGAGTTCGCCGCGGGCGTAGAGAAGGTCGCCGGTCCAGCCTAAAGGGTCGTCCCCGGCGAGCGTGGCCAGCAAATATTCGGTGCCGCCGAAGTCCTTCAGCGCAATTTGATCGTCGATGAGCTTCGGCCACCAGTCGCCGATGGCTGCGCGATATTCGGCAGCGCCCCGGTCATACTCCTTGCCCTCCTCCATCGCCTCGCGCGCCATGATGGCAAGCTTGCCCATGCGATCAGTCGAGCGCGGGTGGGTGGCGAAGAGGCCGCCATTGCGGTTCTTGTCGCTGCGGTGGCGGCGTTCCTTGGCGGTCGCGTCCATTTCCGCGCCCAGCTGCGACCAGATGGCCGAGGCAGCGCGCGGGTCGTACCCGGCGTTTACCAGCTCGTCGATGGAGCCTGCATCCGCCTCGCGTTCCATCTCGCGATTGAAGGAGTAGACGCTGCCGATGAAGGCGTATTGCGTGACCATCGCAGCAGCATAGGGAATGCGTACCGGCAGCACCGAGAGCCAGCTCATGATGTCGGTCTTGCTGCGGATCGAGCGGAAGATGCGCAGCGAATGCTGCTTTTCGAAATGGGTAAACTCATGACCCAGCACGGCGGCCAGCTGCGCCTCGTCGCGCATGCGCAGGAGCAGGCCCGAATAGACCAGCATCACGCCATTGGGCGCCATGCTCGCGTTGAATTGCGGCGTACGCACGAGGTAGAGGCGGGTCGCCTTGCAACGCTCCTCGCCCACGGTCTTGCACAGGACCGAGCGGACGTAATCGTTGAGCGCGGGATCCTCGATGAGGAAGCGTGATTCCTTGAGGCGCTTTTCCGCCTCGTCCATCTCGTACCATAGGCCCTTTTCGAGATCGTCCCGCGGCTCGTAGCCATGGGCGCTGGGGAGCGGGGTGTCGTCGACATCCTCCGCCTCGATGATTTCAGGCTCGTCGGCGTCCTGCGCGGCGAGCGGCTGGAAAGCGAGGCCCGCGATGGCGACGCTGGCTAAGAGGCGCTTCATTCTGCGTCCTCCTCATCGGTCGCTTCGCTGGCAGGCTCGTCGCCTTCCTTATCGGCAGGCAGCAGCGTGCCGTCCTCGGCAGTGGCGGGAGGGACGACAATGACCACGCCTTCCGGGTCTTCACCCGGCTCGCCGGCAGCCTTGAGCGGGAATTCCTCCATCAGCTGCGCGACGCGCTTCTGCGCGCCCTCTACCGTGCGCGGGTCGCCGCCCATCGAGGTGTCGACGTTGAGCCAGACGAGGTCGCCGGTGTTGAGGTCGACCAGCCCGGCATAGCCCATGTGTACGCCCGAGGGCACGAGACCACCGCCCAGCACCAGCGCGAGGCCCTGGATGACCTTGCGGCCCGTCGAACCGTAGCTGTCGTAGGTGTAGAAGAAGAGGCCGTAATCGCCTCCCAGTTCCTTCAGCTGCGCCGCGCCCTCGCCCAGTGTCCAGTCGAAGCGATCCTTCTTGGTCGGCAGACGGTTACCATAAGTCATCTTGTGCGTGAGAACTGCGCTCGCGACCGTGCCGAACAGCGCGGTGTAGCTTTCAACCACATCTCCCATCTCGCCTTCCTGGTCGGGCACCATGACCAGCTCGATACCGTTCGCGCCATGCATTTCCTGCATCGCGCCGATGAGGTTGGCCTTGGCCGTTTCGGTCCACTCGGCGTTGGGTTCATGCATTCCGCCCGTGGTCTGCGCGCCGACGCGGACATTGGGACGGAAGACGAGGATGTTCGCCTCGCCTGCCTTGATTTGGTAGCCTTCCTTGACCTCGGTGCGCTCCAGCCCGCCGAACTGCGCATGCGCAGGCTGGGCGGTGACGAGCGTCATCGACAGGGCGGCCGCGGCCGCAAGAATATATCGCATGAGGAACGAGCCTCCATGTATGGGGAATGCGCATAATCGCATCCGCGTAATGAACCATCGCTGACAGGCGAGTGTTCCATTTGTTATAGCAGGAGAATTCCGCCAAGTGCCTTGGCGCGGGCATGAAAAAGGGCACCGCAAGCAAGTGCCCGCGGTGCCCTTGTCGGCTGGTAAGCGAAGGCGCTTAGTTCAGCTGGAGCGTGTCCATGATGACATGCACTTCCTCGATCGACTGGTCGAAATAGTGCAGCTCGGGAGCGATGAAGTTGACGAGGTAAACCTGTCTATCGACCTTTGCGAGACGGGCTTCGCCAACGCGGGTGAGCGCATCGTTGGGCAGCGCGAATTCATAGGTCATCTTGATGGCATCGTGGCTGCCAAGCTTCGACGGTTCCATCGCGCGAATGTCGAACTGGGTGACATCGTATTCGATCGAGAAGCTGGCTTCGAACAGTTCTGCAAGGTCGGTGACGAGCATGTCGCCGCGGACCTTTGGCATCGGCCGTTCCTTCTTCTTACGGTCCTTGAACAGCGTATCGCCGTCGCCGACCTGGCCAATGAAATGCATCATGTTGAGGCCGAAACCGTCCTGCGTCCAGATTTCGCCGCGCTTGGCGGGGCGACGCGACCAGCGGCTCCACTCGGTCTGCGGCGTGACGACGAAAGCGCCCTTGCCGACATCGGTGGCTTCGGTGGTGATGCGCTTCCAGCCAGCAAATGCCGGAGCCGGGGCGATGGCCATCGCAGCAGTTGCGAGGGCGAGCGAGAGTTTCTTTGCAGTCTTCATGTTACGACCCCTTGATCATCATCTGCATCATCGGTGCATCGGGCGCATCCGGCGCCAGTTCGAGATAGGTTGCGAGCGCTTCTGCGCCCTGTTCGCGGTTGCGTGCCCGCATCAGCGTGAGGCCCAGCCCGCGCCATGCCTCGGGACGGGTCGAACCGGCCTCGATGGCTGTGCGATAGGCTTCCTCCGCCGTGACGAGGTCACGCGGAAGCCCGCGCTTGCGGTAGAGTTCGCCCTGCATGACGTAATGGATAGGACGCCACTGGTCGCCGCCCATCTGGTCGAGGATGAACTTCGATGCAGCAAAGTCATTACGCTGCAACTGGTCCTCGAAGAAGGTCAGCAGGTACGGGTCCATGGTCTCGCCGTAGCGTTCGAAACCGTAGTCACCGTCGTCAGCATGGTCCGCTGTGGCGCGCGCCAGATACTCCGAACGTGCCAGCGGGGCCGGATGGCTGGCGAACCAGCCGGTGCTGCGACCACGCTTGCGGCGATTGCGTTCTTCGGCGCGGGCATCGTCCTCGTCGATAAGACGAACCCAGATGTCGGCAGCCGCGCGGCTGGCATAGGGCGAAGCGGCGAGATAGTCGGCCGATGCGACATCGGCTTCCTTCTCCATGTCGCGGTTGAAGCTGAAGACATCCAGCAGGAAGAAGGCCCCGAGCGGTACGCCCACGACCACGCTGACGATCGACGCGATGTCCGAGCCGCTGCGCAGCCGCTTGAACAGCTGCAGCGAGTGCCGCTGTTCGAAATGGCTGAACTCGTGGCCCAGTACCGATGCCAACTCAGCCTCGTTGCGCATGCGCAGGAGGAGGCCGGAATTGACCATCATCATGCCGTTGGGCGCCATGCTGGCATTGAAGGCATTGTTGCGGACAACGTAGATGCGCGTAGCGTTGCAGCGGTCGTCACCGACCGAGCGACACAGCACATCCTTCATGTACTGGTTGATGCCTTCGTCGCGGATGAGGTCCTTGCTGGTCGCAACCTTGCGTTCGACCTCGTCGAAGCTTTCCCACAGGCCCCGTTCGTCGACATCTTCCGGTTCATATGCGCCGGTGAAGACAGGGTATTCGGCGCGATTGGCCTTATCACCCGCCTGCACCGCAGGGGCGCAGGCGAGAGCGACAACCGCCCCTGCCGTAGCGAGGAGAGAGCGCATGATTACTTCTCTTTGGTGATGGTGCTGCCGGGGAAGTCGGCGAGCAGCTGGCTTACGCGCTTCTGCATGCCTTCGGCCTCGCGCACGTCGCCGCCCATTTGCGGGTCGGCATTGAGCCACAGCACGTTACCGGTGCGAAGGTCGACGAGACCGGCATAGCCGATGTGCACCGGCGGAACGCCGCCGACGAGCATGCGCATGATCTTGTTACCGGCCGAGGCGTAGTGGTCTTCGGTATAGATGAAGAGGCCGTATTTCGCGTCGGAAACCTCGGCGAGGCGCGCAATCTCGTCACCCAGCGTCCAGTCGAAAGCGCCGCGCTTGCGGGTCGGCAGGCGGTTGCCGACGAAGAACTGGTGCACCATGATCGAGTTGGCGACCGAGTTGAACAGCGCTTCGTATTCGGCAACCAGTTCGGCCTGCTCGCCGTAGAGTTCCGGCATCTGGACGAGCTCGTTCGACATGCGCGACTGGGCGTTGACCAGTTCCGCATCCATCAGCTTGCGGGCTTCTTCGGTCCATTCGGCACGCGGCTCGAACATGCCGGCCATCGACTTTTCGCCGACTTTCACGCTCGGGCGGAAGAGAAGGATTTTCTCACCCGCAATCGACGTTTCTTCAAAGCCCGGGCGGACGCCCGATTTTTCCTGCGCGAAGGCAGGCTGAGCAGCCATGCCGAAAGCAAGGACAGCACCAAACGCCGCCACGAAGGCAGCGCGCAAACGCAAAATAGTCATGAGAATGTGACCCCTGAAATAATCCCGGGATCACGTTACTGCGGAAATTGGACAGTTCAACTACGAAACACCCCTAAATAGGGGTTAAATTCACAGTTTAATTGTCGAGCTTGGCCTTCAAGAGCTGGTTCACCACCGCCGGGTTGGCCTTGCCCTGCATCGCTTTCATCGTCTGGCCGACGAAGAAGCCGAAGAGCTTTTCCTTGCCGCCGCGATATTCGGCGACCTTGTCTTCGTTCGCTGCGATGATCTCGTCGATTTTCGCCTCGATCGCACCGGTGTCGCTCACCTGCTTGAGGCCGCGCTCGTCGGCAATGGCTTCGGGCTCGCCGCCTTCCTTGAGGACGATTTCGTAAATTTCCTTGGCCTGACCGCCGGAGATTTCGCCCTTGTCCTGCATGGCAAGGATGCTCGCCTGACGCTCCGCCGTGGCGTTCGCCATATTGGCCTCGTCGCCAAGCGACTTGACCACGCCCGGCGCCACCGAGAGCGCCCAGTTGGCGACCTGCGTTGCGACCTTGGCCTCGGGCTTGCCGATCTTCGCGGCAGCCGCAGCGAGCAGCGTTTCGAAGCGGCCGAAGGTCTCGACCTCGGCGGTCAGTTCGCGCGCGTTGTAGGGCGTGAGGCCGAGCTCGTTTTCATAACGTGCGCGCTTGGCGTCGGGCAGTTCGGGAAGCGATGCGCGGCATTCCTCGATAAAGCTGTCATCCAGCTCGAGCGGAAGCAGGTCCGGATCGGGGAAGTAGCGATAATCATGCGCGTCCTCTTTCGAACGCATGGTCCGCGTGGTGCCGGTGCCGGGATCGAACAGGCGCGTCTCCTGGTCGACCGTGCCGCCGTTCTCCAGAACGTCGACCTGGCGGTTCGCCTCATATTCGATGACCTGCATCACGAAGCGGACCGAGTTCACGTTCTTGGTCTCGGTGCGGGTGCCGAATTCCTCGCCCGGCTTGCGCACGCTGACATTCACATCGGCGCGCATCGAGCCTTCTTCCATGTTCCCGTCGCACGAACCAACATACCGCAGGATGCTCCGCAGCTTGCGGACATAGGCGCCCGCTTCCGCGGGGCTGCGCATGTCGGGCTTGGACACGATTTCCATCAGCGCGATGCCGGTGCGATTGAGGTCGACATAGGACATGGTCGGATGCTGGTCGTGCATCAGCTTGCCGGCGTCCTGCTCGACATGGATGCGCTCGATGCCGATGGTCTTGTCTTGCGGGATACCGGCCTTCTCGTCTGCCTCGATATGCAGCGCGCCCTCGCCCACGATTGGGTGGTAGAGCTGGCTGATCTGGTATCCCTGCGGCAAATCGGCGTAGAAGTAGTTCTTGCGGTCGAACCGGCTCCACTTGTTGATCTGCGCCTCGATTGCCATGCCGGTGCGCACCGCCTGACGGATGCACTCACGGTTGGGGACCGGCAGCATGCCGGGCATCGCCGCATCGACAAGGCTAACCTGCGTGTTCGGCTCTGCACCGAACGCGGTCGAAGCACCGCTGAACAGCTTGGCGTTGGAAGTGACCTGCGCGTGGACTTCGAGGCCGATCACGACCTCCCATTCGCCGGTTGCGCCTTGGATGCGGTAAGTGGATTCGGACATGTCGCTCACTTCGCTGCTGGCTTTACGAGGTAGTTGATGTTCTCGTCATAACGCCGGTATTCCTCCACGACCTCATACCCCATTTCGCTTCGGTATGCGTGGAACGCCTCGATATTGGCGTTTTCGACTTCGACGAAGATGGTCGGCTTCTGGTCCGCGATAGTTTCGCGTAGGCCTTCCAGGACGCCCATTTCCATTCCTTCGGTATCGATCTTGATGAACTCGATTGTCTCGCCGCGCAGCATGTCGTCGCCCCGCTCGATCGCGATCGACGCTTCATCATCGGTCAGGCTAAGTCGTGCGCCGCCGAGATTGTCGCGCGGCATCTCGACCGAAGCGCGGCCCTTGCTGTCGGAGAGGCCCGCTTCGTGGAGTACGACCTTCCCTGCGATATCGTTGAGCGCGAGGTTGGCCTTGAGGATGCGGAGCGCTTCGCGATTGGGTTCGAAGGCGATGACCTTCGACGCATCGAGAAACTTCGCCGCGTAGATCGTGTGGTTGCCGATATTGGTGCCGATGTCGACGAAGGTCCCGCCCTTGAAATGCCGCGCAATCAGCTCGAGTTCTTCTTCCTCGTAGAATTTGCCCAGCATATGCTGCTTCTGGATCACGTCGATCTCGTTCATCACGACGAAGTTGACGGGCTTTCCTTCGACGGTCCCGCTGACGATGGCGCAGCGGGTCACCTCGGGCCGGTCCGCCTTCCACTGGAAGCGGACACCGCCAAGCTTGCGCGGTCCGACCATGACCGGGCGAATGTCGAGGCCAAGGCGATGGGTAGCGCCTAGCGCCGACCTCACAGACCGCTTTACCGTGCGTAGGAAACCCATTGCGAAAACCCTTTAGAACTATTGCGGATGCGACCGCCAAGCGGGCTCGCATCAAAGAAAATCGGTTTGCCGATTACCACCACTTCTCCGGCTGCGCATCGAAGCCAGCGCGCTGCTGGATGGCGAGCCCGGCGTTCAGAACACCCTGCTCGTCGAACGGCTTGCCGACCAGCTGGAGGCCGAGCGGCAGGCCGTCGGAATTGACCATTGCGGGCACGCTCATCGCGGGCAGGCCGGCGAGCGATGCGGGAACGGCGAAGACGTCGTTCAGGTACATCGTCAGCGGGTCTTCGTTGAGCGAACCCAGCGGGAAGCTGGCCGTCGGCGTGGTCGGCGCAAGGATCACATCGCATGTCGCGAAAGCCTTTTCGAAGTCCTGCGCCACCAGCGTGCGGATCTTCTGCGCCTGCGTGTAATAGGCGTCGTAGAAACCGGCGCTCAGCACATAGGTGCCGATGAGCACGCGGCGCTTCACCTCGTCGCCGAAACCGGCGGCGCGAGTGGCGGCGTACATGTCCTGCAGACCCGCGCCCTCGGGCAGGACGCGCAGGCCGTAGCGGACGCCGTCATAGCGAGCGAGGTTGGACGAAGCTTCTGCCGGAGCGATGATGTAATAGGCGGGCAGCGCGTATTTGGTGTGCGGCAACGAGACGTCGACGATCTCCGCACCAGCGTCGCGCAGCATGGCCTTGCCCTGCTCCCAGCTGTCGAGGATCGCCTGGTCGGTGCCCTCCATGCGGTATTCCTTCGGGATACCGACCTTCTTGCCCTTGAGGTCTGACGACAGCGCCGTTTCCCAATCGGGCACGTCCATCTGGAGGCTGGTCGCGTCCTTCGGGTCGAAACCCGCCATGGCTTCGAGCATGATGGCGCAGTCTTCGACCGAGCGCGCCATCGGACCGGCCTGGTCGAGGCTGCTCGCGAAGGCGACGACGCCCCAGCGGCTGCAGCGGCCATAGGTCGGCTTGATGCCGCAAATGCCAGTGAAGGCGGCGGGCTGGCGGATCGAGCCGCCGGTATCGGTGCCTGTCGCGGCCGGCGCGATGCGCGCGGCGACGGCGGAGGAGGATCCGCCCGACGAACCGCCCGGGCTCATCGCTGCATTGGTGCCGTCCTTCTTCCACGGCGAATTGACATTGCCGAAGTAGCTGGTCTCGTTCGAGCTACCCATCGCGAACTGGTCGAGATTGAGCTTGCCGAGCATGCCCGCGCCTGCGTCCCACAGCTTCTGGCTGACGGTGCTTTCATACTCGGGTTTGAAGCCTTCGAGGATGTGGCTGGCAGCGGTGGTCTGCACGCCCTTCGTGGCAAACAGGTCCTTCATGCCGATGGGCACGCCGCCCATCTTGCCGAGGTCCTCGCCCTTCGCGCGCTTGGCGTCCGTGGCATCGGCTGCGGCGAGCGCATGGTCGGGCGTGGTGACGATGAAGGCGTTGAGTTCGGCAGCAGCAGCAACGGCAGCGTTGAAGCTCTCAGCCACTTCGCGCGCGGTGAAGTCGCCGCCGGCCACGCCGTCGCGGATTTCCTTCACGCCGAGATTGGTAAAGTCGGTCATTATTCGATCACCTTAGGCACGCCGAAGAAGCCGTGCTCGGCTGCCGGTGCATTGGCGAGCACATCCTCGCGGCGGCCCCCGCTGGTTTCGGGGATGGCATCGACCACGTCGTCGCGCAGGCGCAAGCTGTTCGGGATGACCGCGGTCATCGGCTCGACGCCCGAGGTATCGACCTCGCCCAGCTGTTCGACCCAGTCGAGGATGTTGTTGAGTTCGGGGACCATCCGATCGAGTTCCTCGTCGCCCATCTTGATGCGGGCGAGCGAGGCGATCTTGGCCACTTCTTCGCGTGTGACTGACATGGCCAAGCGCCCTAGCCGCGCCGCGGATTCGCTTCAAGCGGCGATGGGCCGTGAAATGCTATTCGAACGGGTCTCCGGCGGGTTTGCCGTCGATATAGACGCGCCGCCCGGTCCATTCGCGGATTTCGACTTGCGATTTCGCGTCTTGTTCAGGAGAAGGTTGGCGTAGTCCCGGTGCCTCGGCTGTCTCGACAGCGAGCGCGATTGCCTCGGCGTCACCCTTCGGCTCTGCCTGTTCGAGCCTGAACCCCTCGAAGTCGACCCTGCCATCTTCGACGAAAATGGTCATGTGCCTGCCGTTATCGAGCAACCCGTAGTCGAGCACCACGCAAGGGTCGTCGCATCGCCACGGGGTATTCCGGACGTGCAGTTCGACCTGCCGTTCGAGTTTCTCGTTTTCGAACTGCATCCGCAAATTGGCGAGACGCTCGTCCCTATCTTCGGATGAATCACGCCTGCCATAATAGGGCCGCGAGTCCTGTAGCTGCGCCGCATTTGCCAGTTCTGCCACCTTGTCGTCATCGCTGCGGGTGAGCCGCTCCAGCGCCTCGCGTCCCGCATCGCCGAAATCCCAGCGCAGTGCGGTGAAGTCGAAATCCTCCACCTCGACCTTGCCTGCCTCAAGCCGCGCCAGCTGGTCGCGCGCCGAGATGGCGCCGAAGTCGAGGATGGGAAGCGCCAGCAGGAAGGCGAGAATGCAGGTGCCGATTGCAAGATGCAGGTTTGCGGTCCTTACACGGTCCATCCAGTGCGCCATCCGCCCGCGAATGGGCGCGACGAAATAGGCCACGCCATAGGCCACCGCCACCACGATGGCGACGAGGCCCCAAATGCGTTCGGGGCTGAGGCCGTATTCGGCAATCCGTGTACCGGTCGACGCCGCAGCCATGATGGCGAGCGGCAGGATACCCAGCGCCAGCACCAGTGCCGCCCAGCGCATGACCCGGCTACCGCTTGCCTCACTATCTCCGTTGCGCACGACCGAATTGACCAGCACGAAGCTTGCCGCCGCACAGGATAGAAGGAGCGGCGTCGGGCTGCGGGTTGCGCCCCAGAGCACGTCCAGCCCGCTCACCAGAACAGCGAGGATGAAGACGACCAGCGCCGCCGCGAAAGGGACTGCAATGAGCGAGAAAACCAGCATCACCACCGATTGCAGCGTGCCGATGATTTTCAGCTGGTTGCGCAGCACGCCGAGTGCCGCACCGAAAGTCACGCCCGCGAATGTCGCGGTGAACCAGTCATCGCGGAGCAATTCGCGCAGGAGCGTGATGTCGATGGTCGCGAACAGCTCGGAAAGCAAATACGCCAGCAGCAGGGAGAGCAGGAAGAAGGCCAGCGCCCCTGCCGCGCTGATGGCATCGGTCCAGACGTGGAAATGCGTTTCCTCATAGGGCGTGCGCCAGAGCAGTTTGTAGAAGTGCGACTGGAACAGTGGGATGGCGAGCACCACCGAGACCACCCCGGCGGCCATCCAGTAACCGGCGTCCGTGTAGTGGTCGCCCGCGCTCTGGGCGCGCCAGGCTATTCCCGCCATCACCAGTCCGACAAGCAGCGAGAACAGCAGCGGACGTTGCCACTCCTTGGGGTCGATGGTGAAAGCCAATGCGCCGCAGCCGAAGAACACGAAGGCCCCTGCTGCGGCACGCCACGGCACGAATTCGCCGTGTGGCACATCGGTGAAGAACCAAACGAGAAAATCGGCCACACCCAATAGTGCTGCCAGCACCCATGGGCGCAGGGACCAGTCGGTCTGCTGAGTGGTTGCGGCTTCGGTCACGGCTAATCCTCCCTCTTTCAAGGAAGGGCTAGCCGATGAAGCTTACCCGCGCATTGCCGCGCAGGCAGCAAACGGTGGAAATTTACTCGGCCGGAGCCGGCGCGTGTTCCGGGCCCTGCTGCTGCATCGCGCCCATCATCGCCTGAATCTGCTGCGCCTTTGCTTCGAAGTCGGCGCGGCTCATGAAATCATTCACCGTAACCTCAAAGGTCAGGTCGGCGTTGGCGGGGATGTCAGAACCCGGAGGCGGTGTTGCACCATAGGCTTGGTCGGAAGGAATGGTGAGGACGTATTCGCCGCCCTTCTCCATCTTGGTCAGCCCGTCGAGGAAGCCGGGAATGAGCGCGCCGTCTTCCAGCAGCATCGGCGTGCCTTCGGGGAAAAATCCGGGCGGTATGGGAAGCGGGCGCGAACGGTCGAATTCGGTGCCGTCATCGAGCTTTCCGACATATTCCACGAAAACCACATCGCCAATCTGCGGCGACTGGCCATTACCCTCGGTGACGACTTCGAGGCCGGCACCCTTGGGAGCAGCCGCCCATGCCAGACCGCCACCCAGCAGGATGGCGACGATGACCCCGAGCCATAGCTTGGTCAGCGAACCCTGTTTGATGGGCTGCAGGGGAACGCGGGTAATCTCGGTCATGGTGAACTCGTCCTGATACGCAAAGGGCGCGGATTTCTCCGCGCCCTCATGGCTTAGCTTAGGTGCTGGTGCAACGGCTTACTTGATGCCGTCACGCTCCATACGCTTGCGCTCGAGCTTGCGTGCGCGGCGAACGGCAGCAGCCTTCTCGCGGGCGCGCTTTTCGCTCGGCTTTTCGAAGTGGCGACGCAGCTTCATTTCGCGATACACACCTTCACGCTGCAGCTTCTTCTTGAGCGCGCGCAGGGCCTGGTCGACATTGTTATCGCGAACGATGATCTGCATAAATTCAAACACCTCAACTTGCGGGCCAGAGCCCGGCGAAGCGGGTTTTGCCTCCGTAAAATGGTTTCGCCTGATAAACGAAAAACGCGCCGAATCCGTTCCGGACCGGCTCGAACGAGGGCGCACATAAGGATTCGGGCGCCAAAAGGCAACCCACTAACCGGCGCTTTCGCAATTGCGTTACTATCGCTAGAGGGACGGCAATGTCTACCCTTTCAACCTCTGTCGCTACGTTGCATGTCGCCCTTGGCGGTGCAGCCGGAGCGGCGCTGCGCTATCATATGGGCCGCGCGATGACGCAATGGCTCGGAGCGCCTATCATCGGCGCCTTCCCCTTCGCCACGCTCGCCGTGAACGCCCTCGGCAGCCTGCTGATGGGCGTCCTCGCCGGATGGCTGGCACGAAGCGGCGGGGCCAATTCGGACCAGCTGCGCCTGCTGCTGGGCATCGGCCTCCTCGGAGGGTTCACCACTTTCAGCGCTTTCAGCCTCGAAATGGTGCTGATGATCGAGCGCGGACAATATCTTTTCGCCTCGCTCTACGCCGTCCTGTCCTTCGCACTGGGCGTTTCGGGCCTCATGGTCGGCCTCGGCATAATGAGAATAGCATCGTGAAAACCTCCGACGAAGTCCGCAATTTCACTGTCCAGGCCGACGACGACGGCATCCGCCTCGACCGCTGGTTCAAGCGCCATTTGCCGCAGGTCGGCTTCGGCACGGTCAGCAAATGGGCGCGTACCGGGCAAATCCGCGTCGACGGCAGCCGCGCAAAGCCCGACGACCGGCTCGCCGAGGGCCAGCAAATCCGTGTGCCCCCGGGCGGCGATGCCCCGCACAAGACGCCCAAGCCCAAGCGCGAGCTGACCAAGGCCGAGGTGGAACAGGCCGAGGCTATGCTCATCAAGCAGACCAAGAGCGCGCTGGTGGTCAACAAACCGCCCGGCCTCGCGACACAGGGCGGGACGAACACCTTCAACCACGTCGACGGCCTGCTCGATGCCTATATGGAAGAGGGCGACGAACAGCGCCCGCGCCTCGTGCACCGGCTCGACAAGGATACGTCCGGCGTGCTGCTGGTGGCGCGCTCTCCGGGCAGTGCAGCATTCTTCTCCAAGCGGTTCTCGGGCCGCAGCGCCAAGAAGATTTACTGGGCGCTGGTGGTCGGCGTGCCCGACATCAAGGAAGGCGTCATCGAGGCCCCGCTCGCAAAGCAACCCGGCTCGGGCGGCGAGAAGATGCATGTCGATCATGAAGGCGGCGCGCCCGCCAAGACCAAGTATCGCGTCGTCGACAGCGCGGGCAAGAAGACCGCGTGGCTCGAACTCCAGCCGCTGACGGGCCGCACCCACCAGCTGCGCGTCCATTGCGCGGCTATGGGCCACCCCATCGTGGGCGACGGGAAATATGGCGGGAAGGAAAGCTTCCTCACCGGCTCGGTCAGCCGCAAGATGCACCTCCACGCACGCCGCCTGATCATCGACAACCCCGATGGAGGGAAGCTCGACGTGACCGCCGATTTGCCCGAGCATTTCGCGGCCAGCATGGAACAGCTGGGCTTCGACGAGGGCAAGAGCGACGCGACGCCAATGCGCGACGACCCGCCGCCCAAGACGCGCGAGGAAAAGAAACAGCAGGCGCGCCAGCACGCCAAGAACTACAAAAAGTCGCAACGCGGTCCGCGCCGCGCGCGTGGCGGAACCGGTGGCAAGCCGAAGGGCCGGGGCAAGAAAAAGTGACCCGCGTCGTCATCTTCGATTGCGACGGCACGCTGGTCGACGGGCAGGCCGCGATTTGCGACACGATGGACGAGGCTTTCGCTGCGGCGAAATTGCCCGCCCCAGACCGCAATGAAGTGCGCCGGATGGTCGGGCTGAGCCTGCCGCAGGCGCTGCGCCTGCTCGCTCCCGATGCGGACGAGGAACAGCATGCCGTCGCCCTAGAGGCCTACAAAACGGGTTATCGCGAGCGGCGCATGTCAGGCACGCTGGAAGAGCCGCTTTATGACGGCATGGCGGCACTCATCGAGCGGCTCGCCGACGCAGGCTGGCTGCTGGGCGTGGCGACGGGCAAGAGCGACCGTGGCCTGCACGCCTGCCTCGACACGCATGGTATCAAGCACCGTTTCGTGACGCTCCAGACCGCCGACCGCCATCCTTCCAAGCCGCACCCCGCGATGCTCGAAGAGGCCTTGGGAGAAGCAGGTGCAGAGGCCGCCAACGCGGTGATGATTGGCGACACCACATTTGACATCGAAATGGCCCGCGCCGCCGGCGTGCGCGCCATCGGCGTGGCATGGGGCTATCACGAACCGCGCGAACTCATCGCGGCAGGCGCTGTGGGCGTGGCGCAGACAATGGAAGAACTCGAGGAACTGATTAATGGCTGAGCCAGACCCCGCTGCACGCCGTTTCTGGATAATCCAGCTCGCCCGTTTCGGTGCGGCCATCATGGTGGTGTTTGGCGCGCTCATCATCGGCAGGCTCATCGATGTGCCGCAAGCCGTCGGCTATGTCCTGCTGGTCATCGGAGCGGTCGAATTCTTCGTCGTGCCCAACCTCCTCGCTCGCAAATGGCGCAGCCCGAAATCATGAAGCGTTTCTACAAGGATGTGAGCGTCGGCCAGACCGGCCTTGGCTGGATTGTCGCGCTCGACGGGCGACCGCTAAAAACGCAAGGCGGACAGCCGCAAGTGCTGCCGAGCGAGAGTCTGGCAGAAATGCTCGCCGGGGAATGGCGAGCGCAGGGCGAGGAGATCGACCCCGCTGCGTTCCGCTTTCGCGACATGGCCGATTATGCGCTCGACGTGGTGGCGAAGGACACATCCGCGCTGGCCGAGAAACTGCTCGGCTATGCCGAAACCGACACGCTATGCTTCCGCGCCGATCCCGAGGACGCGCTCTACCGCCGCCAGCAGGAGGTGTGGGAGCCGATCGTGCTGGGCATGGAAGCGCGCGAAGACGTGAAGCTGCACCGCATCAGCGGCATCCTCCACCGCCCTCAAACCGAGGAGACCCGCGCGCGGCTTGCCAACCGGCTCGACACGCTCGACCCGTTTACCCTGGCCGCGCTTGAGCAGACCACCTCGCTCGCCGCATCCCTGTGCATCGGACTGGAAGCGCTCGAACCGCAGGCCGACGGCGAGGCGCTGTGGGATGCGGCCAATCTCGAAGAGGACTGGCAGGCAGAGCTGTGGGGCCGCGACGAGGAGGCCGAGGAACGCCGCGCCAAGCGCAAGGGCGATTTCCTGGCTGCAATAGAGTTTACGCGCGCCGCCCGCAGCTTAACCTAAAGCCGTAAAGTTTCGCTCAGCACTCTTTCCTACCCTCCGTACACCACATTCGGGTGAAACGAGGGCCAGACACATGACGCTGAGCAGGAATGTCCGCATCGCAAGCTGCACGCTGGTGCTCTGCGTCCTCGTATTGCTCGCACCCGCCTATGCGCAAGCGCCCGAGCGCAATTTCCTCTATTGCGTCGCCTCCGCATCCCAGCCCGGCGGCAAGGCCTATTTCACCGGTGTCTATCCCGGCTCTTGGGAGCAATCGGCGGACGACGAGGAAAGCTACTTCGGCCACGTCTCCGCCAAGCTCGACGACGGCGTGGAGCGCAGCACGACCTATTGCTACGTGCTCGACACTTTCGACGAAGCCGGCCTCGACCGCGACGAAGGCAAGTCGATGATCAGCAAGCAGGGCTGGGAGCCGGTGGACGTCACCTGGCGGCCTTAGGCTGTTTGCGCTGGCCTTGCGACGCTCAGTCTCGTCGCGCCAGCTTCTGCCACCGCTTTTGGCGATGTCCGTAAAACAGGCGCGCGAATGCAGCCACAAGCGGCGTGAGCCATCCCGCCTTCACATCCACCCGGTCGATATAATTGGTCGCGCCTTCGGCATCGCTCGCGGGCTCCACGAAAATCCAGTGGTCCCAGACGCTGATCATGGTCCCGTGCCCGTCGTCGCGGAGAACGCGGGCCTCGTCGCCTTCGGGATAGCGGATTCCGATGGTCTGCTTGCCTATGGGCAGGATTCCGATCAGCCACATCGTCGCGCGGTAATCGCCCTCGGTCCAGACTTCTGGGAATGACCCTGCATCGGGGCGAAAAACGATGAGCGGCTTTGCGATAAAATCCAGCGTGTCGGACCGCTTGACCGTGGCCCATACCCATTCCGGGTCCCGGGGGATTTGCGTGGTAAGCTCGACCCGCATCGGGTCAGCTCACCCAGTCAGCCACCTGTGCGGCAACATCATTGGCTGCCTGGTTGAGCGCCGGTCCCACACTTGCAACGTCAGCTGCAACGCCCGGCACGACGGCCTCGAAACGGCGGGTAGTGACGGACGAGCCTTCGCCCGGACGCACGGCGTCGAAGACGACCACCACGCTTCCCGTGCGCGCATCATAGCCGAATGCACGCATCGTGCCGGTCAGGCGGTTTTCGGCGAGCACGCCGGGGTCGTCGCCATCGACCACCACGCGATTCGAGCGTGTGCGGATGGCCTCGGCAATCAGGCGGCGGAACAGGCGGGCGGGCTTTTCGACCCACACTGCGTCTTTCAGATAGGCGAGCTCGGTGTCGGTCACCTGTACCGGCACGCGGGTCACGTCGAGCGCGCTGGGCGCTTCGAATTCTTGCAACACGATGGCCGTACCAGCCGCGCTCGAGGCACCGCTTCCGGCAGGCGCGGTCGCGGCAGGCGTGAGCGTCAAGAGGCTCGGCGGCGGTTCGCTGCCGAAGGAAATGCAGCCCGACAGCAGGAGCGCGGGAGTAAGGATGGCGAGGTGAAGCTTCTTGGTCATCGCTCTTCTACCCAATCTCAAGGCTCGTACTCGGGCAGCGGTTGCCCTTCGAGGAGAGCGCCTGCGCCCTTCTCGTCGATTTTCTCGGTTACGTCGCGCAGCGCCTTGCTGGTTGCGCGCAGGTCGCGCAGCGTGGCTTCGGCGGCGGGCAGCGTGCTTTCGGTGAGTTGCTTGGTTGCGGGCCGCGCCTCTTCGAGCAGGCCGCCCAGTTCTTCCGAGGCATCTCCGGCCTGCTTCAGCGTCACGCGGAGCTGCTGGGCCAGCTGCGCACCTTCCTGGTTGAGCAGGCGGTCGGTCGAGGCCGTCACCTTCTCGAACTGGTCGAGCGCTTCGGACGCCTCGCGCAAGGTGACCTGCAATTCGGCCATGGTGGCCTCGAACTGCGGCGCGGTCTGTGCAAGGTCGGCAGTCATCTGGTTGGTGTTGGCAAGGATGCCGGCAATTTCGCCCTGGTTCTCGTCATCGAGCAACTGGGTCAGGCGCTCGGTCAGCGTCGCCAACCGCTCGAGCAGCAGCGGAGCACTGTTGAGCAATTCGCCCAGTCCGCCGGGTTTGGGCGGGATGATCGGCACGCCTTCGGTGCAGGCGGTGGTTTCGCACGAAATAGCCGGAGCGCCGCTGCGTGCGCCGTCGAGCAGGATGGTCGAAACGCCGGTAAAGCTACCCTGGATGGTCGCGGTGGTGCCAACGAGGATGGGCACCTCGTCCTTCACGCTGATGCGCACACGGACGTATTCGGGGTCTTTCTCCCACAGGACGATCTGGCTGACCTGTCCCACGGGCACGCCGGCAAAGCTGACCTGGCTGCCATTGGCGAGGCCCGAGACGCTTTCCTTGAAGAAGATGTCGTATTCCTTCTGCGCGCCTTCGCCCCAGCGCGCGATCCAGACGATGAACAGCGCCAGCGCTGCCAGCACTGCCAGAGTGACCGCCCCCACCCAAACGTAATTCGCCCGTGTTTCCATGCTCTTCGTCTATGCCTTCTTTTCCGGGGCGTTGTCCAACGCTTTGACCGCATGGGCAGCGACCGGCATGTCCATGTGCCGCCTGAGTTCGTCCAATGCCTGTGCAGTCAGCGCCGCCCGTCCGCGCGGGCCGTTGAAATATTCCTGTATCCAGGGATGGTCGAGTTCCATCAGCTTGGGCACTGTGTCGACCGCAATCACGCGCTTGTCCGCCAGCACTGCGACACGGTCGCAAATCTCGTGCAGCGTATCGAGGTCGTGGGTGATCAGGAACACGGTTAGGCCCAGCGTTTCCTTCAGTTCCCGCGTGAGATTATCGAAGGCTGCCGCACCGATCGGGTCGAGGCCCGCGGTCGGCTCGTCGAGGAACAGTAGCTCGGGATCGAGCGCCAGCGCGCGGGCGAGGCCGGCGCGTTTCTTCATCCCGCCAGAAAGCTCGCTCGGGAACTTGCTCACCGCTTCTTCGGGGAGGCCCGAGAGCATGATTTTGTAGCGCGCGATTTCCTTGCGCAGTTCATCCGAGATTTCCGGATAGAACTGCTTCAGCGGCACTTCGACATTCTCGCCCACCGTCAGGGTCGAGAACAGGGCGCCGCCCTGGAAGAGAACTCCCCAGCGGTCGCGTACGCCGATTTCCTCGTCCGGCTCGGCATCGACGATGGACTTGCCGAAAACCTTGATGTCGCCCTCGGTCGGGGTCTGCAATCCGATGATGGAGCGCATCAATACCGACTTGCCCGTGCCCGAGCCGCCGACAACGCCGAGGATTTCGCCGCGCTTCACCTCGAGGTCGAGATTATCGTGGATGACCGCATCGCCGAACTGGTTCTTCAGCCCCTCCACCACGATGGGATGCTGCCCGCGGAACCGCTCGTGCCGGCCAGCCGGTGCGCCTGTGTCCTCGCCCGCCATCAGCCCCACCCCAATTCGGTGAAGAAGACCGCGAAAAAGGCATCGAGCACGATGACTGCGAAGATTGCCGAGACCACCGACATGGTGGTGCGGATGCCGACTTCCTCGGAATTACCCTTCACCTGCATGCCGTTGTAGCAGCCTGCAAGCCCGACGATGAGGCCGAAGACCGGCGCCTTGATAAGGCCAACCCATACGTCGTAGGTCGGCACCACTTCCTTGATGCGTGCGAGGAAGGTCCAGAACGGAATGCCGAGCATGAGGTCGCCCACCACCGCGCCGCCGAGGATGGCCATGCAGGAGGCGTAGAAACCGAGCAGCGGCATGGTCAGGACCGAGGCCATGATGCGCGGGATGACCAGCGCTTCCATCGGCGATATGCCGATGGTCCGCATGGCGTCGACTTCCTCGGTCAGCTTCATCGTGCCGAGCTGCGCGGCAAAGGCCGAACCCGAACGGCCAGCGACCATGATGGCAGTCATCAGCACGCCGAGCTCACGCAAGGTGATCCGGCCGACGAGGTTCACGGTCAGCGTCTCCGCCCCGAAAGCGGCAAGCTGCACCGCCCCCTGCTGCGCGATGACGATGCCGATCAGGAAGCTCATCAGCCCGATGATGGGCAGCGCCGAAACGCCGACCAGTTCCACCTGCCGCACCAGCGCGACCATGCGGAACCGGCGCGGGTTCTTGAGCAGGTTGCCCGCCGATATCAGCAGCGCGCCGAGGAAGCTGATGACGCCCACCGCTCCGGTCCGGGCGTTGAAGACCTTCTCGCCCATCGCCTCGGGCACGCGGCTCCACACCGGCAGGCGCGGTGCGGCAAGGTCCTCGTCGCTATCGATACCTTCGAGCGCGCCGAGCAGCCGTTGCGCGCGCTTGCTGGCACCGGTAATTTCGGCGTGATGCTCCGAGGCGATGTTGCAGGCGAGCCAGGCCCCAACCGTGTCGATTTCGGAAACGTTCGACAGGTCCACGCGGGCAATCGGCCCTTCGAGCGCGCGCAGCTCTTCATCCAGCGCGCCGACGGTGGACACGAGATAGGGCCCGGTCAGCGTCAGGATTGCGCCCCCGTCCCCCTGTTCCAGCTCGAATTCTGCCAATCCTGTCATTCGCCTCGCGGTATGCGGTGAAATGCCTCGCTTAACAAGCGCGTATCACTTCGCATCCCCTACGGCGTTGCATCGCACAATTTGCGCTGGCATGGGCGTTCCCCATGAGCACCGAGCTATCCAAGACTTTCGACCCCGCCGATATCGAGCAGCGCTGGTACGCGCATTGGGAGGAAAAAGGCCTGTTCCGCCCCGAGCGGCCGGACGCCGAGCCCTTCACCATCGTAAACCCGCCGCCCAATGTGACGGGTTCGCTCCACATCGGCCACGCGCTCGACAACACGCTGCAGGACGTGGTCATCCGCTACGAACGCCTGCGCGGCAAGGATGCGCTGTGGGTGGTCGGCACCGACCATGCGGGCATCGCCACGCAGATGGTGGTCGAGCGCCAGATGGAGGCGAAGCAGGATAAGCGCACGAACTACTCGCGCGAGGATTTCGTGGGCAAGGTCTGGGAGTGGAAAGAGGAAAGCGGCGGTCAGATCACGCGCCAGCTGCGCCGCCTCGGCTGCTCGATGGACTGGTCGCGCGAACAGTTCACGATGGACGAGCATTTCTCGAACGCTGTGCTCAAGACCTTCGTCGACCTCTACAATGACGGCCTCATCTATCGCGACAAGCGGCTGGTGAACTGGGACCCGAAACTGAAGACCGCCATCTCCGACCTCGAAGTCGAGACCACCGATGTGAAGGGCGGTTTCTGGCACTTCAAATATCCGCTCGAAGACGGCGTCACGCTCGATGACGGCCGCGATTATATCGAGGTCGCCACCACGCGCCCCGAGACCATGCTCGCCGATATGGCAGTGGCGGTGCATCCCGATGACGAGCGCTACAAGTCGGTCGTCGGCAAGCATGTCGTGCTGCCCATCACCGGCCGCCGCGTGCCGGTGGTGGCGGACGAGCATGCCGACCCCGAACTTGGCTCGGGCGCGGTGAAGATCACGCCGGGTCACGACTTCAACGATTTCGATGTTGGCAAACGCGCAGGCTTCGCGGCGGGCGAGATGCTCAATATGCTCGATGCCGAGGCGAATGTCTGCCAAACCGCCGACGGGCTGGTGCCGGAGGAATTCCTCGGCCTGCACCGCTTCAAGCGCGACGGGGTGGACGGTGCGCGCGAACTGGTGGTCGAGCGCCTTAAGGAGCAGGGCTATCTCATCCCGCATATCGCCAAGACCAAGAAGGGCGAGGAACAGGAATTCGACGCCGAACCGCGCACCATCGCAACTCCCTTCGGCGACCGCGGCGGCGTGATCATCGAGCCGTGGCTGACCGACCAGTGGTACGTCGATGCCGAAAAGCTCGCCCGCGCGCCCATCGCGGCGGTGAAGGACGGGACCATCGAAATCGTGCCCAAGAGCTGGGAGAAGACATTCTTCAACTGGATGGAGAACATCCAGCCCTGGTGCGTCAGCCGCCAGCTCTGGTGGGGTCACCGGATTCCTGCTTGGTACGACGCCGAGGGCAACGCTTACGTCGCCATGACCGAGGAAGAAGCGCAGGCGAAGGCCGGTGACGGCGTCGCGCTCACCCGCGACGACGATGTGCTCGACACGTGGTTCTCTTCCGCGCTCTGGCCCTTCGCCACGCTCGGCTGGCCCGAGAAGACCGACCTGCTCGACAAGCATTACCCGAACAATTTGCTGATTTCAGGCTTCGACATCCTGTTCTTCTGGGATGCGCGCATGATGATGCAGGGCATGCATTTGACCGGCAAGGCACCGTGGCCGCGGCTTTATCTCCACGGGCTGGTGCGCGCTGCCGACGGGGCGAAGATGTCGAAATCGAAGGGCAATGTCGTCGACCCGCTCGGCCTCATCGACCAGTACGGCGCCGATGCGCTGCGCTTCTTCATGTCCGCGATGGAAAGCCAGGGCCGCGACATCAAGATGGATGAACGCCGCGTCGAGGGCTATCGCAACTTCGCGACAAAGCTCTGGAATGCGACGCGTTTCTGCCAGTCGAACGGCATCGGCGCGAGCACGAGCATCGAGGCTCCCACGGCAACGCAAGCGGTCAACAAGTGGATCATCGGCGAGGTCGTCGAGACCAAACATGCGCTCGAACAGGCGATGGCCGACCTGCGCTTCGACGCCGCCGCGAACACTATCTACCACTTCGTGTGGGACCGTTTCTGCGACTGGTACATTGAACTCATCAAGGGCAATTTCGACGAGGAAACTAAGGCGGTCGCCGGCTGGGCCCTCGACCAGATTCTCGTCATGCTCCACCCCTTCATGCCCTTCATCACCGAAGAGCTGTGGTCGAAGCAGGGCGACCGCCCGGATTACCCGCTCATCACAGCCAAGTGGCCCGAGCCCGATGCCGAGGTGGATGCCGAAGCCAAGGCCGAAATCGACTGGCTCATCGCGCTCACCAGCGCAGTGCGCACGGCGAAGAACGAACTCGGCATCGCTCCGGGCGCGAAGCTGGAGGCTTACTGCCCCGCCCCCTCCACTCTCGGCCGCAAGGTCGTCGAGGAAAACGCTGCCGCCATCGAACGCCTCGCGCGCCTCACGCCGGTCCACTTCGCCGAAGCTCCGGGCGGCGCGGCAATGCAGGTAGCAGCGGGCGAGGATGGCTTCATCATCCCGCTCGAAGGCATCATCGACATCGAGGCAGAAAAGGCGCGCCTGACTAAGGCGCTCGAAGCCTCGGCCAAGGAAGCCAAGTCGCTCGAAGGCCGCCTCGGCAACGCCAATTTCGTCGAACGCGCCAAGCCCGAAGCAGTCGAAAAGGCCCGCGCCGACCACGCCCATCACACGGCGGAAATCGAGCGGTTGCAGGCAGCACTGACGCGGCTGGGCTGACATGAGCCTCGTCCTCGCCACCGATGACGACGGCGGGCCGGAGATTTTCGCTTCGGTCCAGGGCGAGGGTCCGAGTGCAGGCATGCCGGTCGCCTTCATGCGGCTGTCGCGCTGCAACCTTGCCTGCGTGTGGTGCGACACCGCCTACACCTGGCACTTCGAGGGCGACAACCGGCCGCACCGCGATAGCGTGACCTTCGAGCGCAAGGCCAATCAGGTGACGCTCGACGAGGAAGAGGTCGCCGCCCGCATCACCCAACTAGGACAGGACCGGCTCGTCATCACCGGCGGCGAGCCGCTGCTGCAGGCGCCGGCGCTGGCGAAACTGCTCGACCTGCTGCCGGACATCTCGGTCGAGATCGAGACCAACGGGACGACCAAGGCCCCTGCCCGCCTCGATATCCGCATCGACCAGTTCAACGTCAGTCCCAAGCTCGCGCATAGCGGCAATCCGGCAGACCTCGCGCTGCTGCCCGAGCGGCTGGACGCCTACGCCACCGAGCCGCGTGCGTGGTTCAAATTCGTGATTGCCGAGCCCTCGGACGTCGACGAGGTGCTTGCGCTACGCGACCGCTACCGCTTCAAGCCCGGACACGTCTTCCTGATGCCAGAAGGCACGGATAGTGAGACCTTGCGCGAACGCGAAATGTGGCTCGCGGACCTGTGCCTCAAGCACGGCTTCCGCATGAGCGACCGCCTGCACATCCACCTGTTCGGCGATACGCGCGGGACTTAACCCTGCGAACGCCACCGCTGAACGGTGCGCAGGACGAGGTCTTCTTCGCCGCCGGGGTTGTTCCACTGCTCGATGAAGCTCGGGTCTTCCGACGCCGGGCGCTTCACTTCTTCGAGGTTGTCGAAGCTCACGCGGATGGGGATGGCTACACCCTCGCCGCAGACGATGCATTCGCGGTTGCGCAGCGCCGGGATGGCGTCGAGGAAGCCGCGCGCACCTTCGGGCATGGCGGCGCGCACGAATTCCTGGTCGCGGTCGTTGTTCAAACGCATCGAGATGATGGTGCCGCACTGCGACAGCACGCCTTCGGCCAAGTCGGACGGGCGCTGCGTAATGAGACCCAGCGAGATGCCGTATTTACGGCCTTCCTTGGCGATACGGCCAAGGATGGTGCCGACCGAGTTGCCATCAGCGTTCTTCTCGTTCGGCACGTAGCGATGGGCTTCTTCGCAGACGAGAAGGATGGGCACGGTCTTGTCGTCGCGGCCCCAGATGGCAAAATCGAACACGAGGCGGCTGAGGACGGCGACCACGGTGGCAGTGATGTCCGAAGGCACGCCCGACACGTCGATGATCGAAATCGGCTTGCCGTTCGACGGCATGCGGAAAATCTTCGAGATGAAGTCGGCCATGGTGTCGGCCACCAGCATCCCTGAGAACATGAACTGGTAGCGCGGGTCGGCCTTCAGCTCGTCGAGCTTGTTCTTGATGCGCATGTAGGGCGCGGAATTGGTCGCCTTGTCGAGCTTGCCCATCTGGTCCTGGATCTCGTTCGAGAGGTCGGAGAGCAGGTAGGGAATGGGCGAATCGACGGTGATCTTGCCCATGGTCTGGGCAAGCTTGCTCTTGCTGCGCGCCTTCAAGAGGCACTTGGCGAGGATGTCGCTATCGACCTGGCGTTCGTTGCCGCTGCTGGTGAGCAGCACTTCGCAATGCTCTTCGAAGTTCATGATCCAGTAGGGCATCTGCAGGTTCGAAACGTCGAGGATGATCCCGGTCTGCCGGAAAGCGGCCGAATATTCGCCGTGAGGGTCGATCATCACGATATGCCCTTCGGGCGCCGCCTCGCATATGCGGTGCAGGATCAGTGCGGCACTGGTCGACTTACCCGTACCGGTCGAACCCAGCAGCGCGAAATGCTTGCCGAGCATGGCATCGACATAGAGGCCAGCGCGAATGTCCCTGGTCGGGTAAACCTTGCCGATGGTCACCGAGCTGCGGCCATCGCTGGCGTAGACCTGCTTGAGGTCGGGCGTGGAGGCCGGATAGACCATCGCGCCCGGTACCGGATAGCGGGTCACACCACGGCGGAAACCGTGGAGCTTGCCGGTCAGCTTTTCCTCGATGCCTTCGCCGAGGAAGTCGATATTCGCGAGGATGCTGCCGGCCTTGCGGTCCTGCTTCTGGTTGCGGACGCTGGCGATCAGCCAGCTGCTGCCGACGCGAATCTTGATCTGGCTACCGACCTGGCCCGCCATGGCGATGGAAGGGTCGGCATCTTCGGCGCACTCGTTGAGGCGCTGCAGGTCGATGGCAATCATCGAGCCCGAACCCGCGATTTCGAGGACCACGCCAATCGGCTGCGTGGCGTTGTCGCTGACGGGCTGTTCGGGTTCTTCCGCCTTGGGCTCGGGCTTTGGCTCTGGCTTGGGTGCGAGTTCGGATGGGCGCGGCGGGGCCTGGCCGAGCTTCGGCTCCGACGAAGGCGCGGGCTGCGGCTGCGCAGGTGCTTCCTGGCGCGGCTGGGGCTGAGGCTGCGGTTCCGGCTGGAAGCCCGGTTGGGCCGCGGGCTGCTGCGGTACAGGCTGTTGTGGTGCAGGTTCTGGCTGCACGTCTGCCTGTGGCTGGTGGACGTAGCCCGAGCGAGAGACACCGCCCTGCTGCGGTGGAGGCGCTTCGCTCTCGGCTGAACGACGGATGCGGTCGCGCAGGTTGCGCCGCCCGGCCTCTTCGCCCTGCATCTGGCGCGAACCGCCGAAGGAACCGTAATTGCCGTTACCCATATCGCTCATTGAAAGCCCCAAAGCCCGTTGAATTTCACGCACAAGCGTGTGGGCATCGTGATGGCGGATAAGGGTTAAAATCGGGTCAACGATGTTTCCTGACGCTGACCGCTAAAGGCGCGCGAACAACCGGCCTGCGCCCCAGCCCATCAGCACCGACAGCAAGACGGCAAGCGCCCCGTAAAGCAGGCCGAAATTCTGCGAGAAAAATTCCACTTCGCGTTCCAGCCCCACCTTCCGGACCTCGACCTGCGACTCCGCCGAAGCGATGACACGGCCCTGCGTCACGGCGAATGTCTCTGCCGTATAGGTGCCGGTCGTGACGTTCGACGGGAGCGAAATGCGCGCCTGATACAGCACACCTTGCGTTATCTGCACGCCGTCCATGTCCTCCTTGTAGAGGCCCTGGCGCTGTTTCAAATCCACGAGGCCACGCGCAAAGCGGCGGTCGTCCTCGGGATTGATGTTTCCGCTGGGCGACAGCTGGATGTAGCGCGTGCCGAACTCGTAAATCGCGGCGGTCTTTTGGTCGACGATCTGCTCTATGGGCTGCGAGGAGGCGACGGCGAAATAGCTCGGCACCGAGCGGAAATCGCTGCTCTCCGCATTAATCCAGACGCCGGCAAAACGCTCTTTCTCGCGCAGTCGGATAGGCTCGGTCGGGCCCTTGAGGACGACCACGATGTCGTAGCCCTGCCCGGCCCGTCCGCGCGGGTCGAGCACGGCTCCGAACAACAGCAGTTCGGTGCCGGTAAAGCCCTGCCGCACCTGCACGTCGTGCTGCGAGACTTCGGGCACCAGCAGGGCATCGCGTTGGCCCATCAGCGCGAATGCAGCGAGAAGGAGGAAGGCCCACTTCACAGCGGATAGACCGTATAGATTTCGTCGGGCTGGTAAAACAGGCCGAGGAACATGCGGAAGGCGATGGCGAGCACGATGGCCGCCAGCACGAGCCGCAGCACTTCAGGCTTGGCCCGCACCGCCAGCTGCGAGCCGAATTGCGCGCCCGTCACCGATCCGATGAGGAGCAGAGCGACGAGGATGATGTCGACCGCGCGCGTCGTCAGCGAATGCATGATAGTGGTCGCGATGGTGACGAAGAGGATGTTGTAGAGGCTGGTGCCGACAACGACATTCGCGCTCATGCCAAGGATGTAGAGCATGGCGGGGACGAGGATGAAGCCGCCGCCCACGCCCATCAGCATGGTCAAAATGCCGACGACCACGCCAACCAGTGCCGGTGCGAGCGGCGAAATGTAGAGGCCCGAGCCATAGAAGCGCCAGCGCCACGGCAGGCTCGCCACAAGCGGATGGTGCCTGCGGCGGGCGGCCTGCTTGCTTGCAGTACCGCGCAGGAGTTGCAGGGATTCCCTCGCCATCAGCAGGCCGATGGAGCCTAGCAGCACGACATAGAGCGCGTTGATGACCACATCGATTTGCCCGATGGCGCGGAAAAAGCGGAACAGCAGCGCCCCGATACCGGCTCCGATAATACCGCCGCCCACCATCACGCTGCCCATGCGATAGTCGACGCCCTTGCGCTTGCCATGCGCGATGACACCCGAAACGCTCGCGCCCGTCACCTGCGTCGATGCCGAGGCGGCGGCGACGGTTGGCGGGATGCCGTAAAAGATGAGCAGCGGGGTGGTCAGGAAACCGCCGCCGACGCCGAAGAGGCCGGACAGCACCCCCGTCAACGCACCCAGGGCAACGATCCAGAGACCGTTCACCGAAAGGTTGGCGATGGGGAGGTAGACGTCCATGAACCGCCCCTATCGCAGCAGGGCGGTGTATAAAAGCAGAACCGCCGTCAAAATTCCTCTGCGTCGCCCTGCTTGCCCAGCATAGTAACGGGTGGCGATAGAGCCGCGTCGAAACCGCTCGAAGCATTCATCCAGAGAGCATTGTGGGCTGCCGCGGCAGGGAGCGGGTCAAAACCATTTTTCAGGTGCGCGGGCGGCGGTGCGTCGAGCACGGATGGCTTATCCGTGGGAGATGTCGGCTTGGGTGCTTTTGGTTCTACGCGCCCATCGGTCGCGGCCTGTGGCTGGACGCGCTCCCCAACAACTTGCGCGACCTGCACAGTCGACTCGGCCTGTGCGAGAACGGGCTTTTCGACGTCCGGCCAAACCGCAAGGACTGCGAGCCGCAAGCCAATCCATGCAATGCCAAGCGTAGCCAGAAATGCCAGCGGACGACCACGTTTTGCGACCTCGCGTGTGTTCATGCCGCTCTCTCCGTCATCGTGGTGAGCGCAGGATGCGCGCGGTGGGTGGTCTTGTCCCACACCACCGGCGCGCCGCGCAGGGTGCGCAGATAGGCGACCAGCGCCCGGCGCCCGCTCATGATGGTGATGATGTTGGAGACGACCACACGCGGAATGGCGAGCAGGCCCTGCCTCAATCCGTACTCGCGCCCCGTAAAGACGGTGCGCAGGAAAAGCCGCCATGCCAAGCCTGCAAAGGTCACCAGCAACAGAGCGCCAAGTACCGGCGAAGTCGTCTGCGCGCTGACAAGACCCATGTCGGCTGCAAGATGGGTCATCATCGCGAGCGCCATCGTGACATAGGCTATTCCCAGCAGGATGGCTGCGAGCGGTCCGCGCCGGTCGCGCAAGGTCATCCAGCGCTGCACCAGCGAGCCGTCCCAGCCGAGCCGGTCCCAGCCCTGCAGCGCGATACCGTGGGTCCAGCGGGTCTTCTGGCGAACCGACTGCGCAAGATCGTCGGGGAAATAGGCACGCGTCGCGACCAGCCTTCCGTTTTGCGTTCTCACGCGAAGGAAGCGCCCCTTGCCGCCCAAGGCGTGAACTTCGAGCCCCAACTCGTAATCCTCGGTCAGGCTGCCTTCGGGGAAGGGGCCGCTCGCACCCTCTTTTACCAGCCGGTCGAGCATCGGGCGTGCGAAGGCGCAGCCGACACCTGCACCCGGAATGGCGGCGCCAAGAAATTCGCGTACTGCCATGCCCTTGGCGTGTGCCTCGGCGAATTCATCCGAATAATGACTGGCTATCCAGCGCGAGTCCGACGGCGGAAGGGCCATCACCGGTAGCTGGACGAAATCGCTGTTCCAAACGGCGAAATCCATCAGCGGAAGCGCGGCGGCATCGACCATGTCCTCGGCATCGTGGAGCACGACCATATGCGCCTTGAAATCGCTGCGCGCCTCGTCGGTGCATAGCGCCTCGTAGAGCCGGTTGAGGCAATGCGCCTTCGAAGTCGGTCCGTCCTCGCCGACGACCACCACGCGAACCCGCTCGTCGCCGCGCGAGGCAGCCATGACCGAGGCGATGGTGTGCGGGTCGTTGCGATAACAGCCGACATAGATACGCAATTCGTCCTGCGGCCATGAAGCGAGCGCATGGGCCAGCGTCGGCCCGATGACGGCATCTTCCTTCCACGCCGGAATGAACACGGCCGCCATGCCGGAGAGCGGCTGGCGCGAAAGGCTCGCCTCGTCGACGCGCGGCGTATGCATCCGTCCGGTCAGCCGGTTCCAGATATACACCGCATCGACCGCAAATTCGTCGAGCATTCCGATGGCAAAGAATACCGCTGCAAACAGCAGCAGCTCGTTCTGTAGCGCAAAAATCGCCTCTGCGGCGATGATATGAGGTGCTTGCAACCCTTTTTCCCCCCGCCAAGTTCCTAACGCGGCCAATCGGGACTTGCAACGCGCTATGCTTTGCGAAAAAGAGCGCAGCGACATGACCGAACGCCCCTCTGCATTCCGCCTCGTCTTTGCCCCCGTCCGCGCGCTGTTCGTCAGCGACGCCTCGGCAGGCATCTTGCTCATCCTCGTGGCGGTTGCCGCGATGCTGGCGGCCAATTCGCCGTTTGCAGACGAGTATCAGCAGCTGTTCTACGGCAAGCTGCCGTGGACGCCCATCCCGAAGCTCTACGACCTTCACCTGTGGATCAACGACGGGTTGATGGCGATTTTCTTTTTCGTCGTGGGCCTCGAGGTGAAGCGCGAGTGGATCGAGGGACAACTCAGCACCGCGCAGCAGCGCAAGCTGCCTATCCTCGCCGCCGTCGCGGGCATGGCCGTGCCAGCGCTCTTCTACGTCGGTGTGGTCGGCGGGGATTCCGAACTCTTGCGCGGCTGGGCAATCCCGGCAGCGACCGACATCGCTTTTGCAATGGGCGTGCTCGGCCTGCTCGGAAATCGCTGCCCGGCCTCGCTGCGCCTGTTCCTGCTGACCGTCGCCATTGTCGACGATATCGGCGCAGTCGTCGTCATCGCTGCATTCTATACCGAGGAAATCAAGCTCATGTGGCTCGGCGCCTCGGCGGTTGTCGTGGGCGTGATGTACGCGATGAACAGGATGGGCGTGAGCCGCTACTGGCCCTTCATCCTGATGGCGCTGGTGCTGTGGGTTTTCGTGCTCTTCAGCGGCATCCACGCTACCATCGCCGGTGTGGTCGCAGCTCTCTGCATTCCCATGGTCGGCAAGGACGACGAGACCATGGTCGAAAAGATGGAACACGGTCTCGCCCCGTGGAGCGCCTATCTCATCGTGCCGGTCTTCGGCTTTGCCAATGCCGGCGTGCCGCTGGCGGGCATCGGCATGGAAGGCGTGCTTGCGCCGCTCCCGCTCGCTATTGCTGCGGGCCTGTTCCTCGGCAAGCAGGTCGGCATTTTCTCGGCCATCTGGCTGGCGGACAAGTCGGGCTTCGCACCGCGCCCGGACAATGCCAGCTGGCAGGAAATCTGGGGTGTCAGCATCCTGTGCGGCATCGGCTTCACCATGTCGCTGTTCATCAGCGGACTGGCGTTCGCAGGGCAGGAACTGTTCATCAACGAGGCCAAGATCGGCATCCTCGGCGGTTCGCTGTTGTCGGCGGTTCTGGGGTATGTGGTCCTGCGCCTGTCGACCGAGCATCCCGATGATGCCAAGTCGCCCTATATCGACTGAGTTGGGTGAGGCCCGGCAGCCCTACCAGCTGCCGGTATTCTCCATGCTCGCCCAAGGTTCTGCCGGGTCGAGATAGCCTTCCTGCAACAGTTCGACCGAAATTCCGTCGGGTGAACGGACGAAAGCCATGTGCCCGTCGCGAGGCGGCCGGTTGATGGTGTGACCCGCGTCCATCAGTCGCTGGCAGGTCTCGTAGATGTCGTCTACGCGGTAGGCGAGATGGCCGAAATTGCGGCCACCGTCATATTCCTCCGGCGCGCTGCCGTCTTCGGGCGGCCAGTTGTAGGTCAGCTCCAGTTCGGCGACGTTTTCCTGTCCCGGCGCGGCGAGAAAGATGAGCGTGAAGCGCCCCTTCTCGCTTTCCTTGCGGCGGACTTCCTTAAGGCCGATGAGCTTGAAGAAATCAATCGCCGCTTGTGGGTCGGCGACGCGGATCATGGTGTGGAGGTAATGCGTCATGCCCCGTCAGATAGGAAGGCTGGGCACAAAGAAAAGGGGCGCGCCTAGCCAGCACGCCCCTTCATTTTGACGCCAGTGAATTCTCTAGAAACTGGCGCTAAGCGTGGCGACGATGGTGTCGTCGGTGAAGCCATCAATAGAGGGGCCTTCGACCCCGACATAGGCAACGCCCAGTTCAAGCGGGCCGGAAGCGACCGATGCGCCAAGCGACCAGTCGAGGCCGCTGGCGTCGAGATCACCAGCCAGCAGCGGCGGCGCGAGCACGCCGTCGGTATAGCCGAGGTGCGCCGAGAGAGAGATGGGCGTTTCGGGCAACGAGAAACCGAGGTCCGAATAGAGATAGAAGTTATCCCCGCCGAGCGAATCCTGGTCCCAGGCATAGGCTGCGCCGACAGTCGCTTCCGCCGGACCGAGCGTGAAGCCGACCGAAGCATAGGGCTCGAAATAATTGACTTCCGCGCCGATGTTTTCGGACGGGTAGAGATAGTAGAGCAGGCCGACATCGACAGTCACACCATCGGCGACATCGCCCGACCAGCCGCCGTAAAGGTCGAGCTCGAGCTCGCCATAGGCATCACCGCCCTCGATCGAGGAGGCCCAGGTGCCGACATAGAAGCCGCTTTCATGGCCGACATCGATGCCGCCCTGGATAGCGGGGTCGCCATTCGACAGCGAGACACCGCGGAAACGGTAATCGCTGGTCAGCGCAACATTGGCGGAAACGGTGACAGGACCGGCTTCATCGGTATCTTGTGCGAGCGCCGCGGAGGGCGCAGTGATGCCGGCTGCAAGAGCGGCAAGCGAAACGGCAAGTTTGCCGCGAAAGGACGTGAGCATTCTCGAAACCCCTTGGTTCGGTTTGGTGCTTCGTCCCACCTGCGTTTTCGCCGGGTCCCGGTTTTAATGGAGGGCTCCTCGGTCGAAATCGAAACGAACGTGCACGATTCGCACATCCTGCGCAAGATGCGTGCGCAATCCATTCGCTTGTGCAGCAAATAGCGTGGCTATTGTGCAACTGCGAAATGTTCTGTCGAGCCGCTCCGACTTGCCGCGTCGCCTGTGAGCGCCTAGATGCCCGCCAACCCCCGAGAAAGCCCTCACACCGCCCGTATGTTCGATTCCATCCGTCGCATGTTCTCTTCCGGCCAGCCCGCGCGCCGCACCGCGCGCGTGCCCGAAGGTGAGCGCTGGTATGTCATCGGCGACATCCACGGCCGGCGCGACCTCCTGGAAGCGCTGCAGGAGGCCATCGAAAGTGATGACGACGGCGCCAGCGAAACCACGGTGGTTTTCCTCGGCGATCTCGTCGATCGCGGACCAGACAGCCGGGGCGTAATCAAGCTCGCGCGCAAATGGGGCGAGAGCCGCAAGGTGCGCTACCTTGCCGGAAATCACGAGGAAATGTTCCTCCAGAGCTTCGAGGACAAGGAAGTCCTGCGCCATTTCCTGAAGCACGGCGGGCGCGAGACGGTGCTGAGCTACGGCATCGGCAAGAAGGCCTATTCGAAGATGAAAATGGGCGAACTGCAGGACGCCATGCACGAGGCTGTGCCCAAGAAGCACCGCGATTTCCTCGAGAGTTTCGAGGACCTCATCGTCGCGGGCGACTATGTCCTCGTCCATGCCGGGATAAACCCCAAGCTTGCCATCGAGGAGCAGAAGAAGTCGGACCTTCGCTGGATACGCGACCGCTTCCTGAGCCATGAGGAACCCTTCAGCCACGTCGTCGTGCATGGCCACACCATCTTCGAGGATGTGGAACATCGCGACCACCGTATCGGTATCGATACCGGAGCCTTTCGCACCGGACGCTTGACCGCGCTCGTGCTCGAAGGCAGCGACAGGCGGCTTATCCAGGCCATCGCAGATGACGACGGCGCAATAAAAATCGAAAAGGTGGATGCGTAAATGAAGATCGCAATGGTGGGTTCGGGCTATGTCGGCCTGGTGTCTGGCGCATGTTTCGCCGATTTCGGCCATGACGTGGTCTGCATCGACAAGGACCAGTCGAAAATCGACAGACTCCACGATGGCATCATGCCCATTTACGAGCCGGGCCTTGCCGAACTGGTCGGCACCAATGTGAAGGCCGGTCGCCTCACCTTCACCACCAGCCTTGCCGAGGGCATCGAGGGCGCGGATGCCATCTTCATCGCCGTCGGCACGCCCAGCCGCCGCGGCGACGGCCATGCCGACCTTTCCTTCGTCTATGCCGTGGCCGAGGAAATCGGCCAGAACCTCGCCAATGATGCGGTCGTCGTGACCAAGTCCACCGTTCCTGTCGGCACCGGCGACGAGGTCGAGCGCATCCTCAAGGACAGCGGCACGTGCCACAAGTTTGCGGTCGTCTCCAATCCGGAATTCCTGCGCGAAGGCGCGGCCATCGGCGACTTCAAGCGCCCCGACCGTATCGTCATCGGCGCGGAAGACGAGTTCGGCCGCGAGGTCATGCGCGAGGTTTATCGCCCGCTGTTCCTCAATGAATCGCCGATCCTCTTCACCGGCCGCCGCACCAGCGAGCTCATCAAATACGCCGCCAACGCCTTCCTCGCGACGAAGATTACCTTCATCAACGAAATGGCGGACCTGTGCGAAAAGGTCGGCGCGGACGTGCAGGACGTGTCGCGCGGTATCGGCATGGATGGCCGCATCGGCTCCAAGTTCCTCCATGCGGGGCCCGGCTATGGCGGCTCGTGCTTCCCCAAGGACACGCTTGCCCTCCTGAAGACGGCAGAGGATTACGATAGCCCGACGCGCATCGTCGAAGCCGTGGTCAAGGTCAACGACAGCCGCAAACGCGCCATGGGCCGCAAGGTATTGGACGCGCTAGGCGGTGCGGACAAGGCGCGCGGCAAAAAGGTCGCGCTGCTTGGCTTGACCTTCAAACCCAACACCGACGACATGCGCGACAGCCCGGCCATCGCCGTGGCACAGACGCTGACCGATGCGGGTGTGGAAGTGGCTGCTTTCGATCCCGAGGGCATGGAAATCGCCGCCCCCCTCATGCCCGAAGTGACCATGGTCGATGAACCCTATGCCGCCATCGAAGGCGCGGACGCGATTGCCATCGTCACCGAATGGGACGTCTTCCGTGCGCTCGATTTGAAGCGGGTGAAGGAAATGGCCAAGGCACCGGTCCTTGTCGATTTGCGGAATATTTACCGCCCCGACGACGTGCGCGCGGCAGGCTTCGAATATTCGAGCATCGGGCGCGCCTGATCGCGCCAGCTTAGCCGAACCAATGGTGACGGTTGGCGCGGGTCTTCAGCCCGACGACTGCCGCGCCGACCACCAGCAGGCCGGAAATGAGGGTGGCCAGCGCAATTGCGCCGCTTTCCTGCCCGCCCTTGAAATAGATGGCGAGCAGCGCCCAGCAGAAGACGAGCGCATACCACGGATTGCCGCGGCTGCGCGCAGTGGCCAGTGCTGCAATCACGGCCCCGATCAGGACAAGTATCGCGGTGATCATCGGGAATTCTGCGCCACCGCCTACGCCGTGATAAACAAGGCTGGCGGTGATGTTGACGATGCTCGCCGCGGTCAGCCACGCCGCCAGCGCACTGAAGGTAATCGCGACGATGGTGCGCTCCGCGAATGAGAATGGCCGTTCGAACGCCACCAGCGTACGCAGGATCAAGAGCAGCGCTGCAAGCGAGGTGAGAATGATGACGGCGGAAATGACGGTCAGGTTCGCGAACTGGGTGTAAATGGCCCAGACGCCCTGCATCGACAGCGCCAGCACCGAGGCCCAGCCAATCCGGTCGAGCAGGACATTGTGCCGCTGCGCCGGGAGCGCCTGCCAGATGGCATAGACCGCCGAGCCGAAGAACAGCGGCCCCCAGATGGCAAACGCCCAGCCGGCAGGCGTGATAAGTGTCCTCACGCTGTCCGACCGTTCGCCAATCGGGTCGCCGAAACCTAGCTGCGGCAAGAAGGTCGCGCCAATCTGGACGACGACGGCGAGGATGATGGCGAGGCGCTGCAGGGCGCTGCGGTGCGGATGCGTGCTCATAACCGGCCCAATCGCCAGCAGTGTCGCCTAGTTCCGCAAATAAGTGCCAGGGGGCCTGTAAGCCGGGTTCTGTCCCGCACGCGGTATGCCCAATGCAAGCAGAGGGACACCAGCCGCACGGTGGCAGCCATTCGTCTGGGCCCTGGATTGCTCCAAGGCTCGAGCAGCCAACCCGGGCGGTCGATACGAAACGCATCTGCCAGCAAGCTGGCGCGCCGCCCCTATTTGGCCTTGCTCCGGGTGGGGTTTACCATGCGGGCCGCGTTACCGAAGCCCCGGTGCGCTCTTACCGCACCCTTTCACCCTTGCCTGATCTCCCGAAGGAGCCATCGGCGGTATGCTCTCTGTGGCACTTTCCCTGAGGTTGCCCTCGGCGGGCGTTACCCGCCACCCTTGTTTCGTGGAGCCCGGACTTTCCTCGCGACCGAAGTCACGCGGCTGCCCGGCCCCCTGGCGAAAGCGCAGATAGGCCGGGAGCGCGCCTGTGCCAAGCCTTTGATGGAAACAGGTCCCGGAGCAAACGCCCGGGACCTGAATTTTCCTAGACGATCGGCATGAACGCCAGGTCATCGAGTAGCAGTGGCGCGTACATTGCCTCGACCGCAGCGGGCGCGGGCATGTCGAACGCGGTCGCATCTGCGACCTCGCCCGCTGCTGCGTTGAGAACCACTGCCACCAGTGCGCCACCGACGTAGATTTCGGTATCGCTGCCATTCTGGACGAAGCTGGCATCCGAACCGTCGCTGCCTTCGAGCACGATGCTGTCCGGGCCATTGCCGAAGTCGCCGATGATATCGGTGCCTTCGTCGCTGGCACGGAGCACGAAAGTGTCCGGCCCGCGGCCACCAAACAGCATATCGCTGCCATTGCCGCCGTCGAGCAGGTCCTTGCCGTTGCCGCCAAAGAGCATGTCGGCACCCTCGCCGCCGAAGAGTTCGTCCCAGCCATTGCCGCCGAAGAGCTCGTCGTTTCCAGCATTGCCGATGAGGACGTCCGACCCGTTCCCGCCGAAGATGCGGTCGTTGCCGTCATTGCCCTCGACCACGTCGGCGCCATTGCCTGCATCGATTTCCTGGAAGCCAATGTTGAAGCGGGCGAGCACGGGGTCGTGGTCCGACACGCCCGAAGCGGTGTGGATGTTGCGTCCCACGACATCGATGGCCGCACCGTCGAGCAGGCTGTCGCTTGCAAGGATGTGGTCGATCATCTGGGCGTTGCCCTGGAACAGGGTCGAATAGCGCTCGCTGGCCTCCAGCAAATAGGCGAGGTTCGCCAGCTCCACATCGCTGCCATCGCTGACCATGCCGCCCGCATAGTCGAGCTCGCCGGTGATGATCTGCAGCGTTTCCTCGAACTGGAAGTCGTTGAAATCGCCCGCCACGACGAGGTTCGCATCGGCGTCAGCAGCCAGCAGGCCGGTTACATAGGCATTGAGCGCAGCGGCCTGTTCGGCGCGCTGGAGCGCCCCTGCCATCTCCGGCGGCTGGTTGGCCGAGAAGATGTTGTCCGAACCGATGAGCGAGGTGAAGTGGTTGCCGATGACGGTCACGTCTTCGCCGTTGAAGCCGAAGGTCGCGACCAGCGGCGTGCGGGCGAAAGCGCCATCGTCGATGGTAGTGACCGAAGCTGCATCCAGCGTCACCGTGTCCGCACGGAAGAGGAAGGCCACGCGGATATTGCCGCCCGGCTGTCCGCCCGTCTGCCCGTCTACCACGAAGGGGTCGTCGAGCACGTGGTAGACCACGCCGGTCTGGTCGTAGATGGCATCGGCCAGCGCCTGCAGCGTCATTTCGGCCGAAACCGTTCCGTCGCTCCACGAACCGCTGTCATCCTGCACTTCCTCGAGCACGACGATGTCGGGCGCGTTCATTGCCACGCCGATATCGAAGGCAATCGCCTCGAAGCGGCCATCGGCCACGTCGGTGTCGCCATCGGCATCGTTGATGTCGAGGTTGAGGACGTTGTAGGTCGCCACGGTCAGCTGGTTGACCGCGCCTTCCAGCATCGAGAATTCGCCGAGATTAGTGCTCGGCGCAGCAACGGTCACGGCCTCGGTCGGACGCAGTTCGTAATTGCCGAAAGCGTAATCGATGATACCGGTAACGCTGTCGAGACGCGCGCCGGGCGTAACGTCGGGCGTGTCGAAACTGACGCCGTTCAATTCATAGCCGCCGTCGATCTGGATGCGCTCGGGGTTGAAATCCGAACCTGCACCGCTGTCGAACACGCCAAGGCCGCCCTCGCCGCCTTCGATGACCACGAGGCCGGTGTCGGAGACATTGGTGGCCGCGAGCGTGCCTGCGCCATCGCTGGCGACGGTCCACAGCTCGCCGAAGCGGTTGGTACTGTCCACGGCGACCGGGTTCTCGACGGTCACCAGCATGCCTTCGAGGCTTTCCCAGAAGTCGATGCCGTCATTCGCCGGGTCGTAATCGGTGAGGCCGTCGTCATCGACCACTTCGGTCGGCGGGGTCACGCCATTAGGGTCGATGAGGACCGCTGCGGGCAGCGCGTTGCCGCTGCTTTCGACGGTGATGGTGGCATCGGTCAGCTGGGTCGCCGAAAGATTGCTTTCATCGCCTCCCGGGGTGAATTCGCCCACGGTGCCGGTGACGGTCAGCGCGTCCCCGGCGACGACCGAGGGGGCCGAGCGGGTGAAGACGAAGATGGCGTCCGATGTCGCGGTGTTTCCATCGCCATCGGCATCCTGCATGTAGAAGCCGTTGCGTGCGACAGCGGTCACGATGCCGGTCGTGGTCACGATGTTATCGACGTAAATCGACTGGTGGCCCTCGCCCTGGATTTCGCCGATTTCGAGGTTCAGCGCTTCGTCGTTGACGATGGTGCCGGTTGCTTCGCCGTCACGGATATCCGCGCCGCCGGTGGGGTTCGATAGCTCGAGGCCGAAGAATTCGGTCGGCTCGGGCATCGTGTCGCCCACCACTTCGATGGTGATGGTCGCGCTCGACTGGCCGGCTGCGAAAGTGACCGTGCCCGACAAGGCGCCGGAAAGATCCGCGGCATCGGCGGACTGCGCGCTGTCGCCGAGGACAATCGCGTAATCGACGCTGACTTCACCCTCGGTGCCGCCCGTGCGGCGGACGGTGAAGTTCATCATCGTGGTTCCGGCATCACCTTCGGTGGCGCTGGCATCGTCAAGGTAGAAGCTGCCGTTCGGATTGGGCGGGGTGAAGTCCTGCCCCGCGTTGACCGAACCGAAGCTGTCGCCGACCGGTCCGGTCCAGCTGAAGTCTTCATAGTTCGAGCCCGTGCCCGAAAGCTGGAGCGAGAAGCCAGCCGGGCTGCCCGCTTCCTCTACGCCGACGTCTTCGCTGGTCATGCCGGCTGCCGGACCGTCAGAGGCCGTCATCGTGCCTTCATAGGACAGGAACTGGACGACATTGCCCTCCGCGTCGACCAGCGCGAAGCCATCGGGCGAACCGTTCTGCAGGCCCGAAACATCGAAGCTGATCGTGCCGAAGCCGTCGTCCTGGTCGGGAATGATGCCCGAGAGGGAAACGGTGCGATACGCGCCGCCGCCATTGCCGTTGTAGAGCACGATGCTCCAGCCTTCGAGGCTGGTTCCGGCCGCGCCGGCCAGTTCGATGGCCTCGCCGACGTCGCCGCCCGAATTGTCGTAATGGAACTCGTTGAAGAAGACATTCGCATCGCCGGTCACAGGCGGCGGCGGGGGCGGAGGAGCATCGCCAAAGCTTTGGCCCTCATTGAGCGCCCCGCGGCTGTCTTCGAGCGGGCCGGTCCAGGTGAAGTCGATAGCCTCGTTACCGGTGCCGGTGCGCTGGAGCGACTGGCCGACCGGCGTGCTGCCGGTTTCGGCCACGCCCACATCGACACTCGTCATGCCATCGGCGGGGCCGCCAACTGCGGTGATGGTGCCCTCGTAGGACAGGAATTCGACGACGGTCCCGTCGGGCGCAACCAGCGCGATGGCGTCGGGCGAACCGTTCTGGATGCCGTTGCTCGGGAATTCGACGGCGACCGCACCGAAGCCGGTCCCTTCGTCATCGATGACAAGTCCGTCGAGCGAGACGGTGTTGTAAGGCTCGGAATTGGAGCCGTTGTAGAGCACCAGCGAATAGCCGGTCAGGTCGAGACCCGCCGTGCCCGCGACTTCGATGAACTCGCCGACATCGGTGCTGGCATTGTCGTAATGGAACTCGTTGATAAAAACGACCGGCTCGGTGCTGACGATGGTCTGGCCAGTGTTCGCCGCACCCGAGGTATTTGCCGCCGGAGCCGCCCAGGTGAAATCGCCATAGGTCGAGCCTTCGCCCGTCAACTGGAGCGAATTGCCAACCGGCGTGCTGCTTGATTCGGCGACACCGATGTCGGTGCTGGTGAGACCGTCGGCAGGTCCGCCCACCGCGGTCATCGTGCCTTCGTAGGAGAGGAACATCACGACATTGCCGCCCGCATCGACCAGCGCAATGCCGTCGGGCGCACCGTTCTGGATGCCGTTGGTCGGGAGGGCGATCGAGACGAACTCGTCGCTGCCTACCAGTTCAATCGTGTTATAGGGCGCGCCGTTCGAACCGTTGTAGAGCACTATGGTCCAGCCGGTCAGGTCGATGAGGTCGAGATTGGCAATCTCGATGAATTCGCCCGTGTCGGTGCTGGCATTGTCGTAGTGGAATTCGTTGATGAATACGCGCGTGCTGGCGTCTGCAACCATGATGTGACCCCTCGATGAAAAGGATAGCGCGACTCCGGACGGGTCGCTCCCATGGGGCGCTTTGGTAAGGATTTCTTAAGACAAATGAATGACTCGCACGGGCATACCCCCGCCCTTGCGGTGAGTTGTGCCGGAATGGGACAGTTTGGCCGCGCCTAGCGCGTGTGTCCGCGGTCGCGATCGAGCAGGAGCTGGAACAGGATTGCCCGCACCTCGCCGTCGATTTCGCCGTTGATTTTCTCCGGCCGCCAGCGGCGCTGGAAAGCTTCGACGGCCTTGTGTCCGTCGGTGATATCGTAGCCGAAACGTTCGAGCGCGAGGTAAAAACTCGCATCATTGTCGAACGGGTCGCCGCGTTCGAGTTTCTTGGGGCGCGGCAGGCACAAGCCATATTCCGCAAGGCGGTCCCAAGGGAAGAGTTCGCCCGGGTCGATCTTGCGAGCCGGAGCGACGTCCGAATGCCCCACCACATTGGCGCGCGGAATGTCGTACTGTTTGACGATGCGGGACACCAGCGGGACCAGCGCTTCGAACTGCGCGTCGGGAAATTCGCAATAACCGTATTTGTGTCCTGGATGGTCGAGCTCGATACCTATGCTGGCCGAGTTCACATCCTTGATGCCGCGCCAGTAGGATACCCCTGCATGCCAGGCCCGCTTGTCTTCAGGCACGAGGCGGACGACTTCGCCGCCCTTTCCGATCAGGTAATTGGCCGAAACCTTGGCCTCCGGATCGCACAGGCGCTCGATGGCGAACCCCTTGTCCTCCATCTCGGTGTAATGGATGACCACCATGGAGATGGGCAGCTTGCGCTCGTCATGATTGGGCGAGAGAATTTTTCGGTCGACAAGCTCGTCGTTCGCTTCTGGAAGGCCCGCCCCGAGTTCGCCGAAATCGCTCATCCGATAAGACCCTCTGCCTCGGGGAGCACTGCGCCAAGCACGAGGGTTTCATCGGTCCGCGCATACTGAAGGCCACCGCCCGCGCCTTCGGCGAGTAAGTGGATCATGTGTGCCGCCGCGGTCCGGCTGGAGAGTTCGGCAGGGTTAAGGCTGCCGTCGAGCGCCTTGCCGATGTTGTCGTCAAAGCCGATCTTGGTGCCGGTTGCGCGGACCACGATTTCGCAATTGCCCTCGCGGATCTCGGCCCCGATGTCGAGCGTGCCACCGCGCACCAGCGCATCGATGGCAATCTGCGACAGGTTGAGGAGGACCTTCACGGCGGGCTTGGCGAGGTTGGCCGCCTCGATGGCCCAGTGGATTTCGATCTTGTCCTTGTCCGCCACCAGCGCATCGATGAGCGCCTTGGGTTCGGTCACGTCCACCCGGTCACCGAACCCGCCTGCAGCACCGAAGGCGAGGCGGAAGAACTTCAGCTTGTTGGTGGAGGTCGTCGCGCTTTGTTCGAGCAGCGCGATGACGCTTTTTCGCATCTCGGGGTCGTCTTCCATGGCGAGCAGCTCGAGCCCGTTGTTGAGCGCGCCGACCGGGCTCAGCATGTCGTGGCAGAGGCGCGAGCAAAGCATTGCTGCAAGGTCAACTGATTGGCTGTCGTCCATTATTTTCCCGTCGAAACTCGAAATTTACCGCCTTCTAGCGAGAGGTTGTCACATAGGGAAGCGCGACGAACCGCGCATCCCCCTCGCGCCAGAAGGTGACTCGCCCTGCCGCGATAATCGCCCAGACCAGCCCCTGCCCGGTCGCCATCGCCTCGTCGGTGGCAGAGGGGCGAGCGAGACCGTTGGGATGCGAGTGGTAATAGCCGAGCACCTGCGGCCCGCCTTTTCGCGCCGCGCGATGAGCGTCGACCAGAACCTGCGGGTCGATTTCGAAATGTGTTTGCGGGTTCGGGTGAACGTTGTTGGCGAGCCGGATGGCGGTGATGGTCAGCCCTTCGCCCAGCAATATCCCGCAGCACTCGCGCGGGTGCGCGGTTTCGGCTGCTGCAAGCAGGCTTTCCAGTGTCCGAGGCTCGATTTTCAACATTCGACCCCACTATCCGTTCGCCCTGAGCTTGTCGAAGGGCTGCTTTTCCTTCTAGCGCACACGCATGCCCTTCTGGACCTACATGCTCCATTGTCGCGCCGGTCGTTTCTACACGGGGCACACTGATGACATCGATAATCGCGTTGCCCACCATTTGTCAGGGCAAGTTGCCGGTTTCTCGAAAGACTTCGCGCCCTGTAAGCTTGTATGGTCGGAAGAGTTCGGGACAAGAGCCGAGGCGATTGAAGCTGAGCAAAGGATTAAGGGGTGGTCGCGCGCAAAAAAGCTGGCTCTGGTTCGTGGGGATTGGGAGGCAATCTCCGTGCTCGCCAAAAGTAAGAGCAGTGCTTCGACAAGCTCAGCACGAACGGAGATTGTGAGCGGGATTATTGGGACCGCAGGACGCCTCGACAAGGCGCTGGCGGAGGCGACGGGCCTGTCTCGCGAACGGGTGAAGGGACTGATCGCCGACGGAAGGGTGAAAGTCGGAGGAAAGCCCGCGAAATTGGGCTCGGCCAAACTCACGGGAGGCGAGACCTATAGCATCGCACTGCCCCCGCCCGAACCGCTCGAAACCGTGGCGCAAGACATCCCGCTGGACGTCGTTTTCGAGGACGAGCATCTGCTTGTCGTGAACAAGCCTGCAGGAATGGTGGTCCACCCCGCGGCGGGCAATTCCGACGGCACGCTGGTCAACGCGCTGCTCCATCATTGCGAGGGGCAACTCTCTGGCATCAACGGCGTCGCGCGCCCGGGCATCGTCCACCGCATCGACAAGGACACTTCGGGCTTGCTTGTCGTCGCCAAGAGCGATGCAGCGCATGAGGGCCTCGCGAAGCAGTTCGCCGACCATTCCATCACGCGCCGCTATCTCGCCGTGTGCGCGGGCCATCCAAAGCCGCCTTCGGGCACAGTCTCGGGCCGCATCGGGCGTTCGGACAAGGACCGCAAGAAAATGGCTGTCCTCCCCGACACTTCCACCCGAGGCAAACACGCGGTCACCCATTTCGAGACCGTCAGGCTGCTCGACAACGCCGCGCTCATCGAATGCCGCCTCGAAACGGGGCGCACGCACCAGGTCCGCGTTCACTGTGCATCAATCGGTCATCCGCTATTAGGAGACCCTGTTTACGGTCGCACTCCCAAGCCGCTCCGCGCGCTTCTCCAGCAGCTGCAATTCGCCCGCCAGGCGCTCCACGCAGCACGGCTCGGATTCATACATCCTATCAGCGGTGAAAGCTTGGATTTCTGCGCCGAATTGCCCGCCGACATGGCGGAACTTATCGACGAAACCGCACGTTGATATCGACGAAAGTCAGTGCAATTTTCACGCGGCTACGCTATATGTAACGAAGTGGCCCGAACGACCGGATGCCCAGCAGGGGTCCGGCGAAAGAGGTCGACGCTAGAAAGGTCAGGGTACAAGTGAGTACAGCTAGAAGTTTGAGCGTTCCGGCGCTCGGTGGTGAGCAGAGCCTCAACCGCTATCTTTCCGAAATCAAGAAATTCCCGATCCTCACGCAGGAACAGGAATACATGCTCGCCAAGCGTTATGAAGAGCATGGCGACAGCGAAGCTGCAGCGCAGCTCGTCACCTCGCACCTGCGCCTGGTGTCGAAGATTGCCATGGGCTATCGCGGCTACGGTCTGCCCGTCTCGGACCTCATTTCCGAAGGCAATGTCGGCCTTATGCAGGGCGTGAAGAAATTCGAAGCCGATCGCGGCTTCCGGCTCGCCACCTATGCCATGTGGTGGATCAAGGCGAGCATCCAGGAATATATCCTTCGTTCGTGGTCCCTCGTGAAGATGGGCACCACCGCTGCGCAGAAGAAGCTGTTCTTCAACCTGCGCCGGATGAAGAAGAACCTCGATGCCTATGAGGACACCGACCTCCATCCCGACGATGTGAACGAGATTGCCAACACCCTCGGCGTGCCCGAGCAGGAAGTGGTCAATATGAACCGCCGGATGATGATGGGCGGCGATGGTTCCTTGAACGTGCCGATGCGCAATGGCGAAGAAGGTTCGGGCGAATGGATGGACTGGCTGACGGACGACCGTCCGCTGCAGGACGAAACCGTCGCCGATGCCGAGGAAGCGCAGGTTCGCCACGAAATGCTTGGCGAGGCAATGGAGGCCTTGAACGAGCGCGAACAGCACATCCTCACCGAACGCCGCCTGACGGAAAACCCGCAGACGCTCGAAGAGCTCAGCCAGGTCTACAACGTCAGCCGCGAACGCATCCGCCAGATCGAGGTGCGCGCATTCGAGAAGCTGCAGAAGGCGATGAAGGCCATCGCCGGCGAAAGGCTGCTTCCGGGCCTCGCCTGATTAGCGGCATAAGAACAATGAAGCGGCGCGAAGGGATGGACCTTTCGCGCCGCTTTTTCGTAAGGACAGCGCCATGATACGCTGGATTTCCGTGTTCCTCCTCAAGCTGGCGCTGGGCCTGTTCGCGCTTAGCTTGGTTCTGGTCGTGCTGTTCAAATTCGTGCCCGTACCCGTCACCGCGACGATGGTGATGGACGGCAACGGTATCACCAAGGACTGGGAGCCGCTCTCCGACATCGATCGCAACCTCGTGCGCGCGGTAATTGCGGCGGAGGACGGCAAGTTCTGCAGCCACGAGGGTTTCGACCGCAAGGCCATCGAGGACGCGATAAAGAGCAACGCCAAGGGCGGGCGCATCCGTGGCGGCTCGACCATCAGCCAGCAGACCGCGAAGAACGTCTTCCTATGGCAGGGCGGCGGCTATTTCCGCAAAGGGGTGGAAGCCTATTTCACCTTCTTGATCGAGAAAGCCTGGGGCAAGCGGCGCATCATGGAAGTCTATCTCAACGTCGCGGAGACCGGCATCGGGACTTATGGCGCCGAAGCCGGGGCGCAGCGCTATTTCGGAAAGCCCGCCAATTCGCTGACCCCGCTGGAGGCGGCACGCATGGCGGCCGCGCTTCCTCTTCCCAAGGAGCGCTCGGTCAAGAACCCGTCCGGCTGGCTGCGCGGTCACGGCAACACGATTGCCGCGCGCATCGGCCAGGTCCGGCGCGACGGGTTGGACGCCTGCGTCTATGAATAGCGCCTACGTCCCGCGCGACCCCAATGCGCTGCCACCTGAGCCTCAGCGCATACCAAAATCGAAGAACAAATGGGGCTGCGGCCTGTTCGTCGTGCCGCTGGTCCTCGCTGGCTTCTACGCCTTCATGGAAGCGAAGAACTGGCACCCTTCGGACGAGACATTTCCTGTGCAGGGTATCGACGTCTCGCACCACCAGGGCGCCATCGAATGGTCGCGGTTGCCTGAGCAGGGTGTCGACTTCGCCTATATCAAGGCCACCGAAGGCGGCGACTTTGTCGACCAACGCTTCGCCGAGAACTGGGCGGCGGCAGGTGAGGCAGGGATTGCGCGCGGAGCCTATCACTTTTTCACGCTCTGCAAGCCGGGCGCGGAGCAGGCAACCAACTTCATTGCAACCGTGCCGCAAGACGAGCGCGCTCTGCCGCCGGTGGTGGACCTCGAGTACATGGGCAATTGCTCCGAGCGCCCTAAGATCGGCGATGTGCACGCAGAACTCGGCGATTACTTGCGAGTGGTGGAGGCGCATTACGGGACGCCTGCCGTGCTTTACCTGACCGAGGAATTCGACCAAGCCTACGCCATCAGCGAGAATTTCAACCGCCCTCTCTGGCTGCGCTCGCTGTTGCTTGAGCCCGATTTCGGAGCGCGGGACTGGACCTTCTGGCAAGTCTCGAACTTCCGCCAGCTGGAGGGCATCCAAGGCCGGGTCGACTGGAATGTCATGCAGGGCAGCGGTGTCATTATCCGCCCGCCCCACCTTCCAGAGGTCACCCGATCACGCCCTTAAGGGCTTGCCTAAGTTTATGAATGATATAACATTGCAGTTCTGATATTCTGTATCAGACTGAATTTTCGCGGATTTTTCTTGAAGGCCTCTCCCGCTTTCGCCTAATCCGCGTTGCGGGACGCAGACGAGAGGGACTTTGCCGCCAGTGGGAATTGGACACAGCCACAGCCACGAGCATGGGCATGACCACGGCCACGGGCATTCGCACGCCCCCAAGGATTTCGGGCGCGCCTTCCTCATCGGCATCGTGCTCAACACCGGCTTCGTCATCGTCGAGGCGGTTTACGGCTGGCTTTCGGGTTCGATGGCCCTCATCGCCGATGCCGGGCACAACCTCTCCGACGTCCTCGCCCTGCTTCTTGCTTGGGGTGCGAGTGTCGCGGCGAAGAAGCCGCCTTCGGGCCGCTTCACCTATGGCTACAAGAGCTCGACCATCCTCGCCGCGCTCGCCAATGCCGGACTGCTGCTGGTCGCCATCGGGGCGATTGCCTTCGAGACCTTCCACCGCATGGCCGAACCTGCACCCGTTCAGGGCATGACCATGGTCATCGTCGCTGGCATAGGCATCGCCATCAACACCGGCACCGCGCTGATGTTCATGCGCGGGCGCGAACACGATATCAATGTGCGCGGCGCCTTCCTGCACATGGCGGCCGACGCGCTGGTCAGCCTCGGCGTGGTGCTGGCCGGCATCGCCATCCTGATGACCGGGGCTATGTGGATCGATCCCGTCGTCAGCCTAATCATCGTGCTGGTCATCGCATGGGGCACTTGGGGCCTTTTGAAAGACAGCGTCGCGATGAGCCTGCTCGCTGTTCCCAAGGGTATTTCCGAAAGCAAGGTTCGCGGTTACCTTGCCGGGCTCGAGGGGGTGAAGGAAATCCACGAACTGCACATCTGGCCCATGTCGACGACCGAAACGGCGCTGACCGCGCACCTCGTCATGCCGGGCGGGCATCCGGGTGACGATTTCCTGAGGCAGGTGAGCGAGGAGCTCGACCAACATCACCGCATCGGTCACGCGACCATTCAGGTCGAACGTTCGCGTATCCATTGCACGGGAAGGTGCTGATGCAGCCAGCCAGCCGCGAAGCACGCGAAAGGCTCAAGGCTGCCATGAAGCGCCTCCCCGGCGGCGACCGCCAGGCGCTCGAAGACATCTATCGCGCGACCTCCGCGAAACTTTTCGGAATTTGCCTCCGTATCTTGAAGGACGAGAAGGAAGCAGAGGACGCGTTGCAGGACGTCTATATCACCCTCTGGCGGCGCGCAGACCGCTACGACCCCGAGCGGGCCAGCCCTATTAGCTGGCTCGCCACTTTCGCACGCAACCGCGCCATCGACCGGCTGCGCGTGGGCAAGGTCCGCGCGGGCAGCGTTGGCGAGGAACAGGCAGCGCCGGTGGCCGATAAGGCCCCGCTCGCCGACAGACTTCTCATCGACGAGGAACGCGACGCGCGCGTCCACACCTGCCTCGAAACTCTCGACGAGAAACCGCGCGATGCCATCCGCACGGCATTCTTCGAGGGCCGCACCTACGCACAAATTGCCGAGGAAGGCGGGGTCCCGCTCGGGACGATGAAAAGCTGGGTGCGGCGTGGCCTCCAAAAACTCAAAGCGTGTATGGAGAGGGGCGAATGAGCGACGAACCTGCCCCCGGAGAGATGCTGGCCGCCGAATACGCGCTCGGCCTGCTCGAAGGCGAGGAATTGCTCGCCGCGCGCGGCCGCGAGGCGTCCGACCCTGCCTTTGCTGCCGAAGTGGCGCAGTGGCAGGAGCGGCTTGCCCCGCTCCTCGACGAGATTTCACCCTCGACGCCGCGTGAGGAAGTTTGGCAGCGCATCGTGGCCGAACTCGAAGGCACGGGCTCGGAAGCAGACGTCATTTCGCTCAAGACCCGCATACGCCAGTGGCAACTCGCCACCGGCGTGGCTGCGGCGGCTGCGGTCGCAGCCTTTGCCTTGCTCTTCACGATTCCCGCGCAGACCACGGACCCGCTCCCGCAGGCACCGCTCGCCGCGTCGATACCGATTGGCGACACGCAATTGCGCCTGGCGGTCACCTACTTGCCCGAGAGCGAGGAACTGCTCGTCTCGGCCAGCGGCCTCACCGCCGACGGAGTGCATGACCACGAACTCTGGCTGGTCCCGCAGAGCGAGGACACGCCTCTCCTCTCGCTGGGTGTAGTGGCCCCGGGCGAGGAGCGCCGCGTCCAACTGACTCCAGCCGTTGCAGCGGAGATGACGGACGGCACGGGGCTCGTCCTCACCCGCGAACCGCTTGGCGGAAAACCGCGCGATGCCGATGCCGGTCCGGTGGTCGCAGAGGGACGTATGCAAAAAATCTGAGGCCGAGTGCATCCGCCACGCGAGTGGCATCGTAACTCTTTGCACAAGTTGGACGGGGCTTGTGAGGAAAGAGGAGTTACCAATGACCATTTCGACCCAGCTCAAGGCCGCAACCGCAGCATCCATCCTTGCGATGGGCGGCGTTGCGCTTGCCGCGAGCGTCCCTGCCGCCGCGCATAACCACAAGGCCAAGCCCGCGCAGGCGCAGGCCAATATCGTCCAGACCGCCGTGGGCACCGGCGTGCACGAAACGCTGGTCGCCGCCGTTCAGGCCGCGGACCTCGTGGACACGCTGTCGTCGCCCGGCCCCTTCACAGTTTTCGCGCCGACCGATGATGCCTTCGCCGCCCTGCCCGACGGCACGGTGAGCACGCTGCTCGAGCCGCAGAACAAGCACCAGCTTCAGGATATCCTGAAGTACCATGTCGTCGCCGGCCGCGTGCCTGCATCGCGCCTGTCGCAGGCCATTCGCCAGAACGGCGGCAGCTACACATTCGACACGGTCGCGGGCGAGGAACTGACTGCCAGCTTCAGTGGCGACAACAACATCGTGATTACCGATGGCGCAAATCGCACGAGCACGGTCACCATGGCCGATGTGAAGACGACCAATGGCGTCATCCATGTCACCAATGGTGTCTTCCTGCCGGGCTGACACGACCCGTTCCATCACGCCGCTGAGGGTCACCTCCCCCTTTCAGGTGAGCGGCGTCACTGCCCCGCCCGGCCACCGCATCGGCCCGGCGGGGCTTTTTTTTGCATGCCAAACGCAAAGCCGCCGCGCAGTCCCGGGACTACGCGGCGGCTTCAATTTCTTAGGAAAGGTCGGCCTAAGCCGCCTCTTCCTTCGGACCGTGGACCTGGATGGGTTCCTTCTTGCCCTCGACCACATCGGCATCGATGACGATTTCGGTCACGCCGTCCATGTCGGGCAGGTCGAACATCGTGTCGAGCAGAATGCCTTCGACGATCGAGCGCAAGCCGCGCGCGCCGGTCTTGCGGGCGATGGCCTTCTCGGCGATCTTCTGCAGAGCGTCCTGCTTGAAGGTCAGCTCGACATTCTCCAACTCGAACAGCTTCGCATACTGCTTGCACAGCGCGTTCTTCGGCTCGGTCAGGATGGTGATGAGCGCATCGGTGTCGAGGTCACGCAGCGTCGCGATCACCGGCAGACGGCCGACGAATTCGGGGATCAGGCCAAACTTCAGCAAATCTTCCGGCTCACCCTTTTCGAGCAGCTCGCCAATGCGGCGCTTGTCCGGGTCGGCGACATGCGCGCCGAAGCCGATCGAACGCTTCTGCAGGCGGTCGGCGATGATCTTTTCCAGACCCGCGAACGCGCCGCCGCAGATGAACAGGATGTTCGTCGTGTCGACCTGCAGGAATTCCTGCTGCGGATGCTTGCGCCCGCCCTGCGGCGGCACAGAAGCGGTGGTGCCTTCCATGAGCTTGAGCAGCGCCTGCTGCACGCCCTCACCCGACACGTCGCGGGTGATGGAGGGGTTTTCCGCCTTGCGGGTAATCTTGTCGATTTCGTCGATGTAGACGATGCCGTGCTGCGCCTTTTCGACATTGTAGTCGGAGGCCTGCAGCAGCTTCAAAATGATGTTCTCCACGTCCTCGCCCACATAACCGGCTTCGGTCAGCGTGGTGGCGTCGGCCATGGTGAAGGGCACGTCGAAGGTGCGCGCCAGCGTCTGTGCAAGCAGCGTCTTGCCGCAGCCGGTCGGGCCGACGAGCAGGATGTTCGACTTGGCGAGTTCGACATCGCCAGCCTTGCCGCCATGCTTCAGGCGTTTGTAGTGGTTGTGCACCGCGACCGAGAGGACGCGCTTGGCGCGGTCTTGACCGATGACGTAATCATTGAGCGTTTCGAAGATTTCCGACGGGGTCGGGACGTCGCCGTCCTTCTTGCCCGAGATGCCGGCCTTGGTTTCTTCCCGGATGATATCGTTGCACAGTTCGACGCATTCATCGCAGATGAACACGGTCGGGCCCGCAATCAGCTTGCGAACTTCGTGCTGCGATTTGCCGCAGAAACTGCAGTACAGCGTGGATTTGCTATCGGTTCCGGTCAACTTCGTCATTTCCTGCTCTGCCCCCGCTTAGCCCTACAATACAGGGATTCGCCGACTCTAGGCCGGTGGGGGATTCGGTCAATATGTCACCTACCACGAACCCCTTGCCATAAGCTGAAGGCGCAAGGTTGCGGTTTTCCTAGGACAATAATGCAACAGTCCCCCTCGGGGACAAAAAGCCCGAGGGTTACTGCGGAGTAAAGCTTACTCGGGCGCGCCGCCAGAGCCCTTGTCCTCGTCCTTCACCGGCTCGTCGTCGCCTTCGTTTTCGGGACGTGCTTCGAAGACCTTGTCGACGATGCCGAACTTCATTGCTTCTTCGGCTTCGAGGAAGGTGTCGCGGTCCATCGCCTTCTCGATTTCGGTGAGGCTCTTGCCGGTGTACTGGACGTAAAGGTCGTTCATTCGCTTGCGGATGCGCAGGATTTCGCGGGCCTGGATTTCGATGTCCGAGGCCATGCCGCGTGCACCGCCCGAAGGCTGGTGGACCATGATGCGCGCATTCGGCAGCGCGATGCGCATGCCCGGTTCGCCTGCGGCAAGGAGGAAGCTGCCCATCGAGGCGGCCTGACCGATGCAGACAGTCGAAACGCGCGGCTTGATGTACTGCATGGTGTCGTGGATCGCCATGCCGGCCGTCACCACGCCGCCGGGCGAGTTGATGTACATGCTGATCGGCTTGGAAGGATTTTCGCTTTCGAGGAACAGCAGCTGCGCCACGATGAGCGAGGCCATGTTGTCTTCCACCTGGCCGGTGACGAAGACGATGCGTTCGCGCAGCAGGCGGCTGAAGATGTCGAAGGCGCGTTCGCCGCGGCTCGACTGCTCGACCACCGTCGGAACCAGCGCCCCGGTAAGCGGGTCGCGGTCGAACTGGCCCTGACTGCCGTGTGCGTCGCTGCCGAAGAGGTCGATCATGAAAATCCTTCCGTCTGAATATCGAGCGCCTATGTCGCCATCGCGGGCGCGATGTTCAAGGGGTTTAACTACGCAAATGCGCAAGCTGTCCCCCGACTATTGCGGACGGGTGCCCGGTATCAGGCGGCGCGGACGTGTTCGAGGAACTCGGCTACTTGTGCGCGCAGCACTTCTGCCTGTTGCTCGAGCGAAGTGCAGCCTGTGAGGACCTGGCTCGCCGCAGCGCCCGTGGCGAGCGCCATGCGGCTGACTTCATCCATGTCGCCGCTGACGGCCTCGGTGTTGCGCGCGGCATTGTCGATGCTGCGGGCGAGTTCCTGACCCGCGACGGCCTGCTGGTCGACGGCGGCGGCAATCGAGGTCGAAGTGACGCCCAACTGGCCCACTTCCTCGGTAATCTTGCGCAAGGCGCCCGCACTGGCCGAGGACGAGCCCTGGATGAGCTTGATTTGCGCCTCGACTTCCTCGGTAGCGCGCGCGGTCTGTGCTGCGAGTTCCTTGACCTCGCTCGCCACCACGGCGAAGCCGCGGCCCGCCTCGCCTCCACGCGCAGCCTCGATGCTGGCGTTGAGCGCGAGCAAATTGGTGCGCTGTGCAATCTGGCCGATCATCTCGACGACCTGCCCTACATGGGTTGCCATTTGGTCGAGGTCGGAAATTGTGCGGTCGGCGTCCTGGGCGGCAGTATTCGCATGCCCTGCACGCTCGGCGCTGGAGGCGGCCTGACGGCTGATTTCGCCGATTGACATGACGAATTCGTCCGAAGCAGCCGCCGCACCGGTTACGCCTGCACTGGTTTCGGCCAGCAGCCGCGAGGCGTTGACGACACGCTCCGACGACATTTCGGCATTGTCCGACATGGTCCGCGCAGCATCCTTCAGCTGGCCGCTGGCGGCGGCGACATCGTGCGCCACACCGCTGACCATCTGTTCGAACGCATCGGCAAGGTTCTGGATGGCAGCGACCTTGCGGTTGCGTTCCTCGGACGACGCCACCTGCGTCTCCAACTGGTCGGCGGCAGCCTGGCGAGCAGCTTCCTGGATAACCCGCAGGCTTTCCAGCGCGCGGGCCATCTCGCCGATTTCGTCCTGACGGTGGATCTCGGGGATTTCGAGGTCGCTCGCGCCTTCGGCCAGCAGCGTGCTGGTCTCACCGATATTGCGGATGGGAGCGACTACGCGGCGTGCCATCAGCTTGCGACCAAGGAAAACGGTCACCAGCGAGGCGAGGCCGAGCAGCACCATCACGAAGATGAAAGTCTCGATTTCCTCGCCCTGCGCGCGCTGGACACGGTAGAGGCTCACCTCCGAACGATTGCGCAGTGAATTGGAAATCTGGCCAACGGCATAGCCGTGTTTGAAGGCCGGGATCACCGCGCCGTAAATCTCTTCCTTGGGCGTGGTATAAAGAGCCGAGAGGGCACTCTTCAGGCCAGCGAGCTCTTCGCCGATACGGGCGACGTCTTCCTGCGCCGCGGCATCGCTGTCGCCGATTAGCTGCGACAGAGCCTCATTCTGCTGGGTCGCGCGCTCGACCAGTTCGATGGCGGTGTCGAGGTCCTGCGCTCGGTTGCCCTCGTCAAGGAAGTTGCCGAGGCTTTCCTGAGAAGCATGGACATCCGCACCGGTCCGCGAAACCAGCAGCACGCTTTCGGTAATCTGGGTCAGTTCATCCGATTGCGACTGGACGCGCTTGAAGCCGAAAGCAGCGACGACACACAGCACTACCACTCCGATAGCGAACGCGGCGAACAGGCCATTCATCTGGCGCGCAATGGATTTGCGGCCACCGCCGGAGGAATAATCGACGGCTTCGAACTCGTTACTATCGCTGAAGGACACTATATTGGTACTCGCAATTGGTGCGGGCCATGCCTTGCGACACTCTGCACGAGGACCCGGACCAGTCGGAGCGAGGGTATGACCCTCTCCGAACCCGTTCCATGCGACCCCCAATGCGACCCCGATTGGTCATCTCGGCTTGTGCGCGCGCCGAATCATTTCGGTCGCTCGCCGCCCCCTTCTGCTAGGTTGCGAAGGTAATTTAACAGTTAACCATCGCACGCACCCTTGCCGGTTTCGAACCACAACCCATCTCGGCGTTTATCGGATAGGCTGACCGCTCGTCGGGCATGGTTCGCCATTCGTCGACCGCATGTTGGGCGGGAAGGCTACAACTGTAGACGAACCATCACCCCAGTGGAGAAACCTGTGTCGCGCCTACGAAATTCCTGTCTGCTAACGCTTGCCAGCCTGCTCTGCCTGCCCACTTCGCTGGCTGCACGCGAGGATCCGGGCGTGGCGACGTCCGAGCGTGGTGCACCGCAGGGTGCGCGCGTGTTCGAGCCGGAGTTTTTCGCGCAGTTTGCCCCTCGCAACGCGCTCGACATGGTCAGGAGGCTCCCCGGCTTCACGATTTCCGGCGGCAACGACGGCGGCCAGCGAGGTCTGGGCCAGGCCGATCAGAATGTGCTGGTCAACGGCGAGCGCTTCTCGAGCAAATCGGATTCGCTGCGCGATCAACTCAGCCGTATTCCAGCAAGCGATGTGGTCCGCATCGAACTGGTCGACGGCAATACACTCGATGTTCCCGGCCTTACGGGCCTTGTCGCAAACGTCATTTACGAGAGCACCGGTCCGTCTGGGCAATTCCAGTGGAACACCGGATTCCGGCCGCACAACACCGAGGCCCAGCTTTACGGCGGGGAGATTTCGCTGACCGGGAGCGAGGGTGCGCTCGATTTCACGATTTCGCTATCGAACAACAACGATCGCTTCGGTGCAGATGGTCCGATCCTGATAACCGATGGCGAAGGCAATTTGCTCGAGGAACAATATTCGCAATTTTCCGGCGGCTTCGACAATCCCAAGCTGGCAACCAACTTCACCTATGATTTCGGCGGTGAGACCATCGCCAATCTCAACCTGAGCTATGGTGAGGATTTTTTCTTTCGCAACAACATCGAAGACGCGACATCCCCTTCGGGGCCGGACCGCTTCCAGAACAGCAGTCGCGAAGAAAACGGGCCCGAGTATGAAATCGGCGCCGACATCCAGTTTCCCTTGGGACCGGGCAGTCTGAAACTGATTGGCCTTGAGCGGTTCGAGCGGGATAACGGCGTCAGCATTCTCATCGACACATTCTCGGACGGGAGCCCGTCCGTGGGTTCGCGGTTTGCCCAGACCAACGCGATCGGCGAGCGGATCGGCCGCCTGGAATATGGGTGGAACATGCTGTCCGCCGACTGGCAGGTTTCAGGCGAAGCGGCATTCAACCGGCTCGACCGGACATCGTCCCTTTTCATACTCGAGGACACAGGCGAGTTTATCGAACTCGACTTTCCTGCGGGCACTGGCGGGGTGACCGAAGACCGCTATGAGGCCAGCCTGTCCTTTTCGAAGCAGCTGGCCCCTACGCTGTCGATGCAGGCTATCGGCGCGATGGAGTTTTCGCGCATCGAGCAGACCGGTTCGGCAGCCAATTCGCGCACCTTCCAGCGCCCCAAGGGTTCACTCGCGACCACCTGGAAGCCGTCAGCCGATTTCGACGTCTCGCTGACGATCGAACGCAGCGTCAGCCAGCTGTCCTTTGGTGACTTCCTTGCCAGCGTCTCGCTCGACAATGACAACGAGAATGGCGGCAATAACGAGCTGGTCCCGTTCCAGAGCTGGGGCTTCGAAATCGAGGCAAACAAGACCATCGGCCCCTGGGGTTCGCTGACGCTGGAGCTTGAGCACGACTGGTTCGAGGACTGGATCGACTGGTTCCCGCTGGAAGACGGAGGCGAGGCCCGCGGCAATGTCGGCGATGCCCAGCGGACCAAGCTGCAATTGACCGGCACGCTCAACTTCGACCCCATCGGAATTCCGGGAGCGCGGCTGGATATCCGCACTGCCAAGCGCTGGATGGAAACGACAGATCCATTCACCGGTCAAAGCCGCGCCCTTTCAGGAGCACAATACGACTTCATCGATCTCGACTTCCGACACGACATTCCCGACACCGACATCGCCTGGGGCAGCTCGCTCTACAGCAACAACAATGTCGGATATTTCCGCCGCTACGAAGAAGGGCGCGATTGGGAAGGCCCCACTTTCGTCAACCTCTTCATCGAACACAAGGACGTATTCGGACTGACGGTGCAGGCGCGGGCAGGTAATCTGCTCGGCGCGCGCAACAAGTTTTACCGCACCGTTTACCAGACCTCGCGACCCTCGGACGAGATCGCGTTTCGCGAGGTGATGGACCGGCGCATCGGCCCGATATTCCGCTTCTCCGTCAGCGGCGACTTCTAAGCCGGAGCTTGCATTGTCCCCGCTCCCTGTCAGGGTAGGCGGAGATGGAACTCGATCCGCGCATATTGATGTTCGTCATCTTCGGGCTCGGCCTGATGCTGGCGGTGACGCTGGAGCGTTTTCTCGCAAAATTCTGGCTGTCCTTGCCCATCCTCTACGTGGGGGCAGGATATGCGCTGTTCTCGCTGCCGCTGGGCCTGCCCAACATCAATCCGACGCTCGACACATTCGATGCAGTGGCGCTCGAATATATCACCGAGTTCATCGTCATTGCCTCGCTGATGGCTGCCGGAATAGCGATCGACAGGCCGGTCAGCTGGAAGAACTGGAGCCAGATTTGGCCCTTGCTGGTCGTTGCGATGCCGCTCACCATTGCGGCGGTGGCGCTGATGGGCTGGTGGGTTGTCGGACTTGCCCCGGCGAGCGCACTGCTGCTTGGCGCTGCCCTCGCGCCGACCGATCCGGTGCTGGCGCGCAGCGTGCAGGTGGGGCCGCCGGGCGAGAACAAGCGGCACGATGTGCGTTTTTCCCTGACCGTCGAAGCTGGACTTAACGACGGGCTGGCATTCCCTTTTACCTATCTCGCGATTGCGGCAGTGGGCATGACTTCGCTCGGCATGTGGACGATCGAATGGGCCGCGCTCGACCTTGTGTGGCGGATCCTGGCTGGTTGCGCCGTCGGCTGGGCCGTGGGCCGAGCAGGCGCATGGTATGTCTTCGAGCGCGAGGCCGATGCGCCGATGGAGGCCATCGAGGAAGAGGACACCGCCGAACAGCCCAAATATTCGACCAGCGAGGGACTCATCGTGCTCGGCACGCTGCTGCTCGCCTATGGGTTGGCGGAATTGGCGGAAGGATACGGCTTCCTCGCGGTGTTTGTCGGCGCGGTAACCGCGCGTCAGCGCGAGAACCGCAGCCGCTACCACAAGCTCAGCCACCATTTCATCGACCAGATAGAGCAGATCGTGCTGGTGCTGGTCCTCCTAGGTTTTGGAGCCATGCTGGCAAGCGGCGTGCTGGCATCGCTGACATTGGAAGGCGCGCTGCTGGGCCTAGCCCTCATCTTCGTCATCCGCCCAGTTGCGGGGTTTATTGCCGAATATCCCTCGCGCCTGCCGATGTTCGGGACGCTCGCTGTCGCTTTCCTCGGCGTGCGCGGAATGGGGTCGATTTATTATCTCGCCTACGGCCAGAACCATGGGAATTTCTTCCAGTTCGACCAGCTGTGGGCGATCGCCAGCTTCACCATTCTCGTGTCTATCGTAGTCCACGGCATCGTGGCCGGGCCGATGATCCTTGCGGTCGAGAAACGGCGCAGGCACATCCATGACGGTGAGGACGAGGGGCTGGAAAGCCACAGCCCCGGCAGCATCGCCATCCCCCCTGCCGACAGGCCCTGCGCGCCCTAAAACAAAAGGGCGGCGGGATTTCTCCCGCCGCCCTTCGATTTGGTTCAGCTGAACGAGAAGCTTACTTCTTCTTTGCCGGAGCCTTCTTGGGCGCTGCCTTCTTGGCAGGTGCCTTCTTGGCGGCAGGCTTCTTCTCGCCTTCATCCTTCTTGGCAGCGGCCTTCTTTGCCGGAGCCTTCTTGGCCGGAGCCTTCTTCGCAGCAGGCTTCTTGTCGTCCTTCTTCTCGTCGGACTTCTTGGCAGCAGCCTTCTTCTTCGGCGCAGCCTTCTTCTTGGCCGGCTTCTTGGCTTCTTCGCCTTCCTCGGCTTCGATGGCGGCTTCCAGTTCCTCGCGCGTCACTTCGCGGTCGGTGATTTCTGCCTTGTCGAAAAGGAAGTCGACCACCTTGTCTTCATAGAGCGGTGCGCGCAGCTGGGCGGCAGCCATCGGCTCCTGCTGGACGTACTGGATGAAGCGTTCACGGTCTTCGGGGCGATACTGCTGGGCGGCCTGCTGGATGAGCATGCTCATTTCCTGCGAGGTGACCTGTACGTTGTTCGCCTGGCCGATTTCCGACAGCAACAGGCCGAGGCGCACACGGCGTTCGGCGATGCCGCGGTAATCGTCCTTCTCGTCGTCCATTTCCTTCAGCATCTCTTCGGGATTTTCCGAACGAGCGGCTTCCTGCTGGAGCTGGGTCCAGATCTGGTCGAATTCCGCATCGACCATGCCCTGCGGCACGGCGAAGTCGTGGCCGGCTGCCAGCTGGTCGAGCAGCGACCGCTTCATCTGCGTGCGGGTAAGACCGGCAGTTTCCTGCTCGAGCTGGCCGCGCAGCAGTTCCTTCAGCTTGTCGATACCGTCGAGACCGAAGTTCTTGGCGAAATCGTCGTCGAGCTTGGTGTCGCCCTCGACCTTCACCTGCTTCACGGTGACGTCGAATTCAGCCTTCTTACCGGCGAGATGGGTCGCCTGGTAATCTTCGGGGAAGGTCACTTCGATGGTCTTGGCATCGCCGGTCTTCACGCCGGTGAGCTGGTCTTCGAAGCCGGGGATGAACATGCCCGAACCCAGCACGAGAGCTGCGTCTTCGGCCTTGCCACCTTCGAATTCCTCGCCGTCGACACGGCCGACGAAATCGATGATGAGCTGGTCGCCTTCGGCAGCCTTCTTGCTCTTGGCGGCGTCCTTGTAGCTCTTGTTGTTCTCGGCAAGCTTGCCGACCGCATCCATGACTTCCTCGTCCGAGACGGGAACGGTCAGGCGCTCGATGGCCAGGCCGTCGGTGGACGGTGCCTCGATTTCGGGCAGCACTTCGAGTTCGACGGTAAGCTCGGCATCCTTGCCCTGCTCGTAGCCTTCGCCCAGTTCGACCTTAGGCTGCATCGCGGGCTTCAGCTTGTTGTCTTCCATGGTCTTGTCGACCGATTCGCGAATCATCGCATTGACCGCTTCGCCGTGGATCTGGTCGCCATGCATCTTGCGCACGAGGTTCGCGGGAACCTTGCCGGGGCGGAAGCCGGGCATCTTCACCTGCGGGGCGATCTTCTTGATCTCCGAATCGATGCGGGCATCGATTTCCTTGGCCGGAATGGTGATGGCGTAGGCGCGCTTGAGGCCGTCGTTGGCGGTTTCTTTGATTTGCATGGGTTAAGAGCTCTAAGGTTACTGTCTGTCTGTGCGAATGGCCTGCGACAGGAGCGGAAATGGTGCGGGCGAAGGGACTCGAACCCCCACATCTTTCGATACTGGTACCTAAAACCAGCGCGTCTACCAATTCCGCCACGCCCGCAAACCGCAAAAGCGAGGCTGCGCCGACGGGACCCCGCCGCGCATATAGGCGCGTGCCTCTAGTAGGATGCGGCGAAAAGGGCAAGCGCGGCGACGCCTAATGGAACAGCTAGGTGCGACGGGCCGTTTCCTTTGGGAAAGGACTACCCCCATGAGCGACTACGAAACCCCCAAGGTCCCGCCCGCAACACCGCCGGTCATCGATCCCGATGTCGCCCCCAGGACCGCCGCCGAAATGGAAGCCGACGGCGAGACAGAAGGCGATGTTCTCGCCGACAAGACCGAACCCGACGAAATCGACATCGAGGCCGAACAGGCCATGCGCCCTGCCATGGACGGCGGGCGCGAGGGCGAAGGCGAACTCGCCGCCGATGCCGCAACCCTGCTTCCGCCCGACTGAGGAGAGACGACCATGGCCACCCAGCCCAACCCCGACACCATCGAACCGGCCGCCCCGCCGGAGATCCCGCCCGACAGCCCGCCGAATGAGGCGCCGATGCAGGAGCCGCCTGGTTTCGAGCCGGTCCAGCCCGATCATGACGAACCCGCGCGCAGCCCCGACGAGTTCTAGCAACCTGAATATCCTTGTGCGGGCGCGCGGCTGTCAGTACAGGCGCGCCCCATGAGCGAAGACACCAAGACAGACGACAAGCCCCAGACGCCCCCGATGCAGCTTTCGGTGAACCCGAAGAGCGAGCATTTCGACGTGGACGTGCTCCAGCGCGGCGTGGGCATCAAGTTCAAGGACCGCGTGCGGACCGACATCGAAGAGTACAACATTACCGAAGGCTGGGTCCGCGTGCAGGCCGGCAAGACGGTCGACCGCCACGGCAACCCGCTGACGCTGAAGCTCAACGGCCCGGTCGAAGCATGGTTCGAAGACCTCGGCGACAACCCGCCGGTCGCCAAGGCCGGCTGATACGCTTTCCTACATGAGCGGCGTGATGGCAGGAGGTATCGAATGAGCTTCTCCCGCCTTCGCAATCCGCACGAAACCGCCGCCTGCGCAGCTATTCTGCGCGGCGGCGTTTTTCTTACCCGGACCGTGTTCCACGTGTTCCATCCTGTAGGAACACCCCCACGCCCTTGCCAAAGCGGCCACCATCGCCCACCTCGGCGCCGAGCAACATTATGACAGCAATCGAAAAACCCACCGTCATCATCATCGGCCGGCCAAATGTCGGCAAATCGACGCTGTTCAACCGGCTCGTCGGCAAGAAGCTTGCGCTGGTAGACGACCAGCCCGGCGTGACGCGTGACCGGCGCATGGGCGATGCGGAAATCGCAGGGCTGGAATTCACCATCGTCGATACGGCGGGCTGGGAAGACGAAGATCCCGACAGCCTGCCCGGGCGCATGCGCAAGCAGACCGAGGTCAGCCTCGAGGGCGCGGACGCGGCGCTGTTCGTGGTCGACGCGCGCGCTGGCCTGACCCCGCTCGACGAGGAAATCGGCCGCTGGCTGCGTTCGCAGGACGTGCCGGTCGTGCTGGTGTGCAACAAGGCGGAAGGCAAGGCCGCAGAGCCGGGCATTCTCGAAAGCTACAGCCTCGGGCTTGGCGAGCCGATGGGCATTTCCGCCGAACATGGCGAGGGCATTGCCGACCTGTTCAGCGGCCTGTGGCCCATCATCGGCGCGAAATCGGAAGCGGCAGAAGCTGCCGCGGAGCTCGAGGCGGAGCTGGACGAGGAAGACCTCAACGGCCCGCTGAAGCTCGCCATCGTCGGGCGTCCCAATGCCGGCAAGTCGACGCTCATCAACCGGATGCTGGGCGAAGACCGCCTGCTGACCGGTCCCGAGGCAGGCATCACGCGCGATTCGATCGCGGTCGACTGGGAATGGTTCGACCCCAAGGCGAACCTCCAGCGCGAAATCCGTCTCATCGACACTGCCGGGATGCGAAAACGCGCCAAGGTCACCGAGAAACTTGAGAAACTCTCGGTCGCCGACGCCAAGCGCGCGGTCGACTTTGCCGAAGTCGTCGTGCTGCTGCTCGATGCGACCAAGGGGCTGGAGCACCAGGACCTCAAGATTGCCAGCCAGGTCCTTGAAGAGGGCCGCGCGCTGATGGTCGCCATCAACAAGTGGGACATCGCCGAGAACGCCTCCTACCTCTTCAACGGCATTCGCGAGGCGCTGAACGAGGGCCTTAGCCAAGTGCGCGGCGTGCCGCTGTTCGCCGTGTCGGCCAAGACCGGCAAGGGCATCGACACCATGTTGTCGGCCGCCTTCGAGCTACGCGAGGCGTGGAGCCGCCGTGTGCCGACGGCAGCACTGAACCGCTGGTTCGACGATGCGCTCGCCGCCAATCCGCCGCCCGCGCCGGGTGGCCGCCGCATCAAGCTGCGCTACATCACGCAGGCAAGCGTGCGTCCGCCGCGCTTCGTGGTCTTCGGCACGCGCCTCGACGATTTGCCCAAGAGCTACGAGCGCTATCTCGTGAACGGCATCCGCGCCAAGCTCGGCTTCGATGCGGTGCCGGTGCGCGTGGTGCTGAAGAGCCCCAAGAATCCCTATGATTCGAACCGCGGGGGTGGCGGCAAGTTCAGTGGCGGCGAAGGCCGTGATTGAACCGCTGCTGCTGATACCGGGCATCGAACTGCTCGAACGGACGAGTTCGTCCATCCGCGTGCAGAACGTGGTGCAGCTTTCGATGGCTCCGGCATTCCTGCTCGCAGGTATCGGCGCGGTCATGAACGTGATGACCAACCGCCTCATCTGGGTCGCGAACAAGATCGAGAAAATCCTGAAAGCCGGCCGCGACGAGGAAGCCAACGAGCTGCTGGTCGAAATCCCCGCGCTCGAGAAGCGCCGCCTCCACGCCCAGCGCGCGGTTATGCTGAGCACGGCATCGGCATTCACCATCAGCATCGTCATCATGCTGCTATTCGTAAGCGCATTCGTGAAAGCCCCGTTAGGTTCTCTCGTTGCCTTCACGTGGGTCTTGACCATGGGCTTACTTATGGCGGGACTTGCGTCATTCCTGCTCGAGACGAGAGTGGCTGCGCGCCGCAATCGCGAGCGGATGAACGAGCGAACCTACGGCCCCGACGTCACCTCGTCCTGAATTCGAGGCCGAAGCGGGTCAGGACGCCCCTGCGGCGAGACCGTATGCAAGTGGTTGTCCCGCGTTCACAATTTCCTGCGCATCACCTTTCCTACCAATAAGGAGACGTGCCATGCCGCGCATCGAGATTGCCTTGTGTTCGCGTTATGACGAGAAGGGGGAAACCATTCGGATGGACGCACTCGACGTGCCCACCGCGCTGATGATTACCGATATCAACGTGACCGCCGGCGACGCCGAATTGTGGCAGAACGGCAGGCGCCTGTCCCGCCTGACCAAGCACGGCGGGATGCACGGGACTTTCTGGGAGGTGGGCTCGAACTAGCCCTCTTCGCCCTCGCCCGCCGCTTTCGAGTTGAGCTGGACGTAATTCTGGAGCCCCATGCGCTCGATCATGTCGAATTGCGTTTCGAGGAAGTCGACGTGCTCCTCCTCGCTTTCGAGGATACGCTCGAAGATTTCGCGGGTGGTGAAATCGCGCACGGTCTCGCAATGCGCGATGGCGTCCTTCAGCAGCGGAATGGCCTCCATCTCCACCGCGAGGTCGGCTTTGAGGATTTCCTCGACCGTCTCACCGACCTTGAGTTTGTGGATGGCCTGGAAATTGGGCAATCCGCCGAGGAAGAGAATGCGCTCTGCCAGAATATCGGCGTGCTTCATCTCGTCGATGCTCTCGTGACGCTCGTATTCGGCAAGCTTGGTCACACCCCAGTCGGCCAGTACTCGGTAATGCAGCCAGTACTGGTTGATCGCCGTCAGTTCGTTGGTGAGCGCCTTGTTGAGAAATTCGATTACCTTGGGGTCGCCTTTCATGGCACCTCTCCAACTGCTGGTCTGACGCAGTGGATTATGTGCCTGTTGGCTGGGCGGTGCAAGCCCCGCTGGTGCAATAAATGGCGGAATTCCGCCAGTTGCAAGCGATTGTCAGTAGCGAGAAGTCAGGCGGCGACAGTGGCGGGTTCGAAGGCCATTTCGCGCTCTTCGAAGAGGATTGCCTCGGCATCGTCGAGGCAGGTGCCGCATGCGGGGCGCTTGCCCAGCGCAGCGTAACAAGCCTCTGCATCGCCCGCGCAATGCTTGGCCGCGCGCCGAAGCTCGCTTTCCCTGATGGCATTGCAAATACAGACGTACATAAGGCCTGGCGCTCCATTGAGATTGATTCGCAAGAGCAGATGTAGTGCGAATCATTCTCATTAGCAAGCCATCATCGCCGCAGCGGGAATTGCCTTCCGTATGTGAGGCAGCGCCAAAGCCATTCGAGCGGTCCGTAGCGGAAGCGCTCCAGCCAGGGCTTGGACCATGCGAGCATGACCAGCCACGCCGCCACGGTGACAAGGTAGAGCTCGCTACGGCCAAGAGCGCCGAACAGGTCGAGGCCCCAATTACCGAACACCAGCAGCATGACCAGTGATGTGCCGAGGTAATTGGTGAAGGCTGCCCTGCCCGCTGCCGATACACGGTCGGAGAGCCAGCCGCCCGCCGCCGGTGCAAAGGAGACGAGCAGCGCCGCGATGCCCAGCGTCATGAATATCCGCGGAAAGTGCGACCAGCCCATGAAAGCCGCCAATGCGCCGTAGTAAGTAAAGCCGCCCGCCTTGGCCGACAGGGCGATCCACAAGGTCAATGCACCCCCAGCCACGAGCCCTGTCAGGCCCCACAGCCGCATCTTGCGATTCGAAAAGCCGCCGCTGAAAAAGCCCATGCGATAAAGCGCCATCCCGATGAGCATCAGTGGCAAGGTCTCGAAGGCAAACATCACGAGCGAGGCCAGCGGGTCGAACGTGTGCGCTTCGAAATTATGCGCCACATAATCGAGATAGCTGCCGTCTTGCCGGATTTCGGTTTCCGCACGGCCGTCGGCGAGGTCCATGTCGGCGGCCTTCGCAAAATCCGCCTGGACCGCTTCGAGCGCGACATTGTCGGCGGCAGGACTGTCGGCGATGTTCTGCATGAAGCCGAACAGGGCACCGTAAAGGATCCCGCCCGCGACATATCCAAGGATGCCGAGCACAAGCTGCTTATGGGCGCTCAGCCCGATGAAGAGCAGCGCGATCAGCCCCGACACGGCATAGAAGAACAGGATGTCGCCCCGCCAAATGAAGTAGAAATGCAAGAGGCCGAACAGCCCCAGCCACAGGAGGCGCTTTGCCTGCAACCCCGTAGTTGCCCCCTTGGCCCATGCCTTTTCGAGGAAGAGGTAAAGCCCTGCACCGAAGAGAAGCGTGAAGAGACCGCGCATCTTTCCGTCGACCAGCACCAGCTGCCAGACCCACATCCAGTCTTCCGTCTCGGAATGCGGAACGCTGAAGGCTTCAGGGAAGGTATAGGCAGTAAACGGCTGACCCATCGCCATGATATTGGCGGCAAGGATGCCCATCACGGCAATCCCCCGAATGAAGTCGAGACTTGCGATTCGACCACCCGTCTCCGCGACAGGCTGTGGCCGGTCCGGCGTGGTCGCAACCGAATCATGCTCCGACATCATCTGTTTACCCCTTGCCCTTATACCTCGTGCCAACTCCTACGCGGGGGACTGCCGCACCGCATCCTATCTCGCCCAAGAGTTCACAGCTTTCGATGAAGGCGGCAAGCCGAAAGGCCCCGCACCGCGAGTGAAGGCAAACAGCGGGTTACCGAGGTTCGACCCAGTGCCAAGCGGCAAAAGTTGAACGTTATTAACCCTAAATTAGGGGTAGTCTGCGATTTCCCCAATTCGAGACCGCCGCAATGACGCGGCAAGAGTGAAGATACAGGCCTACAGGGGGACCTAGCCTTGCGTGTATTGGCATTGGCATCGCAGAAGGGCGGATCGGGTAAGACCACGCTCTCCGGACATCTGGCCGTTCAGGCCCAGCGAGCGGGCGCAGGCCCGGTCGTCCTGATCGACATCGACCCGCAGGGGTCGCTGGCCGACTGGTGGAACGAGCGTGAGGCTGAACTGCCCGCATTCGCACAGACCACTGTCGCCCGTCTTGCAGCCGACCTGGCGATCCTTCGCCAGCAGGGCTTCAAACTCGCGGTCATCGATACGCCGCCGGCAATCACCATGGCTATCCAGTCGGTGATTTCGGTTGCTGAGCTCATCGTCGTCCCGACCCGCCCCAGCCCGCACGATCTTCGTGCCGTTGGCGCCACGGTCGACCTGTGCGAACGTGCCGGCAAGTCGCTCATCTTCGTGGTCAACGCGGCCACGCCGAAAGCGAAAATCACTTCGGAAGCCGCTGTCGCCCTGTCGCAGCACGGCACCGTCGCCCCGATTACGCTCCACCACCGTACCGACTTCGCCGCTTCGATGATCGACGGCCGCACGGTGATGGAAGTCGACCCCGAAAGCCGCTCGGCTGCCGAGGTTACCGCTCTGTGGAAATACATCTCCGATCGACTGGAGAAGCAGTTCCGTCGCACCGTCTTCGCTGCTCCCGGCCAGCAGGCCCAGCAGCCCGGTGCCTATCGCCCCGCCGGTGGCTTCGGCCGTCGGGTCGCCCAGTAAGAGCAACTTCAAGGAAAGGCGGAGGCCAGCCGGATGTCAGACGCCAATTTCGCTTCTCTTTCTTCCACTCTGCTTGCACGCAAGGGCGGCGCCAAGCCTGCCATGCGTCCGCAATCGGCAGTGCTGGGACCGGTCGACGGCGTCGCCGCCGCGGCCAATCTCGAGGACTTGGGCTGGAACGACATGGGCGAGGACGCGCCCGAGCAGCAGGCCGGTGAGGCTGTTGCCGCGCCCAAGGCCGCGCTCGGTGGTTCGGCATCGCTGTCGGAATCGAGCCTCATCAAGAAGCCTGCCCTTCCCCCGATCGACGAGCGCGAGTTTGTCGAGGGTGATGAAGACTACACAGCCGAAGACGAATCGAACCGCGTGGTTTCGCTGAACCCGCTGCAGTCCAAAGAGGACAACAGCGCCAGCCAGAACCAGGTCCGCGAATCGCTCGACCGCATTGCCAACCAGCTGGAAGGCAAGCAGCCGGTCGAAGCCGATAACGAGGACGACGAGGAATTCGAGGAAGAGGTCGCCGAGGAAGCGCCCGCTCCCGTCGTACTTCCCAAAGCAATCAAGCCTGCCCCGGCCCGCTCTAAAGCGGCTGCCAAGGGCAAGCGTGCAGCTTTTACGCTGCGTCTCGATCCGGAGCGTCACCTGATGCTGCGCCTCGCCTGCACCGTTCGCGGCAGCAGCGCACAGCAGCTCGTGACCGACGCTCTCGATGGCCTTTTGGCCGAAATGCCGGAAATCGCCATGCTCGCTGCCCAGGTGCAGCGCAGGCCGAACTGAAACTTGAAAGCGTGGGATCGCCTTTGAGGGGTAAGAAAATGAAGACCAGGAACTCAACCTTCATCCGGCTCGCCGTCACCACGGCGCTTGCATCGACCGCTCTGGCCGGATGCAGCGGCAAGGTTGCGCCGTCCTTTGCCGAAAGCTCGGACAAGGCCGAAGTCGCGCTCGCCAAGGGCAAGGCCGACAAGGCCGTCACTCACGCCGAGCAGGCAGTGCTTGCCAGCCCGCGCGATGCCTACAGCCGTACGCTGCTCGGCAATGCCTATCTCGAAGCAGGCCGTTTCGCCTCGGCTGCACAGAGCTTCGAGGATGCCATCGCGCTCGGCGACACTTCGCCGCGCACCACCATCAGCCTTTCGCTGGCGCTGACCGGCATGGGTGACCGCGCCAAGGCCATCCATGTGCTCGAGCGCCAGGAAGCCGCCATCGACCCGGCAGACTTCGGTCTTGCCATCGCACTGGCCGGCCAGCCGCAGCGAGGCGTGCATGTCCTCTCGAACACGCTTCGTGCAGGCAACAACACCGCCAAGGTGCGCCAGAACCTCGCCTATGCCTACGCCATGAGCGGCCAGTGGCGCGAAGCGCGCATCATGGTTGCCGAAGACGTGCCTGCCGACCAAGTCGGCGAGCGTATGGCCGAGTGGGGCGCCATCGCACGTCCTGAACAGTATCGTGTCCGCGTAGCCAGCCTGCTCAAGACGCAGATTGTCAACGACCCGGGCCAGCCGGCCATGCTCGCGCTGAACAACAACCCGAGCGTCGAAATGCTCGCTTCGGAAAATGTCGAAGCGGAAGTGACCGAATTCGCTTTTGCCGAAGAGCTTCCCGCAAGCCCGGCTGCTGCGGTGGAGAAAGCTCCCATCGAGCGCATCGTGTTCGACGTGGAAGACGATGGTGAAGATGAGCCTAAGCCGGTCATCATCGCCTCGCTCCCGGACGAGCCTGCTCCGAAGCCGGCAGCAAAGCCCGCGCCCAGCGTAGCGCAGGCATTCGCCGAAGCTCCGGCTCCCGCAGCCAAGGAACCGGCTCCGGTAAAAGCAAAGGCCCCGGCTTCTGCGCCACGCCTCTCGCTCGCCAAGGGTGACTACAACATCCAGCTCGGCTCCTACTTCTCGCAAGCCGATGCCGAGGAAGGCTGGACGAAGTTCCAGAAGATGTATCCCGAACTCGCCGATGCGCAGCGCGTCATCAGCAAGGCACGGGTGAACGGCAAGCTCTACTACCGCGTCGCGGCAGTCGGCTACGCCAAGGATTCGGCGCGGGCCATGTGCTCCAGCGTCAAGGGCAAGGGTGGTGGTTGCATCGCTTACGCCCAGAACAACCCGCTGCCGGGCGCATTGCTCGACAACGGCAACGTGCGGGTCGCAGCGCGGTAACCCCCGCGCAAACCCAATACCACCGAGCCTTGGGCCTCTTCCGGATCCGTCCGGAAGGGGCCTTTTCTTTTGTAGCTATAGCTCGACCGCGACCCCGCCCTTCCAGAGCGCTGTAACGCGGCCTTGCGTGGGCTGGCTGTCGAAGGGCGTATTGCCCGCCGTCGCTGCCATCATTGCGCTCTGGACCACCCAGGGCTTGTCGCCATCGACGATGGCGATGTCGGCCTCGTAGCCTTCGGTCAGGCTCCCCGCCTCCACGCCCAGCAGACGCGCCGGATTGGTGGCGACTAGTTCGAAGGCGCGGGAGATGTCGATGACCTCGTCGCGCACCAGCGAAAGCACCATGGCGAGCAGCGTTTCGGCTCCGGCCATGCCCGGCTCGGCATCGGAGAACGGCAGGCGCTTGTCCTCCGGCCCGCGCGGGTCGTGGCCGCTGGAGACGACATCGATGGTGCCATCGGCAATCGCCTCGCGCACGGCAAGACGGTCATCCTCGCTGCGCAAGGGCGGCGAGAGGCGGGCAAAAGTGCGAAACTCGGCAGTGACGAGGTCGGAGAGCATGAAGTGCGCAGGAGTTACACCCACCGATACTTTCTGCCCCGAAGCCTTGGCCTTGCGCACGAGGTCCAGCCCTGCTCGGGTCGTAACCTGGCGGAAATGGAGGCGCGCGCCCGCCATCTCGGCCAGCGCGAGGTCGCGCGCGATAGCGATAGCCTCTGCCTCTGCCGGAGCGCTCGGCAGGCCGCGGCGTGTGGCATATTCGCCAGCCGTCGCAACCGCGCTGCCGACCAGCGCTGCATCCTCGGCGTGCGCGATGACCGGCATGTCGAGCATGGCGGCATATTGCAGCAGCCGCAGCATCGCTCCGCTGTCGGAGATCCACCGGCGGCCGGTGGCCATACCCCTCGCCCCGGCTTCGCGCATCAGCGCTATCTCGGCGATTTCCTTCCCTTCGAGCCCACGCGTGGCAGCCGCCAAGGGATGGACCCAGAAGTCAGGCTTGCCGCTCTTGGCGATGTAGGAAACACGGCTCGGCAAATCGAGCGGCGGCGACTGGTCGGGCATCAGCGCGGCGCGCGTGATGCCGCCGAAATGGAAGGCAGGCTTGTCGATGGCGAAGACGCCCAGATCGACGAGGCCCGGCGCAACCAGCTTTCCGCGCGCATCGGCAGTCTCGCCCTCGCCCTGCACATCGCCAAGCGCGGCAATCCGCCCGTCTTCCATCCGAAGCGAACCCTCGCGCATTCCATCGGGCGTGACGAGGCGGGCATTTGTGATCGTGATGGGAGCAGCCTGCTTCATGCCGCCTCTCCCCATCCCTCGACCCCGCGTGCGCGGCGGGTCAGCACGTCGAGACAGGCCATGCGAATGGCGACGCCCATTTCGACCTGCCGCGTGATGATGGAGCGGTCGATGAGGTCGGCGACCTCGCTATCGATTTCCACCCCGCGGTTCATCGGCCCGGGATGCATCACCAGCGTATCGTCCTTCGCCTTGTCGAGCCGCGCCTTGGTCAGCCCGTAGAGGTGGTGGTATTCGCGCGCCGAGGGGATGAACTGGCCGCTCATGCGCTCCGTCTGCAATCGCAGCATCATCACCACGTCCGCGCCGTCGAGCGCAGCGTCGAAATCTTGGAACACCTCGGCCCCCATTGCCTCGATACCGACCGGCATCAGCGCGGGCGGAGCGCACAATCTCACAGTCGCGCCCAGCGCCTGCAGGCACAGCAGGTTTGAGCGGGCCACGCGGCTATGGAGGATATCGCCGCAAATCACTATGGTCTGCCCAGTAAAGTCGTCCGCGCTCTCGCCTCGCTCGCGCAAGGCATGGCGCAGCGCCAGCGCATCCAGCAGCGCCTGCGTCGGGTGCTCATGCTGCCCGTCGCCTGCGTTGAGGACCGGGCAATCGACCTTGTCGGCAATCAGCCCCGTCGCCCCGCTCGAACCGTGACGGATGACAATCGCATCGGCACGCATGGCGTTGAGCGTTATCGCCGTGTCGATCAGCGTCTCGCCCTTTTTCACGCTCGACTGCGCAGCATGCATGTTGACCACGTCCGCGCCCAGCCGCTTACCGGCTATCTCGAAACTCAGGAGCGTGCGCGTCGAATTCTCGAAGAAGGCGTTGATGATGGTGAGGCCCGCCAACGCATCGGAATGCTTGGCGCTCTGGCGGTTCAGGGCGACCCACTGCTCCGCCTCGTCGAGCAGGAACAGGATTTCATGGCGCTCCATCTGCCCGATGCCGAGCAGGTCGCGATGCGGAAAGGCCTGCGCACCCGCGGGATAGCGGGCCGCATGCGGCGATGTGTCCGAGCGTGTCATTAAAGCCATGCCCTTAATCGAGCCGTGTGCCACCCTCAAGCATATTCCGGTGGCGCAGCGCGCCCGCCTCGCCTAGGCATTTTCGCGGATGAATTCAGGGGATGAGTTTCACATGCATTTTGCAGGCAAGGTTTGGCGGCTGCTGGTCGGCATCAAGGACGGTCTCGTCCTTCTGTTCATGTTGTTGTTCTTTCTGGCGCTCTTCGCCATCCTGACCGCACGGCCCAGCCCTGCGCAGGTGCGCGAAGGGGCGCTGCTGCTCGAACTTGACGGCGTGATTGTCGAAGAACGCACCCCGGTCGCTCCTTTCGCTGCGCTTCTCTCCGGCAGCGCACCGGTGGGCGAATACCAGGCCCGAGACCTCGTCCGCGCCATCGATGCTGCCGCCGGTGACGAGCGTATCGAAGCCGTCGTGCTCGACCTCGACCGCTTCATGGGTGCAGGGCAGGTCCACCTTGCCGAAGTCGGCGCGGCGCTCGACCGCGTGCGTGCCGCAGACAAGCCGGTCCTTACCTATGCGACCGCCTATGGTGATGATGGGGTGTTTCTCGCTGCGCATGCCAGCGAGGTATGGCTCCACCCGATGGGCGGCGCGATGGTCGCTGGTCCGGGCGGCAACCGCCTTTATTTCGCCGAGCTGCTCGAGAAGCTGAGGGTGAATGCGCGCGTCTACAAGGTCGGCACCTACAAGAGCGCGGTCGAGCCTTTTACTGAAAGCAGCATGTCCGAACCCGCCCGCGAGAATGCGCAGGCGCTTTACGGCGCGCTGTGGGAAGAATGGCAGGCCAATGTGAAAAAGGCACGCCCCTCCGCCAATCTCGATCTCATCACCAAGAGCCCTGCCGATTGGGTAGAAGCGGCCAATGGCGATCTGTCGCTGGCGGCGAAGAATGCTGGTCTTGTCGATACGTTGGGCAGCCGAGTCGAATTCGGCGAACGCGTGGCTAAACTCGTCGGCGAGGACGAATGGGACGAGACGCCGGGCGCCTATCCCCATACCAATCTGACCGCATGGCTGGCCGACAATCCGTGGCCTTCCGAAGACAATGAGATCGGCGTGGTCACCATCGCCGGGACCATTGTCGATGGCGATGCCGGCCCCGGCACGGCAGGCGGCGACCGGATCGCAGAGCTGCTCGACGAAGCGCTCGACCGCGATCTCAAGGGCCTCGTCGTGCGCGTCGATTCTCCAGGCGGCTCGGCCATGGCAAGCGAAGTCATCCGCGATGCCATCTTGCGCCACAAGGCAAAGGACATCCCCGTCGCGGTCTCGATGGGCAATGTCGCGGCGAGCGGCGGTTATTGGGTTTCCACTCCCGCAGACCGCATCTTTGCCGAACCCGAGACCATCACCGGCTCCATCGGCATCTTCGCGATGATCCCGACCTTCGAGGATGCCGCTGCCGAAATCGGCGTGAACAGCGACGGGGTGAAGACCGGTCCGCTGTCAGGCCAGCCCGACCCGATTGGCGGCTTCACGCCCGAAGTCGACCGTATCCTGCAGGCGAGCATCGAAGACGGCTACCTCGACTTCATGACCCGCGTTGCCGAATCGCGCCAGATGACGCTCGACCAGGTCGACACCGTCGGCCAGGGCCGCGTGTGGGACGGCGGTACCGCGCGCCAGCTGCGCCTCGTCGACGAGTATGGCGGCATGACCGAAGCGCTCGCATGGGTCGCCGGCCAAGCAGACCTCGCCGACGGCGAATGGTCTGCCACCTACCTCGGCGATGGCGAAAGCACGGCCGACACCATCCTGCGCCAGATGCTCATCGGCGAAGAAGATGCAGGTGGCCGCGATGTCTTCGCCATGCTGGCCGGGCAGCAGCGGGCAAGCGCAGGCATGGTCCTGCTCGATGCGCAAAGGCTGCTCGGAACGAAGGGTGTGCAGGCCTACTGCCTCGCCTGCCCTTCGCCTGCGCTGGCACAGGCACAGGGCGAGCGCAGCTTCGACGGCTTCATCGCTAAACTCGTGGGCTTCTTCCGCGACTGAATTTTCAGGTCAGGGCGCGCTTGCCATGCGGCGATTCGCCGCGTAAAGGCGCGCCCTGCCCGGCATTGACTGCCGCAACAGGGCGGGCGCGTAGCTCAGTGGTAGAGCACACCCTTCACACGGGTGGGGTCGCAAGTTCAATCCTTGCCGCGCCCACCATTCTTTTTTCAAAACCCATTGAACCTTCGGCCCCTTGCCAGCGACTATAGGGGCATGACGGGACTTTCCGCCTCGCAGGACGACACCGGCAGGCTCTTCGACGAGCTGCTGGTGATGCATGTCCAGTCGGGTGACCAGCGTGCCGGGGAAAGGCTAGCCGCCCGCTGGCAGCCCCGCCTTGTCCGTACTGCCATGCGGCTGTTGCAGGACGAGGAAATGGCGCTGATCGCGGTGCAGGAAAGCTGGGTCTCGATAACGCGCGGTATTGATTCGCTAAGGGACCCTGCCCGCTTCGCGCCTTGGGCCTTCGGCATCCTGCGCCGTCGCTGTGCAGATCGTATTCGCGCCTTGCAGAAGCGCCGCCAGAACGAAAGCTCGGTCGAGAGCGAACCGGTCGAACCCGATTCAAACGACGAAAAGCTGCAAATCCGGCAAGCCTTCGATGCCCTTCCGCATGACCAGCGGCTCGCCGCCCAACTCTTCTTCGTCGAGGGCCTCACCCTCGCAGAAATTGCCGAGGCGCAGGACGTGCCAACCGGCACTGCCAAGTCGCGCCTCTTCCATGCCCGCCGCAAATTGAAGGCGGCCCTTTCAGGAGAAACTCCATGAACAACACAGACGACCGCATTGCCAGCGCGCTGGACGAAGACGACCGCGCATTCCTCGCCTCGCTCGACGAGGGACGCGGCCTGTTCACGCAGGTCGGCGATGTCCTTGCCGGCCCCCTGTCGGGCTGGGCGAAGCTGATTTTCGGCGTCGCCTTCGTGCTCGGCATAGCGCTCATCTACTTCGTCTATCGATTCTTCACCGCACCCGGCTTCGAGGAAAGCGTCTGGTGGGGCATGGTCACGCTGGCCGCGCTGATGATGCAGGGCTTCATCAAGGAATGGCTCTACGCCCGCATGAACATGCTCAGCATATTGCGCGAGGTGAAGCGCCTGCAGCTGCAGGTGTCGATGCTGGATAAGCGCTAGCTCAGTCCATGAAGGGGTCGCGCATCAGGATGGTGTCATCGCGCTCGGGGCTGGTGGAGACCAGCGCGACGGGCGTTTCGATGAGTTCCTGGATGCGCTGGACGTATTTCACCGCGTTGGCGGGCAGATCGGCAAAGCTGCGCGCACCGGCGGTCGATTCCTTCCAGCCTTCCATCGTTTCATAGATGGGCTCGACCGCGGCCTGGTCGGCGGCATGGCTGGGGAAATAGTCGTAGACATTGTTTCGCAGGCGATAGCCGGTGCAGATTTTCACCTCGTCGAGGCCGTCGAGCACGTCGATTTTCGTGAGTGCGATGCCGGTGACGCCGCTGATGGCGCAGCTCTGGCGCACGATGACCGCGTCGAACCAGCCGACGCGGCGCTGGCGGCCGGTGACGGTGCCGAACTCATGGCCGCGCTCGCCGAGGCGCTGACCGATTTCGTCTTCCAGTTCGGTCGGGAACGGGCCGCTGCCGACACGGGTGGTGTAGGCCTTGACGATGCCCAGCACATATCCGGTCGCATTGGGGCCGAGGCCGCTGCCCGAGGCCGCGGTGCCGCTCACCGTGTTCGAGCTGGTGACGAAGGGATAGGTGCCGTGGTCGATATCGAGCAGCACGCCCTGCGCGCCCTCGAACAGGATTTTCGCGCCCGCCTTGCGCACTTTCTTGAGGCGCTTCCACACCGGCTGGGCGTATTGCAGCACGAAATCGGCGATACCGCGCAGTTCTTCGAGCAGGGCTTCGCGGTCGACGGGCGGCTGGTCGAAACCGGCGCGCAGCGCGTCATGGTGCGCGCAGAGGCGGTCGAGCTGCGGTTCGAGGCTGTCGAGATGCGCAAGGTCGCACACGCGGATGGCACGGCGGCCGACTTTGTCTTCGTAAGCAGGGCCGATGCCGCGGCCCGTGGTTCCAATCTTGCCCGAACCGGCAGCGGTTTCCCGAAGGCCATCGAGGTCGCGGTGGATGGGCAGGATAAGCGGGCAATTGTCGGCGACCGCAAGGTTGTCAGCGTTGATGGTCACGCCCTGCCCTTCGAGCTTCTCCACCTCGGCCTTCAGCGCCCATGGGTCTAGCACGACGCCATTGCCGATAATCGACAGCGTGCCCGAAACGATGCCCGATGGCAGCAGCGACAGCTTGTAGACATTGCCGTCGATTACCAGCGTATGGCCGGCGTTGTGCCCGCCCTGGAAACGGACCACGGCATCGGCGCGGCTGGCGAGCCAGTCGACGATCTTGCCCTTGCCCTCATCGCCCCACTGGGCGCCGATTACGGTTACATTGGCCATCGGGAATTCTTTCAGCTGGAAGGAAGCTCAAACGCGCGCGGCACTAGGCGCATATGAAGCACGGGGCAAGGCGGAAGGCGGAAACATCGCGGCTGTTCTTTCATTGGTGGGACAAAGGAGACCTTATGACCGACTATCCCACCTTGAACCTCAACGACGGCCGCCAAATTCCCCAGCTTGGTTTCGGCACTTGGCAAATGGAAGAAGAGGATGCGCCCGAGGCCGTCGCGACCGCCATCGATGTCGGTTATTGGCTGGTCGATACAGCGGCGATCTACGGCAACGAAAAAGGCGTCGGCAAGGGCGTGGGTGAGTGGTCGGACATCTTCCTCCAGACCAAGGTATGGAACGAGAGCCAGGGTTACGAGCGCGCCAAGAAAGCAGCCGACAAATGTCTCGAACGGCTGGGTCGCGAGCATGTCGACCTGCTGCTGATCCACTGGCCCTGCCCGAAGAAGGACCTCTTTGTGGAAACGTGGAAAGCCTTCATCGAGCTGCGCAACGAGGGTAAGGCCAAGTCCATAGGCGTTTCCAATTTCCGCGAGGAAGACCTTCGCCGCATCATCGACGAGACGGGTGTCACGCCCGCGCTCAACCAGATCGAGCTGCACCCAAGCTTCCAGCAGCGCGAACTGCGCAAGGTGCACGAGGAACTTGGCATCGTAACGCAAAGCTGGTCGCCGCTCGGCCAGGGCAAGGGCATGTCGAACGATGTAATCGAAGCGATTGCAGAAGAGACCGGCCAGCCGGCAAGCGCGGTCATCCTGCGCTGGCATATCCAAAATGGCCTCTGCCCCATCCCCAAGGCTTCGAGCCGCGACCATATCGAAGCAAACTTCAAGGCGCTTTCGTTCGAGCTGTCCGACGCGCAGATCGAGCGCATCGATGCACTCGACGACCCCGATGGCCGGATGGGGCCGCACCCGTCCGACTTCGAAGGCTGACAAAAAGGGATGCAGATGGTGCGCCGGACTGCTATCGGCGCGCCGACATGGCCGAATTGCTCATCCGTATTGCTGCGCTCTATCATTTTACGCGCTTTGAAGACCCTGCCTCGCTCAAGCCGGGCCTGCTGGCCTGCGCCGAGGACAATGGCGTGCGCGGCACTTTGCTGCTGGCGAACGAAGGAATCAACGGGACCATCGCGGGAAGTGACGAGGGTATCGAGGACGTGCTCGATTACATCCGCGCCCTGCCCGGTTGCGCGGACCTCGACTGGAAGGAATCGCGCGCGGAAGAAATGCCTTTCCATCGCACCAAGGTTCGCCTGAAGCGCGAAATCGTGACCATGGGCCAGCCCGACCTCGACCCGGTCGATGGCGTGGGAACATATGTGGATGCGCAGGACTGGAACGCACTGATTTCGGACCCCGACACCATCCTCATCGACACGCGCAACGACTACGAGGTCGCCATCGGGACCTTCAAGGGCGCCATCGACCCCGCGACGAAGAGCTTCCGCGAGTTCCCCCAGTGGTTCCGCGCCCGCCGCGCCGAGTTCGAGGCTGAGGGTCGCACGCCCAAAATCGCCATGTTCTGCACCGGCGGCATCCGCTGCGAGAAATCGACCGCCTTCGTGAAGTCCGAAGGACTGGACGAGGTCTATCATCTCAAGGGCGGCATATTGAAATACCTCGAGAATGTGCCCGAGGCTGACAGTCGCTGGCAGGGCGAATGCTTCGTTTTCGACGAGCGCGTCAGCGTGAAGCACGGCCTCGATGTCGGCACGCACAGCCTGTGCCGTGCCTGCCGCCGCCCGCTGGCCGAGGCGGATTTGGCGCATGAGCACTACGAGGAAGGCGTCTCCTGCCACCAGTGCCATGACGAGCGCAGCGACGAGCAACGCGCCCGCTATCGTGAACGTCACCGGCAGGCCAAACTGGCCGAGGCACGGGGTGGAGAACACATTGGCCGGAAGGAAGAGGATGGTTGAGACCGTCCTCTACAGCTTCCGCCGCTGCCCCTACGCCATGCGGGCGCGGATGGCGCTGAGCATAAGCGGGGCGGAGTACGAACACCGCGAAGTCGTGCTTCGGGACAAGCCACCCGAGATGCTCCAAGTCTCGCCCAAGGGCACTGTGCCGGTGCTGGTCACGCCAGATGAGGGTGTACTCGAAGAGAGCCTCGACATCATGCGCTGGGCGCTGGCGCAGAGTGATCCCGAGGGCTGGCTGGAGCGGCAGGACGAGGACTTCCTCGCGGCCAATGACGGACCTTTCAAGCACCATCTCGACCGCTACAAATATTCGACGCGCTACGACGATGTCGACCCGGAGGAACACGGGGCGAAAGCTGTCGAGCATCTGCAGGTGCTGGACGAACGCCTCGCGACCTCACCATACCTTTGCGGCGAGAAGCGCGGGTTTGCCGATATCGCCATTTTTCCCTTCGTCCGCCAGTTCGTGAATGCGGACAAGGAGTGGTTTGACGCGCAGGGACTCAAGCACGTCGATAAGTGGCTGGCCGGCCTCACCGGCTCGGAATTGTTCACCGGCATAATGGCCAAGCACGACCAGTGGAAAGCCGCCTAGAGCGGTTTCGGTTCGCCACCCTCAAAAACGTGCGTGCAGCCAAGACCTTTCGCATCATCGCTTTCCGCGTTTGCGGCAACGGTCCGCCAGCCCTCGCCGCGCAGGCGCGCCGCCAGCTCGCGGTCGTGTCCTGCAGGAAGGAATACCGTCCGACGTGCTTCGCCATTGTCCGTGCCGAGCACTTCGAGCAGCGGCTCCATGTAGAGCGAGAAGCCCGTCGCGGCCTCGTCGCTGCCCTTGATGGCGTAGGTCCCGCCGCGCCCCAAGGCGCCGCGTGCACCGCTGGCGTGGACGGTGAAGCCGAACCAGCTCTGGTATTCGAAGCCATGGCGCTCGCTAGGGTCGAGCGTAAGGCGAACACGGTCCCCCAGCGCCCCGGCCACCTCCCGTAGTGCCGCAATACGGCTGGCGAGAACACCGCCTGCATCGAGTGCGGCCAGTTTCTCGATGGCTTCATCGAACGGGCCGGTCGCATAGAGCAGCGGCAAGTACGCATCGCCGCCCGCTGCCTTCAATGCGCCAACATCCTTCATATCGAGCTCGCGGCGCACAGCCTCGCGCTTATCGTCGGCGAGCGGCAGCGCATCCTCGGCCAGCGTGTCGACGAGGTCGGGCAACGTCAGATCGACCGAGAGGCCGGTGACCCCGGCGGCTTCGAGCGCGTCGAGCGCGACAGTCACTGCCTCGATGGCAGCCGCGACATTGTCACTGCCTATAAGCTCTGCACCCATCTGCAAGCGCTGGCGTGCCGGGTCGAGCTGGTCCGCCTTGAGCAGCGCGACGTCGCCAGCATAGCAAAGACGCAAGGGGCGCGGCGCATCGGCGAGGCCGGTCGCGGCAATCCGTCCGACCTGCACCGTCATATCGGCGCGCAGTGCCAGCGTGCGCAGGCTTTCGGGGTCGGTGAAGCGCACCATCCGTCGCGTCGCCACGCCTTCCATGCGACCCGCCAGCGAATGTTCAAACTCGATGAGCGGCGGACGCACACGGTCGTAGCCATGGCTGTCCATGGCCTTCAGCACATCGCGCATGGCGCGGGTGATTGTGGCGGCGCGCGCGGGCAGCGCGTCTTCGAGGCCGATGGGCAGGAGATCGTCTGGCTTGGTCATAGCGGCGCGTCCCCTGCCCTATCGAAAGTCAGAATGCCAGAGGCATTACCGTCTTCACGCCTTCCAGCGCGCAGGCCTTCTTGACGACATCGTCAGGGATGGGCTGGTCGACGCTCAGCAGCAGCACCGCTTCCCCGCCCGCATTGCGGCGGCCGAGGTTGAAGGTGCCGATGTTGATGCCGTTCTCGCCGAGAAGCGAACCGATGCGACCGATAAAGCCCGGCGCGTCTTCGTTCACGATGTAGAGCATGTGGCCTTCGAGTTCGGCCTCGATGCGCACGCCGAACATTTCGACGAGGCGCGGGGCATCGGCTCCGAAGAGCGTTCCTGCCACCGAGCGGTCGCCCTGTTCCGTACCCACGGTCACGCGGATAAGCGTGTTGTAGGCGCCTTCCTTTTCGTGACGGATGGAGCGGATGTCGAGACCGCGCTCCTTGGCGAGATAGGGTGCGTTGACCATATTCACCGTGTCCGAATACTGGCGCATCAGGCCCGCGAGGACAGCGCCTTCGATAGGCTTGCCCGAAAGTTCTGCGGCCGCGCCTTCGCGCTCGATCGAAATCTTGGTGAGATTACCATGCGCCAGCTGGCCGACGAGGCTGCCGAGGTTTTCGGCGAGCTTCATGTAGGGCTTGAGCTTGGGCGCCTCCTCCGCGCTCAGCGAAGGCATGTTGAGCGCGTTGGTGACGCCGCCATTGACGAGATAGTCCGCCATTTGTTCGGCGACCTGCAGAGCCACATTGACCTGCGCTTCGGTGGTGCTTGCCCCAAGGTGCGGAGTGCAGATGAAGTTGGGCTTGCCGAACAGCGGGCTTTCGGTTGCCGGCTCGGTCTGGAACACATCCAGCGCTGCGCCCGCGACTTGCCCGCTGTCGAGAGCTTCGGCCAGCGCAGCCTCGTCGATAAGCCCGCCGCGTGCACAGTTGACGATGCGTACGCCAGGCTTGGTCTTGGCGAGATTTTCCTTCGAGAGGATGTTGCGCGTCTCATCGGTCAGCGGCGTATGAAGCGTGATGAAATCGGCGCGCGACAGAAGCGTGTCGAGGTCGACCTTCTCCACGCCGATTTCGACGGCGCGTTCCTCGGTCAGGAAAGGATCGAAGGCGATGACCTTCATCTTGAGGCCCTGCGCGCGGCTGGCGACAATCGAACCGATATTGCCCGCGCCGATAAGGCCGAGCGTCTTGCCGGTCACTTCGATGCCCATGAAATCCTTCTTCGGCCACTCGCCCTTCTGGGTACGCGTGTCGGCCTGCGGAATCTGGCGGGCGAGCGCCATCATCATGGCAATCGCATGCTCGGCCGTGGTGATCGAATTTCCGAACGGCGTATTCATCACGACCACGCCCTTGCCGCTGGCATAGGGAATATCGACATTGTCGACACCGATACCGGCGCGGCCGATGACCTTCAGGTTGGTCGCGGCGTCGAGGATTTCCTTGGTCACCTTGGTCGACGAACGGATGGCGAGACCATCGTAGTCGCCGATACGTGCGGCGAGTTCTTCGGGCGTCTCGCCCGTGATGACATCGACGTCGCAGCCGCGCTCTTCGAAAATGCGGGCGGCGTTCGGGTCCATCTTGTCGCTGATGAGGACTTTGGGTTTGCTCATGACGGATTATTCCTGTCGTTTTCCCGGCTTTACCGGGGACTATTAGGGAGAAGGCGGCGGCCCGGCTTGGGGCCGCCAGCCGTATCAGCCGTTCTTGACCGTTTCGTAGGCCCACTCGATCCACGGCAGGAGACGCTTCAGGTCTTCCTGCTCGACCGTGCCGCCGCACCAGATGCGCAGAGACGGCGGGGCATCGCGATAGCCGTTGAAGTCATAGCCGACGTCGCGCTCTTCGAGCAGCTTGACGATTTTCTTCGGCACGCCTGCCTTATCCTCGTCGGAGAGGCTGTCGTACCAGTCGCCCTGGAAGACGAAACACACGCCGGTGTTGGTCTGCTTGGCAGGGTCGGAGACCATGTTGCGCAGCCACGGGGTCGCTTCGATCCAGTCCTTGACGATCTTGGCATTGGCATCGGCGCGCTCGAACATCGCCTTGCGGCCGCCCATCGCCTGCGCCCATTCGAGCGCTTCGATATAGTCTTCGGTGGCGAGCATCGAAGGCGTGTTGATGGTCGCGCCTTCGAAAATACCGGTGTTGATCTTGCCGCCCTTCTTGAGGCGGAAGAGCTTGGGCAGCGGCCATTCGGGGTCGTATTCCTCGATGCGCTGCACGGCCTTGGGCGAGAGAACCAGCATGCCGTGTTGGGCTTCGCTGCCCATCACCTTTTGCCAGCTGTAGGTCGTAGCATCGAGCTTCGCCCAGTCCATCTCCATCGCGAAGACGGCGCTGGTGGCGTCGTTGATGGTCACGCCTTCGCGGCCCGGGGCGAGCCAGTCGGTGTTCGGGATCTTCGCGCCTGAGGTCGTGCCGTTCCAGGTGAAGACGACGTCATTATCTTGCGGGATCGACGCAAGGTCGGGAATTTCACCGTAATCGGCATCGAGCGTGGTCAGCTTGGGCAGCTTGAGCTGCTTGACAGCGTCCTGGATCCAGACGTTGCCGAAGCTTTCCCAAGCCGCGACGGTAGCCGGGCGGTCGGGGCGCAGCATCGTCCACATCGCGCATTCGAGAGCGCCCGTGTCCGACGCCGGCATGATGCCGACAAGGTAATCTTCGGGCACGCCGAGCATCTCCTTCGACAGGTCGATGGCATATTTCAGCCGCGACTTGCCGAGCGCGCTGCGATGCGAGCGCCCGAGCGATTCGGTTTTCAGATTGGATGCAGACCAGCCCTTGTGTTTGGCGGTCGGCCCCGACGAGAAAAAGGGGCGCTCAGGCTTGAGCGTCGGTTCAGTCATGTATTCTCTCCTTGCAGAGAGCACGCGCGGCGTTGGGACCGCGTGGCCCGCCGGCGGCAATAAAGTTGCTTGTCAGGGAGTCAATGCGAAATAGGTATGCGTCTCGAGAAACTCCGGCTCGCCCCATCAAGGCGCGAGAGCGGACTGTCGTTCCAACGCGTATCGGACTGTTCGGCCAGACGGTCCCGAGGGTCGATGGCCCGCAGCATTGCGCTGCCCTCTCGCCAAACCCTCGTCCTTTTCCTATGGCGCTGCGCAATGGAAGCAAAAGACCTCCGCATCGCGCTGTTCAGCGGGAACTACAATTACACCCGTGACGGCTGCAACCAGGCGTTGAACCGCCTTGCCGATTATATATTGCGGCAGGGCGCCGCACTGCGGGTATATTCCCCCGTCGTCGAAAACCCCGATTTCCCGCCGACCGGCGACCTCGTCGATGTGCCTAATATGCGCATGCCGGTGAAGAACCGCGGCGAATATCGCCTCACGCTTGGCCTCGGCAAGGAACAGAAGCGCGACCTCGAAGCGTTCAAGCCCAACATGGTGCATGTGTCCGCTCCCGACCCTACCGGACACGCAGCTGTCAAATGGGCGCGTGAGCACGACATCCCGATTCTCGCCAGCGTCCACACCCGCTTCGAAACCTACCCGCGCTATTACGGGCTCGGCTTCCTCGAGCCTGCGGTAGAGAGCTTGCTGCGCCGATTCTACCAGCGCACCGATGCGCTCGTCGCCCCCTCGCAGAGCCAGATCGACGAATTGAAGGCGCAAGGGATGCACGAAGACATCTCTATCTGGTCGCGCGGGGTGGACCGTGAGGTCTTCGACCCGTCGAAGCGCGACATGGAGTGGCGCCGGGCAAACGGACTTGCGGACGATGATGTCGCCATCGTGTTCCTCGGGCGACTGGTGATGGAGAAGGGGCTCGACGTCTTTTCCGACACCATCGTCGAACTGCGCAAGCGACAGGTGCCGCATAAGGTTCTCGTCATCGGCGACGGTCCGGCGCGCGAATGGTTCGAAAAAGCTCTTCCGGGCGGCACTTTCGTGGGCTTCCAGACCGGCAAGGACCTGGGTCGAGCGCTGGCGAGCGGCGACATTTTCTTCAACCCGTCGATTACCGAAACCTTCGGCAATGTGACACTAGAAGCGATGGCCTGCGGGCTGCCCGTGGTGGCGGCAGGTGCAACCGGCGCAGCCAGCCTCGTCAATGACGGCGAGACCGGCCAGCTGGTTCCGCCCAGCAAGACCGATGCGTTTTCAAAAGGCTGCGCCGAGGCTCTCGCGCCCTATTGCACCGACGATGCCCTGCGCCTCGCGCATGGTGCGGCCGGCGAGAAAGCTGCCCGCGCCTATAGCTGGGACGCCATCAATCAGGCGGTGGTCGACACCTACCTGCGGCTGCACGACCAGCGCGCAGCCGCCGGCTAGGTCAGCGCAGAACGCCCTTTTTCGTCATGCGCCGGGCATACCAGGCGAGCAGGCCGGTCACGACCCAGATTATGAGCGAAAAGACCCACATCATTGGTGAATTAAGTTCTGCGGGCAGGTCTGTGCCAAGCGTGTACAGTGTCGTTCCGGCAAGGCCCACCAGCGCGACGACGAATGCGTGGAAGGAAAAGCGGCTGCGGAGCAACAGCAGGACCGAACCTGCAAAAGCGCCCCACACTCCAAGCGCCCAGAAAGCATCGGCCCAGGCAGGAAAACTGGTGTAGTAGCCGATCATCGTATCATAGGGCACGCCTGCATTGTCTGCGGCAGTCCGCAGGTAGTCTTCGTTGCGCGTCTGCGTCATGGTGTAATCGTAGGCACCGCCAGCGTTCCATAGCGTGGCGACAATGCCGATGACCCACAGATGCCACGGCGTCTTGGTTGCAGTTTCCATGCGAAATCTCCCCTCTCGCGTCCCTTGCCCCAAAGATTAGCGCGCCGGCGAAATGACGCAAGTGGGAGGCTGTCAGAGGCGCTCGATCTTCTTCGCCAGCTCGTCGATCAGATCGACGATTTCTTCCATGGTCTTCTGGTCGAGCCCACCGCCGCGCGCCTTGTTCTTCAGGACGCCGGCAAGGTTGCCCGCGGCACGAAACATTTCGGGCGTTGCATAGGCGCGGCGATGCTCGCCATGGCCAGCCAGCCGCTCCATCAGCCGCTCGACCTCTTGGGCGCGTTCTTCAAGCTCTGCGCGGCCAGCCTCGGTCGCCTCATAGGCCTTGCGCGTCTCGTCACCCTTGGCGGGCGCAATCATTCCCTCGTCTTCGAGCAGCGAGAGCGTGGGATAGACGGTGCCGGGACTCGGCGCGTAGCTGCCACCGGTAAGGTCTTCGACCGCCTTGATGAGTTCATAGCCGTGGCGCGGCTCGTCTTCGAGCAGCTTGAGCAGCACCAGCCGCAATTCGCCTGAGCCGAACATGCGCTTGCGCCGCCCGCCGCCGCGCTTGCCGAATGGCCCGTCGGGGCCGAAGGGGTCGCGGGCACCGAAGGGGCCATCGGGTCCGAACGCATCGTCCCAGCCGCCAGCCATGGTGACGTGCGGCCACATGCCCATTTTCCTCAGCTTGCGTAGCTTCCGCAATTTGTGTGCCCTGTGCATGGTCACTCCTTCAATGCATCTTCGATAGCTCTAAGATATATCTTGTGAACGCCAATGCAAGAGGACGCTGCAATTCCTCTGCGGACATCCTATGTGAGCCGACCAATGGCAGACCTGTTTCCAGACGAACTCCCCCAGAGCCCGCAATCCGGCGAGATACGCGAGGACGCGCCGCTTGCCGACCGTCTGCGTCCGGCGGATCTCGACGAGGTCATCGGGCAAGACCATTTGACCGGACCCGAGGGCGCGATTGGCCGGATGGTGGCCGCCGGTCGCCTGTCGAGCATGATACTCTGGGGTCCTCCCGGCACCGGCAAGACCACTATCGCCCGGCTCTTGGCCGATAGCGTCGGCATGCGGTTCGAAAGCGTCAGCGCGGTCTTCAGCGGCGTGGCCGACCTCAAGAAAGCCTTTGCCGCTGCCGACAAGGCTGCCGAGGCGGGGCAGCGCACGCTGCTGTTCGTGGACGAAATCCACCGCTTCAACCGCGCGCAGCAGGATGGCTTCCTGCCTTTCGTCGAGCGCGGGACAGTGACGCTGGTCGGCGCGACCACGGAGAACCCCAGCTTTGCGCTCAACGCTGCCTTGCTCAGCCGGGCGCAGGTGCTCATCCTCCAGCGGCTCGACCACGAGGCGCTGGGGCATTTGCTTGACCGGGCCGAGGTGTTGGAAGGCCCCCTGCCCCTCACGCCGCAAGCGCGCGATGCGCTGGTGGCGAGCGCCGATGGCGACGGTCGCTTCCTGCTCAACCAGGCCGAAACGCTCTACAATGCGAAAATTGACGGGGAACTCGACCCGGCTGCGCTCGGCAAGTTCCTCCAGCGCCGCGTGGCGGTCTACGACAAGGACCGCGAAGGGCATTACAATCTCATCTCCGCGCTCCACAAAGCGGTGCGCGGCAGCGATGTGCAGGCGAGCCTCTATTACCTCGCGCGCATGCTGACCGCCGGGGAAGAGCCACGCTTCCTCGCCCGCCGCCTCGTGCGCATGGCGGTGGAGGATATCGGCATGGCCGACCCGCAGGCGCTGGTGCAGTGCATGGCAGCGAAGGATGCGTACGAGTTTCTCGGCAGCCCCGAGGGCGAGCTCGCGCTGGTGCAGGCCTGCACCTATCTCGCCACCGCGCCAAAATCGAATGCGGTCTACAAGGCGCAGAAGTCTTCGTTCAAGTCGGCGAAGGAAACCGGCAGCCTGATGCCGCCGCAAAACATCCTCAACGCCCCGACCAAGCTGATGAAGGATATCGGCTACGGCTCGGGCTACAGTTATGACCACGATGCCGAAGACGGCTTCTCGGGCGACAATTACTGGCCCGAGGAGATGGAACCGCAGAGCTATTACGAACCGGTCGAACGCGGTTTCGAGCGGGAGGTGAAGAAGCGGCTCGATTACTGGGACAAGCTGCGGCGTGAACGCTCCTAGGTTCGACCACTTCGTCGCCATCGACTGGTCGGGGGCCAAGGGTGCGCGGCAGAAGGGCATCGCGCTGGCGATTGCCGATGCTGCAGGCGGGCCTCCCGTGCTGGTCGAGCACCGATGGTCGCGCGACGAAGTCCTCGGAGTCTTGCGCGATGAACTCCCAAGCGATTCCCTGGTGGGTCTCGACCTCGGCATTGCGCTCCCACATGCGGACTGCGGCGCCTATTTCCCGAGTCTTGATAAAACCCCGCCCGACGCGCCCTCCTTGTGGCAACTCATCGACGAACTCGCTGCCGAAGACGAAAATCTCGGCGCGAACAGCTTCGTGGCGCACCCTGCCTTGCGCCCCTATTTTCGGGACGGCGCGGAGACGGGCGAACACTTCGGATGCGACGGTGCGGAGCATGGCCGTGGCCGCTTTCGTGTCACCGAGCAGGCGCAAGCGGCGATGGGCTGCAAACCCTATTCGAACTTCAACCTCGTCGGCGCGGCGCAGGTGGGCAAGTCGAGCCTCACGGGAATGCGCATGCTGCATCACTTGCGCGGCCACCTGCCGGTCTGGCCGGTCGACCCGCTGCCGCAAGCGGGTTCGGTCGCGGTGGAAATCTACACCAGCCTTGCCGCGCTGGAAGCGGGGCGCAGCGCGGCCAAGGCGAAGATGCGCAGCTACGAGGCGTTGAACGAGGCGCTCGACGTGCTCGACTCACCGCCGGTGGCGGGAAGCGGGGAAGTCGATGACCACACGACCGATGCCCTCCTCACCGCCGCATGGCTCCGCGCTGTCGCGCATGAGCCGGAGCGCTGGTCACCTGCGGGCCTGACACCGGCAATCGCCCGCACCGAAGGCTGGACCTTCGGCGCGCTCTAGATTTCGGGCAGCTTGCCGCTGAAGACCGACCAACCTGTCCTTAGACCGATGCGCGCAAGCGCCTTCGCCCCGAGCACGCTCGTGCCCGAACGCCCCAGCCCCGGCGACCACACCGCGATAGCCGCCCTGCCCGGCACGCTGGCGAGGATACCGCCGCCCACGCCCGACTTGCCGCAGAATCCGACTTCGAAGGCGAACTGGCCCGAATTATCGTAATGCCCGCACATCAGCATCAGCGCGTTGATGCGGCGCGCGCGGCTGGCGCTGCACATCTGCTGGCCGGTGACAGGGTCAGTGCCGTCGAAAGCGAGGAAGAGAGAGGCTTCGGCCAGTTGGCGGCAACTCAGTCGCAATGCGCATTGCCGGAAATAGACGGAGAGGACATCCTCGACGGGGTTCCTGAGGCGACCGAAATCCTCCAGAAAATAGGCGAGGCTGCGGTTGCGCGAACCGGTCTCGCTCTCGCTGCGGGCAACCTCTTCGTCGAAAGTAATGCTCTCGTCGCGCCCCATCCTGCGCAGACGGTCGAGTAGGTCACCCACCGCCTCTTCGGGTGTGCTGTCACCGATGAAGCGGTCGGTAGTGACGATGGCGCCCGAATTGATGAAAGGATTGCGCGGAATGCCCTTCTCGCGCTCGAGCTGGACGATGGAGTTGAAGGCATTGCCCGAAGGCTCGCGTCCCACCGCATCCCATAGTGCCGACCCCTCACGCTCCAACGCCAATGCCAGCGCATAGACTTTCGAGATGGACTGGATGGAAAACGCCTCGTCCGCATCTCCAGCGCAGAACACCTCGCCATCGGCTGTGGCCAGCGCAATGCCGAACTTGTTCGGGTCGACCAGCGCCAGAGCGGGGATGTAGCGTGCAGGCGTCCCGCTGCCGCGCTCGTCGGCAAGCTCGGCATAGGTCTCTGAAACGATTGCGCCCAAATCCATGAACGCGGCGATAGGCGCGGGCGGCGCAAGGTGCAATCGGACTGGACGCGGAGACGATTTTCCGCCAGAGGCCCGCCCGTCCTGAAGCAACGCAAAGGGGTGGGGGCATTCCCGTCCTCAAGCAGCATAGCGATAGGACAGAAAACATCGTCCTCAAGCAGCGAAGCGATAGGACAACAAATACGCCGGTTTAGCTCAGTTGGTAGAGCAGTTGATTTGTAATCATCAGGCCAGGGGTTCGAATCCTCTAACCGGCACCATCCCCTTGCCCGCACAAAGAAAAGGCCGCCCCGAAGGACGGCCTTCCCGAAATTATTGTCGCTGCAATCAGGCGGCAGCCGCGGTCGGCGTCTCGTCTGTTTCGCTGACGATGGTCTGCGTCGGGGTCTTTTTCGCCTCATTGCGCTCGTAAAGCTTCTTGGCGACATAGCCGCCGGCGCCCAGCGCAATCATTGCCGGAAGGCTCATGCGGCGCAGCACACTTGCCGCAACAACGCCAAGGGCCGCGCCACCTGCGCCGCCGATGCCGAGACCGCTAGTCTGCTTGGCGAGCTTGTCGCCCGCATATGCTCCGATAATCTTGCCAATCATGTGGTATCTCCTTTGCCCGATCAACGGCTTGGGCGCAGAGATGTTCCTAATCGGCAGCGCGTCCGATGCCCTGCTGGAGCATTAGGTTCGCAGCCTCGGCGACCTCGGCAGCATCAGGGTCGCCGTCGCCGCGCCAAATGGCATAGCGCAGGCCGAGGAAGACATTCATTCCCATCAGCGCCCAGGCCTCGATTTCGCCCAGGCCTTCGCGCATCGCCCCGCCTTCGGCTCCCTTTTCGAGGCGCTCGATGATGCGCGCGCCGACGGTTTCGTAATGAGTACGGTAGGAGCGCGGGTCGACGAATTCGGCCTCGTCGATGATGCGGTAGACTTCCTTGTGCTCGGCTGCAAAGCGCAGGAAAGCCTCGAGCGCAGCCCGCTCGATTTCCAACGCCTTCATGTCCGGCGCGATGGCTTCGCGCGCGGCACGCTTTACCGCTTCGCTCATGTCGGCGACGAGCGCGCGGAAGATTTCGTCCTTGCTGTCGAAATAAGTGTAGAATGTGCCCAGCGCAACGCCCGCACGGCGCGTAATCGAGCTTATCGAAGCCTCGTGAAAGCCGTGGTCGCCGAACTCCCCCGCCGCCGCGTCGAGCAGCTTGCGCAAGGTCTTGCGCCCCCTTTCGGTGCGCGGCGTTTTCTTTTCGTCATGCGCGCTGGCAGCCATTCGTGTTTCCCTCCACGCCCCTTGGCTAAGCTATAATCCACCGCCCATGCAAGAACAAACTTGAAAGGTGGTTCAGTTTTCAATATCAGGTGGGACAGAGAGATATCCGGGAGGGAGTTCCAATGACATTTCACCACGCCAAACCGGCTGCCATCCTACTTGCAGGCACGGCAGCACTCGCCTTTGCCGCGCCTACTGCTGCACAATCGTCGCAGGACATCGAATCCGACACTGTGCTGAGCGAAGATGCTTCGCCAGCGGACGATGGCATCATCGTCGTCACCGCCCGCCGTCGCGCGGAACGCATTACCGACGTGCCGATTGCTGTCACCGCGCTCTCGGGAGAGGAATTGGTGCGCGGCGGTACGCTTGAAATCACGGAAATCGCGGACGAGGTACCCAACCTCACTCTAGAAGTGAGCCGCGGCACCAACACCACGCTGACCGCTTTCATCCGCGGTGTCGGCCAGCAGGACCCGGTCGCAGGTTTCGAAGCGGGCGTGGGTCTCTATGTCGACGATGTTTATCTCAACCGCCCACAAGGCGCGGTACTCGACGTCTATGATGTCGAGCGCATCGAGGTGCTGCGCGGTCCGCAGGGCACGCTCTACGGCCGCAACACGATCGGCGGCGCGATCAAATACGTTACCGCCCGCCTGCCCGGTGAAACGCAGGTCAAAGTGCGCGGCACTTATGGTTCTTACGACCAGGCGGACCTCATTGTCTCGGCCTCCACCCCGCTCAGCGACAACTTCCGCGTCGGCGTCAGCGGCGCGCGTCTTTCGCGCGGTGGCTATGGCGATAATCTCGAGCTGGGCGTCGAGAACTACAACAAGGACGTCTGGGCCGGTCGCGGCACGCTGGAATTCGACAGCGGACCGCTCTTCGTCCGCCTGTCGGGCGACTACGTGAAGGACAACAGCAACGCCCGTCAGGGCGGTCGTTTGCTGCCGGGTGCTTTCTCGGGTGCGCCCGTTCTCGACAACCCCTTTGACACGCGCGCGGGCCTCAACGTCACCGAGCAGGAAGTCGAGGCCTATGGCGGCGCGCTGCAGATTTCCTATGAGCTGAGCGATACGCTGATGCTCAAGTCGATTACCGGCTATCGCGAGGATGCGTCGACTACGCCGATCGATTTCGACAGCCTTCCCGCAGCCGATCTCGACGTGCCGGCCATCTATGAGAACGACCAGTTCAGCCAAGAACTGCAGCTACTGGTCGAGGGTGACCGACTGTCTGGTGTCTTCGGTGTCTACTATCTCGACGCCAATGCCTACACCGCCTTCGACGTGGCCCTGTTCACCACCGGCGACCTCATCAGCCTGCCGGGCCTGAACGCGCAGACTCTGGGCGATGTAGGCACCGAGACGTACTCGGTCTTCGGCGACTTCACCTACGACTTCAACGATTGGATCAGCCTGTCGCTTGGCGGACGCTACACTTGGGACAACCGCGACAGCCGCATCCTTCGCACGACCTTCATCGGCGGCTATTCCGACCTCTTCGACGGCGAGGGCATCCCCATCGCAGTCACGAGCGATTTCGAGGGCGAGGCCAAGTACAAGGAATTTACCCCGCGCGCCTCGCTCGCCTTCAAGCCGAGCGTCGACCACACGCTCTATGTGTCTTATTCAAAGGGCTTCAAGGGCGGCGGCTTCGACCCGCGCGGACAGACCAGCGCCGCGCCAGATTTCGACGGCAACGGTACGGTCAGCTATGACGAGCAGTACCGCTTCCTGAACTTCCAGCCGGAGACGGTCGACAGTTACGAAGCGGGCTGGAAGGCCAGCCTGCTCGACAACCGCCTCAACATCGCGCTCGCAGGCTTCGTCGGGAAGTACGAAGACGTCCAGATCCCCGGCTCTATCGGCTTCGACAGCAATGGCGACGGCGTGAATGACAGCTTCATCGGCGTGACCACCAACGCTGCAAGCGCCGACATCAACGGCATCGAGTTCGAGGGCAATGCGCTGGTCGGGCGCGACTTTGCCGGAACCGGCAGCCGCATCGGCTTCAACTGGTCGGTCGGCTATCTCGACGCTGGCTTCAACGAATATGTCGACTCCTTCGGCAATGACGTGGCCGACGAGCGTGTCATCCAGAACACTCCCGAGTTCACCGCTCATGCCGGTGTCAACGTCGGCATCCCTGTCGCAGGCGGCATCGTCGACTTCCTCGGCTCGGTTTCGATGCGTTCGGAAACCAGCCAGTTCGAACTGCCCGGACCGCTTGATCAGGGGGCTTATGAAATCGTCGACCTCGGCCTTGTTTACACCGCCGACAGCGACCGTTTCGCCATCGGCCTGCACGCCAAGAACGTGTTTGACCAGCGCTACATCGTTTCGGGCTACGACTTCGTGACCGGCACCGTGCTGGGCCTCGAAGGCAACCTCACCGCCTTCTACGGCGACCCGCGCCGCGTCTTCGTGACCGGCGAGGTCAAGTTCTAGGCAATACCTACCACTTCCTCCCTGGGGGCGGCGGCCGGGCGACCGGTCAGCCGCCCTCTTTTTATCCTGCGGCGATGGCGGGACGGGTGAGCGCAAAGGGGTCCTCGACCGGGACCTTGTACTTGCGCACGTAGTCGCCGAGCCGTTCGTAGACCTCGCCCGTGCTGAGGCCGAACTCCTCCAGCGAATAGGAGTGCGGGCGGCGCTTCATCGCGGCAGAACGCGCTAGGAAATCCTCCATCCCTTCGACCGCCGGCTCCATGTCGAGGCCGAGGAAGGCGTAGATGCGCTCCATCGTGCCGCGCCAGTCGCGGTCCATCGCGTCATACTGGACGTCAATCATGCGCTCGCGCGGGATATTGTCGCGCGCGGCCCGCATGCGCTCGATCATCAGCTCGGTCTTGCGCAGCCATTCGCGGCCATGCGGTGCGACCTCGATGTCGTCGGCGTAGATGATCGTCTGGTTCCACGCGAGCGAGGCGGTGCTGCCGACCACCGACTTGGGGTCGCGGTGGGTGAAGATGAGCCGCGCATCGGGGAATACCTCGAGCAGCGCGGGCAGGTCTAGCATGTGTTGCGGGGTCTTCAGGATCCACGGGCGCAGAGAGCTTTCCTGCTGCGACCAGCCGATTAGCCGCATGAGATTTGCCATGTGGCGATAGGCCGGTACTGCGCTCTCCTCCTCGCACCAGCGTGTGTAGGTCGGCACGCGCCACTGGGCGTCGAACTTCATCCCGTAGAAGCTGGCAGCGATGAGGCCGAGTTCCTCTTCGGGCTCGTAAGGTCCGGTCGGATGAATGGAGAGCGTGCGCGGATTGGCCAGCCGTGCGACTTTCATGATGCGGCTCGCGAGGACGGGGCGGAAGTCTTCCTTCTCGCCTACCATCACCTCTTCGAAATCGGGGCGCGGCACCGGGCTGATGGTCTCGAAGCTGCGCAGATGGGCGAAGCGGCGGTCGGAGGAAAGCAGGCGGTGGAGCCGCGTCGTGCCCGAACGCATCGGACCCACGATGACCACCGGATTCCTGATGGGGCGGGCAAGGATTTCGGGATGCCGCTTGAACCACATTTGCGCGTAGAGCCGGTCGCGCAGCAGGTGGTGCACCTGCTTCATGGCGGAAAAGTCACCCGCGGCATTGAGCCGCGCTTCGACCCGTGCAGAATCGAGCATCACGTCGAGCGGGCGGGTGAACCATTCGTCGCCAAAATCGTCGAGCCCGTATTCGCGCGCCACCTCTTCCATCAGCGCGTCGCGGTCCCAGCAATCCTTGTCGACCAGCCCGAGCCCACGCCCCGCCTTTATCCCGGCATCGACCATATCGATGAAACGGCTGCGGCGCGGCGGTACAAGTGGCTGGTTTTGCAAGTCTCTCGGCCTCGTCTGGTCTGGCGGCGGTCGGGAGGAGCGCCATAGACACAGGAACTGCCGCCCATCCAATTCGGTCCCGCCGCAATCCACACTGGAAATGCGAAGCGGCAAACGGCATAGCGCGCCCCATGCATGATATCGCTTACATCAGAGCCAATCCTGAAGCATTCGACGCTGCGTTGAAACGCCGTGGTGAGAAGCCAGTTTCGCATCTGGTTTTAGAACGTGACAGCGAACGGCGCAGGATTATTCAAGAAGTTGAGGGCCTCCGATCTGAGAAAAAGCGTCTCTCTGGATGCTTCGGGCAACTCGCCTCGCTCGGCCAAGGTCACACCGAAGAAGCTATGGGATTCAAAATTGAATCTATTGAAATCGCCAAAAAACTTAGCGTCGCTGAAATTGAGCTAGAGAAGCTCGACAATTTAGAGGACCTCCTCGCCCGCCTGCCCAACATCCCTGCCGACGACGTGCCCGACGGCGCGGACGAGGAGGACAATGTCGAAGTGGCCGTGTGGGGCGAGAAGCGGGAGTTCGCTTTCGAGCCAAGGGAACACGCCGATATCGGCCCGGCGCTGGGGATGGATTTCGAAACCGGCGCGGCGCTCTCGGGTGCGCGCTTCACCTTCCTGCGCGGCGACATCGCCCGCCTCCATCGCGCGCTCGCCCAGTTCATGCTCGACAAGCAAACGCGCGAGAACGGCTACACCGAGTGTAATCCGCCGGTGCTGGTCAATAACGAGGCAATGTATGCGACTGATAAGTTGCCAAAATTTGCTGAGGACTCATTCTTTGGAGCCAGTGAGAGAAGTCGTGCTCAGCTCTTTTGGGAAGCAATGCCCACTGATTTCGAAGAGCAAATGGCGCAGACCGAAAAGGGTCAGTTCAAAGACAAGATGAACGCGTTTTTTGAAGCGGCCCCTACTAAGGAAGATTTCTGGCTCATTCCGACCTCGGAAGTCCCTCTGACAGCCTCGGTCGCGGGCCAGATTGTCGACGAACCCGTCGAGCCCATCCGCCTCACGGCGCATACGCTGTGCTTTCGCAGCGAGGCAGGCTCTGCAGGGCGCGATACACGCGGGTTCATCCGCCAGCACCAGTTCGAGAAGGTCGAAATGGTCAGCATCTGCCGCCCCGAGGACAGCGAGGCCGAGCATGAGCGCATGACGGCCTGCGCCGAAGGCATACTGCAGGCGCTCGGCCTGCCCTATCGCAAGGTGCTGCTGTGCACCGGCGACATGGGTTTCGGGGCGAAGAAGACCTACGACCTCGAGGTGTGGCTCCCCGGACAGGGCGCCTATCGCGAAATTTCCTCCTGCTCGAACACGGGCGACTTCCAGGCGCGCCGCATGAATGCGCGCTACAAGCCCGAAGGCGAGAAGAAGACGCGCTTCGTCCATACGCTGAACGGCTCGGGCCTCGCAGTGGGCCGGACGCTGGTGGCGGTGATGGAGAATTACCAGCAGGAGGACGGCAGCGTGACCGTCCCTGAAGCCCTCGCTCCCTATATGGGCGGCGTCGAAAAGCTGATGCCGTGCCCATGAAAATCCTCCTGACCAATGACGACGGCGTCCACGCCCCTGGCCTCGACGTGCTCGAAGCCATCGCGCGACAGTTTTCGGACGACATCTGGATTTGCGCCCCCGACGAGGAACAGTCGGGCATGGGCCATGCGCTCACCCTGACAAAGCCGGTGCGCCTCCGGAAGCATTCCGAGCGCCGCTTCTCGGTAACCGGAACCCCAACGGATTCGGTCACCATGGGGCTGAGGCAAGTGATGGATGGCGCGCCCGACCTCATCCTCTCGGGTGTCAATCGCGGAGCGAACCTCGGCGACGACATCACTTACTCGGGAACGGTCTCCGCAGCCATCGAAGGCGCGCTAGCCGGTATCCGCTCCATTGCGCTGAGCCAGGTCATCGGCCGCGACGATGCGGGCCACGACATGTCTTTCGCCGCCGCCGAGGCGTGGGGCGCGAAGGTTCTCGCCCCGCTGCTCGAAGCGCCGCTGCCCGACCGCACGCTGGTCAATGTGAACTTCCCGCCCCGCGCGCCGGAAGACGTTAAAGGCATCCGCGCCGTCGCGCAGGGCTTCCACGATTATTCGCGCGGAACGGTGGTCGAAGGGCGCGACCCGCGCGGCTTCAAATACTTCTGGTTCGGCTTGCAGGCGATCGAGCACACGCCCGATCACGGCACGGACCTCGAAGCGATTGCAGACGGTTACGTCTCGGTCACGCCGCTGCAGCTCGACCTCACCCACCATGCCTCGCTTACAGCACTGGGCGAAAGATACAGCAATTGAAGGTGCTTGACCGCACCCCCGCCCTCGCCCACTTGAGGGGTGCATGAGCGAGAAAAAACAACTCGACCAGATTGCGCCGGGGGCAGGAAGCGCCCGGGTCTATCGCGGGCCGCGCTTCCAGCCGCTGCGCCGCGCGACCAAGATACCCGTCTGGGGTGACCTGGGTATCCGCCTTGGCGCGGCGCTGTTCCTGATTTTCATCGTCGTCATGATCCACTGGTGGGACCGTGAAGGGCTGGTGGACAATCTCGATGGCGAAGTCAGCTTTCTCGACGTCATCTATTTCACGATGATTTCCATCACCACGACGGGGTTTGGCGATATCGCGCCGATCTCTGATCGTGCCCGGCTGGTGGAGGCTGTCATCGTCACGCCAATCCGTTTCGCCGTCTTCTTCATTTTTGTCGGCACCGCCTATAATTTCATCATCAAGCGAAGCTGGGAGAAATTCCGCATGGCCCGCATCCAGGAAAAGCTATCCAATCATATCGTGGTGCTCGGCTACGGGATTTCGGGTTCCGAAGCGGTGGCCGAACTCATCGAGCGCGGCACCGATCCGAGCTGCATTGTGGTCATCGACCCGAGCGAGGAACGGCTCCATGCCGCCGAGAGCCTCGGCTGCAATGTCATGGCCGCCGACGCCACGCGCGATGAAACGCTCAAAGCCGTGCGTATTTCCGAAGCGCAGAACGTGCTCATCTCTGCCGGCCGCGACGACACGACCATTCTCATCACGCTGACCGTGCGCGCCCTCGCCCCGCGCGTCCCCATCAGCGTGGTGGTGCGCGCTGACGACAACGAATCGCTTGCGCGTCAGGCTGGTGCAAACAACGTCATCAATCCCGTCCGTTTCACCGGATTGCTCCTGGCAGGAAGCGCCAAGGGCGAACATATCGCCGATTACCTTGCCGACCTTGCCAGCGTGTCGGGCCGCGTCCAGTTGGTCGAACGCGAGGTCGAAGACGAGGAATGCGGCTGCGCCATCAGCGAACTCGAAAGCGGCGGCAGGGGCCTACGCATCTATCGCAATGGCCGCGCGATCGGTTTCTGGGAAGACGAGTGCCAGAACCTCCAGAAGGGCGATATCATCGTCGAAATCGTCGCGACACCGAATGGCGAAACCAAAGGCGACGGACACCGCAAGGACGACCGGCTTCGCGGAGATAGCTGAGCCTAGCCCATGAAGGCGTGCACCAGCCCCATGGCGAGGTAGAACAGCAGCCAGTAACCGCCATCAATCCAGTAGAGCGGCTTCTTTGCCCCCTGGAACAGGTAGTTGGTCCAGAGTGCTGGCAGGATAAACCCGAGCGCCACCCCGAAGGCCGTCAGCACCTTGACGATGACTGAAAGGTCCTTGGCGTAGCTGGCGAAAGTGTGCGCCAGCGTCCAGCTCGCCAGCAATGCCAGCAGGAAGGTGAGACCATAGAGCTTAGCCGGGCTGCCGGATTGCAGGTCTTCTTCGGTCTTGCCGACGGCGACCATCCAGCTCTTGCCCATGATGGGCCCGTACCACAGCCCCCCGACCACGAAGCCTGCCAGCGCGCCGAGCACGACCGCCAGCCAGTTCACATCCAGAAGGTTCATTTCCCTCTCCCCTCAAATATCGACCACACGCAGGTGCTAGCGCAAACGGCGCAAGGGGTGTAGGGGCGCGGCGCAAATCCACAGGCATTGATATGAACATTCCCACCACCCCGATCCCCGACCAGAAGAAGGTCGGCATGGTTTCTCTCGGCTGCCCCAAGGCTCTGGTCGACAGCGAACGCATCCTTACGCGCCTGCGCGCGGATGGCTATGCGATGAGCCCCGATTACGCCGGTGCCGACGTGGTGCTGGTGAACACCTGCGGATTCCTCGACAGCGCAAAGGAAGAGAGCCTGCAGGCCATCGGCGAGGCGATTTCCGAGAATGGCCGCGTCATCGTGACCGGGTGCATGGGCGAGGAAGCCGATGCCATCCGCGCCGCGCATCCGAGCGTCCTCGCGGTGACCGGTGCGCACCAGTACGAGGCGGTGGTCGAGGCGGTGCACGAGCACGCCCCGCCCTCGCAGGGTCCGTTCATCGACCTCATTCCGCAACCGGATGTGAAGTTGACGCCGCGCCATTACAGCTATCTCAAGATCTCCGAGGGCTGCAATCACTCCTGCGCCTTCTGCATCATCCCGGACCTGCGCGGGAAGCTGGCCAGCCGCCGCATTGATGCCGTGCTGCGCGAGGCGGAGAAGCTGGTCGAGGCGGGTACCAAGGAACTGCTGGTCATCAGCCAGGACACCAGCGCCTATGGCGTCGATACGCGCCACGAGAGCAAGCCGTGGAAGGGCCGCGAGGTCCGCGCCCACATGACCGACCTCGCTCGCGAACTGAGCCAGCTCGACATCGGTGGCGGCATGCCGCCATGGGTGCGTCTCCACTATGTCTATCCCTATCCGCATGTCGACGCGGTCATCCCGCTGATGGCCGAAGGGCTGCTGACGCCCTATCTCGACATCCCCTTCCAGCACGCCAGTCCCAAGGTACTGCGCGCGATGAAGCGCCCGGCGAACGAGGCCAAGGTGCTTGAACGCCTCAAGGGCTGGCGCGAAATCTGTCCCGAAATTGCCATCCGTTCGAGCTTCGTCGTCGGCTTCCCGGGCGAAACCGAGGATGATTTCAAATACCTTCTCGACTGGCTGGAAGAAGCGCAGCTCGACCGCGTCGGCGCCTTTCGCTTCGAGCCGGTCGAAGGCGCACAGGCCAATGCCCTGCCCGACCCTGTGCCCGAAGAGGTCAAGGAAGAACGCTACGCCCGCGTCATGGAAGTGACCGAGCGCATCAGCGCCGCCAAGCTTGCCGCGAAAGTCGGCCGGACCATCCCTGTCATCATCGACGAAGTCGGCGAACCCGACGAGGAAGGTGATATCGGCGCGACGGGTCGCAGCCATGCCGATGCGCCGGAAATCGATGGCGCAGTCTATTTGCGCGAAGTTCCGGCAAAACTGGCCGCGGGTGACATCGTTTCGGTAGAAATCGAAGATGCCGATACGCATGATCTCTACGGGGTGATTTCCTAGGCAACTCAAGGTTTCCCGAAATGCATTTACCATTTCGGGAAACGATTGGGCGACTGCATTAGGAAGTTGAGAAATAAGCGGAAAATTGGCGCGATGGCCAATTTTTACAATTCAGCGCGCGAATTTCCTTCATCACAATCCCTACCGCGGTTTTAACCACGCGGAGGCGCGGAAACGCGTGACTCCCTGTAGTAATGTGAGCGCGCGTCAAAACATTCTTAAGTTTAATCTGGGCATACGGGCTTCGAATGTTCGACGCTCGTGCAACCGACCGTGCCCCAGCGCCTTTTGGCTGGCTCTCCGTGAGCCTCCGCAAGGATGCAGTGACCCGGCTCAAGAACCTGCTTTACGCGGGCCTTGTCGCGCTGGCGTTGATGCTGTTCGCTTTCCTGCAGCCTGTCGACCAGCTGATCTGGACCTTCCAGTCGAAGATCGTCGAACGCGCACCGAGCGGGGATATCGTCTTCGTCGGCGCAGAGCGCGACATGGCAGATCCCCGCCTTCCCGAGAGACGGGTCGAACTTGCTGCTGCGCTCGAGGAATTGAACAGGCAGGGCGTCGGCAGGGTCTACATCGACATCCCTTTTGCGCGCCATTCAACAGCTGAAGCCGATGATGCTCTGGCAGCAGCCATAGCTTCGCTTGGCCCGAGGGCGGTACTTGTCGACCAGATTGACCGTTCATTGTCGGGCGATGACAAGCTGAATGCGACGATCTCCGACATTGCCGGAGACACTCGGCGGGTAGCGTCCCGACGCATGTCCAACTGGATGGGATTTGCATGGACGCGTGAATATGCACACGCAATCCAGGGGCAGCGCGTGCCCTCGCTGACGGCATCGCTGGCCGGCGTAGAGGATGTCAGGCCCGGCGAATTCCAGGTCGATTATTCGATCCCTTCCGAAGACATACCCGCAATCACGCTCCCCGAGGTCACCTCGGGCAAAAATGTGCAAAGCCTCGCAGGCCGGACTGTCGTCATCGGGGAGGACGCTGGTCTTTCCGAGATGCAGCAGCGCGTGCCCGGCAACTATTCAGTACCTTTCAGCTTTGTCGCCATCTACGGAGCCGAAACGATCAAGTCGGGCCGCGACCGGCACCTATCGGCTCTTCCGGCCACTCTCGTTTTCCTGCTGCTGTTTGCAGCCAGCCTTCTTCTCGCCCGTAACAAGCGCCGCCGTTACGCCGCCTATGCTGCCATTGCGGCGTTCCTTCCGGTCTCTCTTTACATGGGAAGCCTCGTTGGGGTGCGTCTCGATCTTTCCTACTGCATAATCGCCACGCTAGCATACGCCGCGATGCGGTCACGCGCGCGATGGAAAAATCGCATGGCGATGGTCGACAATGAAACCAACCTGCCCAAGTTGCAGGCGCTCGAAGAGTCCATATCCCAGGATCTGCATCTGCGCGGCCACATCGTCGTTGCCCGCATCCACGGCTACGAGCACGTCCTGAAGACCCTGCGCCGTACAGACCGCGCGCATTACATTCTCAAGCTTGTCGACCGGCTGCGCGCTGCAGATGGCGAACTGAAAATATATTCCGAAGGCCACCACCTTGCCTGGCATTCCAAAGAGGAAGACAGCGCGCTGCTGGCAGAACACCTTGAAGGCACGCGCGCGATGTTCGCCGCTCCGGTCAATGTGGCAGGATCGTCGGTCGATGTCGGCATCAGCTTCGGCGTAGCCAAGCTCGATGGCGACCCCGCCGTCCGTCTTGCAGCGGCAGTTGCTGCAGCGGAGGAAAGCTCCGAGGCGCTCCAACCCATCAAGCTGGCCGAAAGCAGCTCGCGCTTCGATGAACTTTGGGACATCTCGCTGCGCGCCCGGATCGACGAGGCGATGGAAGCAGGCGAGATTTTCTGCGTCTACCAGCCGAAGATAGACACGCGCAACGGCAACATGACCGGTGTCGAAGCGCTGGTCCGCTGGCAGGATCCGGCCCGCGGCTTTATCCCGCCAATGCACTTCATCGCCCAGTGCGAGAAAGCCGGGCGCATGGATGCGCTCACGCAATACGTCCTCGAGCATTCCTGCTCGGCGGGCCGCCTGATGCACTTCCGCGGGCGCTCGATTACCATGTCGGTTAATATCTCGGCGACCCTCCTGTCCGACATGCGTATCGTCGGCATGGTGCGCAATGTGCTGCAGGCAACCGGCTTCGACCCGCGCTTCCTTGTGCTGGAAGTGACCGAGACCTCTCGCATCGGAAATCTCGAGACCGCCGAAATGGTGCTCAACGAACTCAAGGCTTTGGGCGCCCGGATATCGATGGATGACTTCGGTGTCGGCGAGACCAATTTCGAGACCTTTTTCGAACTCCCCTTCGACGAGGTGAAAATCGACCGCCTATTCGTTGCGAACATCGCCAAGAGCGCAAAAGCCAAGGCAATCGTTTCAAGTATCGTCACCATGGGACGGGATGCCCGAATCGGGGTGGTCGCGGAAGGCGCGGAAGACCATGAAACCCTGAAATTGTTAACAGAAATGGGCTGTACACACGTTCAAGGCTATGTTCTGGCCCGCCCGATGAGCCTCGATAACCTTATGGAATTCAATAACTTGAAGGATAATGGCGCCCGCGAAGCATAGTTAATGCTTTACAAACAGACATGGTTAACAGAAAGTTACCGCCTGTACGTCAACAGGAGGCTACTATGCTGTTTGATTTTTGGGGCTGGATGTTCGGCAAGGAAAAGAAGGGCTGAACCAGGCTAATTCGAATTAGAGAAGGGTCCCTGACGGGGCCCTTTTTCTTTGCCTGGAAAGCTATCTCGCTAAAGCTTCGCAAGCGGCTGAAACACAAGTGCCTGCTGCTGCGTTGGGCCTTTATGCCCATCTCCATCGATACGCAGTTCTCGTTCCACCTTCCCCGCATGACCGACATCCTGCTGCAATTCGAAGCGGCAGCGATCCCGGAGCAGGAACTGCTGTCCACCGACACCAATCTCACCGATGCCGAGCATTGCGCCTGGGTTCCGGCACAAGACGATATCGGCGAGCGAATCTGGATCAGGGCCGAGGGACATTTCGAGGTGTCCTATCGGGCCGAAGTCGAACTGAAGCGACAGCTGGCCGATCTGGAAAACCTGCATCGCCTTGCCCCGCACGAAATGCCGGGTGAAGCCGTGCAATACCTGTTCGACAGTCGCTATTGCGCTGCCGACCGCTTCCAGACCTTCGTCGACGAGGAATTCCCGGGCACCGATGGCGGAGAGCGTATCGCCGCCATCCGCGACTGGATTGCCGACAAGTTCACTTATTCGCCCGGGGCATCCGGCGCCCAGACCACTGCGCTCGACACCTTCATCGAGCGCCGCGGTATCTGCCGCGACTATGCGCATGTAATGGTCACCCTGGCCCGCGCCAGCACTATCCCCGCCCGTTATGTCGCGTGCTATGCGCCGGGCGTCGACCCGCCCGATTTCCACGCAGTGGCCGAAGTTTTCCTCAACGATCCCGAGACCGACGGCGGCGGCACGTGGCAGCTGATCGATGCCACCGGAATGACCGATCCGGCCCAGACGGTGAAGATAGGCGTGGGCCGCGATGCCGCCGATGTGAGCTTCCTCACCAGCTTTGGGATGAACGAATTCGGCGACAAGCAAGTCACGGTCACCGCCTCGTGACCGCACTCATGAATAGCAATGCGGCACTCTGGTGCTGCGCGGGCCTCGCTGATAACGCCGCGCCAAAGGGAGATGAGATACCGATGGACGGTACATGCTCGAGGTAAAGTTCGAAGCCGACCGCCTGCTTCTGTTCGGAGCCACCGGCGATTTGTCGCAGCGCATGCTGCTGCCGTCGCTTTGCGCGCTGCATGCCGACGGATTGTTGGCTCCGGATCTGCGCATCGTGGCAACAGCCCGTTCGGAGATGTCGACCAAGGAATTCCGCCAGTTCGCGCGCGAAGCTCTTGAGAGGCATCTCCCCAATAACCGACGCGGCCCGACCGCCGATTTCCTCAACAAGCTGAGCTACGTGCCCGTCGATGCGACCACGCCTGCGGGCTATGACGAGCTCGCAAAAGAGGTTGGCGAGTACAAGGGCCTTGCGATCTTCCTCTCGACTGCACCCAGTCTTTTCGAGCCCACGATCGCCGGGCTCAAGCGCGCCGGCCTGACCAATGGCAACGCCCGCATCGCGCTGGAAAAACCGCTCGGCACCGATCTCGATTCAAGCTGCGAGATCAACGATGCGGTGGCCAAGGCCTTCAGCGAAGACCGCATTTTCCGCATCGACCACTATCTCGGCAAGGAGACGGTGCAGAACCTGCTCGCGCTGCGCTTTGCCAATATCCTGCTCGAGCCGGTGTGGAATTCGAACTACGTCGACCATGTCCAGATTACCGTCGCCGAGACGGTCGGGCTGGAAAGCCGCGTTGCCTATTACGATGATAGCGGCGCGCTGCGCGACATGGTGCAGAACCACATGCTCCAGCTCCTCGCGCTGGTTGCGATGGAGCCGCCGACCAGCTTCGACGCCACCGCCGTGCGCGACGAGAAGGTCAAGGTGCTGCGCGCGCTGCGCCCCTTGCAAGCGAACGAGGTCGTCACCGGCCAGTATCGTGGCGGCGCGGTCGATAGCCAGAGCGTGCCCGGTTATGACGAGGAACTCGGCAAGGACAGCGACACCGAAACATACGTCGCGCTGAAGGCCCATGTCGACAACTGGCGCTGGCGCGGCGTGCCCTTCTACCTGCGCCACGGCAAGCGCATGCCCAAGCGCGTCACCGAAATCGTCATCCAGTTCAAATGCATCCCGCATTCGATTTTCGAAGGCCGCGGAGCGAAGACAGAACCCAACCGCCTCGTCATCGAAATCCAGCCGGAAGAGAATATCCAGCTGACCATGATGGCGAAGGTCCCCGGTCTCGGCAGCGACGGCTTGCGCCTGCGCCCCGTCCCACTCGACATTGCCATGCCCGATGCCTTTTCCGATGTGGTTCGCCGCATCGCCTACGAACGCCTGCTGCTCGATCTCATCCACGGCGACCAGACGCTGTTCGTCCGCCGCGACGAGGTGGAGGCGCAGTGGGACTATATCGACCATATCCGGGCGCTCTGGGCAGAGAACCAGACGCAGCCCAAGACCTACGCCGCGGGCACCTGGGGGCCGAGCTCGGCCGTGGCACTGGCAGAACGCGACGGGGTAACCTGGCACGATGACTAAGCCGCTGAATGATACCATCCACCGCGTCACCGAACGCGTTATCGCCAATTCGCGCGACAGCCGCAGCGCCTATCTCGGTCTGATGGACCGCGAAGGCGACCGTGCAGTCAATCGCGGCACGATGAGCTGTTCGAACCTCGCGCATGCCTATGCCGGGGCAGAGGAGGACCAGCAGGCCATCATGGCCGCGCGCGGGCCGAACCTGGGCATCGTGACCGCTTACAACGACATGCTGTCGGCGCATCAGCCTTATTACCGCTACCCCGAGCGCATGAAAATCTGGGCGCGCGAAGTCGGCGCTACGGTGCAGGTCGCAGGTGGCACGCCCGCCATGTGCGATGGCGTCACGCAGGGCGAAGACGGGATGGAACTCTCGCTCTTCAGCCGCGACACGATTGCGCTCTCGACCGTGGTGGCGCTGAGCCACGCCATGTATGACGGCGTCGCGCTGCTCGGCATTTGCGACAAGATTGTGCCCGGCCTGCTGATGGGCGCGCTGCGTTTCGGGCACCTGCCCGCCATCTTCGTGCCTTCCGGCCCGATGGGCACCGGCATCTCCAACAAGGAAAAGCAGAAGACCCGCCAGCTCTATGCCGAGGGCAAGGTCGGGCGCGAGGAATTGCTGGCGAGCGAGATGGGCAGCTATCACTCGCCCGGCACCTGCACCTTCTACGGCACGGCCAATTCCAACCAGATGATGATGGAGATGATGGGCCTCCACGTACCCGGCGCGGCTTTCGTCGCTCCCGGCGCGAAGCTGCGTCAGGAAATGAGCCGCGCGGCTACGCACCGCCTCGCTGCCATGGGTAAAAGCGGCGATGATTTCCGCCCGCTGGGCAGGGTTGTCGACGAGAAGGCGATCATCAACGCCGCTATCGGCCTCCTCGCAACCGGCGGATCGACCAACCACGCCATTCACATTCCTGCGATGGCGCGCGCGGCGGGAATCAAATTCGACTGGACCGACCTTGCCGAACTCTCCAGCGCCGTGCCGCTGGTGGCGCGCGTCTATCCCAACGGCTCTGGCGACGTGAACCATTTCCATGAGGCGGGCGGCATGGGCTACGTCATCGGCACGCTGCTCGACGAGGGTCTGGCGCATGGCGACATCCTCACCGTATGGGACGGAGGCTTTGAAGCCTATAGCAAGGAACCCGGCATAGACGGCGACGCGCTGACCTGGCGCGACCCGGGCCCCAGCGGCGATACCGAAATGCTCCGCCCCGCCTCAGAGCCTTTCCAGAGCGACGGCGGCATGCGCCTCGTCCAAGGCAATCTGGGGCGCGCCTGCTTCAAATCCTCCGCCGTCGAGCGCGAGCGCTGGACCATCGAGGCGCCCTGCCGCATTTTCGAGGACCAGCCGAGCGTGAACGAAGCCTTCAAGAAGGGCGAACTCGACCGCGATGTCGTCGTGGTCGTCCGCTACCAGGGCCCGCGCGCAAACGGCATGCCCGAATTGCACAAGCTGACACCCGCGCTCGGCGTATTACAGGACCGCGGCTATCGCGTGGCGCTTGTCACCGACGGCCGCATGTCGGGCGCGAGCGGCAAGGTCCCGGCGGCCATCCACTGCACGCCCGAGGCTCTTGGCGGTGGCCCGCTTTCGAAGCTGCGCGACGGTGACATCGTGAAGGTCTGCGCCGAGACCGGCACGCTTTCGACGACTGCCGACTTGGGCGCGCGCGAAGCATCGCCCGAGCCGCAGGCCGACAGCGGCATGGGCCGCGAACTTTTCGCCATGTTCCGCAGCAATGCCGATGGCGCCGAACAGGGCGCTTCGTCGATGCTGGCGATGGCAGGACTATGATGATTTTCGAGGCTCGAAAGGGCCCGGGGGGAGGACAATGGAACTCGTAAGCGTCGATATCGGCGGCACCCATGCAAGGTTTTCAATTGCGACCGTCCATGATGACGGCAGCATCACGCTGGATGAACCGGAAACCATCCATACGCAGGACCACGCCAGCTTCCAGACTGCATGGGAAGACTATCGCGCGCGCAAGGGAGGCACCCTGCCCTCGCGCGTCTCTATGGCGATTGCCGGCCCCGTTGGCGGCGAGGTCATCCGCTTCACCAACAACCCGTGGATCATCCGCCCCGCGCTGGTGAAGGAAAAGCTCGGTGTCGACAGCTATTGCATCGTCAACGACTTCGAAGCCGTCGCGCATGCCGTGGCGCGTGTTGGCGATGACCAGTTCATCCACCTCACCGGCCCGGAAAAGCCGCTCGCTCCGACCGGACGCCTTTCGGTCCTTGGCCCCGGCACCGGCCTTGGCGTGGCCCACCTCTACCGCGAACCAGATGGCACTTACCGCGTCTCGGCGACCGAGGGCGGCCATATCGACTTCGCCCCGCTCGACAGCATCGAGGACGCCATCCTCGCCCGCTTGCGCAAGCGGCACAACCGCGTCTCGGTGGAGCGCGTGGTGTCCGGTCCGGCCATCTCCGATATCTATCAGACGCTCGCCGCGCTCGAAGGCAAGCCTGTCGCCGAAGAGGACGACATCGCTATCTGGACTCGCGGACAGGACGGCAGCGACAGCCTCGCCGCCGCTGCGGTCGACCGCTTCTGCCTGTCGCTCGGCAGCGTGGCGGGGGACATCGCGCTGGCGCAAGGCGGTTTCGGCGGTGTCATCATCGCCGGCGGCCTCGGCTACCGAATCCGGGAAACGCTGGTGAAATCGGGCTTTGCCGAAAGGTTCAAGGCCAAGGGCCGCTTCCAGGAGCTGATGGCGAGCATTCCCGTCAAACTCATCACCCATCCGCAGCCGGGCCTGTTCGGCGCGGCTGCCGCCTACGCGAGGGAACACACGTGACCGCCATTGCCGACATCATGCAGACCGCGCCGGTCATCCCAGTCATCGTGGTCGACGAGGTGGAGCATGCCGTCCCCCTCGCCCGTGCGCTGGTTGCTGGCGGATTGCGTGTCCTCGAAGTGACGCTGCGCACGCCTGCCGCGCTCGACGCAATCAAGGCGATGAAACAGGTCGAGGGCGCGATTGTCGGCGCGGGCACAGTCACCAACCAGCAGGAACTCGCCGATGCGATTGGCGCGGGCAGCGAGTTTATCGTCTCGCCCGGCCTTACCGAAAGCCTCGGCAAGGCGGCCATTCGCGAAGGCATCCCCTTCCTTCCCGGTATCGCCAATGCGGGCGACATTATGCGCGGGCTCGATTTGGGCCTTACGCATTTCAAGTTCTTCCCCGCGATGGCCGCAGGGGGCTTGCCCGCCCTCAAGGCGCTCGCCGCGCCCTTCGGCCAGTGCCGCTTCTGCCCGACCGGCGGGATTACGCTAGAGAATGCACCCGACTGGCTTGGCTTCGACCCAGTCCTGTGCGTCGGCGGAAGCTGGGTCGCACCGCGCGGCGCGGTGGACGAGGCTGAGGTCGAGAAGGTCGCGCGCGAAGCGGCTGCGCTCGGCCGCTAACCCGCTCGGCGAGGGTTTTCCGGCGCGAAGGTCCAAACCATCTCATCATCCTCATAGCATGAAGATGCGTGGATGCCGCCGATGTTAAGCGGCGTCTCATCCATAAGGCTTTCGGCCATGCGCGCTGCATCGGCGCGTGAAATCGTCCGGTCGAAATCCTCGAACACCATCACGATGACTTCCGCCCATAGCGATGGGCGGTAAACCCCGGAACGCGCAAGCGGGCGGTAAGTGATGCGCTCCCCGTCATCCTCGCTGGCCAGCGCGTAGTCCTCTGCCGCGAGTCCCAATATGTCGTCTTCCATATCGGCGAGCACCTTCGCGGAGCGCGCCACCCCCTCGCGGTCAATCCAATTCGCCGAGACAAGTGCCTCGCGCATCCGGACGCGGTCGTAGGCGATATCCTTATTCGAGGGGTCCTGCACTGCCTCGAAGCCGCTTTGCTCGACCACACCTTCAAGCTCTTCCCTGCTCCAGCCAAGCAAGGGCCGCAGGAGGATGACCTCGCTATTCGGCACCAGGCCGGTTTCGCGGACCCCTGCCAAGCCCGACAAGCCGCTCCCGCGATTGAGCCGCATCAGCAGCGTCTCGACCTGGTCGTCACGGTGGTGCGCAGTGCACAGCGTGTCGACGCCGCGGCGCTCTGCCCAGTTCGACAACGCAGCGTAACGCGCAAGCCGTGCCTGGCTTTGCAAGTTTCCCTCGCCGACTTCGACACGCAGAGTTTCGTGAGCCACACCAAGCTTCACACAGATGCCTTGAGCATGCTCGGCTTCAGCGGCGCTCTCCGGCCGCAAGCCATGGTCCACCGTGGCCGCCTCCACCCTGCCCGGCAGGGCAGCATTGGCAAGCAATAGCAGCGCTAGACTGTCCGGCCCGCCCGACAGGGCGATGCCGAGCTTTGCGTCCGGCTCGTCCAAATCGAGCCACAAGTCTGAAAGGTCCGCCCGGAACCGCTCTACCAGTTCCGGGGCGAGCGCCATCTTAGCCGCAGCTCACCTTGCTACGCGCGGTCGCGTACTGGCCCGACAGGCGGCCCGTTGCGAGCGCGGGATAGGTTTCGCCGAATTCGGACAGTGCGATGCAGGCGCGGTTGGTGTCTTTCAGCGCAATCATCGATTCCGCGAGAAACAGCAGGCTGTCACCAGCGCGTGCGCCGTTCTTGTCGGCCTGGTAATTGCGCAGGAACCAGGGGGCCGCCTCGGTCGGCTTGCCATCGTCGAGATAGGCACGGCCCAAGAGGTTGCGACCGAAGCTGGTGCGCGAATGGTTCGGGTACTGCTCCACGAATAGCGTCAGTTGCTGCTGCGCCTCGGGATAGAAGCCCGCTTCCCACAGGCGGAAGCCATAGGAATATTCGTCATCGCCCGCATCGTTGGTCTGCGGCTTGGTGATGGCCTGCACTGCTGCGACGCGCGCCGGGTCGGGCTGCGTGACGGGCTCGGGCTGGGCTGCAGGCGTGCTTGCGGCCGGAGCGGGCGGCGGCGCGTTGGCAGCTTCCAGCGCTTCGACCCGTTCTTCGAGCAGGCGCATGGCATTGGTGCCGACCTCGTACTGCGCGGTCAGGCGCTGCAATTGCATTTCCAGCGCATCGAGACGCGCGAGGATATCGGTCACCGCCGTGGTCGAGGGCGCAGCCGAAGCAGCGGGTGTGGTGGTCCCCGTCGCAGGGGCGGTAATCTGCGGCTCGAAATAGCGCCCGTCGCCGCCCGGGAAGACCTTGCGCTGGAGCGCGCGGACTTCGGCTTCGAGCTTGCGGATGCGGGCCTCGTCATTGTCCTGCGCCAGAGCAGGCATCGAAGTGGCGAGAAGGGCCGTGGCGATAGTGCCAAGGCCAAGGGCGCGTGCACTGCGTGCGAACATCGTAATTTCGTGCTCCCTCATGGAGAATTCGTATCGGTGGAATCTGCCCTAGCCCCGCGAAGCTGTCGAGGGGATGAAGGCGGATATCCGCTACCGGATTGTGCTAAGTCTCAGGCCGCGGGCTGCGCGGTGGCAGGCGTCGCCTCGGCAGCGGGCGCCTCGTCACGCGCCAGCAGCGCCTCGGCGGTCACGGGCACATCGCGGATCACCGTGTCTTCCTCGGTCAGCTTGGGCACTTCGCGTCCGCCGATGGTAATGGCCAGCGCATAGGGCCTGCCAGTCCAGATCTGCGGACCATCGGCATCCTCGGGGATGGTGAAGCTGTCGCCCGTGTTCATTTGCGCTTCGTAGAGCCGCGTTCCGTTGGCGTCGTAGAACTTGACCCAAGTACCGTCCATCTCGCTGGTGAAGACCACCGGGCCGCCGGTCGGCTGTGGAGCAGGCGTAGCGGCCTGCTGCGGAGCCTCGTTCACTGCAATCTGCTCTTCGGGGTCCTGCAGGGGCGCAGGGCCGATGCCGGGCGCGAAATAGCTCGAATAGAAGGCATAGATGCCGCCGAGCAACAGGACCGCAGCAAGGACTGCGAACCATGCCAGCCCGCGCCCCGGAACTCGCGCCGGGTCGCCGGGTTCGAACTTGGCGGGACGTTCGACCGCTTCGGGATCGCCTTCCGCCAATTCGGCACGGACCTGGTCGAGGATTTCGTTCTCGTCGAGGCCTACGGTGCGCGCATAGGTGCGCGTGAAACCGATGGCGTAGGTGCGCGACGGGAGCGCGGACCATTGTCCCGCCTCGATTTTCGTCAAATGGTCCTTGTTGATGCGCGTTTCCGCGGCAATTTGCTCGAGTTCGAGCCCCTTTGCCTCGCGCGCTTCGCGCAAACGGTCGCCCGCGCGCTGGGCAGGCGCGGTATTCTCTTCGACGGTGTCGATATCTTCTTCCATGCGTATCCCGAATTCCTGAGGCCCCGCGGGTGTTCCCGCTTCCCGTGCGCAGTGTAGAGAGAGCGCGACCGGGATTCTGTCAACTGTTGTACCCCCGTCTCATGTGCCGCAAACCGACGAAATGCGCGGCGCGAGCGACGAAATCAGTCGAGGTCAATGCCGTTCGTCTCTGCCCAACGCGCCAGTGCTGCCCGCATGTCGGGCGGCGGGCTCATCATCCATTGCTGCATCTGCTTGGTGAGATCGGGCAGATAAACCTTGCGCACCAGCTCCTTGATCGGGCCAACCGCGGCAGGCGTAATGGAAAAGCGCGTGTAGCCCAGACCCATCAAAGCCAGCGCCTCCAGCCTGCGCCCGCCCATCTCGCCGCACACGCCGATGCGGACCTGGCTGCCGACCATGTTCTTCGCGATGCGCGCGAGGAAGCGCAGGATGGCAGGACTGAGCCAGTCGTAGCGTTCCGCCAGCTTGGGATTGGCGCGGTCGGCGGCGAAGAGGAACTGGGTGAGGTCGTTCGTGCCGATGGAAATGAACGACAGCTTCGGCAGCAATATGTCGAGCACTTCGGCCAGCGATGGCACTTCGAGCATGCAGCCGTATTCGATGCTTTCCGGCATCAGCTTGCGCCGATCGCGCAGGAATTGAGCCTGTTCCTCGAAAATGGCCTTGGCGGCGTCGAATTCCCACGGTTCGGAGACCATGGGGAACATGACCGAAAGCTGGCGACCTGCGGCAGCCTCGAGCAGCGCCCTCGCCTGCGCTTTCAGCAGCCCTTCGCGTTCGAGCGAGAGGCGCAGTGCGCGCCAGCCCATCGCGGGGTTTTCGTCCTTCTCGGCCGTGTCATTGTCGAGATAGGGCACGGCCTTGTCGCCCCCGATATCGACGGTGCGGAAAATAACCGGCTTGCCATCCGCCGCATCGAGCACATCGCGATAGAGCCGCATCTGTCGCTCGCGCGCTGGCAGAGTCGAGGATACGAGGAATTGGAACTCGGTACGGAACAGGCCAATGCCGTCCGCGCCGGTCAGTTGCAGCGCGCTTACGTCGTCGCGCAGCCCGGCGTTCATCATTACCGTGATGCGCGTGCCGTCGCGGGTAAATGGTTCGACATCGCGCAGTTCGGCATAGGCCGCGGCGCGCTCCTTGCTCTTGGCAAATCGTGCATCGAATGCTTCGAGCAGCGGTCCCGAAGGGCGCAGCGTAACCGTGCCCTTGTCGGCATCGACCAGCACCTCGTCGCCTTCGGACACCTTGCTGCGCACGCGGGCAACGCGGCCAAGCACCGGTATGCCCATCGCCCGCGCCACGATGACAACATGCGCGGTGAGCGAACCTTCCTCCAGCACCACGCCCTTCAGCCGGCGACGGTCGTATTCGAGCAGTTCGGCGGGCCCGAGATTGCGCGCAAACAGGATGGAATCTCGCCTGAGACCCTGAGTTGCGGCCGTGCCGAGCTGGCCAGAGACAATGCGCAGCAGCCGGTTCGACAAATCCTCGAGGTCGTGCATGCGGTCCGCCAGCAGCGGGTCGTCGATTTCGCGCATCCGCATCCGCGTGCGCTGCTGGACGCGTTCGATGGCCGCTTCCGCTGTCAGACCGCTGTCGATCGCCTCGTTAATGCGGCGGCTCCAGCCCTCGTCATAAGCGAACATCTTGTAGGTCTCGAGCACCTCGACATGCTCGCCGCCTTTGCCGAATTCGGGTTCGCGACCCATTGCGTCGATCTGGTCGCGCATCTTGTCGAAGGCGCGATAGACGCGCTGGCGTTCAGCCTCGATATCCTCGGCCACGACCTGGTCGATTTCGACGCGCGGCTGGTGGAACACCGCCTGCCCCGCCGCGAGGCCCTTTACGAGGGTCAGCCCTTCAATCACCTCGCATTCGGTAGAGACTTCGTCGAGGTCGATCTCCTGCTCGTCGTCGACCAGTTCCTTGTGCGCGATAAGCTCGGATAGGACCATGGCGGTGGTCTGCAGCGCCTCGATTTCGACGTCCTCATAGCGGCGCGGTTCGACATGCTGGACGCAGAGCACGCCCACCGCGCGTTCACGATAGACGATGGGCACGCCGGCAAAGGAATGGAACTTTTCCTCGCCCGTTTCGGGGCGATAGAGGAAGTCGGGATGTGCCTTGGCCTCGGCGAGGTTCAGCGTTTCGATATTCTTGGCAATTGTGCCGGTCAGTCCCTCGCCGATACCCATGCGGGTGACGTGGACCGCTTCGGGGTTGAGGCCGTGGGTAGCGTAAAGCTCGAGCTCGCCATCGCGCAGCAGGTAGATCGAGCACACCTCGCTCGTCAGGCTGTCGGCGATGATATCGACCACGCGGTCGAGCTTGTGTTGGGCGTGGTGGCGTCCGGCCATGACCTCGTGCAGGCGCGTGAGGATCTGGCGGGCGGATGCAGCTGCTGACATGGGCGGCAGCTATAGCAAAAACTTGTGGGAGCGAAAGCGGGGCGGTGGAAGGGAAATCCTTCCAGCCCCGCAAGCGTTCAATCGCGCCTTATGCGTGGGCGATTTCTTCCTTGATCTTCAGCTTCTGTCTCTTGAGCTGCTGGATCATCGCGATGTCGGGCGAAGGCCTTGCCTGTTCGTCGTGCAACCGGGCCTCTAGCCCTGCATGCTTGGCCTTGAGTGCGGCGACATGGGATGATTGCATAGGTTGGCTCCTTCTAGAGTTGGCGACCCCGGATGAAGCGACTCGTGCATTGCGGCACGCGCCGCTGGATTAGTATCAAACCACAGCTTGGCGAATTTACAAACCCCCGTAGAAACGCCATGCGACAAGCCGAGATTCGCAAGGGACGGACGTGAACGAGCAGGAACTTCGCAAGCGACTGGAATCGCTCAAGAGCGAGCACCGCGACCTCGACGTGGCGATTGCTGCCCTGAGCGAGGCGGGCGAGAGCGGTTTCGTCGACCAGCTGCAAATCGCGCGGCTGAAGAAGCGAAAACTGCAGCTCAAGGACCGAATCGCGGCGATCGAGGACAATCTCATTCCAGACATCATCGCCTGAAGGCGGTTCCTCCCAGTCGGCGACTCGTTTCATCGCGGGACAGGCCCGCACAATCCCTTGGGCCTTGCGGAGCGATTGGCTTAGTCCATTGTTCACCATGCATATGGACCGCACCATTCACGAACAGGTTGTCGAAGACCTCTACGCAGAAGCGCTGGCGCTGGCCGATGAGGCACGCGCGGTGTTCGACCTGCGCGACGAGGCGAGCCATGGCAACACGCCCGACCAGGTCCGTATCGCCATGTCCATCGAAGGGCTGCGCACGACCACCCGCGTGATGCATGTCCTCGCATGGCTCCTGAACCAGCGCGCCTATCACGCCGGCGAACTGACCAAGCTGCAATTGCTACGCCACGGGACGCTGGGCGAGGAACGCCCCTCGGACCCGGCCAATATGGAGCTGCTCGAACTGACCACACGTAGCCTCATCCGCGACACCGAGCGGCTGCACGCCCGCGTCAGGCGCCTCGACGAGGAACAACGCCAGCTCGACAGCGAAGCCGTCGACCCGGTGCGCGGCATGCAGGGCCGCATCGCACAGGCCTTCGGCGCGGCTTAAGCCACGGATAGGGCCCGGGCGTAACGCGCCAGCCTGTCCTTCCTCACATCAGCGGACATCGAAGGGGTGAAGCTGCGCGTCTCGCCGCGCATCGCCTTGGCCGCGTCTTCGAGGCTTTCGTAAAGACCTGCGCCGACACTCGCGCAAATGGCTGCTCCCAACGCTGTGGTCTCGACGAAATCGGGACGCTCGACTTCGAGGTCGAGGATATCGGCAAGGTCCTGCGCCATCCAGTCGTTGGCGCTCATTCCGCCGTCGATACGCAGGCTGGCCCATGCAGCCCCATCGGCAGCGAAGGCCGAGGCAAGGTCGTGCGTCTGGTGCGCCATCGCTTCGAGCGCCGCGCGGGCAATCTGCGCGCGCCCGCTGGCAAAGCTGAGGCCCGAAATCACTCCGCGCGCATCGGGCTTCCAGTGTGGTGCGCCGAGGCCCGCGAGTGCAGGCACGATGACCACTTCGCCGCTGTCCTCGATGGAGCGGGCAAGTTCCTCGGTCTCGGCGGCGCTGCCGATGAGGCCGAGCTGGTCGCGCAAATACTGGACGAGGCTCCCGGCAACAAAGCACGCACCTTCGATGGCGTAGGTTCGCTTTCCGCCGGACTGGTGCAGCACCGTCCCCAGCAGCCGGTTGTCCGAGCGCGGGATGTCGTGGCCCTTGTTGGTGAGAACGAAGGCCCCCGTGCCGTAAGTCACCTTGGTCTCGCCGAAAGAAAGGCAGCCCTGCCCGATGGTCGCCGATTGCTGGTCGCCCACCAGCCCGCAGATCGGGATGTCGCTTCCGAGCCATTCCGCCGCGCAAGTCGCAAGCTGGCCATGTGTGTCGACCACCTCGGGCAGCGCCGCCTTGGGCACGCCGAACAGGTCGCAAAGCCCGTCGTCGAACTGCCCGCCATCGAGCGCCAAGAGCAGCGTGCGGCTGGCATTGCTGGCATCGCTGACATGGCACCCGCCCGACAGTTTGAACACCAGCCAGCTCTCGACCGTACCGAAGGCCAGCGTGCCATTCTCCGACGCCGCGCGAACCGCATCGTCATTGTCGAGCATCCAGCGCATCTTGGTGCCGGAGAAATAGGGGTCGAGCAGCAGGCCGGTGCGTTTCTGCACCTCAGCCTCATGTCCTGCCTCTTTTAGCTGCGCACAGAAATCCGCCGTGCGCCGGTCCTGCCACACGATGGCGCGGGCGAGCGGTTTGCCGGAGTTGCGGTCCCACGCGACGACCGTCTCGCGCTGGTTGGTAATGCCGATGGCGGCGATATCGCCTGCCCCCTCGCGCACCGCCTCGCGCATGCAGGATAGCGTCTTGTCCCAGATTTCCGCCGCGTCATGCTCCACCCAGCCAGGCTTGGGGTAATGCTGCGTCAGCTCAGCCTGCGCGACGCTTTCCATGCGTCCCTCGCGGCTGAAAACCATGGCCCGTGTCGAAGTCGTCCCCGCGTCGAGGACCAGAATTTTGTCTCCCATGCGCCCCTCCCTATCGACAAGCCGCGGTAATCGCTACAGGCTTCACCCATGGCAGGTCCTCCACCCAAACCATGGCCCACCGGCGAGGCCATGCAGCTCGAACCGCTCGTGCGCCGCGTGCTTGCGCCCAATCCCTCGCCCTATACCTATACCGGCACGCAGACCTACATCGTCGGCATCGGCGACGGCTGCGCGGTGATCGACCCGGGCCCGGACGAGAAGGCGCACCTCCTAGCGCTCGATGCGGCCATCGGCGAAGAGCATGTCTGCGCAATCATGTGCACGCATACCCACCGCGACCATTCGCCTGCAGCAAAGACACTCGCCGCCCGCACCGGCGCGCCCATCGTCGGCTGCGCTCCTCTGGTGCTGGACGATAGCGGCCCTCGCGCCGATGCGAGCTTTGACCGCACCTATGAACCCGACCGCGTGCTCGAAGACGGCGAGGCGATGACCGGCCCCGGCTGGACCCTGCGCGCCGTCGCGACACCGGGCCATGTTTCAAACCACCTCTGCTTCGCGCTGGAGGAAAGCGGCGCGGTCTTTACCGGCGACCATGTCATGGGCTGGTCGACCAGCGTGGTCGTGCCGCCCGATGGCGACATGGCCGATTACATGGCGAGCCTCGAAAAGCTTTACGCCCGCGAGCAGGACACGGTCTATTACCCCGCCCACGGCGAAGCCATCACCAAGCCGCGCCAGCTCGTGCGCGGCATGATCGGCCACCGCCGCCAGCGCGAGAACCAGATCCTGCGCCACTTGCGCGAAGGCCCGCATGCAGCGGCCGATTTCGTGCCCAAGATGTACAAGGGCCTAGACGAACGACTGCATGGCGCAGCGAAGATGTCGGTCACCGCGCATCTCATCGACCTCGAACGGCGCGGCCTCGTCCGGCGCGATGGCGATATGTGGGTGGGTATCTGACCCAGCCCCATTGACGGGGGAGGCCCCTTCCGCAAAATTGCGGCCATAACAAAAGACAAGATGGTCGCTCGTTCTGGGGGAGTTTACGAGTATGGCTACTGCCGCTGCCGCCGCGCCGGAAGATACCGCTATCCGCGGAAACACGCGCTTTTTCACCATCATGGCCTTCGTGATGAGCTTCATCATCGTGGCCGGCTTCGTGGTCAACCTCGCCTTCGCGCGCTCCAGTTTCGACGTGCCATGGCAATATCACGTCCACGGCGTGATTTTCATGTCATGGCTCGGCATCTATTGCGGCCAGCATCTGACTGCCTCGCAGCAGAACTGGTCGCTCCACGCGAAATTCGGCAAGATCGCCTATCTCTGGGTGCCGTTGATGGTCATTTTCGGCTCGGTCATCATGGTCGTAGTAGCGCGCCGGACCGGCGGCCCGTTCTTCTTCCACGTCAGCGAGTTCCTGTGGAGCAACACCATGCTGGTGTGGCTCTTCGGCGGGCTCACCTTTTGGGCCCTTTCGCGCCGCCGCTACACCGGGTGGCACCGCCGCCTCATGCTGTGCGGCATGGCTATCCTGACCGGCCCCGGCCTCGGCCGACTGCTCCCGCTGCCGCTGATGATACCCAACGCCTGGCTCATCACGACCATTTGCACCATGATTTTCCCGGTCATCGGGATGATTGCCGACAAGCGCAAACAGGGCCGCGTGCATCCCGCATACTGGTGGGGTCTCGGCCTCTACATCGCAGTCTTCGCGGTTTCGGTCCTGCTGGCGCACAGCAGCTTCGGCATGTCCATCACCGAGCAGGTCATCGCGGGCACGCCGGGTGCCGAGCGCCCGATGAAGGCCTTCCTGCCGCCCGGCTTCTCGATGTAATGCGACTGCGAGGCGAGGAACCCCCTCGCCTCGCCACCCGTTCCGTATATAAGCGCCTCAAAGCCAACAGACGGGACTAACAATGACCGCCGAAAACAGCCTTCCGACCGGCGAAGACCTGCTCGCCGCCATCGACCGCCTCCGCAAGGAGAAGAACGCGGTCATCCTCGCGCATTATTACCAGAGCGCGCAGATCCAGGACCTCGCCGATTTCGTGGGCGACAGCCTCGAACTCAGCCGCAAGGCGGCGGAGACCGACGCCGATGTCATCGCCTTCTGTGGCGTGAAGTTCATGGCCGACACGGCCAAAATCCTGTCCCCTGAGAAAATCGTCGTCCTGCCCGACATGGATGCCGGCTGCAGCCTCGAAGACAGCTGCCCGCCGGAAAAATTCAAGGCTTTCCGCGAGAAGCACCCCGACCATATCGCGCTGACCTACATCAACTGCTCGACCGAGGTGAAGGCATTGAGCGACATCATCGTCACCTCCTCCAGCGCCGAAACCATCATCAGCCAGATACCCGAAGACCAGAAAATCATCTTCGGCCCCGACCGTCATCTTGGTAGCTACATGAGCCGCAAGTTCGGCCGCGAGATGCTGCTATGGCCAGGCGTATGCATCGTGCACGAAGCCTTCAGCGAGACCGAGCTGCTCAAACTGAAAGCGCAGCATCCCGGCGCCCCCGTCGCCGCGCATCCCGAATGCCCGCCGACCATCGTCGAACACGCCGATTACGTCGGCTCGACCAGCGGCATCCTGCAATTCGCCAGCACTTTCGAAGGTGACACGCTCATCGTCGCGACAGAGCCGCACATCATCCACCAGATGGAAAAAGCGCTGCCCGAGAAGAATTTCATCGGCGCGCCGGGCGCGGACGGCAACTGCAGCTGCAACATCTGCCCCTACATGGCGCTCAACACGCTGGAGAAGCTCTACACGTGCCTCGACACGCTCGAGCCGCGCATCGAAATTGAGGAAGGCTTGCGCCTGAAGGCCAAGCAAAGCCTCGACCGGATGCTCGAAATGGCCAGCGGTACGATTGGCGGGGGTGATTTGGGCAAGGTTTGAGCGCCCACCTCTTTTCGTCATTGCGAGCGAAGCGAAGCAATCCAAAGCAATGATGCGCTACTTTCAACCCACTGTCTATATCGTTGCTAGCCAGCGAAACGGCACGCTCTACGTGGGCGTGACGTCGAACCTGCCGCAACGCGCGTTTCAGCATCGTGAGGGTGCGGCTGACGGCTTCTCCAAACGTCACGGCTGTAAACTGCTTGTATGGTACGAAATTCATGAGACGATGGAATCGGCGATATTGCGCGAGAAGCAAATCAAGGGCGGGTCTCGCGCAAAAAAGCTGGCTCTCATTGAAGCGTTGAACCCGCAATGGTTGGACTTTTACGAAGAGGTTTGCACCTAACCACACTGGATTGCCGCGTCGCCTTCGGCTCCTCGCAATGACGGTCGAGTGAAAGGTGGTGGCAACCCTTCCGCACTCCGCGCGTTACCCCCCTGTCCGCAACGACAGGGGAAATGCGCGCTTTGGCTGCAACGGGGCCACTCAAGGGAATTCGCGATTGGGTAATCCATCGGCTGGTGGCCAATTACTGGTCGCTGCCCGCTGTCGCCGTTATCGCTGCGCCGCTGGTGGGCGCGCTGGTGCTGTGGGCCGACCGCGCCTTTGCCGGGCGCTGGCTCTACGAGAAGGGCATTACGCTGCTGGTCTCGGGCGATGCGGCGCAAGACCTTTCGATTGCCATCGTCGGCATCAACGCCGCCTTCTTGACGCTCTATTGGTCTGTGACGCTCATCGTGCTGACGCTCGCCACGGGCAATCTCGGCGTGCGGCTGGTCGACCGCTGGCTCGACAAAGGGCTGGTGCGGCTGTCGATGGCGGGGCTGACCTTCTGCCTCGTCTTCTCCATCATCGTGCTGAGCCGTGTGGACCCCGAGGCCTCGCTCGCCCAGCTCCCCCATTTCGCTTTGGCAGCCCTCTTCCTGCTCGAACTGGTCAATATCGGCATGCTCGGGGTGGCCATCCACGACCTTGGCCGAACGATGTTCGTCGACCGCTCCATCGCGCATTTAGGCACCGACGCGGGCAGCGTGGCGATACCGGTCGTCTCCACCCAGCCCTATGCGGGCGAGTGGGGCTTCACGCTGCCCTCTAAGCGCGAAGGCTACATCGAGGGCATCGACCTCACCGCCATCGAGAAGCAGTTGGCGATGGACGCCGGCACAGTGTGCTTCTGCGCCGCGCCGGGACAACATGTGCTGGAGGGAGAGCCATTGGTCAGGTTCCAGAACGCCCCGCCCTGCGAGGACGACATCTACAAGGCCATTCCCATTGGCGAATTCCGCAGTTCGGTGCAGTCGACGGTCTACCAGGTCCGCCTGCTGGTTGAGGTCGCCGCCCGCGCGCTGTCGCCCGGCATCAATGATTTCTACTCTGCCATGGCCTGCGCCGACCAGCTTGCCGCGGCCATTTCGGGTCATGCAAGCACCTGGATCGACGAGGGAGAGGTTGCCGCCTGGAAAACCGCCCCGCGCTTTGAATTGCCGGGGCAGGATTTTCGCGGCCTCTTCGGCGAACCACTCAAGGCCTTCCGGCAGGCGGCGGCGGACTACCCCTCGGTATCCATCCGCATGATCGAAAATTACGCTCGTCTCTGTGCGTTGATGGCCGGGCAGGATTGCCCGCCGGGCCTGCTGCGCTACCTCAAGCAGTGTGCCAAGGAGTTGCGCGGCCACGCCATCGATAATGCCGAACAGGACATCGACCGCCAAGACATCGCCGATGCCTTCGCCCGCTTCGACCAGCCTACGCCAACTTTGAAGAGCGCCGCATGACCGCCCGCCTGCGCAAGTTCTGGCTGAGCGTGAATGCCAGCTACTGGTTCCTGCCCGCGCTGTTCAGCATCGCGGCGCTGTTGCTCGCAACGCTGACCATTTGGCTCGACCGGAGCGGCTGGGCAGAATTCTTGAGCGACGTGACGTGGCTCCAGCCCGCGCGGCCCGACGGGGCGAGCAATATGCTGACCGTCATATCGGGCACGATGATTGGCGTGGCTTCGACGGTCTTCTCCATCACTATTGCTGCAGTCGCCTATGCCAGCGGCAATTACGGCCCGCGCCTGCTGACGAATTTCATGGAAGACCGCGGCAACCAGTTCAGCCTCGCGACCTTCATCGGCACCTTCGTCTATTCGATAACCGTGCTCAGAACCGTGCGAGCAGAAGACGAAGCCCCATCGAACCTCGAGGATGCTGTCGCCAGTGCGATGCCCGGCTTCGTCCCGCAACTCTCGCTGCTGGTCGCCTTCGCGCTGATGCTGCTGAGCGTGGCAGTGCTGGTCTATTTCCTAAACCACATCCCCTCCTCCATCCGCATCAACACCGTGCTGAAGGGCATCGGCGCGCGTCTGCTCGATGAGATCAAGGAGCTGTTCCCCGACGAGAACAAAGGTGAGCGCGTACATTCCGCGCCCGATGGCACTCCCATCGCTGCGCATGACACGGGCTATGTGCAGGCCATTGCCTACACCAAGCTGGAACAGCTGGCGAAACGCGAAAACGGGAAGCTGAGGTTGGCGGTTCGAACGGGCGATTTCGTCCATCCCGAAGTTACGATCGCTTACTGGGCGGATATGGATGTGGTCGATAACTGCCCCGATGACGAAGCGCGCGCTGCATTCACGCTCGGCAGCATGCGTACGCCCAGCCAGGACATGCAGTTCCTCATCGACGAATTGGTCGAAATCGGCCTGCGTGCGCTGTCGCCCGGTATCAACGACCCCTTCACGGCGGTGACGGCTGTTCATTGGTTAGGCGCTGCGACGGCGGAACTGGCGCGGCGTAATTTGACGCGAAGCTATGCGAGTAATGGCGACGAGCCGCACCTCGTCCTGCTGGAGGACGATTTCGAGCATTTCGTAGCGCGCGGTTTCGGTGCAATGCGTAGCGGAGTGGCGACCAACCGGATTGCTGCACTGGTGACCTTTGACGCGCTGGTCGATGCGGCTTCGACGCTGGATGATGAGGAACGGCGGGCAGTCATCAAACAGGAAGGCGACCTGCTGGTAACGCAGGCCCGCGAGCATCTGCTCGGACCCGAACTCGACGCGGTCGAGGCGCGTTACCAGTCTTTCCTCATCAAGATCGAGCGGTAGGCAGGCGCTCCGGCGGCGCGCTCTTTGCCAACAGCAGGGCTGCGGCCACCAGCGCCATGCCGAGGATATCGAGTGGCACCAGCAATTCACCGAAGACCAGCCACCCGACCGTCGCCGCCACCGCAGGCTGGGTCAGCAGCGCCATGCCGATGATGAGCGGCGGGAAATTCTTGAGCGAGTAGACCAGCAGCCCCTGCCCGATGACCTGGCTCGACAACGCCAGTAGCAGCACTGGCGTCCACCCCGCCTCGCCCGGCCACACGGGCTCACCCGCGAAAACCGCGATGCCGAGCAGGAGCGGAGAAGCAGCAATACTCACCAGCAGCAGTACGCTCCACTGGCCAAGCTCGACCCGCGCGCGCTGTGCGGGGAGGAGGTAGAAAGCGTAACAAAGGCCAGCGAACAGGCAAAACAAGTCGCCGACGAAGGTCGCGGTGGAGATTTCGAGGCTGCGTCCGAGCAGGATTGCCGCGCCAAGCAGGGCCGCTGCCACGCCGCCCCCTTCGCGCCATGACGGTGCACGGCGCAGCGCTATCAAACCCCAGAACATCAGGATGACGCTGCCCGAATTGCCGAACAGCACTGCATTGCCGAGGCGGGTTCGCTCGATGCCGACGTGCCAGCTTGCAAGGTCCAATGCGAAGAACACTCCTGCCGCCAGCACCAGCAGCGCCAGCTTGCGGTCGAGCCGCCCCGGTGCCCGCCCCCGCCAGGCGAGGAAGGCAATGAGCGGGATGGGCAGGAACAGCCGCCAGAATGCCGCCGAGACCGGTCCGGTATCCGCCAGCCGTACCAGCCAAGGGCCCAGCGCCAGCGCGACATTGCCGGCAATCAGCGCGGCAAAGTGCCATGCACCGGCCTGAAAGCCATTCTTGTCCGCCGCGGTGCTTGTCTCGCCCATGACCGCCCCCTAGCTCTCCTGTCACGCAAGGCAAAGGAAACGCTCCGCATGCACGAAAAACTGTTCGAAACCGTCACCCTTGGCTCCATCGAGGCAAAGAACCGCGTCTTCATGGCCCCGCTCACCCGTGGCCGCTCGACCCAGCCCGGCTCGGTGCCGAACGAGATGATGGCGACCTATTACCGCCAGCGTGCAGGTGCCGGCCTCATTATCTCCGAAGCCACCGGCATCAGCGTCGAAGGCCTCGGCTGGCCCGCTGCCCCCGGCATCTGGAGCGATGCGCAGACTGAAGGCTGGAAGCCGGTGACCGAAGCCGTGCACGAGGAAGGCGGCAAGATTGTGCTCCAGATGTGGCACATGGGGCGCCTCGTCCATCCCGATTTCCTCGGCGGCAATGCGCCGGTCTCGGCCAGCGCCACCAAGGCTCCGGGCCATGCGCACACTTTCGAAGGCCGCAAGGATTACGAACAGGCGCGCGAACTTTCGATCGATGAAATCGCCCGCGTGGTCGAGGATTACCGCCACGCAGCCGAAAACGCGAAGAAGGCCGGTTTCGACGGCGTCCAGCTGCACGGCGCGAATGGCTATCTCGTTGACCAGTTCCTGCGCGACAGCACGAATTTGCGCGAAGACGAGTATGGCGGCAGCCCGGAAAACCGGACGCGTTTCCTGCGCGAAGTGCTCACCGCGCTGGTCGATGTCTGGGGCGCGGACAAGGTTGGCGTACGCCTGTCGCCCAATGGCGAGACGCAAGGTTGCGACGACAGTGAACCGCCCGCGACCTTCGGTGCAGCGGCCAAGGTGGTAGAAGACCTCGGCCTCGCCTTCCTTGAGCTGCGCGAGCCGGGCCCGGAAGGCACTTTCGGTTCGACCGAAGTACCCAAGCAGAGCCCGCTAATCCGCAAGCTTTATTCGGGCAAGCTCATCCTCAATTCGGACTACACGCCCGAACAGGCCGCGGCCGATATCGAGGCCGGGCGCTGCGATGCGGTAAGCTGGGGCCGCGACTTCATTTCCAATCCCGATTTGCCCGAACGCTTCCGCCTCGGCGCAGAGCTGCAGCCCAACGTCAACGTGCCGCAAAGCTGGTACCTGCCGGGCCCCGAAGGCTACATCGATTACCCGATGCTAACCAAAGTCAGAGATACTGTTTCCTAAGGTGATTCGCGCCGCGCGGGCGCGTGTCGCCGCGTAAAGGAGACTGGCATGCGCTCGTGGCTCATTGTCCCGGCGGACAAGGAAAAGGCGCTCAAGGAAGCGGCTCTCGGCGGCGCGGATGTCGTCATTCTCGACATGGCGCGCGCGGCCAAGGACGAGGCCAAGCTGCATACGCGGCTTGTGGCTCGCGACTGGCTGATGTCGCATCGCCAGCAGGTCACCCACTCGCGCCCCTTCGCGCGCTGGGTCCGCATCGGCCCGATGAGCAGCCCCTACTGGCGCGGCGACCTCGAAGCCGTGCTGGAGGGCCAGCCCGACGGCATCATGCTGGCCGAATGTACCGACACCGAGGAACTGAAGAACCTCGCCGCCGCGCTTTACGAGCTTGAAAGCAATATCGGTATCCGTGCGAACACCACGCATATCATTCCAGAACTGGGCTCGAACCCGGTCGCGGCTTTGCATTTGCGCCCCTTTGCCGAAGAATTGCACCAGCGCGTTACCGGCCTGACGTGGGACAGCGCAGCCCTCGCCCGCTCGCTTGGCGCGCGCCGGATGCGCGGGCCGGGCGGATTATGGACCGACCCGCTCGCCATGGTGCGCGCGCAGGTCCTGCTTGCTGCCCATGCGCAGGGCTTGCAGGTTCTTGAGGCCCCCTTCCGCGACCGCCGCGACGAGGAAGGTGCCATCCGCTCCTTCAACGCCGCACGCGCCGATGGTTTTACCGGAATGCTCGCCATCCACCCCTCGCAAATCGAGGGCATAAACGCCGCCTTCGCCCCGACGAGCGAGGAAGTGGCCGAGGCGCGCGAAGTGGTGGGTCTCTTCGCGCTCAATCCCAATGCGGAGAAGGTCGTGTTTCGCGGTCGCCATGTCGGCCAGCGTGAACTGGCGCAGGCACAGGTACTCGCCGGCGTCGCCTAGCCGCGCCTATTCAGCAGGTTCGACATCATCCTCGCCGGGGTCGGCAGGCTGTGCAGCTTCAGCGGGCGTCTCCGGAGTCGGCTGGGTGGCAGCCGGAGCTGCGCTGGGTGCCGGTGCACTGCTTTCTTCTGCCTGGGTTGGCGATTGCGAGGTTACCGTGTCGAGCGGCAACATGTCGTCGCTGATGGTGCCGCCCAGAACCTCTCCGCGCGCGTCGAGGTTCTCCTCCTCACTGCCAGCGGGTGCAGGGTCGTCGCTGCATGCGGCGAGCGCGAGGCTGGCTGCGGCAATCATGGCAAAGCGTTTCATGGCAGACATTCGCCCTTCCCTTCGAGCGCCCCGAGGAAATCGCCGAGACGGTTGTGGAGTGCCTTATCGAACTCTTGCGGGCCCATGTCGATGCCGAGTTTTTGAAGGCTGGTGACACCGAATTCATCAATGCCGCAAGGTACGATTCCAGTAAAATGCGTAAGGTCGGGCGACAGGTTCACCGAGAAGCCGTGCATTGTCACCCAGCGCCGCACGCGCACGCCGATGGCGCCGATTTTGGCCTCGCGCCCGTCGATATCCTTGGTCCAGATGCCGATACGCCCCTCGGCGCGCCAGCATTCGACGCCGATGTCGCCCAGCGTGGCAATTACCCAGCCTTCCACCGAATGGACGAAGCAGCGCACGTCGCGTCCGCGCTCCTTCAAATCGAGCATGAGGTAACCGATGCGCTGGCCGGGCCCGTGATAGGTATAGCGCCCGCCGCGCCCGGCCTCGACAACTTCGAAACGCGGGTCGAGCAATTCGGCCCCGTCGGCGCTGGTCCCGGCGGTGTAGACGGGCGGATGTTCGAGCAGCCAGATTTGCTCGCGCTCGCGACCTTCCGAAATCGCGGCATTGCGCGCCTCCATCGCGGCAAGCGCCTCGCGATAGGGCACTTGGTCGAGACTACTCTGCCATTCGACGTTTTCGGTGAGTTTCGCGGACATGGCGGATTGCGTGGCGATAAGATTCGCGCTTATCAAGAGCCAAGAAGAGGGGAACTTGCATGAAATTCGATCTCGACACCGCGTGGAAGGACACCACCAGCCTCGTGCGCGACAATTTCGGTCTGCTGGCCGTTCTTTCGGGGGTCTTCTATTTCCTCCCCTATCTCGCGGCGCTCTTGTGGGTGCCGGGCATGTCCGAGCTCGCCATGGGGCAGTTCGATCCCGATAACGACAAGATGGAAGCGATGGTCCAGGCGATGTTCGCCGATTACTGGTGGGCGTTCCTGCTGCTGACCCTCGTGCAGGGCGTGGGGCTATTATCCATGCTCGCCCTCTTGCGCAGACGCGCAAATCCGACCGTGGGTGAAGCTATCACCGTCGGCCTGCGCTCGGTTGTAAGCTATATTGTCGCCACCTTGCTGCTCGGCTTCATGGTCGGGCTGGTCGCAGTCGTCATCGTCGCTCCTGGCGCTCTGTCCGGCATTGCGGCGCTGGCCGTGATCGGCGTGATCGTGCTCATCATCATGATGTTCTACTTCTTCACGAAATTCTCGATGGTCTCGCCGGTTATCGCCATCGACAGCGTGCTGAACCCGCTGGAAGCGCTATCCCGTTCGTGGAAGCTGACCAAAGGCAACAGCGTGAGGATTTTCTTCTTTTACGCGCTGCTGATGGTCGCCTATTTCGTTATTTCGACCGTCGTCTCGCTGGTCTTCTCACTGCTGTTCGCGCTTGGCGGGGCAGAGGCGCAGGCCTTCGGCAACGCGTTTTCGGCGAGCCTGATGCAGGCAGTCTTCGCGGTCGTCTTCATCGGGGTGCTGGCTGCGGTCCATGCGCAGCTGACGCGGCTCAAGTCGCCGCCCGCCGAACCTGTTGACGGAAGCTACTAACCCTTCGGCTCCTTCCAGCCCCAGAAGAGCTGGCAAGGCAGGACGTTCAAGGCTTCGAAGCCGCTGTCGATCCGCTCGAAATGGCGGGCCATGTAGTCGCGCGCCTTGACCGAGAACTGGTAGACAAGGAAAGCGCCGCCCGGACGGATGACGCGGTAGGTAGCCGCTGCGATGGCAGGGCCTACGCCTTCGGGTAGGGTCGAGAAGGGCAGGCCCGAGAGCACGTAATCGGCATGCTCGTGGCCGTGGGCCTTCACGATTTCCTCCACATCGGCGGCGGAGCCGTGCACGGCCGAGAAGCGGCTGTCGCGGAAATGCTTCTTCAGATAGTCGATGTAAAGCGGGTTGGTATCGATGACGATGAGCTGTCCGTCACGCGGCAGCCGGTCGAGGACCTCCTGACAGAATGTGCCGACACCCGGACCATATTCGACGAAGACCTTGCATTCGTCCCATTTCACCGGCCCAAGCATCTTGTTAATGGTGAAGCGCGACGACGGAATGATCGAGCCGACCATCTTCGGCTCTTCGAGGAATCCCTTGAAGAAAACTCCCCATTGGCCAAACAGCCGCGACGCCTTTTCCTTGAACGAGCGCCGTTCGATGGCGCCGATACCGTGTTGTCCGGTCAAGGTTTTTCCTCTCTGTGACCCCTTTGGAAGGGGGAGGGTTTGGCAGGTGGCAACACCCATTGCAAGCAGATGGAGACAGGCCTAGCGGGTTATTCATGGCCGACGCCGACCCCAAACCTGCCGTTACGGCAGCCCCGCCTGCCCGCCCGAGGACGATTTCGCGCGAGCGGATGGCACTGCTGTTCACGGTCATGCTGGTCACCGCCGCCGGGAACACGGCGATGCAGTCTGTCATGCCGTCGATCGGCACCGCGCTCGAGATCGATGATGTGTGGATCAGCCTCGCCTACAGCTGGTCGGCGCTGCTCTGGGTCGTGTGCGCGCCGATCTGGGCGGAACGGTCCGACAGGCGCGGACGCAAGGCGATGATGGCCGTCGGCCTTATCGGTTTTGTCGCATCCATGGCACTATGCGGCCTCGCGTTATGGCTGGGGCTGGCGGGCGTGTTGGGCGGAACGGCGGCACTGATTGCTTTTGCTGTCGCGCGCAGCCTTTACGGTGGGTTCGGGAGTGCGGCTCCGCCTGCGGTCCAGGCCTATGTCGCCAGCCGCACCCCGCGGGCCGAGCGTACGCAGGCACTCTCGCTGATTGCGTCGAGTTTCGGCCTCGGCACGGTCATCGGCCCTGCGCTGGCTCCGCTTATGGTGCTCCCCTTCGTCGGGCTCACCGGCCCCTTCATCATCTTCGCGGCCGTCGGCCTGGTTGCCCTTGTCACCCTGCGGCTGCGCTTGCCCAATGACGAGCCGCAATTCCCCGCACGCGGGCAAACCTATGATGCGCCCTATGCAGGGGGGGCCACCTCCTCGCATCGGGATGAGGAGGACGACGAGGAGGAGGAAGTAGAGGCGCACAAATTGCGCTGGTTCGAACCGCGCCTGCGCCCCTGGGTGACTGTCGGGCTGCTCGGCGGACATGCGCAGGCCATGATTCTCGGGATAACCGGCTTCCTTGTGCTCGACCGGCTGGGGCTGAGGGCAACGCCAGCGGAAGGGACCGGACCTGTCGGGCTCGTGCTGATGTGCGGAGCGATAGCCACGTTGCTTGCCCAGTGGGGCATCATACCCCGGCTCGACCTCGGACCCCGGGCGGCAACGCTCTCCGGCATCGCGATTGCAGCCGGCGGGGTGGCCTATCTCGGCATGGCGGACAATCTCCATGCCATTGCCCTGGCCTATGCTGTCGCTTCCCTCGGCTTCGGCCTCTTCCGGCCCGGGACCACGGCAGGCACTTCGCTCGCCGTCACGCGGGCCGAGCAAGGGCAGGCTTCAGGCGTCACCGCCAGTGTCGCGGGCGCGAGCTTCATCTACGCACCCGCGCTCGGCGTCTGGCTATATGGCCAGTCGGACTGGCTGGGGTTCGGGCTCATCGTGGCGCTGTGCGTAGCCGTCTTCGCCTATGGTTGGGCAAGCCTGCAGCCTGACAGTAAGCTGACCCGCGACCGTAACTAGAGGATTTCCAGGACCGTGTCCTGCGGGCGGCAGAGGCGCACGCCCCTGTCGGTTTCCACCAGCGGACGCTCGATGAGGATGGGATCGGCCGCCATTGCCGCCAGCACTTCATCCGCGCTCGCATCGGGCAGGCCGCGTTCTGCCGCATCGGTGCCGCGCATGCGCAGGCCCTCGTTGGGCGTAATGCCGGCGTCCTTGTAGAGCTGCGCCAGCTTCTCGGCGCTCGGCGGATCCTTCAGATATTCGACCACCTCGACATCGACCTTCGACAGGTTCTCGAGAATGGCGAGTGTCTTGCGCGAGGTGCCGCACTTCGGGTTGTGCCAGATAGTGGCCTTCATACAGGGTCTCCTTTGCCCTCCCCGCTAATCGACCCTTGCGATGAGAGAAAGCCACTCTTGCGAATTTTTCATGGGCTTGATGCAGATTCAGGGTTGAAACTGCGAATAGTTCTCAATAGCAGGCAATCCGCAACTGATAATCATTCGCAAGAACAGAAAGCCCTTTATGAAGCCCTTTACCTCGGTCGCAATCCTGCTCGCCGGAACCGCCTTTGCCACCCCCGCCCTCGCCGACACTGCGGCGGACGGCCAGCCCGACCGCGATTACCTGCCCTCCGACATCGTCGTGAAGGGCGAGCGCTCGGATGAATACGGCACGGACGACGGCTCGACCGCGACCAAGACGCCCACGCCGCTCATCGATGTGCCGCAGGCGGTCAACTTCATCACCGAAGACCAGCTCGAAGACCAGGCGGTCCACCAGCTCAATGACGCGCTGCGTTATGTCCCGGGCATCAGCATGGAAAGCGGCGAAGGCCACCGCGACGAGGTCTTCATCCGCGGCCAGGAATCGACCGCCGACTTCTACATCGACGGCCTGCGCGACGATGCGCAGTATTACCGTTCGCTCTATAACATCGAGCGTGTCGAGGTGCTGAAGGGCGCCAATGCACTCATCTTCGGCCGCGGCGCGGGCGGCGGCGCCATCAACCGCGTGGCCAAGCGCGCCGAGTTCCAGTCCGCAATCAGCGGCGAGGCTTCGGTCGACAGCTTCGGCGCCTTCGCGCTGCTCGCTGACGTGAACCAGCCGGTCTCGGACACGCTCGCACTGCGCCTCAACGCGGCCTACGAGGAGTTCGACAACGACCGCGACTTCTACGAAGGCCGCTTCATCGGCGTCTCGCCCACGCTCACCGCAGCGCTCGGCCCCGACACCACGCTGACCGCCAGCTACACCTATGACAATGACGAGCGCGTCACTGATCGCGGCGTGCCCTCGCTCGGCACAGGCCCGCTGACCGGCTACGACAGCACCTTCTTCGGCGACCGCGACTTCAACTTTGCCGAGGCCGAAGTCCACATCGCCCGCGCGCGTATCGAGCATGATTTCAACGGCGGCCTCTCGGCCAATGCCAGCGTCCAGTTCGCCGATTATGACAAGGCGTACCAGAACATCGTCCCCTCGGGCACCGATGGCACGATTGTGACCCTCGGCGGCTATCGCGATACGACCGAGCGCCGCAACTGGATTGGCCAGGCCAATGCCATCTGGGAAGCGGGCACGGGCAATATCGAATCGACCTTCCTTTTCGGCGTCGAGGCCAGCACCCAGGACACGCAGAACGCGCGCCAGACAGTGAGCTTCGACGATGGCGACCCGCTGACCGACGGCGACAATGTCACCGACCTTGCCGATATCATCACCATCCCGGCCTACACTCTCAACCCAACCTCGCGCTCGCGGGACAGCCAGCTCTCGACGCTGTCCTTCTACGCGCAGGAACAGCTGCAAATCGGCAAATACATCGAACTTGTCGGCGGCCTGCGCTGGGACCGTTTCGACCTCGAAACACTCAACGTCATCGAGGATATTGAAGGCGACCGCGTGGACGAAAAGTTCAGCCCGCGCGCCGGCCTTATCGTGAAGCCCACGCCCGACCTCTCGCTCTATGCGAGCTATGCGGAAAGCTTCCTCCCGCAGGCGGGCGACCAGTTCCTTGTTCTCTCGCCGGGCGATACGGCATTCGAGCCGGAAAAATTCACCAGCTATGAACTGGGTGCGAAGTTCGCTCCGCTCGACAATGTCCTCGTCAGCGCGGCCATCTTCCGCCTCGAGCGCAGCAATATCAAAGCAGAGGACCCGCTCGACCCCAGCCTGACGATCCTGGCCGGCAAGAGCCGCGCAGAAGGCTTCGAAATCGGTGCCGTGGGTGAAGTCACCGACTTCTGGAAGGCAAACCTCGGCTACACCTATCTCGATGGCGAATTGCTCAATGAAAACGACTTCGGCGATGCCGGCCAGCGCTTGCAGCAGCTTCCCCGCCACTCCGTCAGCGCATGGAACCGCTTCGACTTCACCGACAACATCGGTGTCGGTCTCGGTGTCATCCACCAGTCGGAACAGTTCGCCAGCTTCAGCAACGAAGTCGTCCTGCCGAGCTACTGGCGCATCGATGCGGCGGCCTATTACACGGTCAGCGAGAAGCTGAGCCTGCAGCTCAACATCGAGAACCTGTTCGACGAGACCTATTATCCGAGCGCCCATGGCGACAACAACATCCAGCCCGCCGACCCGTTCAGCGCGCGCATCGGGGTTCGCTTCGAACTCTGATCTTTGAGGTTGGCGACACAGAAAGCGGCGGGCGGAAACGCTCGCCGTTTTTGTTTGCCTAGTCGTCGGAAGTGACGACCTTTTCCGGCGCGCTGAGCGCGGGCACTTCGGCTGCTGCGTCCTCGGCGCTGATGCCTGGTGCCGGAGCAGCGCTGATACGCTCCTGACGTCGCGCCACCCGGCCCGCCCGCTGGATGGCGCGGACGAGACGCGGATACACGCCGCAGCGACAGATATTGGGAATGGCCTCGCGAATTTCGCTTTCGGTCGCGCCGGGATTGCGGTCGACGAGCGCGGCTGCCGCCATCACGATGCCGGGTGTGCAGAAGCCGCACTGGATGGCCTGCTCGGCCACCATCGCCTGTTGCACCGGATGCGTGCGGTCACCCGACAGCCCCTCTATGGTCTTGATGAAGCGTCCTTCAGCTTCCGCAATCGTGACGAGGCAGCTTCGCAGCGGCTCGCCGTCGATATGCACGATGCACGCGCCGCAATCGCCATTGCCGCAGCCATATTTAGTGCCGGTGAGATTGGCAGCATCCCTCAGCGCCCAAAGCAGGGGCGTTTCCGGGTCCATCAGGAATTCGATGGGACGTTCATTGACCGTCATGCGCGACATGGCGGTGCTTTCGCTTCAATGCTCGAAAAAGTCGAGGGGTCTTAGCTCTTCCAGCTGTCGTCGATCTTGGAAACGCGGCGCTTCCACGCCTCGAAATCGAACAGGCCTGCACCGCCCTGTGTCTGCATGGTGGAGAGATCGCGCTGGTGCACGTCGACGACCTCTTGCTTGACGATGTTCGGCTCGCCCTGGCTGAGCGTGGCAACCTGGATCTCGCAGGCACGCTGAAGCGCCCACATCTTGAGGAACATGCCGGGAATCGTCTTATCCATCACAACGGGGCCATGGTTGCGCAGCATCAGGATCGAGTGATCGCCAAGGTTCTCGACCAGACGGTCGCCCTCTTCGGGGCGCACGGTGACGCCCTCGAAATCGTGATAACCGATTTGCCCCTGGAAATTGCAGGCGTAGAAATTGGTCGGCAGCAGACCGTCCTTGTGGCTACACACCGCCATCGTCGCCGTCGTGTGGACGTGGCAAATGGCGGTCGCCTTCTCGCCGAGATGTTTGTGGAAGTGGGCGTGCTGGGTGAAGCCCGCCTTGTTGACCATATATTGCGACTGGCCGACATTGTTGCCCTCGACATCGATTTTGACGAGGTTCGAGGCGGTCACTTCGTCGTAAAGCAGGCCGAAGGGATTGATGAGGAAGGTGTCCTCCTCGCCCGGCACGGCAACGGAAATATGGTTGTAGATGCTCTCGCCCCAGCCGAGATGTTCGAAGATGCGATAACATGCGGCGAGGTCCTGCCGGACCTTCCATTCCTCTTCGCTGCATTCGAACTTGGGCTTCATCTGGGTGGCCACGGGGCGCTCTCCTTCAGTCTCTCTTTGCAACCGTATCGCACGGGATGGGCCTCCCGCACAAGGCGGATGGCGCAAAATGGGCGCTTCCCAAGCGCGCCCTGCCCCGCTAGCGCGCTGTTCCAATGAGCGAGACGGCCAAACTCACCCGCGGGAGCATACGCGGCCATCTCGTCACCCAGACATTGCCGATGATAATCGGGGTGGCGGCCATCATGTCGGTCGGCCTCATCGATGCATATTTCATCGGGCAGCTCGGCAGCGCCGAACTGGCGGCGGTCAGCTTCATCTTCCCGGTCATCATAGCGCTCTCCAGCCTTGGCGTGGGCGTGATGGTCGGCATCAACTCGGTGATCGCCCGCGCACTGGGCGAAGGCGACCGCGACCGCGCGGAACGCAGGGCAAATTTCGGCGCAGTCTTTGCATTGGCTATCGGCGTGACGCTGGGCCTGCTGCTGTTCGCGCTCAACGGCCCCTTGTTCCGACTGATGCAGGCCAACGAGCGGCTCATGCCGCTGGTGCTCGAATATATGAACCCCTTCGCCCTCGGCCTGCCCGTGCTGCTACTGCAAATGGGGCTGAGCGGTATCCTGCGCGGACAGGGTGAGGCGCGCTATGTCTCGCTCGTCTCGATCACTTACTCGGTAATGAACTGGATCCTCGACCCGATCCTCATCACCGGAGCCTTCGGGTTGGAAGGTTTCGGCATTGCAGGAGCGGCCTATGCCTCCATCATCGGTTACGGCGTGGCTTGCCTGATGGCTTACTATTTCATCGGCAGGACACAGCTCGCCATCCACCCGACGCTCGTCAGCCAATGCGACCTTGCCGGTTCGAGCAAGGCGATCATCAGCGTGGCGGGTCCCGCGGCCTTCTCCAACGCCATCAACCCCATCGGCCTTTCGGTCCTCACTGCCTTGCTAGCCAGCCAGGGCGAGGCAGCCGTCGCGGGTTTCGGCGCGGCGGGGCGCTTGCAAAGCTTTGCCGTCGTGCCCCTGCTCGGCCTGTCCGGATCCATCGGTGCCATCATCGGGCAAAACTGGGGTGCTAATCGCGCCGATCGTGCGCGTAGGGCAATGTATTGGGCGGGCCTGTTCTGTATCGTCTACGGGCTAGCGACCGCTGTCATCCTGTTCCTTTCAGGCGACTGGTTCGCCGATTTCTTCACCGACGATCCGGCGGTCATCGAAGAATTCTCGCGCTATCTCGAGATCTCGGTCTGGGGCTATGCCGGCTTCGGCCTGCTGATTGTCGGCAATGGCGCACTGAATGCAGTGGATCGGGCGCAATTCGCCCTGGCCCAAAGCGCGGCGCGGGTATTCCTTGTCATGTTGCCCTTCGCGTGGCTGCTCCGTGCAAGCTGGGGTGCAGAAGCGATCTATGGCGCGGAACTGGTGGCGAATCTGGCTGGCGGGGCGCTCGCCGCGTTCGTGGTCTGGACGGTCCTGAAGGGCTCCACGGAAAAGTCCTTCCCGCATCCAACGAAACGTTAACCATCCTCGTGCATAGCGGACCCTAACAAGAACTGGGGGTCCAAGACCAATGGATGAATTGCTGGCAGATTTCGTCGCGGAAACGCGCGAAATGCTCGAGCAGAGTGGTAGCGAACTGGTCGCGTGGGAAGCCGACCCGTCGGACAGGAAGCGCATCGATACGATTTTCCGCTTCGTCCACACGGTGAAGGGCAATTGCGGCTTTTTCGACTTTCCGCAGCTCGAAAAGCTGAGCCATGCGGCAGAAGATGCGCTGGCCGAATGCCGCGCCGGTCGCCGCGAGCCCGACAGCGCGCTCGTGACTGCAGTCCTCGCCATCATCGACCGCATATCGGAAATGACCGATGCCATCGAGGCTGGCGAAGAACTGGGCACTGGCAATGACGATGCACTGATCGCTGCGCTCGACGCCGATGCCGAGGTCGAAATGCAGAGCGATGTCGCCATCATCGACGAAGAAGTCGAGATTGCGGCCCCGGCGAACGACACCCAGACCGAAGCCGCACCCAAGACTCCTGCCAAGGGCGTCCAGCGCTCGATCCGCTTGCCCGTCGACTTGCTCGACGAGGTGATGAAGGGCGTGTCCGACATGGTGCTGGCGCGCAACGACCTTGCCCGCCGCCTGCGCGAAGCCGGTGAACAGCCCGCTATCGACGGTCCGTTCGAGCGACTTTCCGCCATCCTCGCCGATGTGCGCACCTCGATTACCCGCATGCGCATGCAGCGGCTCGAGCATCTCTTCTCCTCGCTCCCGCGTCTCGTGCGCGATTTGTCGAACGAGCTCGGCAAGCAGGTGATGGTCGATTTCGAAGGCAGCGAGGTCGAACTCGACCGCGAGATGATCGAGATGGTCCGCGACCCGCTGACCCACATCATCCGCAATGCGATCGACCACGGTATCGAGACCCCGGCGCAGCGCCTCAAGAACGACAAGCGCGAAATCGGCCTGCTGAAGTTCGCCGCGCGCCAGTCGGGCAACCAGATCAGCCTCGTCATCACCGACGACGGCAATGGCATCAATGTCGAGCGCGTGTGCGAAAAGGCCATCGCAAACGGCCTCTATTCGCGCTCCGAAATCGACAAGATGAGCGACAAGCAGCGCGAAAACCTGATTTTCGAACCCGGCCTTTCGACTGCCGAACAGGTCAGCTCGGTTTCGGGTCGCGGTGTCGGCATGGATGTCGTGCGCTCGAACATCGAGCGTGTCGGCGGCTCCATCGAAGTATCGAGCAAGCCGGGTGAAGGCACTAGCTTCCACCTCCAGCTGCCGCTCACCCTCTCCATCATCGCTGCGCTCACCGTGGGCAGCGGCGACCAGCGCTACGCCATCCCGCGCAGCTATGTCGAAGAAATCGTCTTCGGCAATTCGAGCCATGTCGAATTTGCGCAGGCCGGCGACCGCCGCCTCGTCACCTTCCGCGACAAGCGCGTGCCCTGCCTTTCGCTCGGCGAAGTCATGGGCAGCGAAACCAACGGGGAATGTGACTGGACGAGCAAGACGCTCATCCTCGTGCGCCTCGCCAGCGACGATGTTTTCGCGCTGGCGGTCGACCGAGTGTTCGACCACGAGGACGTGGTGGTCAAACCCATCGCGCCCGCCATCATGGAAACGCGCCTCTATGCAGGCACCACCCTGCTCGACGATGGCCGTCCGATGATGCTCATCGACCTGCCCTCCATCGCGCAGATGCGCGGCATGGTCGGCGGTGTCCGCACCAAGTCGACGATTGCCGAGAAGGCCGAGAAGGTCATGAAGAGCAAGGCCGTACCGGTCATGCTGTTCGCCGGGCTCGACGGACGCCATCGCGCGGTCCGCCTCGAACTGGTGCGCCGTATCGACACCATCTCGCGCGATGCCATCGACATCGAGGGCGACCGCGCACAGGCTGTCATCGACGGCGAAATCATGACGCTGGCCGGCCACGACACTGGCCCGCTGCCCGATGGCCGCTGTCGCCTGCTGCGCCTGTCGGACGGCGAGCACGAGTTGGTCTATGCGGTCAAGGAAGTGCTCGACGCAGCCGACGTCACCGAAGACGTGGTGCCGAGCGAAGCCGATACGGCCATCGAGGGCGTCACGCTCATCGGCGGCAAGCCCATTCCGCTGCTCGACGGCCACGCGGTCTTCTCGCGCTATCGCGCCACGAAGAAGGTCGAGCACACGCTCACCTGCCGCATTCCGGAAGGGAGCGAATGGGCACGCACCATCCTCGAACCGCTGGTGCAGGCCGCAGGCTATCGCATCGCCGGTGAAGACGACGATGTCGAAGCCGACCTCGCCATCGCGCTTGCCGAAGACGGCGAAGTGCTGACCGGCGGCGCGCGCGAAACTATCCGCCTGCGTCCCGAACCCGAGGATGCCGGCGACGACACCATCTATCGCTACGATCGCGACGGCTTGCTCGCGGCGCTGAAGCGCATTCGCACCGGGAGGGCGGCATGAACGAACTGCTTTTGATGTGCACCATCGCCGGTCGCCGTGCGGCCATCCCCGCGGTGGAAGTACAATCGGTCATCGAGGTTGAAAACATCACCCCGATTCCCGGCACGCCCGATTTCATCCTCGGCCTCACTGCCCTGCGCAGCCAGGCGCTGACGGTCATCGACTGTTCGCTGGCCATCGGCCTCGAGCAGGCATGCACCTCGAAGGACCAGCGTGCGGCTGTCGTCGATATCGACGGCCATCTTTACGCATTGCTGGTCGACGAGGCGCATGACGTGGGTGAAGCCAAGAGCGAACCGGTCGCCGTGCCGGGCGGCTTTGGCGAGGGCTGGCAGCGTGCCGCACGCGGCATGGTGGAAACCGACGGCGGCCCGACACTGCTCGTCGACATCGAACATCTCGTCTCCGGACCTCTCCGGCAGGCAGCTTAAGCGAATAGTTACCGCCTCCCGGTATAAGGGGCGAACAAATGCAAGGGATCACGTGAAATGAAAACCTGTCTTATCGTCGATGATTCGCGCGTCATCCGCAAGGTATCGCGCCATATCCTCGAAACGCTCGGCTTCACGGTCGACGAAGCCGAGAACGGCCAGGAAGGCCTCAACAAGTGCCTCGAAAGCATGCCCGAAGTGGTGCTGCTCGACTGGAACATGCCCGTCATGACCGGCATCGAGTTCATCCACGAGCTGCGCAAGCACGAAGGCGGCGACAAGCCCAAAGTCGTGTTCTGCACCACCGAGAACGATGTCGCTCACATCCGTGAAGCCATCAGCGCCGGTGCCGACGAATATGTCATGAAGCCGTTCGACCACGAGACCCTGCAGATCAAGCTCCAGCTCGTCGGCATGGCCTAATCCCAGGAAAGGGACCCGGGTCGTGGCGGCTGCTCTCAAATACAATACGACAGCCGAACGCGCTGAACGCAGTGCCCCGCGCACTGTGAGGGTGATGCTGGTCGACGATTCGCTGACAGTGCGGACCGTTTTCTCGCGCATGATCGAGCGCGAGAACGACATGACCATCGTTGCCGCCGCCAGCACCGCCGAGCGCGGTCTGGAAGAGCTCAAGACGAAATACGTCGATGTGATCCTGCTCGACCTCGAAATGCCCGGAATGGGCGGTATCGAGGCCCTACCGAAGCTCCTCAAGGCCTCGCCGCGAACCAAGGTGCTGGTGATTTCCTCGCTCACCGCAGAGGGCGCGGAACATACGGTCAAGGCGCTCCAGATGGGCGCGGCCGACACCATGCTGAAGCCGCGACCGGGCGGCTTCAACGACGATTATCGCGAACAGCTGCTCGGAAAGATCCGTGCGTTGAAGGGCCTTGCCCCGCACGAACAACCCGAACGCAAGGCACCCAAGTTCGCCCAGCGCCGCGTCGGCAAGCGCCCGCAGGTTCTGGCCATCGGTGCATCGACCGGCGGCATCCATGCGCTCGGCCTGTTCCTGCGCCAGGTGCCGAAGAATTTCGACCTACCCATCCTGATCACCCAGCACCTTCCCGGCAGCTTCATTCCGGTCTTCGCCAAGCAGATGGAAATGGCCGCAGGACGCGAAGCCGTGCTGGCCGACGAGGGTGTCGAAGTGACCCGCGGACGCATCCTGATTGCGCCGGGCCACGGCCACATGGTCGTGCGCAAGAAGGGCACGAAATACGTCACCGACCTCGCCTTCCATCCGGTGAAGAGCGGCTGCACGCCCTCAGTCGACCCGATGTTCGAAACGCTTGCCGAAGCTTATGAAGGGCGCGTCGCAGGCATTCTCCTGTCGGGCATGGGCCGCGACGGGACCGAAGGCGCGGACGCTATCATCAATGCGGGCGGCTCGATGTACGCCCAGAGCGCGGACACCTGCGCTGTCTGGGGCATGCCGCGCGATATCACCGAACGCGGTCTTGCGTCAGCCGTCCTCCCCCCGGAGGAACTGGCTGAACGGGTCCTTTCGACAGCAGGAGCCGACGCATGGCGCTAGAAGACGCCTCCCACCAGATCATTGCGGACCTGCTCGAAGCGCGTACCGGACAGACGCTTACCGAGAGCCGCCGCTGGCGCATTTCGACCGCGCTTTCGGGCCTGTTCCGCGAATTCGGTCTCGACAATGTCGACCAGCTTGCCTGCATGCTCGAACGTCCGGGCGAGCACCGCCTCGCGACCCGCGTGGTAGAGGCGCTGCTCAACAACGAAACCTATTTCTTCCGCGACCAAGCGTATTTTTCGACGCTGGCGAACACCATCCTGCCCGAGCTGGCCAAGCGCCGCGCCGATTCGCGCCGTATCTCGATCTGGTCGGCAGGCTGTTCGACCGGGCAGGAAGTGCTCAGCCTCGCGATGACCTTCCTCGAGCAGCCTGGCCGCTGGGCGGACTGGAAGATCGAAATCCTCGGCACCGATGTGTCGTCCAAGGCCGTCGACCAGGCCAAGACCGGCACCTATTCGCAGTTCGAGATCCAGCGCGGCATTTCCGTGGCGCAAATGCTCAACTTCTTCTCCGAAACGCCCAAGGGCTGGCAAGTCTCGCCTCGCGTGCTGGAGATGACCCGGTTCGAGCAGCGCAATCTCCTCGACTTCCCGCCCTCGCCCGGCAAGTTCGATCTCGTGCTGTGCCGCAACGTATTGCTCTATTTCGATCCGGAAACCCGCCGCAGGGCTTTCGACCGCCTTCATGGCGGCGTGGCAAATGACGGCTTCCTCATGCTGGGCGCTGGCGAAACCGTTGTCGGGCAGACCGACAAATTCGAGCCTTCCGCCTTTGGATCCGCAATGTATTCGCCGAAAGCGGCGAGCGGTGTCGGCGCGGTGCTGAGCCCGGCCTCCCCGCGCGTCGTAAACGGTTGACCTCCGCCATCGCTGGCTGACCGGAACGCGCCGCGGCGCGGCGCACCGTCACGCTTACCATCCAAGGTAAATTTTGAGTTTACCGTTAATTAGCGAATGCGCGTTAGCGGTATGACACTTGACCGGACCATGCCACCGAGGGGGATACCTGCGTGCGTTCACATACAGAGATGGCCCAGCAGAGCACGCGCGTGATGATCTTCGCGCCGCTGGCTGCGCTTGCCGGTATCGTCAGCGTGACGGCCGTCCTTGCCTTTTTCGGCCCGCAGCTGGGCATCGCCTCGATTTCCGCAGTGCTCGGGGGAGGCCTTGTCGCATTCCTTGCCAGCATCGGCGGCTTCGCGGTCCTTGGCATCAAGCACTTGCGACGGCTCGAACGCCTGTCGAGCAGCGACGCGCTGACGCTCCTTCCGAATCGGCGCGCCCTGCACCGTGACATATCGGATACCATGTCCGACGAGCATGAAGTCGCGCTGGCCATCGTCGATCTCGATGGCTTCAAGATTATCAACGACCACTACGGGCACGTGGTCGGCGATAACACCATCAAGGAAATCGCGCGTATCATCCGCGATATCTGCGGTGAAGAAGCAGATCTCTACCGCCTTGGCGGCGACGAATATGCCGTCCTGATGACGGGCGACCTTTCGGGCACTCTGCTCGAAGGCCACTGCCGCCGCATCATCGAGCGGCTCGCGAAATCCATCAAGGTTGCCGACCGGCGCCTGACGCTGGGCGCCAGCATCGGCCTTGCGCGCAATGCCCCGGGCAAGACCGTTTCCTCGTCCGAAATGCTGCGCCGAGCAGATGTCGCGATGTATGCCTCCAAGCGTGGGGGCAAGATGCGCTGCACCTGGTTCAACGAAGCCTTCGACCGCAGCCGTGAACAGATCAAGCAGATGGACGACGAGCTGCGCCAGGCTCTCGCCCTCGGCGAATTCCGCATGCACTACCAGCCGCTGGTCGACAGCACTACGCGCAAGGTCGTCTCGGTCGAAAGCCTGCTTCGCTGGGAGCGTCCGGACGGCAAATCGATAGGCCCCAATGTCTTCGTGCCGGTGGCCGAGGAATCCGGCCTGATCAATCCCATCGGCCTCTGGGTTCTGCGCCAGGCCTGTGTCGATGCGCTTGAATGGGAAGACGTGACCCTGTCGGTGAACATTTCCGCCGCACAGCTGCGCAATCCCGAATTCCCCATTCAGCTCGGCCACATTCTCGAAGAAACGGGCTTCGATCCCGAACGGCTCGAGCTGGAAGTCACCGAGACCTGCCTCGTGCTCGACCCCGTGGTCGCCGAGCGCAGTCTCAACCTTATCCGCGGCTTCGGCATCAGCGTCGCGCTCGACGATTTCGGCACGGGCTATGCCTCGATCGGCTTCCTGCGCCAGTTCCGCTTCGAGAAACTGAAACTCGACCGCAGCCTCGTCAGCCAGGCGAGCGAGGATGATTCCAGCCGCGCCATGATGCTCTCCAGCATTACGATGGCGCGGGCGATGAAAATGGAAGTCACCGCCGAGGGCGTGGAGACGCAAGAACAGGCCGACATGGTCCGCGCCGCCGGCTGCGACCAGATCCAGGGTTGGCTCTACTTCAAGGCAATGCCCGCCGACCAGATTCCGCAATTCCTCGGCAGCGAGGTCGATGCGGTCGATCAGAACAATCAGAACGATGACCGGGAAAGCAAGGTAGCATGAACGCCCTCACGCATGACTTCGGCACGCAGGATGCCGATACCGCCAAATATTATTCCGACGAGATTGCCGAGGATCGCGCGATCCTTGCCGACATAGGCACAGGCGGTACCGGGCTCCGCGGGAAATTCGCGGACCTCTCTCTTGGCGGGAAGCTGAGCATGGTCGCCCTCGCCAATATCGGCGCGGTCGTCTTTATCCTGTTGTCGATCGTCGTCGGCGGCTGGATTGCCGTCGAGCTGCGCAACGAGCGCATGCAGGTCAACGAGATGCTGGTTCTTTCGACCGAGCTCAAGACCGACATCGACGAAGCTCTGCTCAACACCCAGCGTTTTGCCTGGACCGGCGATACCGCGTCCATCACCCGTGCCGAGGAAAGCCTGCAGGAAGCGCGCCGCGACCTCAATTCGTTAGAGCGCGGTGCGCGCGTTATCGCACCTGCCGCAATTGCTACGATCGAAGACCTGCGCCAGAGCCTCGATGTCGTGCAGTCCGATATTGCAGACCAGAAGGCTGCTCCCAACCCGGCAACCCGTGCAGCCGTCGCGGAACGGGCCTTGAACCATGGCGATGCTTTCAACGCCCTTGCGAAAAAGCTTAAAACCAACCTCTTCCGCCAGGGTGAGGCCAGCGATGCTGCGGGCGAAGCGACCATCTTCTGGTTGTTTGTCGCATTCTTCTCGGTCGCCGCACTTGGCATTGGCCTCATCCTCGTGAGCACTCGCGTCATCGCGCGCGATATCGCAGGCACGGTAAGCGAACTTACCGACGCTTCGGAGCGTCTCGCGACAGGCGACAAGTCGATCCAGATACCCGGCCTTGAACGCCGCGACGAACTGGGCGGGCTGGCCCGCTCGCTCCATGTGTTCCTGCGCAGCGCGTTCCGGATGGAGAAGATTGTCGCCGAAAAGGAAACCCTGCGTGCCAGCCGCAAGCAGGACCTCGAACGCCTGGCAGTTCAGTTTGAAAACACCGTCGGCGAAGTGGTCAGCGGGGTTGCCGCGGCCTCCACCCAGCTTAATTCGACCGCATCGACTGTCGCGGCAGCGGCTGAACAGGCAACTTACCAGAGCGAAGCGGTCAGCAACGCCATGGGGCAGGCTTCGGGCGGTGTCACCGCTGCGGCAGCCGCTTCGGACGAGTTTGCCATGTCCATCGGTGAGATCAGCCGCCAGGCTTCGCACTCGGCTGAACTTGCCCGCAAAGCCTCGGACGATGCCGAAGGCGCAGACGAAACGATCGGCGCGCTTGCGACGTCGGCTGAACAGGTCGGGCAAATTGTCGAGCTCATCCAGTCGATTGCCCAGCGCACCAACCTCCTCGCTCTCAATGCGTCCATCGAAGCGGCACGTGGCGGGGAAGCAGGCCGCGGCTTCGCCGTTGTTGCCAGCGAGGTGAAGGAACTGGCTGCGCAGACCAGCCGGGCGACCGAGGAAGTGGCCGAGCAAATCCAGGCGATGCAAGCCTCGACCGGTGCCAGCGTCAGTGCGCTGCGTTCGATCGGCGAACAGATCAAGCAGCTCGAAACGACTGCCATTTCAATCGCCAGCGCGGTCGACCAGCAGTCGGTTGCAGGTCAGGATCTCGCACGCAGCATCGACCTTGCCGCGCGCTCGACCGACGAGGTTTCGGGCAGCATCACGCAGGTCCGCGAGGCCAGCGTGGCGACGGGTGCGGCAGCCAGCCAGGTGCTTGGCTCGGCCACCAGCCTCGAATCGCAGGCAAGCGTGCTGCGCCAGCAGGTCGACGAGTTCCTGCAGCACGTACGCGCTGCATGAATTTGGTAACTAGAACGCGCTAAAAGAAGGCGTGAATGTTGGGGGATAGATGCCGTGAACGCACATACGACGGTAATCGATGACGAACTGAGTCGCGAAATCGCCGAAGTCGAGGGCGTGCAGATTGACGAGGTGCGGTATACCAGCGGTCTGCATGGCTGGTTCATGGCCAAGTCGATGGCCGCGAAGGCCAAGATTGCATCGCTCTTCACGCTGGGCGGAGTGCTCACCCTAGCCATCGTCGCGACTATCGGCCTTACCAACCCCGACCTGGCCGACACCGCGCGGACAATTGTAATTGTAGTTGCAGCGATCTCCTCTCTCGGAGCGATACTCAGCCTCCGCTTCATTCTTCGTGAAGTTATCAAGCCGTTCCAGCATCTGGTCGGCGAGATGAGCCGTCTCTCGGGAGGAGCGCGCGATATCGAAGCAGGCGACACCAGCCGTCCTGACGAAATTGGTGACCTCGCGCGTGCCTTGGCAGTCTTCGCCCGCTCGGGCCACAAGCTCGACGAGCTTTTTGCCGGCCGCAAATCGGCTGCCGAGCAGCGCAAACAGGAATTGATGCTACTGGCCGACAGCTTCGAAAAGAGCGTCGGCGATGTAGTTGGCGGAGTAGCCGCAGCCTCCAGCCAATTGAATTCAACGGCCGGCTCGATGGCATCGGCAGCCGAACAGGCAGCCGGTCAGGCCAGCAAGGTGTCCATCGCCATGGAAACGGCCTCGGGCGGCGTAACGGCTGCGGCCGCGGCGTCGGACGAATTTGCCATGTCGATCGGGGAAATCAGCCGTCAGGCGGCGAACTCGGCAGAACTCGCCCGCAAGGCTTCGGATGATGCCGAGGGTGCGGACTCGACCATCGGCGCGCTTGCAGCTTCGGCTGAACAGGTCGGCCAAATTGTCGAGCTTATCCAGTCGATTGCCCAGCGCACCAACCTCCTCGCGCTCAACGCTTCTATCGAAGCTGCACGTGGCGGCGAAGCAGGTCGCGGCTTTGCGGTTGTGGCGAGCGAAGTGAAGGAACTCGCCGCGCAGACCAGCCGTGCGACCGAGGAAGTGTCCGAGCAGATTCAGGCCATGCAGGCCTCGACCGGCGCAAGCGTCAACGCGCTTCGCTCCATTGGCGAGCAGATCAAGCAGTTGGAAACCACCGCCATCTCGATTGCCAGTGCGGTCGACCAGCAGTCGGTCGCGGGTCAGGACCTCGCACGCAGCATCGACCGCGCTGCACAGGGCACGGACGAAGTGGCGGGCCACCTCGACAATATGCGCGACACCAGCATCGCGGCCGGCGCTGCGGCGAGCCAGGTGCTGGCCTCGTCGAGCGACCTCGAAGGACAGGCGACGATCCTGCGCGACAAGGTCGACGAATTCCTGTTCCACATTCGCGCTGCGTAAGTCTCCAAGCGCCGGCTAGCGCATGAGGCAAGGAGGGGCGGCCCGGCACAATGCCGGCGCCGCCCTTCTCCTTATTCCCACCAATAGGGCAGGCGCTCCTCGTTGCCGGTCTCGACCTCGTTCATCGTGCGCGCATCATAGAGGCGCCCACCGAGCATGACCTGCGCGATATCATCCGAATTCTGGATGTCCTGCGCCGGGTCGGCGGTCAGGATGACAAGGTCGGCCAGCTTGCCGACCTCAAGGCTGCCGACATCCTGCGCCATGCCCAGCGACTTTGCCGGCTCGATGGTGCCTGCTCGCAGCGCCTGCACATTGGACATGCCACCGCGCACGAAGCTCCACATCTCCCAATGCGCGGCGATACCGGCCTGCTGGCCATGCGCGCCGATGCTGACCTTCACGCCGCGCTCGGCCAGCTTCTTAGCTTCGCGGGCAGCATTGTCATCGACGAAGGCCCAGTCGGGCGCAGTAATGCGGCGGCCGGTCTGGGCGAGAAGCAGCTTGGGCGGCGTGTGCACCAGCAGCGGGTTGTCGAACACATCGGTCGCCTGCCGCCAGTACGGGTCGGCAGCGAGACCGCCATAGGTCACGGTGAGCGTCGGCGTGTAATTCGTGTCCGAGCCGCTGAACATCTGCAGCACGTCCTCGTACATCACGTCGACCGGGATGTTGTGCTCGACGGTGGAGTTGCCATCGGCAATCAGGTTCATGTCCATGCCGAAGAGCGAACCGCCCTCGGCCACGACCAGCATGTTCTCCGCGCGCGCGGCGGCGACAACCTGCTGGCGCTGCTCGCGCCGGGGCTGGTTGTAGTTCTTCACGCTGATGCCGCCCTGCGCCTTGATGCGGCGCACGTGGGCGAGCGCATCTTCATAGCTGTCGATGCGCGCATAGACGCTGGGCGCCTTGGCACCGTAGATGATTTCGCCGGTCGAGAAGATACGCGGGGCGAGCAGCGTGCCCGCCTGCTGGCGCTCGGCTGCTGCGAAAATCATGCTGGCCGAGGACGACGGGTCGTGGATGGTCGTCGAACCCATCGCCAGCTGCTGAACCTGGTACCAGTTCTGCTGCGGGATGAGGTCGCCCGAGCCTTGCGGCCCGTGGGCATGCGCATCGACGAGGCCGGGGATGATGGTGCGGCCATTGGCCTCGACCACCGCCGCGCCCGACGGCACCTGCACCGATCCTGCCGGACCGATGGCAGCGATCCGGTCGCCCTTGATCAGAATGGTGCCGTTCTCGATGGTGCCTGCACCCTCGCCCGCCATGGTGTGAATACGCGCGCCTGTAATCGCGACCGTGCCACTCGCCTTGTCGGCGCGGATGGTGCGCGCCAGCGAGGTGCCGGTGTCGGGCGGGGTGAACTTGGGAGCTTCGCTGTCGGGCGTTGTCGGCGTGAGCGCGGAAGTGCTGGCGCGGTAGAGCACCGGCCCCATCGACCAATGCAGCGTCGAGCCATCCTCGGTCCAGCCGATGTAATCCGCCCCGCCCGTGCTGACCTTGGTAATCGGCAGCGATCCGGATTTCTCGCTCACGGTAACGGTCTGGCCGCCGGGTAGCAACGGCATGGCGAAGACTTCGTAATTCTGGCGGAAGGCCACGTAATCGCCGCGCGGGCTGACGCGAAAATCATTGGCCAGCTCGCCCTCGACATGGACGCGGCGCGCCTCTCCGTCGAGGTCGGCAGAGAGCAATTGCAGCTTGCCGCCCGAGCGGCCGAACATGAAGACGCGGTCATCGTCCGCACCGAACTGCGGCGTCGAGGTATCGCGCGCAATCAGGCGCGGCGTGCCGCCGCCCGAGCTCACCGCATAAGTGCCTTCGTTCTCCGAGAAAGTGGGCGAGGTCAAATAACCGCCGCCGCGCTTTTCAAAGACGATGGTGTCGCCATCGGGCGAGAATTGCGGGACGGCATAGTGGCCCTGCTGGCTGGTCACGATACGCTCGCCGCGCCCGCGGTTGTCGACCGTGACAATCTTGCCGAGGCCGCTGTCGGTCCAGCGCACGAAGGCGATGCGGTTGCCGTCGCGTGACCATGCCGGCCACAGTTCCAGCGCATCACCGCCGCCCGAAGTCAGGCGGCGTGGCTCGGCATTGCTGCCGACCGGCTTGGTATAGAGCTTGCCCAAGCTTTCGAAGACCACCGTGCGCCCATCGGGCGAAACGCTGGCGAAGCGCGGGATTTTCGCGGTGAAGGCATCGGGTGCGACATCGATGACCGGATGCGGCGCTTCGGCGACCATGCGCGTGTCGGAGATGCTGAAGGGGATGACGCTCGCGCCAGAGCCGTCGGCAGACACCCGGTTGAGCTTGCCGCCTGCCCAGACGACCATGCTCTTCCCGTTGGGCATCCAGTCCATCATCGGATAGACGCCGTAGACCGCCCAGGTCTCTTGCAAATCGAGGTCGAGCCAGCGGTAAATCATCCGCTCTTCGCCCGTGGAGAGGTCCTTCACCCACAATTGCGACTGGTCCTTGTCGCGGCGCACGAAAGCGATTTTCTTGCCATCGGGCGAAGGCGTCGGGCGCACTGCGCCGCCGAATCCGCCGACCGCCGTCGTCACTTCACCGGTGTCGATATCGTAGCGTTCGATGTTGAAAATGCCCTGCGTCGAATCCTGCGCATATTCGAAGGTCGCGCCGGGCGTGATGTTGCGCGTGTAGTAGATGGCATTGCCGTCAGGCGCGTAGATGGGCTCGCCCAGTTCCTTCTGAACCGCTTCGCTTGAGCGCTTGACCAGCTGCACGCCGCCGCCGCCCGACACGTGGTAGAGCCAGATTTCACCCGTTCCGGCGCTGCGCTGCGTGGTGAAATGCTTCTTGGCGACGATGTAGCGCCCGTCGGGAGACCAGCTCGGCTGGTTTAGGAGGCGGAAGTCCTCCTTGGTCACCTGCAGCTTGTTCGAGCCGTCGGTATTCATCAGCCAGATATTGTCGCCGCCGCCACGGTCCGAAATGAATGCGATGCGGCTGCCATCGGGCGAAAAGCGCGGCTGGATTTCCCAAGCCAGCCCTTCCGCAATCCGCGTCGGCGTGCCGCCCGAGACGGGCATGGTGTAGATGTCGCCAAGCATAGAGAAGGCGAGCATGCGCCCGTCGGGCGACACATCGACATCCATCCACGTGCCTTCGTCGGTGTTGATGGCGACCTCGCGCATCGTGGCTCCGCGTGGAGCGGTAACGTCCCAGCCCTCGTCCTTCTCGCTTTCGCCCGCAATCGGGACTGTGGCAGGCGCCGCATCGACCTGTTCGCCGCTGCCTTCTTCGGGCAACTCGTCCTGCGAGGCGTCGACCTCCTGCTCCTCGACCGGATTGGGGCTCGGCTCTGGTTCCTGATTCTGCGCGAAGGCAGGCGCAGACGCCGCACAAAGTACGAGCGCGAGGGCGGAAGCGATGCTGGTTTTCATGTCTCTTAGCTCTCCCCTAGAGAATTGCGGGGAGGCTTAGACGCGGCGAGGCCCGCTTGGCAAACCGGCAATCGACGAGCGACGTTACTTCGCGCTCGAACGCTCTACCAGCCGCACCGGCACGCGGCGTTCGGCGCGTTCGCCCTCGCCAGCCAGTGCGGTCTCAACGAGGAGGCGACCGGCTTCAGCGAAATCAGGCTCGACCGTGGTCAGCGGTGGATTGCTGAATTCGCCCGAGCCGAGGCCGTCGAAACCGACCACCCCGACCTTGCCGGGAACCGCGACACCGCGCGAAGCGAGTTCCTCCAGCGCCCCCAGAGCCATGGCGTCGCAGGCGAAAAACAGCCCGTCGAAGGCAGCCCCGCTGTCGCAAAGACTGGCGACTGCACTGCGGCCCTGTACGACCCGCTCACCCTGCTCGGGAACGGCTGCCTCGTGCGCAGTGAGGCCGGCCTTCTCCATCGCCGCACGATATCCCTCATAGCGTTCACGAAACTGCTTTTGCGAGGAATTGGGGTCGCCGACGAAGTGGATGTCCTTCGCCCCGCCCTTAACCAGCCGCTCGACCGCGAGCCTGCCACCTTCCGCATTGTCCGAGCGCACCCAGACCGCATCGTCGAAGGGCGAACCCCAGAAGGCAATCGCGTGGCTGGTATCGGCAACGGTGCGGAAATAATCCCATGCGGGCTTGTTGGTGGCGGTGCCGATGACCACCACGCCATCGGCCTGTCTGCGCCCGACATAATGGCCGAAGAGCTCGTCTTCCTTGGCCTGGAAGGAGACCAGCGCCTCGTAGCCGCGCTCTGCCGCTGCAGCGCAGGTGCTGCCGAGCAGGCTGTAGTAAAAGGGGTTGATTGCCGCGGGCCCCTGCCCGTCGCGCCCGATGACGACGATGGCGATGGTCCCGGTCTCGCCTTTGCGCAGGCCTGCGGCGCGCATGTTGACGTGATAGCCAAGTTCGGCAGCGGCCTGTTCGACCCGGCGGCGCGTGGCTTCGGTAATGGTTTCCGAACCCGACAGCGCGCGGCTTACGGTCGACTGGCTGACCCCGGCGCGTTCCGCAACGTCGATGGACGTCACGCGATAGGGGCGCCCGTTACCCTCTTTTGTCATGGCAACTCCTCAACTCCGGCCCTGCCCTAGCGAAAGGAATTCGGGAAAGCGAGAGGCCGCGAAACTTGCGCAAGAGGCATTCTCGTGGGATGTCGCGTCGCCAAGGGTCAACGGGGACAGCGCATGCAGCAGCATCGCGAACACTAAAGATGAGCGATTGCACCATATCCTCCGGCGAGAGGGAGCTGGAAACGCCCGCGCCGGTACGCTTCGTCCACAATGGCCGCTTCGGCGCGGCAGAGGCGATTGCAAACGAGGATTTCGATGCGCTGCTGGCCGCAAGGCCCGATATCCTCAAGAGCTTTGCCGAAAATGGCGACCTTTGCTGGACGGTCCAGACCTGGTGCCGACTGCGCGATATGGGTGTGGGCGGCATCGAGATTGCGACCGAGCCTGCCGAAGGGCGCATCAACCTCGCAAAGTCGAAGACACTTTCGCGCGCAGGAGCGGACCCCAAGCTGTTCCAGGTTTCGATACAAGCAGATTACCCGCGCGTGCTATGGGCGCAGTTCCATATCCAGCAGAACACCGACCTCCTGTGCGAAGACGGAGCGCTGCAATATCTCTGGCCGCAGGCAGGCATCGTCCCGCGCGACGACAACCGCGAAGGCGTGAAGCGGGTGGGTTTCCTCGGCAAGCTAGACGGCAATCTTGCAGGGACGGCGGAACAATGGACCAAGGCCATGGAGGCGCGCGGGTTGGAATTCGTGGTCCAGCCTCCAGAGCGCTGGAACGACTATTCGGATATCGACATTGCCATCGGCCTGCGCAGCTTCGGTAATGCGCGCCATTCGCGCAAACCGGCGAACAAGCTGCTTAATTCCTGGATTGCAGGCGTTCCTTTCGTCAGCGGTAGCGACAGCGCCTTTGCGCAGGTGGGCACGGCGGGCATGGACCATCTGCTTGCGCATAATCTCGAGGAGGCGGTGAGCCAGATAGACCGGCTGCGCAGCGACCCGAAGCTCTACGCCGACATCGTCGATGCGGGCCACAGGCGGGCGAAGACCTTCAGCGTGGAGCGGATAACCTCCCAGTGGGTCGCGCTGCTCGAAGGCCCGATTTCGGCGCGTTACCGCCAGTGGGAGGCGCATCTCCCGCGCGAAAAGCGCCGCGTGCGTGCACTCGGAACGGCGCAGGCCCTTGTCGACACGGGCAAATCCGTCGGTCGCAAACTGCTGGGCCGGAAAACCGAGGCATGAGCGACCAGCGCCGCCTGCTGCGCGGCATATCGGCCAATCTTATGGCCGTCGCCACGCGCATCGCGGTTCAGTTCGCCACGCTGCCGATTTTCTTTGCCAGCTGGAGCGTGGAGGCGGTCGGGAGCTGGCTCATCCTGTTCGCCGTGCCCGCCTATGTTGCGCTGGTCGGCAACGGGTTCGCAGGCGCAGGAGGGACCGCAGCCCTCGCCGCAGCTCAGGCAGGCGACCTGCCCCGCGCCCGGCAGGATTTCCGCGCGGCATGGACTATATCGGCTTTCTCAACGGCCGCATTGGCACTTGTCTTCACAAGCGCGGCGATGTTCCTCATCCCATCGGTCGTCGATTACGATGGCGAGGTTGCTATCTGGGACATGGCAAAGGCCGCAGCGTGGCTGGCGCTATATATTTTCGCCAGCAGCCAGATGGCCATTTTCGACATTCCCTATCGCGTGGCGGGTCGATATCCCGACCACATCTTCCTCTACAACGCGACGAGCCTGCTCGAAATTGTCGTGATTGCAGCGGCCGTCACGTTTTCGGACAGCCTCTCGACACTCGCCATGAGTCTCGCGCTTTTCCGCTGCATTTCTGCGCTCTGGATTTTCCTTTCCGCGCGCAGGATCGCACCGCAGATGTTCGAGAGCGGGCATGGCGACATGCAATCGAGCCTCACCGACCTATGGCGGCCCAGCCTTGCCTTCATGCTGATGCCGCTGGTCTTCGGGTTGAACCTGCAAGGCTATTTGCTGCTGGTCGGCGCCAGCTTCGGAGCAGTCCTGCTGGCAGGGTTCGCCGCGACGCGGACACTGACCCGGCTGCTCGATCTCTTCAGCAATGTCGCCTACGGTCTGCAATTCTACGAAAGCGGCTACATCAAGGGCGACAAGCGCGCGGTCCAGCGGCGGTTGCTGGCGACGATGTCACTGGTGTCGCTCGCCATCGCGGTGGTGTTCGCGCTTGTCCTTTTTCTGGTAGGGCCGTGGCTGCAAGACCTATACACGATGGGTCAGACCACCTTCAGCACGCCCGTCGCCCTGGCCCTTATTCTTGCCGCCACGCTTCGCGCGCTTGCTGCGGCCCCGATGGCGATACTCGCAGCAGACAACGCCCATGCGCCTGTTATCGTGATCTACGTGGCGGGGTCCGCCATCGCCCTAATGCTGGCTGCTATGCTGGCACTGGCCGGCTCCACGCTTCCGGTGGTCCTGCTTCCACTGGTGCTCGCCGAAGCGAGCCAGTTGGTTCCGGGCCTGCGCCGCGCTTTTGCTTCGCTCGAGCTTGCGCCCCGCGAATTCTTCGCCTCGCTCACCTCGCCCGAGAGGATGGAAGACACGAAGCTTCTCTGGCAAGCACTGAGGTCGAAGTGATGAGCTGTTTGCACCCTCCCCGCCGCCGGGAATAGAGACCGCAGGCAGTGTACGACTTTCTCCTCCTCGCCTCGCTTGTCGTCTTCATCGCGACAGGCATTGCCTATCTCAGGAACCCGGCGGCTTCGCTGGCGCACCCGGCAAGCTTTTATCTCGCTTTCCACGGGTTCATCTTCGTGTTCCGCCCGCTGGTCGCGTGGTGGTATGAGTTCGACTTTGTATACCGGCTCTACGAGTTCCAGCCGACGCTAAATCACAAGATAACCGTCATCCTCGGCGCGAACCTGGCAATGCTGGTCTTCGTCCTCGCCAGCCTTGCCATTGGCTCGAAACCGGCACTGCACACCCCGCAAGAGCGCTTCGCCGAGATTCGCCAGCGGATGCTATGGCCAATGCTGACGGTTGTCGGCCTGCTCACCCCCTTCGCCCTTGTCGCGCAATTCGCCAACTGGAGCAGGCGCGCCAATGATTTCGAGGCGATGGTCCGCGATGCTTCGACCGGCAATCTCGTCAATATCCAGGGGAATGGCTGGTTTACCGATGCCGCGCTCATGTTGGCCCCGATGGCCGTAATGATGGTCTGGCTGTCACGTTATCGCTGGTGGGGCTGGCTCTATTTCGCGGGTTTCGCCTTTGCACAGGCCGGGACGGGTTCGCGGCACGCACTCATCTTCGCGGTCGCTGCCGTCGCCATTTGCTGGCTGCTGGAGAAGGGCGGCAAGTGGTTCGACTGGCGCGCGGTCGTGTTGGTGATGGCCGCTGGCCTCGCCTTCAACCAGCTCGTTATTGACCGCGGCGGAGCGGTGCGCGCGCTGGTCGATGACGACCTTGGCGCAAGCTATATCGCGGAAGGCGAACTCGACCCGCTCGAGCACATGGATTTTGCCAATCTCGAGTATTTCGAATACATCGTCTACGCGGTGCCCGAGAAGACCGGCACATGGGACTATTTCGCCCATACGCTGCAAATTTTCACCGAGCCCATCCCGCGTGCGCTGTGGAGCGAAAAACCGGTCGGCAGCCCCATCCAGCATTTCTCGCTGTGGGATTATGGCCAGCCGATCGGCATGACCGCCTCGTTGCCCGGTATCGGCTGGATGAGCCTCGGCTATCCCGGCATCGTTATACAGGCGCTGGTTTTCGCGGCCATCTTCGGCTTGGCCTACAAATTCCTGCTGACCATGCGCGGCGGACCGCTGGCAAGGCTTGCCTATGCGCTGGTCATTTCGATGACCGTGCTGGGCTTTCGCGACGGGACCCTTCTCACGCTGGTGCGCACCGCGCCGTTCTATTTCGGCCCCTTCTTGCTCGCGATGGCTTTCGCGCGTTTCGCCCGCGTGCGCGCCGAGACCCCGCAGGGTCTCGAAGCCGAGCAACGCCGTGCCATGACCCCCGCCGAGCGCCGCCGAGCGCTGGCGGAGCGCGGCAGCCACGCGGCGAGATAGGTTTCTTGCCGCAACTTACGCTTCCCCTCGCGCGCGGCTTGGGATAGTCTGCCCGTTATGGGAGAGAGACCAGCAAGCAACCGCGCCACCGATTTCGACGTGCTCATCGTGGGTGCCGGCATTTCCGGCATCGGCATGGCCGCGCACATGAAAGAGAAGGTGCCAGGCCACAGCTTCGCCATCGTCGAGCGGCGCGAGAACCTCGGCGGGACATGGGATCTGTTCCGCTATCCCGGCATCCGTTCGGATAGCGACATGCACACGCTGGGCTTCGATTTCGAGCCGTGGAAGCACGAGAAGAGCATCGCCGATGCGCCGGCCATCCTCGACTACCTCAACACCATTGCCGACGAGCGCGACATCCGCCGCCACATTCGCTTCGGCCACAAGGTCATTTCCGCCGACTGGCAGAATAGCGATGCGCGCTGGCACGTCACGCTGGAAACACCCGATGGCGAGCGCAAGAAGCTGACCGCCAACTGGCTCTATCTGGGCTCGGGCTATTACGATTACGACGAGCCGTATGACCCGGGCTTCGACTTCGGCGAATTCACCGGACAGGTCATCCATCCGCAATTCTGGCCCGAAGACATCGACTACACGGGCAAGAACGTGGTCGTCATCGGCTCGGGCGCGACTGCGGTCACCATCGTCCCCTCGATGGCGGACAAGGCGGCCAAGGTCACCATGCTCCAGCGCACGCCGACATGGATGTTCTCGCGCCCCGCCAAGGACGGCATTGCCAATTTCCTGCGCAAGGTCCTGCCCGAGAAGACGGCGTATAAGATAACTCGCTGGAAGAACATCAAACTGCAGGATTTCGGCTTCAAGCGCGCGCGCAACAAGCCCGACAAGATGGGCGAGATGCTGCACAAGCGCATCCGCAAGTCGATGGGCGAGGATTACGACCTCAAGGACTTCACCCCGCCTTACAACCCGTGGGACCAGCGCCTGTGCCTCGTACCCGACGATGATTTGTTCGAGGCGATGAAGAGCGGCAAGGCCGAGGTGGTCACCGGACGTATCAAGGCCTTCGAGAAGGGCGGCGTCAGGCTGGAAGACGACAGCTTCCTGCCCGCCGATATCGTCGTGACCGCGACCGGCCTGAAGCTGGCTGTGGCGGGCAAGATAAAGCTCACGCAGGAAGGCGAGCCGGTCGATCTGGCCCAGCGCTTCTATTACAAGGGCTGCATGTTCTCGAACCTGCCCAACCTTGCGGTGGTGTTCGGCTATCTCAATGCCAGCTGGACGCTGCGCGCGGATATCAATTCGGACTATGTCTGCCGCGTGCTCGACCTGACCAAGCGCATGGGCGTCGATATCGCTGTGCCCACCCTGCCCGACAACCATGGGCTGGAAGAGGACGATATCTTCGACTTCTCCTCCGGCTATATCCAGCGGTCCAAGCACATCATGCCGAAGAATGCGGTGAACTATCCTTGGCGCCTCAACCAGGAATACGTGCTCGACCGCAAGCGCATGGCGAGCGACCCAGTCGATGACGGCATCCTCACTTTCTACCGCGCCGGCGCCGAGGTCGGAGAGCCTGCAAAGAAGATGGAACCTGCAGAGTAGCATTCGCAGCAAAGCCGCATTACGAAAGCCCGCATGACCGACCGCATCTATACCGCCGGGCTCGTCGTCATCGGCGACGAAATCCTCTCCGGCCGCACGCATGACAAGAACATCGCGCAGGTCGCCAGCTGGCTGCAGGTGCAGGGCATCCGCCTCTCCGAAGTGCGCGTCGTCCCTGATGTGACCGCGCGCATCGTCGAGGCGGTGAATGCGCTTCGCGAGGCCTACGACTATCTCTTCACCACCGGCGGCATCGGCCCAACGCATGACGACATCAGCGTCGATGCGGTCTCCGAGGCGCTTGGCGTGCCGGTCATCGTTCACCCCGATGCGCGCGCCATCCTCGAGGAATATTACGCCGACAAGGGCGGGCTCAACGAAGGCCGCCTGCGCATGGCGCGTACGCCCGAAGGGGCCGAACTCATTCCCAATCGCATGTCGGGCGCGCCGGGCATCCGCATCGGCAACGTCCACATGATGGCCGGTGTCCCGCACATCACGGCGGGCATGCTCGATGCGCTCACCGGCACCCTCGAAGGCGGCGCGCCTCTGATGTCCGAAACCGTCGGCGGTTTCATTCCCGAAAGCGAGGTCTCGACCCTTCTGCGCGATGTCGAGAAAGCGCACGAGAATTGCCAGATCGGCAGCTATCCCTTCTTCAAGGAAGGCAAGGTCGGGGCGAACTTCGTCGTCCGTTCGACCGACCGCGCCGAGCTCGATGCCTGCCTTGCCGCCTTGTGCGAAGGGCTGGAGCAGGCAGGTTTCGCATTTACCCACGGCGGAATCTGAGCCTGACTTGCGCGGAGCGATGCGCACACTAGCCTGACAGCGTCATGCTCTGGCTTATCGTCATCGGTCTTATCGTAGCCTGCGTGCTGCTGTTCCAGCGCATGAAGGCGGCCGAGCAGCGCCTCGGAGAACTGGAAGAGCGCCAGACCCAGCAGATGTGGCGGTTGCACGCGCTGGCCTCGCCGAGTGAGTCTTCGAACGAGGCGGAAACGTCCGTCGAGGACGAACCCGAGCCGCTCGTAGAGCCAGAACCGGTTATCACGCCCGCGCCCGCAGTTACCTTGCGCAGGAGCGAAGAGCCGGTTGTCGCGACGGAGCCGTCCGTCCCCGAGCCGCCGCAACCGCAAGAGCCAGCCGAGGCGCTTGTCGAGGATGCACCTGCACCCACTCGCCTCAGCCTCGATTTCGAGGATATCTTCGGACGTCGTCTCCCCATCTGGGCGGGCGGCATCACGCTGGCCATCGCGGGCGTTTTCCTCGTGCGCTATTCGATCGAGGCTGGGCTGCTTACACCGCAGGTGCGGGTGGCGCTTTCCTTTATCTTCGGCATCGTCCTGCTGGCGGGCGCGGAAATTGCATACCGCTTCGAGGACCGCGTGCGCGACGAGCGGGTGCGGCAGGCGCTGGCCGGAGCCGGTCTCGCGACGCTCTACGCCGCCTTCTATCTCGCTGGCACTCAATACGAGCTTATCGGCCAGACCTTCGCCTTCCTCGGCCTTGCGGGCGTTACCGCGCTCGCCATTTTCCTGTCCTACCGCTTCGGCCTGCCCAGCGCGGTGCTGGGGCTGGTCGGTGGCTTCGCCGCGCCTGCGCTGGTCGGCGGCGAGGATGCGAACCTGCCGATGCTGGCGCTCTATCTTGCGCTGGTGACCGGCGGGCTGACCCAGACTGCCAATCGCCAGAAGCGCTCTTGGCTGGGCCTTGGTGCTCTGGCCGGAGGCCTCGGCTGGGGCGCGCTGCTGTTGCTCGGTGGCGATTACGATTTCTGCGACATCCTCGCCCTCGGCCTCTATTTCATCGTCCTCGGTACGCTCGTTCCCGCGCTGCTCGACATCGACACTTTCGAGCAGCCCGTGCGGCTCGCTGCTGCCGGTTTCGCGGGATTGCAGCTCGCAGTGCTGGTCGATGCAGGAGGCTACCAGCCACTCGCCTGGGGCCTCTACCTACTGCTCGGCGGCGCGCTTGCATGGTTCGGCTGGCACAAGCCCGGCATGCGTGCTGGCAGCGCCATGGCCGCCGCAATCGGTATCGTCCTCCTGCAACTGTGGCCAACGCCCGACCCGCTGTTCTTCACGCTTGTAGCAGCGAGCCTTGCCGCGCTCTTCGCCGGCATCCCGCTCGGCATGCTGCGCCTGAAGGATGGCGGCGCTCTTGAGGCGATGAGCGTGGCAGCAGTGACGCTGGCCATCGGTCTCGTCACGCTGTGGACCTTCGAAACCTACGACCGCGACGTGGTGCGTCTGGCGGAAGGCTTCGGCCTGCTCGCCCTCGCCGCCCTGCCCGCCGCCGCCGCCGCCATCGTGCTGTGGCCCCGCAAGGTGAAGGGCGAACTCGCCGCCAACCTCGCCAGCGCCGGGCTACTGACTTTCTTCGCCAGCGCGGCACTGCTGCCCAATGTAGCCCTGCCCTTCTCTGCCAGCGCCATCGCGCTTGGCCTCGCCTATCTCTTGCGCGAGCGCGCCAATGACAGCCGCTCGCTCGCATCGCTGCTCTGGATGACGGCCATCGGCACCTTGCTGGTGCTTCCCATCACGGACACGCGGTTCACCGAGATTGAAGACCTCTGGCAGGGTGTCAGCGAGGTCAGCATCCTGTCCTTCCTCCGCTGGCTGGCAGCCGCGCTCCCCTTCGCCGCCATCGCGCTCGTGGGCAAGGAGGGCCGGGTCCGCGCTGCTGCCGAGTTCATCGGCGGGCTTGTCCTCTTCGCAGCGTTGGCCCAGCTCTTGCCGCCCATCTGGCTGGTCTGGACCGCCGCCGTGCTGGTAGTAGGCATCCGCTTTGCGCTTCCCGACCGTTCCTTTGCGGCGCTCGCTCTCATCGTCTGCATGACGCTGTGGGCCATCGTCCCTGTCGGCGAGTGGCTGAGCGAAGCCATCCGCGCGCTGGCTGGCGAGCCGATGCTCGTTACCTACCTGCCGGGCCTGCGCGAGGTATTCGGCTTTATCCTCCCTCTCGCGATCGCATTGGGAGCCACCCGCCTGCGCATTCCGAGCTATTTCGAGCAGCCGCTGGCGCTATTCTGGTTCGCAGTCCCGCTCGCCCTTGTCGTGGCGCACACGCTCTTCAAGCAGCTCTTCCATCTCGACTCGCTGCCCGACTTCGCCGCCAGGGGGCTGGCGGAGCGGACAGTCTGGCAAGGCCTCCTCCTCGCCATCGGCTGGGGCATGTGGACGGGCCTCAAGGACCGCATCATCGCGACAGCCTTTGCCGGAGCCGCCTTCGCGCATTTCGCGTGGTTCAGCCTGCTCCTGCACAACCCGCTCTGGGCGCATCAGGCGGTGGGACAGGTCCCACTCGCCAACCTGGCTCTCGCCTCTTATGCCGTCGGGATTGGAGCACTCATTTCCGCGCGGCTCTGGTGGCCCGATTGGCGGCGGGTGGCCGACATTGCGATCATGGCCCTCGCCACGCTGGCTGCGATGACATTGCTGCGGCAGGTCTTTGCCGGAACCTATCTCGACACGCTGCCCATGTCGCAGACCGAGGACCTGTTGCGATCGCTAGTCGGCATCGTCCTTGCCATTGCCTTCCTCCTCATCGGTTCGATGCGCGAGGAGCGGCTGTGGCGTGTCGGCTCGCTGGTGCTGATGACCGGTACGGTGCTCAAGGTCTTCATCGTCGATACCGCGGGCCTCGAAGGCCTGCTGCGCATCGCCAGCTTCGTGGCTCTGGGCGCCAGCCTCATCGGCATCGGCTGGTTCTATTCCCGCCAGTTGAAAGCTGCGCCAACCGGACAATAGGAAAGGGCCGGAAGTTTCCTTCCGGCCCTCTCAAATCCTAGCGATGTAGGAAAGGTGTTTTAGGCACCCTCGACTTCGCCGAGGTCGACCTTGAGGCCGGGGCCCATCGAGCTGGTCAGCGTGACCTTGCGGACATACTTGCCCTTGGCGCCCGACGGCTTCGCCTTGACGATAGCGCCGGTCAGCGCTTCGAAGTTCGCCTTGAGGTCTGCATCCTTGAACGACAGCTTGCCGATGCCGGAGTGGATGATGCCCTGCTTCTCGACGCGGAATTCGACCTGGCCGCCCTTGGCGTCCTTCACGGCCTGCTCCACGTTCGGCGTGACGGTGCCGAGCTTCGGGTTCGGCATCAGGCCCTTGGGGCCGAGAACCTTACCGAGACGGCCGACGACACCCATCATGTCCGGCGTCGCGATCACGCGGTCATAATCGAGATTACCGTTCTGCATGTCTTCCATGAGGTCTTCCGCACCGACCTTGTCGGCGCCGGCAGCGGTAGCCTTCTCGGCATTGTCGCCGCGTGCGAAGACGGCAACCTTGACGTCCTTGCCCGTGCCGCCCGGAAGCGAAACCATGCCGCGGACCATCTGGTCAGCGTGACGCGGATCGACGCCGAGGTTCATAGCGACTTCGACGGTCTCGTCGAACTTCGCCTTGTGCTCGCGCAGAGTGGCGATGGCTTCGTCCACGGTGTACAGCTTTTCGCTGTCGAGCTTCGCGCGGACCTGCTGGTTCTTCGTCTGCTTTGCCATGTTCTTAGCCCTCCACCACTTCGAGGCCCATCGAACGCGCACTGCCTTCGATGATCTTCATGGCCTGGTCGATATCGTTCGCGTTGAGGTCCTTCATCTTGGCCTCTGCGATTTCCTGGACGGCGCTCTTCTTGATGGTGCCGGCCGAAACCTTACCCGGCTCCTTCGAGCCCGACTTAAGCTTGGCAGCCTTCTTCAGGTAAAACGAAGCCGGCGGGGTCTTCGTGGTGAAGCTGAACGAACGGTCGGCATAGACGGTGATGACCGTCGGGATCGGAGCGTTCTTTTCGAGGTCCTGCGTGGCAGCGTTGAACGCCTTGCAGAATTCCATGATGTTGACGCCGCGCTGACCCAGTGCCGGGCCGATGGGGGGCGAGGGGTTTGCAGTGCCCGCGGGCACCTGCAGCTTGATATAGCCTTCAATCTTCTTGGCCACGATTGGCCTCCTTTCACACTGTCGGCTGCCTCTTTCGAGAAAGCCTCATGTTGAGCGGTCGAGCGGCTTGCCGTGAGGCAGTCCTCCCGCGTGGAATCCCGAACTGTCGCTTGGGAAGGCGCGCACATAGCGATTCTGCGCAGTTTTGCAAGCATGCGCGTGCGTAGGAACGGCAGGCGGGGAGCCCGACAGGATGGAACACATGGAACACGGTCCTAGGCAAGAAATCCTTCGACGGGCGCCAGCTTTGCCTGAAGGCGAAAGGAAATAGAGCAGGCATACGGAAAGTCATGGGGTCGCTTTATTCTTTCCAAGCGGCGTAGGAAAATCCGAACAAGGTTAAGTTGCCCCTGTATTTCCAGTCGTAAATGCTTAATACTTGGCCCTTAAGGGTATTCGGGAATTTCGAGGGGGACGCAAATGGTACATATCGCAATCAGGGTAAGGGAACTGGTTTCCAGCAATGTTTCGAGCGCCATCGACAGCGCATCGAACCCCGCCAAGATGCTCGCCCACCTGCAGCGCGAAATCGAGGATACGCTCATCGGCCTTCACGGCGACATCGCCAAGGCCCGCCGCCAGAAGGAGCGCAAGCAGGCCGAAGTCGACAAGGCTGGCTGGACCGAAAGCGACTGGAGCGACAAGGCACAGGTGGCGATGGACCATGGCCGCGAAGACCTCGCCCGCCAGGCACTCATGGCACGCGAGGACTGCCGCTCATCGATCGATGCGTTGGGCAAGGACATCGAAGCTCTCAACGCCAATATCGCCGAAATGGAGGATGCCGAGCGCCAGCTTGAAGCCAAGCGCGAGGATGTACGCCAGCGCCTTGCCGACCAGCGCGCAGCCGATGGCAAATCCGGCACTGCCGCACCCGCCAGCCGCACCGAGCGCCGGATGGACCGCATCGACGCGCTCGAGAAGCGCACCGCCTTCGCCACCGAAGAAGCTGCGAATGATTGCACAAACGCGTCGGTCGAGCGCGAAATCGATGAAATGCGCCAATCGCGCAAAATCGAGGAAGAACTCGCGGCCATGCGACCTGGCAAAGCGGCTGCAAAACCGGCTAAAAAGCCCGCGAAACGCAAGAAGACAGCCTAGAATCGACCTTTCGTCGAATTGACCTAGCCCTTCCCCGCGAGCCTGTTAGGTTTTGCGGGTGCTTTGCCTCGCCCACTGCTGGAGGCTGCTTAAGGCCGCCTCGATAAGCGCGACCCTCGCAATGGGGGCGAGCCTGTCTGCGCAGGACGCTGACATCCCTTCGCCTGTCGAAGAAGCGGAACCTGTCGAGCAAATTGTCGGCGAAGCCTATCGCCTGCCTCCTGCCGAAATCGACGAAACGCTCGCCATTGGTGGGCAGGCCATCGAAGCGGGAAAAATCCGCAGCCGGATGACTGTAGAAGTCGATATTAACGGCGAAGGCCCCTATCGCTTCGTGGTCGACAGCGGGGCGGACACATCGGTCGTCAGCAGCAAGCTTGCCGCAAGGCAGGGGCTCATCGTGGGCGAACCGCACATGCTCCAGTCGATGACCGATTTGCAGCTCGTCGATCGCGTCCTGGTCGACGAACTCAAGCTCGGCCCCACTGTTTTCAACGATTTGCAGCTGCCCGTGCTGCGGGAACGGCACATCGGCGCGGACGGGATGATTGGGCTCGATGCGCTGATCAACCAGCGCCTGATGATGGATTTCGAAGAGCGGACGATATCGGTCGACGATGGCAGCACGCCTGCTCCGGTGCTCGACGGGGTCATCATCGTGACCGCACGGCTCCAGCGCAGCCAGCTCATCCTCACCGAAGTCGAAGCGCAGGGCACTTCCGTCGATGCGGTAGTCGATACCGGCACCGAAATCTCGATCGGCAATTCGGCCCTGCGCGAAGCGCTGATCAAGCGGCGCGGGCGCAAGTTCGACACCGTGGAGATCATCGGTGTCACCGGCACTCCGGCCACGCTGGAAATCGGTGTCATCAAGGAATTGAAGCTCGGTCCGGTGACACTCACCAATGTGCCGGTAGCCTTTGCCGATGTCCCGCCTTTCGAATTGTTCGGCATCGCCGACAAACCGTCGCTTCTGCTCGGCACGGACCTCATGGAAACCTTCCGCAAAGTGTCGCTCGATTTCCACGAGCGCAAGGTGCGTTTCCAGCTCAAGAAATGCGAGCGCTCGACTATCCGTATCCGAACGGCACCGACCTTCGCCACGAGGCTGAGTGCCGAACGCGAAACCGCCTGTTCGCGCTAGAAGGGCACTCAAGCGCGGAAAACGCGGCAAACACAGGTGAATTCGCTACTTGCGGGTGTTAGGGCAAGGGATGGATGGCAGCGCCCTTCTGGTGGATGGGCGAAGCGACAGGGGAGTAATTCGATGACCGAGACCAAGCCGCAGACCCTCGGATGGGGCCGCTTCCTGCTTCAGTTCCTCACGGTCGCCATCCTCTACCTGCTGGCACAGGTCCCGGGTGTTGCCATCTGGGGCGAAATCGGCCCTGACGGACAGCTCGAAATTTCCTCCACCGTCATGGCCGGGACCACCGCTTTCGGCATGGTCGTTGCGCTGCTCGTCTCCTGGCTTTGGCTGCGCAAGGATGGCGCCGTTGCCGAGGCATGGCCAATCCTGCCCAAGGAAGGATGGGGAAAGACGATCCTCATCGCGCTTGTCACCACCATCGCCATCCTCGGCTGGTTCACGCTTGGCACCATGGCGCTCGACAGCATCGGCCTTGGCACACCGGCGGTGAGCGATATCCTGGGAATGGTTACCCAGAGCGGGTTCCATTACGTGCTGTGGATTGTCCTCGTCGCGTGGTTTGCCGCCGGTTTCGGCGAAGAACTGCTCTACCGCGGCTTCCTGATGGACAGGCTCCAGCGCCTGAAGGGCGTGGGCTCGACGATATGGGGGCCCATCATCATCCAGGCACTCATTTTCGGCATTTCGCACGGTTACCAGAGCCTCGCCGGTGTCATCATCACCGGCACCGTGGGGCTGGGCCTCGGCTGGCTGCGCACCCGGACCGGCAGCCTGATGCCGCTTATCCTTGCGCATATGGCGGTCGACACTTTCTCGATGAGCATGGCATATGCCGACAAATTGGGCATGATACCCGCCTTCAGTACCTGATATCGCATCATCCCGGGTCCACGCGATTCTTCTTGGCTTTGTAGACATTTGGGCCATCCGCGCCCAAGGTTTGCAAAATTACGAGAATGAGGCGCGTGATGGATGCTTTCAGCGATATCTGGCAGTACATGCCCCACGGGATGTGCCTGCTCTGGCAACCGTGGCTGGTGCTTCTCTGGGCGGGGTCGGACCTGCTTATCTTCCTGTCCTATTCGGCCATTCCCATTGCCCTGATTACCGTGCTGAGGAAGCGCGAGGATATCCCGCATAGCAGCCTCATCCTGCTGTTCGCATCCTTCATCCTGCTTTGCGGGCTGACCCATTTCTTGTCGATAATCACCCTGTGGGTGCCAATGTATCCCTATGTCGGCATCGTGAAGCTGGCCACGGGGCTCGTCTCGGCGACGACCGCCATCGTCCTGTTCCGCCTTATCCCAACTCTCGTCAGCTTCCCCTCGCCGACGCAGATGAGCGAAACCAACGAAAAACTGCGCGCCGAGATAGAGGCGCATGAAAAAACGCTCGCCTCGCTCGAGGCCACGGTTGCCGAGCGCACCGCCGAGCTGCGCGATGTCAACGCCCGCCTCTCGCTGCAAACGCGCGAGGCCGTGCATCGCAGCGCCAACCTGCTTTCGGTCGTCACCTCGCTCACCCAGCAGAGCGCGCGCGGGAACGAGCGAACCGCCGATTTCATTGAGGCGCTCATGGGACGCATTCGCTCGCTCGCCATGGCGACCTCTACCGTCATGCGCGGAAGCGAAGACTATTCCGGCGATCTCGGGGCAGTGGTGCGGGAACAGCTCGAGCCGCTGACCATGGCGTTTCCCGACCGGGTACGGCTAAGCGGCTCCGACCTGACCGTGGCTCCGGAAGCCGCTCAGCAGATCAGCCTCGCCATCCACGAGCTCGCCACGAATGCGCAGAAATACAATATCGGTTCCGCCGACGAGGGTGCGATCGATCTCACATGGTCTGTCGATGGACATGGTGAGGACCAGGTCTTCGTCCTCGATTGGCGCGAAGACATCGGCACTCGCGAAAGTGAGGAAAGGGCGGGAGGTGGAGGCTTCGGCTCTAAACTCCTGACACGCATCGTGCCGCAGATGCTGCGCGGGGAAGCACAGCGCACGATAGCGGCCGGCAAGCTGCACTACCACCTGCGCGCACCGGCATCGTCCATCCTGCTCAATCCCGAAGACGCCGAAGCAGGTCGATTTGCAGCGCGGCTGGTCGAGGAAAACTTCGGCATCGCGTGATGCGCCGGACACAAAAAGGGGCGCCCCTCGGATGCGAGGAGCGCCCCTTTTTCGTAGGGTTTGGAAACCGGCCTTACTTGACCAGCTCGACCTGTTCGAATTCCAGTTCGACCGGCGTCGCGCGGCCGAAGATGGAGACCGAAACCTTGACCTTCTGCTTGTCGAAATCGAGTTCTTCGACAAGGCCGTTGAAGCTGGCGAAGGGCCCGTCGAGCACCTTGACCTGGTCGCCGATTTCGTAATCGACCGAAACCTGCTTCTTCGGAGCCGACTTCGCTTCCTCGACACCGCCGAAGTAACGCGCCGCTTCCTTCTCGGAAATCGGCTGCGGCTTGTTGTTGTTGCCGAGGAATCCGGTGACCTTGGGCGTGTTCTTCACGAGGTGGTAGACGTCGTCGGTCATGTTCAGCTTGGCCAACACGTAGCCGGGCATGAACTTGCGCTCAACCTGCACCTTCTTGCCGCGCTTCACTTCGGTGACGGTTTCGGTCGGGACTTCGACTTCTTCAACGCCCTCGGACAGGCCGAGACGCTCGGCCTCGGCGATAATCGAATCGCGGACCTTGTTCTCGAAACCGGAATAGGCGTGGATGATGTACCAGCGTGCCATGTGTCTCTTGTTACCTTTTCGTCAGGTCAGGCCAGCGTGAGCAGCCAGCGCACGACGGCGCCGAACAGCGAATCGACGCCGAGGAAGAAGAGCGAGAGGATGACCATCATGATGAACACGAAGATCGAGATACGGACCGTCTCGGGCCAAGTCGGCCAGACGACCTTGCGACCTTCGGTCTGGACCTGCCGGATAAACTCGGCGGGCGAGGTCTTCTTGCCCTTGGCTACCTTGGTGGTCTTGTCGGCGTTGTCGGCCATGTCTTGAGCGCTCTCTCGCGAATGAATTTTGCGTTGCTTCCGGGATGGGGGTTTCGCCGCCCCGATACAAGGTCGGGAGGGGCTTTTCCTTCATCGATGTCGGAAGACGGGCACGCATTTAGGCCGAAGGCTCGCAAAACGCAAGCCGTGGAACCTTGCGTAATTCCGGCTTTCCAAGAGCCGCCCGCATAGCTAGCCTGCGCGACCTGAATTCAAGGGACGCTTGAGGGGAATACAAGAATGGCAAACGCCACACCGCCGAGTTTTGGCGAGCGCATGGTGCAACCAGTCACCAATGTGTCGGACTTCATCTGGGGAGGGACCTGGAACGGCGAGGCCGTCATCCCCTTCCCGCCGCTGGCCATCATCCTGCTGGGTGTCGGCCTGTGGTTCATGGTGGGGCTGCGCTTCTACCCAATCGTCAAGCTCGGCAGCGCTGCCAAGGGCCTGTTCGCGGGCCGCAAGAGCGCCGGCGACGGTGAAATTTCCCCCTTCGCAGCCCTCTCGACCGCGCTTTCCGGACAGGTCGGCACGGGTAACCTTGCCGGTGTCGCCACGGCCATCGCGCTGGGCGGACCGGGTGCCATATTCTGGATGTGGATTACCGCATTGTTCGGCATGGCGCTGGCCTTCGCCGAAGGTTCGCTGGCCATCCGCTATCGTGAGCGCACCAGTGACGGCGTGCTGCGCGGCGGCCCGATGACCTACATCATGATGGGTCTGGGCAAGAAGTGGACCTGGCTCGCCGTGGTCTTCTGCCTCGGCACGCTGTTCTCCGCGCTCGTTACCGGCAATTCGATCCAGGCGAACGCCGTGGCCGACGGCCTCAACGAGCTCTTCGGTATCGAGGAATGGCTCGGCGGGCTCATCGTCGCCATCCTCGTTTTCATCGTCATCATCGGCGGCATCAAGTCGATCGGCAACGTGGCCGAGAAGGTCGTGCCCTTCATGGCCGCTGCCTACATCGTGATGGCCATCATCGCGCTGATCCTGAACTTCGGCGATTTGGGCGAGACCTTTGCCCTCATCTTCCATGGTGCCTTCAATCCGCAGAGCGCGGTGGGTGGCTTCACTGGTGCGGCCATCATCATGGCCATCCGCGCCGGTGTCGCGCGCGGGTTGTTCTCGAACGAGGCGGGCCAGGGTTCGACCGCCATTGCCCATGCGGTGGCGCAGACCAACGATCCCGAACAGCAGGGCCGCATGGCGATGCTGGGCACCTTCATCGATACGGTGGTCATCTGCACCATGACCGCGCTGGTCATCCTGACCGTGCGTGGTGATTTCATGGCAGGCGGCGAAGCGGTGGCCCATGCCTGGCAATCGGACCGCGTCGGTTTCGAGATGACCAGCGGCGCCTTTGCTGCGGCCTTCCCGGTCGAACTGGCAGGCATCCCGATCGGTACGCTGATCGCCTCGATCGCGCTTATCCTGTTCGTCTTCACCACGCTCCTGACATGGAGCTATTACGGTGAGCGCGCGATCACCTTCCTCTATGACCGGATGAAGGGTTCTTCGCGCAGCGGAGAGAAGAAGCTGCACATGGCGTGGCGCGTGCTGTGGTGCGTGGTCATTTTCCTTGGCGCAGCACAGCCCAGCGAACTGGTCTGGCGCCTCGGCGATATCTCAAACGCTGCGATGGCGCTGCCCAACCTCCTGGCGTTGGCATTGCTGTCGGGCGTGGTGTTCAAGCTGGCCCGCGGCCAGAAGGATGCCGGGCCGACGCACACCGCAGATACGCCGGAGGAACCGGAGGAATACTGACCTCCGCAACCCTCACCGCAGGCATGAAAGAGGGGCCGGGAGTATCGCTACTCCCGGCCCCTTCCTTTTCAAATACGTCCGTTTGACTGAACCTGATTAGTCAGCGGGCGCCGAACAGACGGGCGAAGAAGCCGGGTTCATCCATCGGAATGATTTTCCCGTGGTGCTTATAGCGAAGGCTGGCATCGCTATAACTCTTCGGCTTCACCCACCCATCGGGGCGGCTACTGCGATAGGACAAGCTCGACATGGCTACTCCTCCATGAAATCTTTTCCCTGCGTCCGCTCCGTAAAACCTACTATGTGTGGCCGCGGTTCCCGCAATTCTATTTGCCGAGCGTGCCTGTGTGACAATTTGGCACCATTCATCACCTGAAACCTTAGCATTCCCTAGAGTCACATGATGAGGCTCGCACGCGAGCGCACGTCCGCTTTAGTCAGGTCTAAATCCCTTTAGTTTATGCTTGCCGCGCGCATCTGACTTCGGTGGCGATGCGGTTGAAACTGGTCAGAGAGGCCGTGCCAGTCGAACTGGCCCGGCCACTACTTATCCAGCTGTTGCTGCAGGAGCAGGAGGCGCTCAGCCGCCGCCGTTCGCAATCCAGCGGTCGATTTTCGCCTCGAGCACCGGCAGCGGCAGCGCGCCCGTGTTGAGCACCTGCGCGTGGAAATCGCGGATGTCATAAGCATCGCCCAGCCTCTCCTCCGCACGGCTGCGCAGTTCCTGGATTTTCAGCGCGCCGACCTTGTAGGCCAATGCCTGGCTGGGGATGGCGATGTAGCGCTCGACCTCGGCAATCACTTCGGTCTCGGTCATGCCCGAGTTCTCGAGCATGAAGTCGATGGCTTGCTGGCGCGTCCAGCCCTTGGCGTGCAGGCCAGTGTCGACCACGAGGCGCATGGCGCGCAGTTGTTCGTCCTGCAGCGTGCCATAGCGGTTCCACGGATCGTCAAAGAAGCCCATCTCGTAGCCCAGCGTTTCGGAATAGAGCGCCCAGCCCTCGACATAGGCGGTCTTGCCGCCAAAACGCATGAAGCTCGGCAAGTCCTCGTTCTCGCGCGCGAGGCTGATCTGGAAGTGATGCCCCGGCGCGCCTTCATGCAGGTAGAGCGTGACGTTGCCGGTCGTCAGGCGGCTCGGCAGGTCGTAGGCGTTGAAATAGAAGGTGCCCGGCCGGCTGCCGTCGGGCGAGCCGCTTTCATAGGAGCCGCCCGCGCTGAACTGCTCGCGATATTCCTCGTACGGCTTGATCAGCAGCGGGGTCTTGGGAAGCAGCGAGAAATAGTCGCCGATCTTCTCGTCCACTTGCTTGCCGATGTCGTAATAGGTCTGCGTCAGCGCCTCGCGGCTCTGCGGCTTGAACTGGGGATCGGTGCGGACATAGTCGAAGAATTCGTTGAGCGTGCCTTCGAAGCCTACCTCGGCCTTGATTTCCTCCAGCCCCGTCTTGATGCGCGCAACCTCGCTTAGCCCCAGATTGTGAAGGTAATCGGGCGTCAGCGGCAGCGTCGTCGTGCCCTCGATAAGGTGCTGGTAGAGCGCGGGGCCGCCCTGCATCTGCGAAAGGCCGACACTGTCACGCGCCTTGGCGTAATAGTCGTCGCGCAGGAAATCGCGCAGGCGGCGGTGAGCCGCGTAGATGCTCTCGATGGATTCGAGATATTCGAATTTCAGGCGCTCCCGGTCGCTTGCCGAGAAGTCATCCGGAAAATTGGTAATCGGCATCCAGAAAGGCGATTCGTGGATTTCCATCGCCAGCTGTGTGTCGAGCTGGCTGATGACATTGCCGATGGTGAGCTTGGTTTCGAGCACGCCGCTGTCGAGGCCTTCGCGGAACTTGGCAATCGCGCGGTCGGTCAGGACGACGTAATTGGCGTGGCGCTTGAGGTTGTTCTCATAGTCTTCGAGAGTCTTGAAAGGCGCTGCACTCTGTCCGCTGGCGAAGCCGGGGTAGAAGGTATGGAAGCCCGAGAAATGGTTCACTGGACGAACTTCGGTCACTGCGAGCAGTTCGGGCGTCAGGCCCTTCACGGCACGTTCCTGGTCGTATTTGAAGACGTCATAAGCCAGCTGCTCGGTGGGCGTCAGCTTGCTGCGGTCGATCTGGGCCAGCTTCGCGAGATTCAGTTCCGCATCGGCGCGGCTGGCATCGTTATATTCGTCGGTAAGATAGTCCCCGAGTTGGTCGGCATAGCGCATGTCCCCGCGGAACAGCGCGTTCATCGGATTGAGCTTGAGGTTACGCTCGTCCGCATCGGCGAACAGCGCGAAAAGCTCCTTATGCGCCGCTTCCTGCGCGTCCGTCTCTTCAGCGGAATCTTCCATCGCCGTCGAAGCGACGGGTTCGCGGTCCGTTGACGCACACGCGGCAAGTGAAAGGGCAGATGCGCCGAGAAGCGCGCTACGGATAAATTTCATCGGTCATTTCCCCAGGACTAGTTGCTTTGGGCGCTGCCTTACAATGGTAATACGCGAAAACAAGAAGGCCCCCGACCGCCGCGGCACTCCAATCGACAAACAACCATAGCGAATGTGGTTCGCCTATTCCTGTACGCGGCCGCGAACCATGACCCAGTCGACATCTTCCAGCACCGTCACATCGTCGAGCGGATTGCCCTCGACCGCGATGATGTCGGCCGAATAGCCCGGCGCGATACGACCGATTTCGTTCTCCATGCCGATTACACGTGCCGCGCCCGTCGTGGCGGAGGCCAGCGCTGCGCGGTCGCTCATACCGTTGTTTTTCATGAGCGCGAACTCGCCGGCATTCTCGCCATGCGGGAAGACACCTGCATCGGTGCCGAATGCAACCGGCACGCCCCAGCGCTGCGCGCGGGCAACGATGGTCCGCGAATATTCGCTGACCGCGCGAATCTTGTCCTCGACCACGGGCGTGTAGAAGCCCTTGCCGAGGTTTGCGCTGACGCCTTCGAAGGCCATTAGCGTCGGCACGAGGATGGTGCCGTTCTCGCGCATGACCTTGGCCGCACGCTCGTCGAGATAGGTGCCGTGTTCTATGGTGTGCACGCCAGCCCGCGCGGCCGCCTCGATGCCGCGTGCACCGTGGGCGTGGGCTGCAACCTTCAGGCCTAGGCTCTCGGCGGTGGTGACGATGCTGCGCATTTCCCCGTCGGAGAAATGCGCTTCGAGCCCGCGCCCCTGCTGGCTCAATACCCCGCCGGTCGCGGTAATCTTGATGAGGTCAGCCCCGTATTTGGAAGCCGTTCGGACCATTTCGGCGCACTCCACCGCGCCGGTGCAGGTGAAGTCGGTGATGAGCGCGTCATGCAATTCGCGACGGAAGCCGTTGGTGCCATCGCCATGCCCGCCGACAATGGCGATTGTGCGCCCGGCGGTCACAATACGCGGTCCGGGAAGCATTCCTTCTGCCGTGGCGCGCCTGAGCGACTGCATCACCTGGTCGGTCCGCGAGCCGACATCGCGCACCGTGGTGAAGCCGGCATTGGCGGTGACCCGGGCATTCTTCGCGGCAACCAGCACACTCCATTCCGGCGGCGTGGTCGCCCCGCGCCAGAACTCGCCGCTCGGATCGCCCGACAAATGCGTGTGTAAGTCGATGAGGCCCGGCACCAGTGTCTTGCCTTCGAGATGCACCATCTCCGCACCTTCCGGAACGGCGGACCAGCCTTCTTCCACGCTGACGATGCGCCCGTCGGTCACAGTGACCGTGGCGCGGCCCATGGGCTTGCTGTCGGCATCGACCACGAGGCCGTCGGCGTGGATGACCGTCGTCTGGGCCATGACCGGCGCCGCGCTTGCCATCAGGGTTGCCGCAAGGCCTGCAAAAAGGGTGCGCATTGTGTCTCTCCTCCTGTCTCTCTTGCGGCAAGTGATGCCCGCTCGCCCTGTCCCCGGCAAGCCCCGGTTTGCCCTTTGCGGCTGGCCCGCTATGAGTGCGCGCGACAACCAATCAGGAGAGGTTCGCATATGAAATTCCGCTCGCTCGCTATTACCGCCACGCTGCTGGCAGGCGCTTCGGTCACCGCCACCGCGCAGGCGCGCCCGATGACGCCCGAAGACGTCGCCAAGCTCGAAAGCGTCGGCACCATCGCCGTCTCGCCCGACGGCAGCCGTATTGCCTACACCAGCGCCAGCCTGCCCGACATCACCGAAGGCGAGGAAAATGGCGGCTTCGAAAGCCAACTGAAGATGGCTTACGGCGCGAACAATGCGCGCGACTTCCTGCCCGACGACATGAGCGTTTCGGGCGTCACCTTCTCGCCCGATGGCCGGATGATCAGCTTCGTCTGGGCCGACGAGGATGAGGACCGCGCCGTCTGGGGTATTCCCGTAGACGGCGGTGCGCATCGCAAGCTCGCCGCAGTCGAGGATGCCGATGTGCGCAGCCACGCATGGTCGCCCGACGGCAGCCGCATCTGGATGCTGGTCGGCGGCGAAAAGGACGAGGCACGCGAGAAGGAATCGAAGGCCGGCTTCAACGCCATCGTCTATGAGGAAGAGGCCCGCCTCAACCGCCTGTTCTCGGCTGCCACCGGCACTGAGGTCGATGATGCGCCGGTCGCTGTCGATATCCCGGGCTATGTCAGCCAGTTCAAAGTCTCGCCGGGCGGCAAGACCGCCGTCGTGCAGAGCGCACCTACGCCGCAGATCGACGATGAATACACCTCGAAGCGCGCGCATGTCGTCGACCTGACGAGCGGCAAGGTCCTCCGCGTGGTCGAAACGCCGGGCAAGCTGGGCGATGTCGAAATCTCGCCCGACGGCAAGCAACTTTCCATGATTGCCGGCGTCGACATGAACGACCCTGCCGACACCACGCTGCACCTCGTCGACGTGGCGACGGGCAATTACCGCGCGCTCAATGCGGGTGCTCCTGAAGCAGCGGTCGATGCCGAATGGCTCGCCGACGGCCGCCTCGCAGCGATCATCCACAAGGGCGCCCAGAGCGCACTGCGCATCTACAATTCCAATGGCACGGTCGCCGAAGAGCATGATGGCGGCGCGCTCATCCTCACCAGCGTCGAAGCAGGCGGCAAGACCATCGCGGTCGAAGCCAACAGCCCCACCCACCCGACCGAGCTGTTCGTGTGGAACAAGGGCAAGTTCAACCGCTGGACGCAGCACAACCCTTGGCTGTCCGAAATCACTTTCGGCAAGCAGCGCACTTTCCGCTACACCGCGCGTGACGGTCAGGAAGTCGAAGGCGTGCTCATCGAGCCGGTCGGCGGAGCCCCGCGCGGAGGCGCGCCGCTGATCCTCAATGTCCATGGCGGCCCCGAAGCGCATGACAGCAACGGCTGGCAGACCGCTTATTCCAAGCCCGGTCATGTCGCAGCGGGCCAGGGCTATACCGTCTTCCTGCCGAACTATCGCGGCTCGACCGGCTACGGCACGGCGTTTTCCAAGCAGCACACCGGCCGTTACACCGACCCCGAGTTCACCGACCTCGTCGATGCAAAGAATGCGCTGGTCGAGGCCGGTATTGCCGACCCCGACCGCACCGGCGTGACCGGCGGTTCCTACGGCGGCTATGCCACCGCCTGGAGCTCGACCTATTTCAGCGATGAGTTCGCGGCAGGCGTAATGTTCGTCGGCATTTCGAACCAGATTTCGAAATTCGGCACCACCGACATCCCATATGAAATGTACAATGTGCACAGCAACGCATGGCCGTGGGACGACTGGCAGAAAATGCTCGAAGTCAGCCCCATCTACCATGTCGACAAGGCCAAAACGCCGCTGCTCATCCTGCATGGCGCGGAGGACACCCGCGTCGATCCGGGCCAGAGCTACGAGCTTTATCGCTCGATGAAAGTGCGCAAACCCGATGTGCCGGTACGGCTCGTGCTCTATCCGGGCGAAGGCCACGGCAATCGCAAGGCGGCTTCGCGCTATGACTACAACCTGCGCATGATGCGCTGGTTCGACACCTACCTGAAGACCGGCGACCGCAATGCGGAACTGCCGGACAGCCGCCCGGTCCTCCCCGAAGGAACCACCGGAGCAACGGCTGCGGAAGACTAAGGGAAAAGGAAAGGGCGGCCCGCGGGTCGCCCTTTTCATGTCAGCTGCCGATGCTCAGCCCGCTGCCTGCCATTCGCGGATGAAGTCGAACGGGTAGAGCAGCATGATAACGTTGAGCGTGAGATTGTCGCGCACGACGATGGCCGTGACGGTTTCTGCAATCAGCGCCAGTGCCACCGTCACGCGCACGGGCAGCTTGAGCGCCAGCCAGAAGCCGAAGCTCATCCAGCCGATATCGGCCATGGAATTGATGATGCTGTCGCCCGAATAGCCCCAGTTGACCGTGACCGCGCGATAGCGGTCGATAATCCACGAGGTGTTCTCGGCGATTTCCCAGGCAGCCTCGATGAACACGGCAAGCGGGAAGCTCCATTTCGCCGCCTGCTTGCCCCCCAGCCCCAGCTTCCTGAACAGGAACCAGCCCAGCGCATAGAACAGCATTCCGTGGATGATGTGACTGGGCGTGTACCAGTCGGACAAGTGCTGGCTGTTGCCCGAGGCGTTGATGTCGCCATACCACAGCGAAACATAGCCGCAGGTGCAAATCGGCGGCCGCCCCATGGCGAACAGGATCGCCAGCGTGATGACGATGATAATCAGCGCGGCGATAGTGGCGCGGCGATGCGGGCGCATGGTCTTGGCAGTCATGCGGCGAAACTGCGGCCAGTTGTGCCCGCTGCCAAGCGCTGCGCGGAAACTATCCGCCGAAAATCTGGCCGCTAGAAAGTATAGCCCACACCCAGCGCGATGAAATACTGGTCGTTATTGCCGCGAATGCTTGTGAAAGGCGTGTCGGCAGCATCGTTCACCAGCTTCGACCAGCCGCCGATGCCGACCAGCGACAAGCCGCCATCGGTAACGTCGCCCGAAAGGTCATGTGCCAGCAAGAGATTGATGCCGTAGCTCTGCATTCCCCCCTCGGCCTGGAAACCGGGCAGCAAATCTGTGTCGGGAAGCACGGAATTGGTGGCGGGCACCGTGTAGTAATAGTCGGCAAAATCATCGTCGATGAAGCTCGCGCTGAGCGAAAGCGAGGCTGCCGTAGCCCGGCTCAATGGCGAGAAATAGGTCACGCTCGGGCTCCAGAACATTCCGCCATGCGCGCCCGCCACGTCCCAAGCCGCATCCACGTTGAAGCTAAGGCTGTCGAACGGGTGCAGCACCTTGGGGAATTTCACCCCGACGCTTGCGCCCAGTTCGACCGCACGATCGAGCTCTCCATAGGCGGCGACGATATCGTCGTTGATGTCCTCCACGTCCGCGCGGTCGGCGCGCAGGCGCACCATGGGACCGGCTGAAAAGGCAACGCCCTCGTCCGGATCGGGTACCAGGTCGATTGCAATCCCGGCGGGCCGCGGGTTGATATCGATACCCCAAACCGAGGCCTGGACGATGGGCAGGATGTTTACGTTGTAATCGTCGCTGCCCGAATAGCTTGCATTGTAGCCAACCCCCACACCGACACTCAGGAAATCTCCGTCGAAGACCGTTTCGGGGGGACCTGCGGGAATGGGCTCTTCGACCTGCGTTTCCTGTGCAAGAGCGGGCGATCCGAAGGCGCAGGCGGCGGCGGCAGAAACGGCAGCGAAATGGCGAAGCATGGACAATTCCCTCATTTTGTCTTTCGCCAGCAACGGATTGGCGCGCTTCGCGTTCCACCATAATGATTGCCGCCACGCCTTCCGCCGCCTAAGCCCCAGAACGCATGTCCATCGAGGAGCTAGATATCGCCATCGTCGGCGGCGGCCTTGCGGGCGGCACGCTGGCCATGGCCCTGCGCAAACATGCACCTGATCTTTCATGCGCGTTGTTCGAAGCAGGCGATGTTTACGGCGGTAACCACCGCTGGAGCTGGTTCGAGCATGATCTCGACGAAGACGGTGCCGCCTTGCTCGAACCTTTCGCCAGGACCGCCTGGACTGGCGGGAACGAGGTCCGGTTTCCCGGCTATTCACGCAGGCTGGAAAGCAATTACCGTTCCCTGGACAGCCGCGACTTCGATGCCGGAATACGCAGGGCGCTACCGCAGGAAGCCATTCGCACCGGCGCAAGGGTGGTCGGGCTCGATGGCGCAGGCATTACGCTTGGGACCGGCGAGCGGATTGCGGCGCGCGCCGTCGTCGATTGCCGCGATGCCCTGCCGAGCGAGCATCTCGCCGGCGGGTGGCAGGTTTTCCTGGGCCAGCACCTGAAAACCACCGCCCAGCATGGCATCAAGCGGCCTGTCATCATGGATGCGACTGTCAATCAGCCGGGCGCATACCGCTTCGTCTACCTGTTGCCGCTAGGCCCGGACGAGATCTTTGTCGAGGATACCTATTACGCCGACAGTCCCGAGCTTGACGCGGAGATCTTGCGCCAGCGCATCGCCGACTATGCGGCCGGAAAAGACTGGCAGTTCGAGATTGTGCACGAAGAAACGGGCGTGCTGCCGGTCATCACCGACGGAGATTTCGAGGCCTACCGCGCTTCGCTCAGCACTCCGGGCGTCACTCTGGCAGGCGCGCGCGGAGGTTTCGTTCATCCGCTCACAAGTTACACAGTGCCGATTGCGGTCCGCAACGCGCTGGCAATCGCAAGGGCGGCCAGCGACGACATCGCGGCGTTGCCGGAGTTTGTCGACAGCCGCGCCAAACAGCACTGGCGCGACACCGCCTATTATCGTCTCCTCGGCAAGATGCTGTTCCAGGCGGCAGAACCTGCGGAACGATATCGCGTATTCGAGCGCTTCTATCGCCTGCCCGAAGTGCTCATTTCCCGTTTTTACGCAGCCCGCTCTACCTTGCCCGACAAATTGCGCATCCTCACCGGGAAACCGCCCGTATCTGTTAGCCGCGCTATAAGAGCCCTGCTTGGCAAGGGCGCACCGCTGGTCCAAGGAAAGTCCCCATGAACGCCGAAACGCCCAACACCGCCTTCCGCGCCACCGACCTGCCAGAAAGTCCGACGATGCCCGAACCCACGGGCAAGACCGCTTGCGTGGTCGGTTCCGGTTTCGGCGGCCTCGCGCTAGCAATTCGCCTGCAATCGGCAGGAATTGCCACCACCGTCATCGAAGCGCGCGACAAGCCCGGTGGCCGCGCGTATTTCTGGGAGCGTGACGGCTTCACCTTCGACGCCGGCCCGACTGTCATCACCGACCCCGACTGCCTGCGCGAGCTCTGGGCGCTGACCGGCCACGACATGGCCGACGACATCGAAATCATGCCGGTCATGCCCTTCTATCGCCTCAACTGGCCCGACGGGACGAACTTCGACTATTCCAACGACGAAGAGCAGCTCTTCCGCGAGATTGCCGAGCTTAATCCCGGAGATGTGGCAGGATACCAGCGCTTCCTCGAATATGCCGAAGGGGTGTACGAGGAAGGCTATGTGAAGCTCGGCCATGTGCCCTTCCTCGACTTCAAGTCGATGATGAAGGCTGCCCCGGCGCTCGCCAAGAAACAGGCGTGGCGCAGCGTCTATTCGATGGTGTCGAGCTATGTCGACAACGAGAAACTGCGCGAGGCCTTGAGCTTCCATACGCTGCTGGTTGGCGGCAATCCGATGAAGACCAGCAGCATCTATGCGCTCATCCACAAGCTGGAGAAGGACGGCGGCGTCTGGTGGGCGAAGGGCGGCACCAACCGCCTCATCGCCGCGATGGTCACCCATTTCGAGCGTATCGGCGGAACCATACGCATCGGCGACCCCGTCACCCGCATCCACACGCTCGGCAGCAAGGCGAGCGAGGTGGAAACCCATTCGGGCTTCAAGCAGCGCTTCGACGCGGTCGCCAGCAACGCCGACATCATGCACAGTTACAAGGATTTGCTCTCGGGCACCAAGCGCGGAGAGAGCTACGCCAAGTCGCTGTCGCGCAAGAAGTTCTCGCCCAGCCTCTTCGTCGTCCATTTCGGCATCGAAGGCACTTGGCCAGGCATCCCGCACCACATGATTTTGTTCGGACCGCGCTACAAGGGGCTGCTGGAAGACATCTACGACCACGGCGTCCTGCCGCAGGATTTCTCCATCTACCTGCACCACCCAAGCGTTACCGACCCCAGCGTCGCGCCCGAGGGCATGAGCACCTTCTACGCGCTGGTCCCGGTCGCCCACATGGGCAAGCTGTCGGTCGACTGGGAAGAGATGGGCCCGGTGCTCGAAAAGCGCATTCTCGATGAGGTCGAGCGCCGCCTCATCCCCGACCTCCATGGCCGGATAAAGACCAAGTTCCACTATGCCCCGCGCGATTTCGCGATGGACTTGAACGCCCACAAGGGCAGCGCCTTCAGCCTCGAGCCTCTGCTGACCCAGAGCGCCTTTTTCCGCGGGCACAATCGCGACGACGTACTGGACAATTTCTACCTCGTCGGTGCAGGGACGCACCCCGGCGCCGGTATCCCCGGCGTCGTCGGTAGCGCCAAGGCGACTGCCGGCTTGATGGTGGAAGATTTGGTGGATTGATGAAGCGTCTTGCAGTCTATTGCGGTTCGGCCTCGCCCGAGGACCCGCGTTATCTTGAACTTGCGCGTGAAGTCGGCGCAAGCCTTGCCGAGCGGGGCATTGGCGTCGTCTATGGCGGCGGCCGTCTGGGCCTCATGGGCGCGGTGGCATCCGGAGCGCTCGATGCGGGCGGCGAGGTGATCGGCATCATCCCCGATGCGCTCGCCAACAGCGAGGTCGCCAATCACGATTGCACCGAGCTTCATACGGTCTCCGGCATGCACGAGCGCAAGCAGCGCTTCACCGACCTTTCCGACGGTTTCGTCACCATTCCGGGCGGTGTCGGCACGATGGACGAGCTGTGGGAAGCGGTAAGCTGGGCGCAGCTGGGCTATCACCAGAAGCCCGTCGGCCTGCTTAACGCTTTCGGTTTCTACGACCACCTCATCGCCTTCAACAGCCACATGGCCGAAGTCGGCTTCGTGCGTCCGGCGCACCAAGGGATAATTCTGGCCGAAGAGACGTTAAGCGCGTTGCTGGACAAAATGGAAAGCTATGAGCCGCATACTCCCATATTCAAGATGAAGGCATCCGACCTCTGAGCGACAAGCCCCGCCCCCTGACCACGCAGAACCTGCGCCCCACCCCGGCGCGCGCGGGCGGCGGGCGCGAGCGGGCCACGCTGGTCGCCAAGGCACTCGAATCGATCGAGGTCGGCTCGCACAGCTTCTCGGCGGCTTCCAAATTGTTCGACAAGACGACGCGCGAACGCAGCTGGCTGCTCTACGCATGGTGCCGCCGCTGCGACGATATTGCCGACAATCAGGACAAGGGCGGACCGCTCGGCGACCAGGGCACGCCCAAGGAAGCCGAGGACCGCATCCAGGCCCTGCGCGTTCTCACCCGCCGCGCATTGGACGGCCAGCCGACGGCGGACTTCGCGTTCGACGCGCTGGGCATGGTCGCGTCGGAATGCGGCCTCACTTACGAGATGGCGAACGATGTCATCGGCGGTTTCGCCATGGACGCGACCGGTTTTGCGCCGAAAAACGAAAACGACATGCTGCGCTATTGCTACCATGTTGCGGGCGCAGTCGGCATCATGATGGCGAAAATCATGGGCGTGCATGACGACGATGGCGAGACGCTGGACCGGGCGAACGACTTGGGCCTAGCCTTCCAGATTGCCAATATCAGCCGCGACGTAGTGGAGGATGCCGCTGCGGGCCGGGTCTACATCCCTGCAACATGGCTCGAAGAGGCAGGCCTGACGCCGGGCGAACACGCCAAGCCGGAAAACCGCTTCATCCTTGCAGGCGTCATGCCGCGCATGATTGCGCTGATGCAGAAGCACGAGGACGCCGCGCGTCTTGGCGCGAAACGCCTGCCCTTCCGCTCGCGCTGGGCGGTGCTGGCTGCGGCGAACATCTATGGCGCCATCGGCCGCAAGGTCCTTACCCGCGGCCAGAAGGCGTGGGACACGCGCACCCGCGTGAACGATGCCGAGAAGATGTGGCATGTCGCCACCGCTTTCTTCCAGGCCGTGTGGAACCGCCCCAGCGGCCCGGTCGAGCCGATCATCTGGTCCCGCCATGATTTCCGCCCCGTCGCGGGCTGGTAGCCTGAACCCAGACGCTTGATGCAATGCGCCGCTACGGCTAGCGCGCATTCGTATGATTTCGAAACTCCTCATCGCCAATCGCGGCGAAATCGCCTGCCGTATCATCCGCACCGCGCGCGAGATGGGCATCGCCACCGTCGCGGTCTATTCCGATGCCGACGCCAAGGCGCTGCATGTCCGCCAAGCCGACGAGGCAGTGCACATCGGCCCCTCGCCCGCTGCCGAGAGCTATCTCGTGGGCGAGAAGATCATCGCAGCCGCCAAGCAAACCGGCGTGGAGGCTGTCCACCCGGGCTACGGCTTCCTGTCGGAGAACGCCGGCTTCGCGCAGGCAGTGATCGATGCTGGCCTCGTCTGGGTCGGCCCCAAGCCGTCGAGCATCGACGCGATGGGCCTCAAGGACGCCGCCAAGAAGCTGATGCGCGATGCCGGCGTGCCTGTCACCCCCGGCTACGAGGGTGAGGACCAGTCGGTCGAGCGCCTCAAGAAGGAGGCCGATGCCATCGGCTATCCCGTGCTGATCAAAGCCGTCGCAGGCGGCGGCGGCAAGGGGATGCGCAAGGTCGACAAGGCCGAAGACTTCGAAGCCAGCCTCGAAAGCTGCCGCCGCGAGGCCAAGGCCAGCTTCTCCAATGACGAAGTGCTGCTGGAAAAGTGGATCACCTCGCCCCGCCATATCGAGGTTCAGGTGTTCGGCGACAGCCATGGCAATGTCGTCCACCTGTTCGAGCGCGACTGCTCGCTCCAGCGCCGCCACCAGAAGGTGATCGAGGAAGCCCCCGCTCCCGGCATGGACGAGGCGACGCGCGAGGACATCTGCGCCGCCGCCGTGCGCGCCGCCAGGGCGGTCGATTACGAGGGTGCAGGCACGATCGAATTCATCGCCGACGCCAGCGAAGGCCTGCGCGCCGACCGCATATTCTTCATGGAGATGAACACCCGCCTGCAGGTCGAACACCCGGTCACCGAAGAAATCACCGGGGTGGACCTCGTCGAATGGCAGCTGCGCGTTGCTAGCGGCGAGCCGATCCCGCTGAAGCAGGACGATCTCTTCATCGACGGCCACTCGATCGAGGCACGTCTCTATGCCGAAGACCCTTCGGGCGGCTTCCTGCCCTCCACCGGGGCGCTCGACCATTTCGACCTTGGCGTGGAAGGCCGTATCGAAACCGGCGTCGAGGAAGGCGACATGATTTCCCCCTATTACGACCCGATGGTCGCCAAGCTGGTGGTCTGGGGAGAAACGCGCGCCGAGGCTATCGACCAGCTCGCCGAGATCGCCGAGGGCGTGGAAATCTGGCCGGTAAAGACCAACGCTGCCTTCATCGCCAATTGCCTTCGTGACGAGGATTTCGAGGACGCCAATCTCGATACCGGCTTTATCGAGGCGAAGCTCGACACGCTCGTAACCTCGGACGAAGCCGACGAGGAAATCTGGCAGACCGCCGCCGATTTCGTCGCTCTGGCAGAGACCGAGGAACACCACGACCTGCCCATCGGCCTGCGCCTCAATGCCCCCGGAGTGCTTTCGACCACGCTCACGCACAAGGGCGAGACACGCAAGGTAGCTGCTGCGCAGGCCATGGCGGAAGATGTCGCAACCGGCTTCGTCGACCCTGCGCGCGTGGTGGTGTTTGCCGAGGGCCAGAGCTTCGTGTTCGAACGCCAGTCGCGCGGCTCGGGTGCCGCAGCGGCAGGCGACGGCGCCATCATCGCCCCCATGCCGGGCAAGGTCATCGCGGTCGATGTGACCGAGGGCGATAATGTGACTGCAGGCCAGCGCCTCATGGTGCTCGAGGCGATGAAGATGGAGCACGCGCTCACCGCGCCCTTCGACGGGACCGTGACCGAGCTTACCGCCAGCGAGGGCGGCCAGGTGCAGGTCGAAGCCGTGCTGGCGTTAGTGGAGCCCTCCGAAGGGGATTAATCCTCCATCTTCTCGCCGAACAGTTCGCCGCGTTCGGAGAAGAGGACGAAGAACAGGCTCAGCACCGCCGTACACAGCAGGGCGAGCGCCAGCGGGCGCGCCGTGCCGTCATACATGTAGCCGATGAAGGCCCCCAGCGCAGCGCCGCTGGTCATGCGCAAGAAGCCCTGCGCGGAGGATGCTGCGCCCGCGATATGCCGGAAGGGCTGGAGCGCAATGCTGCCGAAATTCGCGCCGATGAAGCCAAGCAAGCTCATGTTGGCTGCCATCAGCGGCACGAAGGTCCACAGGGTCTCGTCCGGGTCGTTGGCGAACCAGAGTTGCAGCGCGGCCACGAAGATGAAGGCGAAGAGCGCCGCGTGGCTGACCTTGCGCGCGCCGAAACGCTCGACGATGCGACTGTTCGACCAGTTCGCCAGCGCCATGCAGCCGGCGCAGATGGCGAAGATGAGCGGGAATTTTTCTCCCGCGCCAAAAGCCTCGCCAATCAATTGCTGCGAAGAATTGATGAAACCGAACAAACCGCCGAAAACCAGCGCGCTGCCGAGTGTGTAGCCGATGGTTTCGCGCAAAGTCACCGCGCTCTTCATGTTGCGCGTGATGGTGGGCAGGTGGATGTCCTGCTTGTCTTCCTCGTGCAGCGTTTCGGGCAGGCGGAAATAGACCCAGGCGCTCATCACACAGCCCAAGAGCGCCATCGCACCGAATATCCAGCGCCAGTCGCCGAACGCGAAAAGCACTGCCTGTCCGATGCTCGGCGCAACCGCGGGGACGAGCAGGAAGATCACGAAGATAAGGCTCATCATACGCGCCATCTTGTCGCCGCCCACGCGGTCGCGGATGATGGCGGGCGGCAGCGCGATGATCCCGGCGGCGAAGAACCCCTGTGCCGCGCGCAAGGCGACCAACATGTCGAATGTCGTCGCCACCGCGCAGGCGAGCGAAAGCACGATGTAACAGGCGAGTGCGACGAACAGCACGGGCCTTCGTCCGTAGCGGTCGGCAAAGGCTCCGGGAACCAAGGTGCCGAAACCAGCCGCCAGCAAGTAGGCGCCAACCACGAACTGCCGGTCGTTACCCGCCGCACCCAGGTCTCCCGCCAGCGCATCGAGTGCTGGCAGGATGGCGTCGATGCCGAAGGCGTTGCAGGCCATCAGCAGCGCCATCATCCAGATTAGCTCGCGCTCGCCAATCATCGCGCGTTTTGCACGGTCGGGTAGCGGGCGTTCGCCCGAAGCAAGCTGGTCGTTTCGCATCTGCACAAAATGGCGGTTGGACCACAAGGTTCCGATTTGCAACCCGCCTCGCTAAGGAGGGGCGATGAGCGACATCGATGATTCAGGTGATACCGAGGCCGATGGCCTGAGGAAAATCATCCATGTCGACATGGACGCTTTCTTCGCCAGCGTCGAACAGCGCGACAATCCCGAACTGCGAGGCAAGCCGGTTGCGGTCGGCGGGTCGAGCGGGCGCGGGGTGGTTGCGGCGGCCAGTTACGAAGCGCGCAAATTCGGCGTGAAAAGCGCGATGCCCAGCGTGACCGCCCAGCGGAAATGCCCCGAGCTTATATTCGTGAAGAGCCGTTTCGATGCCTATCGCGAAGTCAGCCAGCAAATCCGCGCCATCTTCCGTCACCACACCGATCTGGTCGAGCCGCTGAGCCTCGACGAGGCCTATCTCGATGTAACCGAGGACAAGCTCGGCATAGGCAGCGCGACCCGCATCGCCGAGCTCATCCGGCAGGAAATCCGCGCCAAGACGAAACTGACTGCGAGCGCGGGGGTGAGCTACAACAAGTTCCTTGCCAAGCTTGCCAGCGACCAGAACAAGCCCGACGGCATGTGTGTCATACGCCCCGGCCAGGGCGCGGAATTCGTCCAGTCACTGCCCGTGCGCCGCTTTCACGGTGTCGGCCCGAAAGGCGCGGAGAAGATGGACCGGCTCGGCATAGTTACCGGCGCGGACCTTGCGGCAAAGGACATCGAGTGGTTGCGCGCGCATTTCGGCAGTTTTGCCGACTACCTCTACCGCGCCGCGCGGGGGATCGACTTGCGACCCGTCCGCTCCAGCCGCATCCGCAAATCGGTCGGCGGAGAGCGAACCTTCAGCCGCGACCTTTCTTCGGGCAGCGAGCTGCGCGAGACGCTGGAGAACATCATCGATATCGTCTGGGGCTATATCGAGCGCGCGGAAGCGAAGGGGCGCACGGTCACGCTCAAGATGAAGTACACCGATTTCCAGATTTTCAGCCGCGCGAAAACTGTTGACCGGCCGATTGAAGGCAAGGACGAATTCGCCGCCCTCTCACGTAAATTGCTGGAAGAAGTGCTGCCCCTGCCGATGCCTATCCGGCTGATGGGACTGACGCTGTCCAAGCTGGAACGGGATGGCCCAGAGGAGCCCAAACGCCCCGATGCGCAACTTTCGCTGCTCTAGCTCTTGCGAGCCTGCCACATTTTCAGCCGCTCGCGCGTGCGGGGGCTGAGCGGTTCGGGTAGCGAATGGGTAGGGAAAAAGCGGGCATCGACAATCTCGCGCCCGTCGGCTTCGGGCATGTCGCTGACCACGCCTTCGAAAAGGTGGTCCTTGTGCGGCGCGCCGGACAGCGTTTCTTCGATGACGCCGACCAGCTTCATGCCGGTGATCTCGCAAGCTGTCTCTTCCATCAACTCGCGTTCGGCGGCGCCCTCGGGGCTTTCGCCGTCATTGATGCCGCCGCCGGGGAAGAACCATTCGTTGGGGCCATAGCTGTGGCGCACAAGAAGGATCTGCCCGTCAAAATCGCGCCCGACCACAGTCACCCCGTCGCGGGCCTTACCGGTCACGCGGCGCTGCTTTTGGCGCAGATTATAGGCAATCTTCAATACGAGTCGGTGGAGCGGAGCGGGTATCAGGTGAAGCATGTGACAGGCTGTGTAGCGCCTGCCAGCAACCTCGCAACTGGCAAATCGCTATTTCCACCAGCCGCTTGTTCGAAAATTGCGCGCTTCTCCTCGCCGCGGATGACGAAGACCACGCGGTCGCTGGCGAGCAGCGAGGGAATGGTCAGACTGATGCGGTCGAAGGGCGCTTCCGGCGGCAGCGGATCGGGCGTCAAACGCAGGATCTGCCGCGGCTCGTCGAGCTGCGGGTCGGTATTCGGGAAAAGCGAGGCGATGTGCCCGTCCGTCCCCATACCGAGCCATGCGAGGTCGAAATGCGGGACCTGCTCCATGATGGTGAGCGTGACGACTTCAGCACCCTTGGGCTCGAAAAGCGCGCGCAGCTTGCCCGTGTTGGAGGCTTCGTGGTCCTCGGGCACGACACGGTCGTCGCCCGGCCATACCACCAGCCGCGACCAGTCGAGATCGGCCTCGAGCAGCTTCGCCATGATCGGGAACGGCGTCGAGCCACCAGGCACGGTGATGGTCACCGGCCCTTCGCGCGATGTAAATGCCTCTCCAAGCTGTTGCTCCAACCAGCTGGCGATATCCGCATCGCTGGCGCTTTCGATGATGTTTACGTCGGCCATGGGTCCTCCGATACAGCAAACCCGCGCCCGGGAAAGCCGGACGCGGGTGAATTGCTATGCGCTTCGCTTGCTTACTTGCTCGTCTGGTTGAGGAACCAGATGCGCTCTTCGGCCTGGTCGATCCAGTCATCGACGATGCCGCTGGTCGCGTTGTCGCCTACGCTTTCGGCCTCTTCTTTCACGGTTTCGAGGCGTGAATGAAGCTTCCTGTTATCGTCGCGCAGCTCTGCCACCATTGCATCGGCTGTGAGGGTTACATCGTCCTGGTCCTCGATCTTCGTCTCGGACGCGATCGTACCGATAGAGGTGAGCGTGTATTCGTCGTTCTTGCGCACGCGCTCGCCGATGTCGTCGACCGTTCCGATGAGCTGGGCGGCCTGTTCGTCGAACAGCAGGTGCAGATCGCGAAAGCGCGGGCCCGCGACGTGCCAGTGGAAGTTCTTGGTCTTGAAATACAGCGCCATCGTATCCGCCAGCGCACCATTAAGCGCGGTGACGAGACCCGATTTTGCATTGTTACCTAGGGTCGCCATTGTCATTCTCCGAGTGTGTCTGTTGCCTCTTCAACGGGCGAAGGGCGAACATGTTTCTCGAATACTGGCGGCTCCAGTAATCGGTTTAGGCGATTACCCCCTAGGCAGCCCACGGCCCCGTAATGGCCAGCGTCCGCGTTGGCGAATAGGCGTTCACGAAGAACCATTTGCCGTCCGGCGAGAAGCAGCCCCCGGCAAGCTCCGTCTGCATCTTGAGATGGCCGAGAACGAAGGGCTCGCCCGTTGGAGTGATGAGTATGAGGCGGTTTTCGACGACCGGCGTGTACTGGTCTTCGCACACGATAAGGTGGCCATTCGGGGCGACGGTGAGGTTATCGCCATAGTTGAATTGCGCCGGGTCTTCGCTTTCGAAAAACAGCTCGATCTCGTCGGGCTTGCTGCCCCGCCCCGGCACGAGTTTGAAAATCTGGCCGAGCTTCTTGGCGCCGCCACTCGTCGAGCAGACAAAGACCTCGTCCGTCCCCATGTGGATACCCTCGCCGCGCGCGATAAGCGAACCGCCTTGCGCTGCAGCGCGGGTTCGCAAGTCGTCCTCTGGTGCCTCGACATTATCGAGCGGGAACCACTCGACCTCGTAGCGCTTGCCGACTTGCATCGTCGCTGCGTCCCAATTGCGGGTGTCGGGCATGCCGACGATGCGCATGGCCTGTAGCTGGCCACCCTGGGCAAGATCTCCGGGGACCTTGGGCGCGAAACGATAGAGAACCGAGTCGTTGCGATCCTCGGTCTGGTAGACGAGGCCGGTTGCGGGATCGACGCAGGCCGCTTCATGGTTGAACCGGCCCATCGCCTTGAGCGGCGCAGGATTGACCTGGCCGGATGCACCCGCCGGGACTTCAAAAGTCCAGCCGTGGTCGGCACCAAGCTTGTCCGGAGCGATATGTTCGGGAGCGCTGACGAATTCCTCGCACGTGAGCCAGCTTCCCCACGGCGTCACCCCGCCCGAGCAATTCCGGATCGTGCCGGCAAGCGAGCGGTATTCGCGCTTTTTCTCAAGCGTCGCGGCATCGAGCACGATGGTCGTAGTCCCGCCCGGCAGGACCATGCTGCCCGCGGCCTTGTCATAACCAACTGTCAGCTCTGCGCCCGCACCCTGTCCCGGGACCAGCTCATGGTTGCGCACCAGCGCAATCTCGCCGCCCGGAAGAGGCAGGCAACCCATGCCGTCCGCATGGTCGGGTACTGTCCCGCCATCGCTCATCGCATCGTCGAGGCTCGACAGCAGGCGGTAAGAGAACCCTTCCGGCAAATCGAGCAAGCCTTCCGGATCGGGCACAAGCGGCCCGTATCCGGCAAACTTCGGCCTTGCGCCGGAAGCCGTCATGCAGCCGCTCAGCGCCAGCCCCCCAAAGGCCATGGCGGTGGCTGACAGGAACTGGCGACGATACATTTCCATGGTCATGATTCTCTACCCTTGGCGGATCGGTTTCGCCCATGCGATAGCAGTGCGTCAGCCAAATGACAGAGGGGATACAGGCAGATGCAACTAACCGAAGGCATGGGAGCGGTCGTCACCGGCGGCGCAAGCGGACTCGGCAAGGCGAGTGCGACGGCATTGGCCGACCTTGGCCTCAAGGTAACGATCTTCGACGTCAACGAAGAGGCTGGCGAGGAACATGCAGCGGCCATCGGCGGCACCTTCGCGCGGGTCGACATTACCGACGAACAATCTGTCGTGGACGGCTTCGCTAAGGCGCGCGCGGCGCATGGCCAGGAACGCGTTATGGTGCATTGCGCGATGACCAGCCGCCGCGGCAAGACGCTGGGCTGGGACAAGGAAAAGGGTGGTTACAAACGCCTTGCGACCGAGGACTACGCTTTCGGGGCCGAGGGCATTCTCGTCTCCTCCTATCGCATCGCCAGCCACTCGGCGCTCGGCATGGCGAATAGCGAGCCGCTGAACGAAGACGGAGAGCGTGGCTGCATCACCCTGACTGCCAGCGTGGCCGCGCAAGACGGCCAGATCGGACAGGTCATCTACGGCAGCTGCAAGGCGGGCGTGAACGGTCTCGTCCTGCCCATGGCGCGCGACCTGATGGACCTCGGCATTCGCGTGAATTCGGTCATGCCCGGCATTTTTGCCACGCCGCTGATGCTGGGAATGAAAGACCGTAATCCGCAGATGTGGGACCAGCTCAATGCCAGCGTCCCCTTCCCCAAACGCCTCGGCGAACCGGAGGAATTCGCCTCGCTCATCTGCGAGATAGCGCGCAACAGCTACATCAACGGCCACCAGTTCCGGCTGGATGGCGCCATCCGTATGCCGCCTAAGTAGTAGGGCAGGATTTGGCGCAGGTGGGCTCGGAGCGCGATAATCGGGGAGCGCGGCGCATGCGGCCAACGGAAGCGAGCCCGAAAGAGTCGAGCAGCGGCTGGAGCGGGTGAAGGGAATCGAACCCTCGTCGTCAGCTTGGGAAGCTGCTGCTCTACCATTGAGCTACACCCGCAATCCCGAGCGAGGCGATGTGCCTGTGGCCGGATTGCCGGTCAACATGGTTTTTTGCCGAATGCCGCGCTAGGGGGCCGGCCAAGGGACCAATCGGGAGCGGGACGCGAATACCCATGATTACGGACGACAGAATTATCCTCGGGCTGCTGGGCCTTGTGCTGGCCATCGTTTTTGCAACACGCGATCGCCCCGGCTGGACGAAGTTCTACACTTTCGTCCCAATCATCCTCGTCTGTTACCTCGTCCCGTCGCTGATGGTCACCTTCGGCCTAATCGACGTGAGCGAGAGTAATCTCTGGACGGTGGCGAAGGACTTCTTCCTGCCCGCGGCACTTTTCCTGATGACTCTCAGCATCGATTTGAAGGGCATTCTCGGGCTCGGCAGCAAGGCGATCATCATGTTCCTGACCGCCACTGTCGGCATTGTGATCGGCGGCCCGATCGCGCTTTATCTCGTGGCGCAGTTCGATCCGTCGATCATCGGCGCGGGCGAGAATGCCGCCTGGCGCGGCCTCGCGACGCTGGCGGGCAGCTGGATCGGCGGCGGCGCGAACCAGACCGCGATGCTCGAAGTCTATGGCTATAACATCGAACGCTATTCGGCGCTTATCGCGGTCGACATCATCGTCGCCAATATCTGGATGATCTTCCTGCTCTATGGCGCAGGCGCGAGCGAGCGGGTCGACCGCTGGCTCGGCGCGGACAGCAGTGCAATCGACGCCCTGCGCGACAAGATGGCGGACTACACCAGCTCGGTGGAACGCGTGGCCAAGGCCAATGACTATGTCCTGCTGTTCGGCGCGACGCTGGCCGTGGTCGGCCTGTGTCACCTGCTGGGCGGATTGCTCGGCGGTTTCTTCGCCGATTTGCAGGGCGAGGACGCGACCTTGGCGAGCAGCTTCTTCTGGGTGGTGGTGGTCGCCACCACGCTCGGCCTTGGCGCCAGCTTCACCCGCGCGCGCGACCTTGAAGGCGTGGGCGCTAGCAAGTTCGGCACGCTCTTCATCTTCCTGCTGGTGGCCATCATCGGCACCAAGATGGACGTGACGCAGTTGGGCGATGCGCCCGGTTTCTTCGCCGTGGGCCTTATCTGGATGTTGATCCATGTCGTGCTGCTGTTAGGGGTTGCCAAGCTCATCAAGGCGCCCTTCTTCTTCGTGGCGGTGGGCAGCAAGGCCAATGTCGGCGGGGCGGCTTCGGCTCCGGTGGTGGCAGCGGCGTTCCATCCGGCCCTGGCCCCTGTCGGGGTGCTGCTCGCCGTGCTTGGCTATGCGCTGGGGACCTACGGCGCGATATTGTGCGCGCAGATGATGGCAGCCGTGGGCTAGCTTTAATCAGGAAGGTTTCATCTGAAACCGGTTGATTTTGGACCTCTCGCTTGCCAAGGCCGTTGGCAAGAAAAGAGAGGATTCCCCCATGCGTCAGGTTGACCATTTCATCGCCGGCGGAGCTGCAGGTTCCGCCACTCGCACTCACAAGATCTGGAACCCGTCGACGGGTGAGGTGCAGGCAGAAGTCGTGCTGGGCGATGCTGCGCTGCTGCAGAAGGCTGTCGACCACGCCAAGAAGGTTCAGCCCGAATGGGCTGCGACCAACCCGCAGCGCCGCGCCCGCATCATGTTCGCATTCAAGGAACTGGTCGAGAAGCACAAGCAGGAGCTCGCCGAACTGCTGTCGAGCGAGCACGGCAAGGTCGTCGACGACGCGCATGGCGATGTGCAGCGCGGGCTCGAAGTCATCGAATTTGCCTGCGGCATCCCGCAGGCTCTGAAGGGTGAGTACACGCAAGGTGCAGGTCCGGGCATCGACGTCTATTCGATGCGCCAGCCGCTCGGCATCGGTGCCGGCATCACGCCGTTCAACTTCCCTGCCATGATTCCGATGTGGATGTTCGGCATGGCGATTGCGGCGGGTAACGCTTTCATCCTGAAGCCCTCCGAGCGCGACCCGAGCGTGCCCGTGCGTCTCGCAGAACTATTTCTCGAAGCAGGCGCGCCCGAAGGCCTGTTGCAGGTCGTGCATGGCGACAAGGAAATGGTCGATGCCATCCTCGATCACCCCGACATCCCGGCGATCAGCTTCGTCGGCTCCTCCGACATCGCGCAATACATTTACTCGCGCGGCTCGGCGAATGCGAAGCGTGTGCAGGCCTTTGGCGGCGCGAAAAACCACGGCATCGTGATGCCCGACGCCGACCTCGACCAGGTCGTCAACGACCTTGCAGGCGCGGCCTTCGGTTCGGCCGGCGAGCGCTGCATGGCGCTGCCCGTCGTTGTCCCCGTGGGTGAGGACACCGCCAACCGCCTGCGCGACAAGCTGATCCCGGCCATCAACGCGCTGCGCGTCGGCGTCTCGACCGACAAGGACGCGCATTACGGCCCCGTCGTCACGCCCGAGCACAAGGCACGCGTCGAAGGCTGGATCGACACCGCCGAGAAGGAAGGCGCCGAAGTCGTCATCGACGGACGCGGCTTTACCTTGCAGGGCTATGAAGAAGGCTTCTTCGTCGGCCCGACGCTGCTCGACCGCGTCACCACCGACATGGACAGCTACAAGGAAGAAATCTTCGGCCCCGTGCTCCAGATCGTGCGCGCCAAGGATTTCGAGGAAGCGGTCAAGCTTCCGAGCGAGCACCAGTACGGCAATGGCGTCGCCATCTTCACCCGCAACGGCCACGCCGCACGCGAATTCGCGAGCCGCGTCAACGTCGGCATGGTCGGCATCAACGTCCCCATCCCGGTCCCCGTCAGCTACCACAGCTTCGGCGGCTGGAAGCGTTCCGGCTTCGGCGACATCGACCAGTACGGCATGGAAGGCCTGCGCTTCTGGACCAAGACCAAGAAGGTCACCCAGCGCTGGCCCGATGGCGGCGGCGACGGGTCGAACGCCTTTGTCATCCCGACAATGGGTTGAAGCAAGGGCGGGATAAGAATGTCGGGCGGAGCGTTGGAAGGGGCATGAAACAGCTCACCCTCCTTTGCTCCGCCCTCCCCGTCGCCCTGCTCGCGCTCTCCGCCTGCGCCGAACCTATCGAGGAACGGCCCGAGGCCGAAGAGACGATGATGCCCGTCGAACCCGATGGCGGTATCGGCGACGGCGCAGAGCCGCTGCCCGACCTTTCCGATGCGACAATTCCTGCCGCCTTCCATGGCCGATGGGGCATCAATCCAGGCGACTGCACCGACGAGAATGGCGACGCCAAGGGATCCATCCAGGTGTCGGACAGCGAGCTTCGTTTCTACGAATCTGTCGCGACTCTCGGCACGGTTTCCGAAAACGAACCGGGCACTATCCGCGCCACCTACGACTTCACCGGCGAAGGCGAGGAATGGTCGCGCGATATCAAGCTCGCCATCAGCGAGGACGGAACCGAGCTGACCCGCACCGAATATGGCGAGGATGCAATGGCCGAACCGCTCACCTACACGAAGTGCCAGGCATGATGCGTTTCGCCCTTCTCCCGCTCGCCCTTGCCGCCACCGCCTGCGTGACCTCGTCCCCGCCCACCGGAGGCCTCGAAGCACCCGATGCGCCGCCTGCGGCCTGCAACGCCACCGAGGCGCAGCAATTCATCGGGCGCAAGGCGAGCAGTTCCATCGGCAAGAGCGTGCTCGACATGACCGACGCCCGCCGCCTGCGCTGGGGCGGACGCGATACCGTCTTCACCATGGATTATCGCGAGGACCGGGTGAACGTCATCTACGACGAGCAAGGCATCATCACGCGGATCTATTGCGGGTGAGCGCTCGCACCCGCGCCTTCACCGGCTCCCCCTTCGAGGCACGTTTCGGCTTCGCCCGCGCAGTGCGCGAAGGCAACCGCATCATCGTCGCCGGCACCGGCCCGGTCGAGGATGACGGCTCCTCCACAAAAGGCGATGCGGCCGCACAGGCCTCGCGCTGTTGCGAACTAATCCTGCGCGCCATCGAGGAACTGGGCGGAACGGCAGCCGACGTGGTGCGCACCCGCATGTTCCTGACCGACTTCGACGACCAGGAGGCCGTGGGCGAAGTCCACGCGCGCTTTTTCGGCGAGGCCCAACCTGCCGCAACGATGGTCGGCGTACCCTGGCTTTGCCGCAAGGAATGGAAAGTCGAGATAGAGGCCGAAGCAATCGTTTCATGACCCTGCGCCCTCCCCCTTCCCTTGCGGCAACGGGGGGGCTAGAGCGCGCGACATGACTACGAATGCAGGACAATTCCAGCTCACCGAAGAGCAGCTGCAGATCCAGGAAATGGCGCAGCGCTTCACCGCCGACAACATCACGCCGCATGCCGCGGAATGGGACGAGAAGTCGCATTTCCCGCGCGACGTCATCAAGCAGAGCGCCGAGCTCGGCTTCGGGGCGATTTACGTCTCGGAAGAAAGCGGCGGCATCGGGCTGGGACGATTGGAAGCAGCGCTCATCATGGAAGCCATGGCCTATGGCTGCCCGGCCACCAGCGCCTATATCTCGATCCATAATATGGCCGCATGGATGATCGACCAGTTTGGCGGCGCGGAAGTGAAGGAGAAATACCTTCCCGACCTCGTTACCATGGAAAAGATAGCCAGCTACGCGCTGACCGAACCGGGCAGCGGCTCGGACGCGGCAGGCCTCAAGACCACGGCGAAACTCGACGGCGACCATTACGTCCTAAACGGCACCAAGCAGTTCATTTCGGGCGGCGGCTTCAACGACGTCTATGTCACCATGGTTCGTACCAGCGACCACAAAACCAAGGGCATCACCTGCCTCGTCATCGACAAGGACGCGCCCGGCATCTCTTTCGGCAAGCCCGAGAAGAAGCTCGGCTGGAATGCCTCGCCCACCGCTCAGGTCATCTTCGAAGATGCCCGCGTCCCCGTCGCCAATCGCGTCGGCGATGAAGGTGAAGGATTCCGCTTTGCGATGATGGGCCTCGACGGTGGCCGCCTCAACATCGGCGCCTGTTCGCTCGGCGGGGCTCAGCGCTGCCTCGATGAAGCCGTGGCCTACACCAAGGACCGCAAGCAGTTCGACACGCCGATTGCCGACTTTCAGAACACGCAGTTCATGCTCGCCGACATGGCGACCGACCTCGAGGCGGCACGCGCGCTGCTCTATCTCGCGGCGGCGAAAGTCACCGACAATGCGCCCGACAAGTCCCGCTTCTCCGCCATGGCGAAGCGCCTCTCCACCGACAGCGGCAGCAAGATCGTCAACGATGCACTGCAGCTTTTCGGCGGATACGGCTACTTGCGCGAATACCCCATCGAGCGTTTCTGGCGCGATCTGCGCGTGCATTCGATTCTCGAAGGTACCAACCAGGTCATGCGCATGATCGTCGGCCGCGACCTCCTTCGCCAGTGAGCCTTGCCATGACCGAAGACGTAAACATCCACACACATGGCCGCGTCGGCCACATCTCGCTGAACCGTCCCAAGGCGCTGCATGCGCTGACGCTCGACATGTGCCATGCGATGAGCAAGGCGCTGGCCGAATGGGCCGAGGACGACGCCATCGAAGCGGTCATCCTCGACCATTCGGAAGGTCGCGGCTTCTGCGCAGGGGGCGACATCAACCTGCTGCGCCACTCCGCGCTGACCGATGGCGGGGCATCGGGCCGCGCCTTCTTCCACGACGAGTACCAGCTCAACCACCAGATGATGACCTATGACAAGCCCATCGTGGCCTTCATGGACGGCATCACCATGGGCGGCGGCGTGGGCATTGCGCTGCCCTGCACCTACCGAGTCGCGACCGAGAACTTGCGCTTTGCCATGCCCGAAACCGGTATCGGCCTCTTCCCCGATGTGGGCGGCGGCTGGCACCTCTCGCGCCTCGGCGGCAGGCTCGGCCAGTTCCTTGCGCTGACCGGTGCACGGCTCGACGGTTCGGAGTGCCTCTGGGCGGGCATCGCTACGCATTACGTGCCGAGCGACATGCTGGCAGATGTGAAGGCGCGTATCATCGAAAAGCCCGACCGCATCCGCGGCATCCTCTCCGAACCCGTGGGCACGCCGCCCAAGGCGCGTATCGAGGGCAATGCCGACAAGATTGCTCGCCACTTCGCCTCCGACCGTTACGAGGACATCCTCGCCAGCCTCGAAAAGGCCGCCGACGATGGCGACGAGTGGGCGCAGAAGGAACGCGATACGCTGAACACGAAGAGCCCGCAGACCTGCAAGGTCGCGCTGCGCCAGCTGGCGGAAAGCGCGGAGCTCGACAGCTTCGCCGACAACATGGTGATGGAATACCGCATCGCCAGCCGCGTGCTGACCCGCCCCGATTTTGCCGAAGGCGTGCGCGCGGTCATCGTGGACAAGACGGGCGACCCCAAATGGGACCCGCCAACGCCCGAGGGCGTGAGCGAGGAGCTGCTCGACAGCATCTTCGCCCCGCTTCCTGCTGATGAGGAATGGAAACCCCTGTGACTTACGAAACCATCACCGTCGAACAGCGTGACGCGGTTACGCTGATTACCCTCAATCGCCCCAAGGCATTGAACGCGCTCAACAGCAAGGTGCTCGAAGAGCTGATCGAGGCTTTCGCCGCCTACCAGGCCGACAGCAGCCAGCTGTGCGCTGTACTCACCGGCTCGGGCGACAAGGCCTTTGCCGCGGGCGCGGACATCAAGGAAATGAGCGAGAAGGAAGCGGCAGACTTCTATCTCGACGATTTCTTCGCGCCCTGGACCAGCGAAATCGTCAAGAAGACCCGCAAGCCGTGGATTGCCGCGGTGAACGGGTTCGCGCTGGGCGGCGGGTGCGAGCTCGCCATGATGGCGGACTTCATCATCGCTTCGGAAAACGCCAAGTTCGGCCAGCCCGAAATCAAGCTCGGCGTCGCGCCCGGCATGGGCGGTTCGCAGCGCCTGACCAAGGCCATCGGCAAGTCGAAGGCCATGGAAATGTGCCTGACGGGCCGCATGATGGGCGCCGAAGAAGCCGAACGCAGCAACCTTGTCGCGCGCGTGGTTCCGCATGACGACCTGCTCGAAGATGCGATGAAGACCGCCGCGCAGATTGCCGCGATGCCGCCTATGGCCGCCATCGCGAACAAGGAAATGGTCAATGCAGCCTTCGAAACCAGCCTCGAACAGGGCCTGATCATCGAGCGCCGCATCTTCCAGATCCTCACCGCGAGCGAGGACAAGAAGGAAGGTATGGCCGCCTTCGTCGAAAAGCGCGAGGGTAAGTGGACTGGGAGGTAATCCTCAAGGGCCTCGGCCTGCTGATTTTCGGCGCCCTGTTCGTCTGGTTCGGCGTCGACGGATGGCGTCACCGCCGCGAAGAACGGATCAATTTGATCGAAGCGGCCATCCTCAAGGCAGGGAAGGAAGACAAGCCCCTTCCATTCAATCGATGGGACCGGATGATGGCCTATGTCCAGCCGGTGCTCATGCTAATATTCGGACCGCTCATGATCCTGTTCGGCATAGCGATCCTTTCACTTTTGGGAGAGTGACATGAAAATCGCCTTTATTGGCCTAGGCAACATGGGCGGCGGAATGGCCGCGAACCTCGTCAAGGCGGGGCACGAAGTGAATGCCTTCGACTTGTCCGCTGACGCGCGCAGCTCGGCAGAGAGCGGCGGCTGCGATGCCTATGACGATGCCAAGCGCGCCTGCGAGGGCGTGGATGCGGTCGTCACCATGCTGCCCAACGGCAAGATTGTGCGCGACGTTTATGAGGGCGATGTCTTCGGTCACGCGCCAGAAGGCGCGGTGCTACTCGACTGTTCGACCATCGATGTCGCCACCGCCAAGGACGTTATCGCCAAGGCTGAAGCCGCCGGATACGACATGGTCGATGCGCCGGTCTCGGGCGGTATTGCCGCAGCCAATGGCGGCACGCTCACCTTCATGGTCGGCGGCACCGACAAGGCATTTGGCCGCGCAGAAGAAGTCCTGCAAGCGATGGGCAAGGCGGTCATCCATGCCGGCGATGCAGGCGCGGGCCAAACCGCCAAGATCTGCAACAACATGCTGCTCGCCATCACCATGATCGGCACGACCGAGGCGATGACGATGGCCGAGAAGCTCGGCCTCGACCCGCAGAAGTTCTACGAGATTTCGAGCCAGTCCTCGGGCTATTGCTGGCCGCTCAACGCCTACACGCCGATGCCCGGGGTGGGTGTCGAAAGCCCGGCCGACAATGATTACAAGGGCGGCTTTGCAACCGCGCTGATGCTCAAGGACTTGCGCCTCGCAATGGAAGCCGCCGGCAGCGTCGATGCGAAGACCGCGCTGGGCCGCCACGCAACCGAAATCTACGAAGTCTTCGCCGAGGAAAACGGCGGGCTCGACTTTTCGGCAGTCATCAAGACGCTCTGAATGTCGGGAAGTTGGTATCGCGACGCCGCCAATAGGGCGACTGGCCGAAAGGCTCGGGGCAGCATCGCGATACCAAGGCCCGTCTAACCCGCAAATCCTTGCGAGTCTTGTACCCAAATCTGGATTAATTCTGAATTCTTAGCCCATTTCGCTCAGGATTTGCGCCAGCCAGCGGCGCGGCGCCTGCCTCCGGCCGATATCGGCGACGAACTCCTGTCCCCGCGCGACGCTTTTGAGCCGCCCGCCACGCAGCCAGCGGTCATCACGATCGTGGTAGCTGAGCCCGCCTTTGCGCAGCCATTCGGGGCGCTCCCACAGGCTTGGAGGTCCGCCAGTTACTGTGAGGCGAAGCGTGTCACTGGCGCTTTTGGCCATGGCACCAGGTCCGACATACAGGCAGTCATTTGAGCCGTGCATTTCGAGCGCGTGCGGATGCTGGCGGTCGGAAAATTCACGGCGCTCCAACTCGTCGCATTCCGTGAGGTGCACCATCCGCTCTACTTCGAGAAAGCCGAAGATGCGGTGATGCGGCTCGCCCGTTTCCTCCTCGCGGAACAGGCCGAAGAAGAGGAATACATCGCCCAGAGCCACGCCCTGGTTGGCGAGGTGCGTCTGCGCAGCACCGACCTGACCGAAGATGCAGGTGCCATCTGCCAAAAAAATCGGGTCGTGGTGGCAAAGATCCTCTGCCCCCAGCTTGCCGCGACTTGCCGTGGCGGCATGTTCGCCCAACCCGAGATCGCCATAGGTCGTGCCAGAGGCAACCCCCGCCGGGATAGGCAAGCTGAGCGGCTTACCGTCAACGATGGGCGATGGGCCACCGCCCGCTGCGCTGTCGAAGCCCTTGCGGCTGAAGATTATCCTCATGACCGCTTGAGGAAGCTCAACGCCCGCCCTGCTCGCTCATCGTTGGCGTCCCTGCAGGAGGGCTCGGCTCTTCCCAGGCCAGAATGGGCTTACGGGCCGCCAAGGTCTCGTCGAGACGGCGACGCGGTGCGTAATGCGGCGCGGTCTTGAGGCTTTCGTCACCCGCCCGCGCCCGGTCGGCCACGCTGCGCAGCGCGGTGATGAACTGGTCGAGCGTCGCCTTGCTCTCGGTCTCGGTCGGTTCCACCAGCATCGCGCCATGCACCACCAGCGGGAAGTACATGGTCATCGGGTGATATCCCTCGTCGATGAGCGCCTTGGCGAGGTCGAGCGTCGAGATATCCTCTGCAAAGCCCTTATCGCTGAACAGCGCCTCGTGCATGCAGGGGCCGCTGTGGCCGAAGGGCGCGTCGAGCACATCCTCGAGGCTGCGCAGGATGTAATTGGCGTTGAGCACCGCATCCTCGGCGACCTGCCGCAGACCGTCCGCACCGTGGCTGAGGATATAGGTCAGCGCGCGGGTGAACATGCCCATCTGGCCGTGGAAGGCGGTCATGCGGCCGAAGCTCTGCATCACGCCGCCGAAATGCTCTTCGGAAAAAGCGTCGGCGTCCTCTTCCTCGACGAGGTGGACGACGCCATCCTTCGTGCGCGCGGTGTAGGGCAGCGGAGCGAAGGGGCTCAGCGCTTCGGACAGGACCACCGGACCGGAGCCCGGACCACCGCCACCATGCGGGGTGGAGAAGGTCTTGTGCAGGTTGATGTGCATCGCATCGACACCGAGGTCGCCGGGGCGGACCTTGCCGACGATGGCGTTGAAGTTCGCGCCGTCGCAATAGACGAAACCGCCCGCCTCGTGGACCGCGTCAGAAATGGCCTTTAGGTCACGTTCGAACAGGCCGAGCGTCGAGGGATTGGTGATCATCACGCCCGCGACATCGGGGCCGAGGCGGCTCTTCAAGGCATCGAGGTCCACGCGGCCGTCGCTATTGGCCGGGATGTCCTCGATCTCGTAGCCTGCAAAGGCAGCGGTGGCAGGATTGGTGCCGTGCGCGCTTTCGGGGACGAGCACGACTTTGCGTGCATCGCCGCGCGCTTCGAGCGCTGCGCGAATGCACAGCATGCCGCACAATTCGCCATGCGCGCCTGCCTTGGGGCTCATTGCGACGCCATGCATGCCGGTGAGGTCGATGAGCCAGAACGCGAGCTCGTTGATGACTTCGAGCGCACCACGCACCGTATCGACCGGCTGGAGCGGGTGGACGTCAGCAAAGCCGGGCATGCGCGCGACCTTCTCATTCAGGCGCGGATTGTGTTTCATCGTACACGAACCGAGCGGGAAGAAGCCGAGGTCGATGCCGTAATTCTGGCGGCTGAGGCGCGTGTAATGGCGCACGGTCTCGGGCTCGGAGAGCCCCGGAATGCCGATCTTCTCGCTGCGATCGAGACCGCCGAGGCGGTTCGCGCCGCCGGTCGGTTCGGGCAGATCGACACCGGTCGTCTCGGTATTGCCGATCTCGAAGATCAGTGGTTCCTCGAGCATCAGCGCACGGTTGCCGGTGACAGTGTCGGGGCCAGCCATCGCGTTGTGATCCTGCACGGGGGTGCCGGGCTTCCAGCCCGATGCGTTGGGGGCGTTCATGACAGCACCTCCTTAAGCGCGGAGACAAGCGTTTCGATGTCCTCCTCGGTCGAGGTCTCGGTGACCGCAACGATCAGGCCGTCGGACAGTTCGTCATGCTGCGGATAGAGCCGTCCGAGCGATACGCCGGCGAGCACGTTCTGCTTTGCGAGCTTGCGCACGACCGCGCGTGCATCGGTGCCCAGGCGGATAGTGAACTCGTTGAAGAAGGCATCGTTGAGCACGCTCACACCCGGCACTTCGGCGAGTTTGTCGGCTGCGATGCAGGCAAGGCGGTGGTTCTCCATCGCAAGGCTACGCAGGCCCTTTTCACCGAGCAGCGTCATGTGGACACTGAAGGCGAGCGCGCACAGGCCTGAGTTGGTGCAGATGTTCGAAGTCGCCTTCTCGCGGCGGATATGCTGCTCGCGGGTCGAGAGCGTCAGCACGTAGCCGCGCTTGCCTTCGGCATCCTGCGTCTCGCCGCACAGGCGGCCCGGCATCATGCGGACATGCTTGGGATCGCGCACGGCGAAAAGGCCGAGGTATGGCCCGCCGAACTGCAGGCCGACGCCGATCGACTGGCCCTCGCCCACCACGATATCCGCGCCCATTTCGCCGGGCGACTTGATCGCGCCGAGCGCCACCGGCTCGGTGTTGACGACGATCAGCAGCGCGCCCTTTTCGTGCGCGGCGTCGGCGATCGGCTGGAGATCGTTCACGCGGCCGAGGATGTCGGGATACTGCACCACGACGCAGCTGGTGTTGTCGTCGATCCGCGAGATCAGTCCGTCGGTGTCGGGGCTCGCCTGCATGGCGGGCTTGGCGTGTGCGATCTCGTCATCGGTGAACTTCGCCATGGTCTTCATGACCTCGGCGTAATGCGGGTGGAGCGCGCCCGAGAGCACGACCTTGCGCTTCTTGCCCCGCGCAATGCGGCTCGCCATCGCAACCGCTTCCCAGCAGGCGGTCGAGCCGTCGTACATCGAGGCATTGGCCACCGCGCAGCCATAGAGATGCGCGACCTGGCTCTGGAACTCGAAGAGCATCTGCAGCGTGCCCTGCGCGATTTCCGGCTGGTAGGGCGTGTAGGCAGTCAGGAACTCGCCGCGCTGGATGATGTGGTCGACGCTCGCCGGGACATGATGCTTGTAGGCACCCGCACCGAGGAAGAAGGCTGCGTCCGACGCCGCAAGGTTCTTCTTCGAAAGCCTACGCATATGCTTTTCGACCGCCATTTCGCTGGCATGCATCGGCAGCCCGCGAATGGGCCCGTCGAGCCGTGCCTCCTCGGGCACATCGGAGAACAGCGCATCGATATCGGGCGCGCCGATCTTTTCGAGCATCGCCGAACGGTCGGCATCAGTAAGCGGCAAGTAACGCATCAAATTCCTCGTCAGTCCTCGAGGGAGTTCAGATCAAAGCCCGTCGCAGAAGCTCTTATAGGCCTTGTCGTCCATCAGCCCTTCCATTTCGGACTTGTCGGACACGGTCATCTTGAAGAACCAGCCGTCTTCCTCGGGCGAGGAATTGACCAGCGCAGGGTCGTCTTCGAGGCTGTCGTTCACTTCGACGACTTCGCCCGAGAGCGGGGCGTAGACGTCGCTGGCCGCCTTGACGCTTTCGACCACGGCGGCGTCCTTGCCCTTTTCGACCATGGTGCCGACTTCGGGCAGTTCAACGAAGACGATGTCGCCCAGCTGGCCTTGCGCGAAATCGGTGATGCCGACCGTGGCGGTGTCGCCTTCGAGGTCGATCCATTCGTGTTCATCGGTGAAATAGCGGGCCATCAGGTTATTTCCCTCTGTAGTAGCGGTTGGGGACGAAGGGCATCTGGGTGACCTTCGCAGGCAGTCTCTTCTTACGAACCTCGACTTCGAGTTCGGTTCCCTCTTCGGTGAGGGCGGTGTCGATGTAAGCCATGGCAATCGGGCGTTGGAGCGTGGGCGAGAAGCCGCCGCTCGTGACGCGGCCGACCTGCGTGTCGCCGGAATAGACCAGCGCGCCTTCGCGGGCCGGCATGCGGCCTTCGATATCGAGGCCGACGCGCTTCTGCGCAGGACCCTCGGCGAGGACCTTGGCGACTGCCTCATGGCCCATCCAGCCGCCTTCCTCGCGGCGCTTCTTGGTCAGCGCGAAGAGCAGGTCGGCGGAGACCGGGTCGGTTTCCTCGGTGATATCGTGGCCGTAGAGCGGCAAGCCTGCTTCGAGGCGCAGGCTGTCGCGCGCGCCGAGGCCGATGGGACGCACTTCGATTTCGGCGCAGAGGCGGTTGCACAGGCTTTCGGCATGTTCGGCGGGGATCGAAATCTCGAACCCGTCCTCGCCGGTATAGCCCGAGCGGGTGATGCGCAGCGGCCATTCGCCGAAATCATGCGTGACCGAATCCATGAAGATCATGTCGTCGATCACATTGCGCATGACACGGTTCAATGCGGTCGCGGCATTGGGGCCCTGCAGCGCGAGAAGCGCGTATTCGTCCATGTGGGTGAGCGTCACATCGTCGTCGAGATGCTCGCGAAGGTGGGCGATATCGTCCCATTTCATCGCGCCGTTGACGACGAGGTAATAGGCAGGCTCGCCCCAGTGTCCTTCGGTGCCGGCTTCCTCGTCCGCTTCGATCCAGGGCGTGGCGTTGGTGACCATCAGGTCGTCGAGGATGCCGCCGTCCTCGGCCATCAGCAGCGAATAGCGCGTGCGGCCGGGTTTCAGCGAGGCAATGGCGCCCGGCAGGAGCTTTTCGAGTTCCTCTGCGGCCTTTTCGCCCGTGACCATCAGCTGGCCCATGTGGCTGACATCGAACAGACCCGCCTGCTCGCGCGTCCAGTTGTGCTCTACGACGATGCCTTCGTACTGGATAGGCATTTCATAGCCCGCGAAGGGCACCATGCGTGCGCCCTTGCGGCGATGCCAGGCATCCAGCGGCAGCGTCTGCACTTCTACGGTGGTTTCGTTTTCTTCGCTCAAGTCCCGTCCTTCAAAAGCATGGGAGCGCGCCTGCAAACGCGCCAAACCAACCCATGCCCCCTCTGTCGGGAAACCTGAGAGACTGGCGTGCGGATGGGCACGCTTACCCCTTCGGTGGCCGCCCGGACGGGCGACGCTTTCCAGAGTGCCGATGGCAGCGCACGGTCCTTAATGCCTGAGAGTTTCCGGGGCGGTTGCTCCTTCGGCGCTGCGCGGGTGTCCCCGCACAGGCTCTCCCGTGCGCGCCTGCCGCAGAATCGCTCCTGCAGCCGACGGCTATGCCCTGCGCGATGCAGCGCGCCGGGTCAATCGGCTCAATCGCTCATTTTGCATTGAGCCACAGCAAATATATCGCCGACAGGACAATCCAGCTGCCATCGAGCGTCTTGAGACGACGCGCCCCCAGCCACAGCGCGATCGGCCGGGCGAGAAAGCCGCCGATCATCGCGCCGGGCGCGGCGAGCAACACCACCTCCCAGACGATGGTCCCGGCCTCGATATGCCACAAGGTTCCGGCGATGACGCTAACGGAGGATATCAGGCAAGCCGCGCCAGTACACAGCAACACCGGATAGTGCCGGATAAAGAGATAGAGTGCGACGAGTTCGCCGACGCCGACCGAGAATAGCGCGGTGAGCATGCCACCGGGGACAGCGAGGAGCAGGAGGATGACGAGGTCCCTTCGCTCGAGCGCTGATTTTTCCTCGCGCTGGAGATTGACCGTCCAGGTTGCGGCTATGAGCGCGAGGCCGAGAAGGATCGAGAAAGCCTTGTAGCCCGTCAGCACAGCATGCTGGTCGAAACTGGTCACCCGCTGCGTCACCAGCATCGCCGGGAGCGAAAGCGCCAGCACGCCGATCGCAACGATGAAGAAATCGCGCGGGGTGACCCGGGCGTGAAGCGGTTCGGGATCGGGCTGGTGATAGAGGCGATCGGTCCAGCGCAGCGTCCCCATCGTCATCCCGAAGCTCTGAATACCCATCGAAACGGCCACCACCTGCAGCGGCTGGAGGTCCATCTCGCCCAGTTCGCGCAAGGCGTTGAACACAGGCACGAAAACAACTCCGCCGCCTGTCCCCGAAGTGTTGGCGATGATAGCCCCGATGACGCCCACCCCGGGGAGAAACCAAAGTTTCTCCAGCACAGCCGCCTGGTAGGGCACAAGCAGCCACAGCGCGGCATAAGCGGCCAGCAAGATGCCGCCACCGATTGCCACCAGACGCCCCTTGGGCAGCGCGCTCAGTCGAGGTTGGGTCGCAGCCATCGCTCGGCAGTCGCCATATCGACCCCGCGCCGTTTCGCATAGTCTTCCAGCTGGTCGCGGCCGATGCGCGCGACCCCGAAATATTCGGCTTCCGGATGGCCGAAGTAAAAGCCGCTCACTGCCGCTGTCGGCAGCATGGCGAAGTTCTCGGTAAGCGTGAGGCCCGCGTTTGCTTCGACATCGAGCAGGTCGAAGAGGATGGGCTTCAAGCTGTGGTCGGGACAGGCGGGATAGCCCGGTGCGGGGCGGATGCCGCGATATTCTTCCTTGATGAGCGCTTCGTTGGTCAGCTGCTCCTGCGGTGCATAGCCCCACAGATCGGTGCGGACGTGCTGGTGAAGGCGCTCCGCGAAAGCCTCTGCGAAGCGGTCGGCGAGCGCTTTGAGGAGGATGTCGGAATAATCGTCCTTGTCCTCGAGGAAGCGCTTCGAATGCGGTTCGATGCCATGGATGCCGACGGCGAAGCCGCCAATCCAGTCGCCCGCCGGGTCGATGAAATCGGCAAGGCACATATTCGCCCGCTCGCGGCTCTTCTTCACCTGCTGGCGCAGGAAGGGCAGCACCACGCGCTCCTCGCGGTCGGCGAGGTGGAGGGTCACGTCGTCGCCATCGCGCGCGCAGGGCCAGAAGCCTGCGACGCCCTTGGCAGTCAGCCATTTGCCCTCGATGATGCGGTCGAGCATGGCATCGGCATCGGCCTTCAGCTGGCGCGCGGTCTCGCCTACCACTTCGTCGTCGAGGATCTTGGGATAGGTCCCGTGCAATTCCCAGGCGCGGAAGAAGGGGGTCCAGTCGATATATTCGCGCAGGTCTTCGAGCGACCAGTCGTCGAAGGAATGGATACCGGGGCGCAGCGGCGGCGCGGCGCGGTCGGAATAGAACGGGTCGTAGTGATTGGCGCGCGCTTCTTCGAGGCTGAGGAGCACGCTCTGCGCCTTGCCCTCACGCGCCTCGCGCACTTTCACGTAGTCCGCGGCGGTGCTCTCGACGAATTCGTCGCGCTGCGTATCGGAGAGGAGACGGCTCGCTACACCCACCGCACGGCTTGCGTCGAGAACGTGGATGACCGGCCCGTCATAAGCCTTGTCGATGCGCAGCGCGGTGTGGACCTTGCTGGTGGTCGCCCCGCCGATGAGCAGCGGCAAATCCATGCCGGCCGCCTGCATTTCCTCGGCTACGGTCACCATCTCGTCCAATGAGGGGGTGATAAGGCCGGAGAGGCCAATCATGTCGGCCTTCACCTCGCGCGCGGTTTCGAGGATTTTCGCCCATGGCACCATGACGCCGAGATCGACCACCTCATAGCCATTGCACTGCAGCACCACGCCGACGATGTTTTTGCCGATATCGTGAACGTCGCCCTTCACCGTGGCCATGACGATCACGCCCTTGGCCTTTGCGCCTTCCTCCTTCTCGGCTTCGATAAAGGGGATGAGATGGGCGACGGCCTTCTTCATCACGCGGGCCGATTTGACCACTTGCGGCAGGAACATCTTGCCGCTGCCGAAGAGGTCGCCGACGACATTCATGCCGTCCATCAGCGGGCCTTCGATCACCTCGATGGGGCGCCCGCCGGACGCTGCGACGAGTTCGCGCGCCTCCTCGGTATCAGCGACGACATGCGCGTCGATGCCCTTGACCAGCGCGTGCTCAAGCCGCTTCTTCACGTCCCAGCCGCGCCATTCCTCGGCTGCCTTTTCGTCCGCTGCGCTCTTGCCGCGATAGCTTTCAGCAAGCTCGATAAGCCGCTCGGTCGCGTCCGGACGACGCATGAGAATGACGTCCTCGCATGCTTCGCGCAGCTCCGGATCGATCTGGTCGTAAACATCGAGCTGGCCAGCGTTGACGATGGCCATGTCGAGCCCCGACGGGATGGCGTGAAAGAGGAACACCGAATGCATCGCACGGCGCACGGTCTCGTTGCCGCGGAAGCTGAAGGAGAGGTTCGACAGGCCGCCGCTGGTCTTTGCCAGCGGGCAGCGCTGCTTGATTTCGCGCACCGCCTCGATGAAATCGAGACCGTAGCGGTCGTGCTCTTCGATACCTGTCGCCACAGCGAAGATATTGGGGTCGAAGATGATGTCTTCGGGCGGGAAGCCGACGCTCGTCAGCAGCTCATAAGCGCGCGAGCAAATCTCGACCTTGCGGTCCTTCGTGTCGGCCTGCCCAGTCTCGTCGAAGGCCATCACGACCACGGCAGCGCCGTAATCCATGCACTTTCGCGCGTGTTCGAGAAACTGCTCTTCGCCTTCCTTCATGCTGATGGAATTGACGATGGGCTTGCCCGAGACGCATTTCAGCCCCGCCTCGATGACCTCCCATTTCGAGCTGTCGATCATCACCGGAACGCGCGCGATGTCGGGCTCGGCGGCGATCAGCTTGAGGAAGGTGGTCATCGCCTTTGTCGCGTCGAGCAGGCCTTCGTCCATATTGACGTCGATGATCTGCGCGCCGTTCTCTACCTGGTCGCGCGCGACCTCGACGGCAGTTTCATAATCATCGGCGAGGATGAGCTTCTTGAACCGGGCAGAGCCGGTCACATTGGTACGTTCGCCGATGTTGACGAAGCGGGCAGTTGTCAGGTCTGGCATAGGTTTCAGGCAGCAATCGTAAAAGGTTCGAGACCGGCAAGACGCATGTCCTGCTCGACATCCGGCAGCTTGCGGGGTGCAATGCCCTCGACGGCCTTGGCCATGGCGGCAATATGAGCGGGGGTGGAGCCACAGCATCCGCCAAGAGCATTGATACGGCCGTTATCGGCCCAGACCTTGGTGAGGCCTGCGGTAGTTTCGGGAACCTCGTCATATTCGCCGAGGTCGTTGGGCAGGCCGGCGTTGGGATAGGCCATCAGGTAGGTATCGGCGATGTCCGAGAGGATCTGGACATGCGGACGCAGTTGTTCCGCGCCAAAGCTGCAGTTGAGACCCATGGTCAGCGGCTTTGCGTGGCGAACGGTGTGCCAGAACGCCTCGACGGTGTGACCCGATAGGTTTCGCCCCGAAAGGTCGGTCAGCGTGAGCGAAATCATCAGCGGGATGTCCCGGTCCAGCTCGCGCTCCAGCTGTTTGACAGCCATGATGGCAGCCTTGCAGTTGAGCGTGTCGAAAACGGTCTCGATGAGGATGAAGTCGGCCCCGCCCTCGATGAGGCCGCGTGCCTGCTCGACATACACTTCGACGATTTCATCGTAGGTCACTTCGCGGAAACCCGGGTCTTCGACATCGGGTGAAAGCGACAGGGTCTTGTTCGTCGGCCCCATCGCGCCCGCGACGAAGCGCGGCACGCCGTCCTTGGCGGTCGCCGCATCAATCGCCTCGCGGATGATTTTCGCCGCAGAGACATTGATCTCGTGGACCAAGTGCTCTGCCCCGTAATCGGCCTGGCTGATACTGTTGGCGTTAAAGGTATTGGTCGCAAGGATATGCGCGCCCGCGCCAATATAGCTGTCGCAAATCGCGCGGATGACCTGCGGCTGGGTCAGGTTGACGAGGTCATTATTGCCTTTCTGGTCGTCGGCCAGGCCGGTGTCCCCCGCATAGTCCTCCGCCGCCAGCTTGGCGCGCTGGATTTCGGTTCCGTAGGGCCCGTCCTTGATCAGGATGCGGGTCGCCGCGGCGGCTTTGAATTCTTCGCGTTTCGACATGTCAGGCCTTCGGGCGCAGGCCGAGCATATGGCAGATCGCATAGCTCAGTTCGGCGCGGTTCAAGGTGTAGAAGTGGAACTGGCGCACGCCGCCCGCATAAAGGCGGCGGCACATTTCGGCGGCGATGGTGGCGCTGACCAGCTGGCGCGCCTCGGGGCGTTCGTCGAGACCGTCGAACAGCCCCTCCATCCAATCGGGAATGGCGGTGCCGCAAAGGCCCGACATGCGCTGGACGGCGGCAAAGCTCATCACCGGCATGATACCCGGCACGATCTCGCCCTCGATGCCCGCCGCCGCAGCCTTGTCGCGGAAGTCGAAGAAGCACTCCGGCTCGAAGAAGAACTGGGTGATTGCGCGCGTGGCGCCGGCGTCGAACTTGCGCTTCAGATTGTCGAGATCCGCCTGCCGGTCAGGCGAGTCCGGGTGCACTTCGGGATAGGCGGCGACCGAAATCTCGAAATCGGCGATTTTCTTGAGGCCCGCAATCAGGTCTGCGGCGTTTTCGTAGCCACCGGGATGCGGCGCATAGCCGGTGTCGGCATCAGGCGCATCGCCCCGAAGCGCGACGATATGACGCACGCCCTCCTCCCAATATTCGCGGGCGACGGCGTCCACCTCTTCCTTTGTGGCCTGAACGCAGGTCAGATGGGCAGCAGCGGGAATGGCGGTGTCCCTGACGATACGGCGCACAGCTTCGTGCGTGCGTTCGCGGGTCGAACCACCCGCGCCATAAGTCACCGATACGAAACGCGGATCAAGCGGCTCCAGCGTCTGCACGCTTTGCCACAGCGTCTCGCCCATTTTTTCCGTCTTGGGCGGGAAGAATTCGAAGCTGACTTCGATATCTCCGGGCAGGCCCGAAAACAGGGGAGATTCCAGCGCGCGCTGGGCTTCGCGCATCTGGTCGAGCGTGGGGCTCATCCGACATTCCTTTCTGCGGCGCGGCGGCGCCGGGCGATCCAAATTCTTATGCCGATCTCGCCATCATCGAGGGAAATCGACGGTTGCGGCTCGAAACCTGCGTCATCGAGCAAATCGAGCATCTGTTCTTCGGCGAAACCGAGCCGGGCATGCGCGTGCTTCTCGCGCAGTTCCTCATGCTGGTGCGCATCAAAATCAACGATGGCAATACGGCCACCCGGACTTGTCACTCGCGCCGCTTCGTAGAGCGCTGCAGCCGGACTGTTGGCGAAGTGAAGTACCTGGTGAAACAGGACAGTGTCGAAGCTGTCCGGCGCGAATGGCAGGCTGATAAAATCGCCCTGCACGACTTCAACCCGATCGGCGGATATGTGCTGAAGCTTTGCACGTGCCACCCGGAGCATCGCAAGGCTCTTGTCCAGCGCAACGATATGGTCGGCCTTTTCGGCGAACAATTCGGCCATGCGGCCCGTGCCCGTACCGATGTCGAGCAGCCTCCCAAGCCGCGCTTCGCCCAGTGCATCGCCAAGGGCTTGCTCGACCTGTTCATCGGACGAATGAAGCCGGCGCAATTCATCCCAGTCATGCGCATTCTCGGCGAAATATTCCTGGGCTTGCGCTTCGCGGGCAGCGCGGATTTCGGCAAGCTTTGCGCGATCATTCTCGCATTGTTCGTGAAAGGCGGGGTCGAAGGATTCGGCGCGCGCAAGCAGTCGCGCGATATCCGAACGCACCGGCACCGCCCCCTGAGTGTCCGAGGTTGCCCGGAGAAAAATCCAACTTCCCTCACGCCGGCGTTCTGCCAGTCCGGCATCGCACAATATCGCGATATGGCGCGATACACGCGGCTGGCTTTGGCCGACTGCCTGCGCGACTTCGCCGACAGCAAGCTCCATCGAGCCGAGCAGGCGCATGATGCGAAGCCGCGTCGGATCGGCGAGGGCACGGAAGATGGCTTCGGTTTTCATCTCTCGCCCGCATATAAAGATATTTTTATATCCGTAAATGGTGCGGGTAAAAACAAAGTTTGAGAGCGCAAAAACATGACCTTGGCGGCAGTGATAACCTGATCTTCACCAATCTTTGCGAGGGATTCTGCCTTACACGGTCAAAGCAGGACAGGATTGCAAGGTGACAAGGCACGATCAGCCGGCAAGCTGCTCTCGTCACGCGCTGCACGCGGGGACGGCTGTCGCATGAGCCCTGCCGATTTCGACCCTGAGTGCGAAAGACTGGTTGCCGACCTGCTGGGCTATATGACCCCAGCTGAAAAAGCCGGACAGCTGGCATTGGAAGAAGCTCCTCCTCCCGGAGATCGCGTGGGCTTCGGAAGCCTGCTGGACAAGGTTCGCCAAGGCAGGGTTGGCTGCGTCCATTCGATTGCCGACGGCGAACAGGCCACTCTGCTGCAGGAAGTCGCTCGCGATGAAACCCGCCTGGGTATCCCGTTGCTTTTTCCGGCCAGCACCGACCGCGGACTGGAGACCGTCATGCCTACCCCGCTTGCCGCCGCAGCCAGCTGGGATGCCGACAGTCTCGAAGATGCTGAAGCGGTCGTAGCACAGGAGGCGCAGGCACGCGGCGTGAACTGGGCTCTCGCCCCGAGGGTCACGCTTTCTCAGCAAGGCCCTCATGCCTTGCCGGGCACTTCAGGCGAATCCGTGCATCTCGCCGCTACCCTGGCGGCGGCCCGTATCCGCGGGCTCCAAGATGCAGGGTCGTTGAACGAAGCGCGTCTCCTCGCCCAACTGGACCTCTCGGACCTGGTATCCGGCAAGGGCGACGAGCAAGCAGACCCTGTCGCCTTCCTGCGCCTTGCATGTGCCGCAATCAACGAAGGCAAGGTCGCCTCTTTGCAATTGGACAGGCTCACGGCGGGACAGCAAAGAGGTCTAGCGGACGCGATGCGCATGCTTTGCGCTCCCGGCAGTTTCGACGGCATCGTTTTGCCACGCTGGCTCGATATCGCGCGTGCCGCGGGTGCCGGTGACGTGGATATCTCGAGACAGGGCGTGCCTTACGACGACCTGGTCGCAGCCTTGGACAAAGGAAAAGTAGAGGCCGAGGCGGTCGATGATGCCGTCGCGAGGGTTCTTCGTATGAAATTCCGCCACGGCTTGCTGCGTGCTGCACTCACCGCCCCCCACGCCCAGCCATCGAGGCCACTTCCCACCCCCATTCACAATCGCGAGAAGGCACTGGCTCTTGCCCGCCGCTGCCCGGTCCTCTTGCGCAACGATCCCGCAATCCTTCCGCTGGGAATCGACTCAGGTGAGCTCCTCCTCGTCGGGCCAGCCGCCAGTGATCGTCAGGCGCCCGTGCCTCAGGGCAAGGGCGTCGCCGCCAGTGTTCTCGACGGGTTGGAGCAGTTGGGCATCCCTCACCGTTATGTATCGGGTCTCGCACTTCGCGATAGCGTTTCTGCCACTGGAGGTCTGACAGCGGCAGACCCGATGGCCATCGGCATGGCCAGCGAGGCCGCCAAGCGTGCGGGCACCGTCATACTTGTCCTTGAGAACGATGAGCGCGGTAGTTTCGGCGAAGCGCAGGAACATCTGCTGTCGGCCCTGGCGAATGCCAATCCGAACCTGGTGTTGGTCAATATAGGCCCGTGTCCGGTCGATCCCGTCTATGGGCGCAGACCGCTTGCATGTCATTTGCACGCCGGGCAACTCGGCGTGATGAGCGGCCACGCAATTGCTGAACTGCTTGCTGGAGAATTCGCTCCGAGCGGCAAGCTGCCGGTGGCCATATTACCTGAGGGCGCATCTTCGGGACTGCCCTTCGGACATGGCCTGAATTACGCCGACTTCGCCTTGACGAACCTGTCCATCGAGTACAGCCGCGACCGCCTTCATGCCTTCGTGGACCTCCGCAATGTTTCCCAGCGCGAAGGGACCGAAGTGGTTCAGCTGTACCTGCGCTGCCTGGATGCAGGAGCCGCGCAAGCTTGCGAGAGTCCGCACGACCTGGTGGACTTCCAGCGCCTGTCGCTGCGCGGCGGACAGGTCGAAACACTTGTTTTCGATATCGGGAGAGATGAGCTCGGCCGGTTCACCGAGGAAGGCAACTTCCTCGTCGAACCTGGAACGGTAGAAATTTTCGCTGGCCTGTCCAGCAAGCGGGGCATGTCGGCGAGTGTCGTCATCGAAGCAGATCTGGCTCGCGCTATCGCTCATGCCACGGTCCATCCGCAAGCACAGGGTGAAGAACCGGTTGGCCGCCGCCGCGCATAGGCGCTGGCAGCGACCGATAAGGAACGTCATCTCCGCACGAAACTGTGCCGGCCACCGGAAAGCTTGTCACCGCGGCCGAGGCCGGAGCCAGGTCACACCTTTGCGTCGCGCTTGACCGTTATCACCTGCGGATAGGTGAACTCCTTGAGGCCATCGATGCCGTATTCGGCACCGATACCGGACTGCTTGTGCCCGCCGAAGGGCGCAAGCGGCGAGATATGCAGGAATTCATTGATCCACACGGTGCCGGTTTCGAGCTGCTCGGCTATTTCGACGCCCTTGTCGGTGTCCTTCGTCCAGACAGCACCGGCAAGGCCGTAATCGGAGTTGTTGGCACGCTCGATGGCTTCCTCGACGCTGCCGAATTTCATGAGCGGCATAACCGGGCCGAACTGCTCCTCGGCCACGATACGCGCGTCCTCAGGCGGATTGTCGAGGATGGTGATCGGCACGTAATAGCCCGTGCCCGAAGGGTCGACATCGCCGCCGGTCAGGAACTGGTAGCCATTGTCCTTGGCATCCTGGATCAACTCGCACACGCGGTCGAACTGCTTCTTGTTCTGGATCGGGCCGACGCCGGTGCCTTGCTGCGAACCGTCACCCACGACGACGGTCTTGGCGTATTCGGCGATAGCCTTCGACAAATCGTCGTAGATATCTTCGTGGATATAGATGCGCTTGGCCGCGACGCAGATTTGGCCGGCGTTCGAGAAGCTCGACCAGAAGAGCTGCTGGGCGACCGCTTCCACATCGGCATCGGGCAGGACAATCGAGGCGTCATTGCCGCCCAGTTCCAGCGTGATGCGCTTGAGGTCGCCCGCGGCGCCTTCCATGATTTTCTTCCCCGTAGCGGTCGAGCCGGTGAAGGTGATCTTGTCGATATCGGGATGCTCGGTGATGAGCGGGCCCAGCTCGTCGGGGCCGGTGATGATATTGACCGTACCGGCGGGCACCACGTCTTTGATAAGTTCGGCAATCCGCAGCGTGGTGAGCGGCGTGAAGGGCGAAGGCTTCAGCACGATGGTGCAGCCCGAGATCAGTGCGGGCACAATCTTCTGGATCGCCATCATGACCGGGAAATTCCACGGCACAATGCCGCCGACCACGCCCACCGGCACGCGGCGGGTGCGCGAGAGGCGGGTGTCATCGTCCTGGTTGATGACATCGTCGAGCGTCAGGCCCGATTGCGCTGCGGCGAGGCCAGCTGCGCCGTAAATTTCCTGCTGTGCCTGCTGGTGCGGCTTGCCCTGCTCGGTGGTGAGGAGGCGGAACAGTTCGTCGGCGTTTTCCTTGATGGCAGCCGAAATGCCCATGACGACCTTCTGGCGCTCTTCCGCACTGGTCTTTTTCCAGCTCTTGAACGCGCGGCGGGCAGCAGCAACCGCCCGGTCGAGTTCTTCCTTGCCGCAGGAGGGGACGAGGCCCACGACCTGTTCATTGGCCGGATTGACGACTTCGAACGTGCCGCTCGTCGTCACCATCTCGCCGTCGATAAGATTGGCGTAAGTCGTGGTCATGGGTCTCTCCTCGAAAACGGTAGAATCGGTTTCGAGGAGAAACCTAGGCGCGCCTGCGACGCTTCGCAAACGGCATCTGGCCGGGCAAACCCGGCCAGCGCTGGATTAGAGGACGAGGTCCGCCATGGTCAGGTCTACCTGGCCCTGCAGCTGGATATAGAAATCCGCCACGCCATCGCCGTTCACATCGCCAGTGAGGTAAGTGTTACCCTTATACTGGAAGACAGCCAGTTCACCCGCTGTACCGCTGAACTGCTCGCGCCCTATGAAGGTGAAGGCATCGTCCGCCCCGCCTGCAATCGCATCGATCCCGCTGAGGTCGATGATGTCGCCCTCGGCCGCATTGAAATCGGTGATGACGTCGGCATTGCCAGTCCAGCGCCCTGAGTGGCCCTGCTCGAACACAAAGGTATCGGCGCCAAGACCGCCGGACAGGGTGTCCCTGCCCCAGCTGCCCAACAGGACGTCGCCGCCATCGCCGCCAAGGATGGTGTCGGCTCCGGCACCGCCATGGATGTAGTCGGCATTGGCACCGCCATCGATGGTATCGTTGCCGTTACCGCCAAACAGGTTGTCGTTGCCGTCTTCGCCATACAGCGTGTCGTTTCCGCCCTGGCCGCTCAGCATGTCGTTGTCGGCACCGCCCCACGCGTTGTCATTACCACCTTCGAGATAGGCGCGATCGGTGCCGCGGCCGCCATGGATGGTGTCGTTTCCGATGCCTGCTTTGAACAGGTCGCCGCCATTTCCGCCGTCGAGGATATCGTCGCCCGAGCCGCCGCGAAGCTGGTCCCAACCAGGGCCGCCGATAAGGACATCGTTGCCATCCTCGCCGTAGAGGCGATCGGAGCCGCCGCGGCCGCCGCCGTCGATGATGTCATCGCCTGCACCGCCGAAGATGTTGTTGACCATGTCGTCACCGGTCAGCTGGTCGGCAAAAGCGGAGCCACGCATATGCTCGATTGCCGAAAGCGTATCGACACCTGCCCCGATGGTATCCTGTGCGTCGAATAGGCCGAGATTGACGGTGACGCTTGCGTCTGCATTGGCATAGGTCACGTAGTCGACGCCGTTGCCGCCATCGATGATATCATCGCCGTCGCCGCCCTCGAGCACATCCCAGCCATTGCCGCCGCGAACTACGTCGTTGCCGGCCCCGCCCTGCACATGATCGTTGCCGGAGAAGCCTTCGATAATGTCGTCGCCGTCCATGCCGAGGATGCGGTTGGCAACCTCGTTGCCGTGAATGGTATCGCGTCCGGTACCACCGCGCGCGTGCTCGATAATGGTGCCTTCAGCAATCGACACATTGCCGGTCAGCCCACCGATATTCATGAAGGTGTCCTGGGCCAGCGTGATGAACTGGTCGGCCGAGTGCCCCGAATAGTCCAGCGTATCGACACCGTCGCCATCGACTATGGTGTAGCCCGTTCCTGTCATCAGCGTGGCGTCATACAGATCGCCAGCAGTGGCGTTGAAGCCATAGGTGTCGTCGCCGGCACGCGCGGCGGTGCTAAGGCCGTAGAGCGCCTGCACGGCCGCAATATCGGCGAGCAACGGAGTTACCGCATCGAACTGCGAGAAGCCGAGACCAGCGGTATAGGCGTTCGAGGCATTGTCGAACCCCGACATCACCGACATCGAATTGCTGTCGTTGAGGAAGACTACGTTGTCGGCACTGAATTCGGGCGTCTCTCCGTGGGCGTAGCGGCCCGCATTCCCAAGGCCAAGCGCATGGCCGACCTGCTGCATGATGAGCTGGTAGGCACGGCCTATGCCAGTGCCGGTGATACCTGTGCCGAGCGTGATGACTGCGCCGTTGATGGTGCTGTCGAGAATGTCGCAGCTGCAGTTGGTCTCCGCGCCCGTGACGAAGCTCAGGGCGCCGCCGACGGTTTCGGTGAAGGTGATGCCCGATGCATCGCTCCACGCCTGCAGCGCATCGCGAACCATTTCGGCCAGACCTGCGTCGAGACCCGAGAGGTCGACGCTGAGGCTGTTGCCCGTATCGAGCGCCCAGGTGGCAGCCGTGGTGCCCATGTCGCTGTGCCAGGTCGAGGCGATGTAATTACCCAGCTCGTCGACGCTGCCTGCCTCGGGCGCATAGGTCAGCTCTGCGTTCAGCGTGTAATTGCCCGCTTCGGAATCATTGAAGCCGCCGATGTCTACATAATAGGTGCCGCTGGTGGGCGCGGCGAATTCGACGCGGCTGAACAGATCGTCGCCAAAGTCGTCATTGGTCATCACCACATTGCCGTCCTGGTCGTAGACGGTGATGGTGGTGTCGCTTACCGAACCCTCTGCACCCGCGCTGGTCCAGATGGCGATCGCCTGGCCTGCGCCGACTTCGACACGGTACCAGTCGTGGTCGCCGGTAAACTCGAGCGTGCCGTCGATTACATCGCCCGCAGCGATGACGGCAGTGGTGTCGACCGAAGCCGCGATGGTGTCGGTGGCAAGGTCGACCGTTTCCATGGTCAGGTCGTAGGAGCCCATCGCCCCCGCATAACCCTGCACGGCGAGATAATAGGTGCCGTCGGCATCCGGCGTGTGCAGCAGCGAGGAGAACAGCGTGCCGCTCGAATCGTCATTGCCCGAAACGAGATTGCCATCGGCATCGTAAAGCACGAGCACGGTGTCGCTGATGCCGTCGGTCGCGCCTGCAGGGGCCGAAGTGCCGAAAGTGTAGGTGGTTCCGGCGGTCAGCTCGACGCGCACCCAGTCACTATCGGTTTCGCCGCCGATGTCGCTGGTGAGTACGCCGCCCACGGCCAGCGTAGCAGTCGTGGTGATGTCAGCTGCGATATCGGTCGAGGCCTGGCCATTGCCGTTTCCGTTACCGCCGCCATTCGAGTTCGTAGTACCATTGCCATTGCCGTTGCCGCCCGTTTGACCGGTCGTGCTTCCGCCATTGCCATTGGTCGTACCCGTGCCGGCATTACCGTTGGTCTGTCCCTGGTCGCTGGCATTCGCTTCGGAGTTGCCACCGGCATTGCTGTTGGCGCCACGGGTTCCGTTGTTGCCGTTACCATTGCCGTTGCCACCGGTGCTTTCGCCGCCGGTTACAATCGTGCCAGGATCAAAATCCTTTTGCTTTGCAGGCATAGTACTTCTCGTCACCCTTCCAACAGCCCCCCTTATCGAGGGAAGAGCCGGTGCCCGCTTTCACCAGCTCCGTAAAAATCCGGAGACACAGCAAAACTTACGGTCATCGACAGCCTGCGTTATGCCGTCGAAGTGTTAACGAGGGGCTACGTAAAACCCCTTTTTGAGCCAAAAAAGGCCTTTTTTTCACGTATTTGCGTCGATTTATGGTTAACGGGGAATTGAGGTGTGAATTTTCGTTAACCGGGTTTCGGAGCGGGCTTGGTCCGATTCGCAAATCAACTTGCGCCGCCCGCCAACGATTGCCCGAAAGCTATCCACTTGGCTCACTCACTCGGAGCGAGGCTCGGCCTCGGCTTCGAGCACCGCCGCCATCGGGGTCGTACGCGGAAGGCTCTGGAAGCTCTGCTGGTCGTCAGCAGGCACCGCCGCGCGGGCGAAAGTCCGCCAGATACCGAAGACACCACCCATAAGGGCAAGCGAGCCGATAATTACAAAGAGCCCCGCGGGACCCAAGGCGCCCATGCCCGCCGACCCGATCAGCGGCCCGGCGACCGCTCCTGCCGAATAGGTCAGGACGAGACCACTGCTCGCGCCGATGCGCTCTTCCTCGGTCAGATGATCGTTCGAATGCGCTACGCACAGCGGATACAGCGCGAAAGCAAATCCGCCGAACATGCTGCCCAGCGCGATCGTCCCGGTGGCTCCGATGTCGAGGAAAATGAGCGGAGCACAAACCAGCGCGGCGGCGAGGAAGCAGGCGATAACCACCAGACGGCGGTCGAAGCGGTCCGAGAGAATGCCAAGCGGATACTGCAGCGCCACGCCGCCAGCGATGACGCAGGAGGTGAAAAGCGCGACTTGCGACAGCCCCATGCCGATGCGCTGGATGTACACGGCGCCGAGCGCATAGAACGCGCCCAACATGGCTCCGGTAACAAGGGTCCCGATAATCCCGAGCGGCGACACGGCGTAAAGCCGCTTCAAGGAAAACGGCGCAACCGCCTCGATGCGCGGCTGCTCCATACGGGTCAGCAGGATGGGCAGGAGGGCTATCGACAGCAGGATTGCCGAGACCATGAAGGGCAGGTCTGGCGCATTATCACCAAGGTTGAGGAGGAACTGGCCCGCAGCCTGCCCGCTGTAGAGCGCGATCATGTAGAAGGCGAGCACCGCGCTGCGGTTCTTCGGGCTGGCCTGCTGGTTGAGCCAGCTCTCGAGGCACACGAACACGCCCGCCATCGCAAAACCATCGATGAAACGCAACGTGGTCCAGACGCCGGGATGATCGAGAATGGCGTAGGTCAAACTGCTGGCGGAATACACCGTCACGAAGGCCGCAAAGGCCCGGATATGTCCGATACGCGAGATGACCCGCTCGACCCGTATCGAACCCAGCATGAGGCCACCGAAATAGGCGGTGGCGACGAGGCCGATGACGCCGGCCGACGCGCCTGCAGTCTCCAGCCGAACGGCCAGCAGGGTCGACAGGAAGCCGCTTCCCGCCATCAGCAGGAATATCGCCATCAGCAGCGCGCGAACGGGATAGGCAGAAGTCATCATCGCGCCGCCCAGTATTCCCCTGTGCCTTGCTCTTCAAGCAAAGCATGCGGGCGCGTATCAGTGAGCAAAGGGGCCGAGCGCTTCTTTGAGCGGGTCAAGCCATGGTTCGAATGGCTTCCACGCATTCTGGCCCTTGCGGTTGATCGGGCGGCGGACCTGTTCGCTGCTGGCAGTGCGCACAGCGCGGTCCGTCTTGTGGAAGTCGAGGCAGGCTTCCTCGAACGGCAGGCCGCAATAATCGAGCATGCGGCGTGTCTGCCCTTCGAGGTCGTCAAGCACATCCTCGTGGTTCACGCGCAGCACCTTGCCGGGCAACACGCGGTCCCAGTGGTCCATCAGCGCGACGTAGTCGGAATAATAGCGGCCGACTTCTGTGAGGCCGTAAGTGAATTCCTGTCCTTCGGCGAAGAGCTGTTTGAAGCCCGAGAAGCAGCAATCCATCGACGCACGGCGCGCATCGATGATCTTCGCGTTGGGCAGGATGAGGTGGATGAGGCCGATATGCCGGAAATTATTCGGCATCTTGTCGATGAAGAATGGTGCGCCATGCCGGTGGACGCGCGTGTCCTCGATGAATTTCTTCCCGAATGCGGCCAGCTGTTCGCGGGTGAGGTCATGCAGCACCTGCGGATAGCGCGACTGCCCCGCCTTGCGGCCCCGCAGCCGGTGGGCGAGCGCGAGGATATTGGGCAGTTCCAGCGTCCCGTCGACTTGGCTGTGGCTGGCGAGAATCTGCTCGAGCAGAGTCGAGCCCGCGCGCGGCAGGCCGAGGATGAATATCGGGTCGGGCGCGGAATGCCCGGCTCCGGCATGCGCATCGAACAGCGCGGGCGTGCAGACCTCGGCCTGCTTCGCCAGCTCCTCGCTCATCGCATCGGCGCTGTAGCGGGTTTGTGCGCGCTTCAGCGCATTGCCCTCCTCGTAGAAGCGAAAGGACTGCTCGTAATCGCCGCGGTCTTCGTAGGCCTTGCCGAGTGCGAAGCAGAGGTGGACGCGGTCCATGAAGGCGAGATCCGCGCGGGCGACCTGCTCGCGCATGGCGGCGATTTCCTCGTCGGGAAACTCGTAGGTCTTGAGGTTGGCGAGCGCATAATAGGCATCGCCATGGTCTGGCTTGGCGGCAAAGGCTGCGCGGTAGCTGGCGACGGCATCTTGTTGCTTACCCGTGGTCTTGAGCGCATGACCCCGGCTGGTCAACGTGGCGGGGTCTTGCGGCAGTTTTTCAAGCACTGCATCGAAGAGTTCGAAGGCGCGGCCATAGTCGCCCGTCTGCATGCTCTCGATGGCGAGGTGCGATTGGAATAGCGGATTTTTCGGGTCGCGTTCGTGCAGCGCTTCTGCCTCTTCGCGCGAGCGTTCGAACTTCTGCCTCCGGCGCAGCGCATCGATATAGTCGAGGCGAACTTGCACATTGTCGGGCTCGAAGGCCTTGGCGCTGTCGAGGAGGAACTCGGCATCGTCGAGAATACCCAGCTTGATACCGATTTGCGCGAGCAGCCGCATGCCTTCGACGCTTTTGGGATGGCTGCGCAGGTAATGGCGGCAAATCTCCTCCGCCCGCAGCAGCCGCCCCTCGTGCAAATGGTGCGTGACCGCGACCAATTCGCGCGGGAGGGCTGCGATGCGCTCTGCCTGCGCCTGTGCAGAGCGGGCTTCCGCGATGCGGTTCACTTGTGAGAGCAGCTCTGCCAGCGCACGCCAACTCGCATCGAGAGCGGGATTGAAGCGGGTGGCGCGGGTGTAGGCTGCAATGGCCTCGTTTGCCTCGCCCCGGTCGCGCGCGAGGTGCCCGGCCTCCTGCCACGCGCGGCCATACTCGGGCATGGCGGAATGCAGCTTGCCCAGCGCATTCTCGGCGCCGGCGAAATCCTTCGAGAAGCGGGCGGCGACAGCGAGCATGTACAGCGCTTCGGCATCGCCGCCATCGAGCGCCAGCATTTCCTCTGCAAGGGCTTGGCCGCGCGCGAAATCCCCCGCCTGGAGCGCCGCCTGCGCTGCTTTCAAAGTGTCTTCACGCACTGCCATGCCCCGCGCCCTAACAAGCAAAAGCGGCGGAAGCGATATCGAACCACTCCCGCCGCCTTTCGTTCACGCGAAACGCGCTATCAGTAGTCGAAACCGACGCGCAGGCCGACCGTCAGCGGACGGTTGGTAGCGATACGCTTGCGGTCGTTCACGAAGTTGCCCGAAATCTGCGCGCGTTCGTCGAAGATGTTGTCGCCGAACAGTTCGAAGCTCCACTGGTTCGACGTGACACCCGCCGACAGGTCGAAGATGGTGTAGCTGTCGAGTTCGAGCTTGTTGATCTCGATCACGTCGGTGAACTTCGATGCCGAATGGGTCATCTGCGGCTGGATGAAAGCATCCCAGTCACCCAAAAGCGCCCATTCGTAGCGCGCACGAAGGTTGCCCTGGAAAGAAGGTGCGAAGGCGAGTTCGCCGCCTTCCACTACGTCGCTCGTCGGAATGAGGACTTCGGTGATTTCCGTGTCGAGGATGGAGAATGCGCCCGAAACCGTCAGGCCCGGCACCGCATAGGGTGCGATGGTGAAGTCTGCCTCGACGCCCGTGATTTCAGCGTCGGCCGCGTTGGCCGAGAAGAACAGGTTGGTAATCGAGGGATCGAAAATCGTCGTCTGCAGACGCGAAATGTCGACATAGAAGGCGCTGCCGTTGAAGCGGACCTGGCCGTCGGCAAGCTCCGTTTTCCAGCCGAGCTCGTAATTCTTCACTTGATCGGTATCGAGTTCGAAAGGAACCACGAAGCCCGCGCCATTGGTGGCGCCGCCCGGACGGTTAAGCAGGCCGGGGCGGAAGCCTTCGGAATAGGTCCCGTAGAACATCAAGTCAGGCGTCGGAGTCACGGTCAGCGTTCCCTTGTAGATGACACCGGTTGCCTTGGCCTCATCAGGAGCGCGGACCGCGTTGTAAACGAGGCGCGCCTGCGACTGGCTCAGGCCCGCATCGCGGATGTCGCGGAAGGTGTCTTCGCGCGTGAAGGTCTGGCGCAATGCGGCACTACAGCTTCCGATAAAGGTGAACTGACCGTCACCGTCGTAAAGGTCCGAGATATTCGTTCCGAAGGCATTGGCATCCTCGGCAGCTCCGCTGTTGCAGAAGCTGGAGTTTGCGCTGCCCTCGAAATCGACCCGCACGTTATAGTAGCGGATGCCGCCGGTCAGGGTCAGCAGGTCCGGGATGATGTCGACGCTGGTTTCGCCGAAGATACCGAACTGCTTGTCGGTACGGCGGATATCGTTGCGGAAAATGGTTTCCGGGGCGAACGGGCCCGGGTCGGTGTTGAAGCCGGGGAACGGGAAGTTCGGTGCAAAGGCACCGAAGGGGTCCGCGAGCGTGTTCGACGGGTAGTTAAAGTTGTTGCGCTCTTCCAGTTCGAGGTCGGAGAAGAACACACCGCCCGTCGTGCGCACCCAGTGGTCCGCATCGGTGCTGAAGCGGAATTCGTTGGTTAACACCTTGGTGTTGCTGAGCGAATCCACGTTGAGGATGGGCGAGTAGCAGGTGCCGCTCGGGTCGGCGCTGCCGGGATAGGTCACGCTGCCGTCACAGATGTAATAGGGCAGGTACTGGCCGACGAAGAGGTAGTCGGTGTAATCGACGACCTGCTCGGTCGTACGGTCGGTATAGGCACCGGTGTAGACGATATCGAGCGCAGCGAGGCGGCCCTCGATGGTCCAGCTGGTGTTGGAAAATTCGTCTTCCAGCGTGTCGTCCACGAAGCGCTCGATTTCGAGGTCGTCGAGCCCGTCGAGGTTAGGGTCGGCGAAGAAGACGCCGTCGCTGTCGACCTGCTGGCGCGTGTGCGCGACGGTCAGGTTCCAGTCGGGCGTGATTTCCCACAGCGCCGTGGCGCGGCCGCCGATATACTGCGTGTCGTTGAAGTCGTCTTCGACGAGGTCGGCGTTGTCCGCCTCGATGAAGGTGACGTCCGACAGGTCGGCGCCCGCCTGGAAACCGGCGCGAAGGGCGTTCACGGGCACGCCGTTTTCGCGGACCGTGCCTTCGGGGCGGAAGCGCGCGCTTTCGCTGAGGTCACGCGTGCCGAGGACATTGTCGATATAGCCGCCCTGGTGGTCGTAATAGGCGACCGCGCGAAGCGCGATGGTCTCGGCCACCGGCAGGTTGACCATGACCTCGCCCTTGTAGCTGGCTTCGCCGCCCTTGGTGAAGGAGAGGCCGGCATCGGCGCTCATGTCGAAGCCCGAAAGCGACGGCTTGGCCGTGATGAGGCGTACGACGCCCGCCTGCGAGCTGGCGCCGAACAGCGTGCCCTGCGGACCGGAGAGGACTTCGATGCGCTCCATGTCGGCAGCATAGACGTCGAGGTTGCGGCCCGGCTGCGCGAGCGGCTGTTCGTCGAGGTAAAGCGCGACGTTAGGAGCAAGGCCGGCGACACCGGCGGTCGTCAGGTTGGGCGTCGTGGAGGCGAGGCCGCGGATATAGATGGTGCTTTGGCCCGGACCGCTACCGCCGGCAGTGACGGTGGGAAGCTGCTCAAGGTAATCCTCGAAAGTGTCGATGGCGAGTTCGTCGAGCTGTTCGGCGCCGATGGCTGCCACCGACACAGGCACGTCCTGCAGGTCTTCGCTACGCTTTTGTGCGGTAACGACGATGGTCTGGACCCCACCCTGGCGCTGCTGCGTCTCGGGCTGTTGCTCGGCTTCCTGAGCCACGGCAGGCGATGCGATGGCGATGGCAAGCGCGCTGACGGACGCGCCGCTGACGAAAGTCTTCATGACTGGAAATTCCCCCATCCGGATCTGTTTGGGCGGACTTGCGAGGCGCAAGCCCAATATTGGTAGCGAGCATGCTCACACATTCCCGCTCAACGAAATCAATAAGAGGGCTATTTGGACGCGGCCACATCCGGAACGCAATTTCTCTGAATGAATTTGCGAATGTTGCGAAAGAACAACAGGAATGGAATTAGACTTTGTTATTTAAAGACTGTACCGATTATTCTGCAATAATTAGACGCTTATGCCTTTTCGCATAGGCTTTTATCTTGCATTGACGCAAGTGCAACTGAAAGTAGTTTCAAATAGAAATCTATCTATTCGCACAAGAGAGGCTCGCTGACTATAACCTATTGTAGGCGCTTTATTTTGCGCCCTCCCACTCGGCGCACCCATCCGCAGTAGTCGGAACGCCATGCCGCTTGCGGCGAATATCGAACACAACTGCTTTCACAATGGAAATGGCCATCAGCGCCACCACAAAAGAGAATGGCAGGGCGCCAATTATCATCGTGATCCGGATGGCGTCGATCCCGCCAAGGATCAGCATCGAGCCCACCACCAGCGCCAGCGCGGCGCCCCAGAACAGGATGTGCCGGCGGCGCTGTCCTTCCGTCTCGCCTGCCCCATTGATGGTGTTTACAATCAGGATCGCGCTGTCCGCCGAGGTCACGAGATAGGTCATCAGCAAGATGACCACGAGACCGAACACCACATTGGCAATACCGTCAGACAGAAGGATCGAAAGGGTTGCGAAGAGCTGGTCCGAAATTCCTGCCGCGACAATCGAACCATCCGCTGCGCCGCTCAGTTCGAGATCGATGGCAGTCCCACCGACCAGGGTCATCCACACAAAGCACATCAGCGAGGGCACGAGGATAACGCCCAAGACATATTCGCGGACAGTGCGCCCGCGGCTGATGCGCGCAATGAACATGCCGACAAAGGGCGCGAAGGCAATCCACCAGGCCCAGTAGAAAACGGACCAGTCCAACTGCCATTGGACCAGCGCGTCGCCGGTTTCGCTTCCGCCGGAAAACATCGTCAGCGAATTGGGCACGATTGTGCGCAGGTAATCCCACAGGCCCGTTGCGAGGAGTTCCAGGCCCAACAATCCCGAACCCACAGTCGCGAACAGAACGAGCAGGGCAAAAGACAATCCCATATTGAGGTTCGACAACCATTTGATGCCGCGCCCTACGCCGGACAGCGCGCTGACGGTCGACGCGCCGACAAGCACCAGCAGCGCGACAATGACTGCAGCGGCAGACGAAGACCCGTTTGCATCAAGCAGCCAGTCACCAAGGCCCAGCCGTGCGAGCCCGGCCACGAACTGTTCCACCCCCAGCCCCATCGTCACGGCCACTCCGAGGATCGTCGCGACAACGGCGACGATGTCGATCACATGGCCCCAGACGCCCGACAGCCTGAGCCCGAATAGCGGCGCCAGCGCCGAGCGTATCGTGAGTGGCAGGTTCCGGCGATATGCGACATAACCGATTGCCAGTCCCACCAGCGCATAGCTGGCCCATGCAGCGAAACCCCAATGGAGGAAGGTGTAAATGTAGGCAGGGCGCACAGCTTCTGCCGACAGGGGCTCGATCGTTCCGCGGATGATGTCGGGGTTGTTGGCGAAGTGCGCCATCGGTTCGCCAACAGAATAGGTCAGCATGCCGATGCCAATGCCTGCGCCAAACAGCATGGCGAACCACGAGAAGCGTCCGAATTCGGGCCTCTCGTCCTGCTGGCCGATACGCAGGCTTCCGGCCTGCGGCCACAGCGCGAGGAAGAAACACACGGCCATCAGCGCAGCGACGAGATAGACATACCAGCCGGCAAAACTGGATATGATCGTCGAATTGGCTGCCGAGAGTGTCTCGCTGGCACTCACGGGGAAGAATATTGCCCACATGATTATCAGAGAGACGATGATCTTCGACGGGATAGTGACTGCCCGACTAAACCCATCATAAAACCCGCGATCGTGCGTGTTGATAGGCAGTTCGACGAGAGGAGGCGCAACAGCGGCGTCTTCTTGGGATTGCATCTATCAGGCTTCCTGTTCGACCGATGGGCTCTAGCGGCAAGGCAGGCGCGAATGAGGCAGCGCTGCCACGGTAAGATGGCGCGAGCATAGGGGGCGGGGGCGAAGATGCAAATTGACCCCTCCGGATCTTGTTCGAAGGGCTGGCTTGCAACAAGGCGTTGCCGTTGCGGCAACTAGTCATTGCTTTCGGCGACACCGCCTGTATCCTTGGCCGCGAAGTCAGAAAACAATTCGGTCGCTTATTGCTCATCGGGGGTAATGGCATGCGGCTGAACACCCGCTCGATATCACTGGAGGTTCGACCTTCGCACCAAGACAAGCTCGTGCGATTGCTCGTAGGCCTGCGTGGTGGACGGTCTCTGGGCCGCCAGGGCAGCCCGGGTCACTATCCAGAGATTCTCTCCCGGCTTCCGACCTGCCACTTCCTCTCGATTTGCATGGTCGAGTCCAGCGACTACGACGCATTGCTGGTTATCGAAGCGAATTTCGATGGTCCGCCCGGCCCTTTCTGGGCACAACTGCAAGCCTTGCTCGGTGAAAGACTGCGCGAGGTATTGCGGTGCTGCAAGCGGCCGATGGACAGTTCGGCGTGCCTCTACGACCTCGTTACCGCCGACCGCTCACGCCGCGATCCCGCTCCTTTTCTCGAATGCCATGTCATACACCCGAAGGCCTTTTTTCACGGCAATCGCGGCCTGCCGCGCGAGCGCATTTTAGCCGAGCAGGCACTCGCTGAAATGGTGGAAGATCGCCTCAAGGACGGGAGCAGCTGGAATGGGCAATCCTCGGAAGAAGTACGCCAAGCCCTGCGGTCCGAGTTGATGCCCAAATTTGACTGGCTGGGCAACAAACCGGCCACGCGCATCCCCCTGACTGAAACCCTTCTCGACTGGTTGAAGCTGGCCGCCCTCCTTTTCGCAGTGTTGCACATCAGTCTCGTCCCGGGCGCCGTGCTGGCAGCGCTGCTCGGCGACGCAGCACTCGCGGTGCTGTTTGCTGTCGCGGCTATCCCCGTCTGGATGTTCTTCAACCGCTATCGCAGACCGATAGAAACGGTCGGAACCTCCAGTTCGGTGACGCTGCTTTCGTTCGCACGTAAGAATCTCATAAAGATCTTGGGCGCGCTGGCTGTCCTCTTTCTGCTTAGCTGGCCAATCAGCGCGAGTGCGAACGTCTTGGCGAGGGACCTCGCATGGCCTGCGGCGTGGCAGGCATCGGCCCGCCAGCTCGCATGGGGCATCGTCTGGCTCATCGCTATACTCATACCGGCGGTCCTCATTTGGATGCGCTATCTCGAACGGCACGACTCCAGCCAGGACGGGCCTGAGACTGACCCGCTGGTGCTGCGCCAGATGAGGGAGATGGAAGACTGGATACCGCAAAATCACATGGTTTCCGTCGTCTCGCTTCGTCCGCAAATACCGCGCAGGGCTATGTCCTATATCGGCACTCCGCTCATCCACCTGGCGCTGCGAGCAGCGGTGCATGACGGATATCTCGGCTCGATGCGGACTATCCATTGCGCGCAATGGGCGTTCGTCAATAATGGCTCGCGATTGCTGTTCCTGAGCAATTACGACCTGAGCTGGGAATCCTATTTCGACGATTTCATCGAGAAGGCGCACGAAGGCGTGACTGCAGTATGGTGCGGGAGCGTGGGCTTTCCTCCTGTCACAATGTTGATCGAGGATGGCGCAGCACACGGGCGCGCCTTCAAGAACTGGGCGCGCCATAGCATGTCGCCGACACGCTTCTGGGTCAGCGCCTACCCCAACCTCACCGTCGACCAGATCGAGCGGAACAACCGCATCGCAAACGGGCTATGCGCAGCGCGCCTTTCGCCCGAGGCGGCGCGGCAATGGGCGGAAGACCTGTGAGCGAAAGAAATCTCGACGGCAGCTCATGGAAGCTGGCAGAACCGCATGCTCACCAGGTCCAGGGGATGGTGGTGAGCGGCTTCAGCCACCTTCCGATATCACAAACCCTGCTCCTTCGCTTTGACTGGGACAAGACCGTTCGCGGGGGAGCCTGGCTAGAGGCGCTCGCCGAAATCGCCCCGGTCACCCCAGCCGATGGCAAGCAGGATTCCTCTGCTTCCCTCGGGATTACCGCGACAGGGTTGAAGAAGATGGGACTGAGCGACGAGATCCTGGCGGGTTTCTCGCAGCCCTTTCGCGAGGGAATGTTCCAGACCGACCGGATGCGGCGCCTGAATGATCGCGTCGGCACCCAGTGGAGCGAGTGTGTCATCGATGGCGGCCCGTTGTGGAGCGCCAACACGCCGCCCGATAATTCGGGCGAGGGTTCCGGCCTCCTTGCCTCCCTACCGAGGCGCGACAGCGTTCGGGTCGTGACCGAACTGACCGTACATGCCATTCTCATCATTCACTGCACGGATGCGCCCGAAGCCACCACTTGGGCCAAGGAAACCGCCGCCGTGCTCAAGCGATGCGATGTCAACGTGGTCAGGGCGAAAGAAACGACGCTTGGTTTCGACGACGAAGGCATGGTGCGCGAGCATTTCGGCTTCGTCGACGGCCTGTCGCAGCCAATCCCCTGGGATGAGGAGGCGGTGCGCGATGCCCCGCCCGCACCTGACCCGATCCATGGCATCGCGCTCGGCGATGTGGTGCTGGGACATACCGACGGTCACCATGAAACCACCACCGGACCGCTGGTGGTGCCCGGCAACAATGCGCTGGCCGATCCCGACGACCCCTCAGCCCTCGATTTGCTCTTCAATGGCTCTTACCTCGTGGTTCGCGAGCTCAGGCAGGATGTCGCAGGCTTCTGGAACGACGCCGAGCGAATTGCCCGGACGATGGGCACCAACCCGGCAACGGGCGGGCAATTCGACGGCAATTGGGTGGGTGAACGCGTCATCGGTCGCTCGATGGAAGGCGATGTCCTTCGACCGGACGGGGTTCTGCCCCGCAAGCCCGTCTCTCCACCCAACGAAGCCCATGCCGCTTCCAGTGAGACCAAGCCCGTTCCGGATAATGAGTTCCTATATTGGGACGATGACCGTGCAGGTCTGGGCTGCCCTCTCGGGTCGCACATCAGGCGCGGCAACCCGCGCGATGGACTGGCGACGAAGCCATCGCAGACAAAATCCCTGCTTGCATCGAGCAACCGGCACCGGATTATCCGGCGGGCCAGGAAGTTCGGGCCCTATATCGAGGACCGCATGGTCGATGACGGTGTCGAACGCGGCCTGATTTTTGCGGTCATCAACGCCGATATCGAGCGGCAGTTCGAATTCGTGCAGCAAAGCTGGATGATGAGCCCATCTTTCCATACCCTGTTTGATGAGACCGATCCGCTGCTCGGCCCGAAGTCCAATTTCAGCATCGGCGCCGAGCCTGTTCGGCGGCGCGTCACTATCCATAATCACACCAAATTGGCCGGCGGGGACTATTTCTTCCTGCCCAGTCTTCCCGCACTCGAGTGGCTTTCTGGACTATGACGCGGCCGAGCGCTCCCATCCTCCGGGACCGGACCGGAAAGCTCAAGCAATGGGCGATGGATCGATTGCGCGCCGCCTTGCCGGGAATCTTCGCCTTTCTTCGGCGAGTCTGGCCCATTCCCAAGATCGGCAAGCTGCATATGGTCACGCTCCATGATGATGTGCGCGAGGTGCTGCTGACCGATACTGCCTTCAAGGTCCCGTATGCCAAGAAGTTGGCCGACCTCACGAATGGCTACGAAGCCTTCATCGGGATGCAGAACACGGATGCGTACCGCTCGCAGCTGAGCAGGCTCGAATCTCTGGCCAGACCCCAGGATATGAAGAGGCTAGCCGACACGGCGGAGGAAAAGGCCGAGGCTATCGTGGCTCGTTCCGGCGGGCGGCTCGAGGTTGTCGACACGCTATTCCGAACGGTTACATTCGAAGTTCTCGAGAACTATTTCGGTGTAGCGAAGCCGGAATTTGGCGACTTGCGCATCTGGTCGACGCGGATGTTCGAATATCAATTCCTCGGTTCCGACAAATCCCTTCACGAGGAAATCGACTGGATGGCGCCCGCGCTGTCGGCCCATATCCAGGACATCCTCAACCAGCGGCGTAACAACCGCGACACCAGCGAGAACGATCTGCTGGGTCGCGCGCTAGCCATGCAGCGACAGGAGGACGAAGGCTGGGATGATGCCTTCATCAGGACGATGTTGTCAGCCCTCGTCATTGGCGGACCGCCGCAGCCGCCCATGGTCCTGCCACAGGCCCTTGAACAACTCCTGCGCCGGCCCGAGGCGCTCGCGTCCGCGCACAAGGCTGCGGTCGAGCGGGACGAGGGTTTGGTGTTCGGCCACATTTTCGAGGCCCTGCGGTTCGACCCAATCTCCCCGATCCTTCCTCGCGAAGCGACGTGCGATTGCGTAATCGCCGAGGGCACGAAGCGGGCGCAGCATGTTGCCGCAGGAGACAAGGTGCTCGCCGCTATCCAGTCGGCCATGTCCGACCCGCGCCGCATCCCCAATCCCGAGCGATTCAATCCGACACGCCAACCTCACGAATATCTGCACTTCGGGCTCGGCCTGCACGAATGCTTCGGGAGGCATATAAACCGGGCGATGTTCCCGGCCATCTGCGCCCCCCTGCTGAGACGGCCCAATCTCCGACGCGCCGGACGCTCCTCCGGCCGACTTGCTTACGAAGGATTCTTTCCCGCGTCACTGACGGTCGTTTTTGACCAAGCCTGAGCCTCGCTCAGCCGATTAATCGGCAGCCGCGATTGCGAGGCATTCCTCCACCATCTTCCGGTGTTCGGGCAGCTGCATCAGGGCAAGTCCGCCTATAGCGCCTCCGGAGGCATCGAGCTTGGAATAGACATCCTTCGCCTCCTCGATACGTCCGAGCTTCACCAGCGCTATGGCATGGGCCGCCAGCGCATCACCCTGAGGCGATATTTCGACAACCTTCTCCAGCATCTCGGCAGCCTCTTGGTACTGGCCTTGCTGGATCAGTCCGATCGCGTGCGGGATAGCGACCAAATGGCCGATGCCGGACTTGGGATTGACCGCCAAAGAAGTCTTCGCACGCTCGATGCCGCGTTCGGAATTGCCCGCCGTCACATCCATCCAGCTGCCCCAGATGAGGCTGCCCGCATCGCAGGGATTTATTTCGATTGCCTTGTCGGTGAGTTGATGCGCCAGTTCGATCTTGTGCCCCACACAGTTCAGAGCCGGTCCGCACAGGCCGAAAACACGCTCGTCGGCGTTCGGGTCTTTCAATGCGATCTCACAATAATGGATCGTTTTTTCACGGCTTGCTTCGCGGTCCGAAGTCCAACCGAGGAGGAATTGGAAACCGTTGGCTAGCGCCGCCATCGCAGCCGCCCATGAATTGTCCGGTTCGACTTCGAGCGCGCGTTCGGCAAGCTTCAGCACGGTCGCGATCGACCTTGGCTCGATCCGCCGGATCAGCAAATTGGCCTGATAATAGATATCGCGAATGTTGCGCGATGGCTGGTGTCTCGCCCGATACGCCTCGGCATCCGAAATCGATACCCCGATATTGCGTGCAACTTCGCTGGCAATCCGGTCCTGGAGCTCGAAAATATCGTCGAGGTCCTCGTCGTATTTTTCCGTCCAGATCATCCGCTTCTCGATCACGTCATCGAGATGCGCGATGAACCGCACTCGCTGGGCAAACCGCTGGATTGTGCCGGTCAGGAAATACCTCACGCCCAGTTCCTCGGCTACTTCCTCGGGCGGGCGGTTGCGATTCTCGGGATGCAGCGAGGTCACCGAGGAAACCACGAAGAATTCGCCGAACCGGGCGAGTGCGACTGTGATTTCGTCAGCGACCGCGTCGGGGAACCATGCTTCGGTCTTCTCGCCGACTTGCTGAAAAGGGACGACGGCAATCGAAGGCTTGGCACTGAGGCTTTCGGGCAATTCCCGGGGGATCGTGCTGTTTTGCGCCGAGTAAACGTTCCAAGGCTGCGTCCCCATCTGAGCAACGGGCGCATCCTCGGCGACCACTTCGGGTGCCAGCAACGGCGCGTTATCCGCAGCGACTTGCCGGATCGGCGCGACCAACCGGTAGCCGCGACCGTAAACGCTTTCGATGATGCGGGAATTTCGGGGCGTGTCGCCCAGAGCGCGTCGCAGCTCCTTGATGACAGAGGTCAGCGCGGACTCGGAAACATGCGTCCCGTCCCAGACGGTTTCGAACAGCGAATCCTTCGTCAGAAGCTTGCCGTCGCATTCGATGAGCGCGTCGAGGACCCGGTAAGCCTTGTTGCCGAGATGCACGGGTCCCTGCGGCCCTACGACCCGCTCATCCTCGCGATCCAACAGATAGCGATCGAACTGGACTCGCTGCTCGGCTGCGATGCGTTCCTCCGTCATTGGCAGTACCTGAATGACGCGACCGGCTTAAATTTATTGCAATTCCCGCTCCGGTTCAACGTGAATCGGACGGACTGGATGGCATCAAGGGTGAACCTTTGTCCTCGCCACGCCAACGCAGGGGCAGGGAAAAAAACTCGCCCCACCATGCACCGACACTCTCGCAAAACCAGGACCACCGCAGCGCTTCCGCGCCCTTAGCTTTGGTGGCGCCGAATTCTGGAAAGATTCTGGGACAGGGTCTTTCCAGTCGCGCCTCAGGATGCGCGGGACAGGCGGGCCTAGAACAAAATCACCGGCAACCAAGCCGGCCCAATCAGGAGAAAGACCATGCTCACCAAGGCCCTCGCTACCCTCACTGCCGCCATCATGACCCTGTCGGTTTTCACTGCCACCGTCTCGACGATGAACCTCGCTGCCAGCGCACAGACTGCGTCGCAGTCAGAACGGTAAGCGAGTTCGCCTGCCCATCCCCCGCTCAGATCCGAATCCTTCGCATAAGGCTCCCACGGCCGTGAATGCGGCCTACAATCCCAGCGCGAACGGCTTTGAAGTCACAGCCGGAATAGCGCAGCCGCCTGCTTTCCAGGCCGATATGGACGCCGCGATCTATTTCTGCCGCCTCGGTGCGGTAATCGGGCACGAAATGACCCACGGCTTCGACAGCGGCGGACGCCTGTTCGACAGCTCGGGCAGCCTGCGCGACTGGTTTACCGAGGATGATACGGCCTACTTCGAAAAGGAGGCCCAGAAGCTCATCGAGCAAGGCGACAAATACGAACCGATCCCCGGATCCTTCATGAATGGCGGCCTGACCGTGAAGGAAAACCTAGCCGACATCGGCGGCATCAGTCTCGCCCATGACGCACTGATGACCTACCTCGCCGAAAACCCGGAAGAGAATGTCGAGATCGACGGCCTCGACCCCAGCCAGAGGTTTTTTATCGCTTGGGCGCAAATGTGGGCTGAAAAGGCCAGCGAGCAGACGGTCAAGCTCCAGCTCGAAGACAATCACGCGCCGGGACCATATCGCACCTATGCGCCGCTCCAGCATGTCGATGCCTTCTACGAAGCCTTCGATATAGAGGAGGGCGATCCGATGTGGCTACCGCCGGAAAAGCGCGTGTATATCTGGTAGCTTAGGTGCCAAGTCCCGTCTCGCGCAGTGGCGCGAAATGGAACGAGGCCATCAGTTCGGACATCGTCCGCCTCCAGAAACGAAGCGCATTTGCCCGACCGTTGATGAAGCTGCCAATAATCTCGTGCTCATAGCCTATAGGGGAGAGGAGAGGGACGCCTCTTATTCTCGAAGATGGAGGCTTTAGTCGTGGCGACCGTGAAGGGTTGGGCTGTCGCATAGACCGAGCATGGACGAAGCCCGGTCCAGTTTCCGCTACGGTATTGGTCGTCTCGATCTCGGCGACCGCACCCACACAGGCCCTGTTAACCATCACGATGCCCGCTGACGCCCACAAACGAAAAAAGTCTAAACCGCTTGGTAAGGATTTCCACTTAGTGACGCACCTATGGGCTCTAACTATCCTCAAATCGCTGCCAGTTTTCTGGTTCTCGCAACCCTTCTGTCGGGCACTGCCGCGCATGCCGATGGAGTGGGCGCTGGTACCTTGATCGAAAATACGGCGACCGCCACATACGATGCTGGCGACGGTCCAGTCACGATCCCGTCGAACACAGTCACCGTCAGGGTTGACGAACTTCTCGATGTGACCGTGACTTCGCTCAATTCCGGACCGGTCGCAGCGTCCTCTGGAACTGCGGTGCTCACATTCGAAGTGACAAACACAGGCAATGGCCCTGAAGCCTATGTCCTCACTGCAAATCCGGCGGTGGCCGGGAACGACTTTGACACGACGATCGACACGATCGCCATCGATACCAACGGAAACGGCGTTTACGATCCAGGCGTCGACGAAGTTCTGACCAGTCCGGCTACCACCAGACTTCTCGACGCTGACGAGAACCTGACGGTTTTCGTGATCGTCTCCGTTCCCGGCGATGCTCTCGACGGTGAAGCAAGTGATGTCGATCTTCTCGCTGAAGCTGTGACCGGCACAGGAGCGCCCGGGACGGTGTATACTGGCCAGGGCGTGGACGGCGGCGATGCTATCGTCGGTGCCGGTGGTGCTGATGACAATGCGATCGGCTCCATCTTGATCGGCGTCACTTCGGTAGACTTGATCAAAGCCGCCAGCATCAGCGATCCTTTTGGCGGAACGAGCGCGGTGCCAGGCTCGGTCGTGACATATACTATCACCGCCAACGTGTCGGGAAGCGGAGCGGTGACCGAACTTGTAGTGACCGACATTTTCCCTGCCGGCACCAGCTACGAAGCAGGTTCACTCGCGCTCGATTCAGCAAGCCTGACCGACGCCAGCGATGCCGACGCAGGCGAGGCGAGCTCCTCGGGGATATCCGTCAATCTGGGAACGGTTGCCGGTGGCACCAGCCACTCCGTCACGTTCGACGTCACGATCGACTGAATTCATCTTCAAGAAAAACAAGGGTTCGACAGATGAAAAACTTTGCAAAATTCGCAGCCGCCATCTTCCTCGCTTCCGGCGTCATTGCGGCGAGCAGCCCAGCCATTGCGCAAGGGCGAGCCATTGATCTCAAGGGTTATGTGAAGCTCGAAAAAATTATAACCGGTAACGACGGTGCAACTTCGGTCGAGCTCGTCGAGCCGGAAACGATCGTGCCGGGTGACAAGCTAATTTTCGGTACCGATTACAGCAACAATAGCGCCGAAGCGGTGAGCAATTTCGTAGTCACCAACCCCATTCCGAGCGCCGTGCGCCTCGCACCCGTAGCCTCTTCAGACCTGACGGTGTCGGTCGACGGCGGGGCGAACTGGGGCAAGCTAGCGACGCTTTCGGTCGAGCAAGGCGACGGCACAAAAAGGCCCGCCCAACATGCAGACGTGACGCATGTCCGCTGGACACTTGCCGCCGTTGCACCGGGCGAAAAGGGCCGACTCGAATATCCAGCCATCATCCGCTGAAAGGCGGGAGATAACCGCCAAGCCTCACCGGCGGCAGACGAAGCGTGAGGCAAATCCGAAGGAAGTGTATGATGAGACGCACCAAGCAATTGCTGGGTGCCACGAGTGCAATAGCACTGGTCGCACTCAGTACCAGCCCTGCGCTGGCCGAGGGCACTTCGGCCGGGGACACCATTACCAACAACGTTTCGGTTAGTTTCGACGTTGGAGGGGTGACCCAGACCGCAGTGACCGACAGCGATACATTCACGGTCGACCGCAAGGTCAATGTTACCGTGCAGGTGGATACCGCTACTGTTTCGGTTACGCCGGGGCAGACGAACGCCGTTCTGGCATTCGAAATCACCAACCTGTCGAACGACACCGTCGACTATCAGCTCGGCGTGGTTGCCGATGCTGCTAATCCGTCAGGCCTGTCGAACATCCGCATCTATCTCGATGCGGACGGTGACGGTGTGCTCGATTCAGGTGAACTGGCCGCGGGCCCGATTACCTATCTCGACGACATGACAGAAGACGAAACCCGTCAAGTCCTCGTGGTCGGCGACATCGCGCTTAGCGCGGCCAACACCAACGAGTTCGATGTCGTCCTGACTGCGGATGCACGCAATGCCTCGGGCAGCGCGGCCGCTCCGGGTGCGGCTCTGACCAACACGGTCGGCGCCAACACGTCGGGCGTCGACACCGTTCTTGCTGATGGCGCTGGTGACAGCGACAATGCGGAAGAAGGTGACTTCTCCGATCGCGGAACCTACGTGGTATCGGGTGCGAACCTGTCCGTCACGAAGACGAGCAGCATCGTCAGCGATCCGATCAACGGCACCACCGATCCCAAGGCTATTCCCGGTGCGGTTATCGAATACTGCATCGTGGTTTCGAATGCCTCGGGCGCTGCGACCGCTACGAATGTCGCCGTCAACGACGAACTGCCTGCGGACGTCACTTACGACGCGACCTACGGTATCTTCGTCGATGGCGATGCGACGTGTGCAAGCGGATCGCGCGGCGACACTGCGACGCCGCAGACCGCCTCGTACAACGGCACCGATTTCGAAGTCGATGCCGAGCTGAGCGATGTGGCAGCTTCCGCAAGTCGCTCGGTCTATTTCCGCGTAACGATCGACTGATCGCTAGCGGCAAGGACCACACGTGCGTTTCCGCCCCTCCTTCCGGTACCTGGCAGCAGCACTCATTGCAGTGCTGCTGCCAATCGCCGTGTCAGGAGGGGCGGCGCGCGCGCAAACCATCGACAATACTGCCAACGCCAGCTGGATGTCCGGCGGGACGACTTACGAAACAGAATCCAACCTCGTTTCGATCGACGTCGGGACCAGCGATGCTTCGATAACAGTTTACCGTCCGGCGACGGGCCCTGGCGAACAAATCGACTACCGCCCATTTTTCTGCGGCTCTCCGGAGTTCGGAGGAGGCAATGCTGCAGACTCTACCCGCACTGCCAACGTCCAGCGAACGACGGTAATCTCCGCGGGCAACCAGCTTTTCTTCGAGATAACGGCGCCCATCGCCAACGTTAACCCGTCAGCAGTCGATGAACTCGACGCGACTCTTGTGAGCAGCACTGGAGATCGGGAGAGCATCACAGTCTACGAGACGGGCAAGAATACCGGGATCTTTGTCGGTTCAATCGTTACCCACCGGGTTCCGCCGAGTTTCGTCTCGGAAGACTGCCGGCTGGGTGTGGTCGACCAGGGCACGATCCAGATCGGCGTCTCCGCCATTGGCTCTACTAGCTACCTTGTGACGGCCGAGATCGACGTCGACGCGCCGCCCTTCAATACCGTATTCGACAGCGAGACAGGCGAGGCTGTTTCGGGCGCGCGTGTCACGCTGTTTGATGCGGCCACCGGCCAACCTGCCACAGTTTACAGTGAGGACGGCACCACAACCTGGCCGGCATCCGTAGTGAGCGGTCAGGCCATTACGGATGCTGCCGGCAATGTCGTGCCGATGGGGCCGGGACAATTCTGGTTCCCGATCGTCCCCGAAGGCACTTATCGCCTGGTCATCGAGCCCCCGTCGCCATTCACAGCACCCTCGGCAGCTTCGCCCTCGCTTTTGGCTACGCTGACCGGCGGCAATGGCGAGCCTTTCGTCATAGTTGCTGCTTCTTTTGGTGGCACGATCGATGTTACCGCACCCGCAAGCCTCCGTCTCGACGTTCCCCTTGACCGGCCCGGCCTGGCAGTCGGCGTGACGAAAACTGCGTCCCGTCAAATCGCCCAGCCCGGCGACGTAATTCTCTATACTATCACCTTGACAAATCAGGACAGCTCGAGGCCGAGACGCGATGTCGTAGTCTCCGACCTGCCGTCACGCTGGTTGCGGCTCAGGAAAGATTCCATCCGGATCAATGGCCAGCAGGCGGAAGCTGCTCTCGAACTCGCCGACGAGGGCAGTCGCTTCGGATTCAATCTCGGAACTCTCGGTGCAGGGCAGACCATTCGTATATCCTATGCGATGACGGTGAGAGCCGATGCGCCCCCAGGTGAGGCCGAAAATCGCGTGATCGTTACCGATCTTCTTGGACGCGAGTCCGTGGCCGGCAATGCAGTCAGGATCGAGCGCGACAACATCGCCGGACGTATGACCATCATCGGTCGGGTGAGTGCTGGGGAATGTAATCTAACCGAGAGTCGCCGCGGGATTGCAGGCGTGCGCGTTATGCTCGAAAACGGCAGCTTCGCCATCACCGACAAGGACGGGCGCTATCATTTTGAGGGTGTAGTTCCCGGAACCCATGTGGTTCAGGTATCGCGTATGACGCTGCCGGAAGGCGGCGAGTTCGTCGATTGCAATCGCGATACACGCTCCGCTGGCAGCGCGATCTCACGTTTTGCCATCGGACAGGGCGGTTCGTTGGTGGTGGCTGATTTCCACGCAGTACTTCCCGAGAGCAGCCTGAACGAAGCTGGCACGGACGTGGGCGTAGTCGCCCCGGAAACCGAAGTGACGGTTGACGGCGCGCAAACCGAAAACGACTGGCTTGCTCTAGGTGACGGCCCCGATGGTTGGCTCGCACCCTCGCTCGACCATAACCCGCGCGCACCGGCAATCCGCGTTGCTATCCGTCATCGCAAGGGGCAGAAAATCGCCCTTCGCGTGGACGGGAAAGAAATCGATCCTCTCTTGTTCGAGGGTACGCGCAAAGCCGAAGAAGGCAAATACGCGGTAAGCACCTGGCGCGCGGTACCGCTTCGCGATGAACGGACCCGCCTCTCCGCCGATATCATCAACACCTTCGGCGGCATCAATGAGACCATCGAACGCGACGTCTATTTTACGACGACCCCGGCCAAGGCTGAACTGGTCCGGGAAAAGTCCAATCTCATTGCCGATGGTCGCACTGCGCCAACTATCGCCGTGCGCATCCTCGATCGCAACAACCGCCCCTTGCGCGCCGGCATCTCCGGTGAATTCACGATAAACGCACCCTATCAGAGCGCGGAGCAGCTCGAGCGCCAGCAACTCAACCAGCTGACAGGGCTAGGAGCCAATTCGGCTCGCTGGACCATCGAGGGCAATGACGGCATCGCGATCATCGAACTCGCGCCCACCATGGTGAGCGGATCGCTGGATCTCGCGTTTCGCTTCGACGACGGCGAAATCGTGCGCGAACAGGAAGTGAAGACCTGGATCGAGCCCGGCGACATCGAGTGGACCGTAATCGGCCTGGCCGAAGGGTCAATTGGTGCCCGGACCGTTGCCGACAATATGGAACGAGCGGGTCGGTTCGACAGCGATCTTGGCGATAAGGCGCGCGTCGCACTTTATGCGAAAGGGCGGGTGCTCGGGAAGTACCTGGTCACACTCGCCTATGACAGCGCCAAGCAGGAGGATGATCAGCGTCTTCTGGGCACGCTCGATCCAAATGCCTATTACACCGTCTTCGGTGACGCTTCGAGCCGCCAGTTCGATGCCGCATCGAGAGAGAAGCTATACCTCCGCATCGAGACCGCAACGTTCTATGCGCTCTATGGCGACTTCGAGACCGGTTTCGATCAGACGCGGCTGGCCCGCTACAATCGCACCGCGACAGGCGTAAAGGGCGAGGCCAAGCTCGGTGAAGTTCAGGTCGAAGCGTTCGCAGCAGATATTTCGACCGGCTTCCGCCGCGACGAGATTCAGGGCCAGGGTATTTCGGGTCCTTATCGCCTCTCGAGCCGCTCACTCGTCGCAAATTCGGAACAAGTCACTTTGGAGGTGCGTGACCGCTTCCGGTCCGAGCTAATCGTGGCTAGCCGAAAGCTTAGTCGCTTTGTGGACTACGATATCGATTTGCTCTCAGGCACGATCACTTTCAAGGAACCGGTGCTGAGCCGCGATTTCGACCTCAACCCCCAGTTCATCGTTGTCACCTATGAAACCGACGGACGCAATGGCGGCGAACTCAACGCTGGCATCCGTGCAGAATGGACCGACAAGACCGACACCGTGCGTATCGGTGCAAGCGCCATCAGCGACAAGGGGGACGGTCTGCGCACCACCATTGCCGCGCTCGACATGCGCGCCGAGCTGGATCCGTCGACGACCGTTCACGCCGAACTCGCTATCAGCGAGAGCACTGGCGAAATGGCCACGGGCTGGCTCATCGAGGCACAGCACCAGAGCGGAAACCTCGACTTGCTGGCCTATGCACGTTCGGTCGAAAACGACTTCGGGGTCGGCCAGCAGAATGGCGCTGAACTCGGGCGCACCAAGGTCGGGGTAGACGCCCGCGTGAGGATCGACGAGCACCTGTCGGTGCTCGGCAGCGTCTGGCACGACGATGCTCTCGAAAATGAAAGCCAGAGGCGCGCAGCCCAACTCGAGCTTGGTTATACGAACGAACAGAACGACTACCGTCTCGGAATCGCCCACTTCAATGACAGGTTGGCCGACGGTTCGCGCAATACGTCCACCGTTCTCGAAGGAGGCGCAACACGTCGCTTGCTCGAAAATAAGCTCGAATTGAGCGCATCGACCAGCGTTGCACTGGATCAGGCGGAATCTACCGATCTCCCAACCCGTCACCGCATCGGTGCCCGCTACTCGCTTACCGATAATGTGCGCGTAGTCGGCCTCTATGAAATTGCTGACGGCGAGACCATCGACGCGCGCACTATCAAAGGCGGACTGGAAATCACCCCGTGGCAAGGTGCACTGGCGGTCACATCGCTCGGCAAGCAGCGGATCGACGAGCGCGGTGAACGCAGCTTCGCCGCATTTGGCCTGTCACAGACCTTGCCGCTCACGCCGGAACTGACCGTCGATGCGACGCTTGATGGAAACCGGACCTTGGGTAGCGATCCCGCGATTGCCGACGTCGTCAATCCAGCGCACCCGCTTTCGAGTGGCGGTCAGCTGGGTCGGCAAGGCTCCCTGTTCGAGGACTTCACTGCAGCCACCATCGGCGCAGCCTATCGCCGCGATCGCTGGAGCGTGACAGGCCGGGGCGAATATCGCGATGGCGAATTCGCGAATCGCAAGGGCCTGACTGTCGGAGCAATCCGCCAGCTCGGCGAAGGTTCGATCGTCGGCTCGGGCCTGACCTGGACGCACGCCCAAGGCGAGAATGGCGCCGCCAGCGAAATCTTCGATGCCGCGATCGCTCTGGCGCACCGGCCCGACGAATCCGAGTTCGCTTTCCTCAGCAAGCTTGAGTATCGCAGCGACCAAATCTGGAATGCAATCGAGGGCGAAGCGGGGCCCGCTGGACGCACCACTCTCACAGTTGATGGGAATGCGCTTTCTCGACGTCTCATCGGCAGCTTCTCAGGCAATTGGTCGCCCGACGGCGAAGATGCGGAAGGCAAGCTGTTCCGGCGTGACGAATATGGGCTCTTCCTTGCCGCCCGTTACAATTTCGACCGGGTCGAAGACTACAATCTGACTGGCACGGCCCTTCTCGTCGGAACCGATATCCGCGTAGGGATCGGCGAACGTTTCGAAGTCGGCGGACGGGGAACGCTGCGCGCGAACCTTCGTGACGACACGGCAAGTTTCTCGGTCGGGCCCAATATCGGCTTCGTCCCGGTCGACGATGCCTTGCTTACCATCGGCTACAACATCTACGGCTTTCGCGATGAAGATTTCTCGGCAGCCCGGCAGACCGATCGCGGTCTCTATGCAGCGGTGCGCATGAAAATCGACGCGGATACGTTCGCATTCTTGGGGAGAGGGCAATGAGGGGCAAAATGAAATTCGCTCTCGCACACCTTGCTCGCCTTTGCCTGGCGGTGTCGATTTTACTCGGCATGGCGACGGCAGCACATGCGAACCTCAGCTTCAATCTGCGTACCGGCGAAGATTCGACCAAGTCGCAGAAAATGACCGTCGATTCCAACAAGTGCCCGGCAGAAGGGCCCACAGCGGCTTATGTTGGTGGACTGGTCACCAACACATCGGCAACGACCATTACGAACGCTTCGGTCGAACTTTCCGGATTGAACGGCAATGTCTACCTGGCAGGCGGGCAGCCCGCGAGCCAGTTCTTGGGGACGATGACCGCTGGCCAGAGCATCGCTGTTTTCTGGTTTACGGGCTTTACTTGCACCAGCGGCGCTGTTGCGAACCCGACCATCAGGATGACGTCCAGTGCGGGAACGCAGACGGTGGGTCTTACACTTACAGTTCAGACCGCGATCAGCGCCAATGCCGGCGGACAAGTGATCGGTTCGCAACTCGGTGCAGGCGCCGTGGTCGGCCAAACCATTTATTTCGACGCCGACTATGACTTTGGCGGCACCGACACGGGCGACGAATACTGGCTTCAGCCCTCAGGTGGGCAGAATTTCAATGCAGCATGCTTCCGGCTCGTGGGTAGCCGAATTACCCGTTCCAATGTGAACGCCGCCCCGGTCGGACTGACCGACACGCTGAAGGTAATTCAACCCAACAAACAAGCGGGTAACAACTATTTCATTTCGGTCAGGTACTTCTTCGAATACCTCTGCGCCGGGCAATCGACGACCGCCCGTCCTTACGCTGTCCAGACTTCCGGTACGCAAATCAAATATACCGGCAATTTCGATGGCGCGAACTCGGTAAGTATCAGCTTTCCTGGCGCAACCAATCCGTTCACAATCACCAAGACCGTCAGCGAAACCTCCGGTTTTGTAGGAGCGACGGGAAATCTGACCTATTCCGTCACGATTTCCAATCCGTCGACACACACGGCCATCCTTTCGCAAATTCGGGATGTCCTGCCGTCGGGAATGACCTTCGTCGGCCTGACGTCCGACAGTGATGTAACAGCAGCCAATTCCAGTTCCGTTCCCGCCAGCGGAGCGACAGGCACGCTCAATTTCATTGGTAGGCGTGGACAATCCTATTCGCTGTCGCCGGGCGGTTCGGTCACACTGCGGTACACTGCGACCCGGCCAGCGTCCGCGGGCGATTTCACCAATAGCGCGCAAGGTATTTTCGGTTCGGCCACCACTCCTGTAGCGCAGGTCACCTATACAAGCTCCGACGTGCAGCCTCTCACCGTCAGCAAGATCAGCTCGGTCTATAGCGATCCTGTAAACGGGACGAGCGATCCATTCGCAATCCCCGGCTCGATAATTGAATACCTCATACTGGTTGGAAATCCGAATGCCGCTGCCATCGACGCTGACAGCATTATCGTTTCGGACGACACGCCCGCGAATGCAAAAATGTGTCTGTTCGCATTCAATGGTAGCCAGGGCCCCGTGCAATTTGCGGACGGGACACCGTCGTCGGAACTGACCTACAATTTCGAATCTCTCGATAGCGCAACCGACGATATCCAGTTCTCTTCTGATGACGGAGCGCATTGGGACTATGTCCCATCACCTGACGCCGACGGCTGCGACGCAAATATCAGCGACTTTCGAGTCGAGCCTGGCGGTTCGTTTGCCGCATCAGCATCTTTCAGCCTCCGAGTTCGCTTCGCTATTGAGTAGCACCAGGATGAGAGCCCCAGGCTGGTGACGCACAGGTTATTCATGAACTCAGCGCGGTTCTTCGAATTCGGAAGGTTCAGCACGAATGGCTCGTTCCGCATAAGCTAAATAGAGTGGCTCCTAAGATAGCTACTGAGAAGCCCGCATGTCCGAAATGAGAGCGGATGCGGAGCTCACTTCGTCAAAACTCTCAGCAGTCCGAAGTGGGGCGGCCAGGGAGTGGCGGTTTTCTGCGGTTTTCGAAGAAATGGTGCCGCTTACGTGACTCGAACACGTGACCCCATCATTACGAATGATGTGCTCTACCAACTGAGCTAAAGCGGCACATTCTCAAACGAGAGAAGTGGAGGCCCGAGCCGGAATCGAACCGGCGTGCAAGGATTTGCAGTCCTCTGCGTAACCACTCCGCCATCGGGCCTCGCCCCGGCCTTTCGACAAGGGAAGCGGCCCACTAGCGATTCTCCTGCAGCAATGCAATCGCCTTACGTAACGTCAGTCTGGACGAAGCGAAAAAGCCGCGCGATGAGGGCGCATGAGCATTGCCACCCTGACCGACCCCATCACGACCGAAGGCGGGCATGTCCGCTTCGAAAATCTCGACCACTGGATGCAGGGGCGCACGCTATATGGCGGAGCCTCGGCGCTGATTGCCTATACTGCTGCCGTACGCGCGTTCAGCGACCTGCCGCCATTGCGTGCCGGACAGGTAGCCTTCGTGGCGCCGACCGGCCCGGAAGTCGAATTGAAACGCGAGATCGTGCGACAGGGCCGCAATGTAGCGCAGGTCCGCAGCGAAATCTGGTGCGAGGGAAAGTGTACGCTGAGCGCCTTCTGGCTCTTCGGCACGACCCGCGAAGCCAATGCAAACCACCCCGCTGCAGAGGTCCGCGACTGGCCCGGCGCGCCGGAAGAGGCCGCTGTGACCATGACCGGCAAGGGGCCGGCATTCATCCAGAACAATTTCGAACTGCGCAAAGCACAAGATATCAGCGGCCCGGGCGAACCGGTCGTACGCCGCTGGGCGCGGCTTGCCGATCGCGAGGGGCTGGATCCCGTCAGCGAGCTCATCCTGCTCGGCGATGTGCTCCCGCCTGGCGCGATGCGGGCGATGCAGCGGCAGGGGCCCATCAGTTCGATCAACTGGTCGTTCAACCTGCTCGACACCGCGCCGGAGACGCGCGACGGCTGGTGGCTGTCTGAAAATGCCAGCCAGCATGCGGCCGGGGGATATTCGTCCGAGAGGCTGCGCTTGTGGAATGCGGATGGGCAGCAGGTGCTCGACGGAATGCAGTGCGTGGCGATATTCGGGTGACGCTTGTTATTGCAGGCGATGCAAGGTGATGAAGTACATGCGATGTCCTGCCTCCTTGGACGAAAGCCCTTACGACAAAGCCCCGCACAGGTGGCGGGGCTCGTGAGCGGCATCATACACAAATCGAAAGAACGGCCAGACGCTAGGCCGCACCACCTGCTGTAGGAAACACCTTTTCGCGCGCCGCGGTGGGTTCGGGCGCCTTGCCGCCTGAAGGATAACGTTTCTGCCCGAGGAAACGCTTTTCGAAAAATTCGTACGAAACCACCGACAACAAAAACACGTAGACCACGGCGAGCAGCGGCGGATCGATCCAGCGCGACGGCGCGCCAGTACCCAGCACGACCGCCTGCCAGACATAGAGCCCGTAGCTGATGGTCCCGAGATAGACCAAGGGCCTGACTTCCAGAACCCTGTGAACGGGCGCCTCGCGGAAGAGGTAGAAATGCACCACCAGCGCGACGAAGCCGATCGAGAGCAGCGTCGTGTTTCCAAGAGCCGCGAAGGATACGTAGAGCGCAGCGAAGGTGAGGACCAGCGCGGTGCCCAAGGTCCGGCACGAGGCCTCGTTACCTCTGAAATGCTCCAACATGCGCTCGACCTGCTCGTTGCGCAGGATGATGGCAGCACAGCAACCTACCAGCAGCGGGTCCATCGCCAGGACCAGCCAGCGATGCGGGAAATGCGAGCCTGCGAAAGCGGCGGCCGGCTGCACCAAGGAATCATTCGCCACGATAAGAAGCACCGCGCCGATAAAGACGAATACCCACTTTCTTCGCGCCGCACCCGCTGGCAAAGTCCTGCCGAAGGCAAGCCACAGGGCAAGCCCGTAGAACAGGTAAAACTGTTCCTCGGTGGCAAGCGTATGAAACGACCCCAGCAATCCGTTATAAGCCTCGCGAGGGACGTAATTATAGGCATAGAAAAGCGCGTAGGGCCACGAGCCGGACGGCACATCTGCCTTGCCCGAAAGAGCCAGCAGGAAAATCACGAATATCGCAAGGTAGTAGAGCGGGAACAATCGCAGCGCGCGCCTGCCGAGGAACAGGCCGAAAGCGAACCGGCCCGATTTGCGCGTCTCGTCGATAGCCAGCGAGGTAATGAGGAAGCCGCTGAGCACGTAGAACAGGATCACCCCGGTCTTCCCGCTGACGAGCGGGTGCCAGTAGTCCCACCCGCCTTGCCGTGCGACATCAAAGGAGCCGAGGTGGAGCGCGATTACGCTGAGCGCACCAAGGAAGCGCAGGGCATTCAGCCCCGGAATCCGTCCGGTCACATTTCCTGCGTAAAGGCTGATCTTGCCAACTCCCGGATGGCCGCGATGCGGCCGCAAACACCCGCAGGGCCTATCCGAAAGTGGTTAACACCGCGCAAATGGTGGCAGCCCTGTGCTGGCTGATTTGTCGGAGGCGTGACCAATATCGCGACAGCGCTTTCCACAAGGGCGCGCGACAAGCGGTGCACTATTTGGACCGGGCCGAATTTCTGGCGCCTTGAAATATCGCTCAACCCCGGCATTGTCTCAGGCGGACCGGGAAACATGTCGCATATTTTTTTCAGACTGAGCATTGGCGCAGCCTACATCGCTGCTGCGTCCACCGTTGCGGCGACCCAAGCTGCCGCTGCGCAGGAAAGCGGGCCGGCAACGGCTGAAGCGATCGTCATCGACGTTCCGGAAGATTTGCCCACCTGTCCGGTCGAAAGCGCCCCGCCTGATGAGCCGGAAGGCGAGAGTTTCGTCATGCCGACGACAGGCTTCGTTTTCACCCTGCCAACTCCGGCAGATGCAGCCGAGCCCGAGCCATGTGTCGAACCCGGCCCGCCCGCTCCCGTCCGCCCGGCTGCGCCCAGCCTGTTCCGCATGGTCGCGCTCCCGATCGGCAACGGGGCCAATGCGATGCTGAAATGGGACGCGGCGCGCGAGATCGACCTCGCCTCGCAATCGGGGCCCTGGGACGAATTCCTGTCGCAGGCCAGGCAGGTTTCCGGCGACAATCCGGTCGCGATGGTGAACCGCTGGGTCAACTGGCGCGTGCGTTATGAGGATGACCGGGATGGCGATCAATGGGCGAGCGCCCCTGCAACGCTGACGCGGGGCTATGGCGATTGCGAGGACTTCGCGCTGGCCAAGATGGCCTTGCTGCAGGCGCTCGGCATCCCGATGGACGACATGTATCTCGTCCTGCTCGAGGACAGGCAGCGGACCGACCACGCGGTACTGGCTGTGAGGCAGGACGACCGCATGCTGATCCTCGACAACCGTACCGACAAGGTCCTGCCTGCGGTGATGGTCACCGATTACACGCCGACATTCGGCTATTCGGGATCGTTTTCCTGGACCTACGGCAAGGCCGCCCGCTGACCACCTAGACGTCAGTGAATTTGGGCGCGCGCTTCTGCATGCCCGCCATCACCGCCTCGATCTGGTTCGGCTTGCGCATCACCGCCGCCTGCTCGACGCTTTCCGCCATCAGGATGTCATCGCCCGATTGTTCGAGCATTGCTTCGGACAGGCGTTTCGCGCCGCGGATGGCCTCGGGATTGCGGTTGGCGATTTCGTTGGCGATGTCGTTCGCCTTGCCGAGCGGGTCTTCGGTGACGAAGGTGGCGAAGCCGTATTCCAGCGCGTCCTGGCCGCTGAATTCACGGTTGGTGTAGACCAGTTCGCGCAAGCGATCGTCGCGGACATTGCCGCGCCACAAGTGATAGCCGCCCATGTCGGGCACGAGGCCCCATTTCATTTCCATCACCGCCATGCGTGTTGCCGGATGCACCACGCGGATATCCGCGCCGCTGGCGATTTGCAGCCCGCCGCCGAAGCACACGCCGTGGACTGCCGCGATGACAGGTACGGGACATTTGCGCCAGGTCATGGCGACTTCCTGGAACGTGTTGGAATTGCCGTGGGTGCGTGTCGTCAGGGGTTTGCGTTCGCCATCGGGGGCGGCGGTGAAGCTCGATACGTCGAGCCCGGCGCAGAACGACCTCCCCTCTCCCGCCAGCACCACCGCGCGTAGTCCCTTCATTTCGCGCAAGCTTTCGCCAGCTTCGATGATGGCCTCGAACTGCGCGGGGTCGAGCGCGTTCATCTTGTCGGGGCGGTTGAAGCGGACCTGCGCGACGCCGTTTTCGGCAAGGTCAATCGTAACGCGGTTCTGATTGGCGGTCATGGGTCTGGGAAATCCTCGGCTGCTCTGCCGCGCTTTCCTGCTTTATCGGTCGCACCCTGTCCACCCGAAGATAGTTGTTGCGTGGCTGCGAGCCGAGACAATAGCCGCCGCCGACATGCGTCTGGACGATCCAGCCGACATGGCTGACCGCCAGCTTGGCGCGCAGCCGCGAGACATGGACTTCCAGCGAATTGGTCTCCGGTTCGTGGCTGAGGCGCCAGACATCGCGTAGCAGTTCCTGCTTGCCGACCGGGCGATGCGGCGTTTCAGCAAGCCGCCACAGCAGCGCGAATTCCCGCGGGTGAAGGCCGACCCACTTGCCGCCCACCTGTGCATCGCGGTGGAAGAGGTCGAGCGTGACCGGCCCGATGCGCTGCTGGCGCGGTATCTGGCGCTCCAGGCCTTCCAGCTTGAGCAAGCGCGCGGCGAGTTCGACCAGCGCGACCTGTGCAGGCAGGGCATCGCCGAAACCTTCGCCGATAAGCTGGGCGCGCACTTCGGGTTCCTCGACGCCGACCGCGATCGCGCTCTGCTTGCAAGGAAGGTCCGCCCAGTCCGAACAGCGATAGCCGATGCGCCAGTCGAGTAGGATCGGAATACCGCGCCGCACGCCCGGCACCCGAAACTCGGGGTGGAGCCGCCATGCCAGCATGCGCAAATCCCACCGCCCGGGGGGCTCGGGCGCGACCGACAGCCATGTATATTCAGCAAGTTCCACGGGCTACTCCATAGCCCTCCCGCCGGTGAGTTGCACAAGCACAGGCAGGGTGAAACCGATATTCCGGTGGACTACCTATACGGGCTTTACCGCAGGTTTACCCTGCCCCACCTTATCGGGCGTTGTCGGTGAGGAACTTCTTGATGTTGCGCGCGGCCTGCCGGATCCGTTGCTCGTTCTCGACCATGGCAATGCGCACGTAGCCCTCGCCCTCTTCGCCGAAGCCGACACCGGCAGCCACGGCGACCTCGGCCTCCTGCAGCAGCTTCTTCGAGAACTCGAGGCTGCCCATGTCCTCGAAGCCCGGCGGCAGCTTGGCCCAGGTGAACATGCTGGCAGGCGGCGTGGGGATTTCCCACCCTGCTCGGGTGAAGCTTTCGACCATGACATCGCGGCGCGACTGGTAGCGGGCACGGTTCTCGGCGACCACATCCTCTGGGCCGTTCAGCGCGGCACAGGCGGCGGCCTGGACCGGCGTGAAGGCTCCGTAGTCGAGATAGCTCTTCACCCGCGTCAGCGCGGCGATGAGCTTCTGGTTGCCGACGCAAAAGCCGATGCGCCAGCCGGCCATGGAGAAGGTCTTGGACATGGAGGTGAACTCCACCGCCACGTCCTTAGCGCCGGGCACTTCGAGGATGGAGCGGGTCGGCTTGCCGTCGTAATAAAGCTCCGAATAGGCAAGGTCGGACAGGACCCAGACCTCGTTGCGCTTCGCCCATGCGACCAGCCGCTCGTAAAAATCGAGGTCGACCGTCTCGGCTGTCGGGTTACTGGGGTAATTGACCACCAGCACCGTAGGCCGCGGGACGGTATAGGCCATCGCGTTGTCGAGTGCCTTCCAGTAATGCTCGTCCGGCGTGGTCGGCACGCTGCGGATGGTCGCCCCTGCAATCATGAAGCCATAGGTATGAATGGGATAGGCTGGGCTCGGCGCGAGGATGACATCACCCGGCGCGCTGATGGCCGTGGCCATCGAGGACAGCCCCTCTTTCGAACCCATGGTGACAACGACTTCGCGTTCAGGGTCCAATTCCACTCCGAAGCGGCGCTCGTAATACTTCGCCTGTGCGCGGCGCAGGCCGGGAATGCCCTTGGACTGCGAATAGCCATGCGCGGTCGGTTTCTGCGCCACCTCGCACAGCTTGTCGATGACATGCTGCGGGGGCGGCTGGTCGGGATTGCCCATGCCGAGGTCGATGATGTCCCGCCCCGCCTGCCGTGCCGCATGGCGCATCGCGTTGACCTCGGCGATGACATAGGGCGGCATGCGTTTGATGCGGTAGAATTCGTCGGACATTTAGGCTCCGTCGGACGTTGAAGTGTCACACTGATTACCTATTCGCGTCCCAAGCGCAAAGATACTCGCTATTGCTGCGACACGAATTATCTTGGACATCCGAGAAGAGCCGCTTTCACGGCCAGAGGACATAGATGACCGAAACGCCCGACCCGTTCACCAATCTCTACGAGCACCCTGCCAAGCTGATGCGCGCCATGTTCGCGCCGATGACCGGCGGCATGGATCCGCAGATGATGATGGGCGAGGCTCCGATGAAGCCCGAGGATGCGCAGGCCTGGGCGGAGACGGGCGCGAAACTGCAAACGCTCTGGGCGCAGTACCAGGCCGAGCAGATGAGCAACCCGCAGGCGCTGGTCCCCTATTTCGACCCCGCGCGCTGGATGGCGCTGGCGGGCGACTGGTACAAGCAGATGCCGATTGCGCAGGCCGAACAGCAAAAGGCGCTGTGGGAAGAGGGAATGCAGCTGTGGAACGAGGTGCTCGGCCAGTACGGGCTCGGTCCGAATGCCGGGGCGGCGGGCGGCGAGGTCGAACTGCCGCGCAAGGACCGCCGCTTCGCCGACGAGAAATGGCGCGCGCATCCCGCCTTCGCGCTCATCCACCAGACCTATCTCTTCCTCGCCGAGCGGGTCGAGGAGATGGCCGACAATATCGACGGCCTCAATCCGCAGCAGCGCGAGCAGCTGAAGTTCACCACCAAGGCCATCACCGAAGCGGCGAGCCCGGCAAACTTCCCGCTGCTCAATCCGGTAGTGATGGAGCGTACGCTCGAGACCAAGGGGCAGAACTTGGTCAAAGGCATGGAGCACCTGCTCGCCGACATGCGCCGCGGGCAACTGAGCCACACCGATGCAAGTGCCTTCACGCTGGGCGAGAACATCGCGACGACGCCGGGCAAGGTCGTCCACGAAACGCCGCTTTACCAGCTCATCCAGTACAGCCCGACCACCGAGAAGGTCATGGCGACACCGCTCGTCATCTTCCCGCCGTGGATCAACCGCTTCTACATCCTCGATTTGAACGAGAAGAAGAGCTTCGTGCGCTGGGCTGTCGACCAGGGCGTGACCGTTTTCATGGTCAGCTGGAAATCGGCTGATGCCAGCATGAAGGACGTCATCTGGGACGACTACGTCCGCGCACAGATGGACGCGATCGACCATATCCGCACCCGGCTCGACGTGCCGAGTGTCCACGCCATCGGCTATTGCGTGGCCGGAACGACGCTCGCCGCCACGCTCGCCCTGCTCCATCGCCGGGGTGAAGAGGACAAGGTCAAGAGCGCCACTTTCTTCACCGCACAGGTCGACTTCGAGAAAGCGGGCGAGCTCCTCAACTTCATCGACGACGGCCAGCTCGGCACAATCAAGGCGCTCTCGCCCGACGGCTATCTCGACGGGCGCTACATGGCCGCGACCTTCAACCTGCTGCGCGGCACCGACCTCATCTGGAACTACGTCGTCAACAACTACTTGCTGGGCGAGGAATATCCGGCCTTCGACCTGCTGCACTGGAACGGCGACGTCACCAACCTGCCCGCGAAGTGGCACCAGCAGTACCTGCGCGACCTCTACCGCGACAACCGGCTGGTCGAGGCCGATGCGCTCGAAGTCGACGGCACGCCGGTGGACCTCGGCCTCATCAAGACGCCGACCTATGTGCAGGCGGGCAAGGAAGACCACATCGCGCCAGCCGAAAGCGTATGGCGGATGAAGGAGCATTTCACCGGCCCGCTCAAATTCGTGCTGGCCGGCTCGGGCCACATCGCGGGCGTCGTCAACCCACCCTCCTCGGGCAAGTACCAATACTGGCTCAACGACGGCGAACCCCGCAACCTCGCCGAATTCCGTGATGGCGCGGTCGAACATCCCGGCAGCTGGTGGCCCGACTGGATCGACTGGCTGCGCGAGCAGGACGGCCAAACCGTGCCCGCCACGGGCAAGCGCAAACCGGGCGGCAAGGGCGATAAAATCATCGAGGACGCGCCGGGACGCTACGTCGCGACCCGTTGATTTCCGCCCTAACCCTCTGAAAACACGCCTCGTCGCGCCTAATTGTGCAGTGCACAAAAATTCCTTGACTTCGCAGCCGCAATGCCTATTTTGTGCAGTGCAACATAAAGCGAGGTTATTCCCATGGCCGAGAGCCAGACCAAAATCGATGCTGCTGCCGAGAAGGCTTACGCCGAGGCTGCCGAAAAGAAGACCGCCGAGGTTAGCGCCAAGGCCGTCGAGAAGGCTGTCGAAGCTGACCAGACCGCTCCGTTGAAGACCGACAAGGTCGCCAAGGCTGTCGCAGCGGAGCCCAAGAAGGCGCCCGCCAAAAAGAAGGCGGCACCTGCCAAGGCGAAGAAGGTCGCCGCCAAGAAGGCTGCGCCTGCCAAGAAGCCGACCACCACGACCTCGACCACCCCGATTACCAAATTGAAGGACACCATCATGGCCACTGCCAAGAACGCTAAGACCACCGACTACACCGCCAAGGCGAAGGAAATGGCTGCCGACATGCAGACCCGCGCTAAGGCTGCCTACGACAAGGGCACCGAGCTGACCAAGGACGCCGTCGAATTCCAGAAGGGCAATTTCGAAGCCCTCGTCGAAAGCGGCAAGATCCTCGCTTCGGGCATGCAGGACATGGGCCGCACCTATGTCGAAGAAGCCAAGTCGGCTGCCGACACCGTCCAGGGCGACGTCAAGAAGATGGCTGCCATCAAGTCGCCGACCGAGCTGTTCCAGCTGCAGGGCGAAATCGCACGCCGCAACTTCGACGCGATGGTCTCGACCACCTCGAAGAACACCGAAGCCATGCTCAAGCTCGCCAACGAAGCCTTCGCTCCGCTTTCGAGCCGCATGAGCCTCGCTGCCGAGAAGGTCCGCAAGGCCGCCTAACCAATTACGAACTTCAACCCGCCGGGCATCTCTCTCCTCTCTCCCTTGCCCGGTAGTTGGAAACGGCGGGTCGGATGGCACCATGTGTCGTCCGGCCCGTTTGCATTTGGACGAACCCCCGTACCGCGCCGAAACTCTCGTTTCGGCGCATCATGGTTTCCAAGCTTGCGAATTGCGGATTCGATACGATATTGGCGCCCTGAAATGACCCATCCCTTCCGCCTCCACACTATCCGTGCCGCCGAAAACGGCGACGACGATACGCGCGAAGGCGACGGCCAGGTCGCCATCGCCACCAAGACGCGCGCCAAGCCCAAGAAGCCCAGCCAGTACAAGGTGCTGCTGCTGAACGATGATTACACCCCGATGGAATTCGTGGTGATCATCCTCAAGCGCTTCTTCCGCATGGACATGGAGGAGGCGACCCGCGTGATGCTGCACGTCCACCAGAAGGGCGTCGGCGTCTGCGGTATCTTCCCTTACGAAGTCGCCGAGACCAAGGTGAACCAGGTGATGGACTTCGCGCGCCAGAACCAGCACCCGCTCCAGTGCACGCTGGAAAAGGCCTGAGGTTATCGCTTTCCTCGGCCATCCCGAACCCGACCCGGTCGGTGAAGGACAGGAAAGCGTCTGGGACTATCCCCGCCCCGCCATTGCCGAACCCACCGACAGACACATCGTCATTCGCCACAGGGGAGTGACGCTGGCCGACACGCGCGAGGCTTGGCGCACGCTCGAAACGAGCCATCCGCCGACCTATTACCTCCCGCCTGCAGGTGTGGAGACACAGTTCCTGACCTCGAACCCGCAGCGCTCGATGTGCGAATGGAAGGGGCAGGCAAGGTATTGGGACGTAGAGATCGGAGGCGATTTGCTCAGCGCGGCCTGCTGGAGCTACCCGAACCCCACCGGTCCCTTCTCACCGATTGCGGGCTATTTCGCCTTCTATCCCGAGCCTTTCGACGAATGCCTTGTCGACGGCGAGCAGGTGATACCGCAACCGGGAGGCTTTTATGGCGGCTGGATAACCAGCCGCGAGGCCGGCCCATGCAAGGGCATTCCCGGAAGCCGTTTCTGGTAAGGCATGACGAGCGCGATTTTCTTCGCTAGGGCCTTGGGCCAAGCGCCCCAACAGCCGGAACCCGAGTGCTCAATTTCCTTCCCGCAATAGACCGCTATATCTTCCGGCTCGTTATCGTGCCGATGCTGGGCGTGTTCGTGCTGGCAGCGTCCTTGCTGGTGCTCGACAAGATGCTGCGGCTGCTAGATTTCGTGGCCGTCGAAGGCGGCCCGGTCGGCGTCGTCTTCAAGATGCTGGCAACGTTGTTGCCCGAATATGCGAGCCTCGCCATCCCGCTGGGGCTGCTGCTCGGCATCCTCCTGGCCTTCCGCAAGCTGGCCACCACGAGCGAGCTCGACGTCTTCCGCGCGGTCGGCATGAGCTATGGCCGCCTGCTGCGCGTGCCGTTCGCCATCACCGCGATCCTGATGACGCTGAATGTCGCGCTGGTGTTCTTCATCCAGCCGGTCAGCCGCTTCACCTATGAACGGCTCGAATACGAGCTGCGTTCAGGCGCGCTGGGCGCTTCCATCAAGGTGGGCGAATTCAACACGATCGCCGACCGCATGGCGCTGCGCATCGAGGAGAGCGAGGATGACGGGCGCAAGCTGAAGGGCATTTTCGCACGCGTCGCCAACGACAAGGGACAGGTGCTGTCGATCTCGGCACGCGAAGGCGCTTTCCTCGCCACTACCGATGATCCCGACACCATCATCCTGCGCCTGACGCAGGGCACGATCGTTCAGGACACCGGCAGCCAGACACCGCGCGTGCTCACCTTCACGCGGCACGATTTGCCGATCGACTTGCCGGCTATCGAGGAATTCCGGGCCAGGGGGGAGGACGAGCGGGAATACATCCTGCCCGAACTGCTCCGCATAGGCTGGGCCGACAACCAGACCGAGACCAAGCGCGATGCCTCCCAGGCCAGCTTCAACTTCCGGCTGGTGGAGGTGGTGATGATGGCGCTGATGCCGCTCTTGGCAGTGGCGCTGGGCATACCGCCCAAGCGAAGTACCAGCGCGCTAGGCGTGTTCCTCTCCATCATCATGGTCGTCGCCTATCACAAGGTGAACCAGTACGGGGAGGACGTCGGTGCGCTCGGCATCGTCGACCCGGTGCTCGCATTATGGGTGCCGTTCTTCCTGTTCGGCGCGCTCATATTGTGGATGTATTACCGCGTGGCCTATGTGCCGGGCGGGCAGGCCATCGGCGCGCTCGAGAACTGGTTCGGCAAGGTGACCAAGCGGGTGACGAAACTGTTCCGCAGGAAGCGCCGTGTGGTGCTCGATGAAGAAGAGGCCGAGGCTTAAATCATGCAGCTCGATTTCTTCCCTTCGGCCACGCTGACGAAATATCTCGCCAAGCTGTTCGTCGTCCGCATCCTCGCGGTGCTGGTCATGCTGGTGCTGGTGCTGATGATGCTCGACCTCCTGTCGAACAGCGGCAAGATTCTCGCCGTGCCCGGCAACGGTCAGGGCGAATTGCTGACCTATGCGGGGCTGCGCATACCGCAGCTGATACAGCGGTTCCTGCCCTATTCGGTGCTGCTGGCGACGCTGATTACGCTGGTGACGCTGAACCAGAATTCCGAAGTCATCGCGATGAAGGCGGCCGGGCTGTCGGCGCACCAGGTGCTCGCGCCGCTCTTGCTGACGGCGCTGGTCGTCGGTGGCGTGAGTTTCGCCTTCAATGAGCGTGTCGTCACTCGCGCGACTGCGACACTGAAAGCGTGGGATGCGGCAGAGTTCGGGCCCATACCCGAGGAATCCAACGTACGGGCCAACGTCTATCTGGCGGACGGGGCGAACGTGCTCACCGCCGCGCAATTGGCTGGAAGCGGAGACGATATCCGCATGACCGACGTCACCTGGTACCGCCGCAGCCCCGAGGGCGCGATTGTCGAACAGGTCGATGCCGCGCGCGCGACTTACGCCGGCCCCGGCTGGCGACTGGAGGACATCACGCGCTTCGATGTGGCAAGTGCGGGGTCAAGCGAGGCCGACAGCATGATAGTGGGCGAAGAACTCACTCCCGACCAGATAGACCTCGCCAAGATAGACCCCGATGCCGTGCCCTTCTGGGATCTCGGCGAACAGATCGACGCTTTCGAGGAAGCTGGCCGCCGGACAGGCGAGATGCGCGCCAAGTGGTGGCACAAGCTGTCCGGCCCGCTGTCATCCTTCCTCATGCCCTTGCTCGGCGCGGTCGCCGCCTTCGGCCTTGCACGTTCGGGCCAGCTCTTCGTGCGCGCGCTCATCGGCATGGCGCTGGGCTTTGCCTATTTCGTGGTCGACAACGCCGCACTCGCGATGGGCAACTTTGGTGGCTACCCGCCGCTTTTGGCGGCATGGGCGCCGTTCTTCCTGTTTGCGCTAATCGGCGAGACGGTCCTCATCCGCACCGAGGAATGAGCGATTTCTCCATCCGGCTGGCGCGCCCTGAGGATGCCGAAGCTTTGCCCGAAATCGAACTGGCCGCGGGCAAGCTGTTCGAGACTGTCGAGGACCTGTCCGGTATCGCAGGCATGCACGCCATCCCCGCCGACGAGCAGCGCAGGCTTATCCGCAAGGGCCACTCGTTGGTGGCAGAGGTCGATGCGCGCATCGTCGGTTTCCTCTCAACCGAACCTTTCCGGCGCGAATTGCACATCCGTGAATTCTCGGTCCACCCCGACAACCAGGGCCAAGGTATCGGAAGCGTGTTGCTTCGCGCTGCGGACATCGATGCGCGCAACAGCGGCTTTGCGGCGCTCACCCTCACCACCTTCGTAGACGTGCCGTGGAATGGCCCCTTCTACGCTCGCCACGGGTTCGAGACCATCACCGACCTTGATGCCCACCCGCGCCTCAAGGCCGATATCGAGCAGGAGGTGCAACACGGCCTGCCGCGCGAACGGCGCATCGCAATGATCCGCTTCCTCGATTGACGAATTTTGGGAACCGCCTCATTTCCGGCGCATTGACGACACAATGCTGCCACAAAGGAGTTTTGGCATGAAGAAGTTTGCTATTACCGCCCTCGCCGCTGCAATCGCGCTTGGCGCCTGCGCCGAAGCCGACGCTCCGGCCGATGAAGGCACCGACACCGTAGTCGTCGAAGAGCCCGCTGCGACCGAAACCACTGTCGTCACCGAGCCGGCCATGGAAGACGAAACCGGTTCGAGCGTCACCATCGACGGTGCCGACGTCGACGCGACTATCAGCGAAGACGGCGTTCAGGCCGATATCGACGCCAACTAAGCAAAAAATTCACCGGGTCGCAGACCCGTGATTTAAGGGCCGCTCCCAATCACCGAGGGGAGCGGCCCTTTTTCGTGTCCGTCAGGATTTGCGGCCCATCGTGCTGCGGGCAATCCGCGCGACCAGCACGCCCATGCCGGCATGGTTCGCACCGTGATAGGTCGAGCTTTCGCCCAGCTCCTTCACAAGGCGGCGATGCGCCTCGGGCAGCGAGTGATAGGGCATTGAGGGCATGAGGTGGTGCAGCGCATGATAGCGCAGGCCCACCGGAGCCCAGATCTCGGCAATGCGGCCCGGAGGCGGCACGTTCACACTGTCGAGGAACTGCGCGGTGACGGTCATCGCCTCGCCCTCGTTCTCCCACAGATGCGCCACCAGCGTGCGCAGCTGGTTGAGCAGCGCAACCACCGAGGCAACGCCCAGCGCCATGAGCAGCGGCTTCCAGCCGAACACGAAGATGCTGCCGATAAGCAGCCAGGCCCAGACGGCTCCGGCCGCTTCCTGCATCACCACGCGCGGGCGCAAATCGCCTTCGGGCGGGCGGCGGCGGAACTCGGGATTGATGGCGAGCGCGCTGGCCCGCTGCCAGGTCAGGCGGCGGATCGGCGGGATCATGGCGCCCAACGGGACCAGCACGGCAAAGCGGAACAGCAGCGCCACCGGCGCGAGGATGGCGATGATGACAAAGAGCGGCAGGCTCCACGCGTTCATCAGCGCCAGCGGGAGATATTCGGGGTCCGCCACCGTGCCATATTGCGTGCGCTTGTGGTGGAGCGTGTGGACCTGCTCATACATGAAGGACGGGGTCAGCATGGGCACGCCGACCAGCGCGTTCCAGCCGGTGCGGAAGCCCGGCAGCGCACCGTTGCGGAAGTGCGAAATCTCGTGGATGAACAGCAGCGCGCGATAGAGCGACAGCACGGAAACCACGGCGAAAACCACCGCCAGCGCCACGTTCTCAACCATAATGGCTGCAGCCAGCGAACCGTAACCAAGCAAGGCCGAGCCGACCATGTCGGTCCAGTAAATCGCCGCGCGATGCTCGGCGATATCCTTGGTCAGATCGCGCGCAGCACGAAGCATCGCCTTGTCGTCGGCGATTTGCGAATGCCAGCCCCGCTCGCGCGGAGCAGATGCGTCTTTGGCAACAGAAATGGTCTGTTCGGCGTTCATGTCATATATTCCTGAGGGTGCGCCCTTAGCTCAAATCCGCGGGCTTTCACAGCATGCACTCTCGATGATTGTAATCGAGCCGTGCGCGGCATTGCTTGACATCCTCCCTATGCCACAGAAAGGGCTAACCGCGGCTGAACAAGGGAAAGAGCACCAAGTGTCCGAGCGCAATATTGTTATCGAGCCTGTGGAAGGCAAGAAGGGCCGTGCGGCCTTCGTCGACATCGGCCGCGAATTCGCCGCGCGCGAAGAGCATTCGGTCCCGCAGCTGCGCTCCGAACAGCTCGAACTTGTCGACCCTGCAAAGAACCCCTTCTTCGGCCACGCCACCGTCCAGCTCTTCATCGCGACCCGTGATGGCAAGCCGGTGGGGCGGATCTCCGCTCATATCGACCACCTCGCGCTCGAACTGCCGCAGGAACAGGGCATGGGCCCCGGCACCGGCATGTTCGGCTATTTCGATGCCGAGGACGAGGCAGTCGCGCACGCATTGCTCGCAAGGGCAGAGGATTGGCTGCGCGCGCAGGGCATGACCCGCGTTATCGGGCCGATTTCGCTGTCCATCTGGGAAGAGCCGGGCCTGCTGGTGAAGGGACAGGACCACGCGCCCACCATTATGATGGGCCACCATCCGGCGCACTACCAGGGCTGGATCGAAGGCTATGGCTTCACCGAGACGAAGCGTTTGATGACCTACGACCTGCCCATCGACACGCCCTTCCCCAAACTGGTGCAGCGCATCGTGCAATCGGGCGAGCGCAACGAGCGCATCACCATCCGCCCCATCGACATGAAGCGCTGGGACGAGGAAATCCGCTCGGTCCTCCACATCCTCAACGATGCATGGTCGGACAATTGGGGCTTCGTGCCTTTCACCGACGACGAGATTTCGCATGCGGCGAAGAAGATGAAGCCCATCATCAAGTCGCAGCTCAACATGATTGCCGAGCTCGACGGTCGCCCCGTCGCCTTCATGATGGTGCTGCCCGACATGAACCAGGTGCTGAAGAAGGTGGACGGCAAGCTCTTCCCCTTCGGCTGGTTCCACGTGCTGCGCTGGCTGAGGAAACCCATGGGCGCGGATATGCGCGTGCCGCTGATGGGCGTGCTGAAGGAATTCCAGAACTCGCGCCTTGCCAGCCAGCTCGCTTTCATGATGATCGAATATATCCGCCGCAACGCGACTGCCGATTACGGCAGCAAGCGCGGCGAAATCGGCTGGATCCTCGACGACAACAAGGGGATGATTGCCATCGCCGACACAATCGATGCGAGCATCAATCGCGAATATGTGATCTACGAAAGAGCGCTTTAGCAGCGTACTACGTGGCAGCGCTGCCACACTGCCCGTGCTATCTGGCAACTTGCGGGAACTAGGTCGGCCCTCGCATGGTTCGAAAACCATCAGGGACTCGCAGGATTGCGGCTCCCTCCTCCACCATCGGAACTAGGGGCAGCGTGAAGCAAGCGAAAATCTCGACCGTCCTCCCCGCCCACGTGCTGGTGGTGGAAGACGACGCCATCATCGGCCTGACCATCGAACACGCGCTGGTCGATGCAGGGGTGGGCGAGGTGGAGATATGCCCGACCACCGATGAAGCGCTGGCGGCCCTGCGCCGGAAGCAGCCCGACGCCATCGTGCTCGACATCCACCTTGCCGATCGCGACGATGGCTGGGCAATCGCCGAACTTGTCCGCACGCTTGGTCCCGATAGCCCGCGCATCATTTTCTCGACCGGCATGCCGCGCGACATCCCTGCCGACATCGCAGAAATGGGCTGCGTGCTCGAAAAGCCCTACGAGCCCGAGGTGCTGGTGAACCTGCTGCGCGAACCGGCGCGCAAGGGCATCATCTCGCGCCTGCGCGGCGCACTCAAGAACCACTAGCTTTCTTTTTTACATGATAACCGTGCGCACCGCCTCCGGCGGTGGGCTTTTGCACATGTCTCAATGAGACGATTACCGGTCGATATAAAAAAAGGCCTTCGCTCTCTTGGAGCGAAGGCCTTTCGGGATCGTATCACCAGCCGCTTGGACGGGAGGGGGGGTCTCGGCGGTGACATAGACTAAATGACCCGACTGAAATGGGGTTCCCAGCAATCGCAAATTTTTTCGCTTAATTTGACGGTAGGGTCTTCGACGCGCTCAAATATAGGGTCGCTGCCCTTTGCGCGAGCGTTCGAAATTCGAGTAGTCGGCCGCCTTGTCCATATCGGGCACGCAGATTTCGCGCGGCCCCCACTGGACCAGGTTCTCGCGATCGAGTGCGCGGATGGTGCGATTGGTGTGGACCAGTGACAGGCCCAGCATGTCGGCAATCTGAGACTGGGTCACCGGGATGTCGAGCACGTTGTTGTCATGCGCGAGCCCGGTGGCAATCGCGCGGTCGAGCAACCAGACTGCGAGGAACACCACGCGTTCTTTCGCGCTGCGCTGGCCGAGCGAGACGATATGGCCCTCGAGCGCGGTCTCTTCCTTCGCGGCCAGCCAGGTCACATCATATCCGAGTTCGGGATTGTGCTTGATGAGATGGGTAAAATCGCCGCGATTGAAAACACACAGGCGCGCCGGGATCAGCACCTCGACCGAATGGCTCGAAGGCTCGTCGAATGCGCCCTGCAGTCCGACGAGGTCGCCCGGGAACATGAAGTTGACGATTTGGCGCCGGCCATCCTCGAGCGAGCGATAGCGGATCAGCACGCCTTCGAGCACGGTGTAGAGGTGGCGCGTGTCTTCTTCTTCGCGCAGGACCGTGTCGCCCCGCTCGTAAAGTTTTTCGCCTTGTTTGATGCTCCGCATATAGTCGCGCTGGTCTTTCTCCAGCGGACGCAGGCCGCGGCATTCGAGCAGCGGACAGTTCACGCATTCATATGGCTCGGCTACGTCCAGCAAGGCGGTTCCCCTCGGCCTCATCGGGAAATTGTGCGACGCGCCTTTCGTTGTCGCAAAAGAGGTGATTGTCAAATAGGCGCTTTTGATTGTGGGAAAGCGGAACCGATACCGGACAGGGGCGTTCTCCCCGCGCAAACCACGGAAGGGGTTATATGTCGCTTGGTGACCAGATTGCTAAAAACCTGCCTTATCTCCGCCGCTACGCCCGCGCGCTGACCGGCTCGCAGGCTACCGGAGATGCCTTTGTTCGCGCCACGCTCGAAGCGGCGCTGGCAGACGAAGAACTCAAATCCTCGCTCGAGGGCGGCCGCGTGCCGCTTTACCGCGCCTTCAACAAGGTGTGGTCGAGCGCTTACATGGACGTGCCCAGCGAAGAGGGCGAGACCGGCCATGAAGGCGCTGCGCAGGATCGCCTGAAATCGATCACGCCATTGAATCGTCAGGCGTTGCTCCTGACCACGCTGGAAGACTTTAGCGTCGAACAGGCTGGCGAGATCATGGAAGTCCAGCCGGATGAAATCGAGCGCCTCGTCCAGGATGCGGTGAGCGAAATCGATCGCGAAAGCGCTACCAGCGTCCTCATTATCGAAGACGAGCCGCTGATTTCGATGCAGCTAGAAGACCTCGTGACCTCGCTTGGCCACAAAGTCTGCGGCACGGCCGCCACGCGCACGCAGGCGCAGGAAGTGGTCGCGGAAAAAACGCCGGGCCTCGTCCTTGCCGATATTCAGCTGGCCGACGGTTCCTCTGGCCTCGATGCGGTGGACGATATCCTCGCTATCGACAGCGTGCCGGTCATCTTCATCACGGCTTACCCCGAGCGCCTGCTTACCGGCGACCGTCCCGAGCCGACCTATCTCGTGACGAAGCCGTTCCAGGAACAGACGGTCCGCGCTGCCATCAGCCAGGCGCTGTTCTTCGGCTCGAGCCGCCCGCTCGGCTGACAAGGACGCAACAGTTCAAAAGGGGATGAGGCCGCGCGGAGCAATCCGGGCGGCCTTTTCTTTTGCTCGTGGTTTCGGACGCATGGGCTGGCTGCCCGAGTGTGAGGCCTAGGCGCGGTCGCTATAGAAGAGGAGGCTGCGGGCGTCGGACGCCGTGCTGGCCTCTAATGGCCGCGTGCAGCGCCACCAGGACCCTTGCTACGCAATTCGAACTCGCTGGGCTCGCGCACGGGCACGAGCAATGTACAGCGCACGCCATCGGGTGCAAAATCGAGCTCCACCGGGTGGCGCAGTTCGTGTGCGACGATCTTCTCGATCAGGTCGGTTCCGAACCCGCGCTTGCGCGGCAAGGTCACTTGTGGCCCCTGGCTTTCGACCCATTGGACGCGGGCAAGCGTGTCGTTCACCAGTTCCCACCGGATCTCGACCTTGCCCCCGCTCGTCGAAAGCGCGCCATATTTGGCAGCATTGGTCGCCAGTTCATGCAGCGCCAGCCCGAGCGAAAGCGCGTCGTTGGGCGCAAGCTCGACATTCGGACCCTCGATCACCAGTTCGTGATCTTCGTCGTCCGTGTAGGGAGCGAGCTCCACCGAAACGACCGACCGGACGGGGGTGGTCCCCCATTCGGACTGGGTCAGCAGGTCATGCGTGGCCGACAGCGCGCGGATTCGATTGTCGATCCCTTCTGCAAACTCGTCGAGCGAGTCGGCCCGGCGGCGAGTGAGCGAGACGATCGACAGCACGTTGGCGAGCGTATTCTTGACCCGGTGGTTGAGTTCGCGCGTGAGCGAATTGCGGATAGAGTTCTGCTGCGCGAACCATTCGAGCGAACGGCTGTCTTCCTGCGCTTGCTGGGTCAGCAATCGCGCAACCACCAACAGCAGGCTCGCTACTGCAAGACCGAAGAGAAGGGTAATCATGGACAGCGGCGACAAAGTGGTATCGCGCCCTGAATTGATCACCATCATCATGCGACGGTTCGCAAGGTCGACTTCGCGTTCGACCATTTCGCCTTCCTCGTTCCAGCCGGGCGTCTCAGCCATCAGTAACCGCTCGCTCCCCGACACATCGTAGAAGCGGACGCTGGCCTGGGTTCCCTGCACGAGTTCCGAAGCGGAATTGAGGAATTGTGATGCGTTGAACGGGCTGTACACGAAGCCCTTGAGGCTACGGCCCGGACCTGTCCCGTCGAATACCGGCATGTAAATGAGGAAGCCCGCTTCCTCGTCGCCCCCCTCCTGGACAAGCGTTACCCGGCCACTCGCGGTGGGACGCATAGTCCGGGTCGCCTGGTCCATCGCTTCGCGGCGGGTCGGTTCGGAGTACATGTCATAACCGAGCGCGCGGCGATTGCGCAGCGTATCGGGTTGCAGGTAGAGTATCGGGACCAGCTGGGTACGCGGTTGCTCTTCGAGCGAAGGCTTCAGCCTGGTGAGACCGATCTTGCCCGCGCTGACCTGCCCCTCGAAGTCGCTGACCTTGCTAGCCGAAATGGCTGGCGCCCAGCCAATGCCTTCAGCACCGCGGTAATCGGCATCGAGACGCAGTTCGGAGACGAACTGGCGGAACAGCTCCGCGGTCACTTCTTCCTTGGCCCCGAACAGTGCTGCGCCGGCACGAAGGAAGGAGGAATTCGAATAAGCGCGTCGTTCGATCGCGCCCACCATCGATTGCGCCTGCCGGTTAAGCTCGGCGCTTTCGCGCACGCGCTCGCCGCGTTCGATCGAGAACACGCTGACGACCGTCACTGCGGCAACGAGCAGGAATATCGCAAGCGGTACCGCGCGCGGATAATCCACCAGCCAACGCCTTCGCATCCCCCTTCGCATGAGATCGTCCTGTACCAGCGGTAATCCTCGTTTTTCTACTGCCCCGGCAGCCCTACTATCCGCCGCTCCCTCTAAAGTTCCACGCTGTAAGGGAGTTTTCCCCCGGCGTTGCAAATTGGTTCGGAACCTATCGGGGCGATCGGCGTTCTGCACGCACACATGGGATCGAAAAGCGTTTGGGGTCGGCGGAAAGGCGGCCCTTGCATTCGCTAAAGCAAGGACGCATTCTTGACACAATGACTTCCGAACACACTTCCGAAGGCAAGCCCGTAACGGGCGGCAAGAAGGAAGCAACTCCAGACAAGGAACGTCCGGACTGGGCCCATGGCCTGCGCCGGCTTTACGATTCCGTCGTCGAGGAAGAGCTTCCCGACAGCTTCAAGGATCTTCTTTCACAGCTGGACAGTAAGGACTGATGGGGGCCGAGAAACGCACGGCCTCGGAAAAGGCCGACTTCAAGCGAGAACTCACCGAGGTGGTGCCGCACCTGCGCGCTTTTGCGCGCGGTCTGTGCGGACGCGCCGACATGGCAGACGATCTCGTCCAGGAAACCCTGCTCAAGGCATGGGCGGCGCAGGAGCGCTTCCAGCCGGGCACGAGCATGCGCGCATGGACCTTCGTGATCCTGCGCAATGCCTATCTCACCGACATGCGGCGCAACCGCTTCCGCGGCGAGTATGACGAGACAGTGGCAGAGCGCGTACTCACCGCACCTGCCGGACAGGAGGAGCCGATCCACCTGTCCGACATGCACCGCGCGCTGCTCACCCTTCCGCCCGAACGGCGCGAGGCATTGCTGCTGGTGGGCGCAGGTGGCTTCTCCTACGAGGAAGCGGCCAATATCTGCGGCTGCGCTGTCGGCACCATCAAGAGCCGCGTAGGCCGCGCCCGCGCAGCGCTGAACACGATGCTGGCCGATGGCTCCATCCCCAAGCGTTCGATCGAGGACGACACCGCACACCGCGCCATCCTCGAGGAACTCGACGATGTGGCAGCAGGACAGGGTGTCGCAGCTCGCAGCTGACCTGATGGAACGCGCCGTCTTGCCCTCGTTCAGGCTTGGCGGCACATAGGACGGGCGATGAGCGAGGGCGAACCACCACAGCAGACGAGCGCTACGCCGCACGGGCGCCGCTTCACCTTTGCCGAACAGGAACTGCGTCTGATCTCGGCACTGGTGGTCTTCATCGGCCTTGGCCTCTTTTTCGCCCTGCCTTTCGTGCTCTCCATCGGCTCGGTAGTTTTCCTGCCAGTCGTGACCGCCATCGTGCTGACGGTCATCCTCTCGCCGCTTGCCGACAAATTGCACGGCTGGGGCCTGCCCAATGCGCTGGCCTCGTTGATTTCGCTGGTCGTATTTTTCGCCATACTGGTTCTGGCGCTGGCGCTCATCCTCCAACCGGCAGTCGCGCTGTTCGACGAATTCCCTGCCCTCCTGCAGCAGGTGGGTGACCGGTTTGCGGAAATCCGCACCCAATTCGAATGGGTTGCGCAAATAAACCAGCAGCTCGCCGAACTGGTCGAGCGCGAGGAAGCGCGCGAAGTCGTGGTCGCCACGCCCAGCATGCTGGAGGAAATCGCCATTGCGACACCAACGGTGATTATCGAGGCCATCCTCACACTGCTGATGGCTTTCTTCATGATCGAGGCGCGTGTGCGGCTGCGCCAGCGCCTGCTGTTCGGCCGCGCCAGTTTCGGCACCAGCATCAAGGCCGCGCGTGTCTTGCGCGAAGTGCAGGACCGCGTTGCCGCCTACATCCTCACAGTTGGCTGGATCAACGCGCTGGTCGGCGTGGTGGTGGCACTGGGTGCATGGGCGCTCGACGTCGATGCGCCGATCATGTGGGGCGGGCTCGCCGCCATCCTCAACTTCCTGCCCTATATCGGGCCAACCATCATGGTTTTCCTGCTCGCCCTATTCGGTATCGGGACAACCGAGACGGTCCTGCTCGGTCTTATTCCGGCAGCCGCCTATCTGGCGCTGCACACGGTCGAGGCGAATGTCATCACGCCTTCCATTCTCGGCGCGCGCTTCACGATGAACCCGGTGATGATCCTCATCGCGCTCTCCTATTTCACATGGATATGGGGCGTGTTCGGAGCGCTGCTGTCGGTCCCTATCCTGCTGATGCTGACAGCCCTATTCGACCATGTCGGCAGGCCCAATCTCATCGGCTTCATCTTCGGCGAGCCACTGTTTGCGAACAATCTGCTCGAAGAAACGCTCGAAGAGACAGAGGCCAAGTAAAAAGCCCGCCGCGTTTCTAGACGCGGCGGGCATTTCACTAATTCAATCGAAAGACGCGCTTAGCTGGGATATGCCCAGGTGGTGCCGCGGGCGAGGTTGTCGCTGGCGAACTTCCAGTTGAGCTTGCCGGCAACCGCGCCGAGGTACTCGGGGCGCGCGTTCTGGTGATCGAGGTAATAGGCGTGTTCCCAAAGGTCGATCACGAGGAGCGGGTTTACCCCGTCCTGGTCGGCCAGCGTATCGCCGTCATGCGTTTCCTCGATGGTCAGTTCGCCGTCTTTGACCGCCAGCCAGACCCAGCCGCTGGCGAAGTGGCCCGCGCCGCGTTCTTTCAGCTTGTCCTTGAGGCTGTCGACCGAACCGAAGGTGCTTTCGATCATGCTCTTCAGCTCGTCCGAAGCATTGGTCTCTTCTGCCGCCATCGAATGCCAGTAGAAGCCGTGGTTCCAGCTTTGTGCCGAGTTGTTGAACAGGCCCTGGTCGCTGCCTCGCGCTGCCTCGATGACTTCCTCGAGCGACTTGCCCGCAAGGTCGCCGCCTTCGATGGCCGCGTTGGTCTTGTCGATATAGGCCTTGTGGTGCTTGCCGTGATGATAGCTCAGCGTCTTGGCCGAAACGGCGGGTTCGAGTGCGGTGTCGTCATACGGAAGATCGATCAGCTCGAAAGCCATGGAGTGGTCCCCTCTTGGGTTGGTGTGTAAAACTCTTCTGCGACCCTAACGCACCAAAGCGCGCGTGGTTGCATGTAGCAGCGACTAGCGGAACCGAAAGGGGGATGAGCGGTCTTTTCTTCGCAGGCCGAACGCGCCAGAAGGGGCGGAAACAGGGAAAACACAAAGGAATTCCATGGCGCGCAAGTTCTTCGGCACCGACGGTATCCGCGGACGCACCAATGAAGGCGTGATGACGGCGGAAATCGCGATGAAGGTCGGGCAGGCTGCCGGCACGCATTTCCTGCGCGGCGGGCACAAGCACCGCGTGGTCATCGGCAAGGACACGCGCCTGTCGGGCTATATGGTCGAAAGCGCGCTGGTGGCAGGCTTCACCAGCGTGGGCATGGATGTCATCATGACCGGGCCGCTGCCGACACCCGCGATCGCGCTCCTCACCCGCGAGATGCGCGCCGATCTGGGAGTGATGATTTCAGCGAGCCACAACCCGTTCGAGGACAATGGCATCAAGCTGTTCGGTCCCGATGGCTACAAGCTGTCGGACGAGGCCGAAATGGCGATCGAGACGCTGATGGCACAGGAGCCGCTGCTGGTGCGGCCCGACCGCATCGGCCGCGCACGCCGGATCGACGATGCCAGCGGGCGCTACATCCACGCGGTCAAGCAATCGGTGGCGAGCGACATCCGTTTCGATGGCCTCAAGGTCGTGGTCGATTGCGCCAATGGCGCGGCCTACAAGGTCGCGCCCGATGCCATCTGGGAGCTGGGCGCGGAAGTCATCGCCATGGGTGTCGAGCCCGACGGCACCAACATCAACCGCGACGTCGGCTCGACCTCGCTCGATGCCATCAAGGCGAAGGTCGTCGAGGAAGAGGCGCATATCGGCATTGCGCTGGATGGCGATGCCGACCGGCTGATCGTTATCGACGAAAAGGGCCGCACGGTCGATGGCGACCAGATCATGGGCCTCATCGCCTCGCGCCTGAACGACCGCGGCGATCTGGCAGGCGGCGGCGTGGTGGCGACCGTTATGAGCAATCTCGGCCTCGAACGCTATTTGCAGGGCAAAGGACTTACGCTCGAGCGCACCAAGGTCGGAGATCGCTACGTGCTCGAACGTATGAAAGAGGGCGGCTTCAATGTCGGCGGCGAACAGTCGGGACACATGATTTTGACCGACCACGGCACGACCGGCGACGGCACGGTTGCCGCGCTGCGCGTGCTCGCCAGCCTGGTGCGCTCGGGCAAGCCGGCAAGCGAATTGCTGCATGTATTCGACCCGGTCCCGCAATTGCTCAAGAACGTGCGCTATTCGGGCGGCAAGCCGCTGGAAAACGAAAGCGTGCAGGCGGTCATCGCCGAGGCCGAGAAGGAACTGGAAGGCAAGGGCCGCCTCGTCATCCGCCCTTCAGGTACGGAGCCGGTCATCCGCGTGATGGCGGAAGGCGACGACGCGGCACAGGTCGAGGCTGTCGTCGACCGCATCTGCGACGCCGTGAGAGAGGCCGCCTGATGCTAGAAATGCGACCCGATTGCGAACGCTGCGGCTCCGACCTTCCCGCCGAGGCACCCGGCGCCTTCATCTGCAGCTTCGAATGCACCTACTGCGCCGATTGCGCCGACGCGCTCGACGACCTCTGCCCCAATTGCGGCGGCGAGCTGATGGACCGCCCCACCCGCGCGGCCAAGCTGCAGGAGAAATTCCCGCCCAGCACGACGCGGAAATTCAAGGGGGAGTGAGATGGCGAGCAATGACGACGTAAAGCGCTACGAATTGCTTCATCAGGAATATCAGTACCGCCACCACACATTCTGGGTCAGTTTTAACCTTTGGGGCGGCCTTGTCCTCGCATCCTTGGGGTATGGTTTCGTCCGCGAGGGTTTTCTCGAGCGTGGGTGGTTCGTACTGGCCTTGCCGATGATCGGACTTTTGCTCAGTCTTTTTGCGGCTTACCACCTGCACGCCGAGGTCAGGCGATTGCACTTGGTGGATGAAGCGCTGGCTCCCTTCATGAAGGTTCGGTCTGCCAAGGAACCGGATGGGATTATTTCTGTCAGGGATAAGCTCGTCAGCCTCAGCATCGGGAAGGTCATGGCCAACCTTTTCGCCTATGTGCTGGCGCCGGCATGTCTTGTTTCTGCTTGGCTTCAGATGTCAATTTTGGGCGAGAATCTGTCCGACGAAATGCCTTTAGGCTGGCTTGTAGCATTTGGCATTGCGGTGTTTCTCTTAGTCATCGCCTGGGCGACCGGTCAGCTTAAGTGGAAGGATGCAGACGATAGCCATCCACCAATAGCGGATGAGAAACAGAAAGCCGAAGAGTGACCCCCCCTCCCCGCGTCCTCTCCATCGCCGGGTCCGACAGTTCGGGCGGCGCTGGCATTCAGGCTGACATCAAGACGATCACTATGCTCGGCGGCTATGCGATGACTGCCATCACCGCCGTCACTGCACAGAACACGCGCGGGGTGCAGGGTATCGAGGTGATGCATCCCGACCTCGTGATGGACCAGGTCGAGAGTTGCCTCTCCGATATCGGCGCTGACGCCGTCAAGATTGGCATGCTGGGCTCGCCCGAGATTGCGCTGCGCCTTGCCGAGCGGCTCGACACCTATTCGGGCGCAATCGTGTTCGACCCCGTCATGGTCGCCACCAGCGGCTCGGCCCTGGCAGACGATGCCACTATCGGCGCCTTCTCCGCGCTCATGCAGATTGCCACTGTCGTCACTCCCAACCTGCCCGAACTCGCCGCGCTCACCGGGCGCGAGACAATCGGGCCTGACGAGGTCTTCGATGCTGCGAGCCAGCTTGCCGAAGAGCAGGACACCATCGTGCTGGCCAAGGGCGGGCATGGCGAAGGCGACCAGGTGGTCGATTACGTGGTCTCTTCGAGCGGTAAGGTCGCCAGCTTCGGCCACGCGCGCATAGACACGCGGCACACGCATGGCACGGGCTGCACGCTGTCCTCCGCGCTCGCCACCATGCTCGCGCATGGCCAGCCGCTGACCCACGCCATCCGCATCGCGCGCGCCTTTACCCGGGCTGCTATCGAGCAGGCACCGGGCTTTGGCGAAGGCAGCGGGCCGCTCGGCCACCAGTCCGTGAGGAAGCTGGAGCCGGGCGACTAAAACCTAGCGGTCGAGTTCGTAGAACGCGCTGATGTGGTCCCACGCCTCGTCGGCGGTTTCACACCAGCGGAACAGGTCGAGGTCCTTCTTCGAAATCGTGCCTTCTTCGGCAATCGCTTCGAAATTCACCACCCGCGTCCAGAAATCCTTGCCGAACAGCAGGATGGGCATGGGCTTCATCTTGCCCGTCTGGATGAGCGTGAGCAGTTCGAAAAACTCGTCGAACGTGCCAAAACCGCCCGGGAACACAGCCACCGCCTTGGCGCGCAGCAGGAAGTGCATCTTGCGCAGCGCAAAGTAGTGGAAGTTGAGGCTGAGATAAGGCGTCACATACTGGTTGGGCGCCTGCTCATGCGGCAGGATGATATTGAGCCCGATGCTCTCACCACCCGCATCGCTCGCGCCGCGATTGGCCGCCTCCATGATGGAGGGACCGCCGCCCGAGCACACCACGAACTGGCGCTTACCATCCTCTATGATGGACTTTTCGGTGACCATCCGCGCCAGCTTGCGCGCCTCACCGTAATATTTCGACTTGGCGACGAGGCTTTCGATGACCTTGCGCTCGTCCTCGGGCAGGTCCTTCGCGCCTGCCAGCGCCTCTTCGGCAGCCTCGGGAGGCGGGATGCGGGCGCTGCCGTACATGACCATGGTCGAGCCGACATTGGCCTCGTCTAGAATCATTTCGGGCTTGAGCAGCTCGAGCTGGAAGCGCACCGGACGCAACTCCTCGCGCAGGAGGAAATCCTTGTCCTGGAAGGCCAGCTTGTAAGAAGGATGCGCTGTTTGCGGGGTATGAACCTCCAGCGCCTTTTTCTCGAATTCGGCCTCTTTTTCGGCCGGATAGAACTTGCGATCCTTGAGATCGCGCTTTTGCTTTTCTTCTTCTGTCATGCGCGTCGCGATAGTGCGCTCATGCGCCAGCGACAAGTCATGGAAGAGAAAATGGCAGGGGTGACAGGATTCGAACCCGTGGCCCTCGGTTTTGGAGACCGATGCTCTACCAGCTGAGCTACACCCCTGCAGAGGAAGGCGCGCACTAGTATAGCGCCGCGCTCTTGGCAAGACACCTATCGCAGCTGCACGCACAAACTGTTAGGTTGCACCGCGATGCATGCCCCCGTGCCCAATACCATCCCCGTGGATTTGCTGCTGCGCGCCTATCGCAGCGGGGTCTTTCCCATGGCCGACCATCGCAGCGACCGCGAGGTCTACTGGGTCGAGCCGCGCGAGAGGGCGATTATTCCCCTCGACGGCTTCCACATGTCGAAGAGCCTGAAGAAGGTTCTGAAGCAGGACCGCTTCCGCGTCAGCTGCGACGAGGACTTTCCGGCAGTCATCGCCGCCTGCGCCGAGCCGCGCGAGGAACTCTCGGAGAGCTGGATAAGCCACCAGATAGAGGCGAGCTATATCGCCCTCCAGCACGCGGGCTACGCGCATTCGATCGAGGTGTGGCAGGGCGACGAACTGGTCGGCGGCCTCTACGGCGTCGCCTTCGACCGGGTATTCTGCGGCGAGAGCATGTTCAGCCGCACCGACAATGCCAGCAAGGTCGCACTAGCATCGCTGGTCGCTGCCATGCGGCGCGCGGGCTTTGCGCTGCTCGACTGCCAGTTCATGACTGACCACCTCGCCACCATGGGCGCGGTGGCCATGCCGCAATCGGCCTATCTGGAAAGACTGTTTGCTGCGACCGGCACGCCATCATCGAGCATTCCGCAAGCCGTGGCTGAGGCGAATGCTCACTCTTCGCCCGGGAACTCCATTGCGCAGGATTTGACCCAGACGTCGTAAATCGGGTGCTCGACGACATTGATGGACGGCTTATTCTTGAACAGCCAGCCGGAGAAAACCCTGCGGAATTCATCCTCGGTGCCGCGTTCGCGAACGAGGACCTGCAAGAAGCCGCCCTCATCCTTTTCGAACTCCCACGGCGCGGTGCGCTCGCAAGCGCGCAGGCGGATGATGACATCGCCAACGCGCCGCTGTTCGCCGGGCTTCAGCTCCAGCTCCTGGCTGAGGTTGTTGCGCTTGTTGAGCAGGCCGATGGTCGCGACGCGCTCTTCCATGGGCGTGCCGATGCCGGCATCCTCTGCGATGATTTCGGGCAGTTCGACGCCCTGCAGTTCTTCGGGGATTTCGGTTTCGACGGGCGCCGGCTCGGGCGGGTCGTCCGAACAGGCGGCCAGCATGAAGGCAGGCAGGAGTAGCGCGGCCGCCCTGAGCATTGTCAGGCGTCCGGCGACCAGGCTTCGTAATCGCCGACGGCACGGGCGCGCTTGCCGCCGCGCTCCAGCGCACCCTGCGGACGGTAGGCCGTCTCGGTGCCGGTGGCATTGGGCGTGTAGTCTGCTTCCCAGATGCGCGCCGGCGGCAAGTTGCTTTCGGGCACGTCGTCGAACGAGCCGTGCAGCCAGCCATGCCATTCGCTCGGCACGCGGCTTGCGTCGTTGGTGCCTTCGTAAATCACCCAGCGGCGCTCGCGCTGGCCTTCGCCGCGCTTTTTCGAGCGGTAATATTTGTTGCCTTGTGCGTCGGTGCCGACGTGTTCGCCATTGCGCGACGACCAGAGCAGCGTGCCGATGGTCGCACCATCCCACCAGGTGAAGATTTTGCCGAGGATACCCATGGCCGCGCCCCTATCCGATTCGTTGCCTCGCGCCAAGACGCTAGTGCGCATTACCAGCTGACCTGATCGCCCGCTTCAATGCCGAGTTCCTCCGCGCGGCCTCCCGCAATCTCCAGCACCGCGCTGACCGATCCGACCGAATAGACCGGCTCTTCCGAATAGGGTTCGGTCATCGCCGCGATGTTGGTGATGCGACCGTCGAGCCCGACGAAGATAATATCGAGCGGGATGGGCGTGTTCTTCATCCAGAAACTGCGCGCGGTCGGCTGTTCGTTCGGAAACAGCATGGCTTCGTCCGATCCGAGCTCGGTGCGGTGCATGAGACCCTTCGCCTGCAGTTCCTTGGTATCGGCCAGCTCTGCGCGAAACTCGTGCGCGTTCTCGCCCGTCGACACGACGACCGGCACGATTTCCAAGCCCGAGACCGGGTGTTTGCCGCTATTCGTTACAGCGGCCGCTTTCTCATCAGTGGCGGCTTGCGGCGAGCAGGCCATCGCCAGCCCCGCCAGCGCTGCGGCCATCAATCGCGTGCTTCTGCGACCCATTCTTCCAGTTCCCTTTCGCTGCCCGCCTCGACTGCGCGGCGGGCGTGGTCGAAGGAATGGCCTGCGCGAAGGATGGCGGCAAGCTGCTTTTCGCGCGCCTTGTGTGCCGCCTCGGGACCCTCGCCCTCCGGCGCGATCCGGAACGGGCCGAAACGGCGGCGGCGCACATAAGCGAAGAGAGCCTCGCGCGCTTCGTATTCTCCCGGCGCATTGGCCGACCGGACGCTTTCGTCGAGCCCGTCTGCGCGCAGCTTTTCCTCGACCCGCCGCGCACCATAACCGCGCGCCAGCAATCCGCTGGTTTTCATGCGGGCATAGGCCTCGTCATCGACATAATTCTTTTCGGCAAAGCGCGAAACGAGACCGGCAATATCGGGCTCTCCCTCGCCGTCCCAGCCGCGCTCGCGCAGCTTGCGTTTGAGATAGGCTTCAAGCTTGCCCGAAGAGGTCGCGAACCGCGCGACATAATGCAGCGCCAGATCGTTCAGCCGCGTGCGGTCGAGCGGTTTTGGTGTGCGACGAACTCGCCTGCGTGTTGCATCACCATCAGCCATCGGCCATATTCGTGCCACAAACCTTGACGAATGGGAAAGGCTGAAAGGAAACCGCTTGTGGGAGGGCGGCTTCCATTCGTGAGAGGGTCGCCACCAAGGCATTGTTTTCAAAAGGTATAAAGACAAAATATGACCGACGCCGTTTTGACGCCGACGCCGAACGACTGCAACCTGCCGCGCCGCAGGAGCGATTTTGCGACCTTCAACGAGGCCATCGATTACGCTGCCAAAAGCGAAAAGGGCCTAAATTTTCACGATATGCGCGGCACGCTGGAGCGCGTGTATCCTTTCTCCGAAATGCGCGAGGATGCGCTGAAGCTTGCCTATGTCATGAAGGCTTACGGCATCGGGAAGGATGACCGCGTCGCTCTGGTCGCCGAGACCAGCCCCGAATTCGCCGCGCTCTTCTGTGCCTGCGTTTATGCCGGTGCATGGCCCGTGCCGCTGCCGCTGCCGACCACCTTCGGCGGCAAGGACAGCTATATCGACCAGCTGAAGGTCCAGCTGGCCAGCAGCGACCCGAAAATCCTCATCTATCCGCCCGAAATCGCCGAAATGGCGAAGGCGGCTGCCGACCAGCAGGGCTGCGACGGCGAAAGCTGGGACGTGTTCGCCAAGCGCGACGGGCCGGAGTGCGAGCTTCCCGAAGCCAGCCCCGACGACATCAGCTACCTCCAGTATTCCTCCGGCTCGACCCGCTTCCCGACCGGTGTGGCGGTGACGCACGAAGCGCTGCTGCACAACCTCTTCGGCCATGCCACCGGCGTCGACCTCGGCACCAACGACCGCGTGGTCAGCTGGCTGCCGTGGTATCATGACATGGGTCTGGTCGGCTGCTTCCTCTCGCCCATCGCGAACCAGGCATCGGTCGATTACATCAAGACCGAGCATTTTGCGCGCCGCCCGCTTGCGTGGCTCGACCTCATAAGTCGCAACAAGGGCAATACGCTCAGCTATTCGCCGACTTTCGGATACGACATCTGCGCGCGCCGCATTTCGAGCCAGAGCCATGTGTCGGAACGTTTCGACCTCTCCCGCTGGCGCACGGCGGGTAATGGTGCGGACATGATCCGCCCCGACGTGATGCAGAATTTCGTCAACGCTTTCTCCGAAGCGGGCTTCAAGGCGACCGCTTTCACGCCGAGCTACGGCCTGGCCGAAGCGACGCTGGCAGTCACCGTCATGCCTCCGGGCGAAGGCATCCGCGTCGAACTGGTCGAGGAAGAACGCCTCTCGGGCCGCCCGCGCGACCTGTCGAAGCCCGCCCGCTACCGCGCCATCGTCAATTGCGGCAAGGCGCTGCCGGGCATGGAAGTCGAAATCCGCGGCGAGAATGGCGAGGTCAAGGGCGACCACCAGATCGGCAAGGTCTGGTGCCGCGGCAAGAGCGTCATGCACTCCTATTTCCGTAACGAGGAAGCCACCAACGACTGCTTGGTCGATGGCTGGCTCGACACGGGCGATATGGGCTATCTCGCTGATGGCTACCTGTTCATCGTCGGCCGCGCCAAGGACATGATCATTATCAACGGCAAGAACCTCTGGCCGCAGGATATCGAATGGGCGGTCGAGCAATTGCCCGGCTTCAACCATGGCGACATCGCAGCCTTCTCGGTCGACACCGAGAATGGCGAGGAAGCGCCTGCCGTGCTGGTTCACTGCCGCGTCTCCGAGCCCGAGGAACGCCTCAAGCTGCGCGAGCAGATTGCCGACAAGGTTCGCGGCGTCACGGGCATGAGCTGTGTAGTCGAACTGGTGCCCCCCCGTACGCTGCCGCGTACCAGTTCGGGCAAGCTGAGCCGTGCCAAGGCCAAGCGTCTTTACCTGTCGGGCGAAATCCAGCCGATCGAGCTTGAACTAGCCGCCTGAAACTCGAGGGGTATTCGCGAATTGTGACATCAGTGCGACGCTGCGCCGTCGCTCCACGAGTCATGCCATTTCATCGATAAACGGCGGAACCCTGTCGTTTCCTGCGTCATTAAATCTGCACTGATAGCGGGTCGCAACGCTAACCAGTGTGACAAAACATGACGAGAGGCTTGCCTGGCAAACGGGTTCTCATTGTGGAAGACAACCCGGTCCTTGCTTATGACATTCTGGATTTTCTGAAGGATATCGGTGCCGAGCCGGTCGGGCCCGCGCTCGATTTGCAATCCGGTCTTGCGCTTGCCCACGCCAAACATCTCGACGCCGCATTGCTCGATATCAACCTTGGCGACGGCGAACTGGTCTGGCCGCTTGCGGAGACTTTACGGCAGCATAATGTGCCGGTGATCTTCATCAGCGGGGAGTGCACCAGAAAACATTTCCCCGAGGCATTCAGGGCGTTCATCTGTCTCGAGAAGCCGACGTCGAACGATCAGATCCTGACCGAGTTGACTGCCGCGCTGGCGGCCTAGCCAGTTACACCAGCCGTGCTTTCCGGCAGGGTGCGCAAGTAGAAGGTCGTCGACGGGCCTGACCTGTGCCACTCGATCTGCCCCTTGCCATCGCCGGTCGAACCAAGCCGCTCAAGAAGCTTGAAGCCCGCTCCGGAATTTTCCGGAGGCGAGAATTCCAGACCCGTATCTTCGTGCCAGTGGAGGCGGAGCGAACGGCCCTGCATCTCGCCGCTCAGCGTGATCTTGCCCTTTCCTTCACGCAGCGCACCGTATTTCAAAGAATTGGTCTGCAATTCACCTAGGATAAGCGCAAGCTGCTGCACGGCGTCGTCGCCGAGCCGTACCTTGGGAATGCTCAGCACCTCGATCGCCTCGCCAGCCCCGCTGGCCCCGAGGACCTGCGACAAAGCTTCACCGGCGGGAATCGGCTCTTCCCGATGAACAGTCAGCAGGTCTTGTGCCCGCGCCAGCGCCATCAGCTTGCTTTCGAACTTCTCGCTCATCTCCGATGCAGTTTCGGAGTGACGCGCGAGCAATTTCGCGACCGAGCCAACCACGGCCAGCTGGTTCTTAAGCCGGTGCCGCATTTCGCGCGCCACATCTTCGGCAAAGCCAGCTTCGCGCTCTGCCTCTTCGCGGCGTATCTGGTCGTTCAGCCGGCGGTTCATGTAATCGGTAACATCGCGCATCGTTACCAGCACATGCACCAACTTGCCGGCGCCGTCATATACCGGCGCTACGCCGGTATCCCACCAATGAGGATGAGCAACTGTGCCAGGGCTGAAGACTTCGAACCGACTGCGTTGACCGCGCACAGCCTTGTCGTGGCTGTCGATGAAATTCTTGCGCGTATCCTCGGGCCAGCACTCGAACCAAGGGCTACCGGCAACTTGCTCGAAATCGTCCACTTCCAGCGCCAAGCGGGCGTTCCTGTTCATATATTCAACATCGCCCGCGGGGCTCAGCAGCAGGATGCAGTCCTGGCTCTGGTCGAGGATCGCGGCCAGCACGACTTGCGATTCATCGGCAAACTTCGACATGAACCTGCTGGACACACCCAATCCCCGTCCTAGCCTTACGAGACCCCTCTCGATAAGACTCGATTAACACGAAAAGTCCTTATTTCCGAATCATTTAGCTTTCGCGCGCGGTGAGCCTTGAAGATTGCGTCTTAGGAACCTAATACAGAGGGGAGTTTCAAATGGAGGTCTTCGCCAGTCATGAGTGATGCAAAACCGCAGGCAGAAACGGCCAGCAGCAGCGCCGCAGCCGCACCCACTACGACGGCGGCTCCGCCCGAATTCGACCTGACCCCGCCGGACCCTGTACCCGCGGTTGCGCCCGAAAAGGCTGCCGGACTCGTGCCAGTGTCGGAAGAGGTGAAAAGCAAGCTCCAGACGAAGGTCGACAGCTTCGTCGAGGACCTGCTTGCGCAGGACGCCAATTCGCCCGAATTCGGCAAGAAGGTCGACCAGCTCACCAATATGGGCCGCAAGGAAATCATGGCGGCCGCGGGCATGTCGAACCGCTTTCTCGACCGCCCGGTGCGCGCCATGGACAAGGACGAAGGCGTTGGCGCAAATCTCGCCGAACTGCGGCGCGTGGTGGAAGACCTCGATCCTGGCAAGCGCGGCAAGCTTTCTGGCACGCGCAAGATCCTCGGCATCATTCCCTTCGGCAACAAGCTGACCAATTACTTCCGCAGTTACCAGAGCGCGCAGACGCACATCCAGTCGATCCTCGGCAATCTTGCGAGCGGCAAGGACGAGCTCATCATGGACAATGCCGCCATCGACGTCGAACGGCAGAAGCTGTGGGAGGCGATGGGCAATCTGGAACAGATGATCCATATCTCCAACTCGCTCGATGCGAAGCTGGAGGAAAAGGCCGCGGAACTCGATGCAACCGACCCTGCGAAGGCCAAGGCGGTGCGCGAGACTGCGCTGTTCTATGTCCGCCAGCGCACGCAGGACCTGCTCACCCAGATGGCAGTAAGCGTGCAGGGCTACCTAGCGCTCGACCTCGTGAAGAAGAACAATGTCGAACTGGTGAAGGGCGTCGACCGCGCCAGTACCACCACCGTCGGCGCGCTGCGCACGGCGGTGACCGTGGCCGAGGCGATGACCAACCAGCGCCTTGTGCTCGGGCAGATTACCGCGCTCAACGAGACGACATCGGGCATCATCGACAGCACTTCGACGATGCTGCGCGAGCAGACCGGTAAGATCCACGAGCAGGCGGCCGCCAGCACCATCCCGCTGGAAACGCTGCAGCGCGCCTTCCAGAACATTTACGACACGATGGACGAGGTCGACGACTTCAAGGTTCGTGCGCTGGAAAGCATGAAGCAGACCGTTACCGTCCTGTCCGACGAGGTCGAAAAGTCGAAGGGCTATATCGCCCGCGCCGAAGGACAGGCACAGGCGCAGCGGCAGGTCGCCGACAGCGGCTTGCTGAGCATCGAGGGCTGACACCTTGGGCGAGCTTACACGAGACAGCGACCGCATTCTCGACGAGGCCCGGCGTGTGCGGGATGACAACCGCGCAGGCGGGCGTCACCGTCGCGAGGGCTCGATCGGCGCAGGTTCGGCGAAACTCAAGTCGAAGCACCTGACGAAGAAGCTCGTCCAGCTCGCCATCGGCCTCGTCGGTATTTTCGTGGCCATGGGCATTGCGGGCGCCGTGCTCAACGGCATCGGGTTCTGGGGCGTGATGATTGCCTTCCTGATGATGGCGCTGCTCTTCGGCGGTGTGCTCACGCAGAAGGTCAAGGTCCCCAAGCGCGCGGACATCAACAAGGGCAATGTCCAGCAGATGGTCGGGCGGACCGAATTGTGGCTCGAAAGCCAGCGCCCCGCCCTGCCCCCGCCCGCGGCGGCCATCGTCAGCGACATGGGCGTCCAGCTCGACGCGCTTGGCCTGCAGCTCGAAGGCGTGGACCAGAACCACCCGAAGGCGCGCGAGGTGCGCAGCCTCGTGGGCGAACAGTTGCCCGAGATGATCGACAGCTACCAGCGTATCCCGACGCACATGCGCAAGGAAGAACGTGCCGGTTCGACCCCCGACCAGCAGCTGACCGAAAGCCTCGGCAAGATCAGCGGCGAAATCGATTCCATCACCCGCCAGCTGGCCGAAGGTTCGCTCGACGACCTCGCCATCAAGCACCGCTATCTCGACTACAAGTTCGGCACCGGTGCCGAAACCTCTCCCCAGCTGGAGCACAAGGACTGATGCGCGTTCCCCTGCAACACAATCTCGGCAAGGAAGAGGTGCGCCGCCGCCTGAAAGCCCGCAGCCATGAAATCGGCGACGCCATTCCCGGCGGCATGGCCGATGTGACGACCAGCTGGCCCAACGAGGACTGCATGGCGCTCGACATCAATGCGATGGGCAATCTGACCCGTGCGCAGGTGCACATCGAGGAGACCGAAGTGATCTTCGAAATCGACCTGCCGCCTGCCTTGTCCTTCGTCGAACCGATTATCGCGGGCGCCATCCGCAAGAAGGGCCAGAAGCTGCTCGCGCCCGAATGACACCGGCCTCTCCTCAAGCCATTCTTGCGCTTGAGAAAAATCCACCAGTGCGGCGGAACCAAATCCCCTTTTAAACGCTTATTATCGCGGCCCGACGGCTTAGTTTGCCCGCCGTCCGCTGCGCCCTGCTTTCAAACTTCCGGTTTGCAAAGCCCGGCAATGGTCTTTTGGCGAACGGATTCAGCAGGGACGGGGGTCCGGATTTTGAGAGAACGACTGAGGCAGGCGACAGGGGAAATCCATGCGCGCCTCGACGAAACGGTCGGCCACATGCCGGTCTCTTCCGAAAACGAATACGCAGCTTTCCTGTCGGCCCAATTCGCCGCCCGCTGCGCAGTAGAGCGCGCGCTGGCCATGCAGCCGCCAATGGGCCTTGCTGCGCCGCCGTCGCAGGCTGCTGCCCTAGCGCAGGACCTGGCCGACCTTGGCGTATCGCCTGAGCGCATGGCGCACGAATTTGACCTCGCAACACCTGCCGCCGCCCTTGGCGCGGCATGGGTCCTGTCCGGCTCATCGCTCGGAAACAAGGCTATGCTGGTCCAGCGGGGCAAGTCAGGTGCAAAAGGGCCGGAACGCTTCTTGGGCGATACCGGCCTCGCCCGCTATTTCGGCGGCCTGCTCCACGTGCTCGACCGACCCCACTCCGAGGCCGATATCGCGCAAGCCATCACCGGAGCGCTCGCCACCTTCGCATTGTTCGAACAGGCTTTCGCCGCAGTCCGACTGGAGAAGGTGGCATGAGCCTCGACGACCCGCAGGTGGACCTGTCCAACTGCGACCGCGAACCCATCCACCAGCTTGGCCGGATACAGGACTTCGGTGCGCTTCTGGCGGTTAACGCGGACTGGTTCCTCGCCCACCGCTCGGCTAATCTGGAAAGCATGCTCGGCATTGAGGGCGAGCTTGAAATCGGCTCGCGTCTTTCGAATGCGATTTGCGAAAGGGCTTTCCAGAGACTGCGCAGCGCCGTCGCGGCACTGGTCGACAGCGACCAGGTCGAGCGAATTTTCGGCGTGGACCTGCTTGGCAATGGCAGTCGCTTCGATTGCGCCATTCATGCTTCAGGCCACTACACCGTCATCGAGATCGAACCGCACGTCGACGGTGACGTAAACCGGCAAATTGCGTTGCTGCGCCCCGTAATGGCGCGCCTCGAAAAACACAAGGATACCGGCCGCTTGCTCGACGAGGCGGCTCGCCAGTTGCGCGCCGCTCTCGATATGGACCGCGTCATGGTTTACCGTTTCCACGGGGACCTGTCGGGCGAAGTCGTGGCCGAAGCACGGCGCGACGATCTCGAGGCATTCCACGGCCTGCGCTATCCGAAGAGCGACATCCCGGCGCAGGCGCGCGAACTCTACAAGCGCAACCGTTTCCGCATCATCAGCGATGTGACTGCCGAGACCGTGCCGATCCTGCCGGAGCACTCCTCCGAGGGCGAACCGCTCGATCTGTCGATGAGCACGCTGCGTGCTGTCTCCCCGATCCACATCGAATATCTGCGCAACATGGGCGTCGGCGCATCGCTGTCGATTTCGATCATCATCGGAGGCAAGCTTTGGGGATTGTTCGCCTGCCATCATTATGGGCCCAAGAAACTTCCCTATTCACAGCGCACCTCGGCTGAACTCTTCTCGGAGCTCTTTTCGCTAGTGCTCGAACGCGCACTGTTTCGCGAGCGCGAGGAACTGCGCGAGGCCGGGCGCAAAATTCATGACCGGCTGATGCGCGATATCGCCGCCGGTACGCCGCTGTCCGACACCCTGCCTACGCTCACCCCCGTCATCCAGCAGGTTATTCCGCACGATGGTGCAAGCGTCTTCATCGAAAACCTGTACAATTCCAGCGGGTCCGCTCCCAACGAGGAAGAATTCCGGGCAGTGGTTTCGGGGCTCAATGCTGCGGCCACCAGCCGCATCCTCGCGACCGATGCGCTGACCGAACGCCTGCCCAAGGCGGAACGGTTCGCCAACCGTGCCTCGGGCGCAATGGTGATACCTGTCTCGCGGACGCCTCGCGACTACCTCGTGCTGTGGCGCAAGCCCTTGACCCAGAAGGTTATCTGGGCCGGCAATCCTGAAAAACCGGTCGAATACGGGCCCAACGGCGCGCGCCTGACCCCGCGCAAGAGCTTCGAAGCCTGGCAGGAAACCGTCGAAGGCCGAAGCGCTCCGTGGACCGATGGCGAACTGCAGGTCGCCGACGGACTACGCACCACGCTTCTCGAAATCATCCTTCGCCTGACGGACGAGGCCGTGCAGGAACGTGCAAAAGCTCAGGCCCAGCAGGAACTGCTGATTGCCGAGCTCAACCACCGCGTGAGAAACATCCTCAATCTCATCCGCGGCCTCATCAGCCAGTCGCGCCGCGAGGCCGAGACGATGGAGGATTTCACCGAGATCGTCGGCGGGCGCATATCATCCCTCGCGTCGGCACATGACAATATTACGAAGAGCAACTGGTCGCCAGCTCCCTTGAGTGAGCTGATCGAGACCGAGGCGAATGCCTATCTCAGCGCAAATGAGGACCGCGTCGTGATGACCGGGCCGAATGCGCTGCTGCAACCCGAAGCCTATACGGTCGTCGCCTTGGTCGTCCATGAGATGATTACCAATTCGGCCAAATACGGCTCGCTGTCGGACAGTTCCGGGCAGCTCGACATCGCCATATCTCGCAATGACGACGGCTCGCTCCAGATGAGCTGGAAGGAAAGCGGTGGTCCGCCCGTCAAAGCACCCACGAGGCGCGGCTTCGGCTCGACCATTGTCGAACGGTCCATCCCCTTCGAATTGGGCGGCGAAGCGAAAGTCGAATACAAACTGTCAGGCCTGGAGGCGGATTTCTGCATCCCTTCGCGATGTGTCGTGTGGAAAGGTGGTCAGATGGGCGGCAGTGAAACAACCTCCCGAAGTGTCTCCAAGCCGGCCGAGGTCCCTGCAGGCGCTCCGGAGAGTATTCTGCTGGTAGAGGACAGCATGATTATCGCCCTCGATACGGAAGACTGTCTTCGCGAACTGGGGGTCGAGAAAGTCATCGTGGAAAGCACGGTGGCGGGCGCTCTGGCCGCGCTCGAAAAGCAGCAGCCCGATGCCGCCATTCTCGATTACAACCTCGGCAAGGAAAGCAGCGAGAAGGTGGCGGCGGACCTGGCCCGGCGGGGCATCCCCTATTGGCTTGCCACCGGGTATGGCGAAATGGCTGACCGGGTCGAAGAAATAGGTGCGAGGGGACTTCTGACCAAGCCCTATGGCAAGGAGGAACTGCTCGGCATCATGGAAGAACTGGGGGGCTCATCGGCCGAAGCGGGCTGAAGACGAGCAGGCAGCGTTCGCTGGCCGTGAAATCGATATCATCGACCTCGCGGGCCCAGCCGGACTCGCCAGGATCGACTATATCGTTCCCGGTTTTGCAGTATCCCGTGAGAGGGATGAGCTGCACAGCCCCTCGATAAGCCGAGACTTCCGCATCCGGCGCGCCGACGACCTGCACCACGCTGTAGTGCGGACCGTCTACTAACACCTGCGAGCAGGCTGGATCGACCTTGCGGCATAGCTCTGCGGGATGCGGGTAGGTCCGGATGGACTGCATCGCCTCGTCGAGATGCAGCTCGCGCGGTCTGCCGTAATCGTAGAGGCGGAAGGTCACATCGTTGTTCTGCTGCACTTCAACCAGTGTCAGCCCCGGCCCGATCGCGTGGACCGTGCCAGAGGGGACATAGAGAAAATCGTCCACCGCAACGCTTCGCCAGTCGAGCATGTCCTCGATTGACCCGTCTAGCGCTGCAGAACGAATGGCGCCGCGGTCGACCTCCTCGCGAAAACCGATGGCAAGCTTGGCGCCGGGAACAGCCTCGGTCACCAGCCAGCATTCATCCTTTCCCGCACCGACCGGACAATGTTCGGCAAGCGGATGGACCTGCACCGAAAGCTGTTCTGCCGTGAACAGGTATTTGGTCAGGATGTCTTCGAGCGGTGGGGGTCTATCGAACCAGATTTCGCCCACCGCTTCGCCGCAGGGCGAGGCGAAGGGGGCGGGCAGGTCGCGCCGCCCCCATGGCTTCAATATCCTTCGCGTACCAAGAAGACCGCCACTCGTCACTGACCCCGCGCTCCTCCGAGCGACGCCACCAATTGCGCCTTGTCGCGCGCGACGACGAGCACTTCCTCGCCTTCCACGACGATAATGACATCCTCCAGCCCCACCGCAGAGACGCGCGGACCGTCACTGCGAACCATTACGCCCTTGCAGTCGATGAGGTCTGCCGCTGCGCCAACCGGCTGCTCGAGCGCATCCATCAGCGATGCCCATGAGCCGATATCGGACCAACCCATGTCCGCAGTGATGACTGCGGCATTGTCAGTATTTTCCATGAGGGCATAATCGATGCTTTCGCCGGCAATCGCTGCAAAATGCCCCGCTTCGGGATGGAGTGCACCGGCGATTTCGGTCCCCGAAACCACCGATGACCTGACATGCTCGACCATTTCCGGCCTGAATTGCGACAGTTCCTCGAGCAATTGCCCCGCCCTGAACATGAAGATGCCCGCATTCCAGACGAATTTTCCGTTCGAGAGGTAAGCTGCCGCTCTCTCGGCATCGGGTTTCTCGACAAAGCGGGCTGTGCGGTGCCCCTTCCCTATCGCCTCCCCACGCTCGATATAACCATAGCCGGTTTCAGGCCGCGTCGGCTCGACGCCGATCGAGACAAGGAAACCATTTGCGGCCAGATCGGCGGCTGCGTCCACCGCCTCGATGAAGCCCGCGGTATCGGGAATGTGATGGTCGCTCGGGCAGACCAGCATTAGCGTGTCGGGAGCAAGCCGCGCTGCGGCAAGCGCGATGGCCGGGGCGGTATTACGTGCCACGGGCTCGACGATGAGGGTATGGCTGCGCGACTGCTCCGCAATCCACGGCTGATGGTGGGCGCCCGACACGACCAGGGGCCGGGCAAATCGAGTATCGTCCGCCACCCTGTCGAGCGCCTGCTGGAACAAGGTTCGCTTTCCCACTAATTCGAGAAAGGGTTTCGGCTTCACAGGAGTACTGACCGGCCACAGCCGCGTGCCCGATCCGCCACAAAGGATGACCGGCTGTATCAGGCTATGCGAACCCTTTTTCATGAGCGGCGCTATAGCCGGGCAGTCCCCGAATGTCAGTTAAAGAACCGCTGCTGATAGTAGAAGGGCGCAGGAACGGGATTTCCCTGTGCGTCACGAGCCGGTTCGAACCGTATCTGGCTGTATGAAAGTTCGCACACCTTGGCATCGGTCTCGGGAAACGGGCTGGCCCGGTACACCGAGCAAGCGGTCACCCGGCCCTCGGCAGAGACCATCAGCCTGACGATGACGGATTTGCCGATCCGTGCTTCACGTCCTCCGGGCGGGATGGGAAAAGCGCTGGAGTCGCTGATCGAGCGGGTCAGTACGGGCTTGGTCGCTGCGACGCCGCCCTGCCCGCCGCCCCCACGCCCTGCACCAGTTCCAAGTCCGCTTCCAGCAGCGCCTGTCCCGGCGCCTGCATCCGTGGCCCCTGAAGTGGTTGCCGTACCGGTCGACGAAGCGCGCGGCTTGGGCGTATCATTCTTCGGCAATCGGGCGGGGGGTGCTGTGACCGGCTGCGGAACGGCTTCCTTGCCGGGGTCGCCTTGCGCACCCTCATCAGGCTCCGGTTCCACCACGGGTGTTTCCTCTTCGGGTGCGGTCACGGTGACCGTGAAGGCCGAGACCACGCTTTCTTCGACACTGGCGACCGCATTTGGCGCCAGACTACGTATCAGTACGTAGAAGATAACCAAATGAATCAAAGCTATAGCGAGGATAACCCATGGGTTGGGTCGCCTCTTCGCAGTGCTGAAATTGGTCGCTTGCTCGGCCATATCCGCACCAACGGGAAAGGGGGCCTTCGCGTTCCACGCGGGGCCTTCGCGGTCCCGTCCACCAGGCCGGGAGGATTGGCACAGGACCATGGCGACAATTGCTGAAAGCGGCCCTTTGACCACCCAATCCGCCGCGCTGTCTCAACGCGGCGTGACGATAGCCGTTCTGGCGCTGCTGGTATTCGGCGCGCTGGCCTATCTATGCATCGAACTGACACGGGGAAGCGGTCGCATCGCCGTCATCTGGCTTCCCAACGCCGTTGCAGTCGCCATGCTCCTGCGATGGCGTATTCCCAACGAAAGGCTGACCGTATCGGGGTGCGTACTTGGCAACTTGCTGGCGAACCTCCTGGTCGGCGATACGCCCCTAGTCGCGGGCGGACTGGCTTTGGCAAATGGCGCAGAGATCCTTCTCGCTGTTCACCTGTCCCGCCGATGGTGCAGCAGCTATCCGCGCATGGACGACATCACGGACCTGTCCCGCTTCATGCTCACGGCAGGGGTCATTGCGCCACTGGGCTCGGCAATGGTTGCTGGCAGCGTGCTGTGGCTGAACGGCCCATTCGGCCTTGCGGGGATGACGCGCTGGGCGATGTCGGATGCGCTTAGCATGCTGATTGTCGCGCCCAGCACTATGGTGATCATCGATGCGGTCCGCCAGCGGCGTCGTCCGACCAGGCGCGAGGTTGCGGAATGGCTGCTGCTGACGGGGTTCGGCACCACTGTGACGCTGCTGGTATTCAGCCAGACCTCTTACCCGTTGCTCTTCGTCATTCCCCTGGTCGTCATTTCTCACGCCTTCCGGCTCGGCACGCTGGGGACTGCATTCTCGGTGGTGAAGGTCGCGACAATCGCGTCGATCTTCACGGAAATGGGATACGGCCCCATCAATTTGCTGCCGGTGGAGCAGGATTTCCAGCTGCTGCTGCTCGAAGGGTTTCTCGCCTCAGCGCTGGTGGTGGGGCTGCCGGTAGCAGCCGTCCTGTCGACGCGCGAGAGGATAACCCGCGAGCTCGAACTGCTGGCGGAGAACATTACCGATGCGATCCTGCGCTATGATTTGCACGGAAAGTGCACCTACGCATCGCCCTCCGTCGCCAGCGTACTCGGCGCACCGCCGAGCGAATTCGTAGGCTCGACTACAAAAGAACGCGCGCATAGCGAATCGCGAGACGATATTGCCGGGGTGCAAGCCCGCCTGCTGTCGGGGCAAAGCGATACAGAGCGTTTCACCTATCGCCGCCTGCTCGACGATGCCGAGGGAAATCCGGTCTATATCGAAGCCGACTGCGCAATAGCCCGTGACCGGAATAACGGCGAGCGCGAGGGGATCATCGTGTCGGCACGCGATGTGACCGAGCGCGTCCTGCTCGAGCGACAGCTTAAGCGTGCCACGCGCCATGCCGAGAATGCCGCCCGCGCCAAGGCCCAGTTCCTTGCCAATATGAGCCATGAAATCCGAACGCCGATGAACGGGGTACTCGGTTTTGCCGACCTGCTTTGCCAGATGCAGCTGGAAGACGATGCCGCCCACTATGCCGAACTTATTGTGAGTTCGGGCCGCTCGATGATGATGTTGCTCAACGACATCCTCGATATTTCAAAAATCGAATCGGGGCAGCTGGTCCTGTCGTACGAGAAGACCGATTTGCGCAAGTTGGCACAGGATTGCGTCCGACTCCATCAGACCGGGGCCGAGCGCAAGGACGTGCACCTGTCGCTCGCCTTCGGCAAAGACCTGCCCGAGCGCGTCGTCACGGACCCGCTTCGCCTGCGCCAGATCTTGCTCAACCTCATCGCCAATGCAGTGAAATTCACCGAGAATGGTTCGGTCGGCGTCAGTGTTCAGCGCGAGGCCGAGCGGCTCGCAATCGCCGTGGAGGACAGCGGCATCGGTATCGATCCTGTAAGGCTCGAACAGATCTTTGATCCCTTCACTCAGGAAGAGGCAAGCACCACGCGGCGCTTCGGCGGTACGGGACTGGGCCTGAGCATATCGCGCCAATTGGCCGAACTGCTGGGGGGAACGCTGTCGGTCGATTCCATGCCGGGCGTCGGCTCGCGCTTTACCTTGCGTATTCCGCTGGAAGAAGCGCCGCCGGGCAACATGCTTCCCGGTCGGGTTGCCGAAGTCCAGCCTCGCGGCGAGATGCGCAGTGGTGCGCGGGTCCTCTTGGCCGAAGATCATGATGTGAACCGAATGCTCGTCACCGCGATGCTCGAGCAGTTGGGTCAGAGCGTGGAGGTGGCGCATGACGGCCTGCAGGCGGTGTCGAAAACACTCGATGCGGCCGAAAGCGACAAGCCTTTCGACCTCGTGCTCATGGACATCCAGATGCCGGGCTGTGACGGCTATTCCGCTACTCGCATGATCAGGCAGGGCGGCGTCTCGCCCACTCGCCTGCCAATCATCGCGCTGACAGCCAATGCGTTTCCGGAAGATATTGCGGCTGCTCGCGATGCTGGGATGCAGGCGCATCTCGCCAAGCCACTGGTGTTCGAGGAGCTGGCTGCCGCACTCGCGCGCTGGCTGCCTGTCCGGATCGTCGATGAAGGACCCAAACCTGCGGCAGCAACGCCCGCGCCAGGGCCGACGCATTCCAAAGAAATCCTCGCGCGGTGGAAGGATCGCCGGACAGAAGCGCTCGATGCGGTCCATGCCGCCCTGCGCGACGACGCCTTCGAAGGCGTGCGCGTGGAGGATCTGGCCCGCACGGTCCACAAGCTGGCCGGGACCGCCGGCATGTTCGGCGAGGAAGAGCTCGGAGAGAAAGCTGCCGCTTTGGAACGTGCCTTGCGCGCAGGCGTAGAATGCGAGGTGAGAAAACAGCTGGCCAAGGAACTGGTGGCCATGGCCTGAAATCCTTTAGGACATTGCTGCGGAAACAAAAAGGGCGGCCCTTGGAGGCCGCCCTTTCTTTCTTGGTCGTTTCGCTACGAATTAGAATTCGTAGGTCAGGCCGAACTGGATCTGCCAGACCGAAGGCGAGCGTGCAGCACGCTGCTCGATTTCGCCCGTGTCGGCATCGCGCGGATCGTCGAATTCCTGGAAGACATAGTTTCCGGTAGTCGGGTCGATGGTCGTCGCGACGATCGGCTGGTTATACTCGAAGCCGACCTGGCGCAGCGTGTTCCAGCTGCTGTCGATCAGGTTCAGAGCATTTTCGACGTCGAAGATGAACTTGAACCGGTCGCTGCCGAAGAAGCCGGGAAGTTCCTGCGAGAGACGCAGGTCGAGATCCCAGTAATCGTCCGAGCGGAACTCGTTACGACCGACGATCTGGCCGCGATACTCGTCGAGGCCGCTATCGGCGAGGAACGAGTTGAACGCGTCGAGATCGAAGCCGCTGGCATAGGTCACATTGGCATCGTTCGTTGCCGGGACATACAGCAGGACACGGTCTTCGAAGCAGCGGCTGTCGCCGAACGGGTTGATGTCCGTGCCGTCCGAGCAGAAGAAGCCGCGAGCAACCGAAGTGTCGAAGTTGTAGCTGTAAGGCTGACCGCTGCGATACTTCAGGAAGAAGGTCAGGTCGGTGGTGTTCTCACCGAAGAAGTCCTTTTCCAGGTTGAGGCGGAAGATGGCGTTATGCGTACGCGCTGCGTTTGCATTGCCGGCTTCCGGGTTGTTCACGTCGATCTTCGAGAAGTTGCCGAAGTTCGAAACCGCACGGCTCGAGGTGAGCGGCTGGATTTCGGTCGCGTCCTGGTAGGAGTATGCGAGCGTCCAGCTGCCGCCGATGCCGAGCGGACCGTTGTCCTGATACCAGCGATCGCTGAGCGAGGCGCTGAAGACATGTGCTTCGCCGCCTTCACCATTGGTGAGCAGGTAGTCGCTGGTGAAGCGACCACGGCAAACCGAGGAGTCGCCGGGGTTGGTGGCGCAATCCGGATCCGAGAAATCAACCTGGCGATAGAGCGGACGGCCGTCGGGGGCAGTACCGGTCTGCGCAAGCGTGAGATCCTGGACGAAGAGCGGATCGTACGACTTCGAGTAGATGTAGTCGAGCATCAGGCGCGGGCCGAAGTCGAACATGTGGTCGAAGCCGAGGTTCGCACGCAGGAAGCGCGGAATTTCGAAGTCGGGGTCGATCGCGTTGACTTCGCCGTCACCAGCCACGAGCAGGCCAGCAGCGCCGGCCGGCGGGTTGAAGCCGTCGGTGGTGAAGCCATCGGGAAGGTCACGCTCGTCGATATCGTCCAGAGCGACACCGTTGTTGGTGAAGCTGTTCGAGAAGATAACGGACGGGTCACCACCCGAGAAGATGCCGACACCGCCGCGGATTACCGTGTCACCGGCAAGACCGAGGTTGCCCGCATCGTAGCGGAAGCCGAGGCGCGGCTGCAGCACGTCGAGGTTATCGAAAGCCGTCGAGTTGGTGAAACCGTAACGGTTGACGAAGGTCTGGTTGTAGGTCGGGCGACCGTTACCATCATAGAAATCGTAACGCAGACCGGCCTGCAGCGTCAGCGACGGCGTGGCGAGCCACTCGTCCTGGATGTAGAAGCTGTAGATCGTGCGGTCGAAAATCGCTGCCGCATCGTCGCGATTACCTGTCGGCGAGCCACGGAAGTCGAAATCGTCCGGCGTCTGGGCACGCAGTGCATCGAAGCTGTCGAAGACGGCGGTGCCGTTCGCATCCTGGATGAACAGGTTGAAGACGTCGAAGTTGTCGTATTCCGCACCGATGGTGAAGGTGTGATCGCCTGCGGTCAGGAAACCGGCAACCTTCGCCTGCGTGGTCTTGGTACGCAGGTCGTTCGCCTGACGGAAACTGTCGGGGCCAAGAAAGACCGAACCGCCGCTCGGGGTGACGACTTCGAACTGCTGGAAGTCGACGCCGTTGAGGCTGTCCTGAAGGTCCTTGTTCTCGATGCGCGAGACACGGACTTCGGTCGAGAAGTTGTCGGACCAGTCGCTGAAGAAACGCAGCGAGTAGGAGTCGATTTCGTTACCCGACTGGTAGTAGTTCGACGACAGGCCAAGCTCGTTGAAGCGTGCGTTGGTGTTCTGCGGCGTGACGAAGTCTTCGCGGGTGCGCTGGTAATTGAAAGCAGCGCGGTGGTCGTCGGTGATGTTGGCATCGATACGTGCAAGGAAACGTTCGGTGCTGCGCGGGATCGACGAAAGGATCGTACCGGCATCGTAGCCATAGACATCCTGCAGGATCTGCTGGATTTCAGCGATTTCGGCCTGCGTGATTTCGTCGGCTTCGTTGGTGAAGCCCGAACCTGCCGGACCGTCGTCGAGGCCGGCAGTGCCGTCTTCGCGGTCATAGGTCAGGTGGAAGAACAGGCGGTCGCGGACGATCGGACCACCGATGTACGCGCCATACTTCTTCGTTTCGAAGCTGCCGAGGCTGACCTCTTCACCGTCGACCGTGCTGCCAACGAGGCTGTCGTCGTTGTAGTATGCGAAGGCGCCGCCGTGGAACTCGTTGGTACCCGACTTGGTGACGACGTTGATGTTACAGCCCGAGAAGAGACCGTACTGTACGTCGAACGGAGCGAATTCGACCGAGACAGCCGAGAGAGCTTCGAACGGGAAAGGCTGCGATTCGCTCGGGAAGCCCGAGTCGTTGAGGCCGAAGCCGTCGTCCTGGCGAACGCCGTCGACGGTCAGCGAGTTAACGCGGGTCGATGCGCCGAGGCAGGAAACCGTACCGCGGTTCGACGAGCTGTCCGGGAAGGACGAGTCGAGAACGACGCGCGGGTCGGTCTGGATGACGTCGCGGATGTCGCGGTTGAGCGAGGGCTGCTCTTCGAGCACTTCGAGACCGAAGGCGCTGCCCGGGCCGAGTGCGCGCGGGCTGCTCATGATCGACTGCGCGGTAACGATGATGACGTTTTCGTCTTCGACCGCGGCTGCCGATGCGAGTTCGAAACGGAGCGATGCAGTGTCCGAGAGCGTTACGAAAACGCCATCTGCCTGCTCACCCTGGTAACCGGCCGCATTGGCGACGACGGTGAACGGGCCACCGACTTCGAGGTTGCGGAAGCTGAAAGAGCCGCTGGCGGTCGTCTGCACGCGGGTCTCGCGACCGGTACGCGTGTCGGTCAGGACAACTTCGGCACCCGGAACCGGATCGCCGGTTTCGGTGGTGACGACGCCCTGAATGGCCGAGGTGACTTCCTGCGCTGCAGCAGGAGCAGCGACCATGGCGCCGGTAGCCGTAAGGCTGACCGCACTGGCCGCGAGGAGATACTTGAACTTCATCGGAGAAGACCCCTTCGTCTCTTCAGATTGAGAATGTGAGTAGCACTGGAAATGCGCAGCCCCGCTAGGCTTGCGATGTTTCGCCAAAGCTATCCTTTTGTGACAGAGTCAAGACACCGGGCCGCGATGTGTGGATGAAGAGTCACGAATTCGGCAAAAACCACGGAATTCCGCGGGTTTACGGGCGTTGCAAAAAGCACACAGTGGGAAAAAAGTTTCTTCGCGAGCAACCCGGAGGCCGCGACGGCCCGTGCTTCAGGCGAGATTTATCTCGCGCAGGCGCTGGAGCAGGAAGTCGTGGCTCGAAATCGGCTCGGGGTGGTCGGCCGGGTTTTCGGGGTCGATGCACGAAGGCAGCGTTTCGATGACGTAATCCGGGCGGAAGTGCAGGAAGAACGGCATCGAATAGCGTGCGCGATAGGCCGCTTCCCCGCGCGGATTGACCACGCGGTGCTGGGTCGATTTCAATTTGTGGTTGGTCAGCCGGTCGAGCATGTCGCCGATGTTGACTACCAGAGCGCCTTCGGGCGGGGCGACAGCTTTCCACTCGCCGTCGGCGGTGAGCAGTTCGAGACCCGCTTCCTCGGCACCCAATAGGAGAGTGATGGTGTTGATGTCGCCATGCGCGGCCGCACGGATCGCACCTTCTGCTTCCGCGCCTTCGAGCGGCGGATAGCGCAGCAGGCGCATGACCGAATTGCCGTCCTTGACGGTCGCGGCGAAGAATTCGCGCGGCAGGCCGAGGTGGATGGCAATGGCCTCGAGCACGCGGCCACCGGCCTTTTCGAATGCCGAATAGAGTTCGCTGAATGTCTCGCGGAAGCCGCCCACTTCATCGGGCCAGACATTGTCGGCCATGTATTCTGCCAGCGGATGACCTTCCGGCAGTTCGCGCCCGACGTGCCAGAATTCCTTGAGGTCATGGACCTTGGCGTCCTTGGCTTTTTCGGTGCCGAACGGCGTATAGCCGCGCGCACCGCCGCCGCCTGGAATGTGATAGGCCTTCTTCACGTCATCGGGGAGCGCGAAGAATTCCTTCGACAGCTCTTCCGCGCGATCGATCAGTTCCTGCGGGATACCGTGGTCGCGAATCACCGCAAAGCCGTATTCTTCGAAGCTCTTTCCGATTTCCTCGGCAACTTCATCAAGCGGGCGGGCAATGGATACGCTGGCAATTTCAGACATTTGGATACAACTCAGTAAGGCAGGAACAGGCCGGCAAGCGCGGCGCTCATCAGGTTTGCAAGGGAGCCGGCTGCGAGCGCGCGCAGGCCGAGCTTGGCAATAACGGGACGCTGGTTGGGCGCAAGCCCCCCGGTCACCGCCATCTGGATGGCAATCGAGCTGAAGTTGGCGAAGCCGCACAGCGCGAAAGTGGCGATGGCGCGGCTACGGTCGCTCAGCACGCTGGCGTCCATCGCGCCAAGGTCGATGAAGGCGACGAATTCATTGAGCACGATTTTCGTGCCGAACAATCCGCCAGCAGCACCCGCCTGGTCCCAGGGAATACCGATGAGGTACATGACCGGGGCAAAGACATAGCCGAGCAACCGCTGGAAGGTTACATCGGGATAACCGACGAGCCCGCCGAGGCCGCCGAGGATACCATTGGCGAGAGCGACGAGTGCTACGAAGACCATCACCATCGCACCGACGGCAACTGCGAGCTTCACACCCGTCTGCGTGCCCTGTGCAGCCGCTTCGATGACGTTGGCGGGCTTGTGGCCCTCTTCAAATGTCTCGGCGACTTCCACCTCGTGCGGCTTGCCGCTTTCGGTGAGCGCAGCCGGACCTTCGGCGCTGATGCGCGCCTCGGGAAGCGTAATCTCGTCTTCCGTGCCGGCGAGTTCAGCCGCATCGCGGGCGAGCGTGCTCTCGTCGTCGGGCATGATGATCTTGGCCATCAGGATGCCGCCGGGTGCCGACATGAACGCCGCAGCAAGCAGGAAGGGCACGGCTTCCGAACCGATGAAGCTGGCGTATGCGGCCAGGATGGTCCCGGCGACCCCTGCCATGCCCACGCTCATGAGAGTGAACAGGCGGCTGGGCGTAAGCGCAGCGAGATAAGGTCGGACCACCAGCGGGCTTTCGGACTGGCCGACGAAGATATTCGCCGCGCTTCCCAGTGCCTCGACCTTGGAGATACCGGTAATCCAGCCAATGGCCCCGCCCACCCAGCGCACGAGGCGCTGCATAATGCCCCAGTGATAGAGAATCGAGACAATGGCCGCGAAGAACACGATGACCGGCAGCGCCGCTATCACGAAGGTATTGGTGAAAGGATTGGCGTCCATCGGGCCGAAGACCGATTCGATACCCACCTTCGAATAATCGAGCAGCGCAATGACACCGTTCGACATCGCCTGGATAAGCTCGACACCCCACGGCGTACGCAAGACCAGCAGCGCCATGACAGCCTGAAGCGCGAAAGCCGCACCCACGACGCGCAGCTTGATGCGCTTCTTGCCGGTAGAAAGCAGGAAAGCGATTGCAAGAATCGCGAAAATCCCGAGAATATTGATAATCACTGGCGGCATGCCGACCCCTTTGGCTTTGCGCGACTAGTTGCGGATGAAATCAGCCGCTACCTTGCGCGGCGGGCCCGCATAGTCAATTTACGCTCCCGATTCCAGCTTCGCCTATCACCAGACCAGAAAGCACTGCACCCAGCCTCATGACCGAGACCACCGGAGATATCCGCATCAAGGCCGCTACGACCCCGCTGGGTCTGTTCGTCTATACGCTCGTCTATGGCGGGATGACGGTGCTGGCTGGCGTGCTCGCGTTCAAGCAGGTGCAGCTTTATCCCACCGACCTCGCGGTCGAGGCGGGCATTTTCGCGTTTCTGCTGCTGGTGGTAATTTCTTCCACGATTGCACAGCTCTACGGCGAAAAGCTGGCCAATCGCATCGTCTGGTGGGGCTTCCTGCCGCTCCTGCTGGCCGCACTATTGATGCAGCTCGTGCTCAACCTGCCCGCCTCGCCGGAGATGGCCGGTGGCCGCGCGGAGGACCTTGCTGCCTTCGAGCGCGTGCATGCGACAATCTGGCGCGTCTGGGCCGCAGGCCCGGCAGCCTATATCGTCTCGCTGCTGCTCAATGTGTGGATTTTCTCGCGCCTTCGCGGCAGCGACGAGAACACCGGCACGGTCTCGCTGATGATACGCGGAGCCATCGCATCGGCGCTGAGCCAGGCCATCGATTCGGTAATTTTCATCACGCTGGCGTTCTACGGCCAGTTCCCGATTACCAACCTGCTCATCGGGCAAATCCTCGCCAAGGTCGTGCTCAGCATCGTGTTGGTGCCGTTCCTGATCACGGGCGGCGTGGCCTTTGCGAAGTGGCTCGACCGCCGGAAGGGCTAGTCGCGCACGTTCTCGACGAGGCTCTCGTCGAGCTTTTCGCCGTGAAGGACCGAGACGTCTCCAGTCGTCTCAAGAACCACGGCGCGCACCTCCGATAGTGCCAGCACATTGGCCTCGCGCAGCTTGGCCACCACATCGCTGCGCGCGACGCGGGTGGATTTCAGCGCATCTTCGCAGAATTCGCCCTCGCGCATGAGAAAAATCGGTTCGTTCTGGATCGCGGTCTCGAAGGCATCGGAATCCTTGCGGGCCCGCGCGACGAGCCATTGGACGAGGAACAGGCCCGCCATGGCTGCAATGCACTGGCCAAAAACAGTCCATTTGTCCGCAGTGACAGCAGCGGCGAGCACCGAACCCAGCGCCACCGTCATCACGAAGTCGAAATTGGTCATCTTGGAGAGCGAGCGCAGGCCCACAATCCTGATGAGCAGCGTCACCCAGGCGAGACCGATGGCCGAGAGGATGATGCCGCGCGCGGCGAGGTCGAGGAGCATGTTATCGAAGAACATGTCCTTCTAACGGGCACTTGCGAAAATCGGTCCTAGGCCGAGCAACTTGCTCCACCAAGCACGCAAAACCGCGCGCAATGCGGGTGGTTCAGCGGCACGTCGCAGGATGCTTCGGCCAGGGTCTCGCCAAGGTCGAAGTCTGCATCGTAAGGTATGAGCGTGCAGGCAACGACGCGCGGGGATGGCTCGCCCTTGCGGTGCACGACCATACGGCTGGTGTTGCACATGATGTCCGCCGGGCTCTTGCCGAGAATGCTCCAGCATGCGGTGGTTATCTCGGCAATGTCCTTTTCCGCGTCCATTTCGGGAAAGAGCACTAGCCGCACGGAGTTGTGTGCATCGACGGCGATGCCTTCGCAATCAAAAAGCGAGGCATAGCATTCCCGCGCCTGCACTTCCCCTTCGTCGGGAAGCAAGCGCCCGGCTACGGCAATCGAGAAACCATTATCCGACAGCCAGCGCAGCCCCTCCATTGCCGGCCCCCAGCTTCGCGCGCCGCGTTCGGCCTCGTGCACCGCCTGCGTGTGATGGTCGAGGCTGACCCGCAGCGTGAGCTTGTCGCCAAACCGCTCGCGCAAGCTCAGCAGTGCTGCCTCGTGCCGCCGCATCGGCTTCATCGCATTGGTCAGCACCAGCGCCTCGAAGCCACGCACGAGCGTATCTTCGAGCATCGCCAGCATGTCGGGGTTCATGAAAGGCTCGCCCCCGGTGAAGCCCACTTCGCGCGTGCCCATTGCTTCCGCCTCGTCGAGGAATCGCGCGGCATGCCCGGCGGAGAGATAGAGCAGGGCATCGTTCGTCGGGCTGCTCTCAATATAACAGGTCGCACAGGCCAGATTGCACAGCGTGCCCGTGTTGAGCCACAGCGTGTCGAGCTTCGCCAGCGGCACAGTCGCGCGCACCTCGCCCTTGGCAGTGACCAGGGGGTCGCTGAACTTCTCGCGCGGGAGCGGAGCCGCCTCTACCGCAAAAGGCGACGGCCCGGCAGGCGCATTGCGCGACTTGGTGCGCGCCTCGCTCATGCGAGTTTCCGGCGCAATTTGGCGAGTGTCTGCGCCCACCACTTGGGGACCTTGCCGAAGACCGTCGGCTCCCACGCGCTGAAGGCGGCGGCCTTCGAAATCTCGCTGCGTGTCGGATAGGCGATGATGGCCGAACCTAAGGCAAAGGTGCTGCTCTTGCCGGTAATCAACTGCGCGAATGGCAGCAGCAATTCGCCCGCATTCTTGCCCACGATGCTCGCGCCGAGCACCTTCTTGCCCTTGAGCATCAGCTTGAGGTGCCCCTTGTCCGCTCCTTCCGCGAGAGCGCGCTCGTTGTCGTGGAAGGTCTCTTTGACCACCGTCACCTTGTCACCATGCTTCTCGCGCGCTTCTGCCTCGGTCATCCCGATTTGCGCGACTTCGGGGTCGGTATAGGTGCACCAGGGCAGTGCCGACCAGTCGACCTTGGCAGGCAGGCCGAGCGTGATTTCGAGCGCGACATTCGAGCCTTCATAGCCCGACACATGCGTCAATCGCGGGCCGTCGCGGCAGTCGCCGATAGCATAAATGCCTTTGACCGAAGTGCGGCGACGGTCGTCGACCACAATGCCGCCCTTCCCCATCTCGACGCCGATTTCCTCCAGACCGAAGCCGTGGCAATTAGCCTTGCGCCCGGTGGCGATGAGGAGGTGCGAGCCTTCGATAGTTTCGTCCTCAGTGTGGAGCCGAATAGCGCCAGCCTCGCCCGCGACACGCTGCGCCAGCCCCTTCACGAAACGCACGCCCTCGCCCTCCAGCGTCTCGCGCACAACCGCCACGCTGTCGGGGTCGTCACGGCCCATAAGCTCGCTCGGTTCGACCACGGTGACTGCGCTGCCGAGGCGGCGGAAAGCCTGCGCCATCTCCATCCCGATGACCCCGCCCCCGACGATGACGAGGTGCTGCGGTAGTTCTTCGATGTCGAACAGGTTCTCGTTGGTGAGGTAAGGCACGTCCGCCAGTCCTTCGATGGGCGGCACGGCGGCCTTCGACCCCGTCGCGATGACTATGCGCGGTGCAGTCAGCGTGCGCCAGCCCACCTCTACCGATTGCGGCCCCGTGACCTGCGCCCAATCGCGGAAGACCTCGCACCCCATCTCCTCGAAGCGCTCTTCGCTGTCGTGCGGCGCGATGGCGGCGATGGCATCATGGATGTGCTTGTGCACGCCGGTCCATTCGACCTTGGGCGGCTGGAGAGTGATGCCGTAGCGGCTCTGCTCGTTCGCCTCGGCAGCGCGCTTGGCGGCGGCAATCAGCGCCTTCGACGGCACGCAGCCATCGTTCAGGCACTCGCCGCCCATCTTGCGCGCTTCGATGAGCGCGACGTCGAGGCCGAACAGCGCGCAGCCGCCCGCTGCGGTAAGGCCGGCTGCCCCGCCGCCTATCACGATAACGTCATGGGTGAATTTCATCGCTTGCCCCGTAACCGAATTTGCTCGAGATGCGAAGAAACTCGCAACAATCTTTCTCCCTTTCGCTCGCAGGCACCCCCCGGTTACATGCCACAGGCCACAATTTCGTGAGAATTCTCGTCACCGGAGCTGCCGGCCTGCTCGGCGGCGAAGTCTGCGCGCGGCTGCTCGCCGAAGGGCATGAGGTCACCGGACTCGTTCACCGCAACCCGACGGTTTGCGCCAATGACGGAAGCGTCGTCGAGGTGGCCACATTGTCTGGCGATGTCTCGCTGCCCCGTTTCGGATGGGACGAGGCGCACTTCACCGAAGTCGCTACGAGACATGACCTCCTCGTCCATTGCGCCGCCACGGTCCGCTTCGACCTTGCAGAGGAAGACTACCGCGCGGTCAATGTCGAAGGCGTGGCCCATGCGCTGGCGCTGGCCGAGGCAGGCGGAATGGATTTCCTGCACGTCTCGACCGCCTACGTATGCGGCGACACCAGCGGCATCATTCGCGAGGACGAAGAACTACCGGAGAGCGGCTTCGCCAACGGCTATGAGGCCAGCAAGGCGGCGGGTGAGCGCCTAGTGCGCGCCAGCAATGTGAGTTGGGCCATCGCGCGTCCCTCCATCGTGGTCGGCGAGTACGAGAGCGGCGCCATCCGCCAGTTCGACACGACCTACGCCGCCTTCAAACTGATCGCCGAGGGCCGCGTGCGCCACATGCCCGCGAAGGAAGACGGAACGCTCGACTTCGTGCCCATGGATCATGTCGCCAGCGGCATTGCGTTGCTCGCAAACCGGATGGACGATGCGGCAGGCGGGACCTTTCACCTCGTCTCGGGCCAGCCGCTACCCGTGGCGCAATTCGCGCAGGCAATCGGCAGCTATCCGCATTTCCACGAGCCCGAACTGGTTGCGCCCGAGAATTTCGACCCCATTACCCTGCCAGCGCTCGAGCGCCGCCTCTATCGCCGCGTCGCGGGCCTCTATGCGAGTTATTTCCAGCGCGACCCGCATTTCTCCGATAGCCAGTTCCGCATGCTAGCGGGGCGCGGCTGTCCTCCAACTGGCGAGCCCTATATCCGCCGCCTCATCGATTATTGCATCGAGGCAGGCTTCCTCCCGCGAGGCTAGCGCACGTCGGGATAATGCCGTCCCATGCGCTCGCGCAGCCCGAAAGCCCAGAGCATGCCGACCTTGAAATAGATCCAGTTCGCCTTGAGCGGTCCCCATGCGGCAATCCGCCGGTCCGAGGTGTAGACTCTGCGTGGCACCATTTTCACCCTGCCGAGCGCAGCGAATTTCACGCACAAATCGGCCTCTTCCATCACAGCATCGCCCGGCGTGCATCCGCCGACCTTGAGGAAATCGGCGCGACGAAAGAACATCGCGTGGTCGCCGAACAACAGCCGCACGCCGCGCACGAAGAGATGCGGACGCGTGATGAGCGGCGCGTACCAGGTCTTGGCCCAGTTATGCAGCGTCGTGCCCCAGCGGGTCTTCTCAGGCCCGCGAATGACGGGGGCGAAGCTGGCGAGCGCAATGCCAGGGTCGGCCATCGCGTCCTCTATGACGTGGACCATGTCGGAAGGCGGAAGCGTGTCGGCATGGACCACGCAGACAAGTCCGCTGTTGGCATGCTCCACCCCGTAATTGATTTGCCGCGCTCTGCCCTTCTCGCATTGCAACACGCGCCATCCCGCAGTTTCAGCGATGGCCACAGTCCTATCGCTGCTGCCTCCATCGACCAGCAGGATTTCCAGCGGTGCCGGGTCGAGCTTCGCCAAGGCATCGACCAGTACAGGCAGCGCCTTCTCCTCATCCAGCACCGGCACGAGCAGCGTGACGCTCATTCGAATTCGGGCCACTGCGCGAGGTCTTCGGGCGTGTCGATATCGGCCAGTTCCGGCAGCACCGCAGGTCCCATCCCGCGCTCGACCAGCCGCTTTAGTGTCTCGGGAAGGACGCTCGGCGTGCTCCACTCCATGTCGTCGAACAGGAAAGGGACCGGCTCGCTGAACCCGATGAGGTAATAGCCTCCGTCATTCGCCGGACCCAGCACCACGCGCCGGTCCTCCAGCGCGCCCGCAGCGGCCTGCAGCAGCGGCGCGGTCACGCCAGGACAATCGCTGCCGATGAGCAATGCCGGAGCCTCCACCCGCGCCATCTTCGCGCCGAGGTCGCCATCGCCCTGGTCGACCACTTCGACATCCGTGCCGAACAACTGATGAAAGGCCGCAACCTCCCCTCCCGTCACGCGAAGCTCGAACTCCAGCCCGCTCTCTCGCGCCACCTCGACCGTCTGCGCCAAGAGCCTCGCGTAAAGCCGCGCCGCCCCTTCTTCCCCCAGCGCAGGAATGAGACGTGTCTTCACCTTGCCGGGCACGGGCAGGCGGGCGAAAATCGAAAGCTTGGGGGATACCATCGCCGACCACGATAACGTGCTTGCCGCGCAGGGAAAGGGCGATGGAGGAAAATTCGTGGTGAGCCGTGCTGGGTTCGAACCAGCGACCTACTGATTAAAAGTCAGTTGCTCTACCGACTGAGCTAACGGCCCGACCACGGCGTGCCACCTAGGCAGGGAGCGGCAGCGGGTCAAGCGTGGTTTGGCTTGCTTTTTATGCCTGCGCGCAATTAGGCGTGGATGCGCAAGGGGAGACAGGGGCGATGGAGCCGCTCGACGCTGGAAAATCGCAGAGCCGCACGGGCGGGCCGAGCTTTTCGCTAGGCAACAGGCTGGCGCGCGCCGCGTGGATGGCGACATGGCTCCTGCTCGCGCGATGGACGCCGCCGCCGCTGCATGGTTGGCGGGCGCTGCTGCTCAGACTGTTCGGGGCGAAGCTGGGACGAAATTGCCGCGTGCATGCGAGCGTCAGTGTCTGGCATCCGGCCAATCTCGAGCTCGGCGACAATGTGCTCATCGGGCCGGGAGCGCGGCTATACAACCAGGGCAGGATTACCATCGGCAGCGACAGCATCGTCTCGCAGCGCGCGCATATCTGCGCCTCCACGCATGATGTCTCGGATCCGCAGTTCCAGCTTGTTATGCGCCCTGTCGTTATCGGTGCGCAGTGCTGGGTGGCTGCCGAGGCCTTCGTCGGGCCCGGCGTCACGATGGGTGAAGGTTCGGTCCTTGCGGCACGCGGCGCGCTGTTCGAGAATGCCGAAGCGTGGACGATCTATCGCGGCAATCCGGCAGCGAAGCTTAAAACCCGCGCGTTGAAATCTGGCGGAGCGTGAGTCCGCTCAGCGGGTCGCGCCAGTGAGGGGCGACTTCGGCAGCAGGGCGACTCACGAAATCGCGTATCCGGAAGAGCGGGTGCGGGATTGTCAGTTCGGGCGAGAGCCATGCGCCGCCGCTCCACAGGATGATGTCGAGGTCGAGCGGGCGCGAACGCCAGCGTGCGCCCCTTCGCTTGCGGCCGAAACGGGTCTCGATGTCCTGCAGCAATGCGAGAAATTGCTCTGGCCCGTGCGGGGTTTCGACCCGCGCCGCTGCATTGGCATAGCGGCGGTACGAAGGGCCAACCGGCAGGCTCGAACGGATCCGCGATACCTCCAGCACATCGACGCCCTTACCGGCCATCACATTGATGGCGGCAGCCAGCACCCGGCGCGGCCCTCCCACACGCGGCACGCGCATGTTCGAGCCGAGCGCGATGACATATTCGTGGCTGCTTGCCTCCATAAGGCCCTGCGCCTAGCCTCGCGCCGCAATCAGCGAAAGGGGAGGAGAGGCCATGCGTCCGGTTTTATCGATTGCGGCAGGTGCGCTCGCGCTCGCCGCCGTGCCGTCACAGGCGCAGGAGCGCGAGCTGACCGAGCACGAACAGCGCGTGCGCGACATCTATCGCGACGTCATCGCCTTCCGCACCGCCAGAGGGCACGGGCAGGTCGATGACATGGTCGCCTATCTCACCGGACGCCTCTCCGAAGCGGGCTTCGCCAACGAAGACATTCTGGTCACCGACTATGATTCCGAAGGCGACCCGACGCAGGGCCTCGTGGTCCGCTATTCGGGTGACGGCTCATCGGGCGAGAAGCCCATCGTGCTGCTCGCCCATATGGATATCGTCGATGCGCTGCCCGAGGACTGGGACCGCGACCCCTTCACGCTGGTCGAGGAAGACGGATATTTCTTCGGCCGCGGGACGATGGACAACAAATACGGCGTGGCGAACCTCACCGGCACCTTTATCCGGCTGAAAGAGGAGGGCTGGACACCGAGCCGTGACCTCTACCTCGTGTTCTCGGGCGACGAGGAGACGGGCATGGTTTCCACCCGCGCGCAGGCGAAATGGGTGGCGGAGAACGTCGGCCCGGCGTTCGTCCTCAACAGCGATGCGGGCGGGGTCGGCCTGACTGACGACTACCAGCCGATGGCGCAGCGGGTGCAGGCGGCGGAGAAGACCTACGTCACCTTTGACATGACCGTGACCAATCCCGGCGGCCACTCCTCGCGCCCGCGCGCGGACAATGCGATCTACGAGCTTGCCGATGCCTTGCAGAAGGTCCGCGGTTACGAATTCCCTGCACGCGCAACCCCGCTGACGCGCAGCTATCTTGGCGCGCTGGGGCAGGCCATTCCGGGGCCGATGGGCGAAGCGATGAAGAGCTTCGCGACCAATCCTGAAGACGAGGAAGCGATCGCGCTCATCCGGACGCACCCCGAATTCCACGGTACCATCGCGACAACCTGCGTCGCCACCATGCTCGAGGCAGGACCTGCGGAAAACGCGCTTCCGCAATCAGCCACCGCTGCAGTGAATTGCCGCGTCTTCCCGGGTGAGGGTGTCGAGCTGACGAAGCAGCGCCTCGCCGACGCCATCGGCAATCCCGATGTCGCCATTGTCGCACGCGGGGAGCCGACCGAAAGCCCCGAAAGCACGCTTCGCGACGATGTCCGCGCCGCGCTCGCCAAGTCGCTCGAGGCGCGATACGGGCGCGCCATACCCATCATTCCCTATATGGAATCGGGCGGCACAGACGGCATGCATTACCGCGCGCTAGGATATAACACCGTGGCTATCAGCGCAGGCGCAAGCAGGCCGCAGGATGTCTATGCGCATGGCCTGAACGAGCGCATGCGGGTCGATGCCTTTTACGCCGGCCTCGACCACTGGACGGTGCTCCTTAAGGAACTCGCCGGTAGCTAGAAAATATCGTTCAGCACATCGCGCGAGGCGAATTCCCCGAGGTCCAGCCGGCGCTTGCGCTTTACGAGGCCCGAACTCTCGACGGTGAACAGCGCATCGATATTGGCCGAGTAATTTCGCGCCCTCAGCCGGACTTCGGCAACGCCCTCTTCGCGCAGGCACACAATGGCGGCGGCATCGATGGTTCCGTCTTCTGCGCGCGGCTTGAGAAGCGCGACCAGCCGGTCGACCGGCCCCTTGGCATTATCAACCGCGCCGGTCTCAAGCACCGCTACAGCCTGTATCGAGCCATTGGCGCGCAATTCGAACACGAGCGGGTGGAAATACCCGTCCTTCTCGATACGCCCGATGGCAGCCTCCAGTGCGGCGGTGAAGAGCCGGTCGAGCTGGTCCTGGCTGATGGTGCGACCCGTGGGAGACGTTATATGTCTTCGCATATCCGTCCGTAGAGCTGCGGGCGGCGGTCGCGGAAGAAGCCCATGCCAGCGCGGTGCTTGGCAGCGCGGTCGAGGTCGAGCGTCTGGACCAGCGCGCCGCTATCGGACGCGCCATATTCCTCCAGCAAATCGCCCCACTCGTTCGAGATGAAGCTGTGGCCGTAGAAGCTCTGCTGGCGGTCGGCGGGGCCTTCGTGTCCGATGCGGTTGGCGGCGCAGACCGGCATGCAGTTGGAGACCGCATGGCCAATCATCGCACGGCGCCACATGCGGCTGGTGTCGAGGTCCGCGTCATAGGGTTCGGAGCCGATGGCGGTGGGGTAGAGGAGGACTTCGGCGCCCTTCAGCGCCATCACGCGCGCGCATTCGGGATACCACTGGTCCCAGCAGATGCCGACACCGATGCGCGCCCCGAAGACGTCCCACACCTTGAAGCCGTCATTGCCGGGGCGGAAATAGTATTTTTCCTCGTAACCCGGCCCGTCGGGGATGTGGCTCTTTCGATAGGTCCCCATGATCTCGCCATCGGGGCCGACCATGGCGAGCGTGTTGTAATAGTGATGTCCGTCGCGCTCGAAGAAGCTGGTCGGGATGGCTACGCCAAGCTTTCCGGCGAGCTCCTGCATGGCCAGAACGCTCGGATGCTCGCCTGTGGGGCGAGCGCGGGCGAAGAGTTCTTCCTCCTCCTCGCGGCAGAAATATTCGCCGGCGAACAGCTCGGGCGGCAGGATGACCTGCGCGCCCTTTCCTGCGGCCTCTTCGACCAGCGCGGAGACGGCGGCGATATTGTCGGCCTCGTCCGCGCGCGCGAGCGGCAGCTGGAGGACGGAAACGGTCAATTCTCTCATGGAGAAATGCGTTACTTGCCCTTCAGCGCGAAATCCACCTGGATATAAACCTGGCTGCGCGTGGTGCCGACCATCATTCCGGGCGAGCCTGGGTCCTGCGGTATGGGCATGGTGCGAGCGAGCGGCGGGGGCGGAGGAGCGGCTGCGGCGCTCTCGACCATGGCATCGTTCATCGCCTGCGCGCCGCGAAGCCAAGTGTTGCCCTGCTGGCCGCCGGCATCGCGAATATAGAGGACGCGGCTGATTTCCATGTCGGCTGCCTCGGCATAGGCTTCGGCGCGCTTGCGGGCGGCTTTATAGGCATCGGCGTAGGCGAGGTTGGCGACAGCTTCGGGGTCGCTCATGGTCAGGCTCGGACCGGACAGGATGTTTGCCCCCGCCTCGGTAACGGTTGAGATAGCAGCGCCTGCGCGGTCCGGATTGTCCATCGTGACCTCGAACACATTGCTTGCCTGGTATTGGCCCTTGCGGTCGCCCCACTCGATGCGGCGCACCGAGACATTCTGCGTCTGGATGTCCTCTTCCGCCACGCCCAGTTCGCGCAAGGCGGCGACGATTTCCTCGATTTTTTCGGCATTCGCCTCGCTCGCGGCGGTGGCGCTGCGCGAGAATGTCTCGATACCGGCATTGAACTGCGCGCGGTCGGGGCGGCTCTCCGCCTGCCCTCCCGCGCTGACCGAGAGCAGCGTCTCGCCATGGTCGACCCCGCGCGCCTCGTCCACGCGGTCACCGCAAGCGGCAAGGGTCAGTGAAGCAGCAGCAAGCAGAACGGCGTTTTTCAGGAGAGAGCCCCTATGTAATACTATCACATAGAGGCTTTCTCATTTTGCGGATGAACGCTGGCTGACAGGTGTCAGTCGGCCTTCTTGAAGAGCAGCGTCATACGGTCGCTCTCGCCAATGGCCATGTAGCGGGCGCGGTCCTGGTCGCCGTAGCGAAGAACAGGAGGAAGCGTCCAAACCCCGCCTTCCCAATTGGCAGGATCGTTCGGATTGGCGTTGATTTCGCTCTGCGCAGCGAGTTCGAAGCCGTTTGCCTCGAAGATGGCGATGACATCCTGCGTGCGCATGTAGCCGCGCTGCTTGGCGCCATAATCATCGTAACTCGCACCTTCGGGGGCGCGATGCTGGACAACCCCGACCATGCCATCGTCCTTGAGCATGCGGCGCGCAGCCTTGAGAACATCGTCAGCCGAGTTTCCGATGTTGAGGCCGTGCATCGAGCGGAAAATAAGCACGCGATCTACGGTACCTTCCAGTTCTGCGGGCATCTCGTCGATTTCCAGAGCGGTGACGTTCTCGCCATTTACGTCCCCCATCGCCGATGTCGCTTCGGAGAAGCGTTCCACCCAGCCCTTTGCTCGCGCTTCCTGTGCGCGGTCGCGATAGGTACGGCCATCGCTGTCCTGCTCGAATGCGATGTATTTGCCGGCCTGCGAGATATAGGGCGCGAGCACGCGGGTGTACCAGCCGCCACCCGGGCCATATTCTGCCACCGTCATGGTCGGCTCGACGCCAAAGAATTCGAGCGTTTCAACCGGGTTGCGATACTGATCGCGCGCACGATCATCATCGCGCAGGTCTGCGGCGAGGACCTCTTCAAGTGACATCACGTGGTCGTCGGCAGCCAGCGGCGTGGCCAGCAATGCAGTCGCGGCGGCGGCAAGGAACAGGCGCATGAGTTTTTCTCCCCTTTTGGAAACGATTGCTGCCTCCCTGCCCATGCGCGCGGCCGATGACAAGCGGACACGTGCTGCCTACATGGGTGGCCAAAGGAGAAAGACATGGCGCAGGAACAGGTAATCGTCGCGGGCGGGTGCTTCTGGTGCACCGAAGCGGTGATGAAGGATGTCATCGGCGTGAGCGGGGTCGAAAGCGGCTATATCGGCGGCGACAAGCCCGACCCGACCTACAAGGAAGTTTGCACCGGCAGCACCGGTCATGCCGAGGGCGTCCGGGTCACTTTCGACAGCGACCAGATTTCGCTGGAGCAGGTGCTCGACGTGTTCATGGGCACACATGACCCGACCCAGCTCAACCGCCAGGGCAATGATGTCGGCACGCAATATCGCAGCGCCATCTTTCCCGCAGAGTACCAGCGCGAAGCGGCTGAGGCCGCAATCGCCCGCTGGAACGAGGAGCATCCCGGCCAGAACGCGGTCACCACCATCGAGACCGGCGAATGGTATCCGGCAGAAGACTACCACCAGGAATATTGGGAAGGCGAAGGCCAGCGGAACCCCTATTGCCTCGCGGTCATCCCGCCCAAGCTGATGAAGCTGCGCAAGAGCTTCCAGCAATATCTCAAACCCGAAGACCGGGCCTGAGAGGACCAAGAGAAAAGGGGCGAGCCGCGATGGCCCGCCCCTTCTTTTTATCAGCTCTCAGCGTGAGGCTCAGCCTTCTTCGGTGGCCTTGCTGACGAGGATGTTGACCGAAACGCGGCGGTTCTGCGCCTTGCCTTCGGGCGTCGAGTTGTCCGCAGCCGGGTCCGATTCGGACATGCCGGTCGGGGTCAGCATGCGCCAGGGCTGCCAGCCGCACTTCTGCTGCAGGTAGTTCACGACGCGGCCTGCACGGCGCTCCGAGAGGACCTGGTTGTAGTCTTCGTCGCCGTCTGAATCGGTGTAACCGACGACGAGCAGCAGGGCGTTGTCCATTTCCTGCGCCTGCGAAGCGATGTTGCAGATCTCGCGCTGGCCTTCGGGCGAAATGTTCCACTTGCCGCTGTCGAAATAGACATTGGTCACGCCGCGGACATTGTACTGGTCGATGTTCGCCATACGGCCGCGCAGGGCTTCTGCGGCTGCGGCATTGGCGTCGATGTCGGCACGGTGCTCGGCGAACTGCTGCTGCGTCGCGCCGCGGATCATGGCAGCGGTTTCGAGGTCCGAAGCCTTGAGCTTGACCTTGCTGGCAACGAGGCCGCCATCGAACTGCAGGGTTTCCACTTCGACCGGCAGGCCGTTCATCAGCTGGCTGGTGCGCAGCGTCTTGCTGCCGAGGCCGAGGAAGCCGCCGGTGGCCTTTACTTCGGTGCCTTCGTCGATGATGATCGTCGCGTTCTGGCCGTTCTCCATCGTCACTTGGATCTTGTCACCGCTCTTGGCAGTGATGATGCCTTCGACTTCGGGTCCGTCGACGAGCGCGGAGCCATAGACATTGATGTCTTCATTGTCCTGCGCGGCAACCGGGGCTGCGAGCGGCAGGGCAAGGGCGGAAAGCAGGAGGGGGACACCTGCGGTCTTCTTCAGTGCAGTCACGTTAATTTACTCCTTCGTGCGGCGCCATGCAGAGGGATTGCCAACGCCTGTTCGTCCGGTCGCCGCGGGGGCTGCAGCGAAGCCGGTTAGTAAAGCTCTTCACAATTCGATTAACGGCAGCGCAGGAATTGCCACGCGGCCCTTGTGACGAGCCTTGATTGTTGGACCCATGCTTTCATGAAAATGAACACGCCGCTCAGAGTGCCGGGACAGGGGGCGGCATGGGCGAGAGGCGCGATGAACCGTTTAATCATTGCCTTTTTTTAGCCCTGATTCAGCTGGTGCGGGTCATCCGGGCGATGAAGAATCCATCGATTCCCCCGTTTTCCGGGAGCATTCCGGGGTCGGTTCGCAGGGTGTGACCGGCAGCGTCGATTGTGTCCGGCAGGGCGGACGGGTCGATATCTGCGGGTGCGAGTGTGTCTGGAAAAGTCTGCCCCTCGCCCTCTTCACGCTCGAGCGAACAGGTGGCGTAGACCAGCACACCGCCCGGTTTCAGCCAGCCGCTCGCACGGGTGATGAGCGCAGACTGGAGCTCTGCCATCTCCTCGACCTGGCGCTGGCTAATGCGATGAATGACATCGGGATGTCGGCGTGCGGTGCCCGTTGCGGTGCATGGCGCGTCGAGCAGGATGGCATCGAACTGGTGCTTCGGCTTCCATTCGAGCGCATCGGCGCGGACAGTGCCTGCCTTGAGGCCGGTGCGTTTGAGATTGTCCTTCAGCAGGTCGAGGCGGCGCTTGGAAATGTCGAGCGCGGTCACCTTCCAGCCCTGCGCGGCGAGTTGCAGTGTCTTGCCCCCGGGCGCTGCGCAGAGGTCGAGGACGTGACGACCCTCGCCATTTCCCAGCATGCGCGCGGGCAGCGAGGCGGCAAGGTCCTGTACCCACCAATCGCCTTCCGCAAAACCGGCCAGCTTTTCGACATTCTCCCCGCGCGCGAGGCGCAGGTGTCCGGGCATCAGGCTGTCGGCGGCGAGCTTCGCCTTGAAGACCTCGGTCTGCGACGGGTCCTTCAGCGTCAGGTCAAGCGGCGGCGGCTCGGCCAGGCCGCGCGCGATGGCTTCGGCGCGTTCGCCCCAGCGCTGCGCCACCTCGGCAGAAAGGGTCGGCGCTTCGGGAAGCGTTACCTCGCGCTTGGTCAGGGTCGAGAAGACGCCATGTGCCAGCCTGCGCGGGCCTCCGGCAAGCAGCGGCAGGCAGGTGGCGATCACCGCATGCGGCGGCGTATCGAGCCGCAGCCATTGCGCCAGCATCATGCGCAGCACCATGCGCGCCTTGGCATCGTCGGGCAGCGGCTTCTTCGTCGCGCTGTCCACGAGGGCATCTAGGTCGACCAGCCAGCGCAGGACCTCGCTCGCGATCGCGCGAGCGAGCGCCTTGTCCTCGAACTTGCGCACGTCCTTGGTCGCCGCATTGAAGGCGATGTCGAGCGTCTCGCCCCGCCGCAGGACGGCATCGAGCAGACGAAGCGCGGCGCGGCGCGCGTGGATTCCGGTGGGCTGGGCCATAGACGGCTGCCCCTAGCTCCACTTGAAACCGCGCGCCACCTTTCGCATTTGAGATATATGACCAAACGCGCGACCAAGCGGCCCGAGAATTTCGAGAAGCCCAAGCACTGGAACAGCGAACCGCCGCCCAAGCCCGAGAAGGGCAAGGACGACGAGGACCTCAGCCCGACGCGCTATGGCGATTGGGTCAAGGACGGCATTGCGATAGATTTCTAGAGTGCGCCCCCGCGAAGGCGGGGGCCTCAGACGGTCGAGGTCCCACTTTCCGACCGAGGTCCCCGCCTCCGCGGGGACTCACAGTTTCTTGAGCGAAATCTTCAGGCCGTCTTTTGGCTTGGGGATGGGCCAGGGCTGCCAGTCGGGCTCTTGCTCGAGCGTAATCTCGTAACGCGGCAAGAGTTGCGCCAGCAGGATCTTCACCTGCATGTAAGCGAAGTGAAGGCCGAGGCACATATGCGCGCCGCCGCCGAAGGGGACCCATGCATATTTGTGCCGCGCCTTCACCTTCTCGGACGTGAAATGCATCGGGTCGAAGGAGAAGGGATTGTCCCAATGCTCTTCCTCGTGATGCACGAAATTGGCGTTGATGCCGACATGGCTTCCTGCCGGGATGCGATATCCGCCGAACTCGAATTCGCGTAGCGCGCGGCGCGGCGTCGAGGGAACCGGCGGGACCATGCGCAGCGCTTCCTTGAAGGCCATTTCGGACAGTTCGAGCTTGCCCATATCCTCATAGGCGAGGTCGCGGGGCTTGCCGTCGCTGCCCACACCGCCGGTCACGCTTTCGATTTCCTGCCGCAGCTTATCCTGCCAGTCGGGATGCTTGGCGAGCAGCCAGATGAGAGAGGTCGCCGAGCTGGTAATGGTGTCATGCGCCGCCATCATCAGGAAGTTCATGTGGTCGACCACCTCGTCGACCGGCATCAGGCTGCCGTCTTCATATTCGGCCGTGGCGAACTGGCTGAACATATCCTGCCCGCCACCTTCTGCGCGGCGGCGTTGCGTTTCGGCGGTGAAGAAATCGACGAGGAAAGCGCGCCCGTCGACGCCGCGCTTCATCTGGGTGAAGGGCAGCGGCTTCCTGACCGGCGCGACAGAGGCTTGCACCATGTCGATGAAGGCGGTGTTGATCTTGTCGGCTTCCGGGCCCCACTCGATGCCGATGAAACTGTCTGCGGCAAGGTCGAGCGTCAGCGTCTTGATGGCGGGATAGAACTGCATCTTCCCCTCGCCCCAATCCTCGACCTTCTTGGCGATGCCGCGATTGAGGCTGCCCGAGTAATGGCGCATCGGGCCGGGCTTGAAGGCAATCGACAGCGCGCGGCGGTCGGCGCGGTGGTGGTCGAAATCGAGGAGCATCAGCCCGCGCGGGAAGAGCTGGTCGAGCACCGGGCCCCAGCCCTGCTCGGACGAGAAATTCTTGTTGCGGTCGAACAGTACCAGCTCGTTCGCATCGGCACCGATGAGGCCGATGTTCCAGCCCCCGAACGCCTTGCTTTTGTAGACCCTGCCGTAGGTCTCGACCATGCGCCGCGTGAATGCGTGCGGGTCCTTGAGCATCTTGAGCGTGTTGCCGACCAGCGGCCATCCGCCCTCACCCGGAATGTGGGCGAGTTCATCGTCCGAGGGGACGCCCTCTTTCCAGTGAGTGGGTATCGGGTCGTGTGCTGCGAGTGTTGCCATGGACAGGTTATGCCAAGGCATTAGTTAAGTAGCAATTAGCAATCTAAATCCAGCCGGATAACTCGCGGCGTAGCAGGGTTTCGAGCATTGCGAGCCCGGCATCCGAGGTGTTGAGACAGGACAGCGCGGCAAATTTCTCGCCGCCTTCCTCGATGAACTGGTCGCGCCCTTGGATGGCGAGTTCTTCCAGCGTCTCGAGGCAATCGGCGGAAAAGCCCGGCGCGGCGATGGCCATGCGCTTCGTGCCTTTCGCGGCTTCCTCGCCGATGACCGTGTCGGTAGCCGGTTCGAGCCACTTGGCCCGCCCGAACCGTGACTGGAAAGTGGTGCGGATGCGCAGATCCCTGCCCGCCAGCCGTTCCTGCAACAGTCTCGAAGTCTTCATGCAGTGGCAGTGATAGGGATCGCCCAGATGCAGCGTGCGCTCGGGCATGCCGTGGAAGCTCAACAAGAGGACTTCGGGGACGAAGTCTAGCGCATCGAGCTGGCGTGTAAGGTCCGCCTCGAGCGCATCGATATAGGCCGGGTCGTCGTGATAGGGCGGCAGCGTGCGCAAGGCGGTTTGCCAACGCATTGTCCTCAGCTTGTCCGCAGCCTTGTCCACAACCGTCGCGGTCGTTGCGCCCGAATATTGCGGATAGAGCGGTGCAAGCAGGATGCGCTCGCAGCCCTTGTCCATTAGCGCCTGCAGCCGGTCCGGAATGGAGGGATTGCCATAACGCATCGCCCAGTCGACCGTGACGCCCTCGCCCAGCCGCGCCTGCATGGCCTCGGCCTGCTGGCGCGTGATGACCGCCAACGGCGAGCCTTCCTTGGTCCAAACCTGACTGTAGGCGTGAGCGCTCTTCTTCGGACGTGTGTTGAGGATGATGCCGCGCAGGATCGGCTGCCATGCGATCGGCGGGATTTCGACCACGCGGCGATCCGACAGGAACTCGGCAAGGTAGCGCTTCACCGGGCCCGGCTCGGGCGCTTCGGGCGTGCCGAGATTGACGACGAGCACGCCGACCCTGCCCGATTTGACGGGCGGGTGGTCGGCGGGGAGGTTCTGCTTCTGCCAGGTCATGGGGTCAGCGGGAGACGGTATGAACGCTCGCCCGTCAAGGCAAAGAGTGCATTGGCGAGCGCGGGCGCGACGACAGCCGTGCCCAGTTCGCCTGGGTCGAACGGCTCGGCATCGCTCTGTACAAAATCAATGAGCATGTCGGGCATGTCGGCAAGGCGCGGCAGGTTCATATCACCCAGCGTGCGCGGCACGGGATGGCCGCTGTCGTAGGTCAGCGGCGCTCCAAGTGCGAGGCCCATGCCGTAGACCAACCCGCCCTCGATTTGCTGGCGCGCGACGTCGAGGTTCACGATGCGGCCGATGTCGACCACTACGCTCAACTGCTCGACGCGGATGCCGCCCTCGCCGCGCCGGACATGCGCAACGCAGCCGATATGACCTGCGGTTGCCGGGTCGCTGCCCATGCGGACGACCGCGACACCTTCCCCCGAGCCCGCCTGCGCGCCGTCCCAGTCACCGAGGCGAGTGGCGCGCCGCAGCACCTCGGCAAGGCGCGGCGCCTGCCCGAGCATCGCCATGCGGTAAAGAAACGGGTCGCGGCCCGCCATGCGCGCCAGTTCGTCGACCATGCATTCGGTGAAAAAGGCGGTGTAGGCGGCTGCCCCGCCGCGCATGCGCCCGACCGGAAGCTTGATGCTGGCCGGATTATGCTCAACTGCCACGTGGGCAATGCCGTAGGGAGGCAGCGCACCCTGCACCACGAAAGGGTCAGCCTCGCCGCGGCTTTCGCGCTGGGCGGCTTCGGGGGTGTAATTGTCAAACAGGCGATGACCCGCCTCGCGCATCCACGACGGCGTGGTGATGCGCGCGCGCCATGCCGAGACTTGCGCCTGCGGACCGAGCGTGGCGGAAATCTCTGCCTGCACCGGAGCGCGCGGCGGGACGGCGGCCATGTCCTGCGGGCGCGACCATGTCAGCTGGACCGGGCGGCCAACCTCGGCGGCAATCTGGGCGACCTCGATGGCGTGCTGCTTTTCCAGCCGTGCATCGAAGCTGCCGCCAGCGGGCACGGGATAGATAACGACATCGGAGGAAGAGATGCCGATGGCTTTTGCAGCAGCATCGCGCGCGGCAGCGGGAGCCTGCGAGGCCATCCATAGTTCCAAACGCCCGTCGGCAAAGCGTGCCGTGGCACTGGCGGTCTCGAGCGGGGTGTGGAGCGCGGGCGCGACCGTGTAGCGCCGCACTAGCGTGGGCGTGCCGAGCATGGCATCGGGCTCGCCCACCGTCTCGATGCGCTCGGAATTCTCTTCGAGCTGCTCGACCGCAAATTCCATGTCGGTTTCCAGGAGGACCTGTTCGAGCGCGCCCGGCCCGGTAAACTCGGGCCGCATTTTCGCCAGCGCCCGGTCTGCAATCCACCAGCTTTTGGCCACCGCAGCAATCCAGCGCTTCGACCTCACCACTGCGACCAGCCCACGAGTGCTCGCAATCGCGCGCTCGCTGAAGCGAAGCAGTTCGGGCAAGCCCGTCGGCCCGTGACGGATGGAGGCGAAAACCATGCCGGGCAGGCGGATATCGGCAGCAAAGACATGGCTGCCGTCGACCTTCGAGGGCAGGTCGAGGCGCGGGAAGAGCGTCGGGGACGGTCCCTCGCCCGCCAGAGGTTCCTCGAAAGCGGGCATGGGGCGTAAAGGAGCCGGATCGGGCGGGTCGAATTCAGCGGCCTCCTCGGCGAGCTCGCCAAAGGACAGGCGCTTGCCGGTGTGGATGACGAAGCCTTCTGCGACCTCGCATTCCTCGGGCTCGACATCCCAGCGCTCGGCTGCAGCCTGTGTCAGCATGTCGCGCGCCGCTGCAGCGGCTTCGCGCAGGGGTTGTTCATAGGCGGCGAGGCTGGTTCCGGCCACCGTCGCAGTAAAGTCATTGCTGCGCGCGAATTTGCCGACGGTGCTGCTGTCCGCATCATCGCCGCCGCCGAGCCAGCCTTCCCACAAAGGAGACCATTCGGCAGCCAGCGGGAGGTTTGCGAAGAAGCCAGCTGGCGGTACCGGCTCTATTCCGACCTGCCGCCAGTCCGCGCCAAGTTCGGTCGCGGCGATTTGCGCCAGAACTGTCCCGATACCCTGCCCCATTTCAAGCTGCGGCACGGCGACTGTCACCACACCGTCGCGCCCGATCGTCAACCAGCCGCCAAACGCTTGCTCGCCCTCGCGCGCGACCAGCGGGCTGGCATAGCTGCGCGGCCACAGCTCCCACGCGAGGAGCAGTCCGCCCCCCGCCGCCGCGCCGACCATCAACTTGCGGCGCGATACCGGGAGGTCCTTCAGCTTCTCGCCGATATCCATGCCTGCACCTTGTCGGCGATTGCGAGGAAGGGTTCGGCCATCGCGCCGTCACCGGCGGCGGGAGGTTCGCCCGCGTCGCTGCCCTGCCGGATGGCCATGTCGAGCGGGATGCGCCCGAGGAAGGGAAGTTCGAGCCGCTCGGCCGCAGCCTCGACACCGCCCGCACCGAACGGGTCGGACACCTCGCCGCAGGAGGGGCAGGCATAGCCCGACATGTTCTCGACCAACCCAATGATGGGAATACCAGCCGTGTCGAACAGCTGCCCGGCGCGAGCAGCGTCGATGAGCGCGAGGTCCTGCGGCGTGGAGACCAGCACCGCGCCTGCGGGCTTGAATTTCTGCACCATGGTCAGCTGCACATCGCCCGTGCCCGGCGGCAGGTCGATGAGAAGGACCTCGGTGTCGGCCGCCCAATGCGCCTCGACAAGCTGGCCTAGCGCGCCCGCTGCCATCGGCCCGCGCCAAGCCAGCGCCTTGCCCGGGGCGACGAGATGGCCCATCGAGAGGTGCGGCACGCCGTATTTGCTGTCCAGGGGAATGGGCTTGTTGTCCTCGGCCTGCGGCTTCTGGCCCTGCGTCCCGAAAATGACCGGCTGCGAGGGGCCATAGATATCGGCATCGACCAGCCCGACCTTCACGCCCTTCCTGGCCAAGGCAATGGCGAGATTGGCGGTGAGCGTCGATTTGCCCACCCCACCCTTGCCCGAACCGACCGCGACAATCAGCGGTCCTTTTCGCTCTGCCGTCATCACCACGCGCACTTCGTCGACATCGGCGCGCTTTGCGACAGCAGCCTTCACCGCCTCTTCGACCTTGGCGCGCTGCGCGGCCGGTATCGGCGCTGCATCGACGACTATAGTGGCGCGCCCCTCGTTCAGGACGCTGCCTGTCACGAGAGGGGCAATTTCGGGCGGCAAATCGGCGGAAAAATCGGTGCGGCTCATGTGTCGCGCTGCTGTAGCATCGAAAAGCGCGCCGCAACCCCTGTTTTTCCCGCGAAGGCTTCCTATAAGGTGTGTCATGAGAATTTTGGACGGGGTTCGCCTGGCAATGGCAGGAAAAAATCCATGGGGCGGAGGCAGCGATGGCTCCTCCGGCTCCTCAGACGACAATACCAGCGGTAGCGGCGGCAAGTCCGACGGTCCGCGTAATCCGTGGCTGCCGCCTTCGGGTGGTGGGGACGGCAAGCGTGGTCCCAATATCGAGGATATCTTCAAGCATCGCGGCCCCGAACAGCGTCGTCGCGGCGGCGGTGGCGGACCGGGTGGCGGTTTCCGCATGCCCCAGCGGCCCGGCGGCAAGAGCTGGTTCCCGGTGCTGGTGGTCGGTATCATCGGCCTCGGCCTGCTCGCGACCAGCGTCCACCTCATCGGCCCGCAGGAACAGGCGGTCGTCAAGCGGCTGGGCGACTACAATCGCACCCTGGACAGCGGCCTCCAGCTTTCGTTGCCCTTCCCGCTCGAAACCGTCGATGTGGAGAATGTCGAAGGGGTTCGCCCCATCCAGATCCCTGGCAACGACAGCCAGGCCAAGCTCATCCTGACCGGCGACCAGAACCTCGTCGATTTGAGCTATATCGTGCGCTGGAACATCAAGGACCTCGAATCCTTCAAGTTCCGCGTCGTCGACCCCGAAGAGACGGTCAATGAAGTCGCCGAGGCTGCCATGCGTGCCGCGGTTGCGGAAAAGCAACTCGACGAGACCTTCTCGGGCCAGGGCCGTGCCGCCATCGAGCAGGATGTGAAGACCCGCATGCAGGATACGCTCGACCGATACCAGGCCGGTATCCGCGTGCTGGGTGTCGAAATCGAAAAGGCCGACCCGCCCAGCCAGGTCGTCGATGCTTTCCGCGACGTGCAGGTCGCCGAACAGAACGCCGATGCCGCGCGCAACCAGGCACAGGGTTATGCCCAGCAGGTCCTTGCACAGGCACAGGGTGAGGCCGAGGCTTTCGACAAGGTATACGAGCAGTATCGCCTTGCGCCCGAAGTCACCCGCCAGCGTCTCTATTACGAGACCATGGAGCGCGTGCTTTCGAAGACCGACAAGACCATCGTGGAAGCGCAGGGCGTAACGCCTTACCTGCCGCTTCCTGAAATTCGCCGACGCGCGCAGCAGCAACAGCCTGCCGCCACAGCCACCGCGCCGGGAGGACAGTAAGATGCAGCGTATCTGGGAAGACCACCGCCTGACGCTTATCGCCGTGGGCCTACTCATCGTCGGCCTGATGCTGAGCGCCTATGTTGTGCCGGAAGAGGAACAGGTCGTCATCGTGCGTACCGGTGAACCGGTCGGCACGGTCAATACGCCGGACGGCCAGAAAGGCCCCGGCTTCTACCTTCGCCGTCCCTTCTTCGACCGCGTCGTGCGCATCGAACGCCGCCTGCTCGACCTCGAGATGTCGAACCAGGAAGTGCTTTCGAACGACCAGCAGCGCCTGCTGGTGGACGCCTATGCGCGTTTCCGCATCACTGACCCTGTTCGCATGGTAGAACGTGCCGGTTCGACCGATGGCGTTCGCGCCGCGCTCGAGCCCATCCTGAACTCGGTGCTGCGCCAGGAACTGGGCCGCCGCACCTTCCAGGCGATGCTCACTGCCGAACGCGGCTCTGCCCTGCAGAACGTACGTACCAATCTCGACCGGCAGGCCCGTCAGTACGGTGCCGAGGTCGTCGATGTTCAGATTACCCGCACCGACTTGCCCGAAGCGCCGCTGCAATCGGCTTTCACGCGCATGGAATCGGATCGTCAGCGCGAAGCACGTACCATCCGCGCGCAGGGCGGTCGTGACGCACGCATCATCCGCGCAGAAGCCGATGCAGAAGCCGCGCGTATCTACGCCGAAAGCTTCGGCAAGGATGCGAACTTCTACGACTTCTACCGCGCGATGCAGAGCTATGACGCGACCTTCGCAGCCGAGAACGGCGATGCGGCGAGCAGCATCATCCTCTCGCCGGACAATGAATACCTGCAGCAGTTCCGCGGGCGTCGTTGACCATTCGTCGATTGCACGGTCGGTTCGCGCCGTCCGTTCAAGGCGCATTAAGCGCGTGACCGCAGTCTGACACGCGGAACCGCTGGCGCGCGGGTGCATAGCTATTTCGTGTGCCGACAAGCGGACGACACAAGAGGATTGTTGAAGAGGACGTGAAACCAGTGCGATATGCCTATTCCGTAACCGCCACCCTGCTTGCTGGTGGTGCTGCCCTTTCCCTCGCCGGGTTCCCGGCCGGAGCGCAGGTCGCCCAGAACGACGATTCGCACATGGCCCGGGTTGTCCCGCGCGCCGGTGCGCCCGAAAGTTTCGCCGACCTCACTGCGCAATTGCAGCCAGCGGTGGTCAACATCTCGACCCGCCAGCGCATCGAAGTCGCTTCCAGTGGCGGCAATCCGTTCGCCGGCACGCCCTTCGAAGGCCTGTTCAACCAGCGCCGCGGCCAGCAGGAAGATGCCGAGCCGCAGTTCCGCGAGGGCCAGTCGCTGGGCTCGGGCTTCCTGATTTCGGCCGACGGCTATGTCGTCACCAACAACCACGTCGTCAGCCCCAACGGGCGCGGCTCGGTCACGGAAATCACCGTCACCCTGCCCGATGGCGACGAATACGAAGCCGAACTCGTCGGCACCGACCCGCAGTCGGACCTTGCCGTTCTCAAGGTCAGCCGCCGCGAGCCCTTCCCCTTCGTGAAATTCGGCGATTCCGCCCAGGCTCGCGTGGGTGACTGGGTCATCGCCATCGGCAACCCTTTCGGCCTCGGCGGCACGGTGACGAGCGGTATCGTCTCGAGCGTGCTGCGTAGCGCGGGCGGCGGTGCCTATGACCGCTATCTCCAGACCGATGCGGCCATCAACCGCGGCAATTCCGGCGGTCCGCTGTTCGACATGCAGGGCAATGTCATTGGCATCAACAATGCCATCATCTCGCCCACCGGCGGCAGCGTGGGTATCGGTTTCGCCATTCCGGCCGAAACCGCCGAGCCCATCGTCGACATGCTGGTACGCGGCGTGGAAATCGAGCGCGGCTATCTCGGCATCCAGATCCAGCCGGTGAGCGACGATGTCGCTTCCTCGCTCGGCCTGCGCCGCAATCGCGGCGAGATTGTCCAGATGGTGCAGCCGGGTGAAGCGGCTGCCCGTGCCGGCATCGAGCCGGGCGATATCGTGCTGTCCGTCAACGGCCGCGATGTCACACCCGACCAGACGCTGTCCTATCTCGTCGCCAATATCGAGCCGGGCACGACCATTCCGGTCGACATCATCCGCGACGGCGACCGCCGCCGTATCAATGTCACGGTCGGCAAGCGTCCGAGCGAGGATGAAATCCGCCAGAACCAGATGTTCGACCCCGATGCCGAACCCGAAGACGACATGGCGCCGAGCGACAATGCCGTCATCGAGGAAAGCCTCGGCTTGCAGGTGCTGCCGCTGACCGCGACCATCGCGCGCCAGCTGGGTGCCGATGCCGATACCCGCGGCCTGGTAGTGGCCTCGGTCGACCGCAATTCGGACGCGGCGCGCAAGGGTCTCCAGCGCGGCGACATCATCCTGACGGCGAACTACCGTCCAGTGGTCGAGGTCGCCGATCTTGAGAAGACCATTCGCGGCGCGCAGGCAGACGACCGCGATGCGGTCCTGCTGCGGGTCCAGCGCCGCGGCGGCAGCCCGAGCTACATTGCGGTGCGCATGCGCTAAGCACGACCGCTTAGATTTACATGAAAAAGCCCTCCCGGTTCGCGCCGGGAGGGCTTTTTATTTGGCCGAGCCTCTTGGTTAGTCCGGCGAACGCGTCGCGGTAGGCGTGGGCCGTGGCCGGTCGCGTCCGATAACCCCGTCGAGGAAGTCGTCATCGATAGCCTGCGGTGCGCCATCGGCTCCGCGCCCGGTCGATGGCTGTTGGCGCGGTCCCGGCACGCGCGGAGGCTGACCCGGCTGGCGCGGACGCATGCCGTCCTCGCTACCGAAGCCATCCTCGCCGCCCTGTGGAGGCAGCGCACCACCCGGCTCGTCGTTACGTCCGGGTTCGATGAGGTTGCCCTGCTCGTCGATGTAGTAATAATCGTCCGGATCGCCGAAGAAGAAGTCGTCTTCCTCGTCCATCTGCCATTCGGGAAGCTGCAATTCGGTGTCGAATTCCTCGACCGGACGGTCCTTCACAGCATAGCGCATGAAGGCTGCGAAGGCCTGTGCCGGGGCACGCCCGCCCTGCAGTCCGCCGACACGCTTGTTGTCATCGCGCCCCATCCACACGCCGGTGGTCACACCGCTCGAGAAACCGACGAAATAGCCGTCCTTGTTCGAACTGGTGGTCCCGGTCTTGCCGGCCACTGGGCGACCGATTTGCGCAGCACGCCCCGTGCCGGTCTGCACCGCGGTCTGGAGGAGGTCGGTAATGCCGCGCGCGACATGGTCGGGCACCAATTGAGTGCTGCGCGCACGCTCGTGCTGGTAGAGCAGTTCGCCATCTGCGGTTGTCACCTTGACGATGCCATAGGGCTCGACCGAAGCACCGCCAGCCGACACGGCGGCGAAAGCGCGTGTCATGTCGAGCAGGCGCACCTCGTTCGAACCCAGCACCATCGCGGGATAGGTGTTGATGGGCGTGGTGATACCAAAACGGCGAGCCATCGAGGCGACCGCGCTGAAGCCGACTTCATTGCCAAGCTGCGCAGCCACGGTGTTGACCGAGTAGGCAAAGGCCGTCCGCAGGTTGGTCTCGCCAATATTGCGCCCGTTGGAATTGCGCGGGCTCCAGCCACCGATGCTGACCGGCGTGTCGACCACCCGGTCGTTGGGCGTGTAGCCTGCTTCCAGCGCGGCGAGATAAACGAACAGTTTCCAGCTCGAACCCGGCTGGCGCAGGGCATTGGTGGCGCGGTTGTAATTGGTCTCGACATAGTCGGTTCCGCCAACCAGCGCGAGGATGGCACCGTCACGGTCGAGGCTGACGAGCGCGCCCTGCGCCCCTTCCGGAGCATTGCCGGCAATCGCAGCCGTGGCCGCCTTCTGCATACCGGGGTCGAGCGTAGTCCAGACTTCGATCGGCTCGAATGTCTCGGGCAGCAGCAGGTCGAGTTGCGGCAGCGCCCAGTCGGTGAAATAGCGCACCGAATTGGTGCCGGTTTCCTGCTTCAGCTTGACCGCCGAGACATCCACCCTCGCCTCGCTGGCGGAAATCTTGCCCTGTTCGCGCATGAGGCGCAGCACGACCCCGGCGCGGCCTACCGCTGCATCGACATCGGCGGTGGGCGAATAGCGGCTCGGCGCTTTCACCAGCCCTGCGATAATCGCCGCCTCGCCGACCGAAAGCTCGGTCGCGGGGTGGCTGAAGAACTTCCGGCTGGCTGAATCGATGCCATAGGCCCCGCCGCCGAAATAAACCTTGTTGAGATAGAGCTCGAGGATCTGTTCCTTCGAGAACTTCCATTCGAGCGCCATCGCAAGGACCGCCTCGCGCAGCTTGCGGTCGAGCGTGCGGTTGGAATTGAGGAACACGTTGCGCGCCAGCTGCTGGCTGATGGTCGAGGTGCCCCCGACACGCGAACGCTCGCCGGTAATCCCTTCGATGACGGCACCCGTAAGGCGAACGGGGTCGACCCCGAAGTGCGAATGGAAGCGCTTGTCCTCGGTCGCGATCATCGCGTCCTTCATCACCTGCGGGATTTCTCCCGAGGTAATCCACTTGCCGTAGCTGGGGCCGAGTTCGACCAGCTCTGAGCCGTCGCGTGCACGCACGACGATGGTCTGCGCGTTCTGCGTGGCCTTCAACTGGTAGTAGCTCGGCAGCGAGCGCGCCGCAAAGGCGACGGCGATAGCCAGGAATACGAGGCCGAGAACGGCCGCCCCGCCGCCCCACAGGGCAATCCGCTTGAACCAAGTTTTCACGCGGCTGTAATCGCGCTTGCCTTCCGCTTCGGCCCGCGCTGCGCGTGCGGCGCGCTTCGAGCTTTTGCGGCGGCTGCCTCTCTTATCCATTCGCTGGCATTTCCCTCGTGACGAATTGCGTTGCCCTATATCTGCCACAATCTGTCATGGCGAGATGGAACCTCGGGTGAACGCACAGGCGATTAAGGAGGATTACCCGCGTCAATCCTCCGGCTCGAAATCGAGCGCGGCGGAATTGATGCAATAGCGCAGCCCCGTCTCGCCCGGCCCGTCGGGAAATACATGCCCCAGATGGCCTTCGCATTTCGAGCAGACGACCTCGGTACGAATCATCCCGTGGCTGGTGTCGCGATGCTCTTCCACCACCTCGCCATCGGCAGGGGCCGTGAAGCTGGGCCAGCCGCAGCCGCTATCGTACTTGTCGGTGCTTTCGAAGAGCAGCTGGCCGCAGGCGGCGCAGTGATACTCGCCATCTGCCTTGTTCTTGTCGTACTTGCCGGTGAAGGCCCGCTCGGTCCCCTTCTCGCGCAGCACGTGATACTGCTCGGGCGAGAGCTTCGCGCGCCATTCTTCTTCGGTCATTTCGAGCTTTTCCGTCACGGCTTGTCCTTTCGTGGGCGAGTTCCCATATAGTGGCAACAGGGTGCGCTGCAGCCGGTTCCGCTTTCGCTCGACGATTTGCTTGACGATTCGGGGGTTCATGGCTAAGTGCGCCGCTTTCCGGCGGTACACCCGCCATTTTCGACACGCCCAACCAGAATTTTCGCCGCTCTTTGCCGCGGCCCGCATTGAGGACAGATATGGCCAATACGCCGCAAGCCAAGAAGCGCATCCGTCGCAACACCCGCCGCGCCGAAATCAACGGTGCGCGCATGAGCCGCATCCGCGGTTTCGTGAAGAAGGTCGAAACGGCCTGTGAAGCCGGCGACAAGGATGCCGCGCAGACCGCACTCAAGAACGCCCAGCCCGAACTGGCTCGCGGCGTCGCTCGCGGCGTGATGCACAAGAACACTGCATCGCGTAAGCTGAGCCGCCTCACGAAGCGCGTCGCCGCGCTCTGATTCGGCTCCGGCCGCGCGCCGGACCAAGTGATTCTACGGGGGGGTCGTCGCTTCGAGCGGCGGCCCCTTTTGCTTTGGCTGTGCTGTTTCGGAACCGATTGCGTTGCGCATTGCAATGCAACGCGCGTTGCGTTCTCTGGCAAGTGTAGGGAATCCCGCGATTCGCATGTAAATTTGAATGAATTTCATGAGATTCCAACAAGATGAACGGCAGGCTGCGGCATAGAGCCGAGTCAACAAGTATATTTCAGGTTTTTTACAGTTATCCCCCTTGCGACTCAGCACGAGAGCGACTTACACAATAGTCCTGCTCGGGGGGGACAGCCCGAGTAATCACATCGATGGCCAAAGGGGAGGGACCGCCCGTGAATCACCTGATTCCGGGCAAGGGCGGAGCCGTGTCTACTCTCCACGCAGGCCACAAGTATGGTGGCGGTCTTGTGGGCCGTCGGGGGGATTTGAAACTAATGACAAAAATGGGCGGCCCTTCGGGCAAGCGGAAGGCAACTGACGAAATGGAAGATATCGAAGCGGTGAACCTGGCCGCGGACTGGGCTGACATCAGCCAGGGGCTGCGCAAGGACCTGGGTCACCAGCTGCACAGCCAGTGGATCAAGCCGATCCAGCTAGGCAAGATCGATGCCGAAACCGGCACGCTCGACCTCTTCCTGCCGACCGAATTCAGCGCCAACTGGGTCAAGGACCGCTTTGCCGACCGCCTGAGCCTGGCATGGAAAATTGCCCGCAGCGAAGTGCGCAAGGTTGCCATCTCGGTTCACCCGGGCCGCCGCCAGGTCGCCGACCTGCGTCTCCACAACGACGGTCGCCGCGCCGCCAACGACGCCGACACTTCGATGATGGCAATCGGTGCGGACACGCTCGGCGATGCCGGCTTCACCTCGTCGGTCGGCCTCGATGCCAGCCTGACCTTTGCCGCCTTCGTCACCGGCGATGCCAATATCCTCGCCTTCAACGCCGCGCAGCGCATGGCCGCGACCGAGAAGCCGCAGTTCAGCCCGCTCTACCTCAAGGCCGCAACCGGCCAGGGCAAGACGCATTTGCTGCACGCGATCGGCCACACCTTCCTGCAGACGCACAGCCGCAGCCGTATCTTCTACTGCAGCGCCGAGCGTTTCATGGTCGAATTCGTCCAGGCCCTGAAGGCCAACCGGATGATCGAATTCAAGGCCCGCCTTCGCAGCTTCGACCTGCTGCTGGTGGACGATATCCAGTTCATCATCGGCAAGGCTTCGGCGCAGGAAGAGCTGCTCTACACGATCGACGCGCTGTTGGCCGAGGGCAAGCGCCTCGTCTTCGCCGCCGACCGTGCCCCGCAGGCATTGGACGGTGTCGAGCCTCGCCTGCTCTCGCGCCTCTCGATGGGTCTCGTCGCCGATATCCAGCCCGCAGATATCGAACTGCGCAAGAAGATCCTGCATTCCAAGCTGTCGAAATTCGCACCGCTGGCCGTGCCCGAGGACGTACTCGACTTCCTCGCCCGCACCATCACGCGCAACGTTCGCGAGCTCGTCGGTGGTCTCAACAAGCTGATCGCCTATGCGCAGCTGACGGGGCAGGAAGTCTCGCTCCAGCTGGCAGAAGAACAGCTGACCGATATCCTGTCGGCCAACCGCCGCCGGATCACGATCGACGAGATCCAGCGCACCGTGTGCCAGTTCTATCGCATCGACCGCAGCGAAATGAGCAGCAAGCGCCGCGCCCGCGCCGTCGTTCGCCCGCGCCAGGTGGCTATGTACCTTTCCAAGGTGCTGACCCCGCGCAGCTATCCCGAAATCGGCCGCAAGTTCGGCGGCCGCGACCATTCGACCGTCATCCACGCCGTGCGTCTCATCGAGGATCTGCGCCAGCGCGATGCCGACATGGATGGCGATGTGCGCAGCCTGCTGCGCCAGCTCGAAAGCTAAGGCGATTTCCCTGCCCTTCGGTTCGCGCCAACGCTGACGGGGGAGTGCTGTTCGACAGGTCCATCGCAGAGGCCTGTCGACAGTTTGCCCACATGCTGCCAACAGGCTTTCCATGAGCCTGTCACCTGCGCCCTACGAGCTTCCCGCCAATATCTGGCAGACCTTGTGGCGCGGCACGCTGTGCCGCTGTCCGCGCTGCGGCGAGGGCAAATTGTTTCGCAAGTGGCTGAAGCCGGTCGATAATTGCGCGCATTGCGGGCTCGACATCTCGGGCCAGCGCGCCGACGACTTGCCCGCCTACATCGGCATCTTCGTGACGGGGCATTTGCTGGCACCGGTCATCATCGCGCTCATCACCGGCTTTGCGCTCTCGGCGTGGATGCTGCTCGCCATCATCATCCCGGTTGCCATCATCATGCTCATCGGCCTGCTCCAGCCGTCCAAGGGCGCGGTTATCGGCCTGCAGTGGTGGAACGGCATGCATGGTTTCCGCAAGGAGCGCCGAGCGGAAGAGACGCCGCAATGACAATGCTTGGCGAAGACAGGCTCGAGCGGTTCGCGCGCCATATCGTGCTGCCCGAAGTGGGCGGCGCGGGTCAGGCGGCACTGGCGGAAAAGCACCTCGTGCTGGTCGGCCTCGGCGGTATCGGCAGCCCTGCCCTCCAGTATCTCGCCGCGGCAGGCATAGGTAAGCTGACGCTGGTCGATGACGACAAGGTCGATGCCAGCAATCTCCAGCGCCAGACGCTCTACAACGAGCGCGACATCGGCCACGGCAAGGCAGTGTCGGCCAAGCGCTGGGTCAAGCTGTTCGACCCCGCGCTCGAGGTCGAAATCAGCGACCGCCGCATCGATGCGGCCCGCGCTGCCACGCTGGTCCAGGGCGCGGACCTCGTGCTCGACGGCACCGACAATTTCGCCACCCGCCTCGCCGTCTCGGATGCCTGCGTGAAAGCGGGCGTGCCGCTGCTGTCAGCCGCAGTGGGCCGCTTCCAGGGCCAGGTCGGAGCCTTCGCGGGGCACTTGCCGGACGAGGCTTGCTACCGCTGTTTCGTCGGCGATGCCTTCGATGCCGACGATTGCGACACCTGCGCAGAGGACGGTATGCTGGGCGCCATGGCCGGCTGGGTCGCCACCTTCGCCTCGCTTCACGCCATCCGCGTGCTGCTCGACGGAGTGAGCGCCTATGGTGACCCGCAATGGAACCGGGTCAATTTGCTCGACGGCATGAAGCCCGGCATGCGGCAATTCACGATTGCAAAGGACCCGGAATGCAAGGGATGTGGCGATGTCGGCTAACGACCCGATTGCGGTCAATCTCGCCCCTGCTTAGTATGCCAGTATGCCCATCGTAGAAGCCTTTGACCGAGAAGATGCCTTGGAACCCCTATTCACGGGGGAGTTCGAGTTCCTACCGCGCGCTGGCGAATATCTCTCAATCGACACTCCGCCGGGCTATTTCAAATATTACGAAGTTGTCGAAGTCTGGCATCGACGGGACACAGGGGGTGGCGTTTTCCGAGCGTGTATACGCATCAAAGAGAACGACTGACTTACGGCCGAAAGTCACTCAATAACGGACATTACCGCCCTAACACTTCGCCCACCCATTCCGGCACCAGTTCGCTCGCCCTACCCTGCCGCGATTCGGCGAACCAGTAGGAGCCCTCGCCGCGTTCGAGATTGAGTTCGAGCGTTCGCGCACCATACTCGCGCGCATCGCGCACGAAGCCTGCTGCGGGATAGACCGCGCCTGAAGTGCCGATGCTCACGAACAAGTCCGCCCTGCGCAGGTGCGCATAGATGCGCTCCATCTCGTAAGGCATCTCGCCGAACCAGACGACATCGGGCCTGAGCGCCTGCTCGCCGCAGCCCGGGCAGGCGGGCTGGTCAAACAGGGTCTCGCTCCATGAATGCCGCGCTTCGCAGGCCGAGCATAAGGCGCTCAGCAATTCGCCATGCATGTGGAGCACGCGTTTTGCGCCGGCGCGTTCGTGCAGGTCGTCGACATTCTGGGTGACGATGAGAAGGTTGCCCTCCCACTCGGCATCCAGCCTCGCCAGCGCCTCGTGCGCCGGATTGGGCTGGACCTTCTGTACCGCCTCGCGCCGCGCGTCGTAGAAGCGCTGGACGAGGTCCGGGTCGCGCGCGAAGCCCTCGGGCGTGGCGACGTCCTCCACCCGGTGCTGTTCCCACAGCCCCCCTGCATCGCGGAAAGTGTCGATGCCGCTCTCGGCGGAAATCCCTGCGCCCGTCAGGACGACGATGTTGCGGATGTCGTTCATAGCCGCCATGAACCACGCGAAGCGAAGGAAAGACAATGGCAAATATTGGTGTGGTCGGCAGCGACGGGGCGATGGGCAAGGCGCTGCGCGATGTCATCGACGCATCCGGCCACGATTATTCGGGCGGCGCGGACAAGGGCGACGATGTGGCGAAGCTGGCGGCCGTCTCCGACGTGCTGGTCGATTTCTCCGCCCCCGCCGCGCTCCAGGCAAATCTTGATGCTGCGGTCAAAGTAGGCATTCCCATCGTCATCGGTACGACCGGCCTCGGCGAGGCACACCACAAGGCCATCGACCGCGCGGCGGAGGACATCGCCGTGCTCCAGACGGGCAACACTTCGCTCGGCGTGACGCTGCTCGCCCATCTCGTGCGCGAGGCGGCGAAGCGGCTCGACAGCGACTGGGACATCGAAATCGTCGAGATGCACCACCGCCGCAAGGTCGACGCACCTTCGGGCACGGCCCTGCTGCTGGGCGAGGCGGCCGCGAAGGGCCGCGGCATCTCCCTCGAAGGCAACAAGGAAAGCGGGCGCGACGGTCATACGGGTGCGCGAAAGGAAGGCGCCATCGGTTTCGCGGCACTGCGCGGCGGCACGGTAGCGGGCGAGCACAGCGTCATCCTTGCAGGCGACGAAGAGCGCATAACCCTTTCGCATAGCGCCGAGAACCGCATGATATTCGCGCGCGGCGCCATCCGCGCTGCCGAGTGGCTGCGGGGTCGCGACGAGGGCCGCTACACGATGGAAGAAGTGCTGGGATTGTGAAGAGCTTCGCCGTCTTGAGCGGCGTCTTCATCGCCGGCATTTTGCTGGTGAGCGGTTATGCAATGGCCTTCTTCCATGGCGATGCGGGTTTCGCAGGTCCTCTGTTTCTCGCCGGTGCTGCGCTGGCTGGCCTTCCCCTTCTCTACTGGCTGAAGGCGGCGCGCGAATTGCCCCGCCCGCTGGCGCGAACCGTTTTCGTGGCGATGCTCGGCGGACTGGCCGCTTGCTGGACCTCGCTTCTGGCGGGATGGCAGGACAGCGATGAATTCGGCATTCCGCTGGTGATATTCTCGGCCGTCTGGCTGGTGGCGGGTTTGCCGATATTGCGCGCCGGGATTAGGCATCGCCCCTGATGACGAAAGACCAGATTTTCGAGTTCTTCCGGCGGCTGGCCGAGGACAATCCCTCGCCCGAGACCGAGCTGGAATATGGCAATTGCTACCAGTTGGTGGTCGCCGTGGCGCTGTCCGCGCAGGCGACTGACGTCGGCGTGAACAAGGCCACCCGCGCGCTCTTTCGCGAGGTCGAGACGCCCGAGCAGATGCTCGAACTGGGCGAGGACGGGCTGAAAGAGCACATCAAGACCATCGGCCTGTTCAATTCCAAGGCCAAGAACGTCATCTTGCTGAGCCAGCTGCTGGTCGATGAATATGGCGGCGAGGTCCCCGACACGCGCGAGGATCTCGTGCGCCTGCCCGGCGTGGGCCGCAAGACCGCCAATGTCGTGCTCAATTGCTGGTTCGGGCAGGAGACCTTCGCGGTCGACACGCATATCCTGCGAGTGGGAAACCGCACCGGCCTTGCGAAAGGCAAGACGCCCGAACAGGTTGAGGCAAAACTAGAGAAGCGCGTCCCCCAGCCCTTCCGCCTCGGAGCACATCACTGGCTCATCCTGCATGGCCGCTATGTCTGCAAGGCGCGGACGCCCGAGTGCTGGCGCTGCAAGATGGTGGATTTGTGCAGCTACCGGAAGAAAGTGCTGGATAAGCCGAAGGGGCGTTAGGGCTTTTCAGTTTGGACGTCGCCAGAGAGGCAAGGGAGTATCGTGCATTAATATTTGCGGATGGCGCGGATGATCGCCAGCGAGGTGCTTTAGGCAGTAAATCGATTTACCGGAGCTCGCCAACAAATCCGCGACGGTATTCCAACGCTCCGTCCACACCGGGCGAAACGCGCTCTTGACCTTTCCAGGAGGCCCCCAAGCTACAACGATATGGTCGGCCTCTTGCGCCAAGGCGACTAAATGGAGGTCATTGTCGGGTCCGACAGGATCATCTTGCTCCCCCAACTGATGGATATCGGGCGAGCGCCATGCGAACAGGTTGCCAATCAGGGCTTTGCCGTAACCGAACCGCTCACTCAATGTCTGGATCATTCGTATGGTTTGATCGTCGGTATTTGCTGTCGCGGTCGACGGATTGGCCATGATAATCGCCATCGTAGGCCCTTCGCCATAATGGCGTTCCAGCCTATAACGGTATCGCTGACAGGGAGAAAAAACTGCCGGTCCGGGGCTGCCGGTTTCAAGAGATCGACCCATAACCTGTAGCTCTCCCGACAGCAGCAGCGTTCGACTCAGACATCGTCTGCCGAGACCATCTCAACCTTGTCGATTTCGCCCGTCATTACCGCCACCGTCGTCGCCACCGCGGCATCGCCGCTGACGTTGGTCGTGGTGCGCATCATGTCCATGATCCGGTCGACACCGGCGACGAAGGCAATTGTTTCGAGCGGGACGCCGACCGCGCCGAAGACCAGCGCCATCATGATGAGGCCGGCGCCCGGGATGCCCGCCGCGCCGACCGCGCCCAAAGTCGCGAGGATGGAGATGAGGAAATAGTCGCCCATCGACAAATCGACGCCGAAGATCTGCGCGCCGAACAGCGTGGCGAGGCCGAGATACATCGCCGTGCCGTTCATGTTGATCGTCGCGCCGAGGCTGATGACGAAGCTGGCGACCGAGTTCGACACGCCGAGGTTCCGCTCTGCGCAGCGCAGCGTCACGGGCAGCGTGGCGTTCGATGAAGCGGTCGAATAGCTCACCGCCATCGCGTCCACGATGCCGCGGAAGAAGTCGCGCACCGGCAGCTTGGCGAGGAACTTGATCATGCTGCCGTAGATCAGCGCGATGATAAGCAGGCAGCCGAGGTAGTTGAGACCCACCAGCTTGGCGAGGCTGACCAAAGCATCCATGCCGAGCGTGCCGGCCACCCATGCCATCAGCGCGAAAACGCCAAAGGGGGTCAGCTCCATCACGATCATCGTGACCTTCTGCATGATGACCGCGCCGCTATCGAAGATCTTCTGGACCGGCTCGCCGTCCTTGCCCGCCATCAGGATGCCGATGCCGATCAGCAGCGAGAACACAATAAGCGGCAGCACGGCCACATCGGCCATCACCTGCACCGGGCTTTCGGGCACGATCGAAAGGATCATGTCGACCGCCGTGGTCGGATTGGGTTCGGGCGTCGCGCCTTTCTGGATGGCGCTGGTATCGACGCCTGCTCCGGGCTGGACGAAGGTGCCCAGCGCAAGGCCCAGCCACACGGCAATCTGTCCGGTTACGATGAAGAGGATCATCGCCCGCCCGCCGACCGCGCCCAGCTTGCGCAAGTCGCCGATCGCAGCAACGCCCGCGACGAGGCTGAAGAAGATGAGCGGGACGACCAGCATCTTGATCGACTTGATGAAGAAGTCGCCGATCCACTTGATGCTTTCCGCCTCGGGGCCCCAAGCATAGCCGGTCAGCACGCCGAGGATGAGCGCAGTCAGCACGCGCTGCCACAGTGGAATTTCGAACCAGACCCTCAGCATTGCTGTCCCCTCAGACGTGTTTTCTTATGTCAGCGCGTCCTTGGCGATGCGCGCGTAAATGCGGCTTAGCGTGGAAAGGTCCTCGATGGCTACAGCCTCGTCGCGCTTGTGCATGGTCGCGTTGACGAGGCCGAATTCGATGACCGGACACACGGCGCGCAGGAAGCGGGCGTCCGAAGTGCCGCCGGTGGTGGAGGGTTCGGGGTCGATGCCCGTCTCGGCCTTCACTGCGCGGGCAATGATGTCGCTGAATTCGCCCGGCGGTGTGAGGAAGGGCTCGCCCGAGATGATGGGTTTCGCGACACCGCCATGCTTTTCGGCAATGGCTCCCACCTTCTCGGACAACGAGGCGCCCGAATGGGTGTCGTTGAACCGGATGGAGATGCGCGCCTCGGCTTTCTCCGGAATGACGTTGTGCGCCATATTGCCGACCTCGAGGTCGGTAATCTCGAGGTTGGAGGGCTGGAACCAGTCATTGCCTTCGTCGAGCACCAGCGCGTCGAGTTCGGCCAGCATGGCGACCAGCTTGGGGATCGGATTGTCGGCGAGGTGCGGATAGGCGACGTGGCCCTGCGTGCCCTCGACCTCAAGCCAGATATTCACCGAGCCGCGCCGCCCGATTTTCATCATGTCGCCAAGGCGGTTGACGCTGGTGGGCTCGCCCACGAGGCACAGGTCGGGCTGGTGGCCCGCCTCGCGCATGAAATCGATCAGCGCGCGCGTGCCGTGGAGCGCAGGTCCTTCCTCGTCACCGGTGATGATAAAGCTGATCGTACCCGCATCGGCAGGGACATGCGCCACGGCATCGACCATGCAGGCGATCGAGCCCTTCATGTCGACCGCGCCGCGCCCGTAAAGGAATTCACCGCGCACTTCGGGCTCGAACGCGTCCGAGGCCCAGCCGCCACCGGGCGGTACTACGTCAAGGTGTCCGGCAAAAGCGAAATGCTTCGAACCTTCCGGTCCCTTGCGTATTGCGAACAGGTTTTCGACCGGCGCTTCGGGCGTGCCATCCGCGCCATCACCGCGGGTGAAGCGCGTCACTTCGAAGCCGAGCGGGGCGAGCATGGCTTCCATGCGGTCGAATACGGAGCCGGTCGCGGGGGTGACGCTTTCGGCGGCCATCAGGCGCTTGGCGAGTTCCAAAACCTCAGTCATATTCGCTCCGCTAGCAGGAAGGACACCGGATGCCCAAGCTCGATCTCGATGCCATCCCCCAGACCAATGCCACCGGCTATCCGCCGCCCTTTGACGAGGACGTGGCGGGGCGCAATTATCGCAGGCTGGCGCCGGTGGGCGGGTTGACGAAACTGGGCGCGAGCCATGTCGTGCTGGATCCCGGCGCCTATTCCTCTCAGCGCCACTGGCACGAAGGCCAGGACGAGTTGGTTGTCATCCTGCAGGGTGAGGCAATCCTCATCGAGGACGATGGCGAAGTGCCGGTCGGCCCCGGCGATATCCTTGCCTGGCGCGCAGGCGAGAAAAACGGCCACCGGCTCTACAACCGCTTCGACATCCCTTGCGTGTTCCTTGCCATCAGCGGCGGCGACCGCGACACGGACCGCGGCGAATATCCCGACATCGACATGGTCTTCACGCCAGATGGCTATTTCCGGAAGGACGGCACGCCCTACCCGACCAAGCGCGTGCCCTAGTCGCGCTCCGGCTCGGGCAGCGGTCCCGGTGCGAAGGCCGCATCGAGATATTCCGCCATGCGAATGCCAGCCTGCGTCACGCGGCGCTGCGAGATGGGGATGGCCCTCTCGATATCTTCCTGCGTCAGCGCCGTTTCGTCGGGCAGGTCATCGCCTTCGCAGACAGGGCGGTCGAAGGCGTTCGGATAGACAAAATCGCGACTCGTCTGCCAGCTCTCGCGGCCCCAGTCGGCAGGCGTCCCGCCGCCTAGCTTGACGCGTTCTTCTTCCGTATAGCGGCGCACCAGCGGAACCTCGGCAGAGGTAATCGCACGCTCGGCAAGCGGCCCGTCCCAAATCCAGTGGAGGTTGAGATCCGGTACGATGCCGTAGTCCGTCTCGACACTATTGCCGCCGCGATCCTCATGGTCGCCCGAATGGAGCGGCATGTGCACGTCGCCGATGAAATGCACCATGAAGGCGAGCGCTTCGAGGCGGATGTGCGCGGGCAGGCTCTCGTCGGCGAGCAGTCGCTGGCTGCGCTCGATCTGCGCCGTCACGCAATTGCCGCCGGAGCAATTGCGGCGCGCATTGTAGGCCTCGCATACGGGCGCGGTTCGGTAATGCCAGGCGGCGGTATATCCCCAGCGCCAGCGGGTCCGGCGCACGCAATCGGGCCAAACGCTCGCGTCCTCGATGGTTTCGAGCTTGCACTCGGGTGTCGCCAGCAAGGGTGCTGCGGCAAACAGGCGCTGCATGGAGGCGCGCGTGTCGTCGCTGATGTTCTCGTCGGCGATTTCCGCGGTCGTGCGATGCGCGAAGAAACCCCACGCATGCGCCTGTGCCGGGAGCAGCGCGAGCAGCGCCGCGAATGCCGTCAGGAGACGGTTTCGTATTGTTCGATGACCCATTCTTCGTTTTCCGATGCCTCGATCCATCCCTGCATCCATTCATGCTCCCACACCGCCTGCATATAGGCGGCGGCGAAGCCGGGGACGGGTATCTGGTAGCTGATGAAGCGGCTGACCACAGGGGCGAAGAAGATGTCCGCCGCGCCGAAGGTGCCGAAAAGATAGGGGCCGCCGCTGCCGAAACGGCTGCGCGCTTCCGCCCACAGGCCGAGGATGCGCAGGATATCGGCCTTGCATGCCTCGCTCGGCTCGAAACCGTCGAAGCGCTTTCTCACATTCATCGGGCATTCGCCGCGCAGCGCCTGGTAGGAGGAATGCATTTCCGCGACCATCGAGCGGGCCATGCCGCGCGCGGTGTCGTCCTTGGGCCAAAAGCGGTCGCGCCCGACCTTGTCGGCAAGGTATTCGAGCATGGCGAGGCTGTCCCACACCACCGTCTCGCCGTCCCACAGGAGCGGTACCTTGCCCGAAGAGGGCTGGATTTCTCCGCCCTTGCGGTCGGCCTCCCAATTCTCGCCGAAGAGCGGCACGACAATTTCCTCGAACGAGAGGCCCGACTGCTTGGCCGCGAGCCAGCCGCGCAGGGACCAGCTCGAGTAGTTCTTGTTGCCAATGATGATTTTCATGCCAGTCCCCTGCGTGTCCGCGCAGCGGTAAGGGTTCATTTTCGCGCTGTCGAGCCTGAACGATGCCGCTTTCCGGCGAGCGCCTTTGCAGCTAGACGAACGCCATGAGCCTGCGCCCCTTCCATCTCGCCTTCCCCGTCCACGACTTGGATGCCGCCCGCACCTTCTATGGCGAGGTGCTCGGCTGCGCGGAGGGGCGGAGCAGCGACTACTGGATAGATTTCGATTTTCACGGCCACCAGATAGTCGCGCACCAGGCCCCCGGCCTTGTTGCCGACCGTGCGCGGACCAAGGTCGACAGCGAGCACGTGCCGGTTCCCCATTTCGGCCTCGTGCTGACGATGGATGACTGGCAGGAGATGGCGGACCGGCTGCAGGCTGCGGGCGTGGAGTTCGTCATCGAACCCACCGTGCGCTTCAAGGGCAAACCGGGCGAACAGGCGACAATGTTCTTCCGCGACCCCAGCGGCAATGCGCTGGAAATGAAGGCTTTCGCCGACGATGCGATGCTGTTTGCGACCTAGGCTGAGACTGCAAGACTCACAGGCCGCATTCGCGCTCTCCACCTTCAACATGCCTATTATGACGCTACAGTGATGCAAGACACCCGCCCTGCACGATTTTTTCGCCCCGAGCATGTCGATTTGGAACTCGTCAGCGTGGCGTACCGAGAACGCACCTTCCCTGTCCACATTCACGAGCAATTCGTCATTGGCGCTGTCGAGGCCGGTGCGGAGATGCTGGAAACGCAGGGCAAGACCTACCTTGTGAGCCTGGGCGACATCATCACGATCAATCCCGATCAGGCACACGCGAACAGCGCGCTTGGCGACGAGCTCTTGCGTTATCGGGTCTTCTACCTTCCCGAGGCGCTCGTGATTTCCTTTACCGACTGTCCCGGCCTTCGGTTCGCCCGGCCCAAGGCCGAAAACCCGTCGGGCGCGGCGCAGCTGATCGAACTCCATCGATGGATGGAAGCAGGAAAAGGCGACAGGCTCGAGCAGGAACTCGCTGTCGCGAAGATCATCGATATCGCGTTCGATGCTGCCGGGCGCATGGAACAGACCCCGGAAATGCCGGACAGGATCAATCGCGCTCGCGAATATATACAGGGGCACTTCTGGGAAAACTTCGGGCTCGACGAACTGGCCGACGCGGCGGGAGTCTCCAAGTTCCATCTGGCGCGAAGCTTCAGGAAAACTCACGGATTGAGCCCGATTGCATATCGGACGCAGCGCCGGATACATGAAGCGAAACGCCTAATCCTTAAAGGACATCCTCTGGCCGATGTGGCGGTAGACCTTGGCTTTGCCGACCAGAGCCATTTCACCCGCCAGTTCCAGGCCACCGTGGGTATCTCGCCTTCGCTATACCGGGAGCAATGAGGTTCAAGACACCTCGCTTTCACAGCCTTATTCCCTGCTGCGAAGAAACTCAGGGAACAACGTATGACTACCTTTAAAGCTCTCGCACAGCAGACTGCGCGCTTGACGAATTTCAGGGCGATGCTTGGCGCGCCCCTCCATGCGATTGCCGCGTGTGCCTTGCTTGCGTTGCCAGCATCCGCCGGCTCAGCTTCGCAAGCTGCCGATTGCAATCAGCGCCATCAAGAAAGCGCTGCTACAGATCCCGCCCATAAATTTCTCGAGAAGTATGTCGAGTGGGCCAAGGGCATCGACCGCGAAGGCCTGGAGCGAGGTGCGCGACTGGATGCAACACAGCTCCAATTAGCCAAGGATGTCGGCATCAAGCATCCCGAGCGGGTCAGGCTGGTGTGGGTGGACGCGGTCCCCTTCCCCATGGAGGACAAGTTCATGCGGACGATCGGGGAAAGCATAGGGTTTGTCGGCCCGGGCATCGTCAACAACGCCCAGGCCTTCGGCTATGCGATATGGGTGCGGAAGGGTTTTAACCTCGACAGGCCGAACCTCGCCCATGAATTCGTCCATGTCCGGCAAATCGAACAGAGCGGCGATTTCGGCGGTTTCGTGTCGCGCTACATGCAACAGCTGCAGGAATTCCGGCATGAAGAAATGCCGATCGAACAGGAAGCTTACGAAGCCAATCGGACTTTCGCGGAGTAAGTCACGCTTGGGTCGGGGGCTGAGCGCCAGCGTACTGCATTGGCGCCGCCCTCAGCTCCCCGCTCCCCATACCCTTATCGCTCCAAGTCACGTGGACCTGACGATACGACATTGTTCGCGCCTTGAGTTGCTTGAACGGTGTTACTCTGCGCCGCGCCAGTCGGGACCGTAGACGGCAAACCCGCGCTGCTCGAGCTGGTCGAGCACGCCGCCACTTTCGGCAAGAACGCGCAGCGGCACGACAGCGAGCGTTACACCTTTTTCCTGCGCTGCTTCGGCGAGCATGCCGGTCCACTGGTCACGGATTTCAGTCCCGATATCGTCATCCGCCCACGGCCAGCATGTGCCGAGCGCGATTTCGAGCGGGTTGTCCATCACCGCTTTTATCTTGAAACTCCGCCAGGCCTCTCCGCGTGCCTCGATAATTGTCTGGCCCGCTTCGGTCGCCGCCATCGCGGCTTCGAGACAGGGTATGTGACTTGCAGGGTCGGCCTCGGCCAAGTCGTCGAGCAGGTCCTCGCCGCGGAAGCGTTCGGGCCGCAAGACCGGAATGTCGGCGCGCTTCGCTGCCTTCTTCACGATGTCGGTCGGGTCCTTCGTCGTGTCATCATCGAAATCGAGCCGCCTTGCCAGAAGGTCGAAAGACGTCATCAGGAAGCTTCGCCGGTCGTAATCGATGTCATATTGCGCTTCAAGACGGGCCAGCCTGTCGCGCTGTTCGGTCGACAGATACTGCGCCGCAGTCGTACCGTCGGGCAGCTTGGTTATCTTTCCGCCTGCGAAAATCATCCGGAAGATGTCTCCGGCCGAAAACTTCGGCTTTGCGCGGAGGATGACCCGGTCGGCTTCGGCGGCAGCCTCTTCGAGCATGTCGGGCTGCCATGGAGTAATTTTCGGCACACCGGCAATCTCGCCCACGAGGAGGACGGTGCCGGTGGGCGTGTCGATGGTCCACATGGGGGCGCCCGACCGTTTGGCGGTGACGACGATTTCATTCTCAGGTGACGGCACCTGCGATGCTGCCGCGACAGGCCACAAGATGGCAGAGGCAAGGGCAGCAGCGGCGAATGTCTTGAATTGCATGCACGCCGCTCTAGCGCGTCCAGATAGACGGCTTGTGAATGACGCGCTTGTGCGCGGAAGCTAGATGCCCGCGTCCATCAGCAAGGCTGCCCGCAGTTCGCCGATGCCCATGCCCTTCTCGCTCGAAGTCACGTGGATCTTCGGATAGGCGGCTACGTGTTTCTTCGCTTCGGCCTCGACTGCGGCGACGGTCTTTTCCAACTCGCTCGCCTTGATCTTGTCGGCCTTGGTCATGACCACGCGGTAGCCCACAGCAGCCTCGTCGAGCATTTTCATCATCTCGCGGTCGACGTCTTTCAGCCCGTGGCGGCTGTCGACCAGAACGAGGTTGCGCACCAGCACCTGCCGCCCGCGCAAATAGGTCTTCACGAGGTTCTTCCACTTCTCGACGACCTTCACCGGTGCTTTGGCAAAGCCATAGCCGGGCATGTCGACAAGGCGGAACTGGGTCGGCTCGCCCACTTCGAAGAAGTTGAGTTCCTGAGTGCGGCCCGGCGTCACCGAGGCGCGCGCGATTTTCTTTCGCCCAGTGAGCGCATTCAACAGCGAGCTCTTGCCCACGTTCGAACGCCCCGCGAAGGCGATCTCGGGCACGGTGGGCTCGGGCAGGAATTTGAGCTGCGGGGCCGAGAGGAGGAACTCCACCCGGCCGGAGAACAGCTTGTTCGCACGCCGCTCCAGCTGGGCCAGTTCGGCGGCTTCTTCCTCGGTCATCAGCCCTTCGCCTTCGCAGCTTCGGCAGCTTTTTCGGCCTTCTCCTTCTCCGCAGCGGCCTTCAAGGCCGGGTGCTTCGAATAGAGATATTTCTGCTGCGCCAACGTGAGCACGTTGGAGGTTACCCAGTAGAGCAGCAGGCCGGCCGCGAACGGCGCCATGATGAACATCAGCACCCAAGGCATGATGTTGAAGATCTGCTGCTGCATCGGGTCCATCGCGCTGGGGTTAAGCTTGAAAGTCAGCCACATGGTGAAGCCCAGCAGCACGGCGAGGATGCCGATGGCAAGGAAGCTGGGCGGGTCGAAGGGCAGCAAGCCGAACAGGTTCAGCACGGTCGCCGGATCGGGCGCGGAGAGATCCTTGATGTAGAGGAAGTCCTGATGGCGCATCTCGATGGCGAGGTAGAGCACCTTGTAGAGCGCGAAGAAGATCGGGATCTGCAGGATCAGCGGCAGGCAGCCCGCGAGCGGGTTGACCTTCTCGCGCTTGAACAGCGCCTGCATTTCCTGCTGCTGCTTGAGGCGGTCGTCCTTGTACTTTTCCTGCAGCTTTTTCATTTCCGGCTGGATGGCCTTCATCGCCGCCATCGAAGCAAACTGCTTCTGCGCGATGGGGAACATCAGCCCTCGCACGATGATGGTCAGGATGATGATGGCGACGCCGAAATTGCCGACCAGTTCGAAGATATTGGTGAGCAGCCACAGGAAGGGCTTCTCGAACCAGCGGAACCAGCCCCAGTCGATGGCGAGGCCGAACTGCGGGATGCCGGCATCCTGGTAAGCGTCAAGAATTTCGCTTTCTTTGGCGCCGGCGAACAGCTGGGTCGTCGTGGTAATCTTGCGGCCCGCCGGAATGGTGACGGGGTCATAACGCATCTCGGCGCTGTAGCGGTCGCCTCCGAGCGAATGGAAAGTCGCGTCCGGCGCGCTGCCGCTGGCGGGCACGAGTGCGGCCAGCCAGTAGATGTCGGTAAAGCCGATCCAGTCGGTCGCGCCCGAGGGGCTGACCTTCCGGTCTTCCTCGACATTGTCGTAATCGTAGCCGTATTCCACAGCCTCGTCGAACGAACCGATCGGGCCCGAATGGGCGATGAAGAAGTCGTCGCTCGCAGTCGTGCTGGTGCGCCCCACGATGCCGTAGGGCTGGGCCACGACGGGCACGTCGCTGGTGTTCGAAATCGCCTGCGCGACCGTGATCATGTAATTTTCGTCGATCGAATAGGTCTGCTCGAGCAGCACGCCATTCCCCGCATCATGGCTAAGCGTAACCGGATTTTCCGGCGTGAGCACATCGCCATCGGCTTCCCACTGGGTCACGTCCGGCAGCTTGGCACCGTTCACCAGCACGCTCAGCTGGGCGTATTGTTCGACCTCGGTGCCGCGCGGAGCAAAGATGCGTACGGGGCCGCTGTCCTTGTCGGGGCTCGCGGCGTAATCCTTGAGGACGATGTCGTCGATCATCGCATCGGCGAGGTTTATCGACCCGGCCACTTTGGGCGAATCGATGCGCACGCGCCCTTCCGATGCAAGCGCGCTGTCGAGATCGACACGCGCTGCCGCACCTGAAACTGTCCCCGCGTTCGCAGCGGCCGCCTGCTCTGCCGGAGTATCGACATTCCCCGTCGCAGCCGGAGCTTCCTCGGGCTGCGGGTAGAGATAGTCGCTCACCCACTGGAAGCCGATGAGGATTGCCAGCGACAGGGTGAGGACGAGGACAAAATTGCGTGAGTTTTCCAAGGTCGATCCCGTAGGTAATGTATTCGCTAGGTGGGAAGAGTGTATTATAACGTCAAGACACTGGATGCACTAAGGCACCGGGTCGTGGCCGCAGCCCCCCCAGGGTTGGCAGCGCAATAGCCGCTTGAGGGCCAGCCATCCACCCTTGATTGCGCCATGCTTCTGCAGGGCCTCGATGGCGTACTGGCTGCAGCTTGGCGTGAAGCGGCAGGTGGGCGGCAGGATGCGGCTCGGTCCGAGCTGCCACGCCCTCGCGATCCAGATCAGCGGATACTTCATGCGCGGCGCGACCTCTTGTGGCGGGGGCGGCGCGCGCGGTCGCCTTCGCCCCTGACGGCGCGGGCAAGCGCAGCGTCCAGTTCCTCGGCCAGCGCGGCGAAATCACGCTCGACCCCGCCTTCGCGGCCGATGAGAATGTGGTCGTGGTCGGCAAGACCGCCGTTCGGCAAGGCTGCCCAGAGCAATTCGCGGAAGCGCCGCTTCATGCGGTTGCGCACCACGGCGTTGCCGATCTTCTTCGTAACTGTGATGCCATAGCGCTTGCCCTTGCCCTCGTTCGGACGGGTCAGCAGCACGAACCCAGGCTTCGCGTTCCGCATACCGCGATTGGCAGCGAGGAAATCGCTGCGCTTGGTGATGACGGACAGGCTCGAGTGCATGGGTAGCAGATACGCAAAACGGGCCCCCGATGGGAGCCCGCTTTTGTTATCGCGATTGTGCCTGCGCCGGAGCGCGGACAATCAGTCGCTTACGCGCAGAGGTTCTTGCGGCCGCGAGCGCGACGTGCACGGAGAACCTTGCGGCCACCCGGGGTAGCCTTGCGGGCGAAGAAACCGTGGCGACGGGCGCGCACGAGGTTCGAGGGCTGGAAAGTCCGCTTCATGGGAACACCTTCAGTTAAAATCGTTATTGCCGGGCGAATCGCCGCGACGAAAAAGGGCCGCCATTCGCAGGCGTCCGCTCTTGGAGGGGCGCGCTTAAGGAAAAGACCCGCAAAGGTCAAGCCAGAAGGCGACTTCCCCCGATGTGGAGAAGCCAAGTCTCGACAATCCCTATGCTTCTTGTCATGCCACATGGCAACAAGGGGGGAAGAAGCTTTGGTCGCACTGGTCCGGACGGTGGCCTATCTCGGGCTGGAAGCGCGCGCCGTCGAGGTGCAATGCAGCCTCGCGCCGGGCCTGCCGAATTTCAACATCGTGGGGCTGGCCGACAAGGCGGTGGGCGAAAGCAAGGAGCGGGTGCGCGCCGCGCTCTCCTCCATGGGCCTCGCGCTGCCGCCCAAGCGCATCACCATCAACCTCTCGCCCGCCGACCTGCCCAAGGAAGGCTCGCATTACGACCTCCCCATTGCGCTCGCCGTGCTGGGGGCGATGGGCATTACCGATGCCGAGCAACTGGGCGACTGGATTGTCGTGGGCGAACTGGCATTGGACGCTCGCGTCCAGCCCTCGCCGGGCGTGCTCCTCGCCGCCATCCATGCGAGCGAGGCGGAGAAGGGACTTATCTGCCCCGCCGCGCAAGGCTCCGAAGCCAAATGGGCGAGCGATGTGCCGGTGGTGGCCGCGCCCGACCTTGCGAGCCTGCTCAACCATCTGAAGGGTACCTCGCAGCTGCCGCCTCCCGAGCAGGGGCTGGTCGAGGAAGGAAGCAAGGCGCCCGACCTCAAACAGGTCAAGGGGCAGGAAACCGCCAAGCGCGCGCTCGAAATCGCGGCGGCGGGCGGGCACAACCTCCTGATGATCGGCCCTCCCGGCGCGGGCAAGTCGCTGCTGGCGAGCTGCCTTCCCGGCATCCTGCCCCCGCTCTCCCCGCCCGAGGCGCTGGAGGTGAGCATGGTGCAATCGGTCGCCGGCCTGCTCGAGGAAGGCCGCATCAGCCGCGCCCGCCCGTTCCGCGCGCCGCACCATTCGGCGAGCATGGCCGCGCTTACCGGCGGCGGACTAAAGGTGAAACCCGGCGAGGTCAGCCTCGCGCACCTTGGCGTGCTCTTCCTCGACGAACTGCCCGAATTTCAGCGCGCCGTGCTCGATTCGCTGCGCCAGCCGCTGGAGACCAACACGGTCGATGTCGCGCGGGCGAATGCGCACGTGACCTTCCCCGCCAATGTCCAGCTGGTCGCGGCGATGAACCCGTGCCGCTGCGGGCACCTTGGCGATCCTGCGCTGGCGTGCAGTCGCGCCCCCAAATGCGCCGCCGACTACCAGAGCAAGGTCTCCGGCCCGCTGCTCGACCGCATCGATCTCCATGTCGAGGTCGAACCGGTCAGCGCCACCGACCTCGCCCTCCCCCCGCCCGCCGAGGGCACGGCCGAAGTCGGCGCAAGGGTCGCCGCCGCGCGCGATGTCCAAACGGCCCGCGCCGAGGCCAGCGGAGCGCGCACCAACGCCGAACTGCAGGGCGATGCGCTGGAGGAATTTGCCGGCCCCGACGACAAGGGCCGCGAACTGCTGATGCAGGCGGCCACCGCAATGCGGCTATCGGCGCGCAGCTACACGCGGATGCTGAGGGTAGCGCGGACGATTGCGGATCTTGCGGGCGCGGAGAAAGTGGGCCGCATCCATGTGGCGGAGGCTCTCAGCTATCGGAGACAGCCGCCGAGGGCTTGAGACTGAAAGTCGGCTACTGGGTGGCAAGCTGCCTCGCCGCTTTTGCACATTAGTGTGATCCGCTAGGGTCAACTGCCACCAGTTGGATGGACGAAAATGGCTCAAAAAGACCGAACATCCTTACAGATTGTTTTTTGCTTGTGCATTGTAGGCTGCGGGGTGCCGCATGGCGAGCAAGTTGCGGATCGAATGGAGGCCGCAGTTGAAAGAAGTCCGCTACCAATAAGCTCCATCGGTGACTACTCTCAGTATTACTTTGAGCACGACGACGGCGCAGTAGACGGTTTTTTCGTGATACACCTTCCGACTAGCCGCGAATGGAGGAAAATTGTTAAGGCGGAATGTGAACGCCAACGCCTTAGCGAGTATCCTTGCGACCAGACCGATTATGGAGTTGCGGACGCGGGCTCTAGGAAGTGGGTTCCCTCCAGATTGGATTTACCCGCAATGGCTGGCGGAGGCTGCCACGTTGTCAGAATCCATCAAAGTGCAGCTCCTCAAGAAATCTCAGAACCGCAATGCAACGGGCCACGCTAGTTCCTGCTATCGGGCCGATAGCAGAACATAGCAGCCCGCCTACTGCTCCTCGCTCATGTCGAGGTTGAGCTTGACCGTCTCATGCTCGTGGTCGCCCTCGAACTTGGCGAGGAAGTCGGCGATGGGCATGGCCTGGTTGGGCATTTCGGCAACGCCGGGCGTCGGCGCAGGGGCGCTCATGCCGTCGGCGGGGGTGGTCTTCACGTGGAGGTAAGGCACCCAGACTTCGCCGTAATCGGCCTGCTGGTACCACACGTCGAGCACGTCGTAGCTCGCCCAGGTGCTGTCGGGTTCCTTCAAGCGGATGCCTTCGCCAATGCGCGGCACGCTCATCGCCTTGATGCGAAACTGCGTCTGGTGCGTCTCGTTCTGGACTTCGATTTCGATCACGTTTTTTATCCGGCTCAAAGGGGCATGCGCCCCGATTCACCGCAAGGTATCTCATAAAGGTGTTTCGATGGTTTTAACGATGACGTCACGCCGCCTCGCCCCGATTTGACGTCACTTTTGCAAGATGTCGTTAACCAGGGTGATTAGCCCTGCGCGGGCTGGCAGGAGGCGCGCTCAACCCTTTGTTTGCGCGGCATAGGGCGTGTTTTTGAGGAGGTAGCGGTTGTAATCGGGCGCGCCGTCATCCCACCACACGGGGCCCCGCTCGCCCAGCGCAACCTTGGCTTCGTGGACGCGTGCGCGGGCATCTTTCTCCAACGAGGCGTCGTTTTCACGCTTCGCCGCCGCGACATCACGGCGTGCTTTCATCAAATCGCGCACGAGTGATTCGCGCGTATCTTCAGGAAGGTTCGGATTGCTCGTGCGCCACAAGCGGCCGCGCACGATGATGTAGCGGCCGTCGGGCGTGCGTTCGGGAGTGTCGCTCAGGCGGCGCTGCGCTTGGAAGCGAGGTCGACCACCGAGCCGTTCTCCAGCGCCTCGCCTGCCGAAGCTTTGGTGCCATCGGCGCGAATGCCGAGATTGGCGCGATCTACCAGGTGCAAATCGGCAGGGCCGAGGATGCGACCATCATGGCTGAGGATGGAGGTCGGTCCGATGGGCAGGCGGTCGCGTTCGTCGACCAGCACGGGGTTCTCGGTGACTTCGTGACCGTATTTCTGACCCCATTGGCGCAGTGCGACCATGGCGGGGAGCAGGTCGAAACCCTTTTCGGTCAAGCGATATTCGATCTTCCGGCGATCATCGGGGCACGGATCGCGGCGCAGGATGCCGTGCTCGACCAGCTTGGCGAGGCGGTTCGACAGTATGTTGCGCGCAATGCCGAGCTCGCTGAGGAATTCCTCGAAGTGGTGCAGCCCATTGAAGCTGGCACGCAGGATCATGAAGCTCCAGCGTTCGCCCATGACCTCCAGCGCCTGCGGCAGGCCGCATTCGGTCAGTTCGCGCAAGGGTTCGCGGATATCGCCCATAAATTTCAGTCCTCTTCGGGAAACCTATTTAGCGAAAAATCCGTGAACGCCAAATTATTCGAAAAAAGGGTTGTGGAATGCAACTTATCTAGTTAGGTAGCGATTCGCAACCAGTTGCAAAGAGAAACTGATATTGCAGTTTCCGCAAGTGGTGTTGTCAAAATTGCATCTGCGAAAAGGGTAAGACCATGATCCTCTCCAACACTCCCTCGACCAAGCTCGGCGTCTTCGGCGCTGCCATGCTCTATTCGGCTGCCACGCTCGGCGCGCTGGTCGCCCCGACCGCTGCCGAAGCCAAGGGCAATGGCCCCTATTACAAGGCTGAACTGTCGCAGCCTGCTGCCGAGCGCACCGTCGTTGCCGGCGGCATCGCATGGACCTGCAGCGGTACGACCTGCGTCGCTCCGAAGGGCACTTCGCGCCCGCTGCGCGTCTGCCGCGAACTCCAGCGCGACACCGGCAACGTCGTCAGCTTCACCGCCAAGGGTGAAGAACTCGATGCCGACAAGCTGGCGAAGTGCAACGGCTGATTAGCCCGAACCCAGTCCCCCACCCCCTCTCCATCGGGTGGTCCTCATGGCCCCGGCGCGCTGCGTCGGGGCTTTTTTGTTGCGCTAGATTAGCCCACGGCCCGCGAGGTCGCATTCGAGGCTTTCGGCATCGGTGAAGTGATGCACCTGCCAGCCGCATTTCTCGGCCGACGCTATGTTGTCGGGATTGTCGTCGATGAAGAGCATGGCTTCGGGCGCATGGCCGAAGCGGTCCGCAGAGAGCGCGAAAATCGCCGGGTCGGGCTTGGCAATGCGCTCGACACCCGAGACGACGATATCTTTGAAACGGTCGAATATCGCGTGCTGCGGGCGAAACCCCGCCCAGAAAGTGGCGGCGAAATTGGTGATCGCGAAGAGCGGGACCCCGCGCGTGTCGAGGCGCTCGACCAAAGCGTGGGCGCCTTCGACCGGCCCCGGGATGGTCTCGTTGAAGCGCGAGGCATAGGCACGGATTTCAGCCGTGTATTCGGGGAAGAGCGCAATCCGCTCGAGCACGAGGTCCGACAATTCGCGACCTGCATCGTGAAGGAAATGCCATTCCTCGGTCACGACTTCGCCCAAGACCTTTTCCAGCCGCGCAGGATCATCGGTCATCTTCTCGAACAACAGGCGCAGGTCCCAATGATATAGGACCCTGCCCACGTCGAACACGACGGCGTCGACCGGTTGGCGTCTAGTCAAGAAGATTCCCCAAATGCGAACGGCCCGCACTCCCATCGGGAGCCGGGCCGGTCGTTAGACTTGTCGCGGAGCTTGCCCCGCGCAGCCGAAGCTTAGCCCTGGCGGGCCTTGAAGCGACGGTTGGTCTTGTTGATGACGTAAGTGCGGCCGCGACGACGGATCACGCGGCAATCGCGGTGACGGCTCTTGAGCGACTTGAGGCTGTTGCGGATCTTCATCGTTTCTCTCTGATCAAATAATTACGCGCCGGAGATAGGCTCCGACGCGCCGAATTCAAGCGCGCCCGTTAACGGCGCGGGTGATTCTGGTCAAGCATTTCCCCGAATTTCGGACAGTTTGCGCTCCCATTGCAGCGCATGTGTGATGATTTCGCCCAAATCGTCGTGTTTTGGCTGCCACGGGACGGTGGCGCGGATGCGGCTGGGATCGGAAATGAGCTCGGCCGGGTCGCCCGCGCGGCGCGGCTCCATGCGGCGCTCGATTTTCGTATTGGTCACGCGGTCCACCGCATCGAGCACTTCGAGCACCGAGAAGCCCATACCATAGCCGCAGTTCATCGTGAGCGAGCGCGCGGGCTGCTCGATCAGCGCGCCCAGTGCCAGCACATGCGCATTCGCGAGGTCGCTCACATGGATATAGTCGCGCACGCCGGTGCCATCGGGCGTATCGTAATCGGTGCCGAAGACCGAAACGCCGTCGCGCTTTCCCGTAGCCGCCTCGCAGGCGACCTTGATGAGGTGCGTCGCGCCTGCGGTCGATTGCCCGCTTCTCGCCTGCGGGTCGGCGCCCGCCACGTTGAAATAGCGCAGCGCGCAGAAGTTGAAGCCATGCGCCTCGCTCGCATCGGCAAGCATCTGCTCGGTCATCAGCTTCGACCAGCCGTAGGGATTGATGGGGCTCTTGGGCGAGTCTTCCGAAATTGGCGAGCTTTCGGGAATGCCGTAGGTGGCCGCCGTGCTGGAGAAGATGAAGTGCTCCACCCCGCCCTTCACCGCTGCCTCGATTAGCGCGCGGCTCTTCACCGTGTTGTTCTCGTAATATGCGAGCGGCTGTTCGACCGATTCGGGCACGATGATGGAGCCTGCGAAATGCATGATGGCCTTAGTGCCCTGCTCGGCAAAAATGCGCGCGAGCAGTTCGGCATCGGCAATATCGCCCTTATAAAGCGGCACGTCGTCGGGCACGGCGAATTCGAAACCGGTCGAGAGGTTGTCGATGACCGCCACCGGCCAGCCTGCGTCCTTCAGCGCCAGCACCGCGTGGCTGCCGATATATCCTGCGCCCCCGGTGACCAGCACCGGCACTTTCGTCGTTTCGCTCATGGGATGCGCACCTAGCATACGATTTGGTAAGGGCAATCGCCTAGAGGCCTCCCGCATGAGGCCGTTCTGGCCGCACAAAATTCAGCCCTTGCCTATCGCACTGCCAGCGCCCATTCGGGCCGGCACGCCTTGGGCTAGAGGAAAAAGAAGAGGTTTTACGTGAGCGATATCCGCATTGATTCCGCCTTCGACAGCGGCAACATCGAAGTCCTGTCGGTCGACGGCGCAACCGCGCGTCTTGCCATCCCGCTCGATACCAGCAGCGAATTCAAGCAGTGGTTCCACTTCCGCGTCGCCGGCGCGAAGGGCCGCGAACTGGTGCTGAAAATTACCCAGCTTTCCGACAGCGCCTATCCCGACGGCTGGCCCGATTACGATGCCTGTGTCTCGGAAGACCGCGATTACTGGGGCCGCGCTTCGTCGAGCTACGACAAGGACGAGGAAGGCGGCACTCTCACCATCCGCTACACGCCCGCCAGCGACATCGCCTGGTTCGCCTATTTCGCGCCCTATTCGATGGAGCGTCACCACGACCTCGTATCCGAAGCCGCTGCCTCCGAAGGCGTCGACCACATCCATCTCGGCACCACGCTCGACGGCCAGCCCATCGATTGCCTCGAAATGGGCGAAGGCAGCTTCAACGTCTGGCTCTATGCCCGCCAGCATCCGGGCGAAACCCAGGCCGAATGGTGGATGGAAGGCGCGCTTGAAGTGCTCACCGATCCCGCCGACAGCGTGGGCCGCAAGCTGCGCCAGAACTGCCGCCTGCACATTGTGCCCAACTGCAACCCCGATGGCTCGAAGCGCGGAAACCTGCGCGTCAACGCCGCCGGCGCGAACCTCAACCGCGAATGGGAAAACCCCAGCGCCGAGCGCAGCCCCGAAGTGCTCGCCATCCGCAACCACATGGACAAGACCGGTGTCGATTTCGCCATGGACGTCCACGGCGACGAGGCCATTCCGGTGAGCTTCCTTGCCGGTTTCGAAGGCATCCCCTCGTGGAGTGACGAGCAGGGCGAGCGCTATTACAGCTATGAGCGCATCCTCGACCGCCGCACGCCCGATTTCCAGACCGAGCAGGGCTATACCAAGGCAGCCCCGGGCAAGGCCAATTTGTCGATGAGCACCAACCAGGTCGCCGAGCGCTTCGGCGCGACCGCGATGACGCTGGAAATGCCTTACAAGGACAACAAGGCCGACCCCGAGCCCGAACAGGGCTGGTCGCCCGAGCGCTGCAAGATGCTGGCGCGCGATTGCCTTGCATCGCTGGTCGAATGGATGGAAGCGCAGGAAGCATAAAGTTCCTTTCCGCCTCCATCACACAATAAACAAATAGCAAAAGATTGTGTCGCAATATCGCAACATTCAGCGATAATTTGCGACACAATCTTATTTTTCAGTGCCAGTCGACTATTTCGCACCTAAGGCCCCGCTTCTTCTCCAAACCAAGGGGTCTATTCATGAAGAAATTTACTGTTCTGGCCGCAGCAGCCGCTGCAATTGTTCCCAGCGCGGCTCTTGCGCAAGACGGTGAAGCTGCCGGCTTCAAAGTCGCTGCCGTTGGCGGCCTCGACGTCATCAACCTCGAAGATCGTACCGACAGCGAGAGCGAAAGCGGCCTCCTCTATGGCCTGACCGCCGGCTACGACACGGTTTCGGGCAAGGCGCTTCTCGGCGTTGAACTCGAAGCCACCGGCACCACCATCAGCGAAGACCTCGGCGATGCCGGTCTCGACCTCTATGGCGGCGTGCGCCTCGGTTACGTGATCGACGACAATGGAATTGCTTACCTCAAGGCTGGCTACAGCAACGTCGATGTCGACTATGTCGATAACCTCGAAGGCTTCCGCGCAGGTGCCGGTTACGAGCATAATTTCGGCAACGTCTTCGCGCGCCTCGAGTATCGCTACACGAACTACAACATCAGCGACGTCATCGCCGATGATCTCAACGGCAACCGCCACCAGGCAGTTGCTGCGATCGGCTTCGCTTTCTAAGCGCAGCGATTACCGACAAACAGGAAGGGCGCCGAAGCATGCTTCGGCGCCCTTTTGCGTGGCATCGGCAGATTCAGCCCTCGGCGGTCCCCGCCATCAGTTTCTGCGCCACGCTTTCCGGCGTACCGGAGACCAGCAGCGGCTGGCTTCCGACCATGCCGACCAGCGTCTGGCCGTTCTCGCCAACGCGAAGGTAGGCAACGTTGCTGGCAACGACCATGTAATTGCCGCCGCGCGATTCAAGATGGACGAATTTCATGCTTACAAACTCCCGGGCGCGCCCTCGCGCCATGGCAGCTTGCTAAACAAAAGCGGTGAAGGAAGCGTTAGTCGAGGCTTGCAGGGCCGAAGGCATCGGGCAGGAGTTCGCTCAGCTTGATGCGGCGAACTTCATCGGGGCCAACACACAGGATGAGCGGGTCGGTTCCGCCGAGCTGTGCCAGCTCGTTCAAGACCTGGCGGCACCGCCCGCAGGGCGTGATGGGCGCATCGCCCGTACCCGTGACCGCGACGGCCTCCAGCCCACCGCGCACGCCGTCGGCCATGGCTTTCGACACTGCCACGGTTTCGGCGCAGAGCGCGAGGCCGTAGCTCGCATTCTCGATATTCGTGCCTGTCACCACGCTGCCATCGGCGAAGCGCAGCGCGCTGCCCACGGCGAAGTTCGAATAGGGCGAATAGGAGTTCTCTGCAGCCTTACGGGCGGCGGCAATCAGGTCATCGTCGGTCATGAGAAATGGTCCTAGGGGCGCACGACCAGCCAGCGCAAGGGCTCTTGCGCGGCATCGCTGGCGTAAGCTGAATTGGCGGTCCACACGGTCCACGGACGGCCCGCATAATCGGGCTCGCTCCGGTTCCCCTCGAGCCATAGCGCGCGTTCGAGGCGGCGCGCGGGGCGGTAGCGACCTTCGAAGGTCTCGTTCGGCGCGAGCACGACCGGGCTTTCGGTATGCGCCTCGACCTGGTTGACCAGCGTGAGCAATTCGCTTTGCACCGCCGCCTCGGAGACGCGCTCGAAACATTCATCGGTGGTGCGTGTGAGGCGAATGGCGGCGGGCAAGAGGTCTGCATCGCGCGGGACGATGGTGACGTAGTTGGCCGATTGCCCGTCTGCGGTCTCGCACGGGTCGAAGAGGTGGACCGCGCCAACCTGCAGGCCAGCTTTGCGTGCAGCGGCGAGGTTGCGGGAGAAATTCGCATCCTTCCCGCGCGCGCCACGGCTCGCCTCGAGATAGACGAAGTTTGCGCCCAGCCCCTTGAGCACCTCGAAGTCGACCGCGCCGTCGCGCTCGCCCACCAGCGCGCCCTGGTCGGGATAGGTTGCCTCGTCAGGACGCCAGCCGCGCTGTTCGTGCTGGAGGTAGAGCCAGCCGCCCGCGCCGACGATCGCCAGCAGCAGGAGCAGTTTCAGGGCGAGGCCCGTCCGGCCCTTTTTCTTGCGCCGCACCATCCAATCAGCCCTTGATGTGGAGAACGCAAATCAGCGTGAAGAGACGGCGCGCGGTGGCGAAATCGGTTTCGACCTTGCCCTCCAGCCGCTCCAGCAGCAGTTCGGCGGCGCGGTTGTGGACGCCGCGGCGGGCCATGTCGATGGTCTCGATTTCGCCCGGCGTCGCCTTGCGGATGGCCTGGTAATAGCTATCGCATATCGCGAAATATTCGCGGATGGGGCGGCGGAAGCGGGCAAGGCCCAGCAGCAATTCTTCGACCAGTTCATCGTCGGCATCGTTGATGGTGAGCAGCAACCGCCCGTCACGCACCGCCAGCCGCAGGTGGTACGGCCCGCTCGCTCCGCGCTCGGCTGCGCGGACCGGCTTGAAGGTATTCTCCTCGATCAGGTCGAAGATGGCGATGCGCCGTTCCTGCTCGATATCGGCATTGCGCCAGATGATCGTCTCCTCGTCGAGGTCGATCTTCGCAATGCGCTGGTCGCCGGCAGGGTTGGTTGAATCGCTCATCGTGCGATGCTGCTTTCGCAAGCGCAGCGATGCGGGGCAAGTGGACTTTGAGTCTTCCCCGATATCCACAAGCTGCTGCGACAAATCAGCACGGGCAATCGCTTGTCCCCAGAGTCCCCGACCGCCATGGTGCCGCGCATGGCCGACACCGATCTTCTTTTCCCCGCTACCGATTCGACCCCTGCGAAGGAACCGCAGGGCACCAGCCTTCCGAACAATGTCGAGGCCGAGGCAGCTTTCCTCGGCGCGGTGCTGATCGACAACCAGGTGGTGGGCGAACTCAACACCCCGCTGCAGCCGCACCACTTCTACGAGCCGGTGCACGAGCGCATTTACGAGCGCGTGCTGAAGCTGATCGATCGCAATTCGGTCGCCACGCCGGTGACGCTGAAGCCCTATTTCGAGAGCGACGAGGCACTGAAGCAGCTGGGCGGCGTGACCTATCTCGCGCAGCTCACCGCCGACGGGCAGGGCCTGCTAGCTACCGGCAAGCTGGCCGAACAGATTTACGACCTCGCCCTGCTGCGCGAGCTTGTCCATGTCGGCCGCAACCTTGTCGAAGGTGCATTGGACACCTCCGACGAAGTCGCGCCGATGGACCGCATCAGCCAGGCCGAAGCCGATCTTTACAAGGTTGCCGAGGGTGCGACCACGGGCAACGAGGCGCAGGACTTCCGCACCGCCGCATTGGGCGCGCTGAAGATGGTCGAAGCGGCCATCAATTCGGGCGGCAAGTTCTCAGGCAAGACGACGGGCCTCGAAACCGTCAACGACAAGACTTCGGGCCTGCACAATTCCGACCTTATCATCCTCGCCGGCCGTCCGGGCATGGGCAAGACCTCGCTTGCCACCAACATCGCCTTCAACGCCGCGCGGCGCCTGATGGACGACAAGAAACTGGGCATCGAGGGCAGCGAGAGCCCGGGTGCGGCCACCGCCTTCTTCAGCCTTGAAATGAGCGCCGACCAGCTCGCCACGCGTATCCTTGCCGAGACCGCCGAGATCTCTTCGGAAAAGCTGCGCTCGGGCCGGTTGAGCAAGGAGGAGTTCCAGCGCCTCTCCTTCGCCAGCCAGGAACTGAACGAGCTGCCGCTTTATATCGACGACACGCCGGGCCTTACCATCGGCGCGCTGCGCACGCGTGCGCGCCGGTTGAAGCGTCGCCACGACATCGGCCTCGTCATCGTCGACTACCTCCAGCTGCTGCAGGGTTCGGGCCGCGCGAGCGACAACCGCGTGAACGAAATTTCGGAAATCAGCCGCGGCTTGAAGACACTGGCGAAGGAACTGCATGTTCCGGTCATCGCACTCTCGCAGCTCAGCCGTGCGGTGGAGCAGCGCGAGGACAAGCGCCCGCAATTGTCCGACCTGCGCGAATCGGGGTCGATCGAGCAGGACGCCGACATGGTCTGGTTCATTTTCCGCGGCGAATATTACCACAATGCTTTGAAGCCCGACACGCCGGACGAGACCAGCAGCGAGGACGTGCGCCAGAAATACGCCGACTGGGAAGCGCGCCACCTCGAACTGGTCAACCGCGCGACGCTCATCGTGGCGAAACAGCGTCATGGTTCGACCGGCAACGTCCCGCTCCTGTTCCAGAGCGAGTTCACCAAGTTCAGCTCGCCCGAAATGCGCGGCGGCTATGACGAGGATTACGAATAGGGGTCAGAAGCCCAGATTCGTGCGCCGCGCGACGGTGTAATCGATAACCGACACCAGCACCCAGCCGAGCGACCAGCGAATGCGGTTCCACAGCGTCGCGCGCCGCTTGTGTTTTTCGAGCGTAATGTGTTCCGACGCCTCGATATGATAGCTGACGAACTCGCGCATGCGGTCGGCCAGCGCTTTGTCCTCGATGCGCAGCATGATCTCGAGATTGAGATAGAGGCTGCGCATATCGAAATTGGCGCTGCCGACATAGACCGCATCGTCGAGCACGAGCAGCTTGGTGTGCAGCTTGCAAGGGCTGAACTCCCAGATTTTCGCGCCGCGCTTGAGCAGGTAATTATAAAGCGAGCGGGTCGCCCCGATGGTCGCGCCATTGTCGCTCTTGGCCGCCATCAGCAGACGCGTGCGCCCCTTCTTCGCGACCCGCGCGATGCGTTTCAACAGTGTATAGGGCGGCGAGAAATAGGCCATGAAGATGTCGAGCTTCTCGCCCTCTTTCAAATCCTGTGTGACGCAGCGCGCCCAGGTCGACAGCCCGCGCGTGGGCCCGCCCACCAGCCAGCGGGCATGGCCGTCATTCGAGGTCCATTCCCAGTCGCGGACGGTCTTCTTGATCTCCTTGAAATGCGCATCGTCATCGTCGGTCCAGTCTCGCAGGCGGGCAAACCAGTCGGTGAGCCCCTGCACTGCATCGCCCTTCAACCGGATGCCGATGTCGTTCCAGCCGTTGCGCTCGGGCGGGGCGAAATAGTCGTCCTCGATATTGAAGCCGCCGAACATCGCCCGCTCGTTATCGGCAATGACCATCTTCTGGTGGTTGCGGATGAGGTAGCGCATCGACCAGCGCGGGCTGAAACAAAGGTACCTGCCGCCTGCATCGACCAGGGGTGCAAGGAATTCGTCGGTGGCGGACGCCCCGAACCGATCGATGATGAGCGTGACATCTACTCCGCGCGTGGCGGCATCGCACAAGGCATCGCGTAGCTCGGTCGAAACCTCGTCTTCGGCGAAAATGTAGAAGCAGATGTCGAGCGTCTTTTCCGCTTTGCGGACCAGCTCGAGCATGGCTTCCCGGCGATCCTTGCCCGCGGGATAGAAGGTTAGCGACTGTCCCTGCGCCTCGACGCTGAAGGGCGGCGGGTCGCGATAGGTCGTCGCGATTTCGGTCGTGGTTTCCTCACCCATATGCGCGCTGTCTTAGCGGCCTGCGCGAAAGGCGCAAATCCTTGACTATTTCGCCTCGTGCACCTATTTGCCGCGCTTCTTCCGAGATTCTCGAACACTATTTACCGGAGTGCCCATGGCGCGCGTTACCGTCGAAGATTGCGTAGACAAGGTTCCCAACCGTTTCGATCTCGTCCTGCTGGCTGCCCAGCGGGCACGCGAGATTTCGGGCGGTGCGGAAATCACGCTGGAGCGTGACCGTGACAAGAACCCCGTCGTCGCGCTGCGCGAAATCGCCGAGCAGACGGTCAAGCCCAAGGACCTCAAGGAAGCCGCCGTCACCAATCTGCAGAAGATCCTGCCGGACGACGACGACGAGATGGACGAAATCGGTTCGCTCAGCCAGTCGGCAGAAGCCCTGCGCATTACCGCATCGGCTCCGACCCGCTCGACCTCGATTGGTGCCGATTACGAAGGCTGAGCCTTTCGCATTGGCGAGACATTTGAAGACCCGCCCCTCACGGGGCGGGTTTTTCATTTGCCGACGAGTTATTTCCGAAACGGAAGCAACAGGCTCCAGCCAAGCTTGTGGGGGCGCTGGTCCTGGTATTCGCCCAGCCCGATGGTGAGCTTGCCCTCCGCCTCGCCGGTGTAGGTGCGGAACAGCCTGTCCCACCCCGACAGCAGCGTCCCGTAATTGCTGTTGGCTTCCCGTTCTTTCGCCGAATGGTGGATGCGGTGCATGGTCGGCGTGACCAAGAGCGCCCGAACCGGTCTCTCCAGCGCGCGCGGCAGGGCGAAGTTCGCGTGCGTGAACAGCGTCGCGATGTTGAACACCAGCTCGAACAGGAAGACGCCAAGGACCGGCAGGCCGAGCGCCACTACTACGGCCATCTTGTAGCCCATGCTCAGCACAATTTCGAAGGGATGGAAGCGCGCGGCGGTGGTCACGTCGAACGCGGGGTCCGAATGATGGACCTTGTGCAGCCGCCAGAGCAGCGGCACGCGATGCGTCGCCCAATGCTGGAGGTACAGCGCGAGGTCGAGCGCGATGATGGCGAGCAGGATTGCAAGCCAGTCGGGCAGCGCAAGCTGGTTGAACAGCCCCCAGCCCTCTTTGGCCGCCAGCGCAGCGGCGCCCACCATCAGGAGCGGCACCAGCAGCCGCACGGCGAGAGTGTCGATGGCAAACAGCGCAAGGTTCGTGACCCAGCGCTGGCCCTTGGGCGCGGCTCTCGCCGGGCGCGCCAGTTCGACGGCAGCGAATAGCCCGAACACCGCCGCCATCGCGCCGAGCGCCAGCCATTCTGCCTGCGGTGAGAGACCGTCCATCGGCGCACAATCGCAAGCCCCACCTTCCACTGCAAGCCGCTTTGCGTTCGCTTTGCCTCGAAGCGAGTTGCGCTTATAGGTCACCCTCAGACGACCCGGGGGTTTGGCAAGTGAGTGATATCGGTGATGCAATCGGCACGGCGGCGGAGGGCGCGCTCGTGTCCAAGGCAGTCGAGGACGAGAAAGGCAAGCCGCTGGCCAAGGGGCACTTCGCGGAAGGGGCCTGCCTCAACTGCGGCACCGAGCTCATCGGCAGCCATTGCCATGTCTGCGGCCAGAAGGCCCACCTCCACCGCACCATCGGCGCCTTCATGCACGATCTGCTCCACGGCGCGCTGCATTTTGAAGGCAAGACATGGCGCACCCTGCCCAAATTGTTCTTAAAGCCCGGCGAACTGACACGCCGCTATATCGATGGCGAGCGCGCACGGTTCGTATCGCCGATGGCACTGTTCCTTTTCTTCATCTTCCTGATGTTCGCCGTGTTCCAGGTTTCAGGCATCAGCACGCCGGTCGACTTCAAATCCGGCACCACCGGCAAGGCTGTCGCCGAAGCGAGCGCCCAGATCGGCACGTTGCAGGAAAGGCGCGACGACCTTGCACAGGCAATCGATGCAGGTGAATTTGAAGGCGAAGAGCTCGAAGCCGCACAGCGCGACTTGAAAGAGCTCGACGACCAGCGCGCAGCCATTGTCAGGGCGCAGCAAGAGCTTCCGGTGCTGAAAGACGTTTTTGCGCAGCCCGAAGGCCCGGAGGAGGAGGAGGTTGTGGGCGGAATCCCCGTCCAGACTAATGAAGACGGTTCGCAAACCATCCCGCTCAGCACCGATGGCAAGACCAAGATGAATATCGAGCCCTCGGGCATTCCCCTTGTCGACGCAGCCCTCGAGAAATGGCGAACCAACCCGAGCCTGATGCTCTACAAAATGCAGACCAATTTCTACAAGTTCAGCTGGCTGCTCATCCCGCTCTCGATCCCCTTCGTATGGCTGCTGTTCTTCTGGAAGCGGCGTTTCAAGGCTTACGACCACGCCATTTTCGTGACCTATTCGCTAAGCTTCATGACGCTGCTGATACTGGCGCTTGTCCTGCTCGGATTGGCAGGCGCGCACCCGCTGCTCATCTTCCTGGGGAGCACCCTGATTCCGCCGCTGCACATGTACAAGCAGTTGCGCGGATCCTACGGGCTTTCGCGCTTCGGCGCATTCTGGCGATTGCTTGTCCTGACGGGGTTCGTCATCGTCGTACTGACGCTGTTCCTCCAGCTGCTGCTGGTGATCGGCGCCTTCTGACCTAGGACGCGGGGTCGGCCTCGCCCGTGTTGAGGTCCTGTCCGGTAATGGGAGCCGGGCCGGGCGTTTCCGTATCGCCTTCCTCAATTTCGCGCTCGAGATTGGCTGCGCCTTCGCTCACCGCGCCGGCGGCCTGCTTCGCACCATCTTCCAGAGCTTCGCCGACGACCGCGGCATTCGCCTCGATGTCGTCACCAGCAAGGTCGGCGGTGCGCGCGGCATCGTCCTGCGTATCTTGCGAGCAGGCGGCGAGCGTAGCGGCAGCGGCGGTGGCGATAAGCAGGCGTTTCATGGGCATATCCTCGTATGTTCGTGAGCTGCAGGCGCGGCGGTTTCCCATGACAAACGCAAGAAGGGCGCCGGAGGTTTCCCGCTGACGCCCTTCGTGATGTCTTGGCTCTTGCGAGTTACGCCCCGGCAGGAGCCTCGTCAGGACCGCCAAACTTCTTGCCCGCCTTGGGAACCGTGGTCCCGCCGGGCTTGCGCACGGCGACCGGGCCCTTGGGCTCGTCGGGACGGTCGATCTTGCCGTCCTTCATCAACTGGTCAATTTCGTCACCGGTAAGCGTTTCGTATTCGAGCATGGCCTGCGCCAGCAGGTGGAGCTTGTCCTCCTGCTCTGTCAGAACATCGGTGGCACGCTTCAGGCCGTCTTCGACGAGGCGCTTGATTTCCTCGTCGATGAGCTTGTTCGTCTCCGCGCCCGACATGGTGCGCGCGGTCTGGCCCATACCGAGATAGCCTTCCTGGCTCTGCTCGTACTGCAGCGGGCCGAGCTTGTCGCTCATGCCCCACTTGGTGACCATGTTGCGGGCAAGGTCGGTGGCATATTGGATGTCGCCCGACGCCCCGCTCGACACCTTGTCGTGGCCGAAGATGATCTCTTCCGCCACGCGGCCGCCCATGGCGACAGCGAGGTTCGCGTGCATCTTGTCGCGGTGGTACGAGTAATTGTCCCGCTCGGGCAGGCGCATGACCATGCCCAGCGCGCGGCCGCGCGGGATGATGGTGGCCTTATGGATGGGGTCCGATGCCGGTTCGTTGAGGCTGACCAGCGCGTGGCCCGCCTCGTGATAGGCGGTCATCTTCTTCTCGTCCTCGGTCATGACCATTGAGCGGCGTTCCGCGCCCATCATGACCTTGTCCTTGGCGTCCTCGAATTCCTGCATGGCGACAAGGCGCTTGTTGCGGCGCGCGGCCAGCAGGGCGGCTTCGTTGCACAGGTTCGCAAGGTCCGCGCCCGAGAAGCCCGGCGTGCCGCGCGCGATGGTGCGCGGGTTCACATCGGGTGCGAGCGGAAGCTTGCGCATGTGCACGGCGAGGATTTTTTCGCGCCCGTCGATATCGGGAACCGGCACCACGACCTGGCGGTCGAAACGGCCCGGACGCAGCAGCGCAGGATCGAGAACGTCTGGGCGGTTGGTCGCCGCAATGATGATGATGCCTTCGTTCGCTTCGAAACCGTCCATCTCGACCAGCAACTGGTTCAGCGTCTGCTCGCGCTCGTCGTTCGAATTGCCGAGGCCGTGGCCACGGCTGCGACCGACGGCGTCGATTTCGTCGATGAAGAGGATGCAAGGCGCATTCTTCTTGGCCTGTTCGAACATGTCGCGCACGCGGCTTGCACCGACGCCGACGAACATTTCGACGAAGTCCGAACCCGAGATGGTGAAGAAGGGCACGCCCGCCTCGCCTGCAATCGCGCGGGCGAGCAGAGTCTTACCCGTACCGGGCGAGCCGACCAGCAGCGCGCCCTTGGGAATCTGGCCGCCAAGCTTGGAGAAACGGCTGGGGTCCTTGAGGAATTCGACGATTTCTTCCAGTTCCTCGCGCGCTTCGTCGATGCCTGCGACATCGTCAAAGGTCACCCGACCCTGGCGTTCTGTGAGCAGCTTGGCCTTGGACTTGCCAAAGCCCATCGCGCCGCCAGCACCGCCGCCCTTCTGGACCTGGCGGAGCGCGAAAATCGCTATGCCGAGGATGAGCAGGAACGGCAGGAAATTCATCAGCGCGTAGATCAGCAGCCCGCCATTGTCCGGCTCCTTGCCGACATAGGAGACGCCATTGTCGTCGAGCAGGCGGGTCAGTGTGGGATCGTCCTTCACGCGGACAGTCGAGAAGGCATTGCCGTCCTTGTCGACGCCGGTGATGGTTTCTTCGGACAGTTCGACCGACTTGATGTCGCCGGCTGCTACCTGCTGCTTGAATTCGGAATAGCCCATGGCCTCGCCTGCGGGCTGGCCGCCGCCGAGCAGCGATACGACCAGCAGCAGGCCGAGAAACACGCCGCCCCAGACCATGAGGCTCTTGATCCACGGGTTGGGTCCGCCGCCTTCGGGTTCGCCGTTCGAATTGTCGTTCTGGTCGCGCATTGCTGTGGGCAATCCTTTCCTTGAACTGCAAATGTAGGAGCGCGGGGGTGAATGGCAAGTTTAGCGCAGGCCGATTTCTTGCTTATTTCCGCTCACACTCATCGACCGCATAGGCCTTGCAGAAAACCTCGACAGCGCCCTCGATGCGCTGGCGGTCGCGTACAGGGTCGCGCGGGTGGCCGAAGCGGCGTTCCAGATCGCCCATACCCTTGCACATGCTGGCGAACTGTTCGACCGCGAGGTCCACGTCCTCGATGTCGACTTCGCCCGCCTCGTTCATCGCGCGCATCAGCCCGGCGAAAGCCGCTTTCATCCGGTGTGGCCCTGCAGCGAGGAAGGCAGCGCCGATTTCGGGCTCATGCTCGGTTTCGGCAGCAATGCGGCGCTCGAACTGGACCATTTCGGGGCGCGAAAGGAAGCTGACCATCGCCTCGCCAATTGCGATCAGCCGGTCGCGCAATGACCCGCGCATGTCGGGAGTTACCGCGAACTGGTCGCGCATTTTCTCGCATTCGCATTCGACGGCGGCCGTGAACAATCCGCGCTTATCGCCGAAGTGGTTGTAGACCGTCACCTTGGACACGCCTGCATCGGCGGCCACCTGCTCGATGGAGGTCGCGGCGAAGCCGTGATCGAAGAACGCACGCGAGGCCGCGGCGATCATCGCCTCGCGCTTGGCGGTATCCGCCGGCCTGCCTGCTTTTCTACCATCGCTTGACAAAGTGAACGGTCCCGTTCAGTTAAACGCCACCGTTCACTAATGGACGAGTCGCAAGGGCAAAGCAAGCGGAGCCGATGACAGCACCATGATCTGGATTGCCATCCGCATGCTCACCGGCGACCCGCAGAAGTTCTTCGGGCTGGTGTTCGGCATTGCCTTCTCCACCCTGCTCATCACTCAGCAGCTGACGATTTTCGTGAACCTGCTCGAGCGCGGTGCGAGCGGGGTCTACAATGTCTCCAGCGCCGATGTCTGGGTGATGGACCCGGTCAGCCGCACCACCGATGTCGCTTATGCCATGCCCTCGACCGCGCTCGACAAGGTGCGCGGCGTGCCCGGCGTGGAATGGGCGGTCCCGCATATCCGTGCGAACGCTTCGGTCCGAACCAAGGATGGCGACCTCGAAGGCGTGGCGGTCATTGGAGTAGATGACGCAACGCTCATCGGCCTGCCCAAGAACATGATCGAAGGCTCGGTCGACGTGCTTTCGCAGCCCGACAGCGTCATCATCGACGATGTCGGCACCACGCGTATGTTCCCCGATGCCTCTCCCATCGGCGAGCGGCTGGAGCTGAACGACCAGCGCGCTGTCATCCGCGGGATTGCCGATGCCATTCCCAGCTTCACCAGCACGGTGGTGCTCTATACCAAATATTCCAATGCGCTGAATTTTGTCCCCGGAACGCGTAACCGCCTGTCCTTCGTGCTGGTCGGCAAGGCGGACGGGCTTACCTCGCAGGAACTGGTCGACCGCATCGAGGCCGAAACGGGCTTGCGCGCCCGCACCCGCGAGCAATTCGCGCGCGACGGGGTCGATTTCATTATCGAGAACACCGGCATTCCGCTGAACTTCGGGATTACCGTGGCGCTGGGCTTCATCGTCGGCGTCGCCATCGTGGGGCTGACCTTCAGCCTCTTCATCCGCGACAATATAAAGCAGTTCGGCGCGCTGAAAGCCATCGGCGTGACCAACGGGACCATCCGCAAGATGGTGGCCGCGCAGGCAGGGTTGGTGGGCCTTATCGGCTATGGCCTCGGCGTGCTGGGAACGGTCGGCTTCATTTATGCCTTTTCGGCCAACCCCACCTTCAAGGGCTTCTATATCCCTTGGCAGATCCCGCTCATCAGCCTTGTCGCGGTCACGCTCATCCTCGCGCTGACCGGCTGGCTGGCGCTCCGCAATGTGCTCAAGACCGAGCCCGCATCGGTGTTCAGATGAGCGGCCCTGCCATCTCCACCCGCGGCGTCACGCGCGATTTCAAGGCGGGCCAGCAGACCATTACGGTGCTGCACGGAATCGACCTCGATGTGAAGGCGGGCGAGCTCACCTTCCTCGTCGGCGAAAGCGGCTCGGGCAAGACGACGCTGATTTCGATTATGTGCGGTATCCTCTGGCCGACGCTGGGCGAGGTCGAGGTATTCGGCACCGACATCTATGATTTGTCCGATGACGACCTGGTCGAGTTCCGCCTGCAGAACATCGGCTTCATTTTCCAGCAGTACAATCTCATCCCCTCCATCGATGCCGCCAGCAACGCCGCCGTGCCGCTGATTGCGCAGGGGATGGACCGGCACGAGGCGCGCGAGAAAGCCGCTGCCATGCTGGAAAAGCTCAATATCGGCGACCAGGCGGGCAAGCTGCCCAACCAGCTTTCGGGCGGGCAGCAGCAGCGCGTCGCCATCGCCCGCGCACTGGTGCACGAGCCGCGCCTCGTGGTCTGCGACGAGCCGACCGCAGCGCTCGATGCTGCCTCGGGCCGCCGTGTGATGGACCTGCTGCGCGAAGTGGCGGTCGCCGAAGACCGCGCCTGCATCATCGTCACCCACGACAACCGCATTTTCGACATGGCCGACCGCATCCTCGTGCTCGAGGACGGGAAGGTCACCCATGACGGCGAACACATGCCGGAGGACCATTGATGGCCTTTAATTTTCGCGACCTCAGCTTCACCCGCCAGATCTTGCCGGTCATCGCGGTGCTGGGGCTGGTGATTGCCGTCTTCTTCATCCTCTCCGGTCAGCCCGACCGCGAATTGTCCGAGCCGGACCGCGAACCGCCGCGCGCCCCCGAAGCGCTTGCCAACGAGGCGCGTGTGGCAGGTTCCGGCGTGGTCGAACCCTCGAGCGAGGTCGTGCAAGTCGGCTCGGCGTTGTCGGGCCTCGTCACCGGCCTCTTCGTCGAGCCGGGCGACCGCGTGAGCGAAGGCCAGACGCTCTTCACCGTCGATGCCCGCCAAGCCCGCGCCCAGTTGCGCGAAGCCGAGGCCGCCGTGCGCGAGGCACAGGCCGCTATCGCCGAGGCTCGCAGCGCGCAGGCGACCGCCAGCAGCCAGCTCGCGCTCTATCGCAATGTCTCCGACCCCGCTGCTGTTAGCCGCAGCGAAGTGATCCGCGCCGAGGGCGAGGCCAGCGCCGCCGCCGAACGCCTGCGGCTCGCCAGCGCGCGCTACGAGGCGGCACAGGCGCGGGCGGCATCGGCTCGCACCGAGATTGGCCGCCTGACCATCACCGCGCCAATTGCGGGCGAAATCCTCGCCGTGAACATCCGCAAGGGCGAATATGTCAGCACCATGGGCGGCGGCGGCGCGCAACCCTTCATCGAGATGGGCCAGACGCAGCCGATGCATGTGCGCATCGACATCGACGAGGAACAGGCCCCGCGCCTTGCGCTTGGCGAGCCGGCCACGGTTTCCCCCCGCGGTGCTGCGGGTCAGCAAGTGAAGGCGACCTTTGTCCGCGCTGAACCGCTGGTCGTGCCCAAGCGCTCGCTCACCAATTCAGCCGCCGAACGCGTCGATGTGCGCGTGTTGCAGGTGATTTACGAACTCCCCGCGAGCGCGACGGGCGACGGCGGCATTTTCCGCGTCGGCCAGCAGGTCGATGCCTATATCCCGGCGAAGAAGGGCCAGTGATGCGGCACAGCCTCCTCCTCGCAAGCACGCTGGCGCTGGCAGCCTGTGCGGGCGGTCCGCCGCCCGAAGTCGCGACACCGACGCCTGTCCTGCCGCCCACATTCTTTTACGCGCCCGATGCCGCGGGCGAGACCGCACTTGCTACGCTCCTGCCCGCTGAAGACCCGGGCTTCGACGCGCTCGCATCGCAGGCGCTGGCAAATTCGCCCACGCTGGCCGAGGCGCTTGCCCGTATCGACCAGGCCCGTGCCGGTGCCAGCCGCGCAGGGGCAGAGCGCCTGGCAAACATCGGCGCGAACGCCTCGGTGACCGGCCAGCGCACCAATCCGAACCAGTTCGGTGCCTCGCTGCCTCCCGGCGTAGAGTTCGACACTGAACGCGTGAGTTATGCCGCCAATCTCACTGCGCGCTGGGACCCCGACATCTTCGGACGCCTGCGTGCCCAGGAACGCGCGGACCTCGCCCGTGTCGATGCGGCGGACGCGAATTCGCGCGCGGTGCGCAATGCCTTGCTCGCAGAAATCGCCGCCAGCGTCATCGACTGGCGTACACTCGAAGCGCGGCAGGCGGCCATCGATGAGGACCTCGCCGCCGCCGAAGAACTGGCGCGCCTCGCCGGGGTGCGCGAGGAGGCCGGCATTGCCCCCGGCTTCGACCGCGTGCGCGCCGAAAGCGCCGCCGATGCCTCGCGCAGCCGCCTCGCAGCGCTCGAAAGCGAGCGCGCGCGGCTGACCGGCAGGCTGGTCACGCTGACCGCGCAAGGGGCGGCGCAGGTGCGGGCAGCACTCGCGCTCGACCCGCCACCACCTGCCCTGCCCGCGCCGCCTGCGGCCTTGCCCTCGGCGCTGCTGACAAACCGTCCCGATGTGATCGCCGCCGCGGCGACGCTGGCCGCCGAGGATGCCGAACTTGCCGCCACCGCGCGCCGCCGCTTCCCTACTTTCGACCTCTCCGCCGTCATCGGCCTGCTTGCTTTCAGCCCCGTCGACTTGTTCGACGAGGGCAGCATCGTCGGCTCGCTCGCAGCATCGGTGGCCGGGCCCCTGCTCGATTTCGGGCGCATCGAGGCGGAGATTGACGGCGCTGCTGCCGAAAAGCGGGCCGCTTTCCAGTCCTATCGCGGCGCGGTCTACACCGCCCTTGGCGATGCGGAGGCCGCCTATGGCCTCGTCGCCGCCGCCGACCGTGAACTCGCCGCAGCCGCAGCCGAAGCCTCCAGCATGCGCCGCGCGGCCAGCCTTGCCGAGACCCGTCAGCAAGCCGGCCTCGCCGATTTCCTCACCGTCCTCGAAGCACGCCGCGCTGCCGATGCGAGCGGCGAGCGGGCTGCGGCAGCGTTGGGCCGCGCACAAAGGGCGCGAGTGCTGCTGTGGCAGGCGCTCGGCGGCGAACCTCAGCCGATGACGCGGTCGACCAGCCAGTAGGCTCCGGAAATTCCGATGGCATAGGAGACGAAATGCACCACGCGCGCCTCCAGTGCCGGGCGCAGCTTCCGCACCACCCAGAGCAGCAGGATCACGGCGGCGATGACCAGCAATTGCCCTGCTTCGACGCCGAGGTTGAAGCTTACAAGTGCGGCGGGCACCTCGCCTTCGGGCAGCCCGATTTCGCGCAAGGCTCCGGCGAAACCGAAGCCGTGGAGCAGGCCGAAGACGAAGGCGACCAGCCACGGCAGGCGGCGGGTCAGCGTCTCGCGTGTTCCCCTCGCCACCTCGACCGCGAGGAAGACGATGGAGAGCGCAATCAGCGCCTCGACGGGGCGCTGCGGCAATCCGGCAAAGCCGAGTGTGACTGCTGCCAGCGTCAGCGAATGCGCAACCGTGAAGGCCGTCGCCGCTTTCACCACCGCCCAACCGCGCCGCACGAGCAGGACCAGCGCGATGACAAAGAGCAAGTGGTCCCAGCCCATCAGGATGTGCTCGAGACCGATGACCAAATAGCTGCGCCAGACCTGCAGCGACGAAGGACGCGCTTCGATGGTGGCGAATGGCGCGTCCGGGGTCAGGCGATGGACCTGCACGGCCCGGTCGCGCGGGGCGATGCGCAGGATGGCCTCGCCATGCCCGGGAAAGGCGGGCCAGCCGATTTGCGGGTTGGCCGTCTTTCCGTTGCAAATGACATCGGCATGTCCGACCACTGCCGCGCTCGCCCGCTCGCGGGATATTTCTCCCATCTCGCAGTTCGCCGGAATTTGCGGGGTGCCGAACACTTCTCCGCGCGCGCCAGAGAGCGGCTGTTTCCAGTCGAGCGACCAGTGGCCGTCCTCGCCTTGCGTGAACTGGATGGAGACGGGGCGAAGCTCATCGGCCAGCGCCGGAGCCGCGCCCAGCAGAAGGCAGAGCGCAGCCAGCAGGCGTATCATTCGACCTCGACGGTGTAGGCATCGCGCAGGACCTCGTAAGCTGCCTCGCGCCGCGCCGCGATGGTCCGGCTGCGCCAGTCACGCTCGACCTTTTCGCGCACTTCCTCGAACGGCGGGACGTTTCCATCCTCGCGATTGGAAACGCGAACGAGGTGCCAACCATAGCCCGATTGCACCGGCCCTTGCCATTCGGGAGAGGTCTCCAATCTCGACAGCCCTTCGGCGAATTCGCTGCCGAAGAGCTGTCCCACCTCCCTGTCCGACATACCCGAAACATTTCGCGGGAGACTGATGGGTTGGCCACGAGGCCTGCCTTCGCCTCTCGCTGCCAGTGCAGCACCACGGGTCGGGAAATAGGCCTGTTCGAAATCGATTAGGCCGCTGCTCTCGTAACCGGATGCATTCTCGCGGTACCACGCCCGCAGATCCTCCTCCGAGGGTTGCGCCAGTTCCGCCTGCGCGCTGGCGAGGTCGTCCATTTTGGTCGCCAGCCTCCGCTTCACCACCGGGTCGCCTTCATCGAGGCCGAGCCGAAGCGCCTCGCGGTAAAGCACCTCCTCGCGAACCCATTGCGCGATGCGCGCATCGAGTTCCGCATCGGTCGGTGCGCGGCCCATAGTGCGCTCGAAGGCCAGCGCGAGGCCTGCCTGCTGCTCTCGGCTGAGGCTGATGGTCCGCGCTTCCGGGTCGACCTCACCGCCCGTGAGCGAAATCACGCCCCAGATGGCAGCGCCAGCAATCAGGAAATGCGCGAGCGGGTCGCGCAGCCATTTGCGCATCATCCCTCGCTCATGATGGGCGGCGCATCGCCGGGCGTCTTGCGCGGCTTGGGCTCGGGGCGCAGCCATACCGGCGAGGAATAAGCGCGCTCCTGGATGACATTCGCTTCGACGACGTTGGCGGGCAGTTTCAGCCCGAAACGCTTGGCATCGAACAGCACCCAGCTCGGCGTCGGGATTTCGATCACGCGCACATAGTAGAAGGCGCGCTGGCCGCGGCGGTAATCGGGGTCTGTCCAGGTCGCGCGCAGTTCGGGTGCGCCGATGGAGTTCTCGTAAGTCGCCTCCAGTCTGTCGACCGTGTCACCTACCCGCGGGACTGGCGATTCCGACGCCCCGTCCATCTCCCGCGCGCTCCATGCGACGTCATAGACCTGTTCCTGCGCCGTGCCGCTGGCATCGACCCAGCCCTTCACCACCTGCACGCGGTCGAGATTGGCGCCTTCGGGGTCCTTCAGTGCAGAGATGAGGAAAGTCGGCGCGCGGCCTGTGTCCTGCAGTTCGCCGCCCATCGGCACGCCGCGCGTATAGCCTGCGCGCACCCAGTCGCCGTCCCAGTCGTCCTTGCTGAAATCATGCCCTGCGAAGAGACGCAGCACCATGCGCGGGCCCGTCGTCGCGTAGACCTCGCGCCGCATGAAAGCATCGAAGATTTCCGCACGCGTGTTCCCCCGCGCCCAAGCCGCCGCATAGCCGCCCGCGAGGTAATGCCAGCCGAAACGCCCCTGCCGCGTGCCGAGGTTCTGAGGGCGCATGGCGCGCTCCGCCTTGGGCTCGTTGCCGGTGTGCTTGCCGAAAAAATTGTCCTCGTCACCCGTGGCGAGCGCGGTGTGGCTGTCGGTCGATCCGATGAGGCCGAAGGCGTAGGGGTTCACGCCAAGCTGTTCCTCAAGCGTCAGCCCGCGCAGCAGCGCCGAGCGGACATAGCTGCCCGCATACATGTCCGGCGTCGAGCGACGGGTGAGCGGAAGATTGCCGAGGTCCCATCCCGCCACGCCGAAGCCTGCAAATTCGTCATTGGGCGAGAGGAAGGGATGCGTCTCGCTGTCGCCCTTGATTTGCGTCGCCTCGACCACTGGCTCGCGCGCGGCGCGGCGACGGGCATATTGCGCACTCATCGCCCCGCCATCGGGTCCGGTCAGCTCGAACATCATGCCGTTCGAGAGGTTGGAATTATGCGGGATGGCGAGCACCTGTCCGCCCGTCGCCTCCTCATAGGCGTCCATGTAATCCCACAGCCCGGTGACGTCTCCGTTGAGACCGGGATAGGGCAGCACTTCGCGGGTCTTCGCGCTGCCGTCCCTGAACATGACCACGCGGTGGAGATTGTTGCCATCCGGCATCAGCGTCCACTCGAAGCCGGCGAAGGCAGTGAAAGTGCCGGGCTCGTTATAGCGGTCAAGGATGTCGAGATGGCGATCCCACAATTCGCGCGTGGCCTCGGCCTGGCGTTCGGGGTCGCGGAAGGCCTCGGGGATTTCGTCATTCGCCGCCGCCGTGATGAGTTCGCCCACCGCGCGGGTCGACTGCTCGGGGCTTTCGTGCATCATGTCGTACCAGCGGCGCAGGACCGGATCGCGCACCATCATGCGTGGGGCGTCGTAGAGGCGGCGGGTAGCACCCATCGCGTCCGAATGGTCGGCGATGACGAGGAAATCGAGCGGGCGGTCGAGCTGCGCGCTCATGCCGGTGGTGGCGGTGACTTCCTCCCCGCGCGCGAATTGCAGCGCAGCTTCGGGGCCGAGGCGCACGCCAAAACCGAAGGCATCGACCGAGACATCGGTATGAAGATGCGTGTCGCCCCAATAGGGCCGGTCGGGAAATTCGGCGAGTTCGACCGTGTCGCTGCCGTCGCCGCGCTGGGCCTCGCTCGGCTCGCCGCGTGTGCTGTCCGTGCAGCCTGCGAGTGCGAGGGCGGTGGCAAGGCTCGCTGTAAAGGTAATGATGCGCATCGGCTCTCCCCAACCGTCGGGAAGGGACTGTGCGCCTACCGGGCGGTCTGGGTCAAGAGGCGCCCTAGCCCATCGGCTGGGGCGTCACGAAGGGCACGCCTTCGAGCGAGCCTTCGGCTTCGTCTCCGCTATAGGTCATCGCGAGATAGCCAGCCCCTGCCACTGCGGCAAAGGCGAGCAGGAGGGCGATCAGCATCATCACTCCGTCGCGCACGATCAGCGCGAGACCGATGGCGGCGATGGCGAGCATGGGCGCGCTGCTGGCGAAGGGGAGGAATTCGAGCGGCGGGACCATGCAGCACAGCAGGATGACGACGAGGGCGGCGATCTTCGTCCACACGCCTTCGGTCAGGCTTTCGAGCCTTCCGTGGCTATGCTCGTCGAGCCAGTTGGCGATGCCGCGCAGCTTCTTCACGCCCTTGTGCAGCTTCTTCGAGCCGACGGCGCGGTTCTGGATGAAGTCGGGCATCCAGATGTGTTCCTTGCCGAGCAGTAATTGTACCGCGACGATGGCTATGATGAGAGCTAGGAAGGTGGGAACGCCCGGGATACCACCGACCGGAGTAATCTCCAGCAGCGCAGGCAGCATGATGAAGGGACCGAAGCTGCGCCCGCCGAAATCGTCGAGCGCATCTCCGATACGGACCTCGTCCTGATGGGCAGCAAGCTCGTCCAGATCGCCGAGGACTTCCCCGACGCTTTCCGGCTCGTGCCCTTCGCTTGGCCTATTCAATCCGCTTCCCCTTTCGCCCCGTAACGCATGAACGGGGCAAAGGGGTGCAAGCAGCGGAAAATCAGCCGCTTTTCTTCAGCAGCGCCGAGCGTTCGCAGCGGCACACGACCTCGCCGCGCTGGTTCACTGCCTCGTGCAGGAAGGTGACGATGCCGGTGTCCGGGCGCGACTTGCTTTCACGAAGGGCGATGACTTCGCTCGTCGCATGCAGCGTGTCGCCGATGAAAACGGGCTTTGGCATGACCAGCTTGTCATAACCGAGGTTCGCCACCAGCGTGCCGAGCGTCGTGTCGCCTACGCTCAACCCCACCATCAGCGAAAAGGTATAGGTCCCGTTGACGAGGATTTGCCCGAACTCGCTTTCCTTCGCCGCTTCCACATCGAGGTGGAGCGGCTGCGGATTGTGGGTCATCACGGTGAAAAAGAGATTGTCCGCCTCGGTCACCGTGCGCCGGATTTCGTGGGTCAGCTTATCGCCGACCTCCCATTCGTCGAAGTGCCGGCCCGCCATTACGCGTCGTATCCCATGACAGCCTTGACCTCGAGGAAGTCGTGGAAGCCCCACTCGCCCCATTCGCGGCCGTTGCCCGATTTCTTGTAGCCGCCGAAAGCCGCATTCATGTCGTAGCCGCCGTTGATGGCGACACGCCCTGCACGGATGCGCTTGGCAAGGCATTTCGCGGTTTCGATATCCTCGCCCATGATGTGGCTGGCGAGGCCGTATTCGGTGTCGTTCGAAATGCGGATGGCGTCTTCGTAATCGTCATAGCCGATCATCGCGAGGACGGGCCCGAAGATTTCCTCGCGCGCAATGGTCATGTCGTTGGTGACATCGGCGAAGACGGTCGGCTTGACGTAGTGGCCCGTTTCCAGCCCCTCGGGCTTGCCGGGGCCGCCTGCGACCAGCGTCGCGCCTTCGTCGATGCCCTTCTGGATGAGGCCCTGGATCTTGTCCCACTGAGCCTTCGAAACGACCGGACCGATGGTGGCATTGCCCTTCGGGTCGCCGGGGATGACGCCCTCGGCAGCTTCCTTGGCTGCGGCCTTGGCCTCTTCCATGCGCTTGTGCGGCACAAGCATGCGGCTGGGCGCGGTGCAGGTCTGACCCGAATTGCCCATCATGGCGGTGGTGCCGCGCATGACCGACTTCGTAAAGGCGCTGTCGTCGAGGATGATGTTGGGGCTCTTGCCGCCCAGTTCCTGCGCCACGCGTTTGACCGTGTCGGCGGCGTTCTTGGCGATAAGTACGCCCGCGCGGGTCGAGCCGGTGAAGCTTATCATGTCGATGTCGGGGTGGCCGCTCATCGCTTCGCCCACGCCCGGCCCGTCGCCGTTGACGAGGTTGAACACGCCCGCCGGAACGCCCGCCGCATCCATGATCTCGGCGAAGATATAGGCGTCGAAGGGCGCGATTTCGGACGGCTTCAAAATCATCGTATTGCCGGTCGCTAGCGCGGGGAAGACCTTGCAGGCAATCTGGTTGAGCGGCCAGTTCCAGGGCGTTATCATGCCGACCACGCCGATCGGCTCCCACACATGCAGCGTCGGGCCGTCCTGGCGTTCGAACTCGAACTTCTCGAGCACTTCGATCGCGGTCTGGCAGTGCCCGGCAAGAAGGCCCGTGTGCGGGCCATTGGCGAGGCTCATCGGCGCGCCCATTTCTTCCGAAACGGCGAGCGCGAGGTCGTCCTTGCGACTTGCGATCTCGGCCTGGATGGCGCGCAGCAGGGTGAGGCGCTCATCCTTCGAGGTCTGGCTGAAGCTCTCGAAGGCGCGGCGCGCAGCCGCCACCGCCTTGTCGACATCGGCCTTGGTGCCGAAACTGATGTGGCCGATGGTCTCTTCGGTGGCAGGATTCTCGACCGGCTGGGTATTCTCGGTGACCGGGTCGACCCACTGGCCGTCGATGTAGAACTTGGTGCAATCGCGCATGGGAATTTCTCTCCTTATGCGCGGCTCTCTAGCCCCCTTGCGCCCAGCGCGCCACCACCTCTTCGCCGTCCTGTGCAGAGTCGCGGATGACGCCCGGAGTGCGGTCGAAACGCGGTGCTGGCGCAGTATGTGATCGGCCGTCACGCTCGACGAAAAGCCCACGGGCCTTCATATGCGGATGGTCCTTCGCCTCGTCGAGCGGCACCACCGGCGCGAAGCAGGCATCGGTGCCTTCGAGCAGAGCGGTCCATTCGGCCTGCGTTTTAGTCTTGAACAGCGCGGCGAGCTTTTCGGTGTAGTCCTCCCAATTGGCGGGGTTCATCTGCCCCTCGGCCAATTCCTTCGGCGCATCGGCGCGGGCGAGCAGCTCGGCATAGAATTGCGGCTCGATGGCCCCGACGGTGATTTCCTTGCCGTCTGCGCATTCATAACAGCGGTAGAAATGCGCTGCGCCTCCAAGAAGGCCAGCGCCCCGCTGCGTCGTTCGCAATGCGCTGTGAGGCTGGCCGTAGAAGAAGCTCATCAGGCTGGTGACGCCATCGACAATCGCCGCATCGACCACCTGCCCCTTGCCGCTCGCCTGCCGCTCGTAAAGCGCGGCGAGGATACCGAAAGCGCAATACATCGACCCACCGCCGAAATCGCCGACTAGGTTCTGCGGCGGGATGGGCAATTCGCCCTTCGTCCCGATGCTGTCGAGCGCGCCGGTAATGGCGATATAGTTGAGGTCATGCCCCGCCGCCTGCGCCAGCGGTCCGTCCTGCCCCCAACCGGTCATGCGCGCATAAACGAGGCGCGGATTGAGGCCGAGCATTTCGTCCGGCCCCAGCCCAAGGCGCTCCATCACGCCGGGGCGGAAGCCCTCGATAAGAACGTCGGCATTGGCGAGCGCTTTCTTGACGAAGGCCTGCCCGTCCTCGCTCTTGAGGTCGACCGCCGCCCGGTTGCGTGCCCGCTCGACCACCGCGTTCATCGGCTGGTGGCCGGGCCGCTCGATGCGCACCACCTCGGCGCCCAAATCGGCGAGCAGCATGGCGACATGCGGCCCCGGTCCGATGCCCTGGAATTCGACGACACGAAGGCCGGTCAGCGGTCCGTTGCTCATTGCTCTCTCCCGAATGGCGTTTGGACAACCAAAGCGAAACGGTCCGCAATTGCAACCGGTTTCGAGGCCATGGAGAGCGCCGCTGAGGCCTCTGCTAAGGGCCAGTCCTCCTGCCAACCAGCCTCGTGTTTGTTGCGCTGCGCCATACACGAAACTATAGGGCAGCTAATCCGAGAGGCGACAAATCGCCGACAACAGGGGTTGCGTTCCGTGGAAATGGACATTGGAGATATGCAGGAGAACGCCAAGCGCGCGACTGCCCTGCTCAAATCCATGGCCAATCAATCGCGGCTGCTCATCCTGTGCCAATTGTCGCAGCAAGAGATGTCGGTCGGCGAGATGGCGGAGCATATTCCGCTGTCGCAGTCGGCCTTGTCTCAGCACCTGTCTATTTTGCGCCGTGAAGGGCTGGTGAAGACCCGGCGCAGCTCACAATATGTGCACTATTCGCTCGACAGCGAAGAAGTGAAGGCCGTCATCGGCGTGCTCTATGAACAATTCTGCGCAACGAGCGAGAGCGAGGCGGTCGAACCTGCAAAGTGATCGATGACGGGCTACCTGTCGAACGCCACGCGATGTAGCACCATTCCTGAAAGCAGCGCGGCGACAAAGACCAGCGCTTCTGCCGGCGCTACCAGGAGGATGGCGAAGCCAGGTCCCGGGCACAGGCCCGCAAGTCCCCAGCCAATCCCGAAAAGGCCAGCACCGATCAGCAAGTGCGGCGTGAGGTCGCTGCGCTCGGGAAGCGAGAAACCACTGGCGAACAAGGGATGCGCCATCTTCGGGATGAACCGCCAGGCTATAGCCATCACCAGCACCGCGCCGCCCATCACGAAAGCCAGTGTCGGATCCCAGTCACCGAACACATCGAGAAAGCCCCGCACGCGGGCTGGATTGGTCATACCGCCCAGCGCGAGGCCCGCACCGAACAAGATGCCCGAGGCGGCGGGGACAAGGATACGCGCGCTCATGCCAGTGCTCCCATCACGAAGACAGTCGCCACTCCGGTTGCGATAAAGGTCAGCGTCGCGACGATCGAACGCTGGGAAAGGCGGCTGAGGCCGCAAACGCCGTGCCCGCTTGTGCAGCCGCTGCCCATCCGCGTACCGAAGCCGACGATTATTCCGGCCGCGAGGATGACGGGCCAGCTGGCAAATTCAGGTCGCTCGATACCCGCCGAAAAGCCAATAAGAAGGGCTCCAACAGGCAGCCCGACGAGAAATGCCCAAGCACTCGATTTGGGCAGGCTGGAGGAGTTGATCGCGAAGGCGCGCCCGGCAATGCCGGAAACCCCTGCGATACGTCCGAGACCGAGCAGCATGAGGGCCGCAGCAAGACCGATAAGGACACCGCCAGCAAATCCCTCGAGAGGAGCGGCGTCTGGAAATCCCGGCAGCATCATACCGCATTCACCGGGATCTTGATGTAGCTCACGCCATTATCCTCCGGCTCGGGCAAGTGTCCTCCGCGAATGTTGATCTGCACGCTGGGCATGATGAGTTCGGGCATGGCGAGGGTCTCGTCGCGCGCGGTACGCATGGCGACGAACTCGTCCTCGGTAGTGCCCTCTTTCACATGTACGTTCTCGCGGCGCTGCTGGCCGACCGTCGTCTCCCAGGCATATTCGCTGCGTCCCGGTGCCTTGTAGTCATGGCAAAGGAACAGCCGCGTATCCTCAGGCAGCGAAAGCAGGCGCTGGATCGACTTGTAGAGCTGGCGCGCATCGCCGCCCGGGAAATCGGCCCGCGCGGTGCCGAAATCGGGCATGAATATCGTGTCCCCGACGAAGGCCGCGTCACCGAAAATGAAGGCATAGTCGGCGGGCGTGTGTCCGGGCACGTGCACGGCTATTGCCTCGATAGCGCCCAGAGCGAATGTCTCGCCATCCTTGAACAGGTGGTCGAACTGCGAGCCATCGCGTTCGAAGTCACTGCCGGCGTTGAACAGCTTGCCGAAAACTTCCTGCACGCGGATGATCTCGCGCCCGATTGCGAGTTTGCCGCCGAGCTTTTCCTGCAGGTAAGGCGCTGCCGAGATGTGGTCGGCATGGGCGTGGGTCTCGATAAGCCAGCGGACATCGAGATCGTTGGCTTTCACATATTCGACAATCAGATCGGCCGATCCGTTCGATGTACGTCCTGCTGCTGCATCGTAATCCAGCACCGAATCGATGATTGCCGCCTCTTTCGAGGCCGGGTCGTGGATGACGTAGCTTACCGTGTTCGTCGCTTCGTCGAAGAAGCCGGCAATCGAAGGGCGCTTTGCCTTCGCTTCCCGCGCACGCGCCACCTGCGCGCTGGCAGTCTCGAGAACAAGATCGGGGGTGGTCATGGAGGGCTCACCTTTCATATCAGTATTATCTAATATACCGCGCAGCCGTGTCAATCTCCTGAATGTTCGCCGTGCAGGTGGCAATGCATGAGCGAAATGTTTACGACCGGTGCCAATGGCCTTGTTCGATCCTCCCCCGTCCCCTCAAACGGAGCAGCTGCAGGACGGGTTCGGACGCCGGTTCTCATATTTGCGCCTGTCGCTGACCGAGCGGTGCAATTTTCGCTGCACCTATTGCTTGCCGAACGGATTTCAGAAGAAGGCTGGCCTGCCGGACGAGCTTTCGCGCGACGAAATCCGCCGCGCAGTGCAAGGTTTCGCGCAGCTCGGCCTGTGGAAGCTACGCCTGACCGGAGGCGAGCCCACGGTGCGGACCGACTTCAGCGAAATCGCAAGCGAGCTGGCCGGCATCGAGGGCATCCGGCGCGTGGCCATGACCACCAATGGATACCGTCTCGCCCGCAGTGCTGCCGAGTGGCGGGCGGCGGGTATCGATGCGGTCAATGTCAGTATCGACACGCTCGACAAGGCGCGCTTCGCCGAAGTGACGGGCAAGGACCTGCTGGGCGAGGTCGTCGCGGGGGTCGATGCTGCGATTTCAGCCGGTTTCGATGCGGTGAAAGTCAACAGCGTGCTCATGCGCGACCTCGAGGGTTCGGGCTGGCACGACGTGCTCGATTTCGTGCGTCACCGCGATGTCGCATGGCGTTTCATCGAATTGATGCGCACGACCGGCAATGTGCAATTGCATGAACGGCAGGCGACGCCCGGCGCCAAGGTGCGTGAGCGGCTGCTGGACGCGGGCTGGTACGCCCTTGCCCGCCGCGACGGTGCGGGTCCCGCGGTCGAATATGCCCACCCCGACTATCGCGGGCGCATCGGCCTCATCGCCCCGTACGAGCACGGCTTTTGCGACAGCTGCAACCGCCTGCGCTTGTCGAGCCGCGGGCGGCTACATCTTTGCCTGTTCGGCAAGGACGGCCTCGATTTGCGCGACCTCTTGCAGAGCGATGACCAGCAGGAGGAGCTTGTGGCGCGCATCGTCGCGGCCATGCCCGGCAAAGCGCGAGGTCACCGCCTCAAGGAAGGCGACAGCGGCGCCACCCCGCACCTCGCCTCGATTGGTGGGTAAGGCGAAAGCATGATTGGATTCGAAGAGTCCAGCCGCCTTTTGCGCGAGAACGTTGTTGCGTTACCGGCAGAAACCGTGCCGCTTGAGGAAGCGGCGGGTCGTTTTCTCGCCGAGGACCTCGCCGCAAGGTTCGATACTCCGCGCAGCGATGTCTCGGCGATGGACGGATATGCGGTCCGCGCAGGCACACTGGAGAACGGTGTCTCTCTGAAGGTAATCGGTAAAGCGCGCCCGGGAACACCCTTCGACGGAGCCATCGGCGCCCGCGAGGCGGTACGCATTTTCACCGGAGCCGCTGTCCCCGATGGCGCGGATTGCGTCGTGATGCAGGAATATGCGCGTGCCGAGGGCGACGCTGTCATCTTATTGGAAGGCCACGGCCCCGAATGTCACATTCGCAAGGCGGGGAGCGATTTTTGCGAGGGCGACGTGCTTCTCCTCCGAGGCACCCGCCTGACGCCGCGCACCATGGTCGCCGCCGCTGCCGCTGACCGCGCGTCAGTCGAGGTCAGCAGGCAACCGCGCGTCGCCATCATCGCAACCGGTGACGAACTGGTTTCGCCCGGCGAAGCGCACGCCACCGCCAACGCCATTCCCGAAAGCGCGAGCCACGGCGTGGCGGCATTGTGCGAAGCGATCGGCGGAACAGTGGTCCTGCGCCTGCGGGGACGCGATGAACTTGGCCAATTGACCGACCTAGCGGGACAAGCCCTTGCAGCGGCCGACCTCGTCGTGGTGACCGGCGGCGCGTCGGTCGGCGACCACGATCTGGCCCGTCCCATGTTCGCGGCGCTCGGGCTCGAACTTGTTTTTGCCAGGGTCGCCATCAAGCCGGGCAAGCCTGTGTGGCTGGGCAAGGTCGGCGACAAGCCGGTTCTTGGCCTCCCCGGAAATCCCACCTCGGCGATGGTCACTGCGCGGCTGTTGCTCCAGCCGCTCCTGGCCGCGATGCAGGGAGGTGATGCCGCAGCTCACCTTGGTTTCCTGCCGATGCCGTGCGCCGCAGCACTTCCCGAGACCGGAGGCCGCGAGACCTTCGTTCGCGCCACTGCCACGAGCGAAGGGCTGGTCCCGGCGAAGAACCAGCAGAGCGGCGCGCAGGCCCCACTGGCGCAGTCCGACTGGCTCATTCGCCGCCCGGCAGGCTCGCCTTCTACCGCGCCGGGCGAGATCGTCAGCGCGCTGGCGTTCTAGCGGCTCAGAGGATTCCCGGCAGCACGAGCTTCTTCTCGCGCGCGCAGTCCTTCGCTTCCTCATAACCCGCATCGGCGTGGCGCATGACGCCGCTCGCCGGATCGTTCCACAGCACGCGCTCGAGACGCCTCGCCGCATCTTCGGTCCCGTCGGCGACGATGACCATGCCTGCATGCTGGCTAAACCCCATGCCGACCCCTCCGCCATGGTGCAGGCTTACCCATGTCGCGCCGCTGGCGGTGTTGAGCAGCGCGTTCAGCAGCGGCCAATCGCTCACCGCATCCGACCCGTCCTTCATCGCCTCGGTCTCACGGTTGGGGCTGGCGACCGAACCTGAATCGAGATGGTCACGGCCGATGACGACCGGTGCCTTCAACTCGCCATTCGCCACCATCTCGTTAAAGGCGAGGCCGAGCCGGTGCCGGTCGCCCAGACCAACCCAGCAGATGCGCGCGGGAAGGCCCTGGAAGGCAATCCGCTCGCGGGCCATGTCGAGCCAGTTGTGGAGGTGGTGGTTGTCGGGCAGCAACTCCTTCACCTTGGCATCGGTCTTGTAGATGTCTTCCGGGTCGCCCGAGAGCGCAGCCCAGCGGAACGGCCCGACGCCGCGACAAAAGAGCGGGCGGATATAGGCGGGCACGAAGCCGGGAAAGTCGAAGGCGTTTTCCAGCCCCTCTTCGAGCGCGACCTGCCGGATGTTGTTGCCATAATCGAGCGTCGGCACGCCGGCGTCCCAGAACGCCAGCATGGCTTCGACTTGGCGGCGCATCGAGGCACGTGCAGCCTTTTCGACCGCCTTGGGGTCGCTGTCGCGCTTCTCGCGCCATTCGCCCATGGTCCAGCCGAGAGGGAGGTATCCATTGACCGGGTCATGCGCGCTCGTCTGGTCGGTGACGATATCGGGCCGCACGCCGCGCTTCACCAGTTCGGGGAAGACTTCGGCGGCATTGCCGAGCAGGCCGACCGACTTCGCCTCGCCCGCCGCGGTCCAGCGCTCGATCATGGCGAGGGCCTCGTCCACGCTGTCGGTCTTCTCGTCGAGGTAGCGGGTGCGCAGGCGGAAATCGATGCTTTCGGGATTGCACTCTACCGCGAGGCAGCAGGCACCGGCCATCACGGCTGCGAGCGGCTGCGCGCCGCCCATGCCGCCCAGCCCGCCGGTGAGTATCCACTTGCCGGTCAGGTCGCCGCCATAATGCTTGCGCCCCGCCTCGACGAAGGTCTCGTAAGTCCCCTGCACGATGCCCTGCGTGCCGATGTAGATCCACGAGCCCGCGGTCATCTGGCCGTACATCATCAGGCCCTTCCTATCGAGCTCGCTGAAATGCTCCCAGTTCGCCCAGTGCGGCACGATGTTGGAGTTGGCGATGAGCACGCGCGGCGCATCCTTGTGCGTGCGGAACACGCCGACGGGCTTGCCCGACTGGACCAGCAGCGTCTCCTCGTCCGACAGCGTCTTGAGGCTGTTGAGGATGCGGTCGAAATCGTCCCAGCTGCGCGCCGCGCGGCCGATGCCGCCATAGACGACCATTTCGTCCGGGTTCTCGGCCACTTCGCGGTCGAGATTGTTCTGGATCATCCGGAACGGTGCCTCGGTCTGCCAGCTGCCGCAAGTGAGGTCGGGGCCGGTGGGCGCTTTCACATCGCGGGCGTTGCGACGGTCGATAGTCATGCAAGGTCTCCGAAAGTGCTTTCGATGCCGGCAAAGACCGCCGCGAGCGTATCGCGCAGTCTGGCGGCCTTGTCGGGGGAATAGGCGAAGGGCGGCTCTTCGGCCGCGAGGTAGGTGCTTTGCGCGATTTCCATCTGGACCGCGTGGACGTGTTGCCCGGGCCGTCCATAGTGGCGCGTGGTCCAACCGCCCTTGAAGCGACCGTTGAGGATGTGGTTGAAGGGGCTTGCAACGCAGGCTGCGACAACGGCGGCCTCGATTTCCGGCGCGCAGGAAGCGCCGGAATTGTTGCCGATATTGAGGTCGGGCAGCGTACCTTCGAAGAGGTAGGGCACCTCGCTGCGGATGGAATGGCAGTCGTAGAGCACGGCGAACCCATGCAGGGCCTTCACTCGCGCAAGCTCAGCTTCGAGCGCCGCGTGATAGGGTGCGTGGTAAAGTTCCCGGCGCTCCGCAATCGCAGCGTCGTCGGGTTCCATCCGCCACAAGGGCGCGGCATCGAAGCCGGTGGTCGGGACGAGGCTGGTGGTGTTCTGCCCCGGATAGAGCGACACATCATCGGGCGAGCGATTGGCATCGATGACGTAGCGGTTGAACTCAGCCCGCACGATGGTCGCGTCGGGCAGCAGGCCGTCATAGAGTTCGGGAATGCGCCAGTCGGTGTCGGCAAGGACGAGCGCTTCGGGAACCAGCGCCTCGCGCACATCTACGGGCAGCCATGTCCCCGAATGCGGCTGGGCCAGCACGATGGGCGAAGAGCCACGCTGGATGGTGACGGGGTTCAAACCAGCGCCCCGCCAATCGAGGCATAGGGGCAATCGTCGACCAGCGGCGCAGCGGCGAGCAGCTTCGCCGCAGCAGCAATATCGCCGTCGACCTGCCGGTCGCTGTCGAGCGTGGGCGACACATCGCGCACCCGAGCCATGACACCCTGCAGCGCTTCGCTCGTCTGCAAGGGCGCGCGCAGTTCGATGCCCTGCACCGCCGACAACGCCTCGATGCCAAGGATGGCGGAGAGGTTCTCGTTCATTTCAATGAGGCGTCGCCCGGCGTGGCAGGCCATCGAGACATGGTCTTCCTGGTTGGCCGAGGTCGGGGTGGAATCGACCGTGCGCGGGTTTGCCAGCGCGCGGTTCTCGCTCATGAGCGCCGCCGAAGTCACTTCGGCTATCATCAGCCCCGATTGCAGCCCCGGACTGGCGGCGAGGAAGGCAGGCAGGCCGAAGCTCAGCGACGGGTCAACGAGCAAGGCAATGCGGCGCTGCGCAATTGCCCCTACCTCGGAAACCGCCAGCGCAATCGCGTCGGCGGCCAGTCCGACCGGCTCGGCATGAAAATTGCCACCCGAGACGACCTCGCCACTGGAGAGAACCAGCGGGTTGTCGGTCACCGCATTGGCTTCGGTGCGCAGGACTTCGCCCGCATGGCGCATTTGGTCGAGACAGGCGCCGACCACCTGCGGGGCGCAGCGCAGGCAATAGGGGTCCTGCACGCGCAAATCGTCCTCACGGTGGCTCTCGCGGATTTCCGAGCCTTCGAGGAGGCAGCGTACCATCCGCGCCGCATCGATTTGACCGCGATGGCCGCGCAGGGTGTGGATTTCATCGCGGAAAGGCGCGGAAGAACCCATTGCCGCGTCGATCGAAAGAGCCGTCGTCACCAGCGAATTCATCGCCAGCCGCCAGCCGTCGAACAGCCCGACCAGCGCGAGAGCGGTGGATACCTGCGTACCGTTGAGAAGCGCGAGGCCTTCCTTGGCCTGCAGTTCGACCGGATCGAGGCCAGCCTTCTGCAGGGCAGCACCAGCCGCCATGCGCTCGCCCATGTAGAACGCATCGCCCTCGCCAATCAGCGTGGAGGCGACATGCGCGAGCGGTGCAAGGTCGCCCGAGGCGCCGACCGAACCCTTCTCGGGCACGACGGGAATGACATCGGCAGCGACCATCTGCTGCAGCCGCTCGATGACCACCGCGCGCACCGCCGAAGCCCCGCGCCCCAGTGAAATGCATTTGAGCGCGATGATGAGCTTCACCACCTCGGGCGCCAGCGGCTTGCCGAAGCCTGCGCTGTGCGAGAGCACGATATTGCGCTGGAGCGTGGCGAGGTCGGCATCGCCGATGCGCACGCTGGCAAGCTTCCCGAAGCCGGTGTTGACGCCGTAGAGCGCCTCGCCGGTCGCGACCGCCTGCTCCAGCCGCTCGACCGCGCCCGCGACATCCCGCATCGCCTCGTCCGAGACGTGGAAGGCCAAACCCTCGCGATAGAGCGCCTCGAGTTGCGCCATGCCGACATGGCCGGGGGTGAGCTCAACGCTCATGGAATTCTCCGTCGATGATGAGCCCGCGCAGCAGATTGCCGCCGAGCCAGTAGCTTAGAAAATCGGGATGCCCGGCATCCCACACGGCAAGCTGGGCGCGCTTGCCCGGCTCGATACTGCCGTATTCGCCCGTCAGGCCGAGCGCGGCAGCGGCGTTGCGCGTCGCCCCCGCCAGCGCCTCTTCGGGGGTCAGGCGGAACAGCGTGCAGGCCATGCCCATCGCGAGCCGGAGCGAGGACATGGGCGAACTTCCCGGATTGGCATCGGTCGCCACCGCCACGCGAACGCCCGCCTCGCGCAAGGCCTCGATGGGCGGAGGCTGCGTTTCGCGCAGGGCGAAATAGGCGCCGGGGAGGAGCACGGCCACCGTCCCGCTTTTCGCCATATGCGCCGCATCTTCGGGCGCGAGATATTCGAGATGGTCAGCGGAGAGCGCATCGAATTCGCTGGCAAGCACCGCGCCCTTGAGGTCGCTGAGCTGTTCGGCATGGAGCTTGACCGGCAGCCCGAGTTCGCGCGCAACGTCGAACACGCGGCGGACCTGCTCTGGCGTGAAGCCGATGTTCTCGCAAAAGCCGTCGACTGCATCGACCAGTCCCTCGCGCTTCGCCTTCCGAAGGCCTGCGATGACGACCTCTTCGATATAGTCGTCGCTGCGCTCGGCATATTCGGGCGGCAGGGCATGGGCGGCGAGCCAGGTCGTCATGATGCGCACGGCACGATGCTGCTCGATTTGCCGCGCCACGCGCAACATCCGCATTTCCTGCTCGACCGACAGACCGTAGCCCGACTTGACCTCGATGACCGCCACGCCATCGGCGAGCAAGTCGTCGACGCGGCGCAGGGCAGAAGCGAGCAGGTCCTCGTCGCTCGCCTCTCGCGTTGCGGCAACAGTCGAACGGATGCCGCCCCCTGCGCGGGCAATCTCTTCATAGCTCGCCCCGCCGAGCCGCATGGCAAATTCCGCCGCGCGGTCGCCTCCGAAGACAAGGTGGCTGTGGCATTCGAGCAGCGCAGGCGTGACCAGCGCGCCCTGCAAATCAATTGCTTCGAGACCGCGAAACTCTTCGGGCAAATCCGCGCGGGCACCGACCCAGGCCACGGCATAACCCCGCGTCACGATGGCCGCATCCTCGACCAACCCATAGGGCGCGTGGCCGACCATGGTCGCTGCCGTGCAGCCCGTGAACAGCCTCTCATGCATAGACTTGTGCCTCTCCGCGATTCCTGATTATGTATGCACATATTCAACGAGAGGCGCAATGAGCGATGGGCGGTAAAATCTCGGCTAGGCAGATGCTGACGCCCGCAGGCTGGCTGGCGAATGCGGTCGTAAGCTGGGACGATGAAGGCTGCATCACCTCGGTCGGCGACGACGGTTTCGATGCCGCCACCGCCGTCGGGACGCTCGTTCCCGGTGTCGCCAACCTCCACACGCACAGCTTCCAGCGCGCCATGGCGGGTCTCGCCGAGACGCGCGGTCCCTCGGGAGCAGACGATTTCTGGAGCTGGCGCGAGGTCATGTACCGCTTCCTCGGCGTGCTCACGCCCGAGCATATCGAAGCCATCGCCGCGCAGGTGCAGATGGACATGGCGGAAGCGGGCTTCACCGCCAGCGCCGAATTCCATTATCTCCACCACCAGCCGGATGGCGCGCGCTTTGCCGAGCTGGCTGAGACCTCGCGCCGCATCATGGCGGCCAGCGAAACCTCCGGTATCGGGCTGACCCACCTGCCCGTGCTCTACAGCCGCGGCGGACTCGACGACCGCCCGCTCTCCGAGGGTCAGGCGCGCTTCGGCTGCACGTCAGACGAGTTCGCCGAGCTTTACAAGGCGATCGGCGAGGCAGCCCGCGACATGCCGTCCGATTTCTGCCTCGGCATCGCCCCGCACTCCCTGCGCGCAGTCAGCCGAGAAGGGCTGGACGCCTGCCGCGAACTCTGCCCCGACGGCCCCATCCACATCCACGCTGCCGAGCAGATGAAGGAAGTCGAGGAAGTCGTCTCCCAACTTGGCGCGCGCCCGGTCCGCTACCTGCTCGACACGATCGGGGCAGACGCGCGATGGTGCCTTATCCACGCGACCCATGTCGACGATGGCGAGGTGACCGACCTAGCCCGATCGGGAGCAGTCGCAGGCCTTTGCCCAACGACCGAGGCCAATCTCGGAGACGGCATCTTTCCCGCCCGCGACTACCTCGCCGCAGGTGGCATCTTCGGAGTCGGCTCCGATTCCAACATCCGCATCTCGCTCGCCGAGGAATTGCGCATGCTCGAGGTCTCACAACGCCTCGCCCTGCGCCAGCGCGCTTTACTGACAGACGATGCAAACCGCTCGAACGGCCGTAACCTCCTCGAACGCGCCGCCGCAGGAGGAGCGAAGGCTATCGGCAGGAATGCTGGTGGCATCGAGACCGGCATGCTTGCCGACCTCGTCGCCCTGTCCGACGACACGCCCTTCCTCGACTGGCCCAGCGCCGACCACCGTCTTGACGCATGGATATTCGGTGTCGAGGGAAATGCCGTCAGCGACGTCTGGTCCGCAGGTCGTCACATCGTGACCGATGTCCAGCACATCCGCCGCGAATCCATCACCGCGCGCTTCCGCGAGACCATGCTCGAATTGGCGCAGGCGCTATGAACAGCAACACCCACCACTCCATCCGCGAGGCTATCCGCAAGCGCATTGTCGCGGGAGAATGGCAGCTCGGCGACCTCATCCCCGGCGAGGTCGAGTTTGCGGAAGAATACGCCTGCTCGCGCACCACGGTGAATCGCGCGCTGCAGGCGCTCGCCGAAGAGGGCATCGTCGAGCGCAAACGCAGGGGCGGCACGAGGGTCAGCCCCCTGCCCGCTCCACAGGCGCAATTCGCCATCCCACTGGTGCGCGAACAGGTCGAGGCGCGTGGCTTGGCCTACAGGACCAAGGTCACGGCCCACCGCGTCGGTCAGCCCGATGAGAGAACCCGCGATCAAATGCACTTGTCTCCCGCTCAGGACTGCGCCTACCTCGAAAGCCTCCACCTTGCTGACGGGAAGCCCTTCGCCTTTGAACGCCGCTGGATAAACCTCGCCAGTGTGCCGCAGTTCGATATAGAAGCACTGGGCGAACTAAGCGCGAATGAATGGCTGGTCCGCAAAGTCCCTTTCTCCCGGGGCAGCGTGTTCCTGAGCGCAACGAGCGCCGACAGCCAAACCGCCGAAAGAATGCAGGTCGAACTGTCGACACCGCTTTTCACCATGCGTCGTACGACATGGTTTGGCGACGAGTCGGTCACCGCAATGACACTATACTACGCGCCCTGCTACGAACTCGACTTCACAATCTGATTTTTAAGAAAAATGGTGCCCAGAAGAGGGATCATAGAATCCGGCCAAACCTTTGATAAAAGTAACTTATTTTTCTCGACTGCAAGGAACGACCCCCAGATCGAACCCCTCGGTGCTGGTTAAGACTATTCAATCTAGTGGCCCAGTCCCAATGGATGGCAGGCACCATCAGAACTGCGGCCGATCGGCATCATCAGGGTGCCATGGACCGGTAATACCTAGGACTTCCACCCTTCACGCAATACGCAAACACAGCCGTGGCTCGGCTCCGCGTCAATCATGACAAACCTAGCCCTTCGAGGAAGGATCGCGAACCCGCATCTGAATCATAAAGATAGTGCGCAAAAAGGGGTGCGAAACAAAAAAAGAACAGGAAAAGGCATATCCTCTAGTTGACCCGGCGGAACTCCCAATTCAATGAGTGCGAAATGGAGGTTTCGAAGCATGGATTTCAGCGTGATCGTTCGCGAAAAGCGTGAGAATTTGGGTCTGTCGCAGAAGGAGTTCTCGGAGTTGCTGGGCTTGAACGAGGGGGGAGAAAGGACCGTTAGGGGGTGGGAGCTGGGCGAACATGTTCCCGCAAAGGCGCGCAAAGCGCAAATTGCCTCTCTTCCTGATTTCGCTCCTTTCGCCAATTCAGGCGGTAGCGACTTCCGATTCATCGACCTTTTCGCCGGAATTGGCGGGATCAGGCTTGGCTTCGAGAACGCCGGTGGCTCCTGTGTTTTCACGTCCGAGTGGGACAAGTTCTCGAAGAAGACATACGCAGCCAACTTTGGGGAGGTGCCCGATGGCGATATCACCAAGATCGCCGCGCCCGACATTCCCGAGCATGATGTGCTGCTTGCCGGCTTTCCCTGCCAGGCATTCTCCCGTGCGGGTCTCCGAAAGGGATTTCAGGATACACGGGGCACGATGTTCTTCGAGATCCAGCGAATTCTTGCAGAGAAGCGCCCAGCCGCCTTTCTTCTAGAGAACGTCAAACAGCTACGCGGCCACGACGGCGGGAGGACACTGCAAACCATTTTGGATATCCTGAACGGCAAGACCCAGACCGAAATTCCTAATGACGTCCCGATGTCCGGTCAGGCCCGCGCGAGCTTGGGCATCCCCCTTGACTACGAAACTGGCTACGCTGTCCTTACGGCGACCGATTTTGGTGTTCCGCAGAAGCGAGAGAGGATCTACATAATTGGCTTCTCCCGCAGCGTTTTCCCCGACCTTTCAATGAAAGGCTTCTTCGAAAAGCTGCCAGGAATGAAGAAAAGTCCGCTTCTTGGCGCTGTCCTAGAGAACAACGAGGACGTGCCGGAAAATTACACCATCTCTGACCGGCTATACCAAGGGCATATTCGCAGGCGGGTGGAACACGCCAAGAAAGGCAATGGTTTCGGCTTTTCTGTTTTCAACAGAGAAAGCCCCTACTGCAACACTATCAGCGCGAGATATTACAAGGACGGGAGCGAAGTGCTCATCGACCAAGCTGATATCGGTCGGAACCCCCGGAAGCTAACGCCACGAGAATGTGCGAGGATCCAAGGGTTCCCCGAAAAGTTCGTGGTCGACGCAGTGTCTTCCTCCCAAGCCTACAGGCAGTTCGGCAATTCCGTATCAGTGCCCGTAATTGAAAGCCTAGCGAAACGCATGAAGGAATGGGCGGGAGGCCGTCTGGGAAGCTGACAGGCGTGGGCAGATGACTGATATTGTAGACAGCGCCACCAGGAGCCGGATGATGTCCAGTATCCGCGCGAAAGATACCAAGCCCGAAATTGTTGTCAGGAAGCTTATGCACGCCGAAGGTTTCCGATTCAGACTGCATCGCAAGGACTTGCCCGGCAGGCCCGATCTCGTGCTCCCAAAATATCGCGCCGCGGTCTTTGTTCACGGATGCTTCTGGCATGGGCACAAAAATTGCGACCTATTCCGGCTACCGAAAAGCAGGACGGATTTCTGGCAGGACAAGATTTCCGCCAACCGCGCTCGGGATGAACGGAACCGGCAACGTTTGCAAGGAGCGGGATGGCGTGTCGTGGAAGTCTGGGAATGCGCCATATGCAAGGGCCGCCGCTTGCCGATCGATGATCTGGCGACACAGCTAACCAATGCCATAATTTCGGAAGAGAAACACGTGGTGATCCGCTCCGCCATGTGACGAAGGCGCTGCGCAACCCAGCGACAACTTGACACCAACCTTTGCTCCGGACATCCGGAATCGCTATTTCAAGCTTTTTCTGGGAAAGCCTAGGGGGTTACTTGTCAAACTCGGATGAATCTCGGCCTGATGATTTTACCAACAGAGTGGTCGACAACTTCTATCATGCCAAATACGAGCTGACCGCAGAAAGCTATGAGACCACTTGGGGCTTCAGAAGCACCACCGGAAAGTTCTTTAAGGTCTCGAACAAAGATCTTGTGACAGCTTTTTCCGACGTTTTAGCGAACTGGGACGAGTGGTGCAGGCGCGACTTAAACGTCAATAGCGGCAACCCCGACGAGACACTGGCGCAGTTCTCGAAGAAGTATTTTTCCGACGGAGCGCATAAGGATCTCGCGGAGGTGCAGCGGCGGGGATTTCTGCACCTACTCAATACGGTAGCGTATGCGAGTAACCACAATCAGCTCTACGACGAAGCCGAGTGGTATAATCCACTTGAGAAATCCGAATATGAGAAAGCATTAGCGATCCTCCGCAGCTATTCGCAGGATGCCGAAATAATTACGAGTGGCAGTGCGGCCGACACCTCCGCCCCCAGTGAAGACCGCATCGAGGGCGGCGAAAACGCACTCTTCTACGGGGCTCCGGGAACCGGCAAGAGCTACGAAGTCTGGCAGAAGATTGACAAGGCTACCGATCCGCATTTTGTCACGGTCTTTCATCCGGACATGCAGAACAGCGACTTCGCAGGCACGCTGAAACCGGGCATCAATAACAAGGGTAAGGTAACCTATGCCTTTCGCCCTGGGCCTTTCGCCCGAGCTGTCGCGTGTGCATGGGCAAATCCCGGCAAGAAGGTCTATTTGGTAATCGAAGAGCT
>CCSI01000004.1 GCA_000756795.1 Qipengyuania vulgaris
ACCAAAGTATTACTTTGGTGGGCTCCCGATAAACCCATTCACGATTTCAAAAGCCGCTGCCGGGCACACCCGAGCGGCGGCTTTTTCGTCTCCGGCCTCCGCGCCCGAGGCACGGCCAAACGACCCGCAGGGTCGCAAGGCCAAGCGGCCGCCCGAGCTTATGCGAGGAAAGCCAAGGCTGCGGACGCAGCCGCCGGCGCCTGAGGCGCCACAAAAAGGTACCGCGGGGTGGAGCAGTCCGGTAGCTCGTCAGGCTCATAACCTGAAGGTCGTTGGTTCAAATCCAACCCCCGCAACCAAACCCAAAGCCCGCCTTTTGGCGGGCTTTTTTGTGCCCCCGTGCAGACGGGAAGTGGCCTAAATAGACGGACCGCTCGATCAGCGGTCAGCGCAGCGCCTGCTCGGCTTACACTCTCACTTGTCCTCGATAGCAGAGGGTTCGAGCGCGACTGAACGTTTTGGATTGAAATCCGCTGGTGGCACCTTCGACGCTACCGAGATCGCCGATTATAGGCTGGCCGATACGCGCCTGAGGCAAGTCATTATTTCCGACCACTCTTATGTGCTCGCAAATCATATAAGATGCGGGATACGGCGCGTCGAGATTGACACCTGCGGAAGGGTACAGGGTGCGAAAGGCGCGCTTCCGCCTCGAAATCAGACGAGCCTCACAAGATGCCCCATTTCGCCCGCATCCTCGAAATGCGCGGTGCATCCTGTGAACAGCGCGATGATATCCGCTGCCGTACGAGTGTGTCGGCTGATTTCCACCGTGGTGAAAGCGCCTCCACCTGCCAGCGCCGTCGGCAGCAGAAACTGGTCCTGTGACCGGATTGCAAAGCGGTTTGCGGTAGGCAGCCGCGCCAGCACGTCATTCCTGAAGGGCGGCATCGAAACACAGAACGCAGCATTCAACACGATGATCGACGAGATCGAGCAGGTCGCGACACGGTCTTCGGCGCCGCTACTGCTGATGGGGCCGACCGGCGCGGGCAAGAGCCTGCTGGCGAGGCGCATCTACGAGTTGAAGGCCGACCAGCACCGGCTGTCCGGCCCCTTTGTCGAGGTCAATTGCGCCACGCTCAATTTCGGCCACACCAAGGGAGCCTTCACCGGTGCTGTGAGTGAACGCGCGGGCCTGCTCCGCAGCGCCGACAAGGGCATGCTCTTCCTCGACGAAATCGGAGAGTTTGGTCTCGACGAACAGGCGATGATCTTGCGCGCGGTCGAGGACAAGCGCTTCCTCCCCGTGGGCTCCGACCGCGAGGTTTCGAGCGACTTCTAGCTTATCGCCGGCACCAACCGCGACCTCGTAAAGTCGGTCGCCGAAGGCAATTTTCGCGAGGACCTTTTCGCGCGCCTCAACTTGTGGACGTTCAACCTACCCGGCCTCGCCGAGCGGCGCGAGGACATCGCGCCCAATCTCGAATACGAACTCGAACGCTACGCCTCGGCAGAAGACACGCGGGTCACCTTCAACAAGGAGGCCCGTGCGCGTTATCTTGCCTTCGCTACCGGCCCGGCAGCGAGCTGGAACGGCAATTTCCGTGACCTTTCGGCGAGCATCACACGCATGGCGACGCTGAGCCGCGACGGGCGTATCGATACAGACACGGTCGAGGCGGAGATTGCGCGGCTGAGAGGGTTTTGAGCTTCGGGTCAGGAAAGCAGCAGCGACGCTCTCCTCAAAGAAGTGTTCGGGCACGAGCAACTCGCAGAACTCGACCCTTTCGACCGCGCGCAGCTGGCGGAGGTCGTCTCGGTCTGTCGCCGCAATCCTACTCTATCGGCTGAAGTAAGAGAACTCTTCTCCGCGTCCCGCCAGAAGCGCAAATCGACCAATGACGCCGACCGGCTGCGCAAATACCTTTTGCGCTTTGGATTGGCCTGGGAGGATATCAGCTAGTGAGCCGCAAGCCGATCGCCCGTCTCTGGCTGGACGCGAGAAAACCCGGACACAATGCCGGTTTGTCGCCACCTCCTTTGTCTTTTTATGCGCCTCCATACCGACCACCCAATTGGGTGGTGACTGAACGAAGTCCCAGCCTTATCGCTTACCCGAGCGGGGGGACTGCTGATCGTCGAAAACAGGTCTTAGGGCCGGTTAATCGTTTGCGCTCCCGCGAAAACACTGCGCACCAATTAGCGCACAGTTTCTCCGGGGTGGCAGGCCCGGAATTGGGGGTCGCAATACAAAAGCCCCCGTGGATTTAAGGGCAGGGGCGCATCATGGGTTACATCACCGGAACTGAAAACAACGACACGATTGACGGCACACCCTATGCCGACTGGATCGAGGGCGGGTCAGGCGATGACACGATCAACTCAGGCGCGGGCGATGACGAGGTCGATGGGGGAGCCGGGAATGATGTCATCGACGGCGGAGACGGTGACGATGATCTGTATGGCAGGACCGGCGACGACGTCATCGAAGGCGGCGATGGCAATGACTGGATTTCTGGCGGGGATGGCATCGATACGCTGAGGGGCGGTGCAGGGGACGACTACATAACATCCTCCTGGTGGACGACCGCCGGTGAGCCTGGAGTCCGCGACGCGTTGCTTGATGGCGGATCGGGTATCGATCACCTCCGGCTTGAGTTGATTTATTCCGGCTCGACCACCTTTTCGCTTGCCGACCCCGAACTGGTCCAGACAGTTGCCGGCACGAGCATCAGTGGCTTCGAGCAGGTCAGCTTCTTCGGCAGTGAGGGCAGCGACAATGTCACCGGAGGCGCCCTCGATGACTGGATCCAGTCCTACGGCGGTGACGACACGATCGACGGCGCGGGCGGAGACGATTTCCTCGATGGCGGCGCCGGTGCCGACGCAATGCGCGGCGGCGATGGCGACGACCGGGTCTACAGCGTCGATTATGGCAATGTGAACGACACCCTCGCCGATGGCGGCGCGGGCGTGGACTTCCTTCGGCTACACAAGAGCTGGTCGACTGCTGCGCTGACGCTCGACCTCACCGATCCTTCCCAGGCGCAGGTCGTCGCCGGGACCACGGTCGTAAATTTCGAGCAGATCGAATATTTCGGCGGGACAGGCGTCGACACGATTACCGGCGGCGCTCTGTCGGATAATATCGCAGGAAATGGCGGCAATGACGCACTCGCCGGCGCGGGCGGAGATGATTACCTGTGGGGCGATGCCGGCTATGACACCTTGCGTGGCGGCGAAGGTGACGATGTCCTCCACGGCGGCCTGAATTCCGACACGCTGGAAGGCGGCGAGGGCAACGATATACTTGTCGGAGAAGAGGGTCCGGACTCGATGTCCGGCGAAGCGGGTGACGACACGATTTACGTCGTCATCGAGGCCGACGGCACGACCGACAATCTGGCAGATGGCGGGGCGGACACCGACCTGCTCATCCACGACGGGACAGCCTATGCAGGCGGCGTCCTGCTGGACTTCTCGACAGGGCTGGATGCGACCTATCACGGCACGACATTCCGTGACTTCGAAACCTATCAGCTCTATGGCGGAACCGGCTCGGACACGATGACCGGCGGTGCGCTCGACGACGAGATCTACGGCAACGGCGGCGACGATATTCTCGAGGGCGATGCCGGTGCCGATCTCATGAAGGGCGGATCGGGCAACGACATAATCTCGGGCGGTGCGGGCAACGACACGCTCTACGGGGTGGCGGGATCGAACGAGATCTACGGTGGCGACGGGGACGATACCGTCTTTAGCGTTTCGGCAGAGGGCGTCGCGAACGACACAGTGCTTGAAGGGGGCGCGGGCATCGACACGCTCTCGCTCGACCGGCGGACCAGCAGCGGCGCGACCGTGCTCGATCTCGGCGATACGGCAAGCCAGCTCTCCGACGGGACCGCAATTTCCGGTTTCGAAATTCTGTATTTCGTCGGCGGCTCGGGTGCCGATGAGATCATCGGCGGGGCATTCGACGATGTCATCTATGGCTATGACGGAGCCGACAGCCTTTCCGGTGGCGATGGCGACGACCGGCTTTTCTCCCACACGAACGATTTCGTGGCCGATGTCCTAATCGACGGCGGCGAAGGCACGGATTTTGCGCTGATAGACTTTGCTGGCTTCTCCCCCGCGCTGACCTTCTCGGCAGCAGCAGCGGGTGATCAACTGGTGGGCGGCACTACCATCCGTTCGATCGAGCAGGTTCATTTCTATTCGGGCACGGGAGAAGACACGCTCACTGGCGGCGCGCTGGATGACGAGCTTTACGGCAATTCGGGCAATGACGTCCTCGCAGGCGGTGCGGGCGACGATTTGCTGCACGGCGGCATGGGCGATGACCGCATCTTGGTCGGCGCTGGCAACGACACCGCGGACGGCGACGAAGGGATCGACACGCTGGTGTTGGGCGGGACGCAAAGCGACTATGCCTTCACCATCTCCGGTTCTTCCTACATCGTGACCGATTTGCGCGCCGGTTCTCCCGACGGGGTCAATACGGTCACGAATGTGGAGTTCGTCGAACTTGCGGACGGAACCTTCGCCCTTGCCGATCTTGCGACCTACACGATCGAGGGTACCGAAAATAACGATCGTTTCTACGGCAATGCCGACAACCAGACCTATTTTGGATACGGAGGAAACGACTACATCGATACAGGTGCGGGTGTCGACCGCGCATTCGGTGGGGATGGTGACGACAGGATCATCGTCGACAACAACGACTACATCGCCGACGGCGGCGAGGGCTTCGATTTGATAGAGCTGTCGGGGGTCCAAACATTTCACCTCGCTGGCGACGGAAGCGAACAGCAGGTTGGGGGCCTGACAATCAGAGACTTCGAAAGCTTAGCTTTCTTCGCCGCCGCAAGTGGTTCCGAGGCAAGTGGCGCCGATAATTCCGATGGCTTCTATGGTGATGCTGGAGCTGACCTGTTTTCTGGACTGGGCGGGAACGATGTCCTGTATGGCTACGGCGGGGATGACCAATTGGCTGGCGGGCTCGGGGCGGATTCCCTCACCGGGGGAGATGGCGACGACATAGCCTATGGCGGCGATGGTAACGACACCATCTACGGCGATGACCGAAGTTCCAGTAGCTTTGATTATGGCAATGATGAGATATTCGGCGAAGCCGGCGACGATGTCCTGAACGCCGGTGCCGGGATGAACTCCCTGCAGGGCGGTGATGGCAATGACCAGTTGATCACGACGACCTATCGCAGGTCGGCCGAAGGTGCCTTTTACGAAGACATTCTAGCCATCCTAATCGATGGCGGTGCCGGGATCGACACCGCGAATATCAACTATGCCGGCGCGACCGCAGATCTGGATTTCTCCATCGCGGATCCGGATAGCGTGGCCTGGATCGGCACGACGCAGATTGTTGGGGTGGAGATTCTGCAATTCGTCGGAGGAAGCGGCAGCGACAACGTTACCGGAGGCCGTCTCAACGACTCGATCAGTGGCGGACTCGGCAATGACGAGATCTATGGCATGGACGGTCGCGACACATTGAATGGCGAGGATGGCGACGATGCAATCCACGGCGGAAACGATGCCGACATCATCAACGGCGGTCTCGGCAACGATATGCTTTACGGGGAAGCGGGTGATGATCAAATCACGGCCGGGCTGGGCACAGACAGCCTATTCGGCGGTGACGGGAACGACCGACTTATCTCGAGCCAATATGAATATGGTGCCGGCCCGGATCTAAGCCTGCCAAGCGTTCTCGATGGCGGAGAGGGAACTGATTACCTCCAATTGGACCTGCAATATCTCAGCGCTGGCGTCACAATCGATATTTCGGATCCGGCCAGCGACTTCACCTTCGAGAGCATGGTCATTCGAGGCGTCGAGCAGATACGGGCCACGATGGGCAGTGGCGACGATACCGTCATCGGCGGTGAGTTGAACGACAGCGCCTTTGGCGGCCTCGGTGCCGATATCCTGAACGGCAATGCTGGCGATGATTATCTGAGTGGGCAGGACGGCGCAGACCAACTGGATGGCGGAGACGGCAATGACACTCTCAGAGGCGACGCTGGCAGCGATCGGCTTCGGGGCGGAGCGGGAGACGACTATGTCTATGCCGACACCGACGATTTTCTCGCCGAGGGTGGTGCCGGTATCGATCGACTGGATCTCGATGCCAGCACATCGGACCAGCCGATATACATCGATCTGACCGATCCTGATGGAACCGGCAGCGTGGGCATCCTGAATTTCAGCGGTTTTGAAAGCATGCGGCTGACTGGTGGGACAGGCGAAATCGTTTTTGTCGGCGGTGACCTGACCGATTCAATCAGCGGCGGAACAGCTGCCGATGAACTATTCGGGGCCGAAGGTGGCGACTATTTGAGTGGAAACGAAGGCGACGACCTGATTGGTGGTGGTGGCGGCGACGACTCCCTTCGCGGACACGCTGGTCGCGACGAGCTTTACGGCGAGGACGGCGATGACCGTATTTATGGCGATATCGATGATTACTATCTGTCGGGCGGCGCCGGTGAGGACTGGCTGCATTTCTCGAACGAGAACTCGATACGCAACAATGTCCTCGATTTCTCCGATATCGAACACTCCACCTACATCGACAGTGTCGTAGTCGAAGGCTTTGAACGGCTTTCTTTCGAGGGTGGCTCGTTCAACGATTACGTGACCGGATCGAGAGGTGACGACTGGCTCGACGGCAATGATGGTGACGATATCCTGCGCGGAAACGACGGCAACGACCGCATCTACGGTTGGGCGGGCGCTGACTCGCTTTATGGTGGCGCGGGCGATGACTTCATCGATATCGATGCCGATGACCTCGTCGCCGACGGCGGCTCGGGCATCGACCGTCTCGATGCCACTTTCTCGTCGATCACTACCGACATCGTTTATAGCTTCTCGACCTCGGAGCAGACCACGCTTGTCGGCACTTCAGTCTCCGGCTTTGAATCTATTCTTTTGCGAACGGGCTCCGGAAACGACACACTATCGGGCGCTGAAGGTCATGATACCTTCGGCACCGGATACGGTAACGACATCGTCAATGGCGGTGACGGCAATGACCGGATCAACGGTGGCGAAGGGACTAACCAGCTTTATGGAGAGGGCGGCAACGATTCCCTGGAAACCGGATATGGCAGCACCAGCGAGTTATACGGCGGAGCAGGCGATGACGAACTGTTTTCTGGTTATGGCTATGGTTCGCAAGACTACCTCGATGGCGGGGACGGAAACGACTGGATCCTGCTCGATGATGGGCAGCACACCGCGATGGGGGGTGCCGGAGACGATGTGGTCACCACACAGAAATATTCGTCTCGCGATTATACCAATGCAGCCCTTCTGGACGGCGGCGATGGCATCGATAGCCTGATCATCGCTGTCTCTTCCGGCAATCCGATGATCGCCGATTTTTCGGACCTCACGCTGACCGTTGATCTGGGCGGAACACAGGTTCGCAATTTCGAGAACCTCGACATCTGGTTCGGTTTTGACAGTGACGTCGTAAGCGGAAGCTCCAACGCCGACGCGTTCAATGGTCGCAGCGGTGACGACACGCTTCATGGCCAGGCTGGCAACGACCTGTTGGAGGGCCACGACGGGAACGACCTGTTGTTCGGCGATTCCGGCTGGGACACGCTGGATGGCGGTGATGGCGACGATCTGATCGATGGCGGTAACGGGTTCGATACCGTCACCTATGCGTCGCTCTTCGGGCAGGTGGGCGTCACGGTCGATTTGAGCATCGGGGGCGCGCAAGACACTATCGGTGCCGGTCTCGACACGCTCGTTTCCATCGAAAACCTGACCGGCTCGCGCTATGCTGACTCGCTGACCGGCGATACCAACGTGAACATCATCCAGGGAGGCTTCGGCGCTGACCTTCTCGCTGGCGGCGGGGGCAGCGATACGCTCCGGGGCGATGAAGGCTCCGATATACTGGCCGGCGGATCCGGCTGGGACAAGATGTATGGTGGCGAAGGCGATGACGAGCTTTGGGGCGGCAATGGCGGCGACCTGATGCAGGGCGGCACCGGCGCCGATACCTTCCACGGCGAAGCCGGTTTCGACCGGATCTACGGCGGTTCGGGCGCAGACATCGCCTACGGCGGCGATGATACCGACAAGCTCTTCGGCCAGGCCGGTGATGACGAGCTTCACGGCGACGCCGGAGATGACGTTCTGGTAGGAGCGAAGGGGCGCGACACGCTTTATGGCGGCGACGACAATGACGTTATCGACGGCGGCGCATCGAACGACACGCTGCTGGGCGGCGCGGGCGACGATGTCCTCGCTGGTAGTTGGGGGCTGGATACGCTGACCGGTGGCAGCGGCGCAGATACTTTCGCATTCGACGACGGCCACACCGGCAGCTGGCAGGGCAATGCCGACATTATCACCGACTTCAGCAGCCTGGAGGGCGATATTATCGACCTCTCCGCTATGGATGCGGTGCGCGGCGGTGACGACGATGCCTTCACGTTCATAGGCGATAGCGACTTCACTGGCACTGCGGGCGAGCTCGCCTTTTATTCCGACGGGGTCGACACATTTATCGTTGGCGACGTGAACGGAGACGGCGTGGCCGATTTCCAGATCCGAATTGAAGGCGTCCAGGAATTGACCGCGGCTGACTTCGTGCTTTGAGCAAGCAGGTCGGTGCGAGGTTACCCCAACTTCGCAACCAAACCCGAAATTGTGGGCAAGCTTGATCGGAAACGTGGCACGAAAGAGGAACCCCGATAGCTCGAACCCTAAGGAATTTCCTCTCGCCCGATTACCAAGGGCTCGCTAGCACTGTCCCATGGTCGGGACGCTAGCCTACACTCTTGCAAGCTGTATCGCCGTGATGGCGCTCATCGCTTGGGTAAGCTGGCGCCGGACCCGGGGGACAGTCGAAACGAAGGACGGCTATTTTCTCGCCGGGCGCGGGTTGACGGCGGGCTATATCGCCGGGTCGCTCTTACTCACCAACCTTTCTGCCGAGCAGCTGATCGGGCTCAACGGCTCGGCATATGGCTATAACCTCTCCAGCATGGCGTGGGAGGTGACGGCCGCTGTCGCGACTGTGGCAATGGCCTTCCTGTTCCTGCCGCGATACCTCGCCGGTGCTTTCACGACCCTGCCCGAATTCCTTGCCGAGCGGTTCGACCCGATGGTCCGGCGAATGTCCGTCCTGCTGTTCATGCTAGGCTACGGATTGGTGACCATCCCCTCGGTGCTCTATTCCGGCTCGCTCGCCGTCATGCAGTTCTTCGATGTGCCGCAGCTGAGTGGTCTCGACACTTTTCCGGCCCTGTTCGTGACGGTCGTCTTCATCGGCGTGACGGGCGCGGCCTACGCCATTTTCGGGGGGCTGAAAGCAGTAGCGGTCTCCGATACGCTGAACGGGATTGGTCTCCTGTTTATCGGCCTCCTCGTGCCGGTACTCGGTCTGGTGGCGCTCGGCGATGGAGACTTCGGAGCTGGCTTCGACCGCCTGCTTGCTGATCATCCCGAAAAGCTCAATGCGATCGGTTCGTCGGAGGATCCGACGCCCTTCGGCACCATCTTCACCGGCATGATTTTCGCCAATCTTTTTTACTGGTGCACCAACCAGTATGTCATCCAGCGTACCTTGGGCGCGAGGTCATTGGCGGAAGGGCAAAAGGGCGTGCTCGCCTCGGGCTTCTTCAAGGTCCTGGTGCCGTTCATGATGATGGTGCCCGGTGTCATCGCCTTCCATCTCTACGGCCCGGGCCTCGGCACCATCGACCAGGCCTATCCGCGACTGATCGAGGATGTGCTCCCGGCCTCGCTCACAGGGCTGTTCCTTGCCGTCTTGCTGGGGGCGGTATTCAGCTCGTTCAATTCGCTGCTGAACAGCGCGGCGACACTCTTCACGCTCGACATTTACGCGCCCGCGCGCGGCGGCAAGATGAGCGATGCGCATCTGGTGCGCGTCGCCAAGATTACCAGCGTGGTAATTGCGCTCTTCTCCTTCGGGGTCGCGCCGCTGCTCTATTTTGCCGAGGAGGGGCTGTGGCAAATCGTGCGCATCTTCACCGGATTCTACAACATACCGACGGTCGTCATCGTCATCATCGGGCTTTTCACCAGGCGCGTTCCGGCGATCGGTGCGAAACTGGTCATCGTCTTCCACGTCACCGCATACGGTCTCCTGCGCTTCGTGTTCGACGATGTGGTGACGCTGCACTTCATCCATCAATATGCGGTTCTGTTCGTGCTCGAGGTAGGCATCATGCTTGCCTGCGGATACTTGGCACCCCGCGCCGAACCCTATGTGTCCCCGCGAAGCGAGAAGGTCGACCTGACCCCATGGCATTTCGCGCGCCCGACTGCCTTTACTCTGCTGTCGTGCGTGGTCGCGCTCTATCTCGTGTTCTCACCGCTTGGACTTGCAGGAGCGTCTGGTCCCAGCCCCGTGCTCGCTTGGGCCGCCGCAGCCATCGTTCTCGCCAATGGCATAGTCTGGACCCTGGCACTGCGACGTGGGCGCCTAGCTGATTAGCGAGGCCAGCACCCGCCGACGCCCGCTGAAGGGCCTGCGCCCATGCATGACGAGGAAATTGTCGACCAGCGCGACGTCTCTGGCTTTCCACTGGAGGTCATAGGTCAATTCGTCCGCGATGCGGATGGGGATGGCCATGTCTTCGGGAGTGATGGCTTGGCCATCGCCGAAGGTAATGGCGCGATTGGGGTCGTTGCGGCTGTCCGACCATCCGCGGAAGGCGGCAATCAGCTGGTTGAAGAAGCTCTTGCGACCCTCGCCGACCTCGCGAACTGTGGGAAGGGTGCAGGTAGTCACCCGCAGCGAGCCGTCCTCGAGCCACTCCCATGAATAGCCGAGCTCTCCCAATCGCGCCTCGGCGCCTTCGGCGCTATCGACGCTGAGCGTGCTGCGCCAGCTACGACCCTGTCCCGAACCCGCATCGTCCTCGGCGGGCATGACATTGGTATAGCGCACACCCTCGGCCTCGGCGCGTGCGGCAAATGCGGGTCCCTCGCGCTGCAGCTGGTCGAACACGCGGTCCGCGCGGCACAGCGGCGTTGCCCCGCCCGTTTCGGCGGCAATCTCGCAATAGAAGAACAGTGCCGACGGGTAGAGCGGCGTTTGGGCCATCTCGTGATGGAGATAGATTTCGGTTTCGGGCGGAGCCTCGTTCGCCGTAAAGACACGCGGCGTCACATTGGTGCGCACCGCGTTCGATAGCGAGTCCTCGTAAGTGAAACCCGGAGCGCCATAGGCCTCGATAGCAGCATCAAATGCCTGTGCATCGGGAACGTCGAACCCGCGAAACAGGATGGCACCCGTCTCGCCCAGACGTGCACGGACTTCGGCGCGATTGGCGCTGAGGAATGCGGCGAGGTCTCCGCCTTCATCGATGATGGCTGGAAAGTCGCTGTCTGGCATGGTCATCGCATCGGCCCTCAATCGTAGATGGGGTGGAAAGTGCCGAAGGCGCTTTCGGTAAATACGCCGGGGTCGTTGAAGCGCTGGCCGCGGTCGAGGCGCGAGATGGCTTCCATCTCATCATCGCTGAGTTCGAAATCGAGAATATCGAGGTTCTCGCGCATCCGTTCGGACTTCGAGGTCTTGGGGATGATGGAGGTCCCGCGCTGGACGCCCCACCGCAGCACCACTTGTGCAGGGGTCTTGTCATGCGCTTCCGCTGCCCGCTGGACCACCTCTTCGGTGAGCACGCTGTCGCTGCGCCCGGCCATATCGAGTTCGACATAGGACAGCGCGCCGAGCGGCGAGAAGGCGGTGACCTGCAGGCCGTAATCTTTTGCCAGCCTGACAAGCTTGTCCTGCGTCAGATAGGGATGCGCTTCGACTTGCAATGTGTGCGGTTTGACCTCGGCATAGCTCATCAGGTCGTGGAGCAAGCCGGAGTTGTAGTTACACACGCCAATATTGCGGGAGAGCCCAGCCGACACCAGCCCCTCCATGGCCGCCCATGTCTGGTGGAGCGGTACCTTGGCACGGCGCATCGATGGTTGCGCAGCCTCGGGGTCGTGCACCCATTCGGGCGGGTAGCGCGTCTCGATAGGCACATATTCAAGCGCGATGGGGAAATGGACGAGATAGAGGTCGAGATAGTCGAGGCCGAGGTCGGCCATCGACTTGCGGCAGCCTTCTTCGACATGTTGGGGGGCATGGAAGGTGTTCCAGAGCTTGGACGTTACCCACAATTCCTCGCGCGTCACCAGCCCGTCCGCTATGGCGCGGGCGATGCCCTGTCCGACTTCGACCTCGTTGCCGTAGTCTGCGGCACAATCGAGATGGCGGTAACCGGCTTCGATGGCCTGGTAGGCAACATCTGCCGCATCCTCGCGAGCGACTTTCCAGAAGCCGAAGCCGATGGAAGGAATGGTATCAGGCAAGGTCTTCTCCATTGTTCGTGAAGTCGAGCGCGACCGGTTGTCCGCTCGCTATCGATTGTTGTGCCGCCGCGCCCATCTGGACCGAGCGCAGGCCGTCGAGCGCGGACAGGGCGGGCTTGCCTCCACTCTCGAGCGCCTCGAGGAAATGGCGCAGCTGGAAATAGGTCGCGCCATGGTGGTCGCCCGCCGCCAGAGCCTCGCTTGGCGTCTCGATCCGCTCGACGAACGGACCGCTCCGGTCGCGCGGGGACCAGGTCACTTCTGCCGCCGGGATTGCTACTTCCAGCCTGCCATCGGCGCCCAGCGCGTAGATTTCCTCCTGCTGCTCGGCCCCTTCGGCGAACATGCACAGGTCGAGCACTGCCCGCGCCCCACTGGCGAAGTCCACGGTCACGAAGGCATTGTCGAGAATGTCGGGCACTTCGCCGTTATAGCGCTCGTCGAGGTGGTTCACATCCTGCCCGCCGCTGGCGAAAATGCGTATCGGCTCGTCCTGCAAGGTGTGGCGCATGAGGTCGAAGAAGTGGCAGCATTTCTCGACCAGCGTGCCGCCCGTGTTGCGATTGAAGCGGTTCCAGTCGCCGACCTTGGGCAGGAATGGGAAGCGGTGCTCGCGGATGTAGAGCATGCGCACTTTGCCGGTCTCGCCTGTATGCACTCGTTCGACGAAACGGGTGACCGGCGGCATATAGCGGTATTCGAGGCCGACCCAGAACAGGGCCGGATAGCGGGCGGCTCGCCGCGCAATCTGGTGGGCGAGGTCGACTGTTGTGCACAGCGGTTTCTCGACCAGCACCGACACCTCGTATTGCATGACTTCGGTCAGAATATCGAAGTGGGTGTGGTTGGGCGAAGCTATGATGACCGCATCGGGCCGTGCTTCTTGCATCAGCGCCGTACCTTGCTCGAACAGCTGCACATCCTGGCCGAGCGAAGTAGCCAGCGCGGCGGCCTCGTCGCGCGAACCGGCATCGGGGTCGGCGATGGCGACGAGCTGCGCGCAGGGCACCAGCGCGATATTGCGCATATGCTCGCGGCCCATCATTCCGCAGCCGATTATTGCAATTCTGTGCGCGGTCTCCATGCCTGCTGCCATGCTTTGGCCAAGGCAGGCACGCAAGCATTTTAGGGCGTTGCCGCAAAGGCCGGGAGTTCGCTATCGAGCTGTATCGCGGCGGGCGCGACGGGCTTTACAAAGGGGGACGGGAGCTTTTGGCAATTCGACTAGCATCCGAACAGTTCGAGCTTCTCGTCGAGCCGCAGACCGGCGGCTCGATCAGTGCCGCGCGCTGGAAAGACGAGCCCTTCCTCGACACTCGCGAAGGCGGGGCGGTGCTGGACATGGCCTGCTTCCCCCTCGTTCCTTTTTCCAACCGGATTGCCGGTTCCTCTTTCGCCTTTGAGGGGCGCCGCATCGACCTTGCACGAAACCATCCCGGCGACCCGGAATGTCCCGTTTTGCATGGTTTCGGGTGGCTGCTTCCTTGGGAAGTCGAGCATTCGAGCGAGCGGGAAGCTCGCCTTTCGCTGGCTTACGCGGATGGCGCGTGGCCGTGGGAATTCGCAGCCACGCTCGACTATGCGGTCCAGCCCGGCGGATTTTCAGTAGCCCTCACTCTGGAAAACCTCTCGAAAGAGAGGATGCCGGCGGGACTGGGCTTTCATCCCTATTTCCCGCGCAATGAGCAAACCCTGTTCCATTCGCTGCACCTCGGCGAGTGGCAGACGACAAATGATTGCATCCCGACCCGGCTGGAGCAAAGCGAGCGCGCTATCGACTGGTGGTCGGGAGCGCCGGTCGGCACGCGCCTTGTCGATACTGTCTACACTGGCCGGGAGGGGGTGATGGAAGTGCATTGGCCCGACCGGGGTGTCGGCGCGCGCATTTTGCCGTCGCCAGACCTGTCCTTCACGACAGTCTACGTTCCCGATGGCGAAAGCTATTTCTGCGTTGAGCCTGTCAGCCACATGACCGATGCCTTCAATCGTGACCGGCCAGACAGCGGTATGTGGGTGCTCGAGCCGGGCGAGAACTGGCAGGTATCGATGCATATCGAAGCTTTCGACCTCTAGGTCACGCGCAACACATCCTTATCGAGCGCATCAGCAACTCCGTCGGCACGGCTCTTGGGCAGGACCACCACCACCGATCCGCCAAACCCCGCTCCGGTCATCCTCGCGCCGCCTTCCTCTCCCACCAGGCCCTGCAGGCGTGCGACAAGTTCGTCGACCGCCGGATGCGATACCTCGAACAGGTCCCTGAGGGATGCGTGGCCCTCCCGCAGAAGGTTGCCGAAGCGTGGAAGGTCGCTCGCGAGCAGGGCTTTGGTCGCCGCTTTCACGCGTGCGATCTCGCTCACCACGTGCTGGGCGCGGCTTGCTTCAGGTTCGGGTAAGTCGGCGCTCGCCAGTTCGCCCACACTCACATCGCGCAGGCTCGACACGCCGAGCGGGCTTGCCGCCGCTTCGCATTGCCGGCGACGGGCGTTGTATTCGCCGTCGACCAGCCCGCGCGTCACGCCGGAATCGACGATGAGCACGGCCCAGTCATCGGGGATGGCGAAGTGCCGGTAGGACAAATCGCGGCAGTCGAGCAGCATGGCGTGGCCCGGCTTTCCCGCAGCAACCGCCATCTGGTCCATGATGCCGCAGGCGACACCCGCATATTCGTGCTCGGTGCGTTGGGCCATCTTGGCGAGCGAGGTCGGGTCGATTTCGGTTCCGGTCGCCTCGGCAAAGGCTCTTCCCAAGGCGATGCAAAGCGATGCAGATGACGACAGCCCGCTGCCGCGGGGCAGATTGCCGGTGATGAGAAGGTCGAGAGCGGGTAATTCACTTTCCCACTGCGCCGCCATCCCGCGCACATAGGAACGCCAGTCCACTGCCTCGGGCTTGTGCGGGCTGTCAGGGGCGAAACTGTCTTCTTCTCCAAGGTCTGCTGCACGGACCCGGGTTTCATCTCCGCTGCTGCGTTTCCACGCCACTGCCGTCCCGGCAGCAATAGGCACCGGCAGGACCAGCCCGTCGTTGTAATCGACATGCTCGCCGATGAGGTTCACGCGCCCGGGAGCAAAAGGCACGCCGTCGGGTGCGGTGCCGAACTGGTCGCGGAAGAGCGCAGCGGCTTTGTCGGGCAGGGCGTCGGTCACGGCAACACTTCCTTCAGTCTTGCAGCGGCGGCCTCCGGCGTCAGGTCGCGCTGCGTCTCGGCCAGCAGTTCAAAGCCGACCATATGCTTGCGGATGTCCGCCGAGCGCAGCAGGGGCGGATAGAAATGCGCGTGCAGCCACCAGTGCGCGGTGTCCTCTCCAAGAGCATGCGGAGCCCCGTGCCAGCCCATCGAATAGGGAAAGTCGGTGTCGAACAGGGCGTCATAGGCGTGGAGGAGCTTGCCCAGCACGGCTGCAAGCGAAGCGCGGGCAGGGGCAGCGATGTCCTCAAGCCGCGCGATCTGCTCTCGCGGCAGGACCAGCGTTTCGAAGGGCCACGCAGCCCAGTGGGGGACGAGCGCTACCCAGTCCGCGTTTTGCGCGACAATGCGCTCGCCCGCTTCGAGTTCGGCAGCCAGCACATCGCCAAGCAGGGGCGAGCCCGTCTCTTCAGTATGGTCGCGCTGGCAGCGGTCTTCGCGCTCGACAATCGTCGGGATGAAATCGCCGGCCCACACCTGCCCGTGCGGATGCGGCGAGGAGGCGCCCATCATCGCGCCCTTGTTTTCGAATATCTCAACATGCGCCCAGCGCTGGCCAAGCTCCATAGATTGCGCGCACCAGCCTTCGACGACTTCCAATCGCTGCGCATCATCCATCCGTGCGAGTGTGGAAGAGTGGTCGGGCGAATAGCAGATGACCCGCGCTTCCCCACGCGCCGGTTCCTGCCGCAGTAGGCCATCCTCGCGGCTCCCGGCCTCTTCGGAGAGCAGGGCGGGGAAGTCGTTAGCGAAAACGTGCGTGCCCGAATATTCGGGGTTGGTGGTGCCGCCCATCCGCTCGTTGCCGGGGCAAAGATAACAGTCCGGGTCATGCGCAGGACGGTCGGCATGCGCGGCGGGTTTGCGTTCCCCCTGCCATGGACGTTTCATGCGCTGCGGGCTGACCAGCACCCATTCGCCGGTCAGACGGTTGAGTCTGCGGTGGGGAAGTTGCTCGGACCTCATTGCTGGGCCTTCAAATGAAAGATGATGGCGCTTTCGGCAGGCAGGGCGGGGACCGGCAAGCCCGCTTGAGCAAGCCAGCTGCCTGAAAAGCCGTGCGGCTCTTCGCGCAAGCCGTGAAAGAAGGGGGTGGCGCGCGGTGTCAGCACACCTCCCGAAATGGCGCTCCGCAGGATGCCGACCTGCCAGTCCCTGCCTTCCACGAATGGGAGCGGAAAGGGCTGAGCGCGGCGGTTCTCGGCGTGGTCGGGGCGGATCACCCATAGCAGCATTTGGTCATCGGTCCCCTGCGCCTGCCACACCAGCCCGTCGTTCGCTTCGCCGAGCAGGACCTTCCCGCCATGAATGATGTCCCGCCAATCCTTGTAGAAGCGCACCCATCCAGAGAGCTTCTCGCGCTCGTCATCCGCCATCGCCGCCGGGTCCAGTTCGATGCCGAAGTGCCCCTGGCAGGCAATGGCGGCACGAAAATCGAGCGACTGCATGCGGCCTGTCGCGTGGCTAGGGCTGGCCCCGACATGGCTGCCCATCATTTCCGGCGGCATGAAAGCGAGGAAGCCGCGCTGCATCGGGATGCGCGCGAGCGCGTCGATATTGTCGCTGGTCCAGAAGCGGTGGACATACTCGAGGATCCCCGCGTCGATGCGGCCACCGCCGCCCGCGCAGCTTTCGATTTCGACCTCGGGATGGGCAGCGCGCAGGCGAGCGAAAAGTTCGTAGCTGCCACGCACCTGCGCCGCGCCGCCCGAGGGCGAGTGGTCACGGTTATGGTCCCACTTGAGATAGGAAATGGGGGCCGACTTCAGGAGCGTATCGAGCCGCTCGAACAGATAGTCGCGTACCTCTGCACGCCGCATGTCGAGAACGAGCTGGTTACGGGCCGTGGGCGGGTCGCGGCCTTGGAGCGACAATGCCCAATCGGGATGCGCGCGGTAGAGCTCGCTGTCCGGATTGACCATTTCCGGCTCGACCCACAGGCCGAATTCCATGCCTAGGCTGCGCACCTTGTCGGCGATGGGCTCCAGCCCATTGGAATATTTGGCCTCGTCGGGTGCCCAGTCTCCCAGTCCCGCAGTGTCGTCGCCGCGGCCGCTGAACCAGCCATCGTCGAGCACGAAACGCTCCGCTCCGATGGCGGCGGCCGCTGCGGCGAGTTCGCCGATACGCGCCTCGTCATGCGCAAAATAGCAGGCTTCCCAGCTGTTGAGGTGGACCGGTCGGGGCGCCATGTCGCCGCCCGGCCAGTTCGCGATATCGCGCGCCATCGCGTGCATGATTGCCATCGCGCCATTGCGACCCTCGCCGCTGACGGCGAGGAGGAGGGGCGGCGCGTCGTATGTTTCCCTCGGCGCAAGTACGCATTCGCCGGGCTGGAGCAGGGCCTCGGCCGACAAGGTCCAGAACCCCTCGTCGTCGCGCTCGATAGTGAGGCGGCTGTCCCCCGACCATGCGAGCTGGGCGGCAAAGACCAATCCCGCGTGGTAACCCGCTTGTTCGGTCAGGATATAGGCACCGCAAGGCCCGCCATGACCGGTCAGTCCGCGCCGGTTCTCGCGCACCCAAGCTTGCTGCGGCATGGCCTCCATGCACTCGACGAACTCTGCATTGTGCCGCCCCCGCCAGGACAGGATGCGCTCGCAGCGGCCAGGAAGGGGGAGGGTGGCACTGGAAATCCGGTCGACAGAAAGTGGTGCATCTCCGCCATTTTCCAGGGAGGTCTGGATGCGGATGCCGCCCGCGATGGCGATATAATCGACCCGCACCGAGAGGCCTATCGACTTGTCGGAGAGTGAGACGCTCAGGCGGTCGGCTTCACTCTCGAACTTTACACAAGTCATATTCGGTAGGACGTGCTCCCCGTTCGCACCGGTCACTACCACGGCTGGCCGGGCGAAAGAGCCATTCCCCGCCAGCGGGAAGATGTCTGGCGCGCGGTCTGTATCCATCGAAAACGTCGCCTTGCCGCGCGTCTGCAGGAGCGGAGGCAGGTCGTGCGCGTCGACCGAAAGGCCGAGATGACGCCAAAGCGGCACGTCGTCTCCGCAAGCCTCAAGGACGAGGCTGGCGTTTCCCGATTGCAGCGTGAGGATGTCACCGGCGCTCATGCTGGTCAGCCGTTCGCTTCCTGCGGCTTACCCTTAACCTCCGCCCCGCCTCGGAACAGTTCGAAGCCAATCCATTCGGCCCGGCGGCCCAACGCGAAGCGGTTGAAGGCCAGTGCGGCCAGCACCGAGGTGAAGAGCGTGACGACCATGAAGTCGATATAATGGATACCGATGGCCGCCGCGAACTCGCTGTCGAAGGTGAACAGCGCATAGAGCCCGATGCCCCAGACCACTCCCGCTATCGCCGAGCGCGCAGCGACCCCGCGGAACAGCAAACCGACGATGAAGGCGGACAGGATGGGCATGGAAGACAACCCGTTCAACTGCTGGAGCAGGTTGATGATGCTCTCCGCATTCATGAAAACCGGTACCATCACGATGGCGAGGACGGTGGCGAAAACGCTCATCACCGCACCGAGCTTCCAGTGATTCTTCACTTCGCCCACGAACTGCTCGTGAAAATCGACCGAATAGAGCGCAACCGTAGAGTTGAGCACGGCGCTGAAGGTCGTGATGACCGCCGCCGCCACCATCGCGGCGAAGGCGCCCGACAGCCAAGTTGGCAGGACTTCGGCGACAAGCCTGCCGTAAGCGGCATCGCCGACATCGCCGAACAGCTTGTAGGCAACTACGCCGGGTATCACCACGATGGGCGGCACTACGAGGATGCGCACGGCTGCTGCTGCGAACACCCCTTTTCGCGCTTCCTTCGCCGTGGGGGCGGCCATCGCCTTCTGGGTGATGTTCTGGTTGGTCGACCAGTAGAATATCTGGATGAACGCCATGCCGGTGAAGAGCGTGTGGAAGGGTATAGGGCTGTCCGATGCGCCTACCATGCTCAGCCGCTCGGCCGGCACGCCGGTGACGATGTCGAAATCGACCGCCGCCAGCGCGAGGAAGACTATCAGCAGCGCCAGAGCAAGGATGCCAATGCCGGAGAAGGTGTCCATCACGGCCACCGCGCGCAGTCCCCCAAACACGGTGTAGGCCATCCCGATGAGCGCAAGGCCGATGGAAAAGGCAATCAGCGGGACCGAGGCTCCGAACAGCGATTGCAGGAACAATCCGCCCGAATAGAGCGCGGCTGGCAGGTAGATGAGCAGGTTTCCGGCAATGAAAATGGCGGAAATCAGGGTCCGGATCGACCGCCCGTCATAGCGCCGCTCGAGCAGTTCGGTGACGGTCGTACAATTGTAGCGGTAGTAAAGCGGCACGAAAACGAAGGCGAGCGTCATCAGCCCGATGAACCCGGCAATTTCCCACCATGCGAGCAGCAGCATCTGGTTGCCGTTCATGCCCACCAGCTGGTCGGTCGACAAATTGGTGAGCGTGATGGCGCCGGCCACGAAGACCCAGCTCAGCCCCTTGCCGGCAAGGAAGACATCCTGTTCGGACCCGTCGTGCTTGGCGCTTCTGACCTTCCACCAGGTCAGCGCCCCGACCAGTGCGGTCAGCCCGATGAAGACTGCAATTTGCGCCACGTTCCCGAATTGCGCGGTATCGCCGAACACCCGTGCTCTCCCAATTTCCCGCTGGCATCCATCGCAGAAACGCGGATAGACGCAAGCGCATGGACCTTGGTGTTTGCTATTATCCCGAGCATTGGCCCGAAACGCGCTGGGCCGAGGACGCAGCCTTGATGCGCGAGACCGGGCTCACCCGTGTGCGCATCGGCGAATTCGCGTGGAGCCGTATCGAGCCCGAGCCGGGGCGCTTCGACTGGGGCTTGCTCGACCGCGCGGTGGAGGCCCTGCACGAGGCAGGTCTCGGCATCATCATGGGAACGCCGACGGCCACACCGCCGAAGTGGCTGGTCGACCGTATGCCCGACATGGTCGCCATCGACCGCGAGGGTAGACCGCGTGGCTTCGGCTCGCGTCGCCACTATTGCTTCAGCCATGAAGGCTATCGCGACGAGGCTGCGCGCATTACCCGCGAGGTCGCCACCCGCTATGGCAACCATCCCGGCGTGGTGAGTTGGCAGACCGACAATGAATATGGCTGCCACGACACGGTGCAGAGCTTCTCGCCTGCAGCGCTTGATGCATTCAGGCAATGGCTCGCCGCGCGCTATGGCAACATCGCCAGCCTCAACGAGGCGTGGGGGAATGTCTTCTGGAGCATGGAATACCGCTCCTTCGACGAGATCGAACTGCCGAACCTCACAGTGACCGAGGCCAATCCGGCCCACTGGCTCGCCTTCCGCCGCTTTTCTTCCGACCAGGTCATCGCCTTCAACCGCGCACAGGTGGACATCCTGCGCGAACTCTCGCCAGGCCGCGACATCACGCATAACGCGATGGGGTTCTACACCGGTTACGACCATCACGACCTTGCCGCCGATATCGATGTGCTCGGCTGGGACAGCTACCCGCTCGGTTTCCTCGAGATGTTCCGCTTCACCGAGGAGGAAAAGCGCATCTACGCGCGGCAAGGCCATCCCGATATCGCCGCCTTCCACCACGACCTTTATCGTGGCTGTGCGAAGGGTGGGCGCTGGTCTGTGCTCGAGCAGCAGCCGGGGCCAGTGAACTGGGCGCACTACAATCCCGCGCCGCTGCCGGGCATGGTCAAGCTATGGACGCTCGAAGCCTTCGCCCATGGCGCGGAGATGGTGAGCTATTTCCGCTGGCGGCAATTCCCCCAGGCGCAGGAGCAGATGCATGCAGGGCTCTTGCGCCCCGACGGGAAACCTGCCCCTGCTCTTGGAGAGGCGCGCGAATGCGCCGACGAGCTTGGCAAGATCGCAAGCGAGGCCGGATCGCGCAAAGAGGTTGCCCTCGTTTTTTCCTATGACAGCGAATGGATCACGCAAATCCAGCCCCAGGGGCAGGGCCGTTCGGCATTGTGGGCGGCTTTTTCTTGCTATTCGGCATTGCGAAAGCTCGGGCTCGACGTGGATATCGTTCCGCCCACCGCCGAACTCGATGGCTACGCACTGGTTGTTATTCCCTGCCTGCCGATTGTCGATGAAGCGCTGGCAGAACGCCTAGGCAAGTTCGCGGGACAGATAGTCATCGGTCCCCGTACAGGCAGTCGCACCCGGGATTTCGCTTTGCCTGACAACCTCGCCCCGGGCCTCCTTGAAGAGCTCGTCGGCGGCAAGGTCGTGCTCAGCGAAAGCCTTTCCGAGCGGATGACCATCGAAGGCGATGGCTGGACAGGCGGTGGCTGGCTCGATCGATACGAGGGCAAGGCGGAGCCTGAGTTCGTCGGCAGGAATGGCGAGGTCGCGTGCTGGCGGCATGGTAATGCACGCTTGTTGGCGGTGTGGCCCGAAGGCGAGCTCCTGCAATTGGCGATCGAACGCGCATCAAGTGAAGCGGGTCTCGACGCTGCGCCCCTTCCAGAGGGTATCCGCCGGAGGACCCGAGGCAATCTCCGCTTTGAATTCGATTATTTGAACGCCGAAGTCAGCTGGCAGGCGCTCAGCTGACCACCGCACCCTCGATCAGCGCATCGACCACTGCCGGTTCGGCCAGCGTCGAGACATCGCCGACCTTGTCCGGCTCGCCCTCGGCAATCTTGCGCAGGATGCGGCGCATGATCTTGCCCGAGCGGGTCTTGGGCAGGGCAGGGGCGAACTGGATGGCGTCGGGCGAGGCGATCGCACCGATTTCCTTGCGAACGAACTGGCGCAGTTCCTGCCGCAGTTCCTCGCTTTCGGGCTCGCCCGCATTAAGCGTGACATAGGCGTAGATGCCCTGACCCTTAACATCGTGCGGCATGCCGACGACCGCAGCCTCGGCCACCTTGGGATGGGCGACCAGCGCGCTTTCGACCTCGGCAGTGCCCATGCGGTGGCCGGAGACATTGATGACATCGTCGACGCGGCCGGTAATCCAGTGGTAGCCGTCCTCGTCGCGTCTGCAGCCGTCGCCGGTAAAATACATGCCCGGATAGGTGGTGAAATAGGTCTGGAAGAAGCGCTCGCTGTCGCCCCACACACCGCGCATCTGGCCGGGCCAACTTTGCGTGAGGCAGAGGTTGCCTTCTGCCGGGCCGGTGAGTTCCTTGCCGTCATTGTCGACCAGCTTGGTGTAGACGCCGGGCAGGGGCAGGGTGGCGCTGCCGGGCTTGGTCTTTACCGCGCCAGGGACGGGGGTGATGAGCATGCCACCCGTTTCGGTCTGCCACCATGTGTCGACGATATCGCAGCGGCCATCGCCGACGACCTCGTGATACCAGTTCCACGCCTCGGGATTGATGGGTTCGCCCACCGTGCCGAGCAGGCGGATTTGCGAACGGTCGTGCTGCTTCACCCAATCGTCGCCCTCACGCATCAGGGCGCGCAGGGCGGTGGGGGCGGTGTAGAAAATCGTCACGCCCAGCCGGTTCGAGGTCTCCCAGAAGCGCCCGAAATCGGGATAGTTGGGCACGCCGTCGAACATCACTGTAGTCGCGCCATTGGCGAGCGGGGCGTAGACGACATAGCTGTGCCCGGTGACCCAGCCGACGTCGGCAGTGCACCAGATGACGTCTTCATCGGTCGCACCGAACACCATGTCGAAGGTGGCCGTGACCCAAAGAAGGTAGCCGCCTGTGGTGTGCATCACGCCCTTGGGCTTCCCGGTCGAGCCGCTGGTGTAGAGGATGAACAACGGATCTTCCGCGTTCATCTTCTCCGGCTCGCATGCGGCGGGCACCTCTTCGCGCAAATCGTGCCACCAGCGGTCGCGGCCCTCGACGAAGTTTACCTCGCCGCCGGTGCGTTTGACCATGATGACCGCCTCGACCGGAGATTTCGCCAGCGCCTTGTCGGCGTTGCCCTTTAAGGGGATGCGCTTGCCGCCGCGCACGCCTTCGTCGGCGGTGACGAGCAGTTTCGCGCCGCAATCCTCGATGCGGTCGGCAAGGCTGTCGGGCGAGAAGCCGCCGAAGACGACCGAATGGATGGCTCCGATGCGCGCGCAGCCGAGCATGGCGAAGGCGGCTTCGGGTATCATCGGCATGTAGATGGCCACGCGGTCGCCCTTGCCTACACCACAGGCCTTGAGCGCATTGGCGAAGCGACAGACTTCCCCGTGGACTTGGGTGTATGTCAGCGAATAGCCTTCGCCCGGCTCGTCGCCTTCGAAGATGATGGCGGTGCGGTCGCCGCGGGTTTCCAGATGGCGGTCGAGGCAGTTGACGGTGACGTTGAGCTCTCCGTCCTCGAACCAGCGAATGCCGAAATCGCCCTCGTCGTAGGAACTTCGGTTGGCCGTGGTGGGGAAGCTGTACCAGTCGAGCCGCTTCGCCTCCTCCAGCCAGTAGCTTTCCGCATCTTCATTCACGGCCTCGTGCCGCGCCGCCAGTTCCTGTGCATTCATCGCTTCGGCCTCTCTATCCCTTTGGGAGAGAGCATATCGGTCTGAAGCGCGCATGCAATCGGCTTGTGGTCAGTTCCTGAGCTTGACACCAACCCACAGCGTACGCGGCGTGCCGAGGTCGATGGAGCCGCCCTGGTTGCGGGTGACGATTTCCTCGTCGGTGAGGTTCTCGCCGCGTAGCACTAGGGAGAAGCGACGTGACAAAGGGAGCTGCGCGAAAGCATCGAGCGTTGTCGCTGCGGGCAAGATATCACTTTCGAGGTCGTCTTCGAATTGCTTGCCGACATGGCGCAAGGTGGCCGCCACCAGCCCGTCGGCGCCGAGACGATAGCTCAGCGTCGCACCGCCGACCCATGCGGGCGTTTGGGAAGGGCGGTTGCCATCGAAGGCTGCACCGGCTTGCTGAGCCTTGGCGTCGGTGTAAGCGAGCGAGCCGTCGAAACGCAGAGGGCCGAAGGCGAGTCCGGCACCAGCTTCTATTCCTTGTGCATGGATGGCGTCGATATTCTGACGCTGGCGAGTGACCGGGTCGAGCGTGACATTGGCCACTGCGCCTTTCACACGGTTGTCGAAGGCGGTTAGGGAGAGCTCGATGCCTTCGCTTGGGCTGAAATCCACGCCGGCCTCGAAGCCTTCCAGTTTCTCGTTTTCCAGCGCGGCATTGGCATTGGTGGTCACCGGGAAGACGACGAAGGGGCGGTAAAGCTCGTTCAATGTCGGCAGGCGCAGGCCGGTATAGGCAGCGGCGCGCAATTTGAGCCCGCCACCCGCCTCGAACACCGCACCACCACGGAAAGATTCTTCCCAGCCGCTGCGGTCGGCGTAGTTTTCGTCTTGCTGGATGACGCCATCGGCATCGCGTGCGGTGTAGAACCCATTCCGGATTGTGTAGCGGTCGAGCCTAGCCCCGGCGGTCAGTGTCAGCGGCCCGAGCAGGAAGTCGTTCTCGACGAAGAAGCCGAGGTCGGTGTTGGTCCCGCCAGCATTGCGGCGTTCGCGTACCGCACCTGTGAAGGCACTCAGCGCGGTCTCGTAAAGCTCGCCCTCACTGCGGCGGTAGTCGGTGCCGAGGCGAAGGACATTGCTCTCGCCAACCGGAGGGCGGATTTCGAATTTGCCGCCGAGACCGGTCGAGGGGGTGTTGCGCTGGTCGAGGACCGGCACGAAGCGAGTCGAACTGATGACCACATTGGTAAAGTTGCGCGCCTGCACATAGGCCAGCGCATCGAACTGCCAGTCCCCGCGTCCGACAAGGCGCAAACTTGCATCCTGCCCGGTGCTCGAACTGTCGGCGCCATCGAAGCGCAGCGTGCGGCGGTCGTCATAGACGAGGCCGCGTGCCTGCAGTTCGACCGTGTCGGTCAGCGGAGCCACGCCGCGCGCCTGGATAGAATAGCTGTCGAAACCTGCGCGGGCGCTGGCGTCGACGCGGTCTGCCTCCGGCGTGGTGAAGAAACCCTTGTCGCGATCCCACCGGCCCGAAATCACCCCGAAGCCGCTGCCGAGGTCGCCCGCGACATGCGCCGCGCTCTCGGTCCCGCCACGGTCGTTCACGTAAACATGACCGCCGAAATTGCCGAGCGTCGCCGCATCTGCGCTGGTTAGCTCAATTGTGCCCGCCAGTGCGCCCGCTCCGAACGGACCGGAGCCGCCGCCACGCGTCACGCGGGCGCTGCCGAGCCGCTCGGGCGCGATGGCGGAAAAGGGAATGAAGCCGAAGAACGGGTCGGCCATGGGCACGCCGTCGAGCAGCACGAGCGCGCGGCTTGTGGCATTGCCGCCAAGCGAGCGCAGTGTCGCCCCTTGCGCGCTCGGGTTGGACGAGCGGCTGTCCGAACGGCGGAATTGCTGGAAGCCCGCGACCGAAGACAGGGCGTCTTCGATACGCCCCGAGCCGGTGGAGACCAGTTGCTCGCGGTCGAGAACATGTGTGTCGTAGGCCGGGGTAGCGGGTGTCTCTTCTAACCCGGTGCCTGTGACGACAATGACTTCTGGCTCATCCACCTCCTGCGCGAGTGCCGGCTGGGCGGCTGTCAGGACAATCAAGGTGGACGAAAGAGCTGGGACCCGAAGCATGGGGGTAACCCCTAGCCGACACTGCGCGCTTAACAACCCATCGCTTGACTTCGCGCCGCGAGGTCGGCTCAAGCCACCCACGAAAACGAGAGAGGAAAGCCCAAGTGTCGAAAGCTGCCATCCCGCCCCGCCATCGTTCGTGGCTGTTTGCTCCGGGCGACAGCGAGAAGAAGATGACCAAGGCGACCGAGGGCGAGGCCGATATCGTCATCTTCGACCTCGAGGATGCGGTGGCGGACGATGCCAAGCCCGCCGCGCGGCAGGCCATCGCGGCATTTCTCGGCACGCGCGACAATGCGGAGCACGACCGGCTGTGGGTGCGCGTCAATCCGCTCGACGGACCGCATACCGCGGATGACCTTGCTGCCATCATGCCCGCGCGACCCGGCGGCATCATGCTGCCCAAGGCGCGCGGACGGCACGATGTGGAGGAACTCGACCGGCTCCTCACACCACTGGAGATGGAGCTGGGTATCGAGCCAGGCTCGACCCCGGTTATCGCGCTGGTGACCGAAGTGGCCGCAGCCATGTTCACCACCGGCGACTATGCGGGCGCACCGCGACTTGTCTCGATGACATGGGGCGCGGAAGACCTTGCGGATTCCATCGGAGCGCTCTCGAACCGTGGCCCCGATGGCGAATACAGCTTCACCTACGAACTTGCGCGCAGCCTGACGCTACTCGGCTCTGCGGCGGCTGGCGTTCCTGCCATCGAGACGATCGACGGTGATTTCCGCAATCTGGAAGGACTGAAAGCGCGTGCAGAGAAGGTGCGTCGCGATGGCTATCGCGGGATGCTCGCCATCCATCCGGCGCAGGTGTCGGTCATCAACGCCGCCTTCACTCCGAGCGAGGAAGAAGTCGCCGAGGCGCGCGAAATTGTCGCGCTGTTCGAGGCGAACCCTGGCGCGGGCACGATCGGTCACAAGGGCAAGATGCTCGACCGCCCGCACCTCAGCCGCGCACGGCAGTTGCTGGCGCAGGTCGAGGACTAATCCGAAAGCTTCGCGACTTCCGCCAGCACCCGCTCTGCCCATTCGGGGCGGCAGATGAGCAGGTCGGGCATGTAGGTGTCGGCCTGGTTGTAGACGAGCGGGCTGCCATCGATGCGGCTGGCGTGCATGCCGTGCGCGAGTGCGACCGCTGCGGGCGCGGCGCTGTCCCATTCGTACTGGCCGCCGTTGTGGAGGTAGATTTCCGCTTCACCGCGAACCACTGCCATGGCCTTGGCCCCGGCCGAGCCCATCGGCACGAGTTCGGCTCCGATGGCTTCGGACACGGCGACCGCCTCGGCTGCAGGGCGCGTGCGGCTGACTACCATGCGCGGTGTTTCGGCGGCGGCAGGCACGTCGATGGGCGCATCGGTGCGCAGCACGCAATCGAGGCCGGGCAGGGCAACCGCGCCGGTTTCGGGCTTTCCGTTCAGGCAGAGAGCGACGTGGACAGCCCAGTCGCTGCGCGCCTCGCCATATTCGCGCGTGCCGTCGACAGGGTCGACGATCCAGACGCGATCCTTCGACAGGCGCGCATCGGTGTCCTTGCTCTCTTCCGACAGCAACCCGTCTTCGGGCCGCTGCTGTGTAATGGCGTGGCAGAGGAACTGGTTGGCCGTCTGGTCGCCTGCCTTGCCGAGCGACTTGCCCTCGAACATGCCGCTCTCGCGGACTTCGATGAGTATCTTGCCCGCCACTTGAGCAAGGTGGGCGGCGAGTTCGGCGTCGGTCATGGGGCGTCCCTGTGGTCCAAAAGAATTCGGGGGCCGCATGGCAGACCGAAGTCTCCTTGCGAACCCCCGAAGAGCGCCGTGAATGCGAATTCTTATGCGACAGCAGGACGCCGTGCGAAGATTCCGAACATTGCGATGATGGCATAGCACGCAATCGGCAGAATCATCGCGGTGGCGAGGCTGCCGCTGGCGTCGGCAATGACACCGTAAAGCAGCGGGACCACCGCGCCGCCGAAGATGGCGACGTTGATGATGCCCGAACCGTCGGCTGCCCGCGGACCCAGCTTCTCGCAGGCGAGCGAGAAGATGGTCGGGAACATGATCGAGTTCATCAGGCCGACGGCGAGCAGGCTGTAGGCCGAGACTTCACCCGTCGTCAGGATGCTGATGAGGATGAGGGTAATCGATCCGGTCGCGTTGAAGGCGAGGATCTTGCCCGGCGAGAAGATGCGCAGGAAGTAGGAGCCGATGAAACGGCCTACCATTGCGCCGCCCCAATAAAGGCCGATCATCCAGCCAATGACGCTTTCGGGCTGGCCCAAAACGCGTTCCTCGGCGAGGTAGTTGATGATGATCGAACCGATCGAGACCTCGGCACCCACGTAAAGGAAGATGCACAGCGCGCCGAAGCTGAAGCGTTTGCGCGTCAGCAGGTCGTTGTCATAGAGCCAGGTGATCGGTGCAGCGATGATGAGCAGCACGCCGAGCCATGCATTGACGTTGATGGCCAATACGGCGCCAATGACGATGATAGCGAGGCCGACGAGATAGCGGCCGTTGGAGACGAATTCGTTTTCTCCCATCATCTTGGAATCGTGCGGCAGGCGGTTGCGGAACAGCCACACGGCCAGCGCCACGATGGCAATCAGCGCGGCAACGCCGAGATAGCCCTGCCAGATGGCTTCGCTCTCCGCCTGGCGATAGGCGGTGAGTTCAGCGCCGGAAAGCTGGTCTGCACTGACGTTGGCGAGGCTGCCGAGGATGACGGCGGCACCCACAATCGGGAAGACCGTCGTGCCCAAGGAGTTGAAAGCCTGCGCGAAGGTGAGGCGGCTATGAGCCGTCTTCTGCGGACCGAGCAGCGAGATGAGCGGGTTCGCCACGACCTGCACGATGACCACGCCGCTGGCGAGGATGAACAGGGCGAAGAGGAAGATCTCGTAAGTCGCCGTCTGGCTGGCCGGGATGAACAAAAGGCAGCCGACCATCATGGTCAAGAGGCCCGCCACCGCGCCGCGCATATAGCCCAGTTTCTTGACCAGTTTCGCGCCGGGAATGCCGATGACGAGATAGGCGAAGAAGAAGCAGAACTGCACCAGCATAGCTTCGGTGTAGCTGAGCGTGAACAGCTCTTTCAGCTTCGGGATAATCACGTCGTTGAGCGAGGTGATACCGCCGAAGATGAAGAACAGGCCGAAGACGAAGTAGTTGAGGCCCGGCGCGTGAACGCCGCCGCCTTCCTCTTCGATCGGCATCGAATCCGTGCTCGACGAAACGTCTGGTGCGAGTGCCATTATCAGTATTCCTCCCAGAAGCCGGCGTCAGTCCCGCGACCCGGCGTTATTCCTCATGCTTCGCTGTGTGCCAGCCTTTTGGCGTTAGACAAAGCGAATACGAATTTCAGCGGCTCAGAACGAGCAGGCGGTGCCCTCGGCGAATTCCTCGCGCACGATGGTGCCGATGTTGATCTTGAACGGACCCTGCGACGTAATCGTGAGCGACGGCCCGAGGTCTGCCATGCAGTCTTCAGTCAGGATCATCTCGCGATAGCCCTTGCCTTCGGCGACCGAGAGCTGGTCTGTGATGTCCAGCGGTTCGCTTGCACCGGTCTTGATGTAGACGGCTGCAGAGGGACGGGTCTGGACTTCGTAGGTCACGCGGTAACCCGGGCCGTTGTCGCCGCCAGCCTGCGTCAGTTCGAGGAACGCGCCAGGTCCGAAGCTGACTTCGCGGGCGTCTTCCTGCGTATTGCGGTCGAGGCCGATGGCGGAAATGCCGCCCGCTTCGCCGCGCAGATTGTCGAGCTTGCCCGTCGCCGTATTGGCCAGCACGCCATCGGCAAGGCGGCCGCTGACATACCAGTCGGCAGCAGCGCCGGCCATGAGCGGGGCGCAATCCTCATCGAGCGTCGGTGTGGCCGAAGTGTCGGTGAGCGAGCGACCGTAGCCGACCGGGAAAAGCGCGCCTTCGGGGCCGTTCAAGGGGCCGAAGTCGCAGGTCGCGGGCCAGCTGAAGCCTAGCTTGCCGGTCGCGGGCATCTTGCCGGTGAGGACATCGGCCACGCCTGCGCCCTCGCTGCCGGGCAGCCAGCTTGCCACGAAGGCGTCGGCAGCATTCATCTCGCGGTTCATCCACATCGGGCGACCGGAAAGGAAAACCGCCACGGTGGGCACGCCCTCGGACTTGAACTTGCGGAGCAGCTCGAGACCTTCCTCGTCGGTGAAACCGAGGTGCTTACGATCTCCAGCGAATTCGGCGTAAGGTTCTTCGCCGAAGACCACGACGGCGACATCGGGTTTGGTGGTGTAGCTGCCGTCTGCCGACAGCGAGGCCGTGCCGCCGCTTTCCTTCGCGGCGGTTTCGAGACCCTTCCAGATCGAGGTCGCGCCGGGGAAATAGCTGTTGTCGAGGTCGCCGCCGCCCTGCCAGGTCAGCGTCCAGCCGCCCGAGGCCTGGGCGATGTCGTCAGCGGCAGTGCCTGCGACGAGGATGTTGGCGCCTTCCTTCAGCGGCAGCACGCCATTGTTCTTGAGCAGCACCTGCGACTTGGCGACCGCTTCACGCGCGATTGCCCGGTGTTCGGGCGAACCGATGAGTTCGTACTGGCCCGCATTGGGGCGGCCCGAGGGCTGCACGATTTCGTCGAGCAGGCCAGCGCGCATCTTCACGCGCAGCACGCGGGTCACGGCTTCGTCGAGACGCGCCATCGGGATGGTGCCGTCCTCGACTTGGCTGACCAGCGTTTCGAGCAGACCTTTCCAGTCGTCGGGGACCATGTAGATGTCGAGCCCGGCAAGGAGCGACTGCGGGCAGTTGGTGTTGGTGCAGCCCTTGACCTGACCGTGGCCGTTCCAGTCGCCGACCACGAGGCCGTCGAAGCCCAGCTCGCCGCGCAGCACGTCGGTGAGGAGATACTCGTTGCCGTGCATCTTGCGGCCGTTGATCGAGTTGAAACTGGCCATGATGGCTTCCACGCCTGCATCGATGGCGGCGGGATAGGGGGCCGCATGGATAGCCTTCAATGCTTCGATATCGCCGGTCACTTCGCCCTGGTCGACACCCTGGTCGGTGCCGCCGTCGCCGAAGAAGTGCTTGGCGGTGGCGATGACATGGCCCTTGCCGAGGCGGTCGGGGTCACCCTTGGCGCCCTGCAAGCCCTCGACCAGCGCCGCGCCCAAGGGGGCGACAATCATCGGGTCTTCGGAATAGCTTTCATAAGTGCGGCCCCAGCGGTCGTCCTGCGCCACCGCGATAGTGGGCGAGAAGTTCCAGTCGATACCCGTCACTTCGATTTCAATTGCCGTGGCATGCCCAATGCGCCGGATGAGGTCGGCGTCGCGCGTTGCCCCGAGGCCGATATTGTGCGGGAAGATGGTCGCGCGGATGACATTGGTGTGGCCGTGCACTGCGTCGGTGCCCCACATGGTGGGAATGACCGGTTCACCGTTTTCCATCGGCTCGACCGAGGCGAGATACATCTCGTCGGCATATTTCAACCACTCGCTGGCCTCGGCAAACTCGTCGCCATAGGGGCCGCCATTGCCGCCATTGAGGTAGCTGCCGAAGCGATAGCGGCGCATGTCATCGGGCGTGAAGCTGTTGATTTGCGGCTGGATGAGCTGGGCGACCTTGCGCTCCACGCTCATGCGCGAGACGAGGTCTGCTACGCGCGCATCCTCTGCCGAGCGTGCATCTGCAACCGGAGTCGATTCGACTTGCGCCGGAACTGCATTGCACCCTGCAAGCGCGAGCGCCGCACCGGAAGCCAAGAAAAACGCCTTCATATCCATCATCCCTCCGCGTTCTCTATTCTGTTGAGAACGTTCTCAACCGGAAGGATTGCCACGTGAAAGGGCTAAAATCAAGCCGCTAGTTGGAGCGTGGCATGGTGAGCAGCAAGGCGGTGGCAATCGCGGCGAGAACAGCCAGCACCGTGAACAGTCCGGAGAAGCCGAATACGGGCACGAGGGCGAGTGTGAGCCAGGGCATGATGAGGCTCGGCACCGTGTTGGTGAGGTTGAACAGGCCTAGGTCGCGGCCGCGGGTTTCAGGCCGTGGCAAGACGCGCAGGGTCTGGCTGGAATGGAGCGCGAGGAAGACGCTGGTCGACAGGCCAAAGACCACATAGCCTGCGATAGCCCCGGAGAGGTCACGGGAGAGCGCCATAAGCACGAGCCCGACAGCGCCTATGCCGGCGCCCAGCGCCAAGGGCAGAATGGGGCGGTCGTGCCTGTCGGACCAGCGTCCGGCTAGCAGTGCTGCGGGGACCGATAGGACGAGGACGACCGCGAAGATGCGTGCGGTGTCGTTGTCGGTGAAATCGGGGTCTATGCCGGTGAACCAGATGAGGAGGTAGGCGAAGAGTGCGGCTTCCGCGATTTGCACCAGCAGCCGTGCCAGCCACATGCGTGATACTGCGCCTCGCTTGAATCTGCGCGGTGCTGGATGAGTTTCCGCGCCGCTTCTCATCAGCTGCGGCATGGCGCGCGGCTGACCGAACAAAAGCACCGGAAGAACCATCACGGCAACGAGGCCTGCGACCAGCCCCAGCCTTTCGTCGGCGGAAGCAAGGCCCGGAATGGTGACCAGAGCACCCGATGCTGCACCGAGGGCGGGCGCAAAGGACAGAAGGCCGCCGAGGAAGCCCTTCTGTTCGTCCGGTACGACGTCGCCCGCCCATGCCGCCATAGGACCCAGCATCATGTTGAGGCCTATTTGCCACGCAACGATGAGCACGATAAGCGGCACAGTCCCTTGCGCTGCGGGGACACTGACGAGCAGCGCGCACGACAGTGCGAGACCTGCGAAAACCCACGGACGCCTTACGCCGCTACGGTCGCTCGCCCAGCCGAAAGCGATATTGGCGAGGCTGGCGGAAATGGCACCCGCGAAGGCGATGTAAGCGAGCAGGTCGATGGCACCTTCGCCCGTCATTTCCTGCGCACGTAGTGGCAGCAGCAGGGTGAGGAAGGGGACATAGGACACCGCGCCGCCGGCGACGGCGAGCGCGTAGAGCCACAGGAAGCGCAGCGACTGGCGCTGCGGCGGGTCAATCTCAGCTTGCGCCATTGCCCGATACGCGCGCGGTCGAGCCGCGGACCACGAGCTCGCCATGCACTGAAATCACGTCGGCGGGCTTGGCGTTCTTACGCGCCTCGATGAGCAATTCCACTGCGCGCGAAATGGTCGCCGAAATGGGCTGGTCGACCGCAGTGAGCGGCGGCTGGGTGAAACGCACGATGGGCGAATTGTCGAAGCTGACCAGCGAGAGGTCCTGCGGGACTTTGAGTCCACGCTTGCGCGCCACTTCGAGCGTGGCAAGCGCCATCTGGTCGCTGCTGGCGATGATGGCAGTGGGAGGGTCCTCGCGGTCGAGCAGGGCGGTGGCCGCGACAATTCCGCTGTCGAAGCCGAAGTCGCCTCGTTCGCACAGATCCTGGCAATCCAGGCCGGCCGCATCCATCGCCTCCTGCCAGCCGGCGACGCGGCGGTCGGAAAGGCTGAAATCCTTCGGACCTGCGATGAAACCGATACGCTCGTGCCCCAATTCGATGAGATGGTCCGTCGCAAGGCCGCCGTGGAAACGGTCGCCCATCGTCATGGCGAAACCCGGCCCCTCATCCGTCGTGCCAATTCGTGCGAAGGGAATGCCCCGTTCGGCCAGCAGACTGGTAATCATCGGATTTTCGGAATGCGGCGGGGTGAGGATGACCCCATCGGGCTGGAGGGCGGCGATGGCGGCGGAAAGCTCGCGCTCGACATGGTCGCTATGCGTGTCGACCAGTTCGATGAGCATGCGGTAGCCGTGCTCGGCGCAGGTCAGCATGCCGCCCAAGAGCATCTGGTCGACCCAGTCGCGGCCTTCGCGCGCGCGCCAGTCGGAAATGGTCGCGTCGCGGTCGTTCAAGGCGAGGATGAGATAGCTGCGCGAACCGCTCATGCGCTGGGCCGCGATGCTGGGCACATAGCCGAGTTTGTCGATGCTCGCCTGCACGCGTTGCTTCATCGCCGGGCGCACGTTGGGCTCGTTGTTGATGACGCGGCTCACCGTTTGCAGGGAAACCCCTGCATCGGCTGCAACATGCTTGATAGTTACCGACTGGCGCCGCCGAGCCATTCGCGTGTTCCCCTCATCCAATCCCGTCTGCGCTTGCTACCAAACCAAGGTGGCCAGCCTCCCTCAGGCCGCCTCGGCTTGCTGTGCCCCGCAGTATCTTTTCACGAAAGCATGGTGTTCGGGCAAGCCGGCCACCGTGCGCTTTACACCGTCCCGCAGGGTGCCGAGGAAATGGTCGAGCTCCTGCTGGGACATCTTGGTTGCAACAGGATGATAGGCCTGAGGCGTAATGCCCTGGCCCAGCATGACCTGGACCCAGCTGTTCTCGGCGAAAAGCTCGTCATTCTTGCGGAACACCCGGCCGGTCTCGCGGAAAAGCTCGATTTTCTGCGCGAGGCTGTCGGGAATTTCCATGTCGGCGCATTGCCGCCAGTAGGGGGAATCGCGGCGCTCGGTGACCTTGTAGTGCAAGACCAGGAAATCCCTGATCTGGTCCATGTCGGTCAGCTGCTGCTCGTTGAATTCCGCGATGTCGCGCGTGCTGATTTCGTCGCCGAAGGGCATCATGCGGATAATCCGCAGGACCGCGCGCTGGATCAGGTGGATACTCGTCGATTCGAGCGGTTCCATGAAGCCGCTGGAAAGACCCACCGCCACGCAATTGCGATACCACTGCTTGCGCCGCGCGCCGGTGACGAAGCGGATGCGGTTTGGCGTGCTGCAGGTCTTGCCTTCGACAGTCGATAGGAGCCGTTCTTCGGCCTCATCTTCCGACATGTAGCGGCTGCAATAAACGATGCCGTTGCCCTGACGGTGCTGCAGGGGGATGCGCCACTGCCAACCCGCCTCATGGGCGATGGCGCGGGTGTAGGGAATGGGCTCGCGAACGCTTTCTGTCTGGACCGCGATGGCGCGGTCATTGGGCAGGTAGTGGCTCCAGTCGTCGTAGCCCACATGAAGCGCGCCTTCGATAAGCATGGCGCGAAAACCCGTGCAGTCGATGAAGAGATCGCCCTCGATACGCTCGCCGCTTTCCATCACCAGCGCGGCGATGTTCCCGCTCTCGCCATCCAGCTCGATACGGGAAATCTTGCCCTCGTGACGCCGCGCGCCATCCGCCTCGGCCTTGCGGCGCAGGAAGCGCGCATAGGCCGTCGCATCGAGCTGGTAGGCGTAATTCATCCGGTTATCGGGCAGGATGGCAAATTTGTTCGCATAGGCCGCCTGCAGCTCGAGGCAGTAATCGTCGAAGCTTTGAGGGTGGCCATTGGCAAGGCCATGCATCCAGAAGTGCTGGAAGCCTGCCGACCAGTGATCCCTGCCGGTCGCCCCGAAGGAGTGGAAGTACTTTTCCCCGTCGACCTTCCAGTTCTCGAACTCGATGCCGAGCTTGAAGGTCGCGTTCGTCTCGCGCATGAATTCGGCTTCGTCGATGCCGGTCAGCTGGTTGTATTTCACCAGCGGCGGGATCGTGCTTTCGCCCACCCCGACCGTCCCGATGACATCGGATTCCACCAGCGTCAGCTCAATCGTTCGGCCGAGGGTCTTTGCGAGCGCTGCAGCAGTCATCCATCCGGCGGTCCCTCCGCCTGCAATGACGATGCGTCGGGGCTTGTAGTCGGTTTTCATCGGTTCAATGTCCTCAACAAGAATGCACGGATCGCACTCGCGCTTTCGGCAGTCAGCGGGTCAAGTATCCCGCGCGATCCCTCGGGGATGTGGGCCGTCACTTCCGGACCGTTCTCGAACACGTAGTGGTCGAACAGCTTGCGCCAGATTCCGCGCTCTTCCGCTGGCAGGTCGCGGATGGCGAGGATGGCATGGTTGAGCGCCTCTTGCGGCTGCCCCAGGAAACGGGGCGTTTCGCGCCACCAGTAATTCACCAGCACGTTGAAAGGCGACAGGCCCTCGACATGGTGCCACCACATTGAGGGCACGAAGACCGCATCGCCCGGCTCGAGCTCGGCGACCTGCGCGGTCTCCAGCGCATCGGCGAAGCGGGGATGGGCGTCGAAATCGGGAGCGTGGAAATCGACCATGCTGACGGCCCGTCCGGCAGGCGTGTTGTCAATCGGGCCGAGATAGAGATTTTCGAACTGTTCGGGCGGGAACATCGTGAAGCGGCGTCGCCCGACAGCGCAGCAGGCGAGATTATCGGGAAAGTCGTTATGCGCGGCAATCCGCGTGGGCGTGCCGATCCAGATGCTTTCGAGCGGCTTGCGCGCGCCGAGCGGGTGCGGGTTGGCATCGACCAGCCCGTCAAAATACCGGTGCATGTCGATCGAGGCGAGATAGGCGGTGGGCGGATGTTCCTCGCCTTCGTGCTTGTCGAAGCCTGCGAAAATATCGGCCAGCTTTCCGCGTCCCTCGCGGAAATTCATCGCCATGTTCTCGCTGTAGAACATGCGTCCGCCATGGCCCGGCGGTCCCAGTGCGATGTCGAAGGGCAGGTTCCGTGCGTGCGCCAGCAAATGCTCGCGTGCCGCGCGCGCGGATTCAAGCCCTGCCTGGACCAGCGGCCAGTCGCGCACGAGGCCGCGCACAACGAACGGCTTGCGCCTGTCTTCCAACAGCGCATTGAGCGCTGCGAGGTCTGCTGCCTCGCGTTCCTCTACCGCCGGGATGGTGGTGAAGATGGAAGGGTCGGCCTCAGCCATCGTTGAGCTTGGCGTCCTTTCTCTCGACCAGCGTGGTGAAGTTCGAAATCGAGGCGACCGCCATGAATATCGGCATCAGGTACCCGCTCTGGTGAAGCTCGCCCAGTGCATCGGCATCGAGCTGCTGGAGCCGCGTTTCGTTGATGATGTGAAAACCGACGAGCGATTGTTTCGAGCCGTCCGACAGGGGAACTTCCAGCGAGAACGCCTCGAGCAGGTCATAGCGCTTCAGCGCCTCGATAAATGTGGCCGAGCCCTGGTGCCCCATATGAAGCTCGCCAAGCTGGCCGGCAATCTGTTCGAGATAGGGAGTGGTGCCGCCGTCTTCATCGAATACGCGGGTGCCTTCGCCGGTGTCCGAGATACGCGGGTGGTCCATGTCGATATGAACCTGGCCCTCCTGGCCCTCTTGCGCGGGCGGCCCGATGAGGAAGGGCTGGATGGCCAGCGTCAGCGGACGGTAACGGGCGAGCCACTTATCGCCATCGAGATACAGGTTCTCGCCGCTTTCGAAGCCGAACAGGGCGAGCGCGGCGAAACTGTCGTCTTCCTGGTTGCGACGGAACACGATGGGAAATTCGCCTTGCACGCGGCGGAACTCTTCGGGGATGATCAGCGTCGCCATGACCCCGTCGCCGCGCGCGGCATTCGGCTGCGTGTGGATGCGCAAGTCGCGATGTGTCTCGCCGGTAAGGACCTGGTGGTTGGCCATGCTAAGCAAATTCTCCCTTTTGCGGCTTGTCCGCATGCGTATTGGTCAGGGCGTCGAGATAGACGCGATTGGTCGGTAATGCAGCGCAAAGCCCGCGCGTTTTCTCGCGCACTTCGGCTGTGCGCCTTGCTGCTTCGGTATCGCTGACACGGGGCGATTGCGAAGGCAAATCATAGCCCATTCCGTAGAGCACATATTGCTGGCTGGCTGCGGAAAATATCTCGTCGACCTGCGGGAAATCCCAAGAAGAGGGCGGCTGGTCGCGCCAGATTGCCAGTTGCTGCTGCACCCGGTCGGGAATTGAAGCAGCGTCGCGATGGGCCACCCAATAGGGCTCCTCGCGCTGGCTGAGGACATAATGCAGCTTGAGAAAATCGACGATCCTGTCCCAACGATAATGGAACAGCTGGTTGAAGCGTTCGGCATGCGCGGGCAGGGCAGCTTCGCTTGCGGGAAAGTTGTCCGCCAGCGCCTTTACCGACAATTCGATCATCACGATGGCCGAGGCCTCGAGCGGCTCGATGAAGCCGGCCGACATGCCGACGGCAAGGCAGTTGCCGTTCCAGAATTTCTCGCGATGGCCGGTGGGGAAGGCCAGCTTTCGCGGCGCAAGCTTGCTGCGGTCGGCATGGGGCAGGTTCTTCGCGATATATGCGTCGAGAATTTCTGCTGCCCGCTCGTCGTCGATGAAGCGCGAGGAGTAGACGCAGCCGATACCGCGGCGCGTGGGCAGCGCGATATCCCACAGCCAACCCGCCTCATGCGCGGAACCGACGGTTTGCGAGGCGATCGGGCTTCCCGGTTCGACCGGCACCTGCACTGCCAGGGCGCGGTCGTTGAATGAGACATCCGACCTGTCGACCCAGCCGCTGCCGCAGTGCTGGCCGATAAGCAGCGCCGCCATGCCGGTGCAATCGAGAAAGAAGTCTGCTACGAGCCTGCCGGTTTCGGCCAGCATGAGCGCTTCGATTGCGCCGCCATCCTCGCCGATGACCTTCTCGACCCGGTCGGCGATATGCGTGACCCCGAGGCGCGTGGTCGCGTGCCGCTTGAGCAGCTCTGCGAACTTGCCTGCATCGAGGTGGTAACCGTAATTCAGCGCACCGGCGTAATCCGGCATGGCGCGCTGGCGCGGAGCGAGGTCGCGGGCGCAGACTTCTGCCTGCGGCGACATGGCTTGCGCGAAAGTCCCCTCGCTGGCGCGGAAGGCGGCCAGGACATGCGGAGTTTGCGAAGCGGGCGGGGCAGTGAATGGGTGAAGGTAGCTGTCGCCTTCGCTGCCATCGACCCAGCCGTCGAAGCGAGAGCCCTGTTTGAAGCTGGCATCGCATTCGCGCAGGAATTCGGTTTCTGAAATGCCGATGGAGCGCAAGCTCTCGCGCATTGTCGGCCAGGTGCCTTCGCCCACGCCGATGGTGGCGATATCGGGCGCTTCGACGAGCGTAATCGACAGGTCGGGCCGGCGCGCGGCGAGCAGGGCGGCGGAGAGCCAGCCTGCTGTTCCGCCACCTACGATGGCAACCTTGTCGAATGTCCCGGGCATCGAATGACCTATAGCTGTCTGGGAGCGTGGCACAAATAAGGAGAGCCGCACTGCGCGCTGGCAGTGCGGCTCCCGAAACTTCGCGGTGTGGGAGGGGGCAGGGCCCCCTCGCCAGACTTAGAAGGAGAAGCGGACACCTGCCGCGTAACGCGGTGCACCGCGGAAAGCGAAGAAGGTGTTGTTCTCGCTACGGCGGTAACCCTTCAGGTTTTCGCCGGTGAGGTTGATACCCTCGACGAAGACCGTCAGCCCCATGTCGAACTCGTAAGAGGCGCTGGCATCGATCTGCCAGTACTCGTCACGATAGAACGGGTTGGTCGGGTTCTGGCTGTAGCCGGCGAGGAAGTCGTCACGCCAGTTCCACGCTGCACGGGCCTGGAAGGGACCCTTGTCGTACCACAGAACCGCGTTTGCACTGTCCGACAGGCCCACGAGGGCGAACTGTGGCACACGGTAGGGCTGCGTGTTGTCGAACGTCGCATCGCCGTTGACGATGGTGTAGTTCAGGTTGACGCCGAAGCCGGTGTCCCAGAACGCATGCTGAAGTGCGAATTCCCAACCGTCGATGGTTGCCTTCTGGTCCGAGTTGACCGGAACCGAGAGGTCGAATTCGAGCAGCGGATCGCCGTCTACACCGAAGATCTGGCCGGTCGTGAAGCCTTGGGTGTCGGTTCCGGTCGGATTGGTCGTCTCGGGGTAGTTGTCGAAGATGAACTGCCGGATTTCCTGCAGCGTGGCATCCTGTCCGAGAGCAGCACGGGCTGCCTGGGCACGCGGACCTGCGAACGGGTTGTACACACCGGGGAAAGTGCGCTGCACACCGCCGACGGTGATGTAGTTTTCCACGTTCTTGCGGAAGTAGCCGACCGAGAGGTAGCTCGAGATGCCGTAGTACCATTCGGCCGAGGCGTCGAAGTTCTCGGACTTGAACGGAAGCAGGCTCGGGTTGCCACTCGCACCGTCGCCACCGTCCTGGCGGAACAGCGGGTTGAAGTTCGTGCCGCCCTGGATCTGGTCGTAGGCGGGACGCGTGATGGTGTGGCTGTACGATGCACGGAAGATGACATCGTCGAACGGCTCGATGTCGAAGTCGACATTGGGCAGCCAGTAGTCGTAGCTACCCTTGACCCGGGTGAAGTCGCGTTCATCGGAGAAGTTGATGAAGAACTCGTTCGCCGCGGCCCAGGAGGTCGATTCCGGAACCAGGGTAAGACCTGCGGAATCGATGTCGGTGACTTCGTAACGCAGACCCGTGATCAGGTTCGCTTCGCCGGCGCCGACAGGGAACGACCAGCTGGCTTCGACATAGGGAGCAACCGAAGTTTCGTTGATGCGACGGTCGATGGTCTGCTCTGCAAGGCAGCTGCCCTGGAGCGACGAGCCGTTGAGCGGGTTGCTACAGATCTGGAATTCGTTCTCCAGAATGTCGACCACGCGCTCGAGGTCGAAGCCGTAGAAGGTGTCGATGATGTTCGGATCATCCACGCCCGGCAGGCCACGGAACGCTTCGCGCACGTCGATCGGGAAGAACACGTCGTCCGGCAGCGTGTCCGGCGTACCAAGTCCGCCCCAGGTGTCGTTCTGGATGAAGCCGTAAGCCGAACGCACCTTGTTTTCGGTGTAGGTCACGCCGAAGTCGAGGCTCTCGAGGAGGCCGGAATCGGGTTGGTAATTACCCGAGGCCTGGACCTGGTCGATGTCGTTCTTGAAGTAGGCGTTACGGAAGGCGTTACCCGTGGCGAAACGTTGCGAAACGTCCTGTCCGTTGGTGCCGGGGGCATCGGTGTAGGAAATGACCGGCAGGTACGAGGTGTAGTCGATCCGCTGTTCCTGCACATTGAAGACCGCGGTGCCGACCGAAAGGTTCGAACCGTAGGGCAGTGTCGGCTTGGATTCGGCGCTCGACGTGTGCGCGTCGAGAACGAAGGTGAAGCCGGAGTCCGTCGTCCATTCGACGTTACCGCCGATCGAGTGGTTGATCGAACGGTTGGCAGTCAGCGAGCCGCTGTAGGAAAGGTCGGACGGGAAGGCGCCGAAGTTTTCCGAGTAGAACTGGATGTCGGCAACCGGGCCGTCACCCCAGGCGCTGGCGGTGGTGACGTGGTTGAACCAGATACCGACCGAGCTCTGGCGTGCTTCGACAGTGTTCTGCGAGAAGGTGTAGTCGAGCGTCGCGGTGATGGCATCGGAAGGCTGGAACTGCAGGACAGCCTGGCCATTGATGCGCTCGCGGTCGATGTCGGTGACGTTGTACGAACCGTTCTGCGGAACGGCATAGACGTCCGTCGCGCCGGGGCGGTTTTCCTGCTGGTCGTAGTTGCCACGCCAGTCGTTGCCCGGATCGCAGGGCACTGCGCCCCACTCGTTCTCGTAATCGCTGCCGCAACCGAGATAGCCGTCGCGGAACTCGCTGAAGAACTGGTTAAAGCCCGATTTGCGCTTCTGGTAGCTGCCGCTGATCGCGATGCCGAAGCGGTCGTCCGCGAAAGTCGAGCGGATGATGCCCGAAATTTCCGGCGTGATGTCGACGTCGCCGTTCTGCGAGTCGTCGTAGACACCCTTGACGCCGATGCTGCCGGCAAATCCGGGGTCATCGAGCGGGCGCGGGGTGCGGATGTTGATGGTCGAACCGATACCGCCCGAGGGGACGGTTGCACGGCCGGTCTTGTAGACTTCGACGGCGGCAACCGCTTCCGAAGCGAGGTTGCCGAAGTCGAACGAGCGCGAGGAGGGCGCGCTGGCACCGTCGCCGAGCGTCGAAGTCGGCATCTGGCGACCGTTGAGCGTGACGAGGTTGTATTCCGGACCGAAGCCGCGAACCGTGACACGGGCACCTTCGCCGTTTTCACGGTCGATCGACACACCGGTGATACGCTGCAGCGATTCAGCGAGGTTCGTATCGGGGAACTTGCCGATGTCCTCTGCCGAGATTGCGTCGACGACGCCCTGCGCCTCGCGCTTGATGTTCATGGAGTCGCGAAGCGATGCGCGAATGCCGGTCACGACGATAACTTCGTCCTCCAGCACTTCTTCCGCTGCTTCTTCGTTGGCAGTGGCATCTTGTGCCATCGCCGAAGTTGCGCCGAGACCCATCGCCATGACCGATGCACCGGCCAGATACTTGGCGAACGTGGGCTTACGTCCAAAAGCCATTTGTGATTCTCCTCCCAAAACAAGCATTTACCACATGCAAATGCCGCATTGTGAACGTTCACCTATTTGATAACGTTCACTCGGTCAACGCGCGCAGACGTATGCGCGACATAATGATGCGTCACTGTTGCATTCTTGTTTCGGTTGGTTTCGCGCGGGTCAGAAATCCATACGAATGCGGACTAATAATCTTGCGTGTTGCCCTTGGAGGCCCGCACGGTTAGCGCTGCTGCGGCATGTTCGATCCCAAGGCCTTTCGCAATGCTCTCGGCAGTTTCGCTACCGGCGTGACCATCGTCACCGCACGCGATGCGTCGAGCGCGCCGGTAGGGCTGACGGCGAACAGTTTCAATTCGGTGAGCCTCGACCCGCCGATGGTCCTGTGGAGCCTCTCGCTCCATTCGGGCAGTCTGCCGGTGTTCCGCGATGCAGAGATGTGGGCAGTGCATATCCTCGCCGCCGACCAGCAGGCCATGTCCGACCGCTTCGCGACCCCTGCTATCGACAAGTTTGCCGGGCTGGACTTGAAGGACGGCCCCGAAGGCGCCCCGCTTATCGAAGGCTGCGCCGCGCGCTTCGGCTGCCGTGCCCGCTTCGAATACGAGGGCGGCGACCACGCGATTTTCCTCGGCGAGGTGGTCGATTTCGACCGGCGCGAGGCCGAGCCGCTGATTTACCACGGCGGGCAATATGGCCGCATCATGCGCGCGCCAACGGGCGAAGACCTCGAGCGCGAGGGACTGGCCGAAGAAAGCGGCGAGGGGCTTTCCCTTACGGCGCGCGGAAGCGAGTTGCTCGCGGCGCTGGAGCGTATCGCGAAGCGCTAGACTCTGCCCTTTCCCGCCGATACCGGTTGCAAAACGCAATTCGAAAGGGAGAGCCGCGCCATGAAAACCGCCATCACCGAAATGTTCGGTATCAAGCACCCCATCATCCAAGGCGGGATGCACTATGTCGGCTTTGCGGAAATGGCGGCGGCGGTTTCCAATGCAGGCGGGCTCGGCATCATTACCGGCCTGACGCAGGGCACGCCCGAAAAGCTCGCCAATGAAATTGCGCGCTGCAAGGACATGACCGACAAGCCCTTCGGCGTGAACCTGACCTTCCTGCCCGCGGTGAACGCGCCCGACTATCCGGGGCTGGTGCGCACCATCATCGAGGGCGGGGTGAAAATCGTCGAGACCGCAGGCAACAATCCGGCGCAGGTGCTTCCTTTCTTCAAGGATGCGGGCGTCAAGGTGATCCACAAATGCACCAGCGTGCGTCACAGCCTCAAGGCGCAGTCGATCGGCTGCGATGCGGTCAGCGTCGATGGCTTCGAATGCGGCGGCCATCCGGGCGAGGATGATATCCCGAACATGATCTTGCTCCCGCGCGCGGCGGACGAGCTGGAAATTCCCTTCGTCGCGAGCGGCGGCATGGCCGACGGGCGCAGCCTCGTCGCATCGCTTGCCATGGGTGCTGACGGCATGAACATGGGCACGCGCTTCATCGCCACGAAGGAAGCGCCGGTGCACGAAAATGTGAAGGCCGCAATTGTCGCGGCGAGCGAACTCGACACCCGCCTCGTAATGCGGCCGCTGCGCAATACCGAGCGCGTGATGACCAATGACGCGGTCGAGGAATTGCTCAAGATCGAGCAGGAGAAGGGCGCCGACCTCAAGTTCGAGGATATCATCGAACAGGTCGCGGGCGTCTATCCGCGCATCATGACCGAAGGCGACATGGATGCAGGCGCATGGTCCTGCGGCATGGTGGCTGGCCTCATCAACGACATTCCGACCTGCCAGGAATTGATCGACAATATCATGAGCGAGGCCGAGGCCATTATCACCCAGCGGCTGGCGGGGTTCCAAGCGGGCTGACCCGGCAGTTTGCCAAGTAAGCGCCGAGGGCCTAACTTCTCAATGGGGAGGAGTTTGGGGGAATGGCCAGATACAAGACGCTATGGAAGTGGATGCTCATTCCGCTGCTGGTGATGCAGGCGGGCATCTTTTACGATTACTGGGGCGATTTCACCGAAAACACCTGGGCAGTCCACGTCCATTACTGGCTGGCCTCGCTCTGGTACGTGTTCCTGATTTCCCAACCCTGGCTCTTCGCCAAGAACAATCTCGACGCCCATCGCACCTGGGGCATCTTCGGCATGGCGCTGGCAGGTGCGCTGGCTTTCACCTCGATAAGCCAGCTGAACCGCGACATCGTCTACGCCAATTTCGTGCGCGACAATCCGGGCGGTATCGGGCCCTTCGAGCCCTGGTTCTTCTTCATGATCCTGCTAAGCGAGATCGTGCTGATTTCCGCATTCATCATCGCGGTCTCGATGGCGATTGTGCGCCGCAAGTCGGCTCAGGACCATGCATGGTGGCTGGTGACAACGGTCTTTATATTGATGATGCCCGCCCTCGCGCGCGGGCTACAGGCCGTCTGGATCGCGATTTACGGCTTCGATGTCGCGACGACAAATGTGGTGATGCAGCCCCTGTATCTCTCGCAGGCCATCCTGATAGCGATGACGCTCGGGGCGGCGTGGTGGCTTGGCAAGGTCCGCCATCCCGCGACCTACCTAGCGGTTGGGGCGAACATTATTGCCGTATTCGTGATGGAACCGATCTCGAAAATTCCGCAGGTTCAGGAACTGCTGCGCGCAATCATCGCTGCCTAGCCAAAGGAGAGACTGATGAAGAACCCGCTCGATTACACCGGCAAGACCGTGCTCGTTATCGGCGGCACGAGCGGGATTGGTAACGGCATTGCGCAAGGTTTCCGGGCGGCGGGAGCCACGGTGTATGTCACCGGGACGCGCGGCTCTGCCGAGGACTATCCGGACAGCGACATGGAGGGACTGCACTTTGCGCGCCTTGATGTGTCGGACCGCGATGCGGTGGATGCGTTCGACTGGCCCGACACTCTTGATGTCGTTGTGCTGTGCCAAGGCATAGCACGCTATGGCCGCGAGGAATTCACCCGCGAAGGCTGGGACGCGGTGATGGAGGTCAATCTCGACAGCCTGCTCGATTGCGCCAATGCCACGCGGCAGAAGCTGGCCGATAGTGGCGGCTCGCTGATTATCGTGAGCTCGGTCGGTGGCTATCGCGGGCTCGTCGGCAACCCGGCCTATGGCGCGAGCAAGGCGGGCGCCATCAGCATGGTGAAATCACTCGGTGTGGCCTTCGGGGCCGAGGGCATTCGCGTCAACGGCATCGCGCCGGGCTACGTCCATACTAAGATAAACGACGCCTTCCTGAAGGACGAGAAAACCCAGAAGCAGATTATCGCCAGCACTCCGCGCGGGCGGTTGGGCCTTCCGGCAGACATGGCTGGCGCAGCGCTGTTCCTTGCTTCGCCGTTGGCGGACTACGTGGTCGGCCAGACCATCAGCGTCGACGGCGGGATGAGCGTGGGGGCCTAGGCAAATGCAATACGCAAATCTCGGACCCAGCGGCCTCAAGGTCTCGCGCTTGTGCCTCGGATGCATGAGCTATGGCGACACCACCAAGGGCTGGCACGGCGACTGGGTGCTGGGCGAGGAGGAAAGCCGTCCCTTCATCCGCGAGGCGGTGGAGGCGGGTATCAACTTCTTCGACACCGCCAACATGTATTCCAAGGGAGCCTCGGAAGAGGTCGTCGGCCGCCTGCTGCCCGAGTTTACCCATCGCGATGAAATCGTGGTCGCGACCAAGGCCTATTTGCCGTGGCGCAACACGCCCAATGCCGGTGGTCTTTCGCGCAAGAGCCTGTTCCAGGCCGTCGACGACAGCCTGAGGCGGCTCGGCATGGATTATGTCGACCTGTTCCAGACCCACCGCTGGGACGAGAGCACGCCGATAGAAGAAACGATGGAGGCGCTCCGCGACATCGTGAAGGCGGGCAAGGCGCGCTATATCGGCGCGTCCTCGATGGCCGCGTGGCAATTCGCCAAGGCGCAGGAAGTGGCGCGCAGCCGCGGCTGGACGACTTTCATTTCGATGCAGAACCACGTGAACCTGCTCTACCGCGAGGAAGAGCGCGAGATGATACCGCTCTGCCGCGACCAGGGCGTGTCCCTCATTCCTTGGTCGCCGCTGGCGCGCGGAAAGCTGGCGCGGGGCTGGGATGAGAGCACGGTGCGCAGCGAGACCGACGGTTTCGGAAAGACGCTCTACACGCAGAATGTCGATGCCGACCGGGAGGTTATCGAAGCGGTCGGCGCGATTGCCGAGGAGCGCGGGACTTCGCGCGCCACCGTCGCGCTGGCTTGGCATTTCGCGAAAGGCATCACCGCTCCCATCATCGGCGCGACCAAGCCGGGGCATATCGGCGCGGCCGTCGAGGCCATGTCGCTTCGTCTCACCGATGAAGAGGTCGATCGGCTGGAAAAACCCTATCGCCCCAAGATGCCTGTGGGCGTGGTTTCGGCTGCTCCGGATTTCGGGAAAGTCACGCTGAAAAGCTGAAGTTCCGCCGAGTGTTACAAAGCGCGGATTCGGGTCACAATCCAGTCACATGAATGCGCCATCGCTTGCCTACTAACAGGGGTAAGGGACGCGCGCGTGGCCGTGATTAACATCTTGATGACCGACGAGGAGGTCGGAGGCTGGGACGGGTTCGAAAATGGCGATACGCGCTATGTCTTTGACCGGCTGACATCGGGCGGTCCGCAGCGCCTTATCGAGGGGCCGGTCTGCGCCTTCGTCGACTGGGTGCTGGAGGATTTGTCCGGCCTTGAGATGTGCCGCCGCCTGCGCGCCGACCCGCGCACTGCGGACGCGCATGTGACCATGGTGCTCGAAAGCTGCGATGCAGAGGACAAGCGCCGCGCACTTGCCGCAGGGGCGGATGATTACGTGGTCGGCCCGGTCGACCGCACCGGTGTGCTCGACCGGGTGCTGGCGCTCGGCACGGGCCGCATTGCGCAGGCTACGAACCGCCCCTTCACGCTGGGCGACCTCGAAATCGACCTGCCCGCCCTGCAGGCTCGCTGGCAGGACAAGCCTATCAGCTTGCGGCCTAACGAATTCCGCCTGCTGCGCTTCTTCGCAGAGAACGCGGACCGTGTGCTGAGCCGTAACGAGCTCATCGACGGCCTCGGCAAGCAGGAGCCGCCCATCGACGAACGCACCGTCGACGTGTGGATTGGCCGCCTGCGCCGCGCTCTGCGGCAAGTGGGCGCGGGCGAACCCATCCGCACCGTGCGTTCGCTCGGTTACGTCTACGACAGCCACTAAGAATTTTCGCATCGACGCCATGAAAACAGGGGCCGCTCCGTAGAGCGACCCCCACAAGGCTGCTTCCGGGTGGAAGGAGCTAGAATTTCAGCGAAGCGCCGAGGCTGAAGCTGCGGCCGACATCGTAGCTGTTGATGTCGATGCGGTTCGTGCCGTTGGTCTGGAATTCCTCGTGGCCCTGTCCGGTGAGGTTGCGCGCCTCGAACTTCATCTCGACCTCGGTTCCGGCAAGTTCGAAGCCCTGGCGGACGACGAAGTCGAGTTGGAGACCGGGCTTCTCGATGATGTCGGGGAGCGGGCCTGCGCCGCGGCTGGAGACACGGTCGCTGGCGTATTTCACGAGCACGGTGAACTGGCTCAGCCGGTCGAGGTCCTCGAGGCCGAGCTGAAGGTTCACGAGGTGGTCCGACTGGCCGGTAAGCGGCACGCCGTCGTCGAAATAGTTTGTCGCCGGCTGGTCCGCGAAAGGGAAGACCCGCGCAATATCGCCGTCACCCACTTTGATTTCCGACTGGGTGTAGGTGTAGTTTGCCACCACGACCAGCTGCTGGCTGTCGAACCAGCCGCCAAGATCGAACAGGTCGATATTGTACTGGAACTCGGCCTCGGCACCGAAAAGTTCGGCCTGCGGGGCGTTGGCGAAACCGCTGATGATTTCGTTGTCGCTGAAGCTGGTGAACACTTCGATGGGGTTGGTGATGTCCTTGTAGAAACCGGCCACGCTCGCGCGGCTGCCGCCGCCCATGTAATATTCGACACGCGCCTCGTAGTTCGTCAGCTCGCTGTCGATGAGGCTGGGATTGCCGTTGAACTGGCGGTTGGTCTCCGGATCGAAGTAGGTCTGGAAGATAAGCTCGCGGAACTGCGGGCGGGCGATGGTCTTCGATGCGCTGGCGCGCAGCTGGAGACTGTCGGTCGCTTCCCAGGTCAGCGTGCCGCCGGGCAGGAAGTAGTCGTTTTCAAGCAGCGTGCCGCTCGACGAGCCGAGCGGTTCGGCGAAGACCTCGACCGGATCGATGGTCTGCGTCGCGTCTTCGTAACGTACGCCGACATCGAGCGAGATGCGGTCGGTCGGACGGACATTCACCTTGCCGTATGCCGCTTGGATTTCGAGCGCGGCGGCAAATGCCGGGTCGGCCTGCGTCGTTTCGAAGATCGTCAGCTCATAGGGGCCGATGCCCGCTGCGGTCTGCGCATCGCGGTCGAAAGCGAGGTCGATGAGCGCATCGCCGAGCAGGTTGTCGGGACGGAAGACACCGAAGTATTCGGGGAAGTTCGACGTGCCGCGGATGTCGAATTCGCGGCGGGTCGAGAAACGGTCGGTATCCGTATAGGCGTAGCCGATGGTGGCGTTGAGCCAGTCGTTGAAGACATAGCCCACGTCCACGCCGCCGTACCACAGGTCTTCCTTGAGGTCGGAAAAGGCGACAATCGCCCCGCCACGCTGCGGGTCGAGCGTGTTGAGATAGATGTCACCGAACGGGTCGTTCGCATTGTTCGTGCGGACGTAGCTGAATTCCCACTCGAAGGGGGCTTCGCGCTTGGTCTGCGCATAGCCGCCGCGAAGGTCGAGAGAGAGGTCGCCGAATTCGAGTTCGCCGACGAACTGGCTATTGAACAGCTGGCGTTCGAACCACGAGGTGCTCTGGTTGAGTTCGCTGTCGCCGTCCTGGAAGTCGGTGCCTTCTTCCAGCGCCGCACGCTTCAGCGTGTCGTGGATATAGACATTGGTGAAGCGGAACTTGTGCTCGCCCACTTCGAGGCCGAAACCGAGCATGCCGTTGACCAGCACGCGGTTGTCGGTCGCGAATTCGCGGAAGTCGGTGTCGAGTTCGAGGTCGGTATTGGCCGCGGTCTGCTTGGTGATGAAGCGGTTGCGCCACTTGTTGCTGATCGAGCCGGTGGCGATGATGCCCAGCATTCCGTCAGAGAAGACATCGAAGCTCGTGCCCGCCGTAACGCCGGTCGAGAAATTGACCGGCAAATCGCCGATTTTCTGGACGAGGTAGAGGTTGGGGTCGTTGATGTCCTTGAGGATGCCGGCAGTGTCGACGCCCTGGTCGTTGATGCGCGCACCGCTGTCGAAAAAGCCCTGCAGCGCATCGTAATTCTCGACATTGCGGCGGCCCTGGTCGAAGCCGGTCCAGTCCCAGTCGCCGCCGAAATAGGTGTAGCCGGGGCCGAAGGTGGTCTCGGTGTCGCCCGAAATCGAGCCGCTGACGGTGAGGAAGGTCTCGGTCGGGATGGCGCGGGTGGTCAGGTTTATGACACCGCCGCCGAACTCGCCCGGGAAGTTGGCCGAATAGGTCTTCTGCACGAGGCTGGAGGCGACCACGCTGGTCGGGAAAATGTCGAGCGGGACGACGCGGCTAAGCGGCTGCGGCGAGGGGAGTGGCAGGCCGTTCAGGAGCGCGAGCGAGTAACGGTCGCCAAGCCCGCGGACATAGACGAGGCCGTTGCCCTGCTGCGAGAGGCCGGTGATGCGGCCGAGCGCGCCAGCGATGTCGCCTTCACCCGTACGGGCGATGGTCGCGGTGTCGAGCACGTTGACGACCTGCGGCGAGGCGCGCGTCACGTCGCGGTTTCGGCGGCCGGTCACGACGATGGTGCCGCCGGGGATGGAAATGTCGGGCTGTGCCTCTTCCTCTTCCTGCGCAACGTCACCCGGAACGGTGTCGTTCGCAGTGTCGATATCCTGCGCCAGTTCCTGGTCGGGCACCTCCTCTTCGGTCGGCGGTGGACCTTCCGCGCCGGTGCTCTGCGCGAGCGCGGCTGCGGGGAAGGTAAGTGCGGTGGAGAGCAGGAGCAGGGCGGAAAGCTGCTTGCCGGAAGACATGGGATTGACCCCCTCAGATCAGGTCGGAAACTGGAATGAATGCAAAAGGGGCGGGGACGCGAACCATGCCGCGTCCCCGCCTGTCATGGGCCGTGTCAGTCGTAGACCGGCAGGCTGGTGCAGGCCGAGGTCGAGCTGTCGAAGGTCACGGTGCTGGAAGTGCAGGTCCAGCCGTTCACCCAGTCGGCATTCTCGGTGAAGACCGCGCCGATGCGGGCGGGCGTCTCGAAGAAGCTGTCCCAGCTGGCGACGTCGAAAACGACCACGGCGTCTTCGTTGGTGCCATTGAGGAACAGGTTCTGCAGCGTGTTGGTGAAGGCCGAATTGTTGTTCGAACCGCTGTCGAAGACGTTCTGGACATCGGCTGCGGTCGCACCCGAACCGTCACGGAAGGCCGTATCGCAATCGAGCACGAAGCTGTCGAAGGCGACCGGGCCGCTCTCGTCGGGACCGGTGGTGCGGAAGAGTTCTTCCTGCCCGTCGACGCGAAGGCAGGCCGTGCCCTGGTTCGAAACGAGGACCGAGTTAGCGATCGAATAGTCGGCAAAGCCGCGGATGCGGATGACCTGGTCGTCGGCCTTCTGGTGGACGAAGGTTGCGTTCGAGATGCGCGTGTTCTGGCGCGGGGCGCTGTCGTTAAACGCGTTGTCGCTGTCGGCCTCGATGATGGTGTCGCCGGCGCCGGGGCGCTGGATGGCGATGACATACTGGAGGTTGGCCTTGACGCCGGTATCGGTGTCGATGCTGTCGTCTTCCGCGCCGACGACGATGAGGTTGGTGAGGTTGACCGAGCCGCCGAAGAACTCGACACCGTCGTCCGAGCTGTTGAAGCTCATGATGTGGCTGAGCTCAGTACCGGTTCCGGTGCCGCCGGTGGTCAGCGACTGGAGCTCGCTGTCACCCGAAAGCACGAAGCCCGAATAGCGGATTTGCACGTAGCTCATGCTGCCCGAGCTGTCGTCGCGGGTGGCGCCGCCGAAGATGGCCGGCTGCGCCGCGCCTTCGACCTGGCGTTCGCAGTTTACGCTGCCCGGGGTTGCGCCGGATGCGATGCAGTCGGTTACCGGAGCGCGGCCCGAGAGGACGACACCGCCCCACTGGCCCGACGAGCTGTCGGTGTTGAGGCCCTGCACGTTGTCGCGGCTGGTGAAGATGATCGGGCGGTCGGCGGTGCCGTTCGCCTGGATGGTGTTGCCGCGGTTGACGTTGAGGAAGCTCGAGCCCGAAGCATAGACGATGACGCCCGGTTCGATGGTCAGCTGGACATCAGTGTCGTCGAGACCGTCGCTGGTGTCAGGGGCAGGTCCGCCATCGGTGCCGACGTCGACGCGGCCGTTCATGCGGTAAAGCAGGCCTTCGATGTAGGGCAACGTGCTGCTGGCGGTGAAGCGCGCGGGCAAGGTGCAGACGCGGTATTCGCCGGTCGGGCCGGAAATGGTGCCGCTGTCGGTCAGGCCGACGGGGTCGCTGATGGTCGGGCAACCGGCAGCCGGGGTCACCAGCGTAGCGGTCGGCGTGGGCGTCGGGGTTGGCGTGCCGGCGCCACCGCCGACATTGACAGTCACATTGCCGCCGGTACCGGGCGACACGATTTCGTCGGCGCCGCAAGCCGAAAGGGCGATTGCGGAAGTGCCGAGAACGAGCAGGCGAGAAAGATTGGTCACGGGTTCGGTCCCCTCAAAAAACCGGTTTGAGTCGAAATTCGAGATGCGAATTCGTTGATCGCGACTCGCCAGCTAGGGACAGCGTGTGACAGTTTGTGTCGCTTCGTGACCGTTGTGTTGCAGTTTCAACAGGTTTTCTGGCCTCCAGGCGCACATTTCAGAAATATGACAATGTTACGGTTTTGTTGCAGTTCGGCTGGGGCTGTAATATTTCGCTCCCACAAGTTTGGGAGAACACAAGAATGTCGATGCTTGCAGCAGTAGTGCTTCTGGTCGCCGCAGAAGGTCCGGTGATGACCGTGACTGCGCCCGAAAGTGAATATGATATCGGTTATGCCGAACTCGTCGCAGGCGATGCTCGCGGCGCGCTCGAGGCTATCGAGAATTGCGATAAGCTGCCGGAAAGCGACCCGGCGCGTCAGCTCAACCATGCTGTCGCGCTCGCCAGCGTGGGCGAATATGACGGGGCGCGTGACCGTTTCGCAGCCGCCGCTCGCAATGCCGACCGGTTCGAACTACAGACCTCGACCGGCGACTGGGTCGATTCGAAGGTCCTTGCCCGCCGCGGCCTCGCCATGCTCGATAGCGGCGATTTCCGTGGTTACGAGGCGCTCGCCGTCCGCTGATATTTTCCCCGAAAGACCGGGTATCTCCGACTGGGCCCGTGCCTGCCAGGCGGCAGGTGCGGGCCCTTCTTCGTGGGTTATATCCACCAAATCCGGGATATTCAGCTTCCTGTCACCCCAATGTCATGTAGAGTGTCCACTGGGGTCGCACGGAGGGTGTTCGACAATGATTCGCGCACACTTGGCGCCGGTGGCAGGATTGGCCTGCCTGGCGCTGACCGCTTTCCCGGCGAAAGCGGATGTCTTGGAGATCGATGCGGACGGAGCGCGCTGGGTAGCCGGCGGAGGCTCCGACCTAGCTGCTGCGCAGGTCGTCGATGCCGGATTTGCCGCTCCGGTTGCCGAGGTTCCGGCGGAAATTTACGTGCCCGATGTGGTGGTCGCCAATCCGGAAAACCATGCAGTGGGCGTGCCGGAGATTTACCGCGCCAAGGTCAATGAACTGGCCGCGAAATATGATTTGTCGGCCTCGCTTATCGAGGCGATGGTGTGGCAGGAAAGTCGCTGGCGGCATGACGCCGTCTCGCCCGTCGGGGCGCAGGGCCTCGCACAGTTGATGCCGGGCACGGCGCGCGATTTGGGGGTCGACCCGCGCGATCCTTTCGCCAACCTTGAAGGCGGTGCGCGGTACCTTCGTGCGCAGCTCGACCGGTTCGACGGCGACCTCGAAAAGGCGCTCGCCGCCTATAACGCCGGCCCCGGCCGGGTGGAGCGCGCAGGAGGCATCCCGCGCATCCGCGAAACACAGAATTACGTGGCCGCCATCATGGGCCGCCTTGCAGACCACTCACGGGAGTAGAAAATCTTGAAATCGCTTTTCGCCAAGATGGTGGCCATCGCCGCTCTTCTCAGCCCTTCGGCAGCTTTCGCGCAGGCCGTGCAGCAGGACCCCGCCGGCTCTGGCCCGGTCGTCAATGCGCTTGCATGGCTGCAGGGCACGCTGCTCGGTAATGTCGCCACTGCGGTTGCGGTCATGGCGGTTGCCGCGGTCGGCTTCATGATGCTGACCGGCCGCCTCAACTGGCGCTTCGGTGCGACTGTCATCATCGGCGTCTTCATCCTGTTCGGCGCGGCCAGCATCGTTGCGGGCATCCAGGGCGTGGCGGCAGCCTGATGACCGCGCTCGTCCGCCACCCCGTTCACAGAGCGCTGACGCGCCCGCAGATGTTTGCGGGCGTGACGCTCAACTATTTCGTGATCAACGGGGTCGTGACGACCGAAGTCTTCCTCATCACCGGCAGCTTCTGGGCGCTGCTCGCAGCGCTGGTGATGCACGGTGTCGGCTATTTCGCCTGCCTGCGCGAGCCGCGCATCTTCGACCTCTGGATTACCAAGGTGTCGAAATGCCCGCGCGTGAAGAACTACAAGCGCTGGGGGTGCAATTCCTATGCCGCGTAAGACCAAATGGATCGGCCCTGCCGCATGGAGCGAGAAGGAAGCCCGCGCGGGCGACCGTCTGCCCTACGGCAAGCTGGTCGACGAACACACGGTGTTGCTGCGCGACGGCAGCCTGATGACTGCGATCCAGGTTCCGGGCCTGCTGTTCGAAACCGAGGACAGCGACGCATTGAACGCCCATGCGGCGACGCGCGAGGTGATGCTTCGCAGCACGCTCGATGCGCGCTTCGTCATGTATCACCACGTCATCCGCCGCCGTGTCGCGGTGGAGCTGGAAGCAGAATTCCCCGACCCCATCAGCCGCCATATCGATGCGCGCTGGAAGGAGCGGCTGGGCTCGGGCCAGCTGTTCGTGAACGACCAGTTCATCACGCTTATCCGCCGCCCCGCACGCGGCAAGGCAGGGTTGGTCGAGCGGATTTCGAAGAAGGCAAAAGGCCGCAAGCAGCAGCTTGAAGCCGATCCCAAGGATTTGCGCGGGCTGCGTGCTGCCGCACAGGGCCTCGTCGCCTCGCTGCAGGCCTATGGCGCGAGTGTGCTCGGCGATTACGTCGGTCCGCAGGGGAATGTGAACTCCGAAATGCTGGAGCTGCTCTCGGCGCTCTACAACGGCGAGATGCGCCCGGTGCGCAAGCCATCGGACGATGTCGACCTCGGCATGATGCTACCCTACCGCCGCGTCAGCTTCGGGCTGGACGCGCTGGAGATGCGCGGCTCGGGTTCTCCCGATTTCGGCGCGATGTTGGGCCTCAAGGATTATCCCGAGGCGACCAGCCCCGGCCTCCTCGACGGGCTGCTGCGCCTGCCCTTCGAGATGGTCGTCTCGGAAAGCTATGCACCAGCAGAGCGGCAGACCGCGCGCGAACGCATGGATCTCGCCATCCGGCGGTTGAAGAGCGCCGACGAGGAAGCCGTCGCCGAGCGGGCAGACATGATGGCCGCGCGCGACGCACTGGGTAACGGCGCGGTCGGTTTCGGCGACCACCACCTCACAGTGATGGTCAAGGAATCGAGCCTTGCCCGCCTCGACGATGCGACTGCCGCCTGCGCCGCAGCGCTGGGCGACACGGGCGCGATTGCGGTGCGCGAGGATACCAATCTCGAACCTGCTTTCTGGGGCCAGTTCCCCGGCAACGAGGGCTATCTCGTCCGCCGCGCGCTGATTTCCTCCGCCAATATGGCGAGCTTCGGCAGTCTGCACGGCTTCGCGCTGGGGCAGGCGCAGGGTAACCACTGGGGCGAAGCGGTGACCTTGCTGGAGACCACCAGCGCGACGCCCTTCTTCTTCAACTTCCACCACGGCGACCTTGGCAATTTCTCGGTGATCGGGCCGTCGGGCTCGGGCAAGACCGTGGTGATGAACTTCCTCGCCGCGCAGGCGCAGAAGTTCAGCCCCCGCACAATCCTGTTCGACAAGGACCGCGGTGCCGAGCTCTTCGTGCGCGGCATCGGCGGGCGCTATGACAGCATCCGCGCAGGCGAGCCGACCGGTTTCAACCCGATGGCGCTGCCCGATACGCCGGGCAACCGAGCCTTCCTGCGCGACTGGCTGGGCGTGCTGCTCAAGGCCAATGGGCCGGAAGAAGATGCGACAATCGCGGCCGCGGTGGATGCGGCCTATGCCAACGATGCCTCGCTGCGCCGCCTGCGCCACTTCAAGGAATTGCTGTCCGGTACGCGTCGCCCGCAGCCCGGTGATCTGGCCGACCGGCTGGGCGCGTGGATCAACGAGGGCGAGAACGCCTGGCTGTTCGACAATGCCGACGACCAGCTCGACCTGACCGCCCGCGTGCTCGGCTTCGACATGACTGCGCTCTTGGAAAACCCCAAGCTGCGCACACCGACCATGATGTATCTCTTCCACCGCATCGAGGAGCGTCTCGACGGCAAGCCGACGATGATCCTCATCGACGAAGGCTGGAAGGCGCTGGACGACGAGGTCTTCGCTGCACGCATCCGCGATTGGCTGAAAACGCTGCGTAAGCGCAATGCGCTGGTTGGCTTCGCGACACAGTCCGCCCGCGACGCGCTGGAAAGCCGCATCTCGACCGCGCTGGTCGAGCAGACGGCGACCATGGTCTTCATGCCCAACAGCCGCGCGCGGGTGGAGGATTATTGCGACGGGTTCGGCCTCACCAGCCACGAGCTTGCGCTCATCCGCACGCTGCCCGCGCACAGCCGCTGCTTCCTCGTGCGCCAGCCCGATGCCAGCGTCGTGGTGCGCCTCGACCTCTCGGGCGCGCCCGAAGTGCTGACGCTGCTCTCGGGCCGCGAAAGCTCGGTTCGCCGTCTCGACTTGCTGCGCGAAGCCATGGGCGATGCGCCTGCCGACTGGTTCCCCGCTCTCACCGGCACGGCATGGCCGGGTGGTCTGGATGACGCGCGCGGCGATGATATCGCAATCGGACTGGCGGCCGAATGACTTCCGCCAACTGCCAGCAGGTCGTCGAACAGGTAGGCAACGGGGTCGCAGCAGCGCTGCGCGGCGTCGACTGCGTGGCAGGCGAGGCGAGCGCGGCCGCCTTCGGCAAGCTTTTCGCTTCTGGCGGAGCGCTCAGCTATGCGCTGACCGCAATCCTCACAATCTACATCGCCATCTTTGGCTTCCTGCTGCTGACCGGGCGCACCAATATCGGCGTGCGGAGCCTCGTCCCGCGCATGATGACGCTGGGGCTCGTGCTGACCTTTGCCACCAGCTGGGTCGCTTACCAGAGCGTGGTGTGGAACCTGTTCGTCTACACGCCCGACTGGCTCGCCGGTGTGCTGACCGGCACGCGCGGCTCTGCCACCGATGTCTTCGCGCAGAAAATCGATGTCGTCTTCATCGCCATCCAGGAGGCGAGCGGCAACAACCAGGACTTCTCCGCCTTTAGCCCGCACGGGATGATGTGGCTGGGCGCGATGCTGTTCATGCTCGGCACGGTGGGCTTGCTGGTCACCACCAAGATTGCGCTCGGTATTCTCGTGGCGCTGGGGCCAGTCTTCGTGGTGCTGGCGCTGTTCAACGGCACGCGCGGGCTCTTCACTGGCTGGCTCAAGGGTGTGGTCATGTGCGCGCTGGCGCCGCTGTTCGCAGTGCTCGGCGGTTCGATCATGCTCGAACTGGCCGTGCCAATCCTTTCAGCTCTGACCGCCAATCCGGGCGTGGTCCCGGCCCAGGCGGGCATGGCCTTCTTCATGATTGGCGCAGTGCATGTCGCGCTGATGGTGATGGTGTTCAAGGTCGCCGGAGCCATGGTGTCGGGCTGGACAGTCTTCGGCCTCGTGCCCTCGAAGGAAGACAGTTCAAACGCGCCTTTGCCGGCCCCTGCTCCCGCGCCGCAAGTGGTCCAGCCACTCGCGCAGGCGCAGGCCGCCACGCAGGCAAGCGAGCAGGCGCGCCGCATTGATGTCTCGGCAGTCGCTACCGGCGCTGCAGCCAATGACGGCGGCGGCGAGACATCGCGCACCACCAAGGTTTATGCGACCGCTTCAGGCGGCGCTCAGACAGGACCGCTTACCAGTGGTCCCAGCCGCACGACGGGGATCGGCAGCCGCTTCAAGTCCGCCCCGCCGCGCAGTCTCGGTTCTACGGAGAAAAACCCATGAAACGCGCCATGATTGCCGCGCTCTCGCTCTCGCTGCTCAGCACCCCCGCGCTCGCCGACCCGCGCCTGCAGGAGGTGATGTATGACGAGATGGAGGTCTTCACGCTCCCCGGCCGCGTCAATGTGCAGGCGAGCATCGTCTTCGGCGAGGACGAGACGATCGAGAACGTCGCGATCGGCAATTCGCAGACCTGGCAGGTGACGCCGAACAAGCGCGCCAACATCCTGTTCGTGAAACCCTTGGAAGCACGCGCGGCGACCAACCTGACCGTGGTGACCACCAAGCGCACCTACCTCTTCGACCTCGTCGCCAGCCCGAATGCAAAGCCGCTCTACGTGCTGCGCTTCGATTATCCGGTCGACCCTGAGGAAGAAGCGAAGAAGGCAGAACTGGCCGCGGCCAAGGCCGAACAGCAGACGCCCGCAGACCCGTTCTCCGCCGTCGACCCGGCCGACCTCAACTTCGCATGGAATGGCGACGGCGACGCAGTCCTCCTGCCCGAACGCGCCTTCGACGACGGCGAGGCCACCTTCCTCACCTGGGGTGCCGGACGCGATGTTCCCGCCATCCTCGTCACTAATGCCAAGGGCGACGAAGGCCCGGTCAATTACACCGTGCGCGGCGACACCATCGTCATCGACGGCGTGCCGCGCTCCATCACCCTGCGTGCGGGCGAGCAGGCCGCCACGCTGGTCAACACCGGCCCCGAACGCACCGCCAGCACCGCAGGCGGCGAATTTGCCCGTATGGGAGATAACTGATGCGCCTCGCCAATCGTATCCCGCAGGACGCCAAGGTCGCCAACGACACCGACCCGCGCGACGAGAGCGATGCCGAAGTTATCGACCTCGCGCAGCGCAATGCCTTCCCCGCAGTGGCACGACCCGGCGGCAAAGGCGATGCGATGGGCATGGTGGCGGGCATCGCCATCGTGGCAGGACTCGGCGCAGTAACGCTCTGGAGCATGAGCAGCGCCCGCCTGCCCGAGCAGCCGAGCGTCGGGAATGCGGCGGTTGCGCCGCAGCCCGCAGTCCAGCCGGTAGCGCCGCCGCCCGCAGAGGTGGCTCCGCCAACGCCTGCGCAGACGGCCGCCATGGCCGCGCCTGCACCCGCTCCGGTACTGGCCGCGCCGCCGCAGCCTGCAGGCAATCCCTACAACAACCCCACCGTCGTCTTCGACGCTGGGAGCGCAGCCTCTACGCTTGCGACCGGCCCCGCGGTCGAGGCAGGCGAGGGCGCTCCGCTCGCGCAGACCGGCAATTCAGCCAGTGATTTCGCCAGCCGCGTGGGCGGTGTGGGCGGTGCTCCGGCGCAGGCCAAGGCGATGACCAACCCCGCCACCACGGTGACGCAGGGCACGCTCATCCCCGCCATCCTCGAAACCGCCATCGACACCAATGTGCCGGGCTATGTCCGCGCCGTGGTGAGCCAGGACGTGCGCAGCTTCGACGGCACGCAGGTTCTCGTGCCGCGTTCGAGCCGCCTCATCGGCCAATACCAGTCGGGCATGCAGAATGGCCAGAAGCGTGCCTATGTCATCTGGACCCGCCTTATCCGGCCCGACGGTGCCTCGGTGAACCTCGCCTCGCCCGCCATCGGTTTCGACGGCACGACGGGCCTCGAAGGCAAGGTCTCGGGCAACGGCTTCTTCAAGCGCTTCGGATCGGCCATGCTGCTCTCGGTCGTCGGCGGCCTGGGCACGCTGGCAACCGGTGGCGCAGGCGGGCTCGTGCTTGGCGGTGGCGGCTCGGCTGCTGCCAGCGCTGCAGAGCAGGACGGCAAGCGCGGACCCACGGTACGTGTGCGGCAGGGCGAGCCCATCCGCATCTTCACCGCCCGCGACCTCGATTTCAGCCAGGTCAGCTGAGGCAGGCGTGAGCGCCGACATCCATCCCTTCCTGCCGGACGACAATCCGGAAGAGGACGCGCCCAATGTCGACCTGCAGGGCGAGCGCAGCGTCTATCTCGAAGCCTACCTGAAGCCCTTCGCCGAATGGCTGGAGCGCGACACGGTCACCGAAATCCTCGTTAACAAGCCCGAGGAAGTCTGGGTCGAGGATGCGGCGGCGGGCGGTATGCAGAAAGTCATCCGCCCCGATATCGATGACCGCCTCATCCAGCGGCTCGCCGAACAGGTCGCGCGGGTCAGCCATCAAGGCATTAACCGCGAACACCCGCTGCTGGGCGCTACGCTGCCCGACGGCGCACGTGTCCAATTCTGCGGACCACCCGCGGCGCGCAAGCACTGGGCCATGGCCATCCGTCGCCATCGCCGTCTCGACCTGCCGCTCGACGCATACGACACCGGCCCGCTCACCCCTGCGCAAAAAGGGCCGATGCCCGACCCGCAGGCCGAGCCGGTGGCATTCCTTCGCGAAGCCATCCGCCAGCGCCGTACTATCCTCGTCTCCGGCGGTACCAGCACCGGCAAGACCACCTTCCTCAACGCTATGCTCGGCGAAATCCCGAAAGAGGAGCGCGTGGTGCTGGTCGAGGATACGCCCGAACTCAAATTGCCGGGCGAGAACGGCGTCGGCCTCGTCGCAGTGAAGGGCGAACTCGGCGAGGCCAAGGTAACGGCCAACGAACTGCTTCAGGCGGCCTTGCGCCTGCGTCCCGACCGTATCGTGCTGGGCGAGTTGCGCGGGCAGGAGAGCGTCAGCTTCCTGCGCGCCATCAACACCGGCCACCCGGGCAGCTTTTCGACGATCCACGCCAACTCCTTGCGCGGCGCGCTGGAGCAATTGTCGCTGATGGTGATGCAGACCGGCATCGGCCTGACGCGCTCCGACACCATAGCCTATGCCGCCAGCGTCATCGACGTGGTGGTGCAATTGAGCCGCGATTCCAGCGGCAAGCGCGGCATCGCGCATATTGCGCAGAGCAACGAACTCCTCTGACCATACCCGCCATGTCGCAACGGAAGGTGTGCGGAAGCGCGCCGTGCCGTAACGTAAATTGCATTTCGTGAAATTGCTGCATTGCAACAAAGGGTCGCGAAACGGCAGTTTTGCGCAAGAATGCTGCGCATAAGCTTGCGCGCATACGAATGTATGATAGCTTGCCTGCGGGCCCCCGTCTGAGAGGGCCAAGGGAAGAGGAGAGGGTATATGAGGATCAGGGCCACCCTGATGGCCGGCATTTGTGCCGGTGCGATCGCAGTTCCGGCATACGCACAGGATGTCACCGGCGACAGCAGCGAATCCGGCATTGTCGAGGAAACCGACAACGAACGGATCATCATCGTCACCGCCCAGCGCCAGGCGCAGAGCCTGCAGGAAGTGCCGATTGCGGTCAGCGCCTTCGATGCCGAAGCCCTTGAAGCCCAGCAGATCGAAAACAGCAGCGACCTCCAGCTATCCCTGCCCAATATCACCTTCACCAAGACGAACTTCACCGCGTCGAGCTTCACCATCCGCGGTATCGGCGACCTGTGCGTGGGTGTATCCTGCGATTCCGCCACCGGCATCCATATCAACGAGATGCCGCTTACCAATTCGCGCCTGTTCGAGACCGAGTTCTTCGACCTCGAGCGCGTCGAAGTCTTGCGCGGCCCCCAGGGCACGCTGTTCGGACGAAACGCGACATCGGGCGTGGTGAATGTCGTCACTGCCAAGCCGGATCTCACCGGTTTCGGTGCTGCTGCCGAATTCGAATACGGCAATTACAACAGCATCAAGGCCAAGGGCATGGTCAATGTGCCGATTGGCGACACGCTCGGCGTTCGCGTGGCGGGCTATTTCCTCGACCGCGACGGGTTCGTGGACAATCTCGTTACCGGAAACGATATCGACGATCGCAACATGTACGCCATTCGCGGCACGGTGATGTGGGAGCCCACGGCCGATACGCGTCTTACGCTGATGGGCTATTATTTCGAAGAAGACGATGCGCGTTCGCGTATCCAGAAACAGCTGTGTAATCGCGACCCCACTGGCGTGCTTGGCTGCCTGCCGGATCGTCTCGGCAATGATGTGACCAATGCCAATTCGACGCTGGCCGGCGTGCTCGGCTCGAACGAATTCCTGGCAATCGCGGTAAGCCCCGCATTTGCGCCGCTCGGCCTCGGCAGTCTTTATGGGCCGGACGCGTTCACCAATGCCCAGAACCCGACCGACCTGCGCACGGTCGCCATCGACTACGAGCCGACCTATTTTGCTCGCGAAGAAATCTACATGGCCACGCTCGAGCAGGACATCGGCGCGCTTACCGTCTCGCTGACCGGTGGCTACACCCGGAACCGGGTGGATTCGACGACGGATTACAACCTGAGCCAGCAGGATTCGCTGATCAACAATCCGGGACTTCTGGCCTTGCAGGCCTTCGCTGCCAGCCCGACGCTGGGCTTTGCCTTTGCGCCTGTTGCCGATGCGCTTATTCCCAATGGCGCGGCAGGAGGTGTTTGCCAGTCGTCCACCGATCCAAATGGTGTCGGTGTCTTCGGCGGCAATATCGTGGGCTGCTTCGACACCAGCCTGAACTTCGACCGTTCCGAGCAGGACCAGCGGCAGTACAACGCCGAAATCAGCATCGACAGCGACTTCGATGGGGCTTTCAACTTCCTCGTCGGTGCCAGCTACCTGGACTCAAGGATTTCGGACAACAGCTATTACGTGAACAGCTTCGGTCTCGACTATGCTTCGGGCATCCTTGGTGCGGCAGTGACCGCAAGCGGGGCGACCGGCGGCGTGCCGGTGTTCAGGCCTACTCCGTTCTTCCGCAGCAATTCGCCGCGGCTTGACCTGACTAGTTACGGCGTGTTCGGGGAACTCTACTTCCAGGCGACCGACCGGCTCAAGCTGACGGCGGGTATTCGCTACAACAATGACGAGAAGTTCCTGCGCGCGCGCACCACGCTGCTCAGCGATGGCAACTCCTCCGAATTCAGCGGCGGCGATGCCATTCTCGCAGCTTACGGCACGACCAATATTGAGGGCGCACTCAACTACGCGACCGCGGATTTCGACCAGGCCACGCCCGGTGCGCAGGAATTCCAGGAACGCGAAGTAAGCTTCGACCGGATTACCGGCCGCTTCGTCGCCGACTTCGAGCTCACGCCTGACAATTTGCTCTATGCCTCCTATTCGCGCGGCTACAAATCGGGCGGTATCAACCCACCGCTTTCGGTGGGCTCGGTCCAAGAGTTCTTCGCTCCCGAGGATGTCGATGCCTTCGAAATCGGTTCGAAGAACGTCTTTGGAAACGGCGATCTCGTCCTCAACCTCACCGGCTTCTATTACAAATACAGCGGGCTCCAACTCAGCCGCATCATCTCGCGCACCTCGGTGAACGACAATATCGATGCCAATATCTGGGGCCTCGAAGCGGAAGCCATCGTTTCACCTGCAGCAAACGTGCTGGTGAATTTCAACGCCAGCTATCTCAACACCGAAGTGTCGGAGAGCAAGCTGCTGATCAATCCGCGCGATGTCTCTGCAGGACGCGACGATACAGTCATTATCAAGGACATCACTCTCGGCAGTAACTGTGCGGTGACGTCCGATAGTGGCAGTGCAGCGCTCGCCAATGCCTTCGTCTCCGCAATCAATGTCGGTGTGCTGGGGCTTCAGGGCCCGACCCCGATACCCTCGACCAACACCACGGGCGCTTTCTCGATCTGCCAGGTGCTGTTCGACCAGGCAGCGGCGATAGGCGCCGGCTTCGGCGGCATCACGGTTTCCTCGGGCATTCCGGTCGACATCCAGGGCAGCCAGCTGCCGCAGGCACCGGAGTTCAAGTTCTCGGTAGGTGCGCAGTACACGCACGAATTCAGCAATGGCATGAGCCTCGTGCCGCGTTTCGACGTATCCTATCAGGGCGAAAGCTACGGGAGCATCTTCAACGACAATATCAACCGCATTCAGGGCTATGAAATCGTCAACGCCCAGCTGCAGCTGAACGGTCGTGACGAGCGCTGGTACCTGCGCGGTTTTGTCCAGAACATGTTCGACAGCGATGCAGTGACCGGTCTTTACGTGACCGACCAGTCCTCTGGCCTGTTCACCAATATCTTCACCCTCGATCCGCGCCGTTACGGCGTAGCGGTGGGCGCGAAGTTCTAGGCCAGACCTGATTAAAGGGGAGGGAGGGGGCGGCCTTGCAGGTCGCCCCTTTTCCTATGTGTGGGCCGCGGATTTGGCAAAGGGCGAAAAGTCCGTGTCGGTATCGAAAATTTCGACACCCTCGGCCTGTTTCAACCTGCCGACCACGAGATAGGTGACCGGTGTCAGCACCGCTTCCCAAAGTACCTTCAAGGCCCAATTGGTGACCATCACGGTCAGCACTGCGCTGGTTTCCCATATGCCGAGAAACGCCACCGGATAGAAGATCGCGCTGTCGACAGCCTGCCCGAACACGGTTGAACCAATTGTGCGGCTCCACAGGGCCTTGCCCCGCGTCCAGATTTTCATCCGCGCAAGGACATAGGAGTTGACGAACTCGCCCGCCCAGAAGGCGATGATGGAGGCGAGCACGATGCGCGGGACGAGGCCGAAGACGCTTTCGTAAGCATCCTGGCCGCCCCAGCCATCCGCCGGGGGCATGGCAACGACCGCCCAGCTCATCAGTGCCATGAACACCATCGCGGCAAAGCCGGTCCAGATAACCCGCCGGGCCCGGGGATAGCCATAGACCTCGGTCAGCACGTCGCCGATGACGTAACTCACCGGGAAGAACAGGATGCCCGCCCCGAAAATGAACATTCCCTCGGGCGCGGGCCACAAGCCTTCCGGCCAGAAATCCACGGGTATAGCGGACAGCTTCGCAGCGCCGATGATGTTGGACAGCAGCAGCACGGTCACGAATGCAGCCATGACGAGGTCGTAATAGCGGAAATGAGGCTGGGTCTTCGTTTCCGGGCGTGTGGGCTTTTCCATAATTGGCTGCCTATCGCCGATTGGCCTGCACGCAAAGGCACGTTATGGGCGAGGCAGAGCGCGCCCGTAGCTCATCTGGATAGAGCGCGAGACTTCTAATCTTGAGGCAGCAGGTTCGAGTCCTGCCGGGCGCGCCACCGGTAGCGGGAAAAGCCGAACCGATGTGTGGCCCGCCACCATTCAGCGCGAAAAGGTGCTAGCCGGTTTCCCCGCCATCTCTCAAAACACGATATCCCGTTCTGGATGAACCGGTTGGATGGCTTGCCGCGGTGACAGAGGATCGCCATGCTCAACGAAGCGCGCGTGGCTTGCCGGACGGGGTCAGTGCATCGCGCAATTAGGGAAGGCTAAAGTCCATGCTCTCGCGTTACCTGCCGATCCTCGAGTGGGGGCGGGCGTATAATCGGTCGGTCCTGACCAATGACCTGGTGGCAGCGGTGATCGTGACGATCATGCTCATCCCGCAAAGCCTCGCGTATGCCCTGCTTGCTGGCCTGCCGCCGGTGGTTGGCTTGTATGCCTCTATCCTCCCCTTGGTTCTCTATGCGATTTTCGGGACAAGCCGCACGCTGGCCGTAGGACCGGTGGCGGTCATCTCGCTGATGACGGCAAGCGCGGCGGGGGCCGTTGCCGCGCAGGGTACCGCCCAATATCTCGAAGCCGCGATTACGCTTGCGATGCTTTCCGGCGTGATGTTGGCGGTGCTGGGGTTCTTGCGCGCGGGATTCCTGGCCAATTTGCTTTCCCATCCCGTCATAAGCGGCTTCATAACCGCCAGCGGCATTCTGATCGCGACGAGCCAGCTGAAGCATATTCTCGGGATCGCCGCAGGAGGCGAAAATTGGCCCGAAATGCTCGGTTCGCTCGCGCGATCAATCGCTGAGACGAACCCGTGGACCCTCGCGATCGGGATCCCTGCGACGCTGTTCCTTTTTTGGGTGCGCAAGGGGGGCAAGCCTGCCCTTGTGGCATTGGGCCTCGGACCGCGCGCCGCCGAAATGACCGCCAAGGCCGGCCCGGTAGCCGCGGTCGCCTTGACTATTCTTGCGGTGATAGCATTCGATCTGGGCGAGCGCGGAGTGAACCTCGTCGGAGCAATCCCCCAAGGCTTGCCGCCATTTGCCCTGCCCTCGACCGACCTCTCGCTAATCGAAAAACTGTGGGTCCCGGCACTGCTTATCTCGATTATCGGTTTCGTCGAGAGCGTGTCGGTTGCGCAGACATTGGCCGCCAAGCGGAGGCAGAGGATTTCGCCCGATCAGGAATTGGTCGGGCTTGGCGCCGCCAACATCGCCAGTGCATTTTCCGGCGGCTATCCGGTCACGGGTGGCTTCGCCCGCTCGGCAGTTAATTTCGATGCTGGCGCGGAAACACCGGCTGCGGGTGCATTCACCGCTGTGGGCATCGCGCTGGCGACGTTATTCCTCACCCCGCTGCTCTATAGCCTGCCGATCGCCACGCTGGCGGCAACCATCATCGTCGCTGTCCTCAGCCTCGTCGACCTGAAGACGCCCGGGCAGCTGTGGCGTTATTCCAAGGCTGATTTCGCGGCCCATGTTGCGACGATTACGATTACCTTGCTGGCTGGGGTCGAACTGGGAGTGATTGCCGGGGTCGCGGTAGGCCTGCTGCTCTATCTATATCGCGCCAGCCGCCCGCATGCTGCGATCGTGGGGCGGGTCCCCGAAACCGAACATTTCCGCAATGTCGAGCGGCACAAAGTCCTCACCGTCCCCCATGTCCTTTCGATCCGCATCGACGAGTCGCTGACATATCTCAATGCGCGCTGGCTGGAGGAATATGTACTCGAGAGCGTTGCCGAGCGGCCTCAACTGCGCCACGTCATCCTGATGTGCAGCGCGGTCAACGAGATCGACGCTTCGGGGCTGGAAAGCCTGGAAGCCATCAATCACCGGCTCGGCGATGGCGGTATCGGCATGCATTTATCGGAAGTGAAGGGGCCGGTCATGGATCGCCTCAAGCGCACCCACTTTCTCGAAGAACTCAACGGAAAGGTGTTTCTTTCGCAGGAACGTGCCTTTCGCGAACTTTCACGCGACAACGGAGAGCCTGAACCCCCTCACGATCATTACCACGCGCGCGGCATGATCTGACGGCCGCTTCGCAGCAGGCGCGGCGTCATTCCCCCGTCTCGCGCAGCAGGCCAGCTAACCGCGCGCGACGGTTTCCAGCGGCTCGCCCGTGACCGGGTATCCAAGATCCTCGCCAATCTCGAGCCAGGTCTTCCCTTCGCGCTCGCCCATGTGGGGCGTAATGGTGCGTACAGGGATGCGCTCGGCCTGCTCTTTCGCTGCGGCGAAATCATCGAACAGCGCGAGACGTTCCAGATTGCGGCGGGTGGGGAAGATAACCTTGATATCCCCCTTGTCCGCCGCCTCGAGTGCGCCCTTCGCCGTGGTCCAGAACAGGTGCGTGTTCTCCGACAGGTCGGCCTCGATTTCGACCGCGCCCGTGCCGAGGTCGGCGATGTAGAAGCGGGTATCGTAGACGCGCGGGATGCGTTCGTTCTTGGGATACCAGCGCGCGAAGGGGGTGAGCTGGGCGAGGTCCAGCTCCCAGCCGAAGTGGTCGAGGACACTCGCAAGGTCGCCGGTCTGCATCAGGTAATGGCGCGCTGCGCGTGCCTTGTCGGCATCGATGTCGCCCGACAGGCCGATAACGAGGCCGGTCTCTTCCAGCGTCTCGCGTACGACGGCAATCTGGTGCGCGGCTTCTTCAGGGTCGAGCGGACCGCCCATCATTGCGCCGAGCTCGAAATCGGCCGGGTCCACGCGCCCGCCGGGAAAGACCGCCATGCCGCCAGCGAACACCATTTCGCGGCTGCGGATGGTCATTAGGATCTCGGGCGGACCGCCATCTTTTGCATTCCGGAAAATAACTACGGTTGCCGCGGGGATGCCCTCGGGCGCGTCTGCGTGGTTGATGCTCATGCGCGCCCTTGTGACCGCAAGCCGCGCGCCTGCCAAGGTGCAAAGGTTAACGCGATGCGTCGGGATTTTTTACAAGCGCGACGGGCTGCAAGCCGGTGTTAACCATTGAGATGCGCCGCAGCGCTCCGGAAAGCGATTTTGGCACGCGCTGTGCATATCCGTGGATGTCCCAATCGGTAAAAGCAGGCGGACCACTCCTGGTCTCGTGTCCGCCTCCCCGAAACAAGAAACCCGCCCGGTCGTCCCACCGGGCGGGTTTTTGTTTGGGTAAGTATCCAGGTAGAGCGATGGAGAACCGGGCCGACGGAGGCCCGGCAAGGCCGACCGGCCGCCCGCAGCGGGTGCGGCTTGCCGCACATCTAGCGAGGACGAACTCGCGGAGGCGGGTTCGCAAACAAAAAACCTTAGCTTTCGGCTTTGGCGACCTGCTTCTCGTCCATCAGCTGCTGGAGCTCACCGGCCTCGTACATCTCCATCATGATGTCGCTGCCGCCGAGGAACTCGCCCTTTACGTAAAGCTGGGGGATGGTCGGCCAGTCGGAATAGGCCTTGATGCCCTGGCGGATTTCCATGTCCTGCAGCACGTCGACGCTGTCATAGGCGACGCCGCAATGGTCGAGGATGGCCACCGCGCGGCTGGAAAAGCCGCATTGCGGGAAGAGGGGGGTGCCCTTCATGAAAAGGACGACATCGTTCGCTTTGACGATGTCGGAGATACGCGTGTTTACGTCGGACATGTTTGCCCTGCCTTTGGAAATTGCTGAATCTGGTGAGGTTCAGTTGGGGGCTTGGGTGGTGAGTTGCAAGGCGTGGAGTTCGCCGCCCATTCGTTCACCCAGCGCGTCATAGACCATCTTGTGCTGCGCGACGCGGGTCTTGCCTGCGAATTGCGGCGCAGTGACCTTGGCCGCCCAATGGTCGTTATCGCCTGCAAGGTCGCGCATTTCGACAACCGCGCCCGGGAGCGCGGCCTCGATGAGGGCGACGATGTCTTCGGCTGGCATCGGCATGGCGGTTACTTCTGGTCGCTCATGAACTGGCGGCGCGCTTCGACGCTGCATTCTTCCAGCTTGGCGCGGATGTCGGCTTCGCTCACATCGCATTCGGCAGCGGTCAGGTCGCCAAGCAGCTTGCGGATGACGTCTTCATCGCCGGCTTCCTCGAAATCGGCCTGCACGACGGCCTTCTTGTACGCGTCGGTTTCTTCCTCGGTCAGGCCCATGAGGCCGGCTGCCCATTCGCCCAGCAGGCGGTTGCGGCGCGCGGCAATCTTGAACTCGGTTTCCTGGTCGAAAGCGTATTTGGTTTCTTCGCCGCGTTCGCGGTCCTTGAAGTCGGTCATGTCCTGTCCCTTTGGATAGAAGTTTCATGCTCGAATAGGGATGCACGCTCCCAGCGGCAAGGGCGCGTGGTTGCTTTAATCCATCGTCACCACGAGCTTGCCGATGGCGCCGCGGTTTTCGAGCTTGGCAATCGCTTCATGCGCGCGCTCGAGCGGATAGGTTTCGGAGACCAGCGGGCTAATCTTGCCCGCCTGCCACAGGTCGAAGAGCTCGGCGATGTTGGCGTTGTTCTTCTGCGGCTCGCGCGCGGTGAAAGCGCCCCAGAAGACGCCGCGGATGTCGCAGCTTTTGAGGAGGGTTAGGTTCAAGGGCATCTTGGCGATACCGGCGGGGAAGCCAATGACGAGGAAGCGTCCCTCCCACGCAATCGAGCGCAAAGCGGGCTCCGAATAATCGCCGCCGACGATATCGTAGACGATGTCCGCGCCGTTCGGGCCGACTGCCGCCTTGAAGTCATTGGCGAGCTGCTTCGAGGTGTCCTTGTCGAAGGGCGCGCGGGGATAGATTACGACTTCATCGGCACCGGCCTTCTTCGCCACTTCGCCTTTTTCTTCGGTCGAGACAGCAGCAACCACGCGGCAGCCATAGGCCTTGGCGAGTTCGACTGCCGAGAGACCCACGCCGCCCGCTGCGCCAAGCACGAGGACGGTCTCGCCTTCCTTGATGTCGCCGCGGTCCTTGAGGCCATGGATGGTCGTGCCGTAGGTCATCAGCAGCGCCGATGCCTGCACGAGGTCGATACCCTCGGGCACTTTGAAGAGGCGCGCTGCGGCCACCGCGACTTTTTCCTGCAGGCCGCCATTTCCGACGCCGCAGATTACGCGGTCGCCGACTTCGAACCCTTCGACGTCTTCGCCCAGCGCCTCGATCGTGCCGGAAATTTCCCCGCCCGGCGCGAAGGGGCGGGGCGGCTTGAACTGGTACATGTCACGGATGATGAGCGTGTCCGGGAAATTGATGGCGCAGGCCGCCACATCGATAAGCACCTCGCCCTTGCCGGGGGTGGGGGTTTCGATGTCCTCGACTACGAGGGTTTCGGGGCCGCCGGTCTCTTTCGACAGGACTGCTTTCATGCGTGTTCTCTCCGGTTTCGTGTCGGCGTGTCGAGCCATGGCAGGCTGTCGGCGCGCACTCTCTCATGTGTTTCGATAGCCGCATCGCGCTCCAGCGTCAGGCCGATTTCGTCGAGGCCATTCAGGAGGCAATGCTTGCGAAAAGGGTCCACCTCGAAGGGGAAGCGGTCCTGGAAGGGGGTGGTGACGACCTGGTTTTCGAGGTCGATGGTGATGGGATGGTCTTTGGCCACCTCGAGCAGCCGGTCGACCTGCTCCTGCGGCAATTCGACCGCAAGAATGCCGTTCTTGAAGGCATTGCCCGAGAAGATGTCCGAAAAGCTCGGCGCGATGACCGCGGTCAGCCCCATGTCGAGCATCGCCCATGCGGCGTGTTCACGGCTAGAGCCGCAGCCGAAATTGTCGCCCGCAATCAGGATGGGCGCGCCGGCGAAATCCTCGACATCGAAGGGATTGCCGGGAGCCTGCCGGATGGTCTCGAAAGCGCCCTTGCCAAGCCCCTCGCGGCTGACGGTCTTCAGCCAGTGCGCGGGAATGATGACGTCGGTGTCGACATTTTTGAGGCCCAGCGGGATTGCGCGGCCCGAAATGGTCGACACCTGTTTCATCAATCGGTCTCCGGATTCTCGCCCGAGGGGATCGGCCCCGGCTGGTCGGGCTTGTTCTTCTTTTCGCGGCGCTTGTTTGCATAGAGCAGCGCTGCGGCGATGGCGGCGGAGCCGATTGCTCCGGCGATGGCGGCCTTGCCTTTGGGAAGTTTGGTCATGCTTCCCTCATGGGATGGCGCGCGGGGAAGGGCAAGGGGTCACTTGGGGCTGAGTTTGCGAACGTCGGTCAGGTGACCCGTGACAGCGGCGGCTGCCGCCATGGCAGGGCTGAGCAAATGCGTGCGCGCACCCGGACCCTGCCGGCCGACGAAATTGCGGTTGCTGGTTGAGGCGCAGCGTTCGCCTGGCGGGACCTTGTCGGGATTCATGGCAAGGCAGGCCGAACAGCCCGGTTCGCGCCATTCGAAACCGGCGTCGGTGAAAATGCGGTCCAAGCCCTCTTCCTCGGCCTGCCGTTTGACGAGGCCGGAGCCGGGGACGGCAATCGCCCAGCGCACACTTGCGGCTTTCCTGCGGCCTTTCAGGACCTCGGCAGCGGCGCGCAAATCCTCGATGCGGCTGTTGGTGCAAGAGCCGATGAAGATGTTCTCGACCTTGACCTGCTCCATCGGCGTGCCGGGCGCGAGGCCCATGTAATCGAGGCTCTTGGCGACTGCCTCGCGCTTGGCCGCATCCTCGAACACGGCAGGGGACGGGACAGTGCCGCCGATGGCGACTACGTCTTCGGGGCTGGTGCCCCAGCTGACGGTCGGCTCGACAGCGGCGGCGTCGATGACCACCGACTTGTCGAACTCTGCACCCTCGTCGGTTGCGAGCGAGCGCCACCAATCGACAGCCTTGTCCCAAGCCTCGCCCTGTGGCGCATAAGGGCGGCCTTCCAGATAGTCGAACACCGTCTGGTCGGGCGGGATGAGGCCCGCGCGCGCGCCGCCTTCGATGCTCATGTTGCAGACCGTGAGACGGCCTTCGACGCTCATCTTCTCGAACACTTCTCCGCGATATTCGATGACATAGCCCGTGCCGCCCGCCGTACCGATGACGCCGATGATGTGCAGGATGAGGTCCTTGGGCGTCACGCCGGGCCCAAGTTCGCCCTCGACGCGGACTTCCATCGTCTTGCTCGGCCTCAGAAGCAGCGTCTGCGTGGCGAGCACATGCTCGACCTCGCTCGTGCCGATACCGAAGGCCAGCGCGCCCACGCCGCCATGTGCGGCGGTATGGCTGTCGCCGCAAACGATTGTCGTGCCGGGGAGCGAGAAACCCTGTTCGGGCCCCACGACGTGGACGATACCCTGCTCGGGCGCGACCGCGTCGATATAGTCGATGCCGAAAGCAGGCGCATTGGCTTCGAGGGCCGCCAACTGCGCCGCGCTTTGCTTGTCGGCGATCGGCAGGCGCGAGCCGTCGGGCGCGGTGCGCGGCGTGGTCGGCAAATTGTGGTCGGGGACTGCCAGCGTCAGGTCCGGGCGGCGCACCTTGCGGCCGGCGAGGCGCAGAGCCTCGAAGGCCTGCGGGCTGGTGACTTCGTGGACGAGATGCCGGTCGATATAGACGAGGCAGGTCCCGTCATCCTGCCGCTCGACGACATGGGCGTCCCAGATTTTCTCGTAAAGTGTGCGCGGTTTGCTGGCCATGCCGTGTGGTGTGGCCCCACATCGGGACACACGCAAAAAGGCAAATCCAGAGTCTTCCAAACTTCATCTTTCTATGCTTTACTTACACTCATGTCAGCAAAGCCCTTCTCCTTTCCTATCAAGGTCCTGCCCGCGGATATCGATTTCATGGGGCATGTGAACAATGCGCGCTACCTGAACTGGGTGCAGGACACGGTCCTCGCGCATTGGCAGAAACTCGCCCCTGCCGAGGAGGTGGCGAGCAAGGCGTGGGTCGCGCTCAAGCACGAGATTACCTATCGCAAACCGGCTTTCCTCGACGATGACGTGATTGCCGAGACGGTGCTGGAAAAGATCAAGGGCGCGCGCAGCTTCTACAACACGGTGATTCGCCGGGGCGAGGATGTGCTGGCCGAAGTGAAGAGCATGTGGTGCTGCCTCGACAGCGACACGCACCGGCCCGCGCGCATCAGCGCTGAAGTGGCCGAGAAATATTTCGGTATTTCCCGGAAGGGTGAGACCGCTCCAAGCTGAGCGGCCTTTCCAAGCAGGGCCGCGATCCTTATATTGTAGCAATGGCCAAAATGTCGTCTTCAGTCGCTCCTGTGCGCGGGCAGGCGACCATCGGTTTGCTGTTGGCCTTCTTCGTGGTCGCAGGCTGGGCGAGCCTTCATTTCTTTTCGATGTTCGTTTTCGACCTCAGCTGGTCGAGCCTGCCCATCGCGCTCGGCATCGGGCTTCTCCAATGCTGGCTTTCGGTCGGACTGTTCATAGTCAGTCACGACGCCATGCATGGATCACTTATCCCCCGGGGCGGCGGGGCCAATGACGCCATCGGCGCGGTCTTGCTGTTTATTTACGCTGGCTTTTCATGGAAGCGCATGCGCGATGCACATTTCGCGCATCACCGCGCACCTGGAAGTGCGACGGACCCGGATTTCAGCGTGAGCCATCCGACCAGCTTCTGGCGCTGGTATGGCGAATTCCTGCGGCGCTATTTTGGCTGGCAGTCGATCGCGTTTGTTTTCACCGTGGTGCTCACTTACTGGCTGCTTCTTGGCGTGCCCGTGGAGAAAATCGTGCTGCTTTACGGCGCTCCTGCAATCGCATCTTCCATGCAGTTGTTCTATTTCGGCACCTTTCGGCCGCATCGCCACTCGGGCGAGGCCTTTGTTGATCGCCACAATGCGCGAACAGACGATTTCGGCTGGCTGAAGTCACTCGCCACCTGCTTCCATTTCGGTTATCATCACGAACATCACCTCGCGCCGCATATCCCCTGGTGGAAGCTGCCCGGGGCTCGCCGCAAGATCCGCCAATCACAGGTTGCAGCATGAGCGTATCCGCCATCCTATTGACCGTTTTCCTCTCGATTGTGGGAATGGAAATCTTCGCCTGGTGGGCGCACAAATACATCATGCATGGCTGGGGCTGGGGATGGCACCGCGACCATCACGAGCCGCACGACAAGAAGCTGGAAAAGAACGACCTCTATGCCGTGACCTTCGGTACAATCGTGTTCGGGATGTTCGCTGCAGGATATGTGTGGTCCGACCTGCTGTGGTGGGTCGCTTTCGGAATTACCTGTTACGGCGTGATATACACGCTGGTCCACGATGGCCTTGTTCACCAACGCTATTGGAAATGGGTTCCGAAGAAAGGCTATGCCAAGCGGCTGGTGCAGGCGCACAAGCTGCACCATGCGACAATCGGCAAGGAAGGCGGCGTCAGCTTTGGCTTTGTCTTTGCGCAGGACCCGGCCAAGCTGAAGGCGGAATTGAAGCGCCAGCGCGAAGCGGGCGAGGCCGTGGTACGCGAAAGCGCCGGAGCATAGGCTGCCCCGGCGCTTCCCGAATTTCAGATCCGAAAACCTAGCGCGCAAAATTCACATAGAGACCGTGGATCAGGCCCGGGATGAAGCCGAGCAGGGTCAGCACGAGGTTGATCAGCGTGGTCTTGCCGAGGCCGTGCTTGGCTGCAACGCCGAGCGGGGGCAGCAGGATGGTCGCGATCAGGATGAGAATTGCCATTGAGAGTGTCCTTTCGTTCACCCTCCCGTCGTATGACAAATCAACGGCTTGAAAGGGATCCAGTTCCGGCAGGCTATTCGTTGCGCGTCGCGATCCAGCCGCCCGCGATGACGAGGATGGCAATCGAAATATAGTACCAAGGATCGCCCAGCGTGTACCATGTGACCACTGCGCCTACGCTCATCGCGCCGATTGCCATGGTCTTGGAACTGCGACTGATTGCGCGGCGTTCGCGCCAGTCTTTTACTTGCGGGCCCCAATGCGGGTGGTCGAGAATTTTTTGCTCCAGTTCCGGGCTCGAGCGGGCGAAGAAATAGACCGCCAGCAGCAGGAAGGGGACCGTCGGCATGATGGGCAGGAAAGCGCCGATCGCGCCGAGGCCTACCGCGATATAGCCAAGGACGCGGTAAAGCAGGCGCATTTCAGGCCACCGCAATCCGGGCAGCGTGTTCCTTCACCAGCGCAATCATGTTGGGCACGCCCTGCGTGCGATTGCTCGACAGTTGGTTCTTGAGGTCGAAGGGCGCGAGGGCCTCGTGAATATCCATCCCGGCCACTTCTTCAGCGGGCTTGTCCTGCACGGCCGAAATGACCAGCGCGACGATACCCTTGGTGATGGCGGCATTGCTGTCGGCGAGGAAGTGGAGCTTGTCGGCCTCGACCGTGGGGTAGACCCAGACCTGTGCCGAACAGCCGCGCACCAACGTCGCATCGGTTTTCAGCGCGTCTGGCATGTCGTCGAGTTCGCGGCCCAATTCGATGAGCAGGCGATAACGTTCGTCGCCTTCGAGAAACTCGTATTCTTCGCGGATGTCGTCGAGGGGTCGCATGGCTGCGCCCCTAGCGGGCAAAATGGCATGCGTCCATCGCGCTATACGCCGAGGCCGCCGGGGCGGGTGAAGGCATGGTAGATGACGTAAATCCAGCTGATGAAGCCGTGGAATATGGCCCACAGGATGGACTGGTTCTGGCTCCATGAAATCGCAACCGCGATGGCGCTGCCGAGACCGATGCCGGCCTTGGCTGCATCGCCGCCACCGCTCACAGGTCCACTCCGCTGGCGATGGCTTCGAGTTTCTTGATGCGCTCTTTCAGGTCCGCGATTTCGATACGCGCAGCGCCCATTGACGAGCCTTCCTCGGCGCGTGGACCCGAATGGCCCTCAAGCTCCGTGCGCTTGAGTTCCAGCCATTCGTGCCAGCCGCGCAGCATGGCGGCGGCCACGATGAGCAGGCCGGTCAGGCTTGCTGCTGCGATGATGATTGTCGGATCGAACATTTCCCCATGTCCTCCTTGAACCGGTGTTATTCCCTTGCCCCTCAATCAGCCTGCTTGTCGCGCAGTGCTTCGATTTCGGCGGCAATTCTCTTTGTTTCCTGGGCGTCGAGTGAATTGCCGTCGGTGGCGATGCGCTCGAGCACCCTGATGCGCTCGCGTAATTCTTCGATTTCGCGCTGGGCTTCTGCATCAGTCTCGTTGAGCACTCTGTCGTTCTTGCCGACTATGCCATTTTCCCTGCGATGCTTAGCCTTGCCTGACTGGACGATACCCCAGACGATGATGGCAACAATCGCGACAATGACCCAACCACTCATGACGTAGCCTCCGAGCGGTCCTCCAGCGCGTCCAGCGCGCGCAGTTCCTCGATTTGTGAGGCAAGCGCATGATTGCTGTCGGTCGCGATGCGTTCGAGCACGCGGACGCGCTCTTCCATTTTACTATAGTCGCCGTTCGAATAGCGCAGTTGTTCAGCTTTCGCTTCCTCGGCGCGTGCCTGCAATTCAAGTTTGCGTTCCTGATGCTCGTGCTCCCGCCTGTTGATTGCGTAAGCAAAGGGGAAGACGATGGTCAGAACGACGAGGATAAAGCCGAAAATCAGCATGAGATCGGCGTCCATCAATTTGTCTCCTCTGTCTTGCGCAGCTTCTCGATTTCGTCAGCGAGGTCCAGCGACCGGTCGGTGGCAATTCGCTCCAGCACCTGAACCCGCTTTTCCAGAGTTCCGCTTTCAAGGGCGGGCTTGCGGTCTTCGCCCTTGGCCTTGCGCACGCGCAGGAAGGTGAAAGCGAGGCCCATGCCGCCCGCGACAGCGAGCGCGGCGATGATCACCGCGTCCTGCACGAGTTGTGCGTCGGGTCCGGAGAACATCAGTTTGCCTCCCGCTTGTCGCGCAACTGCTCGATTTCGCTGGTCAGCTGGTAGCCGCTGTCGGTCACGATGCGTTCGACATTGGCCATGCGGTCCTTGATGGAACCGAGCTCGGCGCGAAGTTCGGCATTTTCCTGCGTGAGCAGCTTGACCCGTTCGACCGCCTGGTCGTTTTTCGGGTAGACTGCCTTGCCCCAGCTGTTTTCGAGCGGGTAGCCGTGCTTCACGCGTATCCAGGTGTTCGCTACCCAACCCACCGCAATGAGCGCAGACGGGATCGCAAGGGCGAGGACGGGAATTTCCGAAATGTCCATCACGCTTTCTCCGAAGTCTTGATGTTCAGCGGCACTCCGTTGCCCTGAGGGCGGTCACGCAGTGCTTCGATTTCGTCGCTCAGCGAATAGCCGCGGTCGGTGACGATCTTTTCCAGCACCACCATGCGGTCCTGCATCGTGTCGAGTTTGTCGTGCAATGCGCGATTTTCCTCGCGCAGCCGCTTCGCTTCACCAGTGTCAGCTTTTTCCGTCTTGCCACCCCATTCGTCTTCAAGCGCATAGCCATTCTTGGCGCGTATCCAGTTGTTGACGACCCACGCGCCATAGCTGAGCGCGATGATGGCGATGACAAATTCCGGGCTTCCGAAGTCCATTATACTCGCTCCCCCTTGTTCATTTCGAGCGGAACGCCGCTCCCTGTGTCCTCGACCCGGCGCTCATCGCGCAGGGCTTCGATCTGCGTCGCCACGTCATAGCCCTTGTCGGTCACGATGCGTTCGAGGACGCGGACCCGCTGTTCCAGTTCGGAGACGCGGCTGACATGCTGCGCGGTCTGCTCGGCAGTCTGCGCGGCGGTGGCTTCGATGCGTTTCTCCTCCAGCGCGCGCTGGTTCTTGGACCAGACGATGAAGCCTACCATCAGGAAAGGCGCCAGCGGGATGAGATAAGCCCAGTCGAACACGTTCAAATTCCCCCTTGAGATTCAGTTCTTAGCGAAGCCGCTCGATTTCGGCGGTGAGGCGCGGGTTGCTGCTGACGTAATAGGTCTCGACCTCGGCCAGGCGGCGGTCCACGTCCTTCATCTTGGCGCGGATTTCGCGAGCGGTGCGCTTCGGATTCTGGCGCACGCCCTGCCAATATTTCTGCTCGGCAGGTTCCGAATAGAGGTGGGCGGGCTTCTTGTTGAGCAGCAGGCCGGCAGCGAAGTAGGCGATGATTGGCCAGCCCATCATGATGGTCATGGCGATAAAGCCGAGGCGCACCCAGAAGGCATCGACGCCGGTGTAGTCCGCGATGCCCGAGCACACGCCCAGCAGCTTCGCATTTGTCTTGTCGCGATAGAGGGTGGTGCGGGGGCTGTTCACTTTACCATTCCTTTCTTCTCGGCAATCAGCTGTTCGAGTTCGCGCAGCTGCTGGTTGTCTTCCTCGCTGTCGTGGACGAGGCGGGCGGGACGGAAATCGGGATTGTCGGAAGCGACCAGGCGCTCGACCGTGTCCATGCGTTCGTCCAGCCGCTTGGCGAGGTTGTAGAGCTCTTCGAGCAAGGCCTCGTCATCCGTGGTTATCGTCGCCGAAGTCTTCCACTTGGTGATGTAGTGAAGGACGATCCACGGCAGCGCGATAAAGATCGAAACAATTGCAAAAATCTCGTCCATGGATCAGTCCTCATTCTTCGCGGCGTCGTGGGGCTTGCCGAGCGCCTTTTTCATTTCTGCAAGTTCGTCATCGATGGCATCGGCGCCTTCCAGCGCTGCAATCTCATCGGCGAGCGAAGGCTTGCCCTTGTCCTCGATGGCCAGCGCGTCGGCGCGGCCTTCTGCATAGTCGACCCGGCGCTCGAGCTGGTCGAAGCGGCTCAAGGCATCGTCCACCCGGTCCTCGGTCATCAGGCTGCGCAGCTTGACGCGGTTCTCCGCGCTTTCGAGACGTGCCGCGATGGCGGTCTGGCGGCTGCGGGCTTCGCGCAGGCGGTTCTGCAGCTTGTGGATGTCCTGCTCGTAAGCGCGCAGTGCATCGTCGAGCACGGCGATTTCCTGCTTGAGCTGGTCCGACATGTCGGCCGCCTTCTTTTTCTCGACCAGCGCTGCACGGGCGAGGTCCTCGCGGTCTTTCGACAGCGCGAGCTGCGCCTTCTCGCCCCAGTCGGCCTGGAGCTTGTCCAGCTTGACGGTGTGGCGGTGCATTTCCTTCTGGTCGGCAATGGTGCGGGCAGCACTGGCGCGGACTTCGACGAGGGTTTCCTCCATCTCGAGGATGATCATGCGGATCATCTTCTGCGGGTCGTCCGCCTTGTCGAGCATATCGTTGAAATTGGCCGCGATGATGTCGCGGGTACGGCTGAAGATTCCCATCAAAGGTGCTCCACTGGAAAAAAAGTCCTGTCCCTTGGCTGCCCAGTTACGATTTGGGCCTCGGGTCGGAGTGGGTGAGCGGCGAAGCCGTTCTACCTCACTGTCGAGCCGCGACAAGGCCGGACGGGAAGGGCGGGCCGGAGCGTCCATTGCGCGGGGAGCGCTAGGGGGACTGTCGGGACTGCGACGCTCCGGCCCAAGGGGGTTGTTGTGATCGGTCACGCGATTTCCACTTGTTCGTAAGATGCGAGCGCCGGCATCGGCGTCGTCACCGCGATCTGCGAGCTCAGCGAGACCAGTGCGACCATCGCAGCGATGCTGACGAGGGCTGCTTGTCCAAGCCGGGTGCCGAAGAATTTGCGGTCGTACATGTGTGTCCTCCCTGGACGGTGTTTGTTGTTGTCTCCTGTTCAGCAAGGGGCGTGCCAAACTTGAAAAGCGGGAGAAATCCTTAAGTTCGCGACATATGGACAAACAACCTCATGGTGGGGATTGCCAAGCCTTGGTGAAAATTCCTATATATTGGCCATGGAGCGGGAAAATCAGTTCATTGGCCAGTCCGGCGCCTTCCTCGATGCGGTCGAGCGGACCAGTCGTGCGGCCCCCATGCGCAGGCCCGTTCTCGTCATCGGCGAACGCGGTACCGGCAAGGAATTGATTGCCGAGCGCCTGCATCGCCTTTCGACCCGCTGGGACGAGCCGCTCGTCACCATGAACTGCGCCGCGCTGCCTGAAACGCTCATCGAGGCGGAACTGTTCGGCCACGAGGCCGGGGCTTTCACAGGTGCTACCAAACAACGCGCGGGAAGGTTCGAGGAAGCCGACAAGGGCACGCTATTCCTCGACGAACTGGGCACTTTGTCGATGGGCGCACAAGAGCGCCTGCTGCGCGCCGTCGAATATGGCGAGGTGACCCGCATCGGATCCTCGCGCCCCATTCGCGTCGATGTCCGAATTGTTGCGGCGACGAACGAGGACCTGCCCGCCAAGGCCGAGCGCGGTGAGTTCCGCGCCGACTTGCTCGACCGGCTGAGTTTCGAGGTCATCACCCTCCCGCCCCTGCGCGTGCGCGAGGGTGATATCGAGGTGCTGGCCGATTACTTCGGTCGCCGGATGGGTGCGGAGCTGGGCTGGGAAGCCTGGCCCGGTTTCGCCGAGCATGTCGGTGCGGAACTGGAAAACCATCCCTGGCCCGGCAACGTGCGCGAGCTGCGCAACGTAGTCGAGCGCGCCGTCTATCGCTGGGACAATTGGGAGGTGCCCATCGGTCACGTGCAGTTCGACCCGTTCGACAGCCCGTGGAAGCCCCTGTCGCAGGCGGTGGCAAAACCCAAACCCGAACAGAAGGCGACAGCCGAGGCTGCGCCCTCTGGTCCCGACCTCGAGAATATCGACGACATTCGTTCAGCCGTCGACGCACACGAACGCGCTATTCTCGAGCATGCACTCGGGAAGCACCGCTGGAACCAGCGCCAGACCGCCAAGGCGCTGGGGCTGAGCTACGACCAGCTGCGCCATGCCATCAAGAAGCACGGCCTCACCGACGACGACTGACGCAGCGTCTTCAATATGTCGCCCAGCTGCACTAGAGGCGCGGTCATGAACGATACGCCGCCAATTCCCCTGTCCCGCCAGCTCGGTGCCGAAGCGCTGGGCAGCTTCTTCCTGTTCGCGACCGTTGTCGGCTCGGGCATCATGGGCGAGACGCTGGCGGACGGGAATATCGCAGTGGCCCTGCTCGGCAACACTATCGCGACGGGCGCCATCCTCTTCGTCCTTATCGCAGCGCTGGCGCCGGTTTCGGGCGCGCACTTCAATCCGGCGGTGACATTGGTCTTCGCTCTTCGGCGCGAGATTGCTCCTGCAGCGGCGCTCGCATTCGTGGTCGCGCAGCTGGTGGGTGGGCTGCTCGGGGTGTGGGCCGCGCATCTCATGTTCGAAGCGCCCGTGTTCCAATTCTCCGAGAACATCCGCACCGGGCAGGGGCAGTGGCTGGGCGAGGGCATCGCCACATTCGGCCTCGTCTTCACCATCCTTGGCTGCCTGCGCTCGCGACCCGACTGGGTGGCGCCGGCAGTCGGGCTCTACATTACCGCGGGCTACTGGTTCACCAGTTCTACCAGCTTCGCCAACCCCGCGATCACTGTCGGCCGCGCCTTCACAAACAGCTTCTCGGGTATCGCGCCGGACAATGTCCTCGGCTTTATAACAGCGCAGTTTGCCGGAGCGGTCCTCGCATGGCTCGCATGTCGCTGGCTGTTTGGCGAAAAATGAGCGATTGCAAATTCGCAGACTCGCTCCTATATCGCCCCCAATCCCGACATCGTCGCAACTTTGATGGGGCTGGCGCCGCAAGGGGCCGGCACGAAACCTCGTTGCTGCGACGATATGTGAAACCGGAGTATGAATGGCAGATATTGACCGCTTGAACGAAGTTATCGAACCCGAAGCGCAGGCGCTGGGTTTCGAGCTCGTGCGCGTCAAGATGATGCCTTCGGAAGCCGGTGACGGCGGGCAGGCGCTGCAAATCATGGCCGAGGACCCGGCGACGGGCCAGCTGGTCATCGAGCAGTGTGCCGCGCTCTCGCGCCGCGTTTCGGACAAGCTCGACGAGCTGGAAGAGCAGGGCGAGGTGCTTGTGCCCGGCGCCTATCACCTTGAGGTTTCCAGCCCCGGCATCGACCGCCCGCTGACCCGCGCGAAGGATTTCGAGAACTGGGCTGGTTACGAAGCGAAGGTTTCGCTGACCGAGAAGGTCCACGGTAATCGGAACCTCAAAGGCGAACTCAAGGGACTTGATGGCGACATGGTCACCATCGAAGACCATAAGGCCGGCGAGGTTTCCTTCCCCCGCAATCTCATTCATTCGGCGAAGCTCGTCTTGACCGACGAACTGATTGCCGCCACCCAGCCGCTCGACACGAGCGGTGCCGACGACATCGAAGAAGAAAAGGCAGACGACTGATGGCCAGTGCCATTTCCGCCAACAAGGCTGAACTCCTTGCAATCGCGAACGCGGTCGCATCGGAAAAGATGATCGACAAATCCATCGTAATCGAAGCGATGGAAGAGGCGATCCAGAAGTCCGCCCGCAACCGCTACGGTGCGGAGAACGACATCCGCGCGAAGCTCGACCCGCAGACCGGCGACCTTCGCCTGTGGCGCGTCGTCGAGGTCGTCGAAGAGGTCGAGGACTATTTCAAGCAGGTCGACCTGAAGGCCGCGCAGAAGCTCGAAGCTGATGCGAAGATAGGCGACTTCATCGTCGATCCGCTGCCCCCGGTCGATCTCGGCCGCATCGACGCACAGTCGGCCAAGCAGGTCATCTTCCAGAAGGTCCGCGATGCCGAGCGTGAACGCCAGTTCAACGAATTCCAGGACCGTGCAGGCGAAGTCATCACCGGCGTCATCAAGTCGGTCGAATTCGGTCACGTGATCGTCAACCTTGGCCGCGCCGAGGGCGTTATCCGCCGCGACCAGCAGATCCCGCGCGAAGCTGCCCGTGTCGGCGAGCGTGTCCGCGCGCTCATCACCAAGGTCGAGCGTAACAATCGCGGTCCGCAGATCTTCCTTTCCCGCGCGCATCCCGACTTCATGAAGAAGCTGTTCGCGCAGGAAGTTCCCGAAATCTACGACGGCATTATCGAAATCAAGGCCGCCGCCCGCGACCCGGGCAGCCGCGCCAAGATTGGCGTCATCAGCCACGACAGCAGCATCGACCCCGTGGGCGCCTGCGTCGGCATGAAGGGTAGCCGCGTCCAGGCTGTCGTGCAGGAACTGCAGGGCGAGAAGATCGACATCATTCCCTGGTCGGAAGATGGCGCGACCTTCATCGTGAATGCGCTCCAGCCCGCCACCGTCAGCCGCGTCGTTCTCGACGAGGAAGATGGCCGCATCGAAGTCGTCGTTCCCGACGACCAGCTGTCGCTCGCCATCGGTCGCCGCGGCCAGAACGTGCGCCTCGCCAGCCAGCTGACCGGCAACCAGATCGACATCATGACCGAGGAAGAAGCCTCGGAGAAGCGCCAGAAGGAATTTGCCGAGCGCTCGAAGATGTTCGAAGAGGAGCTCGACGTCGACGAAACGCTCTCGCAGCTGCTCGTCGCCGAAGGCTTCGCCGAGCTCGAGGAAGTCGCCTATGTCGAGCTGGAAGAGCTCGCCAGCATCGAAGGCTTCGACGAGGAGCTGGCCGAAGAACTCCAGAGCCGTGCACAGGAAGCGCTCGACCGCCAGGAAGCTGCGCATCGGGAAGTGCGTAAGGAACTGGGTGTCGAAGACGCTCTGGCAGAACTGCCGCACATGACCGAAGCGATGCTCGTCACGCTTGGCAAGGCAGGTCTCAAGACGCTGGACGATGTGGCCGACCTCGCCACCGACGAACTCATCGCCAAGAAGCGCGAAGCACCGCGTCGCCGCAACAATGCCGACGGCCCGCCGATGCGCCGCGATCGTCCGCAGCGCGAGCAGGACAAGGGCGGCGTGCTTGGTGAGTATGGCCTCACCGAAGAGCAGGGCAACGAGATCATCATGGCTGCCCGCGCGCACTGGTTTGAAGATGAAGGCGAGGCGGCTCCGGCTGCTTCGGCAGACACTCAGGAGGCCGCCGATGCGGACTCCACACAATGAGCGCCTAAGCCCCGACATCGCTGAAGCCCCCAAGGCACGGAAAGCTTCCGAGCCCGAACGGCGCTGCATCCTTACCGGAGAGACGGACTCGCGTGATGCGCTGGTCCGCCTCGCCGCGTCACCCTCCGGCCTCGTCCTGCCCGATGCGCAGGAAAAGGCGGCGGGACGTGGCGCTTGGGTCTGCTCCTCGCGCGCTGCAATCGAGGAAGCGCAGGGCAATGGGAAGCTGAAGGCGGGCCTCTCGCGCGCTTTCAAGACCGGCGACCTCGAAATCCCTGAAGAGCTGCCCCAGAAAATCGAAGATGCACTCAAACGCGTGTTTCTTGATCGGCTGGGTCTCGAAATGCGCGTCGGAGCCCTTATCTTGGGAACGCAGCGCATTGCCGAAACGGCCCGCATGGGCGGCATCTCGGCCCTGTTCCATGCCAGCGATGCCAGCGAGGACGGGCGCAAGAAGCTTGACCAGGCATGGCGCGTAGGTCGCGAGGCGGAGGGTAGCGGAGAGCGCGGCTGGACGCTCCCACTGGACCGCGACGCTCTGTCTGTGGCATTGGGCCGCGACAACGTGGTCCATCTGGGCCTCGCCAACGATGCGGCAGCCGCTCGGGTGATGAAACCCTTGAAGCGGCTGATGCATTATCTGGGGCACGAAATCCCTGACGAATTCGGGCGCGTTCTTGCGCGCCGCAACGACGATACAACTGATTGAACGCGAAGAGAAACGAGCAAGAATGAGCGACGACGACAAGAAACCGGCCCGTAAACCGCTGACCCTGAAGGGCGCGCAGCCGGGCGAGGTCAAGCAGACCTTCAGCCATGGCCGCACCAACAAGGTGGCGGTCGAGGTGAAGCGCCGCCGCAAGCTCACCAAGCCCGGCGAGACGCCCGCCCCGGCGCCTGCGCCCGCGCCCGAGCCGGAGGCAGCCCCGGCTCCTGCACCCGCGCCTGCAGCCAAGAAGCCTGCGCCCAAAAAGGCCGCTGCGCCTACCGAAACTCCGCAGGAACGCGTCGCGCGTCTCCAACGCGAGGCTGAGGAAGAGCGCCTGCGTCTCACTGAAGAAGCGCGCAAGCGTGACGAGGAAAACGCCAAGAAGGCTGCCGAGGACGAGAAGAAGCGCGTCGCGGACAACAAGAAGGCCGAAGCCGAGGCTGCAAAGAAAGCCAAGGAAGACGCCAAGAAGGCCAAGGAAGAGCCTGCGGCTGCTGCCGAGGAAGAGGCCAAAGCCGAAACCGCCGAAGCGGCCACTCCGACGCCTGCTGCGCGCAAGTTCACGCCGGTAAAGCGCCCCGAAATAAAGAAGCCGGAGCGCAAGAAGAAAGAAGAGAAGCCTGCGCGCACGGAAGAAAAGCCCGACAAGCGCCGTTCGGGCAAACTCTCGGTCAAGAAGGCTCTCAACGAGGACGAAGGCCGCCGCGCCCGTTCGCTCGCCGCGCTCAAGCGTGCGCGCGAAAAGGAACGTCGCCTGCAGGGTGGCGGCTCGAACAAGCCGCGCGAAAAGCAGGTCCGCGACGTGGTCGTGCCCGAAGCCATCACGGTTGGCGAACTCGCCAAGCGCATGGGTGAAAAGGGTGCCGACCTCGTGAAGGAACTCTTCAACCTCGACATGATGGTCACCGTCAACCAGACCATCGACCAGGATACGGCAGAACTGCTCGTCGAACAGTTCGGCCACAACATCCAGAAGGTCTCCGAGGCCGATGTCGACATCGCGGTCGAAGAGGATGTCGATCCGGAAGAAACGCTGAAGCCGCGTCCGCCGGTCGTCACCATCATGGGCCATGTCGATCACGGCAAGACCAGCCTGCTCGACGCGCTTCGCGGTGCAAATGTCACCAAGGGCGAAGCCGGCGGCATTACGCAGCATATCGGCAGCTACCAGGTGAAGACCAAGGGCGGTGACGAGATCACTTTCCTCGATACGCCGGGCCACGCTGCCTTCACTCAGATGCGCCAGCGCGGTGCCAACATCACCGATATCGTGGTGCTGGTCGTCGCAGCCGATGACGGCATCATGCCGCAGACGATCGAGGCCATCAATCACACCAAGGCCGCGGGCGTCCCGATGATCGTCGCCATCAACAAGATGGACAAGCCCGAGGCGAACCCGGACAACGTCCGCACTCGCCTGCTCGAGCATGAAGTGATCGTGGAATCGATGTCGGGCGATGTGCAGGACGTCGAAATCTCGGCCAAGGCCAAGACCGGCCTCGACGAATTGCTCGAGAAGATTGCTCTCCAGGCCGAACTGCTCGAACTGAAAGCCCGTCCCGACCGCATGGCCGAGGCGACTGTCGTCGAAGCACAGCTCGACAAGGGCCGCGGCCCTGTCGCCACCGTGCTCATCACGCGCGGTACGCTGGAGCGTGGCAACACCTTCGTGGTCGGCACCGAAAGCGGCCGTGTCCGCGCCATCGTCAACGACCAGGGCAAGCAGATCAAGAAGGCCGGTCCTTCGATGCCGGTCGAGGTCCTCGGCCTCGGCGGCGTGCCCAGCGCCGGTGACGTTCTGACCGTTGTCGAGAACGAACAACGCGCGCGCGAAGTCGCTGCCTACCGCCAGGAAAAGGCGACCGAGAAGCGTACCGCGCTCGCCCCGACCAGCTTCGATACGATGTTCAACAACCTCGCATCGAACGTGATCGAATTCCCCGTGCTGGTGAAGGCCGACGTGCAAGGTTCGGTCGAGGCCATCACCTCGGCGCTGCACAATCTTTCGAACGATGAAATCAAGGTCCGCGTGCTGCACGCAGGCGTTGGCGCCATCACCGAAAGCGACGTCACGCTGGCATCGGCGTCGAACGCCCCCATCATCGGCTTCAACGTGCGTCCCAATGCGAAGGCACGTGAGCTGGTGAAGCGCGACGGCGTGGAGATGAAGTATTACGACGTCATCTACCACCTGACCGAGGAAATCGCGAAGGAGATGGCAGGCGAGCTTGGTCCGGAGCGGATCGAGAACGTCGTCGGCCGTGCCGCGGTCAAGGAAGTGTTCCGTTCGGGCAAGAAGGACAAGGCCGCCGGCCTGCTGGTCGAGGAAGGCGTCATCCGCAAGGGGCTGCACGCACGCCTCACGCGCGAAGATGTCATCGTATCGGCCACGACTATCGCCTCCCTGCGCCGCTTCAAGGACGACGTGGACGAAGTCCGCGCAGGCCTCGAATGCGGTGTGGTCCTTGCCGACACCAACGACATCCAGCCGGGCGACCAGCTCGAGGTGTTCGAGGTGGAGGAGCGTGAACGCACGCTGTGATTGGAGACGGGTGAATGGCCAGGATTTACGAAGGTCAGCGCTCGCCCTCTGCCGTCCTTATGGGTTCGGAGTTCGTCTCTTTCGATGAGGAAAGGGGCGAACTCACTACCCGTTTCACCCCTCCGCCAAGCTTCGCCTCTCCACGTGGCGCGGTGCAGGGCGGGCTGATTGCGGGCTTTCTCGATGAAGTCATGGGCGGCGCCTTGCTCGCGGTGACGCAGGCGCAGTTTGGCGACGAGGGCATTCGCCTGCCGCTCAATCTCGACATGAACCTGACCTTCCTGCGCATGGTACCGCTCGAAACCATCACGGCCAAGGGCCGCGTGGTGAAAGCGGGCAAGCGCGTGGCCTATCTCGAGGGCGAATTGCTCGACAGCGAGGGAAATGTGCTCGCCCGTGCAACATCGACCGCGCTGCCTACACCAATGCCGGATGGCATGGCATGATCGAGAGGCCGCACAACGCAGATGCCGCGCATGCGGAGTTGATGGGTGTCGAGTTCGAGCAGTTCGACGAGGAGCGTGAGGAAATCACCCTGCGCTTCACCGCTCCCGACAGCTTCATCACACCTCGCGGGACGGTTCAGGGTGGGCTTGTGGCGGGCTTTCTCGACGAAGTGATGGGCTGGGCGCATGTCTGGGCCACCAAGCACGAGGAGGCGCCGCTCAATCTCGACATCAACATGACGCTGCTGCGTCCGGTCATGGCCGGGCCGCTTGTGGGCAAGGGCCGCGTCATCCGGCGCGGGCGGCGTGTGATTTTCCTCGAAGGCGAATTATTCGACGAGAACGGCAACCTGCTTGCCCGTTCGACAAGCACGGCCATCCCGACACCGCGTCCGGGCAGCGAGAAATGACGACACGGCTCGCCCTGCTGGGCAGCATCAATATCGGCGGCAACCGTATCAAGATGGCCGACTTGCGCGAACGGTTGGCGAAGCGCGGTTTCGGCAAGGTCGAAACGGTCGCGGCCAGCGGCAATGTCATTTTCGCGAGCGACGAAGCCGACGACGAACTGGCTGATCGCATCGCTTCGCTCATCGAAGACGAGTTCGGCATCAGTGGTTTTGCCGTCGTTCGGTCGATGGGCGAGGTGCGCTCGGCCATCGAGGACAATCCCTTTCACGGCGATGGATCGGACAAGATGGTCCATACGATCTTCCTACGCCAAGCTCCCGTCGAAGGCGGCTTCGAGGCGCTTCTGCAGGCGCACCGTGACCGCGGCGCCGAACGCCTCGCATTGGGTGATCGTGTGCTCTATCTCGACTATGTCCACGGCGTGGGCGTATCGGACCTCACCGGACGGTTCATCGAAAAGCGCCTCGGCTGCCGGGGCACCGCGCGGAACATGGCCTCGCTCAAACGCATTCTGGCAAAAATGGAAGAATTCGCCGGTTAGTGCTGGCCTGTCCTGCGTAAATGTCGAGCAGGTAACTGAAAGCTAACAGGTTTAGCCTTAGAACCCCTCCGAAGAAGTGGAGGAATTTACAGTGCAGGATGATGACCCGACTGTCGGCAAGGCCATCTGGAGACGGCTCAGCACAAACGCGCGTGAAGAGTGGCCGAATGCCAAGCGTAATTTCATTCAGGAGGAGGTCGATCACCAGCTTCTGGAGGTGGGCATTCCGTGGTTCGGTTCGTTCAAGGCGACCCGCTATTATTTCCTCGGTCTTTTCGTGTTCATGGCGTTCTGCGTCATCCTGATATAAACCGTCAGGCGCTACTGCGCTTGCGTAGGTGACTACTTGCCGCCTATGGGCGCGCGATGGCAAAGCACCAGCAATCGACCCCCGAACAGCAATCGGTCCGCGTCCTCAAGGTGGGCGAGCGGGTGCGGCATATCCTGTCCGAACTGCTCGCGCGCGGCGAGGCGCATGACGATACGCTGCGTGCGTCGAACATCTCCGTCACCGAGGTGCGGATGACGCCCGACCTGCGCAACGCCAAGGCCTATGTGAAGCCGCTCCTGGGGCAGGACGAGGCGGCCGTGCTCAAGGCGCTGCGCACCAACACGGCATTCTTCCAGAAGGAAGTCGCCAAGCGGCTGGGCCTGAAATTCGCGCCCAAGCTCGCCTTCCAGCCCGACGAGAGCTTTGACGAGGCGGACCGTATCGAGCAGCTTCTCTCCGACCCCAAGGTCGCGCGCGACCTCGAGGACGAAGACTAGGACTTACTGCGCAATCGCAGGCGCGGCCATTTCGGGCAGGGCGTAGCCCACCGGTGCGTCCGGCCCCAACGGGATGCCGAGATAGAACCACAGCACGATCAGCACCGTGCCCGAGATGAGCAGCCACACCGAATAGGGCAGCATCATCGCGGTCAGGCTGCCGAGCCCGAAATCCTTCTGCCAGCGCTGCGCGAAGACGAGGATGAGCGGGAAGTAGACCATGAGCGGCGTGATGATGTTGGTCGCGCTGTCACCCACGCGGTAGGCAGCGGTCGCGCCTTCCGGGCTGATGCCGAGCAGCATGAGCATCGGCACGAGGATGGGGGCAAGCAGCGCCCACTTGGCCGATGCCGAGCCGACGAAAAGGTTCAGCAGCGCTGCAAACAGCACCATCAGGCCGAGCACGATGGGCAGCGGCAGGCCGGTGCTCTCGATACCCGCGGCGCCATGGACGGCGGTGATGAGGCCAAGGTTCGACCAGTTGAACATTTCGACGAAATGCGCGGCGGCAAAGGCGAGGACGAGGTAATAGCCCATGTCCTTCATGCTCTCGGCCATCATGTTCACGAGGTCGCGGTGGTCCTTGATGGTGCCCGCCGCGCGGCCATAGGCCCAGCCGGTCAGAAGGAAGAGCAGGAAGAAGCCGGCAACGAGGCTGCGATAGAGCGGGGCGAGCTGCGTGTGGATGGAGCAATCGGCAATCGCCGAGCCGTCCTCTGCAAGGCATGCGGCCTCATCGACCAGCGGGGTGCCGGGGGCGAAGACCATCACCAGCCACAGCGCGACCACGCCCAACGCGGCAAGGCCCGCTGCACGCAGGCCCTTGGAGGCTGCGGCATCGTCGATTTCGGCCGGGTCGGGGCTGGTGTCCGAAGCGTCGACACCGGCGGTTGCACCGCCCTTCCACGGGCCGAGGCGCGGCTCGATGACCTTGTCGGTGACATACCAGATGATGGGCAGGAACAGGAAGGTCATCGCGCTGATGAAGTACCAGTTGCCCGCGATATTGGCGGTCCATGTGGGGTCGATTGCGCTCGCGCCCACGGCTTCCTCGGTAATCCCGAACAACAGCGCGTCGAGCTGGCCGGGCGAGATATTGGCCGAGAAGCCACCCGATACGCCCGCAAATGCGGCTGCGATGCCGGCAAGCGGATGGCGTCCGGCGGCAGCGAACAATATGCCTGCGAGCGGGATAAGGACGACATAGCCTGCGTCCGCTGCGTGGTTGCCGAGCATGGCGACCAGCGCGACTACGGGGGTGAGGAGCGATGTGGGCGCAGCTTTCACTGCCTTCGACATGCCGGCAGCAAAGAAACCCGAACGCTCGGCAACACCGGCGCCGAGCATCACCACCAGCACATAGCCGAGCGGATGGAAGTGAGTGAAGGTCGCAGGCATCTCGACCCACAGGCGCTGGATATTTTCGGGTGACAGCAGGCTGACCGCTTCGATGACGAGCGCACCGCCGGTGCTCTCGTCGAGCGCAGTCGGGTGCAGGGCGGACACACCGGTCATCGATGCGATGACCGAAATCACCACCAGAGCGATAATCAGGTAGAAGAAGATGAAGACCGGGTCGGGCAGCTTGTTGCCCGTCCTTTCCACCCAGCCGAGGATGCCGGTCTGCGTGCTTGCTGCGGTTTGCGCTTCTGCCATCTTTCGTCCCTGTAATGCGTCTGTCGGGGCGTCATCCCCAATCCTGTCTGTCGCCCTGCTTAACAGCCCTGCCGCTTGAGGCTAGTCCTGCGGTATGGCCAAGCTCTATTTCTATTATGCCAGCATGAATGCGGGGAAGAGCTCGACGCTGCTCCAGACCGCGTTCAACTATGGCGAGCGCGGGATGAAGGTCTCGCTATGGACCGCCGCGCTGGACGACCGGCCCGGTTTCGGCGCGATTTCGAGCCGCATCGGCCTTGCCAGCGATGCGCATCGCTACGAGGCCGACACCGATATCGAGGCGCGCGTGCTGGAAGAGCACAAGGAAACCGAGCTCGCCTGCGTGCTGGTGGACGAGGCACAGTTCCTGACGAAAGAACAGGTGTGGGGGCTCGCGCGGCTGGCCGACGAGGCTGGTATTCCCGTTCTCTGCTACGGCCTGCGCACCGATTTCCAGGGCGAGCTCTTCCCCGGCTCGGCAGCATTGCTGGGGATTGCCGATGCGCTGGTCGAGATGAAGGCAGTGTGCGACTGCGGGCGCAAGGCGACGATGAACCTGCGCGTCGATGCGAACGGCAAGGCGGTAAGCGAAGGCGCGCAGACCGAAATCGGCGGCAACGACCGCTATGTCGCCATGTGCCGCAGGCATTTCAGCGAGGCGCTGGAGGGTTAGGGGATGCGCCGAGGCCTTGCCCTCCCTACATAGCCGCCATGTTCGAAACTCTCACGCTGGCACTGATACTCGTGCCTTGCCTCATCATCGCCATCGTCTTCCATGAGGTCGCGCATGGCTGGACCGCGCTGGCGCTTGGCGACACCACTGCGCGCGATATGGGGCGGTTGACGCTCAACCCCATCAAGCACGTCGACCCCGTCGGGACGCTGCTCGTGCCGGGCGCTTTGGCGCTGTTCGGCGGGCCGATTTTCGGCTGGGCCAAGCCTGTGCCGGTCAATGCGCGCAGGCTCGACAATCCGCGCTACGGCATGATGGCAGTCGCTGCCGCGGGGCCGGGGACGAATATCCTGCTCGCGCTCATCGGGGCGGTGGTGTTCGGCATCATTGCCGGCTTCACCATCAACTGGGGCGGGACGATACCCGAGTGGATGATGACGTCTTTCGCTTTCTTCATCCTCATCAACACCTTCCTCGCGCTGTTCAACATGCTCCCCATTCCGCCGTTCGACGGCTCGCACATCGTCGGCGGATTGCTCCCACGCAGCTGGGCGGCGGGTTGGCAAAAGCTGCAGGCCATGGGCATGCTGCTCATCCTCGTGCTGATTGCAGCAACGTGGGCCTTCCCCGATGCGCGCTGGGTGGAGCGCGTTTTCTTCGGCCCGGTCACGTGGCTCGTCGAGCAGTTCTACGAGGTCTCGCAAGCCGTCTCGCGGCTGATTGCATGACCGAGCGGACCAAACCCGCACCCCATGGCTGGCTGCTGCTCGACAAGCCGCGCGGGCTTGGCTCGACGCAGGCGGTCGGCCTGGTGAAGCGCGTGCTGAGGCAAGGCGGCTACAAGAAAACCAAGGTCGGGCATGGCGGCACGCTCGACCCGCTGGCGGAAGGTGTGCTGCCCATCGCGCTGGGCGAGGCGACGAAGCTGGCCGGGCGGATGCTCGATGCGAGCAAGATCTACGACTTCACGATATCCTTCGGGACGCAAACCGATACTCTCGATACCGAGGGTGAGGTGGTCGCCAGTTCCGACCACATGCCGACCGGTGAGGACATCGCGGCCATCCTGCCGCAGTTCACCGGTCCCATCGAGCAGGCCCCTCCCGCCTATTCCGCCATTAAGATCGACGGAAAGCGCGCCTATGACCGCGCGCGGGCGGGCGAGGACTTGGAGATGAAGCTGCGCGCGACGACCATCCATGAATTGACCATCCTCCCCGGTACGGGGAGGGGGACCGTCGAAGACGGTGGAGGGGATCCGCCACTACATGCCGGGGATGGTCCCCCTCCCCCGGCGGGGGAGGATAGCGTCACCCTTCGCGCCCATGTCTCCAAAGGCACATACATCCGTTCGCTTGCACGGGACATCGCGCTGGCCCTTGGAAGCGTGGGCCACGTCACCTATCTCAGGCGCATCAAGGCTGGCCCTTTCGCCGAGGAACAGGCGATTTCGCTGGACTCGGCAGAGGAAATCGCTAAGGGCGCGCCAATCGAAAACCTTCTCCTGCCGCTAGAGGCCGGACTGGACGACATCCCGGTCCTCAACCTCGAACCCGACAGCGCGCAGGCGGTCCGCCAGGGCCGGGTATTGTCGGACCTGCCCCATAGCGACGGGCTCCACCTTGCGAAGCTGGGAGAAACCCCGGTGGCACTGATGGAACTCGAAGCTGGCTCGGCCAAGGTCGTGCGGGGTTTCAACCTACCGGATGTCGCGGAGTAAATGCATGTCGGTTACCGCCGAAAAGAAACAGGAAATCATCAAGGACAACGCCCAGGCAAAGGGCGACACCGGTTCGCCGGAAGTCCAGGTTGCAATCCTCACCGAGCGTATTCGCAACCTCACCGACCACTTCAAGGCCAACCACAAGGACAACCACTCGCGTCGTGGTCTCCTCATGATGGTCAACAAGCGCCGTAACCTGCTCGCCTATCTCAAGAAGAAAGATGTCGAGCGTTACAACGCCCTGATCGCGAAGCTGGGTCTTCGTAAGTAAGAATTTCTCGGAGGGGCGGCCAAGAGGTCGCCCCTCTTGCTATTTGGCACCCGTGCAATCCGGCGCGGCCTGCCAGTAAAGGGGGCTAGAAAAGCCCGAACCGGACCGGGACGGTATACCCGGCACTGTAGGCCCCGCACCGCAATAAGGCCGTGCGGGCTATCCAAGGAAAATACATGTTCGACAAGAAAACCGTATCGATTGAATGGGGCGGAAAAACCCTCACTCTCGAAACCGGTCAGATCGCCCGTCAGGCTGACGGCGCCGTGCTGGCCACCTACGGCGAAACCGTGGTGCTGTGCGCCGTGACCGCCGCCAAGAGCGTCAAGGAAGGCCAGGACTTCTTCCCGCTGACCGTTCACTACCAGGAAAAATTCTCTGCCGCGGGCCGTATCCCGGGTGGCTTCTTCAAGCGCGAAGGCCGCGCCACGGAGAAGGAAACGCTGAGTTCGCGCCTGATCGACCGCCCCGTGCGTCCGCTCTTCCCCGAAGGCTTCTACAACGAAATCAACGTTATCTGCCAGGTTCTCTCGTTCGACGGTGAGACCGAGCCCGATATCGTCGCGATGATTGCTGCATCGGCCGCGCTGACCATCTCGGGCGTGCCTTTCATGGGACCGATCGGCGCTGCACGCGTCGGCTTCCGCAATGGCGAATACGAACTGAACCCCAGCCTTGCGACCGCGCTCGACGAAGAAGGTCGTCTCGACCTCGTCGTCGCCGCCACGCAGGACGCGGTGATGATGGTCGAATCCGAAGCCAAGGAGCTGACCGAAGAGGAAATGCTCGGCGCCGTCATGTTCGCGCATGACGAAAGCCGCAAGGTCATCGGTGCGATCATCGACCTCGCCGAACAGGCCGCCAAGGATCCGTGGGAAATCGATACTTCGGACGACACCTCGGCCATCAAGGAAAAGCTTCGCGGCATCATCGGCGACGATATCGCCGCTGCCTACAAGCTGACCGACAAGTCGGCCCGCTCGGACGCGCTCAACGCAGCACGTGCAAAGGGCAAGGAAGCCTTCGCCGACGAAGAAGCGCAGACGCAGCTCGTCGCCAACAAGGCGGTGAAGAAGCTCGAAGCGGAAATCGTTCGCGGCGCCATCATCAAGGACGGCACCCGCATCGACGGCCGCAAGCTCGACCAGGTTCGCCCGATCGAGGCGATGGTCGGCCTGCTTCCGCGTACGCATGGTTCGGCGCTGTTCACCCGCGGTGAAACGCAGGCGATCTGCACCACCACGCTGGGCACCAAGGATGCCGAGCAGATGATCGATGGTTTGGAGGGTCTCTCCTACAACCACTTCATGCTGCACTATAACTTCCCGCCGTATTCGGTCGGTGAAGTCGGCCGTTTCGGTTTCACTGGTCGCCGCGAAACGGGTCACGGCAAGCTCGCGTGGCGCGCACTGCACCCCGTCCTGCCCGACCACGAGGACTTCCCCTACACGATCCGCGTTCTGTCGGACATCACCGAGTCCAACGGCTCGAGTTCGATGGCGACCGTTTGCGGTGGCTGTCTGTCGATGATGGACGCAGGCGTTCCGATCGAACGTCCGGTTTCCGGCATCGCCATGGGCCTGATCCTCGAAGGCGACGACTTCGCAGTCCTGTCGGACATCCTGGGTGACGAAGATCACCTCGGCGACATGGACTTCAAGGTCGCGGGTTCGGAAGCTGGTATCACCACCATGCAGATGGACATCAAGGTTGCCGGCATCACGCAGGAAATCATGGCCAAGGCGCTGGAACAGGCGAAAGCCGGTCGCCAGCACATCCTCGGCGAGATGGCCAAGGCTCTCGGCTCGGCACGTACGGGCGTTTCCAAGCACGCTCCGCGCATCGAGACCATGCAGATCGACAAGTCGAAGATCCGTGACGTCATCGGTACGGGCGGCAAGGTGATCCGCGAGATCGTCGCTGAAACCGGCGCCAAGGTCGACATCGACGACGAAGGCGTGATCAAGATTTCGTCGAGCAATGCCGACGAGATCGAAGCCGCGAAGAAGTGGATCGAAGGCATCGTCGAAGAGGCGGAAGTCGGCAAGATCTACACCGGCAAGGTCGTCAACATCGTCGACTTCGGTGCATTCGTGAACTTCATGGGCGGCAAGGACGGTCTCGTCCACGTCAGCGAAATGAAGAACGAGCGCGTCGAAAAGCCGACCGACGTCGTGTCGGAAGGCCAGGAAGTGAAGGTCAAGGTCCTCGAGATCGACCAGCGCGGCAAGGTCCGCCTGTCGATGCGCGTGGTCGACCAGGAAACCGGCGAAGAACTGGAAGACACTCGCCCGCCGCGCGAACCGCGCGGTGATCGCGGCCCGCGTGGCGGCGGTCGTGGCGGTGATCGTCGTGGCGGTGGCCGTGGCCCGCGTGGTGGCGGCCGTGACCGCGGCGGCGATCGCGGTGGCAACAACGACGGGGGCGGCGAAGCCCACGTGCCGGACTTCCTGAAGGACTAAGTCTTTCGGACTGAACACATGAAGAGGGGCCGCGGGTTATCCTGCGGCCCCTTTTTCGTGCGCGGCTGCGATCATGTTAGAATGGCGCTCCAACCGAAGGCCGCCATCGAAGAGCCGAGTCGCGGGAGAAAGCAGAGACGGATCGCCGGTGTCGCTTGTCCAGCACGAGGGAGAGCGAAAATGATCCAGCAAATCGACATGCAGAAAGTGGAGGAATTCTCCGGCAAGGTTATCGGCGATGTGGCCGGGGCGCTAAGCCTGTTCATGGCCTATATAGGTGACCAGGCGGGTCTGTTCGATGCGCTCGATGGCGAAGGGCGCATGAGCCTTGAGCAACTGTCAGACAAGACGGGCTACAATCCGAAATACCTCCACGAATGGCTCGGCTCGGTCAGCGCGGCCGGCTACATCACCTTTCACCCGGAAGACGAAACTTTCTCGATATCGCCCGAACAGGCACTCGTCATGGCGCGGGAGGGTCAGCCGGCATGCATGCAAGGCTTCATCCAGGCGGTGGTCTCGCAATATGAAGAGCACGAAAAATCGGTCGAGACCTTCACATCCGGCCAGGGCAGGGCGTGGGGAGAGCATTCGCAATGCCTTTTCTGCGGGACCGATCGCTTCTTCCGTCCCGGCTATCAGGCCAATCTCGTCGACAGCTGGATACCGTCTCTCGAAGGTGTCGAGGCGAAACTGAACGAAGGTGCCAAGGTGGCCGACATCGGCTGTGGTCACGGCTCATCGACCGTCCTGATGGCCAAGGCCTATCCCAATTCGATCATTCACGGCTTTGACTTCCACGAACCCTCGATCGCGGAAGCCCGCCAGAAGGCGAAGGATGCGGGCGTGTCCAATGTCGAGTTCCACGTGGCGACGGCGCAGGACTTCGATGGCGAGGGATACGACTTCGCCTGCATCTTCGACGCCTTGCATGACATGGGCGACCCGGTCGGCGCGGCAAAACATATCAGGGAGGCGTTGAAACAGGATGGGACCCTGATGCTGGTCGAACCCATGGCGGGGGATTCCATGGCCGAGAACATGCATCCGCTCGGCCAGATCTTCTATGCCTTCTCGACCACCGTTTGTACGCCCGCGTCGCTCTCGCAGCCGGTCGGCCTGGGTCTCGGGGCGCAGGCAGGCCAGGAACGTCTGACCGAAGTTCTGGAGGAAGCAGGCTTTGACAACGTGCGCCGCTCCGCCGAGACCCCGACTAACATGGTCTTGGAAGTCACAGGCTGACTATCGCGCGCGGGCCGGGACGGCTAACGGGTCACTCGTAGCTGCAAATTCAGGATTGCCCATGCTCCCGCGCGAAGAACTAGCCAAAGCCCAGATACCCGGAGGCGACACGCTGACGCTGGTCAGTCACGGGCGCGATTTCATCATCATGCTCGGCCGGAACGAGCTGATGGGCACGCGCATGCAGTTCAGCGAGGAACAGCTTGCCGAACTGACCCTGGCCGAATTGCGCACAAGCGCGCCGCGCGTCCTCATCGGCGGCTACGGGATGGGCTTCACTTTCCGCAAGGCCCTGGAGAAATGCGGGGCCAAGGGCGAGGTCGTGGTTGCCGAAGTGGTGCCCGAAATCCTCGAATGGGCCGAGTGGCCGCTGTCGCACCTGACCGGCGACACGCTCAAGGACCCGCGCGGCGAGGTTGTGCTGTGCGACGTGGCGGCGCTGATCGACGATGCCAATGACGGAACTTGTGCGAAATGGGATGCCATCCTGCTCGATGTCGACAACGGACCTGACGGCATCGTGCGCGATGGCAACGAGCGGCTCTACTCGCGCACCGGCCTCGGCAAGGCGCGCGATGCCCTCAATCCCGGCGGCGTACTGGCGGTGTGGTCCGCCGCGCCCGACCACAGGTTACGTATCCGCCTCAAGGAAGCAGGCTTTGATGTCGAGGAACGGACCGTGCGTGCACGGCCCAACAACAAGGGGCCGCGCCACACCATCTGGTTCGCCCGCAAGGGCTGACGGTCAGCTGGCCGCGACTTCACTCAGCGAAGCAGAGGGCCGGAATTCGCTCAGCGTGAGGCTGCGATTGCGACCGCTTTCCTTGGCCGCATAGAGCGCGCGGTCGGCCCGCTTCATGGCTGACTGGAGAGTGTCTTCGGGTTGCATGGCCGAAAGCCCTGCGCTGGCGGTTACCGGATAGGGCAGGTCCGCAACAGCGTCGCGGATGGCGATGGTCAGGCGGCGGCGTGCCGTTTCTGCCACGTCCTGCCAGTTGTCAGCATAGACCAGCAGCACGAACTCCTCTCCGCCGAGGCGCGCGACGAACAGGTCTTCACCCTGAAGGCCATTAGCCGCTGCCACGAGCACCTTGTCGCCGACATCGTGTCCGAAGCTGTCGTTGATCTGCTTGAAATGGTCGCAGTCGACGATGGCGATTCCGTCCGGGCGCCTGTTCACGCTGCTATTGAAATGCTGTTCCAGCCCGCGGCGGTTGGCGATGTTGGTAAGCGGGTCGAGCGCGGTTGCCAGCTTGGCCGCGCGCATGTCGGCCAGCGCACGGTCGCGTTCGTCCTTCACGCGCATGAACCCATCGGCAACGCCCATGGTCGTGACAACGAATTCCAGCATGACGGCAAATACCATCGCAGTCAGGTAATAGTGCATCATGCCCCCGACGATCAGCTCGTGCAGCAATGCCGCGAACCCGACCGAAAGCGCGGGCGTCCAGGCCATCGCTTGAAAAAGAGCAGCACGGCTCCCCTTGCGGATACTTTCGAACAGGGCCCAGACGAGCATGCCGGCGAAGCCGAGCAATACGAGATCGTGCAGCCAATCGAGCTTGCCAGCGAAAATGACTGCGGGAAGAAGCGCGATTGGTATGAGACTGACCGGAAGCATCAGGCGCAACAAGCGCCGGGCCTGGCGCACGACCACGCGCCGCTCGATGTAGGACGCCAGCAGGGGGCCACATACGGCAAGGCTGATATCGGTCGCTACCGCGCCTGCCAGCAAGCGCTCGGCTTCGCCAATTCCGAGCAAATTGGGAAGTAGCGGCGAAAGCGCCCAGACCATGACGGTCAGGGCGGTTATACGCGCTACAAGCCAAAGCAGGAACTGCTGGCGCATGATCGCAAACAGCGCCGCAGCGGTGCCGCCGAAGATAAATGCGCTTGCAAAGAAGGCGCCAAGAGTGGCGCTCGTCCAATCCATTTTTCGCCCCAATTGCCATGGCACAAAAGCGTGCCGGTCCCTGGTGCCCCCTGTTTGACATCAAGGCATGACAAGCTGGTCAACCGACGTAGTAACCAGCAATATAAGAAATATCGGGAAACCCCATGATTCCCGAAGCTTGGCCGGGTTAAGGAATGACGGCAGAATTGTAAATAATTACGGCCTGAATCAGAAAACCCGCCCGCTTCCTGATAGGATGCGGACGGGCTTTCGCAATTCTCACGAAGTGGCTGGTCGTTCGCCTTAGCGTACGCGCGGACCACCGAAAGGCAGGGGCGGAGGGGGACGGCGCGCACCGCGGGGCAGCTGTGCCTGATAGGCGCGCCCGCAATGTTCGACACAATAGGGGAAGCCGGGGTTCACCGCTTCGCCGCAGAAATGGAAATCGGGTTCGCCCGGGTGGCCCATCGGCCAGCGGCAGACCTTGTCCGACAGGTCGAGCAGGCTGGTCTTGTCGGCAATCGACGGGTCGGGCTTGGCCGGCACTAGACGGCGCGGCGGTGCGGGCGGAATGGGCGGCTGCTGGTCGCCGGGACCCTGGCGCAGGAAGCCGCCAGGGCCGACCGAAACGATTTTCGGCAGGTCGGGGCGCTTGTCGGGAAGCGGCTGCGACGGGATTGCCGCGTCGGGCTTCATCGCAGGCTTGGCCGCGGGCTGTGCAGGCGCGGGCGCCGGGGCGGGTGCAGCCGCGCGCGGCGCGACCTTTTTCGGAGCGGGCTTGGGCGCGGGCTTGGGCTTGGGCGCTGCCTTCTTCTTTTCCGCCGCCTTCACGGGAGAGGGGCGCGATTTGAGACCAAGGCGGTGGGCCTTGCCGATGACCGCATTACGGCTGACGCCGCCCAGTTCCTCGGCAATCTGGCTGGCGGTCGAGCCGCCTTCCCACATTTTCTTCAGCGTCGCGATCCGTTCGTCGGTCCAGCTCATGCGAATCAAATATCCTTCGTGTTTCCGCCCTTGGCCGTCTTGCCAGCGGAAGTGCTTGGCCCTAGGCGCACGCCCATGGCCGATCAAGTCCAACCCGCTCCCGCAAACCTGTCCGGCAGCGACGATGCCTCTTTCACCGATAATACGGGTAAGGGGAGGGGCAGTTTCCCGAAACGCGGAGAGCCTGTGATTACGGGCATCAACCGCGTGGGGCTATGGAGTCTCTATATTAAGGAGGTGCGGCGGTTTCTCAAGGTCCAGACGCAGACAATCTGGGCCCCTGCCGTTACCACGCTGCTGTTTCTGGTGATTTTCACCGTCGCACTGGGCCGCGAGGGGCGCGAGGTGCTGGGCGTAAACTTCGCCACCTTCGTTGCGCCGGGCCTCATCGTGATGGGCATGATGCAGAACGCCTTTGCCAATTCCAGCTTCTCGCTGCTCTCGGGCAAGATACAGGGCACCATCATCGACTTGCTGATGCCGCCGCTTTCAACCGGCGAATTGTTGACCGGCATCGTTGCGGCCGCCGTCACGCGGGCGGTCGCTGTCGGCTGTGCGGTGGCGCTGGCGATGACGTTCTATCCCGGCGTGGACCTGGTACTTGCGCACCCGTGGGCGGTGGCATGGTTCGGCCTGATGGGCGCGGTGATGCTGGCGCTGATGGGGCTGCTCGCGTCGATCTGGGCGGAGAAGTTCGACCATAACGCGGCCGTCACGAACTTCGTGATAGCCCCGCTCAGCCTGCTGTCGGGCACCTTCTACGTCATCGACAACCTCGCGCCGCTGTTCCAGGTTATCAGCCGGTTCAATCCGTTTTTCTACGTCATCAGTGGCTTCCGCTTCGGCTTTCTCGGCCAAAGCGACATCGGCGATACCAATGCAGCGCTCGTCCAGAGCGCCATAGGGCTCGGCGTTTTCAACCTCGTCTTTGCCTTCGTGGTCTACCGCATCCTCGCCTCGGGCTGGAAAATCCGCAGCTAGCGGGGCTAGCTAGCTGCCGAGGCGGTCGATGATGGCTTCGCGCAAATCCTCCACCCGTTCGGCATTGTAGCCGAGGTCGGATACGCCGACGCGGCTTACCGAGCGCAGGTCGATCTGCCCGTCGGCGACGCGTGCCACGACATCGTCCTTGAAACCAAAGGCGAAGGTCTCCGCGACGCCTTCGATGGTGTTCGAGCCTTCGACGCGGCGAATATCCTGCAGGCCGATTTCGCCCATCGCGGCGAGGATGGCATCGTAGGCCTGCTCTTCGCTCGCACTGCCGAGGATGATCGGCTGGAGGTCGTCATATTCCTCGGCAATGATATCGGCGTGGTTCTTGGCCTTGAGCGCCTCGTTATCCGAGCCCTCCCACATGGGCAGCTGGCCGAGAGGTATGCCGTAGTCGTTGACCGGATTGGCTTCGAGCCTTTCGCGCAAGGCCATTGTCTCGGCCGAGAAGGTAGGCGGGTCCCTGAGGTCGGTCGAAACATCATGGATGGGCGGGACCGCTTCCGCCTGCGCGCGCATGGAAAGCAGGCCGAGGAAGAGAACGGCAGGTATGGCAAAAGCCAGTGCTGCCTTCCACCAGGGGCCGCGCGGCGTCTTGAAGAAAGCGAACAGGAAAGCGAGCACGGCGAACAGCGCCGCTGCGCCGAGCAGGATGATGCCCGCGTCGCGGATCATGAAGCCCAAGCCGGTGCGCCAGTCGATCAGGCCGAATTTCGGACCGAAAGCCGCCAGCGCGAACCAGAGCAGGACACCCAGCGAAAGCCACAAGGCCCACTTTGGCAGACTGCGCCGCCATTCGCGTGGTGGCGCAGCGATCCCGGTTTCTGTCTGGTCAGGCGTGTGCGTTGTTTCGCCTGCGATATCGTCGGGACGCTCCACGGGCCCGGTGTTCTCGTTATCCTGCATTATCCTCTCCCCCTGTATGACGACACGCCCTGATCGGGCACCCACAGTCCATTCGGCACAGCGCCGCTTTGCCAGAAGACGTCGATCGGGATGCCCCCGCGCGGGTACCAATAGCCGCCGATGCGCAGCCATTGCGGCTTCATTTCGTCGAACAGGCGCTGGCCGATGCCGACCGTCACGTCCTCGTGGAAACCGCAATGGTTGCGGAAAGAACCGAGAAAAAGTTTCAGGCTCTTCGATTCGACGATTGTCTCGCCCGGCGCATAATCGATGACGAGATGCGCGAAATCGGGTTGGCCGGTAACCGGGCACAGCGAGGTGAATTCGGGCGCGGCGAAGCGGACCATGTAGAGAGAACCCTTGCGCGGGTTCGGGACATAATCGAGTTCGGCCTCTTCCGGCGAGGTTGGAAGCGGGCTGTTTTCGCCAAGAAACTTGGGGGCAGGTGTGTCGCTCATGCAGCGCATCTGCCGCGAACCGCGCTTCGGCGCAAGGCGGGGCTTTCAAGAGCGTGCTTCAGTGCCTATTCAGCGCGGCCTACCAATCAGGCCCCTTTGCCCATGCTTACCCGTTTTCGCCTCCCCCTCGTCGCGCTGATTCTAGCCGCGCCCGCCAGCCTTGCCGCGCAAAGCGTGCGGGACTTCCAGCTGCCTCCCAATCCGACCCCCACTGCGAGTCCCAATGTCCAGGGGCCGGTCGATTCCGAGGGCGTTGTACCGGTGAGTCCGCGCGTCATTGCCACGCCGACCCCGACGCCTGCACCGCGCCCTACGCCGAGTGCGACCGTGCAGCCGGTTCCGACCCCGACGCCCACTGCGAATCCTACCCCCCGCACTGCGTCTCCGCAGCCTGCGACCCCGAGAGTGTCGACCCAGCCGCGCTCGCTTCCGACCGCTCAGGAGCGCCTGCCGCTCGACCCGGGCGAGACTGCGCCCATGGTCCCTGCGCCGGTGCCAACGGGCGAGACAACGCCCATTTCCACACCAAGTGCGACTGCCAGCGAGCCCGTCGCGACACCTGCAGTCGAAGAAAGCGCCGAGGGTATCGACTGGCTCTGGCCCGCTGTGGGAGGAGGCCTGCTGGCTCTGCTTGGTCTGGGCTATTTCGTCTCGCAGCGCCGCCGCAATGCTCCGCCGCCCGAGATAGAGCGGCCCGTTGTGGCGCGCGCATCGGGTAAGGCAGCCCCACACGAGATCCAGATCAGCGCGGAAGCCATCAAGCTGACGCGTTCGGTGATGAATGCAACGCTGCATTACCGCGTCTCGCTCATCAACCGCTCTTCGGGCGCGCTTAAGGATGTCGACCTTGGCGCCGATATCGTCTCGGCGCATGGCGGCTTGCCGGTGGAGCAGCAGGTCGCAAGCGCCGCACAGCCGCTCGAGAAGCGCCACAGCTTCTGCCGCATCGCGCCGGGGCAAAGCGTGCGTTACGAAGGGCAGCTCACCATCCCGTTGTCGCAGGCTCGCGTTATCCGCCAGGGCAATGCGGCGCTCTTCGTGCCGCTGCTGCGCGTGCGGCTGGACGGCGCGAGCGAGGAGCCGCTGGTGAAGACTTTCGTGGTCGGTCTCGGCGTGCCGAATGGCGGACGCGTAATGCCCTTCCGCATCGACGAAGGTCCGCGCAGCTACGAACCGATTGCGGCCCGCGCGCTCGACTGAATCGACAGGAACCCGAGCGCTCGCTAGCAAGCGGATATGGACAAGCTCGTTTCGACCAAATGGCTCGCTGCCCGTCTCGGGACGGACAATCTCGTAATCCTCGATGCGACCATGCATTTGCCCGATAGCGGGCGCGATGCGCGTGCCGAATACGAAGCCGGCCATATACCCGGGGCCCGGTTCCTCGACCTGGCGAGCCTTGTCGACGACACGTCCGATACGCCGCGCGCCATCCCGACGGTCGACCAGTTTTCCGACCGCATGGACGCATTGGGCATTGCTCCGGGCAGCCGCATCGTCATTTACGATGACAGCGCCATCCATTCCTCCGCACGCGCCTGGTTCATCCTCGACCACTATGGCGACGACAAGATTGCCATCCTCGACGGCGGGCTGGCCAAATGGCGAGCAGAAGGCCGCGAACTTTCGCAGCGCGTCATCGAACATTCGCCGCGCCTGCGCTCGGACAATCATGCCTGCCGTGAAATCATGAGCAAGGCCGAGATGCTGGAGAACCTCGACCATCCGCTCTGGCAGGTGGTCGACGCGCGGGACGAGGCGCGCTTCGAGGGCCGCGCAGGAAGCGGGTCGGAAGGCCATATCCCGGGCGCACGAAACCTGCCCTTTAACCGCCTCCTTAACGAAGACCGGACCTACAAATCGCCTGAGGAAATTCGGACCGAATTCCAACAGGCGGGGCTGGACCTATCGAAACCGATCGTTACCAGCTGCAACAGCGGGGTGACGGCCTGCGTGCTGTCCTTCGGGCTGGAACTGCTCGGCCAGGAAACCAGCGCGCTCTACGATGGCAGCTGGCTCGAATGGGGCGGGGACCCCGATACGCCCAAGGAAGCAGGGGAGGCGCGCTGAGCGTGGCCGGGAAGGGCAAGCAATCTCCTGCCACGCGGCTGGTGACCACCGGTCGCTCCGGCGAATTTGCGGACCACGTGGTGAACCCGCCCGTCTGGCGCGCGAGCACGCATCTTTACGAGGATTGCGCGGCTCTGCGCGAAGGCGTGAAGTCTAACAAGGACGGCCAATTCTTCTACGGCCGCCGCGGCGCGCCGACGCAATGGGCGCTGGCTGAGGCGCTGACAGAACTGGAGCCGGGCGCAGCAGGCACCGTGCTCTATCCCAGCGGCGTGGCGGCGTTGGTCGGCGCCCTGATGGCAGTTTTGCGCGCAGGTGATGTGCTGCTGGTGCAGGACAATTGCTACGACCCGACGCGGGGTGCCGCGATGGGCATATTGAAGCGCTACGGTGTGGCACACCGATTCTTCGACCCGCTCGATATTGAGAGTTTCGAGGGCGCGTTTTGCGACAAGACCAAAGCCGTCATGCTCGAAAACCCGGGCAGCCTGACGATGGAAGTTTGCGACATCCCTGCGCTGGCCCGGATTGCACGCGAGAGGGGCGTTGTCAGCCTCGTCGACAACACGTGGGCAACCTCGCTCGGATTTGCGGCGCTGGAGCACGGATGCGATATCGCCATCACCGCGCTCACCAAGCATGTCGGCGGCCATTCGGACCTGATGATGGGCGCGGCGAGCGCGGGCGAAAAGTGGCACCGTCGCCTGCGGCAGACCTCGCAGCAACTCGGTCATGTGGTCTCGCCCGATGATGCGGCGCTCGCCTTGCGCGGGCTGAGGACCATGAGCGTGCGACTGCGCCAAGAAGCCGAGAGCGCTCTTGCCATCGCCGAGTGGCTGCAAAGCCGTGACGACGTGGCGCACGTCCTATGCCCCATGCTGCCCGGCTCGCCCGGTCACGATTTCTGGCAGCGTGACTTCACTGGCGGCTGCGGTCTCTTCAGCTTTGTCCTGAAGGGCGGCGACGATGCGGCGCGCTGCCGCCTCGTCGATGCGCTCGAACTGTTTGGCATTGGCTACAGCTGGGGCGGCTTCGAAAGCCTCGCCCTGCCGTTCGATGTCGAGCCGGTGCGCGCAAAAATGCCGTGGCCGAAAGAGGGATGGGGGGTTGAGGACCGCTTCGCAATTCGCCTATCCATCGGTCTGGAAGACACCGGCGATCTCATCGCCGACCTCGAACAGGCCTTCGCGGCAATGAACGAAAGATAGACGTGCAAGGCGAAACCGCACCCACCGACGCGCCCACTCCCGAGCCGACCCCTGTCGAACAGGCGTGGAGCCTTGCTGAAGATGCGCCCGAGGAAAGCAGCGTTGCGGCCGCCGAAGGCATCAAGGAGGCAGTCAGCGGCCAGAACGAGACCGTCGGTTCGCTGGTCGAGGGGCTTGATGCCGTCGCCCTGAGCCTGGGCGACATCCGCATTTCGCTGTTCGACGTGCTGATTGTCGCGGTCATCGTCATGGGCGTGCTGTTCGGCGCATGGCTGGTCAGCAAGCTCGGGCGGCGCGGCGTGCGGCGCTTTACCAAGCTCGATGATACGCAGCAGCTGCTCGCCGAGAAAATCCTCACCATCATCGTCTGGGCGGCCGCCTTCTTCCTCGGCATCGACCTGCTCGGTATAGATTTGACCGCGCTGGCGGTGTTCTCCGGCGCCTTCGGTCTTGCCATCGGTTTCGGCCTCCAGAAGACCTTCGGTAACCTCATCGCCGGCATCATCCTGCTGATGGACAAATCCATCAAACCGGGCGACGTGATTGCCGTAACCGACATGGCGGGTAACGAGAGCTTCGGGCAAATTCGCAAGATTGGCGTGCGCGCAGTTTCCGTGACGACGCGCGACCAGCGCGAATACCTCATCCCGAACGAAAACCTGATGATCAACCAGGTCGAGAACTGGTCCTACTCGTCCAAGAACGTGCGCATGCAAGTGCCCGTGGGGGTCAGTTACGAAGCTGATATGAAGCTGGCCGAAGACCTGATGCTGGAAGCGGCCAAGAGCTGCGAACGCGTGCTGAAGGCTCCCCCGCCAACCGTGTGGATGAGCGAATACGGAGACAATTCGGTCAATTTCGTCATCCATTGCTGGATCAAGGATCCCGAAGACGGGGTCGGCAATGTGCGCAGCGCCGTCCTCAAGAAACTGTGGTGGCTGTTCAAGGAGAACGACATCGAGATCCCGTTCCCGCAGCGCGATATCCATATCCGCTCCTCGGACCAGCTGGACCGCTGGTTCGCGGCGATGGCGAAAGAGAGCGGCGGCGAGGTTACAAAAGAATAGGTTCACGCGCAGACAGCGTGGATTTCAAAATGAACGCTTCTTTGCCGCACACGCATTCTGATTGGCGCAATCGCGGCGGTGTCCGCATTTTCACGGCATGCGAAATGCCGGAACCATCTATCTCGTCGGAGCCGGGCCGGGCGATCCCGACCTTCTGACGCTTCGCGCCGCGCGGCTTATTGAGACTGCGCGGGTTATCGTGCACGACGGTCTTGTCGACCCGGCCGTGCTCGCGCTTGCGCATCCCGATGCGGAACTCGTTTCGGTGGCGAAGCGCCGATCGAAGCACACCATGGCGCAGGAGCACATCAATGCGCTGCTCGTGCGCGTGGCGCAGTCCGGGCGCGATGTCGTGCGGCTGAAGGGCGGCGACCCTTTCATCTTCGGGCGCGGCGGCGAAGAGGCCGAGGCGGCGCGTGCAGCAGGTGTCCCGGTCGAAGTCGTGCCGGGCATCAGCGCAGCCAATGGCGCGGCAGCAGCGGCGCAAATTGCGCTCACCCACCGCGAGGCATCCTCCATCGTCAGTTTCGTGGCGGGCCAGTGCAAGGGCCTCGCCGAGCAGGATTGGGCCGGGCTCGCGGGCAATGGCCGCACGCTGGTCATCTACATGGGCGTGAAGACCGCGCCGCAGATTGCCGAAAAACTGATGGAAGACGGGCTTGCGCCTGAGATGCCGATTGCCGTTATCGAGAACGGCGCGCGGCCCGAAATGCGCGTGTTGCGCGCCCCGCTAGCCGGACTTCCCGAGCTCGTGACACGCGAAAACGTCGTCAGTCCCGCCCTTATCGTCATCGGCGAAGTGACCGCGCGCGAAGACGCGCTTGTCGCGCTCGCGAGAGAGGCAGCCTTATGAGAATTCTTACCGGAAACGACCTCAAGAGCGGCGCGGTCACGTGGTGGACCGGACAGGATTGGTCGCTTCACGTCGAAGACGCGGTCGATGTCAGCGGGAGCGAGGATGAAATCGCCAGCCGCGAGGAAGCCGCCCGCCGCGTCAACGTACCCTATGCAATCGATGCCGAGCTTCACGATGGCAAGCCGCGACCAGCGCACATCAAGGACCGCGTGCGCGCTCTCGGGCCGACAGTGCGCCCCGATCTCACTCTCAAACCGGCCGATCCCGATATCGGCAACTGGGTAATCTGATGTATTTATACGACCAATACGACCAGGCGATGGTCGACGCCCGTGTCGAGGAATTCCGCGACCAGGCGCGTCGCCGCCTCGAAGGCAAGCTCTCTGAAGACCAGTTCAAGCCGCTGCGGCTGATGAACGGGCTCTATCTCCAGCTCCACGCCTACATGCTGCGCGTCGCCATTCCTTATGGCACGCTCAACAGCCGGCAGATGCATGCATTGGCCGACATCGCGGACAAGTATGACCGCGGCTACGGGCACTTCACCACGCGCCAGAACATCCAGTACAACTGGATTAAGCTGGAAGAGGCCGCGGACCTGTTGGCAGACCTCGCCAAGGACGAGATGCATGCCATCCAGACGAGCGGAAATTGCATCCGCAACATTTCTTCGGACCATTTCGCGGGCGCTGCGGCAGACGAGCTGGTCGACCCGCGCCCCTATGCCGAATTGCTGCGCCAGTGGTCGAGCTTCCACCCGGAATTCAGCTATCTGCCGCGCAAGTTCAAGATTGCCGTCATCGCCAGCGATACCGACCGCGCAGCCATGCGCCTCCACGATATCGGCATCCAGGTTGTCGAGCAGGACGGCGAACTGGGCGCGGCTTTCTATGTCGGCGGCGGTATGGGCCGCACCCCGATGATTGCGCCGTGCATCAAGGACTTCGTCCCCCTCGACCGGCTGGTGACCTATTCGGAAGCCATACTGCGGGTCTACAACCGCTTCGGACGACGCGACAACAAGTACAAGGCGCGCATCAAGATCCTCGTCCACGAGATGGGCAAGGACTCTTTCACTCAAGCCGTGGACGAAGAGTTCGCCCGCATGCTCGATGAAGGTATCGAGCCGCCCTTCGCCGAACTCGAGCGCATCCGGACCTTCTTCGAAGACCCGCTGTTCGAAACCGGCGCGAGTGAGGATATCGACCGCAGCGACCCCGACTTCGCGCTCTGGGTCGACCGCAACACCGTGGCGCACAAGGCATCGGGCTATGTCTCGGCAGTCATCAGCCTCAAGCCCGTCGGCGGCATTCCGGGCGATGCAACGTCGGAACAGATGCGACTGATGGCGGACCTCGCGAAGGACTACAGCTTCGACGAACTGCGCGTGATGCACACGCAGAACATCGTCCTGCCACATGTCCGCAAGGCTGACCTCCACGCGCTGTGGACCGCGCTCGACGAGGCAGGGCTGGGCAGTCCCAACCTTGATACCATCGAGGACATCATCGCCTGCCCCGGCCTCGACTATTGCAGCCTCGCCAATGCGCGCTCGATCCCGGTCGCCCAGAAGATTTCCGAGCGCTTCGCTGCCAATGGCAAGACCGAGGCCCTCGGCCAGCTGAAGCTCAAGATCTCGGGCTGTATCAACGCCTGCGGCCATCACCACGCGGGGCACATCGGTATCCTCGGCGTCGATAAGAAGGGTGTCGAGAACTACCAGCTCCTGCTTGGGGGCAGCGAGGCCGAAGACGTCAGCCTCGCCAAGATTACCGGCCCCGGCTTCGACGAGGCCGGCATCGTGAACGCGGTGGAGACTGCCGCCGACGTCTACCTGCGTGAACGCGAGGATGGCGAGCGCTTCCTCGACACCTACCGCCGCATCGGCATGGCCCCATTCAAGGAGGCGCTTTATGGATAATATGGCAACCGAAAACGACCGCCTCATCCGTTATCGCGAGGACGAAGCCGTCGACCACGCTGCTGTGACCGTCGATAGCTTCCTCGACCAGTCTTCGGCCAGCGCCGTGCGCGTGGAACCGGGCGACGATGCGCGCGAACTCATTCCCCATCTGGAACGCCTTGCGCTGGTCGAAGTGAACTTCCCCGCCTTCGGCGACGGACGCGGCTATTCTTCGGCCCGTCTCCTGCGCGAAGCAGGCTACGAGGGCGAATTGCGCGCGGTTGGCGACGTTCTGGTTGACCAGGTCGCCTATATGCGCCGCTGCGGTTTCGACGCCTTCGACCCTGACGCGCCGCTGGACGAGAGCGACCTCGAAGCAGCACTCGACCGCTGGCCCGAGGTCTACCAGCCTGCGGCCGACAGCCGCACGCCGATCTGGACCAAGCGCCACGCATGAACGAGGCGCGCGCCATCGACCGGCTCGACACGGGGCCGCGCTTTACGGAGCATGATGCCATCAGGCTTAATCGCATGTTCCGTGGCAGCGATACGGACGAGTGGCTGCGCGCGGTCATCGAAGGTGGCCTCGCGGGCGACATGGCCATCGTCTCCAGCTTCGGCGCAGAGAGCGCGGCGCTGTTGCACCTCGTGTCGCAGGTCGATGCGAGTGTGCCGGTGCTCTTCCTCGACACCGGCAAGCATTTCCCCGAAACGCTCGCCTATCGCGATGAACTGGCCGAGCGGCTGGGGCTGAACCTCGTCAATGTCTATCCTGACCTTGCCGACATGCAGCAGCGCGACGAGACCGGCCTGCGCTGGTCCTACGACCCCGACGGATGCTGCGATCTGCGAAAGGTTCGCCCGCTCGAAAAGGCGCTCGCCGGTTTCGATGCCAGCCTTACCGGGCGCAAGGCGTTCCAGTCATCCACCCGCGCCAACCTCCCGCGTTTCGAACTCGACACCTCGGACGCGCAGGGACGCCTCAAAATCAACCCGCTCATCGACTGGGACGCGGATCGCATCGCCGCCTATTTCGAGGAACACGACCTTCCGCGCCACCCGCTGGTGGAACGCGGTTTCGCCTCCATCGGCTGCTCACCCTGTACGCGAGAGACCAAGCCCGGCGAAGATCCTCGCGCGGGCCGCTGGGCCGGCTGGGACAAGGTCGAATGCGGCATCCACAAGCCCGGCGAGGAGCCGTTCCTGTAGGGTCTATTTGGCGGGCTGCTATGCCTTGGCGTCGGCCTGCGCTGCCAGCTTGTCGAGATTCGCCTCGCGAACGGCCTTGGCTTCCTCGTCATAGAGGAAGGGCAGGAAGGCATAACGCTTACCCTTGGTCACCGGCGTCGCCTCGTGCAGCAGCGAGCAGGAGAAGACGACCGCCCCGCCGGTCGGTGCGCGGTAGGTGCGCGGCCCGAATTCGGGGAAGCGCAGGTTGCCACCTTCATATTCCTCGGCATTGAGGTTGATGGTGACGGCGAAACGGCGATGCGCGGTGCCGAAGGTCGTGTTGTCGCGGTGCGGGCGGAAGTGGCCCTTGCCCGCCTCGTAACAGGCGACGATATGCCGCTCGATACGCGTCGCTTTGAAGGCGAAGGCGCGCTCGATGGCTGGCGCGACACGGCGCGCGATGCGCTGCGAGAGCGCCTGGATGAGCTTCGGGTCGGCAATGGTCGTATCGCGGCGCTGCTTGAAGCCGTCGTCGAGGATATGCGTGGTCTTGCCGTTCACATCGCGCATGAAGCCCGACGCGGTCCCGCCATCGGCCTCGTAAAGCGAGATGAGATGCTTACACAGCGCCTCGTCGAAGACACCGGGCACGGTGAGCACGGGTGCCCAGCTGTCGGGTGTGACGGCGGTGCGGCGCTTCAACTCGGCAATCGCTTCCTCGCCCTGCGCCAACGGATACTTTCCGACAATGCGCAATTCGCGGTCCATCAGCAGCCAGAAGGGCTCGTAGCGCTGGTCCTGATGCGCCGCGCCGTAGAGGCGGCTGACCGCGCGGTCGTAATCGAGGAAATGCCGGACGCCCGGCAGGCTCTGCGCGATGCGTTTTTGTGCGACATCACTCGGGTCGACGGTAACGCCGAAGAAGATTGCATGTTCGTCGTCGAACAGCTTGCGATGCTTTTGCACGACATCGAGTGCGGCCTTGGCACCCGGCTGGCTCGCCGTGCCGAAGAACAACATCAGCACATGCCGTCCGCCGACCGAATGAAAGGCATAGCGGTCCGACCCGTCGAGGGCCTTGGCATGGAACCACGGCGCGTAATCGCCGGGCAGGGTAGGGGCAGGTTGGGCTGTCATATTGCGTTTCGTCTCGGGTTCGCTGCGAACAGTATTGGGTCACTGGCGAGGTTGCCCGGTTGTCCTAGGCCCTTGTGGTTTACGCCAAATTTAGAAGGCGTGGAATAGGTGAACGCGATGACGACGAGTGTGCCCTCCATCACGAAAACGAGCCCGGATGGCGAGGCTGAGTCTTCGTGCGAAGTGACTGAGGATATCGCAGACGACGAGGCTGATATCGTATACTCGCGCTCGCTGCTGGCACCTCTGGTCGCGACGTGGTTCGCAGCCGTTGTCCTGAGGCTTCTTTGTGCAGCTCAAAGCGAGGAGCCTTGGGTTGAGGTCCAGCTCGCCTTCGAGGTGCCCGCGGTCTATGTCATGGCAGCGTGCCTTGCGGGATGGATCTACCGCAGCGTACCGGCCGCGCTCCAACTGGCGAAACACGCGCTGAGCGTCATGGCAGCTGTGACCCTCGTACGATTGGTCCTGATGCAATTCGGACCGGCGCTGGATGTCGTGGACACCGATATCATCGTGGCGTTCGGCGCATGTATCAATGCGCTGGTCTACCTCTTCATGAACCGCACCTATTTCACGCACCGCCTGCGCGCGGTCCTGATGCTAATCGCGTTCGGTCTGGGCGCCGTGGCTTCGGTCTGGACGGCGGAATTGCACATGAAGGTGACGCTGTACGCCCTCTCGCACGGGGCCGAAGAGCAGCAAGCCCGCGAAATTGAAAGCATAGCACCCGACCGGCTCTGGCAATCGCAACATGGCCTAGTCGAGCAGTCAGCAAAGCTGCTCTCGGCCGCGTCGAGCGAGGAGGGCCGGGTTTACCTCATCGCGGTAGCACCCGACGGCACGCAGGAATTGTTCGTACGTGAAAGCAGGCGGGCGCTGGAAGCCTTCGGAAGCCGATTCGGGGCCAACCTGCGCATGAGCGTACTCCTGTCCAACGACGGGGCCAGCCCGACCGAGGTGCCACTGGCGACCAACCCCAACCTCGAACAAGTCGTGCAAATAATTGCCGAAGACGCCGACCCGGCACGTGACATGGTGGCAGTCTACCTCACTTCGCACGGCAGCGAGGATGCCGCGCTGAGTACCTACCTGCCCGACTATACGGCGCTTGAAGGCATAACGGCCCCGCGGCTTCGCTCGGTTCTGGCAAAAACCGGTGTCGCCAGGCGTCTGGTCGTCGTCTCGGCCTGTTACTCGGGCAGCTGGATCGCGCCGCTCGCCACCGACGACAGCATCGTCATCACCGCAGCGCGCAAGGACCGTACCTCCTATGGATGCGACGACAGCCGCGAGATGACGGTCTTCGCCGAGATGTTCTTCAAGGGCGATGCCGTCGAAACCAAGCCGCTAGAGCATGCTTTCAACGAAGCGCGGGAGCGCATCGCAGCCGATGAGGCGGAGATGGCGATTACGCCGTCTGAGCCGCAGGTGCATGTCGGCAGGAACATGCGCTCAGTGTGGGAAGCGCAGCCCGAGTAGCGGCTAGAGCCAGCCTTCGCGCTCGTACCAGCGGGCGGTCTGTTCGAAGCCTTCGGGGCCTGGAATGCGCGGCTGCCAGATGTCGGGCGGAACGGCGTGTTCGGGGCTGCAGACCCAGTCTGGATGGACCATGTAACCTACGCGGTCTGCAGTCAGCTTGGCTTGGTCTCCGCGCACCATCCGGTCGATTCTTGCGCCGAGGCTCAGTACGAAATCGGGGAGATGCGGGGCGAAGACACGCTTGCCCATCGCCTTGCCGATGAGTTTCGCCATCTGGGCGTGCTCATAGCCGCCCTCGCGCCCGTCATCGGGTTCGAGTAGCGCGCCGCTGGCCGTTCCGGCTGGCGCGAGTGCGAGCAGACACTCGGCCAGGTCGTCGACATGGATGATCGAGGTGTAGCCTTTGGGCGGGACCGGAACGATGCCGTATTGCGCTGCGCGGAACAGCTCGAACATGTCCTTGTCGCGCGGGCCATAGACTGCAGGCGGGCGGACGATGGTGTAATCGAGGCCGCTATTACCGACCCATTTCTCCGCCTCGAATTTCGATTTTCCGTACAGCGAGAGGCCGGGCTTTCGCGCCGAAAGCGAGGAGACGAATACGAAGCGCCGCACGTCCTTGTCCTGCGCCGCGCGCATCACATTGCGCGTGCCGACGACGTTTGCCTCGTGGAATTCGGCGGGGTCGGGGGCGTTGGTCAGGCCCGCCACATGGATGACCGCATCGGCGCCATCGACCAGTTCGAGCAGGGCGGATTTCTTGTGGAGGTTGCCTTCGACCCACTCGACGCCCTCGCGCGCCGCCTTGTGACTGCGGGTGAGGGCTCGAACCTTGATGCCCGAACGCGCCGCTACATCGAGCACCGCTTGCCCCACGAAACCGGTAGCTCCCGTCAGCGCGACAATCATGCGCGCACCATGTGGTCGCGATGGACGACGGCAGCGCGCGGCGCGTAGCCAAGCTTTGCTGCCTGCTCGTCTTCGCGCAAGCCAAGGATGCTGCGGCATTCCTCGGCCGTGTATTCGACGAGGCCCTGCCCAAGCCGCTCGCCCTTCGCGCCGAAGATGGTGACGAGGTCGCCGCGGCGGAAATCGCCCTCGACCTCGGTCATCCCGGCGGCAAGCAGGCTCGCTCCCCTGGCCAGTGCTTCGGTGCAGCCCGCATCGACGGTGAGCACGCCGGCAGGCGCGAGGCGGCCCGACAGCCACGCCTTGCGTGCGCTCTCGTCGCCCTGTGGCAGGAACAGCGTTCCGCGTCCTCCATCGAGCGCACTGGCAATCGGTGCGTCATGCTTCCCATTGATGATGGCAAGCGCGATACCGGCGCGCTCGGCAATCCGCGCGGCCTGCAATTTGGCGAGCATCCCGCCCGAACCGAGGCCGGAAGTGCTCTCGCCCGTCGCCATCGCGATGATTTCGGGAGTGACGCCTTCTACAGTCTCGACAAGCTTCGCGTCCGTATCCTCGGGGTTGCGGTCGTATAGCCCGTCTACGTCCGACAGCAGCAGCACACCTTCGGCCTGAGCGGCCTGCGCCACGCGCGCAGCGAGGCGGTCGTTGTCGCCGAAGCGGATTTCCTCGGTCGCCACGCTGTCGTTCTCGTTGACCACCGGTATCGCGCCCGCCTCGATGAGGCGCTCCAGCGTGGCCGAGGCGTTGAGATAGCGGCGGCGGTCTTCAAGGTCGTCGAGCGTTACGAGCATTTGCGCTGCGATGAGGTCATGACGCCCGAGCACTTCGGACCACAGCCGCGCCAGTTCGACCTGGCCGACCGACGCAGCCGCCTGCGCATCGGCAAGGCTCCCGCGACCGCCCTTGGCAAGCCCCAGCTTCGCCGCGCCCAGCGCAATCGCGCCCGAGGACACGATGATGACCTCGGTCCCGCCCTTGCGCAGCGCGGCGATTTCTGCGGCGAGTGTCGCTAGCCAAGCCTCGCGCGCCCGGCCCTGTTCGATCAGCAGCGCCGAGCCGACCTTTACGACCAGCCGCTTTGCCGCGCGCAATCCGGATAGGGTGGTGACCGTCATGAAGGTCAGATGGGCGACCAGTCGGGCTCGTCGCCCTCGTCCTCGACCTCTTCGGCCTGAGTTTCGGTGGAGGTGCGGTCGGGCAGGTAGGACAGGACGCCATCGAGCAATTCCTCGATGCCTGCGCCGGTCGCACCAGAAATGCTGAACACCTTGTCCGCGCCTGCCGCCAGCAGTTCGTCGGCAAAGGCTGCGCCCAGTTCCTCGTCGGCAAGGTCGAGCTTGTTCAGCGCGACCAGCTGCGGCTTTTCGGCGAGGCCTGCGCCATAGGCTTCCAGCTCTGCATTCACCGCCTTGTAGGCATCGGCCGGGTCTTGTCCGGCGATGTCGATGAGGTGGATGAGCACGCGGCAGCGTTCGATATGGCCGAGGAAACGGTCGCCGATGCCAGCGCCATCCGCCGCGCCTTCGATGAGGCCTGGAATGTCCGCAAGCACGAATTCGCGGGACTTGTGGCGTACCACGCCGAGCTTTGGCACCAGTGTGGTGAAAGCGTAATGGCCGACCTTGGCCTTGGCATTGGTGACCTGGTTGATGAAGGTGCTCTTGCCCGCATTGGGAAGGCCCAGCAGGCCGACATCGGCGAGCAGTTTCAGCCGCAGCCAGACCCACATTTCTTCGCCCTGCTCGCCCGGCTGGTGCTGGCGCGGGGCGCGGTTGGTGCTGCTCTTGTAGCTGGCGTTGCCGCGGCCGCCCATGCCACCTTCGAGGAAGACGACTTCCTGGCCCACCTCGGTGAAATCGGCGAGCACCTCTTCCTTGTCCTCCGACAGGACCTGCGTGCCCACGGGCACATCGATGATGAGATCGGGCGCGCCGGCTCCGGTCTTGTCCTTGCCCTGTCCGTGCATCCCGCGCTTGGCCTTGAAGTGCTGCGCGTAGCGGAAGTCGATGAGCGTGTTGAGGCCCTGCACGGCGCGGAAGACGATGTCGCCGCCCTTGCCGCCATTGCCGCCGTCGGGTCCGCCATATTCGATATACTTCTCGCGCCGGAAGCTGACGGCGCCGGGGCCGCCCGCACCGGACTTGAGATAGATTTTGGCCTGGTCGAGAAAATGCATGGAAGCGCCCCTAATCGCTTTTCGCGCGCAAAGCGAGGCGCTTGGTATGAATCAAATGCCACGATCGAATATAGCTCAAACTTGACTCATTCCGCATTTGTTCTCATCTTGTTCTTAACGAATAGGTGAGGAGGCCGATTCCATGCAGGCGGATTTCGCATACGAGCCGGTTTATGATGGCGCGGGGCTGCAGCTTTCGGTGAGCGTGCTCGCCGACCGCGGGACAGTGCGCGACCAGATGCGTTGCGATGCGAAGGCGGCGGGTTTCCGTGTGCTCGAATGCTGCGGTCTCGATGAGTTCGGCAGCGGCTCGGGCAGCGCGCTGGGTGACCTCATCCTTGTCGACTGCGCCGATGCTGATGCAAGCGCCATGGCCTTGCTGTCGCGGCTGGACATGCGCGCGGGCAAGTCGGGTGCGCAATTGGTGGTGTCCACCACGATGGATGCACTCGATGCCGTGTTCGGCTGCTTTGCCATGTCGGGCGCGCAGATATTGGTCGAGCCGGGGCGGGCAGACCGCATCATCGCCATCGGCCGCGTGCTGGCTCACGTACCGAACCTGCGCCTGCGCGAGCTCGCGGAGGAAGACCGGCTGATGCTGCTGCGGCTGACCGAGCAGGTCGGTTCGATTGCGCAGAGACTTGAAGGCCTTTCGCCGGGTATCGGCGCGGGCCAGCGTGAAGGGGGCGGGGCCTTTCGGCTCGAGTCCCCGGCGCAGGGCTGGCACGCGCAGGGCGATGAATATGTGGTCGACCAGGGCAAGGCTGCGCCCCGGCTTCCCGATGGCGCGCTTATTCGCAAGCTCATCCGCCAGCGGCAGGCGCGCTCGCAATTTTTCGATGTCGAGCTGTTTGCCGACCCCGCGTGGGATATCCTTCTCGACCTCTCGGCAGCGCGGGCAGAGCGGCGGCAGGTCTGCGTGACTTCGCTATGCATTGCAGCCGGTGTGCCTGCGACGACTGCGCTGAGGTGGATTTCGCAGATGGTCGATGCCGATTTGCTGGTCCGCATCCCCGACCCGCATGACCGCCGCCGCGCGCATATTGCGCTTGCCGATGCGACTGCCGATGCGATGGCGCGCTATTTCGCAGCTATCGGAATTGGGGAGGCATGCGAGTTGGCTGCAGCTTAGCGGTTGCGGCGCAGAACGACTGTTAGCCCTTCGGCTGGCGGTTCGCCGGGAAGTTCTATCCTGCGGGCATCGGCGCGGGCGCGGACGAGGATAGCCTCGGGAATATCCGGATGATGCAGGACGGTATCTGCCATACCGAGCAGGCGTGCCTGTTTGATTGTCAGATCGTCGGGGTCGTCGCTGGTGAGCGTGAATTCTTCGGTTGAAGCAACGAGTTTATCGCTTCCACCTTGTAGCCATTTGTCGACCTGCCCATGCGAACGGACCTCGAGAACATCGAGCGGTCCGCCCTCGGCTAGCGCCTTGTCGAGCGCTTGCCGCCGCGCTGCCCCATCGGGAAACCGCGAGCGCAATGCATCGCGCGATGCTGCCAGCCTGTCTGCCAAGCGCCCGATGGTTTCCGGAATGAGCGCTTCGAGCCGCAGACGCAGGTGCTTGGCGAGGCCCGCCGAAGCGCCCCCGGTGCTCACCGCCACCAGCACCGGTTCGCGGTCGAGCACGCTCGGTAAGGTAAAGTCGCACAGGTCCGGACGGTCGGCGACATTCACCAGCAGGCCGAGCCGCTTCAAACGCAAGGCCGCAGCTTCCGCCTTGCGTTCGTTCTCCAGCGCCACGAAACCCAGCCGCGCGTGATGCGCCTCGGTCTCGGCGCAAGGTATCCCGCCCGCGCGTGTCACCAGCCGCGCCTTGGCTTCGGCCATGTCGCCGCTGCCTACGACGACCACGCGCTCGCCGGCGATGCGGTGGAAGAGGGGGAGCGAATGCATTAGCCTTCCAGCCAGTCAGGCACGCGCTCGGCATCCATGATGGCGCTGGCAGCAATGCGGTCTGCGACGATCGCGTATTTGTCGCCGTCGACGAGGACTTCTGCCACGAAGCCGCGCGAGTTGTAGCTCGATGCCATGGTCGCGCCATAGGCCCCGGCGGTGCGGAAAACGGCGAGGTCGTCAGCGGCCAGAGCATCGCATTCGCGGTCCATGGCGAAGGTGTCGCCGGTCTCGCAGATCGGGCCGACGATATGCTGGACGGCCTTCTGTCCGGTCGGTTCGACCGCTTCGAAATCATGCCACGCTCCATACATGGCGGGGCGGGCGAGGTCGTTCATGGCTGCATCCACCACGAGGAAGGGTGGGCCATTGCCGCTGCGCTTGGAGCGGATGACGCGGGTCAGCAGCACGCCGGCATTACCCGCGATTACGCGGCCGGGCTCGAACATCAGCTGGACATCCCAGTCCTTGGTGACGCGCGCAACCATTGCGCCATATTCGGATGGCGGTGGGAATTCTTCACCCGCCTTGTAGGGTACGCCCAGACCGCCGCCGAGGTCGGCGTGGGTCACGCTGCATCCGGCCTCGCGCAATTCGGCAATCAGCGCGCCGACCTTGCCGAAAGCGGTTTCAAGCGGTTCCAAGTCGCCCAACTGGCTCCCGATATGCACTGCGATGCCGCGCATATCGAGGCCGTCCTCCTTGGCCAGCGCGGCATAGATTTCGGCCGCTCGGTCGAGCGGGACGCCGAACTTGTTCTCGCGCTTGCCGGTGGAGATTTTCTCATGCGTGCGCGCATCGACATCGGGGTTCACCCGCAGTGCGCAGGCCGCGCGCTTGCCGAAGCGGCGGGCGATGGCGGCGAGTTCGTAGCCCTCTTCCTCGCTCTCGATGTTGAACTGGCCGATGCCTTCTTCGAGACCCTGCTGCAGTTCCGCATGCGTCTTGCCGACACCGGAGAACACGATGTCTTCCGCCTTCATCCCCGCCTTCAGCGCGCGCGTCAGCTCGCCTCCCGAGACGACATCGGCACCATAGCCTTCGTTCGCAAGCACGCGCAGCACGGCGAGGTTCGGGTTGGATTTGACGGCAAAGGCGATGTGCGGGTTTTTCAGCCCCGCCAGTGCTTCGCGGAACACCCGCGCATGGCGCACCAGGGTGGCGCGCGAATAGACATAGACCGGCGTGCCGACTTCCTCGGCAATGGTCGGCAGCGGGACATCCTCTGCGTGGAGGACGCCGTCACGTAGCTGGAAATGGTCCATGCTGCGCCCCATGCCGTTCGCACCGGCCCAAGTCGAGACAGCTTAGGTTCTCACCTGAGAAACTGGCCTTGGTCAGGCGCCGTCAGGTCCGTCGGCTTCCTCGGGCGGCAAGTCGAAGGGGTCGTCCTCGCGTTCCTCGCTGCGCGTGCGTAGTTCCACCGAGCGGTCGGGCGCGGCCTGCGGGTCGAGCGCGAGCAGGTCCTGCGCATCGGGCTGCACCTCCGCGCCATAGGGCTTGGGCGGCAGGGTCTGTCCCGCAACCGGCGTCAGCGCAGCCTTCTGCCCGCATGCGGCGAGCGCGAGAAACGCAGCGAGAACAAGGGTAGCGCGCATCAATCCTCCATGCCCAGCCGCTGGCGCGCGGCTGCGACCTGCTCCCTTACACGCGCAGGTGCGGTTCCGCCATAGGAGGTGCGCGCGGCGACCGAAGCATCGACCGAAAGCACGTCGAACACGCCTTCGCCGATGCGTTCGTCGATGGAATGGAAATCCTCGATGGTGAGACCGTCCAGAGCTACGCCCTTGTGGTCGGCCAGCTTCACGGCAGCGCCGGTGATGTGGTGCGCTTCACGGAACGGGATGTCCGCCTGCCGCACCAGCCAGTCGGCAAGGTCCGTGGCGGTGGCATGACCTGCTTCGGCGGCCTTGCGCATACGGGCGGTGTCGAATGTGCTCTTCGCCACCATGCCCTCCATCGCGGCAAGGCACAGGTCGAGCAGGCCGGCAGCCTCGAAGACGGGCGGCTTGTCGTCTTGCATGTCCTTCGAATAGGCGAGCGGCAGGCCCTTCATGCTGATGGAAAGCGCGGTCATCGCACCGATGATGCGCCCCGCATGCCCGCGCACCAGTTCGGCAGCATCGGGGTTCTTCTTTTGCGGCATGATGGAGCTGCCCGTGGACAGCGCATCGGGCAGTTTGATGAAGCCGAAGGGCTGGCTGGCCCAAAGTATCATCTCTTCGGCGAGCCGCGAGAGGTGGATGGCGCAGGTGCTTGCCGCTTGCAGGTAATCGAGCGCGAAATCGCGGTCGGACACGGCATCGAGGCTGTTGCGCGTGGGCCGCGCGAAACCGAGCGCTTCGGCCGTCATCTCGCGGTCGAGGTCGAAGCCGGTGCCTGCCAGCGCCGCGCTGCCGAGCGGACATTCGTCCAGCCGCGCCCGCGCATCGGCGAACCGGCCGCGGTCGCGCTCGAACATCTCGAAATAGGCGAGCAGGTGATGGCCCAGTGTCACCGGCTGCGCGGTCTGAAGATGGGTGAAACCGGGCATGACGCTGTCCGCATGCTCGTCGGCGCGCGTCACCAGGGCCCGCATCAGCGCCGCGAGGCCATCCTCGGCGCGGCTCATCGCGCTGCGCACCCACATGCGGAAATCGGTCGCTACCTGGTCGTTGCGGCTGCGGGCGGTGTGGAGGCGGCCTGCTGCGGGACCGACGATTTCCGTAAGGCGCGATTCCACCGTCATGTGGATGTCCTCGAGGTCCCAGTCCTCGGGCACGCCGTCGCGCTCATACTCGGCGGCGACCTGTTGAAGCCCCTCGTCGATGGCTTTCGCGTCGGCCTCGCTCACGATCCCCTGCTTCGCCAGCATGGCGACATGCGCGCGGCTGCCCGCGATATCCTCGCGCCAGAGCGCCTTGTCGAATGGGATGGAAGCGTTGATTTCGCGCATGATGGCGCTAGGTCCTTCGGCGAACCTGCCGCCCCACATCGCATTGGAGCCCTGATTGTCCCGCTTCTCGCTCACGCTCGTAACTATCCTCGGTCTGACTGTTGCCGCCTGCGATAGGGATGCGCCGGGTGAGGCGCAAGAAAGCGGTGCTTCGGCAGCGGCAACCAGCGAAATCGATGCGTCGAATGCGGGTGAACTCATGCCCGCGCTGAATGTGAAGGACAGCGATGGGCGTGAACTGAACCTCGGCGCCTTGCAGGGCGAGCCGGTGCTGCTCAACCTCTGGGCCACATGGTGCGCGCCCTGCGTCAAGGAAATGCCTCTGCTCGACGAGCTTGCGGGCGATTACGAAGGGCGCCTTCGCGTCGTCGCGGTCAGCCAGGACATGGGCGACCCCGCCAAGGTCACAGCGTTCTTCGAGCAAGGCGGGTTCGCCCATCTCGAACCCTGGCTCGACCCGCAGGCCGAACTGGGCTTCGCATCGGGCGACACCTTGCTGCCCACCACCGTGCTCTATGACGCGAGCGGTCTGGAAGTCTGGCGCGTGCGCGGCGACTTCGACTGGGCGGGCGAGGAAGCACGCAGTGCCATTGACGCCGCGCTGACTGATTGATGCGTGGCTTGCACCAGATGGTGCACAGCTTTCATCGCGGTTTTCTGCGAATGCCGGTATAGGGTCCGGCCATGCTCGAGAACGCCGACGCGCTGCTGCTCGCCCGTATCCAGTTCGCCTTCACGGTGAGCTTCCACTTCATTTTCCCGGCCTTTTCCATCGGCCTTGCGAGCTTTCTCGCAGTGCTGGAGGCGCTGTGGCTGAAAACCGGCAAGCAGGTTTACCAGGACCTGTTCAAATACTGGCTCAAGATATTCGCCATCGCCTTTGCCATGGGTGTCGTGTCGGGCATCGTGATGAGTTACCAGTTCGGTACCAACTGGGCGGTGTTCTCCGACAAGACCGGCCCCATCCTCGGCCCGCTGATGGCTTACGAGGTGTTGACGGCCTTCTTCCTCGAAGCGGGATTCTTGGGCGTGATGCTGTTCGGGATGAACCGGGTGGGCAAGGGGTTGCACTTCACCGCGACCTTCATGGTGGCGCTGGGTACTTTCATCTCGGCCTTCTGGATTTTGTCGGTGAACAGCTGGATGCAGACACCTGTAGGCTGGACCGAGGCGGCGAACGGGCAGCTTCTCCCGGAGGCCGACTGGTTCGACATCGTCTTCAACCCGAGCTTTCCCTACCGCCTCGTCCACACGGTCATCGCAGCCTATCTAACCACTGCCTTCGTGGTCGGCGGGGTGGGGGCGTGGCACCTCCTCAAAGACCGCACCAACCAGCATGCCCGCAAGATGTTCTCGATGGCGATGTGGATGGCCGCGCTGGTCGCGCCGGTGCAGATATTTGCTGGCGACATGCACGGGCTCAACACGCTCGAGCACCAGCCGGCCAAGGTCATGGCGATGGAGGGGCATTACGAAAGCTATCCCGACGGCGCGCCGCTCTACATATTCGGCATCCCCAATGACGAGGAGCAGCGGCTCGACTACGCGGTGGGCATCCCGAAGCTGTCGAGCCTCATCCTGAAGCACGACCTCGATGCGCAGCTGGAAGGCCTCGACACTATCCCCGACGAGGACCAGCCGCCGGTCTTCCTACCTTTTTGGGCGTTCCGCGTGATGGTCGGCATCGGTTTCCTGATGCTCGGCATCGGTGCGTGGAGCCTGCTCGCGAGGGCGCGCAAGAAGCTTTACGACTGGAGCTGGTTGCACAAGGCAGCGGTCGTGATGGGGCCATCGGGCTTCGTTGCGGTCATCGCCGGATGGATTACCACCGAGGTCGGTCGCCAGCCTTGGACCGTCTACGGCGTGCTCCGCACCGCCGACAGCGCCAGCCCGCTCGACGCGCCCGCCGTGGCGATGTCGCTAATTGCCTTCGTCATCGTCTATTTCGCGGTCTTCGGCGTCGGCACCTGGTATATCCTGCGCCTGATGAGCCACCCGCCGCATCTTGGCGAGAAGGGCGTCAAGCGCACCGAAAAGGGACCGGTGCGCACCGCCGGTATCACCCCGGGACCGACGCAGAACCCGGGACACGACCCCGATGTCCTGCCCGAAAGCAAGGAGGAGGCGACCGATGGGCGTTGATTTCGACCTCACCACCATCTGGGCCTTCATCATCGCCTTCGCGGTCTTCGCCTATGTCGTGATGGATGGCTTCGACCTCGGCATCGGCATTCTCTTCCCGACATTCCAGCCGGGACAGGAGCGCGACCAGGCAATGAACTCCATCGCGCCCGTCTGGGACGGCAACGAGACATGGCTGGTGCTGGGCGGGGGCGGGCTCTTTGCTGCCTTTCCGCTGGCCTATGCGGTTATCCTGCCCGCGACCTACCCACTGGTCATCGCCATGCTGCTGGGCCTCGTCTTTCGCGGCGTGGCTTTCGAATTCCGCTGGCGCGACAAGGCGCATGAGAAGTTCTGGGACATCAGCTTCACTGCCGGGTCCTTCGTCGCTGCGATGGCGCAGGGGATGATACTCGGCGCGCTGCTGCAGGGCATCGAGGTGCAGGACCGCGCCTATGCCGGTAGCTGGTGGGACTGGCTGACGCCTTACACGCTGCTGACCGGCGTGGGCACGGTGGCAGGCTATGCGTTGCTGGGTGCGACTTGGCTGATCTGGAAACTGGAAGGCGCGTCGCAGGCCCATGCGCGCACGCTGGCCAAGAAAGCCTTCCTCGCGACGCTCGCGCTGATGGGTGCGGTGAGCGCCTACAACCTCGCGCTCAATCCCGTATATGCCGACCGCTGGCTGTCCGCGCCGGAAATCTATCTCACCGCATGGGTGCCAATCGTCACGGGCATCATCGCGCTGTCGCTGCTCGGCGCGCTAAGGAAAGAGCGCAACAGCAAGCCCTTCTGGCTGTCGATTGCGCTGTTCTTCCTCGGCATGGCGGGGCTGGGGGCGACAATCTGGCCCAATGTCATCCCGCCCGATGTCACCATCTGGGAAGCCGCTGCGCCCGAGAAGAGCCAGGCCTTCATGCTGATCGGCGTCGCCATCACCATGCCGCTCATCCTTGCCTACACCGGCTGGGCCTATTGGGTGTTTCGCGGCAAGGTCGGGACGGAAGGATACCATTGATGGCGTTCGACCCGCTTTCCGGCTCGGACGAGGCGCAAGGCAAGCCCTTGTGGCAGCGACTGGCGTGGATGGTGCTCATATGGCTCGCCAGCGTGATGGTGCTGGGAGCGGTGGCCTATGGCCTGAGGCTGTGGCTGAAGTAGGAGACCCTTCGCTGCCGCTCGGGAGTTTCGACGCAAAACCATCCCCCGGATGGTTTTGTCGAGTCGAAACTGGTGGGCGATGACGGGCTCGAACCGCCGACCCTCTCGGTGTAAACGAGATGCTCTACCAACTGAGCTAATCGCCCCGACCAGCATCGGGTGAAGCGCCACATAGCGCGGCTGACACATAAATCAATTGTCGCTAACGCGCGAGGATGACGAAAAAGCTCACAGTCCTCGCCACGGGCGGCACAATCGCAGGTATCGCGGGCTCCGCCATTGCGCCCGAATATTCCGCGGGCGAGATTTCCATCGAGGACTACCTCGAAAAGGTCGGCGGGCTGGGCCTCGAGGCAGAGCTGTCGGGCAGGCAAATCGCCAATATCGATTCGGCGGATATGGGGCCTGCGGTCTGGAATGCGCTTCATCCCGCCATCCTCGATGCATTGGGGCAGGAAGACTGCCACGGCGTCATCGTCACCCATGGCACCGATACGCTCGAAGAAACCGCATTCCTGCTCGACCTGACCCTGCCAGCAGACAAGCCGGTGGTGGTGGTCGGAGCGATGCGCCCCGCCGACGCAGTGGGCTATGATGGCCTTCGCAATTTCGCCAATGCTGTGCGCGTCGCCAGCGACGCTGAAGCGGCCGGGCGCGGAACGCTGGTGGTGATGGGCGATCGCGTCTTCGCCGCGCGCGACGTGCGCAAGGTTCGCACTCGCGGGACCGAGGCGTTTCGCGGTTTCCCGCGCGAATCCATCGGGCTGGTCACCCCGTCGTCGCTCGAATGGTTCGGTGCGCCGTGGCGGCAGGATGATGGCGCGGGTTTCGCGTGGTCGGACGACTTGCCCGAGGTGGTCATCCTCTATGTCCACGCCGCCCTATGCGCCGAGGAACTGCTCCGGCTGGTCGGCGAGGAAACGCGCGGTATCGTGGTTGCGGGCGTGGGCGAGGGTAACATGCCCGAACGCGTGCGGCAGGAACTGGCACTGATGGCGCAATCGGGCATACCCGTGGTCCGCGCCAGCCGCGCCGACGAGGGGCTGGTAGACCGCGAGGGCGAGGACGAGGCCAATCGCTTCGTCGCCGCCCGCGCGCTCAATCCGCAAAAGGCGCGGATACTCCTGCAATTGCTGCTGGCAGGCGGGGTAACCGACCCCGCCGCCATCCAGAGGTCTTTCGACGGCCGCTAGTTCAGCCGTGCGGCGTGACGAGGTATTTCTCGCCCGTCTTCATCTGGCGATAGTCGAGAATGGCATCCTTGGTCAGCATGCCTTCGAGGTCGACCTTCGTCTTGTAGCTGCTGGCAAAAGTGGTGGTGAGGTTGTCGAGCACGCGCTTCCTCATCCGCATCACAGTTTCCATGCCCGCATTCTGAAGAAACGGCGTCAGCAGCCAGCCTGAGAGCGTCCAGCCGAAGCCATAGGCAGGCGTCAGCACGGTCGGCCCGAAATCGAGGCGGCCGTAGATGAACATCCGCTTCGCCTGGTTCGAGCCGTAGCGCGAATATTCGGTCATCTTCGACACGGCGACCTGCTCCATTGCCTTGAAGCAGCTATCGACCATCTGGCCGCCGCCGATGGGGTCGAAGCCGTAGAAAGCGTCGGTGGTGTCGATGGCGCTGCGCAGCTGGTCCATGAAGTCATCGTCGGAGGAATTCACGACATGCTTCGCGCCCTGCGACTTGAGTAGCTCCGCCTGCTCGTCCTTGCGCACGATGTTGACGAGGTCCATCCCGTCTTCGAGGCAGATGCGGTTGAGCATCTGGCCAAGGTTCGATGCGCCGACGGTGTGGAGGATGGCCTTCTGGCCGTCCGCCTTGGCGTTCTCGACAAAGCCCAGCGCGGTCATCGGATTGACGAAGCTCGAAGCGCCGGTTTCCGCGCTGTGGTCGCCGAGCGGCAGGCACATGGCCGCATCCGCAATGGCGTACTGGCTGAAAGCATTGCCCGGCACGCAGGCGACGCGCTGGCCCATTAGCGCTTTGGCCATGTCGCTATCACCCGTGGCGACGACCGTGCCCGCGCCTTCGTTACCGGCGGGCAGTTTCTGGCCATGGCGCGCCTTGCTGCCCGAATTGAACGGTTCGGGCATCTTGGCGACGACCTTGCCGGGGGAGTATTCCGCATTCTCGAAATCCGCCGCGCCGGTCAGGATGGCGAGGTCCGACGGGTTGATAGGCGCGGCCTCCATCTTGACCAGCACCTGGTTGCCGGTCGGCTCGGGGAAGACGACATCCTCCAGTTCGAGCGTGAGCGTGCCGTCACTGGTCAGCGTGGTGAAAAGCTGTTTGCCGGTGGTCATCCAATTCCCTTTCGTTGCTTTACGAAACCTGTTTGTGGGCCTCGCTACGCCTCGTTCAAGGGCTTGGCTAGGGTGCCGTTACGTCAGGCATCGTCCGGATAGGTCGCGTCGACGAAATAGAGCCCGTGCGGCGGGGCGTTTAGGCCCAATGCCTGACGGTCCTTCGCTTCGAGTGCCTCTCCCAGCTGCTCCTCGCGCCAGCGCCCCATCCCGACCAACGCGAGGCAGCCGACCATCGAACGGACCTGGTGATGGAGGAAACTGCGCGCCGCTGCGTGGATGCGCACCTCGTCGCCTTCCCGCTCGACATCGAGCCGGTCCAGCGTCTTCACCGGACTTTGCGACTGGCACTGGACCGAGCGGAAGGTGGTAAAATCATGCAGCCCCACCAGCGCCTTGGCAGCGCGGTCCATGGCTTCGTGGTCGAGCTCCTGCGGGACTTGCCACAGCCGATTGCGGTCGAGCGTCAGCGGCGCGCGGCGGTTGGCTATGCGGTAGACGTAGGAACGGCCGGTGCAGGAAAAACGTGCGTGCCAGTCGTCGGGCACGACTTCACAATGGGTGACCGCAATCGGGTCGGGGCGGACCTGCGCGTTCAAGGCCTCCATCAGACGGAAGGGCGCGATGTCTTTCTCGACATCCATATGGCTGCGCATGGCGAGGGCGTGGACGCCGGTATCGGTGCGGCCCGCGCTGAACAGCCGAACCTCCTCGCTGGTAATACGCTGTGCAGCGTCTTCGAGCGACTGCTGGACGCTTGGCCCATTGTCCTGCCGCTGGAGGCCGACGAAGGGTGTCCCGTCGAATTCTATGGTGAGCGCGAAGCGGGTCACGAAAAACGCGCGCTCTTCTCGACAGTGTTGCCGCGCAGGAATTCGCCCCGGTCCATCGCGGGCTTGCCGGCGCGCTGGAGGCGGACGGGACGAATGGCGCCCTCACCGCAGGCGATGGCGAGGTCGTCGTCCAGCACCGTACCGGTCTCTCCCGAACCCTCGGCCACTTCGGCACGGAGGAATTTCACTCGCGCTCCGTCCAGATCGGACCATGCGCCGGGGAAGGGCGAGAGGCCGTGGATGTGGCGCACCACCTCTTCGGCAGGGCGCGCCCAGTCAATGCGCGCCTCGGACTTGTCGATTTTCTTCGCATAGGTCGCCGCCTCATGCTCCTGCTCGACCGCGTGGAGCGCTTCGAGGTCGATCAGCGTGCCGACCATCAGCTGCGCACCCAGTTCGGCCAGCTCCTCGGTCAGTTCGCCCGTGGTCTTGTCCTCGACCGGTGTGCGCACGGTGGCGAGCATCGGGCCGGTGTCGAGCCCTGCTTCCATCTGCATGATGGTGACGCCGGTCACCTCGTCGCCCGCCATGATGGAGCGGTGTATCGGCGCCGCCCCGCGCCAGTCGGGCAGCAGCGAAGCGTGGACGTTGAGGCAGCCGTGCTTCGGCGCATCGAGAACGGCCTGCGGAAGGATAAGCCCATAGGCCGCCACCACCGCGATATCGGCACCAAGCGCGGCGAACTTCTCCTGCTCCTCTGCCGATTTCAGCGAGGCGGGATGCCTCACCTCGATATCAAGCCGCTCCGCAAGTTGGTGCACCGCGGTCTTGGTCAGTTCCTTCCCGCGGCGGCCGCCGGGGCGGGGCGGCTGGGTGTAGACGCACACCACCTCATGCGCGGCATCGACCAGCGCCTGCAGCGTCGGCACGGCGAATTCCGGGCTTCCCATGAAGATTATGCGCATGACCGTGCTTCGTGACCTTTCGTGTTCGCGCCGTCGCCCCTATCTGTGAGGGCATGGCATCGCAAGAAATTGAAACCCTCGCTTCGGCATTGGCCCGCCTCCCCGGCCTCGGCCCGCGCAGTGCGCGGCGTGCGGTGCTATGGCTGGTGAAGCGACGCGAGAGTGCTCTGCCCGCCCTCCTGGAGGCACTCGCCACGGTGGGCGAGGCGCTGGCCGAATGCGACACTTGCGGCAATGTCGACACCACCAACCCTTGCGGCATCTGCGCCGACCCGCGCCGCGACGGCAAGGGGCTATGCGTGGTGGAGGACGTGGCCGACCTCTGGGCGCTCGACCGGGCCAAGCTGTTCACCGGCAAGTATCACGTGCTCGGCGGCAAGCTCTCTGCATTGGACGGCATCCGGCCCGAAGATTTGAACATCGCGAGCCTGCTCTCCCGCGTGGAAGAGGGCGGCGTGGACGAGGTGGTGCTAGCCATGAACGCCACGCTCGAAGGGCAGACCACCGCGCATTACCTCGCCGAGCGGCTGGAAGACTTTCCCGTCCGCATCACCCAGCTTGCCCACGGCCTGCCGGTGGGCGGCGAACTGGATTACCTCGACGAGGGCACTCTGGCGCAGGCGCTGCGTGCCCGTCGGCCGCTCGGCTAATCGATAACTCTGACCGCCCCATTTCGATTGAAAAACGCGGCTCCCGCGCCTATCTGACCCTCCATGGCTATCCGTGAAATTCTCGAAGTGCCGGATCCCCGGCTCAAAGTCGTGTCCGAACCCGTAACCGAGTTCGACGACGAACTGCGCGAGCTCGTCTCCGACATGTTCGAAACCATGTATGACGCGCCCGGCATCGGCCTCGCCGCCATCCAGGTCGGCGTGCCCAAGCGTATCCTCGTCATCGACCTCCAGCCCGACGACGAAGAGGCCGAGGGCGAAGTCTGCAACCATGGCGGGCACGAGCACGTTCACTACCCGACGAAAAAGGAACCGCGGGTCTTCGTGAACCCCGAAATCCTCGACCCGGCAGAGGAACTGGCGACCTACCAGGAAGGCTGCCTCTCGGTACCCGACATCTTCGCCGATGTCGACCGCCCGGCCACCTGCCGCGTGCGCTACCAGGACCTCGAAGGCGAGACGCACGAGGAAGACATGGAAGGCCTGATGGCCACCTGCATCCAGCACGAGATGGACCACCTCGAAGGCATCCTCTTCATCGACCATCTCTCGCGCCTGAAGCGCAGCATGGCCTTGAAGAAGCTGAAGAAGATGCGCGAGGCCGCGTAAGCTTCCCAACAATCCGGACAATCGAAAAGGCGATTCGCGACAAGCGGGTCGCCTTTTTTTTCGTGCGCGAGTTGATGAAGTACATGCCGAGCCCGCGTTTCCTGTGAGGCGTAAGGGCGATTTCGCGCGACTGACGATAAGAAAGAACCGATGCGAACCTATCTCGGTGGAAAGCTGTAGGAAAGGGCTGGTGTTCCACATGTGTTCCGCATAGTCTGGGCGCATGGAATTGGCTGTCATTGCAATCGTCGCACTTGTTGCGGGCCTCGCGCTCGGGTGGTTTCTCGGCTCGCGTCCCGTGGCCGAATGGAAGGCGCGTCACGGGGAACGCGAGGCGGAGATGCGCGCGGGCGAGGACAGGCTGAAAGAGATGACCCGCGACCTTGCGACCATGTCGGAGCGGGCCGCGCGTTCGGATGGATTGTCGGAGCGCCTGGAAGATGTGCGCAAGGAGCGCGAAGGTCTGGCAAACCGGCTAGCATCACTGGAAAGTTCTGCCGAGGCGCGCGAAAAAGCGCTGGAAGAGCGGTATGCCGAGCGCGAAGCCCAGTTCGCCCGCGAGTTGAAGCGGTTGCAGGACGCTGAAGAAAAGCTGCAGGCCAAATTCGGTGAAATCAGCGAAAAGATGCTGAAAGGTGCGCGCGAGAAGTTCCTCGAGGACGCGCAATCAAATCTCGCGTCCCTGAACAAGGAGAGCCTCGCCGAACTGGAGAAAAAGGTCGGCCCGGTCGGCGAAACACTCGAACGATATCGCAAGCGGGTGGAGGAACTCGAAAAGAGTCGGACGAGCGACTTCGAGCAATTGAAGGGTGTTATCGGGCAGGTGCGCGAGGGGCAACAACGCGTAATCGACGAGGCCAATCGCATCACAACCACCTTGCAAGGTGCCACGAAAGCTCGCGGTGACTGGGGTGAACTACAGCTTGAGAACCTGCTTGAAAGTTGTGGCCTCTATGACAAGGCCGATTTCAACTTCCAGACCAGCGTACGTGACGAGAATGGCAATGTCCTGCGCCCGGACGCCGTCATCAATATCCCCGGCAATCGACGGCTCGTCGTCGACGTGAAGAACGTCTTCAACACCTATCGACGGGCCAACGAGGCCGAGAGCGAGGAAGAACGTCAGGAGCTTCTGAAAACACACGCGCGCGAACTACGCGGTCATGTCGATGAACTTTCGGCCAAGCGATATCAGGACCACGTCGACGGCTCGGCGGACTTCGTCGTGATGTTCGTTCCCGGCGAGCACGTACTTTATGCCGCACTGACACAGGATAGTGGCTTGCTCGACTACGCGCTCAAGCGGCAAATCGTCCTTTCCAGCCCGCTCAACTTCATGTCGATTGCCTTGACGGTTTCGACCGTCTGGAGGCAGGCCGGTGTGCAGGCTGATGCCAAGGAAATCGCCAAGCTGGGCAAGGAGCTTTACGACAGACTTGGGGTGGTTGCGGGCCATATGGGCGCCATGCGCAAGAGCCTGCATTCGGCCAACCAGCATTTCGACAAACTGGTGGGCAGCTTCGATACCAATCTGCGCCGAACCGGTGAAAGGTTCGAAGAACTGAACGTGGACACCAGCGCGCAAGATCTTACCGAGGCACTGCCGATAGGACACACACCGCGCGCGCTGGCAAATTTTTCCGAAGCCGAAGAAACCTCGCTGATACAAGATGCTAGCTCCGAAGAAAGCGAAGCTGCGGAGTAATCGCGCCAGAGTTTAGTCAATTGTAAACGAATTTCGCTTAAGCGTTAACCAGTCGCAATAAGAATAATTCGGGTCGCCGTATAAACGCCTTCGATTGTAGGGGCAGGCGAATGGATTTGAGACGGGAACAGCGCTATTCGATTTCGGTCCCCGGTCGTTACCGGAAGGGCACCGGCGTGCGCTTCAACGTGGCCATCAAGGACCTGTCGGAATACGGGTGCCAGTTCTCCGACCTCGTCGGACGCATCGACGTGGGCGATGAGATCACCATCCGTATCGGCGACATCGGTCCGCTCGAAGCGCAGGTTAAGTGGGTGGCCAAGCGGGAAATCGGCGTCGAATTCGACCAGCCGCTTTACCCCTCGGTGCTCGAACACATCATCGCTGCCGGCGGGACCAACGAAAAGGCCGCCTGAGTTTCGTGGCCTGCATGCGCTGACGGCCAGCTAATCGCGTTCGAACACCACTTTGCCGTCCATGATAGTCATCACGATCTTGCCCTCAAGAATGGCGGCCGGGTTTTCGCTCGCCAACACGAAGGGGTCGATGTCCATAACCGTCAGGTCCGCCCATCGTCCCGGCGCGATGATGCCGGTCTCATCCTCGCGGAAGCTCGCAAAGGCGGCCCAGCTCGTATAGGCGCGCACCGCTTCTTCGATTGTGACGGCCTCCTTCGCGTACCACCCGCCCTCGGGCTGCAGGTCCTTGTCGCGGCGGGTGATGGCGGCGTGGAGGCCGTAGAAGATGCTCTGGTCCGAACCCGGGCCGTCCGCGTTGAAGACCAGCGGCACGCCCGCACGGCGCAGCGTGCGCCAGGCGTATGCGCCCTCGATGCGTTCGGAGCCTAACCGTTCTTCGGCCCAGGCCTTGTCCTCCACCGCATGCGGTGGTTCCATCGAAGCGATGATGTCGAGCTCCGCGAAGCGCGCGAAATCCGTTGGCGCTATGACTTGCGCGTGTTCGATGCGGTGGCGGTTTGCCTGTGCGCCCGGCGTGGCGGCGAAGGCGGCTTCGAGGATGTCGAGCGCTTCGCGATTGCCCGCATCGCCGATGGCGTGGATACCGACCTGAAAGCCTGCGCGAATGGCTGCGGCGTTCAGATCCCGGTCAAAGCCATAACCCTCGCCGCTCACGCCGCGATGGCCGGGGCGGTCGGCATAGTCCTCTAGCAGCCGCGCCCCGCGCGACCCCAGCGCACCGTCGTAATAGGCCTTCACACCGCGGGTCACGAGCATGCTTTCGCTGTCGCTGTCCGGCCCGCGTGCGATCCATTTCCGCATCAAGGGTTCGTCGCGTAAGGAAAGCATGGCGTAGACCCGCACGGGCAGGCGGCCATCCGCCTCAAGCGCCTCGAACGCATGCATGGCATGGGTGTCGGCCCCGGCCTCGTGCAGCGCGACATAGCCATCGCGGGCCATCTGCTGGAGGCCCTTCAAGGTCTGACGCTGCAGCGCCTCGGGCGAGGGAACAGGGATGGCCGCATCGAGCATCGTCGTGGCGCGGTTGAGGAACAGGCCCGAAGGCTTGCCGTCCTCGCCCAGCCGCATCTCGCCACCTGCCGGAATTTCGCTGTCCGCAGCGATGCCAGCCGCCTCGAGCGCCGCCTCGTTCACCCATAGCCCGAAGCCGTGGAGGCTCCGCAGCACCACCGGATGGTCGGGCACCGCAGCGGAAAGCGCCACCTTGTCGGGAAAGCGATTGGCCCATGCGCCTTCGTCCCAGCCGGCCCCGAAAATCCACTCGCCCTTCGGAGTATCTTCCGCGCGTGCAGCCACTAGGGCAACGGCTTCGGCTTCAGTCACGACATCGGTCAAATCGACCGCATCCAGCTTCCCACCGAGTTCGACGACATGCGTGTGCGATTCCACGAGGCCGGGAATGACCGTAGCGCCATCGAGGTCGATAACCCGCGTGCCGGCCCCGCGCAGGGCGAGCGCATCATCCGAGGAGCCGACGAAAACGATATCGCCATCATCCAGAGCGACTGCCTCGGCATCGGGCTGCCAGCCTGCCGCACTCCACGGGGCATCGGCGGCGGGATTGCCCTCGCGATCAGGCTCGCCCCAGTCGAGCGTATAGACGCGCGTGTTTAAGAGGATTGTGTCGGCCGGGTCTGTAGGCGCACTGGATGGTGCAAGACTGGTGCAGGCGGCGAGCGAGAGCGTCGCCAGAGCCGCAATGGCGCGTGTTACTCTGATTGCTGCCGTCATCACCTCTCCCCTTCGAGAACGACAGGAAGCAAGGCTCACGCCTTAAATCAAGCTCTTATCCAAGCGCGTCCAGCACCTCATACCCCAACACCGCCGCCGCGACGGCTGCATTCAGGCTGTCGGCGCGGCCTTTCATCGGCATGGTTACGCGAAGGTCGCAGGCCATTTCGTAGTCCTCGGGAAGCCCGCGGCTTTCGTTGCCGACCATCACGAAGCAGGGCGCGGCATAGGGGGCGCCGCGATAGGGCTGGGCATCGCGCAGGCTGGCGGCAACCAGCTGCCCTTCGCCTGCGCGCAGCCAGCTTTCGAATGCGGCCCAGTCGGCCTGCGCGATTTTCTGGGTGAAGACCGCGCCCATGCTCGCGCGTACGGCTTCGACGCTGAAGGGGTCGGCGCAGTCGTCGATGAGGATGAGGCCGCCTGCGCCGATGGCGTCGCCGGTGCGGAGCATGGTGCCGAGGTTGCCCGGATCGCGCAGCGCCTGAGCGACGAGCCAGATGTCGGCGCCCTTGCGGTCGAGTGCGCCCAGCGAGGTATCGAACTCGGCGAAGACGCCCGCGACCGCCTGCGGATTGTCCTTGCCGGTAATCTTGGAGAGGATGTCGGGCGTGGTCTCGATGACCTCGCCGCCGCTGGTCTCGACCGCCTCTTCTAGCGCGGTGAGCAGCGGGTGCGGGTCGCGCCTGTCGGCCAGCACGAGGGTTTCGGGCACATGGCCGCATTCGCGCGCATCGGTGAGCAGGCGCAGTCCCTCGGCGAGGAACTTCTTCTCCCGCTTGCGGTGCTTTTTCTCGCGCAACGCCCGCAGCGCCTTGACGGTGGGGTTGGAAAAGCCGGTGATGATCCGGCGCCCCGAACCGCTGAATTCGGTCATGTTACGGCTCCCCGAAGCCGTCCTCGACCATGGCGGAGAGGTCGGCCATCACCGTATCGGCGTTCGCGCCCTCGACGATGATTTCGATGGTGTCACCCTTGGCCGCGCCCAGCATCATGAGGCCGAGGATGGAGCCACCCGCTGCTTCGTTATCGCCCTTGGCCACGCGCACCTTGCAAGTCTCTGGCAGTTCGGCGACCGCGCCCACGAACTTGGCGCTCGCGCGTGCGTGCAGCCCGCGCTGGTTCACCACCTCGACCTGTTTCCTGAGTTCGCTCAACTTGCCTTCCGTGCGCTGTCGAGGTCCTGGCCGAGAAATTCGCTCGCCACGGTGATGTAGTTGCGCCCGGCGGTCTGCGCGGCGCTGACGGCATCGACCACATTCATGCTCTTGCGTGCGCCGGCAAGCCGGATGAGCATCGGCAGGTTGATGCCCGCGATCACTTCGATCCGGCCCGTGTCGAGCAGCGAGATGGCGAGGTTGGAGGGCGTCCCGCCGAACAGGTCGGTCAGGATTATGGCGCCATCGCCCGTGTCGACGCTGGAAATTGCGTCGGCGATATCCTTGCGCCGCTGCTCCATATCGTCATTGGGGCCGATGCAGATGGTGGCCACCCCTTCTTGGGCGCCGACCACGTGCTCCATCGCGTCGATGAAATGTTCGGCCAGCTTGCCGTGGGTGACGAGGATCATTCCGATCATGCGGTTGCTTGCGTCCGTTTAGCGTCCCGAGAGTTTAGGCTCATCATGTTAACCATTGCTGGATTTCAGCGCCTCTCGAGCGGGTCGGCGGGGCGGCTTTCCAGATTGCGGTGCAGGACCGTGGGCGAAAAGCCCGCCTCACGCAAGACCCGCGCGGCACGCTCTGCACTGTAAACCGAACGGTGTCTCCCCCCGGTACAGCCGAATGCGATGTTGAGATAGCTGCGGTCCTGCGCGGCGTAGCGTGGCAGCAATTCGAGCAGCGTGTCGGCGATGCGGGCGAAGGCGGGCTCCAGAGCGGGGTCGGCCTCGATGTGTCTCGCGACCGGTTCGTCTTGCCCCGTGAGGTCACGCAATTCCGGCTGCCAGTGCGGATTGTCGAGGAAGCGCATGTCGAAGAGCAGGTCGGCGAGCGGGGGCATGCCGCGGGCGAAGCCGAAGCTGGAGACGGTGACCGTCATCTCGCGCGCACCGCTCTTGCCGAAACGCTCGCGCACAACCTGTCCGAGCTGGTTGGCGGAGAATTCGCTCGTGTCGATGAGTACTTCGGCCCAGCTGCGCAAGGGTTCGAGCAGTTCGCGCTCGGCCTTGATGCCGCCTGCTACGGGCCGTTCGCGCGCCATCGGGTGCGGGCGGCGGGTCTCGTTGTAGCGGCGTTCGAGCTCGCTCGTTGAGCAGTCGATGAAAAGCGTGGTGAGCTCGACATCCTCGCGCTTTGCCAGCTCCTCGCACTGGGCGATGATGCCGGCGGGCACGAAGCCGCGGGTGCGCGAATCGAAGCCGATTGCGATGGGCGAGCGGCTCTCCGCCTCGCTACCGACGAGGTTGGAAAGGAGGCGCAGCGGAAAATTGTCGATGGCTTCCCAGCCCAGGTCTTCGAGCACCTGCAGCGCGGTGGACTTGCCCGCGCCCGACATGCCCGTGACGAGCAAAATCCGCTGGCGCGAGGGCGTGTCGTTCACTGCGCGGCCTCTTGCCCTTCGCCCGCCACGGCAAGGCCATGCTTGCCGAGCGCGAATTCGGCCCTGAGCGCCTGCGTCGCGTCGCCGGGGCGGAAAAGCAGCACCGGAATGTCCTTGCCGCCAAGCTGGGTGGTGGCGAGTTCCATTGGATAGCGCGGGGCGAGCGTGGTCAGCTGGAGCACCAGCGCAATCGGCACTTCGGCGGTTTCCAGTTCGACCAGCCCGACATTGCGCACCTCAAGAAGGCCGCGCGTGGTCTTGGGCGGGCAGGCAACCGGGTGGCCGCTCTCATCGTCGATCACGATGCCGTCATCGCCAATCAGCGTGGCGCCGCGATCGATGAGCGCCAGCGCGAGCGAGGACTTGCCTGCCCCCGCTTCGCCGGCAATCAGCAATCCGCGCCCGTCGATGGCGACGGCGGTGACATTGGGAAGCTTGGTCTTCATCGTTTCGCCGCCGGCAGGTCGAGAACGAAGCAGGCACCGTTTGCGCCGTCACTGCGGCCCTCGACATGGAGCGAGCCTTCATGCGCTTCGGCGATGGTGCGGCCGATGGCGAGGCCGAGGCCCGAGTGGTTGCCGAAATCCTCGCCCTCGGGGCGGTCGGAGTGGAAACGGTGGAACACTTTCTCTCGCTTTTCCTCCGGAATACCCGGACCTTCGTCGCAAACTGTCAGGAGCACACGCCCTTCGCGCCGGACAAGCGCCGCGTCAATAGTGCCTGCGGGCGGCGAGAAGGACACGGCATTGTCGAGCAGGTTCTCGATAATGCGTTCAAGCCGCATGCCGACGCCGTTCACGACCAGCGCATCGCCCTCGGCCGAGACAGTGACTGTGCGGCCCTCGTTCTCGCCGCGCTCCTCGCGGCTTGTGACGATATTGTGCAGCAATTCGGCCATGTCGACGCGCTCGAATTCGGTGCGCGACATTTCGGCATCGATGCGGCTGGCGTCGGAGATTTCGGTCACGAGGCGATCGATGCGGCGCACGTCGTGGGTGGCGATATCGAGCAATTGCGCGCGCAGTTCGGGGTCGTCGACCTTGCCGAGGCTTTCGGTCGCGCTGCGCAGGCTCGCAAGCGGGTTCTTGATTTCATGCGCTACGTCGGCAGCGAAGCTTTCGACCGCGTCGATACGGTGGCGCAGCGCGGCGGTCATGTCCGAAACGGCGCGGGCGAGCATGCCGATTTCGTCGCGCCGGTCGGGCAGGCGCGGGACCTCGACTTGCCGGTCACGCCCCTGCCGCACGCGCACAGCGGCCTGCACCAGTTCGCGAAGCGGGCGCACGATGGTCTGCGCAAGGAAGAAGCTGAGCAGCGTCGAGACTGCGAGGAACAGCAAGACTATTATTGCCACTGTGGTGCGCGCCTCGCGGACCGACTGGGTGATGTCGACCGGATTGCGGGTCAGCAGCAGGGTGTCGCCATCGAGGCCCACAGGCGCAGCGGCGTTGATGACATGCGTGCCGTCGGGCGCGTCGCGCAGCACGATTTGCGTGAGGCTTTCCTCGCGTGCGCGGACGAGTTCGGGCCAGGCCTCGGCATTGTCGACTTCGGGCTGGCGATAATCGGGGAGGGCAGGCGCGCCCACGACGCGGTCGAACCAGCGGTCCATCCGCAGCGCGAAATCACCCTGGTCGACTTCGGAAGGTTCCGGCAGGTCGAAGCTGGGCGGCGCCAGCTGGAAACTGTCGGATTCAAGTTCGCCCTCGGGGCCATAGACCCGGATGCGGAGCCGCTGCTCCTTGCCGATCTGGATCAGCAGCGCTTCCTGCCGTTGCTGGGTCGCGCCTGCCAGCGCCTCGGCAGTGATCTGTGCCTCGACCAGCGCCAGCTTGAACCGCTCGTCGAGCAGCTGCTTGCGGTAGCTGTCGAGATAGAGCACGCCGCCGCCCAGCAGCACCAGCGGCAGGACATTGACGAAAAGGATGCGGCTGGTGAGGGTGAGGCGACCCGACCAGCTCAGCTTGTCGGAAAGGTGTTCGCCCCGGGGGACGGGTGTCGTCTCAGCCATCGCTGAAGCTGTACCCCGCGCCGTAAAGCGTCTCGATGGCGCTGAATTCGCCGTCTACCTTGCGGAACTTGCGGCGCATGCGCTTGATGTGGCTGTCCACCGTGCGGTCGTCGACGAAGACATCGTCGGGATAGGCGGCATCCATCAGCTGGTTGCGGCTCTTGATGACGCCGGGATGCGCGGCGAGCGCTTCCAGCAGCAGGAATTCGGTGACGGTGAGCGAGACGGGATTGCCGTCCCAGGTGACGTGGTGGCGCGCCGGGTCCATGCGCAGGCGTCCGCGCTCGATGACTTCGGCCGGCTTTTCTCCCGGCTCGATGGGCATGGGGCGGCGCGCGTCGGAGCGGCGCAGGATGGCGCGGATACGCGCGAGCAGGAGGCGCAGGCTGAACGGCTTGGCGATGTAATCGTCCGCGCCCATCTGGAACCCGGCTTCTTCGTCCTGCTCGTCATCCTTGCTGGTGAGGAAGATGACCGGCAGCGGTGACTGTTCGCGCAGGCGGCGAAGCAGTTCCATCCCGTCCATCTTGGGCATCTTGATATCGAAAATGGCAAGGTCGGGCGGATTGCCCAGAAGCGCCGACAGGGCCTGCTCGCCGTCCGAATAGACCCGCGTTGCGAATCCTTCGGCCTGCAGCGCGATGGAGACGGTGGTGAGGATGTTGCGGTCGTCATCGACCAGCGCAATGACCGTGCGGTCGTCATCCTGCGGGGGCGTGCCGGTTGCGGCTTCTGTTTCCATAAAACAGCCGACTACAGCCATTTGGCGGGCAACACAACGCGCGCTTCACTCGCCTTAAACGAAATTGGGGGCGCTGCGTTTGACGTTGCGGCAGCGCGGGACTAAAGGCTGGGTCGACGGGCGCGCATTCGTATGCGCGAATGATTCTCGACCTACATCTTGTCTCTTTGACGCTGGAGATTTCAGTGACCACCGCACTTTCCCACTCGCTTGCCGCGCAGGGCATCGAGACCGCTGCGACGATTCACCCCAACCTCACCTCGGAAGAGCTGACCGCCGCGGCGCTCGAGCGGGGCGAAGGCCGCCGCGCCAAGGACGGCCCGCTGGTGGTCGAGACCGGCAAGCACACCGGCCGCAGCGCGAAGGACAAGTTCATCGTCCGCAACGCCGAAACCGAAGACACGGTGTGGTGGGACAACAATGCCTCGATGACGCCCGAGCATTTCGCGGCATTGAAAGAAGACTTCATGGCCGCCCTGAAGGACAAGGGCGAGCTGTTCGTGGCCGACCTTTTCGGCGGTTCGCAGCCCGAATATCGCGTCAATGTGCGCGTCATCAACGAGCTAGCCTGGCACAACCAGTTCATCCGCACGATGCTGGTCCGCCCCACGGCGGCAGAGCTCGAAGGCTTCACGCCCGAATACACCATCATCGACCTGCCGACCTTCAAGGCCGACCCGGAGCGCCACGGTACGCGCAGCGAGACGGTGATTGCGGTCAATCTCGAAGAAAAGCTCATCCTCATCGGCGGCACGAAATATGCCGGCGAAATGAAGAAGAGCGTCTTCGGTATCCTCAACTACCTCCTGCCGCCCAAGGGCGTGATGCCGATGCACTGCTCGGCCAACATCGGCCCCGACGGCAAGAGCGCGGTGTTCTTCGGCCTCTCGGGCACTGGCAAGACCACGCTGTCGGCCGACGCCAGCCGCACGCTCATCGGCGATGACGAGCACGGCTGGTCGGACACGGCGGTCTTCAATTTCGAAGGCGGCTGCTATGCCAAGATGATCCGCCTCGACCCCGAGAGCGAGCCGGAAATCTACGCCACCACCAAGATGGAAGGCACCGTCCTCGAAAACGTGGTGATGGACGAGAATGGCGAGATCGACCTCGACGACAACAGCCTCGCGGAGAACACCCGCGGCGCCTATCCGCTGTCCTCGATTCCCAACACCAGCGACGACAATCTCGGCCCGCCGCCGTCGAACGTCATCATGCTGACCGCCGATGCCTTCGGCGTGCTGCCTCCGATTGCGCGTTTGACGCCCGACCAGGCGATGTACCATTTCCTGTCGGGTTACACCGCCAAGGTTGCCGGCACCGAAATCGGCGTAAATGAGCCGACCGCGACCTTCAGCACCTGCTTCGGCGCGCCCTTCATGCCGCGTCACCCCAGCGTTTATGGCAATTTGCTGAAGAAGCGCATTGCCGAAGGCGGCGCGCAGTGCTGGCTGGTCAACACCGGCTGGACCGGCGGCAAGTATGGCGTCGGCAACCGCATGCCCATCAAGGCCACCCGCGCGCTCCTCAACGCCGCGCTCGACGGTAGCCTGAACGACGCGGAATTCCGCAAGGACCCGAATTTCGGCTTTGAAGTGCCGGTCAGCGTTCCGGGCGTCGACAGCACCATCCTCGACCCGCGCGCGACGTGGGAAGACAAGGACGAATACGACCGCACCGCGCAAAAGCTGGTGCAGCTATTCGTGGACAATTTCGAACCCTTCGCCGCCCATGTCGACCAGGGCGTACGCGACGCCGCTCCGGAAGCGGCCTGAAAAAGCGCTGCTCCCGAAGCAGCCTGACGAGACAGCCCGCTTGCTGGGCAACGAGTTGGAGAGGAGGCCCCCGGCCGCGCCAAGGAGAGATGGCGCGGACCGGGGGCTTTAAATTGACGCTTTCACGCTTCATGCTGCGGAAAGCCCCCATGCGCGATAGGACCGCCATGAATTTCCGCTCGTTCTTCCTGCCCCTCGTCGCGCTTGGCTGCACCGTGCCGCTGTCCGCGCAGGAGGCCGCGCCGACTGTAGCGGTGGAGGAGGCCTATAGCGGGCCGACGGTCTACAGGGCCGAAGTCGCTGCGACTTATCCGCATGACACCAACGCCTTCACGCAAGGCCTGTTGTGGCACGAGGGCGCGCTTTACGAGAGCACCGGGCGCGAAGGCCAATCAGTCGTGCGCAAGGTCGATCTGGCGACGGGCGATGTGCTGCAGGAGAGTGCCATTCCTGCCGATCAGTTCGGTGAGGGGCTGGCGCCGGCGGGCGATGATTTCGTCAGCCTGACATGGCGCAACGGTGTCATCCACCGCTGGGATGCCGATACGCTGGAGCACAAGGCCTCGCGCGACGATTATCCGCTTGTGGGCTGGGGGCTGACCACCTCGGACGAAGGCCTCGTTCATTCCGACGGCAGCGCCACACTGCGCATTCTCGACCCCGACACCTACGAGGTTCGCCGGAGCGTGGACGTCACGATGAATGGTCGTCCGCTGCGCCGCTTGAACGAACTCGAGATGATTGACGGGCTTGTCTATGCCAATATCTGGGAGACCGGTTTCATCGTCGCAATCGACCCTGCCGATGGCGTGGTGAAACGCCTCATCGACCTGCGCGCGCTGGTGCAGTCGGTGCCTGTTTCTGGCTCCGACGCAGTGCTCAATGGCATTGCCTGGGACGCCGAAAACCGCCGGATGTTCGTCACAGGCAAGCTGTGGCCGTCGCTGTTCGAAATCCGGCTGGTTGAAACCGACGCCAAGGTCCGTTGATCTGCGTCAGACCTCGCTGGCGGGTGCGGCGAGCCGGTCGACGTAATCCCATACGCGGCTGACCACGACAGACCCTTCGCCCACCGCGCTCGCCACGCGCTTGACCGAACCGGCGCGTACGTCGCCGACCGCAAAAATGCCGTCGGTGCCGGTTTCGAAGGGTGTCTCGCGGCCCACTTCAGCGCCGGTCTTCACGAAGCCTTTCTCGTCAACCTCGACCATGCCCGAGAGCCAGTCGGTGTTGGGCGCTGCGCCAATCATGATGAATAGCGCGCGGGTGGCGATGCGCCGTTCGCCCTCGGGGCCGGAAAATGTGACAGCCTCCAAGTGCCCTTCGCCGTGCAGATGCGTGACTTCGGTGTTGTAGTGGATGGTGACCGAGGGGTCGGCCTCGAGCCGCTGGGTGAGGTAGCTCGACATGCTGGAGGCAAGGCTGTCGCCGCGCACCACGAGGTGCACATGTGCGGCGCTTCGGCTGAGATACATTGCCGCCTGTCCCGCCGAATTGCCGCCGCCGATGACGACCGCCTCGGTGCCGTGGCAGAAGCGCGCTTCCATGTCGGTCGCGGCGTAGAAAATGCCCGCGCCTTCCATTTCCTCCAGTCCGTCGAGCGGCAGGCGGCGGTATTGCACGCCGGTCGCCACGAGGATGGATTTGGCGCAGACCTCGTCGCCATCGTCGAGCGTGACGCAAAACGTCCTGTCCCCCTTTCGGGTGACGCGCTGTACGCTGCGCGGCATGGCGAAGCGCGTGCCGAATTTCATCGCCTGTATCTGCCCGCGATAGACGAGGTCCGCACCGCTGATGCCGGTCGGGAAACCCATGTAATTCTCGATGCGGCTGCTGGTGCCAGCCTGCCCGCCGATGGCCGTGTCCTCGATTGTGAGCGCGCACAGTCCCTCGCTTCCCGCATAGACTGATGCCGCGACCCCCGCCGGGCCGGCGCCGACGATAAGCACATCGTAAAGCGTCTCACGGCACACATCGAGGTCGAGCCCGAGATGCTGCGCCATCTTGCGCGGAGTCGGGTCTTGCATCACCTCGTCCTGCCCGAGGATGACCGAAGGCTGGTGGTCGGTGAGGTTGCACACGGCTAACGTCTCGTCGTCGCGCCCGTCCATGTCGAGGCTCTGGAAAGGGATGCGGTTGCGGCTGAGGAACTGCTCGACCTTCTGCACCTTCGGGTCACGGTCGGCGCCGATGAGCTTCACATTGCTGTTTTTCAGTTCGAACTGGCGACGGCGGCGGGCCGAGAAGACGCGGATGACATGGTCGGATAGCTCGGGCACGCGCGCCATCAAATCGAGCATGTCCACCCTCGGCACTTCGAGCGTGCGCGTGGGCTTCGCTGCGCGCATGGGGAGGAAGTAAGTGCCCGCATTGAGGAAGGATATCTCGCCCATGAACTGGGTCGGGCCGAGCGAGCTGTCGAGCAGGCGCGCCTCGGAATAGGGGTCCTTCACCTCAATCTCGCCTTCGAGGACATATACGAAGGTGTCGACGGTATCGCCGATTTCGGCGACCATCTCGCCCGGCTCGTAGGTCCGCTCCGTGCCGATTTCGCGCAGCATGGCGACATGGCTGTCGGCCAGCGGCACGCGCGGCATGGTTTCGAGATTCTCGCCCAGCGCTTCCATCATAATCCCCTTGGTATGAACCCATAGATAGGGACGGTCAGGCGGCGAAAAAGGTCCTAGCTGCGCGCGCCCTCGATGTAGCGGGTGACGTTGCGCTCCATGACGTTCATCGGGGCATTGCCGCCGAGTACGACGGCGTCGTTGAAGGCCTTGAAGTCATAGGCGCCGCCGAGCGCGGCCTCAGCGCGTTCGCGTTGCGCCACGATGCGGCTGTGGCCGAGCTTGTAGCCGGTCGCCTGTCCCGGCCAGCTGCAATAGCGGTCGACTTCGCCTGCGACTTCCTCTGGCTTCGAGCCGTTGCGTTCGACGAAGAACTGGCGTGCCCTTTCGCGGCTCCAGCCCTTGGCATGGAGACCGGTGTCGACGACCATGCGGCAAGCGCGAAAGGCGAGGCTTTGCAGGTAGCCGAGACGGCCAACCTTGAATTCGTCATAGGCGCCCAGTTCGTCGGCAATCTGCTCGCCATAGAGCGCCCAGCCCTCGCTGAACGGGTTGAAGGCGAGGATCGAGCGGATGAGCGGCAGGCGGTTGGAATATTCGCCCTCCCACACATGGCCGGGGATGGTTTCGTGATAGGTGAGGTCGGCAAGATCGTATTTGCGGTGCAGGTCGGTGGTGCGCAGGTTTATCCAGAAACGGCCCGGGATGGTGCCGTCCTTGCTGCCCGCACCGCCATAGGCACCCGGCGCGCCCGCTTCCTCGGCCACCGGGATGCGGGTGACTTCGAGGTTCGGGTCGACCAGCGTGTTGAACGCACGCGGCATCTGCGATTTTATCCAGTCGACGCGGTCGTTGATGAAGGCGAAGATTTCCTCGCGGCCCTTGTCGCCAGGCGCGAATTTGTAGCGCGGGTCGTCGCCCAGCACCTGCATGCGCTCGCCCACCGTGCCGCTGTCATAGCCGATTTCGCGCAGGATGGGGTCCATGCGGGCGTGAAGCGCTTCGAGCTCTTCGAGGCCCTGCTGATGGACCTCGTCGGGCGAGAGCGTGGTGGTGGTGCTGGAGCGCAGCGCCCAGGCGTAGAACTCGTCGCCCTGCGGCCGCGCGGAGATGCCGGGGGCGGAGGTTGCGACTGCGCGCTCTGCCTTGAGTTCGGCAAGCTGGCGGGAAAGCGCCTCGGCGATGGGGCCGCTCTCGAGCGCCATTGCCTGAACGGCGCGGGTTGCGGGCAGGCCTGCCTCGGCCAGCTTGGCGCGCAAATCGGCGGCGAAGAGTTCGCCCTTGCCGGCGCTTTCGATGGTCTGCTCCATCTGGCGGATGGTCTTGTCGAGCAGGAAGTCGGGCGGGACCACACCCATGCTGCGCGCGGTCTGGATGCGGGTCAGTTCGCCATCGAATGTGGCCGGAGCTTGCTGGAGACGCTCGATATAGGCGTCGGCATCTGCGGCAGTCTTGACCATGTGGGTCGACTGCATGAAGCGCGGCAGGCCGATATATTCGCCGACGTTCTGGATGACGACATAGGGCGCGGTGCGCCAATTGCCGACCGGCGTATCGCCATAGGGCAGGGCAAAGCCGTCGAGCGCGAGCTCATAGGCCGCCTCGACCACTTCAATATTGGTGAGGTTGGTGCTGTCGAGACCCGTGCGGTCGAAGGCGCGCAGGCGGGCGAGGTCGCTTTTCAGCGTATCGGCATAGGCCTGCTGTCCGCCGGGCGACTGGTCTTCGAGCTTGCCGCGCAGATAGGCATATTGCCCGGTGTCGACACCGAGGCCGGTGGCGCGCTCGGGCTCATGCTGGAGAAGGTTGTAGGCGACGCTCTCGAGCAGGTCTTCCGCGCTGATTGCGGGGGCATTGGTGCGCGGGAGGGTCGAGCAACCGCCGAGCGTGAGGGCGGTCGTCGCGCCGAGGCCTGCGAGGACCTGGCGGCGGGTGGCGTCGAATGTCTGTGTGGTCATGCGGGAAGCATCTGCGCTTCCCGCCTAACACTGTCAAATCAATCGAGGAATTCGGCCGGGACCTTGCCGCCATTGGCCGAAAGTTCGCGCATGGTGCGTTTGTGCAGCCAGATGTTGTCTTCCGCGCTGCCTTCGTAATTTTCGCGGCCCAGCTCGGTCGCGAGCGCCTTGCGGTTTTCGTATGAGGAATCGACCCCGATCAGCTTCATCAAATCGACAATCGAGGTGCGCCAGTTGAGGCGGTCCGCGCCGGGCATGGAATCGAGGCTGTTCTCGACATCGACGATCGGCTTGGCCTGCGACTGGGTGACGGGCGCATCGGCCCATGCATTGCCGGTCTTGGTTTCGACCGGAGCCTCGTTGGCCTTGGCTTCCTTGCCGAAGATGGCGTCCTTGATCTTGCTGAAAATTCCCATGGGTCACTCCCCTTGAACATGCGGTGCGGCAGGGTGCCGCATTCTCGCTGTACCAACGGCAGGAGCGCAGCCGCGTTCCTGCAAAGATTCCCAAACGCTGCGCATGGGGCTAGGAGGCAGGCATGCTCGACACAGTCCTTTCCATCGTCGTCCTTGCCGCCGTCATGCTTTTCTTCGGCGCGTTCCTTTTGTGGAAGCGCACCGGCAATACAAAGAATGCGATGCTGATGGTCATCCTCGCGCTGGTGGCGCTGGTGAATGTCGCCATCTGGACCGTGCCTGCCGCAGACGGTGAAGCCCCGCTCGACAAGGTCGAACGGGGCTCGCGTTAAGGGTCTTCCCGCAGGAGGTTATTCGGGCAGGACCCAGCGCACCGAGGAACTGAAGCTTCCGGCAACCGGCTCGCCATTCTTGCCGCGGGCAGGCTCGAAGCGGGCGCGGCTCTGGATGAGCTTACAGGTCGCTTCATCGAGTTCCTTGTGCCCGGTGGAGCTGGTCACACGGCAGCCGGTGACCTTGCCGCTCGCTGCGATGTCGAGCCTGAAGCCTGCAACACCCTGGTATTCGCGGCGCACCCACGAGGACCTGTAATCGCGGTCACGAAGCCAGTCGCCCGGATTGTTGCGCGGCTTGGCCGAGACCGGGTCGAAGGTCGCCACCGGTGCCAGCGGTTCGGGGTCGGCCTTCGACATATTTCCCGGCTGCGGCACAGGCGGCAGCGGGTCCGGCATGATCTTGGTGTAGTCGATCTTCGGCTCCTCGATCTTGAAGTCGAAATCGCTCGGCGGGACGTAGGGCTTGGGGATCACAGGCGTCTCGGGAAGGATCTCCTGCTTCTCGGGCGGTTCCGGCGGCGGGGGCGGGTCGATAGGGTATTCGGTCACTTTTATCGGCCCGGTCGGGGCGTCTTGAGTGAATTGCGTGACACTCAGCCCGGCGATAACCGCTGCACCGATGGCCGCCTGCACGATGACCGAGCTAGCCAGTCCTGCGGCAGATGGTCCGTTGTGTTGGTCAACATATGACATGGTCGGCTCCTCTCCTTGCGACTCCAATTGATATTAATGTTACAACATATCAAATTAATTGCAAGCTTGGCGCTTTTTGGGGCGGTGGAGAAGTCCCGCAGGCATGAAAAAGGGCCCGGAAACCGGACCCTCATTCATTCGAATTGTCAGCAGCCAATCAAGTGATCGGGCAGGCCGGGTCCAACCGGAAGTCGAGGTAATTGTCGACCGACTTCATCAGCTCTTCCTGCTCGTTCTCGAAGAAGTGGTTGGCGCGCGGGATTTCCTCGTGATGCACGGTGATGTGCTTCTGCGTGCGCAGCTTTTCGACCAGCTTCGTAACCGCATTGGGCTGGACGACCGTGTCCTGCGCGCCGTGGATGAAGATGCCGCTCGCCGGGCAGGGGGCGAGGAAGGAGAAGTCGTACATGCTCGCCGGGGCGCCGATGGAAATCCAGCCGCGGATTTCGGGGCGGCGCATGAGCAGCTGCATGCCGATGAGCGAACCGAAGCTCACGCCGGCAATCCAGGTGACGCTCGCGTCGGGATGGACCTGCTGAACCCAGTCGAGCGCGCTGGCGGCATCCGACAGTTCGCCGATGCCGTTGTCAAAGCTGCCCTGGCTGCGGCCGACGCCGCGGAAATTGAAGCGCAGCGTGGCGAAGCCGCGGTTGACGAAGGTCTTGTAGAGCCGCTGCGTAATCTGCTCGTTCATCGTGCCGCCGCCCTGCGGGTGCGGGTGGAGGATCATCGCCACGGGCGCACGTGGGCGGGGTCCGGGAGAGAAACGGCCTTCGAGACGGCCTTCGGGGCCGGGAAAAATGACTGTCGGCATGCGGGAGATGTACCCTGGCAGAAATGTGAGGTCGCGGGCCTGTTAGGGCTTGCACGAGGTTGCGCGCTATATAGGGATTTGTCTTCAATTCGCAATTATTTCGAGCACGTCCCGTCACAACACGCATTTACCTCGACCACGCCGCCACCACCCCGCTGCGCCCGGAAGCGCGCGCTGCGATGCAGGAAGGCTTCGATCTCTGGGCCAATCCCTCGAGCCCGCACGCCGAAGGCCGCAAGGCAAGGGCGGCGCTGGAGGACGCGCGCGAGCGGGTGAAACAGGCGCTCGGCTGGGAGGGGGAGGTCATCTTCACCTCCGGCGCGAGCGAGGCGGCAGCGCTGGCTTTGAACCATGCGAAGGCCGGCGCGCGGCTGGTGTCGGCGGTGGAGCATGATGCCATCCTGAAAGCTGCGCCTGATGCGGAGCGTCTGCCGGTGAGGACCGACGGGGCGCTCGACTTCGAAGTGCTCACGGAAGCCGTGCAGCGTGAACGCCCGCTGGTGGCAGTGCAGCAAATCAATTCCGAGACCGGAAACAGGCAGGACCTTGCCGCGATCGCCGGTGTCGTCGGACAGGGGGGCGGTCTGCTGCTCGCCGATTGCGCGCAGAGTGCTGGGAAACTGCCCCTTCCGCCCTGCGACATGGCCATCATCTCCGCGCACAAGTTCGGCGGTCCTATCGGAATCGGCGCGCTGCTGGTGAAAGATTTCGCGCTTCTCGAACCCACTGGCGGGCAGGAGCGCGGCTATCGTCGCGGCACCGAGAACCTGCCCGGCGTGCTCGGCATGGCGGCGGCGCTGGAGGCTTGCGGCGATCCGTATATCGACCCGGTTATCCTCGCACCGCTGGAGCAACTCGCGCAGGAATGCCGAAACCTTGGCGGCACGTGGCTGTCCGACCGCCTCTCCGATCCGACTCCCTATGTCCGCGCCATCGCCATGCACAAGATGAGCGGCAGCGCGCAGGTGATGCGCTTCGACATGGCGGGGATTTCCGTCAGCCAGGGCAGCGCTTGTTCGAGCGGAACGATGAAGACCAGCCACGTGCTTCAAGCCATGCAGGTCGAACCCGACGTCGCCGATCGCACCATCCGCGCCAGCTTCGGCTGGAACACCACGCGGGAAGAAGTGGAACGCTTCTGCGAGGTCTGGGTAGATTTGGCGAAAGCATGATCTACCTCGATTACCAGGCCACCACCCCGCTTGCCCCCGAAGCGCGCGATGCCATGCTGCGCTGGCTCGACGGGCCGGGCGGCACCGGCTTCGGCAATCCGCATAGCCCGCACAAGATGGGCCGTGAGGCGAAGGCGGCGATCGAATTTGCGCGCGAACAGGTCGCCGCGCTGTTTCCGGCAGGCGGCAAGGTCATCTTCACCAGTGGCGCGACCGAGGCCATCAATCTCGCCATTCGCGGGAGTGGCAAGGGTGGCACGGTCTCAGTCTCGGCCATCGAACACGCCGCCGTGCTTGATACTGCTCGCGATGCGGGCGAATGCCACGTATTGAATGTCGCCAAGAACGGGCAGTGCAATACGAAGCAAAGCCTGCCGCAGGACACGCGGCTCGTCTGCCTGATGCAGGTCAATAACGAGATCGGCACCATCCAGCCCACGGTCGAATGGCACCGCAAGGCGAAGGAGTGCAACGCGCTCTATTTCTGCGACGCGGTGCAGGCCTATGGCAAGATAGAGGTCACCGGCGCGGACATGATTGCCATCAGCGCGCACAAATTCCACGGCCCCAAGGGTATCGGCGCGCTGTGGGTGCGCGAGGGGCTCGAGCTGCACGAGGTCCAGACCGGCGGCGGGCAGGAATTCGGCCTGCGCTCGGGCACGCTTTCGCCCGCTCTCATCGCCGGAATGGGCGCGGCGGCGGCCGAGGCCAAGGACCGGATGGAACAGGATGCAGAGCACGTCCAGAAGCTCTGGAAACGCGCGACCGAAGTGTTCGAGAACTGGGAACTCAACGGCAGCGCGGAGGCGCGCTATCACGGCAATCTCAACATCCGTCCGCGCGGACCCAATGGCGGCGGGCTCGATGTCGGGCGCCTGATGAGCGAATGCCGCAATGTGATGTTCTCGGCAGGCTCGGCCTGCGCCAGCGGCTCGGGCCGCACCAGCCATGTCTTGGAAGCCATTGGCCTGCCCAAGAAGCTCGCCAAATGCTCTATCCGCCTCGGCTTCGGGCGCTACACCACGCTCGAGGAAATCGAGGAGGCGGGCAAGACCATCAACGAGGCTGCCAAGGCGCAAGGGTCCCTATGAAAGTCACGTTTCTCACCTCCGAAGGCGACCGCGTGGATGCCCAAGGCGAACCGGGCGACAGCCTGCTGCGCGTGGCGCAGGCCGCCGGGATGCCGCTGGAGGGCACGTGCGAGGGCCAGATGGCCTGCTCGACCTGCCATGTGGTGGTCGACAAGGACTGGTTCGACCGCCTGCCGCAAGCGAGCGAGGAAGAAGAAGACATGCTCGACCTCGCCGCCAGCGTGCGCCGCACCAGCCGCCTCTCCTGTCAGATAGTCCTCGGTGAGGAACTCGACGGCCTCACCGTCGCCATCCCCGCCGAGAGCCATGACATGAGCCGGTGAGGGTGCAGAGCCTATTGAAGCTCTTTCGATAGGACTGCTGGCCGATACATACAATGATCACGCCGACGCCCTGTGTTAGCGTCGCCACCTGCGACGAGGAGTGGTCGCAGAAATGTTTGGGGGGATCATGCGTTTTACATTGTCATTGGTGGTTTTCGTGTGCGCGCTTTCATTGGCGCTTGTGCCGACACAGGCCTCTGCGAAAAAGCGGAACCTTTATTATCCGCGCTCTTCCATCGAAGGGCTGATTGACTGGTTCGAGGCCAGGCCCATCACTGCCGAGGAGGATCCGCTCTTCGACGAATATCGAAAGATCGACTGGACCGACAATATTAACCTCAACAACGGGTCATGTGCCAAGACAGGTATCGACACCACCGAGCTTACACTGGTCATCAACAAGGTGAGGCCGGGTTATTTTCTTGGTCGTATCACGGAACATTATTGCGATGGCGACGGCGGAGGAGGCTACGACGTCGAGGGGTATTACACGACCAAAGGAATGATGATTGTCCATAGCTATAAGTTCCGATCCGGCCCGGTTGTGCAGGCAAGATGGTTCAAGATCGAGAACGGCGGCACCCAGCTGCGCTTCACCGGGCAGTATTACACCGACAAGAAAGGCGTTGCCTATTACGAAGCCTTGAAGCCCAAATACAACTTCACCGAGAAAGCTGTTCAAGGCCACAAGAACTACACCAGCCATTATCAAAGCGAACCCAATGCTGCCATTCGCCGGACCATCAATGCACGGGCAGCTGCCAGAGCGCGCGGGCCACGTGACCCTTTCGACGATTTCCTGAGGACGACTACACAGGCCCTTCAGGCTGCTGCAGGACAAATGGCTGCGGCTAACAGGGCACAGTCGAGCTGGGCTCAAACTGGCCGTCAGCGAGCTGTAGGAAATTATTCGGATTATGCTCCAAACGCCGGAAACCACAGCGTAGGTAGCTCTCAGACATCCACGCAAACAGCTTCACGCAACTCAGGTAATACGACAACTACAATCACTCGCGGGAGTGACGGTTCGATATCGGTTGGCGCTGACACCGGGTCTTCAGCAAATTCGTCCGCATCCGGTGAAAAAGTCGATCGTTCGACCACCTGGTACGCCTTCACACATTGCTATGAAGAATTCGCCACGATGGGCAAACGGATCGGTGCCGTCTCCGATGTGTTCGCCTACAAGGTCGACCGGATGCGGTACAATGCCAACTCGGCGATGGATAAGGCGATCGCGGAGTTCGACCCGATCGAAGCGCGGCAAAGCGGATTGCGGTACGATCGACGCAAATGCAACATCAAGACGGGCACCGACCAAGCTCGGCAAGAGCGTTTGCGAGCATCGATGCTCGATGGGTACCGAGAAGGTGGCGGCGGTGTCGCGATCCACTGGCGATGGGTCCAGCGCGATTACAAGCCCATCGATTAACGATGAGGTGGGTGGCAGTGACCTGCCACCTACCTCCCGAGTTTTGAATAGCCGACGCAAAAAGTAGAGCCCCACCACATGAAGTGGCAGGGCCCTAAATTATCGATTTAATGGTCTACGCGGTTTCGAGCTCGCGCTTCCCCACGCTCTCACCCAGCATTTCGATGAGTGCCTTGCTGAAGGCGGGGATGTCATCGGGATTGCGGCTGGTGATGAGGTTGCCGTCCACTGCGGTTTCCTGGTCGACCACATTTGCGCCCGCATTCTTCAGGTCCGTACGGATCGAGGGCCATGCGGTGACCGTCTTGCCCTTGATGAGGTCGGCTTCGGCGAGCAACCACGGTGCGTGGCAGATGGCGGCAATCGGCTTGCCCGCCATGTTGAATTCGCGGACGATGGCAATCGCGCGCTCGTTCATGCGCAGGATGTCAGGGTTCATCTGGCCGCCGGGGAGGAGGAGCGCGTCATATTCCGAACAATCGGAAATTTCGTCGACCGTCTTGTCGACCGTGACGCTGTCGCCCCAGTCCTTGTCCTTCCAGCCCTTGATTTCGCCCTTTTCGAGACTCACGACAGTGGTCTCGAAACCGGCGTTTTCGAGGTTGGCCTTGGGCTTCATCAGTTCCGACTGTTCGAAGCCGTTGGTGGCGAGGATCATTACGCGTTTCGTCATGGGGTAACTCCTTGATTTCGTGTTACCCATTGAACGAGCGCCTCTGGTTCGATGTTCCGTGGTGACAGCCGAGCCGTGGCGGTGGTAGGGCAGGGTGTGAATAGCCCATCCGGGCCGCCTGATTTCTCTTTTTCGGAGTGCATCCATGAGCCTGCGCGAACGCGTACGCCAGCTGGTCGACACACGCGCTTTCGAGCGTTTCATCGTGACTGTCATCGTCATCAACGCCATCGGGCTGGGGCTGGAATCCTCGCCTGCCGTCATGGGCCGGTTCGGCCCGGTGATTGCGGCGCTCGACGCGGTTGCGCTGGGCATTTTCGTGGTCGAGCTGGCGCTCAAGCTCTTTGCCTTTGGCTGGCGTTTCTTCCGCAATGGCTGGAATGTCTTCGACCTTGCCATCGTCACTGTCGCGCTGATGCCCGCCTCGGGCGCTTTCTCGGTGCTGCGTGCGCTGCGCATCCTGCGCGCGCTGCGTCTGATTTCGGTCGTGCCCAGCATGCGCAAGGTCATCGTGGGCCTGTTCAGCGCCATTCCGAGCATCGGCACGGTGGTCGTCATGTTGCTGCTCCTGTTCTACATCAGCGCGGTGATGGCGACGAAGCTGTTTGGCGAGGCCTTCCCGCAATGGTTCGGCAATCTCGGCGCCTCGCTCTACTCGCTGTTCCAGATCATGACGCTGGAAAGCTGGTCGATGGGCATCGTGCGACCGGTGATGGAGGTCTACCCCTACGCCTGGGCATTCTTCGTGCCGTTCATCCTGCTCACAAGCTTCATCGTGCTCAATCTCTTCATCGGTGTCATCGTCAATGCCATGGCCGAAGCCACCGAGGATGAAGCGCATGACGAGCGCGAGGAAATCCTCCACGAGTTGAAAGGCCTGCGCGCCGATATCGCGGCGCTGAAAAGAGGTGCGGATTAAGCGGTGAATTTGCACAGGCAAGCCTCCCGCAGGCGGGCCAGGCTTGATAGGAAGGTGGGATGGCCGATGTGACCGATATTCCCGATTCCGATCCGTTCGACGCGATTGTCGATGCGCCCTTCGATTCCGCGCTGTCCGAGCGCTATCTTGTCTATGCGCTGTCGACGATTACTGCGCGTTCGCTGCCCGATCTACGCGACGGGCTGAAGCCGGTCCACCGGCGCCTGCTCTGGACCATGCGCCAATTGAAGCTCGATCCCGCCAGCGGGTTCAAGAAGTCAGCGCGCGTGGTGGGCGAGGTGATCGGTAAGTACCACCCGCATGGCGACACCGCCGCCTATGACGCGATGGTCCGCCTCGCGCAGGATTTCGCGCTGCGTTATCCGCTGGTCGAAGGCCAGGGGAACTTCGGCAATATCGACGGCGATAACGCAGCGGCCTATCGTTACACCGAGGCGCGGCTGACCAAGACGGCGATGCGCCTGATGGAAGGCCTCGACGCAGGGACCGTCGATTTCATCCCGACCTACAATAACGAGGAAGAAGAGCCGGAAATCATGCCGGGCCTCTTCCCGAACCTGCTCGCCAATGGCGCGAGCGGGATTGCCGTCGGCATGGCGACCAATATTCCGAGCCACAACGTCGCCGAAATCGTCGACGCGACGCTGGAAGTGATTGACAACCCGCATGTCGAACACGCGCGGCTGATGGAAATCTTCAAGGGGCCGGACTTCGCCACGGGCGGGGTCGTCCCCGAAAGCGCCGAAGTGATCAGCCACGCCTACGAAACGGGTCGCGGGTCCTTCCGTGTGCGCGGTCGCTTCCACGCAGCCGAGGCGGAAAAGGACGAGGACAAGGCTGCGGGTATCGAGCGGCTGGGCGGCGGGCAGTGGCAGCTGGTCATCTCCGAAATCCCCTACCAGGTCGCCAAGGGCAAGCTGATCGAGCAGATCGCCGCTGCGATTGCCGACAAGAAGCTGCCCATCCTCGAAGACGTGCGCGACGAAAGCGACGAGCAGATCCGCATCGTGCTCGTGCCGCGCAGCCGCAATGTCGATCCTGAGCTGCTCAAGGAGAGCATCTACAAGCTCACCGACATGGAGACGCGCTTCGGCCTCAATCTCAACGTGCTCGACCGCACGCGCACGCCGATGGTCATGGGACTGAAGGAACTGCTCGACAACTGGATCGCCAGCCAGATCGACATCCTCCAGCGCCGCAGCCAGCACCGCCTCGACCAGATCGCCCGGCGGCTGGAACTGGTCGAAGGCTATATCATCGCCTTCCTCAACCTCGACCGCGTGATCGAGATCATCCGCACCGAGGACGAGCCCAAGCCGGTGATGATGGAGGAGTTCAAGCTCACCGACCGGCAGGCAGAGGCCATCCTCAACATGCGCCTGCGGTCTTTGCGCAAGCTGGAAGAAATGCAGCTGCGCAACGAGAAGGACGAGCTGCTCAAGGAACAGGACGAGCTTGAAAAGCTGCTCGGCAGTCCGGCTCGCCAGCGCACGCGCCTGAAGCGCGACCTCAATGCGCTGCGCAAGGAGTACAGCGAAGACACCGAACTCGGCCGCCGTCGCACCACCATCGAAGAGGCCGCTCCGGCGGTCGAATTCAGCATGGACGCGATGATCGAGAAGGAGCCGGTGACGGTCATCCTCTCGCAGAAGGGCTGGATCCGCGGGGCCAAGGGCCACCTGCCGCTCGACCAGGAGTTCAAGTACAAGGAAGGCGATGGCCCTGCCTTCGTCCTCCACGCCCAGACCACCGACAAGCTGCTGCTCATCGGCAATGACGGGCGCGTGTTCACGCTGGGTGCCGACAAGCTGCCCGGCGCGCGCGGTTTCGGCGAACCGGTGCGCAACACGCTCGACATCGATGGCCAGACGCAGATCGTCTCCGTCATTGTCCATGCCGAGGGGCAGGAGGTCCTGCTCGCTGCCACCAATGGCAAGGGCTTTGCGGTCGGCACCGACGCGATGCTCGCCGAGACGCGCAAAGGCCGTCAGGTGATGAACGTGAAGGGCGATGTGAAGCTCGCCGTCGCGCGGCCGATCGACAAGGCGCACGACCACGTTGCCGTGGTGGGCGAGAACCGCAAGCTCGTCGTCTTCAATCTCGAGGAACTGCCGCGTCTCGCCAAGGGGCAGGGCAACAAGCTGCAGAACTATCGCGACGGCGGGCTATCGGACGCGACCACCTTCACCATGGAAGAGGGCCTCAGCTGGACCATGGGCGGCAAGGAAGGCCGCACCCGGACCGAGGGCGAGATGTGGCAATGGAAGGTTGCGCGTGGCGGCGCAGGCCGTCTCCCGCCGCAGGGCTTCCCGCGGGACAACAAGTTCTGATTTTTGCGGGGTGTGCAAAGCGCGGAGGCGCTTTCCGCACCGTCAAACACAAAAGAAAGGGCCGAGAGCTTTAGCTCCCGGCCCAGTGCGACCCTGGATATGGTGGCTCCAGGGGAACCGTAAGCGCAGCTTACTCGGCTGCTTCACCTTCTGCCGGTGCGCTTGCAGCCATGGCAGCGTCGATTTCGGCATTGGTGTACTTGGCCATCAGGCCGTGATCGTCGGCGGTGAAGTGGCCGCGCAGGAGGACGATGACGTTGGTTTCGTCGCCGCCGCGGGCGATGGTCACTTCGTCACCTTCGATGGCGGTGATGGTGCCGAGCGGTGCGTGGTCGGCTGCCATGGCCGATGCGCCGACAACGAGTGCCGCGTCGAGCTTGGCCTGTGCGGCAGCAATCTGCTGGTCGATCATGCCGTCGAGCATCGCCTTGGAGGCGGGAAGCGTCAGGCCGGCATCGCCCGCGACATACATCGAGGTGGGCAGCGGGATCTGGTGCTTGCCGGTGTCGATGATGGCATTGCCGCCTTCGACAGCAACGACGGTACCGACGGTGTTACCTTCGGGGCCGGTTACCGTGGCGCCTGCTACGAGAGCGTCGTTGGCCAGGGCCGGGGTTGCGATAAGGGCGACGGAGGCAAGAGCCAGCTTCGCGAATTTCATGTTCATCTCCAAGACGTGTTCAACTCAATCGCTCCTGACGCGCGGGTTCACGCATCGGTTGCGAAATTCAATGATGAGAGCGGCAACGAGAGTGGATGCCCCGCTAATGGCCGCTTGCCCCCTTCCCGAGGAGCGACCCGCTCTATGGCAAGCGACTTGCCGTGTGGCAACCGCTGCAGGCCCTTTATGCTGCATTGCAGCTTAAGCGAAGATGAAGATGGAAAAAGCCGCCGTTAAGGTATGGCGGTTAGGCAGCCACGGCTTATAGATATTGCTCGATACATTCAGGGGGGTCGAGGGTCGCAATGAACGAACAGTCCGTGGACAAGGCGCGCGCGCTGGAGCCGCTGTCCTATCACGCCGCCGTGCAGGACTATCTTGCCGAGCATGAGCCAGCCGTGTGGGACAAGGGTTCTGGCGGCATGTCCGAAGAGGAGCTGGGCGAACTGCGCGATACCATGCTGCGCAACACCTACCGGCTCGAAGAAGCGGGCCATCCGCAGGTCTTCGCCGCGTTGAAGACCGCGATGGAGCGGCTTGGCATCGAAGCGCCCGCCACGCTCTACCAGGCGAACGACGGCACGATGAATGCCTCGCTTTTCTATGTTCCGGGCGAGGTCCATCTCGCCTTTTTCGGCCCCATCCTCGAAAAGCTGTCCGAGGCCGAATTGCTCGCGCTGATGGGACACGAATTGTCGCATTATCTGCTGTGGCAGATGGATGAGGGCGCGCATTATCGCACCAGCCGCATTTTCGACCAGGCGCTGTCCTTTGCCGAGGCCAAGCCCGCGCACCGCGAGACCGCGCGGCTGCTGAGCCTTTATACCGAACTCTTCGCCGACCGGGGCGGGGCGATTGCTGCGGGCGACACCGCGCCTGCCATCGCAGTGCTGGTCAAGACGATGACCGGGCTGACCTCGGTCGACCCCGAAGCTTACCTTAGGCAAGCTGAGGAACTGGAGGCGAAAGGCGGCAAGTCGCAGGGCCATTCGCACCCCGAGGTCTACCTGCGCGCCCGTGCCCTGAAGCTGTGGTGGGAAGGCGATGCGCAATTGGGTGACTGGCTCGAGGCTCGCGTGCAGGGTCCGCTTTCCATCGAGAGCCTTGACCTCATGGGCCAGCACCGGCTGACAAGCCTGACGCGCAGTTTCCTCGCCCGCATGCTTGCCGAGGTCGAGGAAGGCTCGGACGAAATCGTCACGCAGGTGAAGGCGGTCTTTCCCGATTTCGCGAGCGGCGAGGAGCGGCTTGATCTGGCCGAGGTCTCGGTCGAAAAAATCGACGATGCCACGCGCGATTATTTCATCGCGTTGATGTTCGACCTCGCCATGGCCGATAGCGACGCGACCGATGTGGTCATGCTGGCCGCAGCCAAGACCGCTGCGAGCATGGGCGCGACCGAGAGGCTGAAAGCTTCGCTGAGGCGCGACCTCAAATGGACCAAGACGCGGACCGACAAGCTCGTCGCCCAGGCGGAGAAGGCGGCATGAGCATGGACCAGACCCCCGAGACGCAGCCCGAAACCTCAGCCCCGCCGATGGAAGCGGGCGCGGTGAAGCCGCTGCGCGACGTGCTCTCGCATACAAACCAGCTGCCGCCCGACGACGTAGTCCACGCCATGCTCGACCTGATGGTCGAGGTGGCCGAAATCCACGCAGAGGGGCGCGTCGCCCATATCGGCTTCGAAAATGTCGTCGAGGCCGCCGACGGCACGCTTTCGCTGGTGAACCGAGATGGCGAGCAACCGCACTCGAACCTGCGCGCCATCCATGCGGTCCAGCCGCAGGTCTCCAGCGCGCTGAAGCTGGTCGGCAATTACCGCGTTACGCAAGACGAGGAGCGCGGGACCAGCGTCGACGACCTCTCAGTGCTCGACGGCGACGAGGTGGAAGTGACCGAGCCGGTCTACATCACCCGGCTGCGCAACTGGGAAACCGAGCTCGGCCATCACGACGAGATTACCGATGTCTTCCAGCTCGGCATGGTCATGGCCTGCCTCGCCTGCGGGCTGGACCCCATGGAGTTCGACGACATCGAGCGGTTCTCGATGAACCGCGACAATTTGTTCGCCATCGCGCCGCGCCTGCATCCGGTCATCGCTTCCATCATCCTCGAGGCGACGCATTTGAACCGCCACGAGCGCGCGACCGATGTCGCCGAACTCGCCCGCCGCCTCGACACCTGGCGCGACCAGCCCGCCGGTATCGAGGTCGAGCGCGTCATGGCCGAGGCGCAGGGCGTGCCCGGCCGCCGTGCCGCCGTGCTTGCGCATTTGCGCGACCGCTTGTTCGACCTCTCGCGCCGCAACCGCCTCATCCATTTCCGCGCCACGCAAAGCTCGATCAATTTCACCGATGCCAGCATGCCCATCGTCATGCGTATCGAGAGCGTGCGTGCGGATTCGCTGTGCACGTGGAAGGGCAAGTTCGTCGACGACGTGCTGGCGGGCGCAAAAGTGCCACTCAATCGCTGGCTGCGCTTCGAGGACCAGCCGCAAATCCCAAGCCAGCTCGACCGCATCATGCAGGAAAATCGGCGCAACAAGAACGAATATGGCTTCTCCAGCCTGCGCCTGACGGTCGCATTCCTGCACTGGCACAATTTGAAGGAAGCGCCGAACGAGCGCATCACCTCGCCTCTGCTGTGGCTGCCGGTCGAGGTGACGAAGCGAAAGGGCGTGCGCGACCGCTATGTGATGACCTGCGCGGAGCCGATTGCCGAGTTCAACCCGGCGCTCAGGCACATGCTGCGCCAGCTCTATGATATCGAACTGCCCGAAACGGTCGACCTCACCGAAACCAGCATCGATGCCATCCACCAGGCCATCCGCGCGCAAATCCACGAGAGCGAGCCAGGCGTGCGGCTGGAGATGCAGGAGCGCCCGCAAATCCAGATGATTTTGCGCCGCGCGGTGCAGCGGGTGAACAAGTTCAACCGCCGCCGCTCGGGCTCGAAACAGACCATCAGCGCCAAGGCCGATTTCAGCTATTCGCGCGACGATTACCGCCCGCTCGGCCTCGCCCTGTTCGAGAAATTCGTGAAGCCCGACCCGCTGCCGCAGCGCGTGGCATCGGGCGGCAGGGCATCCCCCAAACGCGAACTGATGGTCGCCGAGACCGAGGCGCAGACTTATGGCACGGTCAAGGGCGCGGGCCACAAGTTCAGCTGGGAAATCGACCTCACGCAGGTCACGCTGGCGAACTTCAACTACAAGAAAATGTCGCTGGTGCGCGATTACAACGCGCTCATCGAAACGCCCGAGACGCAGCCTGCTTTCGACCAGGTCTTCTCCATCGAGCCGCGACCCTTCACCGAAGGTGCGCCGCCGCCGATTGCGCCTGCCGAGCAATGGGGCGTGGTGGCCTCCGACGCGACGCAGGAACAGGCGGTCGCCTTTGCGCGCACGGGGCGCAGCTACATCATCCAGGGCCCTCCCGGCACGGGCAAGTCGCAGACGATTACGAACCTCATTGCCGACTATGCGGGTCAGGGCAAACGCGTGCTCTTCGTATGCGAGAAGCGCGCCGCGCTCGACGTGGTGTTCCACCGGCTGGGGCAGGCGGGGCTCGACGGCCTCGCGACCATCATCCACGACAGCCAGGACGACAAGAAGGAATTCATCGCCGACCTGCGCGACCATTACGAGCGCTGGGGCAAAAATGCCGACGGACTGGAAGAGGCCAAGGCCGAGCGCGCACGCACCGTCGCGGCGCTGGAGGAGCATGTTTCGCAGCTGGCGGCTTTCGAAACGGCCGTTGGTGCGAGCGACACCGAGGGCGAGATACCCTTGCGCGACCTCGTCCGCCGCGCCGCTGCCCTGCCGCCCGCGCCACAGGGCGTGGGGGCTGCCGAACGGGAGACGCTTCCCGGCCTCGGCGAGTGGGATGTCACGCGCCCGATGGCCGACCGCGTCTTCCGCGCGCTGTCCGAAATCATCGGCGCAAATGACCTCGCCAGCCATCCCTTCGCCCGCCTCGCACCCGCGCTGGTGCAGGGCGAGCGGCCCTATGCGGTGCTGGAGGCGGCCATCCTTGCTGCCGAAAGCCAGTTCCAGCGGCTCGACCCGATTATCGAGGACGGCCAGCTCCCGCTTTCGGGCGCGACACCGCTTGCCGAAGCGCGCGCCGCGCTGACGCTCGCCGAGCGTATGGTTGCGACCGGTCTTGCGACCACGCCCGGGCTGCTCGACCCGCTCTCGCCCGCATCGCAGGCGCTGCAGGGCGACCTTGCGCGAATTGCGACGCTCGAAGCGCGCGAGAAGGCCGCGGCTGAGGAAGCCAAGGGCTGGCAGGAGCCGCTTTCGCCCGCCGACACGGCCGCGGGCCTCGAACTGGCGCGCGCCAAGGAAGGCTCGCTCTTCGCTTTCTTCAGCGGCCCGTGGCGCGAACTGAAGAAGACCGTGCAGGCGCGCTATGACTTCGCTGCCCATGCGGTGAAGCCGAAGATTGCCGCAGTGCTCGAATTGCTTGCCGCACGCCACCAGGCTGCCGCTGCAGTCGAGGAGGCGCAAGGTGAGGTGCAGGCAAGGCTCGGCACATCGGACCTGCCCGGACTGCTCGCGCTGAGGCAGGAACTGGCCGACACCACGCAGGAGGGCGCGCCCGCCAAGGTGGCGGCGCTATCCAAGACCGGCGACGGAGCGCATGCGCTGGCGCGGCTGGGGCAGGGTGCTCCCGCCATCCGTGCGCTCGACGAGGCGCTGGACGGCGCGCTTGCCGGTATCGATGCACTGACGCTCGACGAGCTGGCCGAACTCCTGCGCGATTTGCGCGAGGCGCTCGACGACTTGCCCGATTTGCTGCCCTTCCTCTCCGAGGTTCACGGCGCGGACAGCCGCGTGGCAGGCGTGCTCACCTCCATGGCCCAGCCGCTGGCTGCAATTGAGGCGCTGGTGGTCGACGAGGCCATCGCTGCGCGCGAGCGGGCCAATCCCGACATCCGCCGCTTCGACATCGACCGCATGATTGCCCTCTCGCGCCGCGCCAGCGCCGCGCGCGAGCTGCTGCGCGACCAGAACGCCGCCGCCATCCGCGCGACGCTCCACCGCCAGTTCCGCGACAATGTGAAGCTGTCCGAAACCTCGGTCACCCAGCTCGATACCGACGGGCGTGCCTTCAAGAAGATTTACGCCACCGGCCGCCGCGAGCTGGAGCACGAGTTCGGCAAGACGATGCGCTACAAGTCCATCCGCGAGATGGCGAGCGGCGACAGCGGCCGCGTGGTCAACGATTTGAAGCCCATCTGGCTGATGAGCCCGCTCTCGGTCTCCGACACACTGCCGCTGGAGCCGGAACTCTTCGACGTGGTCATCTTCGACGAGGCCAGCCAGATACCGACCGAGGACGCGGTGCCAGCGCTCTGCCGTTCGCGGCAGGTGGTCATCGTCGGCGACGAGATGCAGCTGCCGCCGACCAGCTTTTTTGCCGCAACACTCAACGACGAGGACATGGAAGTGCTGGCCGAGGAGGATGGCGAGCAGATTGCCATCGTGCTCGACGCCGACAGCCTCTTGTCGCAGGCCGCGCGCAACCTGCCCGCAACCCTGCTCGCATGGCATTACCGCAGCCGCTTCGAAGCGCTCATCAGCTTCTCCAACGCGGCCTTTTATGCGGGCCAGCTGGTCACCATCCCCGACCGAACCCTGCGCGCGCAGCATGAAGGCAGTGCGCCAGTGCAATCCGACAGCGAAGAGGCATGGAGCGACGGCGCGAGCCGCCTGCTCTCCGCGCCCATTACCGCGCACCGGATGGAGGATGGCGTTTACGACCGCCGCTCGAACCTCGCCGAGGCGCGCTATATCGCCGGGCTGGTCCGCGACCTGCTCGCCCGCGAGACGGGGCAGAGCATCGGCATCGTCGCCTTCTCCGAAGCCCAGCAGACCGAAATCGAGGACGCGCTCGAACGGCTGGCGAACGAGGACAAGGAGTTCGGCGCGGCGCTGACCCGCGAGATGGAGCGCGAAGAGGACGGGCAGTTCGCCGGGCTGTTCGTCAAGAACCTCGAGAACGTGCAGGGCGACGAGCGCGACATCATCCTGATGAGCGTGTGCTATGCGCCGGGCCGCGAGGGCAAGATGGTCATGAATTTCGGACCCATCAACCAGCGCGGCGGCGAGAAGCGCCTCAACGTCATTTTCAGCCGCGCCAAGCGTCACATGGCCATCGTCAGCTCGATCCAGCCCGAGCAGATCACCAACATCCACAACGACGGCGCACGGGCGCTGCGCAGCTTTCTCGCCTTTGCCGAAGCGCAATCGGCGGGCGCGCATGACAACGCTCAGGCGGTGCTGGGCACGCTCAACCCCGATGCCGCGCGGACCTTCGATGCGCAGCTGCCGCCCGACCCGGTGCGCACCGCGATTGCCAAAGCGCTGCGCGCGCGCGGACACGAGGTGCACGAGCATGTCGGCGGGGCGAGCTTCCGCTGCGACATCGCCGTGGTCGACCCCGAGGGCGGCGGCTACGCGCTCGGCGTGCTGCTCGACCGGGAAGGCACGGAAGAGACTTCCATCGAGGAGCGCTACGTCTTCCGCCCCGGCATCTTGCGCGCCTTCGGCTGGCGTGTGGTCGATGTGCCGGTGACCAGCTGGCTGCGCGCGCGCGAGCCGGTCATCGAGCGTATCGAGCAGGAACTGAAACGCTCGAGCTGGGACCTTGCCGACAGCGACCCGCTGGCGGGCACCTCGCAGCCCGTTGCGCCGCCGAAGCCCGCGCCGGTCTCGGTCCCCATGACGGCGACGAGCGAGCCGGAGCCTCCGAAGCCGCCAGAGCCCGAACAGGCAGGCGGCATGACCGAATACCGCCTTGTCGCGGGCGCCTCGAACAAGTTCTGGCGCATCGGCGTCGATGGCACCGACCTGACCGTGGAATTCGGCCGCGTCGGCACCAAGGGCCAGCGGGTGGTCAAGAGCTTCGAGGACGAAGACCGCGCGCGGCGCGAGATGATCAAGCTGGTGCTCGAAAAGACCCGCAAGGGCTATGAGGAGTTCGGCTGAGGCTTAGTCGTTTAGGTACTTGAGCAAGGGCGCCTGCACCGACCGGTGCTCGATCTTGCTCGACAGGCGCAGGACCGAGTGACCAATATCATCGCCGCCCATGCCGAGGAGCGTGGAGATGGCGGCATTGGCGATGACCTTGGAGCGCATCCCGTCGTCGCCGAAGCTGATATAGGTCCCGGCGCCAAGAGCGGTTTTTTCCAGCCCGTCGATGGCGCGCGCGCGGTCGGGCAACAGTGCGGTCAGCCAAATAACGCCGCGCAGGAAATCCTCGTTTTCGACGCTCAGGCGGAGCCAGCCGCCGAGCCCGCCATAGTGGCTGGCGCCATTAGCGGCAGTATAGCTCGGATTGGGCATGTCGAGCACGCCGGTGGTAAAAGTATTTCCCTTGTAGCTGTGGTCGTCGAGCCGGACGAGACTGGGGCGCAGTACGAAGGACAATCCCGATGCCTGTCCGTCGCCGCTGGCGACCACGATGCCGATGGCGCGGCCCAGCGCCGGGATGTCGCTGCCATGCGCTTGCGGCCATTCGGGATGGGTCTTTTCCAGCTCCTCGATGGCCCTGACGAAACGCTCGCCATTGCAGACCTTGGTATAGCCTTCGCGGCCCAGCGCGGGCGTGTGGAACAGTTCGAGCCATGCGTGCACGCGCTCTTCCACCTCTTCCAGCCCCACCGCCTTGGCGAGGGCAAGCGTCTCCTTGTTCCAAGCCTTGGTTGAGCGCGGCGAGCGGCGCTGCGTGATGAGCTGTTCGACGAGCGCGGTCCAGGCGGGGTTCTCAAGGTCGGCGAGGACATCGAGGCCGGGTATCTGGTCCGTTCCCCAGTGATAGCGCGAATAGGCGACCGCGCCGTCGATGGCATCGGCTAGCTCGCGATAGGCGGCGGGTTTGGCCCAGCCGCTGCGCTTGCCATTGTGTTCCTTCAGCGCGGCGACCGGCTGGCCGCTGGCCTTCCACTTGGTTAAATCGGGCTGGACGTCGCCGCAGGCAGGCCAGTGCTCCGCAAAGGCAGCGGCGTTCTTGCCCCAGTCGGGTTTGTTCGAGCCCTTGGTCTCGCGGCGGATTTCGTCGAGCGTGGCAGCGGTTTCGGCGAGCAAATCCGCCCAGAACTGCGCATTTGGGCGTTCCCCGGCAGAAAACTCCCACTCGTTCTCTGCGCCTTCGCAGCGCTGCATCAGCAGTTCGGTCGCGCTGACCTCCACCCCAGCCAGCTTCTCCAGCTTCTCGGCGCGGTCGAGCATCTTCTTCTTGTCGGACTTGCTGTAGTAGCGGTCCCTCTCGCGGATTTCTGCCGCCATCGCCGCGATGTCCTCGCAATCGCCCGAAGACAGGTAGGCGCCCTGCTTGATGGCGCTGTTTATCAAGCCCAGCATTTTGGCGAATTTATCATCGTAATAGGACGAGGTGCGGAAGTTTTGGACGCCGGTGAGGAACGACAGCAGGCCTCCAAGGTCTTCGGCTTTCACCTCGACATCGTATCGCAGCACATCATCACGAACCTTCGCCGCAAGCTGTTCGCGAGGGGTCATCTTGCCATATGATTGGTCCGACCCATTCTCCTCGCGGGTGACTGCAACGAGCAGCTCTCCGCGTTCTTCGGGCGCCATGTCGCGAATGAATTCCCAAGCGAAATCGGTAGGCGATCGGCGGTACGTACTTTGACCCTTGGAGGCGAACATTCGCTCGCAGTCGGCCTCCAACCGGTCGAGCGCATTGCCTTCGCTGCGCGAGCGGAAGCTGCTGCGCGATTGCGGCGCGGCGCCGGCGATATTCTTCTTGCCGAAAACCTTGCCGCCGAAAATCCCGCGGCCGATACTTGCGAAACCCATTGCTAACCCCCTTGCCCTGAATATTCGCATAAGGGCGTGAGGTTGCAAAAGGATTTATAAGGCGGCGAGTTCGCTTTCGAGCAGTTCGAGCACGCGCGTCCGGTCGGGAAAGCCTTCCTCGACCCATTTGCGCTCCACTGCCTGGAGCGTTTTTGCCACCTGCGGACCCTTGGCGACGCCGCGCTCGACGATTTCGCCGCCTTTCAGCGGCAGTTGCGGCGCTTCCCAACCTTCGAGAACGCCCGGGTCGGCGCGGGTCAGCAGCAGGCGGTCGCGCGCGCAATCGACGCCCTCGTAATAGGCGAGGGCAAGCGGGGCCTCGCCATCGCGCATGTCGCGCGCGGCCACGCAGGCGAGGCGTTCGCGCTGGCTGCGCGAGAGGCGCAGGCGGGCGGAGACGGCCTCCGAAACCGCAGGCACGGGTGGCAGCAGCGCAGCGAGGCGGCGCATCGCGTCGGGCTCTGCGCCGAATTCACGCTCGGACCGGATGAGTTCGGCGAGTTTCTCCGCCTCGCGCTTGCCGCTTTCGGGTAGCACTTCCTGCAGCACTCCCAGCTCGCGCATCTTGAAGATGGTCGGTGAGGGGTCGGGAAGGTTCAGCAGGTTCTGCAATTCCCAGCCGACCCGCTCGCGGCTGAGGCCCTTCAGCGTCGAGGCCAGCTCCTCGCAGGCAGCCGTGGCCTCGTCGTCCCAGTCGTCGCCGAAGCGGGTCTGGAAGCGGAAGTAGCGCAAGATACGCAAGTGGTCCTCGCGGATGCGTTCGCGCGCATCGCCGATGAAGCGCACGCGGCCTGCCTCGAGGTCCTCGACCCCGCCGAAAAAGTCGCTGATTTCGAGCGTTTCGGGATGGGCATAGAGCGCGTTGATGGTGAAGTCGCGGCGCGAGGCGTCTTCCTTCCACTCCTGCGCGAAAGCCACCGTTGCACGGCGCCCGTCGGTCGATACGTCGCGTCGCAGCGTGGTAATCTCGACATTGCCGCCGTCCATGATGGCGGTCACCGTGCCGTGGTCGATGCCGGTGGGCACGGTGCGGATGCCCGCTTCCTTGCAGCGGTCGATGACCTCTGCGGGGAGCAGCGGCGTGGCGCAGTCGATATCGTGGATGTCTTTGCCCAGCAGGCTGTCGCGCACCGCGCCGCCGACATAGCGCGTGTTCTCAGCGCCCAGCGCGGCGATGAGCTGCGCAAGGTCTTCGCGCCGGGTCCAGTCTGCTTGGGGCAATTGCGTCATGGCGCGTGCCTTTAACCGCGTCAGCCCAGCCACGCCAGACGGCGCGAGAGATTGATGCAAATGGCCGCGGTTACGCCCCAGATGCGGTAGCCCTCGTGTTCCATCTCGTAATAGCGGCGGTTGGCGCCTTTCCAGAACACCTCGTTCTCGTTCCAGCGGCTGCGGTCCATGAGCATGTCGAGCGGGGCCTCGAACCAGCTTTCGACCTCGCGCGGGTCAGGGCGGATGGGAAGGTCGGCGGGGACCGTGGCGAGCACGGGGGTGATGTCGAAGCCGGTTCCGGTCTGGTACCGGTCGGTCGTGCCGATGACGCGCACCTGTTCATGCGCAATGCCCAATTCCTCCCATGCTTCGCGCAGGGCGGCCTCGACGGCATCCTCGCCCTGGTCGATTTTCCCGCCGGGAAAGGCGACCTGTCCCGGGTGGTCGCGCATGGTGCGCGGGCGCTGGGTGAGAAGGACGGTGGGGTTCTTGCGCTCTGTCACGGCGATGAGGACTGCCGCATCGGCGGTGCGGTCGAGGTCGGCGAAGCGCGCGTCGGACAGCAGGCCGTCGAGCTCACTCGCATGGCCCTGCTCGAACAGTTCGGTCAGGCGGTCGAAAAGCGAACTCATGCGGGCAGGAGCGAGAAGGTCTCGCCGCCGCTGGTGACGGTCCAGTCGTCGCCCTCGGCGAGCGCGATTTGCGCCAGTTGCTCGTAGGTCGAGCGGTTGAGCCGAGCTTCGCACCCGCGCCTCACGTGAAGGTAGAGCGCGGGCTCCTCTGCATCCCCCTCGGCGCGCAAGGCGTTGTCGGGGCCGGCCACCACCAGTTCGTCGGTATTGAGGCGGAAGGCGAGGTCGCTGTCCACCCGGCTCACATCGGTGGCGATGAAGCAGGCGTCCTCCACCTCGATGGAGAGCTTTTGGTAGGGCACGACCAGCCAGTAGCTGCCGTCCTCTTCGCGGTTGAGCAGGCCGGAAAACGTGCGCACCATGGCGGGGCGCGTAATCTCGCTGCCGTCATGAAGCCATGTCCCGTCGGCGCGGATGACCATGTGGCTGTCGTCTGTATTTTCGGGCGACCATTGCTCGATCGGCGGCAGGCGACGCTCGGCCACGGCCTCAGCGATGTCGGCGAGGCTCATTCCGGCGAGTTCGGGGGGCGGGGTATAGACCATGATGCCAAGAACAGATGGCAGAGGCGGGAGTGCCATACAATCCTCCCCGACACGGGGAGGGGGACCAGCGAAGCTGGTGGTGGGGAGTCTGGGCCAGCGTCAGCGATTGCGGACAATCCCCTCCGTCATCCGCCTGCGGCGTCTGCCACCTCCCCGTTTCGGGGAGGCTATCGGGCGGCTTCGTTCGTCTCTTCGGTCCAGGGACCGAGCATACCTTCGGGCGGAAGGATGGCCGGATTTCCCGTCCTCAGCAGCAGTCGGTCGCGCTCGAAGGGGCCGGGGCAGTGCCAGCCGCCGGTATGTTCGGCGGTGAAGTTCCATTGGCCGTAATAATCGGCATCGCCGATGAGTACCTGCGGGTAGGGCGGCGCACCGTCCTCGAAGGCCGCGTCGATAGCGCCGAGGCTCGCGGCCATCAGCGCCTTTCCGAAACCTTCGCCCTGCCTTCCGGGCATCACCGCCACCGGTCCCACCATGATGAGCGGGTGCGGGCGGCCCTTGGGGTCGGTCAGCGCGACCGGCCAGAGCTGGATTGAGCCCACAAGGTACTCCTCCTCATCGAGCGCAGCGAAGCTGAGGCCGGGGAGCCAGTCGGCTCCCTCACGGATGCGATAGGCCGTGCGCGCATGGCGTCCCTCGCCGAAAGCGGCGTCGAGCAATTGCTCGATCAGCGCGGGATCGACCGCGGACAGGGGAACCAGTGTCGCCATGGGCCGCGGCCACTAGGCGCGCGCGCGAAGCCTGTCGATGAAATTCGCCTTACCCGGGGCGAAGTTCGAGCAGCCTCCCGCCTTCGCCATCCTCCAGCACCCACAGCGCGCCGTCGGGGCCTTCGATGACCGAGCGGATGCGCTTGCCCATGTCGTAGCGGGCGACCTCGCGGGCAGTTTCGCCACTAAAGCTGACACGAATGAGCGCCTCGGTCGCGAGGCCCGAAATCAGTGCGTCGCCTTTCCAACCGGAAAACAGCGTGCCGTCGAGGATGGTCATGTTGCCGGGCGCGATGACCGGGGTCCAGCCAACCACAGGCTTGGTAAAGCCGTCATCGGGCGAATGGTCGGGAATGTTCGTACCATTGTAGTTCACCCCGTTCGAACGCACCGGCCAGCCGTAGTTCGCGCCGCGCGTCACGAGATTGAGCTCGTCGCCACCCTTGGGGCCATGCTCGACTTCCCACAGTCGTCCAGCCGCATCGAAATCCATGCCGAGAACGTTGCGATGCCCGTAGGACCAGATGTCGTCGCCCCACGGATTGCCAGCAGCGGGCGTGCCGTCGAGGTTCAGCCGCACGACGGTGCCGAGATTGTTGGAGAGGTCCTGTGCAGGGTCCTTCTTCTGCCGGTCGCCGCTCGCGACATACATGTACTGCTCGTCCGGGCTGAAGACGATGCGGTGCGAATAGTGCCCGCGTCCGGAAGTCTTGTCCTGCCGCCAGATGACATCGAGACCGGTGATGGCGCAGGTCTGGTGTTCTTCGCACAAGAGCTTGCCGCGCCCGACCACTGCGCCGCGCGTATCGCCCGGTCCTGCCTCGGCCCAGCTGAGGTAGATGGTGCGGCCCGACAGGCTCGTGCCTGCTTCGCTCGGCAGGAAGGCGACGTCGCCAAGCCCGCCCTGTCCGCCGTAATCGACCTCCGGCACGCCTTCGAAGAAGATGGCGCGCTCGTTGTCGACATTCTTGCCTCGGATGGCGCCGCTTTTCTCGGTGATGACGATGACATTGGTGCCCGGCACGAAGGCTGCGGCCCAGGGTTCGTTGTATGTGCCGTGCTCGATAATGTCGAAGCCTGCGAAGTCCCCGCCCGATGTCGGTGTGGGCGTGGAGACAGTCTCGCCGCCCCCACCAGTGGAAGACCCGCCGCCACAGCTTGCGGCCATCAGCAGGGGCGATAGGGTGGCGGCGAATATCGACAGGCGTTTCATGTTTTCAGCTACTCCCGAAAATGGTCTGGGCGATGCCCCGCTGGTAATCGGCGTGGACGAAGCCGGGCGTGGCCCGCTTGCCGGACCCGTGGTCGCTGCCGCAGTAGTGCTGTGCAAGCCCTGTCCCGGTGGCCTCGACGATTCCAAAAAGCTCTCCGCCGCCAAGCGTTCCAAGCTCGAGCCGCAAATCCTGTCGCGCTGTGCATGGGGGCTGGCTGTGGTGGAGCCGGAAGACATCGACCGCCTGAACATCTTCGGCGCAACCATGCTCGCGATGACGCTGGCAACGCAGCGCTGTGTCGAGGCGCTGGGGCAGGAACCGGTCGAGGTGCTCATCGACGGCAACATGACCCCGCATGGCCGCCGCAAGGAATGGCGCTGGCCCGCCCGCGCCATCGTCGGCGGCGACGGCAAGGAGGCGTGCATTTCCGCCGCCTCCATCCTCGCCAAGGAATACCGCGACCGCATCATGGTCGAGGCCGCTGAAAGCCATCCCGAATACGGCTGGGCCAGCAACAAGGGCTATGGCTCGAAAGCCCACATGGAAGCGCTACGCCTTCACGGTCCGACGCCTTTGCACCGCCGCAGCTTCGCGCCGGTCAGCCAGATGGCGCTGCTCTAGCGCACCACCTCGACTTCGATATCGCCAAGGTAATTCGAGGCGTAGCGCACGCGGTCTCCGGATTGGAGGTAGTGGCGAGTCTCCAGTTCATTGGCGATGAAGGTCTCGCGCGCGGAATCCATGAAGGCCCGGCCCGACAGCGGTCCTCCCTGCTGCAAATATGCCGCCACTGCCTCAATCATGTCGCCGCGGGTGGGCGGGGTGAATATCGTGCCTTCCGACGTGCCCGACATCAGCGTCGAGGAGGTGTCGATGCGCGCGCTCTCGGCCAGCTTCACGAACCCGCCATCGTAGAAGAAACGAGGCTCGGCCATGTCGGCGAGAGCTTTCTCTGCCAGCTCGCCGAAATCCAGTGTCATCTCGGCTCCTCGTGCGTCCTGCCGGCGCTCGCCATTGACGCTGATGGTCATGCGCAGATCCGCGGTGAAAGCCTCCCAGTCGCGCGGGATGACGAGGAAGGGGCCGGTGGGGAAGAAATCCGAACCGCTCTTGGCGTCGGAAAAGCCATAACCGCTGTCGAGGTTGTCCGGGTCGGCCAGTTCGACAAGGGCATTGCGATTGGTGAAATCGGCGCAGAGGAACAGGCCCTTCACCGCCGCGTCGAAATCCGCGCGGCTGGCAATGTCGCGGTCGAAGCGCATGCACAGTTCCACCTCGTAATCGAGCAGCACGCCCTCCTCGGCGCGGACAGTCGTGCGGGCAGGGGTGGCAGGGCCGAACTTGGGGAAATGGAACACGCTCTGGCTGTTTGCTTCCTCGGCATGCTCGGGGAAATTGGTACCGATACCGATATGGCGTGTGCCGCGCGGGCCGGAGGGCAACAGGTCGGCGATGGCGAGGCTGCGCTGCGGGAAGCGGCCCAGCGCAATATCGCTGAAACCTTCGATATCCGCGCTGTCGAGCGCCTCGAAGGGGTCTCCCAGTGCCTCACCCCCAAGCTCGCGCAGGTCCACTCCGCTGACAGTCTCGCCGGAACGCCCGAGCACCAGCAATGTCGCCGTCTCGCCTCCGTCCTCGAACTGCGCGAGCGTCACCGCATCTTCGAAAGGAGCGAGACGGACTCTTACGCGCTCATCCTCGAAACTGGCCGGATTATGGCGCGGGTCGGGCGAGGTTGCCCAGGCAATGGCGATGCCCGCAAGGGCGATGATGACCACGAGGATCACTATCTTGCCAATTCGCCCCATGGTCCCTTTCCGCAATGCTCCGCCCAATGCGTGGAGCCTAGTGAGACCGTCGCGAAACACAAATTTTCGAACTTGGGTGTCCAATTGAGTCCTTCGCGCCACACCCCAGCATGTGGAGTCGGGCAAAAGCAGCGGGGCACAGCATGTGGTGGGGGACTCGTTTCGTTCCGGCCATGGTTAACACCATCTTTAGGGGTAGCCGCTAAACATCTGTCTTGACGCGGAATCCGTTTGGATTCACCCTGTGGATAACTTTGACGGGGGTAAATACGATGCCGGTCCTGGAGACCACGAAGACACGCGCCACCAAGGCTGCGAAAACCAAACCGAAACAGCTTTCGGTCGAACTGCCGCTGGGGCAAATCCTCGATGGCGACTGCGTCGAGGCCATGCGCTCGATCCCTTCGGCCAGCATCGACCTCGTCTTTGCGGACCCGCCCTACAACCTCCAGCTCGGCGGCGACTTGAACCGGCCCGACGGCAGCCATGTCGATGCGGTGACCGACGACTGGGACAAGTTCGACACATTCCAGCTCTATGACGATTTCACCCGCGACTGGCTCATCGAGGCCAAGCGCATCCTCAAGCCCGACGGCGCGCTGTGGGTGATCGGCAGCTATCACAACATCTACCGCGTCGGCGCGATCCTGCAGGATCTGGGCTTCTGGATCTTGAATGACATCGTTTGGCGCAAGTCCAACCCCATGCCCAATTTCCGCGGCACCCGCTTCACCAATGCGCATGAGACGCTGCTGTGGTGTTCGCAGGGCGAGAAGGCGAAGTACCACTTCAACTACCGCGCGATGAAGACGCTGAACGACGAGCTCCAGATGCGCAGCGACTGGGTCCTGCCGATCTGCAACGGGGCGGAGCGGCTGAAAGAGGGCGGCCACAAGGTCCATCCGACGCAGAAGCCCGAAGCGCTGCTCTACCGCGTGCTGCTTTCCACCACCGAGCGCGGCGACGTGGTGCTCGACCCCTTCTTCGGCACCGGCACTACCGGCGCGGTCGCCAAGCGCCTGGGCCGCGAATGGATCGGCTGCGAGCGCGAAAACGTCTACCGCGACGCGGCGCTGAAGCGGATCGAGAAGGAACTTCCGCTCGACGAAAGCGCGCTCACCACCATGCAAGCCGGCCGCACCGCCCCCAAGGTGGCCTTCGGCGCGCTGGTCGAGAACGGCTTCATCAAGCCCGGCACCGAAGTGTTCGACAAGAAACGCCGCTGGGTCGCAACGGTGCGCGCGGATGGTTCGTTGGCGCACGGCAAGCAGACCGGAAGCATCCACGGCCTTGGCAAGGAACTGCAAGGCGCGCCCAGCTGCAACGGCTGGACCTTCTGGCACTACGAGGTCGATGGCGACGTAAAGCCTATCGACGCCGCGCGGCAGCTGTATTTGCTGGCGGTGGAGGACTGAGAATTCCTCCAAGCGCACGCCGACGAATGATTTTCGCTGCGAATTAGGGTGCTTATATCAAAAGGTGTGATACACGCCCCGCCATATGCCCGACTTAAGTCCCTTCGCGGAACGCAGCGCCGAACATCTTCGCCTCATCCTGGAAACAGGACATATCGGTATTTGGGAGCTGGATCTTGCCAGCGGTGTCGCCATCCGAAACAGGCAGCACGACCAGCTTTTTGGGTATGACGAGCCGCTCGACGAATGGACTTACGACCTGTTCATGGAACACGTCGTCCCCGAAGATCGTGAGCGCGTCGACCGGCTACAAAAAGAGGCGATAGAGAAGGGGACGATCTGGTCCTTCGACTGCGCCATCCGCTCTGCGAAAGGCGAAAAACGCTGGATAAGCGCGGCGGGTAGGCCGCTCAGCAATGCCGACGGCAAGGTTCTGCAGCTGATCGGCCAGGTCATTGATATTACCGAAACGAAACAGCGCGAGGACCGGCTTGTCCTGCTGACCGACGAGCTAAATCACCGGGTGCGCAATATGCTTGCGGTGATCAAGTCGATCGTCCGGCTGTCGTCCCGCAAGGCAGGGGATTTGCCGAGTTTCGCGCAGGCGCTGGAAGGTCGGGTCGAAGCGCTGGCGCGCAGCCACCGCCTGATGGTCAGCGATGCATCGGAGTCGCTGACGCCCAGTGCGATTCTGGAAGCGGAAATCGCTGCTTTTCCTGAGATGGAAGAGCGGATCGAGGTCGATGTATCGGATGAGACCCCGCTGACCGGGGCAAAGGGACAGGGGCTTGCCCTGGTCTTTCACGAGCTGACGACCAATGCGCTGAAATATGGTGCTCTGTCGGGCGCCAATGGCAAAGTCAGAGTGACGATCAACCAGTTCGATAGCCAATTGGAGATAGCCTGGCGCGAAAGCGGCGGGCCGACAGTCGAACCTATCCATGACGACGGGTTCGGTTCGCTACTCATCAGCGATGCCATCGGCTCGGTCGGCAAGGTAGACCTGCGCTTCCCGCCGCATGGCGTGGAATGCGACATCGTGTTGAAGACGGGCTGAAGGTTTCCAGCTTACGCTTTCACGCGTATCTGCGCTGAAGATCGTCAAACGAAATTCCCGGTCAAAACCGCGTCGTAAATTCCACCAGCCATTGCGGCATCGCGTCCAGCACGGCGATCTCGATAGCCTTGTCGAGGCCGGTCATTACCATCAGGCCGACCAGCAACAGCGTCACGGCGAACATCGGCTTGGCATAGCGCGATACCGTTTGGAGCGCTCCCGCCTTGGCGCCGAGCGCCTTTCGCGACCCGTAGGCGAAGGCAATGATCGATGTCGCAACGCCCAGGCCGAAGGTCGCGAAAATCAGGAATGCGGAGACCAGGCTCTCACCCTGGCTCGCCGCAGCTATGGCCGCCCCAAGTGTCGGGCCGACGCAGGGCGCCCAAACCACGCCAAGCAAGAGGCCGACAAGAAATTGACCGCGCAAACCATTGCCCTCGACCTTCGACAAGCGGTCATGGACGCGATTGGTGAGCGGTGTCGCAAGCGCGGTCAGCCTCGATTGGAGGGCGGGCACGAGCAGCACGATACCGGCTATTGCCAGCAAGGCGCCGGCGCCAAATCGGATTGCCTGCTCGTTCAGCCCCAGCTGGAAGCCAAAAGCGATGATGGTGAAGCCGAAGATGGTGAAACTGACAGCGATGCCCGCCGCAAGAGCGATCGGGCCGCGCTTGTGCTTGCCGACAGCCGAAGTCACCAGGATCGGTATTAGCGGCAGCACGCATGGGTTGAGGATGGTGACCAGCCCCGCGATGAGGGCCAGGATGAATTCGCCGGTCATGTGAGGCTGGTCCGTTCAGATGCTTTAGAGTCCGGAAATCACGGCTGCGCGCAGCTGTGCCGGACGGGTTTCGGCGATCGAGCGCGCGGTTTCCTTGCGGCCCTTGAAAACGAGGATGGTGGACTGTCGCGGCACGCGGTGTGCACGCAGGAAGTCCTTGTCTTCGTCGTAATCGACCTTGACGAATACCGCATTCGCAAGCCGCTTGTCCTCGCGCAGCTTGTCGAGGATCGGCTGCTGGGCGCGGCAGGTCGGACACCAGTCGGCATGAACATCGACCACGATGGTCCTGCCCTCTGCCTGCAGTCGGGAAAAACCTGCAGCGTCATAATCGGTCCATTTGGGGCCCGCGATGGCGGGCACTGCGGCGACAAGAGCCGCAAGCGAAAGAAAAAGCAGTTTCAGGGTCTTGAGCATGGCGGGCGTCCTTGCGAGAAAAAGTGTTGGCATGATGCGGAAGCATCACGACACTCTTCGCCTTCACAGCCGTCGCGGTTACATGTGGCTTCGAACTTTTCGCCGTGGTTGCCTCGGGACTTTGACTTGCCTCGAGGACGCACTATCGCAGTCCCAACATGACTGACAGCATCTACATCCGCCCCATCGGCCTCGTGCCCGGTCCGCAGTCCGAGCATGGCAATGCCATTCGCCTCGCCGGAGGCATGGTCTATGCCAGCCGCTTTGCAGTGGTCTTGCGCCGAGACGGCAAGATTGCCGAGCGGTGGCTGGCCTCGCCCGATACCATGGCCGAGGTGCTGGGCGGGTTGCCGGACGAGGTGGGGGCCGATGCCGAGCAGCAGTGGGCCAACCTCACCCTCGCGCATCCGGCGCTGGAGCTGGGCAGCCGCACCGTGAGGCTCGACCAGCCGCAGGTGATGGGCATCCTCAACATGACGCCCGACAGCTTCAGCGACGGCGGCTCCAACACCGATATCTCCTCCGCGCGCGAGCATGCCGCGGCGATGGTCGAGGCGGGCGCGAGCATCATCGACGTCGGCGGCGAGAGCACGCGGCCGGGCGCAAAGCCGGTGTGGGAAGGCGACGAGATAGAGCGCGTCGTTCCCGCTATCGAGGCCTGCGCGGCGATGGGCGCGGCGGTCAGTGTCGACACACGCAAGGCGGCAGTGATGGAGGCAGCACTCGGCGCGGGGGCGAGCCTCGTCAACGATGTCTCGGGTCTCACCCACGACATGCGCAGCGCCGAAGTGGTGGCGGCTGCGGGCTGCCCGGTGGTGCTGATGCATGCGCCCGGAAGCGGCGCAGACCTGCATGAGGGCGGGGACTATGCCAACTTGGTCTTCGACGTCTTCGACGAATTGCGCGCCCGCCGCGATGCTGCGCTGGAGGCAGGCATTGCCGCCAGCCGCATCCTGCTCGACCCCGGCATCGGTTTCGGCAAGAGCCTCGCCGACAATCTTGCGCTGATGAACGCGCTGCCGCTGTTCCACGCGCTCGGCCATCCGCTGCTGCTGGGGGTCAGCCGCAAGCGCATGATTGGCGCCATGTCGAACGAGGCGGAGGCCGACGCACGCCTCGGCGGCAGCATCGCGCTTACGGTCAAGGGTATGGACGCCGGCGTCCAGATGCACCGCGTCCACGATGTCCCCGAGACGGTCCAGGCGCGCAATGTCTGGCGCGGCTTGCGCGATGCGGCGCTGACCGACTTTTCGGACCTGCCCGGCTAGTGGCGACTGCGCTGCCTGCACCTTGCGATGAAACCGCAGGGCGGCGCGAGCGCGAAGAGACCTGCACCTCGCCGAGAGGCACGCTGGTGGCCACGGTCCTCGGGTCGAGCCTCGCCTTCATCGTCGGCTCGATTATCAATGTCGCGCTTCCGGCAATGCGCGCCGAATTCGCGACGGATGCAGCGGGCGTGCAATGGATAGTCAACGCCTACCTCCTTCCCTTGTCCGCGCTCATCCTTCTGGGCGGGGCGATTGGCGACCATTACGGTCGCAAGCGGGCCTTTATCCTCGGGCTGGTCGCATTTGCTGCAGCCACGCTTGGCTGCGCCCTTGCGCCCAGCCTCGAATGGCTACTCGCAGCACGATTCGTGCAAGGTGTGGGTGCTGCCTTTCTAGCGCCCAACAGCCTTGCCATCCTGGCCGACGCCTTCACCGGCAAAGAACGCGGCAAGGCCATAGGCACATGGGCTGCAGCAGGAGCCATAGCGGGTGCCGCTGCGCCGCTGCTCGGCGGCTTCATCGTCGACAGTTTCGACTGGCGCTGGGCGTTCGCCATCGTCTTGCTACCTGCCGCAGCCTGCTGGTGGGTCGCCCTGCGCAGCATCGCCGAAAGCCGCGAGGAAGAAGACGACAGGTCCGGCCTGGACTGGCTCGGGGCGGGGCTTGCGACATTGTCGCTCGCGCTGATGGTATTTGCACTCATCAACGCGCCCGAGGCAGGCTGGACTGCGCCCGACGTGCTCTGGCCGGGAGTATCAGGCATTGCGGCATTGGCGGTGTTTCTCGTCGTCGAGCGGCGCAAGGGGCTCGATGCAATGATACCTCTGGGCATATTCGGGTCAGCGAGCTTTGGCGGGATATCGATCCTGACGCTGCTGCTCTATGCGGCCCTTGGCGGGTTGATGGTGGTGCTGCCCTACATGCTCATCAACAGTTTCGGCTATTCGGCCACCGGAGCGGGCGCTGCCATCCTTCCCTTCCCTCTCATCATGGGCCTCCTGAGCCGCAGGATCGGCGGCTTGGCGACGAAATTCGGGCTGCGCCGCGCGATGACGCTCGGCCCGCTGGTGGTCGGCGCGGGCTTCGTCCTTTTTGCAATCCTGCCCGAGGCGCAGCTCGACTACTGGAGGCACCTGCTGCCCGGCATCGTGACCATGGCCCTGGGAATGGCGCTCTGCGTGGCGCCACTGACCACGGCAGTGATGAACGCCGTCGATGCGCGATACACAGGCGTCGCCTCGGGGGTAAACAACGCTATCTCGCGCACGGCGGGCCTGATTGCGACGGCGCTTCTCGGCTTCGTCATGACGCGCTTCGACGGCGAGGCCGGCCCAGCGATAGCGGGCTTTGCCGCGGCCGCCTGGGTGGCAGCCGCACTGGCCATTGCAAGCGCGGCCGCGGCATGGCTGATGATTGACGAGGAAGCGGTGAGCGGCTCGGACTAGCCGGGCGACGCCGCGCTTCCGGCCAGCAGGCCTCCGTCCAGCGTCAGTTCGGAACCGGTCATGTAGGCGCTTTCGGGCGAGGCAAGGTAGGTGCAGAGCGCTGCAACCTCCTCCACCGTGCCGAAACGTTTCAGCGGCGTGTCGGCGACCAGGGCGGCCATGTTGGCCTCGCGCTCTGGACCCTCGCCAAGCATCGGCTCCCAGATAGGTGTGAGCACTGCGGCCGGGTGGACCGAATTGCAGCGGATGCGCCAGCCTTGCTGTGCGGCGTAAAGCGCAACCGACTTCGTGTGGTTGCGGATGGCCGCCTTACTCGCCGCATAGGCCGCCGCGCCCGGAATGCCGACCAGCCCCGAGCGCGAGGACATGTTGATGATGGAGCCTTCGCCGCGTTCCTTCATCGCGCGCAGGGCATAGCGGCAGCCGAGGAAGCAGCCGTCGGTGTTGACCGCATGGACGCGGTGCCATTCCTCGAGGCTGGCATTTTCTGGATCATGCGGCGCAGGGCCGTCCTCGAAACCGGTAATGCCTGCATTGTTGACGAGGACATCGATGGCGGGAAAGGCTTGGACGAGCGCATCCCAATCCGCCTCGCTCGCCACATCGAGCCGATGCCATTCGCAATCGAGTTCGGCTGCGGCTTTGCGCCCTTCGGCCTCGTCGATATCGGTCAGCACGACGCGCGCGCCCTCGGCGATGAACGCCGCGCAAACGGCCTTGCCGATGCCGCGCGCACCGCCGGTTACCACGCAGAGCAGATTGTCGAGTTTCGCCATACCTCCTTGGGTATGCCGCTCACGCCGCGTTGTCGATGCCGAGCTCGTGCAGCTTGCGGTAGAGCGTCGAGCGGCCGATGCCGAGACGGCGGGCGACTTCGGTCATCTTGCCGCGATAATGCCCGATGGCGAGGCGGATGATGTCGGCCTCGATGTCTTCGAGCGGACGGATATTGCCGTCGTCCTGGTAGAGCAGCACGCCAAGCCCGCGCGCGCGGCTCTCGCCGCGGTCGGCATCGCCGAGCAGTTCGTTCAAATGCGGGAAGCTGTGCGCGGTCAGCGCCTCGCGCTTTTCATGGACGCAGGCGCGGAAGAGCACGGTTTGCAGCTGGCGGACATTGCCCGGCCAGTCGTAGGCCTCGAGCAGCGACAATCCGCTGTCAGCGATGGAATGATGCGCCATTCCCTCCACTTCGCCAATCTTGGCGAGGAAATAGCGGGTCAGCCCCGGGATATCGCCCGCACGCTCGCGCAGGGGCGGCATGACGATGCGCGTTGCTGACAGCTTTTCATGAAGCGCAGCAGAGAAATCACCGTCCTCGACGCAATATTCGAGCGGGCGGTCCGAGGCGGCGATGATGCGTACATCGATCTTGAAGCCATGCGCTGCGCCGGTGGGGCGGACGATGCCATTGTCGAGCACCTCGGCGAGGCGGTCCTGGATGTCGCGAGGCAGGGTGTCGACCCCATCAAGCAACAGCGTGCCCGTGTCGCAATGGGCGAGCGCGCCTTCCTGCCGGTCGAAAGCGCCCGCAAAAGCGCCTTTCTCGTGGCCGAACAGCATGGATTCCAGTGTGTTGTGCGGCTGTCCTTCGCAATTGACGAGGCGGAAAGGCGCTTTTGCACGGCTGGAGGAATGCTGGATGGCCTGCATCAGCATTTCCTTGCCGGTCCCGCTTTCGCCCTCGACCAACACATGCCCGTGACCGCGCGCAGCAGTGGCGGCCTTGGCCAGCGCCGTGCGGAACTGGGTATCGGTGCCGACCATCGCATCGAATTCGAGGATGGGGGAAAGTTTTTCCGAAAGCGGCTGCAATTCGTCGCGGATTTCGGTGACGCCCGAAGTCCCGCGCAAGGTGTTGGCGAGCCTCTCTGGCACGACGGGTTTGACGAGGTAGTCGCTCGCGCCTGCCCGCATTGCTTCGACGGCAAGCAAGGGCGCACCGCTGGCGGTCAGCATTAGGACCACGATCTCGGGCCGCGCGTCCTTCACCTTGCGAATGAAGTCGGTCGCCTTGTCGCCGGTGAGCTTTGTGTCGAACAGGACGGTGGCGATGTCCGCGCCATCTTCGGAGCCGAGCTTTTCGAGCGCAGCCTCGCAATCGGTCACTGCAGTCGTGCGCCAGCCTTCGCGCTGGGCGATAGTGGAAATGGCCCGCGCCTGCGCAGGCTCGTCGTCCACCAACAGCAGGAGGCGGCTGTCTTCACTCGCCATGGACCACTCACTCCCCTTCGCGCAATCTGCCGGAAATCGGCATGCGCATCTTCGGATTTACCCTAGGGCAAAGGGGTAAACTTGCGATTAAGCCCGATTGCGGGGCGCATGATAAGGAGGGTGGGGACGTGTTGCGCCATGCCCCTTGCCGCCGGGGCAAGTGCATTATAGACCCCCGCGCCAACAGACTTTTACAATTTGAGGGTAATACGCACATGGATTCCGCCAACGACCGCAAGGCTCACGAGAAGACCTACGGCAGCTTCATCTCCATGCTGAAGTGGGTTGTTCCCCTCCTGGCAGTGATCACCGCCGTCGTCGTCCTGCTGATCTCCAGCTAATTACAGGTGCCCATGCGGATCGCGGTGCTGAAGGAGCGCGCGCCCGGTGAAAGCCGGGTCGCCATCACGCCCGAGACGGTGAAGAAATTCGCCGCGCTGGGTGCCACGGTCGCAGTCGAGGAAGGGGCGGGTGTTACCGCCTCGATTCCCGACGGGGCTTATTTAGAAGCAGGCGCAGAAGTCGTCCCCGGGCCGAAGGCGGTCGAGGGGGCCGACATCGTGCTCGGCGTGCAGGCGCCCGATGTGGGTTTGCTGAAAGGCGCGAAGTCGGGCGCATGGGTGGCTGCAACCTTCGACCCGTTCCGCAATGGCGAGACGGTCGAAGCCTATGCCAAGGCGGGCTTCGAGGCGCTCTCGATGGAATTCATGCCGCGCATCACGCGCGCGCAAAGTATGGACGTGCTTTCCAGCCAGTCGAACCTCGCGGGCTACAAGGCGGTACTGACCGCCGCCAACGAATATGGCCGTGCCTTCCCGATGATGATGACCGCTGCCGGCACGGTGCAGGCGGCCAAGGTCTTCGTCATGGGCGTGGGCGTGGCGGGCCTGCAGGCGATTGCCACGGCCAAGCGGCTGGGCGCGCAGGTGAGCGCGACCGACGTGCGTTCTGCCACCAAGGAGCAAATCCAGTCGCTCGGCGCGAAGCCGGTGTTCGTCGAGGACGTCGCGGGCATCGAGGGCGAGGGCTCTGGCGGTTATGCCACCGAGATGAGCGAGGAATACCAGAAGGCACAGGCCGAACTGGTCTCCAGCCACATCGCCAAACAGGACATCGTTATCACCACCGCGCTTATTCCCGGACGCCCAGCGCCGAAGCTGATTTCCGACGCGCAGATCGCGACGATGAAGCCGGGCAGCGTAATCTTCGACCTCGCCGTGGCGCAGGGCGGGAATGTGGAAGGGTCAGAGCCCGACCAGACAGTCGAGAAGCACGGCGTGAAGATCGTCGGCTATTCGAACACGGCCGGACATTTGGCGGCGGATGCAAGCGCACTATTCGCGCGCAATCTCTACAATTTCCTCTCGGCCTTCTGGGACAAGGAGGCCGGGAAGCCGGTTCTGGACGAGGAAATCGGCGATGCCGTGCGGCTGACGCAGGGCGGCAAGGTCGTAAACGAGAGGCTTACGGGTTGAACGAGGGCAGCACCCAGCCTCCCCGGAACGGGGAGGGGGACCGCGCGAAGCGCGGTGGAGGGGACTCCAAGTTCGTCGCTCGACCAGAGGTCATTCGCGCCCGCCAACTCCGCAAGGACATGACCAAGCCGGAGCGCATGCTCTGGCAGCGCCTCCGCCAGCGCCCCGGAGGCTACAAATTTCGCAGGCAGCACCCTATCGGCCCATACATCGCCGACTTCTGCTGTCTGTCCGAGCGTTCCGTCGTCGAGATCGATGGGAGCGCGCACGATAATCTGGATCGCGCGAAGTTCGACGAACGACGCGTGTCATTCTTAAAAGAAAACGGGTTCAGGGTCTTGCGGGTCACCGCCGCCCGCGTGCTGGCTGATGCGGATGATGCCGCTGAAGCAATTGTAGCGCGGATGGCTACTCCCCTCCACCAGCCTGCGGCTGGTCCCCCTCCCCGTAACGGGGAGGCTGGTTAGTGGACTTCATTTCGATCCTGTCGATCTTCGTGCTGGCGTGTTTCGTCGGCTATTACGTGGTCTGGTCGGTCACGCCCGCGCTGCACACGCCGCTGATGGCGGTGACCAATGCGATCTCCAGCGTGATTATCGTCGGCGCGCTGATTGCGGCGGCGGCGGCGGATGTGCCGGGGGCGAAGTGGCTGGGGCTGCTGGGCATCGTACTCGCCAGCGTGAACATCTTCGGCGGGTTCGCGGTGACGGCGCGAATGCTCGCCATGTACAAGAAGAAGGAGAAGAAGTGATGCTCTCCTTCCTGAGCGGCGCCACCCGCGCCGATGCCATGCGCGAAATAGATTCGAGCGTCGGCGAACCGAGCGCGTTGGATGCCTATCGAAATGGAGCTATTGGCGGAGCGGAGTTCGCAGAGCCCTTCGTCGCGCTCGCCTATCTCGTGGCGGGGGTGTTCTTCATCCTCGCGCTGCGCGGCCTGTCCTCGCCCGCGACGAGCCGGACGGGTAACCGCTTCGGCATGATCGGCATGCTGATCGCGGTGGTGACCACTCTCGTCACGCACGACATTGCCAATATCGCCGAAATTCTGATCGCTATCGCTATCGGCGGAGTGATTGGCCTCGTCATAGCCCGACGCATAGCCATGACATCGATGCCTGAGCTGGTTGCGGCCTTCCACTCGCTGGTCGGTCTTGCCGCGGTACTGGTTGGCTGGGCGGCCTATCTCAACCCCGGTGCCTTCGGGCTGCTGGTGGGCGATTCCATCGGCGCGGTGTCCAAGGTCGAGATGGGTCTCGGCATCGCTATCGGTGCGATTACCTTCTCTGGTTCCGTCATCGCTTTTGCCAAGCTTTCGGGGCGCATGAGCGGGTCGCCCATCCTGCTGCCTGCGCGCCATGTCATCAACCTCGGCACGCTGGCCGCGATCATCGTGCTGACCGCGCTCTTCGCCATGGCCGGACCATCCGAGACCATGCCGCTCATCATTGCGCTGACGGTGCTGGCTTTCCTCATCGGCTTCCTGCTGATCATCCCCATCGGCGGGGCGGACATGCCGGTCGTGGTGTCGATGCTGAACAGCTATTCGGGTTGGGCAGCCGCCGCAATGGGCTTCACGCTGGGTAATACGGCGATGATCATCACTGGCGCGCTGGTCGGGTCTTCGGGCGCCATCCTCAGCTACATCATGTGCCGCGCGATGAACCGTAGCTTCATCAGCGTTATCGCCGGTGGCTTCGGCGCGGATGACAGCGGCGCAGGGGGAGGCGAGGCCAAGGAGCAGCGCCCCTACAAGCAGGGCAGCGCAGCCGATGCGGCCTTCATGCTCGAACAGGCGGAGAAGGTCATCATCATCCCCGGCTACGGCATGGCGGTGGCGCAGGCGCAGCACGCCCTTCGCGAAATGGCCGACATGCTGGAAGAGAAGGGAGTGGAGGTGAAATACGCCATCCACCCCGTCGCCGGACGCATGCCGGGGCATATGAACGTGCTCCTCGCCGAAGCGCAGGTGCCGTACGAGAATGTCTTCGAGCTGGAAGACATCAACAGCGAATTCGCACAAGCCGATGTCGCCTTCATCATCGGCGCGAACGACGTGGTGAACCCGGCGGCGAAGACCGACAAGTCCAGCCCCATCTACGGCATGCCGGTGTTCGACGTCGACAAGGCCAAGCAGGTGTTCTTCATCAAGCGTTCGATGGGCGGCGTGGGCTATGCGGGCGTCGACAATGATGTCTTCTACATGGACCAGACCATGATGCTGCTCAGCGATGCCAAGAAGATGGTCGAGGAAATCGTGAAGGCGCTCGATTGATGGGGGGCGACTGATGCGCAAGGCCATTATCTGGATAGCTCTGCTGGCTATCGTCGGAATGGCGGTATGGGGCTATTTCGGTGGCTTCGAGCGGGTCACTGCGGGCCGCATCGAGACTGCGCTGGTGACGCGCGGCGTGCCGCAGCCGGTTGCCGAATGCATGGGCACGCGCCTCTCCGAGCGGCTCACCATCTCGCAATTGCGCGAGCTGGAACGCATAGGCGAACGTGAGCGCGAGGCGGGCCTGCCCACCAGCACGGTCGAATTCCTCGAACGCATCAGAAGCGTTGAGGACCGCGAACTCATCGAAGTGGTTGGCACCTCCGCTGCCATCTGCTCATTCACGGCGCGTTAGAGCCGCTTGCAATAGTCTCCCCGCTCGGCACTATGGGAGCCTTGAGAGGGAGAGACTCATGAAGCGCATTGCCATTTTCGCAGCCCTGCTAGCCTCGGCCAGCCCGCTTGCCGCCGAGGTTCACACGATCATACCGGGCGAAGGCGCGCAGGAGCGTTTGCAGGAAGCGCTCATCCTTGCCGAGCCGGGCGATGAAATCGTGCTGTCGGCGGGGCGTTACGAGCTGACCGATGGGCTTAGCCTCGATGTCGACAATGTCACCCTGCGCGGCGAGGGGATGGACGGCACCGTGCTCGACTTCACCAGCCAGGCCGGTGCGGGGGAAGGGCTGCTGGTCACCAGCGACAATGTCACCTTGCGCGATTTCGCGGTCGAAAATCCCAAGGGCGACGGCATCAAGTCCAAGGGCGCGGACAACATCGTCTACCACCGCTTGCGCGTCACCTGGACCCGCGGCCCGCATCCCGAAAACGGCGCCTATGCCATCTACCCGGTCGAAAGCACCGGCGTTCTGGTCGACGGGGTCAAGGTCACAGGCGCGAGCGATGCTGGCATCTATGTCGGCCAGTCCGACCGCATCACCGTGCGCAATTCGATTGCGGAGGCCAATGTCGCAGGCATTGAAATCGAGAACAGCCGCAACGCGCTGGTCGAGCACAATATCGCCACGCGCAACACGGGCGGCATCCTCGTGTTCGACCTGCCGAACCTGCCCGTGATGGGCGGGGGGAATGTGATTGTGCGAAACAACCTCGTGGTCGCCAACGACACTCCCAACTTCGCGCCTCCGGGCAATATCGTCGCCGGCGTGCGGCGCGGCACGGGCATCATGGTGATGGCGAACGAGGACGTACTGATCGAGGGCAATGTCCTCTCGGGTAATCCGACCGCGCCGGTGATGGTCATCGCCTATGTCCAACCCTACGACGACGAGCGGTACAATCCGCTCGCGCGCAATATCGTGATTGGCGAGAATGCTTTCGAAGGTGGGGGCTACGACCCGCAACTGGAGGGCGGCGAGATGCTGAAAGCGGCCTTCGGGGGCGAATTGCCGCCGGTAATGTGGGACGGTCTCGGCAGCCTCTATGTGGTCGAAGGCACGCCTGGATGGACGCTGAACCTCACCGAACAGGGCAAGGGACTGGGCGCTGCGAGCCCCGCTCCGCTCACTGTCGAGCCGCCGGTGGATGAGTTCGACGCGAGCGAAATCGGCGCTCCGGCTGAGCTTGAAGACCGGTTGGGATGAAGGTTGGCGGCATCCTTCTCGGCCTTGCCGCCATTTCGCTCGCCGCTGCGGCAGGGCAGGCGCGAATCGTCGCGCGCGAGGTCGATGACGAGGTCATTACGGGCAAGAACCTGCCGCGCACGCTCGAAGAGTTCGGGTTCTTCATCCATGCCGATGCGCAAATGCCGACCACCGGCGTGCTGCCTTATCGGCTGAATACGCCGCTCTATTCCGATGGAGCTGAGAAACTGCGCTTCGTTTATGTACCCGAAGGGCAGGAGGTCGGCTTCGGCAAGGACGGGCTGCTGCAATTCCCGGTCGGTAGCGCGCTGATCAAGACTTTTGCCTTTGGCAATGGCGAAGAGCGCCGCCTCATCGAAACCCGCGTTCTGCTTCACCGCGAGGACGGCTGGCTGGCGCTGCCCTATCTCTGGAACGAGGAGCAGACCGAGGCGCGGCTGGCGGTCGCGGGCGCGCGGATAGACCTCACCACGCCGAAGGGCGAGGCCATTAGCTACCGCGTTCCGAACAAGAACCAGTGCAAGGAATGTCACGGTCTCGACGGGGCGGTGACGCCAATCGGCCCCAAGGCGCGCAATCTTCCCGCAGGCTGGCTCGACGCGAGTTTCGGCCTCTCGCACGAGGAGGCGGGCGTGATGCCCCTGTGGGAGGACCGCCAGTCGGCGAGCGCCGAGGATGCCGCGCGCGCCTATCTCGACGTGAATTGCGCGCATTGCCACCGACCGGGTGCGACGGCCTCGAACAGCGGACTGGACCTGCGGTGGGAGCAGGACGACCCGCATGCTCTGGGCATCATGAAGCGGCCCGTGGCGGCGGGGCGCGGTGCGGGCTCGCATCTCTATGACGTGGTGCCGGGCAAACCGGGAGAATCCATCCTCCTCCACCGCATGCTCAGCAACGACCCCGGCGTGGCCATGCCCGAACTCGGCAAGGCTACGGTGGACGAGGAAGGGACCGAGGCTGTGCGCCGATGGATTGAAGGTCTTCCCGAAAGCTGACTTTCCTACTTTTGCGGCAGTTTGATAGGGCAGGGTGCATGGACGCCGCCTGCTCTCATGCACCTGCACATTTCCGCGCTTTTGCACCGGATTTTCGAACCCCGAGTTTTCTTGCGCAGGACTGTGTTCCATGTGTTCCATTCTGTAGGATGACGCTCGAAGGAGACGGAGAATGAAATGGGTCTGGCGCGGTCTGGGCATTGTCGCGGCGCTTCTGGTGGCTGCTTTCCTCATCCTGCGCGTGCCCGATACCGACCCCGCTGAAATGCGTGCCAAATATGGCGGCGAACCGTCGCAATTCATCGAGGTGGGAGAGGGTCGCGAAATCCACCTCCGCGATGAAGGCCCGCGTGATGCGCCGGTCATCGTGCTGCTTCACGGCTCGAATGCCGACCTTCACACATGGCAGCAATGGGTCGACATCCTTTCCGAAGATTACCGTGTCATCCGTTTCGACCAGCGCGGCCACGGCCTGACCGGTCCTGCGCCCGACGATGATTACAGCGCCGAAGGTTTCGGCGCCGATATAGACGCTGTGACCGAAAGGCTCGGCATCGACACCTTCACGCTTGCAGGCAATTCGATGGGCGGCGGTATCGCCATGGCCTATGCGATGGAAAAGCCCTGGCGGCTCGACGCCCTGGTGCTGGTCGATGCGGGCGGCGCGCCGGTGAAGCGCGAGGGCGGGGGGAATATCGCCTTCACGCTGGCTGGCTGGCCCGTTGTCGGCGACATCATGAGCCAGCTCCTGCCGCGCAGCCTCGTCGAGAAGAGCCTTTCGCAGAGTGTGTCCAACCAGGATGTCGTGACCAGTGAAGCGGTGGACCGCTATTGGGAACTCGCCCGCTATCCCGGCAATCGCAGTGCAACCCGCAAGCGGTTCTCGACCGCGCGGGAGGCCTTTTCCGCCGAGGATGTAGCGCAGGTGAAGGTCCCGACGCTGGTCATGTGGGGCAAGGAAGACAGCCTCATCCCCTTCGAGGCGGGCGAATGGTATGCCGAGCACCTGCCGAACGCGACTTTGGTCGCCTATGACGGCATCGGCCACATCCCGATGGAAGAAGCGTCCGAGCTCAGCGCCAACGGCCTGCGCATCTGGCTCGCCGAGGCGCTGATGCCGCCCCAGGTGCCGGTGGCGGAACCGGCAGAGAGCGAACCCGTTCTAACCCCTTGAACATGAGGGGGCCGCACAGGGGCGGCCTGAAGCACGCTTAGGAAGGCATATCTTGCGAACATTGGGTCTCATCGGCGGGATGAGCTGGATTTCCACCCGCGCCTATTACGAACGCATCAACAAGATGGTGCAGAAGCGCGCCCAGCCCATGGCGAGCGCGCCGATGGTCATCGACAGCGTCGATTATTCGCGCGTTGCTGCAGCGAAAAACGATGATGACTGGGATGCCGTCGCAAGCATTCTCGTCGAAAGCGCGCGCAAGCTGGAGACGGCCGGGGCAGAAGGCATCGTGATTGCCGCCAATACCATGCACAAGGTCTATGACCGCGTGGCCGAGGCGATATCCATCCCCGTCCTCCACATCGCCGATTCCGTCGGCGAGGCCATGGCCGAGGCAAATTGCGAGAGCGCATCGATACTCGGCACGCGGTTCGTCATGACCGAGAGCTTCTATCGCCAGCGGCTCGTCTCGCATGGCATCGACCTGCTCCCGCCCGACCCGAACGATGTCGAATTGGTCGACGGCATCATCTACAAGGAACTGATGCTGGGCCGCGTGACGCGCGATGCAGAGCGGGCCTTGAAGACAGTTATCACCATGAAAGAGAAGCAGGGGGCCGATGCCATCGTGCTTGCCTGCACCGAACTCGAACTGGTGGTCGATACAGATGCCAATGTCCTGCCAGTTTTCGACTCGACCGACATCCATTGTCGTGCGGCTACCGACTGGATTCTGCAATAAAATTACAAATTTTGTAAAAATGCGACATTTCAGAGACACGCGCGAAAAATTCGGGCGAAATTAACTACGCGCGCCTTGTGGCCCCGCCGTGAAATTGCATTCTGTCCTTCTCAATCTCCTATGGGAAGGGACTGACGAATTATGAAAATCACTATGGGTCGCCTCGCGACCGTAAGCCTCGTCGCGCTTGCGGGTGCCGGCATTGCTGCGCCTGCCGCAGCTCAGAAAATCGACAACCAGTATGTCTGCGTCTTCAACCCAGGCCTCGTCGCCAAGGGTCAGGTGAAGGCTGAAGCCAACCGTTCGGCAAACGCTGCCGGTGCCAAGGTGAAGTTCACCTATGAACGCACCATCCGCGGTTTCGCCGTGAACGCGGCCCCGCAGGCTGTCGCCAACATGCAGGCCAAGAACCCGCGCATCGCCTATTGCGAGCAAGACCAGGTCTATTCGACCAGCGCTCCGCCTCCGGGCAAGGGTCCGGGCAAGGGCGGCGATGACGGCGGCAGCGGCAGCGGCCCCGCACAGACCACGCCTTGGGGCATCACCCGCGTCGGCGGCGGCCAGACCGGTGCCACCGGCCGTGCCTTCGTGATCGACAGCGGTGTCGACCTCGACCACCCCGATCTCAATGTGAACGTCGGCCTCTCGGCCAACTTCACCCGTGACAAGAACGCCGACGACGGCAATGGCCACGGCACGCATGTCGCCGGCACCATCGCGGCGATCGACAACGACATTGGCGTCATCGGTGTGGCTCCGGGCGTCGAAGTCATCGGCATCAAGGTCCTCGACCGTCGCGGTTCGGGTTCGACCAGCGGTGTGATTGCAGGCATCGAATATGCTGCCTCGCTCGCCAATTCGAACGATGTCGCCAACATGTCGCTCGGCGGCGGCTTCAGCCAGGCGCTGAACGATGCCGTTATCGCAGCGGCACAGGGCGGCCTGCGTTTCGCAGTGGCGGCCGGTAACGAAAGCACTAGCGCGACCACCAAGTCGCCTGCTTCGGCCAATCATCCGAACATCTACACCATCAGCTCGTTCGCGCAGGGTGACAACTGGTCGTCCTTCTCGAACTACGGCAACCCGCCGGTCGATTACGCCGAGCCGGGCTCGTCGATCTTCTCGACCTACAGCGGCGGCGGCTACGCCACCCTGTCGGGCACCTCGATGGCCAGCCCGCACGCTGCCGGCCTGCTGCTTCTCGGCGGCCTGCGCAGCGGTGGCACTGTGAACGGCGATCCGGACGGAAATCCGGACACCATCGGCATCCGGTAACTTACCGGGGTCGCTCCTGATTGGGCCGCGTGTCTCCTGGCACGCGGCCTTTTCTTTGCCCCTGCCATGCACCTTCCTGCCGAAAAGGTTGAAGGTTCGCTATTCGTTCACGTTGTCGCGGCGAATCGGCTGACCTAAGCCTTGCCACTCCATGGAAAGAGCCCCTTACGCTGCCGACCCAGCCCGTTCGCGAGGGCGTGAATTCGCCGAAGACCGCGACGGCGCGCGCGGTCCGCGCAGCGAATTCCAGCGCGACCGCGACCGGATTATCCATTCGATCGCCTTTCGCCGCCTGCGTTCGAAGACGCAGGTCTTCGTCGCGCCCGACGGCGACCACTACCGCACCCGCCTGACACACAGCATCGAAGTCGCGCAAATCGGCCGCGTCATCGCGCGCGAACTGGGGCTGGACGAGGATCTGACCGAGGCGCTCTGCCTCGCACACGATATCGGCCATCCGCCTTTCGGCCATGCCGGCGAGAAGGCGCTCGAAGAGGCGATGGAGCATGCGGGCGGCTATGACCATAACGCGCAAGGCCTGCGCGTGCTGGCGCGGCTGGAAAGCCCCTATCCCGACCACATCGGCCTCAACCTGACGTGGGAAACGCTGGAAGGCATGGCCAAGCACAACGGCCCGGTCGGCGCCGCCAACTGGGCTCTTGCCGAAATCGACGAGGCCTTCCCGCTCGAACTGGGCCAATGGCCATCGCTCGAAGCGCAGGTTGCGGCGGTGGCGGACGACATCGCCTATGACAATCACGACATCGACGACGGTCTGCGCGCGGGGTTCTTGGACCTCGACGACTTGATGGAACTCGATTTCCTCGCCGACCAGTTTCGGCGCGTGGAAAAGCGCTTTCCCAACGCTCCGCGGGACACACAGCTGCGAGAACTGGTCCGCAGCCAGATTGGCCTGATGGTCAACGACGTCCTCGAACACACCCGCGCGCAGGTGAAGGGCTTGGGAACCGAGGCCGATATCCGCAGCGCGGGCAAGCGGCTGGCGGGCTTTTCCGAAGGTCTCGCCGACGAAGAGCGGCGCCTCAAGAAATTCATGTACCAGCGGCTTTATTACCACCCCGAGCAGATCGCGGCGGCGGAGAAGGCGCGCGAGGTCGTGGCGAAGCTCTTCGTGGCGTACCAGCAAGACCCGACCACCATGCCCGATGACTGGGTGAAGCGCCTGCCCAAGGGCGAGCCGGAGCAGAGCCGCCACATCGCCGACTTCATCGCCGGAATGACGGACCGTTTCGCCATCCAGCAATGCCGCCAGATCTACGGCCGCGCGCCGGAGGGACTGTCGAATGTCTAACGCGCTGCGCCTCTGCCTGGTCGGTGCGACCGGCCTCATCGGCGGCCACATCATGCAGCAATGCGTTGGTCGCGAGGACATCCGCCTTCAGGCCATCGGTCGGCGCGAGGCGAAATTGCCGCAGGGCATCCGCATGGAATATTTCGTCGCCGACCCCTCCAAATGGGGCGAGGTGTTCGAGGCGCTGCGGCCCAAGGCGGTCATCTGCGCGCTCGGCACGACCTGGAAGAAGGCGGGCGAGGACGAGGAGGCTTTCCGCGCCGTCGACCAGCACCTCGTGCTCGATACGGCCAAGGCGGCGCTGGAGAACGGTGTCGACCGCTTCGTGACCGTCAGTTCGGTCGGGGCGGATGCGGCCTCGAAAAACTTCTACCTCAAGGTGAAGGGCGAGACCGAGCGCGAGCTTACCCGCCTGCGTTTCAACCGCCTCGACATCATGCGTCCCGGCCTGCTGGTCGGCTCGCGCGAGAACGACCGGCGCACCGCCGAACGGCTCGGTATCATCGCCTCGCCGCTCGCCAATCTCTTCATGCATGGCAAGTACCGCCAATACCGCGGCATCAAGGCCGACCTTGTTGCTAAAGGCGCCATAGCTCTGGCCAAGCGCGCCGCGCGTGGGCGTTTCGTCCATGACAACGACGCTATAATGCGCGCCGCTAATTCGCTGCCCGCACTGGTCGACAACTAGGGGACCGCACCATGTGGGACACCGCATTCTCGCTCGCCAACCTGCTGGCGCTGGTCATGTGGGCGGCGCTCATTCTGCTGCCACGCTGGCCCGCGCTGCTCTCTGCAATACTGTATCTCGGCGTGGGCCTGCTGTGCCTCGCCTATGCGCTTGGCCTCATTGGCATCCTTACGGGCACGCTCGATGCGGGTGGCGGACAGGGGCCGGGGATGGACTTCGGCTCCATCGAGGGCGTGCGCAGCATTTTCGCCAGCGATGGCGGCGTGACCGTGGGGTGGATACACTACCTCGCCTTCGACCTCTTCGTGGGCCTTTGGATAGCGCGCGATGCCGATGCCAAGGGCTTCTCGCGGCTGGTGCAGGCACCGGTGCTGCTGGCGACCTTCATGGCGGGGCCGCTAGGCCTGCTTGTCTGGCTCGGTATCCGCGAGAAGCGGGCGAGGGCAGGCGGGCGCGGGCGATAGACCGCTTGCAAGCAGGTTCGTCCATGGCATGATGCGGTCAGAGGAGAGCCGCCGATGTCGCAAGCCGAGAAGCTGAGTTTCGACCAGTTCATCCGTCACTGGGCACAGGAGAGGCCCGACAATATCGCGCTCGAGCAGGACGATGATGCGCTGACTTTCGGCGAACTCGACACCCGCAGCCGCAAGATTGTCGCCATGCTGGCGGCGCGCGGGGTGGGCAAGGGTGACCGCATCGCCTGGCTCGGTAAGAATTCGCGGCATTATTTCGAACTGTTCTATTCTGCCGCCCGTGTCGGCGCGGTGATGGTCCCCATCGGCTGGCGTCTCGCCGCGCCCGAAATCGCCTATATCCTCGGCGATACCGGGGCTAAGCTGCTGTTCCTTGGCGAAGGCTTCGAGGACCTCGCAGCCAAGGCCTGCGGGCAGATGGAGCAGGCCCCTGAAGTCATCTCGACCGCCGGCGCGCTCGCGGCCATCGACGCCGCGCCCGCAGACGATTTCACGCCCGCGGGACCGGACGATGCCGTGCTCCAGCTTTACACCTCGGGCACGACGGGCAATCCCAAGGGCGCGGTGCTGACCAATCGCAATCTCTTCGCGCTGCGCGTGCCGAGCCAGGAGGAAGGCCAGCCCTGGTCGCATTTCGACGAAGACGAGGCCATCCTCGTCTGCATGCCCTGCGCGCATATCGGCGGGACGGGGCTCGGCATCATGGCGATGAGCAGCGGCATCCGCGCCATCGTGCAGGCCGAATTCACGCCCGACGGCGTGCTCGATGCCTTCGAGCAGGGCATCACGCGCCTCTTCATCGTGCCTGCCGCGCTGCAGATGGTGGTCCAGCACCCGCGCGCGAAAAGCACCGACATGTCGGCCATCAAATACGTGCTTTATGGCGCGGCGCCCATTCCGCTCGACCTGCTGCGCGAGGCGGTGAAGACCATTCCCGATGCAGGCTTCCTGCAATGCTACGGCATGACCGAGACGACCGGCACCATCGCCGCGCTGCCGCCCAAGGACCATGACCTCGACGGCAACCAGCGGATGAAATCGGCGGGCAAGGCGGTGCCGGGTGTCGAATTGAAAGTCATCGGCGAGGATGGCGAGGAACTGCCGCGCGGCGAAGTGGGCGAGCTCATCTGCAAGAGCCCTTCGAACATGGCGTGCTACTGGAACCTGCCCGATGCGACCGAGAGCAGCCTGAAGGACGGCTGGATGCATACGGGCGATGCCGCCTATATGGACGAGGACGGCTATGTCTTCATCCAGGACCGGATGAAGGACATGATTATTTCCGGCGGCGAGAACGTCTATCCCGCGCAGGTTGAAAGCGCGATTTATGGCCACCCCTGCGTGGGCGAAGTCGCGGTCATCGGCGTTCCCGACGACAGATGGGGCGAGGCGGTGAAGGCCTGCATCGTCGCCAAGCCGGGCATGGAGGTGGACGAGGCTTCGGTCATCGAATGGACGAAAGAGCGGCTGGCAGGGTTCAAGGTGCCGCGCAGCATCGACGTCATCGAAGCGATGCCGCGCAATGCGAGCGGCAAGATCCTGCGTAAGGACTTGCGCGCGCCCTATTGGGCAGGGCGCGAGCGACAGGTCAATTGAAGCGCACCGCTCCCGCAGCAGCGCGTAATTCTGCGCCGATTGCCGAGGTTCTGGCGCAGGAACTGCCCTCCAGCGGGATGGTGCTCGAGGTTGCGAGCGGGACGGGCGAGCATGCCGTGTTCATGGCGCGGCGCTTTCCCGATATCGTCTGGCAGCCGACCGACCCCGACACCGATGCGCTCGGCTCGATTGCGGGCTGGTCCGAGGAAGCGGGGCTGGCGAACCTCAAGCCGCCGCTGGAACTGGATGCACGCTCACCCGACTGGCCGATTGGAAGCGCGGATGCGGTGGTGTGCATCAACATGGTCCACATCAGCCCGTGGGAGGCGAGCGAGGGGTTGTTCGCAGGTGCGGCACGTGTGCTCGGAACTCGCGCGCCGCTCATCCTCTACGGGCCTTATCTCGAAGAGGACGTCGAAACCGCGCCGTCGAACCTAGCCTTCGACGAGAGCCTCAAGGCGCGTAATCCCGAATGGGGCATTCGCAATATCGCGGCGATGGACGATCTGGCAGCGCGCACCGGCTTTGCCCGCACGGCTCGCTATGAAATGCCCGCCAACAACCTCACGCTGGTGTACCGCCGCACATAGAAAAACGCCCGCCGGGTTAGGGCGGGCGTTTTCGTTGAAAGCAGGCAAAAACTTAGCTGATGGCTTCTTCCCCGGCTTCACCGACGGACTGGACGTCCCGGCCGAAGCCCTTGACCGTGTTGCAGCCGGCCACCACCGCCGACATGGTCAGGACAGAAAGAAGAAGGGTAAGTTTCCTGGTCATTGAAAGTCGATCCTTAATCGATCGCGTCTTCACCAGCTTCGCCGACCGATTCCACGTCGCGTCCGAACCCCTTGACGGTGTTGCAGGCGGTTGCCGTGAGGGCGATCGAAGTGATGCCGAATGCGAGTAAAAGCTTCTTGATCATCGGTTTTTCCTTCCCGAAGAACCCTTGGTGGCCTTCTGACGCTTAACAACGGCTTACAGTCGGGCGGGTTCCGGAGAGGAATGTCGGCAATTCGGCCTTGGCGTGCGACGACATGCTCACCATATGCGCGCCCGCGATGCCCAAGTTCCTCACCTTTGCCAGCGATGCCGATATCCTCGCCCTGTGGGGCGCAGGCTTCCTGCTGTTCTCGCTGTTTACGCTCTACATGGAGCGTCGCCGTATGAGGCGCGCGCGCATCGACGGGGTGGGCTGGGTCCCGTGGACCGGCCTCTTCCTGACCTGCGCAGTGGTAGGCGGCGGCCTGTTGGCCGTCGCCATACCGGGAATTATCAGGGGCTAGGCCTTAAAGGCAGAAGAACACCTCGAAGCCACAGGCTTCGCAAGCGCGACCGCGCGCCCGAGCTTATGCGAGGAAGCCAAGCCGCACGGAGGTGCGGCGCCCGGCGTTTGAGGGCGCGTGTCTCGTTAGAGACACGCCTCAAGATAGGCCTGGTCGAAGCCGAACTGGCGCGCCTTTTCCAGCGTGTAGGGACGCAGGCCCGACGAGCGGAACTCGCCGAGGATCTTGCCGTCCTCGCTCTCGTCGAGATACTCGAACTTGAACAGGTTCTGCGTCACGATCACGTCGCCTTCCATGCCGATCACCTCGGTGATGTCGGTGGTGCGGCGCGAACCGTCGCGAAGGCGCTTCACCTGCACGATGAGGTCGACCGATTCCGCGATCTGGCGCGAAATGGCTTCCTTGGGGATCTTGATGTCGCCCATCAGGATCATGTTTTCCATACGGCCGAGGCACTCACGCGGGCTGTTGGCGTGAAGCGTACACATCGAACCATCGTGGCCCGTGTTCATGGCGGCGAGAAGGTCGAAACATTCCGCGCCACGAATTTCGCCCAGGATGATGCGGTCAGGACGCATACGCAGGGCGTTCTTCACGAGGTCGCCGATGGTGATGGCGCCCTGGCCTTCAAGGTTCGGCGGACGCGTTTCGAGCGGCAGCCAGTGCGGCTGCTGCAGGCGAAGTTCGGCGGCGTCCTCGATGGTGAGAACGCGCTCGCCCGGGTCGATCATCTTCGACAGGGCGTTGAGCATGGTTGTCTTACCCGAACCCGTACCGCCCGAGATGACGATATTCATGCGGCAGGCGCCGGCAATCTTGAGCGCGGTACACATCTTCTCGCTCATCGAGCCGAAGCCCTGAAGCATGTCGAGCGTGATGGGCTTCTCGGAGAACTTACGAATCGAGATCGCGGTGCCGCGCAGCGAAAGCGGCGGCACGATGACGTTCACACGTGAGCCGTCCTTCAAGCGGGCGTCGGCCAGCGGCGTGGTCTGGTCGACACGGCGACCGACCTGGTTCACGATGCGCTGGGCAATCTGGAACAGGTGCTGTTCGTCGCGGAACCGGATCGGCGCGATGACCAGCTTACCCTTCTTTTCGACGTAGGTCTGGTCGGGGCCGTTGACCATGATATCCGAGATGTCGGGGTCGTTCAGCAGCTCTTCCAGCGGGCCGAAGCCAAGCAGTTCGTCGACAAGGACCTTCTCCAGAGCGAACTGTTCGCGGCGGTTCAGCGTGACCTTCAGTTCGGCCAGCACTTCCATGATGATCGGACGAAATTCTTCCGACAACTCGTCCTTGGTCAGCGTGGCGGCTGCTTCAGGGTCGACGCGCTCGAGCAGGCGGGGAAGCACCTGTTCCTTGATCTTGTGGACGCTGGCTTCGAAGCCGCCGACTTCCGATTCGCCCGAGTGGACCGAGTTCATGCGTTCGTCGAGACGGGCCCTCGCATCGGCGCTGGCGGCGCTACCGGGCGCAGAAGGAGCGCTGTCCTGCGGCAGGGGCGGGAACTGTTCGCCGCCCTTTTCGGCCTTTTCTTCAGGCGCAGCCGCGTTGCCACCGCCCATAGGCCGGGCAACCCCGAACTGCGGACGAGCACCGGCACCCATGCCAGAAGGCCCGTTTTTCCGCCCGAATGCACTCATTGCCTAAACCCCCGAGGTCAAATTTTCGTGACGCAATTCTCCTGCCAAGAAGACAGCGAAAAGCGCGTTTGGATGTTTGGTGAATAAGTTGGAAACCTTGATTTTTCCTTACCTGCAAATTCGCAAAGAGGCGCCCGGGCCAAATTTTCGGGAGGGGTTCCGAACCCTGCGCTTTCCTGTATGCGACCCGCAGCGGCGCATCGTGTCGCGCCAGTCGGGAATGCTCAGCAAGACATGCAGAAAAGCGAAAGAAGCGGCATCCTCTTTGCCTTGTGCGGTTTCGCCCTGCTCAGCGTCGGGGATGCGGTGGTGAAGACGATGGCTGGCGAGTTTTCGCCGTTGGGAGCCGCCACGGTACGCTTTATAATAGGGGCAATCGGCGTTTCCGTGCTGCTCTATCGGAAGGAGGGCCCGCGAGCTTTCCGACCCGTCTCCTACAAGCTGCAGGCGGCGCGTGGGTTCTGCTTGGCCGCTGCCTCGCTGTTCTTCTTCTCGGCCGTCTTCGTGATGCCGCTCGCCACCGTGATGGCCATCGCCTTCGTCGCGCCTGTCATCGTGGCGCTATTGAGCGGTCCCTTGTTGGGAGAGAAGGTCCGCCCTGCGGTGTGGCTGGCATCCTTCGCCGCGCTGGTCGGCGTGGTGCTGGTCCTCAGGCCCAACCTCGGCGAGCTTGGCCTCCTGGCGCTGCTCCCCTTGGGCTCGGCGCTGTTCTTCGCGCTGATGATAATCGCCAATCGCGCCAGTGCCGGGCAGGGCAGTGCGCTCTCGATGCAGGTCTTCATGCAGGTGGGCGCCTTGCCGCTCCTCTTCATCGCGGCGATCGGCGGGCACCTGTCGGGTGCCGAGAGCCTGCGCCTCGAAATGCCCGACTGGACCGTGCTGGCCCGCTGCGCGCTCGTCGCGCTGACGGCAAGCACTGCCCACTGGCTCGCCTATATCGGCACGCAGCGCGCAGGGGCCGCGACGATTGCCCCGACAACCTATGTGCAGATGCTGGTAGCGACTTTCATGGGCTGGTGGTGGTTCGACAACGTGCCCGATTTGCTTACGCTGGCGGGCGCAGCCATTATTATCGGGGCAGGGCTGCTGCTGTGGTGGAGCACCCCGCGGGAACCTGCGCCCCCGCGCGGCAATTGATTGGCAGACGGGAGGCGCTACATCGGCGCCTGACAGACATCCAAGGGGTCACCTCATATGTGCGGAATTATCGGTATCGTCGGCAAGGAACCGGTCGCAGAGCGGCTGGTCGACGGGCTCAAACGGATGGAGTACCGCGGCTATGACAGCGCCGGCATCTGCACCATCCATGATGGAAAGCTCATTCGCCGCCGTGCCGAGGGCAAGCTCAACAACCTCGTTGCCGAACTGGCCGAGCATCCGGCACAAGGCGAAATCGGCATCGCGCACACCCGCTGGGCTACGCATGGCGCGCCCACGGCAAACAATGCCCATCCGCATGCCACCGACAAGGTCGCCATCGTCCACAACGGCATCATCGAGAATTACAAGGAATTGCGCGCCGAGGTGAAAGCTGCGGGCCGTACGCTCGAAAGCGATACCGACAGCGAGGTCGTCGCCCACCTGCTCACCCGCCGCATCGAGAATGGCGAGACCCCGCACGAGGCAGTCGCCAACATGCTGCCGCGCCTGCGCGGTGCCTTTGCGCTGGCGATTGCCTTCAAGGACCATCCCGACATGCTCATTGGTGCGCGCCGCGGTTCGCCGCTGGTGGTGGGCTATGGCGAGGGCGAGACCTACATCGGCTCCGACGCACTGGCGCTTGCCCCGCTGACGCAGCAGATTTCCTATCTCGAAGAAGGCGACTGGGTCGAAGTGACGCGAGAGGGTGCGAAGATTTTCGACGAGGAAAATGAGGAAGTTACCCGAGAGGTGCGCACTTCGGGCGCTTCCGCTGCGGCAACCGAGAAGGGCAATTACCGCCACTATATGCAGAAGGAGATTTTCGAGCAGCCGACCGTGGTCGCGCAAACGCTCGGTTCCTACCTGCACCGCGAGAGCGTGTCGGTGGCGCTGCCGCAGTTCGATTTCGACATTTCCAGCATCAAGCGCGTCACCATCGTCGCCTGCGGGACTTCCTATTACGCGGGCATGGTCGCGAAATACTGGTTCGAGCAATTTGCGCGCGTGCCGGTCGATATCGATGTGGCATCCGAGTTCCGCTACCGCGAGCCGGTGCTGGAAGAAGGGGGCCTCGCGCTCTTCATCTCGCAAAGCGGCGAGACGGCCGATACGCTGGCCGCGCTTCGTCACTGCAAGGAAAAAGGCCAGACGATCGCGGTCGTCGTCAACGTGCCCACCAGCACCATGGCCCGCGAGGCAGACCTGCTGCTGCCGACCCATGCCGGTCCTGAAATCGGGGTTGCATCGACCAAGGCTTTCACCTGCCAGCTGGCGGTGCTTGCTGCCTTGGCCGCCCACATGGCGGTGAAGAAAGGCCTGATGAGCCGCGAAGAGGAATATGAGGTTGTTACGCACCTCCTCGAAGCGCCTGCCTGCCTTAATTCCGCGCTCGACCACGATGACGATATCGCTGCCATGGCGCACCTCATCGCGCCCGCACGCGATGTGCTCTACCTGGGGCGCGGGCCGGACTATCCGCTCGCGCTTGAAGGCGCTCTGAAACTGAAGGAAATCAGCTATATCCACGCCGAAGGCTATGCCAGCGGCGAGATGAAGCACGGCCCCATCGCGCTTATCGACGACGATGTGCCGGTTATCGTGCTCGCACCTTCGGGTCCGCTGTTCGAGAAGAGCATTTCCAACATGGAAGAGGTCCGCGCACGCGGCGGGCAAATCGTGCTCATCTCCGACGCCGAAGGGCTGCAGGATGCGGGCGAGGGCTGTCTTGCCACTATCGAAATGCCCAAGGTCCACCCGCTCATCGCGCCGCTGGTCTATGCCATCCCGGTGCAATTGCTCGCCTATCACGTGGCCTGCGTGAAGGGCACCGATGTCGACCAGCCGCGCAATCTCGCAAAGTCGGTCACGGTGGAATAATCACCGGTTTCAGCAGCTTGGTGCAAATCCAAGCGACCTGCTGAAAAAAGGCTCAAATTAGGCAAGCATTTACCGGCGGCTAACCTTTCCGTCCTATGCCGCATGGTGTGAGCGAGACGAATTTCGTGCCGTCCCCAGCGGACGCGTCGCTGAGTGTGCGACAGATCATCGGGCTAGATACCCCCGATGGCGACCATTTCGGTCGCGTGCACGGGACGCAGTACGCGATGGTCCGCAAGCGTGCCGGCACGCGAGTGATCCTCAATATCTTCGCAGCGGCTGTCGTCTATTGGCTTTGCAAGGACACGGTGGCCTGGGAGATACTGGCTGCATTGGCGGCAGCTCTCCTTTGTGCAGTAGCCCTCGCATTCACTCTCGATTTTAAACTTCGGGATGCGCACGAGCGATTTTTTTCGCCAGAGGACATGAAGCGCCACGCGCTTGGTTCCGTCTTCAAGGGACTGGTCTGGGCTTCAAGCTTCTGCGTTCTTACCTTTACCGGTGCGGCGGAGCAGGTGGCTGCTGTATGGGCCGTTCTCGCCTTTCTCATCATGGCGAGCTCGGTCAGCCGCTACAGCGCGCCCCTGAGCGCCATCAGCTATGCGCTGATGATTTGTTCGGGCGGGCTAGTCGTTTCGCTTGCGACCTTCAACTATGGATTGGCCGTCGTGGTAGTCGGAACGGCATTCTTCGGCTGCTTTGGGGTGGTGGAGACCGCCCGCATGGCCCTGGGGGTCCGCATCGCCGAGCTCGAAATGCAGGAGAAGAGCGAGACTGTCTCCATGCTGCTGCGCGAGTTCGAGGACGGGCAGGCTGACTGGCTGTGGCAGATCGATACCAAGCGCAAGCTACGCTCGGTAAGCCCGCGCCTCGCCTTCGCTTTGGGCCGCGAAGTTGCCGATGTCGAGGGTCAGTCGCTGCTCCAGCTCATTTCGGGCGACGGCTGGAAATCGGGCCAGTTCCCCGCGAGCCTCCACGACCTCGCCGACCGGCTGAAGGACAAGGAGAGCTTCTCCAACCTCGTCGTGAAGGCGCTCGTCAATGGCGAGGTCCGCTGGTGGGAAATGTCGGGCACGCCGATGTTCGACGAGGACGGCAAATGGCTCGGCTTCCGCGGAGTGGGTTCGGACGTCACTGCCCAGCGCGAAAGCAGCGAAAAAATTGAATTCCTCGCGCGCTACGACACGCTCACGCAGCTGCCCAATCGCCTGCAGGTCAATGAATCGCTGTCCGAAGCGCTCACCTATGCGCAGGAGTGGCGTACGCGCTGCGCGCTCCTGATGATCGACCTCGACCGGTTCAAGGCGATCAACGACTCGCTTGGCCATCTCGTCGGTGACCGTATGCTGGCGCAGGTCGCTGCGCGCCTGAAGCCGCTCATGGACGATGGCGAGCTATGCGGCCGCCTCGGCGGTGACGAATTCGCGGTCATCATCCGCGATGCCAAGGACCGCCGCCGCGTCGACACCATGGCCAAGGCCATCATCTCGGCGCTGTCGGCACCCTATTACATCGACAACCACGTGCTCTATGTCGGCGCCAGCGTAGGCTCGGCCATCGGTCCGCGCGATGGCAGCAAGGTCGAGGAAATCCTGCGCAATGCCGACCTCGCTCTCTACCGCGCCAAGGACGAGGGCGGCGGCGAGCATTTCGAGTACGAACCTTCGCTGCACGTCAATGCCGAGGAACGCCGCGTCCTCGAAGTCTCGCTGCGCCATGCGCTCGAGCGCAACGAGTTTGTGCTGCACTACCAGCCGGTGGTCGACGCCAATTCCGAAGAAGTCGTCAGCTTCGAGGCGCTGGTGCGCTGGAACAGCGAAGAGCATGGCTTCGTCAGCCCGGGCAAGTTCATCCCGATTGCGGAAGACACGCGCCTGATCGTGCCCATCGGCACCTGGGTCATGCAGGAAGCTTGCCGCGAGGCGGCCGCCAACTGGCCCGAGAACGTCAAGGTCAACATCAACGTCTCGCCCGAGCAGCTGGTCGAGCCGGACTTTGCCGGGACCGTGGTGCGCGCGCTTTCGCATAGCGGGCTCGACCCCAAGCGCCTCGAAATCGAGGTCACCGAGAGCATCTTCATGCGCGATGCGGATATTGCCCGCAAGGCGCTGGAGCAGTGCATGGCGCTGGGCTGCTCGGTCGCGCTCGACGATTTCGGGACCGGCTATTCATCGCTCGGCTATTTGCGCAAATTGAAGTTCACCACCATCAAGGTCGACCGAAGCTTCGTGCAGGGCGCAGGGCAGAACAGTCCCGAAAGCCTCGCCATCATCCGCGCCGTCGTCGCCATGGCCGACAGTCTCGGAATGACCACGACAGCGGAAGGCGTGGAAAACGACGACGAAGCGGACCTCATCCGCCGCCTCGGCTGCAACAAGATACAGGGCTTCCATTTCGGACGTCCGATGCCAGCCGAAGATGCGGTCAAGATTTTCGGTCGCCAGGACCTCTCGGGCCGCAAGCGCGCCTGAGGCTGCGTCAGGCGCTCGCGAGCGCCTTCATCGCACCTTCGAACAATGCCAGCCCGTCGGTCCCGCCATGCGCGGCATCGACCGCGCGTTCGGGATGCGGCATCATGCCCAGCACATTGCCCGCCTTGTTGAGCACACCGGCGATATCGCGGCGCGAGCCGTTGCAGTTCTCAATGTAGCGAAAAGCCACGCGGCCTTCGCCCTCGATCCGGTCAAGCGTCTCTTCATCGGCGAAGAAATTGCCGTCGTGATGGGCGACCGGGATGCTGATTTCCTGTCCCGCCGAATAGCCCTTCGTGAAGAGCGAATCCGCATTCTCGACCTTCAGGCCGACATTGCGGCATATGAAGTGCTGGCTGGCGTTGCGCATCAGCGCGCCGGGCAGCAGGCGGGCCTCGGTCAGGACCTGGAAGCCGTTGCATACGCCGAGCACAGGCACGCCGCGGTCGGCTGCACGGATGACTTCGCGCATGATCGGGCTGTTCGCCGCCATCGCGCCCGAGCGCAAATAGTCGCCGTAGGAAAAGCCGCCGGGAAGGGCGATGAAATCGAGGCCTTCCGGCAGCTCGGCATCGCCGTGCCACACGCGCACCGGCGCGGTGCCCGAAACCTGTTCGAGCGCCACCGCCATGTCGCGGTCGCAGTTCGAACCGGGGAAGGTGATGACTGCCGAACGGAACGCCATCAGCCCAGCTTCTCGATCTTGTAGTTCTCGATGACGGTGTTCGCGAGCAGCTTTTCGCACATCTCGTTCAGCGCTGCGTCGCTGGTGTCGTCGGCCACGTCGAGTTCGACCGTGCGACCGATGCGGACATCGTCGACGCCCTTGAAGCCGAGGCCTTCCAGCGCATGGTGGACGGCACGGCCCTGCGGGTCGAGCACGCCGGGCTTGAGGCTGACGAGAACGCGAATCTTCATGAGCGGCCTTTCGGGTTTTACCGGTTGGGCAGGTTGCGCCGCGCCTATGCCGCGAGAGCGGCCCGAGGGCAAGCGTCGCGGGAAAAGCGAGCGGGGACAGTGGCTTGGCTCGCCGCGCCTGTTACCGCAGTGCAACATAAGTCAAAAACCGCAGTATTCTGCGCCTTGGTGACTCGTATTTTGTGACATTTCGACTACAGGCGCCCGGGTCAATTCACCTCTCCCATCCCACCAACCCGCACGAGAAGGAAAAACCGTGACGGGCCAAAAGGATTACTCTTCCCATGATTGACCGCTCCCTTACCTTGAAGCTCCTCTCCGCCAGCACGCTGGCGCTCGCCTTCGCGCAGCCCGCGCTGGCACAGGACACCATCGACAGCTCCGACAGCGAAGCCACCGGCGCCGAACAGGCCGACAATGGCGCGCTCGACGTCATCGTCGTGACTGCCAACCGCCGCGAGGAAAACCTGCAGGACGTCGCTGTTTCGGCCGCGACCATCTCGGCCGACAGCGCCAAGACCATCTTCGACGCCGGTGCCGACGTCACCGCGCTCGCCGCGCGCGTCCCCGGCCTCTTCGTCGAAAGCTCCAACGGCCGTGCGGCCCCGCGTTTCTACATCCGCGGTCTCGGCAACACCGATTTCGACCTGGCTGCCTCGCAGCCCGTCTCGGTCGTGCATGACGAAGTCGTCCTTGAAAACGTTACCCTCAAGAGCTTCCCCATCTTCGACGTGGAACGCATCGAAGTCCTGCGCGGCCCGCAGGGCACGCTGTTCGGCCGCAACACGCCCGCCGGCATCGTGAAGATCGACACCGTGAAGCCGGGCGACGAATTCGCCGTCACCGGCTCGGCCAGCGTCGGCAGCTTCATGTCTGTAGCGGTCGATGGCGGCGTGACGGTTCCCATCGTCCCCGGTATCGCCTCGGTCCGCCTGTCGGGCCTGTGGCAGCAGCGCGATGACTGGGTGGACAATGGCTTCACCGGCGAGGAAGACGTCTATGGCGCCTACAGCGACATCGCCGGCCGCGCCCAGCTGCTCGTCACTCCGACCGATCGCATCTCGCTGCTCGGCAGCTATTCGGTACGCGACCTCGACGGAACCTCGACGCTGTTCCGCGCGAATATCCTCGGCCCGGGTTCGAACGACCTCAACGAGAATTACGACCGCGACACGGTTTTCTATGACGCGGGCGCAGGCAACCAGGCCCAGTACAAGGCCGAAATCGCGACCGTGAAGGCCGATTACGATGCGGACTTCGCCACCTTCACCAGCATCACCAGCTGGGCGAGCAGCGAAGGTTCGAGCCGCGGCGATATCGACGGCGGCAACGTGGTGTTCGGCCCCGGCCCGATCCCGTTCCCCTCGGATACGCGCGACAGCATCACGCTCGACCAGTTCACGCAGGAAGTGCGCCTTGCCTCCAACAGCGGCGGCACGTTCGAGTGGCAGGTCGGCGGTTTCTACTTCGACAGCGATTTCGACGTGACCACGGTCGGCTTCGACTTCCCGCCGCCTGTAACCGTCAACCACACCAACGAAAGCTGGGCGGTCTTCGGCCAGGTCACGAGCCAGGTCACCGACCTGCTCAAGCTGTCCGGCGGCCTGCGCTGGACCGATGACGAGAAGAATTTCAAGGTCACCCAGACCTCGTTCATCTCGGGACCGGGTGAGCAGAGCCGCAATGTTAGCGACGAGCGCCTGAGCTGGGACCTCGCGGCTTTCTACGACGTAAGTGCCGATGCCAGCGTCTTCGCCCGTGTAGCGAGCGGTTTCCGTGCACCGACGATCCAGGGCCGTGACGTTGCCTTCGGCTCGGCTCCGTCGGTCGCGAGTTCGGAAAAGATCATGAGCTATGAAGCGGGCCTCAAGTCTGAACTGCTCGACCGCAAGGTGCGCTTCAACCTCACCGGTTACTACTACACGATCGATGACCCGCAGTTCTCGGCTGTCGGCGGCGGGGGCAACCTCGTGCAGCTGGTCAACGCAGACAAGGGCGAAGGCTACGGCTTCGAACTCGACAGCGCGTTCCAGATCACACCGGACTTCCTGGTCACAGCCGGTGCAAGCTGGAACAACACCGAGATCCAGGACGAAAACCTGCTCGTCGGCGTGTGCCAGCCCTTCCCGGGCGCTCCGGTCCACTGCGCGGTTACCGACCCGACCGTCGTGGTCGATGGCGCGACCCGCGCATTTGTCGATGGCAACCCGTTCCCGAACGCTCCGGAATGGATTGCAGATGTGACCGCACGCTATGCCGTGCCGGTAAGCTCGGACGGTGAAGTCTTCGCCTACACCGACTGGACCTACCAGGGTGCGACGAACTTCTTCCTCTACGAGAGCATGGAGTTCAACGCCGACAACCAGATCGAAGGCGGCCTTCGTGTGGGCTATGCGCGCTATGACGGCAGCCTCGAGGTGGCCCTTTTCGCTCGCAACATTACCAATGAGGACAATGTGAAGGGCGGCATCGACTTCAACAACCGTACCGGTTTCGTAAACGACCCGCGCGTGATCGGCCTGTCGGTCCGCTTCCAGCACTAAGCGGCAAGGTCTCCGGACAAACAAAAGGGCCGGGAGGGGATACCCTTCCGGCCCTTTTTCCTTGCTTGGCCCCGATTACTCGGCGTCAGGCGCGAGGCTCTCGTGGACGATGCTGATGCGCAGCATGTCGTCCTCGGTCAGGTAACGCGCGGCCGCTGCCTGCAGCATTTCGGGCGTCACATTCTTAATCCGCTGCTCGTAGGTGCGATAGCGGTCGAGACGGTCGGCCCCGAGCTGCGCTTCGCCGAGCATGCCCAGCCAATAGCCGTTCTGCGTGCGCTGCTGGGTGAGGTTTTCCAGCATCGGCTTGCGTGCGCGGTCGAGCAGGTCGGCATCGACCGGCGCATCGCGCAAATCCTTCGCGATTTGCGAGATGGTGGCGAAGACGCGATCGGCATCTTCGGGTGCCACAACGACAGAGGTCGAGAAGGTGCCGTAGCCGTCATAGATATCCGACATGCCCGAGCCAGCGCCCGGCGAATAGGAAGCGCCCAGTTTCTCGCGGATTTCCTCGAGCAGTTGGAGGCGCATCACGCCGGCGAGGAGGCGCATGGTCGCCTCTTCCTGCGCGTCGTCATCGTCGGTGGTCGGCCAATAGGCCAGAGCCAGCGCCTGGTCGGGCGCGCCTGCGTGGGTCAGCGTCACCGGCTTGCGGCGCGAGGTGAAGCTCGCCTGCCGTGCAGCGGTGAAGGGCTGCAGGGAAGTCGCACGCTCGGGCAGGGCCCCGAAGGTGCTGGCGACGGCAGCGATAACCTCGTCCTCGTCGATTTCCCCGACCACGGCTATTTCGATGGGGGCAGAGGCGAACTGTTCGGCCACCAGTGCGCGGGCCTGTTCCAGCGTCACCGCTTCGAGCTGTTCCTGCGTCGGGATGCCGAAGCGCGGGTTGTTGTCCGAGATCAGCTTTGCCAGCTTGAACTGTGCAACTGCCTGCGGTGTCGCATCGGCCTGCGCCAGGAAGGGCGGGAGGATCGAGAGCCAGCGCGTCAGCGCTTCTTCGCGGAAGCCAGGATCGGTAAGGTAAGCCGATGTCAGCTGCATCTGCAGCCCGAGGTCGTCCATCGTCGTGCTGCCCGCAACGCGGAACTGGTCGGTGGAGACCGAAATACCGTTCGAGACATTGCGGCCCGCCATGATGCGGCGCAATTCGTCATAGCTGTGCTTGCCGAGCCCGCCGCTAGCGAGCGCCGAGGACACGAACGTGCCGGTCGCGACAGCATCATCGGGCAATGACAGCATGCCGCTGCCGATACGGACCGAGTAGCGCAACTTGCCTTCTTCGAAATCGGTCGGCTTCAGGTTCAGCATAACGCCGTTGGCAAACCGGATCTGGCGGAAGCCAAGGTCCTCGACCATCGTGTCCGACACCACTTCACCCGGCGTGCCGAAATCGGTGTAACCGAAGCTGGCGACCTCGACCGCGGCGGGGGCTTCGACTGGCGTCGCCTGCGACGCTGCGAGTGCCGCCAGGATGGCCTCCTCGCCGCCCTCGATGGCTTCCTTGGTGCTGACATGGACCAGCGCGGGCGAGAGAGCATAATCCTCGCGGAAGACCGCGTGCACCATTTCGGGTGTGACGGTTTCGGCAAAGGCCTGCCACATGTCGTAACTCGTCTGCGGCGTTGTGAAGAGGAGGCCGGTCTTGGCCGTGCCGAGGATACCGCCCGCAAGTCCCGCGCTCTGGCGCGTGTTCTGCTGCTCGGCGCTGTTACGGAAACTGCGCGTGAAATTGGCGACCTGTTCGGCCAGTTCTGCCTCGGTAAAGCCATGCTCGATGGCACGGCGCCATTCCTGTTCGCCGATGGCCAGCGCCTGCTGCCATTCGCCTTCCTTGGCTTGCACGGTGACCGACGACTGGTCGACTAGGCGGAAGAAGTCGCCGCCCGAAAGGCCACCGGAAAGGATCGGCGCATCGGGCGCGTTGCGGATTTGCTCGAACCGGCGGTTGACCATCGCGCGGCCAAGCGAGGACAGCATCGCGCGTCGGAACTCGGCCACGGTGCTGACCGGCTCGCTATAGGGCGCATACCGCTGGATGACGACGAGATAGGGGACATCTGGATCGACGAAGTTGGCGCCTGCCGGACCGCGGTCCAGGTCAACCGTGCCGCCGTCGACGTAATCGATGGCCTCGGCGGGCTTCTGCCAGTCCCCGAACACATCGCGCACCTTGGCTTCGACTTCGGCCACATCGACATCGCCGACGATGACCAGCGCCGCATTGTCGGGACGGTAGTAGCGCGCATAGAGGTCGCGCAGCCGCTCTGCCGGGGCCGCATCGATGTTCTCGACCGTGCCGTCCGCGCGGAAACGGGCGGCATAGCGCGTATCCGGCGCAGCGAACTTGAAGAAATGCTTGAAGCGGCGGATCTGGAAGTTGTTGCGGGTGCGGGTTTCGGACTGGATAACCCCGCGCTCGCGGTCGACCGCATCGGCGGCAATGGTCAGCTCGCTCGCCGTTTCGCGCATCAGCATCAGCGCGGTGTCGAACAGCGCGCCATCGTTGCGCGGCAGGTCGAGCTTGTAGATCGTATCCTCGAACCCGGTCGAGGCATTCGTATCGGCGCCGAAGGCCAGGCCTTCGCGCTCGAGCAGCTTGATCATCTCGCCTTCGGGGATGTTGGTCGAGCCGTTGAAGGCCATGTGTTCGATGAAGTGGGCGAGACCAAGTTCGTCGTCTTCCTCGTCGACCCAGCCCACATCGAAGCCGAAGCGCAGCACCACGCCGTTTTCGGGGCGCTCGTTGTGCATGATGGCGTAGCGAAGTCCATTGTCAAGCACGCCGTAGGTGACGTTCGCATCGGGCGCGATGTCATAGATGGCATTGCCCCAGGCCGTCTCGGCCGTCTGCGGCGTTGCGGCGACTTCAGCCTCGACTTGCTGTGCGGCCAGCGGAGCGGCCATGGCGATGAGCGGCAGCGCGGCCAATACGCGCGTGAAATTGCGGATTTTCATGGAAAAAGCGTCCCTCTGTCGCCGCGGGAATCGCGGCAGTCCCGGCTCGAACCCTACAAAAAGGGGGGGGTGGGGCAAGGTGAGCGGCGCTCCAATCTACCAAACGCCAGTCCGCGCCGACGAATTGCCAGTTCTTTTTTGCGGCCAGCCAGCTACAGGGAGGGGCGATGACTGCGCTCGACCTCGTCTATAATCCCGTTTCAGGCAGTTTTTCTGCAGCTCATCTGGAGAAGCTCGTAGCAGCGCTGGAAGCGCAGGGCTTTGCAGTCACGCCCATGCCGACAACCGCCGATGGCGCCGAACTGTCCGGAACCGCCGACATCATCTGCGTGCATGGCGGGGATGGTACCTTGCGTGATGTCGTGCGTGCGCTCGGCGACAAGGCAGGAGATTTCCCGCTGTGTGTCGCGCCTTCTGGCACCATCAACCTCGTTGCCCGGGAACTGGGCTATTCGCGCAAACCCCGCAGCTTCGCGCGCGAACTTTCAGAAGCTTGGCAGCGCGGGGAGAAAAGCTGGGTCTCGGCACCGCTTTACCGGCTGGGCGAGATGCCGATTGTATCCTGCCTCTCCATCGGTCCCGACAGCCACGCAGTCGCGCGCGTATCGACCAAGCTCAAGAAGCGCATCGGGCGCTACGCCTATGTCGCGGCGATGATGCAGCAGATGCGCGAATGGCCGCGTGCGCCGATGAATGTGCGCGGCGTCACCAGCGATGGGAAGGAATTCGCCGAGGAGGCTGAGGCGGTTATCGTGTCCAATGCCGCGCTTTACGCCGGCCCGTTCCGATTGAGCCCCGAGGCCGCGCTGCATGCGGATTCGGTCGAACTCATCTCCGTGCGCGAGGGCACGCGCCTACGCATAACATTGCTCAGCGTTGCCGCAATGCTCGGTCTGCCGGTCCAGCGATTTGCCAAGGCGCGCGTTCGCAGTTGCCGCCGCATCGAATTCGACCGCTGCGTGACACCGGTACAGGTCGATGGCGACCACATGCCCGACTGTGCCTACGCCATCGCGCCTGCGGGCCTCAGCCTGCGCTACGTGGTCTGATTACTTCTTCGGAGGAGTAATCTTGTTGCGCAACCGGCTGCGGTGTGCGCTCATGTCGAGCACTTCACCCGGGCCATCATCACTGTTCTGCAACAGGCCGAGACGGCGCGCGACTTCCTGGTAGGCTTCGCTCTCGCCGCCGAGGTCGCGGCGGAAGCGGTCCTTGTCGAGCTTCTCGCCCGTGTTGATGTCCCACAGGCGGCAGCCGTCGGGGCTGATTTCGTCGGCGAGGATGGTGCGGCTGTAATCGCCGTCCCAGATTCGGCCGAACTCCAGCTTGAAATCGACGAGGCGGATATCGATGGCGGCGAACATCCCCGACAGGAAGTCGTTGATGCGCACGGCCATGCTCGACATGTCCTGCATCTCTTCATGGCTGCACCAGTTGAAGCAGGCGATTTCCTCTTCGGAGACCTTGGGGTCGCCCAGAGCATCATCCTTGAGGCAGTATTCGATGAGCGTGTGCGGCAGGACCTCGCCTTCCTCGATGCCGAGGCGCTTCGACAGCGAGCCCGCGGCGACGTTGCGCACGACGACTTCGAGAGGGATGATTTCGACCTGGCGAACCAGCTGTTCGCGCATGTTCAACCGGCGGATGAAATGCGTCGGGATGCCGATGTGCGAGAGGCGCGTGAAGACATATTCGCTGATGCGGTTGTTGATCACGCCCTTGCCGTTGATCGTGCCCTTCTTCTCGGCGTTGAAGGCGGTCGCATCATCCTTGAAATACTGGATGATGGTACCCGGTTCGGGGCCTTCGTAGAGGATCTTGGCCTTGCCTTCGTAGATCTGGCGGCGACGTGCCATGCGCAGCGTTCCCTTCACGCTAAAAACTTGCGCCCCGGCAGGTGGAATCGGGTGAGGATTCGCAACGTCCGGGGCGATTGGCTGGCGCTTACCGGAAGGCAGGGGTGAAAGCAATTGTGCTGCCCTTCCGGCTGAACAGGGGCGTGTAGGACAATTTCTGCTTTCCTACCGCGATTTCGGCTCAATATTTCGCTCGCTCCGTGAAGGAATCAACAGGAGCAAGCACTTGACCAGTATAGCCACACGCGCCGCCGCCATCGGGCATGATTTCAGCGGCAGCGAGATTATCGAAACCGCCGGATATGCCGACAAGGGCGATGGCGGCGAGGGGACTTATTACCTCATCGACCCCGCCACTTATACGAGCGCGCCTGCCGATGCGGGCCCAGGCACGATCGAATGCGCCAACGGCTGGTATCGGCTTATGGGCGAGGCGCTCTTCATCGAGCAATTCGGTGCAAAGAGCAGCGGCCCGGACCAGGCCGCGCTCGACGGCAGTTCGGGCTTCGACAATGCGCAGGCCATCAACGCCGCGCTGGCCTTCGCCACCGCGAACGGGGCGCACCGGGTTGGTGCGCGCAGCGAGACGCGCTTCGGCGTGGGCTCGAAAATCACCATCGCCGACAAGCGCATCACCTTCGGCAACGGCACATCGCCGCTCAGTCTCGACCTCGTCGCGCTTGCCGCTAATGATTTCGCTACAGGAGAGGGAATTGTCGAGGTCATTGCCAACCGCGCCTCGCTCGACGGGTTCAGCCTGACCATCCCGACCTCGGTCTGCGACCCGGTCGCCGGCACCGGCACGCAGGTCTCGGGCCTGAAGACGGTGGGCGAGGGCAAGCTCATCTACCACAACCGGATCTGGAACGTGGAAGTAGCAGGCGGGCATAAGGCCTTCGACCTCGCAGGGCTGGAAGGCGATATCCGCAAGACCCGCGCCAAGGGCCCCTACGCCTATGGTTATCACGTCACGGGCAGCGACAACGAGTTCTCGCCCAGCTGCACGGCGGCGGATGGGGATATCGGATTCTATTCCGATGCCGGCGCGGAAGGCGCGATGCATTGCGTGCGCAACCGCATCAATTTCCATTTCGACAGCGGGCTGCCCAATCGCTTGTTCTGCTTCGACGACACGCCGCTCGAGATCGGCATCTGGTGCCAGAACGTGCGCGGGGCGCACTTCCTGACCTATCACGGCAAGGTCGGTCAGCATGCCAATGCTGCCGCCGAGGCGCATTACATCAAGCTGGAGCGCTGCCGCCACTGCACCTTCGAGAATGTCGCGACCTACCGCGCGCAGGATGTCGCCACGCTGGCGGTTTCCGCTCCGGCCTATTTCCTCGATGTACCCGCCTCGTGGAACGGCGATCCGTGGTCGAGCGTGCGCAACCGCTTCCTCGGCTACCAGCTTGAGGGCGTGGACCTCGCCAAGGATGCTGCGACATTCGAGCGGGTGGCGCATAATACCTTCCTCGGCTGCGAGGGTGATGCTGTGTCGCGCCTTGCCGGGGACAATCACCAGCTCACCGGCATGGGCGAGGTGCTGGCGGCTGGCGGCACGGCGAGCTTCACCCGCTATCTCACCCGGCGTCCGGGCGGCGATTACCCCCAAGTCCTGCGCGTACTCGGCCGCGCCATCGTGTCGCGTAGCGAGGCGGAGGACGTGCTGCTCGACATTTCGCTGCGCGTGCCGATCCTCGATGCGGTATCGACCAGTTTCGCAGGCGCGGCCAAGGTCACCGAGCGCGAGAAGACCGGCAGCGGCAATTACTCGGTGAGCATTGCCAATGTCAGCTACAAGGTCGCCGACAACAGCATCAGCTTCGACCTCACTGGCCCGGCGAATTTCGCCAGCAAATGCGAAGTCGTGCTGACCGATGTCCTGTGCGACAACGGCGGGTTCTGAACCGGCTACGCGGGGGAGGGGGGCGCTCCTCCTCCGGTCAATGCACCGTTTGCGTGTCCTCCTCGACCGCAGGCGCGTGGTCCTTTTTTAGCTTCTCGATGAGGCGGCCGAGCGTGGCGCGCTGGACGAGGACGCTGAAGAGCACGGCGGCAAATGTCGCGGCGAGGATGAGGTCGCGCGTTTCGCCAGGCGGAAGCGAGAGGGCGAGCGCGATGGAGATGCCTCCGCGAAGTCCGCCCCACCACAGCACGCGGCCCGCGCCCTTGTCCTGCAGGCGCGCTGCCGGAATGGTCTTGGTCGAGACGAAGATGCCGACCGCACGCGCCATCAGCGTCAGGGGGATGGCGAGCAGGCCGAAGAGCAGCACTTCGCCGCTCACGGTCAGGACAATCATTTCGAGGCCGATGAGCAGGAACAGCACCGAATTGAGCAACTCGTCGAGCAATTCCCAGAACTTGAGCAGGTAATCGCGCGTCACGTCGCTCATCGCGTAGGTCACGCCGTGATTGCCGATAAGTAGGCCCGCGACTGCCATCGCAAGCGGGCCGGAAATGTGGAGCTGGCTGCATAGCGCATAGCCGCCCATGACGACCGCCAGCGTTATCAGCACCTCCAGCGTGTATTCGTCCATTCCCGCAAGAGCGCGGTAGCCGAGATAGCCTGCGACAAGCCCCACGAGGATGCCGCCACCCGCCTCGATGGCGAAGAGTTCGGCGCCTTCGATGAAGGAGAACTCGTTCCCGCTCACCGCTGCGCCCAAGAGAATTATGAAGACCACGATGCCCACGCCGTCATTGAACAGGCTCTCGCCCGCAACGGCGCTTTGCAGCGACTTCGGCACGTTCTCTTCCTTGAGCACGCCGAGCACGGATACCGGGTCGGTCGGTGAAATCAGTGCACCGAAAACGAAGTACCAGATAGGCGCGAAAGTGAGGCCAATAAGCGAGCCCACACCCCACATGGCGAGCCCCACTAGCACGGTCGAAATCATCACCCCGACGGTGGATAGCAGCAGCACCGGCAACCACGCGACCTTGAGGCGGTCGAGGTCGACATGCAGCGCGCCGGCAAACAGCAGGAAGCTCAGCATCCCCTGCAGTAGCGTGTCGGTGAAGTTCATCTGTTCGAGCGTCGATGCGACCCAGTCGTCGAGCGTCACGCCGGGCAGGAAGGCGTCCGCTGCGGTCAGCGCGATGGCGGCAATCGCGCCCATGACGGTGAGGCCGATAACATGCGGCAGCTTGATGAAGTGATGGTTGAACCATCCGAGCAGGGCGGAGGCGACAACCAGCAGTGCGGCGATGTCGAAAGCGGAGAGCGCGGTCGCGGTTTCTTCGTGCATAACGAGCGCGATAGCGTGGAGTGCGAGCCAGAGGAAGCTTGCCTGTGGACGGGGCGCTGGGGCAGGGTCTTTGCGCCATGCCGGAGCCTTTTCACTACCGCCATTCAGGCCTGCACATTGCCTCGCAGCTGGAGCTGCCCGAGTGGGAGGCATTCGGCTGCGACAAGGGCGAACCGGATGTGCGCATCGTCCTCTCCGACGAGCCGTGTCCCGACTGCCCGACCGATGGAAGCGTGGCAGTGGACGAGACCTTGCGCTTCGCGGTCGAGGGTATCGGCGGCTGGCAGGTCGAGGGCGGCCGCACCATTCACCTCCATCCCGGCCTCACGGCGGATGTGCCCGAACTGCGCCTGTTCACGCTCGGCAGCGCATGGGGTGCACTCGGTTACCAGCGCGGCTTTGCCATGTGGCACGGCAGCGCGGTTGAAATGGACGGGCGCGTGGTTTTGTTCTGCGGCGATGCAGGGGCGGGTAAGAGCACGATGGCGGCGGCGCAATGCGCCAGCGGAGCGCGGTTAGTCGCAGACGATCTCAGCCGCATCGAGCCTTCGGCGGGCGGCGCGCTCATCCATCCCTCCAGCATGCGCATCAAGCTTTGGCGCGAGGCGTTGGAGCATTTCGGCTGGCAGGACCGCATCCTCCAGCGCGATTACTACCGCGAGGACAAGTTTCACTGCAGCGTGCCGTCGCATCATGCGGGAGGCGAGGCGCTGCCGCTCTCGGCTGTCGTCATCCTCGCCGACGCGGAGGAAACCCGCCTAGAGCGACTGTCCGGCTCGGCCGCGTTTGAGGCGGTGATGCAGGGCACGCTCTACCGGCCCGAAATGCTCGATGCGTTGGGCGGGTGGGGCGTGCAAGGCGGACTGGCTGCCCGCGTGCTGGGCGAGGTGCCCGCATGGCGCTGGGCGCGGCCCAAATCCTTCACCTCCGCCTCGCTCGATGCACCCATGGCGACCATCCTCGAGCTTTAGCCGAGAACCTTGCGCCGCTCTCATGCGTTCGGTGCGGCATGGAGGCCAGGTTTCGCCACATAGCCGACACAATTTCGCTCTGGGCGCGCCAGAGCGCGTGGCCGTGGCTGCGTGAAACGCTCTGGCCGTGGCTGCGCGACCGACCGCTGCGCTATACGCTTGCCGGGGCGGCGCTCCTCCTCCTGCTGGCATGGCAGGCCGTGGCCATCCCCCCGTGGAGCGCGGGCGAGCGCCGGGGCGAGCCGAGCCTCACCTTCCTCGCCAGCGACGGCAGCATTGTAGCGCGCCGCGGACCTGCACCGGTCGAGGAGATAGACGCCTCGGAGCTCCCCGATCATGTCCGCCATGCCTTCATCGCCATCGAGGACCGCCGCTTCGAGGACCATGGCGGCATCGATCTGCGCGGCCTCGTCCGCGCCACGCTCGCCAACATGAGAGCGGGCGGGGTGGTCGAGGGCGGCTCCACCATCACCCAGCAATATGTGAAAAACGCCTACCTCACGCAGGACCGGACCTTCACGCGCAAGTTCAAGGAATTTCTGCTCGCCGACTGGATCGAGAACTGGATGGGCAAGGACGAGATCCTCTCGCGCTACCTTGAAAGCGCTTATTTCGGCGGCGGCCAGACCGGTCTGACCGCGGCTGCGCATTATTTTTTCGACACCACGCCGCAGGAACTGACGCTGGGTCAGGCCGCGATGCTGGCGGGCGTGATAAAGGCACCTTCCAATCTCGCGCCCACCGTCGACCGCGAAGCCTCGCTCGAACGGATGGAAGTGGTGCTCGACGCGATGGTCGATGCCGAATTCATCACTCGCGAAGAGGCCGACGCGGTGGAAGACCCGCAGGTCGAGAGAGGCGAAACCGGAGAGGTTGCCGCCGGAAGCTGGTTTACCGACTGGCTCTTGCGCGACATGGACGATGACGACTTTGGCGAGGTGCAGACCACGCTCGATGCCGACATGCAGGAGGCGGCAGAAAAAGCCATTGCGAATGCCCGCCTGGGCCGCGCCGAGGCCGCATTAATCGCTATCCGCCCCGATGGCCGCGTGCTGGCGATGGTCGGCGGCAAGGAATGGCAGCCCAAGGCTTTCAACCGCGCGCTCTTCGCCGAGCGCCAGCCCGGCTCCACCTTCAAGCTGTTCGACTATCTCGCTGCCCTGCGAGACGGGGCCACGCCCGAGGACGTGATGCTCGACGCCCCGCTCGATATCGATGGATGGCAGCCAAAGAATGGCTACAAGGGCTATTACGGTCCGGTAACCATCCGCGAAGCCTTCGCCTTCTCCAGCAACACAGTGGCCGTTCGTGCAGCACAGACGGCGGGCTACGACGAAGTGCGCAAGGCCGCCCGGGACCTCGGCGTGCATTCCGAACTGCCCGAGGCAGACAGCCTGCCGCTGGGCACGGCTAACGTGACGCTGGCCGAATTGGTTACTGCTTATGCGGCGTTCGCGGGCGGAAGTTATCCGGTCAAACTCTATGGCATCGAGGATGACTTCGACGAGCCGGACAACAAGCTCGCTCGCCACGACGAATGGGCGCCGATGCTCGACCTGCTTTTTTACGCGGCGAATTACGGCACGGGTAAACGCGCCGCGCTTCGCGTGCCAACCTTTGGCAAGACCGGCACTACGCAGGACGGGCGCGACGCCTTGTTCGTGGGCTTTGCGGGCAATGTGGTGACGGCCGTGTGGATCGGCCGCGACGACAACAAGCCCGTGTCGGGCGCGAGCGGCGGGCGGCTTCCAGCGCAGATCTGGCGCGATTTCATGTCGCAAATCGAGCTTGAGCCGATGGCCTTGCCCTACATTCCGGGCGGGCGCCTCGACCAGCTTCGCGAGCCACTGCCTCAATTCGAAGCTGCTCCCCAGCCTCGCGCCGAACCGCGCCCACCCAAGAGGAAAGACAGGAAGCGCCGGCGCGGTCCGCGCCACACCCGCTAGTTCTTACAGATTGTCAGGAAAGTGGTGCCCGGGGACGGATTCGAACCGCCGACACTGCGATTTTCAGTCGCATGCTCTACCAACTGAGCTACCCGGGCTTACCCTCGCTGCGGCCAGTCAAAAACGGCGCTGCAGCGGTTGGAGTGCGCGCCTATGGCGAAGGCGCGCCCGCTTGGCAAGGGCCTATTTCAATCGTCTTGCGGCTTGACCACTTCGGCAGCGATTTCCTCGGGCAAAGCGGGGCGTCCGGGGACGGCATAACCATCGCCGAACCACTGTGCGAGGTCGCGGTCGCGGCAGCGGGTGGAGCAGAACGGCTTGTGCTCTTCGGTGCGCGGTTTCTTGCAGATGGGGCAGGGCTTATTCATGGCCCACCACTTGGGCAGCGGCTGCCTCGATGGCAAGGCCGGGGTCGGTCTCTATCCGCAGAGTGCGGCCCGTGCGGCGTTCCACGAGGGCGAGCCATTCGGGCTTGAGCTTTGCTTTCAAGGCGGGGTGGACAGTGAGCAGCGTCACGCCTGCGCCTTCGACCATTTCCGCGCGGCGCAGCGCCATCCGTGCCGCCATGCCTACGCGCGAGGTGGCGAAGCGGTGGAGCAATGAGGGGCCTTCGAGCCGTGCTACCAGCTGGACGAGGCCGAAACCGTTCATCGCGGTGCGCTCGTGCGGCCAGTCCGCCAAAGCGTCCTCCAGGGCAACATCCACGGCCTTTCGGTCGGCCTTGGCCTGCAGGGTCGGGAAATCGACAGCGATGGAGCCGCCGAGGTCGAACTGGCGCAGCGCGTTCGCGAGTGGCTCGACAGCGGCCAGCGCGAGCGAGCGTAAATCGAGGTCGCCGTCGATATCTACCAGCGTCATGGCCGGCGTGACAGCGAAGAGCAGCGAGCCGCCGCTGAAGGCAATCTCGCCCGAGCTGGCGGCGTGCCAGACATCCTCCCATGCACCCGCGGGAAAGCGATGGACGCGGCGGGCAGTGTCGAAAATGTCCTCTCCCGCCGAAACCAGAGCCGCAGGCCGCGCGGCCGGCAGTTTGTAGCGCCCGCGCTCGGTCATGGCGGCGCGGGTGATGGCGAGGTCGAGCGTGCTTCCTTCGCTGGCGTCGCGGGGAAGCTTGTCGACCAGCACTTCGCGGCCCTCGGCAGTCACTCCCGTGCCGCGTGTCCCGCGCTTGGTGGTGAGTTTGGCCGAGACCTGTTGTCCGGCGTGCAATTCACCCGGCCAGCGACTTTTCGCTGCCAGAACCTTGTCGCCATCCATCAGGAGCGCGCGGGTCTCGCCAACGCCTTCCTCGACCAGCCACTCAGGCAATGTCGAAACCTGCGGCTTTGAGCAGCGAGCGCGTTTCGTAGAGCGGCAGGCCGACGACGCCCGAATGGCTGCCCTGGATGCGGGAGATGAGGCCCTCGGCGATGCCTTGAATGGCATATCCACCCGCCTTGCCGTCCCACTCGCCGCTGGCGATGTAGGCGTCGATTTCTTCTGGGGAGAGGCGTTTGAACATTACCACTGTCTCGCTCAACCGCTCGCGCATCGAGCCGTCGGGAGCGCGCAGGGCAATGGCGGAGAGCACGCGGTGGCGGCGGCCGGACAGGAGTTCGAGGCACTTGCGCGCGGTGGCCTCGTCCTCGGCCTTGGGCAGGATGCGGCGGCCGGCAGCGACTACCGTGTCGCCCGCCAGCACGAAGCCTTCATCGCTGGCTGCAGCCTCGGCCTTCTCGCGCGCCATGCGTTTCGCATAGTCACGCGGAAGTTCACCCTTGGCGGGCGTCTCGTCGATATCGGCAGGCGCGATCGCGTCAGGCGTCAGCCCGAGGCGCGCGATAAGCTCGCGGCGGCGCGGACTGGCGGAAGCGAGGATGAGAGTGGGCTTGCCCACGCGTGTTTACTGCGGACCGGGGCCCTGGCCGGGACCGCCACGACCGGGCATGAAGCGGTAGGTGATGCGCGCCTTGGTCAGATCGTAAGGCGTCAGTTCGCACAGGACCTCGTCGCCGACCAGCACGCGGATGCGGTTCTTGCGCATCTTGCCGGCCGTGTGGCCGAGCACTTCGTGGCCGTTCTCGAGCTCGACGCGGAACATGGCGTTGGGCAGCAGTTCCACAACGCGCCCGCGCATTTCGAGAAGTTCTTCCTTGGCCATTCGTGTCCTTAAATAATGCAGTTGGTCGAGTAATGTCGCGCGCCCATAGCGGGAGGCGGGATAAAAGGGAAGAGTTTGGCATTCAGGCAAGTGCAAGGACTGCGCGACGATTTGTTACGCTTCAACTCCTTGTCCCCCTTCGGATTTTACCCGAAGAGCCGCGTGCGGGGGGTCACACAGGCAAAGCGAGACTGCACTCTTGGCCAGAAACTCCCGTAAATCCGCGCTGTTGGCGCTTACTGCCATATGGGTATGGCAGGTTCCTTCCGCAATGGCGCAGGATGCCGAGCCGAGCGAACAGGAGGCTGGAGAGGACCAGGCGACCCGTGAAAAGCCGCGCGTCGAGGATGGCGATATACTCGTGTTTGGCACCCGGTTGAAGGGCCAGCTTAATGTCGACCGCCCCCCGCTTGCGGAATATGACGAGGCAGACATCGCGGCGCTGGGTGCGGGCTCGATTGCCGACATCGTCGCCGCGATCACGCCGGCGACCAACAGCGGTGCGCGCGGCAGTCGCGGGGGTGGGCGGCCGGTCTTCCTCATCAATGGCATCCGCGTGTCGGGCTGGCGTGAATTCCGCAGCTATCCGCCTGAATCGGTCGCCAAGGTCGAGGTTTTCTCGGAAGAAGTCGCCCAGCGCTTCGGCTATTCGCCCGACCAGCGCGTGGTCAATATCATCCTCAAACCCAACTTCCAGAGCCTGTCGGGCGAGGTGGAGTACGAACAGCCCGAAGACGGCGGCTTCTCGCGCAACGAGCAGGAGCTGACCTGGCTCAAGATCGGCGAGAAGGGCAGGCTCAACCTGAATTTCGAAGCCGAAGACCGCAGCCTGCTAACCGAGGCCGAGCGTGGGCTGGTGACGGCAGGATCGCCCGAGGCCGCCGAATTCCGCAGCCTTGTTCCCGACACGATGAGCGCGCAGCTTGAGGCTAACTACGCCCGCGCGGTTATCGAGACGGGAACCTCCTTCAACATCAACGGCACCGTCGCCCATAGCGAGAGCCGCAGCCTTTCAGGACTGGCCACAGACGGCACGACCCCGCTCGAACGGCGCGGGGAGGTGGACAGTTATTCCGCAGCGCTTTCTGTTAACCAGCCGCTGGGCGCATGGGTTGCGACCTTTACGAGTGATGCCAACATCACGCGCGCTGAAACCGAAATAGACCGCAATGATGCGAACGGTTTCGATACGGCGCTGAGCCGCACCTACACCACGGTCAACAAGGTGACGGTGAATGGCTTCCCGCTCCAGCTTCCGGCTGGCGAACTCAGCACCACGCTCGATTTAAACCTCGACTGGACTCGCCTCGAAAGCGAAGATTCACGGGTCGAGGACGACCTAGATCTGACACGCCGCCGTTTCGGTGGCGGTCTGAATGTTACCGCCCCGATTGCCCGGCGTGGTGGAGGGCTGGGGGCGATAGGCGACATCAGCCTCACCGCCACCGGCGGGGTGGAGGATTTGTCCGACTTCGGCACGCTCGCGAACTGGACGCTGGGTGCAAGCTGGTCGCCCTTCGAAAAACTGAACCTCAGCGCTACCCGCATCTGGCGCGAGGTCGCACCGTCGCTCACCAATCTCGGCAGCCCGCGTATCGATGAATTGAACGCGACCGTCTTCGATTACCGCAGCGGCGAAACCGTGCTGGCGACGCTGGTGACGGGCGGCAATCCGGACCTCGTCGCCGAAACGCAGGCCGACTGGAAATTCGGCGCGAACTGGGAACTGCCCTTCTGGAAAGATACGCGGGTCAGCGCGGATTACGGTATCAACCGGTCGCGCGATGTGACCTCGACGCCGGCCTTCAGCTCTGCCTTCGAGCAGGCCTTCCCTGACCGGGTTGAACGTGATGTCGACGGCACATTGCTTGCCGTCGATCGGCGTCCGTTGACCCTGTTCGAAACGCGCAGCCGTATCCTTTCCTTCGGCCTCTTCTCGCGCGGGCAAATCGGCAAGGCGCCTGCGCGCCCCGAACGCAGCGGGCGTGGCGGACCGCCGCAAGGCGCGGCAAGCAGCGGGCAGGGCCGTCCGGGCGGCGGCGGCGGTTTCGACCCTGCGCGGATGCAGGCCATGCGCGAGGCCTTCTGCAACACGCCCGAAGGCGAGACGCCCGACCTGTCGCAAATCCCCGAGATGTTCCGCGCGCGCCTGCTCGATGCGGACGGCAATCCCGACCCCGAGAAAATCGCAGCCGCCCGCGCGCGCTTCTGCGGGGCGGAAGCGGACGAGCGCAGCGAGCGCTTCGCCGCCATGCGCACCGCCATCTGCGCCGACCCGCCCAAGCTCGACGACTTGCCCGAGGAAATGCTCGCGCGGTTGAAGAACGAAGACGGCGAGATCGACCCCGAGAAGTTGAAAGCCCTGCGCGAACGCATGTGTAGCGCCGACGGGGCCCAGCAAGGCCAGTCAGGCGGCGGTCGCCGTCGCGGCGGCATGGGTGCTATGATGTTCGGCGGCAATCCGTCCGACACGCGCCCGCGCTACTTCCTCAGCCTCAACCACAACATCTATCTCGAAAGCGAAGTACTGCTGGCAGAGGGCGGTCCGCTGTTCGACCAGCTCGACGGCTTCGTGCTCGGCGGCGGTGCGCCTGCGCGCCATTCCTCGGTGCTCGAAGGCGGCATCTTCTGGCAGGGCTATGGCCTACGCCTTTCAGCCCGATACACGGGCGAGGCGGTAGTACGCGGCGGCGATTTCCCCGGCGCGAGCGACCTCTTCTTCGACGACCTCGCCACTTTTGACATCCGCCTCTTCGCCAATCTCGGCGAGATATTCGAGAAGGAAGACGGCTGGATGGACGGACTTCGCGTGTCCTTCCTCGTCGACAATGTCTTCGACGGCCAGCGCCGCGTGACCGACGAGAACGGCGTGGTCCCCGATGCCTACGACCCGCGCCGCATCGACCCGACGGGCCGCTATTACGGCATCGATATCAGGAAGGTTTTCTAGCCTCCCCGACGCGGGGAGGAGGATCGCGCGCGCAGCGCGTGGTGGAGGGGAGTGTCGGCCCGTTCGGCGTTTTTACGCGAGTCCCCTCCGTCAGCCGCTTCGCGACTGCCACCTCCCCGACACGGGGAGGATGGACAAATCAGTGCAGCGCGCGCTTGGGGAAGAAGACCCTTGCCAACGGGCCGGGTTCGAAGCGCTTCCACGCGCCTTCTTTCTGCGCCAGCCGGTCGGCGACGGCATAGACCACCGCCGGGTTCACGCCGAGGCCGCAATGGCTGGCGACGACTTCGATGTTCTCGCAATCCTCGCGGTCGCCGCACTGGACCGAGCCGCGCCAGTGGACGACGCCGTCGGTGCGCGTGAGGATGGAGGTGGTCGGCACGGGCGGCGCATCGCCGAGCCCCTGGAAGCCACCATCGCGCAGCGGCTCGGGTTCCTTGCCGTTCAGGAGTTCGAACAGCCGCGCTGCATTGGTGTGGCCGCGGTCGTCGCTGATGGGCGAGCCGAGGCTGATGACGAGGCGCACCTTCTCGGGCGCCATCTTCGCGAGTTCGCGCGCGAAGACGCCGCCGAGGCTCCATCCGACGATGCTGATGGGGCGACCGGTGCGGCCGTAAAGTTCGTCCACGCAGCCCATCATCGCTTCGATACGGGCGTTGTCGACCTTGACGTTGCGGCCCAGCTTCCAGCCCACTGCGTCATAGCCGAGGTCGGAGAGCAGGCGGCGCAAGGGGCGGGTCGAATAATCGCTCGCCATGAAACCGGGAAGCACGAGCACGCCGTGCCCGTCACCGCGCGGCAATCCGCCCATCAGCGGGCGCAGGGCATAGAAGCTGGCGAGTTCGCCGAAAGCGCGTCCGGGCTCTGCCAGAGTGAGCAGGCGGCTGGGCGGACGGGCGGTGATGGCAGGTGCCGTCATGACTTGGATGTTCCTTTCCCTTTCGGGGCAGCCTTCTTACGGCTGGCGACCCCCTTTGTGCCCTGCGTCCCCGTCTTCTTCGTTGCGGCGGTTTTGGCAGGCGCTTTCTTTTTTGCAGGAGCAGCCCGCTTCTTCGCGGCAGGCTTGGTCGCAACCTTATTAGGTGCTTTTGGTTTATTTGGGGTTTCCGTCGAAGGCTTTTGGGAGGTTTTTCCCACGGTTTTCGCCGCTTCGCGCAGTTCCTCGAAGCTTTTCTCGATGCATTCCCGATAGAATTCGGGGTCCGGCATCATCTCGCGGTCGGCGGTGAAGGCGATTGTCGCCTCGTCGGTATAGCTCTGGACCACATGGCCGAGGCCCAGCCCGTCGGTTAGGCACAGCAGCCCCATCATGCTCTCCATCCGCGCGCCGGCGGAATAGATGGGAATGGGCGGGCCGGGCACATTGGTGACGACGGTGGTGAACACCGGGCCCACACCGCGATTGGCGAGGCTGAGGCGGCTGTAAAGCTGAGCGCCCAAGGCCATGAAGAGCGCCGGCGAGGCCTTGCTCATCTCGGTCATGTTGCGTGCGCCCAGCGCGTCGGTCATCGCCTTGGAGTTCATCGTGCGCTTGTGGACCCAAGCCAGCCGCTCGACCGGGTCAGCGATATGCGTACCGAGCGGGGCAATCATCGCCGCGACCTGGTTGCCCATCGAATTTTTCTCGTCCTTCGCGCGGACCGAAATGGGCGCCATGGCAGTCAGCGTCTTCTTGGGCAGCTCGCCCTTGTCATCGAGATAGCGCCGCATCGCCCCGCCGATGATGGAGAGGAACACGTCGTTGACCTTGGCCTCAGCGGCGGCGGCGCGGATGGCCTTGATGTCGGCCAGCGGCACGCTGACCCCCTCGACCACGCGGTGCGGCGAAATCTTGCGGTTGAAGCGCGTCTTGGGCGCAATCATCTCGGTCGAGACGTCGAAATCCTTGGCCGCGAGACCTTTAAGCGCCTTGGCGAGGCCCGGTGCGGCCTTGGCGGCAACCTCGAGCTGCTTCATCGGATTGGTAATTGCGCTCATGTAGCTGCGGCCGAGCAGTTCGACCGGGCTGGGCAGCTTCTCGGGCTTCCAATTATCGGGAGTGTCGGGCGGCGGCTGGTCGGGGCGCAGCGTGTGGGTTGCCTCCATCAGGTCGATGCCGCTCATCCCGTCGATGGCGGAATGGTGGACCTTGGTGATGTAGGCATAGCAGCCCTTGGGGATACCTTCGACATTGTCGAGGCCCTCGACCACGGTGATTTCCCACGGCGGACGCTCGAGGTCGAGCGGGCGGGCAAAGATACGCGCGGCCTGGATGCACAGCTGCCGCCAGTCGCCCGGCTCGGGCAGGGCGACGTGGCGCACATGGTATTCGAGGTCGAAATCGGGGTCCTCTATCCAATAAGGATAGTCGAGGTCGAAAGGCACGCGCACCAGCCGCTGGCGCATGGTGGTTGAAAGCTGGAGGCGGCTTTCGATGAAGGAGAGGATGTCCTTGAACCGCACGAAACCGCCCGGCGCAGTCTCGGGATTGTAAATCAGTATCGAGCCGATGTGCATCGGCGAATTGCGCGTTTCCAGCGCAACGAAGCTGGCATCCATACCCTGAAGCTGTTGCATCAGGTTCTCCTGCAACGGCCCGTTTTGCACGGGTCCACAAGCTTTGGAGGCTAGCAGAGCCACTAAACCCGTCAACTTGCCGCACCGGTCAAAGCCTGCCGCAGCGCTTACAAGGGCTTAGAGCGCTTCGCCCGCCGCAACGCCGCTCGCCCAAGCCCATTGGAAGTTGTAGCCGCCCAGCCAGCCGGTCACATCGACAGCCTCGCCGATGGCGTAGAGGCCGGGCACCTTCTTCGCTTCCATGGTCTTCGAGGACAGCTCGGAGGTCGCAATGCCGCCCACGGTGACTTCGGCCTTGGCGAAGCCCTCAGTGCCGTTCGGGCGGAAGGTCCAGCGTTTCAGCCGCTCCTGCGCCGCGCGCAGGGCCTTGTCGCTGGCATTGCCGAACTCGGTCTCAACCCCGAGCTTGTCTGCAAGGATATCGGCCAGCCGGTCGGGCAGCGCCTCGCGCAGGACCGAGCGCATCGTCGCGCGCGGATTTTCGCGCTTGGCGTCCAGCAGCCAATCGCCCGAGCGGTCGGGCAGGAAGTCGATGCCGACCTCTTCGCCAGGCTTCCAGTAGGAAGAAACCTGCAGGATGGAGGGGCCTGAAAGCCCGCGGTGGGTGAACAGCGCCGCTTCGGGGAAGCGCGCCTTGCCCGCGCTGGCGACGACCGGGGCGGAAACGCCCGAAATCTCGCGGAACAACACCTCCTCGCCGCCCAGCGTCAGCGGGACGAGGGCAGGGCGCGGCTCGACCACCTTGAGGCCGAACTGGCGCGCGAGGTCATAGGCAAAACCGGTCGCGCCCATCTTGGGGATTGAGGGGCCGCCGGTGGCGATGACGAGATTGGCCGCAGTGACGACCTGCCCGCTTGCCATGACGGCAAAGCGGCCGTCCTCATGCTCGACCGCGCTCACCTCCGCATTGCAGCGCACTTCGACATCGCCTTTCGCGCATTCCTCGAGCAGCATCTCGACAATTTGCTTCGACGAGCCATCGCAGAATAGCTGGCCGAGCGTTTTCTCATGCCACGCGATGCCGTAACTCTCGACCAGTTCGAGGAAATCGCGCGAGGTATACCGCGCTAGTGCCGACTTGGCGAAATGCGGATTGCCCGACAGGTAATTCGCCGGACCTGCGCCGATATTGGTGAAATTGCACCGCCCGCCGCCGGAGATGAGGATTTTCTTGCCCGGCTTTTCGGCCTTCTCGATCACCAGCACGCGCTTGTCCCGCTGGCCCGCGCGCGCCGCGCACATCAGCCCGGCCGCGCCCGCGCCGAGGATTATGGCATCGTAGCTTGTTGGCATGGCTCAGCTGGTTTCGACGACCGGCTCGTCCACCGAACCGCGCCGCGCGACGAAGTAGAGCAAAGTGCCGACCACCAGCAGGATGCCGAAGATGGTCCAGGCTTCCTGCGTCGCATGGCTGGAAATCCAGATCGAGGAAGCCAGCGCAAGCAGCGCGACGAGGGCGCGAAACGGGCTGAAAACGCCCTCGCGCCGCTCGATGACCGGCAGCGCTGCGGCGGTGATGATGTAGGTCAGCAGGCGTGACAGGGTGCTGGCCGCCGCGAGCACGAGGAACCCGCCCCACAGGGCAAACAGGCACGAGGCCGCGCCATAGAAGAGGATGGCATTAAAGGGCGTGAGGAAGCGCGGGTGGATGCGCTCAAACCATGCAGGAAGCATACCCTGCTGCGCCATGCCGTATGCCATGCGCGGCACCACAACGACGCCCGAGAAACTGTTGGCGAGGATCGAGAAGCCTGCTCCCAGCACGATCATCAGCGTACCCCAGTCGCCGAGCGCAGCCTGCGCCGAGGCGGCCAGCGCGCTCTCGTCGGCATCGGGCGAGGCGCCGATGGCAAGATAGGCCCAGATGATGATGGCGTAGAGCACGGTAACCCCCGCCAGCACGGTGATCAGCACCCGCGGCAGGTCGCGTTTCGGGTCGCGCAGTTCGCCGGCCGGGACCGTCACGCCCTCGAAGCCGATGAAGGCATAGAACAGCAAGAGGACGACGGTTTCGACCTCGCTGAACTCGGGCAGGACGATGCCCGGCGCGCCGTAGTTTCCGATCAGCGCTGCGCCGATGAGGATGGCGAGCGGGACCAGCTTGAGCGCGGTCAGCCCTCCCAGTGCATTCACCGAGCCGCGCATCGAGAACAGGTTGATGATTGTCAGCCCGGCAATCACCGCCACCGCGGTAATCGTGGCGAGGGTGGGGTCCTGCAGGGGCGGGAAAATCGCCGCGAAATAGGAGACCATGACATGCGTATTGGCGGCCATCGCAACCGAGCCGGAAACATAGCGTCCCCAACCGGCCTGGAAGCCCGCGAAGCTGCCGAACGCGGCCTTGCCGTAGACGACCGGCCCGCCGCTCATGTCGAAACGCGCCGCGAGCCATGCGAAGACCAGCGCCAGCGGCAGGAACAGCACGCCGCCCAGCAGCATGAGCACGGGCGCGAAGCTGCCCACGCCCGCCGCAAGGACTGCGGGCAGGGCGAAGATACCCGAGCCAATCATGCCGTTTATCTGGAGCAGCGACATGCCGGCAAAGCCGACCGTGCGCGGCGGTGCGATTTTATTCCCGTCCATCACGTCGGAATGGCGCGATTGGCGCGGCGGTGCAAGCGCGGCTTGTCCGCCTTCATCACTCGCCAAGATAGAGCGCGACGAAATTGATCGTGTCGACGAGCCCGTGGACCAGCACGAGCGGCCAGAGATTGCGCTTCAGGAGCAGGAAGCTGATGCCGAATGCGAGGCCGATCATCCCGGTCATGATCAGACCGAACATGCCTTGGTAGTAATAATGACCATAGCCGAAAATCAGCGCAGGCAGCAGGACAGCGATCGCGAGGCGGCCGGGAACGCCGTTCAGTCCATCGGCGAGGCGGGTAACCATATAGCCGCGGAAAAACATCTCCTCTCCGAATGCCGCGCTGGTCCATACGATGCCCAGCCACAGCAGCAACATTGCGAGATTGCCCTCGACCGCGCCCCAGCGCTCCTCAACTCCTGCCGTGTCGGTGCGCTCCAGCCCCATGGGCTCACCGATGAAGATGATTGAAGCCACCGCCGCGCAGAACAGCGCAAAGGGTAACAGTGCCTTGGGAATGACCAGCGCCTTTGCCTTCCAGCCGGGCAGCTTGATGAGGCCCATGTCGCGCCACCCGGTACCTCTTGCGCGCATGTAGAGCGTCAGCACGACGAGCGTCAGCAGCAGCGACATCGGCCCGGAATAGGCCCAGGCAATTTCTGCGAACACGAGCCGCGAACCGAAGGCGAGCGCGGCGAAAGCAAGCACCTCGAACACTACCCACCAGTTTGCGGAGGAAGCTTCTTCCATAGGCTGGATGGCGGCGCTGGTCTGCATGTGATCTCCCAATGTGTATTGGTGAAGTACTACAGCATTGCGCCAACCTCGCAAGCGCCGCGATTGTGCTTTTTGCCCGCTGTGACTATCTCGCCTGCCATGTCGCGCACTAAGGCAGGTTCCCCCAACGACCCGAGAGGCAAGGAGCGTTTCCACGAGGAGCGCGCCACCAAGACCGTGGCCAGCGCGCAGCCGGACCTCGAGACGGGTATCACCGCCATTCGCGAAACGGTGAAGACGCTCAAACCGCGCCCCGGCGTCTACCGCATGCTCGATACGCGCGGCGACGTGCTCTATGTCGGCAAGGCGCGCAGCCTGAAGGCGCGGGTGGCGAATTACACACAGGTGAAGGGCCTTTCGAACCGGCTCCAGCGCATGGTCAGCCAGTGCCGCGCGATGGAAATCGTGGTGACGAATTCGGAGGCCGAGGCGCTGCTGCTCGAGGCGCAGCTGATCAAGCGCTATCGCCCGCCATTCAACGTGCTGCTGCGTGATGACAAGAGCTTCCCGTTCATCCTCCTGCGCGCCGACCATGCCTTCCCGCGCATCCAGAAGCATCGTGGTGCGCGGCGGGCCAAGGGCAATTACTACGGCCCCTTCGCTAGCGCAGGTTCGGTCAACAAGACGTTGAACGCGCTGCAGAAACTGTTCCTGCTGCGAAGCTGCACCGACAGTTTCTTCAACAATCGCGACCGTCCCTGCCTGCTTTACCAAATCAAGCGGTGCAGCGCGCCGTGTGTGGGCCGCATCGACGAGGCGGGCTACGAAAGCCTCGTGCAGGAGGCGAAGGACTTCCTTTCGGGCAAGTCCAGCGCCGTGCAGGCCAATATCGAAAAGCAGATGGCAAAAGCTGCCGAAGAGCTCGACTTCGAAACCGCCGCCATCCTGCGCGACCGACTGCGCGCGGCGACCTTCATCCAGGGTAGCCAGGCCATCAACGCCAGCGGCGTGGGCGATGCCGACGTCTTCGCTCTCGCTGCGAAAGGCGGGCAAATCGGGGTGCAGGCCTTCTTCATCCGCGGCGGTCAGAACTGGGGGCACAAGGCGTTCTTCCCAAAGAACACGGGCGACCTCGAACTCGCCGAAGTGCTGTCCGACGTCCTGCTGCAATTCTACGAGGAAGTGCCGCCGCCGCGCACCATCCTCGTCGACCGCGAACTTGCCGAGCAGGAACTGATTGCCGAGGCGCTGGCGGAAAAGGCGGGCCATGCCGTCGCCATCTCCATTCCGCAGCGCGGCGACCGGCGCAAGCTGATGCAGCAGGCGCAGCGCAACGCGGTGGAATCGCTCGAACGGCGGCTGGCGGAAAGCGGCACCAAGGCCCAGCGCCTGCGCGAACTGGCCGACTTCCTCGAACTCGACGACGTGCCTCAGCGGATCGAAATCTACGACAACAGCCATATCCAGGGCGACAAGGCGCTGGGCGCCATGGTCGTTGCAAGCCCCGAAGGCTTCGAGAAAGGCCAGTACCGCAAGTTCAACATCAAGCAGGCGCAGACAAACGACGATTTCGGGATGATGCGCGAAGTCATGGCGCGCCGTTTCCGCAAGCTCGCCGAAACCGAGCGCGAGGAAGAAGGCGGTCAGGGCAAGGGGCACGAGACCATCTGGCCCGACCTGCTGCTCATCGACGGCGGCAAGGGACAGGTCTCATCCGTGATGGCGGTTCTCGAAGACCTCGGCATCGCCGAACAGGTCCCCGTCATCGGCATAGCCAAGGGCCCGCATCACGGGCGTGAGGGGCGCGAGGTGTTCCACTTCCCCGACGGGCGCGAGAAGACACTGCCGGTCAATTCGCAGCTCCTCTTCTACCTCCAGACCCTGCGCGACGAAGTCCACCGCTTCGCCATCGGCGCCCACCGCGCCAAGCGCAGCCGCGCCATCACCGCCTCGCCGCTCGACGAAATCCCCGGCATCGGACCTGCGCGAAAGCGCGCGCTGCTGCTCCATTTCGGCACTGCCGGAAAGGTCCGCGCCGCCGCGCTCGACGACCTTAAACGCGCGCCCGGCATCAGCGAAGGCGTGGCGCAGCAGATCTATGACTTTTACCACGCGGGCGGGTGACACGGGGAGCGACCGACAAGGCCGCTCCCGCGCCAAGGCATCAGTCGCCGTCGCTTTTGGAGAAGCAGTTCCAGCCGAGGAAGCGCCATGCGCCGCCGCGCTTCACCAGCGTATCGGCGCACATCTCGCGATTGTTCTCGCGCTCGTCCTTGTGGTCCAGTTCGGTGATGCCCGCATAGTAATAGGCAATGGCCGTATCGCCGCTCACCGTGATGCGAACGGGGTCGAGCCGGTAATAAAGGATTTTGCCCTCGTCACCGAACACGCGCGAACGGCGCTGCATCTCGGCCTTGGAAGTGGGGACCGGCCACTGGTTGCCCCAGCCGAAGCCATCATCGTCCAGAACCTCGTACCAGGTGTCGTTTTCGGCATGGGAGGCCCAGGCATCCGACACGAATTTCCAGACTTCGGTCTGCTCGTCGGACCAGCTTTGCGCCGCAGCGGGTGCAGCCACCAGGGCAAAGCCGGCAGCGAGCGAATATGCGAGTTTCATAGGTTTCTCCCCTTGCAGGGAGACATGCCCCGAGGCGCCAGCGAGAATGCCTCCCGGTAACGTGTCGAAGCCCAACAGCCACGTGCCCGACCCGGCAAACACGGCGATCCCGGCGGCGAGTCGAAGCCCAGCGCCTGCGCGCTCCCTAGCACAGCGCGGCGATCGGCGCAGCGCTTAGATCAAGTGCACATCGAGCGGGTCGACGGGGTCCCATGACTTGGCCGGCAGTGCGGCCAACGCGAGATCCGATGGATAGGCTCCGGACGGCTCGAATGCGACGCCCAAGTCGATCGGAGTTTCCATGGCTAATTGCGCGGAAAGATTACTGTTAGTCTCGGCCCGCGCCACCTGCACCACATAGCTGCCGGTCAGCGTGCCCTCCGCCCCAACAGTTATCGTGAAACGCCCGGAGGCACTGGCCGTGAAGGTGAAGCTGGCGTCGAAGCCCAGCCCGCTGTCATTGCCGGACGTGTGGGTGAAGCCATCGGTGATAATATTGCCCGACTTGTCGGTCAGCGTCAGCCACGGGTCGGCAAGGCTGCCGTCGGCACCGAGCGTGCTCATGCCCAGCACCTCGATCGTATAGGATTTGCCCTTCTGTAGTCGGATACCGAAGCTGTCGGTCTCGCCGGCAAAGTCGATGACGCCGCTGAAGCTGCGCAGCAGCGCGCTTTCGTCCATCGGCATCAGTTCGACCCATTCCGCCCCCTCCATTTGCGCATGGATATAGGAGCCGACGAGCGCGTGCACCTGAGCTGTCGGGTGGACCTGGTCGAAGAAGACAAGGCCCGCGTAGTCCAGCCAGTCGGCCTGCATCTGCTCCAGCGTGATGCCGTTCAGCGCGGCAATGGTCGGCAGGACCGCGTCGAGAGCGCCTTCGAAGGCGAGCGAGCCGTCGCTGCCTGCGACATCGGTGAGCGCGGCGTAGTGGACCGTCGCCCCCATGGCTTCGAGCTGGGGAATGACCTCGTCGCGGATCAGCGTATCGAGCTGCGCGGAAAATTCGCTGGCGCGCCCGGCGCGGTGGAACTCCTCGAAATAGCCTTTCCAGCCGCCGCCTTCGCCGGGCGAGCCATCGAGCACGCCATCACCATCCACGTCGTATGCCGGGATGAGACCGACATCGGGAATGCCGGTAATGAGGATGTTCTGCAGCCCGCGCGACACGAGCTGCGATAATTCCTGCAGCATTTCATCTGCCGCTTTCTGAATTGCGACGGCCCCGTGATAGCGGGTAAGCATCTCGCCTTCAGCCGGAGCCATTGCGCGAATATCGTTGCCTCCCATGGTGATGATGACGAGGTCGCTCGAATAGAGCCTTCCGTCCACAGTATCGCGCAGCGCGTCGGTCTGCTCATCGAGGCCCGATACGAATTCGGAGCCGCGGATGATTTGCGCGCCGCCATAGGCGAAATTGAGGCTGTTTCCGCTCGGGTCGCCGCGAAACGATGCGATGGGAATACCAATCCACGGATCGTCATAGCCAAACGGGAACACTGCCTCGGTAGGGCTGCCGACATAGCGGTTCGCGATGAGGTCGGCATAGGTATAGCCATTGGTGAAGCGGCCCTCGAAATAGCCGTCCTCCGCCGTCGGCGCGCCTTCGGGCAGCGCAGTGAAGGGCAGGCTGTCGTACCACTCGGCCAGCCCCAGCGCATTGCCGCTGTCGACCAGGCTATCACCCAGCACGAAGACACGGTTGAAGACCAGCGCATCGGCGGACAGCAAAAAATCCGCCTGATGCCTCTTCCCAGAATTTTCTATGACGACCTCCCAAGCGGGCCAGTAAAACCCGCGCGGAAGATGCGCTCAAACTAGCCCTCAGGTGAATTCACGCCTCGGGCCAGAAAAAGTCAAATGGCTTAATACTTGCGGCGAAATTGGGTCAGCCGTGTTTCTTCGGTCCCGGTTTGCGCTTGCCGGCGAATTTTTTGCCGCTGGGCTTGGGGCCTTTCTTGAAGTGTGCACCGGGCTTCTTGCCGCCGAAGTCTTTGCCCTTGGGTCCCTTGCCAAAGGGCTTGGGACGCACGCGCGGACCATCGTGACCGCCCTCGCGGCGGTTCTGGCGGGCCTGTACGCGCGGGCCTTCGGGTGCTTCCTCGATTAAAATGGCGTCCTGTTCGTCCTCGGATGAAGCGGTGCGGACGACGGCCTCGGCGAATTTCGGCGCGACGGCGGTGGGCACTTGGAACCAGCTTTCGAACTGACCGATGCGGATAGCGCCGATTTCGTTGCGCGTGATGTGGCCGCGGCGGCAGAGCAGCGGGAGTATCCAGCGCGGCTCGGCGTTCTGGCGGCGACCGACGCCGATCTTGAACCAGACCACGTCTTCAAAGCCCGGACGATGGCGGTCGGCCTTGGCCTTGTCGCGTGCCTCGGGCGTGTTGGGGATGAGCTCTTCGGGCGTCGGCATCTTGGCGCGGTGCGCGCGTACCAGCGAGGCGGCGATGTCTTCTGCCGAGAGCTTGTCCATCAGCTCCTTCGCCAGCTCGCGGTCATGCTGCTCGAACTCGGTTTCGGCGGTGAGCATCTCAAGCAGGCGCGAACGGTCCTGCTTGTGGATCATCTCAGGGGTAGGCGCGTCCATCCACTGCGCCTCGATCTTCGCGCCGCGCAGCATGCCTTCGACCCGGCGGCGGCGGTTGTACGGCACGATGATGGCCGCCGTGCCCTTCTTGCCCGCGCGGCCGGTGCGGCCCGAACGGTGCTGGAGCGTCTCGGCATCGCGCGGGATTTCCACGTGGATGACGAGGCTGAGCGTCGGCAAGTCGATACCGCGCGCCGCCACGTCGGTCGCCACGCAGACACGCGCGCGCCGGTCGCGCAGCGCCTGCAGCGCCTGGTTGCGCTCGGACTGCGAATGCTCGCCCGACAGCGCCACGACGCCGAAGCCGCGCTCCTGCAGGGTGGCATGGAAACGCCGCACATTGTCGCGCGTGGCGCAGAACAGGATCGCCGTTTCCGCCTCGTGATAGCGCAGCAGGTTCACTACCGCATTCTCGATTTCGGCAGGCGACACGGTAATCGCTTGGTAACTGATATCGCCATGCCCGCGGTCCTGCCCGACGAGGCTGAGGCGCAGCGAATTGGTCTGGTACCGCTCGGCCAGCCGCTCGATCGGGCGCGGCATGGTGGCGGAGAACAGCAGCGTGCGACGGCCCTCGGGCGTCGCGTCGAGGATTTCTTCCAGATCCTCGCGAAAGCCCATGTCGAGCATTTCGTCCGCTTCATCGAGCACCACGCCAACAAGGCCGGAGAGGTCCACCGCGCCGCGTTCGAGATGGTCGCGCAGGCGCCCCGGCGTGCCGACCACGATGGCCGGTCCTGCGCGCAGCGCACGGCGTTCCTTGCTCGCATCCATCCCGCCCACGCAGGTCGCAATGCGCAGGCCCGCGCCCGCATAAAGCCAGCCGAGCTCGCGGCTGACCTGCAGCGCCAGCTCGCGCGTCGGCGCGATGACCAGCGCCAGCGGCTTGTCGATAAGCGCGACATTGCCTGTCTCGGCCAGCAGCGCCTCTGCCAGCGCGAGGCCGAAGGCGACCGTCTTGCCCGAGCCGGTCTGCGCCGACACCACGAGGTCGCGCCCGCGCGCCTCGTCTTCGATAACGGCGGACTGGACGGGGGTGAGGTCGGTATAGCCGCGTTTGGTCAGCGCTGCGCCAATGACCGGCGGGAGGGTTTCGAAAGACATCTGTGCTCGCAATACATGAGGCGCCGCGGCGATGTGCCGCGAGAGCCGGGAAACAGGGTGCATGTGTGAAGCCGCATGGTGGCGGCGAGAGGGTCACGCGCGCCCTTGAAGGCTCCCGCGCGACCATGCTTGGGGCGCCCCCTACACGAGTTGGAGCGGTTTGGCTCGTGTTATTTTGCAGGTGCGAAATATCGACATTTGCGTGCAGCCTAGCCACTTGAAAAGAACAGGCTTCCGACGCATCACCGCATCCATGGGGGAAACGAACCAAGCCGCGCTGGAAAAGCTGATTGCCGAATTCGAAGGTTCGGGCGGCTCCGAAATGGCCAATGCCCAGCTCTTTCTCGAACGCCTGACCGGCGCGCTGGGTGTGGAGCAGCCATCGCCGGCGCAGGAAGACACACGCCATAACGACTATGTGTTCGAGCGCAGCGTCCTGTTCCGACATCCCAACGGTTCGACCACCACCGGCCGCATCGATTGCTACAAGCGCGACTGCTTCATCTGGGAAGCCAAGCAATCGGCAAAGCGCGCCAAGTCCCGAGAGACCGAACAGCTGGAACTGGTCGGAGTCGAGACCCCGCAAAAGCTCGGCCATGCCAAGCGCGGCACGAAGACCTGGGACAAGGTCATGATCGCGGCCAAGCAACAGGCAGAAGGCTATGCCCGCGCGCTGCCCGACGATCATTCCTATCCGCCCTTCATCATGGTGGCCGATGTCGGCAATGTGATCGAAGTTTATGCCGACTTCAGCGGGCAGGGGCGCAACTACGCCCACTTCCCCGACCGCCAGAACTACCGCCTGTCGATGGCGGATTTGCTCGACTCCGAAGTGCAGGATCGCTTGCGGGCCATCTGGACCGATCCGCACAGCCTCGATCCCGCGCGCATCAGCGCCGAAGTCACCGAGGATATTGCGCAGCGTCTCGCGAAGATCGCCAAGAGCCTCGAGCGGCGATACGATCCCAAGGATATCGCCGAATTCCTGATGCGCTGCCTCTTCACCATGTTCGCCGAGGACGTGGGGTTGATCGAGGAAACCGAGGAGGAAAAGCGTAACGGTGTCGGCCCGTTCGAGGCGATGCTGGAACGGATGGTCGACACGCCCGACTATTTCCCCTCCGCCCTGGAAAGCCTGTGGCGCACCATGGACAAGGGCGGTTACGCGGGAGAATTCGGCAGGCCGCTGAAACGCTTCAACGGCTCGCTGTTCAAGACCCGCACCGCGCTGAAGCTGGAAGCCGACGACATTCGCGAACTTTGGCTGGCCGCGAAGAAGGACTGGCACGAGGTTGAACCCGCCATCTTCGGCACGCTTCTCGAACGCGCGCTGGCAGCGAAGGAGCGCGGCAAGCTGGGCGCGCACTTCACTCCGCGCGTCTATGTGGAGCGGCTGGTCGTGCCCACCATCATCGAGCCGCTGCGCGAGGATTGGGCCGAGGTCCAGCAATTGGCCGAAGACCTGACCCGGGCAGGCAAGCAGGAGGCCGCGCTGGAAGCAGTGCGCGCTTTCCATCACCAGCTCTGCACCACCCGCGTGCTCGACCCGGCCTGCGGCACGGGGAACTTCCTCTATGTCAGCCTCGAACTTATGAAGCGGCTCGAAGGCGAAGTGCTCGATGCGCTGGAAGCGCTGGGGGACGACGAGGCGCGGCTGCTGCTCGACGGCGAAACGGTCAATCCGCGCCAGTTTTACGGGCTGGAAATCAACCCGCGCGCCGTGCCGATTGCCGACCTCGTGTTGTGGATCGGCTTCCTCAAATGGCAGCTGCGCACGACCGAGGCGAAGCATCTGCCCGAACCGATCCTGCACGCCTATGGCAACATCCGCCATCAGGATGCGCTGCTCGCTTATGACAGCATGGAGATGCTGCGCGACGAGGCGGGCAAACCGCTTAGCCGCTGGGACGGCGAGACGATGAAGCTGCATCCCATCACGGGCGAGGAAATTCCCGATCCCGATGCGAAAATGGAGCTCTACGAATACGTGAACCCGCGCCGGGCCGACTGGCCGGAGGTGGAATTCATCGTCGGCAATCCGCCCTTCATCGGCGGCAAGGACATGCGCGCCGAACTGGGCGATGGCTATGCCGAGGCCGCGTGGAAGGTGCGCAAGGATGTGCCCGGCGGCGCGGATTTCGTGATGCATTTCTGGGACGAGGCGGCGACGCGGCTCCTCGCCAAGCCGCCCAAGGGTGCCAAGGGCGAGAACCCGCTGGGCCGATTCGGTTTCATCACCACCAATTCGATTACCCAGACCTTCAGCCGCCGCGTGGTGGAGCGGCACATGAACGCCAAGCTGCCTCTAAGCCTCGTCTACGCCATTCCCGACCACCCCTGGCTCAAGGCAAGCGACAAGGCAGCCGTGCGCATCGCGATGACCGTCGCGGTGCGCGGCGAGCGGCAGGGCAAGCTAGCGGAAGTGGTGCATGAGAGCGGGTTGAACACCGACACGCCCGAGGTGCGGCTGGAAGTGGATGAGGGGAAGATTACGAGCAAGCTGACGATTGGGGCTGACGTCGCAAAGGCACGCGAACTTATTGCAAACGAATTGCTTTCAAGTCCCGGCGTTAAGTTGCACGGAGCTGGATTTATCGTAAGTCCTAGCGTCGCCGCGAACCTCGGTCTTGGACGGAAAGAGGAAGCAGACCGCACCATTTTCAAGTATGCTCACGGCCGGGATCTTGCTCAGCGGCCTCGAGGCGTGTTGGTGATAGACGCAGAGCACTACACGAAGGATCGGCTACAATCGGAACTTCCGGAGCTCTATCAGCACCTAGTGGACGCCGTTAAGCCAGAGCGCGACCAAAATCGTGAGGAATAAAGGCGAGTAAACTGGTGGAAGTTTGGCAGAAGTAACAAGGTTTATCGCGGTTTTATCGCTGACATACCCCGTTATATCTCAACGCCCGAAACTGCGAAGCATCGCTTTTTTCAGTTTCTGTCGAACGACACCCGTGCGGACAATATGCTCGTCAATGTAGGTCTCGCGAATGGAAGTAGTCTTGGTGTCCTCGCGTCTCGCATTCATTATGAGTGGGTGAAGGCAACGGCTTCCTCATTGGGAATGTATATAGGCCCAGTTCGCTGGAACAAGACGCGGTGCTTCGACCCCTTCCCCTTCCCCGTCCTAACCGACGCGCAATCCGCCAAGCTCGACCAGCTCGGCGAGCGGCTCGATGCCTTCCGCAAGGAGCGGCTGGCCGAGCACGACTTCCTCACCATGACCGACATGTACAATGTGCTCGAACGCCTGCGCGAACTCGAGCAGGGTGTCGGCGCGCCGTTCAGCCAGAAGGAGCGCGATATCCACGAGGCGGGGCTGATCTCCGTGCTCAAGGATATCCATGACGATATCGATCGCGAAGTCTTCGCCGCCTATGGCTGGGAAGACCTTGGCGAGCGGTTGGTCGGTCGCCCCGGCGCGACCACGCCCAACCCGCACAAGTCCGAGGACCAGGAAGCGGCCGAAGAGGAATTGCTGACGCGGCTGGTGGCGCTCAATCAGGAGCGCGCGGCGGAGGAAAAGCACGGCCTCGTGCGCTGGCTGCGCCCCGAATACCAGAAGCCGCGTCTCGCCCACAAGGTGAAGGGGCAGGACGATCTCGACATCGAACTGGTCGATGCGGGCGTGGTCGAAGAACGCAGCTGGCCTGCCCAAGAGCGCGAACAATTCGCCACCATGCGCGATGTGCTGGCCGAAGCCGAAGCTCCGCTCCCTGCGGAAGCGATCGCCGCGCTGTTCAAGGGCCGCAACACGCCTTAGCGAAAGGCCCGTGTCGCCCGCGTGCTCGAAATCATGACCGATATGGGCGGGGCGAGGGCGGGCGAGGACGGCTACTTCCTCCCGCGCTGATGGAGTTTTCCTACTCCGCCTCCCCGCGCTAGCTTCTCACCGGCTCTTTCATACCGTCGATAAGCCCGCTGCCCGCGCGTGTCCTATGGCCCGCCCTCTGTGAGGGGGAGGGCGCATGTGTTTCGTCAACTAACCTCGCGTGTTGTTTATCTGCGCGGGGGGCGGGGTGAACGAATCGCCCGGGGCCTCAGCCTGCGCCGCGCTTCGCCTTTCGCACCACGCCTTCCTGCGCCACGCTGGCGACGAGCTGGCCTGCGCGGTTGTAGATGCGGCCGCGGTTGAAGCCGCGGCCTCCGCCCGACCAGGGGCTGTCGGTGGCGTAGAGGAGCCATTCGTCGGCGCGGTAGGCTTCGAGCGCGGGGCGGTGAAACCAGATGGCGTGGTCGAGGCTGGCGCCTTTCAGCTCGCCGCGGGCCCAGCTGAGGCCGTGGGGCAGGGCGCTGGTACCGAGCAGCGTGTAGTCGCTCGCATAAGCGAGCACGGCGCGGTGGAGTGCGGCGTCGTCCGGCAGCGCGGCGGCGGTGCGGAACCAGCTGTGCGCATGCGGCGGCTTTTTGTCGGCGTTCATCCAGTGGAGCTTGCCGCTGGTGCGCATCTCGATGGGGCGCGGGCGGAGCATAAGGGCGCGCTGGATGTCGGAGACCTCGCCCATCTCCGCGATGAACTTCTCCCGCATCTCCATGTCGGAGGGGAGGTCTTCGGGCGGGGGCACGTCGGGCATGGGGCTGTCGTCATGCTCCAGCCCCTGTTCGGGCCGCTGGAAGCTGGCGGTGAGGTTGAGGATGGGCTCGCCCTGCTGGCTCGCCACCACGCGGCGGTTGGCGAAGCTGCGGCCGGTGAAGTCGGCGGCGACGGCATAGTCCAAGTCCACGCCCTCGCGCCCGCCCCGCAGGAAATAGGCGTGGAGCGAGTGGGCCTCCATGCCTTCGGGCGCGCTGGCCTGTGCGGACTGGAGCGCCTGCGCGATGACCTGCCCGCCGAACACGCGGCCGATGCCGTCGGGTTGCTGGTTGCCGGAGTAGGCGTCTTCGCCAGCGGGCGTGACGGTCAGCAGGCGGACGAGGCCTTGGACGAGCTGTTCGGGGGTAGGGGTATCACTCACGGTCCCGCATGTGCGACTGCTTTACGTGAGCGTCAAGAAAAAGGCGGCGACACGCGAGGTGCCGCCGCCCTTGTCCGGGTCAAGGACCGCTATCGTTACGCGAGGGCTGCGAGTAGCAGGAGCGCGACGATGTTGGTGATCTTGATCATCGGGTTCACGGCGGGGCCTGCGGTGTCCTTGTAAGGATCGCCAACGGTGTCGCCGGTCACGGCAGCCTTGTGGGCTTCGGAGCCCTTGCCGCCGTGATTGCCGTCCTCGATGTACTTCTTGGCGTTATCCCATGCGCCGCCACCGGCGGTCATGGAAAGCGCGACGAAGATACCGCCGATGATGACGCCGAGAAGCAGCGCTCCGACAGCGGCAAAGGCGTTCTCCTGGCCTGCGAGCAGGTCGATCGCGAAGTAGACCACGATCGGTGCCAGCAGCGGGAGCATCGAGGGCAGGATCATTTCCTTGATCGCTGCCTTGGTCACGAGGTCCACCGTCTTGGCGTAGTTCGGCTTGCTCGTGCCGGCCATGATGCCAGCGTCGGCAGCGAACTGCTCGCGCACGTCGACCACCACGTCGCCCGCAGCGCGGCCCACAGCGGTCATGCCCATCGCACCGAAGAGGTACGGGAGCAGTGCGCCGAGGAGCAGGCCGACGATGACGTAGGGGTTCTCGAGGCTGAAATCGACGTCAGCATTCGGGAACAGCTTGGCCAGGTCGGTGGTGTAGGCAGCAAACAGCACCAGCGCGCCGAGGCCCGCCGAACCGATGGCATAGCCCTTGGTCACGGCCTTGGTGGTGTTGCCCACGGCGTCGAGCATATCGGTCTTCTCGCGAACGCTGTCGTCGAGACCGGCCATTTCGGCGATGCCGCCTGCGTTATCCGTTACCGGGCCGTAGGCATCGAGCGCCACGACCATGCCAGCCAAAGCCAGCATGGCAGTCGCCGCATAGGCGATGCCCATGAGGCCGGCGAGCTGGAAGGTCGCGATGATGCCGGCCACGATGACGATCGTCGGAAGTGCGGTCGATTCAAGGCTGATGGCGAGACCCTGGATCACGTTGGTGCCATGGCCCGTCTCCGAGCTCTTGGCGATCGAGCGCACCGGACGATAGTTCGTGCCGGTGTAATACTCGGTGATCCAGATGATCAGGCCGGTGATGGCAAGGCCGATGACCGAGCACAGGAACAGGTCCATGCCGGTGAAGCTGACGACCTGCTCTGCCGTGCCTTCTTCGGCCAGCGGAGCGCCCGGGTCGACGCCGCCCACGGCCGCGCTGATTTCGGTGCCGATGCCGCCGAGGGCGTAATCGATGACGAAATAGATCAGCGGGATGGCGAGGACTGCCGAAATCAGGAAGCCTTTGTACATGGCGGCCATGACATTCGTGCTGCCCTTGCCGAGCTTCACGAAATAGGTCCCGATGATGCTGGTGACGATGCACGCGCCGCCAATCAGCAGCGGAAGCGACATCAGCGGCATGAAGAGGTCGCCCAGCGCGGTGCCGAACAGGATCGCGGTGAGGACCATGGTGACACCAACGGTGACGACATAGGTCTCGAACAGGTCGGCGGCCATGCCGGCGCAGTCGCCGACGTTGTCACCCACGTTGTCGGCAATCACGGCCGGGTTGCGCGGATCGTCTTCGGGGATGCCAGCCTCGACCTTGCCGACGAGGTCGGCGCCGACGTCAGCAGCCTTGGTGAAGATACCGCCGCCCAGACGCGCGAAGATGGAGATGAGCGAGGCACCGAAGGCAAGGCCGACGAGGCCGTAGACCACTTCGTCGCTGTCAGCAGCGAACCCTGCGGGGCCGATAAGCCATGCGAAGAAACCGGCGATCGAAAGTAGGGCGAGACCTGCCACGAGCATACCGGTGATGGCACCGGCGCGAAAGGCGAGGGTAAGACCCTGCTGCAGCCCGCTCTGCGCGGCAGCCGCCGTTCGTACGTTCGAGCGCACCGAGATATTCATCCCGATGAAGCCCGCCACGCCCGACAGGATCGCGCCGATCACGAAGCCGATTGCAGGCCACGTTCCGAGGAATACCAACACGAGGATGGCGACGACGACGCCAACCATGCCGATGGTGGTGTACTGACGCTTCAGATAGGCCTGCGCGCCTTCCTGGATGGCGCCGGCGATTTCCAGCATTTTCTCATTGCCGGCGCCTGAATTGAGCACCTGGCGGCTGGTGACGAAGCCGTAGATAACGGCCAGCAGTCCCAACCCTATGGATAGGATTACAAGGTCCACGAAAAACTCCCCTCCCGATTATATGTTTGATGCGACCCGGCATGGGAGACGCCGACGCATTGGAGGCGGGAAGGTGTATCAGCAGTGCATACGCTTGCAAGGGGTCAAAAGCGCAAGATTCCGCGCTTTTCCCCGGAGTTGCGCGCAAGTTTAGTGCTGGTACCCGAGTCCATGCTCAGGCGTGAGCACGTCGCCGTCGAGCCACAGCGGCGCGAAATCGGCGCTGGTCACCGTGCCGATGCGCGTGGCGACGACGGGAATTTCGCTGTTTTCGGGGATAGTGAAGAGTAACTGATAGTCGTCGCCCCAGCGGATACATTCGTCGCGGCGGGCCTCGTCTGCGACAGGCATTGCAGCGCTTTCCAATTCGAAGGCGACGAATTCGGAAGCGGTCGCCATGCGCCAGCAATCGAGGAGCAGGCCGTCCGATATGTCCATCATCGCAGATACATGGGGAGCGAGAAGGCGACCCTCTTCGAGCAAGGGAGCGGGGCGGCGGTAGGCGGTGTTGTCGGCTTCGTCGCCATCGCGCAGCGCTTCGAAGCCGAGCATGGCTGCCCCGAGCGTGCCAGTGACGTAAATCGCATCGCCGACCCTTGCGCCTCCACGCGAGGGCACAGGTACATGCGTGGCGCGGCCGATGGCGGTGCAGCCCCATACGCGCGGACCTTCGCCGCGGACGGTATCGCCGCCCAGCAGCGGGACATTGTAGGCCTCCAGCACCCCGCCAAGGCCTGTTACAAAGCGGTGGTCGTCGGTTCCGAGCATGTGCGAGAGCATGACGCCGACCGGCTCCGCGCCTTTCGCAGCGAGGTCGGACAGGTTCACCGCCACAAGTTTCCACGCGATATCGGCCGGGTCCTGTCCTTCGAGGACATGGACGCCATCGACCATGGTGTCGTGTGTCAGGACGAGAGTTTCGCCGCCGAGTTCGATGACGGCGGCATCATCCTCCAGCCCGCGTGCACCCGCCGTCTTGGCGAGGCCGCGCAGCGCGGAGATGAAATCGGCCTCGTTCAGCGCCCGATTTCCTTGGCCACCGCGTCGAGAATGCCGTTGACGAATTTCGCCTCGCGGTCGTCGAAGAAGGCCTTGGCGACATCGACATATTCGCTGATGGCCGCAGCCTTGGGCACGTCGCTGCGGGCGAGCAGTTCGTAGGTCCCGCCGCGCAGGATTTGCAGCATGGTCTTGTCGAGGCGTGCGAGCGTCCAGCCCGAGGCGAGACGTGCGGTGAGAAGCTCGTCGATTTCCTCGCGGCGCGCGTCGACGCCCTTCACGACATCGTCGAAGAAGTCGACGTCGGCGTCGGCATATTCCTCTTCCTCGATGACCTGGCCAAGGCGGTGCTGGTGAAACTCGTTCAGCAGCTTGGCGGTCGCAGTGCCTTCCATCTGCTGCTGGTAGAGTGCCTGCACAGCGCCGAGGCGAGCGGCGCTGCGAGACTGGCTGCGGGGGGTGTGGCTCACGAAAGCCTCCTTGAAATGGACAGGGCGTGCGCAGGAAGGCCCTCGGCCTCGGCCAAACGCATGGCGGCAGGCCCGATGGCCTTGAGCGCACCTTCGGATGCACCGATGAAGCTGGTGCGCTTCATAAAATCAAGCACCGACAAGCCGCTCGCAAAACGCGCGCGGCGGCCGGTGGGAAGGACGTGGTTCGGCCCGGCGATATAGTCGCCCACCGCCTCGGGCGTCATCTTGCCAAGGAATACGCTGCCGGCGTGGCGCAGCTTGGCGAACAGCGCTTCGGGGTCGGCGGTGGCGATTTCGACATGCTCCGCGGCAAGGCGGTCCGACAGGGCGGGTGCTTCATCGAGGCTGTCGACCAGCACTACGAGGCCGTGATCATCCCAGCTGGCCTTGGCGGTCTTGGCCGTAGGCAGCTTGAGGAATTCGAGGTCGATCTGGTCCATCACCTGGCTTGCAAGGCCGCGATCGTCGGTGATGAGGATGGACTGGCTGGTCGGGTCATGCTCGGCCTGGCTCAAGAGGTCGGCAGCGAGCCATTCGGGATTGTTGTCCTTGTCGGCGATGACAAGGATTTCGCTGGGTCCGGCGACCATGTCGATGCCGACCACGCCGTAAAGCTGGCGCTTGGCTTCCGCGACCCATGCATTACCCGGGCCGACCACGACATCGACGCGGGCGATACGCTCGGTGCCGAAGGCCAGCGCGGCTACGGCCTGCGCCCCTCCGACGCGGTAGATTTCATCGACGCCCGCGATATGCGCGGCGGCGAGGACGAGGTCGTTCATCTCGCCCTTGGGCGTGGGCGTTGTTACAACAAGACGCTCGACGCCTGCGACCTTGGCGGGAATCGCATTCATCAGCAGCGAGGAGGGATAGGCTGCGCGGCCACCCGGAACATAAAGCCCGGCCGCTTCCACCGCACCCCAGCGCGCACCGAGGCGCATGCCGATGTCGTCGGTGTAGTCGCGGTCTTCGGGCAGCTGGCCCTCGTGATAGGCGCGGATGCGGGTGGCGGCGGTTTCGAGCGCCTCGCGCAATTCCGCGTCGAGACCGTCATAGGCAGCCTTGCAGACCTCCTTCGAAATCGACCAATCCGCGTCGCTCGACAAATTGTGCTGGTCGTACCGCGCCGTATATTCGACAAGCGCGCTATCGCCACGCTCGCGCACTTCATTGAGGATTGTCGAAACGTCGCGGCCGACCTGCGCATCGCTTTCGCGGCGGTCGCGGACGATTTTGGCAAACTTCGCTTCGAAGTCGGCATCGCTGGTGCGGAGCAGCTGCATCAGGCTGCGCTCCGCTCTTCGCTGTCGGCGCGGAAGGCCTCTACCAGAGCAGCCACACGCGGGTCGGTCTTCAGGGCGGCGCGGTTGACGATCAGGCGCGCGGTGATGTCCATGATGTGACCGGTCTCGACCAACCCGTTGTCTTTTAGCGTCTGTCCGCTTGATACGAGGTCGACGATGCGGCCTGCAAGGCCCAGTTCGGGTGCGATTTCCATCGCACCATTGAGCTTGACGCACTCGGCCTGGATACCCTGAGCTTCGAAATGGCGGCGGGTGAGGTTGGGGTACTTGGTCGCAACGCGCAGGTGGCTCGCGCCATTGGTTGCGCTTGCGCCCTTCGGCTCGGCCACGGCGAGGTGACAGTGGCCGATGTCGAGGTCGACCGGGGCATAAAGCTCGGCGTAGTCGAATTCCTCGATCACGTCGGAACCAACGATGCCCAGCTGCGCTGCACCATGCGCGACGAACGTCGCCACATCGAAGGCGCGCACGCGGATGAGGCGCATGTCGGGCCGCGTGGTGGCGAAGGTCAGCGAGCGGTTCGCCTTGTCGTGGAAGGCATCTTCCGGCACGACGCCCGCACGCGCCATGACAGGCAGCGCCTCGTCGAGGATGCGGCCCTTGGGGATTGCGAAGGTAAGACAGTCGGTCATTGCGTGGCGGCAGATAGGCATAGAGAGGCGAAAGGGCAACGGATATGGCAGGCGGCGCAGTGATGGATATCGTTTCGGTGCCGGAAGCTATCGAATGGCAGGCGAAACACGCGGAAAATGCGGGCGCGCCCGGCACGGCGCAGGTCATCCGCGCGCTGCTGGCGCTGGAGGGCAGCGAGGCGGCGACCGCCCGGCGGATATTCGCGTGGCAGGGTCTTTCCTTGCGCGATGCTATGCCGCTGAGGATCGCGGGCGGGCTACACAATCTCCTGCTGACCGGCGAGGAGCCGCGGCTGGAAGATGTCTACGCCGGACGCATGCCCGACCAGGGACAGGTCGATACGCTGGTCCGCGAAATCGTCGAAACGCAAGACTTCCAGCTTATGCCATGGCTCGACGGGCCGCCGCAGACGAACGAGGCGGGGCGCTCGGCCAGCTTTGCTGCCGGATTGCTGTGGCTGGCCGAGGGCCGCACCACCGCGCAGTTCGAGTGGCTCGAAATCGGCGCGAGCGCCGGCATAAACACCATGCTGGGCCGCTATCATTACGACCTCGGAGGAGTGACGACCGGTCCCGGCGGCAGCCGCATGCGTATCGCGCCCGAATGGCGCGGCGGGCCTCCGCCTGCGAGCGACATCGGCTTCGTCGATGCGCGGGGCAGCGACATTGCGCCGGTCGACCTCACCGACGAGGCGCAGGCTTTGCGGCTCAAGAGCTATGTCTGGCCTGAGGCGACCGGGCGGATGGCGCGTATCGATGCCGCGATTGCGCTTGCGACACGGATGCCGCCCGAAATCGAGCGGATGGACGCCGGCGACTGGGTGGAACAGGAATTGGCGAAGCCGCAAGGTGAGGGCGTCACGCGCGTGCTCGCGCATTCCATCATGTGGCAGTATCTGCCCGATTTCACGCAGGCACGCATCGAAGAGGCGCTAGCGGCGGCTGGCGAAGCGGCCACGCCCGAACGCCCGCTCGCGCATCTATCGCTCGAAACCAACCGTGAGACCTTCGCGCATGAACTCAAGGTCCGGTACTGGCCGGGCGGCGGGGACGCAGTGCACCTCGCCAACGCTCACCCGCATGGCGCATGGGTGGAGTGGCTGGAAGGCTAACGCCTATTTGTAAAGGTGGATCATCTCGCGGCAGTTGGCCCGCGTAATGCTCGGGCTGACAAGCTGACAGACCCCGTAGGACTTCTGGCTGGCCTGACGGTGACGCACATGAAGCGCCGTCGCCTGATTGGTCTTCTGCGGGTCGAGGATATAGCCGCGGCTTTCCTTCGCCGCTTCAATCAGGAATGGCATCGCTGCCTGGTCGAGCCCCGCATACTGGCTGGAATCGATGACCACCGTGTAGCGGATATTTTCCTGATAATCCGCACAAGCAAAAGCCACGCCGCGCAGGGTCACGAATACCTGCACTGCCTTGCAGGTGGTCCGTTCATGTCCTTGCGGTAACTGGCCCTGTTCGAGGTTCATGCCCGGATTGGGCGGGGGAAGCGTACGCTGACGCATCTGGGCCTGCTGCGCATGGGCGACTCCAATCCCGCACATGGCCATGGTCGCAGCGCTGAGCGCGCCGATGGTGAGTTTTTTCATGTTCCTACCCCTCGATAATTGCGCGACCCCTTGCGCATCGCCATGGCGGTGAACCTTTGCAACCTAACCTAAAGCGGGTGTGCTTCAAGGAAGTTGCACATCGCCGCATTGACCGCCTCGGCTGCCTCCCACGGGACGAAGTGACCACAATCGGGTACCTCGACCAATGTCAGGTCCTTCACATGCTCGCCCAGTGCGGCGGTGTTTTCCGGCGGCAGCGCCAAGTCGTCCTGCGCCCAGATGACCAGCGTGGGAATGGTCAGCGGCGGGAAGGGCGGGGGCGACCAGCCTTCGGGAACCTCGAAGGGCGCGTCCATGGTCGGGATGTAGATGGGGCTGGCGCGGTACCAGTTAAGCATGGCGAAGGCGGCTTCGCGGTCCTGCCAGTCATCGAGCAGGCGAGCGCGTTCCTCGGGCTCCATCTTGTCGGGTGCGTCCCAGCGGATTTCTTGTTCGAGGATTCCGAATAGGCCCTTCTCGCGCACCAGTTCATCGTTCGCCGGGTCGCGGAAGCCGCGCATGTACTGGCTCGCCTCGCGCTGGACGGGGGAGGTGTAGAGCAGCTTCTGAAAGACCGCGTGATGCGGCGCGTTGGCGATGATGGCGCGCTTGACACGGCCTATCTGCTCGCCAGCCATGGCCACGCCCCATGCGATCGCCCCGCCCCAGTCGTGCCCGACAATCGTGAACTCCTTCACACCAAGCGCGTCGGCCAGCAGGAAGATATCGCCGACGAGTTTGTCGGGCGTGTAATTTTCCACGCCTTCGGGCTTGGACGAGCCGCGATAGCCGCGCTGGTCGGGTGCTATGCAGCGAAAGCGGTCCGAAAAATGCGCAATCTGATGGCGCCATGTCCGGTGGCTTTCGGGAAAGCCGTGGAGGAAGATGAGTACCGGCGCATCGCGCGGGCCGACATCGACCGTGTCGAGTTCGATACCATTGGCGAGGCGGATGCGCGTCTGCTCCGTCATTCGGCCTGCATCTTCTCCATGTAGCCCTTGGCGACCATGCCCGCGATCTGGTCGAAGAGCTGGTCGGGCGTGCGGCGGAGTTCGCCCATGGCTTCTTCCATCCCGTCGGCAACGATGATTTCTCGCTGGTTGAGTTCGATGGCGTCGACGATGCGCTTGGCCGCGTCATCGGGAGCGATGCCGTTGTCGATGGCCTTGTCGCTCTTGCCGCGCACGCTGCCGTCGCCGTTCAGCGCATTGCGGCTGACATCGGTGGCGACCGAGCCGGGGCAGATGACATGCACGTCCACGCCGCTCTGCGACAATTCGCCGCGCAAGGCGTCGGCATAGCCGATGAGACCGTGCTTGGCGGCGCAATAGGCAGTGCGCATCGGCACGCCGACCTTGCCGGCGATGGAGGAAATGAAAGCGAGCTTGCCGCTTCCGCGCCCTGTCATGTGCGGCAGGAGCGCCTGGCTGGCAGCAATCTGCGAGGTCAAGTCGATGTCGATAATGTCACGATAGACCTGCATGTCGGTATCGACCGCAGGACTGCGCTGCGAAATGCCGGCATTGGCGACGAAAATAACGACGTCTCCCTTCCAGCCGATGGCTTTCTCGGTAGCCTGCCGCATCGCATGCTCGTCGCGCACGTCGAAGGGCAGGGTGAGCTTCTCGACATCGAGACCGCCTGCGACCTCGCCCAGTCGCGCTTCATCGCGTCCCGAGAGGATGATATTCGCGCCGCGCCCGGCCCATTCACGCGCCAATGCGGCGCCGATGCCCGAGGATGCGCCGGTGATCCAAACGGTCTGGCCTTCGAAACTCATGGGGTCTCCTTTTTCAGGGGTAGGTGACGGTCTTGGGCTGGCCGTCGGGCAGCGGGATGCGCTCTTCGCTGTCGCCGGGCACTTCGGGGAAGCGGCGATTACGCCAGTCTTCCTTTGCTTGGTTGATGCGCTCGCGGCTGGAACTAACGAAGTTCCACCAGGCATGGCGTTCGGTCTGGAACGCCTCGCCGCCCAGCAGCATGACCCGCGCGCCGGTCTTGCTCTCCAGCGTCATGTCGCGCCCCGGCTGGAGCACGGCGAGTTCGTAAAGCTTGAGCGCATGCCCATCGACATGCGCCTCTCCGCCCACGAGCATGACCGCGCGCTCGTCCGCGTCCTCTTCCAAGGGAATGGCGCCGCCAGCGCCCAACGCGATTTCGGCGTAGATGGTGTCGGCATAGGTGGTGACGGGCGCGCGCTCGCCCCACAATTCGCCCATGATGACGATGGCCTTGGCGCGTCCGTCCTCGACCACGGGGAGGTCGGACACCGCTTCGAAGGCCGGGTCGATCTCCTCCTTGCCGTCGGGCAGCGCGAGCCATGTCTGCATGCCGTAAAGCTTCGGTCCGGCCTTGCGCTCGGCCTCGGGCGAGCGTTCGGAATGCACGATGCCCTTGCCCGCCGTCATCAAATTCACCTGCCCGGGCCGGATGGTCGAGAAGCTGCCGAGGCTGTCGCGGTGGTCGATGGCGCCTTCGAACAGCCATGTGACAGTGGCGAGATTGATATGGGGGTGCGGGCGCACATCCATGCCGGTGCCGAGGTCGAGCTGCGCCGGGCCGAACTGGTCGACGAAGATGAAGGGCCCCACCATCGTTCGCTTTTTGCTGGGCAACACCCGTCGGACCTCGAACTGGCCGAGGTCATGCGTCGTCGGCGTCAGCGTGAGGTCTATCTGGCTCATATTAGCCCTTCCTTTTGCGGAGTGCAGTTATGGTGTCGGTGCGGAAGCCTGGATGGCGAGGGCGTGGACACGCTCTCCGGGAATATCGCCCAGCGCCTTGTTGACCATGCGTTGCCGGTCGAGCCGCGACTTGTCGGCGAAGGCGGGCGCTTCGATGACTACGGTGAAGTGCGATTCCCCGCTACCGTCGTCGCCCGAATGGCCTGCGTGACTGGCGCTGTCGTTGATGACTTCGAGGCGGGTGGGGGAGAACGCGTCCGTGAGCAGACGCTCCATCTCCTGCTGGACCGGTCCTGCCATGCGCTCGAATTCTCCTTTCTGCTCTTCCCATACAGGGTTTTGCTCCCCATCCTAGAACGAATGCGCCAGTCAAAGTTTCACGGAAGATATGAAGACACCGGCAGGGTGTGCGACCACCCCGCTTGTAACGAGCCGGGCGAGTTCCGCGCACCGGGCAGTGCTGGGCACGGTTTCGACGGGCCGGGAAGCTGGCGCTGGATGTGCCTCGAGCACGTGCGCGAATTCAACGCAGGCTACGACTGGTTCGAGGGCATGAGCGCGGAGGAAATATTCGACGCGCAAAGCCCCGCGAGCGGCTGGCGCACCGAAAGCCCGACCTTCCGGCCCACCGCGGGCGTCGACGGCATGCCGCGCTGGGCGGACTACGACGACCCGCTCGATGCGATTTCCGCGCGGGCCAGCGGCATCAAGAGCCGCGCCCGGCGCGAGGCCGAAATGGCAATGGACGGCCGCTTCAGCCGCGAAGAGGCCGAGGCGCTGGAGGTCATGGGGCTCGGCAGCGACATCGATCGCCGCAGGCTGAGGAGGCGTTACTCCGAACTCGTCCGCCGCTACCACCCCGACCGCAACGGCGGCGACCGGCAATACGAAAGCCGATTGAACCGCGTGGTCGAAGCCTACAATACGCTGCGAGGCTGCCGCGCGATTGCCTGACTAATCAGCCTCGGCCAGCGCGGCGAGTTGTTCGGCGCATTTGCCCCAGCCTTCCTCGAAGCCCATTTCGGCATGCTGTTTCATGGTCTCCTCGCTCCAGTGGCGGGCGCGGGCGGTGTAGCGCGTGCCTTCGCCTTCGGGCTCGATTTCCCAGAAGCCGATCATGAAGGGGCCCGTGGGTTCGAAGTCGGAGTTGACCGCATCGGTCGTCACAAAGCGCTTGCCCTCGGTCCATTCGAGGAAGATGCCTTCTTGCGGCATTTCCTCGCCATCGGGGCCGCGCATGATCATCGCGCTGCGACCGCCGGCATGGCGTTCCTGCGCGAGCATTTCGATCCGCCAGGGGGCGGGGCACCACCATTCTTCCTGACGATTGGCCATGATGTCCCAGACCTTTTCGGGCGGGGCGTCGATGAAGCGGGTCACGGTAAGTTCGTTCATTTCAGGCTCCGGAAATCGCGGCTTCGATACCCGCGTGATCGATTTTCTGCATCGCGCCCATCGCTTCGAAAACGCGTTTGCGGGTGGCAGCGTCGGGGTGGCGCAGGCCCTCCATCAGCACGCGCGGGACGATTTGCCAGCGTACGCCGAAGCGGTCCTTGAGCCAGCTGCACATCATCGGCTCTCCGCAGTCGGCGAGAAGCGCGTCCCAATAGCGGTCAGTCTCCTCCTGCGTATCGGTGAAAACCTGGAAGCTCACCGCCTCGGTGAATTCGGTTTCCGCACCACCATTGAGCGCAAGGAAGGGGCGGCCGAGCACGGTGAAATCGACAGTAATGACATCACCCTTCTGCCCGCCGGGATAGTCGCCGGGCGCGGTCTGGATGTCTCTGATTTCGCTGTCCGGGAAGAGGTCGCAATAGAATCGTGCGGCCTCCTCTGACTGCTCGTCGAACCACAGGCAGGTCGCCATGCGGCTGTCGGAAATGGGAGCCTCAGCCATTACCCTGCGCTTCCGCAATGAGCTTCATGTCGATGGCCTTCGCTTCCTTATAAGCGGCCCGCTCGCGAAGGCGCCCCGCATAGTCCTCAAATACCTGCCGCTTGGGAATGGACCCGAAATTGAGGCCCCAGTCGACCTGGCTGCCGACATAGACATCGGCCATCGTGAAGCGGTCGCCGCAGACATAGTCGCTGTCGGCGATGAGCGTCTCAAAAGCCTCCATCGCCCGCTCGCAACTGCCGAAGCCGAGCATGCCCTGCTTCTGCGGATCGTCCACGCTCCAGCCCATCGCGCGGCTGGTGGTGGCCTGTTCTACAGGGCCGGCTGCGAAGAACAGCAGGCGGAAATAATCGGCCTTTTCGTGCGCGCCCGGCAGCAGCCCCGCATCGGGATGCATCTCGGCAAGGTAGTGGCAAATGGCCGCGCATTCGGTGACGACATGGATGTGGTCGCCGTCGTGATGGACGAGGGTGGGGACCTTGCCGAGCGGATTGGCCTTGGTCAGCCCCTCGGGCTTGGACTGCCAGTCGACCAGTTCGGTTTCGTAATCCGCGCCGACTTCGTGAAGCGCCCAGCGAACAATCTGCCCGCGGCTCATCGGGTTGGTGAAGAAGGTGTATTCGGCCATCGGTCAGATCTCCTTTGGTCCGATAATCGAGAAGAACGCGCCCTGGGGGTCGATACCCTGCAGGATATATTCGCCGCCGGGTATCTCCATCGGACCGTTCACGACCTGCCCGCCATTGCCTTCGACATATGCCTTCGCGGACTCGATTTCAGGCACGCGGAAATAGAAGGCCCAGAAGGAAGCGGGAACTTCGTCCGGGCGCTTCATCATCGCGCCAATGCCGTAATCGTCCCGCGTATACATCTGGTATAGGCCCATTTCGCCCATATCCATCGCCTCGCCCTTCTTCCAGCCGAACAGCGAGGTGTAGAAGGCGTCGGCGGCAGCAGGGTCGGCGGGGAGCAATTCATTCCAGGCACAGCAACCCTGGCGCGGTGCGTGTTTTGCAAAAGCGTGGCTCGGCTGTCCCGAGCGGTCGTCGATAACGTAGAACGGGGCGCCTTCGGGGTCGGCGAGCATGGCGAACGGGCCGACATCGGGCACCTCGCCGCCTTCCATGAAAATATGGCCGCCTGCCTCGCGCACCTTGGCAACCGCATCGGGGACATCGTCGACCTGAACATAGCCCACCCAGGCGGGCCGCGCGCCGTGCTCTGCCATCTGCTCGGTGAGCTTAAGGAAGCCGCCGACCTGCGCATCGCCCGCGCTGAAGCTACGATAATCCTGCCCGTTGAATCCCGCCTCTGCGAATGTCCAGCCGAGCAGCCCGCCGTAAAAGGACTGTGCCGCATCGGGATTTGGAGTCATCAATTCGTACCAGACGAAATCACCATGTTTGTCCGCCATGGCTCAGGCCTCCTTCCAGACGAGGGGTTCGAAACCGCCGTAAATCATGCGCTTGCCATCGAAGGGCATGTCGCCGAATTCTTCCATGCGGGGGTCTTCCATCATCTTCTTCTCGGCCGCTTCGGCCGCTGCCTTGTCGGGCCAAGTGACCCAGGAGAAAACGATTTTCTCGCCCTCTTCCGCCTTGGTTGCCCGGCGAAAGTCGGTAGTATGGCCATCCTTCACGTTTGCTTCCCAGCATTCGATTTGAGACTGCGCGCCGAAATCCCGGGCAAGCTCCCAGAATTTCTCGGCAGTTTCGCGATAGGCTTCCTTGTTGCCTTCCGGCACCGCGAGCACGAATCCGTTCACATACATGGCTTTCTCCCTCTCCTCCCGACTCGTAACTTGAGTGTGATGCGCTCTTGAGTTACTAAAAGCAACTATGGAGTTACCTAAAGTAACAAAAGCCGCTCGGTTCTTGCATGGTAGGTGGTATGACGATGCCTGCGGGACCGCTTTCGGGCTCGAGGTTATCGGCGAGCGCTGGTCGCTCCTTGTCGTGCGCGAACTCATGCTGGGCGCGCGCAGGTTTTCCGACCTGCGCGCTAGTCTGCCGGGTATTTCGGCCAAGGTCCTGACCGAGCGGCTGGCGACGCTCGCGGAAGCTGGCGTGCTGGTGAAGCGAAAGCTCGCCCCGCCGGTTTCGGCGCAGGTCTATGAGCTGACGCCATGGGGCTATGCCGCCGAGCCGCTGCTGCAGGAAATCGGGCGCTGGGCGGCCATGTCCTCGCGCCATGACCCGACGCTGCCGCTGTCGCCGGTATCGTTCATGTTGTCGCTGAGAACGATGTTCGATGCAGACAAGGCCGCCAACCTGCGTGCTCGCGTCGGCTTCCGCTTTCCTGACGCTGCCTTCGTTGCTGAACTGGTCGACAGCAAGCTGCCCGTAGTGCGAGACGATCCCGAGGATTGCGATGCAGTCTTCGTTGCGCCCGCAGCGCCCTCGCTCGCTGCCATGTTCTATGGCGGTGCGAAGGCAGAAGAAGTTGGTGTGACCATCGAAGGCGACGCGGGATTGGCTGCCGCATTCTCCGACATCTTCGAACTGCCCGAAAAACTCGCTTGATCAATTGACGCGCAAGCCCTTCGCAGACCCAGCCTGTCGTTTGCAGAGAGCAAGTCTTTGCAAGTTGCCTGATTTCGCTAGAGTGCCGTCAAGGATTCGAGAGGGGAACTCCGTGAAGAATGTGCTGCGCTCGCTTGTGAGCGGTATTGTCGTGATTGGTCTCGGCACTGCCGCGCTGGCGGAGGATGACGAGAATAAGGGGGAGGACAAGGCTCTTTCGGCCAAGACCTTCGATGCCTTCAAGCTGCGCAACATCGGGCCTGCCTTCATGTCGGGCCGCATCGCCGACATTGCTATTGTCCCTGAAGATCCCGCTACCTGGTACGTCGCAGTAGGCTCTGGCGGCGTGTGGAAGACCGACAACGCCGGCACGACATGGAAGAGTATTTTCGACGGGCAGGGCTCGTATTCCATCGGCACCGTCGCGCTCGATCCCAATGATCCGAGCCGCGTGTGGGTCGGGACCGGCGAGAACCATGGCGGTCGTCATATCGGTTTCGGTGACGGCATCTACCGTTCGATGAACGGCGGTCAAAGCTGGGAGAACATGGGGCTCAAGACGTCCGAGCACATCTCCAAGATTATCGTGCATCCCGAAGATTCCGACACGGTCTGGGTCGCATCGCAGGGACCCTTGTGGTCCTCCGGCGGAGAGCGGGGTGTCTACAAGACGACCGACGGCGGCAAGACTTGGGAAAATGTTCTGAAGTCGGGCCCTTACACCGGGGCGACCGACCTGCTGATCGACCCGCGCAATCCGGACCGGCTCTATGCCGCCCTGTGGCAGCGCCATCGCACGGTGGCCGCCTATGTCGGTGGGGGGACGGAGAGCGGCTTGTGGCGTTCCGAAGACGGGGGCGAGACCTGGACGGAGATGAAGACCGGCCTGCCCCAGGGCAATATGGGCAAGATCGGCCTCGCGATTTCACCGATGCAACCCGATGTGGTCTACGCTGCTATCGAGCTCGACCAGCGCGAAGGCGGCGTGTGGCGCACTTCCGACCGGGGCGGGAGCTGGACGAAGATGTCCGATGCGGTCAGCGGCGGTACGGGGCCTCATTATTATCAGGAACTCTACGCCAGCCCGCATTACTTCGATCGCATCTATCTGGTGTCGAACACCAGTCAGATTTCGAATGACGGCGGCCGGACGTGGTCGGATCTCAACAATGAAAACAAGCATGTGGACGATCATGCCATCGCCTTCCGCCCGGATGATCCGGAATATATCATCTGGGGCAGCGACGGCGGCATCTACGAGAGCTACGATCACACCAAGAGCTGGCGCTTCATCGACAATCTGCCGATAACTCAGTTCTACAAGGTCGCTGTCGACGACGCCGAGCCGTTTTATTTTGTTTACGGCGGGACGCAGGACAACAATTCGCAAGGCGGACCTTCGCGCACCGACAATGTGAACGGTATCCGCAATTCGGACTGGTTCGTGACCAATGGCGGAGACGGGCACCAGTCCGCCGTCGAGCCGGGCAATCCGGATATCATGTACGCCCAGTCGCAGCAGGGGTGGCTGGTGCGTGTCGATCGCACCAATGGAGAGCAAGTCCGAATCCAGCCGCAAGCGCGTCCCGGCGACCCGATCGAACGGTGGAACTGGGATTCGCCTATCCTCGTCAGCCAGCACAATCCGACGACACTCTATTTCGCTTCGCAGCGGTTGTGGAAGTCGGATGACCGCGGCGACAGCTGGACGCCGATTTCCGGCGACCTGACCCGCGACGAGAACCGCCTGCGCCTTCCTGTGCAGGGCCGGCAGTGGAGCTGGGAAGCGGGCTGGGACCTGCTTGCCATGTCGCAATACAACACGATTACCTCGCTCGGCGAATCCCCTATCGACCCGAACATTCTCTACGTGGGGACCGATGACGGGTTGATACAGGTCAGCAGCGATGGCGGACAAAGCTGGAGGCGCATCGAGGCCGGTTCGCTGCCCGGCGTGCCCAGAACGGCTTTCGTCAATGACATCCGCGCCGACTTGTTCGATGCGGATACAGTGTATATCGCGCTCGATAACCACAAGTTTGGCGACTACAAGCCGTACCTTCTCAAGAGCAGCGACCGCGGCAAGACATGGCGCAGTATTGTCGGCAATATCCCCGACAAGCACCTCATGTGGCGCATTGTGCAGGATCACGAAAATCCGAACCTGTTGTTCTCTGCGACCGAGTTCGGCCTGTTCTTCACGCATGATGGAGGACGCGAGTGGACAAAGCTTACCGGCGATGCCCCGACCATCTCGTTCCGCGACGTGACCATCCAGCGGCGCGAAGACGATCTTGTGGCGGCCAGCTTCGGTCGCGGGTTCTTCATTGTCGATGACATCTCACCACTGCGCTCGCTTGATGCTGCCAGCCTGCAGCAGGAAGCCATGCTATTCCCCGGACGCGATGCGCTGTGGTATATCGAACAAAGGCCCCTCGGCGGTGGCGGCAAGGCGTGGCAAGGCGATAACTTCTTCGTCGCGCCCAATCCCGATTTCGGCGCCAACTTCACCTATTACCTGAAGGACTCGCTTCCGACATTGGCGGGTTCGCGCAAGGAAGCGGAGAAAGCTGCGATCAAGGCTGGCGCCGACACGCCCATTCCTGATTTTTCGACCATCACTGCCGAAATGCAGGAGCTGAAACCGGGCGTCTGGCTTACGATCCGCGATGCACAGGGTAACCTTGTCCGCCGTGTGCAGGGTCCCGGCAAGAAGGGTTTCAACCGCGTCAATTGGGATCTGCGTTATGCGAACAATGTCAGCCTTACCTTCGGCGGCGTATCGGGCATTCTTGTCCCGCCCGGGCAATACACGGTGTCGCTCGACAAATATGTAGATGGTCGCACCACAGAACTCGTCGGTCGCAAGCCTTTCAACGTGAAACGCCTGCGCGGCGAAGGTGCACTGCCTGCGCAGACCGACACTCTGGACTTCATGGAAGAAGCCGCGATCCTCGGGCGCTCGATGGTAGCTGCCAACCAGACGCTCGAGGGGCTTGATAAGAAAGTCGAAAACCTTGGGCTCGCCGTCCAGAACGCGCGCTCGGGTGACCAGCAGCAACTCCAGTCCGAATGGTTGGCAATCCGCAACGAATATCTGGCACTCAACACGGCATTCAATGGCGACCCGGCACGCGCCAAGATCGCTGAACGGATGCAGCCCACGCCATTCAACCGCTTGGGCAGGGTCATGTGGGGGCTGGGGAGCAATACCTATGGGCCCACGCAGACCCAGCGCGACCAGGTGGCCTACGCCCGCGAAGAATTCGCGAGCATTCGCACCCGGCTCAAAGTGCTGGTCGAACAGACCATTCCGGCCTTCGAGCAGCGTTTGATTGCTGCCGATGCGCCGTGGGTGCCCGGTAGCGTGATACCCTGACACGAAAGACAGCCAGTATGAATCCGAGGAAATTCTTCCGCCAGGTTCATTACTGGCTGTCTCTGGCCGTCTTCGTGCCGGCGGGCATCATCATCGCTGCCGGCCTGTTCCTGATGCTCAAGAAGGAGGTCGACTGGATCCAGCCGCCCACCGCGCGCGGGAGTGTTGAGGCGCAGATACCCGGCGCATCCTTCGAGCAGATTGTCGCCGCCGCGCGGGCGCATCCCGAGGCGGGTATCGAAAATTGGTCGGACATCGACCGCATCGATTTCCGCGTCGACCGCGGCATCGCCAAACTGCGCGGAAAGTCGGGCTGGGAAGTGCAGGTCGACACTGCCAACGCCGAGGTGCTGCAGGTCGCCTATCGCCGGTCCAACCTTATCGAGACCATCCATGACGGCTCGTTCTTTTCGGATGGGGTGAAATACTGGATTTTCCTGCCGACAGGCGTGCTGCTGCTGGTGATGTGGGGAACGGGCATCTACCTCTTCCTCATCCCGCGCATGGCGAAGCGGAAGAAGGCGAAACGCTAGAAGGTCAGGTGCAGGCCTGCGGTGACGTGGCGGCCCGGTTCATTATTGCCGGACCCATGCGGACGCCATGCTTCGTCTAGCAGGTTTTCGAGCGCGAGGGTCAGTTCCAGACCTTTCGCAATCTGTGTCCCACCTCTCAGACCGAGCAGGACGTAGCCGGGCGTTCCTTCGGGAGGGATGCGCTCGCGGTCGAGCAAGTCGCCGCTGCTGAGTTCATCCGCCTTGTCGGCCCACTGCATCTCCGCGCGTAGCCAATGTTCATTGCGCTCCCATGCCAGCGCGAGATTAGCTGTCATCGGCTGGATCCGACTGATGGGTTCACGAACCGGACCGTCGGCAGTCGGCGAGGTGAGGCGACCACGTAGCCAGCTGAAGTTGCCTTCCAGCGAAAAGGGCGCGCCGAGTGCGGAACGTGCGAAAAGCTCGAGGCCTGATATGCGGCCCGAGGCGGCGTTCTGCTTTGCCACCTCGACCAATCCCTCGCGCATACGGCCTGTCGGCACGGTTTCGATGTAGTCGATTAGAGCGGTCGTATGCGCGCTCGCTCCCAATTCCAGCGCATCGCTTTCGTAGCGATAGGCGAGTTCGAATGTGTCGAACTTCTCCAGTACGAGGTTCAGGCTGGCGACTTCAATTTCGCTCGAACGGCTGACTCCGAAGCGGCTGATGTCGGCGACATTGGGCGCGCGAAAGGAGCGGCTGTATGCGGCCCAGATGCGGTGGTCGCCTGCGGTGTATTGACCGCGAAGAGAGCCGGAGAGGTCCGACCAGCTTCCGCTGAATGAGCGGGCCTCGCCTGTCGCGGGGTCGGCGAATGTGCCGATGTCGGCTGCGACGTGCGAGAACCGTAGGCCTGCTTCGACCAACACTTTCTCGGACAGCGAGAAGTCTGCGCGCACAAAGGCTCCGGCCTGGTCGTAATCGGCATCGTCGCCCACTGGCCCCTGCAACCGAGTGCGGACTTCGCCGGTGGCGGGATTGAAATCCTCTCGGGCGCTGTCGATGGTTTCGCGGCTGGCATCCAGTCCGTAGGTCATCGAGACCGCGCCGAGGTCGGCCGTCGCCACGGCGCTCAGCGCCCAAATGGCGGAATCGAAGCCTTGTTCGATGGTGCGGCCATCGCTGCGGGTGCGGTCTTCGGTTTCCGAGCGGCCCTGGACAGACAGGGTGAGGTCCAGCGTATCGACCCAGCGGCTGTCCGTGCCGCCGCGCAGCTTGGCGTAGGTGAGCGAGCGGCGGTGGTCTTTCTCGCGCACCAAGTCGTCGCCCGCGACAGTGCCTTCGAACGGCACGGCGAACACGGTCGAATGCGTGCGCGGGACATCGTCCTGCCACAGCGACTGGTGCGCGAGCGTGGCGGTCCAGTCGGGTGAAAGCGCGATGTCGAAGCGGCTATCGAATGCGTTCTCTTTATAGCCGGTGTAGGGCAGGTGCCCGAGTTCAGCGGCGCGGATGTCGTTATAATCGCGCAACGTGAAGCCACCGCGAAAGCCCCATGCGCCGCCTTCGCCGAAGCCGAAACCGGTGCGCGAAGTGAGCGAGCCGTCTCCGCTCGACCAGCGCAGGAATTGCTCGCCTTCGAGGTATTCCCCGTCCTTCTCCAACATTGCCGAGGGGCGGGTGGTCAGCACGATGGTCCCGCCCACGGCCTCGCTCCCGTAGAGCGCGCTCGCCGAGCCGGAGACCAGCTCTATCTGCGCCAGCGTGAACTGGTCGACCTGAGCAAAATACTCGTTCGCGCCGTCGCGATAGGTAGCGTTGTTGTAGCGGATACCGTCGACAACCAGCAGCGTGCGATTGCCGGTAAAGCCGCGGATATAGGGAGAGCCGTGGCCCGAGGCGGTTTTCTGCACCAGCACGCCCGGCAGGCTGCGCAGGGCCTCTGGCACGGTACGGGGCAATTCGCGCTGGAGGTCTTCCAGCGTGACGACCTCGACCGGATAGGGCTCTTCGTCCAGCGTCCGGTCGGCGCGCGTGCCGGTGATGACGATGGTCTTGTCGTCATCCGGCCCATCGTTGGCCAAGGCGACCTGCGGGATGCCGCAAGCCGCTGCCGCCGAGGGCAGGATAAAGAACCGTCCCCTCATCGCCGACCCAGAGCTCTGACTCAGCCCCCGGTAGGCCAGTCAGGGACACCGCTGCCCGGCGTGTAAGGCGCACCCTGCGCCTGCAGCCGGTCTTCCAGCGCGGTGATGGCCGCCTCGGTCTGGCGCAGCTGGCCGAGCAATTGCTGGAACTCGCGCTCGGCAATTTCCAGCGCGGCCTTTTCCGAGCCAGTAACCGGTGACTGGTGCGACCAGCTGCCGAAGCGGATGGAATAGAGGCGGTTTATGATCGAGAACGGCACCGCTTCGTTGCGGCTGCTGACCGTGCTGTCGCCGAACAATTCCTGCGCCGCATTGTCGAGCTGCGTTTCGATACGCTGGATTTCGGCGCGCTCGGCAGCGTTGGGCGCATCGAGCGTGTCGACCGCAACCTTAAGGTGCGAGAGCCGGTTGCGCATCTCGCCCAGCGCGTTCGCCGTGCCAGCGGCCACGCGAACGATATCCGCCGTGCGCTGCTGGAACGCGAGCACACCGGCGCGGTCCTCGGCTGCTTCGGGCGAGCGTTCGAGCGGCTTCAGGGTGAAGTTCTGCGGACCTGCCAGTTCGGTGTCCACGCCGTTGATGCGCTTCGACATGGTAACGGTGTAGCTGCCCGGCAGGGCCAGCGGTCCGGTGGCAGGCGACGAGAAGGGACCCGAGGCACTCCCGCCCAGCGACACCGGCTCCGGAGCAGTGAGGCGCATGTCCCATGCCACGCGGTGCAGGCCCTTGCCGCTCGGGCCGGTCATGCGGCGCACGATGGCGCCCGCGCTGTCGCGGATGGTGAAGACGATGGCCGGTGCATCCTCGCGGTCCTCGGCGCGCAGTTCCTCCCAGCTGGGGTAGGGCGTGTCGCCGCCGGTCTTGGCGATGGTGGCCTCCGCCTCGCGCCGCGCATCGGCGAGTGATTTCAGCCCGTCGCGCAAGTGGTAGGTGAAGACCGCGCCATAGGGCGGGTTCTCGGCGTACCAGAAGTCGGCCCCGTTGAAGGCCTGCGGTCCGCCATAGCCGCCCCAGAGGTCGCCCTCGATATAGAGCCACGGGTCGCGCACGGGGAACAGCGTCGCTTCGTCCCCGCGCACGGTGGCAGGCGAGGTGCGCAGCGGAGTGTAATCGTCGAGGATGAAAACGCCGCGCCCGAAAGTGCCGACGACGAGGTCGTTCTCGCGCTTCTGGATTTCGAGGTCGCGCACCGCGATGACCGGGAAGTTGCCCTTCATCTGGTGCCAGCTTCCGCCCCGGTCCTGCGAATAGAACAGGCCGAATTCGGTCCCGACGAAAAGCAGGTTCGGGTCGCGGTGGTCTTCGGCGATGGTATGCGCCGTGCCGCGCCCGGGCAGGTTGCCGGTGATGGAAGTCCACGTCCGCCCGCGGTCGGCGGTGCGGTAGACATAGGGTTTGTGGTCGCCCTTCTTGTGGTTGTCGAACACGGCATAGGCGACATCGCTGTCGTGGTTGGAGGCGATGATGTCTTCCACCAGCGCCATGTCGGGCACGCCCTTGAAGCTGCGTGTGTTGCGCCAGTTCGCACCGTCATCCTCGGTGACCGAAATCACCCCGTCGTCGGTGCCGACATAGATGAGGCCGCGCGTCACCGGGCTTTCGGACAGCGCGATGGCCGCGCCATACATGGAGGTGGAGTTGTTCTTGGCAATCGTGTCGACACCCCAGACGCGGCCCATGACCTTCAGAGTGTTGCGGTCGATTCGCCGGGTGAGGTCAGGGCTCATCTTACGCCAGTTGTTGCCGCGGTCGTCGGATACGAAGAGATATTCGGCGGCGTAGTAAATGCGGTCGGGATTGTGCGGGCTGATGAGGACCGGCGTGTTCCAGTTCCATTTGTAGGCAGGCTCGCCCGGTTCGGGCTGCGGGGTCAGCGGCACGCGCTCCTGCGTGCGCTTGTCGTAGCGCGTGAGGCCGCCGTACTGGTATTGCGCATAGACGATATTTGGGTCGCGCGGGTCGATTTGCGGCTTGTAGCCATCGCCGCCCAGCACGATGTGCCAGTCCGAATTTGTGATGCCGTGCTTGTTCGTGGTGCGCGAGGGCCCGCAGAGCGAATTATTGTCCTGCGTCCCGCCACAGACATTGTAGAAGGGCGCGGCATTGTCAGGCTGGATGCGGTAGAACTGGACGATGGGGAGGTTGTCGACATGGCTCCACAGCGTGCCGCCGTCCCAGGTCTCGTAAATGCCGCCGTCGCCGCCAATGACCATGTGCTTGGTATTCTCGGGGTCGATCCACAATGCGTGGTCGTCGACATGGCGGTGGTCTGCGGACAAGTCGGTGAAGGTCTTCCCGCCATCGCTCGAACGCTTGGTGAAGGTTTCGAGCGAATAAAGCGTGTTCTCGTCCTTCGGGTCGACCACCAGCTCCTGGTAATATTGCGGGCTGCTGGATTCGTGGCTCGAGCGCTTTTCCCAGCTCTGGCCGAAGTCGCCCGAACGGTAGACGCCCTGGTCCTTGTCCGAGCCTTCGACGATGGCGTAGACGGTATCGGGATTGCTCGGCGCATTGGCGATGCCGATACGACCCAGCTCGCCGCCGGGGATGCCGGCCGAGACCTTGTTCCAGCTTTCCCCGCCATCCGTTGTGCGGTGGATGCCCGAGGAGGGGCCGCCGTTGATCAGCACCCAGACATGCCGCCTGCGTTGGTAGGATGATGCGACGATGAGGTCGTGATCGTCGGGATGGACGACGAATTCGTTGATGCCGGTATTCTCGTCGATTTCGAGAATACGCTCCCAGCTCTTGCCGCCATCGGTGGTCTTGTAGAGCCCGCGGTCGCCGCCGGGGCTCCAAAGCGGGCCTTGCGCCGCGACGAGGACGGTGTCGGCATCTTCGGGGTCGATCCATATCTGGCTGATGTGGCTTGAATCCTTGAGGCCCATGTTGGTCCAGCTCTTGCCGCCGTCGGTCGATTTGTAGACCCCGTCGCCGAAGCCGACCGAGCGCTGGGCGTTGTTCTCGCCCGTGCCGACCCAGATGGTGTTGGCATTGGAAGGCGCGACTTCGACGACGCCGAGGGCGTAGGAGCCTTCGCGATCGAAAATCGGCTTCCACGTGGTGCCGCCGTTTTCGGTCAGCCAGAGCCCACCCGATGCCGTGGCGACGAGATAGTGATGATCGCCGGTCAGGAAGGCGAAGTCGGAAATGCGCCCGCTGGGGTATGCAGGGCCAATTTCGCGTAAAGGGAGCGAGGCGAGAGGGTTGGCTTCCGCCTTGTCCTTGTCCTGCGCTCCCGCCGATGCAGGCAGGGCGAGGCACAGCGCCATGGCCGTGCAGGCGTTGAGTATTTTCCCCGCGTGACGGCGTGCAATCATGGTCCCGATACCTCCCCTGCCAGACCCTTGCGCAAAAGGTTTAATAGAGTGGCAAACCTGCGCAAGGGCTTTGGGGTCGTATGGGTCGGGTCACGATTGCTTCCAAAATCCACGAAAAATCCAGAAATTCACCCCGAAACACTAGAGGCGCATTAAGCAAACCGGCTCTAATTCAAGAGGCACACAAAAGCTTTTGAAGCGGTGCCGGGGATCAGCACCGCTTCCAATAGGACGGGGCGTAGCATGGATTTTTTCGGACAAGCGCTTGCACGCTGAATTCATCGGCACGGAAGCGGACGACACTTGTAGCGGTACGGCCGATGCCAACACCATCTCCGGCGGCCTCGATGCCGACACGCTCTATGGCGAAGGTGCGGGCGACACACTGCGCGGCGATGACGGCAATGACACGCTCCATGGCGGCAATGGCTGGGACAGCATGCATGGCGGCGATGGCGATGACACGTTGTGGGGCGGCAATGGCGGTGACCTCATGAAGGGCAGCACCGGCAGCGACACTTTCCATGGCAAGGCCGGCTACGACCGCATCTATGGCGAGAGCGGCGCCGACACCGCATCGGGCGGCGGCGACACCGACCTCATCTACCGCCAGGCGGGTGATGACGTGCTCATCGGCAGCTGGGGTCTCGACACGCTGACCGGCGGGACGGGCGCGGGCACCTTCGTCTTCGAAGCAGGCCACTCGGGCCGCTGGCTGGGCAATGCCGATATCGTCACCGACTTCTCGCAGAGCGAGGGCGACATCATCGACCTCTCCGCCATCGATGCCATTACCGGCGGCGATGACGATGCCTTCACCTTTACCGGTGGCAGCGAGTTCACCAGCGTGGCGGACTTCCAGATCCGGCTGGAGGACCTGCAAGATCTGACGGCGGGGGATTTCGTTCTTAGATCCATAAAGCCGGGTGGCCACCCGGAAATACCCGGGCCTCATCTGCCTTGAATCACGCATCGCGGAGGGGAATCAGCAGGCCATCTAATGGAATCGGTCGGGCGGCCAGTCCGGAGAGTGCCGTCGCGGAGCGTCAATTCACTCTCGAACCCTGCGGAAAACCGTGGGATTTCGTGGAATTGAAATAATCCTACAAAAAGGCATTGACGGAATCGGGAGTGGCGCCTAGATGGCCCTCACCGACGCGGCGCTGACGGGTTTTACCGGACGCTGGGTTGGTCGCCACATAGATACGGACAGCCGCTCCCCCGGTTTTTGATCGGGGCACATTGGTTGTCCGCTAGTTCTGTCTCTGGCGGCTCTTTGACATTGTTGGTTTTTGATGAAGGGACATGTGGGCGACGGCGCCCGGTCCGGGGACCTCAAGGCTCCGAGTACCGGTTATTTCAAGCCGATTGCCACATCCTTCCAGGCTCCACTTTCTTGGCCCGTGCTTGATTGGTTAGTTTCACAAACTTGAGAGTTTGATCCTGGCTCAGAACGAACGCTGGCGGCATGCCTAACACATGCAAGTCGAACGAACCCTTCGGGGTTAGTGGCGCACGGGTGCGTAACGCGTGGGAACCTGCCTTTAGGTTCGGAATAACTCAGAGAAATTTGAGCTAATACCGGATGATGTCTTCGGACCAAAGATTTATCGCCTTTAGATGGGCCCGCGTTAGATTAGATAGTTGGTGGGGTAATGGCCTACCAAGTCGACGATCTATAGCTGGTCTGAGAGGATGATCAGCCACACTGGGACTGAGACACGGCCCAGACTCCTACGGGAGGCAGCAGTGGGGAATATTGGACAATGGGCGAAAGCCTGATCCAGCAATGCCGCGTGAGTGATGAAGGCCTTAGGGTTGTAAAGCTCTTTTACCAGGGATGATAATGACAGTACCTGGAGAATAAGCTCCGGCTAACTCCGTGCCAGCAGCCGCGGTAATACGGAGGGAGCTAGCGTTGTTCGGAATTACTGGGCGTAAAGCGCGCGTAGGCGGCTTTTCAAGTCAGGGGTGAAATCCCGGGGCTCAACCCCGGAACTGCCCTTGAAACTGGATGGCTAGAATACTGGAGAGGTGAGTGGAATTCCGAGTGTAGAGGTGAAATTCGTAGATATTCGGAAGAACACCAGTGGCGAAGGCGACTCACTGGACAGTTATTGACGCTGAGGTGCGAAAGCGTGGGGAGCAAACAGGATTAGATACCCTGGTAGTCCACGCCGTAAACGATGATAACTAGCTGTCCGGGCTCATGGAGCTTGGGTGGCGCAGCTAACGCATTAAGTTATCCGCCTGGGGAGTACGGTCGCAAGATTAAAACTCAAAGGAATTGACGGGGGCCTGCACAAGCGGTGGAGCATGTGGTTTAATTCGAAGCAACGCGCAGAACCTTACCAGCCTTTGACATCCTAGGACGGTTTCTGGAGACAGATTCCTTCCCTTCGGGGACCTAGTGACAGGTGCTGCATGGCTGTCGTCAGCTCGTGTCGTGAGATGTTGGGTTAAGTCCCGCAACGAGCGCAACCCTCGTCCTTAGTTGCCATCATTTAGTTGGGCACTTTAAGGAAACTGCCGGTGATAAGCCGGAGGAAGGTGGGGATGACGTCAAGTCCTCATGGCCCTTACAGGCTGGGCTACACACGTGCTACAATGGCATCTACAGTGAGCAGCGATCCCGCGAGGGTTAGCTAATCTCCAAAAGATGTCTCAGTTCGGATTGTTCTCTGCAACTCGAGAGCATGAAGGCGGAATCGCTAGTAATCGCGGATCAGCATGCCGCGGTGAATACGTTCCCAGGCCTTGTACACACCGCCCGTCACACCATGGGAGTTGGATTCACCCGAAGGTGGTGCGCTAACCAGTTTACTGGAGGCAGCCAACCACGGTGGGTTCAGCGACTGGGGTGAAGTCGTAACAAGGTAGCCGTAGGGGAACCTGCGGCTGGATCACCTCCTTTCTAAGGATTTCCACGAAAGCGCCGATGCTTGTTCATCGGAAGTGCTTCGCGGATTTTCAAAGAACATTGCCGTCGTCCTCATGTCCTTTCATCAATCGGATACAGCCTAGCGGGGCCCTGCCTCGTTAGATGCTGTTTGCCTGAGCTGGCTTACGCCGCCCGCGGCCGTGCCTTTTCTTAGTGAGAAGGAGGCCTGCGCTGGCGCATAGGCCCGTAGCTCAGTTGGTTAGAGCGCACCCCTGATAAGGGTGAGGTCGGTGGTTCAAATCCACTCGGGCCTACCATTTGCCTGGTCTTACGGGGCCTTAGCTCAGCTGGGAGAGCACCTGCTTTGCAAGCAGGGGGTCATCGGTTCGATCCCGATAGGCTCCACCAGGTAACTGGTCACAGACATCCGATTGTATGAAACGAAAACAGATACCGCGATCTGCGCGGTTAGGTGGTTTCGGCCACCGCTCTTTGACATTGTGAATGGGTTTTTAAATCGATGCCGTGGCGCATGGATTGTGTGGTTTGCCTTCGGGCAGATCTTGCGAGCTATGCATCACAACAAGATCAATCAAACGATTATCTGGCTGAGATATTCCTCCGCATCATCTCTAAGCGATACGACTTTTATGCAGGTCTGTCGTTGATGGTGTGGATTCTCAAGCGTGAGGTAAGAGCATTTGGTGGATGCCTTGGCATGTGCAGGCGATGAAGGACGTGGCACGCTGCGATAAGCGTCGGGGAGATGTGAGCAATCTTTGATCCGGCGATTTCCGAATGGGGAAACCCACCCTCACCATTTCCTTTCGATTGAGCTTCGGCTCGTTCGGAAAGAGGTGGATAGGGTATCACCAGACTGAATACATAGGTTTGGTGAAGCGAACCCGGGGAACTGAAACATCTCAGTACCCGGAGGAAAAGACATCAACAGAGATTCCCGTAGTAGTGGCGAGCGAACCGGGACCAGGCCAATGCTTCTTCGTTAATTAGCAAAACACTTTGGAAAGAGTGGCCATAGTGGGTGACAGCCCCGTATGCGAAAGTGAGCGAAGAAGATTCGAGTAGGGCGGGACACGTGAAATCCTGTCTGAACATGGGGGGACCACCCTCCAAGCCTAAATACTCGCACATGACCGATAGCGAACACAGTACCGTGAGGGAAAGGTGAAAAGCACCCCGATTAGGGGAGTGAAACAGTACCTGAAACCGGATGCTTACAAGCAGTTGGAGCCCCATAGGGGGTGACAGCGTACCTCTTGCATAATGGGTCAGTGACTTAATCTACCATGCAAGCTTAAGCCGTTAGGTGTAGGCGCAGCGAAAGCGAGTCTGAATAGGGCGACAGAGTATGATGGATTAGACCCGAACCCCGGCGATCTAGGCATGGCCAGGTTGAAGGTGCGGTAACACGCACTGGAGGACCGAACCGGTGAATGTTGAAAAATTCTCGGATGAGCTGTGTTTAGGGGTGAAAGGCCAATCAAGCCGGGAAATAGCTGGTTCTCCGCGAAATCTATTGAGGTAGAGCGTTGGATGTATGCCGATGGGGGTAGAGCACTGGATGGGCTAGGGCTGCGCGAGCGGTACCAAACCTAACCAAACTCCGAATACCATCGAGTCTTGTCCAGCAGACAGACGGCGGGTGCTAAGGTCCGTCGTCAAAAGGGAAACAGCCCTAACCTACAGCTAAGGTCCCCAAGTCATATCTAAGTGGGAAAGCATGTGGGAATCCCAAAACAACCAGGAGGTTGGCTTAGAAGCAGCCATCCTTTAAAGAAAGCGTAACAGCTCACTGGTCTAAATAAGGGTTCCTGCGGCGAAGATGTAACGGGGCTAAAGATATGCACCGAAGCTTAGGGTTGCAGTTTACTGCAGCGGTAGCGGAGCGTTCCGTAAGCGAGTGAAGGCGAAGGGTAACCGACGCTGGACGTATCGGAAGTGCGAATGCTGACATGAGTAGCGACAAACAGGGTGAGATGCCCTGTCGCCGAAAGACCAAGGGTTCCTGCGCAACGCTAATCGGCGCAGGGTTAGCCGGCCCCTAAGACGAGCCCGAAGGGGGTAGTCGATGGGAACCACGTAAATATTCGTGGGCCTGAAGATGTGTGACGGATGGCGGAAGTTGTTCTCTCTTATTGGATTGAGAGGGCAGCCAAGTTGTTCCAGGAAATAGCCTCTTCACTATAGACCGTACCCGAAACCGACACAGGTGGTCAGGTAGAGTATACCAAGGCGCTTGAGAGAAGTATCCTGAAGGAACTCGGCAAATTGCCTCCGTACCTTCGGAAGAAGGAGGCCCTCTCACTGGGCAACCAGTGTGGAGGGGGCACAGGCCAGGGGGTAGCGACTGTTTAGCAAAAACACAGCACTCTGCTAAGTCGGCTTCAAGACGACGTATAGGGTGTGACGCCTGCCCGGTGCTCGAAGGTTAAGAGGAGGAGTGCAAGCTCCGAATTGAAGCCCGAGTAAACGGCGGCCGTAACTATAACGGTCCTAAGGTAGCGAAATTCCTTGTCGGGTAAGTTCCGACCTGCACGAATGGCGTAACGACTTCCCCACTGTCTCCAGGATATGCTCAGCGAAATTGAATTCTCCGTGAAGATGCGGAGTACCCGCGGTTAGACGGAAAGACCCCGTGCACCTTTACTGCAGCTTCAGAGTGGCATTAGGAAAGAGTTGTGTAGCATAGGTGGGAGGCTTTGAAGCGAGAGCGCCAGTTCTCGTGGAGCCATAGGTGAAATACCACCCTGCTGTTTTCTGATGTCTAACCAGCTACCGTTATCCGGTAGTGGGACCCTCTGTGGCGGGTAGTTTGACTGGGGCGGTCGCCTCCTAAAGAGTAACGGAGGCGCGCGATGGTAGGCTCAGGACGGTTGGAAACCGTCTGCAAGAGTGCAATGGCATAAGCCTGCCTGACTGCGAGACTGACGAGTCGAGCAGAGACGAAAGTCGGTCATAGTGATCCGGTGGTCCCTCGTGGAAGGGCCATCGCTCAACGGATAAAAGGTACGCCGGGGATAACAGGCTGATGATTCCCAAGAGCTCATATCGACGGAATCGTTTGGCACCTCGATGTCGGCTCATCACATCCTGGGGCTGGAGCAGGTCCCAAGGGTTTGGCTGTTCGCCAATTAAAGTGGTACGTGAGCTGGGTTCAGAACGTCGCGAGACAGTTTGGTCCCTATCTGCCGTGGGCGTCGATACTTGAAAGGAGTTGCCCCTAGTACGAGAGGACCGGGGTGAACGTACCTCTGGTGTACCTGTCATCCTGCCAAGGGTGCCGCAGGGTAGCTATGTACGGACGGGATAACCGCTGAAAGCATCTAAGCGGGAAGCCTCCCTTAAGATAAGGTATCTTCGAACCGTCGTAGACCACGACGTTGATAGGCCGGGTGTGGAAGCGCAGTAATGTGTGGAGCTAACCGGTCCTAATAGTTCTTTTCGCGCTTGTAGGATCCATACCATCAACGACAGCCCTGCGGTTGTCCGAGAGGTGGAGGAAACTCTAGCCGGATAAGCCCAACAAAGCTCAAAGCATCGATTTAAACCCGCATCCGCCAGCTCTATTGCTTGGTGACCTTAGCGTCTGTGACCCACCCGATCCCATCTCGAACTCGGCCGTGAAACCGGACAGCGCCGATGGTACTAGTGCTCAAGCACTGGAAGAGTAGGTCGTCGCCAGGCATTAAAGCCGGCGGGTGCGCGGGGGTGGGTCCCACCAAAGTATTACTTTGGTGGGCTCCCGATAAACCCATTCACGATTTCAAAAGCCGCTGCCGGGCACACCCGAGCGGCGGCTTTTTCGTCTCCGGCCTCCGCGCCCGAGGCACGGCCAAACGACCCGCAGGGTCGCAAGGCCAAGCGGCCGCCCGAGCTTATGCGAGGAAAGCCAAGGCTGCGGACGCAGCCGCCGGCGCCTGAGGCGCCACAAAAAGGTACCGCGGGGTGGAGCAGTCCGGTAGCTCGTCAGGCTCATAACCTGAAGGTCGTTGGTTCAAATCCAACCCCCGCAACCA
>CCSI01000005.1 GCA_000756795.1 Qipengyuania vulgaris
GCCCCAGCCGCCACCGCCCCAGCCGCCACCGCGACTTGAACCGTCGATGCCGCGGGCAATGGCCTTGCCGGCCTCCCACAGGATGATGTCGCGCGCAGTGTCGCCCCAGGGGCCGCGCTTGTAGCGGCGCCTGCGTCCGCCGCCGCGCAGCATGGGCAGGATGAAGAAAAAGAAGATGAAGGCGAACCAGATGAGCCCGCCAATGGGGAAGCCGCCTTCGCTGCTGCGATTGCGCTCTGCCGCCGCCTCAGCCTCGGCGATGGCTGCCGCTTCTGCCGGGTCCATGTCGAGCCGCTCGATCATCTGGTCGACCGCGCGGTCGATGCCGCCTGCAAAATCGCCCTCGCGAAACGCAGGACGCAAGGTGTTGCGCACGATGCGCCCGGCCGAGATATCGGTCAGCGTGCCCTGGACCCCGCGCGCGGTGGAAATCCACATTTGACGGTCGTCGCGCGCTATGTAGAGCAGCACGCCCTGTTCGGTTTCCTCGCCCCCGATACCCCATGTTTCCGCCAGACCGCGCGAATAGGTTTGCGTGTCGTAGCCACCTGTCGTTGCTTCGGTCGCGACGACAATGGCCCGACCGGTCTCGCGGTTATAGGTGGTGAGCTTTTCGACGAGGCGCGCTTCTTCGGCAGGCGGAATAAGCTCCGCCGCGTCATAAACAGGGCCATCAGGGCGCGCGGGATAATCCTGCGCCGAGGCTGGCGATACGAGGGCCGCCAGCATCAGCGCCAGCATGGTGATGAAGCGTTTCACGTGTGGTGAAACCTCTCTGCTCAGTTGGCTGCGCCGGTCGTGTCCATGTCGCCGAAATCGACATCGGGAGCGGTTTCGGAGCCCGCTTCGGCCTGGAAGGTTTCCATCGGCTCTGCACCGTGGATGATGTTCGCGCCGATGGTGTCGGGGAAGGTGCGGATGGTGGTGTTATAGTCGCGCACGGCCTCGTTATACTTGGTGCGCGCGTTGTCGATGCGGTTTTCCGTGCCTTCGAGCGCGACCATCAGGTCGGCAAAACGTTGCTGGCTCTGGAGTTCGGGATATTTCTCCACGACCACCATCAGGCGGCTTAGCGCGCTGCCGAGATTGCCCTGCGCCTGCTCGAACTGGCGGAACTTCTCTGCATCGCCGAGGTCGTTTGCGTTGAGCGTGGTCTGCGTGGCTGAAGCGCGCGCCTGGATGACCTGCGTGAGGATTTGCTCTTCAGAAGAGGCAGCTGCGCGGACGCTCGACACGAGGTTGGGAATGAGGTCGGCACGGCGCTGGTAGGCGCTCTGAACATTGGCCCACTCGGCCTTGGCGGCCTCTTCCTTGGTGGGGACCGAGTTGATGCCGCAAGCCGACAGCGCGAGCGCGAATGCGCCGAGCAGGAAGGTGCGGATGGCGAAAATACGGTTCATGTTGGCGTTCCCCTTTGAAGCAGCCAGAATTCGAAACTGTCTTATCGAGATAGCACGCCGCGCCCGTCATTCAAGCGAAGCGGGGTTGAGGGCGCACAATTGTCGTGCCACTAACGCGGCAGGGACAACAGGGCCAGTGGAGGGACTAAGCGTGCTCAAGGATTTCAAGGCTTTCATCGCCAAGGGTAACGTCATGGATTTGGCGGTCGCCGTCATTATCGGCGCAGCTTTCGGGGCCATCGTCAAATCGCTGACCGACGAGATTATCATGCCGGTGATTGGCGCGATTTTCGGCGGGGCGGATTTCAGCCGCTATTTCATCCTTTTGGACACGCCCGAGGGATATGATGGCCCGCTCGACGATTACGCCACGCTGCAGGAGGCGGGCGCCGCGATGATCGGTTACGGCAGCTTTATCACCGCCGTCATCAATTTCCTCATCCTGGCATTCATCGTCTTCCTGCTGGTGCGCTACGCCAAGAAAGTGATGGCCGAGTTCGAGGAAAAGGAAGAGGCAGCACCCTCGGGCCCGACCGAGCTCGATATCCTTAAGGAAATTCGCGACGAGTTGCGCGCCGCGCGCCCGGACTATGCGCCTGAAGAAGGCCCGATGGGGTAATATTTGTTGCGTGCGGGTCGGACCTCCGTCCGACCCTTGCGGCTGGTGCCGCAAGTAAAGCGCGGAGGCGCTTTCCGCACCCGACAGACAGGTCGGATACACTTCACATTAAGCGATTGATCGCTATATGGGACCTGCCGGTGCGAGCCGGATATGGCGATAAATTGCGCCGTGTAATAGGTACAACGGACCCGGGGGCAGTACCCGGCGGCTCCACCATAACCCGCGGAATTTGCGCGGTTTTTGACGGGGCCGAACTAGGATCGACGTGTGCTGAAAGACGGTGTTTTCGTCCGGGCTGAGTAACCCGTAAAACTGTTCACAACACACAAGTGCCAACGATAACGAAGCACTCGCTCTCGCAGCGTAATTTGACGGCCTAACGGCCTGAATTTACAAAGCTAAAGCGCGGTTGGACCCACCGGGCAACAGAAGCGGATTCCGGGGCTCCGGGGGTAGCTAGCAACAGAAACCCCCACCTTCTTCGCGGGAACTTACGGACAGCGAGCGAAGCCAGTGGCTTCGGGCTTGCCAGAAGTGAAGAGCCGATCGCCGTCCGGCGATAGGCGAAGATATTCTACCGGCAATATGTCCGCGTCCGGTTTGGGTGCATAGCTTACCGACAGCACATTGCCGGCCCGTCGCACTGTCTCGACATCGTAAGTGTTCTCGAAGTAACCGACGTATTCAGCCTCTACAAAGATGCGCTGGTCGAGATCGTCTCCATCATGTCCGCAAAACTCGGTGTCGAGCGTCCACTCACCCCAAAATTCAGCAGGAATGGTGGGAGATACCTGTGGGGTCGGGGCGGCAACGCATCCGCCGAGCGCCACTGATATGATGAGCAACGAAAGGCCGTTCTTTGACATGACGTGTCGCATCACATGAACCTCCCGCAAATTCAATGCGAGCCGGTTCAATTTCAACTTATGACGAAGGAGGTTCCGTCTCGCTAGCAGCCTTCGCCTCACGCTCATACCGGATAGCATCCAGTATCTTCGCGCCGCCGAGCATCACTGCGCCGCCCGTGGCAGCCATCAGGAGATAACCCGGCCAACCGGGATATTGCTGCGTGTAGTCCACTCCGCGGGTCATGGCGCCAAGGGCGAGGGCGTAGATGATCAGATACGCTTCCCAGCGCGTCTTGATCACGAACAGCCTTTTCACCTTGGTCCACATGGGTGGCGCTATGCTCCTGTTTCTTAACCTCTACTCATGCAACGGGCGTGCCAGAGACACGTTCCTGCCGAGTCGCGTGGTTAATACAGGGCCGAGTGTAAAACTGCCCGACGCGGAGTCGAGGCGGTTAACCCTTGGGCACCGGTTTTAGGCGAGGGTGTCCAAGGATAGGACACCCAGCAGCGCCTCGCGCGCCTCGATGACGCGATTGGCCAACGCATCGCTGCCGAGGTCCTGCGGGTCGATGGTTTTGGGCCACATTTCGGCGACGACGGCCTCGATGCGGTCGGCCTTGGCCTCGTCGAGCATGAAGCGCTGGTCGACTGTGGCGGGGTCCGCAACGACGCGCAGGCGAAGGCAGGCGGGGCCGCCGCCATTGGCCATTGACTGCTTCACATCGACGGGGATGACCTTGCGGATGGGGCCGTTGCTGGCGAGCATGCTTTCGCACCAGGCCCAGACGCTTGCGCTTTCCTGGCATTCACTCGGTACCACCAGCGCCATTTCGCCGCTCGGGAGGGTGAGAAGCTGGGCGTTGAAGAGATAGGTGCTGATAGCCTCTTCAAGGCTGACCGCGCTTTCGGGCACTTCGACCACTTCCAGCGCAGGGAAGGCCTCGCGGATGGCTTCGTAGGCACCCTGCTGGTCGGCAAAGGCGCGTTCGTGGGTGAAGAGCACGCGCTCGTTCGCCACGGAGACCACGTCATTGTGGAACGCGCCCGCCTCGATGGCTTCGGGGTTCTGTTCGATGAAGACACATTTGGCCGGGTCGAGGCCGTGGAGGCGAGCGATGGCGCGGCTGGCCTGCTCGTGCTGACGCGCGGGGAACTTCCCGCCCTGCTTGCCCCAGACGAAAACCTCGACACCTGCCGAGCCGTGGCCTTCGCAAAAGCGCATGTGATTGGCTGCGCCCTCGTCTCCGAAAGCGGGAAGGACGGCATCGTGGACGGTGAAATGCTGCTCGTCGCCGAAAGCAATGGCGAGCTGCGCCTGCGTGTCCTGCCATTCCTGCGCGCGGTGCGGCATGGTCACGAGGTTGGCAGGGGTGAGGTGGCAGCGTCCGTCTGCCGTATCGGGCGCGGGGCTGACCGTGGCGGCATTGGCGGTCCACATGCTCGAGGCCGACCATGCGGCGGCGAGCAGCTGGCGCGGGGCGGTCTCGTCGATGGCAAGGCCGCGGATGAGGTCGCCATTGGGTCGGGGCAGCGGCAGGAGGAAACCCTGCGCAAGGCCCAGCGCCATGTTCGAACGCATCTTGGCAAGACCCTGCAAGGCCGCCGCGCGCGGATAGGAGGTGTCTCCCTTGTGGCTTGCACTGGCGATATTGCCGAGGCTGAGGCCGGCGTAATTGTGGCTGGGTCCGACGATGCCGTCGAAATTGATTTCTACGAGGCTCATCGTGCCACGCTCCAGACCGTATCGCCCACGCCGACTTCGAGCGCCTTGGCGCAAATCTTGTCGATGCAGACCGTGCCGTCCTCGGCAAATTCGCGCATGCCGTAGGCGGATTTGAAGTCGCCCAATTCTCCCGTCGCCACCAGCGCGCGTTCGCCGATGTCGAGGTCGGTCGCGCTGATCTTGGCGGGCCTCGCTTCCTTGACGCTTTTCACATTGTCGGTGCGTGCAGTCATCGAGGGGCCGCCGTCGAAAATGTCGACATAGCCTTCATAGGCAAAACCCTCGTTTTCGAGCATGCGCATGGCCGCGCGGCCGCTGGGGTGCGGCACGCCGATAACCTTGCGCGCTTCCTCGCTCAGCATTTCGACATAGACCGGGTGCTTGGGCATCAGGTCGGCGATGAACTGGTTGCCGTTGGTAGCGTTGAAATAGTCGGCTTCCTGGAAGGTCATGCCGAAGAAGCGGCCCGCGACACCGTCCCAGAAAGGGGAGCCGCCGCGGTCGTCGATGACACCGCGCAGTTCGGCAAGGATGCGGTCGGCAAAGCGCGCGCGGTGCATCGCGATGAAGAGATAGCGACTGCGCGCAAGCAGCAGGCCATGTCCCCCCGCACGTTCGCCCGGGTGGAGGAATAGCCCGCCGACTTCGGACGAACCTTCGAGGTCCGTCACAAGGCTCAGCAATTCGGCGCGCACGGTGCGGTCGAGTTCCTGGCTGTGCTGCGTCAGCGTATTGAGGCGATAGCTGTAGAAAGGCCACTGCTGCCCGACCTGGCTGAACAGCTGGCAGGTGCCGCGGACCTGCCCGGTCTCGGTGTTCTCCAGCACGAGGGTAAACTGGTCATCGCCCAGCTCGTCGTCGGTGCGCGAGAATGCCTCGTCGGCGCGTTCGAGCTTCTTGGTCAGCGCGGCTTTGTCGGCGGGCAGGTTGGTGAACCCGCCGCCCGTCAGCTTGGCCATTTCATAGAGGTGTTCGAGGTCGTCGATATGCGCGGCGCGCAGGCGGAAGCTCACAAATGGTCTCCGGTGGATAGCTTCGAGAGGACCAGCGCGCTCAGGGCAGCGCGTTCCCGCAGCGAAGGGACAATCATGAATTCGTCAGGTGAATGGATGGCCCCGCCGCGCACGCCCATGGTGTCGACAACGGGTACGCCGGTGGCAGCGATGTTGTTGCCGTCGCATACGCCACCGGTGCTCTTCCAGCCGATGCTTTGGCCAAGTTCTGCGCCGCATGCCTTGACGAGGTCGAACAGGCGCTGGGCCTTATCATCGACCGGCTTGGGCGGACGGGTGACGCCGCCGTGGCGGTGGATACCGACCTCGTGCTCGGCCTCGATGAGCCGCAGGATGGCGTCGAGTTCGCCGTCGAAGCGGTTCATGGCATCGGTCGATTTGGGGCGGATGTTGAAGCGCAGGATGGCAAGATCGGGCACGACATTGTTGGCCGCCCCGCCTTCAATTTTTGCTGGGTTCACCGTGATGTCTTCGGCCTCAAGCGCCTTGATGCGCAGGACGAGGTCGGAGGCTGCGACGATGGCGTTGCGGCCCTCGTGCGGGTTGCGGCCTGCATGCGCGCTGCGCCCCGTTATGGTGATGGAGTAATTGCCCGTACCGCCGCGCGCATGGGCGAGCGTGCCGTCGGGCAGGGCGCTGGGTTCGTAGGTCAGCGCAGCGTATTTCCCGCGCGCCAGTTCCTCGATGAGGCCGCGGCTGGCGAGGCTGCCGGTCTCCTCGTCCGAATTGATCATCACGTCATATCCGACGCGGTCCGAGCCTTCGATGGTCTCGAAGGTCTTGAGCGTGTGGAGGATGATGTTGAGGCCGCCCTTCATGTCGGCGGTGCCGGGGCCGTTGATGGTCTCGTCGTCGAGCCATTTCACCTCCTGGAAGGGGTGGTCGGCGGGGAAAACGGTGTCCATGTGGCCGGTCAGCACGAAGCGGCGCTCTGCCCCCGGACGGACACGCAGGACCATGTGCTGGCCATGCGGCTTCTCGAATTCATGGCCCTCGGCGGAAATCGCGGTGACCTTGGCCGGCTCGACCAGCTCGACATCGCCGGGGAGGGCTGAGAAGGCATCGGCGAGCACGCATGCCATCTTGGCCAGCCCTTCGATATTCGCCGTGCCGGTGTTGATGGCGGCCCAGTCCTGCACCTCGCGCAGCATCGTGTCCGCGTCGATGGCGTCGAGGAGGGCCTGTGCATTCGTATCCGGTTTCATCGGTAACGTCCTTAACCGTGCGGGCAATCAAGTCCACCCCACCGCTTGCAATCGTCAACCGCTCTCGCCATAGCAGGCTCACTCCTCCCCGGGTCCACATCGTTGAGTGTCTAGACACGCCAGAGGAGTTCCATGAGCAATTACGTGACGCGCGCCGGTATCGAGGTCGACCGGGAGCTTGCCACATTCGTCGAGGGTGACGTTCTGCCCCCGCTGGGCAAGGAGGCGGAAGCTTTCTGGCAGGGCTTCGCCGCGCTGCTGGGCGAGTTCGCCCCGCGCAATGCTGCGCTGCTGCAAAGGCGCGAGGATTTGCAGGCGAGAATCGATGGCTGGCACATTGAGCGCAAGGGGCAGCCGCATGATGCGGGTGCCTATCGCAGCTTTCTCGAAGACATCGGATATCTCGTCCCCGAGCCGGGCGAGTTCACCATCGGCACCGAGAACGTCGACCCCGAGATTGCCACCATGGCGGGGCCGCAGCTGGTCGTCCCCATCCTCAATGCGCGCTTCCTGCTGAACGCGGCCAATGCGCGCTGGGGCAGCCTTTACGACGCTTTCTACGGCACCGACGCGCTCGACGCGCCGCCCGCAAGGCCGGGTGGGTACGACGAGGCACGCGGCGCGGCAGTGATAGCCGAGGGCCGCAAATTCCTCGACGAGACCTTGCCGCTGGTGGACCAGAGCTGGACCGATATTGCCGGCGAGAACGACTTGAAGCTGAAGGACGGGAGCCAGTGGGTCGGGCGCACCGAAAAAGGGCTGCTGTTCCGCAACAACGGCCTCCACATCGAAGTGCAGTTCGACCGCGAGAGCGCCATCGGAAAGACCGACAAGGCGGGCATTTCGGACATCGTGCTCGAAGCCGCTCTGACCACGATTGCCGATTGCGAGGATTCGGTGGCGGCGGTCGATGCCGAGGACAAGCTCACCGCCTATCGCAACTGGCTAGGCATCATCCGCGGCGATTTGTCGGAGAGTTTCGAGAAGGGTGGGACGACACTCACCCGCGAACTGGCGGGCGATGTCACTTACAAGAGTGCTGACGGTACGGAGCATGCGCTCCCCGGCCGCAGCCTGATGTTCGTGCGCAATGTGGGCCACCTCATGACCAATCCGGCCATGCTGTGGGATGGCAAGGAGATACCCGAGGGCATTCTCGACGCGGTAATGACCAGCGCCATCTCGGCGCAGGACGTCGCCGGGCTGGGTAAATACGGCAACAGCAAGAAGGGCAGCATCTATATCGTGAAGCCCAAGATGCACGGGCCGGAGGAATGCGCATTCACCAACGACCTTTTCGATGCGGTCGAGGATTTGCTGGGCCTGCCGCGCCACACCATCAAGGTCGGCGTGATGGACGAGGAGCGTCGCACCTCGGCAAACCTTGCCGCCTGCATCCATGCGGTGAAGGACCGTATCGTCTTTATCAACACCGGCTTCCTCGACCGCACGGGCGACGAAATCCATACCTCGATGCAAGCCGGTCCGATGATGCGCAAGGGCGAGATGAAGGGCAGCGCATGGCTGAAAGCCTATGAGGCTCGCAATGTCGGCATCGGCCTCGCGCATGGCCTTTCGGGCCGCGCACAGATCGGCAAGGGCATGTGGGCCGCGCCCGACCTCATGGGCCAGATGATGCTGGAGAAAATCGGGCACCTTCGCGCCGGGGCCAACACGGCATGGGTGCCGAGCCCGACCGCGGCGACGCTCCACGCTATTCACTACCACCGCGAGGACGTGTTCGAAATCCAGCAAGGGCTGGGCGATGCGGCGAAGCTCGACGAACTCCTCACCATCCCGCTAGCTGAGGGCACGAATTGGTCCGAGGATGAAATCCGCGAGGAGCTCGACAACAACTGCCAGGGCCTGCTCGGTTACGTGGTGCGCTGGGTCGACCAGGGCGTCGGCTGTTCCAAGGTGCCAGACATCAACGACGTCGGCCTGATGGAAGACCGTGCGACGCTGCGCATCTCCAGCCAGCACATCGCCAACTGGCTGCTCCACGGGGTTATCTCGGAGGCACAGGTACTCGATTCGCTCAGTCGGATGGCAGCCAAGGTGGACGAGCAGAACGCTGGCGACCCCTTCTACGAGCCTTTGCTTGAAAATCCCGACGGTGCGGCGTTCAGCGCGGCCAAGGACCTGATTTTCAAGGGTGTCGAGCAGCCCAGCGGCTATACCGAGCCGCTGCTGCACCAGTGGCGCCTCGCGAAGAAGGCAAGATGCTGAAAGCGCCATCAAGCATATGGTAAAGCTTTGCGGCTAGGACTGCCTCTCAATACGAATTGAAAGGTCGCCCGGCTTGTCCGCCGAAGTTCACCAGAAACGCAGAGAAGAACGCGTCGACTTGCACGTGCGCGCGAGTGTGCACTCGCAGCCGGGTGCCGGAGTCGTGCGCCTGTGCAACATGTCGCCCATCGGGGCGCTCATAGAAGGCGAGACGCTACCGCTGGTGGGCTACGAGGTCGAACTGCGGCGCGGCGCGCTGTCGGTGCCAGGAAAGATTGTCTGGCGCAGCGGCGAGCAGGCGGGTGTATCCTTCAGCCAGCGCACCGTGGTCGAGGACTGGTTCCCCGATGCCGAGGCACAGCAATCGGTAGACAATGCCTTCCGGCGTATCATGGACGAGATGAGCGAGCGCGGGCCGGTCCGCGAAAGCAATGCGCCGCTGCACAACAGCTACATCACCGCCGACGACATGCACCGCGTGGCAGGCTCGCTCGACGATTTGGCGGACAACCTTGCTGACGACCCTGAACTGATCATGCGCCTGTCGGAAGAATTGCAGACGCTCGACATCGCCGCGCAATTGCTGCGCAAGCTCGCCCAGCAGGAACGTGCGCGGCTGGGTTAGCTGAGCGCGCGGGCCAGCGCGACGAAATCGGAGACTTCCAGCGTTTCAGCGCGGCGTTGCGGGTCGATGCCGATGCTTTCCAGCGCCTCGACCGCGCCGGGTATGCCCTTCAGGCTCTGGCGGAGCATCTTGCGGCGCTGGCCGAAGGCGGCCTCGGTCACGCGTTCAAGGACCTTGGCCGACACGCCTTCGGGCATGGCCGCCGGTTCGACATGGACGATGGCGCTCATGACCTTGGGCGGCGGCGTGAAGGCACTGCGGTGGACTTTCATCGCGAGCTTCGCCAACCCCCGCCACTGGGCGAGAACGGCGAGGCGTCCATAGGCGGACACGCCCGGCTTGGCGACGATGCGCTGGGCGACTTCCTGCTGGAACATCAGCGTCAGCGAAGTCCAGAGCGGCGGCCACTGTTCGCCGCCCATCCAGCGCGTGAACAGAGCGGTGCCTACATTGTAGGGCAGGTTGGAGAGGATGGCGTAAGGCTCGCCGCCCATGATTTCGTCATGACTGAGCTTGAGCGCATCGCCCTGGATGACTTCGAGCTTGCCGGGGAAGGCTTCGCCCAGTTCGGCCAGCGCGGGAAGGCAGCGCTGGTCCATTTCGATGGCGGTGACCTGTGCGCCGGCGCGCAAGAGGGCGCGGGTCAGACCACCCGGACCGGGCCCGATTTCGAGCACGCGGCGGCCTTCGAGACTGCCGGGCAGCGCCGCGATGCGGTCGAGCAATTGTTCGTCGAAGAGGAAGTTCTGGCCCAGCGCCTTGCTGGCCGAGAGGCAATGGCGGGCGATGACTTCGCGCAAAGGGGGCAGGTCAGCCATCCGCCGCGCGCCGCGCCGCCATCTCTCCGGCCATGCGCAGGGCAGCAATCATCGCGCCAGCATCAGCCTTGCCCTTGCCCGCGATGTCGAAGGCGGTGCCGTGGTCGGGACTGGTGCGGACAATCGGCAGGCCGAGCGTGACATTGACGCCTTCGTCGAAATCGAGCGTCTTGAGCGGAATGAGCGCCTGGTCGTGATACATCGCCAGCGCGACGTCGTATTTCTTGCGAGCGCGCGGTGTGAACAATGCATCGCCCGGATGCGGGCCGGTGATATCGAGCCCTTCGGCTTCAAGCTGGTCGACCGCAGGGGTGATGACCCGCTGTTCCTCATCTCCGAACCGTCCGTTCTCTCCTGCGTGGGGGTTGAGGCCGCAGACCGCGATGCGCGGGCGGGCAATGCCGAAGTCGCGCTTGAGCGCCTCGTTCACGATGCGCGCGCGGTGCAGGATGAGGTCCTTGGTCAGCCTCCCCGACACCTCTTCCAGCGCGCAATGCACGGTCAGCGGCACGGCGCGCAGCGATGGGCCGGCGAGCATCATCACCGCGTCCTCGCGCTCTTTCCCGCAGGCATCGGCAAGGAATTCGGTCTGACCCGGCTGGGTGAAGCCGACCATCGCAAGGTCGGTCTTGGAGATGGGCGCAGTCACCAGCGCGGCGGCTTCGCCGAGAGCTGTACGGCCCGCGCCGTCGACCAGCGAATGCAAGGCAAGATGCGCGCCCGACTGGTCTGGCTGGCCGGGTGTATAAGCCGCATCATCGCTTCCGAGCACGGGGATGGCGGTCTTGAAGACCTCCATCGCCTGTTCGGGAGAAGCGATGCGCTCAATCTCGACGTGCAATCCGCGTGCCTTCGCAGCATCGGCAAGCACTTGTGCCCCGCCGACCACGAAGAAGGCCGGCAGTTTCTCGATATCCCGGTCTATCCAGGACTGGGTGATGATTTCGGGCCCGATTCCCGCCGGATCGCCCAGCGATACCGCGAGGGGGCGAGAGAGCGCGCTCAATTGTATTCGATGTAGGCGTCGTTACGCAGGTCGCGCAGGTAACGCTGGGCTGCCTTGGCGATACGTTCGTCTTCGATCTGTGCCATGACCTCATCGAAGCTCGGTCCGCCGGTCACTTCCGGATCGTCGCGGCCGCAGAGCATCAACACGCGCACGCCTTCCTCGACACCGCCGAAGGGAGGGGTGGCTTCGCCGACTTGAAGGTTCAACATGACGTTCTGCAGCTGCTCGGGCAGGGCACGAGCGCGAATGGAGTCGTTGTTCACGACGCTGGCATCGAGCGAGGCTGCGATTTCGTCGGCACTGCCGCAACCGCGCATGCCCTTTACACCTTCGATGAAGGTCTGGAGCTTGGCCTGGTTGGCTTCCTGCGATGCAGAAGGATCGAAGGTGATCTGGATCTGCTTGAGGCTGAGCATGGCATCGCGCGGGTCGGCCATCAGCACCTGGCGCTTGTCGCGAAGGTAGACGATCCAGTAACCGCCCGGGATCTTGATCGGACCCACGAGCTGGCCAGCGGTCATGCCCGAAACCACGGTTTCGAGCTGCGCGTCCTTGAGCTGGGGCAAGTGCAGCCAGCCGAGGTCACCGCCGACGGCTGCCGTCGAGGCTTCGGAGAACTGGCGGGCATAGGCAACGAAGCTGCCGCCCTGCTGGAGCTGCTCGACAATCTTCTTGGCGTTGGCTTCGACCGCGGCCTGGTTTTCCTGGTTGGCCGAGAGATAGATTTCCCAGATCCAGTATTCGTCCGTGCCCTTCGATTCGTTCAACCGGCGCATCACTTCGTTGACCTCTTCGGCAGAGACATTGACGAAGTAGGCGACCTTCTGCCGCAGCAGGCGCTGCCAGGCGAGTTCGCCGCGGATCTGGCGCTTGAGCGAGGCTTCGGAGGAACCGATCGACTGAAGCTGGTTCTTCATGTCCTCGGGCAGCTGGCCGTTCTGCGCCGCGACGCGGGCGTAGGTCTGGTTCACCTCGGCATCGGAAATGACGATTTCGTCGGCTTCGGCGGCCTGGATCTGCAAGGTCTCGTCGATGAGATTGCGCAGGACCTGGGCGCGCACACGCTGCATTTCCTCGGGCGAAATTTCGCGCTCATTCGCATTTACCAGCAGGGCCACGCGCTGATCGAGGTCGGTACCGGTGATGACATAGCCGTTCACCACCGCCGTCGCGCGGCGGACGTTCGAATCGGGATTGGCCAGCATGGTCGGCTGGTCGGGCAGGCCGAGCGGGTTCGCTTCGACCGGAGCACCTTGCGCGTTGAGGGCAGGGGCAGCGGCGGAAAGGCCGATGGCAGCGGTGAGACCAAGCAGTTTCGATGCGATATGTGCGTTCACGCGTATAAATTCCCAAGCGGCGCCTGTTTGCGCCAGGATGAGCCCGGCTGTGCCTTATCGAGGCTTAACCGTAGCTGATTGCGGCGCGGCGGATAGCGTGTTTGGCACGCTCTGCCAACACGTGCCCCTCAACGAAAGCCCAGATTCTTCAGGCTGAAATAGAGCTGGAAGGTATCGCCCCTGCGCGCGTCGCCTGCCGACACGTAGTCGCGCCGCCATGTTGCGCCCAGTTCGAGGCAATCGTCCTGATAAGCAACGCCGAGGCGGGTGCGGATCGGCTGGAAGCCGTCGCTCGACAAGGTCGGGTCTTCCTCGCGATCGGTCAGGTTGAAGACGCCCGAACCGAAGACCGACCAATAATTCGCAAAGGCGACGCGCACGGCAGCGCGCAGTTCCTCGCGGTCCTGCAAATCCTCCACCGTGTCGATGTCACGATTGAGGCGCAGGTAGCCGACCTCGGCATAAGTCCGGCTGGTACCGATGGTCGCGTCGAATTCGTTGCGGCGGATCGCAAGATTGTCCTTGTCGAGCCGGTAGCGGTGCGCGAGCTTGAGGAAATCGCGATAGCGCACCTCGGTTCGCCCGACGAAATCGCTTACCTTCTCGGACAGACCGGTACCGTCGGGAAGAATTTCGCGGTCATTGTCGAGGCGATAGGACTGGCCCAGAGTGGTGAACACCTCCAGCCCGGGACGACGCAGCTTCCAGTCGAAGCCGTAGGTCACGCGGGCACCATCCTCGATACGGTCGTAGCCGGGGAAGCGGTTGAGCGCGAAAAGGTTGGAATCTTCCAGATCGACGGCGCGCGCATCCTCGTTAGGGATGGCGAGGTTCTTGATGTCGGGTGTGACCACGAATTGCACGCGCGGGGTGAAGACCTGCTCGCCGCCAAACAATTCGCCGACAAATGGCCATTCGACATCGACCGCGCCTAGCGCCACGCCGCGCGTCTCCCAGCCCTCGTTCCCGCGATAGGAGGGGGTCGGGTTCAGCAGATTGCCGTCAGAATGGTAGACATCGCCGCGTACGAGCCCGGTGAGGGTGAACACCTGTCCCATGCCGGTGATGCGCTTCTTGCTCCACTGGGCCTTGGCAAAGGCCCGCTCGGTTTCCTGACCCAGCTTGCGGATGATGGCGAGGCTGTTGAGCTGCAATTCGAGCTGTCCGCCCGCAATGGGGTCGGTCAGCCGCTTGCGATAATCGAGCACCGGCAGGGCAATCGGGACACGCTCCTGCTCCTGGTTGAGGCGCAGGGTCTGGGTCGCCCAGCCGGCGAGCGAGAAATAGCTGTCGGCGTCGATACGCTCGAGATTGACGGTCGAACGCAGCCGGTCGTCGCGGCTGATGTCGTAGCGGCGCAGGAAGGTCTTGTCGCTGACCACGCGCACCGATCCGGTGAGGCTCCAATTGGGATTAAACTGGAACTTGCCGTTGGCAAAAATATAGCCGCGCGGGTCCGCCTCGGAGGTGTTGGTAAGGCCAGTGAAATCCGAAATGCGGCGGCTGTGGGTGGCATAACCGGTAATCTGGTAAGCACCCTTGTCGGTCAGTTGCCGCCACTGGGCCGAGACCATCGGCGTGGTCTTGGAAAACAGATAGGCTGAAAGGGTGAGGTCCTTGTTATCGGCCATGCGCAGGTAATAGCTGCCCGAGACCTCGACGCCGTTGCTTTCCGAAATACGGATGTCGGGAACGAGGAAGCCCGACACGCCGCCATCGTCGGTGCGCACCGAAAGGCCGGGCAGCGGGATGAGCCGCGCGCCGAACAGTTCGAGGTATGCGCCCTTGAATTTCACCTTCGCTTCGGAAGGGTCATAGGTCACGCGATCGGCGGTGATGCGCCAGCTCGGATCCTTGTCGCAGCCGTCGGGCGTGGTCACCGCGCAGGCGCTGTATGCGGCCTCTTCGAGCAGGATGGTGCCGTCGCTTTCGCGCACGCCCTTGTTCGCCGCCAGCCTGCCGCCTGCGCGCAGGGCGAGGAGCAAATCCTCCATCGCGCCTGCTTCGAATTCGTCGGTCAGCTCGACCTGCTCGGTGTAGAGCTGGTTGCCGTTTTCATCGACGAAGCGGACATTGCCGCTGGCAAGGATGACCCCGGTGCGCTGGCTCCAGCTGACCGAATCGGCGCGGAGCGAGCGGTCGCCCGATTGCAGGACGACATTGCCTTCCGCCGTGGTGACATCGGCATCGGAATCGTAGCTCAGAACATCGGCTGCAAAGGAAATCTGGCGTTCGCCCGCTTCGTTGAACTCGGGCAGGGCTGGCGGCAGGTCACCCTCGGCCACGATGACGACTGGCTCTTCGATACCCTCGGGAGGCGGCGGCAAATCGCTCGGGTCTTCGCCTTCGGGCTGCTCGACAGTGCCGGCACCGGTCGCCGCGCCATCCTGCGCAAAAGCGGGAGCGGATGCCATGAGGGCGATTGCGGCGCTCGCAGTCCCCAGCAGGTGCACGGCATCATGTGAGGTTTTGGACGCGTCCCGGAGCATGGCTTGCCTATCGCACCGGCCACGCCTAATCGCAATCGCGTTCATCCGGGCTGCCCACGATTTGGGCTGTGGCCCGTCAATAGAGAATTCGGGAGAATCCATGAAAATCCAGTTCAGCCAGTCCCGTCCGCAAGGCGCGCGCCTCATTGCGCATGTGGTCGACCAGGGCAAGCTTCCTTCCGCTACCAATGCCGCGATGCGCGCCGGGGCAGAGGCCGCACGCTTCAAGGGCAACCCGGGCCAGACCTTCGACGGTTTCGTGGAAGAGGGCGGCGAAGTGGCCCGTCTCGCGATTGCAGGTGCTGGCGACAAAAACTCCGAAGCGCGCCTTGCGAACCTCGAAAAGGCGGGCGCGGCGCTGACCGGCAAATTCCAGTCGACCGGCGACAAGGACATGGTGCTCGACCTTTCGGAGAGCGGCCTTTCGGCACAGGAGGCGGCGCATGTTCTGCTCGGCCTGCGCCTGCGCAACTGGCGTTATGACATCTATCGCACCAAGCTGAAGGATGAACAGAAGGTCACGCTCGAGAGCGTCACCGTCGTCGGCGCGCCCGAGGGCATCGAAGCCGCATGGGCCGATGCCGAGGCGCTGGCAGAGGGCGTGGAATTCACCCGCGAACTCGTCACCGAGCCTGCCAACATCATCTATCCCGAAAGCTTCGTCGAGCGCTGCAAGGAGCGTTTCGAGGGTACGGGTGCGGAACTCATCGTCCTCGATGAGGATGAGATGACCAAGCTCGGCATGGGCTCTCTGCTCGGCGTCGGACAGGGTTCGGAACGTGAATCGCGCATCCTCGCCATCCGCTGGAACGGCGGCGGCAGTGAAGCCCCGACCGCATTCGTCGGCAAGGGCGTGACTTTCGATACCGGCGGCATCTCCATCAAGCCCGGACCCGGCATGGAAGACATGAAGTGGGACATGGGCGGCGCAGGCGCGGTTGCGGGCGGCATGCTCGCGCTGGTGAAGCGCAAGGCCAAGGCAAACGTGGTCGGCGTGATGGGCCTTGTAGAAAACATGCCCGACGGCAATGCGCAGCGTCCGGGCGACGTGGTCACGAGCATGAACGGCCAGACCATCGAAATCCTCAATACCGATGCCGAAGGCCGCCTCGTGCTGGCCGATGCGCTGCATTGGACCCAGCAGGAATTCCAGCCTTCGCGCGTGGTCGATTTCGCCACGCTCACCGGTGCCATCATCATCTCGCTCGGCCATGAATATGCCGGCCTGTTTTCGAACAACGACCAGCTTTCGAAGGACCTTGCCGAGGCTGGCGAGGCCGTGGGCGACAAGGTCTGGCGCATGCCGCTGGGCAAGGCCTACGACAAGCTCATCGACAGCCCCATTGCCGACATGAAGAACATCGGCGGCAAGGGCGCAGGCTCGATCACGGCGGCCCAGTTCCTCCAGCGCTTCATCGCCGACGATACGCCCTGGGCGCATATCGACATCGCCGGCATGGCGTGGTCGGACAAGCCCGGCCGCACCTGGGGCAAGGGAGCGACCGGCTACGGCGTGCGCCTCATCGACCGCCTCGTGTCCGACACGGCGGAAGGTTGAGGCGACTGAAGCATCATGGCGAGGATGAGGCGCAAGGCGGACCTTCCGACGAAGGTTTGCGCAACTTGCGGCCTCAACTTCGCCTGGCGCAAGAAATGGGCGCGCGATTGGGACAATGTGCGCTATTGCTCAGAGCGGTGCAGGCGGAATAAGTCTGCCGAACGGAGCGAGTAGGGAGAGCCTCCAATCCGCGTCGACTTCTACCAGCTGAGCAAAGACCCGGTCGATGTGACCGTGGCGAAACTCGCTCGCAAGGTCCTGCAGGCGGGTGAGCGGCTGGTGGTGGTCGCCGCCGACGAAGGACTGCGCGAGCATGTTTCCAAGACCCTGTGGGAGCAGGGCGGGGGAAGCTTCCTTGCCCATGGCCCCGCCGATGGTCCGCACGCAGCGCGCCAGCCCATCCTCATTGCAGAGAGCTGTGCTGCGCCCAACGAAGCCCGCATGGCCATCCTCGCCGACGGGCAGTGGCGCGAGGAAGCCTCCGCGTTCGACCGCACCATGCTGCTGTTCGACGCTGATGCAACTGAAGCCGCACGGGGCCTCTGGCGCGAACTTGCCGCGCGAGATGACATCGACAATCGCATCTTCAAGCAGCCCCCCGAAGGCGGCTGGCGCGAGGGTCGTTGAATTCCCTAGGAACTTGAACAGGTTTCGCCCGTCGATTGGGCATGAGATTTACGCTTTCCCTGTTCCTGATACCCGCCCTCGCTCTCACCGCCTGCAAGAAGGTGGATGACGAGGCCGAAGCTGATTCCGCTGAGGAGATGGGCGAACCCATCGGTTCCTATGACATCGATCCTGAAAGCGGCGAAGTAAGCGCTACCCATACCGACGCGGCTGGCGTGACTACGACGATGCGCGCGGGCGAGAAGGTGGAAGCGCGCTTCCCCGATCCTTTCACCGCCTATCCGGGTGCGGACATCACGAACACCACGCGCGTCGAGCAGGGCGAGGGTGCCTTCGTGACGGTCGAATTCACGACCGAGGACACGCGTGACGAAGTGGTGAAGTTCTACCGCGAGCAGGCCAGCAAGGCCGGCATCGAACCCGACATTGAAGTCTCGGGCGGCGCGACCACCACGCTCGGCGGCGAAAGTCGCGACAACGAAATGCGCTTTGCTCTGCAGGTCACCCGCGTTTCAGCCCTAACCGAGGGCCAACTCACCGTCGCACGGGGGTTCGACTAATTCTTGCCCCGCCGCCTCCTTGGCGCTAGGGGCGCGCGCGAGAACTCTCTCCCCCTAAAAAAGACACTTCGCAAGGAACACATATCATGGCGGTTACCCGCACCTTTTCGATCATCAAGCCCGATGCCACCCGCCGCAACCTGACCGGCGCCGTCACCAAGATGCTCGAAGACGCCGGCCTGCGCGTCGTCGCTTCGAAGCGCATCCACATGACCCGCGAACAGGCCGAAGGCTTCTACGCGGTCCACAAGGAACGCCCCTTCTTCGGTGAACTGGTCGACTTCATGATCTCGGGTCCGGTCGTCGTGCAGGTTCTCGAAGGTGAGAACGCCGTGAAGGCAAACCGCGACGTGATGGGCGCCACCAACCCGGCAGACGCCGACGAAGGCACCATCCGCAAGACCTATGCCGAAAGCATCGAAGCAAACTCGGTCCACGGTTCGGACAGCGACGAGAACGCCAAGATCGAAATCGATTTCTTCTTCAACGAAGACGAAATCGTCGGCTGATTCGGCCGGATGCGCGTCTGAATTCGCGCTCCAATCAATGTGTTAGGTGACGGGCGCATTTCCTGCTAGGATTGCGCCCGTCATGCTTTCGGGAATCTTCTTTCCTCGCAGCACTCGCAAGAAGCGGGAGCGCTGCATTCGCGATTTTGTCGCCGATGTTAATGCCGGGCGCCTCGACCGTATGGCGCAATTCCTTACAGAGGATTTCGAATACGTCGACGTGAGCGGTAACCGGACCGTGTCGCGCAGCGAATTTTTGAGCATGGACACGGAATTTCGTAGAGCCACGGGCGATCCGCAAATCACGATCGGGTCCATTGTTCATCATGACGACGAGGTTCTCGTCAAAGGACACATGGGCACCGGCATCAAGGAGGTTCGTGGCGAGACCTTCTGGCGGATATTCTTCGACGCCGATCGTATGTGCAGGGCGGAAGTGACCCGCGCCGAAGGTCAACTTACGATGCCCGTCTTTGCCGCCCGCGCAAGGGCAATGCGCGCATGAAGGCCGCTTTCTGGCCTATCCCCTTTCGCGTAACACCCTTCCTGGTTTCTTTCTCGCAAAGAAACATATGAGTTAGCGGCTGCCACCGACCTTTGTTAAATCGTGCTCCTGATGGTTTTTGGGTCACTTATTCCGAGGCCGCGGGGAAAGCGGGAAAAGGCGGTGCGAGACCTCGCGGCGGCCCTTAACTCGCTGGATTACGACAAAGCGGGTTCACTGCTTTCCGACCACATCATTGTTTTCAACGTCCGCGGGGGACGCACGGAAGGGCGCGAAGCCTTTATTGCGAAAGACCGTGCCTTTCGCGAACCGGCCCGTGCCTTCGTCGAACTCGACGAGATCATTCATCATGATGATGAGGTGCTGGTGCGCGGTCGTCTCGACAGCCCCGTGCCCGAAGTGGGTGGGCCAACCATGTGGCGCGTAGGTTTCGATGGCCCGCTGATTTCCGAAATTGAAATCACGCGCAGTCGAAAGGACAGCGGCGTCTAATTCGCGAATGCCTCGAGCTGCGCCTTGTGTTGCGTGTGCGCTGCTTCCTGAGACCCGGCCAGCTCTTCCGCCATTTTCGACCGTGCCCCGGCGGTAAAGTCCAGACCGAGAGTGGCATATGTGTCTGCCATACAGGCTTGCCAATTCGCATTGAGTTTCTCGAAACGCACGGTGGCAACGGGCCCGGTAAAAGTCGCGAGCGCTTCGGCCATTCGTGTCTCTCTCAACGCGATTTTTCGGCGCCATTCTGATTCGAGGTCTGCAACATCGTGCGTGCCGCCCTGGAATGCCATCTGGCTGGCGACCATCGACACGCTACTGGCGAGGACATCTTCGTGGTCACGCTGGCAATGAATGATACGCGCATCGGGGAATTGCGCGAGCAGGGCGGGCAGGTCCTCGGCGAATTGCGGACATTTGAGCACGCGCGGACGCTTTGCATTGCCGTGAAATGCTGCGTCGGTGCGCAAGATGCGTGCGAACTCGCGATAGACAGGCGAAGCGTCGCGCGGTTCGCTGAATTCCAAGAACGAGGCAATGCACCACTGCGCTTCGAATGCAGCAGGCGAAAGGGCGGCGGCGAGCCATCCGATTTCCTCATCCGTCCGCGTCGCGCCGAAGGGGTGCGTCGTATCGAGCCAAGGGTTGAGGCGCCGGGCAAGGAAGAGGGCCGCGCGCGTTTTCAAGGGACGCACATCTGGGCGTGAGGGCACCGGGTCGTGACTGTCGCAAAATCGCGTGCCGCAAAATTGCGGATCGGCCGCCAGAAGGCGCTGCACTCGCGTCGTTCCGCTCCGCATCTGGCCGAGTACGATGATGGGCGGGGCAATCGAGGTTTCTGCCATCTCGGGCTTTTCGCGCCATAAGCGCCCTAGGGCATGGCGGGTGCGAATGGCACCCTTCAACTGTCCATAGGCCATGGTGTGGCCGAGCGCGTTAAGACCGGCATCTTGGAGCGAGGCGCAAAGTTTTTCCAGCCGCAGCCGGAAGTCTGCAACGTCTTCCTCGCTGCGAACAGAGATCTCGTCTTCGCGAGAATAGCCCTTCGATCCTAGGCGCCAGAGATATTCGGGTTCCAGCGGCGGCTGGTCGTCCCAGCCACGCTCCCAAATCAGGGCGATCATGCGGTTGGCCCGTTCGGCAAGCTTCGAACGGGTGAAAGGGTGCGGGCGGGGCGGGGTCACCTCTTCCCGTCTTTCCAGCGCGCGTAGAGCGTTTCTGCCAGTTTGCGCAGCAGGTGCGCGCCGATGAGCACGCCAGCCGTCACCAGCACCGCGTCGAGCATGTCGACTTCTTCGGTCTGCCAGCTCTGGTCATCGTCGAAGGCAATCATGGCGAGCGCGATGATGGCGATCAGGAAGAAGAGGTAGGGTGTGATGCGGCCTCTCATCAGAACTGCTCCGCTGCGTCGATGAGCTTGGTGGCGCTCTTTGGAGCGACGCTGCGCCAGCTACGTTCGAGCCAGTCGGCGACGTGGTCCCAATCGAGCCCTGGCCGGTTGAGAATGACGCCAATCCAGCCGCTTGCGCCGTAATAGGCGGGTTTGAAATAGGCCTGTGGCTGCGCTTCGACGAGGTCGAGCAATTCGTCCATGCTGCCGGTCTTCACCAGCACCGCGATATGTTCGCTTCCGTGGTGCTGGTCGTTGAAATAGGCGAAATACTTGCCCGATTTCTCGCTGCCCGCACGCCAGCCGGGTGACCCATGGCTCTCGCGTTCGTGGGTTTGGGGCAGGGCGAGGGCAAGCTCGCGTACCTTGTCGAGCAGGAATTGCGGGTCGTTCTCGCGCCCGAGATAATCGTTCAGCACGCGCGGGTAGAGCTGGTGCTCGGCGAAACGGATACGTTCGGCGAGGCTATCGGCAGTCTCGCCTTCGCGGATGGCGACGCGCATTTGCCCGAGCACTTCGCCCGCGTCGAGTTCTGGCGTCACGAGATGGACCGAGACGCCGCCGTGGCTGTCGCCCGCGTCGATGGCACGCTGGTGCGTGTCGAGGCCGGGATATCTCGGCAGGAGCGAGGGATGGATGTTGAGCATCCGGCCCTCCCAGCGCTTGGCAAACTCGTCGGTCAGGATGCGCATGTACCCCGCCAAGACGATGTATTCCGCCCCCGCCCCGCGCGCTGCCTGCTCCATCGCTGCGTCGTGTTCGGCGCGCTGCATGCCCTTGTGCGAGAGGGCGAAGGTGTCGATGCCCTCGGCGGCGGCCAGCGTCAGTCCCTCGGCTTTTGGATCGTTGGCGGCGACGAGCACCACCTCGTAAGCGGCTTCGGGCAATTTCGCGGCATAGAGCAGCGCGGCCATGTTGCTGCCGCGCCCGGAAATGAAGATCGCGACCTTCGACTTCTCAGCCAAGGTGGACCGCCTCCCAGTCGTCCTTGGCGGACCACGTGCCTCGCGAGCCGCGCACGGTGCAGCCCTTGTCGCCTTCCACGATGCGGCCGACGGCGAGGACCTGCTCGCCTGCGTCTTCGAGACGGCTGCGGACCAATTCGACCTTGGAAGGGGCGACTGCCAGCACCATGCCGACGCCGCAATTGAAGGTGCGAGCCATTTCGCCAGGTTCGATATTTCCTTGAGCTTGCAGGAAAGCCATCAGGCCCGGCTGGTCCCAGCCATCCGCCTCGACTTCGGCATGCGCGCCTTCGGGCAGCACGCGCGGGATATTCTCGAGCAGGCCCCCCCCGGTAATATGCGCCATAGCGTCGATGAGGCCGTCGCGCACCAGCGGCAGGAGCGTTTTCACATATATGCGCGTCGGCTCGAGCAGTGTTTCGATAAGCAGCCGGTCCTGGTCGAACAGGGCTGGGCGGTCGAGCTTCCAACCCTTGTCCTCGGCAAGGCGGCGGACGAGCGAGAAGCCGTTCGAATGCACACCCGAACTGGCAAGACCCAGCAGGATGTGACCGGGCGCAACGCGCTCGCCGGTCAGCTGTTCGCCGCGCTCGACTGCGCCGACGCAGAAGCCGGCAAGGTCGTAATCGCCCGCCGCATACATGCCCGGCATTTCCGCCGTCTCGCCGCCGATAAGCGCGCATCCGGCCTGTTTGCAGCCATTGGCGATGCCTGCGATGACGCGCTCGGCAACGCCGTTCTCCAGCTTGCCGGTGGCGAAATAGTCGAGGAAGAAGAGCGGCTCTGCGCCCTGCACGATAAGGTCATTCACGCACATGGCAACGAGGTCGATGCCGACCGTGTCGTGGCGGTCCGTATCAATGGCGAGCTTCAGCTTCGTGCCGACACCATCATTGCCAGCGACCAGCAGCGGGTCCATGTATCCTGCCGCCTTGGGGTCGAAAAATCCGCCGAAGCCGCCGATTTCGCCGTCCGCTCCGGGGCGCATGGTGGCTTTGACGAGAGGTCCGATGGCTTTCACCAGCCGGTTACCCGCGTCGATGGAAACTCCGGCCTGTTCGTAGGTGTAGGAAGGCGTGTCGCTGCTCATGGCATGCGCCTTTCGCGCATATCGCAGCGAATTTCCAGCATTCCTGCTTGGATTTCCCGAATGCTTTGGGCAAAAGGCGCGGCAGACACCCCATGGGCACGCAAATTTCTCAACCCGGCCGCAAACGACTGGCCCTCATTGCCACCGGCATCGCCCTTGCAGGCGGAGCGGGATGGCTGGCGCAGGCGCAGGTCGGCGGCGAGCGCGGCATCGCTGCCGTGGCCGCATCGCGCGACATCCAGGTCTCCGATATCGAGGTCGATGTCAGCGCCGAAAGCGGCGTGAAGGCCCGCGAAGAGGCTTGGCGCGAGGCGCAGGTAAAGGCGTGGGAAAAGCTCGACGGGCCGAACCTGCCCGAATCGCGTATCGCGGGGCTGGTTTCGGCCATCGTCATCGAGCGCGAGCGGCTTGGCCCCAAACGCTATGTCGCCACGCTGGGCGTTATTTTCGACCGCCAGCGCGCAGCCGCCTTCCTCGGCGAAGAAGGCCGCGCAGCGCGCAGCGCTCCGATGCTGGTCCTGCCCGTGACCATCTCCGGCGGCACGCAGCTTATGTATGAACAGCGCAACCCGTGGCAGCGCGCATGGGCGGAATTCCAGGCTGGCCAGAGCCGCGTGAACTATGTCCGCCCGCAGGGTTCGGGCGGTGAATCGTTGCTGCTGACCTATGGCCAGACCACCCGCCGTAGCCGCGTGTGGTGGAGTAATATCCTCGACGAATTCGGCGCGGCCGACGTGCTCGTTCCGATTGCGAACCTGCGCTACACCTATCCCGGCGGGCCTATCGAAGGCACCTTCACCGCGCGCCACGGACCGGACAACGAATTTCTCGACACCTTCACCATGACCGCGGAAAGCCCCGAAGAGCTTCCCGCGATGCTCGCGCGCGCAGTGCGCCGCTTTGATGCGACTTTTCAGGTTGCGCTGGGCAGCGGTGTCATCAAGCCCGACCCCACGCTCAACATCAAGCAGGGCGACCTCAATCCGGCGATCCAAAGACTGGTCGACCTCGGCCGTGCCCTGCGCCGCCAGGACGAGGCGCAGGAAGCCGCGGCAGCCGAGCCTACCGAGGCCAGCGGCGGCGCCATCAGCTCCGCGCCCATAAACCGCCCGCCGCCCGAAGGCTCGGTCGCGCTCTACACGGTGCAGTTCGCCTCGCCCGATGCAGCGGCCTTCGGTGCCATTCTCGCCGATGTACGCGGCACGAACGGCGTACGCTCGACAGGCGTCCGCTCGACAGCGATTGGCGGGACTTCGGTGATGACCGTCAGCTATGCAGGCTCCATCGGCCAGCTTGCCGATGCGCTGCGCGCCAAGGGCTTCACCGTACAGCAGACCTCGACAGCGCTCGTTATCAGCCGCTAATCACCCTGGTCGAACTGCCGATATGACGCAGATTGCGCTTCCTCTTGACCATGCTGGGCCGCAGGGACCCGCAAGTATCGTTATCGGCGATGCGAATATGCGCGTGGCCGAGGCGCTGGCGGCCACGCAGGACTGGCCCTTCGGCTGCGCCATCCTCGCCGGGCCGCCGCGCTCGGGCAAATCGCTGTTTGCGCGCTGGTTCGGCTCGCACACGGGCGGCGGGGCTATCGACGATGCCGACAGCAAGGATGAGACCGAGATATTCCACGCGTGGAACCGCGCACGCGAAGACGGCTACCCGCTGCTGCTGACCGTCGGGGCCGAGGGCTGGGATATCGAATTGCCCGATTTACGCAGCCGGATGGGCGCCGCGCTTCAGCTCGAAATCGGCGCGCCGGACGACGACATGGCGGCGGAATTGATGCTCAGCCACGCCGCGCAGCGCGGCCTTGCGTTGGGCGAGGGGGCTCCCGCCTACCTCATCCCGCGCATGGAGCGCAGCCATGCCGCGATCGAACGGATTGTCGCCGAAATCGACCGCCTCAGCCTTGAACGGATGGCTCCGGCCACCATGTCCATCTGGCGCGACGCGCTCGAGGCGGTTCAAGGCCCCGAGCAGGCGCGCTTGCTTTGAACTGCGACAAGTGAGAGAATCGGGCCCATGCTGGAAGGACTGATAGCCTATCTGGACTCGATCAAGGCACGCGACCCCGCGCCGCGCAGCCGCTGGGAAGTGCTGCTTTATCCCGGCGTCTGGGCGCTGGCCTATCACCGCGTGGCGCACTGGCTGTTCGAAGCGGACCTCTTTTTCCTCGCCCGGCTGGTCAATCACTGGAGCCGGATGGTGACCGGTATCGACATCCATCCGGGTGCGAAAATCGGCAAGAACTTCTTCATTGACCACGGCTTCACCGTCATCGGCGAAACCGCGCAGATCGGTGACAATGTCACCATCTACCAATGCGTGACGCTGGGCGGGACCAATCCGACCAACGGCGTGGGCGGGAAGCGCCATCCCACCATCGAAGACGAGGTCATCATCGGCTCGGGCGCGCAGGTCATCGGCCCCATCACCGTCGGGCGCCGCGCTCGTATTGGCGCGAATGCGGTGGTAACAGACGAAGTGCCCGAAGGCGCGACGATGATCGGCCTCAAGGCCCGCAGCACCCTGGTTCCGGCGGAAGAATGGATGAAGGAATTCATGCCCTACGGCACGCCGTGCGACGACCCGTGCGAAAGCGCGCGCGAGGTCGGCCGCGATTGTGTCGAGAAGCTGGAAACCGAATTGAAGGCGCTTCGCAGCGAACTCGATGAGCTGCGCGCCGAACGTGAACCGCAGCAACGCAGCGGTACCGCCGACTGATGGTCACCCACGGCGGCGTCAATGTCGTAGCTTTCCCGGGCCGCAAGCCCAACCAGGTCGGGTTCTCCCGCGAGGAATTGACCAAGATACTCGATGTCTATGGCCGGATGGTCGCGGCCGGACAATGGCGCGACTATGCGATGGATTTCACCAAGGACACCGCCACCTTCGCCGCCTTCGTGCGCCATGCCGAACGGCCGCAGGCGCGGCTCGAGAAACGCCCGTCACTACGCAGCAAGCAGGGCATGTGGACGCTATTCGGCGAACACGGTCAGATCCTCAAGCGCGGGCATGAACTCGCCGGTGTGATGGCGCCGATCGAGCGGCGCTTGCTCAAGGCAGTCGAGGACTGACACGAAAAAGGGGCCCGCCGTGCTGGCGAGCCCCTTTCCCTCGGTGGTCCGATTGTCAGGCGGTGGCGGGAAGCCGTGCCTGCATGTCTCCAGGAAGCCCCTTCACCACGCTGCGGCGGATGGGCGTCCACAGCGCGCTCAGCGTCAGCAGGGCAGAGCCGATGACCAGCGCGGTCAGCGCGAAGTTCAGCTCGACCGCGCCGAATTCGCGGAACAGGAAGGTCAGCGCAATCAGCACATAGGCGAGGGCCGAGACCAGCAGCGCACGGCGGTCAACGGCCAGTGCCACGAGGCCGAACACGATGTAGACTGCAAGCACGCCAATGGCTGCCCCGACACCGATATTGTCGCCGTCGATAACGCCCATGAGGGCGAAAATAGGGTGGGCGATCATCGGCGCTGCGAGAAGGTGCAGCCAGAAGGCCACGTCGCTACGGCGCGTTTCGCGGCGCGGGTCGCTCATGTCCCAGCGCATGGCGAAGGCAAAGATGACGAGACCGGCCACGAAAACGAGGCTGAGGATGATGGTCTCCATATTCGGGTTCTTGGGACCGATGGCCGCCACGATGAGCGCGATGACCGTCCCGGCAATCGCCGCCGTTCCGGCAGCAATCGTGATGGGGACCATGAAGCGGCGCCAGTGCAGCCATGCCGCGCCGGCAGTCAGCAGGCCGGAGAGCGCAAGCAGCAGCACGCCGACCGTATCGGCAGGTGAATTGGTGCCGTCGAAGGTCGCGACGATCAGGCCGACGAAAGTCATGAAAGTGCCGCCCACGAAGGCCAGCAGCAGAATGATGCTCGGCAGCGCCATGCGCTTCTTGGCGGTGAAGAATTCGGCCAGCATCCATGCCGTGCCCGCGACCAGCGCGGCGCTGACGGGCGAGGGGCCGTTGTTGTTGCTCCAGATGGCATCGCCGATGGCCGCCATCGCCATCAGCAGGATAACCGCCCCGATGCTGACGAAGATGTCGTTGAAACCGGTGATAAGGCGGAAATGCTCCGCATCGGCGGGCACCGCGTCGCGCGAGGCGGCGACATGGGCGCGCAGGGCATTGGCGGCATCGGAGGTGATTGCCCCCGCCGCGACTGCCGAATTCAGGTCTTCCTGGCTGTACATCGCCATTTCTCCCCATTGATGGATGGGCGAGACATAGACCTAGTGTATTAATACGTCAATACGGCCCGAGCGCGCAAGAAAAAGCCCCGGCTCGGCAATGCGAACAGGGGCTTTTTAAAATGCTGCCGAAATCAGCCGCGTGCGCTGCTCGGGCCGGTGCCCGTGACCTTCTGCATAGCGGTGAGGATGGCGCCCGACTGTTCCGAACCCGACTGCGGAGCCTTGAGGTTTGAGAACTCGGAAATCTTGTCCCAATTGGCGGCGAAGCCTTCGACAGTACGCTCGCCATCGGGCAGCCAGACGGCGTCGTTCATGACCGTCCATGCCGAGTGGAAGCCGCCTGCACCCGCGCCCACGATGGCGTTGGTCGGCGCATCTTCGCTGACGAGGAAAAGCGCGGCCGGGACCACGTTCACGGGGTCGAAAAGCTTGAAGGCTTCTTCGGGGAAGAGGTCTTCGGTCATGCGCGTGCCCGCAACGGGCGACAGCGTGTTGACCTTGATGCCGTATTTCGCGCCTTCGAGCTGCAGGGTCTTGGTGAGGCCTGCGAGGCCGAGCTTGGCTGCGCCGTAGTTCGCCTGGCCGAAGTTGCCGAACAGGCCGGTCGAGGAAGCGGTCATCAGGATGCGGCCATAGGCCTGCTCGCGCATGGTTTCCCACACGGCCTTGCTGACGTTGGCCGAGCCGTTGAGGTGCACATCGACGACGAATTCGAAGTCGTCCATGGTCATCTTGGCGAAGGTCTTGTCGCGCAGCACGCCAGCGTTGTTGATGACGATGTGCACGCCGCCGAACTTCTGCTTGGCGTCGGCGACCATCTTTTCCATCTGCTCGTATTCGGTGACGCTGCCGCCATTCGACATGGCTTCGCCGCCCATCTTCTCGATTTCCTCGACGACCTGGAGGGCCATGTCGGAGTGACCGGTGCCATCGCGCGCACCGCCGAGGTCGTTGACGACGACCTTCGCGCCGCGGCGGGCGAGTTCGAGCGCATATTCGCGGCCCAGGCCCCCGCCTGCACCGGTGACGATGGCTACCTTGTCCTTGAAGTCGATGGTCATGTGGGGGCTCCTGCTCTTGGTTGTTTGTCGTTTACGTAAAGGTCAATTGCGCCAGCGGACTGCCACTTTCCCTTCGCACATGCAACAGGGGGCGCGGCGAAGCGCGATGCCGTAGGGTCAGGATGCGCGCCTAGAGGCGAAGAAGGGCAGGAATCAGCCCTTCCAGCGAATCAATCGCTGCGTCGGCGCCAAGTTCCTCCGCCGTGCCGTCGCAATAGCCATAGCACGCCGAAACTGCAGGGACGCCCGCCGCGCGGGCTGCTTTCATGTCGTAACTGCTGTCGCCGATGAAGACGGTGCGCCCGCCGCCGCCCAGTTCGCGCGCCTTGAGAATGGGATCGGGCGCGGGCTTGGCGATATGCTTTCCGTCGGGCCCCTTGCCGAGGCTGTCGCCGCCGATGACGAAGGCGAAGCGGTCGACAAGGCCAAGCTCGCCGAGGATACCACGCGCGAACTGTTCGAACTTGTTGGTCACCACGCCAACGGTCACTCCCAGCGCGGCCAGTTCGTCCAGAACCTCCACCGCATGGGGGTAAGGCCTTGTATGAACCGCGTAATTCTCGCCGTAATAGGTGAGCATCGCCTTGTAGAGCTTGCGGAATTCCTCATGCGCCAACCCGCCTTGGGCATCCACCGCTTGCTTCAACATGATTTTCGCCCCGCCGCCAATGAGGTCGGTTGCGCTTTCGATGGGGACCGTCGCGAAACCGCCCAGCGCCAGCGCGTGGTTGACTGCCGTGCCGAGGTCGCGGTGCGTTTCGAGGAGAGTGCCATCGAGGTCGAAGGCGACGATATCGAAGGGAAAATCAGCCATTGGGCTCGAACTGCAGGATGGTTCTTCAAACTGCAAGCGATTGGTGGCATGGCCCCTTTCCATGAACAAAAGCAGAGATTTCGCCGTCGTCATTCTCGCAGCCGGCAAGGGGTCGCGCCTCAAGAGCGGGATGCACAAGGTGCTCCACAACATCGCCGGGCGCCCGATCATCGAGCATTTGATGGCGCAGGTCGCCATCGTCCAGCCGGCGAAGACCATCGTCATCGTGGGCGACGAGCGGCAGCAGGTCATCGACCAGGTGTCCGACCGCGCAACCTGCGTGGTGCAGGAACCGCAGCTCGGCACGGGCCATGCGGTGGCGCAGGCGAAGGAAGCGCTCGAGGGCTTCGATGGCGATGTCATCATGCTGCTGGGCGATGCGCCCTTCATCACCGCCGTGACGATGATTGAAATGCTCGAGCGTCTGCGCGCGGCCGACGAACCTGCCGTGGTGGTGCTCGGCTTCGAGCCGGACGATGCGCTGCAATATGGCCGCGTCATCACCCATGCCGACATGACCATCGAGAAAATGGTCGAATTCAAGGACGCCAACGAGGCCGAACGCGCCACGCGCCTGTGCAATTCGGGCCTGATGGCGGCCAAGAGCGGTGACCTGTTCGACTTGCTCCAGCGCGTCGACAACAACAATGCGCAGGGTGAGTATTACCTGCCCGACATCGTCAATGTGGCGGTAGCCGACGGGCGCACCTGTGCTGCCGTGGTGGCCGAGAAGCCCGAGGAAGTCCTCGGCATCAATTCGCGCAAGGAACTCGCCGCGGCAGAGCGCCAGTGGCAGGAACTGCGCCGCGAGGAAGCGTTGGAGAATGGTGTCACACTGAAGGCGCCCGACACGGTGTTCTTCAGTTATGACACCGAGCTCGCGACCGATGTGACCATCGAGCCCAATGTCGTCTTCGGCCCCGGCGTGAAGGTCGAACGCGGCGCGCGCATCCGCGCTTTCAGCCATCTTGAGGGCGCGCATGTCGGCGAGGATTGCGAAGTCGGACCCTATGCCCGCCTGCGTCCCGGCGCGGTGATGGAAAAGACCAGCAAGGTCGGCAATTTCGTCGAAATGAAGAAAGCCGTGCTGGGCGAGGGCGCCAAGGCCAACCACCTTACGTATCTCGGCGATGCCACGGTGGGGGCTGGCGCGAATATCGGCGCAGGCACCATCACCTGCAATTACGACGGCTATTTCAAGCACCAAACCAAGATTGGCGAGCGTGCCTTCATCGGCTCCAACAGCGCGCTGATTGCACCGGTCGAAATAGGCGCCGATGCGATTGTCGCAGCCGGTAGCGCGGTCAGCCGCGATGTCGCGGCAGGCGAACTGCGCATGGTCCGCGCCGAGCAGATGGTTAAGCCGGGCTGGGCTGACCGCTTCCATGACACGATGAAAAAGAAGAAGGCGGCGGAGAAGAAGTGACGGAGGAGGCCTGCTGGCTATGCGAGCGCCCGCTTGGGCGGCGCGTCCAGCAGCATCATCCGGTGCCCAAATCCAAGAAGGGGCGCGAGACGGTTCCCGTCCATCCCATCTGCCACAAGACCGTGTACAAGGTTTTTACCAATGCGGAACTGGCGCGGTTCGGGGATGATCGGGCGCGGCTGATCGAGAACGAGGAGCTGGCGAAATTCCTGCGCTGGATTGCGGACAAGCCGCCCGATTTCAACGCCCCCGTTCGCCGCAGCCGATAGCAAAAGGGCGGCCCGCGCGGACCGCCCTTTCGTCTGGCAAAGAGAACGCGCTTACTCGCTCTCGTTGTCGTCCATCAGGCGCTGCATCAGGTAAACCATCTGAAGGGCCTGCAGCTTGGCGCGCTGTTCGTTGTCGACACCGCCCGAGTGGCCGCCCGTCATGTCCTCGTAATACCAGTAATCCTGGCCGAGTTCCTTGAGCTTGGCCGCAGCCTTGCGGGCATGGGCCGGGTGGGTGCGGTCGTCGGCGGTCGAGGCCCAGAGGAAGGGGGCGGGGTAGTCCACGCCCTCGACAATCTTCTGGTAGGGCGAATAGCCCTCGATCCAAGCACGCTGTTCGGGGATGCGCGGGTCGCCATATTCGCCGATCCAAGAAGCGCCGCGACCGATCAGGTGATAGCGCAGCATGTCGAACAGCGGGATGGCGACGATGGCCGCATCGAAGGCCTCGGGAGCCTGCGTGAAGGCAGTGCCGACCAGCAGGCCGCCTTGACTGCCGCCCTGGATGCCGAGCTGGCCCGGATTGGTGATGCCGCGCGCGACCGCGTCCTTGCCGACTGCGATGAAGTCGTCCCAAGTGCGCTGCTTGTTCTCGCGAATGGCGCTCTGGTGCCAGCCCGGGCCGAATTCGCCGCCGCCGCGCAGGTTGGCGAGGATGAAGGCGCCGCCTTTCTCGATCCACATCTTGCCGGTCAGCGAGCGGTAGCTCGGCAGCTGCGAGACCTGGAAGCCGCCATAGCCATAGAGCAGGGTCGGCGTGGTGCCGTCCATTTCCATGCCCTTGGGCTTCACAAGGAAATAGGGGATTTTCGCGCCGTCGGGGCTGGTCGCCTCGAACTGTTCGACTTCCATGCCCGTGCTGTCGAAATAGCTCGGCGAGGTCTTGAGCACCTGCGGGTCGCCGCTCCCGTCCGAATACCACAGCGTGCTGGGCGTTAGGAAATCGGTCGAGGTAAACATGATTTCGTCGGTTTCGGACGAGGTGGTCTGGACGCTCAATGTCGCATTGTCGGGCAGCGTGACTTCACGCTGGACCCACTCGCCGTCCTCGAAATCGATTTTCACGACCTTGCCGACGACATTGTCGAGGATGGCCATGTAGGCGCTGTTGGCGGTCGCACCGCCGCCGCGCTTGGTCTGGCGTTCGGCGGGTGCCCAGACGAGGGTCTTCTTCGCGCCATTGGGGTCGCGCTTGAACTCCTCGAGGTCGATGGCAATCAGCGAGTCCGCCGGGAAGGTCTGGCCTTGCGTTTCCCAGTCGACATCGGTCGACATGGTGATGTGCCCATCGACGATGCCGCCGAAATTGGCCTTCTTCGGCATGTCGAGTTCGAGCCACTCGCCATCGTGCCAGACGTAGTTGATGCTTTCGTGGAAGCTGATGGCGCGGAAGGCGGTGCGGCCGTGAACCACGCCCTTGTTGTCGCGGATGAGGCCTGCGCCCGCCCAAACATCGCTCGCCTTACCACGAAACAGCTCGGTCGCTTCGGAAAGCGGCGTGCCGCGCTTCCAGACGCGGGTGGTGAAGGGGTACTCACTTTCGGTAATGGTGCCGCCGCCGAAGTCGCGGCTGACCAGCAGCGTGTCCTCATCGAGCCACTGGACGCCGCCCTGGCTCTTTTCCTCGATCACAAAGCCGCCTTCCACGAATTGCTTCGTGGTCATGTCGAATTCGCGCAGGATGGTGGCATCCTCGCCTCCGTCGGAGAGCGCAATCATGCACAGGCGCTGGTCGGGCGGAAGGCAGGAGCTGCCCTTGTAGACCCATTCCTTGCCTTCGGCAGCGGCGAGCGCGTCGACATCGAGGATGGTTTCCCAGACCGGGTTGTCGGTCTTGTAGCTGTCCAGCGTGGTGCGGCGCAGGATGCCCTTGGGGTTCTGCTTGTCCTGCCAGAAATTGTAGAGCCCGTCTTTGCGGATGGAGACATAGGGGACGCGGTCCTCGGCATCGAGGATGGCCAGCGCCTCGGCGGTCAGCTCGTCGAAACGGGGATCTTGCGCCATATGCGCCATGGTGCGGTTATTTTCCGCCCGCACCCAGTCGAGCGCTTCGTCACTGCGCGCCTCTTCAAGCCAGATGAAGGGGTCTTCGTCAGGGCCGGGAACGCCGTCCTGTGCAGTTGCCATAGTCGTCATGCCCAATGCCAGAGCAGCGCCGAGCGCCGCAGTCGATACCAATTTCATCAGATTGCAGTCCCTTGTCCCAAAACTGGTGCAGTGTTGCGGGCAGGCAAGAGAAGGGCAAGGGCGTTCGACCACCTTATCAAGCAGTTGGTCGAACGAAAAAGGGCGACCCCGCGGGGCCGCCCTTGTTCAATCAATTGTGCGAGGGGTTATTCAGCCTTCGACGTGTTCCGCGAGGACCGTCAGACCATTTTCGCCGACTTCGGCGAAACCGCCGCGGACTTCGATGGTCTCGGGCGCGCCGCCTTCGGTCTTGTAGACCTGGACTTCGCCGTCGCGGATGGTCGACATGAAGGGCGCATGGCCCTCCAGCACGCCGAATTCGCCTTCCGCACCGGGGACGACGACCATGTGGACGTCTTCGGAACGGACCAGCTTGGCCGGCGTGACGAGTTCGAAGTGGAGGGCCATTGTCTTAGGCGTCCTCGGCCAGTTTCTTGGCCTTTTCGACGACCTGGTCGATGCCGCCAACCATGTAGAACGCAGCTTCCGGCAGGTGGTCGTATTCGCCGTCGACGACAGCCTTGAACGACTTCACGGTGTCTTCGAGCTGGACGAACTGGCCCGGGATGTTGGTGAAGACCTCGGCCACGTGGAACGGCTGGCTGAGGAACTTCTGGATCTTGCGGGCGCGCGCCACGGTGAGCTTATCTTCTTCCGAAAGCTCGTCCATGCCGAGAATGGCGATGATGTCCTGCAGGCTCTTGTACTTCTGAAGGGTTTCCTGGACGCGGCGAGCGGTGTTGTAGTGCTCTTCACCGACAACGCGCGGTTCGAGAACGCGGCTGGTGGAGTCGAGCGGGTCGACGGCCGGGTAAATGCCCAGTTCCGAGATCGCACGGTTCAGCGTGGTCGTTGCGTCGAGGTGGGCGAACGAGGTTGCCGGAGCAGGGTCGGTAAGGTCGTCGGCGGGAACGTAGATGGCCTGGACCGAGGTAATCGAACCCTTGGTGGTCGAGGTGATGCGTTCCTGCAGGTTACCCATGTCGGTCGACAGGGTCGGCTGGTAGCCCACTGCCGAAGGAATACGGCCGAGAAGTGCCGACACTTCCGAACCCGCCTGCGTGAAGCGGAAGATGTTGTCGACGAAGAACAGCACGTCCTGGCCTTCGACGTCACGGAAGTATTCGGCCATGGTCAGGCCCGAGAGAGCGACGCGGGCTCGTGCGCCCGGAGGTTCGTTCATCTGGCCGAAGACGAGGGCAACCTTCGAACCTTCGGAAATGGCTTCGCCATTGTCGTTCTTGGCGATAACGCCTGCGTCGAGGAACTCGTGGTAAAGGTCGTTACCTTCACGGGTACGCTCACCGACACCTGCGAAGACGGACACACCACCGTGGCCCTTTGCGATGTTGTTGATGAGTTCCTGGATCAGCACGGTCTTGCCCACGCCGGCGCCGCCGAACAGGCCGATCTTGCCGCCCTTTGCGTAAGGCGCGAGAAGGTCGATGACCTTGATGCCGGTGACTAGGATGGCCGCTTCGGTCGACTGGTCGACGAAGAGCGGGGCTTCCGCGTGGATCGGGCTGGTGCTGTCGGCACCGATGGGGCCGCGTTCGTCGATCGGCGCGCCGACGACGTTCATGATGCGGCCGAGCGTCTTCGGACCAACGGGGACCGAGATCTGCGCGCCGGTGTTCACGACTTCCTGGCCGCGGACGAGACCGTCGGTGCCGTCCATTGCGATGGTACGGACGGTGCTTTCACCGAGGTGCTGCGCAACTTCGAGGACCAGCGTGGTGTCGCCGTTCTTCGTTTCGAGCGCGGTGAGGATCGGGGGCAGTTCGCCTTCGAAGGCAACGTCGACGACGGCGCCGATGACCTGGGCGATGGTGCCGTTGGGGCTCTGGTTAAGCTTGGGTGCGGTGGCCATGATGAGGGTTCCTACTGGCTCAGGAGTCTACGTGGTGGGCGCCGTGTTCGGCGCAAAGGGCATCTGCGTTGTCGAGCATCCAGCCGTCGTTCGCTTCGTTGGCGACAAGCTTGGCGTCGTGACGCATGTATTCGTCTTCGCCGAGACCGAATTCGCAATTGACGCTGTCGGCGCCCATTGCGCGTCGGCACACGGCGTTGTTGACCGGCTCAGCGCCTTCGCATGTTTCGGCGAAGGTTGTCTTGAACAGAGCCTGGTCGGGAGCGGGCAGGGTGCTCACCGGCTCGGGCGTTGCGGTTTCGGTCGGGGTCGGCTCGGGTGCAGGCTCTTCACCGCAAGCGGCGAGGAGGGCAACCGGGAGGATGAGGGCGAGTTTCTTCACGTGTGGTCGTCCTTTAGAGAGCTTCTGCACCGGCGATGATTTCAATCAGCTCGGTGGTAATGGCGGCCTGGCGGCTGCGGTTGTACTGGATGGTCAGCTTGTTGATGAGGTCGCCTGCATTGCGCGTAGCGTTGTCCATCGCGGTCATCGAGGCACCCTGTTCGGAAGCCTCGCGTTCCAGCAGCGAACCGAAGACCTGGGTCTTCACATAGCGCGGCAGCAAATCTTCGAGGATTTCCTCTTCGCCCGGCTCGTATTCGACGACTGCATCACCACCGGTGGCATCGCCTTCGGGGGCGGGCACGGGAATAAGCTGGTCGACGGTCGGGTCCTGCGCGAGGGCCGACTTGAAGACGGGATAGATGAGGTGGGCGACATCGAATTCGCCCTTCTCGAAACGCTCGATCAGATCGTCGGCAATCTGCTCTGCCTCTTCGAAGCCCGGGTTGCGGACTTCGGAGGTGTCGAAGTGCTTTTCGATGCGGTCGGCATAGTCGCGCTTGATGGGCGCACGGCCCTTCTTGCCGACGAGGTAGAAGGATACGTCCTTGCCCTCGGCGATCAGCGACTTCGCCTTGGCCTTGGCAGCCTTGACGATGTTGGCGTTAAGACCGCCGCACAGGCCCTTGTCGGTGTTGACGACCACCAGCAGGTGGCGCTTTTCCGATCCGGTGCCCGCGAGCAGCTTCGGCGCGCTGTCGCCGCTCACCTTGCTGGCAAGGCTGGCCATCACGCCCGACAGCCGCTCGGCATAGGGGCGTGCGGCTTCGGCAGCGGCCTGCGCACGGCGCAGCTTGGCCGCAGCGACCATCTGCTTGGCCTTGGTGATCTTCTGGGTCGACTTGACCGAGTTGATCCGGCCCTTGAGTTCCTTGAGTGAAGCCACTCCGTGGTCCTCCGTTTCCCTTGTTGTCATTCCCGCGGAAGCGGGAACCCATGTCCGAACTTTGGTCCCTGGGTCCCCGCTTTCGCGGGGATGACGAGGGTGGGGTTGATTACAATCCTAACGAATTAGGCGAACTGCTTGGCGAAGGTCTTCAGCGCGTCGACGACCTTGTTTTTGGTGTCGTCTTCGAACTTGCCGCTGGTGCGGATTTCCGCGAGCACATCGCCATGCTCTGCACGCATGTAGCTCAGCATCTGCTCTTCATAGTCGTTCACGCGGTCCACGGCGATATCGTCGAGGTAGCCGTTGGTGCCGGCGAAGATCGAGACGGTCTGCTCTTCGAAGGGCATCGGCGAGAACTGCGGCTGCTTCAGGAGCTCGGTCAGGCGTGCGCCGCGGTTGAGAAGCTTCTGCGTCGCGGCATCAAGGTCCGAGCCGAACTGCGCGAAGGCAGCCATTTCGCGATACTGTGCGAGGTCGAGCTTCATCGAGCCCGAGACCTTCTTCATTGCCTTGGTCTGGGCGGCACCGCCCACACGGCTAACCGAAAGACCGACGTTAATTGCCGGACGGATACCCTGGTAGAACAGGTCGGTTTCGAGGAAGATCTGGCCGTCGGTGATCGAGATCACGTTGGTCGGAATATAGGCCGACACGTCGCCTGCCTGCGTTTCGATGATCGGCAGTGCGGTCAGCGAGCCGCCGCCATTGTCGCCGTTCATCTTTGCAGCGCGCTCGAGGAGACGGCTGTGCAGATAGAAAACGTCACCCGGATACGCTTCGCGGCCCGGAGGACGACGCAGCAGCAGCGACATCTGGCGATAGGCAACAGCCTGCTTCGAAAGGTCGTCGTAAACGATCACGGCGTGCATGCCGTTGTCGCGGAAGAATTCGCCCATCGCACAGCCGGTGTAGGGTGCGAGGTACTGCAGCGGAGCGGGCTCCGAAGCGGTTGCAGCGACGACGATCGAATATTCCATCGCGCCGTTTTCTTCGAGCTGCTTCACGATCTGGGCAACGGTCGAACGCTTCTGACCGACAGCGACGTAGACACAGTAGAGCTTCTTGAACTCGTCGTCGCCCGCGTTGAGTTCCTTCTGGTTGATGAAGGTGTCGATTGCGACAGCGGACTTACCGGTCTGACGGTCGCCGATGATCAGTTCGCGCTGGCCGCGGCCGACGGGAACGAGAGCGTCGATGGCCTTGAGGCCCGACTGCACGGGTTCCGAAACCGATTCACGCGGGATAATGCCCGGTGCCTTGACTTCAACGCGCTTGCGTTCGGTCGCTTCGATCGGGCCCTTGCCGTCGATCGGGTTGCCAAGAGCATCGACCACGCGGCCAAGCAGGCCCTTGCCGACAGGAACGTCCACGATGGTGCCGGTACGCTTCACCGTGTCGCCTTCGGCGATGTCGGTGTCGGCGCCGAAGATAACGGCACCCACGTTGTCGGCTTCGAGGTTCAGGGCCATGCCCTGCGTGCCGTTGGAGAATTCGATCATCTCGCCGGCCTGGACCTTGTCGAGACCGTGGATGCGGGCGATGCCGTCACCAACCGAGAGAACGGAACCGACTTCGCTGACTTCGGCTTCGCTACCGAAATTGGCGATCTGGTCCTTGATGACCTTGGAGATTTCTGCGGCGCGGATATCCATGAGTGTTTTCCTTTAAGCCTTCATGGCCTGGGAGAGCGAATTGAGACGGGTGCGGATCGAGCCATCAATGCGCTTCGATCCGATGGTGACGACGAGGCCGCCGAGCAAATCGGGGTCGACCTTCGTGGAAAGTTTGACAGTACGGCCTTCGCGGGCCGTCAGCTTGGCCTTGAGGTCGGCGAGCTGCGCGTCGGTCAGCGCGTGGGCGCTGGTGACTTCGGCTGCGACTTCGCCGCGCTGGGCAGCGGCAATCGCGCGGAAGGCGCGGATGATACCGGACAGCTGGCCCAGCCGGCGGTTCTGCGCCAGCGTGCCGAGGAAGTTCTGCGTCAGATCCGACAGGCCCATGATGGCCGAAACGCCCCACAGGGCCTTTTCGGCCTGGGCGCGGGTGACGCGCGGGTTGGTGGTGAGCATTTTGAGCTCGGGCGATTCGGCCAGACCAGCTTCGAGCTTGTCCATGTCCGATTCGACCGCGGTCACGGTCCCTGCCTCGCTGGCAAGATCGAACAGGGCCGAAGCGTAACGTCCAGCAAGGCTAGCCTTGATACCGGCGGAAATTTCCACGCGTCTCTCGTCCTCTAGGGTCGGAAAAAAATTCTTTGCGGCCACGCCGTGTAGCAAGCGAAAATGAGTCGCTCCGGCAAGGTTGGCGCGCGCCTAGCAAAGCCCTCTCGGCAAGGCAACCCGAGTCAGGCGCACAAACATGGACTCTCGGACAAGGTGACGTAGAATGGTCTCAAATCGAGACCTGTTGCGAGAGGAGAGGCGCGATGGAGACCAAACCGATGGCCCCGAATTGCGGGGTCGAAATCACATGCGTTTCGCTGGCCGAGGCGGAGGGCAAAAGTCTCGATGCCATTCGTGACCTTATATATAGGCACGGCGTTGCGGTGTTCCGCGACCAGTCCTTCAGTCCCGAAGAGCACATCGCCTTCGCGCGGCGCTGGGGCGGCATCGACATCAACAATTATTTCCCGCTGACCGACGAGCATCCCGAAATTGCCGTTGTTCGTAAAACCAAGGACCAGACGACCAATATCGGCGGGGGGTGGCATACCGACCATTCCTATGACCAGGTCCCGGCGATGGGCTCCATACTCGTCGCGCGCACGCTGCCTCCGTCAGGCGGTGACACGCTGTGGGCGCACATGGGCGCGGCGTATGACAGCCTGTCCGATGAGATGAAGGACCGGCTCGAAGGGATGGAAGCCTTTCACACCGCCGACCATATCTATTCGCCTGAAGGTGCCTATGCGAAAACCGACCAAGGCGCTGCTCTGCGCGGACAGGATTTGAAGACTGGCGCAACCCACCCTGTCGTCATCCGTCACCCGCAAACGGGGCAGAAGCTGCTTTACGTCAATCCGGGCTTCACCATGCATTTCACCGGCATGACCCGCGAGGAAAGCCTGCCGCTGCTGAAAGACCTTTTCGCCCACGCGATGAAGCCCGAGCACCAGTGCCGCGTCGAATGGGCTCCCGGCACGGTCGCCATCTGGGACAATCGCACGACCTGGCACTACGCTATGAACGACTATCAGGGCTACGCCCGCGAAATGCACCGCATTACTCTGACCGGCGAGGCGCTGGCGGCTTGAATTAGTCTGAAGTCAGGTGGTCGGCTCGCACTGGTAGACCAGCCGTTCGTTCGGGTCCTTGGGAAGCTGGCTCAGCACTTCGCCCTGCAAGTCGCCCAGCCTGCTGGCCGCATTGTCGGCCCCGCAGGTTGGGGCAGTGTACTTGCTGCGGGCCTCGCGTGCCTCGCCCATGGCGTTGCGGGGAAGCAGGTAGCGTTCCGAACGGAAGATGCGGCGGTCTGGGTCGAAGCTGTTGACCGACACGGCGTCTTCCGAATTCGGCACGAACACGCGCGACCAGATGCCCGAGGCGTAGCCATATTGCGTGCGCTCGTTGACGCAGCCTTCCGCGGTCCACTCGAACTCGATATCGGGCGCTTCGGCGCTGGTGATGCGGCTTCGCTCGGGCAAGAGGCGACAGGTGAGCTTTGCATCGCCTTGTGTGCCGGTGGCAGAAGTGTCGCCCCCATTCGTGGTCCCGTCTTCGCCCTGCATGGCGCCAGCCACTCGGCGGTCGATTTCGTCGAGGCCGGGACGGGTGAGGAAGGCGATCAGCGCAACCACCACGAAGAATCCGGCAATGCCGAAGGCGATATTGATCTTGCGGCGGTTGAGTTCGGCATCCTCGGCCTCTGGATCGAAGCGCTCATGGCGGCTCCACGCCCAGAGCCCTATGCCGAAGGCGGCGAGCAGCAAAACGAAAGCCAACGCCATGCGGTCCTCGCGGTCCTTGGAGACCCCTAGCTGCGCCTCGAGCAGCGCCCGTTCGCGTTTGGCGCGGGTTTCCTCGGCGCGCTGGGCGAGGTCGCGCAGTGCCTCCATCTGTTCGCGCTCGAGCCGGTCCCGCTCTGCATCGTCGAGGTCGGCCAAGCTGCGGCACTCATTGCTATTGATCTTTGGCTCGACGTCGTTGGCGCGCAGGAACGGGACAAGTTCGCGGTTCGATACGGCGAAGAAGAATTCCGCATCGCCGCCTTCATTGTCCGCGCCGAAGCTGTTCACGCCGACGACGCGGCCGCAACTGTCAACCAGCGGGCCGCCCGAATTACCGCGCGCGATGGGTGCGGTGTGGAGGATGGTGTCAAAGCTACGGCTGGGACGTTCGCCCGAAACAAAGCCCGGGCTCTTTACCGGCGACATCGACTTGAAGATGTCGGACAGGTCGAGGCCCTGCGCGCGGTCGACATTCATGGGATAGCCCACGCTGACAACGCGCGCGTCGTTCGCCATCGACCTACCGGCTAAAGCTAAGGGAGGCAGGCGCAGGCTGCCAGTCAGACGAACCAGCGCCAGGTCGATGCGCGAATTGACCGCCACCAGCTGGCCATAGACGGCATCGCCGCCGCCGCTCGGCACGATGCCGATGCGCAAATCCGGGTCGCCCATCGCATCTCGCACCACATGGGCGTTGGTGACGATGAGGTCCTGTGTGACCGCGAAACCGGTGCCATGGCTGACGGGGAAAATTTCATCGTCGTCATTGCCGATGATGACCACGCGCACCACGCCGCGCGCTGCCGCGTCGATATCGGCAGGGTCGGCCTGCGCAACCGCAGGGGCCAGGAGCGCGAGGAGCGCGGCGAAAATCGAGAATAAACGTCCCATCCGCGCCTCCCTTAGCGTTTGCGCGACATTGACCGCAAGCTTCGGGATGCGGGCAAATGTGGCTTTTGCAATCATGCTGCTAGGCGATAGAGGTTGAAAGACGATGACCACCAAGCAGCACCTTACCGACGACGACCGCTGGCGCATCGCGCTGGCGAAGGACCGCCGCTTCGACGGGGTCTTCGTGACGGGGGTGCATTCGACCGGTATCTATTGCCGCCCGTCGTGCCCGGCGCGCGCGCCGAAACGCGAGAATGTGCGCTTCTATGCGACGTGCGAGGCGGCGGAGGCGGCAGGGCTGCGCGCCTGCAAGCGTTGCGCGCCCGACCAGCAGAGCCGCGAGGAGGGGGCCGTCATGGCGGCGCTGAAGCTCTTGCGCGGGGCGGAAGGGACGGTTTCGCTCGAGCGGCTGGGACGGTTGACCGATTATTCGCCGACCCATTTCCAGCGCATCTTCACCCGTGCCGTGGGCCTTTCGCCCGCCGCCTACCAGCGCGCCCTGCGCCGCGAGCGCGCGGAGCAGGCGCTCGGCGAGGGGGGCAGCGTGACCGATGCTATCTACGAGGCAGGCTATGGCGCACCATCGCGCTTTTACGAAGACAGGAAAGACAGCGGCATGAGCGCCAGCGACTGGAACGACGGCGGCAAGGGCCAGACGGTGCACTGGGCCGTTATCGAGACGACGCTGGGCGACATGCTGGTCGCAGCGACGGACAAGGGCGTGTGCTGCCTCTCCTTCAATGAGGGCGAGGATGAACTGCGCGCCCGTTTCCCCAAGGCCGAACTGGTCGAAGCTGGCGAGGATTTCAGAGAATTGTTCGCGCAGGTCACCACAGCCGTCGAAAACCCCGCCACCGCCACAAGCGCCGACATCCCGCTCGACGTGAAGGGTACGGCCTTCCAGCAGCGGTGCTGGGAAGCCTTGCGCGAAATCCCAGCAGGCGAGACGCGCAGCTACGGCGAACAGGCTGCGATGCTCGGCAACCCGAAGGCCAGCCGCGCGGTGGGCAGCGCGAACGGCGCGAACAACATCGCCGTCCTCATCCCCTGCCACCGTGTGATTGCCGCCGATGGCGGGCTGGGCGGCTATGCCTACGGGACCGAGATCAAGGCGGAACTTCTCCGCCGTGAGCGCGGCGACTGACCTGAACTATTCCGCGCCGACGAAAATCGCCTTGGCGTTGACGAATTCCTTCATGCCGAAGCCGCCGTGTTCGCGGCCATAGCCGGAATCCTTCACGCCGCCGAAGGGCATCGCCGGGTCGGCCACGCCATAGGTATTGATGTAGACCATGCCGGTATCGAAGTGCTTCGATGCCAGCTCGATGGCGCGGTCGGTATCGCGGCACAAAATACCGCCACCAAGGCCGTAGCGGCTGTCGTTGGCGAGGCGCATGGCGTCCTCGTCGTCCTTGGCACGGATGACGCTGGCGACGGGTCCGAAGAGTTCATCGTCATAGGCGGGCTGGCCGGGGGCCACATCGGTGAGGACTGTCGCGGGATACCACGCGCCCTCCTCGTCCGGCACCTGTCCGCCGCAGGCGATCTTCGCGCCCTTCTCGACCGACTTTTCCACCTGTTCCTGAAGGTCGTCGCGAAGGTCGGAAGAGGACATCGGACCCATGCCGCTATCCTCGTCGGTCGGGTCGCCGAGCTTCACGCCCTCGAAGCGGGCGACATATTTTTCGACGAACTCGTCATAGACCTTGTCGGTCACGATGAAGCGCTTGCCGTTGATGCAGGTCTGGCCGTTATTGTAGAGGCGGGCCTGAGCACAAACCTTTACCGCCACATCGAGATCGGCATCTTCGAGCACGAGATAGGCATCGTTTGAACCCAGCTCCATAACGGTCTTCTTGATGACGGCCGCAGCCTTCTGGGCCACGTGACGGCCCGCACCATCCGAGCCGGTCAGCGTGACACCGCGTACCTTGTCATGCTCGATGATGGCGTCCGACGTGTCGTGGTCGATGACCAGAACGGTGAAGAGGTTCTCGGGCAGGCCGCCTTCCTTGAAGATTTTCTCGATGAGGAGGCCGCTGCCGGTGCAGAGCGAGGAATGCTTCAGCAGCACGCCATTGCCCGCCATCAGGCTGGCGATCGCATAGCGGATGACCTGATAGGCGGGGAAATTCCACGGCTGGATGCCATAGACAACGCCGATGGGCGAATAAGTGACGATGCCGCGCCCGGCATTGCTAGGATCGCGCTTCTCGTCGGCCAGCGCATCGGGGCCGGTGGCGGCGGTATAGTCGCAAATGCCTGCGCAAAGCTCGACCTCGTCGCGGCTGTCGCCGATGAGCTTGCCGACCTCGCGGGTCATTAGCTGGGCGAGCTCTTCCTTGTTGTCGCGCAGCGCCTTGCCGATGCTCCTGATGACGCCGGCGCGGTCTTCGAGGCTCTGCAGCTTCCACTTGGTGAAGGCCTCGTGACAGGCATCGACCTTTGCCGCAGCTTCGTCGCCGGAAAGCATTTCATAGGTTTCGATATTTTCGCCGGTCGCGGGATTGACGGTGGTGATGGTGGACATAGCTGCGCCTCTTTCAATTGGTGTTCACTCAAAGAAGACGCGAGGCGGGGGATGCGTTCCTAATTGAAACTGGAACGCGGGGCATGCTGCGACGGAGCGCGGCAAGTGTCAGTCGGAGCGTGCCCAGCCGGAGGAAGCAGGTTCAAGCGTGTCGAGAAACGCCTCTGCGCTGTCGAGGTATTCCTGCCGTCGTTCCTCGTCCATCCGGTCCCATGTCGAATAGATGCGGCCGATGCGTGGGTTCTTTTCCAGCCGCTCGCGGTGGCGGTCCATGAAGTGCCAGTAGAGCGGGTTGAAGGGGCAGGCGCCTTCTCCGGTCTTCTTGTTCGGTGAATATTTGCAGCCCGAGCAGTAATTGCTCATCTTGTTGATGTAGTTTCCGCTCGCCGCATAGGGTTTGGAGGCAAGCTTGCCGCCGTCGGCGTAGAGGATCATCGCGGCGACATTGGGCAGTTCGACCCATTCATAGGCATCGGCGTAGACGACGAGGTACCAGTCCTGCACCTCGCGCGGGTTCAACCCTGTCAGCAGCGCGAAATTCCCGAGCACCATAAGCCGCTGGATGTGGTGCGCATGGGCATTGTCGCGGGTCGAGCGGATGCAGTCGGCGAGGCAGGCCATGTCGGTCTCGCCGGTCCAGTAGAATTCGGGCAGGCCGCGCTGGGCATTGAGCGCATTGGCCTTCTGGAGGTGCGGCATCTGGTGCCAGTAGAACCCGCGCACATATTCGCGCCAGCCGATGATCTGGCGGATGAAGCCCTCGACCGAATTGAGCGGCGCCTTGCCGTCCTTGTAAGCCTTCTCGGCGCGCTGGCAGAGTTCGAGCGGGTCGAGCAGGCCGAGATTGATGCTGGTCGAGAGCATGGAATGGAACAGGTCGTCCTCGCCCGCGACCATGGCGTCCTGAAAGGGGCCGAAGCATTCGATGCGCTCTGCAAAGAAGGCATCTGCGGCTTCCTCTGCTTCTTCGCGGGTGACGGGCCAGCCGAAGGTTTCGAGGCTGCCGAAATGGTCGCCGAACCGTTCTTCCACGAGGTCGATGCATTCCTGTGTGGTGACATCGGGTTCGAACTTTGGACGCTCGGGTGCTGACAGGCCGTCCTTGGGCGGCTTGCGGTTCTTGCTGTCGTAATTCCACTCCCCGCCTTCGGGCTTGTCGCCGTCCATCAGGAGGCCGGTCTTACGCCGCATTTCGCGATAGAAGTACTCCATCCGCAATTCCTTGCGGTCCTCGGCCCATTCGTCGAACTCGGCCTGGGTGCAGATGAAGCGGTCGTCGCGCAGGATTTCGACTTCGCAGGCGAACTTGTCGGCCCACTGGTGCATATCCTCGCGCACGCGCCATTCTCCTGCCTCGACCACGCTGACCAGCCGCGGCGAATGCTCCTCGATTGCGCGCGCCACTTCGCCGGTAAAACTGCCTGCGTTACCCTCGGCATCGAGCCTGACGTAATTGACCGTCCAGCCCGCACCGCGCAGTTCCTCGGCGAAGTGCCGCATGGCCGAGAAGATGAGGGCAATCTTCTGCTTGTGGTGTTTGACGTAGGTCGCCTCGTCCCAGACCTCCATCATCAGGATGACGGTATCGTCCTTCGTCCGCCCGCGCAGGCTGGCGAGATTACGTGTCAGCTGGTCGCCGAGGATGGGGACGAGGACAGGAGAATCGGAAGGGCCGGACATTGCTTGTCACAATGCCCGGCCCTGCCAAATGTGCCTTGGATGCGAAAGAAGGCGTTAGACTTCTTCTTCCTCTTCCTCGCCGCAGCCTTCGAATTCGTCTTCTTCCTCGTCTTCATCCTTGTCCTCGTCGGCGCGCGGATGTTCGGGCATGAGACGCTCGAGCAGCGGGGCGGTCTCGCCTTCCTCGGCCTGCTCCAGTTCGGAACTGATGCAGCGGGCGAACTGGGAGCCGCTGGCCTGCTGGATCAGCGGGCTGAGAAGCGCACTGGTGATGTCGACACGGTCCTGCTTGAGGAACATATGCGCGAGGGCGACGCGGATTCCCGGGTCGAAGGGCGCGAATTCGTAAGCGCTTTCAAGAGCGGCCTCTGCGCCCGAATCCACTTCATCGCCCGACAGCAGGAAGGTCAGGTAATAGTGATAAAGCGGGATCGGATGATCCTGCTCGAGCTGGTTTGCGGCCACGAAAAGCTTGCGGGCTTCGGCCATTTTCTCCGGATTGTCGTAAGCCTGCATGAAGGCCACATTGCCCTGCTGGATGAGCGCATCGCTCGACTTGGGGTCGAGAGCCTGCACCTTCTTCGCCAGCGCATCTGCTTCGGCATAGTTCTTGTTGTCAAACTCGACTTCGGCAGCAGCCATGAGGACAGGGATGCTGTCGGGATATTGCGCAGCAAGCTTGCGCGCCTTCGGCAACTGCTTTGCCGCGGCTTTTTCGTCGACACCAACCTTGGACTCAATCATCAGGTCGATGACCGCTTCCTCGTCAGCACCCAGGCGGCGGATGTCCACCTTCGGAGGCTCGGTATTGATGTAGCGCCCGCGCATGATGAGCGCTGCACTGCGGCGATACTCGTTCAGCTCCTTCTCGAGCTGGTCGAGGTCGCCAAACGCCTGTTTGGCGGCTTCCAGACGCTCGGTGCCGGTCGCGAGCAGGCGGACATATTCCGTGATCTGCGGGCGACGCTCGGGCGTGAAGTTGAGGTAGCTGGAAAGCAGCCAGCCGTGACCATAGACGCGGGCGACATTGTAACCGCCATTGGTGCGCGTCGGGGCCATCATCGCCTCGACATCGACGTCCAGCGCCATGATGCCGATGCTGCGCCAGGTCGGCACGTCGCCGACCACGAACTCATCGCCATCTGCTTCGACGGTCGAGAAGATTTCAGCGAAACCTTCGCGATACCACGCGGGGTAGGGCGCGTTGCGGTGCTGGAACATGAAATAGTGGACGTACTCGTGGTAGAGCACGGCTTTCGGCTCGAGGCCAAGGCCTTCGCGGCGGCGAAGGTTGCTGCGCGCACGGCGCTTGTTGGCTTCACGCGGCACGAATGCGTAGCTGCCCGATGCGCGCGGGATGAAGAAGCCGCCGATGCCGCTGCCCGGTTCGCCGGCGAGGGTGGCCATGTCTTTGGTCTCGCCATAGCGAAAAACGGTAACCTTGGCAGAATCGGGCAGGTAGTCGCCATCGGCCCCGACACCACTCACGATGCGAAGCACCTCGTCGAGACGCTCGAGGTCGCGCGCGAATTCCTCTGTGTCCTTCTTGTCGTCTTCCGAATAGATGACGAAGTGTTCTGTCTCGGCAACGTACCAGTCGGCCGCCATTGCAGGCGAAGCGACGAGCGCCGCAGCCGCGGCAAGTAATCCTGAAATTTTGAACATGGTGCAGACCCCAATTGTCACGAAGTGGCCACTTGGCGGCCACATTCCGAATCCCCTATGAGCCGACGATACAAAAACCGGGGGCAGAATCAAACAAAGCTGTAGGGGTCGACGTCGATTGCCACGCGCACGCCGGGCGGGTGGTCGATTTGGCCTAGCCAGCGGCGGATGACGTCCTGTAGCTGGACGCTACGGCGCGCGTTCATCAGCAGGCGGTAGCGGTAGCGACCGCGCAGCTGGGCCATGGGGGCGGGAGCGGGGCCGAGGATCATGCAGTCGGCAACGTCTGGGCGTGTATCGCCGATCCGGCGCGCAGCCTCGCGCGCTTCGGCCTCGTCTTCGGATGACACGATGATCGAGGCCCAGCGACCGAAGGGCGGGGCGCCGGCATCGCGGCGCATCTCGGTTTCGGCAGTGTAGAAAGCGTCGCGGTTTCCGGCGGCGAGCGCGGCGATGACGCTCGCCTCGGGATGGCGTGTCTGGATCAGCACCTCGCCCGGTTTCGCGCCGCGTCCGGCACGGCCTGCGACCTGCGCGACCTGCTGGTAGGTGCGCTCGCCTGCGCGCAGGTCCCCGCCTTCGAGGCCGAGATCGGCGTCGACCACGCCGACCAGCGTCAATTCGGGGAAGTGAAAGCCCTTGGTGACGAGCTGCGTACCGACGATCACGTCGATCTCGCCCGCATCGACCATGGCAATGAATTCAGCAGCGCGGCCAGGCGAATTGAGCGTGTCCGAGGTCGCCACGAAAACGCGCGCTTCGGGCAGGCGCTCGGCCACTTCGTCGGCGATCCGCTCGACGCCGGGACCGCAGGCTACGAGGCAATCAGGTTCGCCGCATTCCTGGCAGGCGGCGGGGCTCGGCGCTTCGTGCCCGCAGTGGTGGCAGGCGAGGCGGCGGGTGAAGCGGTGCTCGACCAGCCAGGCGCTGCAATTGGGGCACTGGTAGCGGAAACCGCAGTTGCGGCAGAGCGTCAGCGGCGCATAGCCGCGGCGGTTTAGGAAGAGCAGCGACTGTTCGCCGCGCTCCAGCCTCTCGGCAATTCCGTCGACCAGCCGCTGGGCGAGCCACATGCCGTGCGGCGGCTTCTCCTCCTTGAGATCGATCGTGTCGATATCGGGCAATTGCGCACCGCCGAAGCGGCTGGGCAGGTCGACCTTCGAATAGATCCCGCTCTCGGCCATCTGCAGGCTCTCGAGTGCGGGCGTGGCGCTGGCGAGGATGATGGGAAAGCCTTCGAAATGCGCCCGCATCACGGCGACATCGCGCGCGTTGTAGCGCACGCCGTCCTCTTGCTTGAAACTGGTCTCATGCGCTTCATCGACGACGATGAGGCCGAGCTTGGCGAAGGGCAGGAACAGCGCCGAACGTGCGCCCACCACCACTTGCGCTGTCCCGCTCGCCACCGCGCGCCACGCGCGGCGACGTTCGGTCGATTTGAGCGAGGAGTGCCACAGCACGGGCTTGGTCCCGAAGCGCTCCTCGAAGCGGTGGAGGAAGTTCTCGGTCAGCGCGATTTCGGGGAGGAGCACCAGCACTTGCCGCCCCATCCTGAGCGCCTCGGCGACGGGTTCGAAATAGGTCTCGGTCTTGCCCGAGCCGGTCACCCCGTCGAGCAGGAAGGGCGCGAATTTCGCGTCCCGGACTGCGGCAGAGAAGATGTCGGAAGCTTCGCGCTGCTGTTCGCTCAACTCGACTTGCGCGAAATCTGGACGTGCCTCGTCATAGGGCCGGTCGCAATCGACCTCGACCGGTTCGAGCACGCCGTGATTCACCAGCCCGCGCAAAACGCCATCCGACACTCCGGCGATGCCTGCCAGTTCGCGAATGGTCGCCTGTTCTCCCTCCAGCGCCTCCATCGCCGCCAGCCGCTGCGGTGTCATGCGTTCGGGCATCCCGCCGGTGAGGCGATATTCGGTGATGCTCGCGGGGCCCTTGAGCGCGCCGCCCGAGGATAGCGCCATCCGGGCCACGCTGGCGAGCGAGGCGACGTAATAGTCGGCGGTCCATTCGATGAGGCGGCGCAGCGGCGCAGGCAGGGGCGGTATCGGGTACAAGCCCCTGAGGGGGCGAAGTTTCTCCGCCGGAACGTCTGTGCCGGGCAGCCGTTCAGCCTCCCAGACGATACCGATGACGGTGCGCGGGCCAAGCGGGCATTCGACCACCTGGCCCAGCTCGACCGCCATGCCGTCCGGCACTTTGTAATCCAGCGGGCCGAGCGCGGCATTGAGGACGAGGCAGCGGACACGGTTCATCTGGCGGCTCATATGGAGCGGCTACCCATGACGAAACAAGGGTGGGACTTTGTGAGGAGTACAATAATGACCGATATTCTCGTGAAACCCACCGGCCGCAGGGCTTTCCTCGGCGGAATAGGCCTTGGCGGCGCAGGCCTTGCCTTGTCGGGGTGCGCCGGCATCCCCGGCTTCAGCATGGTCGATGCCGTCCAGCGCATCCTGTTCCTTTCCAGCGACCGCGCCTTTTCGCGCATGCTCAACGCAGGCGGTTTCTGGGACCAACAAGTGGCAACGCTTGGCCTCAACAACCTGCTCGGCACGCGCGGCGATATCCTCTCCAGCATTCTCACCTCGGCCATCTTCAAGAACCGGTTGCAGGATGCGATGGCCGACGTGGCCTACGAAGGCGCTGAACGCGCTGCTCCGCTAGTGACAGAAGCCGTGCGCACCATCGGCATCCGCAACGCCATCGATCTCGTCAACGGCGGGCCAACTGCGGCAACTGCCTTCCTGCGGGCCTCGATGGGCACCTCGCTGGTCGAAGCGATGGTCCCCGAACTCGGCGATGCGATGCGCGTGGCGAGCGACCCGCTGGTCGGCCAGCTTGTTTCCGCGCTGACGGGCGTGAACTTCACCAATGCCACCACCCGCTTCGCGACCAATCTCGACGACACCATCTGGCGCGAAATCGGCGTGGAAGAAGCTGCCATCCGCCGCGACCCGCAATCCACCCGCGACCCGCTCATCATCGGCGTGTTCGGAGCCGGTTCGCGTCTCTGACGAAAACTGGCATGGTCGGGCGATGAGATTCGCAGTCCCTTCGCTCGCCATGCTCCTCGCCGCCTGCACCAGCGTGCCGACTGCATCGCCAGCCGAGCGCGAATATGGCGTGCAGCTCTACCACCTGCGCGAACAAATGGCCGCTGACCCGCTGGGCACGCTCCGGCAGGTGCAGAAGGCGGGTTTCGATAGCGTCGAATATGTCGGCACCTATTCGGTACCGCAGGAGCGTCTCTGCGAAGAAACGCGCCGCCTCGGCCTCGATGTGGCAGCCGTCCATGCCGATTGGCGACAATTGCGCGACGACCCTGCAGCCGCAGTCGTATCGGCCAAGGCGGCCTGCGCCGATACCATCATTCTCGCCTGGATACCGCCTGAAGAGCGGCAGACGCTGGCCCAATGGCGCGAATGGATTGGCTTTCTCAACATTGCCGCACGCGAGGCAAAAGCGCAGGGTCTCGCTTTTGCCTATCACCCGCATGACTTCGAGTTCATCGCCGTCGATGGCGTACGACCCATCGACCTGATGCTGGCCGGATTCGACCCGCTGATTGCCTTTGAACTCGACACATACTGGGCGCAGAAAGGCGGGCAGGATCCGCTCGAATTCCTGCGCGAGAACGAGGGCCGCATCACGCACCTTCACCTGAAAGACTATGCCGCAGACGGGAGCATGGCCGATGTCGGCAGCGGCACGCTGGACTTCGTCGACATCCTCGCCGAGGCGCGCCGACAGGGTATTCGCCACTACCTCGTCGAGCGTGACGACGCGCCCGATGTGTGGGAGAGCCTCGCCAACAGCCTTGACTCGCTGCGCGCCATGCCCTTGCAGCGATAGCGAACATCCATCCCCTGCCGGAGCGCATCCACATGAAATTCTTCGTCGACACCGCAGACATCGCTGACATCAAGGAAATGGCCGACACCGGCCTCCTCGACGGCGTGACCACCAACCCCTCGCTGATCGCCAAGTCGGGCCGTGACTTCATGGAAGTGACCAAGGAAATCTGCGGTATCGTCGATGGCCCGGTCAGCGCCGAAGTCGTCGCTCTCGATCACGAGACGATGATGAAGGAAGCCGAGACCCTGCGGAAGATCGCGGATAATGTCTGCATCAAGGTCCCGCTCACGATCGACGGCCTCAAGACCTGCAAGAAGCTGACCAGCGACGGCACGATGGTCAACGTCACCTTGTGCTTCTCGGCCAACCAGGCGCTCCTCGCAGCCAAGGCTGGCGCGACCTTCGTTTCCCCCTTCGTCGGCCGTCATGACGACAATGGCTTCAACGGCATGGACCTCATCCGCGATATCCGCACGATTTACGACAAATATCCCGGCTTCACGACCGAGATCCTCGTCGCCTCCATCCGCAATCCGGTACACGTGCTCGAAAGCGCGCGCATCGGCGCCGATGTCGCCACCATGCCGCCCGCGGTCATCAAGGGCCTCTTCAAACACTTCCTGACCGACAAGGGCATCGAAGGCTTCACCAAGGATTGGGAAAAGACTGGCCAGTCGATACTTTAAGAGTGTGTCCCAGCGAAGGCTGGGACCTCGTTCGGCCTCGCGCCACACCGCATGAGACCCCAGCCTCCGCTGGGGATCAGGAGATAGATGAGCGACCAGACTCCCCTCGACCTGTTCAAGCAGGCCCTGACCGGCACGGCCCGCGCTATCGCGCGCGAGCCGGAGGTCGAGGTTGCGTGGAGCGCGGACAGTCCGGCCCAGTCGGGCAAGAACTTCCGCGTCCCGCTGCCCGGCCGCAACTTGCCGCCCGACCAGGCGCGGGAAGCTCGTGGCTTTGCCGACAGTTTCGCGCTCAAGCTGCGTCACCATAACGAAGCGATGCACGCCAAGGGTGCACCGCCCGAACCCATCGCGCGTGCTTGTTACGACGCCATCGAGCGGGTGCGCTACGAGGCGGTGGGTTCGACCCGCTATTCGGGCATGCGCGACAATCTCGATGCGGCGGTCGAATTGCGTACTGCCACAGACCCCATCGGGCGGGCGGAAACCGCCAAGGATGTGCCGCTACCCACCGCGCTTTCGCTCATGCTGCGCGAGGCGTTGACCGGCGAGCCCATCCCCGATCGCGCCAAGCCCGGCGTCGACATGGTGCGCGAGGAAATCAGCTCGCGCATCGGCACCGACATGGAAGACCTCGCGGGCGCGCTCGATGACCAGCGCGCCTTCCAGGACCTCACGCTCGACATGCTGCGGCATCTCGAACTCACCCTGCCCGACACGCCCGAGGACGAGGGCAAGGAAGACGGCGAGGACGAGGAAGGCGATACGCCCGAAGACGACCAGGACACTGACGAGGAAGACGAGGGCGACGCGCAGCCGCAGGAAAGCGATGCTCGCGGCGAAGTCGTCGACGGCGAGGCCGATGGCGATGCCGAACAGGAGGTCGAGGGCGAGCAGGAAATGTCCGATGGCGATCCTTCGGACGAGGATGGCGAGGGCATGCAGCCCGTCCGTCCGAACCGCCCGTGGACCGACCTGCCCGAAGAGTTCAACTACAAGGCCTATACCGACAAGTTCGACGAGGTGATCGAAGCGCCCGAGCTTTGCGATAGCGAAGAGCTCGACCGGCTGCGCGCTTATCTCGACAGCCAGCTTGCCGGGCTTCAGGGCGTGGTGACGCGGCTTGCCAACCGCCTCCAGCGCCGCCTGATGGCGCAGCAGAACCGCAGCTGGGATTTCGACCAGGAAGAAGGGCTGCTGGATGCCGCGCGCCTCACCCGCGTGGTCGTCAGCCCCGGCCACGCACTCTCCTACAAGATCGAGCGCGATACCGAGTTCAAGGACACGGTCGTCACCCTGCTGATCGACAATTCGGGCTCTATGCGCGGGCGGCCGATCAGCATTGCCGCGATCAGCGCCGACATCATGGCGCGCACGCTCGAACGCTGCGGTGTGAAGACCGAAATTTTGGGCTTCACCACACGCGCGTGGAAAGGCGGGCAGAGTCGCGAGGCATGGCTTGCCGATGGCCGCCCCGCCGATCCGGGCCGCCTCAACGATCTGCGCCACATCATCTACAAGAAGGCCGACGAACCATGGCGCCGCGCGCGCCGCAATCTCGGCCTGATGATGCGCGAAGGTCTGCTGAAGGAAAACATCGACGGCGAAGCGCTCCTCTGGGCGCATACCCGCCTGCTCGCCCGCCCCGAAGACCGCCGCATCCTGCTCGTGATTTCGGACGGCGCGCCAGTTGACGACAGCACTCTAAGCGTGAACCAGGCGGGCTATCTCGAAGGGCACCTGCGCAAGGTGATCGAATGGATCGAGAAGCAAAGCCCCGTCCAGCTCGCCGCCATCGGCATCGGCCATGACGTGACCCGCTACTACAAGCGCTCGGTGACGATTATGGACGTGGAACAGCTCGGCGGCACGATTATTGAGCAGCTTGCGGGATTGTTCGAGGTGGAGGGATAGATGGACTGGGTAATGTTAATCGTGGCGCTTCCGATATTCATCCTGTCGGTACGCAAGGTCTTGGAGCCTGCCCCCGCTCCAATGACGCCGCCAACCGCGAAACTGCCCCGTTGGGTGGGATACGTTGGTGTTGTCATCGGACTGGTCATGATTGGCCAAGCAGTGATGCGATGACCCCCACCGAAGCCGTCCAGTCCCGCCGCTCCGTCCGCGCCTTCACCGACCAGCCGGTCGATCGCGAAACGCTCACCCGCGTGCTCGAAAAGGCGCAGCGTTCGCCTTCGGGCGGGAATGTCCAGCCGTGGAATGCCGTCATCCTCACCGGCGAGCCGATGCAGGCGCTGTTCGACCGGGTGGCGCAGGAATTTCCCAAGGGGCGCGAGGCGCTGAAGCCCGAATACGATATCTATCCCAAGGGCCTCGACGGCGCCTACGAGGAGCGCCGCTTCGGCGTGGGCGAGGACATGTACGCCTCGCTCGGCATCACGCGCGAGGACAAGGCCAAGCGCCTCATGTGGTTCGCCAACAACTTCCGCGCCTTCGGGGCTCCGGTGCTGATGCTGGTCCACACGCCCAAATACATGGGCCCGCCGCAGTGGAGCGATATCGGCATGTGGCTTCAGACCATCATGCTGCTGCTGCGCGAGGAAGGGCTCGACTCTTGCGCGCAGGAAGCCTGGGCCGCCTACAGCCCGCAGGTGCGCGAGATGGTCGATATTCCCGAGGACCACATCTTCTTCTGCGGCATGGCCATCGGCTACCGCGACCCGGATGCGCCGGTGAACAACTTCGACGTGAAACGCGCCAGCCTCGACGAATCAGTGCGCTGGGAGGGTTGGTGAGGCCTAGGGCTGGCCTTCGACAGGCTCAGGCCGAACGGGTCCGGCACTAAGAGGCAATAACAACATCCGTTCGCGCTGAGCTTGTCGAAGCGCAGCCACCAACCTATGCGCCATCCATGACCGAATTGCCGCTCAAGCTGTTCAACTCGCTCACCCGCGAGATCGAGACCTTCACCCCCGTCCACCCGGGCGAGGCGCGTGTCTACACTTGCGGTCCGACGGTCTACAACTACCCTCACATCGGCAATATGCGCGCCTATGTCTTTGCCGACATTCTGGGGCGTACGCTGAGCTGGAAGGGCTACGACCTCACCCACGTCATCAACATCACCGACGTCGGCCACCTGACCGACGATGCGGATGCGGGCGAGGACAAGATGGAAAAGATGGCCGCGGAGAAGGCGCAGTCGATCTGGGACATCGCGAAGCACTATACGGAGGCCTATTGGGCCGATGTGAAGGCATTGAACATCCGCCAGCCGGCCAAGTGGTCGGTCGCCACCGATTACATCGACGAAATGATCGAGTTCGCAAAAGGCATCGCCGACAAGCACTGCTACGAGCTCGAAAGTGGGCTCTACTTCGACGTCTCGACTATCCAGGATTACGGCAAGCTGGCCCGCGCGGTCACCGAGGAAGGCGAGGGCCGCATCGACACGGTCGAGGGCAAGCGCAACGCCGCCGACTTCGCGATCTGGCGCAAGACGCCGGAAGGCGAGAAGCGCCAAATGGAATGGGATTCGCCTTGGGGGAAGGGCGCTCCGGGCTGGCATCTCGAATGCTCGGTCATGGGCGGCAAGCTGCTCGGCTTTCCTTTCGACATCCACACCGGCGGGATCGACCACCGCGAGATCCACCACCCCAACGAGATCGCCCAGAACCAGGCGCATTGCTGCACCAACGGCCTCGACGTGGCCGAAAACAGCGGGGCGCGCATCTGGATGCACAACAACTTCCTCGTCGAGCGCAGCGGCAAGATGAGCAAGAGCGCGGGCGAGTTCCTCCGCCTGCAGCTGCTGATCGACAAAGGCTATCACCCGCTCGCCTACCGCATGATGTGCCTGCAGGCGCATTATCGCAGCGAGCTGGAATTCAGCTGGGACGGCCTTCAGGCGGCACTTACCCGCCTGAAGCGCATCCTCATGGCGGTCGAGCGGTTGAAGGACGAGGTGGCAGGCGATCCCTCGCACCAGAAGTTCGCGCCCATGCGCGAGAAGTTCGACACGGCAATCTCGGATGATCTCAACACGCCGATCGCGCTGGTCGCGCTCGAAGAGGCGCTAGCGGTGAAGAAGGTCGATGGCGGCGTGAAACGCGCGGTGATCGAGGAGATGGACCGCGTCCTCGGCCTCGACCTCTTCGGCCTCAGCCGCGAGGACCTGCGCATCCGGCCGAGGACCGCCGAGATCAGCGATGCCGAGATCGAAGCCGAGCTCATCCGCCGCAAGGAAGCGCGTATCGCCAAGGATTTCGCCACCAGCGATGCCATCCGCGAAAGCCTCGCCGCCATGGGCGTAGAGGTGATGGACGGCGATCCGCTCGGCTGGGAGTGGAAGCTCGGCTGAGTTGCGGTTAGGGGTGTCTACCAAGAGGAGACGCCCCCGCATGACCAAAGCCGTAATGTCCGCCCTGATCCGCCCGCTGGTGGAGCCGCGCCTGCCAGACTGGGTAGAGCCCATGTGGTTCATGACCAAGGAGCAGGCGCTGGAAATGGCTCCCGAGGCCGAGATCGGCTGGTTCGACCTCAACGAGAAGGAGCCGATGATCGAGATCGCGCATGCCGCGGCCAATCTCAAATGGCTGAACTCGATCTACGCGGGTCTCGATTTCCTGCCGCTCGACGTGCTGCAAGAGCGCGGCGTTACCGTGACCAATGGCGTGGGCATCAACGCGATCACCATTGCCGAATATGTCGTCATGCTGATGCTTGCCCATGCCAAGGGCTATCGCGAGGTGGTGCGGGCGCAGGAGCGCAGGGAATGGCTGCTCGATAGTCCGGGCAAGCGTGAACTGGCCGGAGAGCGCGTGCTGCTCCTCGGCCTCGGCGCCATCGGGAGCCTCATCAAGACGCGGCTCGAGGCTTTCGACATGAAGGTCATCCCGGTGCGTCGTTCAGGCGGGGAGGGTGCGCTTCGGCCCGGGGAATGGCGCGAGAAGCTGGGCGAGTTCGACTGGGTCATCCTCGCCGTGCCCTCGACAGACGAGACCCGCCACATGATCGGCGAAATCGAGCTTGCCGCCATGCGCCCGAACGCCGTGCTGGTGAATATCGCGCGCGGCGACGTGGTGAAGCAGGAAGACCTTGTCGCGGCACTTGAAGCGAAGAAAATCGAGGCCGCGCTGCTCGATGTCACCGATCCCGAGCCACTGCCCGAGGGCCATCCGCTGTGGAGCCTCGATAATGCGCAGGTCACCATGCACCTCTCGGGCCGCGCGCAGACCAAAATGTTCCAGCGCTCGGCCGACCGGTTCATCGACAATCTCGAACGCTGGAACAGGGGTGAGCCGGTGAGCCCGAAGATGGACCTCGCCGCGGGCTATTAGTCAGGCATCCTCGAGCAGCAGCAGGTCGCACTGCACGACCAGCCGCGGGCTGGGCGACAGGCGATGTTCGACTTCGACGATACCGGCATCGGCGACCAGTTGGCCGGGGATGGCGAATTCGTGCTCGGGCAGGGCGGCGACGAAACGCTCGCCTGCCTCCACCGCCTCCTCGCCCGCGAACAGCAGCGCGACGCTGTGGCGCGTCCCGGCGAAGGTGATACTGGCCCAGGCCTTCTCGCTGTGCGTGATGACCTGCCCTTGATGCTCGGATAGCACCATCAGCGCGGTGCGCAGCTTGTCACCGGCAGAGCGGCGTGCGCGGGGCGGGCGAGGGGGCTTACCTTCACTGGACATGGACAACCTCCTGGCTGGCGTCGGTGCGCGCGGCTTCGAAGCCCGACATGAACCCGCGGATGCGCGCCTCGGTCTGGCTGCGCGGTTCGCGGCCCATGCGCAGGTCGAGCACGAAGCGCGGGTCGTGCGCGGCGAGGCGGCCGAATTTCGTGGGCGGCATATCGTGTGCCCGCAGGAATTTCTCGATGGAACGGATTAGCATTTCGGTGCTCCCCATGGCTTGGTCCGATTGGCGAATCGTTCGCCGTGTTCCTGATTCGTTCCACTCCAAATCCTACTTGTCTAGGAAAAATCCTATGCTATAGGAAATTTCTTGCATGGGTCCCAATTCGCTACCGGTTCTTGGCGTGGCGATGGGCGGGCCGAGGAAGGATTGAGGCATGGCAGACATGAGCCCCGAGCGCGCAAGACTGGTCGAATTGACCGAGCAGGCACGCACGAGCCTCGCTTCGCTTTCTTCCATGTTGGGACGTAATCCCAGCTATTTGCAGCAATTCGTTCGCAAGGGCAGTCCGCGCAAGCTGGAGGAGGCCGACCGGCGCCGACTGGCGGAGTTCTTCGGCGTGGAAGAAGTGGAGTTGGGTGCCGACCCCGATGTTCGACCGCTGCGCGAATCAGGTGACTTTATAGAAGTCCCACGCCTCGCATTGGACGCTTCTGCTGGCCCGGGGGCCTTTTCGGCGGAGGAAATATCCTTCGACGCCTTCCGTTTCTCGCGCCGCTGGCTGCGCGAGATGGGACTGGAGGGCGCAGACCTCACCGCCATCCGTGTCGAGGGCGACAGCATGGAGCCGACCCTGCGCAGCGGCGACGAGATTTTCGTCGACCGCCACAAACGCAGCGGCGAGGGCATCCACGTCGTTCGCATCGGCGACGCGCTCCACGTAAAGCAGGTGCAGGCGAGCGCGCCGGGCCGCATCACCCTCATCAGCGCGAACGATGCCTACGCCCCAATCGAACTTGCGCGCGAGGAGGTGGAGGTCATCGGTCGCGTGGTGTGGAAGGGCGGGCGGCTTTGAGCCCTTTCCCGCTTAGGAACAATCGCTTGTCGCACCCGTATCTCTTCCAACACCCCGAATGAGAACGGACATGTGGGGACCAGAGGAGAGAATACATGCGTAAAGTCCTTATCCCCGCCGCGCTCGCCGGAACCGTCCTGCTCGGCGGCTGTGCCAGTTATGGCGATGGCGGCCTGCTCGGCGGCATCCTGGGCGGCGGCAACAATTATGGCTACGATGCGCGCGGCGATTTCGAGCGCGCTGCCGTCGATGCCTGCGGCCGCGAAGCCTCGCGCTTCGGGCGGGTGAATGTCGAGCGCGTCGACCAGCAGGGGCTTGATTATGTCTACGTCTATGGACGCATCGACACCCGTGATTATGATCGAGACGAATTCACATGTGTCTTCCGGGAGGACGGACGCATCGTGGACTTCCAGACGCGGTAATTGAGAAACTGAAAATCAGGAGCGGCTCGGAGAAATCCGGGTTGCTCTTTTTGCGTGTCCGTGAGGAGCAAACTTGCCAAGCGCCATATCCCTCTCCACGTAAGCGCCATGACCGACAAGCCTACACAGCCTCCGATGAAAGCCGGCATTGTGCCGGTGACCCCGCTCCAGCAGAATTGCTCGCTGGTGTGGTGCACTGCCACCAATAAGGGCGCGCTCATCGACCCGGGCGGGGACCTCGACAAGCTGAAGGCCGCCGTGAAGCAGACCGGGGTGGAACTTGAGAAAATCCTCATTACCCACGGCCATATCGATCATTGCGGCGAGGCGGGCATCCTCGCCAAGGAACTGGGCCTGCGCATCGAAGGCCCGCACGAGGCTGACCGCTTCTGGATCAGCCGTCTCGACGAGGATGGTGCGCGCTACGGCGTGAACGGACAGGTGTTCGAGCCAGACCGCTGGCTGGAAGACGGCGACACTGTGACGGTGGGGGAATTGACGCTCGAGGTCATCCATTGCCCCGGCCACACGCCCGGCCACGTGGTGTTCTTCCACCGCCCGAGCAAGTTTGCCGTGGTCGGCGATGTGCTGTTCCAGGGCAGCATCGGGCGCACCGATTTCCCTATGGGCAACCACCAGGACCTCATCGACGCGATAACGCAGAAGCTCTGGCCGCTGGGAGACGACGTGACCTTCATCCCCGGCCACGGCCCGACCAGCACTTTCGGCCAGGAGCGCAAGACCAACGCCTTCGTCAGCGACGCGGCGTTGGCCTAGGCTACTTCGTCAATTTCAAAAGCGCAGTAGTTAAGAGTACGGTCCAAAAGCGGATTCTCTACCAACGACCGGAAAGCTGAGATCACGGGGCACCGGTAGAATTTCGAGCTCTACGCTTGAACACCTTCCCGAGGGGTAATGCGATGCGGTGCATCGGCATATCATCTGCGAACAGCAAATTTTAACCTGCGGGCGTCGGAAAACCCATTGTCTCGGTAGGATTTTTCTCGCAGTTGCGAGCATCTGACACCCTAAAACGAGAACAAGTCATGACTTCGCTGGCTCGCGCATTTGCCCTCTTTTTTTTCGCTTTGCCCCTGTGGGCTATTCCTTCCTCTGCATCAGGCGAAGGAGCTAGGGACGGACCGAATTTGAAGCTCGAAGGCGGAAAATGGTTCGATGGGGAATCATTTATTGACGCCGAGTGGTATGTGGTGGGCGGACGCTTGACGGGCCAGGAACCCGAGAAGGTCGATGCAACCGTACATCTCGACGGCAAGTTCATCCTTCCGCCTCTAGCCGACGCCCACAATCACGATGCGCAGAATATCTGGTCGGCTTCCCGCTCGATTGACAAGAACCTGAGCGCGGGCGTTTTCTATTCGGCGCAGATGTGTGCCAATCCGGCAAAGGTATCGGAGTTTAAGGGCCTGCTTGGTCGACCGAACACTCTCGATGTGACCTTTACCGGAGCCTGCATCTCGTCGTCAGACGGCCATCCTCTAGGGCTCGCCATGAGGGACCAGCCGGATGTTACGCCCGAAACGCTGCGTGAAGGGTGGACCGTGGTCGACACGCTTGAAGATATCGAACGGGTTTGGCCGGGCATCGCGGAGGGTCGCCCGGATCTCATCAAGTTGATCCTTGTCAACTCCGAGCACTACGAAAAGAACCGCCACGATACGGCGATGTTCGGTTTCAACGGCCTCGACCCAAGCCTCATCGCGCCCCTCGTTGAACGCGCCCATCGCGATGGAATTCGTGTTGTAGTGCACACCGATAGTGCCGCCGATTTCGAAGTCGCAGTTTCGGCGGGAGCGGACATCATCGGTCATCTTCCAGGTTATCGCTTCGCCCGAAATATGGAACCGGCTGACTATCGGATTTCGGATGCCACAATCGCAGAGGCAGCGAAGCGGGATACGACTGTCATGACGACGACGGGCGTAGCGCGCTATTACTTGCAGGCAAAACCGGAACACACCGATGTGCTTCAATCGATACAAATTGATAATCTCCGGCGCTTGTATGATGCCGGGGCCCAGCTTGTCATAGGAAGTGACCAGTTCGCCGGAACGGCGGTGGACGAGATCCTGTATCTTCACACCTTGGGTGTCGTTCCGAACACCGAACTGATCAACATGGCCGTGACCGACACTCCAAAGCTGCTTTTTCCTGAACGAGAGATCGGTCGCTTTGAAGAGGGCGCAGAGGCGAGCCTGATTGCCTACAGTGCCAACCCTCTTACCGACTTGACGACCCTGCGCTCTCCGTCACTTATCATGAAGCAGGGCAACCTATTGAATATCGGCATCTCCGAGTAGGGTTAGCCCGCGCGGCTCATGTCCGCTAACCACCCTTTCGCAGACGTTCCGTCACCATTTTCGAACGCCGGAGCCGGATGATCGATTTCGTCAATCCGGCCTCGCGCGTCCCGAGCGTCAGAGAACGCCAAGCGTAATCAGCACCGCGGCAATGGCGAGGCCGAGGAGGGTCAGCATGGTAATGATGACGCCGATCGAGCGTCCCTTGCCGAGCGCGCCTCCGTCCATCCCGAGACCGTGGGCGATACGTCCGAGCATGTAGATGGCCACAACCCACGCCAGCCACGGCTCGCCCTTGCCGGACAGTTCGATGGCCGCGACCAGCACGAGGAAAAAGGCGGTATTCTCGACGAAGTTGAGCTGCGCGCGCATGCGGGCGGTCAAGGGGCCGCCTGCACCGTCGTCGCCGATCGAAACCTTGTGCTTGAGGCGCATCTGTCCAACGCGAATGGACAACCAGAGATTGATGATAGCGGCTGCAGCTGCAGCGGTCAGTGTGACCGGCAGGATGATACCCATGTGAAGCTCTCCCGTTTGCGTACCCGTTGCGTGGAGGCTAGGGCGCAGGGCAAGGAGCGGCAATCGGCTCAAGCGGATTATCCTCCGCTTCGCTTGCATCGCGCTGAAAATTCGCTATAGCGCGCGCCTTCACCGTCACGGTCGGGAATTTAGCTGCCACCGCGCTCTTGTGCGATGTCGGACGTTCCCCTAGGGCGGCCACCGAAATTGACTGAAATTGTTTGAGGAACAGGTGCCGAGATGGCCGTCCCCAAGAGAAAAGTATCGCCCCACCGTCGCGGCAACCGTCGTGCACATGATTCGCTCAAGGTCGAAGCTCATCACGAGTGCTCGAACTGTGGCGAACTGAAGCGTCCGCACAATCTGTGCCCGCACTGCGGTTACTACAACGGCCGCGAAGTGCTCGCGCCCGAAGGTCTCTAAGACTTAACCGCTTGATTCGGAGAGTGTCATGAGTTTGCCGCGTATCGCCATTGATGCGATGGGCGGGGACGAAGGCGTTCGCACGATGATCGAAGGCGCCGCGCTCGCGCGTCGGCGCCACGATCGGTTCAAGTTCCTGCTGGTCGGCGACGAGACGCGCATCAGGGCGGCTCTCGAAGATCATCCGCACATGGCCGAAGCCAGCGAAATCCTCCATTGCGAGGATGTGGTCGCTGGCGACGAGAAGCCGTCGCGCGCGCTGCGCCGAGCCAAGACCACCAGCATGGGCCTCGCGGTCGATGCGGTGAAGCGCGGCGAGGCGGGCGCTGCCGTGTCGGCCGGCAACACCGGCGCGCTGATGGCGATGAGCAAGCTCGCGCTGCGCACCATGCCCGGCCTCGACCGGCCTGCTCTGGCGGCGCTGCTGCCGACACTCGGCGATAACGACGTCATCATGCTCGACCTCGGTGCGAACCGCGAATGCGATGCGCGCAATCTCGTGCAGTTTGCCGTCATGGGCGCGGCCTATTCGCGCATCGTGACCGGCAACGAACGCCCGCGCGTGCGCCTGCTCAATATTGGTACCGAGGAGACCAAGGGCACCGAGGATATCCAGGCTGCCGCCGACCGGCTGCGTGCCGCCGATGGCCTTGCCATGCAGTTCGAAGGCTATGTCGAGGCCGACAAGATCAATCGCGGCGAATGCGATGTGGTCGTGTGCGACGGCTTCTCCGGCAATATCGCGCTGAAAGCCATCGAAGGTGCGGCGCGTTTCGTGACCGACCTGCTCAAGCGGGCCTTTTCGTCCTCCTTCCGTTCGAAAGTGGGATTCCTCGTTTCGCGCCCGGCGACCGAGCTGCTGAAGCACCACCTCGACCCCAACAACCATAACGGCGCGGTCTTTCTTGGCCTCAATGGCGTGGTCGTGAAGAGCCATGGCAGCGCCAATGCCAAGGGCGTCGCCAACGCGGTTGAAGTGGCAGCACGCCTGCTGGAAGACGACATCACCAATCGCATCGCCAAGGACTTGGGCGCTATCGACACCGAAAGCCTGGGCGCCAAATGATTCGTGCGGTCATCACGGGCAGCGGCAGCGCGCTTCCGATAGACTGCGTCACCAACGCCGACCTCGAGGCCCGCGTCGACACGACCGACGAATGGATTGTCGAGCGTACCGGTATCCACCAGCGCTATATCGCGGGTGAGGGTGAAACCACTTCCAGCCTCGCGACCGAAGCCGCGCGGAAGGCACTCGATGACGCAGGCGTGGACGCTGCAGATATCGGTCTTATCATCCTCGCGACCGCAACCCCCGACCATACTTTCCCGGCCACTGCCACGCAGGTCCAGCAGGCGCTCGGCTGTCGCGGCGGCGTGGCGTTCGACGTTCAGGCCGTCTGTTCGGGCTTCCTCTATGCCCTCGGCACGGCAGATTCGCTTCTGCGCACGGGCATGGCAAAGAAAGCGCTGGTGATCGGCGCAGAGACCTTCAGCCGCATCCTCGACTGGGAGGACCGCACCACCTGCGTGCTCTTCGGCGATGGTGCAGGCGCGGTTGTGCTCGAAGCGCAGGACGTGGCCGAAGATGGCCCCGGCATCCTCGCCACCAGGCTGCATGCCGACGGCGAGCACAAGGACTTGCTCTATGTCGACGGCGGTCCCTCGACCACGGGTGAGGTCGGCAAGCTGCGCATGAAAGGCCGCGAGGTTTTCCGCCATGCAGTGGTGAACCTTGCCGATGTGCTTGGCGAAGTGCTCGAGGACGCATCGGTCGCGGCGGAAGATATCGACTGGGTCGTGCCGCACCAGGCGAACGCTCGAATCCTCGACGCGACCGCGCGCAAGCTCGGGCTTCCGGCGGAGAAAGTGGTGGTCACGGTGGACCAGCACGCCAACACCTCGGCAGCCTCGGTCCCGCTGGCCTTCGATGTCGCGCGCAAGGACGGGCGCATCAAGCAGGGCGACCTCGTGATGTTCGAAGCCATGGGCGGTGGCTTTACCTGGGGTGCCAGCCTCGCGCGGCTATAACTTTTGATAGAAAAGTAGCGCTGCTCCATTGCGGGAATCGGCCAAATACAGTAGGTTGTGAAAATCGCTGGAACCCAGGGTCGCGTCTGGGGAAGGATATAAAATGGATATGATGCGCAGCGTGGGCACGCTGACCCGCGCGGACCTCGCCGAAACAATCAACCGCAAGATGGGGCTGAGCCGCTCCGAATCGCTCGACCTCGTCGAAGAAATCCTCGCCAAGATGTGCGATGCGCTCGCTCGCGGTGAAAACGTCAAGATTTCCGGCTTCGGCAGCTTCGTCCTGCGCGACAAGAAAGAACGCATCGGCCGCAACCCCAAGACGGGCGTCGAAGTGCCGATTACTCCGCGCCGCGTGATGACTTTCCGTGCCAGCCAGCTGCTTAAAGAGCGGATAGCTCACAGCTGAGAATTGCCATCGGCCGATGTAGGTGCCTAGGGTACCCGCATGGCTGATTTTAGCGACCACAAGGAAGAAGGCGCGCTGCGCACTATTGGCGAGGTTGCCACGGCAACCGGCATCAAGACTCATGTGCTGCGCTACTGGGAACAGCAATTCCCGCAGTTGAAGCCGTTGAAGCGCAGCGGTGGCCGCCGATACTATCGCCCCGACGACGTGGCGCTGGTCGAGCGTATTGACCAGCTTGTGAACAGCGAAGGATATACGCTGAAAGGCGCCAAGGCCGCGCTGCGGGGCGTGCCGGACCAGCAGGCGGTCGCGCAGGCTCCGGCTGAGGGAACTCCGAGCCATGACATCCTGCCCCAGCTCAAGTCCATCCGCGACACGCTGCGAGCCGCGCTCTCGGCCTAGGCTCCTATTCCGACGGGATCAGCGTCAGCTCGGTCTGGCGTCCGTCGAGGTAGCGGACGTTTTCGCCGTCGAACCATGCATCCTCTTCGCTGCGGAAATCGACACGCTGGTCGCCCCATTCGGGGACCTCGTGGTAATTGGTGAATTCAATGGACCACGTCGTGCCCGCCTGCACGGGATATTCGCCGCGCGGGTCGGCTTCCTGGTTGTCCCAGAATCCGATGGCCGTGCCCGCTCCGTGGCCGTGAAAACCGATGGGGTGGCTGTATATCGACGGGTCCAGCCCTTCGGCCAGGGCCGCCTCACGCGCCCGTGCGAGGATGGCGTTGCCGCTTTCGCCCGCGCGGAATGACGCAGTGAGGATGTCGCCCACGCGGTTGGTGCGCCTTAGTCCCTCGCGCAGCCCCTCGGGCGCCTCGGTTTCGCCGGGCTTCAGCACATAGGCGAGGTGCTGCGTATCGGTGTTGAGACGCAAATAGGTGATGCCGAAATCGGTCCAGAGCAAGTCACCGGGCTCGATGATCGTATCGCCCGTCAGCATGCCATCGGCGCCCTGCCGCTGTATTCCGACCGAGGGATGGAACCACGGCGCGATGCCGAGGCTGGCGAGTTTCTCGCGGTACCACCATTGCACGTCCTCGGCGGTGGTCACTCCCGGCGTGATGACTTCGCGCGAGAACGCCTCTCCGATGATGGCGTGCGCGATGCGGACGATGCCGGGATAGATGGCCAGCTCGCGCGGGGTGCGGCTCTCGAGCCAGCGGACGGAAAGGCCTTCGCCGCTGACGATGCGCTCTTCGAGATGCGCGGGTAGCGCCGCTGTCATCGCACGATACTGGCTCAAAGTCATGCCGTCGCCAAAGCGCGTACTGTCGGAAAAATTGATGGCAATTTTTGCCGGGTCGCGGCTCTCGATGATGTCCGCAACTGCCTGCCACTGGTCGGGCTGTTCCTCGGGGAGCCACGCCGGATCGAACAGGCCCGCGAGTCCATAACGGCTGACCGTCAGCCGCTCGATGGGCTGGCCCTCGCCGGGGTCGAAAAAAATCAGGATGGTCCGCCGCCGCGCGTGGAAGCTCTCGGCATCGAGCATGGTAGCCAGCACCGGCTCTTCGAAATACTCGCGCGACATCAGCAGCCACATGTCGATACCCGCCTCGCGCATGATGGCAGGGATGACGGTGTCGAGCCGCTCTTCCAGCATTTCGTCGATAAGGGCCGCGCGCTCCTTCAACGGAAGGATGGTAGGAAGCGCGGGCCGCAAAACCTCGGTTTGCCGCATCGCGATGGTTTCAGATTGGGCAAACGCCGGAGATGCTACTGCCAAGCAGCCTGCAAGCGCGATGGCAGTCCCATTCATCCCGGAAAGCCTCCTATTCCGCCGCCAGCAATTCTTCCGCCGCGCCGAGGTCGACGCTGACGAGGCGGCTGACGCCTTTTTCGATCATCGTCACGCCGAACAGGCGATGCATGCGGCTCATGGTCACGGCGTTGTGGGTGACGATGAGGTAGCGGGTGTCGGTTTCCTTCACCATAGCTTCCAACAGGTCGCAGAAGCGGTCGATATTGGCGTCGTCCAGCGGTGCGTCGACTTCGTCGAGTACGCAGATGGGGGCGGGGTTTGTCAGGAACAGCGCGAAGATGAGTGCGGTGGCGGTCAGCGCCTGTTCGCCGCCCGACAGCAGGGTGAGCGACTGGAGACGCTTCCCCGGCGGCTGGGCGAAGATTTCAAGGCCGGCTTCCAAGGGGTCGTCGCTGTCGATGAGCGCGAGATGCGCCTCGCCGCCTTCGAACAGGCGGGTGAAGAGGCGCATGAAGTGGCCGTTGACCTGCTCGAACGCCTCACGCAGCCGTTCGCGGCCTTCGCGGTTCAGATTGCCGATCGAGCCGCGCAGCCGGTTGACCGCCTCGCGCAGTTCCTCCTGCTCGGCGGCGTTGGTGCCGTGTTCGGCCTCGATCTTCTCCAGTTCTTCGGCAGCGACAAGGTTGACCGGGCCGATGCGCTCGCGGCTGGCGGTGAGGCGGTCCATCTCTTCGGTTTCCGCCTCAGCGGCCTTGACGCTGTCCTCCTCGAATTCGAATTTGCCCGGCAGGAGCGGGGGAGGGGACTGGAAGCGCTCGCCCGAGATGCGTGCCATCTCGATGCGGCGGCTGTCCTGGTTTTCCGCGCGGGCGGAGAGGCCGGCGCGGTTCTCGCGCGCTTCGGCGAGGGTTTCGTTGGCGGCAGAGAAAGCACGGTCGGCGGTTTGCGCCGTTTCGTTCGCGGCAGCGACCGCCTTCTCGGCTTCGGCAAGTTCCGCGCTGAGCCGCTCGCGTACCGTGTCGCCCTGTTCGATCTCGCGCATCAGGCCTTCGGGCTTGGCGGCGAAGACGGCGCGCTCTTCGGCGATTTCCTCGAAGCGGCGAGCCATGTCGGAGAGGCGGCGGGCCGCTTCGCCCGAGCGCGCCTGCCAGTTGGCCATGTCGCTGCGCTGGGCGGCGGTGCGTTCGCGCGCGACGGCGAGCGATTGGTCATGCGCGGCGAGCTCGGCGGCGCGGGCCTGCAGCATCGAGCGGGCGGCCTCGTTCTTCGCGCGTGCGGCTTCGAGCGAGGCGCGGCCTGCCTCGGGGTCGGGCAGGGCATCGCGTTTCGCTTCGGCGGCGGCGAGGTCGGATTTTGCCCCGCCGACGATGTCACCGTGTTCTTTCTCGGCTTGGGCCAGTTCTTCGAGGCGCGCTGCGACGCGCTCGCGAGCCGCTTCCGCCTGGTCGAGTGCGCGCAGGGCCTGACGCTCGGCTTCGGTGGCCAAAGACAATTCGCGCTCTGCCGCCACGAGGTTGCGCTGGAGCTCTGACAGGGTGTCGCTGGCCCGCGCCTGCTGCTTCTCTGCGTCGTCCACTGCCGCCTGCAGCTTTGGGACCAGCGTATCGAGCTCGGCAAAACGGTTCTCGGCCTCGAGCCGCGCCGCTTCCGCCGCGCCTTCGCCGCGCACCACGAGGCCATCCCAGCGGCGCAGCAAGCCGTCCATGGTGACGAGGTTTTCACCCGGCCCGAGCGCGCGGCCATCGTCGCTATCAACGACATGGACAAGGGCGAGGCGTGCCCGCAATTCCTCGGGGCACTCTGCCACATGGTCGGCGAGGCTATCGGCGACATTCTTCGGTGCCTTGGCCCCGGTCCAGTAGCGCCCGTCGCTTCCTTCCTCGGGTGAGCCAATAAGAGCCTTACCGTCGCGGCCAAGCGCTGCGGCGACCGCGCGTTCATAGCCCTTTTCGGCGCGGACCCCATCCAGCGCCTGCTTCCGGCCCGACCGCTTGGCGGCAGCGCGTTCGCGCGCCTCGCGGTCACGTTTGAGCGCATCATATTCGCGGCTTACGCCAGAGAGTTCGGCCTTGGCCGCGGAATAGGCACTCGCGGCGTCGTCGCGCTGCGCTTGCAAATCGGCCTTGCGAGCCTGCATCTCTTCGATGATTGTACGCTTTGCAGCAATTTCGGCAGTCGCCTCGTGCGCCGCATCGCGAGCGTTCTCTACCTCGCCATCGAGGTCCTCGGCGGCAAGCGCCTCGCGTTGTTCGGCAATGCGGCGACCTTCGGCCTCGACCCTTTCGAGCCGCGCCCTGGCCTGGTTGACCTCGGCTTCGACCACGCGCCATTCCGCCTCGACACCGGCATTGTCGGCGGTGGCCTTTGCCAGAGCGAGCTCGGCAGTCCGGCTGGCGCGTTCGGCATCCTCGCTCTGCGCCACCAGCTTGGGGCGGCGTTCCTCGTCGGCGGCGAGGGTCTTCTCGCCGGCGGCCAGTTCCCTTTCGAGCCGTGCCAGCGCCTCGGCCGCATCCTTGGTCATGCGGTCTGCATCGCCGCGGTCTTCTTCGAGCCGCGTCTTCTGGCGGTCGAGGTCGGCAAGCCGCTGTTCGGCAGCTTCGAGCTGGCTGGTGAGCGCGGCCATGCGGTGGCCGTGCGCGCTGGCATCGTCGCGGCGGTCGGCCTGTTCCTCGCGCGCGTCGGCGAGTTTTTCCGCTGCCTCGCGCTGGTCTTTCTGCGCCTCGTCGGCAGCCTTCTGCGCCTCCGCCACCCGCGCATCGGCGTCGGCGGCGGCCTTTTTCGCCTCATCCGCAGCCGCAGCAGCATCGCGCCAGCGGGCAAAGACGAGCCGCGCCTCGGCAGTCTTTATCTCGTCGGAGAGCTTGCGATAGCGTTCGGCCTGCTTGGCCTGCCGCCTCAGCGACGCAATCTGGCTGTCGAGGCCTGCCATCAGGTCTTCGAGCCGTTCGAGGTTTTTCTCGGTCGAGCGCAGCTTGCTCTCGGCATCGCGGCGACGGACGTGGAGGCCTGCGATGCCCGCAGCCTCTTCCAGCATCATGCGGCGTTCGACCGGCTTGGCAGCGATGACCTGCGCAATCTTGCCCTGGCTCACCAGCGCCGGGCTGTGCGCACCTGTCGCAGCATCGGCGAAGGTCAGAGCGACATCCTTGGCGCGCACGTCCTTGCCGTTGACGCGGTAGGCGGAACCTGCGCCGCGTTCGATACGGCGCACGACTTCCAACTCGTCGCCGTCACCGTCCTCGGCGGAAAGGACCACCTCTGCAAAATCGCGGGGAGGGCGGCTCGCGGTACCGGCGAAGATGACGTCTTCCATCCCGCCCGAGCGCATGGACTTGGGCGAGTTCTCGCCCATCACCCAGCGGATGGCTTCGAGCAGGTTGGACTTGCCGCAGCCATTGGGGCCGACGACGCCCGTCAGCCCGGGCTCGATACGCAGCGTGGAGGGCTCGACGAAGCTCTTGAAACCGCTCAACCTGAGCTGTTTGATGAGCATCGTCTCTAGCCCCCCGACCCGCGCTTACCTCGCGCCGGCGCGCTGGAGGATGGGTTCGAGCTGCGGCCAGAGATTGGCCTCGACCCGATTGCCGTTGAGGAAGAAGGTCGGCGTTCCGGTCACGTTGAATTCTTCCGACTGGCTGGTCGAATTGTTGGCTATGGTTTCATAGGCATCGGCATCGGCTAGGCAGGTGCGTGCCTGGTCTTCCGAAATACCGCGAGCCGCGAAGAAATCATAGAAACCTGCGATCTCGGCCAGTCGGACCATGCGCTGTTCGGGCGGTAGATCGAGCGACTGCTGGATTGCCTGGCCATTGTCGAACACGCCCTGCAGGACCTGTTGCTGGTTCTGGAACACCTGCTTCGACAGCGGGTGAACCATTTCCGGAGTGCCGCAGCGCACGAGGGTGGCCAGCGCAAGGTCGTGCGGTCCGTGAATCTGGTTGCGCAATTCAAAGCTAACGACGCCGGAATTAATGTAATTCTCGGTCAGCGGATCGTCGCCTTCTGCCGCGAAACGCGCACAGGTGGGGCAGGTCAAAGAGGCATATTCGACGAGCTTGAGCGGCGCGTCGGGATTGCCCTTGAGATAACCATCGTATTCGGTGACTGTAATCTGGTCCGCCCAGCTGGTGCCCTCCGGCGCTTCGATCGGAGCGATGGCATCGCCTTCCAGCGAAGCGGCGTCGGCTTCCCCGGCACCATCGCTACAGGCGGCGGCCATCAGGGTAAGCGGGGCAAGCAGGGCAAATCGAAGGCTACGGGTCATTTCTATCCTCGTGTGTGGACCTGAAAGGCTATGTCATGCAGGCGCGAAGGTGAAGCACAGCCTCAGCCGTGTCCACAGGGCTGTCCCCCGCTAAAACGCGACAGGGGTGGCAATCAGCGCGGCTGGCTGAAAAATTTGTCTAGATGGGGCTGAAGGGACGGCCAGTCGTGCGCCTCGAGTTTGCGGCCGCTCATGATGAATGTCGGCGTGCCCTGAAGGCCGAACTTCTGGATATCCGCCTGGCTCTGGCCGGCAATTGCGCGGGCCTTTGCCTCATCGGTGAGGCACCGGTCGAGCTGGCTGCGCGAATAGCCGCGGCCCTCCATGATCTCGTAAAAGCCCAGGTCGCTGGCAATTGCCTGCATGCGGCTGCCGATGCTGCCGAAGCGCCAGCGAGCGGTCTGCGCCTGCGTGGCCTTGCGGGCAGTGGCCATCCATTCGTCATGCTTGAGGATGAGCGCCTCGTGGTTGCCCATGAATTTCGCGGGGTCCCCGCACTGCGCGGACAAGGCCGCGGTCATGTCGATGGGATCGCGAATGAGGTGGCGAATCTCATAACTCACCTTGCCGGTAGGCACATAGAGCAGCTTGATGGCCCCGTCGCCCGTGCGCGCAAAGTCGGCGCAGTGCGAGCAGGTATAGCTCATGAATTCGACCAGCTTCACCTCTGCTTCGGGATTGCCGATGCGGTGGCCGCCCTCGGTCGCCACGATACTGTTGGCCCAGACCGCTTTCTTCTCTGGCGCCAGCTTTTTCGTGTCCTGCGCAGTCGCGCCCACAGCCAGCATAGAAGCCGCTGTGAACAGCAGGGGGCGGATAAATCGGGTGATGCGAGCCACTGGTTAGTCTTTCCTGTTGTCTTCGTCACCAAAGCTGCGCGCCAGCGATTCCAGCACGGTGCGCAGTTCCGGGTCACCAATATCGCGCAGGCTGTCGCCCAATTCCATCGGAATCGGCTTGAGCGACGGCGGCGCCTTTGCCTTGTTCCTGTCCTCCGGCGGCTTAACGGCACCTTGCCGGAGCTTGATACGCGCCACCGCCTTGTATCCGAAGAAGCGGTTCACCCGCTCGGTAATCTCGGGCAGCACCTGCTGGATGAGCGGCGCATGGGCTGGCAGGACGACGAGTTCGAGGATGCCTTCCGACTTTTCGCCCGGCGGAAAACGGATCATTTCGGGCGTACAGACCCGCGCGTGTGTTTCGCCGACGATTTCGGGCCAGCGGCTGACGACGCTGCTCTGGACGAAGCCGAAGCGGCGAAACGCGGGCCGACCGATTTGCGGCATGAGATCCGAAATGGCCTTCGCGCCGCCGCCGCGAGGGCGTTCATATGGCTTGAAGGCTTTTTTTCGGCCGACCGCTGCGCTGCTTGAGGCCGGCTTGCCCTTCTGATTGTCTGTCTTGTCGCTTCCCATTGTGCGGGCGCTCATGCCATAGGCTGGGCGTGGCCGCCATAGTCTCCGATAAATTGCTTCACTGGTACGATGCCCATGCGCGCCAATTGCCGTGGCGGGCGCGGCCGGGGGAGCCTGCGCCCGAGCCTTACCGCGTGTGGCTGTCCGAGGTCATGCTCCAGCAGACCACGGTAACGGCGGTAAAGCCGTATTTTGAGGCCTTCACATTGCGCTGGCCCACCGTCGAGGACCTCGCCGCCGCTCCCGAAGAGGACGTTATGGGGGCGTGGGCGGGGCTGGGATATTATTCGCGGGCTCGCAACCTGGTGAAGGCGGCGCGGGCAGTGGCCGAACTTGGCGGATTTCCCGATACCGAAGAGGGTTTGCGCGAACTGCCAGGGCTGGGCGCTTACACCGCTGCGGCGGTGGCCGCGATTGCTTTCGGACGGCGGGCTGTGGTGGTCGATGCCAATGTCGAAAGAGTAGTGGCGCGTTTGTTCAACCTGACCGAGCCGCTGCCCGGCGTGCGCAAGGCTATCCGCACCTGCGCCGACACGATTACGCCCGACACCCGTGCAGGCGATTTTGCGCAGGCGATGATGGATCTGGGCTCTTCCATTTGCACGGCGCGCGAGCCGAAATGCTTGCGGTGCCCGCTGGCGAACGATTGCCGGGCGAGGGCGGAAGGTGACCCTGCGGCGCTGCCCGTAAAGGCTCCCAAGAAGGCAAAGCCCGTGCGGCAGGGGCGGGCATTTTGGATGGAGCACGACGGCTCGGTCTGGCTCGTGAGACGTGAAGGCAAGGGCATGCTCGGCGGCATGCGCGCACTGCCTGATGATGGCTGGTCGGCAAGGGGAGATGGTGCAGGTGATTATCCGCTCGAGGGCGCGTGGCAGTCCCTCGGGCTCGTGCGTCACACCTTTACCCATTTCACTATCGAACTGTCGGTCGAACGCCTGTTCGTCGACGCGCCGCCGCCGGGCGAGGGGCTATGGTGGCCCACCGCCACTATCGACGAGGCCGGCCTCCCTACCCTGTTCGCAAAAGCCGCGCGGCTGGCGCTGGCCTAGATAACCCCGCCGCCCAGCGTCAGCCTGACCGCTGCAATCAGCAGCACGATGAGGTTGAAGTTGCGCCCCGCATTGCTCGACGACATCTGCCCCAGCACCACGCCGATGGCGATGAGCGGCAGGGCGAACCAGTTGGCCCAGCCGAGCAGGGGAATGGTCGCCGGAATGACGATGACAAGCGAGACGATTCCGAACAGGAATGAGAGAAGGTTCAGCATGTGTCCTATATGGGTAACGCACCGACTGGATGCAAGACCTTCGACTTCGCAATTGACCGTTCAGTTTCAAATCCGCATCTAACGCAGCCGAACCTGTTTGGAGAGACTTGCCAATGGCCTATCGCGAATTCGACCATCCGGAATTTTCCCGCCGCTCGCTGCTTCGCGGCGGCGCGTTTCTCGCGGCAGGTGCGGCGCTGTCGAGCGTTCCGATGGGCAGGGCTGCTTTGGCGCAGGGCATGCCGGGTGTTGGCTGGACCAATGTCGGCGCGATGGTCGATAAATATGTCGGCGAGCGCAAGGTGGCGAATATGGTCGCCGCGATGGGCTGGGGCATGAACGACCCGGTCTATATCGCGCGCGGCAATCTCTCCTTTGCCGAGGGCGCCCCGCGCGCCGATGCCGACAGCCTCTATCGCATCTATTCGATGACCAAGCCCGTCACCGGCATGGCGACGATGATGCTCATCGACGACGGCAAGCTGGGCCTCGACCAGCCGCTTGCAGAGATACTTCCCGCCTTCTCCAACATGAAGGTGCAGAGGACATACGACGGCTCGGTCACCGACCTCGTCCCGGCAGAGCGTCCGATCACCATCCGCCACCTGCTCACCCATACGGCGGGCCTCGGCTATTCCATTATCCAGAAGGGCCCCATCCGCGACCAATATGCGAAATACGGCATCTCGCCCGGCCAGGTCAGCCGCCTGCCGATTCCGGGCCTGGGCCGCGACGAGGCGATCCGTGGCCTCGACAAGTTCGCCAACAACCTCGCGCAGATGCCGCTGGTGCTCCAGCCGGGCGCGAAGTGGAGCTATTCTGTAAGCCTTGACCTCTTGGGCCGCGTTATCGAGGTCGCCAGCGGCATGCCGTTCGACGAGTTCCTGCGTACGGCCATTTTCGAGCCGACCGGCATGAACAGCACCTACTTCCGCGTGCCGTCGAGCGAGATTGGCCGCTTTACCACCAACTATGGCATCATGGGCGGCACCCCGCTGCCGCTCGATCCGGCACGTTCGAGCGTATATCTCGACGACCCGGCCTTCCCCTTCGGCGGGGCGGGGCTGGTGTCTTCCGCATATGATTATGACCGCTTCCTGCGCATGTTGCTCGGTTACGGCAAGATCGATGGGCGCCGCGTGATGGGCGAGCTGGCGGTGCGGGTCGGTACTTCGAACCTGCTGCCCGAAACAGCCGTGACCAAGGGCACATGGGTCGAAGGTCAGGGCTTTGGCGCCGGTGGCCGCGTTTCGGAAGGTGCCTATGGATGGGGCGGAGCTGCCGGAACGGTGGCTTTCGTCAACTACAAGGCAGGCATGCGGGGAACGCTGATGACGCAATACATGCCGTCCGAAGCCTATCCCATCCATTCGGCTTTCCCCGACGCCGTGCGCGCCGACCTCGCCAGCATGGCGGGGGCCTGAGCCATCGCACTCTCGTTTACGGGCTCGAGGCTAGACCGCGCCGACCACGTCCGCGCCGATCCGGAGCGGCTGGCGGGCTATATGAACTGGAAGGCGCGGCTGCTTGCGCTCGACGGGCTGATGCCTGCTCTGGACGAGAACAATCGTCTCGCCTGGAGCACGCTGGCCGATGCGCCGGAGGATGCCGAGCTGGTTTTCCTCGGCCTCGACTATTCAGAGAGCGAGAGCGGCAAGGCCTGTTTCGCAGCCGTCCCTCCGCGCGGCGATGCCAGCCCGCGCATGGCGAACCCGCAGCTGTGGTCGCTCATGGCCACGCTCGCGCCTGATGACCTCGCGCTTTACGGAGGCGCGCGCAGTATCGTCGACTGGCACGCCCGGCACTGCTTTTGCGCTCAATGCGGCGGTGATACCAAGCTCGCCAAGGGCGGCTGGCAGCGCGATTGTACGGCATGCGGGGCGAGCCATTTCCCGCGCACCGACCCCGTCACCATCATGCTGGTCGAATATGACGGCAAGCTGATGCTCGGGCGCGGGCTGGGGTGGCCCGAAGGCAGCTTCTCGGCGCTGGCAGGCTTCGTGGAACCGGGAGAAAGCATCGAGGAAGCGGTGCAGCGCGAAGTGCTGGAGGAAAGCGGCGTGAAGGTGCGCGACGTTTCCTATGTCGCCAGCCAGCCATGGCCGTTCCCGAGCCAGTTGATGATTGGCTGCCATTCCTATGCCGACGACGATGCGCTGACCATCGATGAAACCGAGATGGCCGAAATCAACTGGTACTCGCGTGATGAAGTGAAGGCCGCGCTCGCCGGAGATGGCCCGTTCCGCGCGCCGCCACCGCATGCTATTGCGCATCACCTGATGCATTGGTGGATCCAAAGATGACCGAACCGCGTAGACTCTCGATCGACATCTGTTCCGATGTCATGTGCCCTTGGTGCCTCGTCGGTTGGGGAAACCTGTCACAGGCACTGGAAAGCCTCGATGGCGAGATAGAGGCGGACATCCGCTGGCACGCTTTCGAACTGAATCCGGACATGCCGGCAGAGGGAGAAGAGCGAACCGCGCACATTGCACGCAAATACGGACGCACCATCGAACAGTCGAAAGAAGTGCAAGGTCGCATGCGCGAAGCTGCCGAGGCGGCTGGCGTGAGCCTCGATTACGACGGTGAGGAACCTGCGCCGGATGCGATGATGTGGAACACCTTCGCCGCGCACCGCCTGCTGACATGGGCGCTGGAAGAGCACGGGGCCGAGGTGCAGACCCGGCTCAAGCTCGCGCTATTCGAAGCGCATTTCAACCACCGCCGCCGCATCGGCGAGCGCGAGGTCCTGCTCGATGTCGCGGAAGAGACCGGGCTGGATCGCACAGCCGCCACAGCCGCGCTCGACAGCGAGGACCTCGCCCGCAAGACCCGCGTCGAGGAGCGCGCCGCGATGGAAATGAACATCACCGGCGTGCCCGCCATGATTATCGAGGGCCGGTTCATGGTTCCCGGCGCACAGCCGCCCGAGGCCTATGTGAATGCGCTCAGGCGGGTGGCGGAGAAGACTTCACAAGCCAGTTAGGCGGTCCAAACTGCCTTTCGGTTTTGTCGAAGAGGCACTCTCACAGATTCTTTCCAGAATCTTTCCACCACCCTCTCAGGATAGGTGTGGCGGGGAGGCGTAGAACATTTTCATCGGCACCCAGCCATCCCAATCAGGAGAAGGAAAATGTTCGGCAAAGTCCTCGCCATCGTAGCTGCCAGCGTCACCACGCTCACCGTCGTGAGCGGAACCATCACCATCATGGGGTGAGCCGCTCACCGGAATTTCTTTCGCAAGGACCTCGATTACTGCGGGATTCGAGGCCACTGCGAATGACAGGGGCCACAGCAATGTGGCTCCTGTTTCGTATTGCCCGCCGGCTTTTAAGCGAAACTCTAAGCGGCCAATAGCAATAGCCCCACCGGATGAGGCGGGGCTATTGAAATCAATTTATAATCGGGGCCGCTCAGCTTGAACGGCTATCCTGCATGGCCTGACGGGTCTTTTCGCCCTTCATGGCATCCTGCACTGGGTTGTCGGAGCCAATTTCCGGTTCGCGATTGTCGGGGTCGAAGGCGCGATTGAGTTCTGCGCGGCTGCCAACCTGACGGTTCACCTCGCCACCCGATGCGCTCTGCTGCGACGGGGTGGGGTATTCGGCCATCTCGTCGATGAATTCATTGTCGGGGTGCATGGACTGGCGTTCGGGCATTGGTAAATCTCCTTTGCCTTATCAACGGGCTAGTGCACACCCATGTTCCGCCATTCGTCGCTGCTGCGGCTCGGCTTCTCTGCTGCAAAAACAACGGGCGCCACTCCTTGTCGGAGCAGCGCCCTTTATTCATGAAATTGCGAATTAGGCGTGTCAGCAGTTGCCTTCGATACCGTCAGCGCATTCGCCGACCGATTCGACGTCTTCACCAAGGCCTTGCACCGTGTTGCATGCCGAAAGCAGGAATGCGGTTCCGCCGAGGGCGACCATAAGCAGCTTTTTCATTGTCTCTCTCCTCAATGTGCGGACCGACCACTCTCCGCGGATAAGTCGATGATTGCACAACGGTATGTGGAGTAGAGGGTTCCGTGCCTGACAGTCAGATGAGGCCGAGACGCTCGAGCTTGCCGGCCAGCTTGCCCGGAAGCACGTCACCGATATCCTCGCCCGGCTCGAGATCGCGCGGGGGTTCGCCCTTGAGGTAACGCCAGCCCTGGTGGGCGCGCTTGGGGCGGGGGTGGACGCGGACGAGTTCGGGCTTGAGGTCGATCGACCAGCGACCGGTCGCGGTCTCGCTGAAGCCGAGGATCTCGCTGCGCGCCACGATGCTGTGCTGGTGGATCCAGTAGAGCGAGCCGCCGATACACTGCTCCCACTTGGTGGGGCGATAGCGCGTGGTGAGGTTGGGGCTGCGCCGCTGCGCATACCAGCTTTCGATATCGCCGAAGCTCTGTGCGCCGAAAGCGATCTTGGTCAGGTGGAGCGGCATGAGAACGGATGTAGGGCCTTTCCCGGCATCCTCAAGTCAAACCACCTGCATCGCCACGGCAAGGCCGAGGAAGGCGAAAAAGCCCATCGAATCGGTAATCATCGTCACGAAGACGCTGCTCGCCACGGCAGGGTCCTGGTCGAGCCGTTCGAAGGCGACGGGCACCAGCACGCCTGCAAGTCCCGCGGTCGCCACGTTGATGACCATGGCGAGCGCAATCACCGCGCCCAGCAGCGGGGTAAAGATGACCGCCGTCGCCAGCCCGATGAGCACCGCGATGGTCACGCCATTGAGCATCGCCACGCGGAACTCGCGCCACAATATGCGGCCAGTATTCGAACTGGTCAGCTGGTTCATCGCGATGGCGCGCACGGTCACTGCCATGGTCTGCGTGCCCGCATTGCCGCCGATGCTGGCGACGATAGGCATGAGGACGGCGAGGGCAACAAGCTGCTCGATAGCAGCGCCGAACAGCGCGATGATGAGGCTGGCGACCAGCGCCGTGCCGAGGTTCGCCACCAGCCAGCGGACGCGGCTGGAATAGGCCTCGCGAATAGGCTCGTTGATGTCGCCTTCACCCGCACCCGACATGAGCAGGGCGTCCTCGCCCGCTTCCTCGGCGATGATGTGGACGATGTCGTCGACCGTCATCTGGCCGACCAGCCTGCCGTCCTCGTCGATAACGGCGGCGCTGATAAGGTTGTACTTCTGGAACATCAGCCCGACCTCTTCCTGGTCGAGCATGGCGGGGACCAGCGTCTGGTCGCGCTTCATCACGTCGCCAAGCTGCACGTCGCGCGGCGTGCGCAAGATCCATGAGAGCTGGCAGGTGCCGACCGGATGCATGCGCTGGTCGATGACGAAGACTTCGAAGAAATCGTCGGGCAAGTCGCGCCCGTCGCGCAGGAAATCGATGAGGTCGCCGACAGTGATGTGCTCGGGCACTGCCACGAAATCGCGGCTCATCAGGCGGCCTGCGGTCTCCTCGGGATAGGAGAGCGCGGTCTGGATGGCGATGCGGTCTTCGGGGTCGAGCTCGGCGAGGATGGCCTTCTGGTCGTCCTCGTCGAGGTCTTCGATCAGCTGGACGGCGTCGTCAGTTTCGAGTTGCTCGGCAATCTGCGCCACCGCATCCGCGGGCAGCGCCTCCATCATCTCCTCGCGCACGTAGTCGTTGAGCTCGGCAACGACTTCCGAAGTCATCAGGTCGGTGATTTCGGTGGCGAGGCGGTGGCGGTCGTCCTTGTCGAACAGCTCGAGCAGGTCGGCCACGTCGGCGGGGTGGAGCGGCTCCACTAGGTCGTAAAGCTCGCCGCTGGCACCAGCATCAAGAGCATCTTCCACCGAACGGACGAACTCGCGTTTCAGCGTGTTCTCCTCGTCCATGCGCTCGTCATCGATGCGGTCGTCCGGGCGCGCGCCTTCCTCCGGCGTATCCGCCAGAACCGTCTCTTCGCCGTCGAGGGTGCGCTCGTCCTCCGCCATGTTCGCGGCTCTATAAGCGATGGGCGGAAAAGCAAGTTCCTCGAAGAAGTGTATTGTATTAATTCAGCAATACACATAGGTCGTCATCACATTTAATCGGGAGGAGAGAAGACAATGCACGCGCGCACCCTTGGACTTGGACTTGGCCTTCTGGCGTCGGTTTCGACCGGCGCGCTGGCGAAGGAGGTCGACCTTGTCATTGAAGACGTGACCGTCATCGACCCACAGACGCAGACCCGCAGCGAAGGCCGCGATGTGGTTATCGACGAGGGGCGCATCGTGGCGGTCGTCGCTTCGGGCGCGGGCGAATTCGAGGCTGCGACCACGGTGGATGGCGCGGGCAAGTTCCTCATTCCCGGGCTGATGGACATGCATGTCCACACCAGCATCCGGCCCGTTCACGAGAACTCGCTCAAGCTGATGACAGCCAACGGTGTCACCGGGGTGCGCGAAATGGGGAGTGACTGCGTCGCTCCCGGCACAATTTACATGTGCCTTGGCGAAATGCGCGAGAGCGCAGCGAAGATTGAAGCAGGCGAGATGGTCGGGCCGCGGCTGCTGGCACTGTCCACCTTCAAGGTCGACAGCAACCGCCCGCCAAATGCAAGCGAGGGGCAGGTGCTCTACGCGCCCTTCAATGCCGATGATGGACGCGCCACGGTGGCAGGCCTCGCTCAGCGCGGTCCCGACATCATCAAGGTCTCACAGGAATTGCACCCCGATGCCTTCACCGGCCTGATGGCCGAGGCGGAGGAGCGCGGCGTCCGCGTAGGCGGCCATATCCCTATGATGTTCAGCATCGCCGATGTGGCGAGCATGGGGATGGACACGATCGAGCACGCGCGCGACCTGCCGCTCGATTGCTCGACATTTGGCGAGGGCTTCCGCGACCAGATCATGCGCAAGGTGCGCGGAGAGGACATTCCCTGGCCCGACCGCTCGAAGCGTCCTGCAGGAGTGCGCGACACTTTCGATGAAGCGCTATGCGCGCCCCATCTCGAGGCAATGGTGGCAAACGATGTCTGGTACGTGCCCACCCATCTCACCCGCGAGATGGACTACCGCGCAGGCGAGGACAGCTACCGCGACGACCCGCGCCTCCAGTACCTGCTCGCCCTGCAGGTGGCAGACTGGACCCGCGACCTCGACCGCACCGCGCAGGCCTCGCCTGAGCAGACCGCCGGCCTTGCGGATTTCTTCAAGCTTGGCCTCACCACGACCGGCATGGCGCATACGGGAGGCGTGAAAATCATGGCGGGCACCGATGCCAATGATACGATGGTGTTCCCCGGCTTCAGCCTGCACGACGAGCTCGGTTTCCTTGTCGATGCGGGGCTAACTCCGATGGAAGCATTACGGGCGGCGACCAGTGTGCCTGCCGAATACCTTGGCCGCAGCGATGAGCTGGGCGGCATTTCGGAAGGCAAGCTGGCCGACCTCGTGCTGCTGCGCGCCGACCCGCTGGCGGCCATCGAACACACCACGACAATCGAGGCGGTCATCCAGGGCGGCGTGCTGCGCGACCGCACGGCGCTCGACGGGCTGCTGCAGGAGGTTCGCGAGAACGTCGAGCAGATGGGGCAGGGCGGCTAGCCGCTTGCCCGAAGGGTCTGCGGCCTAGCCTTATGCGGGCTGCCGACCTATGTGGGCCGGCGTAAGTTCAAACCAGATACTGGAGATTCGCCGCATGGCCGACAAACTCACCTTCACCCTCGACACCGGCGACGGCGAAAACAAGGACGTGGTGATCAAGCTGCGCCCCGACCTTGCACCCGGCCATGTCGAGCGTATCACGACGCTGGCGGGCGAAGGCTTCTACGACGGCGTGGTCTTCCACCGCGTGATCCCCGGCTTCATGGCGCAGGGCGGCGATCCGACCGGCACCGGCATGGGCGGCAGCGACAAGCCCGACCTCAAGGCCGAATTCAACAGCGAACCGCACACCCGCGGCACCTGCTCGATGGCCCGCACGCAGGTGCCCGACAGCGCCAACAGCCAGTTCTTCATCTGCTTCGACGACGCCGAATTCCTCGACGGTCAGTACACCGTCTGGGGCCAGGTCGAAAGCGGTATGGAACACGTCGACGCCCTGCCCAAGGGCGAGCCCCCGGCAAACCCGGGCAAGATCGTGAAGGCGACTGTTGGGTAGAAATTAATTCCCACAACGGCCAGACCACCAAAAATATGTCTTCAAGTCAGAAAGACAAAGGGGAGAGCGTTGCCGCGTACGGTTTCGCTCTCTCTGCTGTTTTGGGTCTCCTAGTTCTTCTGTATTCGATCGGTTTCACATTTGGCGTGAGTTCAGGTCGTGCTGAATTAACCAGTCTATCCGAAGATCGGATAGCGTCGACTTGTTCGGAGGTCGGACAACCTGAAACGGTAGATTGCGCAGCTGAATTAGGTAACCCAAACTTGGGGCTCTCAGTAGCCGAGCAAGACCTCATTGCTCAAAAAGACATGGCGAAATGGGCGTTTTGGATGTTGGTGGCTTCGACGCTTACGCTCGGTGTCACTGGCTTGGGTGTGTGGTTTGTGAAGAGGACGTTGGACGCGACCCTTCAAGCCGTTGCTGACACCAGTCAAGCAACCGACGAAATGCGCAAAGCAAACCTAATTGCGGAGGCAGGCAACCAACGACAATTGAGAGCCTATCTTTCGGTAAGATCGGTGCAGATCAAGGAAAGTGATTGGAGTGAGGATGCCCTCACAATTATGATTGAATTGCAGAATGCTGGTCAAACGCCAGCAGTCCTAAATTTAGTACACATATGGGCGTCCTGGGCACATGAAGGTGAAAAATCGGATGTCCTACGAATTGAGAGCCCTAATGACGTAAAATGCCATCGTGATACGCCAATGCTCATTCCTTTCAGTTTCGATGCTGAGGATTCACGGTTCGATTACGATGGCCATTTCATCGTTATCGGTGGTCTAGAATATACAGATATATTTGGGGCATCGCACAAGGAACCGTTTAGCTTCCGGTCTCCTGAGGGCTACTTTATGCCGCTCTTAAATCATGAGTTCCCCTTAACACTCGCCGCCTTCTCACCGCTAAAAATGTTAGAAATGATCGATGACGCCGAAGATTGAAACAATCGCAGACCCAAGCTAAAGCGCCCCTTCCCATGAAACCGACCAATTCCCCGAAGACCTACAGGGTCAAGAGCTTCGGCTGCCAGATGAACGTCTATGACGGCGAGCGCATGGCCGAGATGCTGGGCGAGCAGGGCATCGTGCCCGCGCCCGAGGGCGAGGATGCCGACCTCGTCGTGCTCAACACCTGCCACATCCGCGAGAAGGCGGCGGAGAAGGTCTATTCGGACATAGGCCGCATCTCCAAGGCGGGCGCGGAAGCGGGCAAGACGCCGCTGATTGCGGTCGCTGGATGCGTTGCGCAGGCCGAGGGCGAGGAGATCATGAAGCGCTCCCCAGCGGTCAGCATGGTCGTCGGCCCGCAGGCCTATCACCGGCTGCCCGAAATGCTCGACAAGGCCGTGAAGGGCGAGCGGGCGACCGACACCGACATGCCGGCCATCGCCAAGTTTGCAGCGCTGCCCGAACGCCGCCGCACCAATCCGGCGAGCTTCCTCACCGTTCAGGAAGGCTGCGACAAGTTCTGCACCTATTGCGTGGTGCCCTATACGCGCGGCGCGGAAATCAGCCGTCCTTATGCCGACCTCGTGACCGAAACGAGGAAGCTGGTGGACGCGGGCGCGAAGGAAATCACGCTGCTCGGCCAGAATGTCTCGGCTTGGGGCGGCGAGGACGAAAAGGGCCACAGTGTCGGCCTCGCTGGCCTGATCCGCGACCTTGCGAAGGTCGATGGCCTCGCGCGCATTCGCTACACCACCAGCCACCCCGCCGACATGGACGACGCCCTCATCGCCGCGCATGGCGAGATCGACAAGCTCATGCCCTTCCTCCATCTGCCCGTGCAGGCGGGCAGCGACCGTGTCCTCAAGACCATGAACCGCAGCCACACGGCGGAAAGCTATTTGAGGCTCCTCGAACGCTTCCGCGCCGCGCGGCCCGATCTCGCGCTGTCGGGCGACTTCATCGTCGGATTCCCCGGCGAGACCGATGCCGAGTTCGAGGAAACCCTCGCGCTGGTCGACGAGGTCAAATACGCGCAGGCCTTCAGCTTCAAGTATAGCCCGCGCCCCGGCACGCCCGCCGCCACGATGGACGGTCAGGTGGTGAAAGAAGTCATGGACGACCGCCTCCAGCGCCTTCGGGCCGCCCTCAATCGAGACCAGCTCGCTTTCAACGGGGCAAGCGTCGGCAAAACCTGCGAAGTGCTGGTCGAACGCAAGGGTAAGCATGCGGGCCAATGGCTCGGCAAATCACCTTGGCTCCAGAGCGTCTGGTTCGAAGGCGAAGCCGCGATTGGCGACCTCGTGCAGGCCGAACTGGTCGAGGCGGGGCCGAACTCGCTGGCGGGGAAGCTGAAGGAGACGGTCGCGGCCTGATTACGGTTGCGTGACTTTCCACCGCCATCACATGGCCCCCTTCTTGCGCGATACGCGTTGAAGAGTAACCTTCCGACTCGACAACACGCGAAAGGAGCAGATGGCTCGCAAACCAGTCCGGCAGGCCGACCCGGCCCTGACCAAACCGCCCGCACCCCAGCGCGAGGTTCGCCGCGCGCAGGTTGACGTAAACTTCGAAAACCAGAGCCTGCTCGGCGCGCTTTTCGGACAGTTCGATGCCAATCTGGTGCAGGTCGAAAACCGGCTGGGCGTGTTCATCTCCGCCCGCGGCAATGCCATCCATATCGAAGGCCCCGAAGACAGCGTAGCCCGCGCGCGTGATGTCTTGAACGAAATGTACGACCGCCTCGCACTGGGTCAGGACCTCGACGCTGGCGCCATCGAATCGCTGATTGCCATGTCGAACGAACCGACACTCGACGGCATCATGGACGGCAAGCCCGAAGGCCCGCCCATCATGATCCGCACGCGGCGCAAGACCATCGTGCCGCGCAGCGCCATGCAGGCGACATATATGCGCAGCCTCGTGCGCGACGACATCATCTTCGCGCTCGGCCCCGCAGGTACCGGCAAGACCTATCTCGCGGTGGCGCAGGCGGTGGCGCAGCTCATCAATGGCAGCGTGCAGCGCCTCATCCTGTCGCGCCCCGCAGTCGAGGCGGGCGAGAAGCTCGGCTTCCTGCCCGGCGACATGAAGGACAAGGTCGACCCCTATCTGCGCCCGCTCTACGACGCGCTCTACGACTGCATGCCGCCCGAACAGGTCGAGCGCCGGCTGGCCTCGGGCGAGATCGAGATTGCTCCCATCGCCTTCATGCGCGGCCGCACGCTGGCCGATGCCTTTGTCATCCTCGACGAGGCTCAGAACACCACGCGCGAGCAGATGAAGATGTTCCTCACCCGCTTCGGCCAGAACAGCCGAATGGTCATCTGCGGCGACCCGCGGCAGGTCGACATCCCCGGCGGCGACGGCATGAGCGGCCTCGCCGATGCGGTCGGCAAGCTGGAGGGGACCGAGGGCTTCGGCACCATCCGCTTCACCGCCGCCGACGTGGTGCGCCACCCAATCGTAGGCCGCATCGTCGAGGCTTACGAGGGACCGGCGTCATAGCTCCCTACCGTTCGCCCTGAGCCTGTCGAAGGGCTGCACTTTTCTTCGAGTGCAGCGTCGAAAGTGAAGGACAGGGCTTCGACAAGCTCAGCCGGAACGGAATTGAGAATTGCATTTAGACATTGAAATTATCGGATGGCCTGATGACGAGCATTGGGATGCTTTGGCGCAGAAGTCTCATGATGCCATTGCCTCTGTCGAGCCCGCGCTGGCGGGCGAGCGGTTGATGACCAGCATCCTCTTCACTTCCGACGAGCAGGTGCACGAGCTCAACAGGGAGTGGCGCAGCAAGGACAAGCCAACCAATGTGCTGTCCTTCCCCATGCTCGAACGCGAGGATTTGCTCACGCTGGGGGCAGACGGACCTCCCGAAATGCTTGGCGATATCGCACTCGCCTACGAGACCTGCCAGCGCGAGGCAGAGGAAAAAGGCGTGAGCTTACGTGACCATACCGCGCATTTGCTCGTTCACGGTTTCTTGCATCTTGCAGGGCATGACCATGTCGATTCCGACGAACAGGCTGCGGCGATGGAGAAACTCGAAATCGAAGCGCTTGCAATGTTGGGTATAGCGGACCCATATGGGGACCGCGCTTAGCCTCGTATCGAGGCGCATTTGGAGTTTACGACCCGGCCCATGGCCAACACTTCACCCCCCGCCGGAGACGCGGAGAGTAGCAGCGGGCTCTGGCCCGCCATCAAGAAATTGTTCGACGCCGAAGGTGGCGAGCGGAGCCTGCGCGCACAGCTCGAAGAGGCCATCGACGAGCATGAGGGCGAGAACGGCTCCGAAGACACCGAGGACACCGCCAAGGGCGACCTTTCGGGTGTCGAGCGCCAGATGCTGCGCAACCTGCTGCATTTCAGCGAGCATGATGCCGACGATGTCGCCGTGCCACGCGGCGAGATTATCGCCATGGATGCGGACGCTTCATGGGATGAGGTGGTCGCCACCTTCTCCGAGCATGGCCATTCGCGCATGCCCGTCTATCGCGGGCAGCTCGACGATGTCATCGGCATGATCCACATCAAGGATATCTTCCCCTTCCTTGCGGAAAAGAAGGTCCCGCCGGCCGACTGGACGGTGCTGATGCGCCAGCCGCTCTACGTGCCGCAGACGCGCAATGCGCTCGACGTGCTGGCCGACATGCGCTCGCAGCGGATGCACCTTGCCATCGTGCTCGACGAATTCTCCGGCACCGACGGGATCATCACCATCGAGGACCTGGTCGAGGAAATCGTCGGCGAAATCGAGGACGAGCACGACGACGCGCCCGAAATCTGGATTGCCTCCATCGGTGAAGGCATGTGGGATTGCGACGCGCGTGCCGAGCTCGACGATGTGGCCGACAAGATAGACCCGCGCCTCGCCGAGGTGGAAGAAGCGGTCGACACGCTGGGCGGGCTGGCCTTCGTGCTGGCCGAACAGGTCCCGCCGGTGGGCAAGGTTCTCGAACATCCTAGCGGCTGGCGCATCGAGGTGACCGATGGCGACGAAACGCATGTGACCCGCCTTCGCCTCCACGCACCGGAAGAATTGGAAGCCGCCGACTGACTTCGTGTCAGTTGCATGAAAGCGAACATTGACCCTCGACAGGGGCGGGTTTGGTGAATAGGCCAGAGAGATGGCCACACGCCGACTTCCTCCCCTGCGCGCCCTTGAAGCCTTCGTCCGTACTGTGCGACTGGGCTCCGCGCGCGCGGCGGCCGACGAGCTGGGCCTGAGCCCCTCGGCATTGTCCCGCCGCATCGGTAATCTGGAAGATTTCGTTGGAAAGAAACTTTTCACCCGCGCGCGGCAGGCGATGCAGCTCACCGACGACGGTCATGCCTTTTATGAAGCAGTGAACCCCCAGCTTGAAGCGCTGGCGAGGGCGGTGGAAAGCCAGTCGGAAAACCTCTCCGTCCTGCGCCTGCACCTCGGCGTGCTGCCACTGTTTGGCAGCCAGCGCCTGTTTCCCAAGCTGGGCGAGCTGCGCGCCCGCCATCCGCTGCTCCACATCGATATCGACACGGGCCCGCACCTCGAGGACCGCGTCGGCGATACGCTCGACGCGGCCATCATCTTGTCGCGCGGACCCGCCAGCGGGCTCCATGCTGTCCGGCTCGATTTCAACATGGTCCATGCCATCGCCAGCAAGGAACTCGCGGCGAAGTTGGGGGATTCACCTGACGAAGCTGTGCTCGCCAAGCAGACCTTCCTCATTCACAACGAGCTTCCCGAAAGCTTCCGTGCGTGGAAGGACGAACTGGCGCTCCATGACCTCGAGCCGACCGCCATAGACCATTACGATTCCGGCCAATTAATGCTGGAGGCGGCCGCGCAGGGTCTTGGCATCGCCATCATGCATGACGACCATTTGAAGCGCGCTTCTGACAACCGCCTGACCGACCTCTTCGGTGTCGAGGTCGAAAGTCCGTACAGCTATTGGTTCGTTTGCAAGCCGACCGCGCTTGAAGAACGCCCCGTGCGGCTATTTCACGACTGGCTGGTCAAGGCGGGACTCTAACCCTCGGTTTCGCTGGCAGGCGGCTTGTAGCGCACTGCCTCTACCACATGCGCAAAGTCGCGCAGCGGTTTGCCGAGATTGGCGAGCATTTGCGCTTCGATTTCCTCGCGCGCCTTGGCGGCAATCGCCTTGCGCCCGCGATGCTCTTCGGGGCTGAAGGGCTCGAGATAGGTGATGGTCAGGCGGAACGTGCCGCGCCGCGCCATCACACGCATCGCGTTGTGGAGACCACTTTCTTCGCCAACCCAGGCGATTTCTTCCGAATTCTCGCCATAGTCGAGCACGACCGGCTGCACCATCACGCCGGGCGGCGGCGGCTCCAGCACCGAAATCATCGAGGATTTGAACGGCAGCAACGAATGCCCGTCGGTCACCGTGCCTTCGGGGAAGACCGTGACCGACCAATTGTCTTGCAACGCCTCTTTCAGTGCATTGATTTGCTCGGCCACGCCCATGCGGTGTTCGCGTTTCACGAAGACCGTGCGATTGAGGCTGCACAGCCAGCCGATGACGGGGACCTGGCTCAGTTCCCATTTGGCGACGAAGGCCGTCCCGCTCGCCCCCGCCATTGCGAGGATATCGAGCCAGGAGATGTGATTGGCGATGAAGAAGACATCGCGCCGCAGCGGTGTCCCAACCACCTTCACCCGCGCGCCGACTACTCTCGCAGTGTAACGCAGGAACAGCATAGGGAAGGGCGAGCCGTAGGCGAAAATGCGATAGGCATAGTGCAGCGGCACGAAGATGAGCAGCAGCACGAGAATGCCGATGGTGCGCAGGATGAAGCGGACCCAGCCCGCAATCGTCAGCGGGACTTTCTCGCCCCGTGCCGCCGCCAGCCGCTTGGCGGTATATTTCGCGAGCTTGCGCTCAGCTCTCGCGGTCGAGCCGGACGCCATAAAGTTCCATGCGGTGGTCGACAAGGCGGTAGCCCAGCTTCTCGGCAATCTGCTTTTGCAGCGCTTCGAGTTCGGGGTCGACGAATTCGACGACCTTGCCGCTTTCGACATCGATGAGATGGTCGTGATGCGCTTCGGGTGCAGCTTCGTAGCGGGCGCGTCCATCGCCGAAATCGTGACGGTCGAGGATGCCGGCTTCCTCGAACAGGCGCACGGTGCGGTAGACCGTGGCGATCGAGATGCCCGGATCGATCTTGTTGGCGCGTTCGTGAACCATCTCCACATCGGGATGGTCGTCGGCTTCCGACAGGACGCGCGCAATGACGCGGCGCTGTTCGGTAATCCTCAGGCCCTTGTCGGCACAGAGCTGTTCGAGGTCGATACGCTGGTGCAATTCATCTTCCCAAATGAGTGACGCCCCGCACCCTTATCGGGCCGGGGCGTCTATCTCAAGGCGAACCGAAGGGCTTTTGCCGCTTGTGTATTCTCGAGATAATTCTCAGCAGCTTGGCCTTACGAGGCTTTCTTGCGACCACGCTTCTGGCCGGGCTTGCGGCCAAGACCGATTTTCTTGGCGAGATCGCGGCGCGTGTCGGCATATTCGGGGGCGACCATCGGATAGTCGGAGGCGAGGTCCCACCGCTGGCGATATTCGTCGGGCGTCATATCATGTTCGGTCGACAGGTGACGCTTGAGCATCTTCATCTTCTTACCGCAGTCGAGGCAGATGATGTGGTCTTTCTTGACCGAGGCGCGCACCGAGACCGCCGGATCGGGGCGCGCTTCCTCTACCGCACCAGCACCGCCGAGGCCGGAAAGGGCCGAATAGACATTGGAAATCAGCGCTGGCACGTCGTCAACGGCAACGCTGTTATTGGAAACATGGGCAGCAACGATATCCGAGGTCAGCGTAATCAGCGTCTCGGTCATATCGGTTTCGAAATCTTCCATTGGGCAAACTCCACCTTTTAGGGCGGGATATGGCGGTGAATTAGCAAAGTCTACTATGAATTGTAAATTTCCGCCAATTCTGTCGCGTGCTTACAACTTACGGTGGAAAAGAGGCGCTTTCAGACGTCGCGACCGAAGGTCAGTGCGTCGAGTGCATGCCCCGTGATTGTGCGATAATAGTCCTTGCGTAGGCCGATTTGAGTGAAGCCCTCCGCACGATAGAGTTTTTCGGCTGGATTGTTGGCGCGCATTTCGAGGAAGACCTTCACCGCTTCACGCCTGCGGGCGCTTTCGAAGAAATGGTGAAGTAAAGCGCGGCCCAATCCCTTGCCGCGCAGATCGGGACGTACGGCGATGAGCAGAAGTTCGATTTCGTCGACGGCCTGCCGTGCAAGGACGAAGCCTGCTGCATCGATACCTTCTGTCGGTGGTCCGCCATCTTCGCCGATGAGCAGCATGTAAGTCGACGGCAGAGCGAGCGAATCTTCTACCTGCCGCCGGGTCCAGGCTTCGCGATAGTGCGGGTCGAAGCTCGCTTCCATCACGTCCATGAGCCGGTCGACGTCGTTCACTTGGACGGGGCCTTCGCGTCCGGTGCGCGGCCATAGATGGGCGAAAGGCTCTCGGTCAGGAGCGCTTCGGGAATGGCGGGCACATGGCGCGCGTCCGCCACCATGGGCAGGGTGGTGACGTCGCGGCTGGCCTGCTCTGCGAATTTCGCGGCGCGATTGCCGGCGATGGTCGGCTGGTCGAGCCACTCCTGCGCCGCTTCGGGACGGAGCGATGCGAACTCGCCGCTAGGCAAACCGTCGCTGGCAAAGCCTTGGACGAACCACTCGCCGTGACCGCCGTTCATGCACACGCCGATGTCACCGTCCGCACTTTCTCGCGCCATTGCGGCGAGTAGTGCAAGAGTCGGATAGCCGCGCACATCTGCTTGCCATGCGAGGCCAAGAGCGCGGGCTGCGGCAAGACCGATACGGACGCCGGTGAAGCTCCCCGGGCCAAGCGAAACGCGTATCTCCTCGGCTCGCCCCTGGTCGGGCAATTCGCCAATCATCGGGACGAGCCGCTCGGCATGGCCGCGGCCCAGCTCGATATGGCGAGCATCGAGCAGCGCGCCGTCCTCGAACAGGGCGACGCTGCAGGCTTCGGTGGCGGTTTCTATGGCTAGCAGGCGCATCGCAATGCGCCCTGCCTCACCGCTGCGCCTGCATCAAGTCAGTCGATACGATTGAACTTGTCGAAATCGGGTCGCGGGCTGCGGCCGAAGATTGTTTCCTTGTCGCCATAGCCGATGGCGCAGACCCAGTCGGCGCGGTGGCGCGGATTATCGGCGAAGAAATGGTCGGTAATCTTGTCGAGGTCGACACCCGACATCGGACCGCAATCGAGGCCCAGCGAGCGGGCGGCAATCATCAGGTAAGCACCCTGCAGCGCGGAGTTGCGCTTCGCGCCTTCCTTGCGGCCTTCCTCGTCGCCTTCGAACCAGCTCTTGGCGTCGGTGTGCGGGAAGAGCCACGGCAATTCCTCATGGAAATCGATGTCGTATCCGATGATGACCACCACCGGCGCTGTCTTGATTTTTTCCTTGTTACCCTCGGATGCGAATTCGGCGAGCTTGTCGCGCGATTTCTGCGATTTGCACCACACGAGGCGGGCAGGCTGCATATTGGCCGAGGTCGGCCCCATCTTCAGCAGCTCGTAAATCGCCTCGATCTGTTCCTCGGTCACCTCCTTGTCGTGCCAGCCGTTGTAGCTGCGCGCCTCGCGAAAAACCTGGTCGAGGGCGTCGGCAGAAAGATGGTTATCGTGGAACTGCTTGGTCATTGAAAATCCTTGAAGATTGGCTGGAAAATCAGGCTTCGCGGACTTCAACGACCTCGGGCACGTAATGTTTCAGCAGGCCTTCGATGCCGTGCTTCAGCGTGGCGGAGGAGGACGGGCAACCCGCGCAAGCACCCTGCATCTGGAGATAGACCACACCGTCCTTGTAACCACGATACTGGATGTCGCCACCATCCCCTGCGACCGCCGGGCGGACGCGCGTTTCGAGCAGTTCGTTGATCTGTGTGATGATGTCGGCGTCCTCCGCGCTTTCCTCGACCATCATCTCGTTCTCGCCCGGCACCGAGATGCCGCCTGCCGAGCCCGGCGCGAAGAGCGGGGCTTCGGAAACGAAGTGGTCGAGCAGGATGGAGAGCACCACAGGCTTAAGGTCGGACCAGTTGACGCCAGGCGCTGCAGTCACGGTCACGAAATCGCCGCCGAAGAAGACGTTCGTCGCCTCGCCGGTGTCGAAAATGGCCTGCGCGAGCGGGCTGGCCTCGGCGGCTTCGGGCGAAGCAAATTCGCGCGTTCCCTGACCCATGACCGGGCGACCGGGCAGGAACTTGAGGGAGGACGGGTTGGGCGTTGTTTCGGTCTCGATGAACATGGGGCGCGATGTAGGAGGGGCGACGGTCCCGCACAAGGCACGAAAACCTCGTCCAACTAAAGCGTCCCATTCACTGGCGCTTCACACCGCCTGCTCCTATATCGCGCCCTATGACAGTTCCCTCGCGCGCCGTCTGGCGTCTCGCTTTTAGTCTTCCGTTTGCACTGCTCGTCCCGCAGGGCCACGCCGCTCAGGACACGGCTTCGGCGGAAGATGTTCAAGTAGCGGTTGTTCCCCTCCCGCGTCCGGAATCGCTGCAGGGGGAAGGCGAGACCCCTTGGATCTACGAGAACAGCGACGTTCCGCGCGATGAGGAGTGGCTCTTCGGCAAGCTCGATAACGGCATCCGCTACGGCGTGCGCCATAATGGCGTCCCGCCGGGCCAGGTTTCCATACGCGTACGCATCGATGCAGGCTCGCTTTACGAAAACGACGATGAACTCGGCTATGCGCACTTGCTCGAACACCTGCTGTTTCGGGAAAGCAAGTATCTAGGCCAGTCAGAGGCGATTTACGCATGGCAGCGCCTCGGCGCGACTTTCGGCAGCGACACCAATGCCGAAACCAGCCCCACGCACACCGTCTACAAGCTCGACCTGCCCGAAGTCGATGCCGCCAAGCTCGACGAGAGTATGAAGCTGCTCTCCGGAATGGTGCGCGAGCCGGTGCTCTCCGATGCCAATGTGCGCGCCGAAGTGCCTATCGTGCTGGCCGAAAAACGCGAGCGCGGCGGCATTGCCGAGCGTGTGACCGAACAGCGCATGCAAACGCTGTTCGCCGGACAGCGGCTGGCGGAGCGCATCATCATCGGCACCGAGGACAGCTTGCAGGCAGCCGATGGCGCTTCCGTGCAGGCCTTCTACGACCGCTGGTATCGCCCCGAAAATACGGTCATTTCTGTCGTAGGCGACCTCGATCCGGTCTTGTTTGCCACCATGATAGAGAAATACTTCTCCGACTGGACCGTCGAGGGTTCGACCACGCCCGCGCCCGCATTCGGTGATCCGCTGACGCCTGCGGGCGCCGATCCTGCCAATCCTGTCGGCAATGTTGCGGTCATCGTCGAGCCAACCATGCAACGCTTCTTCACCTATGGCTATTTCCGTCCATGGAGGCAGGTCGACGACACGGTTGTCTACAACGAAGGCAGGTTGCGCGAGACGCTGGCACTCCAGCTCATCGACCGCCGCCTCGAAGCGAAAGCACGCGCGGGCGGAAACCTGCTCGAGGCCAATGTAAGCGAGGCTAAGATCAGCCGCTCGACCCATGCGACGATCGTCAATTTCGTTCCCCTGACCGAGGATTGGCAAAGCGCGCTGGCCGAGGTGCGCGCCGTCATCGCCGATGCCGTGACCAATCCGCCCACGCAGGAAGAAATGGATCGCGAACTTGCCGGAATGGAGGTCGCCTATACCAATGGCGTGGAGCAACGCGTGAACCGCGCCGGCGCGCTCTATGCCGATGAGCTTGTCGGCGCAGTCGATATCCGCGAGGCCATAGCCGCGCCGGAAACCTTCCTGCAGGTCTTCAATTCCATGCGGGCCAAGGCCACTCCGGAAATGGTGCTGGAAGAAACCCGCAAGCTGTTCAGCGGCAACGTCATCCGCGCAACTTACATTACGCCTGACGCCGGTGACGCGACCGATGCCGAACTGCGGACCGCGATGCTGGCGCCAGTCGAGGCCGATGCCAACGCACGCCTCGCTGCGCAGAGCATCGATTTTGCCGACTTGCCGCCCATCGGTGCGCCGGGCGAAATCGTCGCGCGCGAACCGCATGCCATCGGTAATGTCGAACGTATCGAATTTGCCAATGGTGTCACTGCGCTGGTGCTTGCCAATGACCACGAGCCCGGCCGTGTGGCAGTAAAGGTGCGTTTCGGAGCGGGAATGCGAGCCTTCGATGCCGAAGACGCGCCATACATCGCGCTGGGTGAAGCTGCGCTCGTTTCCTCGGGTCTCGGCGACCTGGGGGCGGAAGGGCTCGACCGCCTGGCGACTGGTCGCAAGCTCGGATTCGATTTCTCCATCGGGGAGGGCGTTTTCTCGTTCGATGCCATGACCCGCAAGCAGGACCTTGCAGATCAATTGTACCTCTTTGCAGCCAAGCTCGGCATGCCGCGCTGGGACAGGGCACCCTTCGTGCGCGCCAAAGCGGCTGCGGAGCTTGCCTACCAGAGCTATGCCTCGCAGCCGGGAGGCGTGCTGACGCGCGACCTGGAATACCTGCTCTACGACCGCAATCCGGTGTTCCGTACATCTACGCCCGAAGCGCTCGACAGTGTGACGGTCGAGGGTTTCCGCGAGGTATGGGAGCCGATCCTTAGTGAGGGTCCGGTTGAAGTGCTCGTCTTCGGTGATTTCGACCGCGAGGAAGCGATTGAAACCCTTTCGCGCACGTTCGGCGCTCTGCCCGACCGCGGCGTCCTTTCACCCGAAGTTCTCGGCCGTGAATGGAATATCTCGGACGATAGCGAGACCGTCGTTCGATATCACAAGGGCGATGCCAACCAAGCTGCGGCGGTCTTCGCATGGCCCGTCGGCGGGGGCATGGGCGGCACGCGCAAGTCGCGCCAGCTCACCATCCTCACCGAGGTGTTCAACAACCGGCTGATGGATGCGATGCGGCTCGAGACGGGCGCCAGCTATGCGCCCAACGTGCAGCTCGACTGGCCGATGGATGTCGAGAGCGGCGGGGCCATCCTTGGTTTTGCGCAGATGCAGCCGAAGGACGTGCCGGTACTTTTCGCCAAGGCCGAGCAAATCGCCCGCGAACTGACCGAGACGCCGCCCACGACTGACGAACTCGCCCGGGCGACCGAGCCCCTGCGCAATCGCTACGAGCGTGTGGCGACAAGTAACTATTTCCTGCTGCTCGAATTGCAGGGCTCGACGCAGGACCCGCGCCGGATGCAGGCATTGCGCGGTTTCCTCAACGATTATTCGGTCACCACGCCGGAAACCATGCTGGCGCTGGCGCGCGAATATTTCGGCGGGAAACCGAGTTGGCGCATTGCAGTCATCCCTGAGGGTCAGACCCTTGCGACTGCTTCGAGGCAGAGCGCGCAATCGGGGCGGTAATCCGAACAGGGCAATCGCCTTTTTGCACTGGCCAAGTTTATGCTGCTTGCGCGAAAAGGACGTGTCGGCTTGGCTTTCGGGCCGATTGATAATTGAATGGACGAATGATGGCACGCGAATGGGCACCCGATAGCTGGCAAGGTTTCGAAGCGAAGCACTTGCCGCGCTATGAAAGCGCCGAAGCGCTGGACGAGGCAACGAGCGCGCTCGCCAGCCATCCGCCGCTCGTCTTCGCGGGCGAGGCGCGGGCGCTGAAGGCCGACCTTGCCGAAGTTGCGGCTGGCAATGCCTTCCTGCTGCAGGGCGGTGATTGCGCCGAGAGTTTCGCCGAATTCCACCCGAACAATATCCGCGACACATTCCGCGTGCTGCTGCAGATGGCTGTCGTGATGACCTTTGCCAGCAAGAAGCCGGTGGTGAAGGTCGGCCGAATGGCGGGCCAGTTCGCCAAGCCGCGCAGTTCCGACACGGAGACGCAGGGCGATGTCACGCTGCCGAGCTACTTCGGCGACAACGTCAACGGCATCGAATTCGATGCTGCGACCCGCACCAACGACCCTCAGCGTATGGTCCGTGCCTATTTCCAGGCCTCCGCCACATTGAACCTGCTGCGCGCCTTTGCCGGTGGTGGCTATGCGAACCTGCGGCAGGTCCACCAGTGGACGCTCGATTTCATGGGCCGCAGCCCTTGGGCAGACAAGTTCGCAGAGACTGCCGACCGCATCGGCGAAGCGCTGGACTTTATGGAAGCCTGCGGCATCGACCCGGCGACCGTCCCGCAATTGCAGGGCACGAGTTTCTACACGAGCCACGAGGCGCTTTTGCTTCCTTACGAGCAGGCGCTGACCCGCCGCGACAGCCTGACCGGCGACTGGTACGACACCAGCGCGCACATGGTCTGGATTGGCGACCGCACCCGCTTCGAAGGCAGCGCGCATGTCGAATTCGCGCGCGGCATCGGCAATCCGCTTGGTATGAAGTGCGGGCCGAGCCTCGAGACGGATGCGATGCTCAAGCTGCTCGACACGCTCAACCCGGCGCGCGAGCCGGGGCGCATCACGCTCATCAGCCGCTTCGGCCATGACAAGGTCGAAGAAGGCCTGCCGCGCCTCGTTCGCGCTGTGAAGGCCGAAGGGCATCCGGTGGTGTGGAGCTGCGACCCGATGCATGGCAATGTCGTGAAGTCGGAAAGCGGCTACAAGACGCGGCCCTTCGACCGCATTCTTTCGGAAGTGAAGGGCTTCTTCGCGGTCCACCGCGCCGAAGGCACGCATCCGGGCGGCATCCATATCGAGATGACCGGACAGGATGTGACCGAATGCGTCGGCGGCGCTGTCGCTATCACCGACGAGGCGCTGAAGGACCGCTACCACACCCATTGCGATCCACGCCTCAACGCCGCGCAATCGCTGGAGCTTGCCTTCCTCATCGCCGAGACGCTGAATGCCGAGCATTCGCAGATGCAGGCTGACGCCGCCTAGGTAAAAGGCCGGAGAGCCGCGGCGACGGTTCCTTTCCGCGTCCATGCCACAAGTCTCTTCCAGAGCAGGAGAGCCTTGTGCGTCACGTCCCTTTGCCATCGAAGCGATCCCTGTCGCTGGGAGTCTGGGTTTTGTCCGGCCTGCTGGCGGTGATGGCATTGTTCAGCCCCGGTCCCGTCACGAGCGCCCTCCTGCTCGCCAGCGTCTTTGCGCTGCTGGCGGGGAACTGCGTGAGCAACAGGATGACCACGCGGCAAATCCGCGAAGATGCAGCGAAGCTCAGTCGCAGCGTGGACGAGCTCGAGACGGCTGAAGGCCTCGCGGGATATGGCCGCTGGTGCATCGAGATAGAGCCGCGGCGGCATCTTTGGTCGGAAGAGATGTGCCACCTCGCCGGCCTACCGCCGGGGACTCCGCCGCGCGAAGACATCCTCAAACGCATAATGCCCGACGGAATGCTGCAGATCGAAACAGTGCTCATTGCGCACGAACAGGACCGTGAGCCGTTCGTCATCGAATTCGAAGTCGCCGAGCGGGGCGAAGCTTCGCACATACTCAGAGCACGAGCGCGCAATGTGTTTTCTCAGGAAGGAGTGCGCGAGCAGGTCTTCATGGTCGTAAAGGACGTCTCTGAAACCTATGCTCTGCGCCGCGACCGCGACGAAGCGCTGGAGCGCGCAGCGCAGGCACAGCGCGATGCCAACACCGATGTGCTGACCGGCCTCGCCAACCGCCGCTATACGATGGGGGAACTGGACCGGGCGGTGATTGATGCGCGGCGTGACGAGAAACCGCTTTCTCTTATCGTGTTCGATATCGACCACTTCAAACAGGTGAATGACCGTCATGGCCATCCGGTGGGTGACAAGGTCATCGCCATGGTCGGTGAGATTGCCATGCGGCAGGCGCGCGAGTTCGACACCATCGGTCGCATCGGCGGCGAGGAATTTCTCTGGATACTGCCCGATTGCGACAGCGAGGCGGCGCTGCGCGCGGCAGAGCGGCTGCGCTGGGCCATAGAAGCAGGCACGCACAGCGCCCCGATACCGTCCATCACCATCAGCGCAGGCCATGCGCAAATCGAAGAAGGCGATGCCTCGCTTATCCTTTTTGCTCGTGTGGATGCCGCTCTTTATGAGGCGAAACGCGGCGGGCGGAACAGGGTCGCAAACGCTGCCTGAACTTTAACGTATGATAGGATAGGCTTTTTTCTGGCAGCGGCCTTTAAACTGTCACCCGAATGCGCCATGTTACTTGCCGGTTGTCGGTCCTCGGCAGCCGTAAGAGGAGAGCAGGGCGATGGGCGGCCTCTACGCCAGCCAGCACGCCACCGCAGGCGTACTTGCGGACAGCTACGCGAGGGTGCGCGCCCTCAGCGAGGCTTTGGTCGAACCTCTTTCAGAAGCCGATACGACGCTCCAGTCGATGGAAGATGCCTCGCCAGCCAAATGGCATATCGCGCATGTCACGTGGTTCTGGGAGACCTTCCTCCTGCGCGACCACTTGCAAGGCTACGACCTGTTCAACGAGGACTGGCCCTTCGTCTTCAATTCCTATTATGAGGCGGAAGGCGAGCGGATTGCCCGTTTCTCGCGCGGCATGCTCTCGCGCCCGACGCTGACCGACATCCTCGAATGGCGCGCGCATGTCGACCAGGCGATGCAGCCGCTGCTGGAGCGCGAGGAGTTGCGCCCGCTAATCGAACTTGGTCTGTCGCACGAGCAGCAACACCAGGAATTGCTGCTGACCGATATCAAGCATGCGCTGTTCCAGAACCCGTTGGGACCAGCGATGTGGGAGGATGTCGGACGCGAGATAGCGGCGCAGTCCGATGGTTGGCATTCGCACCCGGGCGGCGTGGCACGTATCGGCCATCAAGAGACCGGTTTCGCCTTCGACAATGAGGGGCCTGCACACCGCGTGCTGCTTGAACCCTTCGCCCTGTCCTCGCGCCTCGTGACCAATGCCGAGTGGGCCGAATTCGTCGCCGACGGCGGCTATGACGAGGCGACACTCTGGCTGTCGGATGGCTGGGCGTGGGTGCGGGAGAACAACATCAGCGCGCCTTCCTATTGGCGGGAAGATGAGCATTTCACCCACACGGGCTGGCAGGAGCGCCACCCGGATGCGCCGGTCACGCATATCTCCTATTTCGAAGCCGACGCTTTCGCCACCTGGGCGGGCCTGCGCCTGCCGACGGAGTTCGAATGGGAAGCCATCGCGCGCGGCCAGGAAGGCGAAGCGCCCGCGCATGATGCGAGCAGCGGCAACCAGATGGACGAGGCCGCACCTCCGCTGTCGACTGGCTCGCAAGGCCTGTTCGGCGATTGCTGGCAATTCACTCGCAGTGGTTATCTGCCCTATCCGCGCTTCCAGCCTGCGGAAGGCGCGGTGGGCGAATACAACGGCAAGTTCATGAGCGGGCAATTCGTGCTGAAGGGCGCAAGCTGCGCAACAGCGCGCGGCCATTCGCGCCCTAGCTACCGCAACTTCTTCTACCCCCACCAGCGCTGGCAATTCACCGGGCTGAGACTGGCGAAAGACTTATGAGAACCGAACAGGGCATAGCGCTCGTCGACCGCGACGATGATGGTGTGGACCGCGCATTCCGCGAGGATGTTTTGAAGGGCCTGCGCCAGCGGCAGAAAGCCATTCCCGCGCGTTGGCTTTACGATGATGCGGGCTCGCAACTGTTCGAGGACATCACCGACCTCGAGGAATATTACCCGACCCGCGCCGAGACCGAAATCCTCGAAGCACGCGGGGAAGAGTTCGCGCAACATATCGGTGAGGGTCGCGCGGTGGTCGAATTCGGCTCGGGCAGCTCGGTGAAGACACCGCTGCTGCTACGCGCCATCGACCCTGCCGCTTATGTCCCGCTCGACATTTCGGGTGATTTCCTGCGCGCGTCTGCGGCGGCATTAGCCGAGAAATTTCCCGCAATCGACGTTCATCCGGTCGAGGCGGATTTCATGCGCGAGGTCGCGCTTCCCGAGGATGTTCTGCCGCTCAAGAAACTTGGCTTTTTCCCCGGCTCGACCATCGGGAACATGGTCCCGCGCACGGCCGTCGACCTGCTCCGCTCGATGCGCGCAACGCTGGGGGCGGAGGACGGCGAACTGCCGCTGCTGCTCATCGGCATGGACCTGGTGAAGGACCGCAAGGTGCTCGAAGCCGCCTATGACGATGCTCGCGGGGTGACGGGCGAGTTCAACCTCAACCTCGCTCGCCGCATCAACCGCGAGCTTGGCGGCACGATCCCGGTGGACGCATTGCAGCACAAGGCGCCGTGGAACGACGACTTCGCCCGTATCGAGATGCACTTGGAGGCCACGCGTGACATAGTGTTCGAGGTCGCAGGCGAGCGTTTCGCTATGAATCAGGGCGAAACCATCCATACCGAAAACAGCCACAAGTTCACGCGTCGCAGTGCCAACACTTTGCTTCTCGCAGGCGGCTGGACACCGCGTATGCGCTGGACCGATGGTGAGGACCGCTTCTCGGTCATCCTCGCCGAAGCCACTGAAAAGCGCGACGCGCCCTGATTATTTTCGCCCATTCATCGACGCGGCAGCACCCAATACCTATATCTGCCTGATGGACTTCCAGAGCGCATTCGACGCAATCGCCGAAATCATCCGCGCGGTCCCCCGTTCGGGCCTCCTCGTCGGCACGATTGCAGCGCTTTTCATCGGCTGGATTGGCGCGATGATGCTGCGCAAAAAGGTGGCAGGCGGCAGGCTTGTACGGACCATCAGCACGCTGGCGTTGGTTGGCATCCTGCTCACCGTCTTCCTCCAGCTGGCGCGGTTCGACCCGCGGCTCGACGCCGTGACCGAACTCGGCATGCCCGAGCAACGTATCGTGGGCGAGGAGACGCTCATTCCGATGGCCGCCGACGGGCATTACTGGCTGGTGGCCGAGGTTAATGGCGTGCCAACCCGCTTCCTCGTGGATACGGGGGCGACGCTGACGGCGTTCTCGACCCGCGCGGCGCAGCAGGCCGGGCTGGAGCCACGCACGGGCGGTCTTCCGGTGATGCTCAATACGGCGAACGGTACGGTGACCGCGGATTTGACCACCGTCGACAGCCTGCGCTTCGGCAATATCGAGGCGGCTGGCCTCGATGCCGTGATTGCCCCGAACCTTGGCAGCACCAATGTGCTGGGCATGAATTTCCTCTCGCGCCTCGACGGTTGGCGGGTCGAGCAGGGCGACCTCATCCTCAATCCGGGCGCGGCGAACGACAACTGACGGTTTGACGCCAGCTCCCGTTTCGCTAAGGCCTTGGCCCGATGGCAAGCCACTCTCCGCTCCCATCTCCGCCGCCCCTTGCCGAGCTGCTTTCCGCCGGACCGGTGACGCTGTTCCTCGATTTTGACGGCACGCTGGTCGGCATCGCGCCGAGGCCGGGTGACATTCATGTCCCTGCCGGATTGACCGAGGCGCTTCACAAGCTGCGCGACCGGCTGGAAGGGCGGCTTGCGCTGGTAAGCGGACGCGCTCTGGACGATTTGCAGACCCATTTGGGTGAGGTGGCGATTGCGCGGGCTGGCTCGCACGGGGCTTCGCGCTTCCTCGCCAGCGGTGAGCGGTTGGGGGAGGCACCGAGCGGATTGCCCGACGAGGCGGTCGCAGACCTGCGCGCCTATGCCAAGCGTAACGACTTGTTTTACGAGACGAAAAGCCACGGCGGCGCCCTGCATTTTCGCGGGCAGGCGGAGAAGGCAGAAGCCACACTGACCTTTGCGCGCGAAGTTGCCGAGGCGCATGGTCTCGATGTTACAAGCGGCAAGGGCGTTGCTGAGCTGGTTCGTCCGGGCGCGAACAAGGGCGCGGCGCTCGAGGCTTTCATGGCCATCGAACCCTTCGCCGGCAGCACGCCCATCTTCATCGGCGACGACGTGACCGACGAGGACGGCATGCGCGCCGCAATCGAATTCTCAGGTTTCGGCATTGCAGTCGGGGAACGGGACAGCGAGGCTGCGCGCTATCATCTGCAAGACGTAGAAGCGGTGCACAATTGGTTGAACCTGTGAAGCAAGCAAATCTGGAACTCTCTCCCATCGGCAATTGCCAAGTCAGCGCGTTGGTCGACGAGGAGGGCGGCTTCGTCTGGGGCTGCGTTCCCCGTGTCGATGGCGACCCCGTTTTCTGCTCGCTCCTCAACGGCGACAATCGCAACGAAGGTGTCTGGCGCTTCGAACTGGAAGGGCAGGTGAGCGCCACCCAATACTATCTCCGCAACACTCCGATCCTTGTTACCCGACTGGAGGCGCTGGACGGCAGCGCGCTCGAAATCCATGACTTCGCGCCGAGGTTCGAGAGGTCGGGGCGGATGTATCGCCCCGTCGCCTATATCCGTATCGTACGACCCGTGGCGGGAGCACCTCGGCTGAGGGTTTGCCTCGCGCCGATGAAAGATTACGGCGAAGGGCTGGCTGGCACGACCAACGGCACCAACCATATCCGCTACCTGACCGGCGAGCAGGCGCTGCGCCTCTCCACCGATGCGCCGGTCGGCTATATCCTCGAAGGGCGCAGCTACCGCGTCGAGAGTGACCAGCACTTTTTCCTCGGTCCCGATGAGCCGTTTGTGGGCAATATCCGCAGCGAACTGCGCCGGATGGAAGCCAACACGAAGAAATACTGGCAGCACTGGGTGCGCGGGCTGCACATCCCGCTTGAATGGCAGGAAGAGGTCATCCGCGCCGCCATCGCGCTGAAACTGTGCCAGCACGAGGAGACCGGCGCGATCGTCGCCGCGCTCACCACCTCCATTCCCGAAGCGCCGGGCAGCGAGCGCAATTGGGACTATCGCTACTGCTGGATACGCGACAGCTATTACACCGTGCAGGCCCTGAACCGGCTGGGCGCGCTCGACGTGCTGGAGAAATATCTCGCTTATCTGCGCAACATCATCGACCAGGCACGGGGAGGGCAGATACAGCCGCTCTACTCGGTCATGGGCGATGCCGAATTGCACGAATTCGAGGCGCAGAACCTTGCCGGATATCGCGGCAATGGCCCGGTGCGGGTGGGCAATGCAGCCTACAAGCAGGTGCAATACGATTGCTACGGCCAGATAGTCATGCCGACCGCGCAGGCCTTCTTCGACACGCGCCTGCTGCGCATGGCGGACGAGCGCGATTTCGAGCATCTGGAAGAGGTCGGCGAAGCAGCCTGGGCGAAGCACGACAAGCCCGATGCAGGCCTGTGGGAATTCCGCACGCGGCAGGAGGTGCACACCTATTCCGCCGTCATGTGCTGGGCTGCCTGCGACCGGCTTTCGAACGTGGCGGGTCAATTGGGCAAGGACGACCGCGCCAAGCTCTGGCAAGAGCGTGCCGAGGCCATCCGCGCCAAAATCGATGCCGAAGCGTGGAGTCAAGAAGGCCAGCACTATGGCGCCAGTTTCGAAAGCGACTACCTCGACGCCAGCCTGCTGCAAATGGTCGAGCTACGCTATCTGAAGCCCGACGACGAGCGTTTCCTCAAAACCTTCGAAGCGGTCGAGCGCGACCTGCGCCGCGGCGACCACATGCTGCGCTATGCGGCCGAGGACGATTTCGGCGCGCCCGAGACGGCATTCAATGTCTGCACTTTCTGGCTCATCGAGGCGCTGCACCTGACCGGTCGCAGTGGCGAGGCGCGGCAGATGTTCGAGGCGATGCTGGGTCACACCACCCGCTCGGGCCTGCTGAGCGAAGACCTCGATTATGAAACGGGCGAGCTGTGGGGGAACTTCCCCCAGACCTATTCGCTGGTAGGTATCATCAATTCTGCCGGTCATCTTTCGAAAAGCTGGAGCGAGGTGCGTTGAGCACCGACGCCCGCCTTGTCGTAATTTCCAACCGCGTCGCAGTGCCCAAGGCACGCGGAGCGGCAGGGGCGCAGGGCGGTCTTGCTGGCGCGCTGCACTCGGCGCTCAAATCGCGCAAGGGCCTGTGGTTCGGCTGGTCGGGCGAGGAAAGCGAGAGCGGCCGCACTGGCAACATCGCCACCCAGACCAGTGACGGCGTAACCACCGCGACCATCGATTTGTCCGAACGCGACATCGAGGAATATTACAACGGCTACGCCAATTCGACGCTCTGGCCGCTGTTCCACTACCGCCTCGACCTCGCCAAATACGAGCGCGAGACGGGGAAGGGTTACGAGCGCGTCAACGAGCGCTTCGCCGAACTCGTCACCCCGCTGCTCGAAGAAGACGATGTGGTGTGGGTGCATGACTACCACCTCGTGCCTTTGGGCGAACGTTTGCGGGCGCGCGGTGCGAAAAACCGCATCGGGTTTTTCCTCCATATCCCATGGCCCGCCACGCGGCTGTTTGTCTCGCTGCCCTATCACGAGCGGCTGACGCGCACGATGTTGCACTACGACCTGCTCGGCTTCCAGACCAAGGAATGGCTCGACAGCTTCCTGCATTATTGCCGAACCGAACTCGGCGCCGAAGTTGACGAGGCCACCGGCGCCATCACGCTGGACGGGCGCACCACCATCGCGCGCGCCTACCCCATCGGCATCGACTGGGACCATTTCAGCGCGCTCGGCGATACCGGCGATGCGCGGCAAGCGCAGCAGAGGCTGATGAGTTCGACCCGCCGCCGTACCGCAATGATAGGCGTCGACCGGCTGGACTATTCCAAGGGCCTGCCCGAACGGCTCGACGGCATTTCGCGCTTCTTCGACAAGCACCCAGAGCGCGTCCGCGACCTCGTCTTCGTGCAGATTGCGCCGCCCAGCCGCGAGGATGTCGACAGCTACCAAGCCATCCGCGCCACGCTCGAGCAGAAGGCAGGGCAAATCAACGGCGCGCGTAGCGAGGTCGACCTCGTGCCCATCCGTTACGTCAACCGTGGCTACAGCCATGCCGAACTGTTCGGCTTCTTCCGCGCGGCAAAAATCGGACTGGTGACACCCTTGCGCGACGGGATGAACCTTGTTGCCAAGGAATATATCGCAGCGCAGGACCCCGAAGACCCCGGCGTGCTGATCCTGTCGAGTTTCGCAGGCGCCGCCGCTCAGATGAAGGATGCGCTGCTGGTCAATCCGCACAGCCCGGACGACCTTGCCCATGCCATCCGCACCGCCCTCGACATGCCGCTGGAAGAGCGCAAGCGTCGCTACGACGCTCTCATTAGGACAGTGCGCGACGACAATGTTCAGGACTGGACCGAGACCTTCCTCTCCGACCTCGACAGCGTTTCCGGCGGTTAGGACACGGCGCGCTGCTTGGGTGCATCGCGCCAGCGGCCAGTTGCCTGTTCCAGATGGTCCATCAGGCTGAGGTGGCTCGGCCGTTCCGCACGCGGAGCCAGTACCTCGTCGACCTGCCCGATGAGCACATGCGCCTCGAAGGGCTTGCGGATATAGGCCTGCGCCCCGTTGTGGAAGGCGGCGTTCTCGTCCTCCACGCCGCTGATGCCGGTGAACATGATGACCGGCAAATCATAGGTTTCGGCTGAACTGCGCAGCGAACGCAGCACTTGCGCGCCGGTGAGGCCGGGCATGTCCTGGTCGAGAAGGAGCAGGTCGGGCCTGCGCCAGCGCAGCAAGTCCAGCGCACGCTCCCCGTCGGCGACCCATCCGCAGGCGTGGCCTGCATCCATCAGGATTTCGCTCGCCATCTGGGCAATCATTTCATCATCATCGACTATCAGGATATGCGACATGTCTTCGGCTCCGCTGTGGTCCCCCCGGACGAGGGGGGCTGTAATCGCAGGGTCTAGAAAAGACGGTTTTCCGCGCAATAGGGGCTATCCCCTAGTCTCCCGCCCTGCCACGCTCACGCCCATGATTCGCGAACCTTTCCTCGACACCGACGGCATCCATAACTTCCGCGATTACGGCGGCTGGCAGGTCGAGGGTGGCGGCAATGTGAAGACTGGGCTGCTGTGGCGCTCGGGCCAGCATGTCGGCGCGAGCGAGGCGGATTTGCAGGCGGTGAGGGCGCTCGGCATCCGCACGGTGGTCGATTTGCGCGGCCTTTCCGAGCGCGACCGCAATCCGTGCAAGCGGCCCGAAGGCTTCGATGGCGAGGTGTTTTTCTACGACGGCGAAACCAGCTCCAGTCCACCGCATATGGATGTGGACGAGGGCACCACGACTGAGGAATTCGCCCGCCAGCGGATGCTCGGCGTCTACACCCGCATGCCGCGGAATGTCGCGATGATTTCGATGTTCGCGCAATATTTTCGCCTGCTGGCGGAGCGCGACGGGCCGAGCCTCGTGCATTGCTTCGCGGGCAAGGACCGTACAGGTGTCGCGGCCATGCTGATGCTCCAAGTGCTGGGTGTGAGCCGCGAGAACCAGATGGCCGAATTCCTGCGCACGAACGATGCGCCGACGATCGAGGTGCTCGCCGCCCAATCGGTGCCGGGTATCGAACAGCGGCTTGGCCGCAAGCTCGATGACGGGGCGATCAAGGCGCTGCTCGAAGTGCGCGAGGACTATCTCGAAACCTTCTGGCAGGTGGTCGAGGATGAGCACGGCACGCTCGATGCCTATATCGAAGGCACGTTAGGTGTGGACGAACTGTTGAAGGAGCGGCTTCGGGGCCGGTTCGTGGCGTGACTCTTGGGGGACCAATCCCCATATAGCGGCTTCACTTCACGAAATTCCCGAATACGAGACTTAGACATATGGCTACCCATCGCACCAAGATGCTCATCATCGGCTCCGGCCCCGCGGGTTATTCCGCCGCCATTTACGGCGCGCGCGCGATGATGGAGCCGATTGTCGTGCAGGGCCTCCAACCCGGCGGCCAGCTGACCATCACGACCGATGTCGAAAACTATCCCGGCTTTGCCGACGTCATCCAGGGCCCGTGGCTGATGGAGCAGATGCAGAAGCAGGCCGAGCATGTCGGCACGCGCATGATGTGGGACACCGTTGTCGATGTCGACGTGGCGAACGGTTCGCCCTTCAAGGCAATCGGCGACAGCGGCGATGAATATATCGCCGACGTACTGGTGATTTGCACCGGTGCGCAGGCGAAATGGCTTGGCGTGCCGGGCGAGCAGGAACTGGGCGGCAAGGGCGTGTCGGCCTGCGCGACCTGTGACGGCTTCTTCTATCGCGGCAAGAAGGTCGCGGTCATTGGCGGCGGCAACACAGCGGTCGAGGAAGCGCTTTACCTCACCAACCATTCGGACGACGTGACGCTCATCCACCGCCGCGACGAACTGCGCGCGGAGAAGATTTTGCAGGAGCGCCTGCTTAACCACCCCAAGATTTCGGTCATCTGGAACAAGACGGTCGAGAGTTTCGAAGCAGGCGACAATGGCGCGCTCCACCACCTCAACCTGCGCGATACGGTGACGGGCGAGGACAGCACGCTTGATGCCGACGGGGCATTCGTCGCGATCGGCCACGCGCCTGCGACCGAATTGTTCAAGGGCAAGCTGCCGATGGACGATGGCGGGTATCTGCTCACTGAAGCCGGTTCGCCCAAGACCGACATTCCGGGTGTCTTTGCGGCAGGCGACGTTACTGACCATGTCTATCGCCAGGCGGTGACCGCTGCGGGCATGGGCTGCATGGCCGCTCTCGATGCGGAGCGCTTCATTGCCGGCCTCGAGATAGAGGCAGATGGGCATGTGCACGAGGCCGAGGCGGCGGAGTAGCTAGCGTGTGTCCCCACGAAGGCGGGGACCTTAGTCAATTTCGCGCCAAGCCGACCGAGACCCCCGCCTTCGCGGGCGCTCACGTCAAAGGTGAATATCGAACGCCCAGATTGCGGCGTGGAAGATGAGCGCAATCAGCACAACGCTCGACAGGGCGAAGAGTACGAAGCGCACCATCACCTTGTTCGCGGTCACCTGCACGATCGAGTGGATGATGCGCAGGCCAACGTAGATCCACGCCAGCAGCGCGTTCATTCCGTCACCCCAGCCCACAATCGCCAATAGCAGGCAAACCGCGTAGAATACGGTCGGCTGCTCGTGCAAATGGTTGTAATTGTGCGCTTTCCACTGGACTTCGGCGGGAAGCGCATCGTCGAGGCCCTTGGTCTTGCGGGCATCGTCGGGCTGGATGCCCGCCTTGCTCATCGCGGGGATACGGGTGGCGTACATCCATGCCCACATCACCATGGTCCATGCCATCAGCACGACGACGGGCTGGAGGATTTCTGCGTCAATCATAATAGGGCTCATCATTGCGGGGCCGGGCGTCATGCCGGGAGCGCCGAGGGGTCGAAGAACAGGGTCGCCATTACCGCGCGAACGGCGAGGATGGTCAGCGCGAGGCTCGACAGGAGGAAGAACAGGAAGCGCACTTTCACAACGTTGACGGTCGCCTGGTAGACCGAGTGGATGATGCGCAGTCCGACGTAAATCCACGCCAGCAGCACGTCCCACGACCCTGCGCCCATGATGGCGAGGATGACGGCAGCCGCATAGAAAATCGTCGGTTGTTCCATCAGATGCGCGTAATTATGCGCCTTCCAGTTGACGTTGTCCGGGATGACCCCTTCGAGGTCCTGTCCGCGCCCGCCGGGCTTGGCTTTGCCGACATTGCGGCCCAGCTTCTTCATCGCCGGAAAGCGCGTGAAGGCCATCCAGTATAGCATGATAAGCGACCAGAGCACGAGCACGGCGGCCGGTGCCAGCATTAGAGCCTGCATGAATTTCCCCTCTTCTCACGACCCTGATGCCGCGAACTTGCGCAGGCCGCAATGAATAGTCAATCGCAACCTAATTTGCGGCGATGGTCTCCGCGAAACTGGTCGCATCGGTATTGCCGCCGGTGACCATGATGACACTGTCCTCGTCGAGCGGCACCTTGCCCGCCAGCGCAGCGGCGAGGGCGGCTGCTCCGCCCGGCTCGACCACGAGATTGAGCTTCGAGAACGCAAATCGCTGCGCCGCGCGCACTTCCTCGTCGGTCACGGTTACCCCCGGCTCGGCGCGGCCCATCAGCACGTCCAGATTGACCTGCTTGGTCGCATCGGGCTGGAGCGCGTCGCAGACGGTGGAGGGTGGGTTGTCGCCCACGCGCACGATTTCGCCAGCAGCAATCGCCTGTCCCACCATGTCCCAGCCATGCGGTTCGACAACGTGGATGGCGCTATCGGGGCAGGCGAGGGCAAGCCCTGCCGCCAGCCCGCCACCCCCGCAGCACACCACCAGCCGCGAGGGTTCGCGCCCAAGCTGCGCGGCAATCTCCACGCCGGCGCTTCCCTGTCCTTCGATTACCCATGGGTCGCCGAAGGCATGGACCAGCGTCGCGCCGCGCGCCTCAACTTCGCGGGCGGCTGCCTCGTCGCGGTCCTCGCCGGGGCGGTCGTAGAGCACGATTTCCGCGCCCAGCGCCCGCGTTGCTTCCAGCTTCACTTTCGGGGCGTTGCGAGGCATCACGATGGCGGCAGCGATACCCAGTTGCCGCGCCGCCCAGGCCACTCCCTGCGCATGGTTGCCGGACGACACCGCTACCACGCCGCGCGCCTTCTCCTCGTCGGACAGATTCGACAACCGCCACCAGCCACCGCGTATCTTGAACGCGCCGACCGGCTGCAGGCTCTCCGCCTTCACATGGAGCCGCACCCCGCCGATCTCGACCGGCAGCAGCGGTGTCGGCGGCAGAATGGCGGCAATCGATTTTGCAGCATCGAGCACGCCCTGCCGCGTCGGTTTTCTCATATCGTCCCGGACCATTTGGCTAGCCTAGTGCATTTCGCTAGAGGGCGCGCAAGATTCGAATTTACGAAAAGAGGTTTCTTCATGTCGACAGTTTTGGTCATCGGTGCGGGCGGCGTCAGCTCGGTCTGCGTTCACAAGATGGCGATGAACAAGGATATCTTCACCGATATCCATCTCGCCAGCCGAACCAAGTCCAAATGCGATGCCATCGCCGACAGCGTAAAGACCCGCACCGGTGTCGACATTTCGACTTATGAGATCGATGCTGAAGAAGTCCCCGCGATGGTGAACCTCATCAAAAAGGTCCAGCCGAGCCTCGTGGTGAACCTCGCGCTGCCCTATCAGGACCTTCCCATCATGGACGCCTGCCTCGAAGCAGGCGTCTCCTATCTCGACACGGCCAATTACGAGCCCAAGGACGAGGCCAAGTTCGAATACCACTGGCAGTGGGCCTATCACGACCGCTTCAAGGATGCGGGTCTGATGGCGCTGCTGGGTTCGGGCTTCGACCCGGGCGTGACCAGCGTTTTCACCATGTGGCTAAAGAAGCACAAGCTGAAGACCATCCGCCAGCTCGACATCCTCGATTGCAACGGCGGTGACCATGGGCAGGCCTTCGCCACCAACTTCAATCCGGAAATAAACATCCGCGAAGTGACTGCGCCCGCACGTCACTGGGAAAATGGCGAATTCGTCGAGACCCCGGCGATGGCCAAGAAGGTCGAATTCGACTTCGAGGGCGTCGGCCCCAAGAACATGTACATGATGTATCATGAAGAGCTGGAAAGCCTCGCCAAGTTCAATCCTGAGCTCGAGCGCGCGCGCTTCTGGATGACCTTCGGCGATGAGTACATCAAGCACCTCACCGTGCTGCAGAACGTCGGCATGACGCGGATCGATCCTGTCCGCTATCAGGGCAAGGACATCATCCCGCTGCAGTTCCTCGCCGCCGTGCTGCCCAAGCCCGAAACACTGGGCGAAACGACCAAGGGCAACACCAACATCGGCGTGATCGCGACCGGCGAAGCCCTCGACGGTTCCGGCGAGAAGACCTTTTACATCAACAACATCTGCAGCCATGAATCGGCTTATGAGGAAACCGGAAACCAGGCGGTCTCCTACACCACCGGCGTGCCCGCGATGATCGGTTCGGCCATGATGGTCACCGGAAAGTGGGCTGGCGACGGCGTGTTCAATATGGAAGAAATGGACCCCGATCCCTTCATGGAGATGCTCAATGAGCACGGCCTGCCGTGGCAGGTGAAGGAACTGGACGGTCCGGTCGATTTCTGACGGTCATGGAAACCAAAGCCGGTGATCCGGGCGCTTTCGCCCACTTCGACCTGAACCGCGTCGACAGCCCCTCCTTCGTGGTGGATGCGGCGAAGCTGCGCGCCAATTGCCAGGTCCTTGCCGAGATTCGCGATGAAGCGGAGATCAAGGTGCTGTCTGCGCTCAAGGCCTTCTCCATGTGGAGCGCCGCGCCCATCATCGGGGAATATCTCGACGGCGTTTGCACATCGGGCCTGTGGGAAGCGCGGCTGGCGAGCGAGTTCTACGACGGCGAGATCAGCACCTATTGCGCGGCCTACAAACCGGAGGAACTGGACGAGGTCTGCCGCCTGTCGGACCATGTCATCTTCAATTCGCCCGGCCAGATGCAGCGCGCCGCGCTCATCCTCGACAATGCGCGTGCGAGCGGACAGGATTTCGAGGTCGGCCTGCGCATCAATCCGCAGGTGCCGACTGGCGAAGTGCCGCGCTACGATCCGTCGAGCCCGGGCAGCCGTCTCGGCTTCCCGCTCGACCAGCTTACGCCCGAAATGATGGAAGGAGTCGAAGGCATCCACTTCCACAATTTGTGCGAGCAGGGTCTCGATCCGCTTATCAAGACTTGGGACCGCGTGTTCGATGCGATCGAGCCGTGGTTCGGCCAGCTCAAGTGGATCAACATGGGCGGCGGCCACCACATCACCCGCGCCGACTACCAGCGCGAGGAACTGGTCGAATTCCTGAAGGATGCGAAGGACGATACGGCTGCGGAAATCTATCTCGAGCCGGGCGAGGCCGTGGCGCTCGATGCGGGCATCCTCGTCGGCACCATTCTCGACACGGGCTATAACGGCCTGCCCGTCGCCATCGCCGATGTTTCGGCAACCTGCCACATGCCCGATGTCATCGAGGCTCCCTATCGCCCTGCCATGCTCGGCGAGGCGAGGGACCACGAGACTCCAGTGGTGCGCATCGGCGGCCCCTCCTGCCTCGCAGGGGACGTCATCGGTGATTACCGCATCGCGGGCGGGGCCGAAGTCGGCAAGCGCTTCGCCTTCCTCGACCAGGCGCATTATTCTATGGTCAAGACCAACACCTTCAACGGCGTACAGCTGCCCAGCATCTATATGTGGGACAGCGAAACGGACCAGCTCGAGCTGGTGAAGGAGTTCGGCTATTCGACCTTCCGCGACCGGTTGAGCTAGACCTTCGACGGACAGTTGGAACGGGCGGTTACGTCATCCTTTGAATAGATAAGTCCGGAGCGAATGCGCCGCTGATTTGGCTTGATTTCTAGCCGAATCCGACTATTTGCGCTGCTCCTGCTGCCCCAAGGGGACTTCCTAACCGCAAGGCAGCTTGTCGTTTCATGGTCCGCGAGGACCGTTTAGGGGGTCCCTTGAGTTGCAGCATTTCCCTGACGCCCGGTCCGTAGTTCGCGCAATTGCGCCCGACGAACCCGTAATCCTCAACCGCCCACACGCCGCTGCGCGCGCTGCCCGCTTCTTTGTCGAGAAGTTTCCGGGCAAATCGCTTTATGCGGTGAAGGCTAATCCCTCGCCCGATCTCGTGCAGATTCTGTGGGACAACGGCGTGACGCATTACGACGTCGCCTCGATTGCCGAAGTGCGCATGGTGCGCGAGACGCTGCCTGATGCGACGCTGTGCTTCATGCATCCCGTCAAATCGCCCGGCGCGATCCGCGAAGCCTATTTCAAGCACGGCGTTAAGACCTTCAGCCTCGATTCTTCCGAAGAACTGCTGAAGATCGTCGATGCTACACGTGGAGAGGATGGCGAGCCCGCCACCGACCTGCGCCTTTGCGTTCGCCTGCGCGTCTCGTCCGAGCACGCGGCGCTCAGCCTCGCGTCCAAGTTCGGCTGCGACCTCACCGAGGCGCCCGCATTGCTGCAGGAAACCCGCCAGTATGCCGACTGGCTGGGCGTGTGCTTCCACGTGGGCAGCCAGGCCATGAGCCCGTTCGCCTATGTGCAGGCGCTGGACCGCACCCGCGCCGCGATTGCCGAGGCTTCGGTGGTCATCGACATGATCGACGTGGGCGGGGGCTTCCCTAGCGTCTACCCGGGCATGGAGCCGCCTCCGCTCGAAGACTATTTCAAGATCATCCACCAGCACTTCTACGCGCTGCCCATCGCCTATAACGCCGAGCTGTGGTGCGAACCCGGCCGTGCGCTGTGCGCCGAATACAGCAGCCTCGTGGTGAAAGTGGAAAAGCGCCGCGGCGAAGAACTCTACATCAACGATGGCGCATACGGCGCGCTGTTCGATGCCGCGCATGTGGACTGGAAATTCCCCGTCCGCGCGCTCGAGGACGACCTCATCAAGCCGGAGATGGACTTCGCCTTCTACGGCCCGACCTGCGACGATGCCGACTACATGCCCGGCCCCTTCGCCCTGCCGGAGGATATCCAGGCAGGCGACTACATCGAGATCGGCATGCTCGGCGCATATGGCGCGGCGATGAAGACCGACTTCAACGGCTTCGGCGCTGCTCAGCGCATCATCGTCACCGACGAGCCGATGGCGAGCCTTTACGACGGCAGCCGCGTGCGTCCCGAAGCCGACAATGTGGTGAACCTGCGCTAATCGTGCTCGGCGCGATGCGCGTCCAGCACGGCTTTGACCCGGCCAAGCGCCTCACCGATTAGCTGCGGGAATTCTTCGGGTTCCAGCTCGCGCACGCCATGATGTGCTGCCGCGATGCGGCGTGCGCCGGACCAGTCGATGCCGAGCGAAATGGCCCATTCGCGGAAATCTTCGGCTGCACCCGCGCATGGCTCAAGCGCCTTGGCAAGCGTGGGGTGGAAATCGACGCGTCGCACCATGGGCACCAGGCTCAACGGGAAGCGGCGGTCGAGATAAACAAGTGTATCATCGACATGAATCGTACCGCTCTTGCGATGGAGGGCGAGAACAGAAGAGAAATGAACGCTTTCGTCCTCGCAGACGAGCGGGACGCCAGCGGGGATTGTGAAGTCCAGATCTTCTCCGAAGGCTTCGCTTAGGACGCCGCTCTCGCACCGCTGGTCCTGCCACGGCAATCCCGGAAGCTCGCGCAAGTGCCGCGCGGTGCCGTAGAGAGCCGCATCCGGATAGGCGCTATGCATCCATTCGCAATGGAGCGTGTGGAACGGGTGAAGATTTATGATTGCCTGGAGGCGTTTGCCGCCATCCGTCAGCGCGTCGACTCGGGCTTTGGTACGGTCAGACAGGGTATAACTGTCGAGGAACACGAAATCCCCGTCCTCGAGACGAATCAGGGAGGCCTGCGTCCCGAGATTCACGATGCCGCCGAGGCGGAATTCGCCATCTATGCGCCAGAAATCCTGGCCAATCTGCTTCATCGTGTCGGTCATGGGTTAAACGCCTCCTTGCGAAGCGAACCCACGACCTCACGGATATTTCCCGCCGACGGGGGGAGACTTATTTTCCGAAGCGGAGCAGCACCTGCGCGCCGGCACCCACATCTGGGCTGCCATCGGCGAGCCCGGTATAGGCGTAACCCTGCAGGCGCAGCGCGTCGCTGAGCTTGTGGGTGGCCGAACCTGTCAGTTCACTGCGATTGGGCGCGGTAGGCAGCGAGCCGTCACGCCAGTCGTAATCGAGGCCCCATGTCGTATCGCCAGTGACCAGGAACAGGCTGGCCCCGCCTAGCCACACGTCGTCGAGCGCAAAGTCGTCGCTCTCGCCGTTGAAACGGCGACCTGCGCGTACCGCGGCGCTCACATCGCCAAACACCTGCATGACCTCGCCTTGGAGTGTGAAATCAGTCGTGCCCGTGCCGAGTGATTTTTCGGTCGAGGCCGTGGGGAGCTTCACTTTGCCCGTGACGTCAAAATAGGTCGCATCGGACAGGCCGAAGGAATAAGTCGCCGCCGCCACGATATCGCCGAGGCCCGAGCGCGAGGCGGTGCCGATAAGGTCTTCCCCGCCGCCGCCACGGCCCGGACCGCGCACACCGCCGTCACCCGGGATGACACCAATGGGTCCATCCACGCTGACATATGGCACCGAGACCCGCAGGATGAGGTCGCCGGTCTTCACCTTGGCCGAGACGGGCAGGGCCAGCATGGTGGTGTCGACATCCTCGCCATAGTCGCCGCTCGAATAGTCGGCACCAACGCCAATCTGGACGTAGTCATCGGCCATCGCGGCCTGGGGCAAGGCGAGGGCGCACAAGGCAGCGGCGCCGCTGAGCAAACGGGTCATTCTCTTCACTCCTGAACGTGAAGGCGCGCCGCCCGGACCAACTCTAGCGAGACGGCCGGACAACGCGCTTATTTCAAGCTTTGATTAGAGGCCGCGGCCGGGACGTTCCGGCTTCTCGGGCTTTTCGGGCTTTTCCGGACGCTCGGGCTTTTCCGGACGCTCGGGCTTTTCCGGGCGGTCGGCACGAGCAACGCGCTCAGCCTTCTCATGCGTCACAACAGCGCGTTTGCCTTCGACCTTGGTGATGGTGTGGCGGTTGCCGGAAGGCGTTTCCACGGTCTGCACCCAGCCGCCGGTCTCGACGGTTTCATAGGTCGGGTTGCCATCGGCATCGAGCACCGGCTCACCATTCTCGTCGACAATAGCGACTTCCTCGGTGATCGCTTCACGCGTTACGACAGCGCCGTTCGATTCGACGACTTCCACTTCGGTCTCGGTGTCTTCCACCTCGACCTCGGCGTCGCTGCCCGCATCACCAGCATCGCCGTCCTGCGCCATCAGCGCGGGCGCCGCGATTGCGAGGCCGAAAGCCGCCGGAATGGCGACCACATTCAATTTCTTCATTTGCTAACCCTCCATCGAGCCATGACGCACCCTAGCTGCGCGCCCCTGGCTGGTTGGCCCATGGGTCTTAATTTCGGCCCAAGGGGCAAGGTTAGTTCGACGGGGCGATTGCGGCATGCGCCAAGTGGAAAACCGCGTTTCTCCGAGGATAACCAAAGTTAATTTGAGGTTTCCGACCGCTCAGTCGAAGCCCACGAAGCGGGCCGCTTCATCGACCGTCCGCCGCGTGATTTTCACAGGGTTGGCGGGAAAGTCCTCATCTGGCCAGCCCATCGCCACGGCCTTCAGGATGACCTGGTCGTCGGGGATGGCGGCATGTTCGCGCACAACGGGCGATTGCATGATGCCTTGCGAATTGATGACGCAGCCAAGGCCCCGGCTCCACGCCGCATTGACTAGCGCAGTGGTGACAGCGCCGCAGTCGAACGGGGTGTCGTCGCTGTCGGACAGTTCCTTGTCGTAGGTAATGATGATGCAGACAGGCGCATCGAATTGGCGGAAGCCGCGCAGGACCCAGTCCTGGCGCCTCTCCTTGTCGTCGCGTTCGATACCCATCGCCTCGAACAGCTGGACCGCGCAGCCGATCTGCCGCTCGCGATGCTTGCCCGCGAAGGGCTGACCTCGGCGAAACTCGCGGCTGTCCGGTTCGCCGGCAAGGATGTTCTCGGTATTGCCCTTGCGAATACGGTCGAGCGGTTCACCCGTGATGACGTGGAAGTTGTAGGGCTGCGTATTCATCGAGGAGGGCGAGCGCATGGCGAGCGCCAGCACTTCCTCGATAAGCTCGCGCGGGACGGGCTTGTCGAGATAGCCCCGAATGGAGCGGCGCCCTTGGACTACTTGGGCGAATGTCTGGTCGGGGTTGCCGCTCATGTTCTCTCCTTTGCGAGAACGAGCGTTAGCGCAGCAGGCTGGCGGGGCAAAATCCGTTACGGAAAGGTCTGTTCAGGCATCCACGAACTTGCGTGCGGATTCGCGGCGGTGCGGGCATCCTGGCCAGCAGCAGGGACGCTTCTTGCCGTCGAGAACCTCTTCATGCAGCCGCGCGCGCCGCTTTTCGCGGATCGCCTCCTGCTTGGCAGAGATGGTCCAGCAAATCCACTCATTACGCGCGAGCGAGGTCAGTGCCTGCCACTTCTCGGCGAGCGCTTCATCGCTGTCGAGCATGGCCTTGATTTCCGGAGTGGTGCGATGGCGGAAATCGGGATTGGCCGGTTCCGCCATAAGCTTAAGCGGCCTCGCGCAGTTCCATGTCCATACGGTCCCACACCTCGACCAGCGCGGTGACCAGGTCGTCCATCATCTCGCCCGTGTGGGCGGGGCCGGGGGTGAAGCGCAGGCGCTCGGTACCGCGGGGGACGGTGGGGAAGTTGATGGGCTGCACGTAAACGCCATATTCGGCGAGCAGGATGTCGCTGATCTTTTTCGCGCGGACCGGGTCACCGACCATCAGCGGGACGATATGCGTGGTGCTGTCCATCACGGGAAGGCCAGCGGTGCGCATCTTCTCCTTGAGCGAGGCTGCGGCGGCCTGCTGGGCGTCGCGTTCCTCGCTCGAAGCCTTGAGGTGCTTTACGGCCGCCAGAACGCCTGCGACGAGCACAGGGCTGAGCGAGGTGGTGAAGATGAAGCCGGGGGCATAGCTGCGGATACAGTCGATGACGCGGGTGTCCGCAGCGATATAGCCGCCCATCACGCCGAACGCCTTGCCCAGCGTACCCTCGATGATGTCGATGCGGTGTGCCGCCTCGTCGCGTTCCGAAATGCCGCCGCCGTGCGCGCCATACATGCCGACCGCGTGGACCTCGTCGATATAGGTCAGCGCGTTGTATTTCTCGGCGAGGTCGCAGATCGCGTGGATGGGGGCGACATCGCCGTCCATCGAATAGACGCTCTCGAAGGCGATGAGCTTGGGTGTGTCCACGTCTTCGGCGGCCAGCAGTTCCTCGAGATGTTCGAGGTCGTTGTGGCGGAAGACGCGCTTCTCGCAGCCCGAATTGCGGATGCCGGCAATCATGCTGGCGTGGTTCAATTCGTCCGAGAAGATAACGCAGCCCGGCAGCAGCTTGGCCAGGGTCGACAGCGTCGCGTCGTTCGACACATAGCCACTGGTGAACAGCAGCGCGCCGTCCTTGCCGTGCAGGTCGGCAAGTTCATGCTCAAGTTCTACGTGCAAGTGCGTGTTGCCGCCGATATTGCGCGTGCCGCCCGAGCCTGCGCCGACATCGTGCAGCGCGTTTTCCATCGCCTCGATGACCTTGGGGTGCTGGCCCATGGCGAGATAGTCGTTCGAGCACCAGACGGTAATCGGCTTGGGGCCGTTGTGGCCGTGGAAGCAGCGCGCGTTGGGGAAGGCACCCTTGTTGCGCATAATGTCGATGAACACGCGGTAGCGGCCTTCCGCATGGAGGCGTCCGATGGCTTCGTCGAAGATCTGGTCGTAGTTCACGTGGGGGCTACCCGCCGGATTGCGCCGCCCGTCCGCGGCTGAATATGCCGCCCACATAAGGAAATGCGTCCCGGTTTTCTACCGCGATCTTTGCGAACGATTCGCAAGTTTTCAAAAGCGTTTGAGGCTCTTGATGCCGTGCTGTTCGAAGGCCGGGGCAAGGCGGCGGAAGTCTTCGAGTTCACCGGTGGTGACTGCAAAGCTGCGCGACCAGAAGGCAAAGCTTTCGCCTTCGAGGAGATGCGCGATGCGCCGCGCAATGCCTTTTGAGCCATCGACGAAGGTGACGTCCTTGCCGAATGCTTCCTGCAATTCGTCCTGGAGCAGCGGGAAGTGGGTACACGCGAGGACTACCGTGTCGAGGTTCTCGCCGCCCGCCTGGAGGATGAGGCCCGACGCTGCCTTGGCCACATCGTCCACGCTGACGGATTCGCCGCGCAGCTTTTTCTCGCCCAAGGCCACCAGCCCGTTGGCGCCATAGCGCAGCAGTTTCTTACCCGCAGCGAACTCGCGCTGGAGGTCATCGACATAGCCCTGCCGCACGGTGGCCTCTGTGCCGAGCAGGCCGATGGTGCCGGTCTTGGTCATCTGCGCTGCGGGTTTGATGGCCGGGACGGTTCCGACAATCGGAGTTTCCAGCACCTCGCGCACCATGCCCAGCGCAATCGTGCTGGCGGTGTTGCAGGCGATGCAGATGAGGCGCGGGTTGTAGCGCTCGGCCATCCGCCCGAGCAGGCCAGCGACGCGCGCGGCGACCTCGGCCTCGCTTTTCGAGCCGTAGGGTAGGCCGGCCATGTCGGCGGCGTAAATCACCGGCGCCTTGGGCATGAGGTTGCGCAATTCGGCCAGCACGGTGAGCCCGCCGACGCCGGAGTCGAACAGCAGAATTGGGGATGATGCGTTCACTTCGGTCCAATCCGTTTGCCCCCGGCTTGTCGAAGGGCCGCATTTCACTTTAAGGCTGTTGCTAGAAGAAAGTGCAGGGCTTCGACAAGCTCGGCCCGAACGGAATTGAGGGATTTCATGGATTTCGGCACCGATTTTTCCATCAACGTGCTCTGGGCCGCGCTGCTTGGCTATGCCTTCGGCTCGATCCCCTTCGGCCTTATCCTCGCGAAACTGGCGGGCAAGGGCGACATCCGACAGCAGGGCAGCGGCAATATCGGTGCGACCAATGTGCTGCGCACCGGCAGCAAGGGACTGGCTGCGGCGACGCTATTGCTCGACCTTGCCAAGGGGCTCGTGCCGGTGCTGCTCGCGTGGCATTTCTTCTGGGAAGAGCTGGGCTGGACCGCGCTTTTTGCGGTCATCGGCCACTGTTTTCCTGTCTGGCTCGGCTTCAAGGGCGGCAAGGGCGTGGCGACCAATGCAGGTGTGTCCTTCGGCCTCGGACTGCTTTTCGGCGGGGTCTATGCGGTCACGTGGCTCGGCGTGCTGGCGATTACGCGCATCAGCTCGCTGGCGGGGATGGCCGCGGTGGTAGTGACCGCGTTGGTGGCCTTGTTCACCGGCGAGACGACGATCGCCTATGTCCTCGCGCTCATCGCGCTCCTGGTGCTGTGGTTGCATCGTGAAAACATTGGCCGCCTCGCCAAGGGGACCGAACCGAAAGTCGGCTCCAAGGGGTGAACGAAGCCGCCCATCCGGTCGCAGCAAAGCTCACGCAGGACGAGGCGTTTGCCCGTATTCGCCTGCTGCGTTCGCCCAATATCGGACCGGTCAGCTACACCATGCTGCTCGCCCGCTTCGGCAGCGCGGCAGAGGCGCTGGAGGCCCTGCCTGACCTCGGCAAGCGCGGAGGGCGGCAGTACCGCGCAATTGCGAAGGACAAGGTTGAGGGCGAGGTCGAGAATGTCCGCGCGGCGGGGGCAAAGTACCTCTTCCACGACCAGCCCGACTATCCGCGCCTGCTCGGTGAAATCGACAGCGCGCCGCCTATCCTGACGTGGCGGGGCGACCTCTCGCTCGCCGCGCAGCCCTGCGTGGCCATGGTCGGCGCGCGCAACGCCAGCGCGGCGGCGGTCAAACTTGCCCGCGATTTCGCGAAGGGCTTGTCGGAGGCCGGTTTCACCGTCGTCTCGGGCCTTGCGCGCGGCATCGACGGCGCGGCGCACGAGGGCAGCATGCCGCGCACCATCGGCGTCATCGCCAGCGGCATCGACATCGCCTACCCGCCGCAGCACGAGGAATTGCAGGAGCGGATTGCCAGCGAAGGGCTGCTCATTGCCGAACAGCCACCGGGCACCGAACCGCGCGGAAGCCACTTCCCCAGCCGCAACCGGATCATCGCAGGCCTCGCCTCGGGCACATTGGTGGTGGAAGCGGCGGTCAAGTCGGGCAGTCTCATCACCGCGCGCCTCGCAGGAGAAGCGGGGCGCGAGGTCATGGCCATCCCCGGAAGCCCGCTTGAAGCGCGCAGCCACGGCTGCAACCACCTCATCCGCGAAGGCGCAGTGTTGGTGCAATCGCCCGAGGACGTCGCCGAACTGCTCACCGGTTTCGACGGCAGCCCGCGCTCGACTTTCCGCGAGCCGGTCTCGCAGTTCGACTTCGAGCATGCCGAACTGGCCGAGGCCGAACCCGCCGACATCGCCAGCCTGCTGACCACCGCGCCGGTCGCGGTGGACGAACTGGTGCGCCAGTCGGGGCAGGGCGCAGCGGCGGTGCAGCTGGCCTTGCTGGAACTGGAAATCGCAGGACGTCTCGAACGCCACGCTGCTGGACGGGTAAGCCTGTCCTCCTGAGACGCGGTATTGCGTCAGCCAGCGTTCATCTTCGCTCCCCGATGAAATGTGATAGAGTATCATCTCACATTCAAGGGGAGAGTCGTGATGAATAAGTTCGTAGCCGGAGCCTGCATGATGTCGCTGCTGGTCCCCGGACCGGCAAGCCTGCAGGCGCAAGCAGACCCTGCGATGACCACGATGCCGCCCGAGCGGCGTCCGGCGGCGACCTATTGCCGCACGCCTGCGCCATTGCCCGACCTCGGCAAGGAGGCGGTGGTCAACCAGCAGCAGAGTGCGCACCCGCGTGTCCGCACAATGGCGGTCATGGAGGCCGCGCCTGCGCCGCCTCCTCCAGCAATGGCGCCCCCACCGCCTCCTGCACCAGGCGCATCTGCGAAGGGCGATGGCGAGCGCATCGTCGTCACTGGTTCGCGCGGGGAAACGACTTCGCGCGAGGTCCCGTCGACTGCGACGATGGACACCGCGGAAGAAGCAGCGGACAGCGCAGGCGCCTCGCGCTCCATGCCCGGCTATCCCCCGCCGTCCATCATGCCGCCGCGCCCGCCGCAGCCTGCTCCGCAGAGCGGCCTCCTCACCGCAGGCGAACATGACGACCTGCTCAATCCCGAACTCTACGCCGATTACGTCCGCAAGACCGACCTCGGCCAGCGCGTCGCTGCCCTCCCGCGGCTCGACACCTCGCGCATACTGCGAGTCGAGGCGAAGGATGCACGCGGGCAGGCCGTGCCCTTCATGCCCATCGAAATCCGCTGCGAGGACGGCAATTCCATCACGCTCAACTCGGTCGCCGATGGCAGCGCGGTGTTCTTCCCCGGCCTCGACCGGCTGAGCGACACCGTGTGGGTTCGCGCAGGCGGTAGCGAATGGCGCGTCGTGCGGTTGGCCGAAGAGGCTGGCGCGCAAAGCGTCACCATCCGTACTTCCACCGCCGCCACGGCCGTGCGCAAGCTGGACCTTGCGCTGGTGGTCGATGTGACCGGCTCGATGAGCGACGAGTTGCGCTACCTCCAGGCGGAACTGCGCAGCATCATCGACCAGCTCGAGGCGCGTCACAAGGATATCGATATCCGCGTCGCCTTCAGCTTCTACCGCGACGAGGGCGATGACTTCGTCACCCAGACCTTCGATTTCGACAGCGATGTCGGCCGCGCCCAGACGCGCCTTGCCGCGCAATACGCAGGTGGCGGCGGCGATTACGAGGAAGCCATGCAGGATGCGCTGGTCCGTGCCGCGCAGCTCGAATGGCGCGGCGATGCGGTCAAATCACTGCTGCTCGTCGGCGATGCCCCTCCGCATGATGCCGATATCCCGCAGACCTGGCTCGCAGCCGAACATCTGCGTGCAGAGCGCGTCCATGTCGTGCCGGTCGGCGCATCGGGAGTGGCGGATGTGGCGGAGTACGTCATGCGCGCCATGGCTGCGGCCACCCAGTCGCGCTACACCTTCCTCACCGACGACAGCGGTATCGGCAATCCGCATGCCAAGCCTGCCATCGACTGCTACCTCGTCACTCGCCTCGACCAATTGCTCCGCCGGGTCATCGACAGCCAGATTTCGGGCCGCCGTATCGAGCCGGAGAAGAACGAGGTCATCCGCGCGGTCGGGCAATATGATGCCGGCAAGTGCATCCTCCCGCCGGGCTTCGCGCAGCAGGTTCGCGAGGAGACACAGGGCTGAATTATCCGAACCCACCCAATTGGGTGGGGCCTTTAGGGAGCGGGCCATCTATCCGGTCCCTGCGACCCGAAGGGCCTGCCCGGTTTCGAGCAAGTCCTTTTCCTTTATCCCGGAGCGTGCCTTGGTGCCGCTCCGGGTTTTTTGTTGCTTGACGGGTCTCGGGAGCGGTCCCCATTTTCGCGCGTATACGCATACGCACACGTAAGGGACGAATTTTACACCTCATGCAACTGGTCATCGTAGAGTCGCCGGCAAAGGCGAAAACCATCGAGAAATACCTCGGCAAGGACTTCAAGGTCCTCGCGTCCTACGGCCATGTCCGCGACCTGCCGCCCAAGGATGGCAGCGTGCGCCCGGACGAGGACTTCGCGATGGACTGGGAGCTCTATCGGGACAAGCAGAGCCGCTTCAAGGAAATCAGCGACAACGCCAAGAAGGCCGACCGCCTCGTCCTCGCGACCGACCCTGACCGCGAAGGGGAAGCCATCAGCTGGCACGTCCGCGAATTGCTCGCAAAGCGGAAGGCGCTGCCCGAGCAGGTCGACCGCGTCACTTTCAACGCGATTACCAAGGCGGCCGTCACAGATGCGATGAAGGCCCCGCGCGAGCTCGACCAGGACCTCATCGATGCATACCTCGCTCGCCGCGCGCTGGACTATCTCTACGGCTTTACGCTCTCGCCGGTGCTCTGGCGCCGCCTGCCGGGTGCGAAGAGCGCGGGCCGCGTGCAGTCGGTGGCCTTGCGCCTTATCGTCGACCGAGAAATCGAAATCGAGCACTTCAAGGCGGACGAATACTGGTCCGTCCTCGCCAAGCTGGAGCAAGACGGGACGCAGTTCGACGCGCGGCTGGTCAAGTATGACGGCAAGAAGCTGCAAAAGCTGACGCTCGGCGACGAAGGCAGCGCCAAGGCTGCGAAGAAAGCGGTCGAGGATGCGCGCTTCACGGTCGAGGATATCGAAACCAAGCCTTTGAAGCGCAGCCCCGCGCCGCCGTTCACCACCTCGACGCTTCAGCAGGAGGCCGCGCGCAAGCTCGGCTTTTCCGCCAGCCACACGATGCGCCTCGCCCAGTCGCTCTATGAGGCGGGCAACATCACCTACATGCGTACTGATGGCGTCCAGATGGATTCGAGCGCCATCGATGCCTGCCGCAAGGCCATCGCCGACCGCTACGATGCCTATTACCTGCCCGACAAACCGCGGTTCTATGCGACCAAGGCCAAGAATGCGCAGGAGGCCCACGAGGCCATCCGCCCGACCGATTTCAAGAAGGACCGCGCCGGTTCGGGCGATGAGGCCAAACTCTACGACCTCATCTTCAAGCGCGCTATGGCGAGCCAAATGGCCTCGGCCAATCTCGAACGCACCACCATCACGCTGCGCGACGGCACCGGCAAGCACGAGCTGCGCGCGACCGGCCAGGTGGTGAAATTCCCCGGCTACTTCGCCGTCTACCAGGAAGGCCGCGACGAGCCTTCGGAGGACGACGAGGACGGCCTGCTGCCGAACGTCAGCAAGGGGGACAGCCCGCTGAAGAAGGCCGTCGAGGCGAACCAGCACTTCACCCAGCCGCCGCCGCGTTTCAGCGAGGCGAGCCTTGTGAAGCGCCTCGAAGAACTCGGTATCGGACGGCCTTCGACCTATGCCTCGACACTCCAGACGCTGCGTGACCGCAATTACGTGCGGATGGAGAAAAACCGTTTCTTTGCAGAGGAATCGGGGCGTCTCCTCACGGCGTTTCTCGAACGTTTTTTCGAGAAGTACGTATCCTTCGATTTCACAGCCGGCATGGAGGATGAACTCGATACCGTGTCCGACGGGCGCGAGGAGTGGAAGAAGCTGCTCGCCGAATTCTGGAAGGACTTTAAGCCGAAGACCGAAGAAATCATGGAGAAGAAGCCCTCGGAAGTGACCGAGGTGCTCGACGACTTCCTCGCCGACTATCTCTTCCCAGAACGCGCCGACGGCAAGGACCCGCGCCATTGTCCGCTGTGCGAGACCGAGGGCCGCGAAGGTGGCCGCCTAGCCCTGCGCGGTGGCCGTTACGGTGCCTTTGTCGCCTGCGCCAACTATCCCGAGTGCAAATTCACCCGCCAGTTCGCCAAGCCGGGCAGCGAAGGCGACGACGGCGCGAATGACGGCGTGATGGGCGAAGATCCGGACACCGGGCTGCCGGTAGGGCGCAAAACCGGCCGCTTTGGTCCCTACGTCCAGCTGGGCGAGGGCAAGGACGCCAAGCGCGCGAGCATCCCAAAGGACCTCGACGATTTCGACCTCGAATGGGCGCTGAAGCTTTTGAGCCTTCCACGCATCGTGGGCGCTCATCCCGAAACCGGCAAGGAAATCGAAGCCGCCATCGGTCGCTACGGCCCCTACCTGCGCCATGACGGCAAATACGGGAAGCTCCAGAACACCCGCGAGGTCTTCGAAGTCGGCATGAACCGAGCGGTCGACATCCTCGCACAAGCCGCCAACCGCAAGGGCGGCGGACGCGGCAAGGCCGAACCGATCAAGACGCTCGGCGAACACCCGACCAGTGGCGGCGAGATCAAGGTCATGCCGGGCCGCTACGGCCCCTACGTCACCGACGGCACCACCAACGCCACGATCCCCAAGGACGTAAAGCCCGAGGACGTGACCGAGGCGCAGGCCATCGAACTCATCGATGCCCGCGCGGCCAAGGGACCGGCGAAGAAAAAGCGCAAGGCTCCGGCGAAGAAGAAGGCGCCTGCCAAGAAGGCAGCGGCGAAGAAGAAGCCCACGGCCAAGAAGAAGGCCGACTGATGGGCAAGGAGCGCTTCGAGCGCCACAAGCAACCCTGGACAGGCGAGGAGGCGGGCCAGCTCCGCACCCTCGCCGCCAAGGGGCAGGGGCTCAAGCAAATTGCCAAGGCGCTGAATCGCAGCGAGGAATCGACCAAGAGCTTCGCCAAGCAGAACAAGATTAAGATCGCGAAGAAGCGATAGCGGTCGAAGCATAGATTCAAAGAGGATTGATGAGCAAATCCGCGGACGACGTGAAAAACGCGGCCCACGCCTTCCTGAGTGGTGTCCAGCAAGACTTGGAAGCGTACGGGGGTGTCGACGTCGGTCGGGTAGAACCTCTCCGACAGTCCAAGGATTTTGCGATTGCGGTGTTTGATGCAGCCGCCGCGATACTTGCTCGGCACTACCAGTTAGGAGCACTCGATTACGAGACTGCGGATTGGATTGCTAATACCGTGTAGGGTGAAGTCTTAGATGTAATGATCGGTCATTCTGCTGATCGGGATGAGATTGATTGGCCTCTCAATTGGGCAAAAGTCTACGATGCTTTCGATGCGGGCGAATTCGACCACTTCGGCAGATCGAAAAACCCGGTTCAGGAACACACAGATCCAATGATCGCAGAATTCTTGGAGAAGTTCGACAGAACGAACTTGCTCTAAGCTACCCCTTCCACTCGAGCCCCATTTCCTCGAACATTTCCTTGTCCTCGCTCCAGCGTTCGTCGGTCTTGACGTGGAGGAAGAGGTGGACCTTCTGGCCTAGCAGTTCGGCAAGTTCCTCGCGTGCGGCCTGGCCGATGGCCTTGATCCGGCTGCCGCCCTTGCCGAGCACGATGGCGCGCTGGTTGTCGCGCATGACGACGATCTGCTGGTGGATTTCCACGCTGCCATCGGGGCGCTGGATGTATTTCTCGGGCCGCACCGCGCTGTCGTAGGGCAGTTCCTCGTGTAGCTGCTTGTAGAGCTGCTCGCGGGTGATTTCGGTGGCGAGCAGGCGTTCGCTGGCATCCGAGACCTGGTCCTCGGGATACATCCACGGGCCTTCGGGCATCATCCCCGCGAGCGCCTCTTTCAGTTCAGGCACGCCGTCGCCGGTCAGCGCCGAGACGAAGTAGACTTCGGAAAACTCGACCTTCTCGCCCAGTTCCTGTGCCAGTGCGAGCAGCGGTTCCTTCTTCGCCGCATCGACCTTGTTGAGGACGAGTATCTTGCGCTCCGGCCTGCTCGCCAGCGCTTCGACCAGCGGCTCCAGTTCGTGGCGGCGCTGCTTGATGGGGTCGACCATCAGTAGCACGGCATCGGCACTATCCGCGCCGTCCCACGCCGCGCTGACCATCGCGCGGTCGAGCTTGCGCTTGGGCGAGAAGATGCCCGGCGTATCGACCAGCACCATTTGCGTATCGCCGTGCAGCGCAATGCCGAGCATCCGCGCACGCGTCGTCTGCGCCTTGGCGCTGGTGATGGCGACCTTCTGGCCGACGAGCTGGTTCACCAGCGTCGACTTGCCCGCATTGGGCGCTCCGATAACGGCGACGAGGCCGCACCGCGTTTCCGACCCGTCCTGAGCCTGTCGAAGGGTCATCCGAACTTCTCCATAAATTTTTTGGCGGCGGCCTTTTCGGCTTCGCCCTTGCTGTTTGCGGTCGCGGTGGCCTCGCCCACCCTATGGACGCTCACGCGGACGGTGAACTGCGCGGCATGGTCGGGGCCGGATCGGTCCACCACATCGTATTCGGGGGGCTTGCGACGATTGCCCGCAGCCCATTCCTGCAGCGCGCTCTTGGGATGCTTGCTTTCGCCCGCGCCGCTTTCGAGCGCGGGACGCCAGAGGACATGCACCAGTTCGCGCGATTTCTTGAAACCATTGTCGAGGAATTGCGCGCCGAGCAGCGATTCCATCACGTCACCGAGGATGTTGTCGCTATCCTTGCCGCCATCCGCGCGCGCCTGTTTCGAAATACGCATGTAGTCCGCCAAGCCAATGCCGCGCGCCACGGTCGCGCACATTTCGCGGCTGACGATGGCGTTGAGGCGTTGGGCAAGCTTACCCTCGGGCGCTTCGCTTTGCTCGTAGAGCCAATGCGCGATGGAGAGGCCCAGCACGCGGTCGCCGAGGAATTCGAGCCGCTCGTAATCGTCCTTCTCGCCCATGCTGCCATGGGTGAGGGCGGCCTGCCACAGCTTCTCGTCACCGACGGTGAAGCCGGTATCCTCCAGCCACTTGCGGGTATCGCTCGAAAGCCCGCTCATATGTCGCTCCCGATGCGGTTCCAGCGCGCGGCGGTGAACCACGTCCACGGCAGCAGCCATTCCGCGCTACCGTCGCTAGACCACAGCACCCGGCTGGCGCGGGCCACCAGAAGATCGGTATCGACAAGTCCGACCCCGCCTCCGGGCGTCGCCGGGAAGCGGCTGTCGAGCGAATTATCGCGGTTGTCGCCCATCACGAACATCTTGCCCTTGGGCACGATGATGGGGCCGAAATTATCCGCCGGGCGGTTGCCGAAATCGATGGTGGGATAGCTCTTGCCCGAGGGCAGCGTCTCGATAATCTGGCGATAGCGGCAGGTGGTGCCGTCGACGACCTGTCCGCCGTCCTCGCGGCAGCCGGTGTTCATGCTCATCGGGATGTCGACATAGCTGCCGCGCTCCTGCTCGAGCGGCGTTCCGTTGAGGATGACCGTACCGTCGCGCAGTTCCACCGTGTCGCCCGGCAGGCCGATGGCGCGCTTCACGTAATCGGTGCCGTCGACCGGATGCTTGAAGATAACCACGTCGCCGCGTTCTGGCAGGCTGGCAAAGATGCGGCCCGGGATTAGCGGCGCCTCGAAGGGCAACGAGAGGTTGGAAAAGCCGTAAGGCCACTTCGCTGCGACAAGGTAATCGCCGTTGCGCAGGCCCGGCAGCATGCTCTCGCTCGGGATGGTGAAAGGCGAGAAGATGAAGCTGCGGAATATCAGCACCACCGCCACCAGCTTCAGCACGAATTTCAGGAAATCGCCCCAGCTTTCCTCTTTCTCGGGAGCAGTATCGGGCGTGGCGACAGTGCTCGGGTCGGCATCTGCGTCCGGCTGCACAAGGCGGGGGTTCTCATTCATCGCCGAATTCCCTAGTCGCGGGGCAACGCCCCTTCAAAGGATTTTTGCCCGCCATGACCAAAACCGCCGCCGAAATCTGGAGCAAGCTCGCCAAGCTGCCGCAGCCGACGCTGCTCGAACTGTTCAGCACGGAGCGTGACGGAGGCGAGGGCGCGGACGAGCCGGGAGGGGCGGAACGCGTGGCGATGCTGTCGGGCCGCATCGAACTGGCAGGCGAGGCGACCGACGACCTGATGGCACCGGGCGGCATCTTCTTCGACTGGTCGAAAACCCATCTCGACCGCGCCGTGCTGGCGCAGTTTGCCGAGCTTGCGGAGGCGATGGACTTCGCCGGAATGCGCGACAAGCTTTTCGCAGGCGAGGTGGTCAATCCGACCGAGGGCCGCGCCGCCGACCACGCCACGCTTCGCGGTGTTGGCGACGAGGCAAAGACGGAAGAGGCTGCCGCGCTCATCGACCGGATGGGAATGCTGGTCGGGGCGATCCACCAAGGTGCGCTGGGCGAAATCGACCACCTCATCCACATCGGGATCGGCGGGAGTGCCCTCGGCCCGGCTCTGGGTGTCGATGCACTGGCCCGCGAGTTTGCGCGCTGCGACGTGCATGTCGTCTCGAATATCGACGGCGTGGCGCTCGAAGCGGCCTTTGCGAAATGCGACCCCGCCAAGACGCTGATAGCGGTCGCCAGCAAGACCTTCACCACCATCGAGACCATGACCAATGCCGAGAGCGCGCTCAAATGGCTCGCCGACAATGGCGTCTCGGACCCGGGCGGCCGCGTGGTGGCACTGACCGCCAATCCCGAGGGCGCGGTCGAATGGGGCGTGGACGAGACCCGCATCCTGCCGTTTCAGGAAAGTGTCGGTGGGCGCTACTCCATCTGGTCGAGCATCGGCTTCCCCATCGCCATGGCCGTGGGAATGGACGATTTCCGCGAGATGCTCGCCGGCGCCGCCGAGGTCGACAAGCACTTCCGCGACACGCCGCTGGAGGACAATCTCGTCCTGCGCGCCAGCTTTTCCGACCTATACTATACCCGCGTACGCGGCTGCCAGACACGCGCCGTCTTCGCCTATGACGAGCGGCTGGGACTGTTCCCCGACTACCTCCAGCAGCTCGAAATGGAGAGCAACGGCAAGCGCGTCACCGCCGACATGCAGCCGGTCGACGGCCCGACCGCGCCGATTACGTGGGGCGGGGTAGGGACCGATGCGCAGCATGCGGTCTTCCAGCTGCTCCACCAGGGCACGCACCTCATCCCGGTCGACTTCATCGCCAGTATCGCGCCGGGAGACGAGCTCGACCCCGCGCACCACCGCATCCTGCTGATGAACTGCTTTGCCCAAGGCGCCGCGCTGATGGCGGGCAAGCAGGGCAAGGACCCCGCGCGCAATTACCCCGGCAACCGGCCCTCGGCGACGATCCTCGCCGACGACCTCGATGCTGCCACGCTGGGCGCGCTGATCGCCTTCCACGAACACCGCACCTTCGCCAGCGCCGTGCTGATGGGCATCAATCCCTTCGACCAGTTCGGTGTCGAACTCGGCAAGCAGATGGCCAAGGCTATCGAGAAGGGCGGCGAGGAGTTTGACGCGAGTACGGAAGCTCTACTCGAGGCCGCTGGTATGGCGTGACAGCAACCGGCGGTTCATGGTAAACCATTGCAATGAAAGCATGGTTTGCACGTCGCTATCTCGACCTTCTGGGGTCGATTTACATCTATAACGAGCATCGCGGGTACACCGCGCTCGACCGGGTGCTGGAGGCGGTGAAGGCGAAGCATCCCGAGGCGACCGAGCTGATTGCGGCGGTGGAAAAGCACCGCGCGGACGAGCGCAAGCATTACACAATGTTCAAGCGCTGGTTCCAGCTGCGCGGGACCATGCCCATCGCGCTCGACCGGACCTTCGGCCATATCGACCGCTTCATCGAGATTACCTTCGGCACCTCGATCGACAGCCTCGATACCGACGCTATCATCGCAAGTGACGATTTGTTCGAGCGATTGTGCCGGGTCATCTCGCTGACCGAAAAGCGCGGGCTGAAGCAGGTCGAGATTCTGCTCGACCATCCCATCGTCAAACAGGATAAGGCGCTGCACAAGATTTTCGAGGTGGTCCACGTGGACGAACCCGACCACTTCCTGCCCTATGACAAATGGCTCGCCGAGAACCAGCGGCGCATGCCCAACCGGCGCGAGGTCTGGATCGACCGCATGATCCATTCCGAGTTACTCTTCATCAAGCTGCCGCTGCTGTTCCTGTGGTTCGGCGCGCCGCGTCGCACGGAATGGCGCGATGCAGGCGAGACCAATCCCAAGCCCACCCCCAAGCTTGCCGTGACGGCCTGAGCGACCAATCATGCTGAAGAGGTTTTTCACCCGCCGCGCGGGCGGAATGTTGTGGCGCAATACGGTGGTCAGTACCGGCGTATTCCTCGTCGGGCTCGGCGTGTTGTGGGTGCTGGTCGAGAAGGCTGGTGTGGATCCGGTCATCGCGACTGCCGTCAGCTTCCTCATCGCCAATTCGATCCACTATATTTTCGGGCGCACGTGGATTTTTGCAGGGTCGGAGAGAAGGCTTGCGACCGGCTATGCACTCTTTCTAGGCAATGCGGTTGTGGGACTGATCGTCACGGTTGGCCTGTTTTGGGCGCTGACACATTGGACGCCGATGAACTATCTGGTGGCGCGCGTCATCGTGTCGGTTTTTGCCGGCCTTGCGGTATTCGTTCTCAACGCTGCGTTCAATTTCAAGCAGGTGTGACCGCCGACGCTCATTGACTTTTTGCACTGCAGCATGCACATGGCGCCCATCGAAGCGCGCAAGCCAGCGTGAAGCGGCGATGTGAGAGACATCCATCGCCCCGGCCGCGCCTCGGTCCAGTTTTCAAAACTTCCCTTTTCACGCGGGTGGTTCCAACCCCCGCGACGCGCGACCATTCCGCCCGGAATCCGTCTGCGCGCCGCAAGCATATTGCGAGTATACATGACACAATTCACCGACCTCGGGCTGTCGCAGCCCGTGCTTCAGGCCCTCGACATGAAGGGTTATACCGAGCCGACGCCCATCCAGGCGCAGGCCATTCCGCGCGTTCTCGAAGGACGCGACCTGCTCGGCATCGCGCAGACGGGCACCGGCAAGACCGCGGCCTTCATGCTGCCCAGCATTGACCGCCTGCGTGACGCCGACAAGCAGACGCCGTTCAAATCCTGCCGCATGCTGGTGCTTGCGCCCACGCGCGAACTGGCGGGCCAGATTGCCGAAAGCGCCAAGGATTACGGTGCGCTCGCGGGTCTCAAGGTCCACTCCATCGTCGGCGGCACTTCGGTCAACAAGGACCGTAACAAGCTGCACCGCGGCACCGATATCCTCGTCGCCACGCCGGGCCGCCTGCTCGACCTCATCGACCAGAAGGCCTTCCGCCTCGACGGCGTCGAAGTGCTGGTGCTCGACGAAGCCGACCAGATGCTCGACCTCGGCTTCATCCACGCGCTACGCAAGATCAGCGAGCTTGTCCCGGCCGATCGCCAGACGCTGTTCTTCAGCGCCACCATGCCCAAGCAGATCCAGGAACTGGTCGGCAAATATTGCCGCAACCCGGTCAAGGTCAGCGTGACCCCGGAAAGCACTACGGCAGAGCGGATCGACCAGTATCTTTTCATGGTGCAGCAGGACGAGAAGCAGACGCTGCTCGAACTGGTCCTGTCCGAGCGCCACCAGGTGCCGGGCAAGTTCGAGCGTGTGCTCATCTTCGCGCGCACCAAGCATGGCTGCGACCGCATCGTGAAGAAGCTCGGCCAGAGCGGCATTCCCGCCAACGCCATCCATGGCAACAAGAGCCAGCCGCAGCGCGAGCGGGCACTCGACGAGTTCAAGCGCGCCAAGACGCCGATCCTTATCGCCACCGACGTCGCCGCGCGCGGTATCGACATTCCGGGCGTGAGCCACGTCATCAACTACGAACTGCCCAACGTACCCGAGCAGTATGTCCACCGCATTGGCCGCACCGCGCGTGCGGGCAAGGACGGCATCGCGATTGCCTTCTGCGCCGAGGACGAGCGCGATTACCTGAAGGACATCCGCAAGAAAACCGACGCGGAATTCGAGCGCCTGCCGCTGCCCGACAACTTCCGCGCCGTGGTCGAAGGCGTCGGCCCGACCAAGCGCGAGCCCAAGCAGCGCATGGCCAAGCCCAAGGTCCGCCCGACCGGAAATGCTGCCAAGGCAAAGCCCAAGCAGAAGCATTCGAACCGCAAGGGCAAGCCTGCAGGCGCAGGTCAGGGCAGGCCGCAGGGCGGTCGCCCGGGTGGCAACCGCAATCGCCACCGGAATCGTCGTCGCAGCCAAGGATGAGCAGAGGGCGGTTGTGATTGCAGCCGCCACTCGCCATATCGCGCGCTCACGCTGACAGGAGCGCCGCATGGCAGACGATTACGATTTCGACCTTTTCACCATCGGCGCAGGCTCGGGGGGCGTCCGTGCCAGCCGCGTCTCGGCCGCGCATGGCGCGAAGGTCGCGATTGCCGAGGAACACCGCGTCGGCGGGACCTGCGTCATCCGCGGCTGCGTGCCGAAGAAGATGCTGGTCTACGGTGCGCATTTCGCAGAGGACCTCGAGGACTGCCAGAAGTTCGGCTGGGAAATCGGCGAGAAGAAATTCGACTGGAAAGTGCTGCGCGACAATGTGCTGGCAGATGTCGACCGGCTGGAAGGCGCTTACACCGATACGCTGAACAACCATGACGTCACCGTTATCAAGGAGCGCGCCGAGATTACCGGCCCGCATGAAATTACGCTCGCCAGCGGCAAGGTGGTCACCGCAAAACACATTCTGATTGCCACCGGTGCCCGTCCGCGCATGCCTGAATGCCAGGGTGCCGAGCACGCTATCAGCTCGAACGAGGCCTTCCACCTCGACGAATTGCCGAAGAAGATCATCATCGCGGGCGGCGGCTACATCGCCAATGAATTCGCCGGCATCTTCAACGAGTTCGGCTGCGAGGTACACATCGTCAACCGAGGCGACCGCCTGCTGCGCAGCTATGACGAGGCGGTGCGCGACCGCTTGCTGCAAATCAGCACGATGAAGGGCATCCAGTTCCGCTTCAACACCACATTCGAGTATATCAAGCCGTGCGACGAAGGCGGCTATTTCGTGAAGATGTCGGACTGCGACGAGGAAAAGGCCGACTGCGTCCTCTTCGCCGTGGGCCGCATTCCGAATACCGAAGGGCTGGGCCTCGACAAGGTCGGAGTGGAGCTGGGCGAGAATGGCGAAATCAAGGTCGACCGTTTCAGCAAGACCAGTGTCGACCACATCTATGCCGTGGGCGATGTGACCGACCGCGTGCAATTGACCCCTGTAGCCATTCGCGAAGGACAGGCCTTTGCCGATACCGTCTTCGGCAAGGGCGAGCCGGTTGCGGTCGACCACAGCTGCATCCCGAGCGCCGTCTTCAGCCACCCGCCGATTGCCGCCGTCGGCATGACCGAGGGTGAAGCCAAGAACAAGCTTGGCAGCGTGAAGGTCTATCTTTCCGACTTCCGCCCAATGAAGAACGTGCTTGCAGGCCGCAACGAGCGCAGCCTGATGAAGATGGTTTGCGACGGCGACAGCGGGAAGATCGTCGGCATCCACATGATTGCGCCCGAAGCGCCCGAAATGATGCAGGCCGCGGCAATCGCGGTGAAGGCTGGCCTGACCAAGGCCGATTTCGACGCGACCACGGCAATTCACCCGACCATGGCGGAAGAGCTTGTCCTGATGCGCTGAGTGTCTACCCTGCACCCGACAAGTGAAACGGGAGCAGGGAATGGCAGGCACGGTATTGGTCACGGGCGGCACGGGTTACATCGGCGGCGAGGTCATCGACCGGCTGCTGGCCAAGGGCTACACTGTCCACACCACGGTCCGCGATGCTGCGAAGAGCGAGCCGAAGCTGCGGGGCCGTTGGCCGGATGCTGGCGAGCGGCTGAAGGTTTTCTCCGCCGACCTGCTTTCCGATGATGGCTGGGCCGAGGCCAATGCGGGCTGCGACGCGGTGGCGCATGTCGCATCGCCATTCCCGCTCGATGTGCCGAAGAACGCCGACGACCTCATCATTCCCGCGCGCGACGGGACGCTTCGCGCGCTCGAATTCGCTCAAAAGGCGGGCGTTAAACGTTTCGTCCAAACCAGCTCGGCCGCCGCCATCGCCTATGGCCATCTTGACAAGGACCATTTCGATCACACGGACTGGACCGACCTCACTGCCAATCCGCCGCCGTATATCCAGTCCAAGACCGTTGCCGAGCGCGCCGCGCGCGACTGGGTGGCGCAGAATGCGCCCGAGATGGTGTTCTGCTCCATCAACCCCGTCGCCGTCTTCGGGCCGGTCTATGACGACGACTTGTCGACCAGCGTCGAGCTGGTGAAGAAGGTCATCGACGGCTCCATCCCGCTTATCCCCGACATGGGCATTTGCGTCACCGATGTGCGCGATGTGGGCGAGGCGCATGTCCGGGCCATCGAGGCACCTGCGGAAACTGTGCGCGGGGAGCGTTTCCCTACCTCGGAGAAATTCCTCTGGATCCGCGAGATGGCCGACATCATCCGCACCCGGGTGCCCGAACACGCAGGCAAGGTGCCCAAGCGTGCCATGCCTGACTGGATGGTGAAGGTGCTCGCGCTTTTCATGTCCGAGATGAAGCAAATCAAGGGCGAGCTCGGCAACGTGCGGGATGTCTCCGGCAAGCACACGGAGGAGCGGCTCGGCTTCACATTCATCCCGGCGGAGAAGACGCTGGAGGACACGGTGCGCAGCCTTGTCGAAAAAGGGATTGTGCAAGTCTGATGCGTATCAAGGGCAAGACGGCGCTGGTCACCGGCGGCACGGCGGGTATCGGCGAGCAACTTGCGCTGCAGCTGGCGGCAAAGGGCGCGAAGGTCATCGTGACGGGGCGCTCGGAAGAACGACTGGCTTCGATGCGCGAGCGTGGGTTCGAGGCCATCCCTGCCGACCTTTCAACACCAACAGGCGTCGATGCGCTGGTGGCCGCTCTGGGCGAACGCGACATCGACATCCTCGTCAACAATGCGGGGCAGGGCGTCGACCACGATTTCCGCGAGGCCGCACCCGACATGGGCGACACTGACGATTGCATCCATGCCAATCTCAATGCGCCCATCCGGCTGACCACCGCGCTGGTCCCGGGGATGGCTGGGCTCGAGCGCGCTACAATCGTCAACGTGACCAGCGGCCTCGCCATTGCACCGAGCGCGGGTAGTCCGGTCTACTGCGCGACCAAGGCGGGGCTGCGCAGCTACACACAGGCCATTCGCGCACAGCTGAAGGACAAGGGCATCCATGTCATCGAGGCGCTGCCGCCGGTCGTCGATACGCAGATGACCGCCGGGCGCGGTGGTCACAAGATGTCGGCCGAAGACTGCGCTGCCGCTATCGTCCACGCCATCGAAAAGGACCGCAACGAGGCCAATATCGGCATGGTCAAGATACTGAAGCGCGTCCACTCGGTCTCGCCAGCGCTTGCACGCAATATCATGCTGCGGTTCTGACCGCGATTGCATCCCATGCAATGCCGCGCCACAAGATGCGCCAATGATTCGGGGCGCATGAGGGATTGAATTCGATGAACATGCTGGCTTCGCGCGGACAGCTCCGCGCAAGTTTCATCCGCTGGGCCCTGTTCCTGGTGCCGCTGTGCGTCTTGCTCGGCTTCCTGTCGGGGCAGGTCGGGGCCGGGCCGGGAAGTGCCTGGTTCCAGGCGCTGGTGAAGCCCGACATTTACCCCGAGCCCAAGTGGTTCGGCATCGTCTGGACCATCCTTTACATCATGATCGGTCTCTCGGTGGCATTGGTCGCAAGCGCGTGGGGCGCGCGCGGAAGAACGGTGGCGCTGTGGGTCTTCGCCGTGCATTTCGCGCTCAACATCGCGTGGACCCCGACCTTCTTCGCCTTGCAACAGATTACAATCGCGCTTTTCGTGCTGGTGGCAATCGTGCTCAGCCTGTTGGTGGTCATCACGCTGTTCTGGAAGGTCCGCCGCCTCGCTGCCGTACTGCTCCTGCCCTATCTCGCATGGGTCTGCTTCGCGACGCTGCTCAATTACGAGTTCATGCGGCTGAATCCGGGTGCCGATGGCGGCTCGCAGGGCGAGGCGGTCGAGCGCGTGCGCATCGGCAATTGAAGTCACGGAAGAGCGAGCCTAGATAGCTGCCATGCAAAGCCAGAACCCCATGATTGCCGACTTCGTCAAACTCGCCAACTCGGCCGCCGGCACACTCGCCGGCATGACCCGCGAGGCGCGTGAAACCGCGCGTGAGCGGGCCAAGGAAGCCTTCGGCGGCATGGATTTCGTGACCCGCGAGGAATTCGACGCGGTCAAGCAGATGGCCGCCAAGGCGCGGGAACAGGCCGAAGACCTCGCCGCCCGCGTCACCGCGCTGGAAGCCAAGCACAAGTGACATCCGCCCCCGCCCGAGGGTAGGGGACTACGATGCACCTTCGCGCACCTGCGATACTTCTGTCCGCTCGCCCGCATGGCGAGACGGCGGTTATCGCGCGCCTGCTGACCGAGGAAAGCGGCGTGGTCGCGGCCTATGTGGCGGGCGGTCGCGGGCGGCAGCTCCGCCCGGTCGTCATTCCCGGCAATCTCGTCGAGGCGGAAGTGCGGGCAAAATCCGACAGCCAGCTGCCCTTTGCGCGGCTGGAACTGGCACAGAGCCGGGGGCCGTGGCTCACCGAGCCGCTGCCCGCTGCTGCCATCGCATGGACCTGCGCACTCACCGCCAGCGCCTTGCCCGAGCGTAATCCCTACCCAAGCCTCTACCAAGCGCTGTCGGCGCTGCTCGATGCAGTGTGCAACGCGCCGTCTGCTCGCGGCTGGGCACCAGCGCTCGCGGCCTATGAAGTGCTGCTGCTGCGCGAGCTAGGCTATGGCGGGGCGAAGCCTCAGATAGCGGGCCTTGAGCAGGCTCTGGAAATTCTGCGCGCGAACGAGGCCCCGATTGCCCGATACCTGCTTGCCGACACCCGCGCCGACGTTCTAGCCGCGAGGGTACTCCTGATGCAGCGGCTCGAACGGATGGCCTGACATGAAAATCGCAATTCTCCCCGGTGACGGGATCGGCCCCGAAGTGACCGAGCAGGCGCGGCGCGTGCTCGATGCGCTCGACCTGCCGAAATTGACCATCTGGGAAGGCGATGTCGGCGGTATTGCTTACAAGCGCCACGGCCACCCGCTGCCGCAGGAAACGCTCGAGATGGCGCGCGCGTCGGACGCGGTGCTGTTCGGCGCGGTGGGTGATCCCGAATGCGACGAGTTGCCGCGCGAGCATCGTCCCGAGCAGGCCATTCTCGGCCTCAGGAGCGAACTCGGCCTGTTTGCCAACTTGCGACCCGCCGCGGGCTATCCGGGGCTGGAGGGCATGTCCTCGCTCCGTCCCGAAATCGCGCGCGGTATCGACCTGCTCGTGGTGCGCGAACTCAATGGCGATGTCTATTTCGGCGACAAGGGCGAACGCGGCAGCGACGGCGGGCGCGAGGGATGGGATGCTATGTCCTATAACGAGGCGGAGGTCCGCCGCATCGCCCACACCGGTTTCCAGGCCGCGCAGAAGCGTCGCGGGCGCCTGACCAGCGTGGACAAGGCCAATGTTCTCGAAACCAGCCGCATCTGGCGCGAGACGGTCATCGAAGTGGCCAAGGAGTATCCCGAGGTCGAACTCGACCATATGTATGTCGACAACGCCGCCATGCAGATGGTGCGCAGCCCCGGGCAGTTCGATGTCATCCTGACGGGGAACCTGTTCGGCGACATCCTTTCCGACCAGGCGAGCGCCTGTGTCGGCTCCATCGGGCTGCTCGCCAGCGCCAGCATGGGCGAGCGGCAAACCAAATTCGGCACTTTCGGCCTCTACGAACCTATCCATGGCAGCGCGCCCGACATCGCGGGGCAGGGCAAGGCCAATCCGGTGGCCGCCATTCTCAGCCTCGCCATGCTGCTGCGTCACTCGCTGGGCTGCGAGACAGAGGCGGGGCGTATCGAACGCGCCGTGGCGAAGGTGGTCGCCAGCGAGGTGCGGGGAGCGGACCTCGGTGGCACTGCCTCGACCAGCGAAATCGGCGATGCCGTGCTGCGGCAACTGACCGCACTGTCTTGAAATCGTAGGCAAAGCGCGTCAGGCGCTTGGCGCAATGATGCTCGACCTCACCATAATCCTTCCGACGCTCAACGAGCGCGACAACCTCGCGCCGCTGGTCGGGCGTATCGAGCAGGCACTCGGGGGCGAGGGCTGGGAAGTCCTCGTCGTCGACGACAATTCCGCCGACGGCACGGCAGAGGAAGCACGCCGACTGGCGCGCGCCGACAGCCGCATCCGCGTCATCCAGCGAATTGGCAGGCGAGGGCTCTCGAGTGCGGCCATCGAAGGGTTCTGCGCCACCGCCGCGCCCTTCGTCGCTGTAATGGACGCCGACCACCAGCATGACCCTGTGCTGCTCTTGCCGATGCTCGAAGCGGTGAAGTCGGGCGAGGCAGATGTCGCGGTCGCCAGCCGGTTCGCGCAAGGTGCGAGCACTGCCGAATGGGCGCAGCCGGAGCGTGAGAAGCTGTCGGGTGTCGCAAACACGCTGGCTCGCAAACTGACGGGGGTCGACCTCACCGATCCGATGAGCGGCTATTTCCTGCTGAGGACCGAGACAGCGCTGGCTCTAGTGCCGCGTCTCTCGGGCATCGGGTTCAAGATATTGCTCGACCTGCTGGCGACCTCCGACAAGCCTCTCCGGGTGAAGGACATACCGATGAACTTCGCCGCGCGTCGGGCAGGCGAGAGCAAGCTCGACCGCGCCATTGCGATCGATTTTCTCGCGGGGCTCTATGACAAGGCCTTCGGACGTATCATCCCGACCCGCTTTGCCTTGTTTGGTACGGTTGGAGCGCTCGGCGTGGGCGTGCATCTTGCCATTCTCTACCTCTGCCTACTTGTGGCAGGAGCGCAGTTCGCATGGGGGCAGGCCATCGCCACTCTGGGCGCGATGACGTTCAACTTCTGGCTCAACAATTTCCTCACCTACCGCGACCGGCGGCTGGAAACGGCGGGCAAGCTGCTGCGCGGCTGGGCGAGTTTCGTCATCGCCTGTAGCGTCGGTGCGGTGGCCAATGTCGCGATTGCCTCGCTGCTGTTCGAGCGCGGTGTGCCTTCGCTTCTCGCCGCACTGGTCGGTATCGCTATTGGTTCGGTGTGGAATTACGCGCTGTCGAGCCGATTTGTCTGGGGGCGCTACTGAGGCCCTATTTCCAGCTCGGCAGCCAGGTCCACGTCTGGAAGCTCATGACCCCCGCCAGTGGCTCTGCAGCGATGATTTCGTAGTAGAAGGCAAACAGAGCAACGCTGGCGACGAGTACGCCCGTCGATGTCCGTTTCCAACCAGCTCGCCGCAAGTCCGACAAGGCGAGCGCCAGTCCCACCAGTAGGACGGTAGCCGACAGGAAATAGTGGTAGTAAAACTGCACCGGCTTGGCGGCGAAAATCCAGAAGCCGAGGCTGACCGCATAGAAGATAGCAACCGCGCCGTGCATCGGGAGACGCCTCACCGCGCCCTGCCATGCGCACCACAGCAGCGCCGGCAGCCCCAGCAGCATGGTGAGCGGATTACCGATGAGCAGCACGCCGCGCTGCGCCCCGTCGATGGGCTCGTAGAGATACCAGATGGAGCGCCAGTTCAGCACCCATTCGGCCCAAGTCGACTGGTAAGGGTGGGATTTCAGCACCTGCGTCTGCAGGTCGAGCATCAATCGGTGATGAGCGACAATGCCTTCGTCGATAGCATGCGTCTGGAAGAAATAGCCCGGCAGGTAGGTGGCCCAATAAACCGTGAGCGGCAGCAGGCCGAGCCAGACTCCCGCCTCAAGCAAGGTCATCCCCGGCACGGGCATTCCGCGGCGGCTCAGCAGCAGGCGGCGGCGTCCGGCAAACCAGCGCAGGACGAGGAAGGCCACACCCGGGACGGCTGCGACGACCAGCGCGTTCCATTTCGCCCCCATGCCGAGCCCCAGCGCCACACCCGCAATGGCTAGCCGCCACCTGCCGGTCTCCGGCTCGCGCATGGAAGCGGCGCATTGCCAGAAGGCCACGGCGAGGCCTGCGATCATGAAAATATCGAGCATGGCGATGCGCGAATGGACGAAGAGGTGGAACCCCGTCGCGACCAGAATGCCCGCGGCGATAGTCGCGAAGCGGTCCAGCGTGCCGAACCAGACCATGCGCATCACGGCGAAGAGCGAGAGCGCACCCGCGACAGAAGAGAACAACCTCCACCCCCACGGATTGTCACCGAATAGCGCGATGCCCAGCGCAATCATTTCCTTGCCGAAAAGCGGATGCTCGCGGTTGGAATAATCGGAGAGCGCCAGCAGGTCTCGCGCGGCGGGGAGGTAATGGACCTCGTCGAAATAGGGCTCGGTCGGAATGCCGAGGTTCCACAGCACCAGCGCCCAGAATGCCAGCGCCAGTGCGGCGCACCATTTCAACGGGTCCTGGGGTTGCTCGGGCGCACGGTTCATCGCAGCGGGGCTTATGCAAAGCCCGCGCGCCCGACAAGTTGGTTCACTCCGCTTTTGCGCGGCTTTCCAGCCAGAACAATCGAGCGACCATCGGCAGCAGCGATATCGACGCGGTGAGACCGACCGCAATCACCCACAAGGGCACGCGCATGCCCACGGCTTTAGCGCGGGGCACTATGAAGACCAGCGAAATGACAACGCAGATGACCAGATCGTACCACACCTGCGTTCCCCAGAGGTCTTGCGTATGATTTGGCAGGAAGCCGAGCGGGCCTTGCTGCGCGATGGGGAGGACGCTGAAGGCGATGAAGGCGATACCCAGGGCAGCGGCCAACCACCAGCTCTCTTGCACTCGCCCGCGCAATGCCAGAAGAAGAATTGCGGGGAGCGTACCGACAGCGCCAAGAACGAAGAGGATTTCCAGAGTGGTCATTGGGGACTCCCGAAGCTATGTAGCAAGTGCTACAAAAATGGAATGTAGCAGTCGCTACAGTTAGTCAATGGAAAACCTTCGCCAGTCCCCCGATACCCTGCTGCCCAAGCTTGCCGCCCATGTGCTCGAACATGGGCTGGCGGGCGCGAGCCTGCGGCCGCTCGCCAAGGCGGCTGGGACCAGCGACCGCATGCTTATCTATCATTTCAAATCGAAGGATGGTCTCGTGACCGCGCTGCTGGAGCACGTCGCGGGGATGTATTCGCAAGCGCTCGAAATGGCATGGCCGACCGAGCCTGCCGCCACGCGCCGCGAATGTGCGCAGCGCCTCTTGGCCATCGGTCGCGCGCCCATGTTCGCGCCCTTTCTCAGGCTGTGGTGGGAAATCGTCGCCGGGGCAGCGAAGGGCGATGCTGCCTACCGCGCAAGTGCTGCTGCGATGATGGACAGCCAGCTTGCATGGTTTGAAGCGCATCTACCGCCAGACGACCCCGACCCGAAGGCCGGCGCTAGGCTGGTGGCGCTGGCTGTGGAAGGCGCGCTGATGATGGATGCGCTCGGGCTTGGCGAGGTGGGCGAAGCAGGGCTTGCTGCCTTGGAAGGCTGACCCTGTTGAAGCGACGCACCCGCATGCTATCGCGGATTTCATGAAGAAGATCACCGGCACCGACCGCTCGATTACCTCGCAATGGCGCCCCGCGACGCAGGCCGTGCGCGGCGGCACCTGGCGCAGCGAGCATGGCGAGACGAGCGAGGCGCTCTACCTCACCTCCGGCTATACCTATGACGATGCGCAAACGGTCGCCGACCGTTTCGCGGGCGAGGCGCAGGGCATGACCTATTCGCGCCTCCAGAACCCCACCGTGGCTATGCTCGAAGAGCGCATTGCCCTGATGGAAGGCGCAGAGGCCTGCCGCGCGCAGGCGAGCGGCATGGCGGCGATGACCACCGCGCTGCTGTGCCAGCTATCGGCGGGCGACCATATCGTGGGTGCACGCGCGGCTTTCGGTTCGTGCCGCTGGCTGCTCGACAGCCTGCTGCCTCGTTTCGGCATCGAGACCACCGTCGTCGACAGCGCCGACAACGACGCGTGGGAAGCCGCCATCCGCCCCAACACCAAGGTCTTCTTCTTCGAAACGCCCGCCAATCCCACGCTCGATGTGGTCGACCTTGCGCATGTGTGCAATATCGCAAAGGCGCATGGCATCACGACGGTGGTCGACAATGCCTTTGCCACCAGCGCGCTGCAGCGGCCGATGGATTTCGGCGCGGACGTGGTGGCCTATTCCGCAACCAAGCTGATGGACGGGCAGGGCAGGGTGCTGGCAGGCGCAGTATGCGCTTCGCAGGAATGGATGGAAGAGGTGCTCCTCCCCTTCCAGCGCAACACCGGTCCCAATATCGCGCCCTTCAACGCATGGGTGGTCCTGAAAGGGCTCGAGACGCTGTCGCTGCGCGCCATGAAGCAGAGCGAGAACGCGGTCGAACTCGGCCGGTTCATCGAGACCCGCGTGCCGCGTATCCTCCATCCCGGCCTCGAAAGCCATCCACGCCACGCATTGGCGATGGAGCAGATGACCGCCACGGGCCCCATCTTTGCCTTCGACGTCGAGAGCCGCGCTAAGGCCTTCGCCATCCTCGACGCGCTCGAACTGGTCGATATCTCGAATAACATCGGTGATGCGCGCAGCCTGATGTGCCACCCCGCCAGCACCACCCACGCCGCGATGAGCGAAGAGGCCCGCACCGAAATGGGCGTGACCGAGGGACTGCTGCGGATCAATGTCGGGCTCGAAGATGTCGAGGACGTGAAGGAAGACCTCGACCGCGCGCTGAAGGCTGCCGGGCTTTAGGCTTCCGGTTCGTCACCCTCGCCAGAGCCGGGGTCCCATTTTTCGGTAAAGGGGCGGCTGATTATCAGCAGGGCGAACACCAAGGCGGATATCACGGTGGCGAGCCACAACTCACCCATTCCGCATACAAGGCCGATGGCTCCGGCGCACCAGATCGAGGCGGCCGAGCCTGCGCCTTGAACATAATTGCCCTGTCGGAACATCGCCCCTGCGCCGATGAAGCCGATACCGGTGATGACACCTTCGATTACCCGGGTCGGATCGATTTGCGCCTGGTCGTCGCTTTGCGACTGTAACAGTTCCACGGATCCTATGAGCAGGCCGCAAGCAGCCACCGAAATGATTACGAAAGGTCTGAAATCGATAGGCTTCTTGTGAAAGAAACGCTCCAGCCCGATGATGAGGGGAAGGATGGTAGCAAAGCCGAGGCGGAGGGCAACGTCGAGCCAGCTCATCGCGCTGGGGTGGAATTGTTCGGTCATGCACTCCCAACGTTGCGCACCTGCTTGGTTTCCATCATGATTCTTGAAACGCAGGAGCCAAGCCTTGACCAGGACCGTCGAATACATTCTCGATCTTGCCGCGCCCAATGGATATCTCGCGTATTATCCTTTGAAGGACATTGTCGCTCGGACCGGGGCGAAGCTGGTCGTGACGCCGGTTTTCCTCGGCGGAATGCACAAGCTTACAGGCAATGCGCCGCCGATGATGCGCGATGCGGATGTGAAAGGGAAGGTGCCTTACGCTGCGCTCGAATTCAGGCGCTTTCTCGATCGGCACGGAATGGACCGCTTCTCCATGCATCCCGACCTGCCGTTCAATTCCATCCTCCTGCAACGCCTGCTGGTCGCTGCCGATGACGAAGCGCAGCGGCAGGCGCTGGTCGACACGTTGCAGCCTGCCGTGTGGGAAGACAATATAGATTGCGGCGATGCAGGAGTGGTTGGCAAGGTGCTGGACGAAGCCGGGTTCGACGCGCGCGTCTTGCTTGGGCGGACGCAAGATGATGCGGTGAAACAGCAGCTTGTCGCCAACACTTCATCGGCGGTCGAGCGGGGTGCATTCGGCATCCCGACCTTCTTCGTCGGCGATGAGATGTGGTTCGGCAAGGAGCGCCTCGACCAGCTCGAAAGCTATCTGTCGGGCGGCAAGCCTTGAGGTTTCTCGCGCTCTTTTAGCATAGAGCGAAGGCGGCGAAGACGACCTGCGCGGCGAGCATCAGTTCGATGCGTCCTTCGCCGTCCTGGTCGGCCATGAGCCGGTAGATAAGTGCGAACAGCATGTCGCGTCCCCTTTCCCTGAACAGAGAATGGACCTGTCTGCTTACCCGCGCCTTCCTTTTTGCGGTTAACCGATATTAAGGCGGTGGGATAAGCGCCTCCCGCCCCTTGCGCGAGGCTTGGGAAGCATTAGGTTGGAAGGGCAATGAAGGAACTTTTCCAGCATAGTGCCATGACCGATGGCATCACCGTGCGGGTCGCCGTGAACTTCCTGCCGGAGCAATCCCAGCCCGAGGCCGAGAAGTGGTTCTGGGTCTATCACATCCGTATCGAGAACGCCTCGCACGAGACCGTGCAGCTGATGACGCGCCACTGGCGCATCACCGACGGTGCAGGCATGGTCGCGCATGTCGATGGAGATGGTGTGGTGGGCGAACAACCGGTGCTGAAGCCGGGCGAGAGCCACGATTACGTGTCCGGGTGCCCGCTCGACACGCCCTTTGGTTCGATGGAGGGTTTCTATACCTTCCACCGTGAGGACGGGACGCCCTTCGAAGTGCGGATACCGTTCTTCCCGCTCGCCGCTCCGGCGACGGCTGACTAGTCCTCTTCCGCTTCGAGGTCGTACTCGAAGTCATATTCCCCGATCTTGATCTTCGGTTTGCGCTCCAGCCATTCGGCGAGGATTTCGAGGTCGCGAGTCAGCGGCCATGTCGCCAGAGCCTGACGGCTTTCGTCGATATAGAGAACCAGCGATTTCTTCTTCAGCCGCAGCTTGCTGTTGGCCAGCGCGGTGCGCGAGCCTGCACCGAGGCGGCGCGCTAGGCGGAAAGCGAGGCCCCATGTGACGCCCTCGCGCAAATCATCGTCACCAGCCAGTTCGCGCAGCTTCGCGGGAAGGGCGGTCTTTCCGAGGCTGCCGAAGAGTGCCGCGCAGATCATCGCCCGGTCGCGTGCCGAACAGTCGAGCCAGCGCTTGTCGAGCGCCCATTCGGTGGCGTGGTTGATGCGCAGGTTTGGCTCGACCCGCTGGAGCGCGGCAGCGAGCTGTGCCGCTGCAAGGCGCAAGCGTTCGTTGCGCTTGCCGTTTCCATTGGCCAGTTCCACTGTCCAGCCGGCTACGCGGGTCGCATCGACGACGGCGGCATCGCGCGGCTCGCAGAAAGCGTGGACGCCCGAAAGGAGCGGGTCGAGGCCGCGCTGCAAATCGGTCAGACGCGAATAGAGCAGGCCCTCGCGGATACCCCAGCTCGAAAAGATAAGGCTGTCGGGTTGTAATTCGTCAAGCAGTGGCAGAAGCAGGGCCGCAGCATTGGGCAGGTAGGATGCGCGCATCTCCGAAATGCCCGAGATGTTCTGCAAATCCTCCGGCTTGGCCGTAAGCAGTGTCTCGGCATGCGCGCGCGCCACGTCGACAGGAAGGCAAAAACCGTGTGGGTCTGTCAGCGGATAGTCCGCTTGCTTCATCGCGTAATAGGCCAGCGCTCGCCATGTGCCGCCAATCATGTAGAGCGGGCCCGAATGTGCCTCTGCCCAGCCTTCGCGGCTAAGGATGTCGTGGACAGGCTTGGCTATATCGCTGCCCGCCGCACGCAGCTTGGGCAGGCGCAAAGTGCCGAGCGGCAGGCTCACGGCGTCGTGGCAGTCGCCGTCCGCTATCGCGACCAGTTCAAGGCTGCCGCCGCCGAGGTCGGCCACCGTGCCGCGCGCTCCTGGGAAGGCGCCGATTGCGCCATAGGCAGAGGCGCAGGCTTCTTCCTCACCGCTCAACAGGCGTGGTTCGAGGCCGAGGCTTGCGACCTTCGCGAGAAACTCCGCGCCATTTTCCGCATCGCGTGCGGCGGCGGTGGCGACGGTCTGCACATCCTCGATACCGCGGTCGGCGACCAGCAGGGCATATCGCGCCAAGGCCTCGAGCGCTTCCTTCTCGGCCTCTTCCGGTATGCGGCCGGTGTCGGACAGGTCACGGCCCAGACGTGCAGCAACTTTCTCGTTCCAGACCGTTTCAGGCGCGCGACCGGTGCCTTCGTAAATCACGAGGCGGACGGTGTTCGAACCGATGTCGATGACCGCGCGCGGCGGGTGGATGAGCCGCCGTTGCCACTTCGGATTGCGCGTCTTGGTCGCGCTCACGCTTCACGCCCCGGCAGGGTGAGGTGGGGCACGTCGCGGCTGTCGAGTGCGGAACCGCGACCCGAAAGCGAGGGGTTCGACATGAAATACTGGTGGCAATTGAAGCCTTCCTCGCCGACGCCCATGCGGCGGTATTGTCCGTCGGGGTCGAGCCTCCAGCTGCGCTCGGTGTCGAGGATATTGGCGAGCATCACCTGTTTCAGCATCTGGTCGTGCACCGTCTTGTTGGTCACCGGCACCATCACCTCCACCCGCCGGTCGAGGTTGCGGCTCATCGCATCGGCGCTGGTGATGTATACCTTCGCCTGCCTGCTCGGCAGCGCCTTGCCATTGGCGAAGGCCCACATGCGCGCATGCTCGAGGAAGCGGCCGATGATGGATTTGACGCTGATATTCTCCGACAGGCCCGGGATGCCTGCCCGAAGCGAGCAGATACCGCGCACCACCATGCGGATTTCAACGCCCGCCTGGCTGGCTTCATAGAGCTTATCGATAATCGGCTGGTTTGTGATGGAATTCATCTTCACCCATATGCCAGACGGCTTGCCCGCCTTCGCGTTGGCTATTTCCTTGTCGATGAGCTCGTACAGTTTCTCGCGCATGCCGATGGGCGAGATGGCGATGCATTCGAGGTCGTCGGGCTCGATATAACCGGTGATGAAATTGAACATCTTGGCTGCATCGCGCCCCAGCGCGGCATCGGCTGTGAAATAGCTGAGATCGGTGTAAATCTTGGCGTTGACCGGGTGGTAATTGCCCGTGCCGAAGTGACAATAGGTACGGTAGCCGTCCTCCTCGCGGCGCACGACGAGGCTGACCTTGGCGTGCGTCTTCCACTCGGTGAAGCCGTAGATAACCTGCACGCCTGCGCGCTCGAGCTCGTTGGCCCAGCGGAGGTTGCGCTCTTCATCGAAGCGCGCCTTGAGTTCGACCACGGCGGTCACGGCCTTGCCGTTCTGGGCTGCCTCGACCAGCGCCGCGATGACTGGCGACTGATCGCCCGCGCGGTAGAGCGTCTGCTTGATGGAGACGACCGCCGGGTCGACTGCCGCCTGATGCAGGAAATCGACCACTACCTCGAAGCTTTCGTAGGGGTGGTGGATGACCATGTCCTTCTCGCGGATGGCGGTGAAGACATCGCCATCATGCGCCAGCACCCGCTCGGGATAGCGCGGCGAGAAAGGGGTGAACTTGAGGTCGGGCCGGGGCTCATTGCAGATGGTGTCAAGGTCATGGAGGCCGAGCATGCCGCCGGTCTTCACAATCATCGCCGCATCGACATCGAACTGTTCGCGCAGCAGCGCTTCGGCTGCCTCGTCGCATTCGTCGTCGAGTTCAAGCAGCACTGCGCGGCCCCTGCGGCGGCGCTGGATGGCGGTGCGGAAGTAGCGCACAAGGTCTTCAGCCTCGTCCTCCACCTCGATGTCGCTGTCGCGCAACACGCGGAAAATGCCGTCGCCGAGGATTTTGAAGCCGGGAAACATCTGGTCGGCGAATTTGGTCACCAGCTGTTCGATGGCGACGTAGATGGCCTGTTCGCCCGGCACGCGCACGAAGCGCGGCGCGCCGCTGGGGATGAGGACCATCTCGACCAGCTCGCCCTTGCGCTTGCCGCGCTTCAGGCGGAACAGCACGCCCATCCCGCCACTGGCGACGAAGGGGAAGGGGTGCGAAGGGTCGATGGCCTGCGGCGTGATGAGCGGCAGGATGTCGGTCTCGAAATAATCCTCGAGCCACTTCTGCTGGGACTTGGACAGTTCCTCGACCAGCGCGATGACAATGCCCTCTTGGCCAAGCAGGCTGCGCAGGATTTCGAGGCTTTCCTGCTGGCGGTCCTCGAGTTCGAGAACCTGCTCGCGGATGGCGTCGAGTTGCTGGCGCGGGCTGCGGCCATCGATGCCGGGCGTTTCGATATTGCGCTGCACCTGCCCTTCAAGGCCGGCGATACGGACAGTGGTGAACTCGTCGAGATTACTACCCGAAATCGAGAGAAAACGCAGGCGTTCGAGCAGCGGGTAATCGCTGTTCTCGCTTTCGGCGAGGACGCGGCGGTTGAAGCTGAGCCAGCTCAGTTCACGATTGACGTAGCGCTCGTCCGGTGCCTCGGGCGGGGCGAAAACCCCTTCCGCATTCGGCTCTGCAGCCGTGGCATCGCTGCCGGGGGAATGGGCTTCGCCAAGGGTCAAGGGCGGGTCTCTCGTCTCATCGCTTGTTCAAGGTAGGGCGCAGGCTCGCTATTGGAAAGCGTTTCAACTCGCCACCGGTCACTTTGCAGTGTCAGGCAAGAGTCATAATTTAGCGTAGAGGCGCGCAAGTTCGTCCCACAATTCGGGTGTCGATGCGCCGAGCAGGCCTTTGCGGTCCCATTCGTCCACGCGATAGGGAGAACCGTCGGGCCGCGCGACCTTGCCGCCTGCTTCCTCCAGCCACAGCGCGCCCGCGGCATGGTCCCACGCCAGCGTTCGCTCGAAAATGGAGACGTCGTTTTCGCCGAGCGCGAGGCGCGGGTACTGCTCGGCGGCGCAGAAAGGGATGTCGACCAGTTCGTAATTGGGCGAGATATGGCGGCGGGTGGCCTGCCTGCGCTCTTCTTCCATGAAGATGAGCGAGATGGCGGCGACGGGCGGGGTCTTACCGGTGGCGCGGGATTGGACGCGTTCGCCATCGACGAATGCGCCTTCGCCGCGGTGGGCGGAGCAGAACCGCCCGGTCAGGCAATCATAGAGCCATCCCGATTTGGTGAAGCCGCCCTCTGCACGCGCGATGATGATGCCAAACGGTGGTTTCCCATGCGCGAAGTTGCGCGTCCCGTCGATGGGGTCGACGATCCAGCAGGGCTGATCGAGGCGTTCGAGGATTGTCGGGTCGGCATGCGCCGCTTCCTCGCCGACGAAAGCGATGGAGCCGTCGATGCAGGTCAGTCCCTCGCGCAGCAGTGCCTCTGACTCCTTGTCGGCGATGGTGACCGGGTCGTTGCCGCCCTTGTCCTCGACATCGCCGTCTTCAAGGTTTCGGAAGCGCGGGAGGATTGCCTCTCGCGTGGCGCGCTCCATCAGCGCGAGGATCTCGGCGTCGAGAGTACTCACGAGCGATAGTCGGCGTTGATGGAGATGTATCCGTGGGTTAAATCGCAGGTCCAAACCTTGGCGCGGCCATCGCCAATACCAAGGTCGACATCCATGCGGATATCCTGCCCTTGGAGATGTTTGGCGACTGGCGCCTCGTCGTAATCGGCCAGCGGTTGCCCGTTCTTCGCGGCCCAGACCCCGCCGAAACCGATGGACAGCTTGTCACGGTCCGCAGGTTCGCCCGCCTTGCCGACAGCCATGACCACGCGGCCCCAATTGGCATCGCCGCCCGCAATCGCGGTCTTCACCAGCGGCGAATTGGCAATGGCAAGGCCCACGCGGCGGGCACTCTCGTCGCTCTCGGCACCAGTAACGGTGACTTCGATGAACTTCTGCGCTCCTTCGCCGTCGCGCACCACGAGGTGAGCCAGCTCGCGGCACACTCCGAGCAAAGCGGCGTAGAAAGCATCCGCCCCCGCATCGTCCCATGAAGAGAGCGGCGGATTGCCCGCCTTGCTGGTCGCAAAGGCCAGCACCGTGTCGCTGGTAGACGTATCGCCGTCGACGGTAATGCAGGAGAAGGTCTCGTCGTTCGCCTTCGACAGCATTTCCTGGAGGAACGCCGCCTCGATGGCCGCGTCGGTGAAGATATAGCCCAGCATGGTCGCCATGTCTGGCGCGATCATGCCGCTGCCCTTGATGATGCCTGCCAGTTCCACGCGCGTGTCGCCCAGCATCGCCGAGGCGCCTGCGCCCTTGGTGAAGGTGTCGGTCGTTCCGATGGCCTTGGCCGCGTCTTCCCAGCTGCATGGCTCTGTCTCCAGCACCGCCGCCACACCCTCGCGCGCCTTGTCCTTGGGCAGGGGCACGCCAATGACGCCGGTCGAGGACACGAAGACCGAGCTTGGCTCGCAGTCGAGCGCCTCGGCGACCTGCGCCATGATTTGCTCGACCGCCTCGCGTCCTCGATGTCCGGTGAAGGCGTTGGAATTGCCCGCATTGACGATCAGCGCCCGCGCCGTGCCAAGCGTAACCTGTTCGCGACCCATCTCCACCTCGCTCGAGGCGCAGGCCGACTTGGTGAAGACTCCAGCCACACTGGCACCTTCGGTAAGCTCGGCGAAGGTCAGGTCCGCGCGGTCCCAGGTCTTGTAACGCGCCCGCGCCACCCTCAAGGTCACGCCGTCAATGGCAGGAAGTTGCGGAAATTCGCGGGCAAGGGGGGAAGTCTCAAGGTCCATCACGCCGCGCTAAACCGCCTTGATGCGACCCGCAAGCACGGCTGACCGACGAAAAAGCACAGGCCGGTCTTTAATTGTTCATCTTCATGCGTTATCTGTTCTGCCCATGGTTCGCCAACTTCTTGCACTGATTGCCCTGCTGACCGGCCTCGCGGCTCTCGGCGCGCCAGTGCATGCAGCGGTGAACAGCGTTGTCGATACGGCTGTGTCACAGTCCGACACGCGCGGTTCCGAAGCCCGCGACGGGCAGGAAACCTGCGCCGACAAGCAGCGCAAGCAGAAACTGCGCGGAGAGCGTGTCACCCCCTGCAAGCCGCAGGAACCGGTGACCGTCTATATCCCCGCGGTGATGTTCGGCGCCGACCGCGCTTACGAATAGCCCTCAGGCAAATTCAGCTTTTCCCGCCCGGCACAATGACTGTGCGCGGGCATTTCCCATATAATCCCACTTCATTCGAGGCATTCGCCCCATTATGTTCAAAGCACTCGGCAAGGCCATTTTCGGCTCGTCCAACGACCGCTACGTCAATTCCATCCGCAAGGTCGTCGACCAGATCAACGCACTGGAACCGCAAATCCAGGCACTCTCCGACGAGGAGCTGCGCGCCCAGACCGACAAGTTCCGCGACCAGCTTGCAAACGGCAAGTCGCTCGACGACATCCTGCCCGAAGCCTTTGCAACCGTGCGCGAAGCCTCGGTGCGCGTTTTCGGCATGCGTCACTTCGATGTGCAGATGATTGGCGGCATCGTGATCCATCGCGGCGAAATCGCCGAAATGCGCACGGGTGAGGGTAAGACGCTGATGGCGACGCTCGCCACCTATCTCAACGCAATCGAGGGCAAGGGCGTCCACGTCGTTACCGTGAACGACTACCTCGCCGCTCGCGATGCGGAGTGGATGGGCCAGCTTTACAACTATCTCGGCCTCAGCGTGGGAACCATCGTTCCCAATCTTGGCGAACACCAACGCCGCGAAGCCTATGGCTCGGATATTACCTACGGCACGAACAACGAATTCGGCTTCGATTACCTGCGCGACAACATGAAGCACGAGCGCAGCCAGATGGTGCAGCGCCCCTTCAACTTCGCCATCGTCGACGAAGTGGACTCCATCCTCATCGACGAAGCGCGTACGCCGCTCATCATCTCCGGACCGACGGAGGACAAGTCCGACCTCTATGTCGCGGTCGACGAGATCGTGAAGAAGATCGAGCCGGAATGGTACGAAGCCGACGAGAAAACGAAGAACATCACTTGGACCGAAGAGGGTACCGACGAAATCGAGCGCATGCTCAACGAAGCGGGCCTCCTCGAAACCGATAATCTTTACGACGTCGAGAACACGCAGGTCGTCCATCATCTAGACCAGGCGCTCAAGGCGAACATCATGTTCAAGCGCGACACAGATTACATCGTGAAGTTCGAGAAGAAGATGCAGCCCGATGGCACCATGGCCGAAGTCGGCAAGGTCGTCATTATCGATGAGTTCACCGGCCGCATGATGGACGGTCGCCGCTGGTCGAATGGCCTGCACCAGGCAGTCGAGGCCAAGGAAGGCGTCAACATCGAGCCGGAGAACCAGACGCTGGCCTCGATTACCTTCCAGAACTATTTCCGCATGTATCCCAAGCTGTCGGGCATGACCGGTACGGCAGCCACTGAAGCCGCGGAATTCTGGGACATCTACAAGATGAACGTGGTCGAAATTCCGACCAACGTCCCCGTCCAGCGCATCGACGAGGAAGACGAGTTCTACAAGAACACGCAGGACAAGTTCCAGGCGATTGCCAAGGCGATCAAGGAAAAAAACGAAATCGGCCAGCCGGTACTGGTTGGCACGGTCTCCATCGAGAAGAGCGAACTGCTCTCCAGCTTCCTCGACAAGGAAGGCGTTGCGCATGAAATCCTCAACGCCCGTCAGCACGAGCGCGAGGCGCATATCGTGGCGCAGGCCGGCCGCCTCGGCGCGGTGACCATCGCGACCAACATGGCTGGCCGCGGTACCGACATCCAGCTTGGCGGTAACCTTGAATTCCGCATCGACGACGAACTTCGCGACCTTGCCGAGGATGACCCCAAGCGCCAGCTCGAGATCGATCGGATCAAGGCCGAGGTGGCTGCAGAAAAGCAGAAGGTGCTCGAAGCAGGCGGCTTGTTCGTGCTTGCCACCGAACGCCACGAAAGCCGCCGCATCGACAATCAGTTGCGCGGCCGTTCGGGCCGTCAGGGCGACCCGGGTCTTTCGCGCTTCTACCTGTGCCTCGAAGACGACCTCCTGCGCATCTTCGGGCCGGACACGCTGTTCGCCCGCATGATGAACTCGAACCTGCAGGATGGCGAAGCCATTGGTTCGAAATGGCTCTCCAAGGCCATCGAAACCGCGCAGAAGAAGGTCGAGGCGCGCAACTACGAAATCCGCAAGCAGGTCGTGCAGTACGACGATGTGATGAATGACCAGCGCAAGGTCATTTACGAGCAGCGCGCGGAAATCATGGATAGCGAAGCAGTCGATGACGTCGTTGTCGACATGCGCCACGATGCAATCAACGCTATCGTCGCCGAACATTGCCCGGCCGGTTCCTACCCTGAACAATGGGACATCGACGGTCTCAAGACGCGCGTCGAAGAAGCGTTTGGCATGTCCTTCCCGATGGAAGACTGGCTGGAAGAGGATTCGATCGAGCCCGAGCTCATCGAAGAGCGCATTCGCGAGGAGGCCGACGCGCGCATGGAGGCCAAGATTGCGCAAGCCGATGCGGGCGTGTGGCGCCGGATCGAGAAGAGCTTGCTGCTGCAGGAACTCGACCACCAGTGGAAGGAACATCTCGCCACGCTCGATGCCCTGCGCCAGGTCGTCGGCCTTCGTGCGCATGCCCAGAAGCAGCCGCTCAACGAGTACAAGCAGGAAGCTTTCGCCCTGTTCGAAAGCATGCTCGACAAGCTGCGCGAGGATGTCACCTCCAAGCTGCTGCGGATGGAACTGGCCGAGCCGGCTCCGCTTCCCGCGATGAATTTGCCCGACCTGCCCGACTTCCTTACCGGTCATATCGACCCGCTGACAGGTCTCGACAATTCGGCCGATGGCGATGGTTCTGAAAATCGTGCGGCGCTGTTCGGTGCGCTGGCTGGGAGCGCTCGTGCTGCTGCGGGCCCCGGAGGCTCGGCGACCGAGAACCCCTACGAGGGCATGAACATCAGCCGCAACGAGCCTTGTCCCTGCGGTTCGGGTAACAAATACAAGCACTGCCACGGGGCAATCCGTACCCGGGCATGATGCTGCCCTTTACCAAACAGCTGAAATGAGAGAGGCGGCGAGAGCATGATTTGGCTCCTCGCCGCCTTTTTTGTTACCGCACTGCTTTACGCCAGCGTCGGCTTCGGCGGTGGCTCGACTTATAACGCGCTTCTCGCCATTTCCGGGGTCGACTACCGCATCCTTCCGCTCATCGCGCTGAGCTGCAATATTGTAGTCGTCGCTGGCAGCACTGTTCGCTTCGCTCGCGCCGGTGTCATTCCGTGGCGGGGCGCGCTTTCGTTGACTGCCATTGCGGCCCCTGCCGCTCTGCTCGGCGGGTTAACGCCCATCGGCGAGGGCGCCTTCCTTACGGTTCTGGGCGCGAGCCTTGTCCTGACAGCCCTTACGATGGTCTTACCCGTAGCGGACAGGGTCGCAGAACCGCATCGGGCCACACGCCTTCTGCCGCTTGCGGTCGCTCCCTTAGGCTACCTTGCGGGGCTCGTCGGAATTGGCGGCGGCATTTTTCTCGCTCCCCTACTTCACCTCACGCGTTGGAACGAGGCGCGTGCCATTGCTGCCACGGCAAGCTTGTTCATTCTGGTGAACTCGCTCTTCGGAATCGCAGGGCAGATGCTCAAAGGTGGGGAAGGGCGTTTGCTGGCCGCGGTCGATGCTGGGCTACCCCTGATCATTGCGGTAGCAATTGGGGGTCAAATCGGCAGCCTTCTGGCGCTCAGGTTCCTGCCGCAGCGCTGGATACGCTGGGGAACGGCCCTACTAACCGGTTGGGTCGGCGCGAAATTGCTGGTTGGAATGTAAGAAAATGGCTCCCCGAGTTGGATTCGAACCAACGACCAAGTGATTAACAGTCACCTACTCTACCGCTGAGCTATCGGGGAGCAACCCGAAGGCAGGCCGCGCGTATATGGACGTGATTTGGGTTTTGCAAGCGGGGTTTTCGAAAAAAATGCGCCGATGCTGCAACACCGTTGCATTCAGAACACGAACTGCTCCGAAACTATGCGTTCGTCGAGCGCGTGGCCGGGGTCAAACAGCAATGTCAGCCCGTTCTCGCGAGCGATTTCCAGGCGCACTTCGGCGACATTGCGAATCTCGCGCTGGTCGGCGACAGCCGAGACGGGGCGCTTTTCCGCCTCCATCACGCGGAAGGTGACCTGGCTGCGGTCGGGCAGGATGGCACCCTTCCAGCGGCGGGGGCGAAAGGCGGAAATGGGCGTCAGGGCTAGAAGTTGGGAATCCAGCGGAAGGATGGGGCCGTCCGCAGACAGATTGTAAGCCGTCGAGCCGGCAGGTGTGGAAAGAAGGACGCCATCGCAAACCAGTTCCTTTATCCGCACCTTGCTATCGACCGAGACTTCGATTTTTGCAGTCTGGCGTGTCTCACGTAGCAGCGAGACTTCATTGATCGCGCAAAAGCGGTGCGTCTCGCCGCCGACCGTTTCGGCTTCCATCGAAAGTGGGGTGATAGTGTGCGGCTTGGCGCGGGAAATCCGGCCGAGCAGTTTCTCCGGCTGGCGGTTCTTGTTCATCAGGAAGCCGACTGTGCCAAGGTTCACGCCATAGACCGGCAGGATCCGGCCCGTGTCGAGCATCGCGTGCAGGCTTTGGAGCATGAAACCATCGCCCCCGATGACAACGACCGCATCGGCCTCTTCCATCGGGACCCATTCGGCCAGCGGATGGAATACCGTTTCGGCAGCTTCCTGCGCCCGCTCGGAATCGGAAACGAGTAGTGCAAGTCGCTCGAATTCGGCCATTTCCCGTCCTTGCGCCGGACACCGCCAACTGGTGCCACTGGCCGCACCACTATGGATAGGCGTCCCGTTTGGCAACAATGTCGATTTTATACCTAATAAACTGTAAAGCAATGCTAGGGTGCACAAATGGCAACGGTGCCCATGGACACGATTCGCGATACGCAGGATGCATTGACGGGGTTGGGAGACCTTCGACAATTGCGCGCGACCGTTTCGTCATGGTGCTCGGAATGGCCGGAAGGTTCGGGGCCCTGTCCGCTGCACGCCATGCTCATTACGCTTGGACGTATCGACACCGTTAACGTTGCATTTGGGGAAACCGCAGGGGATGGGGCGCTTGTCGAAGTGGGCCATCGGATCCGTCATTTTGCGAATGACGAGCTGGAAAGCCATCCGTGGCTGGCAGCGCGCGTCTCGGGCGGAACCTTCATGCTGGTATCGCGCGCGGAAAGTAGTAACGAACGCTGGCAATGGCTCGCCGAAGCCCTTGCCGACGCATTGGCCGCACCGATAGCCAACCCGTCCGGCGGGGGAAGCCTACGCCTCTCACCGCGTATCGCTCTGATGAGCGCGGGCGAGAACGACGATATTGACACCATGCTGGATCGGTTGTCGGAAACGACGACGCACATGCGCGCGTCGCCTGGAAGGCGTATCGACTGGTCGAGTGGATCCGTAGCCACCGCCGCTCGCACAAATATCCAGCTAGAGGGCGATCTTCTTGCAGCGATCGACCGGCAGGAAATCGAGATCCAGTTCCAGCCGCAGTATTCGCTAGTTGACGACCACTTGATCGGCGCAGAAGCCCTGGCGCGTTGGCATCATCCTATCGTCGGGCGTATCGGCGCTGGGACCTTGTTCCAGATTGCCGAGCGGGCGGACCATATCGCGCATCTTTCGCGCCATATAGCCGTGCGCGCGATGGAAGAGGCCAAGGAGTGGCCGGAGGACCTCCGACTATCTATCAATATTACACCGTCAGACCTCGCGGTGGACAATTTCGCCATCGAGTTCGCGCGGATCGCAGACAAGATCGGCTTCCCGCTTTCCCGCGTCACGCTGGAGATAACCGAGCAGGTGCTGCTCTCCGATCTGGACCGCGTAAGCCGGGTGCTGCAACAGTTGAAAGTCCTCGATGCGCGGATTGCGCTGGACGACTTCGGCGCTGGTTTCTGCAACTTCCGTTATCTCAAGGTATTGCCGATCGACTGTCTGAAGCTCGACCGTTCGATGGTCGAAGGCGTGCTCGAGGACGAACGCGACCGGGCGGTCTTCCGCGCGATCATGGGCATGGCCAAGGCGCTCGACCTGCGCGTATTGGTCGAAGGCATCGAGACCGAGCAACAGCGCGATTTCGTGGCCGCCGAAGACTGCGAATATTACCAGGGGTTCCTGCGCGCGCAGCCCATGGCGCCGCACGCCTTTCTCAACCGCGCAATGCGCTAGGCGGCCGCCTTTTCGCGCCTCCTTGCTTTCCTGACGATACCCGACAGCCCCTTGGTAAGCTGAAAGAGGCCGTTGAGCCGGCTCTCGGGCGAATTCCACGCGCGGCTGATGACCAGCTTCATGTCGGGGCGCAGCTTGGCGGTGCCCTTCAGCTTATCGACATAGGCGATGAGGCCCGGGCCGTCGGCGAAGTCGTCATTATGGAAAGTCACGAGCGTGCCCGCCGCACCGACGTCGATCTTGGAGATATTGGCCTCCATCGCTTGCAGCTTGATCTGGATCAGGCGGACGAGGTTCTCGGTGGCGGAAGGTAGCGGACCGAAACGGTCGATCATTTCGGCGGCCAGCGCCTCGATTTCGCCCATGTTTTCCGCATCGTTGAGACGGCGGTAAAGCGCCATGCGCACGGCGAGGTCGGGGACGTAGTCCTCGGGTATCATGATGGGCGCATCGACGGTTATCTGCGGGCTCACGGTCTCGCGCTTGGCTTCAAGGCCCAGTTCTCCGGCCTTGGCGGCCAGAATCGCGTCTTCGAGCATCGACTGGTAAAGTTCGAAGCCGACCTCGCGGATGTGGCCCGATTGCTCGTCTCCGAGGAGGTTGCCTGCGCCGCGGATGTCGAGGTCGTGACTCGCCAGCTGGAAGCCTGCGCCTAGGCTGTCGAGATCGCCGAGCACCTTGAGGCGCTTCTCTGCCACTTCGGATAGCGCCACGTCCTTCTCGTAAGTGAGGTAGGCATAGGCGCGCAGTTTCGACCGGCCAACACGGCCGCGCAGCTGGTAGAGCTGGGCGAGGCCGAAGATGTCGGCGCGGTGGATGATGATGGTGTTCGCGCTCGGCAGGTCGAGCCCGCTTTCGACGATGGTGGTGGCGAGGAGCACATCGTATTTGCCCTCGTAGAAGGCGCTCATCCGCTCTTCGATTTCGCCTGCGCCCATCTGGCCGTGGGCGGCCACGAACTTCACTTCGGGCACGTTCTCGTGCAGCCAGTCGGAAATCTGCTCCATGTCCGAAATGCGCGGCACGACGATGAAGCTCTGCCCGCCGCGATGGTGTTCGCGCAGCAGTGCCTCGCGCATCACCATGTCGTCCCATTCCATGACGTAGGTGCGCACCGCGAGGCGGTCGACCGGCGGGGTCTGGATGGTAGAGAGTTCGCGCAGGCCCGTCATCGCCATCTGCAAAGTGCGAGGGATGGGCGTGGCGGTGAGCGTGAGCATGTGAACGTCGGCGCGCAGCTGCTTAAGCTTTTCCTTGTGCGTGACGCCGAAACGCTGTTCCTCGTCGACGATGACGAGGCCCAAGTTCTTGAACTTGGTCTGTTTCGACAGGATGGCATGCGTGCCGACGACGATGTCGACGTCGCCGCTAGCCAGCCCCTCGCGCGTCTCCTTCATCTCCTTGGCGGAAACGAGGCGGGAGAGGCGGCCGACCTTCAGAGGGAAGCCTTTGAAGCGCTGGCTGAAGTTCTCGAAATGCTGGCGGGCGAGGAGGGTGGTGGGCGCGACCACGGCGACTTGTTCGCCGTTCATCGCCGCGACGAAGGCGGCGCGCAGCGCGACCTCGGTCTTGCCGAACCCGACATCGCCGCAGACCAGCCGGTCCATCGGCTTGCCGCTTTCGAGGTCGGAAAGGACATCGGCGATGGCGCGGTCCTGGTCGTCGGTCTCCTCATACTGGAAGCGGTCGAGGAACTGGTTGTAAGTCGGCTCGTCCACCTCGAGCACCGGCGCTTTCTTGAGCGCGCGCTGCGCGGCGACCTGCATGAGTTCGCCGGCAATCTCGCGAATGCGCTCCTTCAGGCGTGCGCGGCGTTTTTGCCAAGCTTCCCCGCCGAGCCGGTCGAGCATGACGGCCTCTTCGGATGACCCATAGCGGCTGAGGACGTCGATGTTCTCAACAGGAATGAACAGCTTGTCGCCGCCCTTGTATTCCAGCTGGACGCAGTCGTGCTTCGACTTGCCCACGCTGACCGGTTCGAGGCCGAGATATTTCCCGATACCGTGCTCGGTGTGAACGATAAGGTCGCCCACGGCGAGCGCCTGCAGTTCGGCGAGGAACGCGTCGGCATCCTTGCGCTTCTTCTTGCGGCGCACGAGCCGGTCGCCGAGGATGTCCTGCTCGGTGAGCAGCTCCATCTCGTCATTGGCGAAGCTGGCTTCCAATGGCAGGACCATCGCCGCCGGTTTACCCTTGGCGGAAAGGCCGAGCGCTTCTTGCCAGCTGTCGGCCAGCTGCACCGGCGCGCCCGCTTCGGACAGGATCGAGGCGATGCGTGCTCGGCTGCCAGTCGAATAGGCAGCCAGAAGCGGCCTTTTGCCTGCTTTGCCCAGCGCTTTCAGGTGGTCGGCGAGCACCGGATAGACATTGTCGCCGCGTGCGCGTTCCGGGGCAAAATCGCGGCCTGAGCGGAAGCCGAAATCGATGACCGTATCGCTTTCCGGCTCGTCGAATGCCGTGGCGCGGTGGGCTGGAGCCTCGGCCAGCGCGGACTTGAATTCTTCCTCGGTCAGGTAGAGCGCTTCGGGCTTCAACGGACGGTAGCTGCCCTTGGCCTGACCGCTCGCCGCCTTGCGCTGGTCGTAATAGTCGGTGACGTCCTTGATACGCTCGTCCGCTGCGGCGAGGCTGGCATTGTCGATGACCACCGTGTCCTTGGCATCGAGGTGGTCGAACAGCGTGACCAGCTTCTCCTCGAACAGCGGCAACCAATGCTCCATCCCGGCAAGCCGGCGGCCTTCGCTCACTGCTTCGTAGAGCGGGTCCTGCGTGGCGTTGGCACCGAACATCTCGCGATACCGGCTGCGGAATCGCTTGATGCTGTCTTCGTCGAGCAGTGCCTCGCTGGCGGGCAGCAGCAAATGGTTGTCGAGCCTGCCGGTGCTCATCTGCGTGTTCGGGTCGAAGCTACGCAGGCTCTCCAGCTCGTCGCCGAAGAAGTCGAGCCGCAGCGCTTCGTCCAGGCCGCTCGGGAAGACATCGACGATGGACCCGCGAATGGCGTATTCGCCCTTGTCGATAACAGTGTCGGTGCGGCTGTAGCCCTGCTTCTGCAGCAGCAATGACAAGCTCTCGCGCCCGATTTCTGTGCCCGGCTTGAACTCACGCACGCTCTCGCGAATTCGGAACGGGGTGAGGACGCGCTGCAGCACGGCATTGGCGGTGGTGACGACCAGTTGCGCCTTCGCCTTGCCCGTCTGCAGGCGGAAAAGCGCGGCCAGCCTCTTCGCGCTTACACTCAGCGCAGGGCTGGCACGGTCGTAGGGCAGCGAGTCCCATGCCGGAAACTCGATGACCTCCAGTTCGGGCGCAAAGAATTTCGCCGCATCCGCCACGCCGCGCATCGCCGCATCGTCTGGTGCAATGAATACGGCGCGCCCCGTGCCGGCGCGGGCGAGGTCGGCCATGACCAGCGGCTGCGCGCCGCGGGCGACCTGCGCGAGAGTGAGTTGCTTGTCGGCTTTGAGGATGCGGGAGAACTCGGGCATTACAGCGTCAGCGCCGTAAACCTCCCGGCGTTCCCGTCAACGCGGTTTTGGCCCGTCAACGCGGTTTTGGCCCGTCAACGCGGTTTTGGCCCGTCAACGCGGAATGTCGACGTAATCGAGCTTCTGCATTTTTTCGATGAGCTCGCCCTGGAAGCGCGCAGGCGTAGGCTGGGTCTTCAGCGCCCATGCCATGATGTCCACGTCGTCTTCCTCGAGCAGGGCTTCGAACCAAGCGAGTTCGTCCGCGCCCCAATCGGCGTGATAGCGATCGAAGAATCCGCCGATCATGTAGTCGGCTTCACGCGTACCGCGATGCCAGCTGCGAAACTTGCAGCGGGCGAGGCGACCTTCTGTTGTGAGCATTTCCGGCATAGGGCGCGGGTAGGGCACTCGCCAAAGCCGCGCAAGCAGCTATAGCGTTGCGCAGCATGCGGCCCGACATACTCAATCCCCTGTTTGCCGAGACCGAAACGCTGGAGGGCGTTGGTCCGAAGCTGAAGAAGCCGCTCGACAAGCTTGGGCTGACGCGGCTCAAGGACATTGCCTATCACCTGCCCGAACGCTTCGTCACCCGGCGTGCGGTAGGCAATGTGGATGAGGCTGGTGAGGGCGAGAACATCGTTCTCAAGCTGACCGTTACCGAGCACCGCGGCGGCCGCAATCCCCGCGCGCCGTACCGTGTGCTGGCGCAGGACAGTGTCGGCAACATCATTGCGCTGACCTATTTCGGACGCGCATCCTATACCGCCAAGAAGCAGCTGCCCGTTGGCGAGACGCGCTGGGTGGCGGGCAAGCTCGAACGCTATGGCGACATGCTGCAAATCGTCCATCCGGACCATGTGGTGGAGGAGGGCGGCGACACGCTGCAGCGGCTTAGCGAACCGGTCTATCGACTGTCCGAGGGGCTGACGCAGCCGCGAATTGCAGGGCTGGTGGAGCAGGCTTTGGCGAAAGCTCCGCAGCTTCCCGAATGGATTGAACCGACCCAGTTCGAGAAAGCCGACTGGCCTGCGTGGCGCGATGCTTTGGAGCAGGCGCACAAGGGCGAGGACAAGGCCGCGCGCGACCGGCTGGCCTACGACGAACTGCTCGCCAATTCCCTCGCGCTGATGCTGGTGCGGGCGGACAATCGCAAGCGCAAGGGCCAGCCTTTGCAAGGCGACGGCAGCTACCGCGGCAAGCTCGACCTGCCATTCCCGCTGACAGGTGCGCAGAAGCGCTCGATTGCCGAAATCGAGGGCGACATGGCGCAGGAAGCGCCGATGCTGCGCCTGCTGCAGGGCGATGTGGGGGCGGGCAAGACCGTGGTCTCGCTCGAGGCCATGCTGATCGCGGTGGAGGCGGGCGCGCAAGCCGCATTGCTCGCGCCGACCGAAATCCTCGCCCGCCAGCACTACGAGAGCCTGCGCCGGATGGCCGAGCCGACGGGTGCGCAGGTCGCTCTGCTGACCGGGCGCGACAAGGGCAAGGCGCGTGAGGGCATTCTCATGGGCCTGCTCGACGGCAGCATCGACATTGTCGTCGGCACGCATGCCATCTTTCAGGACAAGGTCGCCTACCGGAACCTCGCCATGGTCGTCATCGACGAGCAGCACCGCTTCGGGGTTGGCCAGCGGCTGATGCTCGCGAGCAAGGGCAAGCGAGCGCCGCATGTCCTCGCTATGACCGCCACGCCCATCCCGCGCACGCTCACGCTGGCGCAATATGGCGAGCTCGACGTCAGCAAACTAGACGAGCTTCCGCCCGGGCGGCAGGCCATCCATACGGTGGTAATGGGGCAGGACAGGATACCCGCGCTGGTCGAGCGGCTCGCGGCGCAATTTGCGGAAGGGCGACAGGCCTTCTGGGTCTGCCCGATGGTGCGCGAGATGGACGGGCCGGAGGAAATTGCTGCTGCCGAGGCGCGCTACGCCTCGCTGAAGGAGCGTTTCGGCGACGATGTCGTGATGGTCCACGGCCAACTTGCGCCCGAGCAGAAGGACGCCGCGATGGAGCGTTTCGCGCGCGGCGACGCGCGGCTGCTGGTGGCGACGACGGTCATCGAGGTCGGCGTCGATGTTCCCAACGCCACGCTGATGGTCATCGAGCAGGCCGAGCGTTTCGGGCTTGCGCAACTCCACCAGTTGCGCGGCCGCGTGGGGCGGGGCAGCGAGAAGAGCTTCTGCGTGTTGCTGCACGGCGAGACCCTGTCCGAGACGGCCCAGAAACGCCTCGCCCTGATGCGCGAGAGCCAGGACGGTTTCCTTCTCGCCGAGGAGGATTTGAAATTGCGTGGCGGAGGCGAGTTGCTCGGCACGCGCCAGTCGGGCGACACGCCTTTCAGCGTCGCGAGTTTCGAGCAGATTACCGAATTGCTGCCCAAGGCGCATGACGATGCGCGGCTGCTGATGGAGCGTGATGGGGGACTCGAAGGCAAGCGCGGCGAGGCGGCGCGGGTGCTGCTCTACCTGTTCGAGCGGGATTTCGGCGTCAAGACCCTGCGCGGCGGCTAGAAGCCGACCGCAGTGAGGTCGCGGTCAACTGCTGCGACATAACCACTGCCGAACAAGCGCACATGGAGGAGCCATATCCACAACCGGTAGACCGGCTGGCGCTCCTGCCAGCCCGGTTCGAGTTCGAGCATCTCGAAGAATTCGCGCGGGGGATGGTCGAAAACCGTGAGCGATGCAGCATCCACTTCGCGGTCGCCGTAAAAGGCGCAAGGGTCGATGAGGCCGCTCACCGCAGCGCCGCCGACCAGCACATTGCCGCCCCACAAGTCTCCGTGCAGGAGCGAGATACGAGGGTGTTGCGGGAGTATTTCCAACAACTTCGAAGCCACGGACTCGACACGTTTTGCCAGGCCTGCTGGCAAATGCGGGAGGTGGCAGAGCAGACGATCCTCCGCCCAGAATTCTGCCCAATTCTTTCTGCGCGCATTCGGCACGGTGACATGCCGGAGCGCATAGTCCTCGTCCCAGCCATAGGTTTCCGAAGTCTCGGCGTGGAGCGCATTCATCGCAGCGGCAAGAGTGCTCCATGCGCGTCCTGAAAGTATGCCGTCATTCGGCCGCCTTTCGATGAGCAGCACGTTATCAACAAAGCCGACGACCCGCGGAACGGGCGCATCGCTGCGTCCCATCGCTTGCAGCATCCGTGCTTCGACATCGACCACCGGACCCTGCTTGGCCACGAGGACGCGGCCATCCGCCAAACGCACTTCGCTCGCGCCGGAAATGTCACCGCCGGCGTAGCGACGCTGGCTGACGACCGGTGAACCCGCCAGCCCCTCGATGATGTCTTCAGCTATGCTCATCGAGCATGATGGCGACGAGAGCATTCGCCCCGGCCGAGACTTCGCTCCAGGTGATGGAGAACCCTTCGGCGCCGCCATAATAGGGGTCGCCGACCTCGCGGCCTTCCTGCCCTGGCACGATGTTGAGCAGCATGGCGACTTTTGCCTTACCGTCGCCCGGATCGAGCCGCGAGATATTGGCCATGTTTGAATTGTCCATGCCGAGGATGTAGTCGAATTCGTGGAAATCCTGCGCGCTCAATTGCCGCCCGCGATAGCGGCTGATGTCGATGCCGTGTTTGCGTGCCTCGTCGATGCTTCGCGGGTCGGGCTGCTCGCCAACGTGGTAATCTGCGGTGCCTGCGCTATCGACCTCGACTTCGATACCCGCCTCCGCCGCTGCATGGCGGAAGGCCGCTTCTGCGAGGGGAGAGCGGCAGATGTTGCCGAGGCAGACGAACAGGACGCGCGGTGTGGTCATGCGCTGCGCCTAACAGCATGCCGAGGCCTGTGTCGACAGGGGAGGCAAATCTGCTAGGGGCCTCGCGGTCGCAATCGGAATGGATGGAAATGACACGTAATCGCTTGCCCAACCTCATCATCCCGGGGGTAATGAAAGGGGGCACGACCTCGCTCGCAGCCACGCTCGAGCTCCACCCGGACGTATTCCTTATCGCCATCAAGGAACCGAATTTCTTCGCGCAGAGGCCGCAATCGCGCGAAAAGCTTTACCAGTTGCTGAGCCCCGATAGCTCGACTTACAAGAGTGTCACTCCGCACCAGACCACCGATTACCTTGAGCAGGAAGTCTATGAAGAGGCTTTCGCGCTAGGAGAGGGCACGCGCTGGCGCGCCGATGCCAGCACCATGTATCTGCCTTCACCGGATGCGGTCAGGCTGGCGGCCGAACTGGTGCCCGACGCGAAGTTCGTCACCGTGCTGCGCAATCCCTATTCAAGGGCATATTCTGCCTATCAGTACCAACGGTCTCGCCTCCGCGAGCCGGCCCCGACTTTTGCCCAAGCAATCCAAGAGGAGCGAGATGGGAAAAGGGATGATTGGGCCTATGGCTGGCGATATCTGCATACCAGCCTTTATGCAGACCAGGTGGAGCGTCTTTTCGAGGCGGTGCCGGAGGCAAACCGGCTCACGGTCCTGATGGAAGAAATTGTCGGCGAGGGCGGCCTTGATCCGGTGTACGATTTCCTTGGCCTTGAGGACCACCGGATCGACCTGGTTTTCGAGAACGAGACGCTACTTCCGCGCGGGCGGCTGAAACAATTTGCTGCCAAAATGGTCAACAACCCGCGGATAGGCCGGCCCATCCGGGCCATCCTGCCCCAGTCGGCTATCGCGTTCTATCGCAGGGTGAATGCCGTGATCCGCGGTGCGGTCTACAAGGACGGCGAAAAACCCGCCAAGATCACGGATGCGGAACGCGCGCTGATTGCGACCGAGGTGGAGGTTGATATCGATCGGCTCGAGCAGTTGCTTGGACGCGACCTGTCCATCTGGCGCGCCTAGGCCGACGCTCACGACATTCAGCACACAGGAAAGGCGCAGATGCGTGTTGTGACAGACCTGCTTGTTTGCTTTAGACAATGCGCACCTAGCGAGGGCGGACGGGATACATGCGCAAACTGATTATTCAGATTCCGGCATTCAACGAGGCGGACCACCTGCCCGAAACGCTTGCCTGCCTGCCGAAGAGTGTTCCGGGTATCGAGGTGGTCGAATATCTTGTCATCGACGATGGAAGCGTGGATGGCACGTCCGAAATCGCGCGCCAACACGGGGTGCACCACATTGTGCGCCATCGCCGCAATCGCGGGCTTGCTGCCGCATTTCGCAGCGGCATCGAAAAAGCTATGGCGGAAGGCGCTGACGTCATCGTCAACACCGATGCCGATAACCAGTACGAGGGTGCGGACATCCCTGCGCTGGTCGCACCTATCGTCGAGGGCCGGGCGGACGTCGTGATCGGCGACCGCGGCGTTGGCGACAACGCGCATTTCGGCCCCGTGAAACGCTTGCTCCAGCGGCTCGGCAGTTCGACCGTGCGCAAGCTGTCGGGTGTCGACATCAAGGATGCGGTGAGCGGTTTCCGGGCCATGACCCGCGAGGCGGCAGAGCGCATCCATGTCACCACCGATTTTTCTTACACGACGGAAATGCTCATCCAGACCGGGCGCAAGCGCATGGCGGTGATGTCGGTGCCGGTGCGCACCAACGGGCCCATCCGTCCCTCGCGATTGTTCAATTCGATACCGCAGTTCATCATCAACACTGGCACGACCATCTTGCGCGCCTATGCGATGCACAATGCGTTGCGCGTCTTCGTTCTGATGGGCGCGATACTGGGTTTAATCGGCATGGTGCCGGTTGTGCGATTCCTCATCTTTTATCTCGAGGGAAATGGCGATGGCTACTTGCAATCGCTCATCCTCGGCGTCGGCCTACTGGTCCTTGGCTTCCTGGCAGTAATGTTGGGCGTGCTGGCAGATCTCGTCAGCGCCAACCGTAAATTGCTCGAAGAGCTTTCGCGCCGCGTGAACAGGATAGAAAATTCCGATCCCAGCGAACGGGACGATTGATCAGGCGAAATCGTCAACCGCATCGACGATGCGCAGGGCCCAATCCTGCGCTTGCTGGACATAGCGGTCCCTCCTGTGCAGTTGGGTAGCCCGGTCTTCCGTCAGGATTGTGGCAATCCTATCTGGCAGGTTCTGCGGGGTCGATTGAACAATCAGTCCGAATTGTTCGAGTTCTTCAATGTAACCGCGGAAATCGCCTGAAAAGATGCATGGCACTCCAAGAATAGCCGCTTCGGCTGCCATCGTAGCGCTTTCACATACCACCAGTCGACAATGGGCGATAAGGTGATGGACCTGCGACAACTTCCCGCGATACCGATATTTTTCCAGGTCATCCGGAAGGGGGGGCTCGCTGGAAAGATGAACCTTACCGGGTAATCGTGCGATCAAGGCACGCAGGGTCGAAGCGTCCCAACCCTGCTTGCCAAAATCGTGGTTCGCATCCCACGACACCACTCGGATGAAGAAATTGTCCTGTATTGGGTCCAGGCCGGCCTCCTGCGCTTTTTCCGCATCAGGTCGGAAGCCATCCGGATGGAGATATGATAGTTCCTTGATGCCGGGGATGCGCGTAAATCTGCCCACAGGCAAAGGCGCTTTATAACTCTCGGGCACGAAAACGTGGGTAATGAATGGCCACGTAACACGTGCTTGCAAGGTAGCTTCTTCGGTATCGTAGAAGGAAAGCGCAGGCACGCCGAGCGCCTTGCCCGCATGCGAGATCGAGACACCGCCGAAGCCGACCATCACATCTGGGCGAAAGCGGCGCGCGTGCCGCCATGTGGCGAAGCTGCGCTTCAAGAGTTCGCTGCCGAGACCGACCAGACCCTTGCTCGTGGTGGTCACGGGAATGTGCTGAATGCCGAATTCGTCGAGCAGGTCGCAGGTGACGTCCTTATGGCGCGAAAGCACCAGCAGCTCGTCGCCGCGCTCTTGCCAGAACCGGATTGGTCGCAGGAAGAAGAGTACGTCGGCCGGGTGCACTATGTCGATGAGAATGCGCAAAAGCTTCTAGGCCCCTTCCGCCCGCTGGCGTTTGCCGCTGCAAAGCAAACTTCGCCGCAGCCGACAACATCCTTGTGAGGCGCCTCCACGCTTTGTAAGCCGACAGGTGATGGGTACGGGAGCGCAACAGGGGCAAGAGGGCAAGGGGCCGCCGCAGGTCACCATCACGCTCACCCGCTATGCTGAGAGCGACGAGCTGGTCTCGCGAGCCATCCGCCACGCACTCGCGCAGGAAGGCGTGGAGGGAGAGGTCCTGTTCGTCGAACAGGATGTCGAAAAGCCGCTCGATGCGACGCAGTTCGAGGATGGCAATCTCGCCTTCCGCATGATTGCGCGAAAGCTGGGCGGACTGTCCGACGCGCGCAATCTGGCACTCGACGAGGCAAGCCATCCGCTGGTGCTCTATCTCGATGCCGACGCTATGGCCGCGCCCGACTGGGCCGTGCGGCTTGCCGAGGTCTTGCGCAGCACCCCCGAGGTCGCCGTAGCAGGCAGCCGCATCGTCCCGGGCTGGCCGGGCAAACCGCCAGTCTGGGCCAGGGCAAGGGTCGTATCTGACCAGTATTCCATGCTCGATCTCGGCAGCGAGACGAAGCCTTGGCACCGCGTAGTGGGTGCCGCCTTCGGGCTCGACATGGGCAAACTGGGCGCCGACATGCGCTTCGACCCCACTTTGGGGCGACGCGAGGGCAAGCTCTTCAGCGGCGAGGAAAGTGAATTCTGCGCGCGCGTCGTCGAGCGCGGGTTCGAAATTCGTTACGTCGGCAGCGCGGTTGTAACGCACGAGGTATCCGAAGAGCGGAGCCGCCTGCCATGGGTCATGCGCCGGCTTTACTATGCCGGGCTGGGGCGCTCGCAGGTCGGCGGTGCACCTGCGCCCTCACGAAAACCCGGGCTGGCCGATTGGCTGACGCTGCCGCTTATCTTGCCTCCCTATGCGCTAGGCTGGTTCAGAGGTAAGCTTGCCGGAATACGTGAGGGTCAGAGCTAGGGCTGGGGCCGCTGCTCGATGAGCCCGCGAAGCTCGAGAAAACGGATGAGGAACGGTGCGACAAGTTCAGGCGCTTCTTTCGCCAATCGAATGGCAAGTCTAACAGCCTTCGGCCCGCCTCCGCGAAGGAAAGCTTCGGACAGGATTCCTGCTGCCCTTCGCTTGACCCACGACGGCGCGGCATTCCAATCGCCAAAATCGTGATCCAGCGCGCCGCGAAGCCCGCGCACAGCGGGCGCCACTAATTCGCTTGTCGGCTCCAGCTGCCGATAGGAAACATCGAGAAACGTGCCGAGGTCCGCGTGTAAATCGGCGGCATAATGCTCTTGGACCTGCTCCCAAGCCACTGCCCTAGCGAAGGCATCTTGCTCGCCAGTGCTGCTCATGGAGATGTTGCCCGAATGCATGCGGTAGCGCACGAGAGTGTCCGGCAGAAGCGCGATTTTGCCGGCACCAGCCAATCTGGCTGCAAGCTCGTAGTCGCGCGAATAACGCATACTCGTGTCATACCGCACCGGGGTTCCGTCGGGAAATTTGGCACGGAAGCAAAAGCCGGGATGGACCATCGGCATGCGAAAGCGCGTGAACCAGCCAGCCACCTGCCAATTCATCGGATTGCGCCGGACAAAGTTCTTGTGCCCTTCCTCATCGATGGAAACATAGCTGCATCCGACGAGCAGATGATCGGGATTTGCTTCAAGGAATCCGAGTTGTTTCTCAAATCTTGAAGGCTCGCAAACATCGTCACCATCCATGCGCGCGATGATCGATCCGCGCGCCATTTCCAACGCCCGGTTTGCGCTGGGGTAGGGGCCGAGATTTCGTTCGTTGCGCAGCACGATGACGCGCGCGTCTCGCTCGGCATAGTCGGCGAGGATGGCCGGGGTGGAATCGTCACTTTTGTCGTCGACAATGAGGAACTCGAAATCCGCCAAGGTCTGACCGAGGACGCTGTCGATAGCTTCGCGCAGGTGGCGTTCGCCGTTCCAGACGGTCATGACGACAGACATGCGCGGGTTCGAAGTCATCAGCCAGCTATCATCTCTTCGTAGAGGTTTTGGTACTTCCATGCGACATTCGTCCAGTCGAACGCCATAGCCTTCTGGAGGCCCGATTTGGCGAGTGCGGTGGCGCGCGCATCATCGTCGATTAACTGGCCGATCGCTGCCGCCATTGCCGCCTCGCTCATCGGTTCGCACAACACACCATTCTCGCCATCGTCAATGACATCGCGAACACCCGAAACGTCGAAGCCAACCACCGGGGTTTGTGCGGCCATGGCTTCGAGAATGACAAGGCCGAAGCCCTCGCTGCGCGACGGGATCGCAAAGATATCGGCTGCCGCATAGATTTCAGCCAGCTCGTCCGGCGGGAAATGGCCTGAATCAATGTTGCCGCGGAAGGCGGGAAGCAATCGGACATGGTCGCTCACGCCTTGTCGCGTGAATTGGTCCTCGAGATCGCTCGTCCCCTCGCCAACGACCAGCCAGACCACATCATGGCCCTCTGCTCTCAATCTAGAGAGCGTCCCCGGTATCATGTCGAACCCTTTCACCGGCGCGTTGCGACCGACCGAGAGTATCAGGCGGGTCGATTTGCCGATGCCAAGCTTTGTCCTTGTTTCTCTGCGCCGCGCGCAAGCGTCCTCGATGCGCTTGGCATCCACACCATTCGGGATTTTGGAGATATTCGCCTGCGGGGCACCAAGCTGCTCCAACGTCTCGGCAATCGATGGAGAAATTGCGACCAGCTTGTCGATTTCGGGCAGGAACTGCCGGATGCGTTGGTCGTGACGCGCAAACTGGCGGTATCCGTGACCGCTCGTGCTGTCGAAATGCACATCGCCCCCATGGGCCGTCATTATGTGGGGTACGCCCATCTTCTTCAGCACCCGGTGCGCAAGCCAGCCGGTCGGGTAAACCCAATGGATATGAAACAGATCGAAACGGTGTCGCAGTTGATGGAAGGCGATGGATGCTTCGATCGGCAGGCGCGGAGGAACGGCGGAGAAGGGCTTGCCGCCACCCGCCTTGAACGGCGGAAGGGCTAGCGCTCCATAGGGGGCGGAGGTGTTCGAAAGCGCTTTTGCCTGTTTCCACCTCGTGACGATCGTGACGTCATGGCCCATGCCGACCTGCCGACGCGCAAGCTGATCGACCACGATCTCGAGGCCGCCGACGACGCTGGGCAGGGTGCTCAATGACAGATGGGCAATCTTCAGAGGGCGCGTCACTGTCTGGTCCAGTGTCCCAAGTCGCGTTGCAGATAATCCTCCAGCCATTCGATTTCGGCCCGGAACAATGCGTTGAGCTGTTGGCGCGTGTCTGGTTCCAGCGGCGGATTGTCGACTTGCTTGGTGTTTTTCTTCCGGATGAAGGCACGCAGTTTCTGTCGCCGTTCGTAGCTCAGCAGCCGCTTCGAAAACGTCCCGATCCATTCGGGCGGGTATGTCGCCAGCGTGTTGAGAGAGGACCACCTCGCCTGCTTGGCGGAGTTCTTGGGCGAGTAGTCAATCTCGGCAGCCGGCTCTTCATCCAGCCCCAAGCGATTGAAGATCGAGCGCACCATTGCCTCGGGATCGTTCTTCAAGTCATCGAACAGCAGGACGTGAAAATTCCGAGGATCGAAGGAGTTCAAAAAGTTACTTATGTTCGCCGAATAGCCAAAGACATCCTTGTAGATAAGGCTTTCCGGATACCCGTTCCTGATGGGTTGCAAGTCACGCTTCCGGCTATCCATCGCTTCAAGCGATTGCTCGAGGGAGGGCAGTTTTTCCGAGCCGTTGAATTGCATCTGGTGGAACATGGAATGCACCGCTTCGGCAGGATTGCGCACCAAGACAAAGACACGCGCGTCAGGGCTTGCTTCCTTTATTTCGGCAGGCGCTGCTGGCGAGTAGAAATAGTGCGTGCTTGCATCGAGAGCATACCGTTGTTCTGCCCACCCGGCGAAGTGGGTCAAAAAAACCTGTTCGGGCGATGGGCGGCGCTCTTGGGTCAGGTCGGTGGCGAAGATCACCGGCTCCTTGACGATCGGGGCAAAAATATCGGGATGCTGTCCCAGCCAAGCCGCGAGCGAAGTCGTCCCGCATTTGGGGGCGCCTGCGAGATAGAGATTGGGAAAAGGCCGGTTGCTGTCTGCCTTGTCTGTTGTCTGCATCATTGGCTGGCCCGGAAGATGGAAAGTAGCGAGGGCGTGATACCGGTCCTAGCCCGGGCCACAACCACCATCGCGACATTCCAGACGATAATACCGCCCGCCATGGCCAGCGTCGCGCCATAGGGACCCTGCTGGGGTATCAGGGCGATGCCGAGAATTACGTTTGCACCCAGGCCAATAAGCTGGCCAGCCAAAGCTAAACCCGCGTGACCACCCATGATGAGGACAATTCCTGCCGGACCGCAGGCCGCACTGAGCACCTGCGCGACAACTATCAGCCAGAGAAGCGGGGCAATTGCGACGAATTCTGGCCCAAATGCGAGCATGAGCCACGGACCTGCAAACCCCAGCGCAAGTCCGAGCAGCACGGTGATCAATGTCGTGGTCCAGGCGAATGTTCGCGTTATCGACTGCATCAGGTCGATATCTCCTGATTTTCGCAGTTCGGCCATGCGGGGCGAATATCGCATGGCTGCTGCCTGCACTGGCAAGGTCAGCAGCGGCGCTATTCGGGCAATCGGTTGGAAGAGGCCGGTCTGTTCGGCATCCGCCAGTGCTGCCAGCAGCAGCGTGTTAATCTCGCCTTGCAAAATTGCCGTGAGGCCGAGCCCCAAGAAGGGCAAAGCCGTTTCTGCGGTCTTACCGATGCTCCTGCTGCTTGAAGGGGCGGGTAGGGAGCGCAGGTCGCTGCGCCACAAAAGGTAAATCGAGAGCGCAACCGCGATGAACCCGGACAGGATTGCCACTGCGAGATAATCGGTCTCTGTAAACGCATAGCCGCTGGCAAGCGAAGCGAGCAGGGCGCAGACCATAATGGCGGGTCGCAAGACTTCACCCGGCACTTGCGCGTTACCGACCCTGCCGAAACCCTGGGCCCAGCCGCGAAGGAGGATGAGCAGGGCAAGCGGGACAACCAGAATGCCTCCGAATGCCAAGTGCTGATCGAACTCGGGTGAGTTGGCCAACACGGGAATGACGACATACACCGCCAAGGCTGCAAGGAGACACGAAAGCAGGAAGGTAATGGTCAGCGAGAGGCGCAGGAAAGCGCCCATTTCGGCCAATTCGCTGCTCGCTTTCAAAGCCGGCACTTCGCGCACGGCCATCGGACCGAAGCCGAACATTGCGACCATTGCAAGGACCTGCGCAGCCGAAAGTATGGTTGCAACAGCACCATAACCTGTCGGGCCAAGAAGGCGGGCGGTCAGGATGGCCTGTATGAATGCAAGAGCCAGCCCTGACAGCCTGATGCCAAGGCTGAGCATGCTTGCCCGCGCAATAGGCCCGCGCGCGAGGTTCACTCCCGCATTCACAAGGTTCGAGAACCGTGTCACGAAATTATTAACCATACCCCCCTAGGGATGCCGGAAGGCGGGGGATGACCCCGGTGCGGCTGTTCCGCCGTTCCTACCGTTCGATTACCCGTGGCCTCAAGCGTTTAAACGATACAACCGGTTTTTGCATGACCTCGACCCAATCCATCCCCGAAACTGACAGTCGCATTCCTGCGCAATTTTACGCGCTTCCCGTCATCCTCGCAGCCTTGGCAGCTGCCTTCTATGGCCAGTTTTGGCTTAGTCACGACGACAGCTGGTATCTTATCGCCACGCGCAAGTTTCTCGAGGGGGCGCAAATCTATGTCGACATTATCGAGATCAATCCGCCACTGAATTTCTACCTGACCGTACCGGTCCTCTGGCTGGCCGACGTCACGGGGCTCACCGACACGGCTGCCTATGCGGTTCACACCTGCATCCTGAGTGCCTTTTGCGGGCTCTGGCTGGTGCGTATTCTCAGGGCCTCCGCGCTCTCGCTTGTGGAGCAGAAAATCGTCCTGTTCTCCGCTCTGACCTGCCTGCTGCTGCTGCCGATCAGTGAATGGGCCCAGCGCGAACACCTGCTGTTCGTCTATGCAATGCCGTATTTCGTTCATGAAATCATTGGCAGGGATCGCATTCGCATCCGGGCATGGGAGAGCTTCCTGATTGGTGTCGTGGCGACTTTCGGAATCGCGCTCAAACCCTACTTCCTGCTGATTCCGGCCGCGATCGTCCTCGTCGGACCTTTCAAGGATTTGCTACGGCGCGGTTTCGCCCCTGCGAACCTCGGCTTGGCCTTTGGCCTCATTGCCTATGCGCTTTTCACATTCTTGGTCCATCCGGGCTTCTTCTCGGACATCCTCACCGTGGCGCAAAAGATCTATGGGGCAATTGGTTACGATGCAGCCACTATCCTGATCCGGGGCGAGATGTTCGGCGTGTTCATTTTCCTGGCGCTGTTCTTTCTCGGCGGCACGCCAAAGGACCCGGTCAGCTGGCGGTTTGCAGCGGCTGTCCTGGCCACTACGGTCAGCTACCTGGTCCAGTTCAAGGGCTGGAATTACCATCTCATTCCCTTGTTGGCGTTCCTGTTCATGGGCGCCCTATGGCTCGCGCATTCCAAGGGCGTTTTTAGAAGCAATTCGCTCGTGCCCAAAGCGGTCGTAATCGCGCTGGTCCTGATAACCGTCGGAGCCCAGACGATTGCTGGCCCCTATCGCCCGCGCACGCTCGATATGCTCAGCCCCTTCGTCGAAGAGAAGGGCGAGCCGATGGTCGTCTATTCGACCAATCTGTCGATGGCCTTTCCATTCGTGAATGCCGTAGAGGGTACTTGGGCCAGCCGCTATCCGGCGCAATGGATCGCGCCCGGCGCGGTCATCGAAACGCGCAGCGCGCGCTGCCCGGAAGACCGGGAATATTGCGCGCCATTCGAGAAGATCCTCGAAGATGCGCGCAATGCCAACACCGAGGACTTCCTGCGTTACCAGCCGCGCCTCGTCGTCTTCGACGTGCGGGAGGACAAGAGTTATTTCCACGGTGCGGACTTCGACTTCCTTGCATTCCAGCTCGAAGACCCCCGATTTGCTGCAGTCTGGGCGAATTACGCGAAGGTCGGTCAGGTCGATGAAGCGCTGGATGTCTGGCGTCTGAAGGAAGGCGAAACGCAGTGAAGCAGATGGTGCCCCTGGGAGCGGCGGCAATTGTCGTGCTCATCTTCGGGGCGCTGGTCCTGACTGCCTCGACGGGCTTCTTCACGATCGACGAGTTCGTAGTTTTCGCTGGCGTCGATGCGCTCGCAAACCGTGGCAGCCTCTTCGTTGCCAATGGCGCCCCGGAACTGGTTTCGGGCCAGCTCCGGCTGTGGTTGCTCGTAGAGGGTGAAAAGGGTCTGGTACCGCAATATCCGCCCGGTACCGCCATCGTGGGAGCACCGCTTTTTTCCGCCTTCGGCCTGCGGGGGCTGATATTCTCTAACGCCTTTGCCGCGCTGGCGAGCGTATTTGTCCTCTATCGGATGGTGGTAAGGCATTTCGGCGACTGGATCGTGGGCTTGCTCGCATGCGGCTTATTCGTCGCTGCTACCTTCATGCTCGAATATGCGGTCGGTGTATGGCCGCACGCTTGGAGCATCCTTGCCGTGCTGGTGGCCGGTACGCTTGCGCTCGATTTGCTGCATTCAGAGCAAGAAGCGGAACTTCGCGCATTCTGGCGGCCTGCCGCTATCGGCGCGGCTCTGGGTATCGGACTATTGTTCCGGACCGACACGGTGCTTGCTGCCGCGGCGATTGGAACGGTCCTGTTCTTCTTCCTCCAGCGCCCCATACGCCCACTGGTCGCTATGGGCTTGGGGGCATCGCCTTTCGTACTGCTGCTCGCGGCTTTGAATTACATCAAGTTCGGAACCCTCAATCCGCTCACCTACGGCCAAAGCGGGGGCGGCACGTCGTTGACTTCGCACCTGGCACTCCTTGTCGTCGTGCCCGGACTCGTGCTTGCCGGATTTGCGGTGAAGCATTTCTGGTCTGACGTAACCAATCGTCGCCGGATGCTTATCGGGGGAGGGGTGCTGCTGCTCGTCGCATTGCTCGCTGCACACGGTTTCGTGTGGCGTTGGTTGCACGGCTTCTGGGCGCTCATTGTCGATGCGACGCAAGTCGTCGATAACCGTTCGGGAATCGAGCGTTACGACGACGGAACCGTAGCTTTCTGGGGACTTTGGAAGAAGGCGCTTGGGCAAAGCATGCCGTGGCTCGCGCTCGCCATCCCCGCGCTGGTTTCCTCGCGTTACCTCACCGCAAAGACCCGCTGGACAATCGGAATACTCATGCTCGTCTGGAGTATGCCGTTCTTCCCGCGGGACTGGCATGGGGGCATGGGCAGCAACATGCGGTATTTCCTGCCGCTCGTGCCGTTCCTGTGCGCGCTGGCGGCCAAGACATTCGTCACCGCTTGGCAGGGGGTTGGCCGTGCCTGGGTCTGGGCAGTTTTGGGATGGCTTGCCGGCTTTTACGGATACGAGGCGTGGCAAGAGTTCCACCCGACCGGTTCGGATGGCCTCCACCAGCTTCTTGCAACCTATTTCCTGTTCGCGGCTTCCGCCTGCGCAGCTGCTTTCGTTTGGAAGCCGCAGCACTCGGTGTCGGCAAAGCTGGTCGTGTTCTCCGGCCTTGCGACCGTGACGGTCGCGGCCCAGCTAGCTTATGCGGACTACCGATCCTCCCAGAAATTGCGGGTCATCGCATCGGGGTTCAGCGAAACTCACCAGGCCTTGCCTTCGCAATCGCTCGTCTTCGCACCGGCGCGCTATCTCGTCGGCTGGACCTTCAAGCCCCGGCAAGTCGCTGCCTTGCCGCATCCCGAAACCGGGAAAATCGACTTGGACCTGATAGATGATGCGCTGGATAAGGGTTATCGCGTCTTCATCTGGCCCTTCTACGTGAATGCCCAGCTGACCGAAGACCCCCGCTATTCCCTTCGCAGGACACACTACGGGCGCGAGTACCGCCATCTGGTGGAAGTGAGAGCGCGGTGATTGGCTCCCTCAACATGGTAAAGACTTATTTAACGCTTTGCAGCGATACACGATGCAACAGCCATAAAGGCTGGATTGCGGGGGTATTGCAAAAGTGTTGGAAAACCAGACTTTCGACAAGGATATAGGGGACCTGGAACATACCCTGTTGTCGCTTGTCGTGCCCGTTTTCAACGAGGCGGGCGGCATTCGCGAGTTCATTTTCGCGGTCGACAAGGCCATGTCCACCAGCTGGCCCGAGCCGCAAATAGCGCCCCGCCTCGAAATCATCTTCGTCGACGATGGCAGCAGCGACGGTACCTCCACCGTCATCCGCACGCTGCGCAAGGGCGATGCCCGCATCAAGCTGCTCACCCTGTCGCGCAATTTCGGCAAGGAAGCCGCGCTCAGCGCCGGCCTCGATGCCGCTTCCGGCGATGCCGCCATTCCGATGGATGTCGACTTGCAGGACCCGCCCGAGGTGATCCGCCCGATGGTGGAGAAATGGCTCGCCGGCGCGAAGGTGGTCAATGCGCGCCGCTGCGACCGCAGTGCGGACACTATGTTCAAGCGCAGCACCTCCCGCCTGTTCTATCGCACGATCAACATGGTGGCCGATCACAAGATCGCCGACGATGTGGGCGACTTCCGCCTGCTCGACCGCGATGCCATCGAAGTGCTCAAGCAGATGACCGAGCACACGCGCTTCAACAAGGGCCTGTTCTCGTGGATCGGTTTCACCACCGAGACGGTCGAATATGTCCGCCCCGAGCGCGAAGTGGGCACAAGCAAGTGGCGCACGCTGAAGCTGCTCAACCTTGCCCTCGACGGCATCATCTCCTCGACCACGCTCCCGCTGCGCATCTGGACCATCATCGGCGCGCTGATTTCGCTGGGCGCGGTGGCCTATGCCGCCTTCCTGCTGGTCTACACGCTGACGCAGGGTTCGGACGTGCCCGGTTACGCCTCCATCATGATCACCGTGCTGATGCTGGGCGGGCTCAACCTGCTTTCGCTCGGCCTTATCGGCGAATATCTTGGCCGTGTGGCCATCCAGGTTCGCGGACGACCGCTCTATGTGGTCGAAAGCCGGGAAGGGTTCTGAAGCAATGGACGTCGCCGCCTATCACTCCATGCGCGATTTGCAGGACGAACACTGGTGGTTCGTCGGCCGCCGCAAGTTCCTGCGCCAGCTCATCCAGCGCCACGGCAATCTCGGCGAGGATACGCGCATTTTCGAAGCGGGGTGCGGCTTTGGTGGCAATTTGCCGCTGCTCGAGGAATTCGGCCGCGTTTCCGCATTCGAATATTCGGACGAGGCGCGCGCCTATTCGACCGCGCAGTCGGGAATCGCCGTCATGCCGGGTGCACTGCCCGATGGCGTAGATTTCGGCGGGCGCACATACGACCTGATTGCGCTGCTCGACGTACTCGAACACATCGACGACGACCGAGCATCGCTGGAAACGCTGGGCAAGGGGCTGACCGAGAACGGCCGGATGCTCATCACCGTGCCGGCCTTCCAGTGGCTCTGGTCGAAGCATGACGAACTGCACCACCACAAACGCCGATATTCGCGCAAATCATTGAAAAAAGTGATCCGCGCTGCTGGTCTAAGCCCGGTGAAGACCGGTTATTTCAACAGCCTGCTATTCCCGCTTGCCATGGCGCAGCGGCTTGCCACCCGCGCTTCGAACAGCCCGGCTGTCGGCGATGAAATGCCGCCGAAACCGGTGAACAAGGCGCTCGGTGGGGTATTCTCGCTCGAAAGCGCACTGGCCGGGAAGTTCGGTCTGCCCTTTGGCCTGTCGGCCTATGCCATCGTGGAAAAGCCCGGACGCTGACATGCAGCTCATGCGGCAATTGCTGTCCTTCGGTTCGGTCGGCGTGCTGGCAACGCTGGCGCATGTCGCGGTAGCGTATGCGCTTCTGACAGCGACCAGCATCAACCCTTATGCGGCAAACCTTGCAGGCTTCCTGAGCGCGGTAGGTATTTCCTTCGTCGGCAATGCCCGCGTGACCTTCGCATATAGCGAGGCATGGTGGCCTGCATTCACGCGTTTCGCTGCGGTCTCGCTGACCAGCCTCGGCCTGACCACCGCAATCCTCGTAGTGGTCGAGGCGCGGGCGCTGCCCTACTGGACATACGTCCTCGCCACGCTGGCAATCGTGCCGCCGCTGACGTTCGTGCTGTCGAAATTCTGGGTGTTCGCGCGCCGCACATGAGGCCCGTGCGGCAGTAAATTGGTCGGGGAGAGAGGATTCGAACCTCCGGCCCCTGCCTCCCGAAGACAGTGCTCTACCAGGCTGAGCTACTCCCCGACCGGATGCGTTGCGGGGGAGGTCCCCCGCGAGGCAGGCGCGCCCTATAGGTGTGGATTGCCTTGCACGCAAGCGGGCTTTTGCCTAAATTTCGGCTTAGGGTTGCACGGACAATGAAAAGCGAAAATCCCGACGTGCCGGAAGTCCATTTCGAACAGCAATATCTCGACCTCATGCGCCTCATCTGGCTCGAGGGCGACGAGCGCAGCGACCGTACGGGCGTAGGCACGCGCTCGATATTCGGCGCGCAGCTGCGGTTCCACCTGTCCGACGGCGCGATGCCGCTGGTGACCACCAAGCGGGTCTACTGGAAGACTGCCACGCGCGAACTGCTGTGGTTCCTCACCGGCAACACCAACATCCGCCCGCTGGTCCTGCAGGGCGTGAAAATCTGGAACGAGTGGCCGCATGCGCGCTATGTCGAGGAAACGGGCGAGGACGTCTCGCTCGACGATTTCGTCCAGAAAATCGCCGATGACGAGCAATTCGCCGCCATGTGGGGCGATTTGGGGCCGGTCTACGGCAAGCAATGGGTTGACTGGCCGACCTACCAGCCGGTGAAGGGCGGGCTGTTCCGCAAGGGGCGGGGCATCAACCAGGTCGCCGAGGTGGTCGAATCGCTGCGCGAGAACCCGGGCAGCCGCCGCCACATCATCGAGGGCTGGAACGTCGCCGAGGTGCCGCGCATGGCCTTGCCGCCGTGCCACAAGACCTACCAGTACCATGTCTCGACCGGCATCGACGGCGAGCCGCGCCTCAACGGCATTCTCTACCAGCGCAGCTGCGATGTGGCGCTGGGCCTGCCGTTCAACCTGTGGTCGGGTGCGCTGCTGCTGCGCATGCTGGCCCAGCAGGTAGATATGGAGCCGGGCGAATTCGTGTGGATGGGCGGCGACACACACCTCTATCTCAACCACGAACATCTCGTGAAAGAGCAGCTTTCGCGGGAACCGGTAGGACAGCCGACGCTTGAGATTGTGCGGCGTCCGCCGACTATCTTCGACTACCGGATTGAGGATTTCGCGGTTCACGACTACACGCCGCACGGGCCTATCAAGGCCCCCGTTGCTGTATAGGGCGCGGCGTGACCGAAATCGTATGCACAGCCTACCTTGACCGTCTCCGCGTCGTGAAATAAAATAACGCACAAGCGTAAGATTACGTCTGGGAGACGATTCTATGGCCGACAGGCCTCAAGGTGAAGCATCAGCTGCGGGCGACAACCGTCCCAAGCTGTCGCTTCACGTACCCGAACCGAAGTTCCGCCCCGGTGATGCGGTCGACTTCTCGCACATCCAGGTGCCGGAGGCTGGCGCGCAGCCGCGCCCGGACGAAACCACCAAGCCGGAAGACATGCTCGATTTCGCGCATGGCCTGATCCGCGTGCTGGGCGAGGACAACAAGGCGCACGGTCCGTGGGACCCCAAGCTCGACCCCGAAACATTGCGCACCATGCTCGGCCACATGGCCATGACGCGTGCCTTCGACGAGCGCATGTTCCGCGGCCAGCGCCAGGGCAAGACTTCGTTTTACATGAAGTGCACAGGCGAAGAAGCGACCAGCGTCTCGGCCTCGATGGCGCTCGCGGCGGACGACATGGTGTTCCCGAGCTACCGCCAGCAGGGCATCCTCATCCAGCGCGGTTACCCGATGATCGAGATGATCAACCAGATCTACTCGAACCGGGGCGACAAGCTGAAGGGCCGCCAGCTGCCGATCATGTATTCCTCGAAGGAGCACAGCTTCTTCACCATCTCGGGCAACCTCGCCACGCAGACCCCGCAGGCGGTCGGCTGGGCGATGGCTTCGGCAATCAAGGGCGACAGCCGCATTGCCGCGACCTGGGTGGGCGAGGGCAGCACCGCGGAAGGCGACTTCCACTCCGCCTGCCTGTTTGCGACCGTCTACAACGCGCCAGTCATCCTCAACGTGGTGAACAACCAGTGGGCGATTTCGAGCTTCAGCGGCTTTGCTGGGGCCGAGCGCGCGACCTTCGCTGCGCGCGGTGTCGGCTATGGCATCGCCTCGCTGCGCGTCGACGGTAACGACCCGCTAGCTTGCTACGCAGCCGAGCAATGGGCCGCCAATCGCGCCCGCGCCAATGCCGGACCGACGCTGATCGAATTCTTCAGCTACCGCGCTGAAGGCCATTCCACTTCGGACGACCCCAGCGGCTATCGCAGCGCGCAGGAGCGTGACGAATGGCCGCTCGGCGACCCCGTTATGCGCCTTAAGAACCACCTCATCGAAATCGGCGAGTGGGACGAGGAGCGTCAGGAAAAGATGGACCTCGAGGCCGCCGAATACGTCAAGAAGACGACCAAGGATGCCGAAGAGAACGGCATCCTCGGCCACGGCCTCCACCACCCGTTCCGCACCATGTTCGAAGACGTGTTCGAAGAGCTGCCCTGGCATCTCAAGGAACAGGCCGAGCAGGCGATCCACGAACGCGAGACCAAGTTCCCCGAAGGACTTCCGAACGGAGGCAAGGGCGCATGAGCGACACCGCAACCAAAACCGCGCCCGAAGCGGAAAACAGCACTGAACGCCGCCTCAACATGATCGAGGCGATCAATGACGCGCTCGATGTGTCGATGGGCCGCGACGAGAACATCGTCGTCATGGGCGAGGATGTCGGCTATTTCGGCGGCGTGTTTCGCTGCACCGCCGGGCTCCAGCAGAAATACGGCAAGACCCGCGTGTTCGACACGCCGATTTCGGAATGCGGCATCATCGCTGCGGCAGTGGGGATGGGGGCCTATGGCCTGCGCCCCGTGCCGGAAATCCAGTTCGCCGATTACATCTACCCCGGCCTCGACCAGTTGATCTCCGAAGCGGCGCGTCTGCGCTATCGTTCGGCAGCAGAATATATCGCGCCGATTACCGTGCGTAGCCCGTTTGGTGGTGGCATTTTCGGCGGCCAGACGCACAGTCAGAGTCCTGAGGCGATCTTCGCCCACGTCTCCGGCCTGAAGACGGTTATTCCGGCGACGCCCTATGACGCCAAGGGCCTGCTGATCAGCGCGATCGAGGACAATGACCCCGTCATCTTCTTCGAGCCCAAGCGCATCTACAACGGCCCGTTCTCGGGCTATTACGACAAGCCGGTCGAACCGTGGAAGCGCTTCGACGCGAGCGTCGTGCCCGAGGGTCATTACAAGATCCCGCTCGGCAAGGCGCGTTACGCGACCGAGGGCGAAGAACTCACCATCCTCGCCTATGGCACCATGGTCCATGTGGTCGAGGCGGTCTGCCGCGAGAAGGGCGTGGAGGCGGACATCGTCGACCTGCGCACCATCGTTCCGGTCGACATCGAGACGATCGAGGAATCGGTCAAGAAGACCGGCCGCTGCCTCATCGTCCACGAAGCGACCCGCACTGCCGGTTTCGGTGCCGAGCTCTCCGCGCTGGTGACCGAACGCTGCTTCTACCATCTCGAAGCCCCGGTCGAACGCGTGACCGGCTTCGACACGCCCTATCCTCACAGCCTCGAATGGGCCTATTTCCCCGGCCCGATCCGCATTGGCGAGGCCCTCGACAAGATTCTCAGCGAGTAACCGACATGGCAAAGTTCATTTTCAACATGCCCGACATCGGCGAAGGCATTGCCGAGGCGGAAATCGTCCAGTGGCACAAGAAGGTCGGCGACACTGTCAAGGAAGACGAGGAATTCGTCGACATGATGACCGACAAGGCCACCGTGCCGATGGAAAGCCCGGTCGACGGCAAGATTCTCGAGATCGCCGGTGAAGAGGGCGACATGGTCTCGATTGGTTCGATGCTGGTCGTGATCGAGGTCGAGGGTGAAGTGCCCGAAGACGTGGCAGAGGAAGCTGCTGCTCCGACTCCGGCTCCCGCTCCCAAGGCAGAGAAAGTCGAAGAGCGTATCGAAGTCGAGACCTCCGATGCGAGCGATGCCGACGATGCGATGGCTGCCGATCCGACGCCTCCTCCTGCACCCACGCCGACGCCTGCTCCCGAGCCGGCACCCTCGGCCAAGGTCCTCGCAACCCCGGCAGTGCGCAAGCGTGCGAAGGACCTCGGTGTCGACCTTTCGCAGGTGAAGCCTTCCGAAGAAGGCCGCATCCGTCACGGCGATCTCGACCAGTTCCTCTCCTACAATTCGGGCTATTCGGCTGCGGCCAAGACCCGCGAGGACGAGGAAAAAAAGGTCATCGGCATGCGTCGCCGCATTGCCGAGAACATGGCTGCGTCCAAGCGCAACATCCCGCATTTCTCCTATGTCGAGGAATGCGACGTCACCGACCTCGAAGTCTTGCGCGCACAATTGAACGACAGCCGCGGCGACAAGCCCAAGCTGACGATCCTGCCGTTGCTGATTACCGCGATCTGCAAGACGCTGCCCGACTTCCCGATGATGAACGCGCGTTATGACGACGACGCGGGCGTGGTGACGCGCCACGGTTCGGTCAACATGGGCTTGGCGGCGCAGACCGATGCGGGGCTGATGGTGCCGGTCATCAAGGATGCACAGGCACGGAACCTGTGGCAGCTAGCCAGCGAAATCTCGCGCCTTGCCGATGCCGCGCGCAATGGCACGGCGAAGAAGGAAGAGATGGAAGGCGGCACGCTGACCGTGACCTCGCTCGGTCCCCTTGGCGGCGTGGCGACCACGCCGGTCATCAACCGCCCCGAGGTCGCGATCATCGGCCCCAACCGGATCATCGAACGCCCGATGTATGTGACGGGCAGCGACGGGATGGAGCGGATCGAGAAGCGCAAGCTGATGAACATCTCGATCAGCTGCGATCACCGCGTGGTCGATGGCTGGGATGCGGCGAGCTTCATCCAGGCGCTTAAGAAGCTGCTGGAAACGCCAGCGCTTATTCTCGTCGACTGATCTGCTAGGCTGTCATGCATGACACGTGACAGCCGAGTCGACGACTATATCGCCAAGGCGCAGCCATTTGCGCAGCCAATCCTGCGCCATGTCCGCGAGCTGGTTCACGAAGCGCTTCCCAATGCCGAGGAGGCGCTCAAATGGGGCGTCCCTTACTTTGTTGTCGACGGCAAGAATGCGGTCGGCATGGCCGCTTTCAAAAAGCACGCATCGGTCATGGTCTGCAGCGAAAAATCCGCAGGTGGCGGGATGGGCAATTTCGGCAAGCTGACTAGCGTCGACGAGCTGCCGCCGGCTGATGAGTTGAGGCAACAGTTTCGCGACTCCGCCGTGGCGGTCCAGTCACCCGAGACATCGGTGCCCAAACCGAAGCCCAAGATACCGATGCCGGATGATTTCGCCGCTGCGCTGGCGGGGGCAAGCGGCGCGACGAAAGTCTGGGCCGCGTTCACCGACGCCCAACGTCGCGATTATCTCGACTGGATCGTATCGGCAAAGCGCGAGGAAACGCGCGCCAAGCGGATTGCAACGGCGACCGAATGGATTGCCGAGGGCAAGCGCCGGAACTGGAAATACGAAAACTGCTGAAGCAGTGAGCGGTCAGCGCGCCGCCAGCAGGCTGCTTTCGCCGTCGTAGGAATAGGGCGGCGGGTCGAGCGTTACCGAATACTGGATGTCGATAGCCGACTTGGCCGCCAGAGCGCCGCCGCCGAGCATGGCGAGCGATGCCAAGAGAAATGCCGTCCTGAACATATGCGAATTCCCCCGTTTGCCCCACGTGGATTCAACGACGAGACTCTGCCTCAAAGGTAAATTTCGGGTAAATTTCAACAGCATCGGCGCAAAGGCAAAAAAGTACGAAAAAAGCGGCTGAATATGCGTTGACAGGAATCGGAGCCTCCCTTAGATGCGCGGCTCCCAAGGGGGCGCTACAGCGCAATGCGCGGGTGTAGCTCAGTTGGTTAGAGTATCGGCCTGTCACGCCGAGGGTCGCGGGTTCGAGTCCCGTCACTCGCGCCACCTTGGGATATTTCTCTGATTTCAGATGATTAGGCCGCCTCCGGGCGGCTTTTCTCATGCCTGTTGCTGGACCTTCGCATCGTTCAGGCGGCGCAGGTTTTCTTCGTGCCCCGTCTTGTCGATGCGGTAGCGAGAGATGCAGTAGAGCGCGCCGAGATAGAGCAGCAGAAGGGAAGGCCCGTAGAAGGCGCCCAATTGCCACAGCGTATCCTCCGGGACGCTACCGGGCTGGGCACTGTCGGGAAACTCCACGAAGGACAGGATCGCCCCGGCCGCCGCCACGCCGATCCCTTGCGTGACCTTCCGAGTGAAGGTGGTCGCAGCGTAATATACGCCTTCGTTGCGTCTTCCCGTCTTCACCTGGTTGGCTTCGACGAGATCGGCGATCATCGAATAGGCCACCGCCTGTGTCGCGATGATCAGCGCAAGGTCGATTACGTTGATGCCGACCACCAGCGGGAAGAGTACGGGATCGCCATTCTCCGGCATCAGCCCAGCAAGCCGCAGCAAGACAGGCGCGGGCTGGATGGTGAAGGCGAGCAGGCCCAGCACGATGACCGCCTGCTTCTTGCCCAGTCGCCTGACGGCAACAGGTGCGAGCAAAAAGCCGAACAGCGCGGACAAGAAGACGGTGCAGGTCCACAGGAAGATCTGGAACTCGCTGAACTCCCAGAAATAGCGCAGCATGAGGAACGCCAGCGCCGCAGCAAGGCCGGTAGCAATGGCGAAGAGAATGGTGGTGAAGAACAGGGCGATGAAGCTTTTCTCGCTCAGCACCTCCACCATCTCGCGGAATATCCGCCGCACACCGAACTTCTCCCCGGTCGCAACCGGGCGGTGGAGATGGGGTATGCGGTGGTGCGTGCCCACGGCGGAAACCATGATGGCAGCGAAGATCAGCAGCGAACCGATAATGCCGTAGGTCGTATAGGCGGCGCGGTCCATCAGGCCGAGCGGGCCCGTCGCCAACGCGCCGAACATGATTATGCTCATCATGTTGCCGCCCGACCAGCCGAAGAAGAGGCGATAGGACTGGAGGCTGGTGCGCTCCTCGTAATCGCTGGTGAGCTCGGGGATGAGCGCGGAACTGGGGGTCTCGTAGAAGGTGATGAAGGTTCGGATCAGCACCGCGAGGCCCGTGAGGTAGAGAAACAGGCCCGTCTGACCCCAGTCGGGCGGGTTCCACAGCAGGAAATAGCTCAGCGCCACGGGCAGGGCGGCGGCATACATAAAGGGGTGGCGGCGACCCCACTTGCTGCGGAAATTGTCCGACCAGTAGCCGACCAGCGGGTCGGACAGCGCATCGAACACCAGCGCAATCAGGATTGCGAGGCCGACCAGGCCCGGCTCCAGTCCGATAACCGTGCCGTAGAACAGCAGCAGGAAATAATCGAAGCCGTTGTTCTTGATGCCGAATGCAGCCGCGCCGAAGCCGTGTGCCAGCTTCAATCCCGTTGACGGCTTGTCGGATGCCGCGGCCTTGCTCGCCATGTCCTCTCCCTCGAAAAAGGAGGCTAGGATAGCTTGGCGACCTTGGCAATCAGCGCCAGTTGCCGGTTTCCATCCATTTGAGGAAGCGCCCGAGCGGCAGCAGCCAGACGAGGCCGAGGAAGACATAGACGACGGTCTGCGCCAGCGTCGGCCACTCGCCGATAAGGTCCGGCAGGTAGCGCGCAATAACGATTCCGTAGATGGCGAGGCCGATGAGCAGGCCGAGCAGGCCGACCGGAATGCGCCAGGTGGGTTCGGTTCTCATGCGAAAGGTCCGTAAAGGCGGGTGGGGGTGACGACTGCGTAGAGCGGCTGGTCGTGTTCTTCGGTCGGCAGAGTTTCGGCGAGCTGGCAATCCCAGGCGAGGCCGATGGGTGTCGCGTCCGGACGGTCTGCAAGCCAGCGGTCGTAATGTCCGCCGCCCTGTCCCAGACGCGCTCCGCTGTCGGTAAAGCCCACGAGCGGGACGAACAGTACGTTGGGTTCGAGCACGGGCGCGTCCTCGAAGGGTTGGAGCAGTCCGAAGGGCCCGACTTCGAGGTCATCCTCGTCATACGGGTCCGAGTGGCGCGCGAACTCCATCGGCGCATTGCGGCTGGCGAAGCGGGGGAGCGCGATTTCGTGACCGCGGTCAAGGAAGAACTTTGCGTAGGAAGCCGCGGGCGCCTCGAACGGATTGGCGCGGTAGAGGCCGATGGTCGCCCCTTCGGGTACCATGTCGAGCAGCGGCGCAGGCGGGCGGTGGAAGACCAGTCCTCGCATGCTGTCTGGCAGCGCTGCGATATGGTCGCGCCGGGCGGTGCGAAGCCGTTTGCGAAGTTCGTCCTTGGTCACGCGCGTCCCTGACATTGCCTGGCGCAATTCGGGCCGGAGGCCCGCAAGGCCGACCGGCCGCCCGCAGCGACGCGGCCTTCAGGCCGTGTGAGCGAGGATAGCCAAGTGAGCGGACGCGAACGCCGGCGCCTGAGGCGCATCAAATAACGTGACGGGACCACCATGGGTCGTTGCCGGAAAATCCTCTGACGCCTTCACGTCAGGTGGGCGCCGTATATCCGAATCGCCGGGACGAACCCGCCAGCCCGGTAGGGACAGCTCCCTTGGATTGCTTATAGCCTCAGGGATGTTCATGCGGCTCGTGCCGGGCAGCCCCGTCGCCGCCTATTTAGGAGCCCTGCGGTCCGCCCTCAAGCCTCGATGCTGCATTTTCGAGCGCAACGGCGAGGCGTTCCAGCTTGTCCGCCACCTCACCGGTGTCGATTTCGGGCGCTGGCGGCGGGGGAGGGGGCGCGGCGGCCTTCTTCTTCGCCTCGTCCAGCTCGTCGGCCAGCAGGATGGCGGCAAAGAGCAAATTCTTCGCCTCGTTGCTGGAGACATTCTTCCCCATGCCGGCAATCTTCGCATCCACCGTGGCGGCAAGGCTGCGCAGATTTTCTTCCTGCCCGTCGGCAACGGAGACCTTGTAAGGCCGGCCACCGACCTGGAGCTTCACCTCGCTCATTGTTCGAGGCTTTCGATAAGCTGGTCGAGCTGGGTCAGGCTGGCGGCGACGCGCGACTTCAGGGCCTCGTGCCTGGCTGCAGCCTCGCCATCGCCGCGGGGCTCGCCCGCCTGCGCTTCGATGCGCGCCAGCGCGCGTTCAATTCTGTCGACAGCCACGGAAATGCGTTGTGCGCTCATAGTGTGGACCGAATTAACGATATTGGCCCGCATAGGCAAAGGCTTGGGCGCACCTGTTGATAAATCCTCCAAGCAGCACTTGGCATCGCATTGCGCCTATGCTCGGGTTGACCTCGCGAGCGGGCGTCCGCAAAGGGTGCGCGCGCCTCGAATCGCGTACAATTTTGCCGGAGAACGAACCCCATGAGTCTCGACACCGCACGCATGGTCCAGATGGCCAATGCCATCAGGGCACTCTCGATGGATGCGGTGCAAGCGGCGAACTCAGGGCATCCCGGCATGCCGATGGGCATGGCCGATGTCGCGACCGTGCTGTTCAGCGAATATCTCAAGCATGACCCCAGCGCGCCTGACTGGGCCGACCGAGACCGTTTCGTGCTGTCGGCGGGCCATGGTTCGATGCTGGTTTACAGCCTGCTGCACCTGTCGGGCTATGCCCATCCGACGATGGACGACATCCGCAACTTCCGCCAGCTTGGCAGCCCTTGCGCCGGCCATCCGGAAAACTTCCTCCTCGACGGTGTGGAATGCACCACCGGCCCGCTGGGCCAGGGTCTCGCAATGGCGGTCGGCATGGCGATTGCCGAGCGCAAGCTCAACGCCGATTTCGGCAGCGATATCGTCGACCACAAGACCTGGGTCATCGCCGGTGACGGGTGCCTGATGGAAGGCATCAACCACGAGGCCATCGGCCTTGCGGGTCATCTCAAGCTCGGCCGCATGAACGTGTTGTGGGACGACAATAACATCACCATCGACGGTTCGACCGACCTCTCGACCAGCGAAGACATCAAGGCCCGTTACGAAGCGACCGGCTGGCATGTCACCAGCTGCGACGGGCACGATTTCGATGACATCCGCCGAGCCATGGACGAAGCGCAGGCCGACGATCGTCCCTCGCTGATCGCCTGCCGCACGGTCATCGGCAAGGGCGCGCCCAACAAGCAGGGCACCAGCGCCACCCACGGTGCGCCGCTGGGCGACGAGGAAATCTCCGCCGCACGCGAAGTGCTGGGTTGGGATCACAAGCCATTCGAAATTCCCGAGCAGGTGCTGACCGACTGGCGCGGCACTGCCGAAAGCGGGCAGGCCGAGCACAAGGGCTGGCAGGACCGCCTCGCAAACGACGGCCGCCGCGCCGATTTCGAGCGCCGAATGGCGGGCGACTTGCCCGAAAAGTTCAGCCTCGACAATTACATCCAGTCGCTGATGAAGGACCCGGTCAAAGTCGCCACCCGCAAGGCGAGCGAGATGGCGCTCGAGAAAATCAACGCAATGCTGCCCGACACCATGGGCGGCAGCGCCGACCTCACCGGCTCGAACAACACCAAGGCGGGCGGCATCGGCCCGTTCACGGCGGACGATTATTCGGGCCGCTACATCTATTACGGCATTCGCGAATTCGGCATGGCCGCCGCGATGAACGGCATGGCGCTGCATGGCGGCGTCATTCCCTATGGTGGCACCTTCCTTGTCTTCACCGACTATTGCCGCGCCGCCATCCGCCTCTCCGCGCTCCAGCAGACGCGCGCCATCTATGTGATGACGCATGACAGCATCGGCCTTGGCGAAGACGGACCGACCCACCAGCCGGTCGAGCATGTGCAGAGCTTGCGCATGATACCGAACCTGCTCGTGATGCGCCCCGCCGACGCGGTGGAAACCGCCGAGTGCTGGGACATCGCGCTGCGCAGCAAGGACCGTCCGGCAGTGCTCGCGCTGACCCGCCAGGGCCTGCCGCAGGTGCGCAACCACCCCGAAGAAACGGACATGTGCTCGAAGGGCGCTTATCGCCTCAAGAAGGCGGGCAATGCACCCAAGGTCACGCTCATCGCCAGCGGTTCGGAAGTGCATCTTGCACTGGCATGTGCCGAGGAACTGGAAAAGCAGGGCGTGGGCGCGAGTGTCGTCTCGATGGTCTGCACCCAGCTGTTCGACGAGCAGGACGAGGCATATCGCAAGGACATGATCCCTGCCGATACGCTGCGCATCAGCATCGAGGCGGGCACGACCTTCGGCTGGGAACGCTACACCGGCGAGAACGGCCTCAATATCGGCCTCGACCGCTTCGGTGCATCGGCGCCTGCGGGTGACCTCTTCGAGAAATTCGGTTTCACTGCGGACGCTATCGTGCCGCAAATCATAAACAAATTTAAGGGATAAGCAGGAGCTCTTCGCATGGCTACCAAGGTTGCAATCAACGGTTTCGGACGCATCGGCCGCCTCGTCGCGCGCGCCATTCTCGAGCGTGACGACCACGACCTCGAACTCGTTTCCATCAACGACCTCGCCGACACCAAGTCGAACGCGCTGCTGTTCCAGTACGACAGCACGCATGGCCGCTTCCCCGGCACGGTCGAAGTCGGCGACAACGCCATCATCGTGAACGGCAAGTCGATCGCCGTGAGCAGCGAGCGCGAGCCTGGCAAGCTGCCGCACGGCGAGCAGGGCGTGGACATCGTCCTCGAATGCACCGGCTTCTTCCAGTCCGACGAAGCCTGCCGCCCGCATCTCGACGCAGGCGCCAAGCGCGTGCTGATTTCGGCTCCGGCGAAGGGTGTTTCGGCCACCATCGTCTACGGCGTGAACCACGATGTGCTGACCGCAGAAGACCTCATCGTCTCGAACGCCAGCTGCACCACCAACTGCCTCTCGCCGATGGCCAAGGTTCTGCACGAGACTGTGGGCATCGAGCGCGGCTTCATGACCACGATCCACAGCTACACCAACGACCAGCGCATGCTCGACCAGATGCATGGCGACATGCGCCGTGCCCGCGGCGGCGCGCAGAACATGATCCCGACCACCACCGGTGCGGCGCGCGCAGTTGGCCTCGTCCTGCCTGAACTCGCCGGCAAGCTCGACGGAAGCTCGGTCCGTGTGCCGACCCCGAACGTAAGCCTCGTCGACCTCGTCTTTACCCCCGGCCGCGACACCAGCGCCGAGGAACTGAATGCTGCACTCAAGGCTGCTTCGGAAGGAGCGATGAAGGGCGTGCTCGACTACACCGACCAGCCGCTCGTCAGCAGCGACTTCAATCACTATCCGGCCAGCTCGACCATCGACAGCCTCGAGACCAGCGTGATGGAAGGCAAGCTTGCCCGCGTCGTCAGCTGGTACGACAACGAGTGGGGTTTCTCGAACCGCATGATCGACACCGCCGGCGTGATGGCGAAGTTCCTCTAAAGGACACTCGACGATGAGCAGCTTCAGGACCCTCGACGACCTTGGCGATGTGACCGGCAAGGTCACGCTGGTACGCGTCGATTTGAACCTTCCGATGAAGGACGGTTCGGCCACCGACGTCACCCGTGTCGAGGCGGTGAAACCCACCATTCTCGAACTCGCGGACAAGGGCGCGAAGGTCCTGCTGCTTGCCCATTTCGGCCGTCCCAAGGGCCAGCGCCATTCGACCATGTCGACCAGCTTCGTGCAGGGCGACGTCGAGAAAGTGCTGGGCAAGGAAATCATGTTCATCCCCGAGGTCATGGGCCCCGTGGTCGAACAGAGCATCGGTATCCTGTCCGACGGCGACATCGGCCTGCTCGACAACGTCCGCTTCTGGCCGGGCGAAGAGGCCAACGATCCAGGATTCGCACGCGGCATGGCAGCCCATGGCGATTTCTACGTCAACGATGCTTTCTCTGCCGCGCACCGGGCGCACGCTTCGACCGAGGGGCTGGCGCACCATCTCCCCGCCTATGCGGGGCGTGCGATGGAAGCTGAACTGAAAGCGCTCGACGCCGCGCTGGGCAATCCCGAGCAGCCGGTTGCAGCGGTAGTGGGCGGGGCCAAGGTCTCGACCAAGCTCGACGTGCTCGAGAACCTCGTCGGCAAGGTCCAGCACCTCATCATCGGCGGCGGCATGGCCAACACCTTCCTCGCCGCGCGGGGTGTCGATGTGGGCAAGTCGCTATGCGAGCACGACCTCACCGACACCGCCAACCGCATCATGGACCAGGCCGACCACGCAGGTTGCACGGTCCACCTGCCTTACGACGTCGTGGTCGCGAAGGAATTCGCAGCGAACCCGCCCAGCATGCGGGTCTGCAACGTCCACGAAGTCGCTGAGGACGAGATGATCCTCGACGTCGGCCCCCAGGCGGTCGAAGCGCTCGGCGACGTGCTCAAGACCTGCAAGACGCTGGTGTGGAACGGCCCGATGGGTGCCTTCGAGACCGAGCCATTCGACGCGGCCACCGTAGCGCTCGCCAAGACCGCGGCGGCGCTCACCGAGGGCGGTTCGCTGACCTCTGTCGCGGGCGGCGGCGATACAGTCGCTGCGCTTGCGCATGCAGGCGTGAAAGACGACTTCACCTTCGTCTCGACCGCAGGCGGTGCCTTCCTCGAATGGATGGAAGGCAAGGACCTGCCGGGTGTCGCCGCGCTGAAGGTCTAGCGATACTCCGGATTGGGCGCGTCGAAGCGGCGGCCCTCGTTCCACAGGTCGACCGAATTGCCCCATGCCGGGATGCCGCCTGCGTTCTTGAGCATGCGCGCCATGTGCATCAGGTTCCAGGTCATGAAAGTGGTGTTGCGGCGGGTGAAGTCGTTGTCGAAGCCGACCCGGCCCGAACCGTCCTCCTTCTCGTCGCCATAGCTGGGACCGGGGCCTGCCTCGCCGATCCAGCCCGCATCGGCCTGTGGCGGAATGGTGTAGCCGACGTGCTGGAGCGAATAGAGAACGCCCATGCCGACGTGCTTGATGCCGTCCTCGTTGCCGGTAACGATACAGCCGCCGACCTTGCCGTAGAAGACGTATTGGCCGGCATCGTTTTTCTGGCCGGAGTGGCCGTAGAGCCGCTCGATGAGGCGCTGGCAGACAGAGCTTTTCTCGCCCAGCCAGATGGGCGTGCCGACCACGAGGATGTCCGCCGCCTTCACCTTCTCCCAGATATCGGGCCAGTCATCCTTCTCCGCGCCGTGTTCGGTCATGTCGGGATAGACGCCGGGTGCGACATCGTGGTCGACTAGCCGCACCTGTTCGAGCGAGACCTCGTTGCGCACGAGGATAGTCTCGACCACGCCCAGCAGCTTGTCGGTGTGCGAGCCTTCGGGGCTGCGCTTGAGCGTGCAATTGATGGTCAGCGCCTTGAGGTCGGAAAAGTCCGTCTCGTTCTCGTCGCAGAGCCTTTCCTGCGTCTCGTCCAGCATGTTTCTCTCCTGATATGTGACCAATACGTCTCGCTAGGCGAAATGTTACCGCCGCGCTGTTGCGGGTGCGTAGGGGCGCGGCTATTGGCGGCGCATACGATTGCACCAACACGGGATGGCCACATGACTTTCGATGAAATGCGCGAGCGGATTGCACACGGACAGGGCTTTATCGCAGCCCTCGACCAGTCGGGCGGCTCGACCCCCAAGGCCCTGCGCGGCTACGGCGTGGAAGACCACGAATGGGACGGCGACGATCAGATGTTCGCGCAAATCCACGAAATGCGCCAGCGCATCATCGAGGCTCCCTGTTTCGGCAATGGCAAGGTCATCGGCGCTATCCTGTTCGAGAAGACCATGGAAGGCGAGAGCGGCGGAATGACCGTTCCCGCACGCCTTAAAGACCGCGGCATCGTGCCTTTCCTGAAGGTCGACAAGGGCCTCGAAGACGAGCGTGACGGTTCGCAGCTGATGAAACCCAATCCGAACCTCGAAGCCATGTGCGCGCGTGCCAAGGAACTGGGCGTCTTCGGCACCAAGATGCGCAGCGTCATCAAGTCTGCCAATCCGGTCGGCATCAAGGCAGCCGTCCGCCAGCAGTTCGCCGACGGTGCGCGGATCCTCGCCTGCGGCCTGATGCCCATGCTTGAACCCGAATACGACATCACTGCCGATGACCGTGCCGAGGGCGAGAAAATCATGCTCGACGCCATCCTCGAAGGGCTAGACGCGCTGCCGCAGGGCCAGCAGGTCATGCTCAAGCTTTCCATTCCGAAGGAAGCGGGCCTTTATGCCGGTCTCGTGAAGCACCCCAAGGTGCTGCGCGTGGTTGCGCTGTCGGGCGGTTACTCGACCGACGAGGCATGCAGCGAACTTGCGAAGAACCCGGGAATGATTGCCAGCTTCAGCCGCGGCCTGTTGCAGGACCTGCGCAAGCAGCAGGCCGACGATGAATTCGACGGTACGCTGGGTGCAGCCATCGACCAGATTCACGCCGCCAGTGTGGCCTGATCGAAACACTTACTTGTAGAAGAAGTTAGCGTCCGGGTGCTCTTCGAAGCGCAGGCCGAGCTCGCGTATCGCAGCCTCGGCCGCCGGACGTTCCTTCATCCGTTTCGGGACAATCTGGAGATAGGCGAGCGAGGCGGGCAGATCGAGCTGGTCGAGCTGCAGCCCGGTGCTGTGCGCAAAGAAGCTTTCCAGCGCAGGTAGCTCGCCAAGCCCGCGGATTTTCTCCAGCTTTGCCAGGCCGCCCAGCCAGATGTGGTGCAGCGCCGCATTCTTGGTGCCGGTCACCAGCTCCTCGACGCGCGATTGGTCCGACATGCGAAACCGTTCGAGCGCCGGAAAGCGTTGCAAATCGCCCATCTCCGACAGGAAGCGCACCCATTCGAAGGACAGGTCGCGCAAGTTCGCATGGCCCTTCAGGCTTTCGAGGCTTTCCATCGCACCAACGGCGAATTTGAGCACTTCGAGCCCGCGCATATCCTCTATGAAACCGAGATCCAGCTTCTTGGCCGGGTAAAGCACCAGCTCGCGCAGACTATCGAGCGCGCCGATTGCCTCGACATTGCGATACTGGCCCATCAGCCGCAGCGTTTCTAGTTCGCTTGCTTGCGCGAGGGGAGACAGGTCGAGCTTGCGGTCGGGGGTCTCGACAAGTGTCAGCCGCTTGAGCCGGTCGACACCGATCTTTTCCAGCCGCTTTGGATCGTCGCAAAAGGCGACATCGTGGCAGAAGACTTTCAGGTGCTCTAGCTCGCCCACGGCTTCGGGATGCTCGAAATCGAATGCCGAAACCTGCAAATTCTGGACCTTGGGGAAGGTGTGCAACAATCTGCCGTCGAGCGGTTGCGAATAGAAATAGAGGCACAGCCTCTCGCCCAGCGTCTCGCAGGCTTCGTTGAGCCGGCCGACAAAGGTTTCCGAGCTGACCGTTTCGAGCGAGGTGGTCTCGCCTTCATTGTTGATCCGGTGCAGCACAATTTCGCCCGAACCGCGCCACTCGGGGATGTTGAACCCGAAGCTTTCGGGGACGTCCCAATTCTCGACAACCCATCGCGGGTCGAACATGGTATACGGCTCGGTCATGGCCTTGTAGCTAGTATGGAGCGATTAGCACCGAGTAAATGCAGCTTCGAGGTTCGGGCGAAACAGGTGCATTGCCTAATGCAAAACGTGCATTATTGAGCGTTTGCATGAACGACGTTCCAACCCAGCTCTACCTGATCTCGCCGCTCGACGTGTCGGGCGATTTCCCGCAACGGCTCGAAAAAGCACTTGAAGCAGGCAAGGGCGTGGTCACTGCGTTCCAGTTCCGCGTGAAGGGGCTGGATCAGCACGTAGCTGCTGCGCTTGCCGCACCGCTGCAGGAGATTTGCGCCGCGCACGAGGTGGCGTTCATCGTCAACGATTCCATCGCGCTCGCTAAGCGGCTGGGCGCGGACGGTGTGCACCTCGGGCAAAAGGATGGCGATGTCCACGAAGCGCGCGACGAACTGGGCAAGGACTCGCAAATCGGCGTCACTTGCCACGCCTCGCGCCACCTTGCCCTGGAAGCAGGCGAGGCCGGTGCGGACTATGTCGCCTTTGGAGCTTTCTTCCCGAGCGAAACCAAGGAAACCGACCACCGCGCCGAGACTGAGCTTCTCGAATGGTGGCACGAGATGGTCGAAATTCCGAGCGTCGCTATTGGCGGCATTACGCCCGAGAATTGCCGCCCGCTGGTCGATGCCGGGGCCGACTTCCTCGCCGTATCGGGCGCGGTCTGGTCGGGTGACGAGGTGGCGGCAATCGAGGCCTTCGCCAAAGCGATGGCGTGAAGGCGCTTCGCCTTTTCCTGCTGCTGGCGGCTTTATGGCTTGCCGGCATCGCGATCTGGATTGCGACGGGACCGGAGGAGAATGACGGCACAAGTGCCGATGTGGCCCTGGTCCTCGGGGCGGCAGTCGATGGTGACAGTCCAAGCCCGGTCTTTGCCGCGAGGCTCGACCACGCAATCGCGCTTTACGAGAAAGGCCGTGTCGCCAAACTCATGCTCACCGGAGGCAGATCGGATGGGGACAGTCTGTCGGAAGCGGCCGCCGGCAGGGAATATGCGATTGCGCGGGGTGTGGCCGCCGAAGACATACTGACCGAGGAAATCTCCCGCACCACCCGCCAGAATATCCTCGAGGCGCAGCGTGTGATGAAGGACGAGGGCGTGCCAACCGCGCTGGTCGTTTCGGACCCGATGCACCTGCGGCGCGCGATGCTCATGGCTCGTTCGCTAGGGCTGGGAGCGCAACCCTCGGCCACTCCGCATACGCGCTATCGAAGCTGGCAGACCAAGGCGCCGTTCCTGCTGCGCGAGGTCTATTTCGTCCATCATTTCTGGTTATTCGACCAGTAAGCTCCTGCCTTCGCGGAGCAAATGCGAAAGCCGTGAGTTGTCTATCCTGAACGGGGCGGGTCGCCTCCCCGAAATTCCAGGAGAGGTCCCTCATGCGTAACCTGCTTTTTGTCGCCGTATCCTCGCTCGCTCTTACCGCATGCGGCATGAACGGCGCGGAGGAGGACACCGATACCGACACCACCACACAGGCCGAGCCTGCGGAAGATTACGGTTACGAGACCTACGACGAGAACAATCTCGCCGATACGATGGCTTCCAATGACGATGCCTATGGCATGGGCGACAGCGTCGCGAACGAGGATCAGGACATTCCCGACAGCGAGGAGCGTCCTGTCATGCAGGCGCAGGTCGTGCTCGACCGTATCGGTTTTGGTCCGGGTGTTATCGACGGCAAGATGGGCATGAGCACTGAGAATGCGCTCAACGGCTTCCAGGAGGCCAACGATCTCGAGGTCACCGGAAAACTGGACGAAGCGACCAAGACGGCGCTGTCCGACTGGGATTCCATCCCCGCGACGCGCGTCGTGACCATTCCGGCCAGCTGGTCCGACGCGCAATATGTCGACATTCCGGAAGATACGGCCGCCAAGGCCGAGCTTGAGCGGATGGGCTACAAATCGCTCGACGAGCGGCTGGCGGAGCGTTTCCACACGACGGTCGAGGTGCTGAAGCAACTCAACCCCGATGGCCGTCCTGCAGGGATGGATACACCGACCGACAATGAGCCCGGTGCCACCGAAACCCCCGACATCGAGCAGCGTAATAACAAAACGACCAGCTATTTCACTGCAGGCCAGCAAATCCGCGTGCCCAACATCGGTGCCGACCGGATCCAAAAGGGCAGTGTCGAGGACCGCAATTGGCAGCAGACGCTCGCTAGTCTGGGCGTAGGCAGCGACCAGCCCGAGGTCGACCGCATCGTCGTCAGCAAGGCTGGCAAGACGCTGAAGGCCTATCAGGGCGAAAAGTTGGTGGCGCTGTTTACCGTGAGTTCAGGGTCAAGCGAATTCCCGCTGCCCCTGGGTGAATGGGACATCGTGGGTGAGGCTTACAATCCGCCCTATAGCTATGATCCCGAGGTGCTCTCTGGTGGCAAGGAGGACGGACAAGAATACACCCTGCCGCCGGGGCCGAACTCACCCGTTGGCGTGGTGTGGATCGATCTTTCCAAGGAGCACTATGGCATTCACGGAACGCCCGATCCCGAAACCATCGGCAGGGCCCAGTCGAGCGGCTGTGTGCGCCTGACCAATTGGGACGCTGCGCGCCTTGCCGGAATGGTCAGCCAGTCTACCGAAGTGATTTTCGAAGCATAAGCGGGTAAGGGAGGGCTTATGAACTTCGTCGACAGAATACTGACCATCGTCATCACCGCCACCATTACCAGCGCGATCTGGATCGTGGCGGGTGGTAGCCTGATTGAAAACGCTACCAGCGATGGACAGCGGGACAGCACCCGTCCGGCTGAAGCGGCGCCGAGCCCGTCACCGACAAGCACCGCCGCGGCAGATGCGGAAGCAGAGACGCCCGTGTCCGACGAAGCGCGCAATGCCGAAGCGCTCGATACCGAGTTCGCGCGCCCCGTCGATGCGAGCAAGGCCAACGAGTTGCTTATCCCGGTCCTGAATGTGCGCCCCGCCGATTTGTCGGACACTTACAGCGACGCGCGCGGTGGCGGGGAGCGTCTTCACGAAGCTATCGACATCATGGCGCCTACAGGAACGAGCGTGGTTGCTGCAGGCCCTGGCGAAATTGAAAAGCTCTTCAGCTCCGATGCCGGCGGCCTGACGATCTACGTGCGCTCCAATGACGGCCGCACCATCCATTATTACGCGCATCTCGATGAATACGCCGAAGGCTTGAAGGAAGGGCAAAAAATCCGTCGCGGCCAGCGGCTGGGCACGGTCGGTTCGACCGGCAATGCATCGCCCGATGCACCGCACCTGCATTTCGCCATCCTCCAGACGACGCCCGATTCCGAGTGGTGGGAGCCGGCCAATCCGGTCAATCCCTATCCCCTGCTGCGTCGCGGTCGCTAGGCCTAGTCGAGCACCGGTCCCGCGCGGTGGCAGCGAAGGCGGCCGAGTTTTCCGTCGCGGCGAACTTCTTGCAGCATGCCGGAGGAAACTCGCATCATCTTCATGCCCTTCATCGGGCCGCGGGTGAAGGTGACCCGCTTGCCCTCGAGCAGGTAAGTGCCCGAGCCGTTGCCGGCCTTGTAGCTCGAAGCGCCGGTGATGGCGAAATTGCGTCCCTGGACCTCGTTCCATGCAGCGCCGCCGGCGTTTCCGGGTAGCGCGCAGACATATTCGCCCTGCGGCAATAGGCCGAGGCGGCCCTGCGCAAGCGAGGGCGCAGCGGCCAGCGCCGCAGCAGCGAGGATAGGGTAACTCAAGCGTTTCACGTTTATGCCCTCCAGGTCCTGCATATAACGAGAGGCACCTAAAATTTCCACCTCCTTGCCGTTGGCCCTCGCAGCTTGTAAGGGCGCAGCAACCGACCGTCCCGCCGGGGGCGGCGCTCTTTCACATCGAGGCAAACTCCCATGAAAATCAGCGGCGTGGACATCCGTCCGGGCAACATCATCGAATATGAAGGCGGCATCTGGAAGGTCGCCAAGATACAGCACACTCAGCCCGGCAAGGGCGGCGCCTACATGCAGGTCGAGATGAAGAACCTGCAGGATGGCCGCAAGACCAACGTCCGCTTCCGTAGCGCCGACACGGTCGAGAAGGTGCGCCTCGATACACAGGATTACCAGTTCCTCTACGAAGACGGCGACATGCTCGTGTTCATGGACCAGAACACCTACGAACAGATCACCCTGCCGTCCGACCTCCTCGGCGATGCCCGCCCGTTCCTGCAGGACGGCATGCAGGTGAAGCTCGAACTGTGGGAAGAAAAGCCCATCTCGGTCGAACTGCCGCAGCATATCGAGGCCGAAATCGTCGAGGCCGACGCCGTGGTGAAGGGCCAGACGGCTTCTTCCAGCTACAAGCCCGCCGTACTCGACAATGGCGTTCGCATCATGGTCCCGCCGCACATCGAAAGCGGCACGCGCATCGTGGTCGATGTCTATGAGCAGAGCTACGTCGGCAAGGCTAACTAGAAGGGTCGCACCATGGGTAAGTCCATCGCCAGTCGTTTCGACAATATCGACATCGCCAAGAGCACGCTGCGCGCCGTCATCATCAATGACGACGAGCTAACGCTGGAGATGGATTTCTGCCTCGAGCCGGGTCACGAAGATTACGAGACCCCGCTGGAAGGCGAAGACTGCTGCTGGCATCCCGGCATGCTCAAGTTTGCCGGAATCAGCAAGCTGCAGCTCGATCGCCGCGATGCGGCGGCCGACAAGATGAAGCGCCGTTTCGCAATAGAGAAATTCAACATCGAGGGCACGAAGTTCGACATGGAATGCGAGTGGGGCGACATCCACCTCGCCGCCCGTTCGATCCGCGTCCTCACCGAGTAGAGAACCAGTAATGGCCGCAATTTCCGGAATTATCCGCGTGATGGAGAAGGCCGCGCGCAAGGCGGGTGGCCGCCTGCGCCGCGACTTCGGCGAAGTCGAGCACCTTCAGGCGAGCCGCAAGGGCCCGGCCGACTTCGTGTCGAAGGCCGACCTTCGCGCCGAGCGCACGATTTACGACGAACTCCTTGCCGCGCGCCCCGACTGGGGCTTCGAAATGGAAGAGGCGGGCACCATCGAGGGCGCAGACGATGCCCCGCGCTGGATTGTCGACCCGCTCGACGGGACCAGCAATTTCCTCCACGGCATCCCGCATTTCGCCATCAGCATCGCGGTGCAGGAGCGCAAGCTCGGCAGCGACGACTGGGGCGATGTGACCGCCGCCGTGGTCTATAACCCGATCACCGACGAGACCTTCTGGGCCGAAAAGAGCCGCGGTGCCTGGCTGCATGACGGCCGCCTGCGCGTTTCCTCGCGCCGTAGTCCTTCCGAAGCGCTGATTGCCACCGGCATTCCCTTCGCAGGGCATGGCGACTTTGCCGAATGGTCGAAAATCTTCAACGCCATCGGGCCCAACGTCGCGGGCATTCGCCGCTTCGGCGCTGCCTCGCTCGACCTCGCATGGTTGGCGGCTGGGCGTTACGACGGTTTCTGGGAAAGCGGCCTCAACGATTGGGATACAGCAGCAGGGTGCCTCATCGTGCGCGAAGCGGGCGGTTTCGTCTCCGATTTCCGCGGCCGTTCGCAGCCCATCCACTCGAAGCAGGTGCTGGCGGCCAACGATCAGCTTCACTCTCGCCTGCATAAGTTGCTTGCTGGAGCATTGAAGGCTTGATGAAGACCCGGAGCGCGGCTAGTTCCCGCGCTCCACAAGGGCCTCCGTGGCGGAATTGGTAGACGCGCTCGACTCAAAATCGAGTTTCTTACGAAGTGCCGGTTCGAGTCCGGCCGGGGGTACCACCGCAAATCCTCTCCAGTGTAACCTTTCGCGCCCGCTTTCGAACTGGGTCGCAAGGGTGCTATCCGCACCGCAGTTATCCTGGGGACACATCATGACAGACCGCAGCCTCTTGCGCGGACTCGCCGCCGTTTTGCTTATCACGGTGGCCAGCCAGATTTTCTACATCACCGTGGTCAGCGGCTCCGCCAACGAAATGTTGCGGCCATTGACGTGGTTCACCGAACTGCTGGCGTTCACGGCCTCGACAGTCTTCGCATTGGCTCTGGCCACCCGGTGGCCTTCGCAGGCAGTCGTATGGACCACCCTAGCGATTGCCGGTTTCCTCAACGTAATCCAGGTCGCAATGGGACTGTCGATGTTTGCCCCGGCCATGGAGGCTTCGGAGACGACCCCTCAGCTGTTCGCAGCGGTATTGGCTGGAGCGTTCTTCTTCTATTTTCTCGCCAAATTGCTGCTGGGAGTGGCTGGCGTCGCGCTGGGAGTGGCCGCATTCCGGCGAAGTGGCGCGCTGCCAAAGGCAATCGGTGTGCTCAGCGCGATCGCGGGCATTGCGTCCTTTTTCCTTTCGCTTCTCGCGATGATCGATGCCGAAAGCTGGAGGTTCGCAGCTGGAGCAGCAGGCACTGCAGTGACCGCGCTCGTCGGTCTCCTCCTCATCTTAGCTCCGCCCGTCCGGAAATCCTGAAAACCACCTCGCACACGAGAACGGGACGGGAGTCTCTCGTCTCCCGCCCCGCTTCGCTGTAGTCGCCTCAGGCGATCAACAGGGGGTCGGTATAGATGATATCCGGATCCGGCTCGATTGGCTCGATGATGACCGGTGCCGGAGCTGAATCCTTGGACGCCGGCTCCTCGAACACAACCGCCTTGTCGGTGACCAGTTCTGCGGCGGCGTCTTCTGCCTCCCGCACCTGCGTCAAGGCTGCCATGAACCCTTCGGTGCCCACATCACCGGCATAGGAATAGCCGTTGATGCTGCCGTCATTGTTATAGCTGTCGAGCGCCTCATGGATATCGTTCGGCTTGGGCGAGTTCTGGAACAGGCCGTTCTTCCAGACCCAGCTGTGGCCGAAGATGCGGTCTGAAGGATCATAGACATCGAAGGTTTCCAGGCTCGCCTTCCACGGCATGTCCGGATAGGTCGTGTCATCCTCGCCCGACCAGCGTTGCAGCCAGTCGATGCCGTGCTGGATCCATTCGCGCGGGGCGTTCTCGATGTTGCCTTCGTCGCTCGATGTCGGATCCACATTGTTTCCGGCAAGATAGTTCAGCCAGCTGGCAGTAAGGTCGCGGGCGATGCGTTCGCCGCCATCGAAGCCTTTCTGTTCCGAATGGTTGAGCGCGGCGAGGGCATCGTCGAAGCGGATAAAGAGTGCATCCTCGCCATCGTCGACAAGACCGTTCTTGTTCCAGTCGCCGATGAGCAGGCCGGCTTCATCGAGTTCGTCGATCTCACCATCATTGTTGCTGTCGACAGCATAGAGCAGGTCTTCTTCGGGGAAGTAATCTCCCGTATGCGGGATTGCCGGATCGCCATCCCAGAACTGCAGGCCGTTATTCGGGTTCTGCCAGAAGCCCGGCGTCCGCACGCCCGGACCATCATTGACGAGACCGTAGTAATAGGCCGCATCGCTGTCGCCGACTTGCTGGTCGGTTGTCGCCTCCACGATATTCTCATGCTGGCCGTGGGCGAATGGCAGGTCGTAGTAGATGCCGATGGTCTGGCCGACGTCGAGCTGGAACAGGCCGTCGGAAACACCGTCGCTAGCGAGATCGAAGTCGGCAAAGCTCATGTCGATCGTGCCATTGCCGTCCACGTCGACCATCGCCAATGCGAAATAATCGACCAGGTAGTCGTCGCCTACTTCAGGGTTCACCGTGTCGACCAGCTGGACACCCGTCAGCGTGACATTGCCGGTGTTTTCCACCGAGACCCAGAACTGGGCGTCGCTCTGCAGGGAAGCGACCGGGCCGGTCGGATTGTCGGCATCGTCCCACGGAATGTAACCCATGCCGCTATCGACCGAGACGTATTTTTCGACGTCGATACCGGGGTGTTGACAAACCTCGAGGGTCGCATCGTCGCTGACTTCCGGTGCGGCAACCTCGGAACCAACCGCATTACCGTTGGCCGTAGCGGTGTTTACCACATCCGATCCATCGTCGAGCATGTCCTGCGTCACTTCTTCGGAGAAGGTGTAGACCCAGGTCTCGCCTGCTTCGAGCACGCCGTCGCCATCATCGCCGCTCTGGTAGACGGGCGTACCGCGGTCGTCGGTGACCACGACATCGTCGATATCGACATTGCCTGCACGGGTGACCTCGATGGTCCACTCGATGTCCTCGCCCAGCACGTCGATGCAGTCATCGCCAAGGCTGGTGGTGCCGGTCTTGACGATCTGGATGACCGGATCCTGGCAGACGTCGAGGCTGGCATCGTCGCTGACCTCGGGGGCGGCGACATCGCTGCCCACCGCATTACCGTTCGCGGTCGCGGTGTTGGTGATGGTGGCGCCGCTATTCAGCATGTCCTGCGTCACTTCCTCGGAGAAGGTGTAGACCCAGGTCTCGCCTGCTTCGAGCACGCCGTCGCCATCATCGCCGCTCTGGTAGACGGGCGTACCGCGGTCGTCGGTGACCACGACATCGTCGATATCGACATTGCCTGCACGGGTGACCTCGATGGTCCACTCGATGTCCTCGCCCAGCACGTCGATGCAGTCATCGCCAAGGCTGGTGGTGCCGGTCTTGACGATCTGGATGACCGGATCCTGGCAGACGTCGAG
>CCSI01000006.1 GCA_000756795.1 Qipengyuania vulgaris
GGGGGAGGGAGTGCCCCGGGCCTTCCAGCGACCCGAGATTATGGCTCTCGGGCTCTTGGGGTGGGCGCCTCTATGTGCGCCCACCTTAACGGGAGGTTTCCGCTTAGATCTTGCCGACGAGGTCGAGCGAAGGAGCCAGCGTGTCGCTGCCTTCTTCCCATGCGGCCGGGCAGACCTGGCCAGGGTTGGCGCGGACGTACTGTGCAGCCTTGATCTTGCGGGCGAGTTCGTTGGCGTTGCGGCCGACGCCTTCGCAGGTCTGTTCCATGATCTGGATCACACCGTCCGGGTCGACGACGAAGGTTGCACGGTCGGCAAGGCCTGCGCCTTCACGCAGCACGTCGAAGTTGCGGGCGAGGACGTGGTTCTGGTCGCCAAGGAACGGGAAGTTCAGCTTACCGATCTTCTCGCTGGTGTCGTGCCATGCCTTGTGGCTGAAGTGCGTGTCGGTCGACACGGCATAGACTTCGACGTCCATCTTCTGGAGCATGTTGTACTGCTCGCCGAGGTCTTCGAGTTCGGTCGGGCAGACGAAGGTGAAGTCGGCCGGATAGAAAAAGAAGACGGCCCACTTGCCCTTCACGTCTTCGTCAGTGACTTCGAAAAAGTCCTTGCCGGCCTGGAAGGCGGTTGCGTTGAACGGCTTGATGGTGCTGCCGATGATACCCATGGGTTTTTCTCCGTTGTTCGGGTTTGAAACTGATGCGGCCCAGATAGGGCGTGTTGCGATGCACAAAAGCGATTTTGTGCGATGGCGAGCATCGGAATTTTCAATCAATGAGCTGGAACTTTCGGAAAGCGCAACAGTGCGCTTGCTTCCTTGCAAATGCTGCAACGCATGATGCTGGAAACGGCCGCGCTAGCTGCTAGGGATAGTCCTCCGATAGCTTGGAATTTTGGGGTCGAAGAATGGTCAACAGGATAATCTGGCGTGTGAAGCAGGCGGTCTACGGATTGCTCAATGCAACGAAGCCGGAGGAACGCTCCTGCCCCATTTGCGGCTATCACGGGCTGTTCGACCCGTTCGGCTTTCCCGTCAGGCCAGAATCGCAGTGCCCTAAGTGCAAGTCGCTCGAGCGGCATCGCGAGTTGGCACTGTGGCTGGATATTGGCGAGAACAAGCGGCGGTTTTCAGGCAAGAGCCTGCTGCATTTCGCACCCGAGAAGGCCGTGGAACAGCTGCTGCGCCCCTTGGCCGGAACCTATGTCACGGCCGACATCACGCCCGGCCGTGCAGAGCGCGTGATCAATATCGAGAATATCGACCTGCCCGACAACTCCATGGGGGTGGTCGTCTGTTCGCACGTTCTCGAACACGTCGATGACGCCAAGGCGCTACGTGAACTGCACCGCATCTTGGCCGATGACGGGTTTGCCCTGTTGATGGTCCCGATGGTGCACCATTGGGAAAATTCCTTCGAGCGCCCCGCGCCCACGGTGGAAGAGCGCATCAAATATTTCGGGCAGTTCGACCATATCCGCCGCTACGGCCGCGATTTCGTCGAGCGCGTCAAGCAGGCAGGCTTCGCAATCGAGACTTACTCGCCCACACCCGAAGAGTGCATCGAGTACGGGCTCGGCCTCGGCTCGGTAATGTATATTGCGGAGCCGCAAAAAGGCTGAAATTGCGCGGGCCTCTCGCTACCGCTGATCGGCTGCAAGCATGACCGGACCGACCAGCCAGGCGAGAAGGTATATCGCCGATGAGAGCGCGCAGGTGCCCAAGAGAAAAAGCGCGACAATTAGCCCGTCCATCAGGCCGCCTGCGCCAAGCAAGGTAAAGCCGAGCAGCGTTACCCCCGCCCAGCCAAGGTAGGACCCGGCCATCAGCAAGACCTTCCATGCTGAATGGCTCAGCTGCAGTTTCCTCCACGCCAGGAAAGCGGTGGCGAATACTGCCGCGCCTTGCAGTGCGGCGATGGCAAAGAGAATGAGGGCGAAGATCAAGCGGCTTCCAATGGCTGGGGCATGCCGGAGCGATCTAGCCGCACTGCGCCCGGTGGAGCATCATGTGGTCCGCCAGAACCAGCGCCATCATGGCCTCGACCACGGGCGTGCCGCGAATGCCGACGCAGGGGTCGTGGCGGCCCTTGGTGCGGACTTCTGTGGCTTTTCCGTCGCGGTCCACGCTGGCGACGGGGGTGAGGATGGAACTGGTCGGTTTGAAGGCAACGCGGCAGATTACCGGCTGGCCGGTCGAGATGCCGCCCGCGATACCGCCCGCGTGATTGGCGGCAAACTCGGGACCATCCTCGCCCGGTGACATGGCGTCGGCGTTCTGCTCGCCGGTTAGGCGCGCGGCGTCGAAGCCGTCGCCGATCTCTACGCCCTTGACCGCGTTGATGCTCATCATCCCTGCGGCAAGGTCACTGTCGAGCTTGGCATAGACCGGCGCACCCCATCCTGCTGGCACCCCTGTCGCGACGCATTCGACTACGGCGCCGAGCGAGGAGCCGGCCTTGCGCGCGTCATCCACCAGCGCCTCCCAGCGTTTCGCGGCCTCGGCATCGGGGCACCAGAAGGGGTTGCGGGCGATTTCCTCGCGGTCGAAATTGGCCGGATCGATGCGGTCACCTCCGATTTCGCTGACATAGGCGAGGTTGGTGACGTCACCGATGATTTTCCGCGCCACAGCGCCTGCCGCCACGCGCATCGCTGTCTCGCGCGCGCTCGACCGACCGCCGCCGCGATAATCGCGAAAGCCGTATTTCGCATCATAGGCATAGTCCGCGTGGCTGGGACGGTAGGTGTTGGCGATTTCCGAATAGTCTTTCGAGCGCTGGTCCTTGTTTTCGATGAGCAGCGAGAGCGAGGTGCCGGTGGTCTTGCCCTCGAAAACGCCCGACAGGATGCGGACCTCGTCCGGCTCTTTGCGCTGCGTGGTGAACTTGTTCTGCCCCGGCTTGCGCGCGTCGAGGAAGGGCTGGATGTCGGCCTCGGCGAGTTCGATACCCGGCGGACACCCGTCGATAACCGCGCCGATGGCAGGGCCATGGCTTTCCCCCCAGGTGGTGAAGCGAAGCACGCGTCCGAAAGTGTTCCAGCTCATGACAAGCCTTCCTGTCGCAACTGTGGGCGCGTGTCCATTGGCGCTGGACCAAATCCTTCTTGTGGCGCAAGAACAAACCATGATTGCGAAGCTGAAGGGCCTGCTCGACGAAACCGGCGTGGACTGGGCGATTATCGATGTCTCGGGCGTGGGCTATCTCGTCCATTGTTCCTCGAAGACGCTCGCCGCGCTGGGCGAGAAGGGCGAGGCTTGCACGGTCTACACCGACCTGCAGGTGTCCGAGAACGACATGCGCCTCCTCGGTTTCGCGGACGGTTCGGAGCGCGACTGGTTCCGCCTCCTCACACAGGTGCAGGGCGTGGGCAGCAAGGTCGGGCTCGCAATTCTCTCGGCATTGTCGACCGGCGAGGTGCAGCAGGCCTGCTCGAACGGCGATGCGGCGACCATTGCGCGCGCGCAGGGCGTTGGGCCGAAGCTGGCGGGGCGCATCGTCAATGAATTGAAAGACAAGGCAGGCGCGCTTCCGGGCGGCGGAATGGCTGGCGGCGCGGCCCCGGCGCCCCCTGCGGGCGGAGCCAGTGCCGATGCGGTGAGCGCGCTGGAAAACCTCGGCTTCAAGCCCGCCGTGGCGGCACGCGCGGTGGCGGCGGCACAGGGCGAGCTTGGCGAAGGCGCGAGCGAGGGCGACCTCATCCGCGTCGCATTGAAGAGGGCAGCTGGATGAAGTCTATCGCATTGAAAGTGACCCTGATGAGCGCCGCGGCGGCCCTGCTGGCAAGCGCGGTAAGCGCACAGGACATGAGCGCCTTCGAGACCGGTCCGGTGTTCGACGATTTCGGCCCGCATGCTGCAATCGAGGGGCTTGAGCCCTTCGCTGCCGACACCGAGTTCTCGCACAGCTTCGATGCGGCAAAACCTGCCGAAGATGGCGGTCGCAATCGCGGTTTCGAAAGCGCGGCGCGGTTCATCAACATGCACGTCGCCAATGGCGTTGCGGAAGAGAACATTCGCGTGGCCGTGGTGGTGCACGGGCCGGCGGTGCTCGACCTGCTTTCGGCAGAGGGCTGGGCGGCGCATGAGCGCGAGGACGAGAACGGCAGTGCCGCGATGGTCCGCGCAATGCTCGACCACGGCGTGCGGTTCATAGTCTGCGGCCAGAGCGCCACCGCGCAAGGCGTCAGCGCCGACCAGCTGATCGAGGGCGTCGAGATGGACCTCTCCGCCATGACCGCCCACGCCAAGCTCCAGCAGCGCGGCTACACGGTGAACCCGTTTTGATTAGTAATCTACCAAGCATTTCGCACGCGATGTGCGATGTTCCAGCCGATTGGCTGCGGGATTTTAGTCAATGCCTTTACGAGTGGCAAACTCTTGAGGCTGGTGGTTTGGCCGTATTTGCTGCGTTGTTGGGCGCATATTTCATCAACAAACAAATACGCCAAGCCGACCAACACGAACGCACCCGACTTGAAACCAAGCATCAGGCTGCGCGCGCGGTTTCAGCAATTGCCTTCAGTCAGATTTGTCGTTCAAGCCAACGACTAATCACACGGTTGGGCGCGTTGCTAAACGAGCCTAGAGAGAACCGGATTCAAGACCAAATCGTCCACCAAGGGTTGGATCTCGACGCCTCAACGATGCCAACGCTGGAGAGGCTGCTCGAGGCTTCGACCGATGTCGCTATTGTGGCATACGTTTCTGAGGTGATTGCGAAGATCCAAGTTACGGAATCGCGGCTTGAATCTGTGAACCTGCTGAATACGCATGAAATTGAGTATCGTTTGATCGATTTGGCAGGCGTCTACGCCTTTGCTGAAGGCATCATCGAATACGCAAGATTAGAAACCAATGAAGTCCCAAGCGAAGTTGCTTGCGAGCGCCTAGGTGCGGCGCTGCGTTTGAGTCATGTTACCGCTCATCAACATCCAGGGGTGCATGAGAAGCTTGGGGCGCAATGCGAACAAGGCGCCACATATTGGAGACTTGGTGACGATGACTGAACCCGTCCCCCTCCATTCGCCTAGCCGGCAGCCGGAAGACCCGGATGCGGCGCTGCGTCCGAAGTCGCTCGCCGAATTCGTCGGGCAGAAGGCGGCGCGCGAGAATTTGCGGGTGTTTATCGAGGCTGCGAAGAATCGCGGCGAGGCGATGGACCATGTGTTGTTCTTCGGGCCTCCGGGGCTCGGCAAGACCACGCTTGCACAGATCGTTTCCAAGGAACTGGGCGTTGGTTTTCGCGCCACCAGCGGGCCGGTGATCGCCAAGGCAGGCGACCTTGCCGCGCTGCTGACCAATCTCGAGCCCAACGACGTGCTGTTCATCGACGAGATCCACCGGCTCAATCCGGTGGTCGAGGAAGTGCTCTATCCGGCGATGGAGGACCGCGCGCTCGATATCATCATCGGTGAGGGGCCCTCGGCGCGCAGCGTGCGGATAGACCTGCCGCCTTTCACGCTGGTCGGAGCGACCACGCGGCAGGGGCTGCTGACCACGCCCTTGCGCGACCGATTCGGCATCCCGGTGCGCCTCAACTTCTACACCGAGGACGAGCTGCTCAAAGTCGTTACTCGCGGGGCAGGGCTGCTCGGCATGGGTATCGACGAGGGCGGTGCGCGCGAGATCGCCCGCCGTTCGCGCGGCACCCCGCGTGTCGCTGGCCGCCTGATGCGCCGCGTGCGCGATTTCGCATCCGTGCTGGATGAGCCGGTAGTGACAAGCAAGGTCGCCGACGAGGCTCTGACGCGGCTTGAGGTCGACAGCCTTGGCCTCGACGCAATGGACCGGCGCTATCTCACCATGATCGCGACCACCTACAAGGGCGGGCCGGTGGGCGTGGAAACGCTTGCCGCGGGTCTCTCCGAACCGCGCGATACGGTGGAAGAGGTCATCGAGCCCTACCTCATCCAGCTTGGCCTCATCGCCCGCACCGCGCGCGGGCGCATGCTCAACGATGGCGGCTGGAACCACCTCGGCCTGACGCCGCCGGGTGCGCCCGAAAGGCCGCAGGGCGACATGTTCGACAAGTAGTTACTGCTTAACGGGGAGACCCGCTTCTTCCCACGCGAGGATGCCACCTTCCATGTGTACGGCAGTTGCGTTCTTTGCCTCGGCCAATCTCTTAGCCGCGATGCCGGAGCGGCGGTCCGAACGGCAATAGAGGATGCGCTCCGCACCGCCTGCATCGGGGAGCGTGGCGGGGTCGAAATCATCGACCGGGATGTTGATGGCACCAGCGATGTGGCCCTCGGCAAATTCTTGCCGAGTGCGCACATCGATGAGCTGGATAGCCTCACCCGCCTCGAGCCGCGTGGCAAGTGCCTGCGGCTCGATGGTGAGGACCCCGACCTCGCGCGGGCCGGGGGTCTCGGTTTCGGCAACGGGGGACGCATTCCCGCAGGCAGCAAGACTCGCCGCCGCCAGCAGGAGGAGCGCCCCGCGCAGCATCAGGCTGCGGCCAGCTTGCGCAGGACGTAGTGGAGGATGCCGCCGTTGCGGTAATATTCCATCTCGTTCGCCGTATCGATACGGCAGAGCGCGGTGAAGCTGAAGGTCTCGCCATTTTCGCGGGTGACTTCGACTTCGATGTCCTGGCCAGGCGTCAAATCGGCGAGGCCCTTGATGGTGAAGCTGTCGCTTGCGGTCAGGCCGAGGCTCTGGCGGGTGTCGCCTTCTTTGAACTGGACCGGCAGCACGCCCATGCCGACGAGGTTCGAGCGGTGGATACGCTCGAAGCTTTCGACGATGACCGCGCGCACGCCGAGCAGGATGGTGCCCTTCGCCGCCCAGTCACGGCTCGAGCCGGTGCCGTATTCCTTGCCTGCGATGACGACCAGCGGCGTGCCGTCGGCCTTGTGCTTCATCGCTGCGTCGTAAATCGGCATCTGCTCGCCGTTGTAGACGGTCTCGCCGCCTTCGACGCCCGGGACCATCTCGTTCTTAATGCGAATGTTGGCGAAGGTGCCACGCATCATGACTTCGTGGTTGCCGCGGCGCGAGCCATAGGAGTTGAAGTCCTGCTTCGAGACCTGGTGGCTCTTGAGGTATTCACCAGCAGGCGAATCTTCCTTGATCGAGCCGGCGGGCGAGATGTGGTCGGTCGTGGTCGAATCGCCGAGGATGGCGAGCGGCTTGGCACCGTTGATGTCGGTCAGCGGAGCGGGTTCCATGCCCATGCCTTCGAAATAGGGCGGGCTGGCGACATAGGTACTGGTCGGGTTCCAGCTGTAGGTGTCCGAAGCTTCGACCTTGATTGCCTGCCAGTGCTCGTCGCCCTTGTAGACGTCGGCATAGCGGGTCTCGAACATCTGGCGGTCGATGTTCTTGGTCCGATGATCGCGGATTTCCTCGTTCGTCGGCCACACATCAGCCAGCATCACATTGTTGCCGTCCTGGTCCTGGCCGAGCGGCGTTTCGGTGATGTCGGTCGTCACCGTGCCGAGGATCGAATAGGCAACCACAAGCGGCGGCGAGGCGAGGAAGTTGGCGCGCACGTCGGGCGACACGCGGCCTTCGAAGTTGCGGTTACCCGACAGGACCGAGGCAGCGACGATGTCGTTGCCGTTGATGGCCTTGCTGATCGGCGGCGCGAGCGGGCCCGAGTTGCCGATGCAGGTGGTGCAGCCGTATCCGACGAGGTCGAAGCCCATGGCGTCGAGATCGTCCTGCAGGCCCGACTTTTCTAGATAGTCGGTGACGACCTGCGATCCCGGTGCAAGGCTGGTCTTCACCCACGGCTTGGGCGCCAGGCCCTTCTCGCGCGCCTTTTTCGCGACGAGACCGGCGGCGATCAGCACGTCGGGGTTCGAGGTGTTGGTGCAGCTGGTGATAGCCGCGATCACGACGTCACCGTCGCCGACATCATGGTCCTTGCCTTCGACGTCGACGCGGACCGGTGCGTCCTTCTTGTAGAGCGACTTGAGGTCGGTGTTGAACAGTTCGTCAACCTGCGGCAGCGCGACGCGGTCCTGCGGGCGCTTGGGCCCGGCGAGGCTGGGCACGACCTTCGAGATGTCGAGTTCGAGCGTCTTGGTGAAGACCGGCTCGTTCTCGGGCGTGAACCACATGCCCTGTTCTTTCGAATAGGCCTCGACCAGCGCAATCGTCTCTTCGTCGCGGCCGGTGAGGCGCATGTATTCAAGCGTCTTGTCGTCGATGCCGAAGAAGCCGCAGGTTGCGCCATATTCGGGGGCCATGTTGGCGATGGTCGCGCGGTCGGCCAGCGTGAGGTTGGCGACGCCTTCGCCGTAGAATTCGACGAAGCGGCCGACCACGCCGACTTCGCGCAGCATCTGCACGCAGGTCAGCACGAGGTCGGTTGCGGTGACGCCCTCGGCCATCGCGCCGGTCAGCTTGAAGCCTACGACTTCGGGGATGAGCATCGAGATCGGCTGGCCGAGCATGGCTGCTTCGGCTTCGATACCGCCGACACCCCATCCAAGCACGCCGAGACCGTTGATCATGGTGGTGTGGCTGTCGGTGCCGACGCAGGTGTCGGGATAGGCCACGGCCTTGCCGTCTTCACCTTCGGAAGACCACACGCCCTTGCCGAGGTATTCGAGGTTCACCTGGTGGCAGATGCCGGTGCCGGGAGGCACGGCGGTGAAGTTCTTGAAGCTCTTGGAACCCCATTTGAGGAAGTCGTAGCGCTCGGCATTGCGGGCGTATTCGAGCTCGACATTCTTTTCGAATGCCTTGGGGTGGCCGAATTCATCGACCATGACCGAGTGGTCGATCACGAGGTTCACGGGAACCTGCGGGTTGATCTTGGCCGTATCGCCGCCGAGCTTCGAAATTGCATCGCGCATCGCAGCGAGGTCGACCACGCAGGGAACTCCGGTGAAGTCCTGCAGCAGGACGCGCGCCGGGCGGTACTGGATTTCTTTGCCGGTGGCCGGGTTCTTCTGCCAGTCGGCAATCGCCTGCACATCGTCGGTCGAGACGGTAAAGCCGCCGTCCTCGAAGCGCAGCATGTTCTCCAGCAGGACTTTCAGGCTGAACGGGAGCTTCGACACGTCGCCGATTTTCTCGGCTGCCTTGGCGAAGGAATAATAGGCGTAATCCTTGCCGTTGACGGTGAGTGTGGAGCGGGTTCCGAGCGTGTCCTGGCCGACCTGGGTCATGCGGGGCTTCTTCCTTTCTGAATGGAGCCGTCACCCGACCAATGGGCAGGGCGGCAAAATGTGCCGCGCCTGTGCGCTGTGACGGGCAAAAAATCAAGGGTGGCCGCGCTTCAGAAACGCTTCATCGGGAACCAGAAAAGCTCTTCATCGGTTATTAAGGCAAAATCTGGGCAATCGCGCCGCACGGCCAAGCCCGCCGATAGCGCGCGGCCCACATGAGGAGTTGAAATAATGAGTGCCCTGCTCGAGGCGACGGAAAAGTCGCACCGAACCCTTCGTCTCGCCGTGATTGCCGCCGCCCTTGGCGTGGCAGGCATGTTTACCGCCGCCGCAACATTCGCCGGTGGCGAGGCCCAGGCAAATGAAGCAGCCCCCGTAGCCGAGACTGCCCAGCGTTAAATCGCCGATTGCTCGGTCCGCTTGCGGGTCGTCGCAATCCAGCATCCAGCTACGATAAGGCCGGCCCCTGCAATCGCCGTCCAGGTGACGGTTTCGGCCAGCAGCAGCCAGCCGAACAGCATCGCCCACAGGAAACCCGAATATTCCAGCGGCACGAGTACCTGCGCTTCGGCGCGGGCATAGGCCCACGCCATTGTTAGTGCGCCGGCCACGGTAAGGATAGCGGCAATGGCGACGTCGCTAAGTTCGGACAGCGCAGGCATTTCGAAGAGCCATGGCGCGGCGAGCAGGTAGCATAGCCCTGCAATCCCCATATAGAATACGGTCACCTCGAGCGGCTTTGCGACCAGCGCCTGTTCGCGCTGAATTACGAGATTCCAAGCATAGAGCAGCGCCGAGATCCCGATCGCGGCCAATCCCACCCCTGTCTCGCTATCGAGATTGCCGCGCCCGAAATTCCCGCCGACAATAACAAGCACGCCAATCAGCCCGAACAGCGCGCCCCATACCGCGCGGGGACGGACCTTTTCGCCCAAGAGCAGAGCTGCAAGATACAACGAGATTATCGGCGCTACGAAGGAAATAGCGATGGTTTCGGCCAGTGGGAGCTTGGTTAGGGCGACGAAGAAAGACAGCGCCATTACCGCCCCCACGACACCACGTTTCAGGTGCACCCGCAGGACGCCGGGTGCCGGCCAGCGCGGGCGTAATGCCACCCACAATGGGGCGGTCAGGAAGAAAGCGATGCCCACACGCAAGATTGCGGCCATGTAAGCGCCGTGGGCGAGCGCTGCGCTCTTGATGAAGGCATCCATCAGCGAGAGCATGGCGATGCCAAGGGCGACGGCCAGTATCGGTCTTAGAGGATCGTGTTGCTCGCTCATCATCGCTGGCATAGAGCGCCCTGCCGCAGGCGCAACTCGGTTCAGCGAGGGTCAAGCCGCTTTCGCCGATTGTGCGCCTCAGATAACGCATTATGTAGCCGGTGGCGCGGACCTGAAGCCGCGCACGGCATTATTCGGTGGGCCCAATGACCAAGTTCCAGACCATGACCGGCAGCGCGATTGCAGCCGTCCTCCTTGCAACTTCCGCAGGCGCACAGGACGCTGCGCCCGAAAGCATCCTGCCGCAGCCCAGAGCCGAGCAGGAGCAAGCACAGGCGCCCGCCACGCCGCAGACCGTTGATGAAGCTTTCGGCGACATCCAGATGGCGAGCGGCGAGGTGGTTCAGGAAATCCCCTCGCTCGAAGGCGAATGGACCGTTACGCAGGCGCAGGCGCTGCTCGATTTCATCCCCGGCATGAAGGCCGAGGGCCTGAATCCGTCTGACTACCAGTCTGAAGCGCTCACCGCCGCCATCGCCGCGGGCGAGAGCGAGGAACTGAACAAGCTCGCCAGCGAAATCTTCGTCTGGCTGGTCGAGGATTTGCGCGATGGCCGCACACCTATGGAATCGCGTCGCCAGTGGTTCGTGGTCGACCCCGATGCCGACCGCCTGCCGACATGGAAACTGCTCGAGGATGCACTGGCCAGCGGCGAAATCGCCGAAACGCTGACCTCGCTCCATCCCAAGCATCCCGACTATGCTGCGCTGAAGGCCGAACTTGCCACTGCGACAGACGAAAGCCGCATCAAGCTCATCCGCGCGAATATGGACCGTTGGCGCTGGCTGCCGCAGGATCTGGGCCGCCAGTACCTCGTCACCAATGTGCCCGAATACATGCTGCGCCTGACGGTGCGCGGGCGCATCATCGATACCTACCGCGTGGTCGTCGGCAAGCCCGGCCGCACTGCCACGCCGCAGCTCGCCGAGATGGTCGAGGCGGTGATCTACAACCCGACCTGGACCGTGCCGCAGTCGATTGTCGTCGGCGAGGGGCTGGGCAACAAGGTGCTGAACAACCCGCAATGGGCCGCGTCACAGGGCTACAAGGCGACCAAGGGCGAGGGTGGCTGGATCGGTGTGGTGCAACAGCCCGGTCCGACCAACTCGCTCGGCCTGATGAAGCTCGACATGCCCAATGAGCATGCCATCTTCCTTCACGACACACCGAGCCGGCATCTTTTTGCCAACGAGATGCGCGCGCTGAGCCACGGCTGTATTCGCGTGCAGGGCGCGCGCGAGCTCGCCATGACCATGTCGATGCTGGGCAATGCCAAGACCAAGGCCGACATCCCCGCCATCCGCGAGGAAGTGTCCGAAATCACCATGAGCGGCGAATACACGCGCTATCCGATGGAAAAGCAGTGGCCGGTCTATATCACCTATTTCACCATGGCGACCGATGTCGAAGGCGAGATGAAGACCTTCAAGGACATCTATGGCCGCGATGCACCGGTGCTCGAAGCGCTCGACGCCCCGCGCGTATCCGACCGCGCCCGTGAAACGAGCGAGGAAGCCGTCGAAATCGTCGACGACATGCAGATTAGCTAAGTTTCAGCTCAGTAGACGCCCGGATTGGTGCGCTCGAAAGTCCCGCCTTCAGGGCGGCGCAGCAGGTCGGTCTGGGTAACCGGCGGGGTCACGCGGCTGCCGTCTTCGGCAAGGCCGAGGCTTTCGGCGTAAAGCAGGCGCCCGCCGCTCAGGCGTAGCAGCACTGCGTCAAACTGGTCTGGACCAAGCGCGAAACAGCCGTTCGAGCGGCCCAGCCGGCCCCATTTGTCGATATGTTCGGGCCGGGCATATTCGGCCTGGTGCATCACGATGGCGCGCGGCATCGCCATGTCATTGGTCGGGTCGAGCCCGTCGAGGCGAATAGAGGTGCCGTAGCGGCCCGTGTACCAGCTGCGTGTCATATAGGCGCCGCGGCTGGTCGCTTCGCTGCCCTCGATATTGGAATAACGCTTGAGCCAGCCGTCATGCTCACTGTCCGAGCCCGTGCCATGGCTGACGTGGTAGCTTTCGACCCGCTCGTTGACGAGGTCGACGAAATGGAAGCGCTTACGCGAGGAGTGCAGCCCGAAATCGGCGATGCCGACAATATCCTTTTTCCAGATGATATCGCCTGCCCGCTCAAGCTCACGCCGGGCGATGTCGAATAGCTGGCGGTCCCGCGAGCCCGTGGCCGAACTCTGCGCACAAACCCGCGCGGGAAGCGCTATCGCTGCGCCTGCTGCGAGGCCGGTCCTGAGGATGTCACGCCGCTTCATATCAAACCAACATATACAGCGAATCTAACGTTCCCGTGAACGCTTTTCGTCGAAGCGGTCACTGGCCCTCGTGAACCGCCTTGGCAGCCAAGCCGAGGCGGATCATGTCGGGCATGTGCTTGGCTATCGCTTGCTGGAACTTACCCAGTGCTGCGAGTTTCGGGCTGCCCTCCGCGACAAGCTTGGCAAGCGTCGGCCCTCCGAAATCAAGCCGCGATTGCGAGAGGAACTTGCCGATTTCAGGGCTCTGCGACCACGCGCCCCGGTTCATCATCGTGACCATCTGCGCATAGGGGAAGGCGGTAGGCGTGTCGGTCAGCGGACCGGGCGTGGCGAAGCGGTTCTTCTCCTCGTCGGTTTCGAAAGCGGTTTCTATGAAAGCAGCCAGCGCGGCGCTGAATGTCACCACCGGTACATGCAGTGGCTGCAGAGTGATGGTGTCGCCATCGAAGATGGGCCGTTTGGTTCGGCGCGTTTCGAGCGGAACGGCAGAAGCGGTGCAATCGATGAAAAGGCTGTCCCTGGGCACCTCGACTTCGGCATCGGCGAAGACGAGCCTGCCCTGTTCAATAGCCGTCACCCGGCCTTCGCGAATGACATTCGTGATGCGCCGAAGCACGTCGACCTCGCCCTGCGAAATGGTGGCAAAGTGGAACATTTCCGGCTCCACGCTTTCATCGATGCGGAGGTAGAAGTCGTCCTCGCCCAGGATGCGCATCAGTTCCGCACCATCCTGCGCCTTGCCGGCAGCTTCTAGCAGCGCAATCTGCATCGCCATCGAAGTCTCGAGATTGTCCGCGCCCGGCTGGGTATACTTGCGGTTCCACAGCCAGCTTTCGCGCGGGCGGACCCAGCTGATATCCTCAGGCGCGACACCGTTCTGGATGAGCCATACGCCGGTATCCATCGCAGTCTTGCCGGCGCCGAGAATAACGAAATGCTCCGGCTGATCATCGCGCTTCCACAATTCGAGCAGCGCGCCAGGCGGGACGATATCGACACTCTCCGCAACCTCGAAATTGCGGTTGTGGGTCGACGGCACCGAAGTCTGGTAGAATGTCGCATCCACCAGCTTGCGGCCAGCCTTGATGGTCTTTTCCTCATCCGAGAATAGCGGCCTGACAGTCGCTTTCCTGTCCTCGTCCATCCCGCCGAACTCATGCGAAGCAAGGTAGGTCACCCGCCCCGTCGGCAGCAGGCGTGAGTTCACCACGGTTTCGAAATAGGCGAGCACTTCCGCCCCGCTGGCAAGCGCAAACAGGCCCATGTTCGGCCCGTGCGTGTCGATATGCTCATTGGGAAAGGCGAGCGAGTTGACGCCGTAATTCGCGCTCGGCTGGTGCAGCGCCACGAATCCGTAAGCGTCGTTCCAATGGCCGCCGGGCTTCGCATGCCGGTCGACAATAGTCACTGTGCATTCGGGGTCTTCCGCAACCAGCGTATCGGCAAAGGCCAATCCCACCGCACCTGCGCCCACAATCAGATAATCGGTCTCGTCCATCACATCCCGGCTCCCGTAGCAGCAGGTGGCGATAGCAGTTTATTGCAAGTTGGTCAGGGGCGCATGTGCGGCGTTGGCGCGCGCGCAAGTAATCATCGAGCGCGCATGCCTGCTGCCAATGACCCGCGGATCCTTGCCATAACCGCCCCCCAGCGAACTGGCGACGGGGAGGCCTCGCGAGCGGACTGCTGCGATGAGATATTCGTCGCGGCGGTCCAGTCCCTCGTCGGAGAGAGAGAGGCGGCCCAGCCTGTCGTCGGCGTGCCCGTCGACCCCGGCCTGGTAGAGGACGAGTTCGGGTTGGAACCCGTCTAGCGCCTGCGGCAGGTGGCGGTCGAGAGCTTCGAGATAGCCATCGTCGTCCACCCCGTCCGGCAGCGGCACGTCGCGGCTGGAATTGGCCTTGCGGACCGGGAAGTTCTTTTCGGCATGAAGCGAGAGGGTGAAGATGTCCTGACGGCCTGCGGTAAGGCTGGCCGTCCCATCGCCCTGGTGCACGTCGAGGTCGACGATCAGGATACGCTCCGCATCGCCCTCGGCAATCAGGCGGTTGGCGGCCACGGCGAGGTCATTGAACACGCAATAGCCTGCGCCGGTGTCGTAGAGCGCATGGTGGCTTCCCGCAGCGGAATTGGCGGCATAGCCATGGCGGCGGGCAAGCTGCGCGGCGAGCCATGTCCCGCCATTGGTGTGCTGGACGCGCTGCGCGATGTGCGGCGTGACCGGGAAGCCGATGCGCCGTTCCTTCTCGTGCGGGACGCTGGCAGTGAAAACCTGCTCGACATAGTCGGGACAATGCACCGCTTCGAGCCAGCGGCGCGGCATGGGCGGCGGGGCGTGTTCGGTGACGGGGTATTCGCTCGCCCGCAGAGCCGCCATCACCGCCATGTACTTGTCGAAACGGAACGTGCCCCGGGTCGGGGCGGGGGCCATGTAATCGACATGATGGACGACGTGGAGGATGGCCCTGCCCTCAGACCAACGGCGAGGGCAGCGGGACGGGCATTTGCAACTGGCGCGCGATGAGCGAAATCCACTCGCCCACCTTGGCGATTTCCTCGTCCACTACGGCGCTGCGGCCCTGCTCTTCCTGCGCGCGGACGACTTCTTCGTAATCGCCGCCCTGCTTGGCGTGTTTGGAGAAAAGCGGCCCCTGCGCCACGTCGGCAATTTCCTCCGTCCCCGCCTCGAAGCCGTAAAACCCGGCGGCGGCGGCGAAGGTCGCTTCCTTGTCCTCGACAAAGCGGCTGGAGAGGAGCGTGAGCACGCGGTCGGGGAAGGTCTGTGTAAGCCCGTGGAATTGCCGCACGTGGAAGAGCCACATCAGCGCTGCGGCCTGCATATCGGTCAGCTCGTAAAAGGCGTTATCATTGAGGCCGAGGTCGAGCGGTACGATACGCCGGTTGTGCGCCAGCTGCTTGCGCGCCCAGATGCGCCCCTCCAGCCCCTTCTTGGCGACAGAGCGCAGAAATTCCTCGCAGCTCCCGTGGATGCAGATGGCCTTGGAGGACGTATCGTCCTGCAGCAGCAGCGGTATGAGACCATTGGCGAAATTCGAAGGCTTGGCGATGACCACCTCTTCCCCGTCGCGGCGGCCCAGCAGGCGCATCAGCGGGGCGATGAGGCTGCGTGCCTGCGGCGTCGGCGGCGAGGCCTGCAGGCTGTTGAATATCATCGGCTCGCTCAGCCCGCGCGCGCCATCCAAGGCGTCGAGCGCTTTCACCAGCAGCGTCGAACGGCAGAAGGCGCTGTGGAAGATATAGGAGGGGGCGGGGCCAGTTACCGCCGCCGCGCGCACCTTGTCGCCTGCAACCCACACCGCATCCGCAGCGCTTTGCGGCTTGTAGTCGGCGAGGAATGTCAGCTCCTTGCGGGCCTCTTGCGGGATGCGTAGGAACTGCACGCGGTCGGCCGCCGGGTCATAGGCATGCGGCAGCCAGTCGGTATCGGCGAAAATGTCGTTGGCCTCGGGCATCGGCTAGCGCAAATGGCAGAATGGTTCGGGCGCGACAAGCGGGCCGGAGTTACGATGAAGGACGGCATGAAGTTCAGGCTCAATCCCAAGCTCGATGCGAAGCGGCTGGCGGCGCGCTACGCCGAGGCGAGCAGGCTGCGGGTGGAGAATATATTCACCGAGGATACCGCGAAGGAGATTTACAAGTGCCTGTCCGAACTGGACTGGTGGCTGACATATAATGACGGCAATCATGTCAACGAACTGCACCCGCTTCACCTGCGCCAGATGAGCCCGCAGGACGGGGCGGCCATCCAGCAGAAAATTTTCGAGAACGCGCGGCGCCAGTACCAGTTCATCTATAATTACTACCCGATGTATGCGGGTTACTTCGCGCCCAAGCTGCCGCCGATGTCGCTCGACCCGGTGTATGAATTCCTCAATTCGGACCGCTTTCTGGATTTCGCGCGCAAGCTGACCGGGCATGCCGACATCAAGTGGTGCGATGCGCAAGCGACGCTGTTCCGGCCGACGCATTTCCTCAAGTACCACACCGACGCACAGAGCGAGCAAAAGCGCCGCGCCGCCTATGTGCTCAACTTCACCACCGAGTGGGATACGGACTGGGGCGGGATGCTGCAGTTCTGGAACGAGCGCGGCGATGTCGAGCTGGCGTTCAAGCCGACTTTCAACGCGCTCAACATCTTCACCGTGCCGCAGCCGCATTCGGTAAGCAGCGTGACGCAGTGGGCGCCGGGCCTGCGGTTTTCGATTACCGGATGGATGCGCGCTGACGACCCGCCGGGCCCTATCGGCGAGGGTTAGGTCGGGTCAGCCTGCGCGAGGGCGGCAAGTTCGTCGTAAATCTCGTCTTCGCTGCGGCCGGCGGCATCGCGCCATGTCGTGGCGGTCTCGGCATTCACCAACGTGCCGAATGGCGTGAGGACGAGGACATTGGGGCTGCCGGGGATCTCCTCGAGCCCGAAACGGCGAGCAATGTCGAGATTATGACCGTCGCCGGTCTGCGGCATTCCGATATTGACGAAGACGAGCTCGTATTCGCTTTCGACCAGTTGCTGGAAACGCGGCGTCTCCAGCCAGCCCGCCAATGCGCGGCTGTCGTGACACCAGTTGGCGCCCATCACCAGCAGCACATGCTTGCCGCTCGCCATCGCGCGTTCGAGCGCGGCATCGACATCGGCGCTGGCATCTTCGGATACAGCGTAGGATTTCGCCTCGGGATGCGAGGGCGTGGCGACATGCGGGGTAGTCGCGCATGCAGAAAGCGCAAGCGCAAGGAGGGACCCAAGCACCTGCTTCATGCAGGCTGTCCTTCGGGTGTCGCGGCGGTGTCCACTTCACTGCCCAGGACGGGAGGGCGGCCCAGCCAATAGCCGGTCGCAAGCCCGGCGCCCATCCAGCAGCACATCAGGCCGACGAGCAGCGAGTCCCAGACCATCAGCGCCCAGACCACGAGATCGCTCTGTCCCATGGCCAGCGTGTGGTTGTATTCGTGGAGCATTTGCGCAGGGGCGAAGAACAGCATCGACAGGAAGGCAGCGAAAATTGTTGCGATCCAGCCGACCGTATAGGCGCGGCGCAGGGTCATGCTGGTGTCGCCCCAAAGCGGACCGACGAGGTAGATGAGCAGCGGCAGCGTCGCTATCTGGAAAGCATAGTCAAGCGTCTGTGGCACCTCGCCGCCGATGGCCGCCTTGATGGCATAGCCGAGCACGCCAGCGCCGATATTGACTGCCAGCGCGATCAGGAACTGCTTCCACGCGATCGTGCGCAGGTCCCACCAGCGTTTGCCCGCCCCGCCGATGAAGCGCGCTGCGGCGAGCGTGGCGAGGATGACGCCCGCGACTTTGAAATATCCGAAGGTCCAGCGTGTCGGGTCATTGGAAAGCGCCTTGAAGGCCTTTTCGCTCTCGAACATGCCGAGATTTATTTCGGCAATGTGTTGCACGAATTCGGGCACGATCACGATCAGCGGGATGAGCGGTGCCAGCCAGAACAGCGACAGCCCGCCAAGGAATGTGACCCGCAGCCCGTTCGCGAGCCGCCCCAGTATGTCCTTCATTCGGCAGCTTCCGCGTGGGGGTCGAAGGCGGTCTCTTCGCCCGCCTCGATTTTCGCTGCCTTTTCCTCGACCAGTTTCACGATATGATCGAGCATGTCGTCGCTCTCGATATGGTGGTCCTTCACCCCTGAGAGATAGACCATGTGCTTGCCGCTTCCGCCGCCGGTGAGGCCAATATCGGTCTCGCGCGCTTCGCCGGGTCCGTTGACCACGCAGCCGAGCACCGAGAGGCTCATCGGCGTCTTGATGTGCTCGAGACGCTTTTCCAGCGTCTCCACCGTGCGGATAACGTCGAAACCCTGGCGCGAGCAGCTGGGGCAGGAGACGACGCGAACGCCGCGGGTTCTGAGGCCGAGCGCTTTCAGCATTTCGAAGCCGACCTTCACTTCCTGCTCGGGCTCTGCCGAGAGCGAGACGCGGATGGTGTCGCCAATGCCCGCCCACAGCAGGCTGCCGATGCCGATGGAGCTCTTCACCGTGCCGCCGATCAGGCCGCCCGCTTCGGTAATGCCGAGATGCAGCGGGCAGTCCACTGCATCTGCCAGCCCGTGATAGGCGGCGACCGCGAGGAACACGTCGCTGGCCTTCACCGCGACCTTGTATTCGTGGAAGTCGTGGTCCTGCAGCAGCTTGATATGGTCGAGAGCGCTTTCGATAAGTGCCTCGGGGCAGGGCTCGCCGTATTTTTCGAGTAGATCCTTCTCGAGGCTGCCTGCGTTCACACCGATGCGGATGGCGCAGCCGTTGGCCTTGGCCGCACGCACCACCTCGGCGACGCGTTCGGAAGACCCGATATTGCCGGGATTGATGCGCAGGCAGGCCGCGCCCTTGTCGGCCGCTTCCAGCGCGCGTTTATAGTGGAAGTGGATGTCCGCAACGATGGGGACATTGGCCGCACGCGTAATCTTATCGAAGTCGCGCGTCGATTCCTCGGTCGGGCAGGACACGCGGATGATGTCCGCGCCTACATCCTCGCACCGGCGGATCTGGTCGATGGTCGCGGCCACATCCTCGGTCGGCGTGTTGGTCATGGTCTGGACCGAAATCGGCGCATCCCCGCCGACGGGGACATTGCCGACCATGATCTGGCGGGACTGACGGCGCTCGATATCGCGCCAGGGGCGTACGGAAGACATGGGCAGCGATATAGTGGGGTAAACATGAAGGGGCAATGACAGGCGCGGCGACTTGGGGCATGAAGCGCGCATGAGCGAAGCCACAGACGATGTGATGACCGACAACGCGCTGCTTTTCGGGCGTGTTCTCGACGGGCAGGGCGGGGCGCGGACCATCGAATGGGACGAGGCCATGGACTGGCAGCCGGCCGCCCCGGGCGAAGTGATGTGGCTCCACGTCTGCCGCAACCGGCCCGGCGTGCAGGAGTGGCTCGAAGACAAGCTGGGCGTGCCCGAGCCGACGGCGGAACTGCTCACCAGCGACCAGACCCGCCCGCGCGCCTTTGCGGAAGGGGAGACACTGGTCGGCACGCTGCGCGGGATCAACTTCAACCCCGGCGCGCAGCCCGAGGACATGATTTCGATGCAGCTATGGTGCGACGGGCGCAGGCTCATAACCTTGCGCCGCCATCCGCTGCAGACCCCGCGCGAGGTGGTGGCAATGCTCGACCGCGGCAACGGCCCGCCCGATGCCGGGGCCACCATCACCCTGCTCGCCGAACTGCTGATTGCGCGCATGAGCCAGTCGATCGTCGACATGAACCATGTGCTCGACGAGTTGGAAGACATGGATGCGGAAGAGCATGCGGAGGCGATGCTGAAGCGCATTTCGACCATCCGTCGCAACTGCTTGGGGCTGAAGCGCCACATGGCCCCGCAGCACGAGGCGCTGGAGCAAATCAGCCGGGAAGCGCCCTACTGGTTCGAGGACCACGACCGCCGCGAAATCGCCGAGAGTATCGCGCGCCTCCGCCGCTATCTCGACGATATCGACATCAGCAAGGAAAGCGCACTGGTGTTGCAGGACGAACTGCGCGCCCGCAGCCTCGCGTCGAGCGAGCACGCGACCTACATGCTCACCATCGTGGCGGGCATCTTCCTGCCGCTGGGCTTCCTGACGGGCCTGCTCGGCATCAATGTCGGCGGGATGCCCGGCATGGACGACCCCGACGCATTCTGGGCCGTGGTCGCCTTGTGCCTGTTCCTGTTCGTGGCGCTGATTGTGGTGTTCAGGCGATTGCGCTGGCTTTAGGGCTCACCCGCCGCTGCGCTGCGAGGGGACGAATTCCTCCCTCACGGCCTTGGCGATGAGTTCCAGGGGAATGATGCCTTGGCTCAGCAGGAAGTCGTTGAACGCCTTCTCCTCGAAGTCCGCGCCCAGCGCCAGTTCGGTCTCCACGCGCAGGTCGATGAGCTTGCGATAGCCGTAGTAATAGGAGCCTGCCTGCCCCGGCATGCGGAATTCGTAGCGGTCGAGTTCCTGTTTGGTCATGCCGGGCGAAAACAGCGCTTCTTCGCGCAGCACGCGCTCGGCTTCTGCGCGGGTCATCAGGCCAAGGTTCAGCGCCGGGTCGAGGAAGGCGCGGGCGGCACGCAGCAGGCGGAACTGGAGCGCGATGAACTGGCCCTCGATGGGCTCGTGCGGGAGCATCTCGGCCTCGGCATAGAGCGCCCAGCCTTCGACGTTCACGCTGTTGAAGGCGTAGAGCATGCGCGCAAGGCTGACACCCTGTTCGACCAGCGCGGCGAACTGCATTTCGTGTCCGGGACGCGCCTCGTGCGCGCTCAGCGTCCAGCTGGCGGCGGGGTGGTTGAAATCGTCATAGACATTGTCGGCGCCTGCCGTCGGATTGCCCACGGTGAGCACGAAGGTGCCCTGTTCGCCCGTGTTGCCGATGAGGCGCGGCGGGCGCATGTGCGGGGCGGGCTGGGCGGCGCTTTCGGCAGCTGAGGCGACGCGCATCTGCAGCTCGCTGGTCGGCAGCGAGACGATATCGTTCTCGCGGATTTTCGCCTCGAGCTCGCGGTTCACATTGCGGTAGAATTCCTCGATTTCGTCATTGTCAATGGTCTGTTTCTTGAGGTTCGCCATGACCGAGGCCATGTCGGTTTCCTCCCAGCCATATTTCTCGGCAATCTGCGGAGCGAGCGCCTCCATCTGCGCGCGCAACTCGTAGAAGCCGCGGCGGGCCTGCCGCATTGATTCCTGCGGGTCCATGTCGATGCCCACCTGCTTGAGGCTCAGCGCATAGAGTTCCTCGGGCAGGCGCGCAGTTTCGCGGGCCTCGGGTAGCACGGTGGTGCGTGTCCAATCGCCATATTCGGTGAGCTGGCGGTCCATCGCGTCCAGCGCTTCTTGTGCGCCTTCGATTTCGTATTTCTCGAACAGGTCACGGATGCCGGCGGTGAAGGTCGGGATCTTTTCGAGCGATTCCGCCACTTCCACGCGGTAGGGCCCCATCTTGCCTTCACCGCGGCTGGCCTCGAAGCGACGCTTGGCAAGCTCGGTCATCGGCTCGGTATCGGGCCAGATGCCGGTGTAGCGCTGCAGCAGTTCGAGCGCCTTGGTGCGGCGATGCTCGGCGGTCTGGTCGGAGAGCAGCTGGCCGATGCTGTAGAACATGCCCTGCGGCACTTCCGCATAATCGAGCATGTATTTTTCGCCGAGCGCGATGCCTTCGTTGTCCAGCTCGAGCGAATTGATGAGGATTTGAAGGTCCTGCCGCACGTAAGGGTTGGTCTCGGTTGCGAGGGCCGCCTCGTATTCGGCGATTAGATCCTTCGCAGCGGCGACATAGCGCGCGTTGCGGTCGAGCGACATGTCGTTGACCAAGCCGTCATACTGTTCATAGCCGGCCGAAGAGGCGCCGATGGGATAGAAGGATGCCTGGAGCGCAATCGCATTCTGCGTGTAGGCATTGCTGGTCTCGACCCAATCGGGCGTGGCCGGGGTTTCGGCGGCATCCTGCGCCAGCAGCGGGGCGGCGGGCAGGGCGCTCGTGGCGGCAAGCGCGATGGCGGCGGCGAAAGTCTTCATGGATTCTCTCCCTCGGTATGAGGGAGGGGTGGCGGGCGGAGGCGCCTATGGCAAGTCTCCACCCGACGAAGGGCTGTTACCAGCGGACCAGCGGCGGCACGGCGAAGCGCCCGAAAATGCCGCACAATAGAACAGGCGCGACATGCCAGATGCCAAGGTGGCCAATGTCGTCGACGGGGCAGGCAAGACCGAAGGCGAAGCTGCCGAGGGCGCCTGCGGCAATGCCCGTGTAAGTTCCGGCAGCAGCCAGCGAGACGGGCGCGCCGCGCCGCAGCCAGACGATAAGCGCGCCTGCCGTCACCAGCCCGAAAGCGCTGCCTGCGAGGAAGCAACCGAGGCCGTACATGTCCTCCATGACCGCCGCTGCGAAACCGCCGACACCGAGCATCATCAACGCGGTTATGGGCAGCAGCGCGAGCATGCCCGCCGACCAGCGCGCGCCATCATGCGTGTTGCCGACATGCGGGCTCGCCATGCGCAGGACCGCGAAGGAAGCGGCTGCGCCCAGCAGTGCGAGCATGCCGTTGGTGATGAAGAACATGGGCGAGGCCTCGCCCGCCATCACGCCGCGCCACAGCCCGTCGAGCAGTTCGACAAGCACCACGGTGGCAATGACGGCAAGCGCCACCAGCGCCAGCCCGCCCGAGAGGCGCAGCGGGCGCACCGGGTCGAGGTCGTAGGACAGCTCGTCGATGAGCGAATTGGGGACCCGGTTCATTTCATTCAGCCTTCTCTACGAGCGCGGACAGCTTTTTCAGCCCGCGATGGATATTCACTTTGACAAGGCTTTCGCTCTGGCCGGTGCGCTGCGACGCCTCGGCAATGCTCAGCCCTTCGATCTTGACGAGCTCGATGGCCTCGACCTGCTTGTCAGGCAGGTGGATGAAGAGCCGCTCGAGGCTCATGCGCGCCATCACGGCTTCTTCCTCGCTGTCTTCGGCGGCATCGTGATCGCCCAGCTCGTCTTCCGCCGAGCGGTAGACCTTGCGCAAATGGTCGATCCAGCGATAGCGCGCGATGGCCGCGAGCCAGGGGTAAAAAGCCCGTTTCGGATCCCAGGTCGCGCGCTTGTTGTGCACCGCCAGCAGCACTTCCTGCACGAGGTCGTCGAGCTGGGCGGGCGCGACGCGCTTCCGGAAATAGCGTTCGAGCCATAGCTGCACTTCGGCCAGCAGCGCGCGGTAGACGGCCCGGTCGCCCTTCTGGGCGGCGGCCATCATCTGCGCCATGCTGGCTTCATCGGCTATCATCGAACTGCTCCTGCACCCTCATGTGCTGGACCGTCATTCGCCCGCGTGGCCGGAAAGGTTACAGTGCGTCAGTAGGCGAAGGACTGCCCGACCATTTCCTCGCTCATCGACCAGAGGCGATCGGCCTTGTCCTTGTCGATGGCATAGCTGCGCACACCGCCGCCGGTGTCCTCATTGTCCTCGTCGGCGACGTGGCAATCCTCGCAATAGAGCCCGCCTGCGCCTTCCAGCTCTTCAGTCGTGGCGACCCAGCAGGTGGTCGCCGCGCCTTGCGGGATGGTCTTGAACGGCTGCGGTTCTTCGCCGCGTTCCTCGGCGGACTTGCGGATGCGCTCCATCAGGTTCTGCACGTCCTCTTCGCTCATATGGCGACCGAGGTTGGTGTGGATGCCGCCCGGATGCAAAGCGTAAGAGTGAATGCCCTTGTCCGCGAGCCGCTCCTCAAGCCCGACCGCGAAGAGGACATTGGCGGTCTTAGACTGCCCGTAGCTTTGCCATTTGTCGTAAGGGCGGCTTTCAAAATTGGGGTCGTCGAAATCGACCGGCGCGATGTGGTGGCCGCGGCTGGACAGGTTCACGATGCGCGGGCGCTCGCCCTTCTCGACCAGCGGCATCAGCAAGTTGGTGAGCAGGAAATGGCCCAAGTGGTTGGTGCCGAACTGCATCTCGAACCCGTCGGCGGTCTTTGCTTCGTCGCAAGCCATCACGCCCGCATTGTTGATGAGCAGGTCGATTTTCTCGAAGCGCTCGTTGGCTTCGGCACCGGCATTGCGGACACTGTCGAGCGAGGCGAGGTCGCAAACCAGCGTATCGACCTTGGCTCCGGTGGAAGTGGCGAGTTCGTCGGCAGCAGCGGACAGCTTGGTCGCGTCGCGGCCCGAGAGGATGATATGAGCGCCCTTCGCCGCCATGGCGCGGGCGGTTTCCTGCCCGAGGCCCGAATAGCCACCGGTAATCAACGCGGTGCGGCCCTTGAGGTCCTTATCCGCAAGGACCTCGTCTGCGGTGCTTTCGAATCCGAATTCGTTCATGTCTCGCCTCTCCAGTTGCAAAAGAGGACGTAGCACAAAGAAAAGGGGGCGCGAGGATTTTGTCCCCGCGCCCCGCCGACACCCTCTCTCCCTGGTGTCTTGTAAGTCCCGCCTTATGCGCCCGGAGGCAGCGGGTCGTTGCTCTTCGGTGCAGCCGCCTTGCGCGGCTTGGGCTTGGGCGCTGCTGCCGGAGCCGCGCCGGCAAGGTCGCTGTCCATCTGGTCGAGCTTGCGCGCCGCCCAGTCGCGGCCGCCAAGCCCGAAGGCCAGCGCGCCAGCTACGGCCACGCCGGCAATCAGGATGGTCAGCGCGTTCGCCGGTATCATGCCGCCGATGCCGGTGAACTGCAGGCCCATGAAGACGAACAGGATGATCGTCGCCCAGCGCACGATGGTGGCTGCGGTCCCATTCTCGCCGTCGCCCGAAATCAGGCGTGCGAGCAAATTGGCAATGAAGAAGCCGAAGGCGATGATGACCGCGCCGAAGATGACGCTGCCGCCCAGTTCAAGCACCTTGTCGAGGATGCGCGTCAGCTCGGGGAAACCGAGCAGGCGCGTCGCCGCGATGGCGAAGAACAGGATGATGGCCACTTGCACCACGCGGGCGATGATGCTGGAGGCGCGGGTGCCTTCCGCCATCATGCCGCTTTCGGCGAGCGCGCGGTCGACGCCGAGGCCGGGCAGCACTTCCTTCAGCACCTGCACCACGAACTTGCTGATGAGGTAGCCGATGCCGAGCAGGACCGCTGCCGCGATGATGTTCGGGATGGCGTTGAAGATCAGCTGCAGCATCGAACTTGCCGGGCCGGAGATGCTTTCGATATTGAGCGCATCCAGCGCCATGATCGAAACGAAGATGACGATCATCGCGTAGACAATCGTGGCGATTGTCTTGCTGATGGCGGTGTTGCCGGTGACATTGTCCACCCCGCCGCGATTGGCCCATTTGTCGAAATCGACCGTCTGCAGCGTCGTCATGATGAGATCGCGCACGATCCGCGCCACCATCATGCCGATGAAGAAGATGAGGCCTGCGCCAACCAGGTTTGGCACGAAGTCGACGATATTCTCGAGCAGGCTGTCGACGGGTCCGGCAACTGCGCCGAGGCCAAGGATTTGCAGCACGATGAGCAGGCCGAACAGCCAGATGAGCAAGGACACGATCTTGCCGAGCGATTCACCCAGCGACGTGCCGCTGCCGGTGTTGCGCTGGAAGAACGAGATATTGTCCACCAGCTTGGCAAAAGCCCATTTGGCGGCCTTGGCCGCGACCCATGTCACGAGCAGCGCGATGAGGGCGAGCCCGAGTTTTTCGAGCACCTCCATCGCGACCACTTCGTCGAAACGATAGTTACCGATACGCATGAAACCTCTCCCTCTTGGTTTCCGTAGCGTCGGGCTATCACCGCTGCCGGTTTTGTCCAAGCGGCACGAGGGTATGGAGTGGATAACTTTGCGTGCTATGCCAGCGGAATGAGAGGATTTTTCACCGCCGCCGCCACCGGTTTCGCATTTGCGCTGACCGTATTCGCCCCATCCGCCTTGGCGCAGGATGACGCTCCCAAGTGGTCGATAGCCATCCACGGCGGGGCGGGGACCATCGCCCGCGAGGACATGAGCGAAGAGGAAGACGCCGCCTATCGCGCCTCATTGCAGGCTGCGCTCGATGCGGGCCGCAAGGTGCTCGAGGACGGCGGCGAGGCGCTCGATGCGGTGGAGGCGGTCATCGTGATGCTGGAGGATGATGCGCGCTTCAACGCAGGACGCGGGGCGGTCTTCACCTGGGACGAGACCCACGAACTTGACGCCTCCATCATGGACGGACGGGACCGCGATGCCGGCGCAGTGGCGGGCGTCACAGGCATCCGCAATCCCATCCTGCTGGCGCGCAAGGTGATGACCGACAGCCCGCATGTCATGCTGGCAGGCGAAGGCGCGGAAGAGTTTGCTTCCGAGCACGGGCTCGAAGTGGTCCCCAATGATTGGTTCGACACCGACTTCCGTCGCCGCTCATTGGAGCGGATGAAGGCAGACAAGTTGTCGGCGCTCGACGTCGATGTGAAATTCGGCACGGTCGGGGCAGTGGCGCTCGACACGCATGGCAATCTTGCGGCAGGCACCTCGACCGGCGGCATGACCGGCAAGCGCTGGGGCCGCATCGGCGACGCGCCGATTATCGGAGCGGGCACCTATGCAGACAATCGCAGCTGTGCGGTCTCGGCGACCGGCTGGGGCGAGTATTTCATCCGTGTCGGCGTCGCACACGAGATTTGCACGCAGCTCAGACTAGATAACAAGCAAGGGCTTGAGGCAGAGAGTTGGGAGATCTTTGATCGCACCGGAATTCCCAATCACGTTGCGGGCTGGGCTTTGGAGTCGGCTGAGGGCCAAGATGTGGCTGATAGGGTCATGAACCACGTTAAGGGGCTTGGCGGAGATGGTGGTGTCATTCTGGTCACCCCCGGTGGCCATGCGCTCTACAGTTTCAACACCGCCGGCATGTACCGCGGCCGCGCCACCAGTGAAGGCCTGAATGAAGTCGCGATCTACGGCGACGAGTGACCGACCTCTCGCACAATGGCGATTCGCGGAAATTGCGTCGCTTCTGAAAGGTTTGCGGTCCGGCTTTGACTCCTCCGCGTGACGGGCGCAAATTCGCTCGCGCGTTGGGGGACTGCTTCAGAATATGAGCGGGCCGCTACGGTCCTCACGCCTTTGCTGGGTCGCGAAACCTAGTGAGTGAGGAGTAACGCAGATGAACCGATTGATGAAAACGGCACTTGCAGCGTCGGCCCTGGCCTTTGCCATGCCGCAGCCTGCCATCGCGCAGGACGAGTATCCGCTGACCGGTGCGGAATGGATCGAAGTGACCGGCATCAGCCTGAAAGACGGGGGTGGTCTCAAATATGCCACCTGGCTGTCGACCGAGTGGCGCAAACGCATGGACTACGCGGTCGAACAGGGGTGGATCGAAAGCTACGAAATCTGGTCCAACGCCCATTCGCGCGAGGGGGAGCCCGATTTGTGGCTGATCACGCGCTTCGAGGATTTTTCCTCGAATGCGGAATGGGAAGCGCAGAACCGCCAGATGCGGCAGTATATGCAGCGCAATATCCAGCAATTGCAGGCCGAGAGCGGTAACCGGGCCGAATACCGGACCGTGATGGGCGATGTGCTGATCAAGCGCCTCGTCTGGCGCGACTAGGGCACAGGACGATCCGGGTGCGGCGCCGGTCCGCGCGGCATCCGGAACTGCCCGCTACCCGCGTTTCCTCGCCTGTGCGTAACTGCCGAGCAGGCGCACACCGTTGGTCTGGAATTCCAGTTCTTCCAGCGCGGCATCGACGCGGCTGTCGCCCGGCGCGCCCTCTATGTCGGCGTAAAAGCGCGTGGCGGCGAAGCTTGCGCCCTTCTGATAGCTTTCCAGCTTGGTCATGTTGACACCATTGGTCGCAAAGCAGCCCAGCGCCTTGTAGAGCGCGGCGGGCACGTTCTTCACCTCGAAGATGAAGGTAGTCATCTTGGTTGCCGCCTCGATCGTGGCAGGTTCGCGCGGCTCCTTGGCCAGCACGACGAAGCGCGTGGTATTGTCCGCCGCGTCCTCTACTGCGCTCTCGATGATGTCGAGACCGTAAAGCTCGGCGGCCATGGGCGGGGCGATGGCGCAGAAATTCGGGTCCTGCATCTCTGACACGTAGGCGGCCGCGCCTGCCGTGTCGGCATGGGCGAGGGCGACGATGCCGCGCTGTTGCAAATACTCGCGCGACTGGCCGAGCGCCTGCGGGTGGCTATAGGCGGCCTCGAAGGGACCTGGCCCGGTGGCCATCAATGCATGGGTGATCCGCATGAAATGCTCGGCGACGATGGCGAGCCCGCTTTCTGGCAGCAGGAAGTGGATGTCCGACACGCGCCCGTGCTGGCTGTTCTCGATGGGTATCATCGCGCAACCCGCCTTGCCGCTTTTCACAGCATCCAGCGCATCCTCGAAACCGAGATAGGGCAGCGGCAGGCATTCAGGGTCGAACTGCATCGCCGCCTGGTGCGAGTTGGACCCGGGCGCGCCGCCGAAGGCAATCGCGCGCTGAGGCTCGGCGGCGGCGGCTTGCCGCATGGTGTCGACCATCTCGATGGCGGGTCTGGCAAAAGTACGCATAGACCATCGGTGTTAGCGGCCAATTCCCCTGCCGCAACCTCTATTGCCCCCTATCCAGACCCAAGCACACTTGCGCATGGGCGCGCGCGGCACTAGAGCGGCGCGCAACCACCAGACCACTACGGATTCTTGCAGGCTTTTACGCAATGGACGATCGTTTCAATACCGCTTCCGGTTGGGTTCTCTTCTCGGGTATCGTCGCGCTCGGCGCTTCGATCGCCTCCGGCATGTATTTCCATGCCGACAGCAATGACGTGCTCGAACAGGGCGAAGCAGGCTATTACGTGGAAGGTGTGGAAGAAGAGGGCGGCGCCGAAGCCGGTCCGGACCTCGGCACGCTGCTCGCCACTGCGGACGCTGCTGCGGGCGAGAAGGTCTTCGCCAAGTGCCAGGCCTGCCACACCATCAACCAGGGCGGTGCCAACGGTATCGGCCCGAACCTTTATGGCACCATGGGCAAGGCCATCGCCGGTCACGCCGGTTTCGCTTACTCCTCGGCCCTTTCCGACAAGGGTGGCCAGTGGACCTGGGAAAACATGGACGCATGGCTGAAGAGCCCCAAGGCCTTCGCCAGCGGCACCAAGATGAGCTTCGCCGGTCTTTCCAAGCCTGAAGATCGCGCCAACGTCATGGAATATATGGCCTCGATGGGCGGCGCTCCGGCCAAGCCTGAACCTGCCGCTCCCGAAGCGGAAGAAGAAGTCGATGCATCGGTCGAGGGCGAAGAGCCCACCGAAGCAGAAGCAGCTGGCGCTACCGGCGCCGACGAGCCTGTCGCTTCGGCCAATGCTGCAGGTGACAACGAAGGCGCGACCAAGGTCGACTAAGCCTCGTTAAAATCGAATACGAAAAGCCCCGCCACCGAGCGGGGTTTTTTGTGCCCTGAAAGCTTATGCGGCTCCTAGCCCTTGAAACCCTGCGCGATGACATACCACTCGCTCGAGCCCTTGCGGCTGGCAGGTGGCTTGGCGTGTTTCACCGTCTTGAAATGCTTCTTGAGCAGGTCGAGTAGGTCCTTGTCGGTCCCGCCCGCGAGCACCTTGGCGAGGAAAGTCCCGCCCTTCTCGAGGTTCTCGACCGCGAACCAGGCACCGGCCTCGACCAGCCCCATGGTACGCAAATGGTCGGTCTGCTTGTGGCCGACGGTGTTGGCGGCCATGTCGCTCATCACGAGGTCGGCCTTGCCGCCCAGCGCCTCTTCGAGCACGCGCGGAGCATCGTCGTCCATGAAGTCCATCTGGAAAATCTCGACGCCCTCGATGGGTTCGACTTCGAGCAAATCGATGCCGACAACCTGCGCCTTCGGCACCACCTTGCGCGCGACCTGCGCCCAGCCGCCCGGCGCGATGCCGAGGTCGACAATGCGCTTCGAGCCTTTGAGGATGCCGAATTTCTCGTCCATCTCGATGAGCTTGTAGGCCGCGCGGCTGCGATAGCCGTCGGCCTTGGCCTGCTTCACATAAGGATCGTTCAGCTGCCGCTGCAGCCAGCGGGTGGAGGATTCCGTGCGCTTCTTCGCCGTGCGGACGCGCGTATCCTTGTCCTTGCCTGACCTAGACATCCTGTTCCTTCATCCTTTGCAGCGCATTGCGGCTACGCTCTCCATCTGCATCGGCAGCCATCAGGCTGCGCAGGATGCCTTCGCGAATGCCGCGATCGGCCACGCCCAGCTGTTCGGACGGCCAGATATCGAGAATGCTTTCAAGGATGGCGCACCCCGCCACGACGAGGTTTGCGCGGTCATCGCCAATGCAGGGCAGCTGGCGCCGGTCAGGCCCGCTCATATGGCTGAGCTTGTAAGAGATATCGCGCATGGCCTTCGACGGAAGGATAAGCCCGTCGACCGCCTGCCGGTCATATTGCGGCAGTTCGAGATGCAGGCTGGCGAGCGTCGTCACTGTGCCGCTCGTGCCGAGGAGGCGGATGGGATTTGGTCCTTTGGCGAATTCTCGCACGCGCTCGGCAAAGGGTTTGAAGCTGTCGAGCACGGTCTTGCGCATCCGGCGGTAGCGGTCGAGGCGCAGTTCCTCGCTGTCGTCCGAGCCATCGACGGTATCGGTCAGCGAGACCACGCCCCAAGGTACGCTCATCCAGTCGAGGATCCGCGGCACTGCGCCGCTCGGTTCGACCAGCACCAGCTCGGTCGAGCCGCCGCCGATATCGAAGATGACTGCAGGGCCCGCCCCATCTTCCAGAAGGATGTGGCAGCCGAGCACGGCAAGGCGCGCCTCTTCCTGCGCGGAAATGATGTCGAGCACGATGCCGGTTTCCTGCCGCACCCGCTCGATGAATTCCTCGCCATTGCTGGCACGGCGACACGCCTCGGTAGCGACCGAGCGCGCAAGGTGGACATGGCGGCGTCGCAGCTTTTCCGCGCAAACGTGGAGCGCGGCAAGCGTGCGGTCCATCGCATCATCCGACAGGCGGCCGCTGGCAGCCAGTCCTTCGCCCAGCCGCACCACGCGGCTGAAGGCATCGATGACGGTGAAATTCTCGCCCGAGGGCCGCGCAATAAGGAGGCGGCAATTGTTGGTGCCTAAGTCGAGCGCGGCATAGGCCTGCTTGCGTCCGCGAGGGAATTGCGGCGGCATGGTTTTATGCTGGGTGGCTTGCGCTTGCTCTGCCTGCTTCTGGCGCGGCGATGCGTCGCGTGCCTTCGCCCCGTTCTGGCGGGGCCGCTTGTCGGGCCGGGAGGGGCGCTTGTAGCGGAAATCGGCTACCTTGCCGGACGTGCCGCCCCTTGTCTTTCCGTGCCCCCGTTTCATGTCCGGCGGATTATGTTCCGCCATGGGGATGTCTTTCGTTATTCCTCCCGCGCAAAACCACCTCGCGCGGGGACCTGGCGACGATGCTAGCGACGGATGACCGAAGGCGCAACCAGAAGGGTTGACCTTGCGCGCGCACGAAACTAGATGCGCGGCCTCTCTTGCGGCTGCGAGGCGATTCTGCCCGGCCTATCCAAGAGCCTGATGCCCCGTCGTCTAATGGTAAGACTACGGACTCTGACTCCGTCAATTGAGGTTCGAATCCTCACGGGGCATCCACTTTTCCCGGCATGAGCGTCCCAATTCTGCGATTTTCGAGCAGAATCCACATTTCATACAGATTTGGAAAACCGCTCGTTTACCTCTGCGCGTCATATGCGACCCCGGACAAGAACAGGGGTCAACAACCATGAAATTCGATTACAAGATCCAGCGCATCGACAAGCCGACCGCGCAGGAAATGACGGGCACCGACGGGGACGATATCCTCAATGGCAGCGAGGATGCCGATGACATCAGCGGTCTTTCCGGAAACGACGCCATCGAAGGCGCCGGCGGGGACGACGTCATCCGGGGCGGCAACAACAACGACACCATTTTCGGCGGCGATGGCAACGACACCGTCTACGGCTCGAACGGCTGGGATGTCATCGAGGGCGACCTTGGCGATGACCGCCTTGAAGGCGGCAATGGCAACGATCGTCTCTTTGGCGATGAAGGCATCGATACGCTTTTCGGCAACTTCGGTGCCGACCGCCTCGAGGGCGGAGCGGGCGACGATATCCTTCGCGGCGGTGACGGCGATGACGCTGTCTTCGGCGGCGATGACAATGACGACGCCAATGGCGCTGCGGGCAACGACACCATGTATGGCGTGCCGGCGACGATATCCTTCGCGGCGGAGCCGATGACGACACGCTCTATGGCGGGTCGGAGAACGACGTCCTCATGGGCAATGACGGTATCGACCGGCTCTACGGCCAGAGCGGCGACGATTACCTGAATGGCGGCGCCGAAAACGACATGATCTACGGCGACTGGGGCGCCGACCGGCTGTTCGGTGAAGCCGGATTCGATTTCATCAGCGGTGGGAATGGCTCCGACCGTATTTACGGCGGTGACGACGGCGACACGCTGCTCGGCGATGCCGGATACGATTTCCTGTCGGGCGATGCCGGCGACGATTCCATTTATGGCGGCGACGACAACGACACCATCGAGGGCGGCGAAGGCAGCGACTATCTCTATGGTGACGCAGGAAACGACCTCATGAGCGGTGGTGCCGAAGGCGACCGCATGTGGGGCGGCACGGGCAATGACCTCGTGCAGGGTGAAGACGGCAACGATTATCTCTATGGGGACGCGGGGAACGATACGCTGCGCGGCGGTGCCGGCACCGACCAGATCCTCGGCGGCGATGACGACGACCGCATTTTCGGCGGCGACGACAGCGATTATCTCAGTGGCGGAGCCGGCAACGACGTGCTCTACGGCGAAGGCGGTACAAATACCCTTGTCGGCGGAGACGGGGATGATGTCCTCGTCGGCGGCGGCAGCGCCGATTATATCTACGGCGACTTCGGTAACGACGAAATGGTCGGCGGCGGAGGTGACGATAACATCTCCGTCGGCCTCGGCATCGACACGGCGACCGGCGGGTGGGGTGCCGATACCTTCACTTTCGTTGGCCCGGCGGATGGCCAGAACATGACCACCATCACCGATTTCACCAGCGGCAGTGATTCCATCGGTCTCACGCCCTATAATTTCGGCTTTAGCTGGAATGATCTCTGGAGCGAAGCGAACTTCCAGCTTGGCACCGAAGCCGACGACGCGGATGACCGCATCATCTACGACCAGTCGACCGGCAATCTCTATTTCGATGCCGACGGTAACGGTGTCGAGGCGGAAGCGGTCCTGTTCGCCAATCTCGGCGAGGGTACCGTGCTTACCCACGCAGATATCGAGCTTGGTGGTGGCCAGTTCGGTGAAGCTCCCAAGGCCGGCTCGGTCGAGGACCTGACCGGCCCCGAGTTCTTCATCGGGTGACCAAGCAAAGCAGTCTTTCCAACCAAGGGCGTCCGTCACGATTGTGTCGGACGCCTTTTCGGTTGCGACTGAGGGTTTGTTGGCAATTTTGACTTCACCCATTGGCCCTGTTGTCACGAGATGCGGGGGGCGATACTTGGTGATGCGGGGAGGCTGTCTTGCGTTAGGCAGTGACAGCCATCATTTTCGACGGCAGGACCAGGTTAATGGTGCAGGAAAGAAGTCGCAAAACGCGCGCCAAGGTCCTTGAGGCAGCGCGTGAACTCATTATCGAACACGGTCACGAGCAGGTCTCGCTTAAGGAAATCTGCGAACGCTCGGGCGTGTCCAATGGCAGTGTCTTCCACCACTTCGGTTCGAAGGAAGGCATCATCCGCCAGCTGTTCAGGGCCGAACGCGGAGCCTATCTGCACAAGATCCAGGAAGCGATCCTCGCGCATGAGGGCGATCCTTGCGACGCCTTTGCCGCAGGTACCCGCGCTGCGATGCAATACCAGGCTGCAAATCCGGTAAGGTTCGAACGCCTGATTGCCGAGTTCTCGGATAGCGAATGGCTGCGGCGCAATGTCGATGTGTGGCTCGAAGTCGCCTCGGAAGAAGAGCAGCCGGTCATCGATTGGGCGATGGAGCATTTCGCAAGCGGCGCGCTGCCGGTCCTGGCGCCAGCCTTTTACCAGGCCGCATTCCTTGGCCCCGTCGACCTGCTTTCGCGTGCGCATCGGCAGGGACGGCTCGCCGGTGATCTCGAAGCAACCGCCGACGACTTGGCGCAAATTGTTAGTGCCGGGCTTAAAGGGCTGCGCGAAAAACGAAATACTGACAAGCAGTGAGGCCCGCGACTACTGCGTAGTTGCAGTCTTGCATCAAAAAAATTCGGGCCTGTTCGAGACTGCTTGAGTTTTCGCCGAGAAAAGATGATTATCCGGACGTAAGAGTCGCATTTCCGCGCGATTCTAGGGGTTCGGGGTCAGGGTCGCATGGCAGAGATTATTGGTACGTCGGGTAACGACCATCTGGTGGATACGCCGGAGGATGATGTCGCGCGGGGAGGTGCCGGCAACGACTCCTTTTCGAGCATCGAGGGCAATGATTACGCCTATGGCGAAGGCGGCGACGACACGCTGTCATCCTATAATGGCGACGATCGTATGTTCGGGGGCGGCGGAAACGATACGCTCTACGCGCTTCGCTATGCCGGCGACCCGGTAAGCACGGTCCGCCTCGATGGCGGCGCGGGCAATGATTTTCTCGAAGCCAATATTTCCAATGGCTCGACGGTTACGCTCATAGGCGGGCTGGGCGACGACACTTTCTACGCATCCGGCTGGAACGGGACCATCATTGCTGATGGCGGCGACGGGGCGGATGTCTTCAATCTAGAAATCGACAGCCTGGTCTACACGCTCACGCTTGGTGCGGGCGTGGACACAATCAAGCTGGCGGGGGCTGGTGGCTACGATCTTGCCGAGCTCATCGTGGTCACTGATTTCGAGACCGGCGCAGATGGCGACGCGCTCTACATGCGCGATTTCCTGGAGATGCTGGTCGGTTCCTCAGCCGAAAATCCCTTTGCAACCGGCATCATGCAACTGGTGCAGTCGGGCGCCGACACGCTCCTGCAAATCGACCAGTGGCAGGAAGGCGTCTGGACGACCTTCATTACGTTCCAGAACACGCAGGTCGGCGACTTCACGTATCACAATCTCGGCTACACACCCGATGGCAGTCCGATACCCGGCGATACCTGGGTCGGCACCGAGGGCAACGACGTCCGGCAGGGCACCGACTATGACGACGACTTGCGCGGCATGGGCGGCAACGACATCATCGCTGGCGGCTTCGGCGAAGACGTCATTTTCGGCGGCGCGGGCAACGATAACCTCTACGGGGAAGCCGGCGACGACCTTATCTATGGCGAGGGCGGGGCCGACACCATCTCGGTAGGCTTTGGCACCGACGTCGCATATGGCGGCGGCGGCGACGATACCTTGATGGCGGAACACGGATTTGGTGCCAGTTCGAGCGATACGGCGACGCTCTATGGTGGCGCGGACGATGATCGTCTCGTTGCGCTTGCCGAGAGCGGCGGCACGATCAACCTTTACGGCGATGACGGTGCCGATACGCTGGAGATCCTGGGCGGATTTGGGCAGGTCAATGCCTTCGGCGGTGCGGGTGACGATGTTGTCGAAATCTCGTCCAGCGGCGTTGGAAACCGGATTACTCTGGGTTCGGGGACGGATACGGTCCGGCTGACTTCCGGCCTCGGTTATATCGGTGCAGGCGTAGTCATCACCGATTTCGTTGCGGGAGATGCGGGCGACAGGTTCGATTTCTCGGCAATGCTCGCCTATGAGGACCAGAGCTGGGACGGCATGAGCAACCCCTTCCGCGGCGAATACATGCGCCTGCGACAGGACGGCAACGACACCATCCTCGAATACAGCTACGGCGGCGCGAACGCCCCCGACATGTATCAAATGGTTGCCCGCTTCGAGAACACGCAAGCGAGCGATTTCACGAGCGCCAATTTCGGCTTCGCGCCCGACGGCAGCTACCCTCCCGGCGAAGTCTGGGCGGGCACGTCCGTAGCCGATTTCTACGACGGCACAGCCGGCAGCGACACCATCTATGCCATGGGCGGCGATGACTGGATCCGCGCTTTCGACGGCGACGACGTCATCTATGGCGGCGGCGGCCACGACAATATCGATGGCGGCGAAGGTGCCGACACGATTTACGGTGGCGCCGGCGACGATGTCATCGATGATTATGGCAATGGCTTCGGCGACGACTTCATCGACGCGGGCGACGGCAATGATGTCGTCACCATCATCCACACGCTGGCCGGCCCTGACGAGCGCCTGACCATCATGCTGGGCGCGGGCAATGACGAACTGCTCGTCTATGACAGCGGATCGGCGCGGAATCTCATCTACGGCGGCGGCGGAAACGATTACGTCTGGTACACTGCGCGCGTCGGCCATGCCGGCATGTTCGGCGGGGGAGGTGACGACACCTTCCACCTCTTCCTCCTCGGTTCGACCTACGAACTGACGCTGGGCGGGGGTCAGGATCTCGTGCGGTTCGGCAACATGATCGAGCAGGGTGCATACACGGACTCTGTGGTAATCAACGATTTCGAAGTCGGCCCGACGGGCGACAGGCTCGACATCGAGCCGCTGACCTATGCCACCTATATCAATATCGATTCCTGGAACCCGTTTGCCACGCAAAGCGCGCGGCTGATCCAGGTGGGCGACGATGCGGTTATCCAGTTCGACATCTACCGGTCGGGCCAGTGGGAAAACATCGTCGTCCTGAAGAATGTCGACATCGGCCTTTTCAACGATAGCTACAATCTTGGTTACGACCCGGGCACCCAGACCTATTACGGCACCGAAGCCGCCGACAATTTGCGCGGCAAATGGGGCAACAACTCCATGTTCGGCATGGCCGGCGACGATGCCATACGCGGCCTCAACGGAGATGACATTCTCGATGGCGGGTTTGGCGACGACCTGCTGTTCGGCGGCAATGGCCACGACACTGTGCGGGGCGGCGATGGGCACGACTATGCCGACGGCGGTACCGGTGACGACTGGCTTGAAGGCAATGCCGGAGACGACAAGCTCTACAGCGCCTCGGGCGATAACATCTTCGACGGCGGCGAGGGCAATGACACATTGCTCGGCGGCAGCGGCGCGGACATCGCCTACGGCGGCGTAGGCAGGGATGTCCTGCGCGGCAGGTCGGGCGATGACGAACTGCATGGCGGTGACGAATACGACGTCATGACCGGCGGCTGGGGCCACGACCTCATGTACGGCGATGGCGGCAATGATCGCATGCTGGGCGAAGGCGGCAGCGACCGCATGTTCGGCGGCTACGGCGCCGACAAGATGTTCGGCGGTGGCGGCATCGATTTCATGCAGGGCGATGAGGGCAACGACATCATCGACGGCGGCGATGGCAACGATTCCATGTACGGCGGCGATGGCGATGACGTTATCGATGGCTTCGCAGGAGCCGACTATGCCGAGGGCAATCTTGGCGACGACATACTGAGCGGCGGCTTCGGCGATGATCGCCTCCGCGGCGACGAGGGCCTCGACCTGCTTTTCGGCGGCGATGGCAATGACGAGCTGTTCGGCGGCGATGATGCCGACGAGATCTATGGCGAGAACGGCAACGACTTCATCTATGGTGATGGCGGTTTCGACGGGCTGTTCGGCGGCGATGGCTCCGACGTCATCTATGGCGGGCTTGGCGGCGATACGATCGAAGGCGGGCTGATGGCCGACGTCCTCTATGGCGAGGACGGCGATGACCTCATCCTCGGCGGCGAGGGAGACGACCTCATCGATGGCGGCGCTGGCAATGACGATATCGAAGGCGGGGACGGCATCGACCTCATCCTCGGCGGTGCGGGCAGCGACCTTATCGGCGGCGGACTTGGCGATGATGATATTGCTGGCGAAGCCGGTAACGACTTCCTGTTCGGAGGCGGGGGAGCCGACTTCCTCATCGGAGGCGACGGCAGCGACGAGCTTTCCGGCGATGACGGCGACGACCTGCTCGTCGGCGGCGCTGGTGCGGACATCATCGAAGGCGGCTCGGGCACCGACATCATCTTCGGCGGGCTGGGTTCCGACCGGCTATGGGGCGGCGCTGGCGTCGACGTCTTCGTTTTCGACACCGCTCTGGGCACGACCAATGTCGACGAGATTGGCGATTTTGTCTTCCAGGAAGATGGCATCATCCTAGATCTCAGCATCTTCTCGGGTATTAGCTTCGAAGGCGTACTGGCCGCCAGCGAGTTCCACATCGGCACTTCGGCCAGCAGCTCTAACCACCGGATCATTTACGACCCGAACAGCGGTCAGCTCTGGTACGACAGCGATGGCAGCGGCGGCACCGACAAGGTGCTCTTCGCCAAGCTGGCCCCCGGGTCTGCTCTCCAAGCCACGAATATCGAGGCCTACTTCCTAGCCGAAACCGCCTCGCGCGGCGAAGGCGGAACTTCGTGGTATTCGGGCGACGTCTTGCTGGGCGGCGACGCGGCGGTGCTTTAAGAGGGCGCAGCCTCCTGCGCCCTCTCCTCGCAGTAGCGAAACCTAGAAGCCGAAAAGCACACTTCCCCGCGTTCCGACATCGCCATCCGCGGTGTTGCCGCTGGCCGACAATGTCACATAGACATCATCGCCCACCGCCCCGGTGAGGCTGCCTGCGAAGGCCTGCGTCCCGCGATAATTTGCTACCGAGCCAGTCGGCGGTGTCGACTTGCCGGGCACGCAGGCTGGTGCGCCCATGTCGATGCCCAGAGCGCAAAGTGAAGCAGGTGATGCGAGCGCCCCACTACCCCGTCCGAGTATTCGCCGGCCGGAATACAGGGAGTGATGCTGAAGCTCTTAGAAAGTCACGCAGTGATCCTGATGCGGGTTTCGTTTCGATACTGGAATCAAAGTCTGAGATACTTCGAAACTGGATGCAACTGATGTCGACGCGACTTGAAGTGAAGATTAATTCCTACCGCTCACCAAATTCCGCCCAGAGGCCGACTTAGAACGATTTTAACTCATGAAACGCCGGAATGCTGAAGATTCCGTTTCATTTGAGCAATTTGATGCGAAAGTAAATTTGACTCATCTCGGAGCCATCATGTTCCAACATGTGTAGTCGGGGAATGGACAATCATGTCCGTACTCTCAGAGAGGTCGCCTAAACAAGGGAACTATAGAGAAGAGAAAAGAAGGGTTGCTCCCGGTTACTAGGCACATCAAGTGAAAGGAGTTGCAAATGCGAACTGATTTTTTCACAAGCCAGAAAACCGTCCTGGCTCGCAAGGAAGAGCCTGTGATTTTCACGACCGGGGAAGATGTTCCCGATGACACCTCGACCGATGCGACGATCATCGTCGGGGAAACGATATCCAGTGCGATCGATGTCCTGAATGACCAGGACTATTTTGCGATCGCCATGTTCGAAGGCCAGGCTATCACCATTACGGTGAATTCAGCGGCAATCGGAGCAACCATCAATTTTCGTGATGTGACCGACGGCATTCTCGCCACCATAAGCGCGCCGGCAATCGGTGAGGTAAAGCTCGATGTCACTGCAGATTCCACCGGTATTTTCTTTATCGACATCTCGTCGCTGCTGGGTCTGGGTGCCTATGAAGTAAGCGTCGGACCGCAAGCTGGTGCGAACGAAACCATCGTCGGCACGGATGAGCCCGAGACCATCTTTGGCTACGATGGGAACGACACCATCGAAGGACGTGGTGGGAATGACAGCCTCTACGGCAACGATGGCAATGACCATCTCTTCGGCGGCAACGGTTGGGACACCTTGATTGGTGGCAATGGTTACGACGTGCTTTCCGGTGGGAACGGTAACGACACGCTCTATGGGCTGAATGGTCCCGACTTCCTCGGTGGGGGCGCGGGTGACGACCTTGTCTTCGGTGGCGATGGCGACGACTTCATCCAAGGTGGCGGAGGCAATGACGAATTGCGCGGCCAGATGGGAGACGACATCATCGATGGCGATTGGGGGAACGACGAGCTTCATGGCGGTGGCAATAACGACGAGCTCTATGGTGGCGAAGGTGATGACCTTCTCTATGGCTCGAACGGCTATGATTTTCTCGTTGGCGACGAGGGTAACGACACGCTCTACGGCGGCAACGGCAACGATCGCATGGCTGGCCGTGCTGACGACGACATCCTTTACGGCGGCAGCGGGGACGACCGCATGCACGGCGGAGGGGGAGACGACTTCCTCTTCGGTGATGATGGAGACGATATCCTGATTGGCGGCTCGGGAAATGACCGGCTCGCCGGCGGGGAAGGCAACGACACATTTATCGTCGGTAATCCCGAAAGTGAGGATGACTCCACCATCATCGAGGATTTTGCTGAGGGCGATATCATCGGGCTCGACGCCAGCGTGTTCACCGGCATCCTCAACCTCGGCGCATTGCTCGAAACCGAGTTTGCGCTCGGGACAGAGGCGGGCGATTCCGATGACCGCATCATCTACGACGAAACGACCGGCAATATTTTCTATGATGAAGATGGTGCAGGCGGCGTCGACCAGGTCCTGATTGCGCAGGTCACCGCTGGCACGGTCCTGGATGCCTCTGCATTTGCCAAGGTCGACGTCGATCTTCTCGGGCTCCCCTTGGCGAGCGAACCGCCGAAAGACCTGGCGATGGCAAACCCAGCCGAATTCGTCGTGGCCTGAGCGCCAAGCATCTGCCGCGTCGCCGACGCGTGGTAATGAAGGGCCGCTCCAGTCACTTGGGGCGGCCCTTTCTTTTACCGACATGCTGGACGCTCATCGAGGAAAGGCCTACACCGCTCGCCATCCCCGGGGAGCGCGCGTGCGCTGAGAGGGAGGTCTCGCACCCTCCGACCCGTCGAACCTGAACCGATTAGCATCGGCGGAGGGAGAGGAGCGGCGCCAGGTAACCGCTCTCCGTCCGCCTTATGGAGAGAGCACGCATGGCCGACATCAACAGCAAATTCGACATCGGCGTCACCACCGGACCCATCCGCGGCAGCCGCAAGGTCCATGTCGGCGCAAAATCCGGCAGCGGCGTGCAGGTCGCCATGCGCGAGATCGATCTCGAGGGCGGCGAGCCCAGCGTGCGCGTCTACGACACCTCCGGCCCCTACACAGATCCCGATGCCACGATCGACATCCGCCAGGGCCTCGAAGCCAAGCGCCGCGAGTGGATCCTCGCACGCGGCGATGTCGAGGAATATGACGCGCGCGAAGTGAAGCCCGAGGATAACGGCCAGCTCGGCCCCGACCGTTCGGGCGGCGTCCCCGGCTTCCCCAATGTCACCAAGCGCGTCTTGCGCGCCAAGCCCGGCGCCAATGTCAGCCAGATGCACTACGCCCGCCGCGGCATCATCACGCCCGAGATGGAATATGTCGCCGAGCGCGAGAACCTGGGGCGCGAGATGCTGCGCGAGGAAGCCGCCCGCCTCACCGCGCGCAACGACGGCCAGCCCTGGGGCGCTCAGCTCCCCGACTACGTCACCCCCGAATTCGTCCGCGACGAGGTCGCCCGCGGCCGCGCGATCATCCCCAGCAACATCAACCACCCCGAAACCGAGCCGATGGCGATCGGGCGCAACTTCCTCGTCAAGATCAATGCCAATATCGGCAACTCCGCCGTCGCCTCCGACGTCGCTAGCGAAGTCGACAAGATGGTCTGGTCGATCCGCTGGGGCGCGGACACGGTGATGGACCTTTCCACGGGCCGCAACATCCACGACACGCGCGAATGGATTATCCGCAACTCGCCCGTCCCCATCGGCACCGTGCCTATTTACCAGGCGCTGGAAAAGGTCGGCGGCATTGCCGAGGACCTGACCTGGGAAATCTTCCGCGACACGCTGATCGAACAGGCCGAGCAGGGCGTCGACTATTTCACCATCCATGCCGGCGTGCGCCTGCCCTATGTCCCGATGACCGCCAAGCGCGTCACCGGCATCGTCTCGCGCGGCGGCTCGATCATGGCGAAATGGTGCCTCGCGCATCACAAGGAAAGCTTCCTCTACGAGCGCTTCGACGAGATCACCGAGATCATGAAGGCCTATGACATCGCCTATTCGCTGGGCGACGGCCTGCGCCCCGGCTCCATCGCCGACGCCAATGACGAAGCCCAGTTCGCCGAGCTCTACACGCTGGGCGAGCTCACCAAGCGCGCCTGGGAGCAGGATGTGCAGGTGATGATCGAAGGCCCCGGCCACGTGCCGATGCACAAGATCAAGGAGAACATGGACAAGCAGCTGGAAGCCTGCGGCGAAGCACCCTTCTACACGCTCGGCCCCCTCGTCACCGATATCGCGCCGGGATACGACCACATCACCAGCGGCATCGGCGCAGCGCAGATCGGCTGGTACGGCACGGCGATGCTCTGCTACGTCACGCCCAAGGAACACCTCGGCCTGCCCGACCGCGACGATGTGAAGGTGGGCGTGGTGACCTACAAGCTCGCCGCCCACGCCGCTGACCTCGCCAAGGGCCACCCGGCCGCCAAGGTCCGCGACGACGCCTTGAGCAAGGCCCGCTTCGAGTTCCGCTGGCGCGACCAGTTCAACCTCAGCCTCGACCCCGACACGGCCGAGCAATATCACGACCAGACCCTCCCCGCAGAAGGCGCCAAGACCGCCCACTTCTGCTCCATGTGCGGCCCGAAATTCTGCTCGATGAAAATCACGCAGGAAGTGCGGGATTTTGCGGCGAAGCAGAACTCGGACAGCTATCTGGCGAGCGAAAACATCAAGCGCGAGACTTCAGCCGAAGAGGCCGCGGAAGCGGAGAAGGGCATGGAAGAGATGAGCGAGGTTTACCGCGAGAAGGGCGAGAAACTGTATTTGCCGGAGGGGTGATAGCCAAGAGCTCCTTTGGTTCTCACCTAGGCCTTCGGGGTTAGTCCGTGTGAGACGTAGGGGAGACCTTTGCCATAGACTAACTTGAAAAAATGATCTGTGCAGCCAAGGATTGATAGAAGGGCTTTCTCTATATTCTCGACTGTCAGTTCGACTGGCTCCTTGGGATGTGCGATATCATTCCGAAGATTTGCAGAAACAGCGAGTTTCGACCACCATGGTTCTTTGCCAAGGGGGGTCTTTGCAAACCGGTGTTGAAGCACGCGAAGGCGATCCTCAAGCGTCCAATACTTGGTCGCTGGAGCGACAACGAATTCGCCGTTTCTTAGTCGAACTTCTCTTTGGAGCAGAATCCCACGCTCCGGAACGCTGAGTTGATCAGCTGTTTCCAAATGACGGCAAATCTCGAAAATCTGAAACTCAAGATAACTAAAGCCCATCATCAACGCGTGTCTGAGATGGGCTTGGGTATCAGACTTGTCTTTGCTCTTGCGACCGTCCGCCAATGCGCGTTTAGAATCTTCGATTAGGCTTCTTGAGAAGTCGTCACGCTTGCTCACAGCGCTTCGGAGAGCTTTTTAAGTTTAAGATTAGCCTGTTTTGCATGGAATGCTTCAAGCGCAACCTCGACCATTTTCGCCGTAAGTCCCCCACCTTTCTCAGCCTGTATCCAAAATAGTTCGACCATGCGTCCTCTCTCTTGAGGGTCGGTACGATATCCTAATCCACGGTAATTTTCCGCATCAGTCGAATGGCGCGCTTTCGCGAGAATGGCGGCCTTTAGGGGGTCCTGCTTTGCTGTGTCCTTGAGAGCGTAGTGGCGTTCCAAACGAGTATCGTTGCCTTGAAGGAAACCAGCCGTAAAAGCCCAAGCCGATAGGATCGCGAGGTTGGAGGCCTTGTCTCGAAAATCGGCCGTACCGGATTGCGGCTTACCCGTCTTCTTATCAAGAAATGCGTCCTCTTGTGCCTTCTTCAGAGCAGCATACTCCCGAGCTGCGCGTTTCAGCCTGTCATCATCCCAGAGGTCAGGATGCGCCTTCTTGACGTCAGCCCACTCCTTCGGCGTTGCTTGGCCGGACCGAACGGTTATCGGTGTGGTTGAAGTTTTGGAAAATTCTTCGGCGGCGATGTCAGTGCCTGCGTAGAAATTCACTATGAATGTGCGAGTAAGCTGAACGGAAATCGGGCTTCCGCGTTTCCGCTTATCGGCGAAGTCTTCCCCCTTAGAGAGCAGGCCGACCTCCTGTGCCCAATCCCGAAGCTCAGAACCGGCAATCGTTTCGTACATTCGATCTAGGAGGTCTTTCGAAACGGTGATGTTCGTGTTTGATATGACCTGCACGTCAAGGCGCTGGTCTTTATCTAGATCGAAATAAACCTTCAGCCCGTGAGGGTGGTCAATACCTTCTTCAAGGGCGCCGAGGATCGCATTAAACCGGTGTTGGCCTCCGATAATCTTAGGGGTTTCGCATCGCCCTCGACGAATTCGCAAACGAGATTGCTGAATGACCGCCCCTTAAGAGCATCATTTTGCATCTGTGTGAACGCTGCGTGGTCATCAACCAAGTTCCGGTTGGCCCGGTAGTCCGCTGACCCATCAGGGTCTAGCGGCACGTCGTCCGTGCCGAACTGCTTTATCATACTGCCGAGGATGTGACATTCCGTATAAATTGCGCCTGTACACTCGTCGCGGAACAGCAAAAGTTTGCCACCTTCAGTTGGCTTCATCAACTTTGCGAAACTCTCAGCAAGAGCCTCCAACGTGGAAGTGTCATCTTCAGTTTCGAATGCGAAAGCAGTCATGGAATCTCCTGCAGGAATGCTTTGCCAAGCACTACGCGTAATCATGACCAATGCAAAATGCCTTTAGAAGCATTCGAGCTTTGGGCTGACCCGTTGAGAGTGACCTCCCGAACTTCACGCCCGCCCCATCCTCACCAGCACCCGGTCGAGCGTCTGCAGGAAGTTCGACCTATCCGCCTTGCAGAACGGCGGCGGGCCGCTTCCAACTCCGTCTATCTCGGCGCGCAGGTCTTCCAATGGCGCGGGTGGCGATGGCGCTGCCAATGCTGGCGGTGCGTAAACCTTTCCTACTCCGCCAAAATCTGCCTTATCCTCAGCGATGAGCACCGACAAAAGCACCACCCTCACCACCACGCCTGCCACCCGTCATGATGGCTGGACCACCGAGCGGCAGGCCACTTTCCTGCGCGAGCTGGCTGCCTCGCATTCGGTGAAGACAGCGGCGAAGGCGGCGGGGATGAGCCGGCAGTCGGCCTATGGCCTTCGCGCGCGATTGAAGGGGGAGCCGTTCGACCATGCGTGGAATGCCGCGCTGCGCTGCCGCTTCGATGCGCTGGCGGAAGCCGCGATGGACCGCGCGCTGAACGGGGTGGAGGTTCCTCATTATCACAAGGGCGAGCTGGTCGGAACCTCGCGCCGCTATGACGAGCGGCTGATGGTGGCGCTGCTCTCCATGCAGGAGCAGTTTCGCGGGCCCTTCCACTACACCTCGCATCCCGCCGCCATGTTCGAGCCCGACCAGTTCGGCAAGCTGCTGGCGCGGGTCGAGACCGGGCCGGAAACCTGGCACGAGGAACAGCTGCTGGAAGCGGGATATAGTCTCGAGGACCTGGAGGACGAGGACAATTGATTTTGTACGAGTGTCAACTTCGGCAAATCCCGTGAAACCGCCGGATTTGTGCGGGTTTCAGGCGGGAAGGGCCAGTTGACACGGTGTCACTTGTGTCAACTTCGCGCGAGCTTCACCAGCACCCGGTCGAGCGCCTGCAGGAAGTTCGACCGGTCCGCCTTGCTGAACGGCGGCGGGCCTCCTCCCACTCCATCCATCCCGGCGCGCAGGTCTTCCATGATGGCGCGGGTGGCGATGGCGCTGCCGATGCTGGCGGCGTCGAAGCTCTTGCCGTCGTGGCGCAGCACGGTGGCGCCTGCCTTGAGGCAACGTTCGGCGAGCAGGATGTCGGCGGTGATGACTACGGTGCTTGGGCTAGCGTTCTCCGCAATCCAGTCGTCCGCCGCGTCGAAGCCGTCCGAGACCACCACACGCTTCACCCGCTCGCTCACCGGCACGCGAAAAGGGCTGTTGCTGACCACGCGGACATGGGCCTTGTGGCGTGCCGCCACGCGGTAGACCTCCTCCTTGACCGGACAGGCATCGGCATCGACGAGAATGGTCAAGGGGTCGCTCATGCAGCAATCGTTAGGTGAATGGGCGCGCCCGTGCTACCCGCCCCTTGCTGACGTCGAAATTTGCGACGGATGTCGAGATTTGAAGACCGCCGCTTTGCCCCCGAACACTAAGTTCACTGGCCCCGGCGTAAACCAGGCGACGATTTCCTTTCTTCGGACGACTTTTTGCATACCCCGCACGGCATGTCGCCGCGCGGCAATCACTTGTTCTTACAAAGGAACACCACATGGCCAAGACCGGCACCGTGAAATTCTTCAACACCGACAAGGGCTATGGCTTCATCCAGCCCGACGATGGCTCGGCCGACAGCTTCGTCCACATCACTGCCGTGCAGGCAGCGGGCATGACGACGCTCGATAAGGAACAGCGCCTCAATTACGAAGTCGAACAGGGACGCAACGGCAAGGAAAGCGCCGTGAACCTCTCGGCGGCCGACTGATTTTTTAAGGGCTCCTCTCCCCGATGCGGGAGGGGAGCCACCCTCCTGCCCCGGAGCACCCATGGCCCAATCTTACGAATTCTACGCCGCCCGCGCCGACGAGGCCCGCAAGGCGGCCGATGCCGCGACGCTCGACAACGTCCGGGACCGCGAACTGCGCGCGGCTAAATCGTGGGAGGAGCTGGCCGAACACGCCCGCGGCGTGGCCGAAGCGCGCATCAAGGTCGAACGCGAAAAACGCGAGGCCCGCGAGGCTGCAGAGGCGCTCGAAGCCTAGGCCGCCCGTCCGCAGTCAGATGTCGAAATCCGCTTCGTCCTCGCCGTCCCAATAGGCGCAGCGGGTGGCGAGGACGTGGAGCATGACCACGCCTTCGGTTTCGGGGCCATCCTCGAACCAGCGGTCGAGGTCCTCGGTTCAGTGTTCCTCGAACTTCGCCTTGTCGCGCACGATCTCGGCATCACCTTCGAGCGAAATGAAGATCCCGGGCGCACCCTTGGGGTCGTGATTGCCCTGTAGCGATAAGCCGACCTTCTTGTTGCGCTTGATGTCCTCGACCATCAGGCAGTCTTCCCAGGTGAAGTAATAGCTGTCGCCATCGTAATCGACCTGGCGGTTGTTGCTCATCGGGCGGTGGCCGATCTGCCCGTCTTTCGTATGCGTGCCGAGCATAACGAAATCGATGTCCTTCATTTTCTCCGCGATGTGGGCGAGGTGCTGTTGGGGCGTCTTGTCGGACATTGTGACTTCTCTCCTGCGACCCCGTCCAACGGACTAGCGTTCTGGCGGTCAGTGGGTTCCGGCAGATGGATAGTCACTACCTACACACGTCCCGTCGCGGCTCACCCACGGCTCGACACAAAATTGCCGAAATTCGAAACATCCGTGGCGGTCCTACGTTCGTATCTTGAAGCAGCAGCCGGGTGGGCCGGCTGTACGAATGCTTGAATTTCAAGACAAAAGGGAACCACCATGAACAAGTTCACCATTGCGCTCGCCTCCGCCGCGTCGCTCGCCATTGCAGCCTGTGCCTCGGAAACCGAAGAGCCGGTTGCAGATGACGCCGCCATGGCCGACCAAATGGCCAATGACACTGCCGAAGCAGGCACCATCGTCGAAGTTGCGCAGGGCGACAGCCAGTTCTCGACGCTTGTCAGCGCCGTGACTGCAGCGGGCCTCGGTGAAACGCTGTCGGGCGAAGGTCCGTTCACCGTCTTCGCACCGAACAATGCTGCCTTCGACAAGATCGACGAAGCCACGCTGACCGAACTGACGACCAACGACACCGAAACGCTGGGTAATATCCTCCAGTACCACGTCGTGTCGGGCAATGTCGACGCAGCCACGCTGACGCAGGCCATCACCGATGCAGGTGATGCCGGTTATACCATCGACACCGTGGGCGGCGGCACGCTGACCGCGAATGTGGTTGATGGCAATGTCGTGCTTACCGACGCTGCGGGCGGCACCTCGACGGTGACCGCGACCGATGTGGCAGCCTCGAACGGCATCATCCACGTGATCGATACCGTGCTCATGCCGCAATAAGCGCCGACGCACCAAGAGATCTGGAGGGCGGCCCTGACGGGTCGCCCTTTTTTCTTGGCCGCTTTCCTACAGTCGAGGGGGATTGTTAGCCGGTTAATATGATCATCTGTTCATCGCCTCGATACCGCCCGACACTGCGGCATTGTGAGCTCGGTAGTTTATTCCTCCTGAGAGTGTTCCATGTGTTCCATCCTGTTGGCAACGGTCCTTCGAAATCGCGTGAAATACGGGAGCCCAAACCCCATATCGAGCGTTATAAAGACAATAGGATAAAGGAGAGCTTCGCTATGCAAGTCCAGTTCAATTCCGACAGCAGCGTTATGGGTACGGAAAACGTCGCGGAGCGTATTGAAGCCCGCGTGCGTGATAAGCTGGCGCGCTTCGAGGATCGGCTTACGCGGCTCGAAATCCATGTCCGCGATGAAAACGGCGCCAAGCATGGTGCAGATGACAAGGCTTGTATGATCGAAGCCCGCCCGAGCGGGGGCAAGCCCATCGGCGTCACGGCTCATGCGAGCAAGGTTGACGAGGCAGCAAACAAGGCCTCGAGCACTCTTGCCAAGCGGCTCGAGCGTCATTTTGGCAAGGGCGAAAAGCACAAGCATGACGCTCGCCCCGATAAGGTCATGTGATGGACTAGTCCGACCAGCTCTTGCGCGCCGGACCGCCCCTGAATTTGCGGCCGGGCCACCAGTCCGGATCGAACCACTGGCACTCGAGGTCAGGCCGCGCATCGGCCAGTGACATAAAGCCCTCGAAAGTCGAGACAGCTTTCGCGCAGCTGAGTTCCTTCAGATTTCGACAGGTGATTAGCGGTGAGAGGTCCTTATCTTTGACCGACGCGCTGACCATCGACAGCTTCCTGAAGGCAAACCCATCAAGCGGATCCAGGCTTTCCAGTTTCTGCGTTGTGTTGATGGAACCATCGAGACCAAGGATATCTAACCGGTCTTTCAGTGGCCGCATCCAGCGCAGGTTGAATAGATGTTTGGCATTCTCGATCTCCAGCCGCTTGAGCCGGGGTTAGGAGAGAATGGGTGTGAAGTCGGTTATATTCCGGGGCGAATCTATTTTCAGCCGATGAATTTTTGGCAGCTGTGCCAACCCTGCAATCGTTTCAGCGGTAACTGGCCATGTTAATTCCAGCCATTCGAGATTCTTGAGCTCGCAAATCTCGTCGAGAAAATCCTGATTGACCGAGCCTGCAGTGAGAATTCGCAGGTTCTTGCGGGTCGAGATACCGCGAAAAGAGTTTTTCGTGCGGTGATGGTTGGCTACTTCCGCATCGGGCGCAATGCCAAGTGTCTCGCTCAATTCGTCCGGTTCGCTCATGAAGGCGAGCTTGCCGTCTTTCCTACCGCTTCGCAATTAGCCAACTGAGCAAGTTCTCCCTAGTCGCGGCGAGCCAGGGCGGCGCTCACATCCACTGTGCGCGAGTTGCCGATGCTGGCCTCGGTTGCGGACTGGATTTCAGGCTCGGCGGGTGTGACTTCGGCAGGTTCGGCGAGAGCCATCGGCGCTTCGGCGCGGGTCAAGCGTGCTTCCACACGGGCCTGTTGCGAAGCCGCGGGAGCGGCCTGAACGCGGATCGATTCCTCTCCATGAAACGCGAGGAGACGGCGCTCGTGTTCGATACGTTCAGGGCTCGCCGTATCGTAGAAATTGTAGCCTGCATCCATATAGGCGCGCTCGTCATCGCGGCCCTCCCACCACAGGTCGCCGCCGCGGTCACGCATGCGGCCGTGGAGCGAGAGTTCGGCAACCTCGATGGTGCCGTTGGGGGTCTTGAGGGGATAATGATCGGGCGGGCGCTTGCCGTCGCGCATGGCAGCATTCGAGGCGCGCACGATGGGCGCTTCGGGCATGGTCTCGGTAAGGCCCCGTTTGAGGACCGGGCTCTCTCCGATGGTGGCGCCCGAAACGGCTCCGGCAATCGCCACCACTGCCACCGCGCCCAGGATATGGGGGGTGAATTTCATCGAATGTCTCCGCAAAAGCGTCTTGCCCAGGATAACGGCTGGAGCGCTGAGCGGGTTCCCGTTTGCCGGGCTGGGTCGGCTTCATTCCTCCTTAACGAAAGACGGTAAGCCCGCTCTAAAGCCTGCATGGCACAGTTAATGCGATAGTGAGATTTCTGCGCGATAAGCCCCACGCAAATTACGGTTTACGGAACGCGAGACGATGCACGAGTTACAAAAGCAGTTCGCCACCGAAGAGGGCGAGGCGGCATGGAATGCAGTGATGCACGAGCATTTCCATACTGGTTCGTTGGACGAGGCGCAGGCCTATCTCGTGTCGCAACTCGAAGCGCTCGGGACTGAGCTTGCCACCCGCTGCCTCATCGACGATCCAGACCGTGTGAACATCGCCGGCTGGGACGAGCTGTGCGAAGCCATCGAAATGCACGAGGGCGACCCCATCAGCGGCGTGACGCTGGCCATAGCCAACGAAGCCGACCGCGCCTTTGAGAAGGGGCAGGTGCATCATCCCTACATGATGCTCGGTCTCTATACCGACGAGCATTTCGCCTTCAGCGGGAAAAGCGGCCACGAACTCGTCGCCGAAGCCAGCTCTGCCGAAGGGCCGGCGTGGGCGGGTTATGACGAAGACATCGAGGTTTTCCTCGAATGCGAAGGTCTCGACGCCATCAACACGGAGCTAGTGCACCACAAGGAGCGCCATTTCTTCCGCGACGCCATGCCCGAGCAGGCCCCCAGGCGATATGTCGAATATGTGCTGGCCTGCTGGTGGCGCGCGCTGCTGTTCCATCGTGCGGTCGAAAAGATTGTCCTGCAAAAGCCGCTTCCGCACCACGTTCCGGTGCTCGCCGGCATGGTAGACATGAAGCCAGACGTGATGGCCGTTCACGGCGAGGTCGAAGGCGCTCGCCCGGCCCCACGCACCGAGGACGACGAGGGCTCGCAAATGGCCGAGATGCTTCCCGCCGCGATGATTACGCGCCGCGAGGTCGAGGAAGTTAAGGAGCCGCCTTCCGGCACCGACCTGCGCCGCCGTGTCTCGGAATCGACCGAGGAAGAAGAGCCGCAGAAGAAGAGCCTGATGGCACGCATCTTCGGGCGCTGATATCCCCTTGCCGGGTTGCGCTCTCAAGAGCCTTCGCTAGGTTCCCTGCCAAATAGGGGAGCCCTTCTCAATGCCAAGCCTGCGCGCGCGTCTCGTCAATCTTGCCTTGCCGCTGCTCGGGGTGAAGGCTTTCATGTCGCAGCCTGAAAAGATGGACGCGCGTATCACCAAGCTGCGACGGACGAAGCCCGTGCGCCCGCGTGCAAGATGGCACAAAAGGTTCGATATCAGCGAGAGCTCGAAGCACGGCTTTCCGGTATTTACCTTCGCTCCCAAGGGCGGGGCGAAGCCGGGCACGCCGCATATCCTCTACCTGCATGGCGGTGGTTACGTGATGCCGATTGCCGCAGTTCATTGGGATGCGGTGGCGAGGCTGTGCGAGGAACTGGGTGCATCGGCTACTGTGCCGCTCTATCCGCTGGCTCCCGAAGTGACCGCCGACCAGACGGTATCTGCCATCCAGTCGCTTTATGGGGAACTCGCTGCGGAACACGGCCCAAAAAATATGACTGTTATGGGAGACAGCGCGGGAGGCGGGATGGCCCTGGCGGTGACGCAAAATGCCGCGAGTGCAGGAGGAGACCTGCCAGCAAGCTTGGTACTATTTTCTCCCTGGCTCGATGCAACCGGTTCGGGGCCAGGGCAGGATGAAATAGAGCCCAAGGATAGGATGCTTTCGCCCGTCGGACTGGAGGCATGCGGAACACGCTACGCTGGCAAGCTGGAGCTTGGCGATACTCGCGTCAGTCCGCTGTTCGGGTCACTCGAAAGGCTGCCGCCTACCGCCATTTTCGCAGGCACGAGCGATATCCTCCTAGTCGATGCGCGGCGGCTGGTCGAAAAATTGCAAGCGCTCGGCGTGAACGACTTTCTCTACCGCGAGTATGAGGACATGTTTCACGACTGGATGTTGTTGCCGGTGCCCGAAGGCAAGAAAGCGCTGTCGGAGACCGTAGACTTTATCCGTTTGCACCATTCAAGCGAGGCCGCATGACGAAACTCACGCCCATTCTGCTTCCCGCTTTACTGCTCGCCGCATGCCAGTCGGGGGAGGGCGGTGCGGGAAACGGCCCCACTGCGGCCTATTCCGGCGTCGCTGAGGACGAGGTCATCTACCTGACGGGAACCGAACCTTTCTGGGGCGGCGAAATTGCCGAGGGCATGGCGCTCTACACCACTCCCGAAAACCAGGATGGCTCGCGCTTCGCTGTGGAGCGATTTGCGGGCAATAGCGGCCTGGCTTTCACAGGTAGCGTCGGCGGGCGCGGGTTTGACCTGGTGGTGACCCCGGGTGATTGCAGCGATGGAATGAGCGACCGGACCTACCCGTTCGTTGCCACGCTCAAGATAGACGACGAGCAGCGCAGCGGCTGCGCCTGGACCGACAAGCAGCCCTTCGATGGACCTGGGCGACCGTGATGGGGCAGGGCAGCAAGTGAGAAGCGTACCGCATTGGCCGCGCTTGCTTGGGCTTGCAGGGTTGTTGCCGCAATTGGGCGCTGCCGTGACGGCATTCTTCGGACCTGATGATTTCTACGAACCGGCCCGTGCGCTGGGGGCCCTTTATGCTGCCTTGATATTCACATTTCTCGGTGGAACGTGGTGGGGCATTGCCGCTGCCGCCCCCGCTGCCGAAAGGCGTGGCGGACTGGCGTGGGCTTGGATAGCGGCGGTCGTGCCCAGCCTTATCGCCTTCTCCCTCCTCGGCGCATGGACAATCGGGCTGATATCGCTCGAGCCGGTACTTGTCATGCTGGGTGGGGGGATCCTCATAGCCTTGGGCATCGATGCCCGTCTCGGGTCGCTCTCGCCGCGCTGGTGGCTCAGCCTGCGCGCCCCTCTTTCGATTATTCTCGGGGCGGCAACGATCGCTCTAGCATTGGCCTAGCGGGACACGCCGGCCCGCTCCAGTTCCGGACCGAGCCTGCCGGTAAGCCACAGCCACCACATCTTGAAATCTGCTGCGAGGCTCCACAGCGGATAGGTGAATGTCGCGGGCCGGTTCTTCTCGACCCCGAAATGGGCGATCCAGGCAAAGAAATATCCGGCAACCGGCATCGCCGCGAGCAGCAACCAGCGCTGGGTAAGGATGGCCGTCACAGCCAGTGCGACCACGAGGGTCGTCCCGAAATAATGCAACGCCCTTGTGCGAGGCTTCGAGTGCTCGCGAAGGTAAAAGGGCCAGAACTGGGCGAAGGTTTCGTATCGTTCGGACATGCTCGCATCAAACGCCGCAATCGCGTGTGGGTCAAGGATGCGGCCGCCAGGCCTCGCTACCAGCGTCCAGGCGACCGCCAGCCCCACACCAAAGCGACGTGGTTCAATAAAGGCCGGGAATGTCGCGCTGGACGGCGCTCGGCATCACAGGCTGAAGCAGGCGCGGCGAGCCGCCTTCTGCCTTCACCGTGCCATCCTTGGCCGATGCGCTGATAGGAGTGCAGGTCCGTCCGGCCAGGAAGTCGAGCGCGACCGATACCGAGGCTTCGTTCGCGTCACCCAATTGTGCCGTGAGGTCGTCGCCTGCGCGGCAGGTGTTGGGCATGACGCTGGCGAGGCCATCGAAATATTCGCCCTGGCCATTGGCATTGACTGTCTTGAAGGTGACGGCGCGAAGGCGATCGTCGCAGGCCGACCGGTCGAAAGCGAACTGGCCTACCGGCTTGCCGAACGTGTTGGCGCCCACCAGCGCGATATTATTGCCGAGGTAAGAGATCATCGAATTCGTGACCAGCTCGCTGGCCGAGGCGGTGCCGCCGCGCCCGATGACTGCCAGTTTCATCGCGCGGATCTGCTGGGGCTGATCGTCGAAGAGGTCGGTCGAATTTTCAGCCGACTTCGAAGGCCGCAGCTGGGTCTGGGAATATACCTGTCCCTCGAGCCCTTCCGCCATCAAATCGCCGAGCAGCTCGGCAACCGAAACGAGCCCGCCACCATTGTAGCGCAAATCGAGAATGACATTGGTGATGCCCTGGTTCTGGAATTGCTGGAAGGCGGTGCGCAATTGAGGTGCTGCGTTGGAAACGATGAACGTACGTAGATTGACGTAACCAACCTTGCCGCCCGCGCCGTCGTCGAGAATTTTGACCCCGTAACGGTCGGAAACCGGATCCAGCGAATATTCTGCCTTGGTGACGGTGGCGGTCGTTTCTACACCGGTGCGGCTGCGAAGGGTGAATGTGCGTGTCACGCCCGGGTCGCTCGGACCGAGCGCCTCGCTGAATGCATCGTCCCCTCCAGCGGCCATGATCGACGCGGTAGACTGACCATCGACCGAAAGGATTTCGGTCCCACGGTCGAAACCTGCAGAAAAGGCCGGGGCATTCTCGAAAGCTTCGGCAACGAATACGCGGTTCGCCGCTTCATCGTAGGCCAGGCGAATGCCGAACCCTGCGTTGGAGCCATTGTTGATGAGGTCGTTCTCTTCCTCAATCGAGGTGATGTAAGTGAAGAAGCGGTCCTTGCGCTGCGCGCGCGCATCGGCGACCATTGCGTTCAGATAGGACTGCACGCTGCTATGCGCCGCCTTGTTGACATTCGTATTGAGCAGATCGGGAAAGAGATACCACTCTTCCAGCACGCTGCGCGCCCAATCCTGGCGCGCCGAGAGCGAACACGTCGCGACCTGCCCGCCTGCGCCAGCGCCTGCTCCTGAACCTGAATCGTCATCGCCACCACAAGCGGCGAGCGATGCAGCCATGGCTGCGACGAGTGCGGTGCGACCCAATTTCATGTGCATTTTTCCCCGGTTCCGGACGACATCTTCCTAGTGTGTCGACTCGTCTGGAGCCTGCCCAATTAACTCTCCGTGAGCAAGCAACATGTCGTTTGATGCCTTCGAGAGGAGCTCCGAGAGGCGAATCCGGTGGAAAACCGCGCCGAACCGAGGTGAAAATCGTGCAAATACGCCTTGGCACCATGGCTTTTTGCCAAATCCTGCGCCTAGGCTTGCCCTCCCAAGGCGCTTCCTGTGCGCCAAGGCGATAAAATGGAGTTTAAGTTTTGAGTACCGGAACACCCGCTTGGGTCCAGCAGGCAATCGGCGGCGAGGCAAAGGCTCCGCTCACCATCGGCGAAGTCGCCGAAGAGAAGCTGCTCGGAAAATCCGGTTTCTCGCTGTCGAGCGATGCTTTTCGCGATGGCGGGGAGATGGACCCCAGCTTCACCGCTGTCGAGGAAGACGCGGTCGCCCCGCCGCTCGAATGGACCGCGCCCCCGCCAGGCTCGCAGGAACTGGTGCTGGTGGTCGAGGATGCCGAAGACGGCAAGGTTCACTGGCTCGTCTGGGGCCTCAAGGCACAGAAGGGCGCCTTGTTCGAAGGCGAGGCCCCGCCGCGCACTGGCAAGAACGCGCTCGGCAATTCGGAATGGATGCTGCCCGACCCGCCGCTGGGCGTGGAGCACCGCTATGTTTTCCAGCTTTTCGCAGTCGACCTGCCGCTCACCCTGATGCCGGGCGCGGGCTACGAAGAGCTGCTCAAGAATATCAAGGGACACGTCACAGCCGCCGCGGTCCTCACTGCCCGTTTCGAAGGGCATGAGGTCGAGGAGCTGGACGCGGCAGACTTCGACACCGAAGACTGATCAATAAAAGAAGCCAACTGAAAGGATACTGACATGGCTGGCAAGAACAACGCACTGCAGAAGCCGGTGAACCTGTCGCCGGAACTCGAAAACGTGGTCGGCAAGGGTCCCATGACCCGCGCTCAGGTCACTTCGAAGGTCTGGGACCACATCAAGGCGAACAACCTTCAGGACTCGAAGGACAAGCGCATGATCAACCCCGACGACAAGCTGGGTGCAGTCATCGGCAAGGAGCAGATCTCCATGTTCAAGATGACCGGTGCCGTTTCGAAGCACATGTCGTAATCATCTAGGAGCGGCGGCGCCGCGGCCAGTCCGTGACGCCGCCGACCCACAGGGCCAGCCAGACGAGCACGGGCTGCGCAACCATGCGCGGCAGGTGGTAGGCAAGGCCCAGACCCCCGTCCTCGCGCGCCATGTCCATGGCGAAATGGTTGATGTTGGCGGGGAAGACGCAAACCGCGTAAAGTGCCAGGCCGATAGCGCCGGCTTTCCTTAAATTGACCGACCACGGCTGGGCCAGTGCCGCTGCTCCGAGCAGTTCGGCTATGCCTGTCCACCAGACAAAGGCCTCGGGCGCGGGGACCCAATGCGGCATGATGGAAAGGAACGGCTCTGGCCGCATTAGGTGTGCGTAGCCTGCAAATGCGTAAAATGCCGCCAGCAACCAGCGCAGCGCAGGACGTATCACTCTTCGATGACTTCGACGCCGTTCCAAAAGGCAATGCGGTCCTTTATCGCTGCAGCCTCGGGTTTCGGCTCGGGATAATACCAGGCCGCATCGGGATTGATGTCATCCCCTGCGTTGACCGAATGATACTGGGCCGTGCCCTTCCACGGGCACACGCTGGTTTTCTCGCTTGGCACTAGCGCGCTGCGGGCAACATCGGACGCCGGGAAATAGTGATTGCCCTCGACCACCACGGTGTCCTCGCTCCGCGCGATTTCTTCGCCATTCCAACGTGCCACGACAGTCATCGCATTATCCTTCCGTTTGCGGAGGGGAGCCGCCCCTCGTCTGTGCGTCATCACCTTCCAGCCTGCCCAGCACCCGCACGAAGAATGCCGTCGACCATCCGAGCAAGATGATGCCCATGACACCCTCAAGTGCAGCGACCATCCGCCATTGTTCGTGGATCAGCGCGTCCGAATATCCTGCGGTGGAATAGCTTATGGTCGAAAAATACAAGGCCTCGCTGAAAGAGTGCAGCGCGCCGAGATAATCATAGAGAAAGGCGAAGAGCCAGATTTCGACAAAATGCACGAGGATGATGGCGAAAACGGCCAACAGCGTGAACAGCGAACCGGTGAAGGACAGGGGTTTGAGCGAACTCACCCGCTGCTTCATGCTTTCGCGGGTAATGAAGCGCTTGATAGTGAACAGGCCAAGCCCATGGATCACGACGCACAAAGCAATCATACCGAGCCCGATGAGGAGTTGCTCGTTGAAGGTCGCGCTGATGACCTGCGAATCATCCGGCAGGCTGTTCTTCACATGCGCTCCTGTGTCAGCGGGCAGCGTTCCCCTTCGTAGAAGGCTTCGAGCGCGTCTGCGAATACCTGCGCGTCCTCGTCGTCGCAGGCGCGCTCGAAAAGCGTCATCGAGCTTTGGAATTTCAATGCATCGACATCGCCCAGGATGTCTTCGGCGCTCATCGTTCCAGCCCACTCGAGCATGGCCTCGGTTGCTTCGAACAAGCGGGGCCCGAGCTCTTCATGCTGGCAATAGGTGGCGGCTTCCTCGACATCGGCGAGAGCGAATTTCTTTGCCTTCGCGCTTTTGCCCAAGCCTTCGATCTGCGGGAAAATGAACCACATCCAGTGGCTTTTCTTCTCGCCCTCGGCAATTTCTTCCAGCGCCTGCTCGAATGTGCCGCCGTCCTGTGCCTTCACGAAGTGGCCGAATGGATCGCCTTGAACCATTATTTTAAAGGGTCATGCCCCCAGTTCATGAGGCTGTAACGCCAGTCACAGTCCTCGATGTCGCCGGAAGGCTTCTGCGCCTTGTGGCGGTGCACATAGCCGACGACTTTTTGCATGTGCTCGTACTGGCTGTCGGTCAGTTCGGCTTTCTTGGTATTCTTGATTTCGACAATCCTGCGACCGGACCGGTGACCGGTGCTCTCGCCGCTGTCGTTATCGCCGACAGATTTGGATTCTTCGGTCTCGAGCCATTCCTCGAGCTCTTTCGGCTGCATGTTCACGCAGTCGTAGAAGTCGGAATAGACCTCGTCCTTCTTGTCGTCGTCCATCAGTCTTTCTCTGCGGTCTCAGGCAGGTCTGAACGGTCGGTCGAGGCCATCTCCTCGAGCTCGTCTTCGCTCATGCTGTCGTACATGTCCTTCGACGCGCCTTTAAGGTCGCCGACCTTGGTTTCGCCGCGTTTCGCGGACAAGGCAGCGCCTGCAGCCCGCTGCTGCGCCTTGCTCGAAGCCTTGGGCATCAGTCCTTGTCCCAGGCCGACAATTCGCTGCCGCGTTTGAGGACCTCGTCCCCGTCTTCCTGCTTGATGAGGTAGGCGGGGTTGTCCTCGTCACCATCCTTGGTCACTTCGCTGCCTTGCAGCGTGCGGGTCACTTCGCGCTCGAACCGTTCCTTAATCTGGCCATGGCCTTCGCCGTTGCCCCAATTCCATTTTACGTATTGGTCCGACTGGAAGCTGTTCGAATTGCTCATGCGACCTCTCCTTGCCTTGCGCGCTCAGTTCTCGATGACTTCGATGCCATCTTCAGTGAATGTCTGGTCACCCGCGTCGGCTTCGCCTGCGCCCAGTTCGCTCTGGTCGCTGCCGATGTCTGCTTCCGTCCCGACGATGCTGTCAGTCCCGTCGCCATCATCTTCCATCGACTGGATCTCGCCGCTGACGGTGGCCTCTTCTTCGACGTCTCCCTGCGTCATCGCGGGGATGATCCAGACGATCGACATCAGCAATACGGCAAGCACCAGCCCGCCGAGCAAGATCCAGCGAACCACGCCCTCTTTCGAGCCGCCGCTGGCTTCGGTTTCGGAGACGTGAATTTCATCGCCTTCTTTGTGCACGTCGAATTACTCCCTGTTATCGCGATCCCGCGGGTTTCAGGCAGTTCTACGGTCAGGCGTGGCGAATGTTCCCCCCGCTTCGAGGGCGCGGCCCTAGTCGCGGAGCAGGTCGTTGATCCCGGTCTTCTCACGGGTCTGCGCATCGACCGTCTTCACGATAACCGCGCAGGCGAGACCGGGGCCGCCGTCCTTGGCGGGCAGCGTGCCGGGCACGACAACGGAGAAAGGTGGCAGGTGGCCGCGGATGACTTCGCCCGTGTCGCGATAGACGATCTTGGTCGACTGGGTGATGAAGACGCCCATCGAGACGACGCAGCCTTCGCCGACGATGACGCCCTCGACTATTTCCGAGCGCGCGCCGATGAAGCAGTTGTCGCCGATGATGGTCGGGTTGGCCTGCATGGGTTCGAGAACGCCGCCGATGCCGGCACCGGCAGAGATATGGCAATTCTCGCCGATTTGCGCGCATGAGCCGATGCTGGCCCAAGTGTCGACCATGGTCCCCTTGCCGACATAGGCGCCGATATTGACGAAGCTGGGCATCAGCACGCAGCCGGGCGCGATATAGGCACCTTCGCGGGCAACGGCTCCCGGAACGACGCGGAAGCCTGCCTCGCGGAAGCGGGCATCGTCCCATCCAGCGAACTTGCTCGGCACCTTGTCGAAGGCCGGATGACCGGCGCTGCCGCCATCCATCACGCGGTTGTCGTTGAGCCGGAAGGAGAGGAGCACGGCCTTCTTCAGCCACTGGTTGACCATCCAGCCACCCTTGCCGTCAGGCTCGGCCACGCGGCCTGTGCCGCTGTCGAGCATCCCCAGCGCCGCATTCACCGCCTCGCGCACATCGCTCGATTGCGGCGTGACGTTTGCGCGGTCTTCCCATGCGGCTTCGATTGCTTGTTCGAGGTCGGCGTTCATGCTGGTCTCCGTTTGAATTGCGGAGAGGTCGTTAGCAGGACGAGCGGCCTAGTCCATCCCCGCAGCAAGCGCGAATTCATAAGCCCGGTCGACCAGCGGCCCGACCCGCTCGCTCATCGCCTTGGCGTGGGCGGAAGATGCGGTGCCGTCGATGACGCGCTTCTTGATGCCCTGCATGATGCCTGCGAGCCGGAACAGGTTGTAGGCGAAGTACCAGTCCATCGGCGGTACGGGATAGCCGGTGCGTGCGACATAGCGGTCCACCGCTTCCTGCTGCGAGGGAATGCCGAGCGCTTCCAGGTCGAGGCCGAGCACGCCTGCACGTCCGTCGGCCGGGTTGTGCCAGTTGAGCATGAGGTAGCTGAAGTCGGCAATCGGATCGCCAAGCGTCGACAGCTCCCAGTCGAGCACAGCGAGGACCTTGTTCTCGTCCTTGTGAAAGATGAGATTGTCGAGCCGGTAGTCGCCATGCACCACGCTGCTCTCGTGCTGAGGCGGGATGGTTTGCGGCAGCCATTCGATCAGCCGCTCCATTTTCTCCATGTGCTCGGTTTCGGAGAGCTTGTACTGCTTCGACCACCGCGCAATCTGGCGCGCGCAATAGTCGGTTGGTTTGCCGTAATCGCCAAGGCCGATTTCGTCGGGCTTGTGCAGGTGGAGATCGGCCATGGTGTCGATCATGGCATTGTAGATTTCGCGGCGCTCTTCAGGCGTGTTGTTGGGCAACGCGCCGTTCCACAAGCTACGTCCATCTGCGAGGCCCATGACGAAGAACTTGCTGCCGATGACCTCCGGGTCCTCGCAAAGGCCATAGGTCTTCGGCACCGGGAAACCGGTTGGGCCCAGCGCGTGCATCGCCTTGTATTCGCGGTCGACCGCGTGGGCGCTCGGCAGCAGTTTGCCGAAAGGCTGGCGGCGCAGCACGTAGGATCGGCCGGGCGTGTCGATCCGGTAGGTCGGGTTCGACTGGCCGCCCTTGAACTTCGAATAGGAAATCGGGCCTTCGAAGCCTTCGACGTTGGCCTCGAACCAAGCGCTTAGCGCGTCGAGGTCCATCTGGTCGCGTTCGGGCACTTCGATCGTGCCGACCATTTCCTTGTCGAAATCGATCTCGGGCATGCCGGACTTTGTCATCAGTCGAACACCACCACGCTGCGGGCGGACGTGCCCTGTTTCATCTTCTCGAAGCCTTCGTTGATTTTCTCGAGCGGGATACGCTCGGCGATAATCGTGTCGAGGTCCAGCAGGCCGCGCATGTAGAAATCGACGAGGCGGGGCAGGTCGACCGGGAAATGGTTCATCCCCATGATCGCGCCCTGCAGCTTCTTGCCCGAAAGCAGGTCCATCGCGCCGAGTCCGACCTTGCAATCCAGCGGCATCATGCCGAGGATGGTGGCCGTGCCGCCGCGGCGTAGGATTTTCACCGCGAGGTCGGCGCTGGCCTGACGACCGACCGCCTCGATCGCATGGTGGACGCCGCCGCCGCTGATTTTCATCACCTGCTCGACTGCATCATCGGCCATGGCATCGACCGTGTGCGTCGCGCCGAGCGTCTCGGCGAGCGCGCGCTTTTCGGGGATCGGATCGATGGCGATGACCTTGCCCGCTCCGGTAATCTTCGCCGCGTTGATGGCAGCAAGACCGACCCCGCCGCAGCCGACCACGGCTACCGCCTCGCCCGGCACGACCGAGCAGGCGTTGAAGATCGCGCCCGCACCCGTCGTCACTGCACATCCGATGACGGCGGCCCGGTCGAGCGGCATGTCCTTGTCGATGGCGACACAAGCATGCTCGTGGATGAGCATCTGTTCGCAAAAGGCTGACAGGTTGAGCATCTGCGCAACCGGCGCGCTGCCGTCGGCGCGCATGATGCGCGGCGCGGCGGTCTGGTCGCGGCGGGTGTCTGCACCCATGCACAGTGCCATCCGTCCGGTGACGCAGAACTCGCAATGGCCGCAGAAAGCCGAAAGGCACGAGACGACGTGGTCGCCCGGCTTCACCGTTTTCACTTCGCTGCCGACCGAGCGGACTACGCCAGCCGCCTCATGGCCGGGAATGGCGGGGAGGGGGTGCGGATAAGCGCCATCGATAAAGTGCAGGTCCGAATGACAAAGGCCGCAGGCCTTGGTGTCGATGAGGACCTCGTGCGGGCCGGGATCGGCCAGTTCGACCTCGCCGATCGTCAGCCCGCCGACCTGCTCGAGGATTGCTGCCTTCGCCATCAGCGCGTCGCTCCCACGTCGCCGCTGCTCATGCCGGCTGCTGCGCTACCGGCGCTGGCCGAATGGGCATTGCCGCCGCGAAGTGCGTTCGAGGAAGGACCTTCTTCGGGCAGGTGCTTGGCGAACTCCATGCGCGCGATGGAACGGGCGTGGACCTCGTCCGGACCGTCGGCAAGCCGCAAGGTGCGCTGGTGGGCATAGGCATTGGCAAGTCCGTAGTCCTCCGACACGCCGCCGCCGCCATGCGCCTGGATGGCATCGTCGATGATGCGCAGCGCCATGTTGGGTGCCTGGACCTTGATCATGGCGATTTCCTGCTTGGCGGCCTTGTTGCCGACCTTGTCCATCATGTCGGCGGCCTTGAGGCAAAGGAGACGCGTCATGTCGATATCGATACGGGCTCGTGCGACACGCTCTTCCCAGACCGAATGCTTGTAGATCGGCTTGCCGAAAGCCTCGCGCTCCTGCAGGCGCTTGCACATCTTGTGAAGCGCTTCCTCGGCGACACCGATGGTGCGCATGCAGTGGTGGATGCGGCCCGGGCCGAGGCGGCCCTGCGCGATCTCGAACCCTCGCCCTTCGCCCAGCAACATGTTGGTGACCGGAACGCGGACGTCCTTCAATTCGACTTCCATGTGGCCGTGCGGTGCGTCGTCATACCCGAAGACGGGCAGGTGGCGCAGAACCTTCACCCCCGGCGCATCCATCGGCATCAATATCATCGATTGCTGTGCATGGCGGCCGGCGGAGAAATCGGTCTTGCCCATGACGATGGCGACCTTGCAGCGCGGATCACCCACGCCCGAAGACCACCACTTGCGGCCATTGATGACATATTCGTCGCCATCGCGCTCGATATGCGTTTCGATGTTCGTCGCGTCCGAGCTTGCAGTGAAGGGCTCGGTCATGAGGAAGGCGGAGCGGATTTCGCCGTTCATCAGCGGGGTGAGCCACTCGTCCTTCTGCTCGCGCGTGCCGTAGCGATGAAAGACTTCCATGTTGCCGGTATCGGGCGCGGAGCAGTTGAAGACTTCCGACGCAAAGCCGATGCGGCCCATTTCCTCGGCGCAAAGTGCGTATTCGAGATTGGTCAGGCCCGGGCCTTCGAAATCATAGGTCTCGTCGACATGGTGGTGTCCGTCGTTGCGCGGCGGCATGAAGAGGTTCCAGATGCCTTCGGCCTTGGCCTTGGCCTTGAGGTCCTCGACCACCTGGATGACCTTCCAGCGTTCGCCTTCTGCGTCCTGCTGCTTGTAGGTCGGGACGGCGGGGCGGACATGTGCCTCGATGAAGTTCTTGACCCGGTCGCGCCAGTAGGTTTGCCGTTCGGTGGGTTCGAAATCCATCGCGTATTTCCTCTCTCAAATATCCGTTTCGGCTTGAAACTGGCATAGGTTAACGGCCCGCGCCAAGCGATTTCTGGTGAGCACTTGTCAGGGGACGATGGTGCCCGCGTCGACATCCCCCCGTGCCGCAGCGTCAATCGCATCCGACCTTCTTTTTGCCAGAGTTACCAGCCGCGCTTCGTGCTCCTCCCGGCTGATGGGGAATCGGCCCAGCCAGAATGCGGCGAGCACGGCGAGGACAATGGCGGCGATCGCGTAGTAGAGAATCATGTCGGAAAGCACGCCCTGCTCGACCGCCCCTGCACGCGCGCCATCGGGCAGTTGGGCAGCGGCCACGATTTGCCCGGTCACAAAGATACCGACGCCTGTGGCGCATTTCTGGATAAGCCAGTTGCCCGAATAGAAAGCGCCCTCTGCCCGGCGATTGGTGCGCTCTTCGAAGGCCTCGACGATTTCGGCGATCATCGAGGTGGCCGAAATCATCATCACCACGCCAAACATATTGGCGAAGAGAAGGAGGCCAAGGAAGGCAAGAGTCGATGCCGTCGTGCCGGCTTCGGGCCAGAAACCTGACAATAGGAGGATATAGGGAATCAGGGCGAGGATCACGCTACAATAGGCGCCGATGGCCGCGCTCTTGGCCTTGCCATATGCCCGGTGCATCTGCCCGACAACGAAGAACATCATCACGACCGAAAGAAATAGCGTCAGCGCATAGCCGAGCAATCCGGTAAGCCATTGGGGGCCGCCTTCGAAAAGCGGCTGATCAAGTTGCCACACGAAAACATTAAGGTAGTTCGAGATGCTGAAAGTCATGCCCTGGTTGACGTAAGCCGCCAGCGCGCCGGCTGCGAAGAACAGGAAACTGCGTTCCGAAAAGGCATCGAAGATTTCGTCGAACGCGCCTCGAAGTGAAAAAGGCGGCGGGCGTCTCTCGGGCCATTTCGCCACCAACCGGTGTTGTCCGAATGCCGACCCGACCACCGAAAGCACCATCAGTACGGCACCGAAGATGCCAAAGCCGAGATAGCCTTCCTGCTCCAGCAAGCCGTCGGGGCCGGACATGAAAACCGTATAGGCCAGCACCATCATCACGATGCCGCCGAGCCAGCCCGAGAGGAAGCGATAGCGGAACAGCGTGGTGCGGTCGTCATAGTCCTGCGTGATTTCCGGCACGAGGCTGATGGACGGCACTTCGCAGGCAGAGAGCAGGATGCGCACGCCGACGGCGATTGCGATGAGACCCCAGAAACCGGGCGCCTCACCGCCGGGCGGATGCCACAGCATCACCCACATGAGAGCGAGCGGTATCGGAGCGAGGTAGAGCCAGGGCAGTCGCCTGCCCCAGCGTGTGTAGGTCCTGTCCGACAGATTTCCGATAATCGGATCGATCACCGCATCGACCAGCAGGGCGATGAGAAGGGCGAGGCTGACCAGCCGCGCGTCCATGCCGAGAACCTGGTTGTAAAAGATCAGCAGGAAGAAGCTGAAGCCGAGGTCTTTAACCCCGAACGCCACCGCCCCGAACCCGTGAACAACTTTCAGCCGGTGGGGCAGGGGGCCTTCGACATGAGCCATCAGGCTTGGCCTTGGCCCTGTTTCTCCATCGCTTCAAGGGCTTCGAATATTCCGGGGGTTTCCGGGTCCCAGCTGTGGCGGGGTCCCAATGTGATGCCGCCATCGACCATCATCGATGCTCCGGTCATGAAACTGGCCGCATCGCTGGCGAGGAAAGCCACTGCTTCGGCAATGTCGCGCGGCTGACCGCCCCGCATTACCGGCTGCGCATTGGACGACATCTGCGCGATTGCGGCCTTGGCCATGTCGACCATCTCGCCCGGCATCTGGAGCGAGGAGGTGAAGATATTGGTGTTGATGAAACCGGGCTGGACCGCGTTCACCCTGATGCCGTGTTGCGCAAGGTCGGTCGCGGCGCATTTGGTGAGGTGCAACACACCGGCCTTCGCGACCGCGTAGGCAGTCGGAGAATAACCCGGCCCCACAGCCGCAACACTCGACACATTGACGATGCTTGCGCCCTTGCGGCCCTTCATGTGCGGGACGGCATAGCGGATGCCAAAGGCGACCGAGCGCAGCAGCAGATCCATCGTGCGGTCCCATTCGTCGGGCTGGATTTCGTCGATGGAGGGGCGGGCGCCGCCTGCGCCTGCGTTGTTGAACACGACGTCGATGCCGCCGGTCTCTTGTGCCGCGCCGTCCATCAGCTTGCGGATATCTTCGGTGGAACTCACATCGCAGTGGCGGTAGCGAACATCGCCCCCGGTTTCCTGTTCCAGCGCCTTGCCGCCCGCATCGTCGATATCGGAGGCGAAGACGATAGCGCCCTCGCTGGCGAAAAGCCGCGTTGCCTCGGCACCGATGCCCGATGCCGCGCCGGTTATCACTACGGTCCTGCCGTCAAATCGCATCGGTCTCTCTCCCGGAAATCCTCGCTTTCAAGCTTAGGCGCACTGGGTGCTTCGTCAATGCAAACCGCCTGACGCTACGGCATGGCGCTTCGCCGTCATCGCCCTTGCGGACCGCTCGCGAATCACCCTAACGTAAACGTCAACCGAGGAGACCTGAGAGGAGTCGGTCCATGTCCGATCTGGAAAGCTTCCGCGCCGAAACGCGCCAATGGCTCGAAGCCAATTGCCCCCCCGAAATGCGCAAGCCCGTCAAGGACGAGAGCGACGTATATTGGGGCGGCCGCAACGCAACTTTCAAGAACGACGCGCAAAAGGCGTGGTTCGAAGCGTGCCGGGACAAGGGCTACACAGTCCCCGAATGGCCCAAGGAATATGGCGGGGCCGGTCTCTCGCCTGCCGAGGGCAAGGTGCTGCGCCAGGAAATGGCCCGCATCGGTGCGCGACAGCCGCTCTCCAGCTTCGGCATCTGGATGCTCGGCCCGGCGCTGCTGCACTTCGGGACCGAAGGGCAGAAGAAGCGCTTCCTCAATGAAATCGCAAGCGGCGAAATCCGCTGGTGCCAGGGCTATTCGGAGCCGGGCAGCGGCTCGGACCTCGTCTCGATGCAGACCTTCGGCGAGGACAAAGGCGACCACTGGGTGGTCAACGGCCAGAAAATCTGGACCTCCTATGCCGATGAAGCCGACTGGATTTTCTGCCTCGTGCGCACCGACAAGCAGAACAAGTACCAGGGCATCACCTTCATGCTCTTCGACATGGCGGGCAGCGGTGTTTCGACCAAGCCCATCAAGCTGATTTCGGGCAACAGTCCGTTCTGCGAAACCTTCTTCGACGATGTCGAAGTGCCCAAATCCTATGGCGAGGATTGCCCTGCCTATGTCGGCGAAATTAACCGCGGCTGGGACGTGGCGAAATACCTCCTCGGCCACGAACGTGAGATGATTTCGGGCGCTGGCGGCGGCGACCGCACGGCGGCCATCGGCGCGGCGATGAAGCGCAACGCGGGCGAACTCGATCCCGTGCTGCGCGCCGAACTCGCGCAATTCGATGTCGATGCTCTGGCCTATTCGGCGATGGGCGAGAAATTCCTCGATGAATTGAAGGTCGGCAAGGCGCACCCCGCCCAGCCGAACATGATGAAATACGCCGGGACCGAATTGAACAAGCGTCGTCACGAACTGATGATGGCAGCCGGTGGAAGTCGCGCTCTTGAATGGGAGAGCGAGGAAACCGGCGGCGGCAAGGGTGCGCGGGGCTGGCTGCGCACCAAGGCCAACTCGATCGAGGGCGGCACGAGCGAAGTCATGCTCAACGTCATCTCGAAGCGTATCCTCGACCTGCCGGGAGCCTGATCGATGCCCCTTTATTACGACGACGACCAGGCGATGCTCGCCGAGACTGCACAGCAATTCATGGCCGAGGAAGGCGCAATTGCGAAACAGCTGCGCCACTGGCGCGACCGCGATTGCAAGGACGGCTTCGGCCATGGCCTCTGGAAACAATTCGCCGAAATGGGCTTCACTGGCATGCTGGTGGGCGAAGATGATGGCGGGCTTGGCATGGGTAATGTCGAGGCAGGTATCGTGCTCGAAAATATCGGGCGTAACCTGACCCCGTCTCCTTTCCTCTCCTCCTCCGTGCTCGCCGCCACGGCGCTCAAACACGGCAGCGACGACGTGCGCGGCCGCTGGCTGCCGGGTCTTATCGAGGGCGAGAAGGTCTATACCGTCGCCATCGACGAAGGTGCAAAACACCGCCCCGAGACCATCGCCTGCAAGGCGGAGAAGTCGGGCAACGGCTTCCGGCTTTCGGGCAAGAAGGACTTCGTTGTCTACGGCGCCTCGTCCGAGATGATTGTCGTCGCCGCCCGCACTTCGGGTGACGATAGCGACAGCGACGGCATTACCCTCTTCGCCGTCCCGCAGGATGCCGACGGCATGAGCCACGACAGCGTGCGCCTCGTCGACAGCTCAATGGCGAGCCATGTCACTTTCGACGGTGTCGAACTCGATGGCGATGCCGTCATCGGCGAGGTCGACGGCGGGCGCGATGTCCTCAACGCCATGCTGATGGCAGGCCGGGTCGGCGCTGCTGCCGAAGGTGTCGGCGTTGCGCAGGGCGCGATGGACATGACCATCGACTACCTCAAGCAGAGGAAACAGTTCGGCAAGCTTATTGGCGAATTCCAGGCGCTGCAGCACCGCGCAGCACACCTCTATTCCGAAGTCGAGATTGCCCGCGCGGTCACCATCAAGGCAGCCCAGCTGCTCGATGGCGGCAGCGAGAAGGCCGACTTTATGGCCTCGGTCGCCAAGGCCAAGGTCGCCAAGGCGGCGGGCCTCGCGGTCAAGGAAGGCGTGCAGATGCATGGCGGCATCGGCATGACCGACGAATACGACATCGGCCTCTACATGAAACGCGACCGCGCGCTGCAGGAATTCCTCGGCGACCAATATTACCATGCGGGCCGCGTCGCCGAGATGAGCGGTTACTAAACGGGAGAGATGATATGAACCTCGAAGACATGTTCAGCCTCAAGGGGCGCATCGCTCTCGTGACCGGCGGCAGCCGCGGCATCGGCCGGATGATTGTCGAGGGCTTCCTCGCGGCAGGAGCGGAGCGGGTCTACATCACCGCGCGCAAGGGTGGCGAATTGCATGAGACCGCCGAGGAACTGGGCGAGCGGGTCGTGCCGATCCAGGGCGACATCTCGACTATGGACGGCATCGACGAGCTGGTGGCCGAGCTTTCGGGCAAGGAAGACCACCTCGACATCCTCGTCAACAATGCCGGCGCGGCATGGGGAGCGGACTATCTCGACTTCCCCGAAGAGGGCTGGGACAAGGTCATGGACCTCAACGTCAAGACGCCCTTCTTCCTGACCCAGAAGCTGCACGGCCTGCTGACTGCCAATGCCAGCCAGGCAAAGCCTGGCAAGGTCATCAACATCGCCAGCATCGACGGCCTGCGCATCAACCCGTGGGAGACCTATTCCTACCAGGCCTCCAAGGCCGCACTCATTCACCTGACGCGCCGCATGGCCGCGCGGCTGGTGAAGGACCACGTCTATGTGACTGGCATCGCACCGGGCGCCTTCCCGTCGAACATGAATAAGGTCGCCCGCGACCATGCCGAGGCGAGCGCGGCGGGCATCCCGAACAAGCGCGTCGGCGACAAGTTCGACATGGGCGGAAGCTGCGTCTACCTCGCCAGCCGCGCAGGCGATTATACGGTGGGCGAAACCATCGCGGTCGACGGGGGCATCGTGAACGCGCATCTGCCGACGCACTTCGCCGACCCTGCAGGCGGACGCTAAACTACTGAAATGCATCCGAATAGCGGGGGCGGTGCGACTTTCTAAGCCTGTCCGCCCCCTCTTGCACAGCCAGCGAGCAGGAAACGTACTTTAGAAGAGTTGAAGGCTGCGCATACTGACTATGCTCTCGTGGCCGATGATCAGGTGATCTTCGAGAACGATACCGAGGCTGGATGCATAGTCGCTAAGTCTGCGCGTGCTGATGATATCTACTTCGCTGGGAGCAGCGCATCCGGAAGGATGGTTGTGCGCTATGATCATGCGCCGGGCGTTGCGCCTCAATGCTTTTGAAAACAACTGACGCAGCGACAACCTGAGCTGGCCGGTGTCACCTTCCGCAACCAGTTCCTGCGACAGGATGCGTCCCCGAGCATCGCAGAAAATCGCCACCATGCGTTCGGTTTCCACATCGGACAAGGACCGGTAAAGTCTTTCGCGCAATTCGCTTGCCTTAGCCGAGGGTTGCTTGGCATCGTCCTCTGCCTGCCATCCCATCCGCACCAGCCAGCGAGCCAGGATCAGCCCGATGGTCCAGCGTTCGGGCGCGATCGGCCGATGGCCGTTTTCCCCTTGTCTCGCGGTCTCTATAGAAACTACCGGCGCAAACCGGTCGAGTAATTCACGAGCCGCGTTGCGGGGGTCGGGGTGAGCCCCGTTCAGCATGCGGGTCAGTTGGGCGAGCCGATCCGTTCCCGGCGATGGTACGACAAGGTCCCCATCCCCGTCATCACGATTGCGATCCAGAACGGCCATCGCTCCATAACCGCGTAGACGAGCGGAGGAACACTGGCGTCGACGGCGCGCAACAGATGCGCGAGGACGGCGAGCAACTGGACTCCACTCACCCACAACGGCCACCATCTATCGGCCCGAAGCGCGACTGCGAGAATGAGCGCGAATCCCGTGAGATCGAGAATGACCCGGAACCAGGGAATTCCTTCGTACACGGTCCATCGACCGATGAGCGCAGCGTATGCGATATTGGCAAGAAACAATCCAAGCAGAATGAATGCAACATGGCGTTCGGGTCTCCCTCCCTTCGTAAATGCGAAGAAGGCGACGAGAAGCAGCAGGGCAGCCTGGATCAAAAATCTCACCATTCGCCGGGGCTGTATCATCCCGTCGCGAAATGCAATTATTCTGCGTTGGCAGCATGCCCCGTGAGGAAGAAGTCCTGGTCTGGACAGGTCGGCTCTTCAGGACCGTTTACTTCCCGCGCGATGTCGGCAAGTTGCGTATGAGTGCGCATGGCATCGGACTGCGCTGATAGTAGGCCGTCGACCAGCTTGCTCATGCGGAGAAGGGTGGCTTGGCTCTTTTGCGGAGTGGATGCGATGTCACGCTGCGCAATTGCAGCGGTGTGCATCAGCGACAGGGTTTCGATCAATGCGGTGGAAACCGCGCTTTCGGCGGATTTCATCTGGCGGGTGAGGCGAGCAGTTGCGGTGTGGCGATCAAGCACGGTATTTCTCCCTGGTGTCGAACATGACACCGGAGATCGGTCAATCTTCAACCGAGCATGTCGACCAAGACATTTCCTGCTGCTGCAACGAGCACGAATGCCGCTGCCGCGAGGAATGCGGCCGCAAGGACCAGCAGCAATCGCCGACCCACGCCCAGATCAGAAGGTCTGATCTCCGGTCGCTGCCAGCGTGAATATTCTTCCCAATTGGTCTTCGTCCCAAAGGCAAGAGCATCACCGAAAACAAGCGTTTCGTCCGCTGACTGCGCGCCACCATTTGGGTCGAAAAGGGGCTGGTCCGTGAGGGGGGACGGACCACCGGTGGTTGATTGACACCTAGAATTCCAATCGCGGAATTCGCGCACCAACATTTGCCTCGGCATCGCATCGAGCTGTGCCCTTACAGCGTCGATCCGTTTGTCCACCGAATGCGGCGAGATTTCTAGCTTGCGCGCGATTTCTTTCGAGGTGAAGCCGTTTGCCGCGAGGTTAAGCGCCTCGAATTGCTTCGCGGTCAGGCCATCAAATACGGAATCTGAAGCGTGTTTCGGCATCGTCGCAAGCTATAGGTTGCGAATGCAGGCTGTGCAAACCGGAGCGGTCAGCTTGGGGCAGTTTGGTTTGGCCTAAGGCCGGTAGAGCTGAGTTAATTCAACTCATCAGCTCCCGCACAAACGGGATAAGCCCCGTCTGCCGTGTCCTGCGCATCCGCTCCGCATCGAGCACCTCGCGCACTTTCGCAAAACACGCCTGCACGTCGTCGTTGATGACCACATAGTCATATTCTGCCCAGTGGCTGATTTCGCCGCGGGCGCGTTCCATGCGGCTGTCGATCACCTCAGCCGTATCCTGCGCGCGGCTTTCGAGGCGCTGGCGCAGTTCGGCGAGGCTCGGGGGAAGGATGAAGACGGTGACGACGTCCTGGTCGTCCTTTTGCTTCAGCTGCTGCGTGCCCTGCCAGTCGATGTCGAAAAGGAAGTCCTGCCCCTCTTTCAGCGCGTTACGGATGGCGCCCTTGGGCGTGCCGTAGCGGTGGCCGAAGACATGCGCCCATTCGTAGAAATCATCCTCCTCGACCATGCGGTCGAACTCGGCATCGTCGACGAAGTAATAGTGCACGCCGTCCTTCTCGCCCGGGCGCGGGGGGCGGGTGGTGACGCTCACCGAGAGCTTTATCGCCGGGTCCGCATCCAGCAGCATGCGGCTGATGGTGGTCTTGCCCGCCCCGCTGGGCGAGGAAAGGATGAACATCAACCCGCGGCGAGCAAGGGCATCGTCTTGTGTCTCGGTGGAATCGGCCATGCGCGCTAGTGGCGCATCGGGCGGTCTGGAATCAACCCCGCGCGGGGCCTTTTCAGACCGCTGTCTCGCCCTTCGACTGCTTGCGCAGCGCTTTCTCGCCGCTCCGGCGGGCCCTGCGGCGCGAGGTGCTGCGGTCGAAAATCGTCTTGGCGAGCAGTCCGCCGCCGACGAGCAGGGCGCCGGGCACGGACTTGGTAGCGAACTTGGTCACACCGTAAGCCGCCAGCGTCTGCACCAGCGAGCGGTTCTCGACCACGTCTTTCGCAAACTTGCTGCCGTATTGGCGGCCGAGCAGCGCTTTCTCCAGCGTCTGGCGGGTCAGGCGGCCGGCGCTGCGCAGGATGATATCGTGGATGATGAGATTGGTGGACGGGTTCGGGCTGGGGCCGGGAATGGCGTTTTCTCCGCGCGCATCTTTCTTCATGCCAGCGATTTCGTCGCTCACCGTGTCGGTGAGGTGATTGGGCGCTTCCGCGTCGGAAAGCCCTACCTTTTTGGAAAGTCCCATGCCTGCCCCATTGCTGTGGCGGGGCAGCGGGCCCCGCGCTTAATTCTTGCGGCCGAAATCGACCGTGACGACGTTGGAGCCGTCTTCCGCTCCTTCAACGGGCAGGGTGTCGCCCTGTTCCTCGTCATTGCCGGCCTCGTCGGTCGGGGCAGGGGCCATGTCGGCGACGGTCGCCTGGAACTGCAGCCCGAAATCGACCGCCGGGTCCACGAACTGCGTGATGGCGGCATAGGGTATGTCGAGTTCGGCGGGTATCTGGTTGAACGACAGGCCGACCGAGAAACCGTCTTCGCGCACGTTCAGGTCCCAGAACTTGTTCTGGAGCACGATGGTCATCTCGTCGGGGAAGCGTTCGCGCAAATGCACGGGGATGGAGACCCCCGGCGCATGCGTCTTGAAGGTGATGTAGAAGTGATGCGCGCCGGGCAGTTCGCTGCCGCCCTGTTCGATTTCGCCCAGCACCCGACCGACCACTGCGCGCAGGGCTTCCTGCACGATGGTGTCGTAGGGGATAAGGCTGTCAGGCGTAGCTTCACTCATGCCCTTATAATTGGAACTGCGGGCGCGCCGGGTCAAGCGGTTTAAGGTGGCCTTTACCCTGTCCAAAGCCGCAATTTCTTGCGCGCTGCGCCTGCGCCCCTATAGGCTGCCTCCCATGCGTACAGGCCGTATCGAACGAAACACCGCGGAAACCAAAATCCTCGTCGAGGTCGATCTCGACGGGACGGGGAAGTATGATGTGCACACGGGCATCGGCTTCCTCGACCATATGGTGGAGCAGGTCGCAAAGCATGGCCTCATCGATATCACGATGAAGGTCGATGGCGATTTGCACGTCGACCAGCACCATACGACCGAGGACAGCGCGCTGGCGCTGGGGCAGGCGCTCTCGCAGGCGCTCGGCGACAAGGCGGGCATCGCGCGCTACGGTAGCGCCTATTCGCCGATGGACGAGACGCTGGCGCGCGTGGCGCTCGATATTTCGGGCCGCCCCTATTTCGTGTGGCGCGCGGGCTTCAGCCAGGAAAAGCTAGGCGAATGGGACACCGAGCTTATCGAGCACTGGTTCCACTCAGTCGCGCAGACCTGCGGGCTGACGCTGCATGTCGAGCTGCTCTACGGTACCAACAACCACCATATCTGCGAGGCCATCTACAAGGGCTTCGCGCGTGCCCTGCGCACGGCAGTCGAAATCGACCCGCGCAAGGGCGGCGCCATCCCCAGCACGAAGGGGCAGCTTGGTGGCTGAGGTTATCGCGCTCGTAGACTACGGCGCGGGCAATCTGCACTCGGTCGAGAACGCGCTGAAGCGGGTGGGGGCGAAGGTCACCGTCACTGCCGACCCCGACGTGCTGCGCGCCGCCGACCGCATCGTGCTGCCCGGTGTCGGCAGCTTCGGAGCCTGTGCGGCAGGATTGCGCGCGGAAAAGGGTGTCATCGAGGCTATGCGCGAGCGGGTCTTCGTGGGCGGCGCGCCGTTCATCGGCATATGCGTCGGCATGCAATTGCTCGCCACGCGCGGGCTTGAATATGGCGAAACGCCGGGGTTGGGCTGGATCGAGGGCGAGGTGAAGCTCATCCAGCCTGTCGATGCGTCGGTGAAGGTGCCGCACATGGGCTGGAACGACGTCGCGCTCACCCCGCATGCCAAGGAGCACGACATCATCGAGCCGGGCGAGGCCTATTTCCTTCACTCCTACCACTTTCATGCAAACAGCGGGAAGGACGTGCTCGCAATGACCGATCATGGCGGGGGGCTGGTAGCTGCGGTGGGCCGCGACAATATTTTGGGCGTGCAGTTCCATCCCGAGAAGAGCCAGAGCTATGGCCTCAACCTGTTAAGTCGCTTCCTGGAGTGGAAACCGTGATTGTCTTTCCCGCCATCGATTTGAAAGTCGGACAGGTGGTGCGTCTCTCCGAGGGCGATATGGACCGCGCCACCGTCTATGGCGACAACCCCGCTGCGCAGGCGACTCTGTTCGCGGAGGCCGGGGCGGGGCATCTCCACGTGGTCGACCTCGACGGGAGTTTTGCTGGCTCGGCGCAGAACCGCGAGGCGGTGGAGCAAATCGTCGCGGCCTTTCCGGGCCATGTCCAGCTTGGCGGCGGTATCCGCAAACGCGAGGATGTCGAGGGCTGGTTCGACGCAGGCGTCTCGCGCATCGTGATGGGCTCGGCAGCGCTGAAGGATCCGGAATTCGTCAAGGACATGGCGCGCGAGTTCGAGAACGGCATCGTAGTCGCGGTGGACGCAAAAGACGGCATGGTCGCGACCGAGGGCTGGGCGGAAGTCTCCGACGTCCCCGTGGTTGACCTCGCCCGCAGGTTCGAGGATGCAGGCGTCGCCGCGCTGCTCTTCACCGACATCGGTCGCGACGGCTTGCTGAAGGGCGTGAACCTCGATGCGACGGTGGAGCTTGCCCGGCGGGTCGACATCCCCGTCATCGCCAGCGGCGGGGTAAAGGGGCTGGACGACATCCACGTCCTCTCGCTGCATGCAAAGGATGGCATCGAAGGCGTGATTACGGGCCGCGCGCTCTATGACGGGCGGCTGGACCTTGCCGCGGCTCTCGCGATGGCGGCGCGGGCGTGAGTCTTTATGCAATTTTCTACCTCATCGTCCTCGGGGCGATCACGATGTGGCAGGGCAGGACGGTCTATCGAATCGTATCGACCGGATTTGCCTGGCGGAGCGAAGATGTGTTCTCACGCAGCGAGAACCCCCGGGCATGGCTTGGCGCGCTCGCTTTCGAAGCAACCCTTTTGGTGCTCGCCATCGGTTTTTTCATATATGTCTTAGTAGGACAATTCCCATGACCGTCCGTATCCGTGTCATTCCCTGCCTCGACGTGCGTGACGGGCGTGTGGTGAAGGGGGTCAATTTCGTCGACCTCAAGGATGCCGGCGACCCGGTCGAGCAGGCGCAGGCCTATGACCGGGCAGGCGCGGACGAGCTGTGCTTCCTCGACATTTCCGCCAGCCACGAGGGGCGCGGGACGTTGCTCGACATGGTGCGGCGCACGGCGGCGGTGTGCTTCATGCCGCTTACCGTCGGGGGCGGGGTGCGCAGCGTCGAGGATGCGCGCGCGCTGCTGCTGGCAGGGGCGGACAAGGTGGCGGTCAACTCCGCTGCCGTCTCGCGGCCCGAACTCGTGCGCGAGATTGCCGAGAAGTTCGGCAGTCAGTGTGTCGTGGTATCCGTCGATGCGCGCGCACGGACCGAGGGCGAGGGCTTTCGCGGGTGGGAAATCTACACCCACGGCGGTCGCAAGCCGACCGGCATCGATGCGGTCGAACACGCGCAGAAGCTCGCCGAACTCGGCGCGGGTGAACTCCTCGTCACCTCGATGGATGGCGACGGGACCAAGCAGGGCTACGACCTCGAACTGACCCGCGCGATTGCCGACAGCGTATCGGTCCCCGTCATCGCAAGTGGCGGCGTGGGCACGCTCGAACACCTCGTCGAAGGGGTGACACAGGGCCATGCAAACGCCGTGCTCGCCGCCTCCATCTTCCACTTCGGCCAGCACTCCATCGGCGAGGCGCACCGCGCGCTTCGTGCGGCGGGCTTGCCTGCGCGCGGCTGAACGCCCTAGGACCACAAGCATGGACACGCTGACCCGCCTCGAGGCCACCATCGCCCAGCGCCTCACCGCTTCGCCGGAGGAAAGCTATGTGGCAAAGCTCAATTCCAAGGGCCTCGCCAAGATTGCGCAGAAGGTCGGCGAGGAAGCGGTCGAGACCGTCATCGCCGCCATGTCCGGCACGCGCGAGGAACTGGTGTCCGAAAGCGCGGACTTGCTGATGCACCTCATCGTGCTGCTGCAGAAACAGGGCGTGTCCCTAGAAGAGGTCATGGCCGAACTCGACCGGCGCGAAGGCGTCTCGGGTCTCGACGAAAAAGCGAGCAGGAGCGAATAGTCATGCCCATCGACCCGACCCAGCCCTATGACAATGAGAATATCTTCGCCAAAATCCTGCGCGGCGAAATCCCCTCGTCCAAGGTTTACGAGGACGAATGGGCCTTCGCCTTCGAGGACATCAACCCGCAGGCCGAGGTCCACACGCTGGTCATCCCCAAGGGGCGCTACGTCAGCTGGGACGACTTCAGCGCCAAAGCCTCGGTAGAGGAAATCGCCGGGTTCGTGCGCGCCGTGGGCAAGGTCGCGCGCGACAAGGGACTGGTCGCGCCGGGCTATCGCATGATGGCCAATGTTGGCGCGCATGGCGGGCAGGAAGTGCCACACCTCCATGTCCATATATTCGGCGGCCAGCCCCTCGGCCCGATGATCGCGAGATAATTCACCGCAAGCAGGACTCGTTTCACCGCCGTTCATGTTTCTCAGGCGAAAGGCGGCTTTGCAGTGAATATCCGCTGCGCTAGAGCGCCAGACCGAATGTCACTGCCCAATCCCCCCGACGGTGTGCTTGATGGCGACACGCATCTCTATGCGGTGCGCGCCTATTACGAAGACACCGATCTTTCCGGTATCGTCTACCACGCCAATTACCTGCGCTGGTTCGAGCGTGCGCGCAGCGACCTGCTTCGCCGCCTCGAAATCGACCAGCGCGCGGCTATCGAGGAAGGCGGCGGCGCCTATGCTGTTTCCGAGATTAACCTCAAGTATTTGCGCCCCGCTAAGCTCGATGACGACATCACCATCCACACGCGCTGCACCGAGTTGAAGGCCGCGTCCTGCCGGATGCACCAGAAGGCGTTTCGCGGCGAAGAACTCCTTGCCGAGGCACATTTGCGCGTCGGTTTCGTTTCACCCAATGGCCGGCCCATCCGCCAGCCCGAAGAATGGCGTGCGGCCTTCGCGCGCTTCGTCGACCAGACCGAGGATTGATGACCACTCTTCCGCTTCTCGCCGCCACGCGGCTCGACCCCATCCAGCTGTTCCTCGATGCCGATATCGTCGTGCAGGCGGTAATGGCGGGCCTCATCCTTGCCAGTGTCTGGGTATGGGCCATCATCGTTTCCTTCAGCCTCCGCATGCGCAAGCTGAAGGACGTGCAGAGCCGCTATGAAGCCGAGTTCTGGCAAGCGGACAATTTCGACAGCTTCATGTCCGAACGGGGCGGGCGCGACATTCCCTCTGCCCGTGTGGCGCAGGCGGGCGTGTCCGAATGGCGCCGCTCGACCAAGGGCGAAATCCGCGACCGCGAGGCGTTGAGAGGCCGCATCGCCACCGCCATGGACAGCCAGATTGCGCAGGAAGCCGACGATATTGCCGAGCGCCTGAACTTCCTCGCCACCGTCGGCTCGGTCGCCCCTTTCGTCGGCCTGTTCGGCACGGTCTGGGGCATCATGAACAGCTTCTTCCAGATTGGCGCGCAGGAAAGCTCCTCGCTCGCCGTGGTCGCGCCCGGCATTTCCGAAGCGCTTTTCGCCACCGCCATCGGCCTCTTCGCCGCCATCCCGGCAGTGATTGCCTACAACCGCTTCAGCCATTCGGTCGAACGGTTCGAGAGCCGCCTGCATCGTTTCTCCGACAAGCTGCACGCCAGCTTCAGCCGCCAGCTGGAGCAACGCTGACATGGCGATGGCGCTCGGTTCGGGCAAAGGCACGCGCCGACGCAGGGGGCGCGGCGGGCGGCGGCCCATGTCGGAAATCAACGTCACGCCCTTCGTCGACGTGATGCTGGTGCTGCTCATCATCTTCATGGTCACCGCGCCCATGCTGACCGCGGGCGTCCCCATCCAGCTGCCCGACAGCCGCGCCAATGCGCTGCCGCAGGAACAACAGCAGATTGCAATGAGCATCGATGCCGAGGGCTATGTCTATATCGACGACAACCAGGTGCCGGTCGGTGGCCTTCCCGCAGCACTCGAGGCCCTGCCGCGCACCGGCGAAGGTCCCGACATCACGCTGCGCGCCGACCGCAGTCTCGACTATGGCCGCGTGATGGCGGTGATGGGCGAATTGAACCGCGCCGGTCTCAACCGCATTTCGCTGGTGACCAATGGCGGGCAATCGGCCGCTCCGGTCAACAACGGTTCACCTTCGGAAGAATAGTCGGACGGCCAGGATGGAGAGAACCGGCATCAGGGCAGAGGAAAAGACGGGGCTGATAGTCGCCGTCGTCCTGCACCTTGCCGTGCTGGCCCTGCTGGTAGTGCAGGCCTTGCTGCCCGCGCCGATAATCCCGAAGACAGAGCGTATGACTGTCAGCCTCGCCGAGGATGTCGGACTGGAGGCAACCGCGCCCGACCCCGTCGAGGAAAGCAGCGCTGCAATTGCGCCGACCCTGTCGGATTCGCCCGCGCCCGCCCCTGAAATCCTCGACGCGCCGAGCGAACCGCTGGTGGATAGGCCGAGCAAGCGCATACAGTCGCCGGTTCCCGCTCCGGGAGCGACAACGAAGCCGCGCCGCGAGGCCCCGCGCGAAACTGCCAAGCCGAAGTCGAGCGAAACGGGCGGCGGCTCGCGCATCGGACAGGATTTCCTTGCCGGCTCAGGCGATAGCACCAAGACCAGTGAAACGCGCACACCCGCAGCGCAAATCGGTTCGCAGGCCAAGGCCTCGCTGTTCCAGGCGGTCGGGCGGCAGCTGCGCCCGCACTGGCGCCCCGTTGATGGTGCGGACCGCGAACTGCTGGTCTCGCAGGTACGTTTCAGACTGAATCCGGACGGCAGCCTCAATGGCTCGCCCGTCCTGCGCGGTCAGCGCGGCGTTACCGACGCCAACCGCGCCCAAGCCGGACGGCATGGCGAAAACGCCATTCGCGCCGTCCAACTCGCAGCCCCCTTTGACCTCCCGCCCGAATATTACGAGGCGTGGAAGGTGGTCACGGTAGATTTCGACTGGAAGCTTTCGCAATGAAGAAACTCATTATCACCGCAATCGCCTTTGCAGCGGCTCCGCTGGCGGCGCAGAACCAGGACCTTGGCGAGCCGATGGCGGAAGGCCAGGACGTCGAGACCATCGAGGAAGAAGAGGGCCTCTCCGGCTCGGTCAGCTTCGAGGGCAATCTCGACGACCTCGGCATCGCCATCCCCGCCTTTGCGACCGACCGCAATGTACCGACACCGGCCAATGCCAACGGCACCGAGGCACTCGGCCTCGAACTGGCGCGCGTCATCACTTCGGACCTGCGCAACAACGGCCTGTTCAAGCCAACGGGGCCGGACTCGCTTCCGCGTCCGAGCGCTGCCGACATCCAGTCGCCCGTCTGGTCGACATGGGGGGTGCGTGGGGCGGAAATGCTTGTCCATGGCTATGTCCGCGCGCGCAGCGACGACAGGCTGACGGTGGGCTGCTACCTCTACGACATGGCCCTGCAGCAGCGCCTCGTTGCCGAGGGCTGGGTCGTCTCGCCCGCCGACTGGCGCCGCGCTGCGCACAAATGCGCCGACCTCATCTATTCGCGCCTCACTGGCGAAAGCCCGTTCTTCGACAGCCGCATCGCCTATATCGCCGAGACGGGTCCGAAGGATAACCGCGTCAAGCGCCTCGCCATCATGGACAGCGACGGGGCGAACCACCGCTTCATCACAACGGGCCGCTCGACCGCGCTCACACCGCGCTACTCGCCCGATTACAAGAAGCTGACCTATTTGAGCTATGTCGACGGCAATCCGCGCATCTATGTCTACGATATCGGCACCGGCAAGCAGACGCTGGTGACGCAGAGCGAGAACCCGACCTTCGCCCCGCGCTGGAGCCCCGATGGCCGCTGGATCCTCTATTCGATGGCCGTGGGCGGCAATACCGACATCTACCGCGTCTCGGCGCAGGGTGGCCGCAGCGAGCGGCTGACAGACACGCCGGGCATCGACATCGGCGGGTCCTATTCGCCCGACGGAAGCCGCATCGTATTCGAAAGCGACCGTTCGGGCGCGCAGCAGTGTTATGTGATGGATGCGGACGGTTCGAACCAGCGCCGCATCAGCTTCGGCGGATCGCGCTGCGCGACGCCCGAATGGAGCCCGCGCGGCGACCAGATCGCTTTCACCAATGCCAGCAGCTTCAACGTATCGGTAATGTCGCCCTCGGGCGGCAATGTCCGCACGCTGACCCGCGGCTGGCAGGACGAGGCCCCGACCTGGGCGCCCAACGGCCGCATCATCCAGTTCTTCCGTACCGAGCGTAACAGCGGCAAGACTTCGCTCTGGCAGGTGGACCTCACCGGCGAGAACGAGCGCAGCCTGCCGACCCCGGTCGATGCTTCGGACCCGGCATGGGGACCGATTCTGCCGTAGGAACATTGAGATATCCGTGGGGACGGATTTGAGTCGGGGGCCAACGACTTTAACCGCTGTTTAAAAAGGGGCAGCACTATGAATACCCGTATTGCCACTGCCGTGATGCTTTCTTCCGCGCTCGCGCTGGCGGCTTGCCAGAAGAAGGCACCTGAAGAACTTCCGCCGATGCCGGAAGAAACGCCTGTCGCCACGCCGACGCCGACGCCTGCGGGCCCGGCCGTCGGTTCGATGGAGCACTTCCTTGCCGCAGTCGGCCAGGCCAACACGGTCGTCTATTTCGACACCGACCGCTACAACATCGATGCCGAGGACAGCGCCAAGCTGCAGCGGCAGGCGCAGTATTTCAGCCAGTATTCGAACGTCACCTTCACCATCGAAGGCCATGCCGACGAACGCGGCACGCGCGAATACAACCTCGCGCTGGGCGAGCGCCGTGCCAATTCGGCGAAGAACTATCTCGTCAGCCTCGGCATTCCGGCGAGCCGTATCCGTACCGTGAGCTACGGCAAGGAACGCCCGGTGGCGCTTGGTTCGAACGAGAGCGCATGGGCGCAGAACCGCCGCGCGGCGACTGTCACCATCAACTGATTGGTGCGCCGACAAACAAAAAGCCCCGGTTCACGCCGGGGCTTTTTCGTTTTTGGCAAAGAGGCAAGCGCTCAGCGCGAGGCTTCGAACCCGATGAGCGGCGCCGAAGCAGCGCGGTGCGCGTCGGATGCAGCACCGGTATTCGCCAGCGTCGTGGCAAGCGCGACGAATGCCATGCTCAGCACGGCGATGGTTGCGGAGAGGGATAGCTGCTTGCTCATATGCGGCCCCTTAGGCGGTCGTTTCTTAACGTCTCGTTGCAATGCAACATTTCACATTGCAACTGGTTCCCATATCCTTGCGAAGTTTGCCAGCATCCCTAGATTGACCGCCATGCCCGCTCGACCAACGACATATCCTGCCCGCTGATGCCCAAGGCGCGGCGTTCCAACGATTGGGGCTTTCCCCGCTGGCGTGGCTATGACGAAAGCCGCGAGGCGGCGACCGTGCGCCTGTGCGACCGCCACGGCTGCGAGGAAAAGGGCGATTGCCCCGCGCCCAAATCGCCCAACAGCCCCGAACGCTGGTATTTCTGTCAGAAGCACGCTGCCGAGTACAATTCCAAGTGGGACTATTTCGAAGGCCTCGACAAGGCCGAGAAGGAAGCGCGCGCCAAGTCGGAGAAGGCCGAGAACGCCGGCTATGCCGAGGCACAGCACTACGGCTGGGGCGGCTCGGGAGACGGTTCGCGCAGCGCCGACGAAATGCGCGCGCTGGAAGTGCTCGAGCTCGACAGTGATGCCGATTTCGCGGCGGTGAAGAAGGCTTGGCGGGTCAAGGCCAAGGCTGTCCACCCCGATGTCAAACCGGGTGACAAGGAAGCGGCTGACGCTTTCCAGAAATACCAGCTCGCCTATGAAGTCCTGAAGTCTGCCGAAGAACGCCGCGAGTGGAAGGGCTGAGCGGGGTCTGCCCTGAACTGTCCCGCATGTATGAAAGCGACATTAACCCTTTGTTGGCGCTTTCAGCGTAAATATCGGCCCGCGACTGAGGGCTTAATATGCAGACACGGACAACAAACCGACAGGGAAGCGACATCGTGCTTCAATGCCGCACGCCGGTGACGAGCGCGCAGGCCATCCTGTGTGACATCTCGGAAACGGGCTGCCGTATCGAGCTGTTCGACGGTTATGTTTGCAAAGGCTCGACAATTTTCTTCGAGATCGACCATCGCAACGAGCTGGCAGGTCAGATTGTCTGGGTGCGCGGCAATGAAGCCGGCGTGAAGTTCATGCACAAGCTGAGCGGCGTGGTCCGGGCAGCGCTCGAACTCTGATTACTTCGAAATTTGGGGGTCAGGATTGTCGTTCCACCACGGAACGTCGGTGAAGGGCCGCACGTCCAGCTCGTGCGTCCAGCAATTGCGCGGCTGGTGGGCGAGGTGCCAATAGGTTTCCGCCAATGCCGCAGGATCGATCACGCCATCCTCGCCCTTGGCCGCCTTATAGGCCTCGAACCTGTCGCCCAGCAGCTTGCCCAGCGTATCGGGCGCATCGACCGAGCCATCGACTACGATATGCGAGACATGCACGCCCTGCGGCGCGAATTCGGCATTCAGGGTCTGGCACAGCATCCGCCTGCCGCCCATTGCTGCCGCATGACTGTGCTGCCCTGAATTGCCGCGCACCGCTGCAGTGGCCGAGGTGACGAGGATGGTTCCGTTGCCTCGCTCCACCATGTGCGGCGTGACGGCATGGGCGAGGCGGAACAGGCCGTAACACCCCAGCCGCCAGCCCAGCTCGAATGTCCGGTGCGGTGTATCGGCAAGGCGGCGGTTCCCGATTTGCGCGCCGAGATTGTAGAGAACGGTGTCGATGGGGCCGATGTCGCGCTCGGTGCGCTCGACCAGTTCCTCGATTGTGCCATCGGCGGCCGCGTCGAGCAGCGTGCCCGAAGCCTTGCCGCCCGCATCCTCGATTTGTCCGACCAGTCGCTGCAGCCCCTCTTCGTCCGACCGCCGCACGAGCACAGCGTGATAGCCGCCGCCAGCAAATCGCGCCGCCGCATGACCGCCGATGCCGGCACCGCCACCGATTACGAGAAACACCTTGTCTGCCATGCACGCCTCCTCAGATGCGGGCGAGGATAGCCTGTGCCAGCCGTTCGCCCAAGCCGGGCCCCTGTTCGGGATAGAGATAGGGCTCGATGGCTTCCGCCTCCATCACCGCCAGTTCTCCCGTGGGCAGCCGCGCCATGTCCACGCGGCAGTAGAGCAGGTCCGTAAAGGGGAGGGCAGCGACCACCTCCTCAGCGCGCGCAAGGTCTGCGGCCTCCGGCGCGTAGTCCTCTTCGCGCCCGCCGTAGAGCGACTGGATGCGATACTCGCCCTCGGCCGCGCGTTTCAGCACGCCGTGGCTGAAGGTGCTACCGATGAAAACGAAGGTGTATTCGCCTTCCTCGACCACACTGGGGAGGAAGGGCTGGATCATGCAGGGGCGGCCCATGCGCCAGCTCACCGCCGGGAGGGTTTCACGCGTGAAGCTGTACTGACCGAGCCCGCCCGCGCCGACCTGCCGTTTCACGACCACCCGGTCGGTCCCGAACATTTCGATTGCAGCAAGAATGTCGCTGCGCTCCGCGTCCTCGAGCCATACGGTGGGCACAATATGCGCGCCGCGCTCTTCAAGTTCGCGCAGATAGGTCTTCTCGGTGTTCCAGCGCACCACCTTGGGCGGATTGCAGACAGTGATACCCATTCCCGCCAACGCTTCGAGCTTTACCAAAAACTCGGTCGGGTGGTCCTGATAGTCCCACGAGGTCCCCAGCAGGACCATTTCCAGCCCCTCGAACTCGCCGAGCGGTGCGTGCCAGTTGATCTCGACCAGCTCCAGCCCCGCATCAGCGAAGGCAGGGCGCAGGGCGTCGACTTCCAGGTCATGCTCGAATGCATCACCCCGCCGGGGGGCCTCCCCCGGCAAGGTGTCTGCACAAGCAAGAAAGCCTATTCTTTTCAGACCGCCTCCAGTGCCTGTTCGAAGTCGGCGATGAGATCGTCCGGGTCTTCGATCCCGATGGAGATACGCACGAGATTGTCCGAGATGCCGAGCTCTGCGCGGCGGCCTTCGGCAACCGAGAGGTGGGTCATCGAGGCCGGGTGGCTTGCCAGCGTCTCGGTTCCACCGAGGCTGACGGCGAGCTTGGCAATCTTGAGCGCGTCGAGGAAGCGGAAGCATTCCGCCTCGCCGCCCTTCAGCAGCAGCGAGAAGGTCGAACCGGCACCGAGGCAGTGGCGGTTGTAGATATCCTGCTGGCGCTCGTCCTTGATCATGCCGAGATAGCCGAGGCCTTCGACCTTGGGATGCTTCGAGAGGAAGTCGCAAACCTTCTCGGCGTTCTCGCCCGCGCGCTGCATGCGCAGTTCGACGGTCTCGAGGCTGCGGCAGAGCATCCATGCGGTGTTCGGGTCGCAGATTCCGCCCATCGTGTTGCGCAGCATGCGGATGGCATCGATGAAGCGCTTCTTGCCCGAGACGCTGCCCGCGACGAGGTCCGAATGGCCGCCGACATATTTGGTCAGCGAGTAGACCACGAGGTCCGCGCCGTGGTCGAGCGGGCGCTGCCACAGCGGGCCGAGGAAGGTGTTGTCGATGGCGATCGAGCACTTGTCGGGGTCGAAATGCGCGTCGCGCGCTTCCTTGACTGCTTCGATGTCGACCAGCGCGTTGGTCGGGTTGCCCGGGCTTTCGAGGTAGATCATGGGCACTTCGCCGCCCTTTTCCTCGGCCAGCGCCTTGGCGCGGGTCATCACCTCGTCGAGCTGCTCGCGTGTCGCGCCTGCGGGGAAGTCGATGAAGCTGACGCCGTATTTCGCCATGGTCTTGGCGATGAAGCCTTCGGACGCGGCGTAAAGCGGGCCCGAATGGACGATGACGTCGCCCGCCTTGCAGGCCGCCAGCAGCAGCACGGCAATCGCGGTCATGCCGCTGGAGAAGGAGAGCGCCTCTTCCGCGCCGTCCCACACTGCGAGGCGGTCTTCGAGGATTTCCTGGTTGGGCGCGTTGAAGCGCGAATAGACGAGCCCGTCCGCGCCGCCCGGACGCTTGCCGGTAATGCCTTCGAAGTGGCGCTTGCCGTCGGCAGCGCTGGGGAAGGCAAAAGTCGAGGTGAGGAAGATCGGGGCCTTGAGGCTGCCTTCCGAAAGCGTCGGGTCGAAGCCGTGGCCCATCATCAGAGTGGAAGGCTTCATCGGACGGCCGTTCACTTCGGGTATCTTGCGCTTGGGCGCCATGCGGGGGCTTACTGGATCGATGTCATTGTCGCTCATGGGTAGAGCTTCCTTCCTGCAAAGTCGCTCCCAGGAAGGCGGGAGCCGGTGTCGCTTGTCCGCTGGCACCCGTTCCTAACCTCCGCAGGAACGCCTCTCCACCGGCTGCTTTTGCGCGAGTGCCATTATGGCCCGGCGGGCGAGGAATCAAGCTGCCGCTCAGGTGAGCGAGGCCATTCCCCACACCACGAAGACGATCATGAAGATGCCGACGATATCGAGCAGCAGGCCGGCCTTGACCATGCGCTCGATACGGACACGGCCCGTGGCCCAGGCAATGGCGTTGGGGCCGGTCCCGGCGGGGAGCATGAAGCCCCAGCTTGCCGCCAGCGCGGCGGGCATGGCGAGGAGGACAGGGTCGACCCCGAGCGCGACGACCAGTGCCGCGACCACCGGGATGATGCCGCTGGCCGTCGCGACATTGCTGGCGAATTCGGTGATGAGAACCACCATGGCTACCACTGCGATGGCGACGAGGACGAGCGGCCAGTTCTCGAGCGGCAACAGCGCTTGGCCCAGCCAGTCGGCAAGCCCGCTGGTGCCCATTCCGGCGGCCAGCGCGAGGCCTCCGCCAAACATCATGATGACTCCCCACGGCGCACGGTCGGCCTCTTTCCAGAGCAGCAGCGGGCGCCCCGTGCCGTCGGGCAGCAGGAAGAGGGCGAGGCTGGCGATGATGGCAATCGTGCCGTCGGTCCACGAGCCCTCGGGCAGGTAGGGCGCGACCAGCAGACGGGTCATCCAAGCGATAAAGGTGACGCCGACCACCGCCAGAAGGCGGCGCTCTGGCGTGCCCATGGGTGTTTCGTCGACAATCGCCGCGCGCGCTGCGCCGACATCGAAGGGATGCGCAGCGATCTTCTGGACGCGGGCAATCAGGATGGCGGCGAGCGGCACGCCGAGCACGACGATGGGCAGGCCGTACAGCATCCACTCGGCAAAGCTGATTTGCGTGCCGGTCATCGTGTCGACCAGACCGACCGCAATGGCATTTGTAGGCGAGCCGACCAGCGTGCCGAGTCCGCCGATGCTCGCGGCAAAGGCGATGCCCATTGGCAGCGCTCCGGCAAGGCCTTCTTTGTGGCCTACCGCTGCGCTGCTTGAGGCTGGTTGGGTCTCACCACCCGCAAGCACGGCCAAGGCCATCGGCATCATGATCAGCGCGGTCGAAGTGTTGGAAATCAGCATCGACAGGATAGCTGCCGAAACCATGAAGGCGAGTAGCAACCCCGCCTGTCCGCCGCGCCCGCCCACGGCATTGAGGATGGCCAGCGCCAGGCGCTTGTGCAGCCCCGTCCGCTCGATGGCCAGCGCAATGAAGGCCCCGCCCAGCAGCAGGAACAGGATGGGCGAATAATAGGCGCCTGCGGTCTCTTTCGCCGTCATTACCCCGGCAAAGGGCAGGACTAAAAAGGGCATCAGCGCGGTGGCGGTGAGCGGCAGCGCCTCGGTCATCCACCATGCCGCCATAAGCACGACGAGGCCCGCCACGATGAACGCCTCGCGGCTCATGCCGTCGGGCGCGGGCAGGAAAATCGAAAGGGCGAGCGCCAATGCGCCCACGACAAGGCCGATAGTCTTGGCGGTCACGAAATCGGTAAACTCCCTCTCCGGAGCCAACTGCTAACAGCGCATGGGCGCCAGGACAATCGCCTCGCTTGCCGCCTTGGCGTCACCACCTTAGGGTTCGCCGGATGGATACATCGGGGAGGATGAGAATGCTCAGGAAATTCACGCTCGCGGCTGCCGTATCGATGGCTGCGCTGACCCTGCCGGCCTGTTCGCAGGGCATCGAGAGCACGCCGGCCGCCGCCGCGCCGGAAACGACCACTTACACTGCGCGGCAGTTCTTCGAATCGACCTCTTACGGTGTCGGCTCTTCGAGCGGCTACAACTTCTCCGCCGACGGGAAGCACATCCTCGTCAATTCTGACCAGAGCGGGGTCTTCAACGCATACATGATGCCGGTCGATGGCGGCGAGGCAGTCCCGCTGACGACCTCCACCAGCAATGCGACCTTCGGCAGCAGCTTCTTCCCGAACGACAACCGCCTGCTGTTCACCGCCGACGAGGGCGGGAACGAATTGAACCACCTCTACGTCCGCACGCTCGATGGCTCGGTGGTCGATTTGACCCCGGGCGAGGATTTGAAAGCGAGCTTCGCGGGATGGAACGCCGAAGGAACGGTCTTCTACGTAACCACCAACGAGCGCGACAGTTCGGCCTTCGACCTCTACGCCTATGATGCGCAGAGCTTTGCGCGCAGCCGCATCTTCACCAATGAAGGCGGCTTCAGCATCGCCGAGGTCTCGCCCGACGGACGCTGGGTCGCGCTGACCAAGGCCAATTCCAGCGCCGACAGCGACATCTATCTCGCCGACCTGCAGGGCGACGCGACCCCCAACCTCATCAGCCCGCACGAGGGCAATGTCAGCCACGGCGTCTACACTTTCACCCGCGACAGCGAAGCGCTGGTCTACGCGACCGACGAGCATGGCGAATTCAGCGAGGCGTGGCGCTACAATCTCGCCACCGGCAAGAAGCGCGTCGTACTGGAGGAGGATTGGGACGTCTCCTACGTCAGCTATTCGCCGAGCGGCCGTTATCGCATCAGCGGTGTAAACGAGGACGCGCTGACGGCGGTTACCATCCTCGACACGCTGACCGACAAGGAAATGCGGCTGAAGGGCCTACCTGCGGGCAATCTGGGCGGCCTGCGCTTCGATCCGGAAGAAAAGCGCATCGCCTTCATGCTATCGTCGGATACCTCGCCGACCGATATCTATCTCGCGGACCTCAAGAGCGGGAACACCACGCGGCTGACCAGCGCGCTCAACCCGGCCATAGACGAGGATGATCTGGTCACTGCTTCGGTCGCCCGCTTCAAGAGCTATGACGGGGTCGAAATCCCCGGCATCCTCTACAGGCCCAAGGGCGCGAGCGCCGCCAATCCCGCGCCAATGGTCGTGCTGGTCCACGGCGGCCCCGGCGGCCAGAGCCGGCGCGGCTATAGTGCGATGGTCCAGCACCTCGTGAACAACGGCTATGCCGCCTACGCCATCAACAACCGCGGTTCGTCGGGTTACGGCAAGACCTTCTTCCACATGGACGACAAGCGCCACGGCGATGTCGATTTGAAGGACGTGGTCGCTTCGAAGGATTTCCTGCAGGGCCTCGACTGGGTGGCCGACGACCGCATCGCGGTGATGGGCGGCTCCTACGGCGGCTACATGACCGCCGCCGCGCTCGCCTTCCATCCGGAAGTTTTCGATGCGGGCATCAACATCTTCGGCGTCACCAACTGGGTGCGCACGCTGGAATCCATCCCGCCATGGTGGGGCAGCTTCCGCGACGCGCTCTATGATGAGATGGGCGACCCGGCGACCGATGGCGAGCGCCACCGCGCCATCTCGCCGCTGTTCCACGCGGGCAATATCATAAAGCCGATGCTGGTGGTGCAAGGCGCCAATGACCCTCGCGTGCTGCAGGTGGAAAGCGACGAGCTGGTCGAAGCGGTGCGCGCCAATGGCGTACCGGTCGAATACGTCCTCTTCCCCGATGAAGGGCACGGCTTCCGCCGCAAGGAAAACCGCATCACCGCTTCGGAGGCCTACCTAGCCTTCCTCGACGAACATATCGGACGGTAGATTGGAGAATGCGGGGGCTCAGTTGCCCTCGCTGCTCTCCGCTTCGCTCTCTGTCTCGGCCGGCTGTTCTTCGGCGCTCGGCGGCGTGAGCACGATCACGCGACCACGCAATTCGCCGCGACGACGAAGCTTTTCCATCTTCTCGAGGCGCTCGTTGAGCAAGCGCGCAATCGAGGGGGTGATGGTGGAGCCTGCCGGTTTTCCATCCACTTCGATCTGCTGGTAGATCGGCTCGCGTTCACCGCCCGCGAGGTCGGCGACGCGGTCCTCGTACTGGTTGACGGCTATTTCGGGCTTCCTGTCGATAAGGCCCATCACCTCTTCGCCTGCGTAAAGGCGAAGGTGGTCGCGCAAATCGTCGCCCATCTGCGGGAAATAGAAGGGTGCAGCCTCGGCGTAGATTTTCGAAACCTGCAGTTTCTTGCCGTAGCTTTCGACGCCGCGCAGCGAATTGACGAACTCGCGCGCCGAATTTTCAAGCACCTCGTCGACATTGTCGCCGGTGTAGGCGCGGCGCTGGATCGACGGCCCGCCAATCTCGCCGCGGGTGAAGCCGTAAATCACCTTCGCATCGGACCAGTTGGGATAGACGATGCGCGTGCGAATGTCGCGCGGGCTGAGCGGAATGCCTGCCACGGTAACCAGCTTGAGGTCGTCCAGCACGACCCGCTCGCCATCCAGCATCATGCGTGAGGGCGATTTGAGCGGATAGTTGCGCGCGATTGCTTCGATCACGGCGACATTGTGAAGGTTAGTCCAATAGGCGAGCTGCTCGTTACGCGAGAGCGAGGTAATGTCGACTTCGGAGCCGAGGCTCTCGAGCTCGCGCAAATAGTCGGTCAGCGGCTCGATCGCATCGTCCTTGAGAAAGGAATAGACGACGCGGTTGCCCTCGAGGCGATAACGGGAATCGTGCCCGTAGAGCTGGCGCGATCCGATGGTCGGCTCGGGACGACCAAGTCCCTCGCGGGTCGAGATCCCCATGCGCAGGACCATGAATTCCAGCGCCTGGTCGAGGAAGCCGTAATCCATCCGCGATGCGTCGCCCGAAGGACGGGGGGTGAACTGGACAATGGCCGCAGTCTCGCTGCTCGCTGCCGCGTCGTCAGCAGCCTGCGCAGTAACAGGCTGCGGCATTGCAAGGGCCGCCGCAAGGGCGAGGAGGGGTAGGGTGCGCGTCATCATCTTGGGAGCCTCTGCGAAGGACCTGGCGGGAAATCGAGGCCGCTATACAGCGGCCTACATGAATTTGCCATGTGTCCCGACGGGCGATGGCTGTAGTTCGTCGACGCTATGCGAATGCGCAAAAGAAAAACGGGGCCCGCGCCCTGGCGCTGCCCCGTTCTTATTTCGTCATGGCTCGAAGCGATTACTTCGGCGCGAGCACCATCACCATCTGGCGGCCTTCGAGGCGCGGGAAGCTTTCGACCTTGGCGATTTCTTCGACATCGTCGCGCACGCGGTTCAAGAGGTCCATGCCCAGTTGCTGGTGCGCCATTTCGCGGCCACGGAAGCGTAGCGTGCACTTCACCTTGTCGCCGTTTTCGATGAACTTGTTCACGTTACGCATTTTCACGTCGTAATCGTGATCGTCGATGTTCGGGCGCATCTTGACCTCTTTGATGTCCTGGGTCTTCTGCGTCTTGCGCGCGAGGTTCGCCTTCTTCTGCGCCTCGTAGCGATATTTGCCGACATCGAGGAACTTGCACACCGGCGGGTCGGCATTGGGGGACACTTCGACGAGGTTGAGGCCCAGTTCGTTGGCCTGCTCGGTCGCTTCGCGGGTGTACATCACCCCCAGGTTTTCGCCTTCGTGATCGATCACGCGGACCTTGGGGACATTGATCATGTTATCGTAGCGCGGGCCGCTTTTCACGGGCATTTGCATGCTGCGCCGGGGTGGACGGGCTATGGGGCTATCTCCTTTTGGTGCCTCTTAAGAATGCGCCCCATGTAGGCGCTGTTCCGCAGATTCGGAAGGGGTATTGCTGATTTAGTGCACTCGGTGTGGTATTGTGGTTTTTGTTTTTCGCTCACACATCCGTGCGAGCGTCCTCGCTAGACGTGCAGCAAGCTGCACCCGCTGCGGGCGGGCGGTCGCCCTTGCGGGCTGCTGGTCGCAGCCCGGATCAGTGCTTTCAAGATCAACCTGTTCTTGGCCGCGGCAGCCAAAGGCCGACTGGCCGTCGCGCCGAATGGCGCGGAAGCCTAAGGCCGCGGACGCGGCCGCCGGCGCTTGAGGCTAAACAAAAAACTACGCAGCTCGCCAAAGCTCGAAACGCGCGAGTTGCCCCTTGGCAGGCACTATGGCGTCGATCCTATCGGCGGGCTGCAGTGCCTTGAGGATGGCCGGGTCGGCGGCGTTCATTCCCCCGGTGTAGGCTCCGAAAGCTGGCAGGATCATGCGTCCCGAGGGCTTGCCGTCCGCGCCTTCATTGGCGCTCACCACGGCGCAGGGGCGGCGGATCATGCGCTGGCGGACTTTCACCTGCAGGCGCGGGTGGTAGTGGCCGGACAACTCGGGCCGGGTCTCACCCTTCTTGGCGCGGTGGCGCAGGATGGTGCCGTTGAGTTCTATTTCCTCGACCAGCGTGCCGCCGCAACGGGCCTCCATGTCGGGGTCGTGGTTGCCGGTAATCCAGACCCAGTCGACAGCCTTGGTCAGCGCCTCCAGCATGCCGCAGGCGTGCGGTTCGAGCCGGGTAGAGCCATCCGAATCGTGGAAATTGTCGCCCAGCGTGATGACCCGCCGTGCGCCGGTTTCACGAATGGCGAGCGCCACACGCTCCAGCGTCTCGCGGCTGTCGTAGGGCGGTATCATCTGCCCGTGACCGGCGAAAAAGCTCCCTTTCTCCAGGTGCAGGTCGGCGACTAGCAGCGCGGACTCGCGCGGCCAGTAGAGCGCGCGGCCCTCAGTCAGGACGAACTCCTGGTCTGCGAACGAAAGGGGAACCATGGGGCTGCTATTGCCGCCTGCGCGCAGCGATGGCAAGGCCGCTTGCGACGAATTGACCTGCATCAATGCGATGCACGCCGCGATGGGCTTTCGCGCGCCACGCAGCACACACTGACAAGAGATACCATGACCGACTGGACCCAGCAGACCGAAACCGCCCGCAACTGGTTCGAAACCCTTCGGGACCGCATCTGCGCCGAGTTCGAGAGCATCGAGCGCGAGGCGGGCAGCGATGCCGTCTTTCAGTACGATAGCTGGGAGCGCGAGGAAGAGGGCAATGAAGACCCGGGCGGCGGCACTCGGGGCCTGATGAAGGGCAAGGTATTCGAGAAGGTCGGCGTCAATGTCTCGACCGTGCGCGGCAATTTCGCGCCCGAATTCGCCGCCTCCATTAATGGCGCTTCGCCCGAGAACCCCGGCTTCACCGCGACCGGCATCAGCCTGGTTGCGCATATGGCGAACCCGCATGTGCCCGCGGTCCACATGAACACGCGTTTCCTCACCACCCAGGCGGCATGGTTCGGAGGCGGGGCGGACCTCAATCCGCCGCTCCCCTATGAGGAAGATACAGAAGACTTCCATGCCCGCTTCCGCGCTGCCTGCGCGGCGCACAATCCGACCTATTACGACCGCTTCAAGAAGTGGGCGGATGACTATTTCTACATCCCCCACCGCGGCGTGCATCGCGGGGTGGGAGGCATCTTCTACGACCACCTCGAGTGCGAGGACGAGGCAGGTTTCGAGCGCAACCTCGCCTTCACCAAGGATATTGGCGAAGCCTTCCTCGACATCTTCCCCAAGCTGGTCCGCCGCCGGATGGAGAGCGAATTCACGCCGCAAGACAAACAGCAGCAACTCGAATGGCGCGGGCGCTATGCCGAGTTCAACCTCGTCTACGACCGCGGCACCTTGTTCGGCCTCAAGACCGGCGGCAATATCGACGCTATCCTCATGAGCCTGCCGCCCGAGGCGACGTGGTCATAGATGCACGAGCAACATCGGAGGCAACGGTCAAAACGGCATCATTACATCCCGCAGTTTTGGATCAGTCGCTGGGGTGATGAAGAAGGCTGCGTAAAGCGTTATCGCAAGTTTAGGGCGAAGGTGGATGTAATGGCCAAGCCACCCAAGTCAGTCGGCTATTTCGACTATCTTTATGATCTCCCGGAAGGGATGAGGCAGGACACCAGCCTTGAGGAACTTTTCTTCAAGCCGTTGGATGACCGCGCTTCGAAGGTCTTCAACACTCTACGCGAAGACCCTCAGCCTAATCTCTCTGGCGAAGAGACTGCAACTCTCGCTATCTTTATTCTTTCCTTACTTCATCGAGGGCGGGAAAGCCTCGCCGCGGCTAAGATTGCTTCGGCCGCGCATTTCGAGCGAGTTCGCGAAGAGGTAGGGGCACGATATGAAGAACTGAGAACTGAAGGTGACCCGCCGACCTTTCAAGAATTTCAGGAATCTGAGCCAGACAATGCGGCGGATCAAGCCTTCTATCGCTCGTTCGCAAGGCTAATGGCAAATGAGAAGCTCATCGATTTCATGGCCAACATGCATTGGCGCAAAGTGACGCGAGATTCTTCAACTCCGGCATTGCTCCTTTCCGATGATCCGCTTTTGCGTACAGATGGTTTCAAAAGGCGAGAGGGGCATTTCGGCTTTCCTTTGTCACCCGACAGTATGATGCTTGCCTTCTATGACGGAAACTATGCCGCTGAGGTGATGGAGAGGAGCGTGAAGTACCTCTTTGGATCGATGAACAGGCAGACGGTGGGAGCCGCACGACATTTCGTCGTGGCAAAAGACGAATCCCAAACCCGTTTCATCCAGAACAGGTTTGGAATTGCGCTTAGGTCACCTTTCGGAGAGCAAATGCTAAGCCGCGTTGCGCCGACCGGGGCGTAATCACTCTTCCGGCGCGTAGACCCGGACCCAGTCGACCAGCATCGCGACCTTGCCGGTTTTTACCGCTTCGACGGTTTCAGCGGGGATGCCATTATAGGGTTCCTCGATGCGGTTCGTCTTGAACGGATAGGCGCCGCCCATGGCGAAGTTGAGGATGAGGTATTTCTCGTTGTCGAAGCGCCACTTGCCGTAGTTCTCGACCATCGGCCTGGTCACGCGATAGTGGACATGGCCGTCGATGAGGAAGTCGATCTGGCTGTCGGTCCATTCGACCGCATAAGTGTGCCACTGGGTGACATCGACGCCCTCTGGGAAGAAGAACTTGTTCACCAGCGGGGTCTCGCCCGAATAGCCGGGGCCGTGCAGCGCCACGCCGATCCAGTCCTTCTCGCCGACATATTCCATGATGTCGATTTCGCCCGTGCCCGGCCACTTGTCGTTGCCGAGCAGCCAGAAGGCGGGCCACACGCCGACATTGTCGGGCATCTTGATGCGCGCTTCGGCGCGGCCGTGCATGAAGTCGAACTTGCCCGCGCTTTCGATGCGGCCCGACACGAAGGGCGCGTTGCGGTCCTTGTTGGGGTCGATGCCGGGCTTGAACACCGGGCGAAGCATCAGCACGCCGCCATCGGCACCTTCGATACCGTCGATGAAATTGATGACCGCCGGGTCGTCGACATACATCTGCTGTTCGTTGTTGACCCAGAAATCGGGGCCGATGACGCGCCATTTCTCGCGGTCGAGTTCGCTCGCGTTGAATTCGTCGGCGAAGAGCAGCGTCCGGTTGGGCGCGATTTCCTCGGCCAACGCATCGCCCGCATCCTCAACCTGGGCAGCAAGGCTGGTGCCGGTGAGGGCAAGTGCGGCGGCTAGAGCGAAACTCGGGGTGCGGAACATGGGCGGCCTCTCCAGTTGTTGTGAACGTTCCCATGGCTGATTTTGCACGCAAAAGCGAGTCGCTGGGTACGATTTCACACGCCATACTGGATTAGCGCGCCCTTATGGTCGATAGGCGGCCCCAGCAATTCACGAGGGGGCCGGTTTCGCCCGGCAGACCCGCAACCTGACCGGAGAGACATCCATGCGCCGCATCACCGCCAGCCTCGCGCTCCTGCTCGCCACTGCCGCCTGCACCAATGCGGTAAGCGAGCCGCTCCTTTCGACTGCAACTCCCGAGCCGATGGTCTCGCCCATCCTCACCGGCCCCGAAGCGCTCGACACGCTGACCTGGGCCGAGCCGCAGAAGGCGCGCGTGACGCATGTGGCGCTCGACCTCGACCTCGATTTCGATGCCAAGCGGGTGGGCGGCAGCGCGGTGCTAGACCTGCTCGTGGCGGAAGGAGAGGACAGCATCGTTCTCGACACCAACGGTCTCGAAGTTACTCGTGTCACCGACACTGCGGGCCGCGAACTGGACTGGGCGCTCGAAGAACTGGAAGAGGCCGGCGCGAAGGGTTCGCCGCTCACCGTCATCCTGGGCGGCGCGCGCAGCATCCGTATCGACTACCGCGCCCCGCAGGATGCGACCGCGCTGCAATGGCTCAGCCCCGAACAGACCGCGGGCGGCGTGCATCCCTTCCTCTTCAGCCAGGGACAGGCCATCCTCAACCGGACGTGGATCCCGACGCAGGACAGCCCCGGCATCCGCCAGACATGGGAGGCGCGCATCACTGCGCCCAAGCCGCTCGACGTGGTAATGAGCGGCGTGGCGCAGGGCGAGCCTGAGGACCTCGGCAACGGCCGCCGCGCCTTCCGCTTCGTGATGGACAAGCCCGTCCCGCCCTATCTCATCGCGATTGCCGCGGGCGATATCGACTTCCGCGCCATCGGCCCGCGCACCGGCGTCTGGGCCGAGCCCTCGGTCCTCCCGCGCGCCTATGCCGAAGTCGCTGACACCGAGGAAATGGTGGTCGCCGCCGAAGAGCTTTACGGCGAATACCGCTGGGGCCGCTACGACATGATCGTCCTGCCGCCGGCCTTCCCTTACGGCGGCATGGAAAACCCGGTGATGACCTTCCTCACCCCGACCTTCATCGCGGGCGACCGCTCGAACAACGGCCTCGTCGCGCATGAACTGGCGCATAGCTGGTCGGGCAACCTCGTCACCAATGCGGTGTGGGGCGACAGCTGGCTCAACGAAGGCGTGACAACCTATTTCGAAAACCGCATCGTCGAGGCGGTCTACGGCAAGGCGCGCGCCGAGCAGGAAGCTGCGCTGATGTATGCCAATATCCTCGAAACGCTGGGCGAGGTGGGCGATGATGCGCCCGGCACGGCGCTGAGCACCGATGGCGGCTACGAACTCGGCAGCGCGATTGCCTATGACAAGGGCGCCTTCTTCCTGCGCACGGTCGAGCGTATCGTGGGCCGCGAGCGTTTCGATGCGTGGCTCCAGCAGTGGTTCGATAACCACGCCTTCCAGCCCGCGACGAGCGAACTGTTCTACGACGACATGATGGCAAACCTCGTCGCCTCGGATGCCGAGGCCGAGCGCCTGATGTTGCGCGAATGGATTTTCGAGCCTGGCCTTCCCGGCAATGTCGCCAAGCCCGACCCGGCAGCCTTCGCCGCAGTGGATGCTGCTGTGACGGCTTATGGTGGAGGTTCGACCATCCCTGCCGCATGGAGCGGCTGGACGGCAGCGGAGCAAATCCGCTTCCTCGACAACCTGCCCGCCGAGTTGACCCACGAGCAGCTGGCTGCGCTCGACACTGCGCTCGGCCTCTCGTCCACGGGCAACAATGAAATCCTGTTCCTCTGGCTCGAGATGGCGCTGGAGAACCGTTACGAACCCGCCGTGCCGCAGGCCGAGGCCTTTCTCGCCCGCGTGGGCCGCGCCAAGTTCGTGCGCCCGCTCTTCGCCGTGCTCTGGGACGAGGGCGACTGGGGCCGCCCGATCGCCAGCCGCATCTACGCCGAGACGCGCGACAGCTACCACTCGGTCACGCGCGGCGGCGTGGAGCGGGTGATGTCGGCTCAGTGATTGCGCGATCAAGGTTTTTTGCGTTGCAATAAGAGGGGGTTTGCCTCCATCGTAGAGCTACGATGCTGCGCCAGTACGAACTCGTAGAGCGGGTCCTCGAATACGACCCCGACGCCGACGAGGCGATGCTCAACCGCGCCTATGTCTATACGGTGCAGAAGCACGGCACGCAGACGCGCGCGAGCGGCGACCCCTATTTCAGCCATCCGGTCGAGGTCGCGGGCCTGATGACCGACCTGAAGCTCGACCAGGAGACCATCGCCACCGCGCTGCTCCACGATACGGTGGAGGACACGCTCGCCACCATCGACGATATCGAGAAGAACTTCGGCGGCGAGGTCGCGCGGCTGGTCGACGGGGTGACCAAGCTTTCAAAAATCGAGCAGATGCCCGAGAACGAGCGCGCGGCGGAAAACCTGCGCAAGTTCCTGCTCGCGATGAGCGAAGACATCCGCGTGCTGCTGGTGAAACTGGGCGACCGGCTGCACAACATGCGCACGCTCCACTTCATCAAGAAGCCCGAAAAGCGCCAGCGCATCGCGCGCGAGACGATGGATATCTACGCCCCCCTGGCAGAGCGCGTGGGCATGTACGAATACATGCGCGAGATGCAGCTGCTGGCCTTCGAGCAGATCGAGCCCGAAGCCTACACTACCATCACCAACCGCCTGCAGCAGATCCGCGAGCAGGATGGCGGGCAGGTCGATGCCATCGCGCTCGACATGAAGCACGCGCTGGCCGAGGCAGGGCTGAGCGTCGAGGTTTCCGGGCGCGAAAAGCACCCCTATTCGATCTGGCGCAAGATGGCCGAACGGCATGTATCGTTCGAGCAGGTGACCGACATCATGGCCTTCCGCGTCATCTGCGACGATGTGGCCGATTGCTACCGTGCGATGGGCGTACTGCACACCACGTGGCAATTCCTGCCGGGCAAGTTCAAGGACTACATCTCGACGCCGAAGACCAATGGGTATCGCAGCCTTCACACCTCGCTGATTTACGGCAAGTCGATGCGCGTCGAAGTGCAGATCCGCACGCGCGACATGCATCGCACGAACGAATTCGGGCTTGCCGCTCACTGGGCCTACAAGCAGGCGGAACGGCCCGATGGGCAGGTCGGCTGGCTGCGCGACCTCATCGAAATCGTCGATGCCAGCCACGATGCGGAAGAACTCCTCGAGCATACGCGCATGGCGATCTACCAGGATCGTATCTTCGCCTTCACCCCCAAGGGCGCGCTGCATCAGCTGCCCAAGGGCTCGACCGCGGTGGATTTCGCCTTTGCCGTCCATACCGAGCTTGGCACGCAGACGGTGGGCGCGAAAATCAACGGGCGGCACATGCCGCTGCGCACCCAGCTCAACAATGGCGACGTGGTCGAAATCCTCAAAGGCAAGAATGCCGAGCCGCAGATGAGCTGGCTCGGCTTCGTCATCACCGGCAAGGCGCGCGCCGCCATCCGCCGCGCGGTGCGCCTCAAGGAGCGCGGCGAAGTCGCCGAAATCGGGCAGAAGCTCTACGACGAAATCGTTACCCGCGTGCCCGCCAAGATCGGCAAGAAGGCGCTGCGCGAGGCCTTGAAGCGGCTCGAGATGGAAGAGCCGGAAGACCTCTTCTATGCCATCGGCGCGGCCAAGATTACCGACCGCGCGGTGATGGAAGCGCTGATGCCCGGCAGCACCGAGGGCATGGCCGACGAGGACGACGAATGGCTGCGCAGCGGCAAGTCGCTCTCCATCCGCGGCCTTACGCCGGGTGTCGGCTATGACCTCGCCGAATGCTGCCACCCCGTTCCGGGCGACCGCATCGTCGGCTTGCGCAAGCAGGACAAGGGCGTGGAAGTGCATGCCATCGATTGCCACCAGCTGGCGACCGGCATCGACAATGACTGGCTCGACCTCTCATGGGGCAAGCGTTCGCGCGGGGCGGTGGGCCGCCTGCGCGTGACGCTTTACGACCGCCCCGGCACACTGGCCGAGATGGCGGGAATCTTTGCGCAGAACGTGGTCAATGTGAAAAGCCTCGAGCAGACCCAGCTCGACCATCCCTTCACCACTTACGAGGTCGATCTCGAAGTGCAGGACCTTGCCCACCTCACCCGCATCCTGAGCGCCCTGCGCGCCAGCGATGCCGTGGCGCAGGCGGAGCGCGCATGAGCTTGCTTCTTGGCATAGACCACATCCAGCTCGCCATGCCGCACGGCGGCGAGCCGCATGCGCGCAAGTTCTGGACCGGCGTGATGGGGCTGGAGGAAGTCACCAAGCCATCGCACCTTGCGGTCAATGGCGGCTGCTGGTTCGAGAGCGAGGGGATAGCCATCCATTGCGGCGTGGAAGATGCCTTCCTCCCCGCCCGCCGCGCGCATCCCGCGCTGCTGGTCGAGAACCTCGGCGCGCTGGTCGCCAAGCTCGAGGCCTCGGGCGTGCCTTTCAAACCGGGCAAGGAATTGGAAGGCTACCGCCGCGGCGACATCGCCGACCCCTTCGGCAACCGCATCGAGCTAATGGAAAAGCTCTAGAGTAATTCGAGTCTAAGCGAGACGCTGTCACCTTCGTCAAGGTCCTCGGCGCGCATCACTTTCTTCGAGATGAGCAGGACCCATTCGGTTTTCTGGCTTTGCGGAAAGACCGAAGTCTTCCACTGAGTCCCGCCAACCCGCGCCATCACCTTGACCGAGCCGAACCCGCGCCGCGCACCGAATTCAAGCCGGTGCAGCCGCTCATGCATGGCGATGGCCTCGGCGGTATCGCCGGTGATGGTGACGAGGTGATAGGTCCCGCGGTCACCCTGCCAGCGCTTCAGCGGCAGGGTGCAGGAGAGCGTCTCGCTCACTCCGCCACGCGGCGCACGGGGACCATGACGTTGCAGACATCGGCCCCGCCTGCAGGCACGATGAAGAACGGGTCGCGCCGGTTCGCCCGGGCCTTGACGTAATCAGCAAAGGTCGTTCCCCCTGCATCGAGATATTCGAACTCCGGCCGGTCGTTTTCAGGAAGGTCGTTTGCGACACGCACGCTGAGGATGGGCGTCCGCATGCCCTCGTCCTCATAAAAGCCCAGCTGTCCCTTGCCGCGCGGCAGGCTCGAGAGGTGTTCGATACCTTCGACAATCCGGCCGACCAGCGCGATGTTGCGGTCGAGATGACGCGGTGCGTGACCGATGACTGTGTAAAGCTCCGCACCCGTGCCGGCATCGGGCGAGAGATTGCGGCCCACGCCGACCATGCCGTAGCAATGGATGGGCCAGACCTTGGAAGGCCCGGTCGCGTGGTCCTTGTACTTCACAATCGTCCCGGTGGTCTGGTTGACCTGCTCGACGATTATTTCCCCGTCAGTGAAATCCATCGCCACGGGCATGGCCCCGACAAAAGCAAAGCCGTTCGCGTAAGGGTCGTCGAAACCGGTCCACCCGCGCGCGGCCCTGGTGGTCGGCGTCAGTCGCTGGACAGCATCCCGGCGTCCCCTGGTGGACCAAAGCTTGTCAAACATGTCCGGGGTGTAGGCGAGGACGTAATCCTCCTCGCTGGTGTCGACGAGTCCCTCGGGAAGAGCCTTCGGCGGACCATCACTCTCGGGATTGTCGTACTTCGCATCGCCCCACTGGACGACGTAATTGTCTTGCACGCGGTTGACGGTGATGTTGTCGAACCAGCCCGAACGCGCGAAGGTGCGGATATTGGCGGTCCACTTCTCGCTGAAGGGGGCTGGCATGAGCTGGATGATGACTTCGCGCGGATTGCCTTTTGCATCGGGGGCGAGCGTCATGACGATAAGGTCTTCCGCCAGGATTGCGTTCCACTCTTCCGCACCGGCCTTGGCAACGATTTCATTGGGGCTTGGCGGCGGCGTCTCGCCTCCCTCCTGCGCTGCTATGGTAGAGCTAAGTGCGAGCGCTGCAGCGAGCGAAATCAGGTGCTTGGTCATGGCGTGGGAGCTTGGCAGCATTGCGGCCAAACAAAAAGCCCCTTCACGCGCGTTATAGAGGGCGGGAAGGGGCTTTGATGCGATGTTCGCAGGGAATGCCATTCCGCGCAGCACCGCAACTTGGGGGGTGTAACCGGATAATGCGCACCCGCGCGCGGCGGTTCCCACGGTTCGTCGCATTTTGGTTCGGAAGAGCCGGGCCATGGCTGTTGCGCGTGAAGGTGACTCCCGCTAGAGGCCCGCGGTCCGACCAATCCCTGCCGCGCTCAAGCAGCGAAGCGGTAGCGCGAATCAGGATAACGGAGCAGTGGCCGAGTGGTCGAAGGCGCACGCCTGGAAAGTGTGTATACGGTAACCCCGTATCGAGGGTTCGAATCCCTCCTGCTCCGCCATTCCTTTGCACGAATGTACGGAGGGGCGCATTTACGCGAGGGAACCTGCATTGACGGCCTTCGGTGGATTGAATTTGCTCGCTAGTGGGACCGGCTGAATCATCAAGTCTGGGAGTGGCGAAGCTGCTGGAAGCGACCGGAAATTATGAATCGCTCCGATAAGGTTGGAGTGATGTCGACATCGATCTTGTGGTCGACTGCCAGATAAGACTGGATGCGTCTAAAACCTGGCGACCGATTTCGTACTGTGAGTGACCATTCGCGCAGCGGCGGAGATCAGTCGGTCTTGAGTTCGGCGGCGAACATTCGTGCGAAATCGCGCCATTTTGTCTCGTCCAGTTCGGCGTCCATCACATCGAAATCCAGCGCCAGGATTTCGCGCCCGGTCCGGTCGCTTGCCACGGCCCGTGCCTGGGTGGGAGAATGACGTTCGACAGAAAGGCTTGCGACGTCCGCGCGCCCAATCGCTGCGACAGCCTGGCGGAATATATCGCAGACCCGTTCGCCCTCACCACCGGTGTAATGGCAAGCCAGTGTTTCACTGTTCACTTGAGCCTCTCCTTCTCCGGCCACGCAGGCGGTCGTGAAGAGCAAGCTGGAGAGAAAAAGCAAATGCATCGGGCCACATCAACCGCGTTAAAGGACCGGCGTGTCGGCACCGAGGATCGCGTTGTCGGCGCTATTGATTGGCGGCGGTGCCGAAGCGCCGACCGCGGTGAAGTGCGAGGCATTCAGCGCGGTCTGCGCGGATACCTGGGCGAAAAGATAGGCGTCTTCGCCGCCGACACCGTCCGGGTCGTAGAAGAGCTTGCCCGTCGACCATTGGTAGATGATGCGGTCATCGGCATCGCCCGCTTCGGTGCCGTATACAAAGGCGCTTTCTGCCAACTGGCCCCAATCAAGCTCGCCGAAGCCGACGTTGCGCTTGAGCAGGATGCTGTCTTCGGCGGTGTCGAAATCGGTGATTATGTTCAGATTGGCCTCGCCGAACATTTCCATCTCGAAAGTGTCGGTGCCGCTGCCGCCGGTCAGGATGTCGATGCCGAAACCACCTGAAAGATAGTCGCCGCCGTTTCCGCCGGACAATTCGTCATCGCCGTCACTGCCGAAGAGCTTGTCCCATCCAGCACCACCCAGAATGACATCGTCGCCGCCCTGGCCGTAGATCTCGTCGCTACCGCCGTCTCCGTGGATCTGGTCGTCACCCAGGCCGCCATAGAGGAGGTCGATACCCAGTCCGCCGAAAAGCTCGTCGAGACCGTCGCCTCCGATGACGGTATCATCGCCGTCCGCGCCGACGAGCCGGTCATTGCCGTCTCCGCCGACGATGCGGTCATTGCCGGCACCGCCATTGATGATATCCGCCCCGAAATTACCGTTGAGGTTGTCGTCGCCATCCTCGCCGTAAATGTAATCGTTGCCGTTTCCGCCGCCGACGATGTCATCCCCGATACCGCCGTAAATGCGGTCGTAGCCGTTCGAGCCGTAGAGCTCGTCGGCGCCGTACCCGCCATTCATCTCGTCGTTGTTGAGACCGCCGCGGATCTCGTCATTACCCTCGTTTCCGTTGAGCGTATCTTCGCCCCAACCGCCGTAGATTACATCGTCACCGACATTTCCGGCGATAATGTCGTCACCGTCGTAGCCATTCAGATAGTCATTGCCGCCATTACCCTGCAGCAAATTGTTGGCAGCGTTGCCGTAGACGGTGTCGGCACCGGAACCGGCGCGGGCCCATTCGATGACCGTCCCGCGCGCAATCGAGACATTGCCCACGAGACCGCCGATGTTGGAAAACGACTCCTCCCGCAGGTCGATCAGCTGGTCTTGCGAGAAGCCGCTGTAATCGAGCTGGTCGGCACCGCCGCCGCTGTCGACAATCGTGTAGGCGACGGTCGGATACTGGTTCGCATCATGGATCGCGCGGTCCGAGGTCGAGTTGAAGCCATAGACCGTCGAACCAAGCCGTGTCGTGGTCGAGGCCCCGTAGAGGTCGATCATCGCCGCGACATCGGCCATCATCGGCGAGCCGACATAAGCGAACGAGAATCCCTCCTGGCTAAGGTAGGTATTATCGTTGGCGTCGAAATAGCTCATGACGGTGTAGGGCCAGCCATCATTGAGATAGAGCGCGTCGTTGGCGTAGCTCGCATCGCCGTTGTAATTTCCGGCATGGCCAAGCCCAAGCGCATGGCCGATTTCATGCAGATAGGTCTGGAAGGCGTAGCTGTTCAGAGTAGCGTTGACCGGAACCCAGCTCGAGTTGATGTTGATGGTCGATGCGATAATCGTGCTGCCGGACCTCGACGACTGGGCATAGGCACCATCTTCGGTGTTGCTGAAGGTAATCTCGGCATTGCCGCTAACTTCCTGGAAGGTGACGCCAATGACATCGCCCCACAGCAGCAAGGCTTCGCGCGCGAGACCCTGTTCGCTCGCGTTGAGGGATGTGATGTCGACCGTAATGGTGTCATCCACACCGACATTGAAGGAGCGTTGGTTTCCGCCCCAATACCCTTCCGTCAGCTGGTCGGAAATCTGGTCGATCGTGAAAAGTTCTAGTGGCGCGGCTTCGCTCACAGAGAGCGTGTATTCGCCCGTTTCGAGGCTGTTGTAGGAATCAGCCTCGATATAATATGTGCCGGTCGTGGAAGCGGTAAACCGCATGAGCGAGTTCAGCCCGTCGCCGCCATCGTCGTTGCGAGCCAGCTCGAAACCGCTTGCGTTGTAAATCCTGAGATAAGTGTCTGCGACAGGATCGGTCCCGGTCCCCGAGAGAGAAATGGAGATGGTCTGGCCGGCGGTAAGCTCGATGCGGAACCAGTCGGTATCGCCCACCGCTTCCAGTTCATCGGTAATGCTTTCGCCCACGGAAATTGTCGCGGTGGTCGAAGCGTCACCCGGAGTGTCCTGGCCATTGGCGTAGACCAGCGAACCGGAATCATAGTGCAGCTTGGCGTCGATTAGCGGCAGGACAATTGTGTCGCCGCCCATGAGCGTACGGCTGTCGGACTTGCATACCGAGCACGCGCAACACGATTCGACTTCAAACATGCGATGACCCTTCCCAATCTGTCGGAGCGCGATGGCGGTGGCCCCGGCGCACGCACCATGCCAGAAAATCTATCGCACATCACGCCTTTCGACGTGATTAATTAGCTCTAAGTAGCCTTACTTATTCGCGGAACGCGGTTTCCGACAGGCGCGTGATTGGCGTCAGGATGTACTGGAGCACGGTGCGCTTGTCGCCGAGCAGGCTGACGTCGGCAATCATGCCCGGTCCGATGGCGAGCTCCTGCCCCCCTGGCCCTTCGAGTGCGTTGTCCTGGGTCGTGACGCGCACGAGGTAATAGATCTCGCCCGATTGCGGATCCTGGATGGAGTCCGCCGAGATGGTTGAGACCACCCCTTCGAGCTTGCCATAGACCGACTGGTCGTAGGCCGTGATGCCGACATTTGCTTTCTGCCCGATACGCACATTGCCAATGTCCTGCGGCGACACGCGCGCTTCGACCAGCAGGCTGTCTTCCTGCGCCACGAGTTCGACCAGCGCCTCGCCCGGGCTGATGGCACTGCCGCGCGTAGTTACAAGCACGCGGCTGACCTTGCCCTTGATGGGCGCGCGCAGCGTGGTGCGCTGGAAGCGTTCCTGAAGCGCGGGAAGCGTGCTCGAGCGGGCTTCGAATTCGGCCTGCGTCACGGCAAGCTCGCTCGCCGCCTGTTCGCGCCAGTCCTGCCTGATACGGGCGAGGTTGGCGCTCGCCTCGGCAACCTGCGCCTGCGCACGACCGAGAGTGGCGCGCGCGCCTTCGAGGTCGCTGCGGGCGCTCGATGCTTCGGCTTCGGCGCGGGTGAGGGTGAGGCGCGGCTCGATGCCGTTTTCGACCAGCGGGCGAACAGCGGAAAGCTCGGTCTCGGCGCGTGTAAGCGCGCTCTGGCGCGATGCGACGGCGGCATTGGCTTCGGCTACCTGCTGGCGCGAACGCTGGAGCTGCGCCGAGCCTGCCGCAAGCGCGCTGCGAAGGTTTGCCTGGCGCGAGGCATAAAGTGCCTTCTCGATTTCGAGCTGGCGCGCGGCCTCTTCGTCGGCCGGGGCCGGATAGCTGGGCGCGCGGCCGGTCACTTCGGCGGTAAGGCGCGCCACCTTCATGTCGAGCGCATCGGCAGTCGCCTTGGTGCTGCCGAGGTTGGCACCTGTCTCGGTCGGGTCGAGGCGCAGCAGCGGCTGACCTGCGGTAACCTCTTCACCCGGACGCACGAGGATGTCTTCGAGGATACCGCCCTCGAGGCTGGAGACGACCTGCAACTCGCTGCTCGAAATCACGCGGCCCATCCCGCGCACGGTGCGGTCGATTTCGGCAAAGGCGGCCCAGATGATGAAGACCACGAAGAAGACGAGGATTCCCCAGAAGAGGAACTTCGAGGCCTTGCCCGGCTCGATATCGTCGACGAAGTCTTCGATGTGCCGTTCTTGCTCCTCGTCATGGATGACGATGGGCTCTTCGGATTGTTCTGCGGGAAGCGTGTTCATGCCTGCTTGCCCCCTTGCGCGAGCTTCTTGAGCACTTCGTCGCGCGGTCCGTCTGCCACGACCTTGCCGCGGTCCATGATGATGATGCGGTCGACCAGCTTCAAGAGCGGCTGGCGGTGGGTGACGACGACGAGCGTGCGGCCCTTGAGTTCGTCTTCGAGGCGACCGATGAGGTCGGCCTCGGTCTGTGCGTCCATGGCGCTGGTCGGCTCGTCCATCACCACGATAGGCGGTTTGCCGGCAAGCGCGCGGGCGACGGCAATCGACTGGCGCTGGCCGCCCGAGAGGCCGTCACCGCGGTCGACCAGCTTGAGGTCGTAACCGTTGGAGATGCGCGAGACGAAGAGGTCGGTCCCCGATACGCGGCTCGAACGCAGCATTTCCTCATCATCGACGAAGGGGCGCTCGAGCACGATATTCTCGCGGATGGAACCGGAGAACAGCGCCGGTTCCTGCAGCACCGAGCCGATTTGCGCGCGCAGCGAATAGGGGTCGAACTGCGCGAGGTCGACGCCGTCGACGAGGACCATGCCCTCCTGCGGCGGGTAAAGGCCCAGCATGAGGCGGGCGATGGTCGACTTGCCAGAGCCCACGCGGCCCAGTAGCGCAACATGCTGTCCCGGCTCGATTTTCATGTTCACATTGTCGAGCGCGGGCGCGCTGCCGCCGGGATAGGTGAAGGTCACGCCGCGCAGTTCGATTGCGCCGTCGGTCGTGCCCATTTCGAGCGGCTCGGTCTCGGGCCCCTCCTTGGGCTGGTCCATCAGCTGGCGTACATGGCGATAGGCGGTGCGGGTCGCGGTGATGCGCCCGACCAGCTGCGAGATCTGCGCGAGCGGCGCAATGGCGCGGCCGGCAAGGATGGAGCAGGCGATGAGGCCGCCCAGCGTCAGCTCGTTATCGGCCACCTGGAACACACCGATGATGACCACGCCGGCATAGCTGATCATCCCGGCAGTCGTGGCGAAGGTTGTGCCGACCGAGGAAATGAGGCGCTGGCGCATATTGCTATGCGCATGTTCGCGCACCGCCTCGCGCCAGCGGCGCTTGAGCATGCCGTCCGCGCCCGACACCTTCACATGTTCGATGCTGCCGACGGTCTCGATGAGAACCGACTGCTTGAGCAGGCCCTGCCCCATGGTCTTGGCGGCAATACGCTGGAGCGCAGGCTGCGAGGCGAGGCCGACGATGATGACCAGCGGCACCATGGCCGCAGGCACCGCGACCACCCAGCCGCCGATGGCCCACACGACCAGCAGGGTGATGATGATGAAGGGCAAGTCGACAATCGCGACGAGCGTAGCCGAGGCAAAGAAGTCGCGGATCGATTCAAGCTCGCGCATGATGCCTGTCAGCGCGCCGGTCGAGCCCTTGCGCAATTCGAGCCGCATCGCGGTGAGGCGGCCGAAGACTTCCTCGCCCACTTCCTCGTCAATCTTGGTGCCGGCGAAGTCGACGAAATAGGCGCGCAGCAGCTTCAGGATGAAGTCGAACAGCAGGATGATGCCGAGCCCGATGGAGAGCGCCAGCAGCGAGCCATAAGCGGCATTGGGCACGACGCGGTCATAGACCGTCATCGTGAACAGCGCGCTCGCGAGCCCGAAGATGTTGATGAGTGTCGCGGCGAGCGCGACCTTGCCATAGGTGCGCCAGTTGCGCTTGATTGGCTCGGCAAGCCAGTCGGCAATCCGCTTCTGCGGGATTTCGACGAGCGACATATCGCTCACAACGGCACCTCTTCTTCCTCAATTTCAAGCACGTCGAGCAATCGCCCGGTGCGCAGCAATAGCACGTAGCGCGCCTGGTCCAGCTCGGTCAGGGCGCGGATATAGGATGATGCCGCGCGCAAATAGGCGTTCTGCGCATCGGCAACGTCGAACAGCGACCCGCGCAAGGCGTCGAAGCGCGCGAACACGATGTCGCGCGACTGGCGGGCAGCCTTGTAGGCTTCCTCGAGCGCGCGCACCTGTTCCTCGATCGCCTGCACGTCGGACCAGGCAATCGCTGCATCGCGGCGCGCTTCTTCGCGGATACGGTCGACCACAGCGTCGGCAGCCTCCGCCTCGGCCCATGCCGCGCGAGAACGCGACCAAACGCCGCCGCCAAGGATGCGCCAGTTGAAGTTCAGCGTGGCGCGCGTGTCGTAGTCATTGCGGCCGTTTTCGTAGATGCCGTATCGCCCGTGATCGATGCGGCCGGTAATCTGCGGCAGCTTTTCCGCCTCGGCAGCCATGACCTCGCCGTCGCGCGCCTCGGCAACGGCTTCGGCGCTTTTGACCTGCGGCGCGTTCTGGGCAGCGAGGATGGCATAATCTTTCGAAAAACGCGTGTCGCCAAGCAGGGGAGGGCGCATCAGGCGGTCGGGCGGGGCGAAGCCGCTCAATTGTTCGAAACGGGCTTCGGCGCTGGCAAGTTCGCGGCGGACGTTGGCCAGTTCGACCTCTGCCTGCGAGCGCAGGCTGGCGACGCGCACGCGGTCGCCCTCTGCAGAGACGCCGCGTTCGATCCGCGTTTCGATACCGGCATCGAGCGTGTCCTGCGCCTCGACGAAGCCCTCGAGCAAGCGCTCCAATGCCTGAAATCCGAAGACCTGCGTCCAGGCCACGACCATGTCGCCCGCTACATTGCCTGCGCGCGCTTCGCGTTCGAACCCGGCTGCCTTGAGACGAGCGGCGGCCGACCGGATTCGGCCTTGTGTGCGCCCGAAGTCGATAAGCGGCTGGGCGATGGCAAAGGTGAAGTCCACGCGGCTCTCCGGACGCGATCGTTCGATGAGGTTGAAGGGATCGTTGGAGAAATTCCGTTCGAGCGTGGTGTAGGCTGAGAAACCGACGTCGATCGCGGGAAGATAGCCCGCACGTGCTTCGCCGATACGCGCTTGGGCTGCATTTTCGAGCGCAGCGGATTCGCGGTCTGTCGGGCTTTGCTCCAGCGCGGCGACCACGATCGCCCGGAAAGTTTCAGGGTCTGCCTTGGTGTCGCCCAGAGTCAGCACGGGATCGTTCGTGAAGTCGATCGTTAGCGGCTTGGCTTCTGGCTGCGGCAGAGAAGGATCCTCGCCGGATTGCAACGCCGCAGCTTGGCCTGCCTCCTGCGCATACGCATCTTGCGCGCCAACAACAGTTAGCACGGCCCCGAGCGCAATCGCGCATCCAGATGCTAAGCTTTTCATCTCATTAACGATCCCTGTGACGCGCTTCCTAGCAGTCCATGGTTATCAAGGCATCAATAAAAAGCGCGTCGCTGCGCCCTGCTACCCGTATTCGCTGCCGAATAAAGGGGATGCGGGGCTGCCGAGGCGAGAATTCAGAATTAATCCGGATTTACATTAAAAAAACCGCGAATTGCTTGCCGCTCGTTAACTTTCCTCGCTTACCGCACTGGCAAGCGAAACGCGTGGCGCAGCATGCGTTTCGGCGGGAAACTCCCGGGGCGGACGACCTAGCCCTGAATTCGTCACGGGAGGGGGCCGGATTGCCATTGGCAGTCCGGCCCCAAACTTTTCAGCATCGATGTTGAGAGCGTTGGCCGCGCTAGTGCGTCAGGCGATTGCGCATCCGGTAGCGACCGTTTTCGAACTGCTCGAAATACTGGTGCACGTCGGGATGCGAGACCGGGCCGGCAAGCGAATCCGCAATCAGGTTCTGCTGGCTGACATAGGCGACGTAATCGTTCTCGTCGCTCTCGGCGAGCAGGTGGTAGAAGGGCTGGTCGCGGCGCGGGCGGATCTCTTCCGGGATGGACTGGTACCAGTCTTCGCTATTGGCAAAGACCGGGTCGACATCGAAGATGACCCCGCGAAAATCGAATGTGCGGTGCCTGACCACGTCGCCGATGGCGAAGCGCGTGAGGATACGGCGCGGCGCCTCGAGAGTGCGGCCGGCCTGTGCGGAGAAAAACGATGCCCTGTCCATGAATAGGCAGGATATGGTGCGCCGCGGCGACAAGACAAGGGGAGGCGCGCGGTCATCCCCCGTTTTCCCAAGCAAAAGGGGTTGGCAAGCCGCGCAGGCAAGGCTAATGGGCGCCCTCGCTTCGACCGGGGCCGCGTGCCCATCAAGCGCACCCTACATGCGGAGAGGTGGCAGAGTGGTCGAATGCGCTGCACTCGAAATGCAGTATACGGGCAACCGTATCGAGGGTTCGAATCCCTCCCTCTCCGCCACCGGGTTTCTCTTAAAAATTGCCATAAAAGCCCGCGTGCCTGGGCGGGCTGGTTCATATTCTGTGGATGTGTGGAAGGGCGATCGAGGCCAATGGCGGAGCAGGCAGTCACCCGCGAACCACTCTCCGCCCTGTTTTCCCTGCTTTACAGGGAATTTGCTGGGAAAGACACATAATTGGGGCCGACGTGACTTGATTTAAACGATCAGAAACCGCAGATTTCTGCGGCTCGCCGCCAGAAATTCCCTGCGCGCGGAATAGGGAATTCTGTGCGCCCGATCAGCGAAGGCGTAGCCGGTGATCAGGGAAAGCCTGTGCGCAGTGCAGCGAAGCGGATCGCAGAAGAGTGTTTGCCAGAAATTGGGGGATATGTTCCTCGTTCGTTCTCGACATTTTGAGATTTGATTGCTATTGGGCAATCTCCATCGCTGGATAGCTGACGGGACATTGAGCATGAAAAACACGACGTTGAACGTGGTTGAGCGCGATATCGCGAACCTTCGACCCTACCCGCGCAATGCGCGAACTCATTCCAAGAAACAAATCAAGCAGATCGCGGCCTCGATCGAGCGGTTCGGGTTCACTAACCCGGTGCTAATCTCGGACGAGGGCGAGATCATCGCCGGTCACGGCAGGGTCGAGGCAGCAAGAGTTCTCGGATGGAAGCGCGTACCCACGCTGGCGCTCTCGCATCTGAACGAGGAAGAGCGCCGCGCCTATGTGCTGGCGGATAACAAGCTCGCGCTCAACGCAGGCTGGGACAAGGAGATCCTCGCCATCGAACTCCAGGCGCTGGTCGATTGCGACTTCGATATCGAGGTGACCGGGTTCAGTCTGGCCGAAGTAGACTTTGCGCTGGTCGATGCCCGCGAGGCCGATCCTGGCGCTAGCGACGCGCCCGAAGATGCCATTCCCGACCGAGAGAAAGATCCTGTCTCGCGCGCCGGCGTCATCTGGCAGCTCGGTCGCCACCGCCTGCTGTGCGGCGATACGCGCGATAGCGAGGCGATGGACAGGCTGATGGACGGCGAGAGCGCCGACCTCGTGTTTACCGATCCGCCGTACAATGTCGCCATCGATGGCAATGTATGCGGGCTAGGGTCGGTCAAGCACCGCGAGTTTGCCTTTGCCAGTGGCGAGATGAGCGAGAGCGAGTTTACCCGCTTTCTCGCCGACACCCTTGGCAACATGAGCCGGACCATGCGCGACGGGGCGATCGCCTTCGTCTGCATGGACTGGCGGCACATGGGCGAGCTTCTGACAGCAGGTAGCGAGGCCTTCACCGAGCTGAAGAACCTCGTCGTCTGGAACAAGACCAATGGCGGGATGGGCGCCTTCTACCGCTCCAAGCACGAGATGATCTTCGTCTTCAAGCAAGGCAGTGCCCAGCACACGAACTGCTTCGGCCTTGGTGAGACCGGGCGCTATCGCACGAACGTCTGGGACTATGCCGGGATCAGCTCGATCGGAGCGAACCGGTCGGACGAGCTGGCCATGCATCCCACGGTCAAGCCGGTGGCGCTGATCGCCGATGCAATCATGGACTGCTCGAAGCGTGGCCAGATCGTGCTCGACGGGTTCGGTGGATCCGGCAGTACGCTAATCGCGGCAGAGAAGACCGGCCGGTCTGCGCGGCTTATCGAATATGATGCTCTCTACTGTGATACGATCGTGCGCCGCTGGCAGGCCTATACCGGCAAGAGAGCAAAACTCGCCAGCACCGGCGAATGGTTCGAAGACGTCGCCGAGGCGCGGCTCGGTATGGATCTGGAGGCTGCCGAATGAGCGCCTCGGACAAGAAGCAACGGTCATCGAACCTGCCCGAGCGCTACCGTGTTGGCTACAAGCGACCTCCGGTAGAGCATCGCTTCCGCAAAGGTCAGTCTGGCAACCCTGCCGGGCGCCCGAAAGGCGCGGCCAACAAGCCCAAAGTCGATACGTCTGTCGGAATGCGCGCGGCCGAAGAATACCTGCGCCAGGAAGCCTATCGCCCGGTGACCATCCGCGAAGGCGAGGAACTCGTCGAGCTGCCTGCCATCCAGGCCGTGTTCCGCGCGATGGGCGTCTCGGCCATGAAGGGCAATCGGTTCGCGCAAAAAACCATGGCAGAGTTGATCTCAGGCCTGGAGCAGCGCGAGTACGACAGCCGGCTCGAACTGTTTGGCACGGCGATCGATTACAAGCGGGAGTGGTCAGAACGCATCGAGTATTGCAAGGCGAACGGCCTGCCGGACCCCGATCCGATCCCGCATCCCGACGACATCATCCTCGATCCGCTTACCGGCGGGGTCAAGATCGCAGGTCCTCAGACAAAGGAACAGCGTGAGCAGTTGGATGCATGCATTGAGCGCCGCTCCGAGGCGCAGGAAGAGGTGTCCTACTTCGCCGAGAAATACCGCCGCTCTCGAAGCGAGAAAATGCAGCGCATCTATCTCGACAACTGGCATTGGGAACAGCGCATGTTCGATGTGATCAATGACCTGCTGCCGGACAGATACAAAACCGAATTGAAGGACCGGTCCTATCACCCGGAAGCATCACGCGCTGGCAAAACGCTCGCGGAGTTTGCGGAAGATCGGAAAAGGCATCCAAGCGAGCGGCGCTGGGGAGATTACGTGGGCGAATGAGCGGAACGTCTTGACGGCAGCTCTGCGCCCCCATTCCGGACATACGAGGCGGTTTGCTATTTTATTGAAAGCAGACCGTCCGCTTTTCCTGGCGGGTGTCATCAGCCAATGTCCGCATGTGGGTGGAAAGCAGTCAATGCTCCGCTGAGAATGTTAATAACAGTCGAGCGACCGGTCAGAGATCGATCGCCTTGGTCGATTGCCGCCCCGCGCGCGAAAATGGCCGCGGATCGGTCTTAGTTCGTTCATACGGCATGCTCCCTTCCTGTTAGCTTTTGAGCAACTGGCATACCAGAGTTCGTGACGGCTGATCGCTGATCGCGGCGGGCTGGCGGGATTGGAACTTATGCAACGGTAACCCTCAGCGGGTAGATTTGCGCTACGTTCCGCGCGCCAGCGATTTCCGTACGATTGCGCCCGCGGGCCTTAGCCGCATAGAGCGGCTGGTCAGCCTTGGAGAGCGCTTCGGCTGGTGTCATCGCGCTGGAAATGGCAGCTACGCCGAGGCTTGCGGTCACCCGGAAATCGGCGTCTTCGATAATATCAAATTGCAGTTTGGCAATGGCGGCTCGCAATTCTTCGCACAGCTCGATCACGTTGGTGAGCGTCAAGCCTTCGGCCACGATTGCGAACTCCTCGCCGCCAAGCCGCCCGATGAAGCATTCCGGCGTAGCGACCTTGCACATTGCTCGGGCGACATTGACAAGGACTTGGTCGCCCGTGACGTGGCCGTAATTGTCGTTCACGACTTTGAAGAAATCTAAGTCTATGAGGACTATGAAGAACGGACGGATTTCAGCATGGCAAAGGCGTGGCTCGAGATGTCTGAGGAGCGCGCGGCGATTGGCAAGCCCTGTTAGCGTGTCGGTTTCCGCTTCGCGCCTCATCTTAATTTCGGCGAGCTTTCGGTTGGTGACATCGCGAATTGTTACCGCGTAACCTAAAATCTCATCCAGATCGGGATTTGGTACGGCCTGTAGTTTCGTATCCAACCAGACGACCTCATCGTCCCGTATGACAGCGCGTTCAAGTGTCCGCGTGGTCTCTGGATTTTCCTTTGCTTGCACTAGTGTCATTCTGACAAGCTGCTGATCGAGCGGATCGAAGAGGATGGTGAGTGGCTCCCCAATGACGTCCTCCCCCCCGGATAGGCGGTGGCCTGCCTGGGAACAATATCGAATATGCCCACGGGGGTCGAGGTTGAGCAGCACATCGTCGGTGTGATCTGACACGAGACATTCCAACGCTCGCTTTTCGCGTAGCTCGGCCAGAAGAAGTTTGTGCTGCTTCAACGCTACCGTAGTCGGCAGTGCCAGCATCAGCAGGATCGCGAGATAGAGCTGCAGCAATTGCACTTCACCTGCCAGCGTCCATTCGATTTGGCGGAAGAAGCCTTGTTCCATCGAGAGCGACACTGCGCCGAATGTCGCGACTATAAGCACGCCCAGCACCGCACCAATCCTGCCACAGCGGAAACTGGCGTACATTAGTGGCACCACCGGCAGGTAAAGTAGGGCTATCGTGTCCTGGAAGAATGCCATAGCGCATACGACCGCAATTGAAGCGCAATGCAGGCTGCATTCGATTGTCTCCCGCGCCGATCCCTTCCTTATCTGGTTCTTGATCACGCCCGTTGAGATCATCAGCGCAAGCGGAAAGAAAAGAAACGTTCCCAGACCATGTCCGACCAGCCATTCTAGCCCGTGTTGCTTCCAACTTTCCCCCACCATCCAATGTGCCAGAAGGGAGCCCGGCAAAGCTGACAAGGATGTGCCGAGCACAACGCTCACAATCATTCGCTGGAGACCCGATACGCTTTCCAACCAATCTCTCTGCGGTCGCAGCGCGAGCATCAGGGTCGTGATGACGAAACCTTCGAAGACGTTTACGATCGCTAATGGGACAGCGACCTTCGGACCAAATCCGAAAAGGGCCGTCGCCAGCCAGCTAAGCAGCGCGAAAGCGGTCAGTATGGGAAACCATTTCCGTACATCCTGAGGTAGCAAGGTGGCTACCAGGATGGCGGTACCAGGCCAGACGAGCGCCAGCCCTCCGCTAAAGCGCGACCATGCTATAGTAAGGCTGGTGAGGGCGAAAAATGCCAGTCCAGCATGAACGATTTCCTTTGCTTGCAGAAAGGGCTTTGGGTCCAGAAAGCGCATAGGGTCGCCAGTAAGCAATCAACCTAATTCTTTGGTTAGGCTGTGCTCACGAGAAACTACGTAGTTCGTCGAGCATGCATCACACCATCGCGCATTGTCAGAACAAGTGCACGTTGTCAGAACAAGTGCACGTGCCGTCAAGGTGGATCGGGCAGGGCGGTGAGATGCTGCGCACGTAAAAAGTTGATAACCGCCTCTATAGCGAGCCTTAAACTCCATTGCGTAGACCTCGGTGAGAGGGATGGCTCAAGGTTTCGATCTCTTTTCCGGCCCGTCAACTTTGCGTATGCTTGCGAGAATCTAGTGATCGTCACGGCGCGATCTGCGGGTCATCGAAATATATATGCGCGCCAACCCGGGGGTCCGAATTCAATCGGTCGCCGTCGCCAACATGATTGCATGTATCGGTGCATCACCTCGGGTGGGGTTCTTCAAGGATGAATGATGCCATATTTTACCCCCTTCACCGCCAATGCTGTACGATCGTTCACACCGAGCTTTTGGAACATTCGCTTTATGTGCGTCGCTACAGTGGGCGCCGCTACCCCCAATATGGCGGCGATCTCCGAGTTAGTTTTGCCCTGCGCGATCCAATGTAAAATTTCGACTTCCCGTCGTGGAAGTCGTGGGCGGAATGGCTCGTCTTGTCGGGCGAGTTCGTCGAGACGACGATGTGCTATCTGTAGTGTCGCGGTCATTTCGAGCAAGTTGGCATTCTCAAAGACAGAAGAATCCTTCACTTGACCTAGTACGAATTTCACGATTTTAAGGTCGATTCCAAAAGTTGGAATTATCCACCCATCGGTGACACCCATTTTTTTCATACGACGAATGTAATCAGCTTCAGATCGACTTAGCTTCGCTTGCTGTGCAATTTCAGAGATACGCAGCGTTGATTTGTATCGCGTGACGTGGGCAGGAAACGGATCATTCAAATACAATTTTTCTTTTTGATAAGTCTCGATGAATTTTTCAGGGTATCCGCGCCACGTAGAAACCATCTTCAGTGGGCCATTTCTCGATGGCGCCATGTAAGCAAAAGCTTGAAAGCCGACACGTCGGAAATGCTTCCATAGTAGATCGACCAAATCAGTTTCCGCCTCACACTGCATGATGGCTTCTAGAATGCCCGAAATACGCGTCTCCTCCTGACCGCTCCTCAATATTTTAGCGCAATGCTTTGCCTTTCTACGACAAGTTCATTCGAGAGTTCCCATCAGCAGCCTTGCCACAGTGCAGTGTTAGAGCACAAGTTGGACTGGGCCTTGTCTAACAGTTTGACCTTAATGGCCGAGAAGAACGCGCATTCGATTTTTCTCAGCCGCAATTGTTCGATGCTTCCTTCCGCTCTTTACCATAAACCCAAAAAACGTTCGAGTGGGTCTAAAAGGGAGTATGGGCAGCAAAAGGGTAAGGTCACCGCAACGCTTACGCGTTTGACTCGTAAGGAAGGTTTTCGAAGACGTTCCTACTACCGCCATCAAGATTTGAAACCGATCTACGCACGTTCATGCTCTCCTACAGAATACCAGACAGCGGACCAGCAGCTTTGCTTCGGTAATGAGCATTACGAATGTCTGACTATGGGCGGGGAGCGGACGTTGGCGTAGACCTAGGGATTTCCCATAGCACCACCAGAACAGTTGGTGGCGGCAAGAGATCAGGCCGTTCGGTGCCCTCGATTAGCTCTAGGCTCAGTAAAATTGACTAGGCCCAAAGCGAGCCCAATAGAACCGAATTTCAATTTCTGCGTCATTGACTTTCCCGCTGAAAAGAAGGCGAACCAGCGGAAATTGGCATGCAGCGCTATCGCACGGCTCTCAGCTCGGTAAATGCGTCGCCAGATCGGTGAAACTCCGAAGTTCTTGCGTAACATTTATGCTGGGAGCATTCTACCAACGTCCCAGTTGTCGAGCAATCTGTTTGCAATCTCGTAACGACATGTACTTTCCCAGCTTGGAATTGGCCACAGGTCGTCCAACGAAGTATCCCTGAACCATGTCGCAACCCATTGCACGAAGTGTAGCAAGCTGGTCGGAATTTTCTACATGTTCGGCAACGCATCGAACACCTAAGGATCGGCACAGACTCAGAACCCCCTCTAAGAGCTGTAGTGTCTGTTTGCTCTGAGTGAGATTGGCAACAAGGGAGCCGTCCAGCTTGACCACATCAAATGACATCTCGCGAAGGTAGGAGATAGACGCATGCCCAGCCCCGAAATCGTCTAGCGCGATCATTGCTCCAGCATCTTTGAGAATGCTGATATTCTCGCGAGCAAGCGCAAAATCAGTTAGCAGCGCGGTTTCGGTAACTTCTATTTGAAACCGGCTTGGATCGAACCCGACTTTCTCCATCTTTGCAAGCAAGCGGCGCGCAGCTCCCAATTCGCAAAGCTGCATTGAGCTGACGTTGAAGGAAAGGCCTAAATTTCCTGGCCATGTAACAGCGCAATCTAGGGAGAGCTGTAGAAGCCGCTCCGTCAGTATGCCGATCAGGTTCATTTGCTCTGCGGCCGTTATAAATTCATTTGGACCTACAAATCCAAGCTTTGGGTCATTCCAGCGAGCAAGCGCTTCAAAACCGACAACTTCGAGGTCTTCGAGTTTGGTAATTGGCTGAAACACCACACTCAATTCATCCTCAGCTGCACCACTCGCTAGGGCACGCCCTATCCTTGCATGACGATCCTCGGTCGCGAGGAGGTCTTGGGAGAACAGCACCGTTTCACTCTTACCGCGTGATTTCGCAGCATAGAGTGCAAGATCCGCTTGGCGAAGCAGATCAACCCTTCGCCCATAGTCAGGCTCCTGGCGCACGAGTCCACAGCAGGCAAAAACTTGTAGAGCGCGGTGCTCGACAACAATTGGCTCTTCAACGAGCCGACAAATTTCATGGCCGACCGCAAGCGTTGAGCCCGGAGAGAGCCCTGATCGCCAGTGGATGGCAAATTCGTCACCCCCCATTCTCGCCACCAATGCCAAGTCGCCGAACTTTTCTTCCAGCCGGCGAGCCACGGTTTCAAGGACTAGATCTCCTGCATGGTGGCCAAAGGCATCGTTGATTGGTTTAAAGGCATCTAGATCGATTAAAGCGAGAACGGATTGCTGCCGTTCCTCTTCCGACGATCGTATTGAGCTCAGTAATGCTCGGCGATTGGCGATGTTCGTAAGTACATCAATATTAGCTAACCTATCGCTTTCCTTCTCAGCCGCGAGCGCACGCTGATTCTCCTTCCGAAGCCGCAACCGCGATGACACAAGATCGGTTACGGTATGGTTTTGTGCTCTAAGGAGTTGCCATGTTAGCAACATCACCAATAGCAAGCTGAGGCCCATTCCGACCTGTGGGGTTCCACCTTCAAGGAAGAGACGGACAGCCACCGGCGTACCCAGTAACCCCAAAGGTAGCATCGCTGCGGGGGGGTAGCTGCTTAGAGCATACGCACATCCTATCGTCGCGAGGCTACTAAAGAATACCACGGAGTTGATGGTGCCTACATTGTGGGTAATCAAGAGCTGGGCCCAGACCGAAAATGCCCCTGCAATCGCAGCGGCGTATAACAGCGTTTTCTTAAGCTCCTTAGTTATCGCTCGCGGAGATAATTCTGCTCCTCTATTACTTAGCCAATGTCGCACACGCCAAAGTATCAGGAAAACAAGTGGAGGAACGGGACTGGTGAAAGAGGTCACCTCACCGCCTGTTGCAACATGAAGGCCGACCACATTCGCTAGAGCGACGGCGTAAAGCAGAGGCACATGCCGCTTCAAACCAGCATACGTTGCGCGTAGTTGCTCCCCGTTCTCTGCGCCGATCGAAGCTTCAAGTGGTGGGACATTCGCCATCGTACAAGCGTAGTGCAAAGCGCTTACCAAACCGTTGAGCTATCGACTGTCTAGTTGGCATTCTTACTAGGATTGGGAATTGCTCAAGCACTTCAGGGGCAAGCCTAGCAATCACGTCAATCCGCGGCCCGCCGCTCTGGTCACTCGCCGTACGGACAAAGCGGTAAGATTTGGGTGGTAAGCGGGCATGTTCCAGCAGGTTTCCCGGAATGTGCTGAGTTTGGCATCGCGAGCTAAGAATTAGATAGATTGTGACTCCCTTTGCGTAGCTTCTGTGAAGCAATGTCCAACACTTGCGGCTTATCCAGATAGCTTGAAATGACTACTGGGTCCTCGCTCATTTGATCGGCCAGCGCATCCAGCATGTCCGCAATGTCTTCCAGCTCATCTCGTGTAGCAGGGCTGGAGGGCAAGGCGCTTGCCCCAGCACGGGCACTGCCAGCACTCTTTCCAGATGGAGGCCCGCCCTCAAGCATCGGCTTCACACTGTGAAAAGTAGCGTCCACCATCGACTGCGAGCGCGCTTTATTGGGCAACCAATCAGTCGGACATACGGGACGTTTAAAGCGTATCCCTGCCTGTCTACCTTCTCGGCGAATGACTGAGCCGGTTGCACTCACGTTGCCCCGACGGAGTTTCACACGCTCCTCAAGAAGCGGTAGATCGTCCGCTTCCACCAACAAACCTGAAACCGACAAATTTCGTACGCATATTGCCAGTCATAGAGGCTGAGGAGAGGCTTGCCGTTACGAACATTTGCGTACGCTTATGCATCCGGCGCGACGCGCGGGGCGTATGAGGAGAAGCGGATAAGTCCATCATGGTTCAATCATGACAACCTGTCCCATTTTATAACTAGTAATCCTTTCATCTCAGTGGGGTAACCACCCTTAGGTGTGACGAAGCGACCAAGGACGTAGATAGCCACAATCAGGCCGTTAGCTGCCCGTCCAGGTTTCAGCAAATCATTGGATTAGTGAAAGCGTCACTCACAATCCCTGTATGTCAGCAATCGGGTCGTTAGCCGCCCGTCTTCTACTGGCACATCTGAAGCTCGGTGATGACGTCACGAATTGGGGGCAGTGCGGAAGAGCTATCGGATGAGAGCTTATACAAAGCTGTCTCGAATCTTGGTGCACTTTGAAGTGCGAAGCTATCTCGATGTCGCACCCCCATTTTGATCTTATGACCTTCGGGGTTCGGAAACCGACAGCCTTTCCCAACGTTGAACGTTTGCGCATTTCATAAAGCAGATTTGCGTGGGATCAGGGGATCACATTCTAATGCCAGTGTCAGAGCAGATGACCACCGCACGTCTCGGTGAGATTGTTGAGAAAGCGGCTGCAGAAGTTTTCATTTTTGGGAAAGACGATTTTCGCTTTCTGCTTGTGAACCAAGGTGCGCGGCAAAACCTCGGCTACTCGAAAGCCGAGCTTGCGAAGTTGCATCCATGGGACCTGAAGCCAGAATACAGTGAGTCCAAATTCAAAACTTTCGTCGAACCGTTGATCACTGGAGAGATCGAGCAACTCCACTTCGAGACCTTGCATGAGAGAAAAGATAGCTCGACTTACGACGTGAGCGTACGCCTCCAGCTAATCTCAACTGGCGATCTGCCAGTGTTCTATGCAGCGATCCAGGACATAACCGAACAAAGACGCATTCGCCGAGAGCTAGAGAGTGTCTCCAGTCGGTTGGATGCTATCCTGAACAACACAACCATGGCTGTGTTTATGATGGACGATCGCCAGCACTGCTCCTTTATGAACAAAGCGGCTGAGGAATTGACCGGTTTCAAGTTTGCTGAAACTCAGGGAAAGCCCCTGCATGATGTGGTCCATCACACCTATCCAGACGGCCGACCATTTCCGATCGAAGAATGCGCGATCGACCGCGCGTTTCCCGAGAATAGCCAAACGCAAGGGGAAGAGGTTTTCGTTCATAAGGACGGATCGTTCTACAATGTTGGCTTCACCGCCTCGCCGATGAAGAATGCTGACGGAGTAACAGTCGGGACGGTAATCGAAGCGCGAAATATCGACGATGAGCTGAAAGCTAGGGAAGCGCTAAACTCTTTCAATGCAGCACTGCGACAACGCGTGGACGAGGCCATCGCTGAACGAAAGGCATTGGAAACGCAGCTGATACAAGCGCAAAAAATGGAGGCAATTGGACAGCTGACCGGAGGTGTGGCTCACGACTTCAATAACCTGCTTCAGGTCATTGGGGGTAACCTGCAACTTTTGAAGCAGGATCCTTTGATTGACGGCCGAAATGTCACTCGACTGAACAACGCGCTTTCGGGGGTCGAACGCGGCGCAAAGTTAGCTTCACAATTGCTCGCTTTCGGTCGCCAGCAGCCCCTCAAGCCAAAGCCAATCAATGCTGGCCGTATCCTTCGTGAAATGGATGATATGTTTCGCCGCACGCTCGGCGAGACGATCGAGATTGAGACAGTTGTAGCAGCGGGTCTTTGGAATTGCCTCGTTGATCCGAGGCAACTTGAGAATGTTCTTTTGAATCTCGCGATCAATGCTCGCGATGCGATGAAGGGTGAGGGCAAGCTGACCCTCGAAGTCGGAAATTCGTCTTTCGACGACGATTATGTAAGCCACCATCCCGATGCATCGACGGGTCAATACGTCATGATTGCCGTCACGGACACCGGATGCGGTATTTCGGACGAAAACCTGGTCAGAGTTTTCGAGCCGTTCTTCACGACCAAGGCGCCAGGCGAAGGGACGGGCTTGGGACTATCGATGGTTTTCGGATTTGTAAGGCAATCCGGCGGTCACATAACGATTTATAGCGAAGAAGGAGAGGGAACTACCGTCAGGATATATTTGCCACGGACGCGCAAGTCAGAGATGGCAAATCGTCCGGTAGCCAGCACGCAAACAGAGCAAGGCAACTACGAAGTCATCCTCGTCGTTGAAGACGACGCCGATGTGCGATCCACAGCGGTCGAACTGCTGACAGGTCTCGGTTACAAGGTGATCGAGGCAGCGAACGCCGATAGCGCACTCGCGATTCTGCAGTGCGGGATAACAATAGACCTTTTGTTCTCGGACGTCGTTATGCCGGGCAAACTTCGGTCTACTGAGCTTGCGCGGCTGGCTAAAGAGCGCATACCGAATATCGCCGTGCTCTTCACGTCGGGCTACACCCAAAACGCAATCGTTCATGCCGGCAAGCTCGATGACGATGTCGAGCTGATCAGCAAACCATACTCCACTGAAAAACTCAGCCAGAAGATCCGAAAGGTCTTGGGCACGAGAACTGACGAGTCCAAGGTTGACCCGAAGGAAATCGACGAAGATCGCTCTGGTGTCGTCAGCAGCGGCAAGAAGCAGGATCTGCGCCGGTTGCTTTTGGTCGAGGACGAGCCTTTGATACGGATGAATATGGTCGATACTCTCGAGGGGCTTGGTTACAAGGTCAGCGAAGCCAGCACACTGAGCGAAGCTCGAGACCTTATCGAAAGCAAAGAGTTCGACACTGTGATTTCAGACATGGGGCTTCCTGACGGTGCCGCAACAGAATTTCTGTTGGACGTCAGGGCACAACACCCAGAGGTCCGGATCATTATTGCTACTGGAGCTAAGCCACCAGAGGAACTTCAACGCAATGACTTCGGAATTCTGTCAAAACCATTCAGTGACAATGACTTGAAAGACGCTCTGGAGATTGCTGATTAATCACTGCCTGGCATGCTTACAGGTGGAAAGTAACCGCAGACTTTTACGTGCGGACGTATGAGCATCTATGCACTGCGTTCGTGTTGGGGTCGGTTTGCGCGCCGCTAGTTTAAGTTCCTCCTTCGTCACCGACCGTGAGGAAAGTGGTGTTCTCGGGCTGTGCTCTTAGATCTGCCGTACCCTTGTCCGCAATCGGGTCGTTCCCAGCCGGTCCGCTTTTGGCACATGCCTAATTCGGGAAATCAGTCACGAACTGGGGTGGTGAGCGGACGCCAGGCTAAAGGCCCTTAGATTGCTGCGGACGCAGGCCTTAACAATAATTTGTCCAGCCACACCAAAATAGATCCGCCCGCTAGAAAGCCAATCAAGATCAATGCGAGTGCGACCAGGGTTTCTGCCCAACCAAGTTCGGGGTAGTTCAAAAAGGGATAGGCAAACTGGCCATCGAGTGAGCCTCGGACAAGCGCGTAGACGACGTATACGATCGGATAAATAGCCCATATCACGGGATCGCCGCGTGACAGGCCGCCTCTAGGTGCGAGACGCAGCCAAAACGCCATGACAGCTATGGGCGCCAAATAATGAAGAATAGTATCGGCTAATTGTGCGCCACCTCTGAGCTCCAACAATCCACGCAGCAAGAAATGGTTGACGATCCCGACCAGGGCAATCGCAGTCGTTGTAAGGCCTAGCAAGAAAGGATTGGCGAAGCCGCCCCTGCCGAACGCGATGCCTGTAAAAACGAGAGCCACGAGGGTGTTTGTAAGAATTGTGAAGTAGCGGATCATGATCCAAACCGTATCTTGGACCGAATAGCCCTGAGCGAATGTTGCGCTGAATTGGACAGCGAGACCAAGCCAACAAATCAATGCAATCACTGCGGCGCTTACACGAAGTCTTCGGGACAATTTAGCCATGTTTCCGCGCTCCAAATCTCGGTTGGAATTATTGGTGTCAGGGATCAATATCCGGGATAAGCGCAATGACCGCAATCGGGTCGTTAGCTGTCCGTCCGGTCACGGCACATCGTAGCTAGGTGAAAGCGTCATCAGATGGGGTGGGAAGCGGACGCCTATCTAATTTGAGTTTTCGGTCATCAAATTCTTAGCGCGACGTTCGATTGCGGGGCGAGCAAAGCCCCACCAGATCGCATTATAGGCTGCGCCTGAATAAAGAGCCACATCATCAGTGAGGAAGGGAATGGCCGGTAGCGTTAGAAATTTGGCGTAGACCGCACAGCCGACCGCAAACCAGATAGCACCGACTATGGATAACAGCCGACGATGCCGATCGATAAAACGGATAAATTGATCGGTCACTGAATGTCGCCTCGGAGCCTAGTGAGTTTCGGTTGTGACATTATTTCGTTGGGTCGGCAATCGGGTCGCTAGCTGGTGGTCCTTGCAAAACGTAAGCTCGGAAGAACCGTCATCAGATTGGCTGGAAAGCGGACCCTGGGGCTTCTCGTTCGCATTTCGAATTAGCCTGGTGGTTTGTCTTTCCAGACTTTTCGGAACGAACCGAATTGCCGAGGCATTGATCAGGCGAACGCATGTTTGTGAATGCCAACCGCATTCGATCAGGAAGACGCTGTGTTTCCCCCATCGAAGCATGGTTGGCCGGGGATCGGTGGTTCTACGGATGGGTGAAGCTTAGGAGAGATTCAATCAAACAGATTTTCAAACCCACGATCGCACTTATCGCTTTCGCGACAGCTGGAGCAGCCCAAGCCGATAATCATTCTGACAAAGCCGATTGGAAGGCTGAAAAACCGGAAATCGTCGAGCGGACCGCTGATGGGAAAGTAACGAAGGTGAAGGTCGGCGATAAAATCTACGACGTCTGCGAGAACGAGAAACAGGATAGTTGCATTCAACCTAGGGCAGCCGGCCTTAATCGAGGCGATTATCCGCTAAACTATTGGCCGGGCTCAGAAGCATAACCTTTTCGTGATCCCGTAAAGTGAGGAGACAAAAATGAGAAAGCTAGCAATTCTGGCTGCGATCCCGACCTTGGCATTGACGTCGGCTTGTGGCGACGACTCAGCCTACGAAGAGACTGGAGACGCATTGGAAGAACGAGCTGATGCAGTCGAAAATTACGGTGACGACCGCGCGGGACAGCTCGAAGAGATGGCCGATGAGGCGTCAACTGACGCGCGCGAAGACGCCCTGAATGCACGAGCTGAAGAGGTTGACGACATCGGCGACGAAAGAGCGGAAGCTCTCAACGAAGTCGCTGACGAAATGGAATAAAAGCGAATGTAGCGACCCTTGCTTCCCCTTGAGGTCGCGAGGGGCCACGCACATCACGCGCGGCCCCTTTCCATTTCGGAGCATACGCGACGGGACAGCGTTTGCGTTCGTTTGTGCGTGACTGTGTCGCTTTTCGCCTAGAAGGCTGAACAAATGACCAAGCTCGGCAAAGCCATATTCTCGATTGCGGTAGTGCTGCTTATCGCAGTGATAGTGTCGCTGATCCCAACTGACTACTGGTTCGTCAGGACGATCGATCTCGTTCGCGAGCCGCTATCCTACCTCGCGGCAATTCTGCTAATCGTGTCTATCTTCGTCGGTGGGGCCAGGCGCTGGATTACCGTGGCAGCGCTTAGCCTTTTGATCGCCATCAACATCTGGCGTATTTGGCCATACTCGTTTCTTGCCGATACGCAGCTTTTGCTTGCCGAAGACGAGACGAAGGTCCCGGAAGCCCGTTGTTTTTCCGCAATGTCGGTCAATGTCAAAGTTAAAAATGAACAATACCAATTGATATCCGATCAAGTGCGAAAGGAAGCGCCGGATGTCCTATTTCTCATGGAGACCGACGACCGCTGGATCGAGAATCTCGAACCTCTCCTGTCATCGTATAAGCACGTTGAGAGGCATCCGCAGCCAGAGGCATTCGGGCTTGTTTTTGGGACAAACCTGCCTGTTCTGAAATCGAATGTGGTCGAAAACACTTATCGGGATACCCCCACACTTTATGCAACGCTGCAACCATTTGGTTCGCGGCCGATAGAGTTCATCGGGCTCCATCCAAAACCTCCACTGCCGGATTGGAATACCGAGCTTCGCGATGAAAATATCGTCAAGGCGGGCACGCAAACTCCTGACAGGCTGCCAGATGCGGTTGTCATGGGGGACTTCAATGATGTGCCCTGGTCACGTACGACAACAAAATTCCGAGAAACTGGCGATTGGCGCGATCCGCGTATTGGCCGCGGGACATTCCCGACGTTTCCTTCGAACCTATTGCTTTTGGGCTGGCCCCTCGATCAGATAATGCTCAAGGGCGCGCTCGAGCTCCATTCCTTCGAAGTCCTTCCAGACAATGGCTCAGACCACCGGGCGCTGGTCGCGACGATCTGCGAACCATCATAGGTTCCAGAACCGTCCGCTACCGGATCGTTAGCGGCTGGTCCGCTTCTGGAACAGCGCTAGCTCGGAAAATCGGTCACGAATTGGGTGGGAAGCGGACGTCGAAGATGCGAAATTGAGCTCTCACAACGGGGTCGAGAAGGGACTGGCAGCTTTCATTGGGAGATAACCGAAAAGCTACCTATCAAGCGGCCGAATGTTTTCAAATTTCAATATTGAGCAGTTCGCTTCCATTAGCATGTATACGGGCTTGAAAGCACAATCATCCGGCTTTCCTAGTCCCAGGAAATCACACGATCAGCTGAACGCCAGCCTGCGGGCCGGATCATCTTTTCGTGGGCGATACGGACTGACCTGATCTCCGCCTCGATCTCCCGCCGCCAATGCGCGAGGAAGTCGAACAGCACCGGGAAATCCGGTGCTGCATCGTATTCTTGCCAAGCATAGATTTGCAGGAGCGAAGGGTGATCCGGCATGAAATAGCATATCTCAGCCGTCGTCAGCCCGTATCCTTCCAGCTGAACCAGAAAAGAGCGGTCGGTCATTGCAACGTAGGCTGGCTGTCTGGGAGGTCGAGCGAGCGCAATGCCGCGAATACATCGTCAACGGAAATCGGATCTTTGAGGTCTGGGGGCTGGCACATCGCAGGGCGGTTTTCGACGGCGTGCCGGTCGGGCGCCCAGGAAGCCAAGATTGCTCGCTTTACTTCGGGCTCCAGCGAGGGATGATGCGCTACATCAAAGGGATGTAGGCAGCGTGCGAATGGTTGCGACATGGGAAAATCCTCCTTTCTGCCGTGCCGCTGGTTTCTCACTGCGAATTGCTCCGCACGGCGTATTTTGTGAGTCAATTTGAGACCGTCAAGACCCTGATATGGCCTACGGAAAGCGCCCGTTGGCAGTCGCAATCGGCGAGTGCCAAAAATTTGAATTGGACCTCTTGAAGCCGTTTCCAGCAAAACTAGATCGCGAAATGCCTCCTGCCGATCATCCGGGGGAGGCGCTGTAAGTCATTTCGCTTTGTAATGGAGGTTATGCATGCATTTCCGACCTTTGCACGATCGCGTGCTGGTTCGCCGTATCGAGGCCGAGGAAAAGACGGCCGGCGGCATTATCATCCCTGACACCGCCAAGGAAAAGCCGATGGAAGGCGAAGTCGTCGCCGTTGGCCCGGGGGCGCGTGACGATGCCGGGAAGGTGGTGGAACTCGCCGTCAAGGCGGGCGACCGCATCCTGTTCGGCAAGTGGTCCGGCACCGAAGTGCGGATCGATGGCGAGGACCTGCTCATCATGAAGGAGAGCGACATCCTCGGCATCATCGAAGCTGCCGCCGAGTTCAAAAAGGCGGCGTAAGCAACCAACCCGATCTTCGGTTCAAGCGAAAGAAGAGAAAGGAGCAGGCCAGATGGCTGCGAAAGAAGTAAAGTTTGCGTCGGATGCGCGTGATCGCATGCTCCGCGGCGTGGATACGCTTGCAAATGCGGTCAAGGTAACTCTCGGTCCCAAGGGCCGTAATGTGGTGATTGACAAGAGCTTCGGCGCTCCCCGCATCACCAAGGATGGCGTCACCGTCGCCAAGGAAATCGAACTCAAGGACAAGTTCGAAAACATGGGCGCGCAGATGCTGCGCGAAGTCGCCAGCAAGCAGAACGACAAGGCGGGTGACGGCACGACCACCGCGACCGTTCTCGCGCAGGCTATCGTCCGCGAAGGTGCCAAGGCGGTTGCCGCCGGCATGAATCCGATGGATCTGAAGCGCGGTATCGACCTAGCCGTCGGCACCGTGGTCAAGGACCTCGAAAGCCACGCCAAGAAGGTGTCCGCCAACAGCGAAATCGCACAGGTCGCGACCATTTCCGCCAATGGCGACGAAACCGTCGGTCGCATCCTTGCCGAAGCCATGGACAAAGTCGGCAACGAAGGCGTGATCACGGTCGAGGAAGCCAAGAGCCTCGAAACCGAGCTCGAAACGGTCGAGGGCATGCAGTTCGATCGCGGCTATCTCTCGCCCTACTTCGTGACCAACGCCGAAAAGCTGAAGGTGGAACTCGAGGATCTCTACATCCTCATCCATGAGAAGAAGCTGTCGAACCTGCAGGCGCTGATCCCGCTGCTCGAACAGGTCGTGCAGTCGGGCAAGCCGTTGCTGATCATCGCAGAGGATGTCGAAGGTGAAGCCTTGGCAACCTTGGTGGTCAACAGGCTGCGCGGCGGCCTCAAGATCGCGGCGGTCAAGGCACCCGGCTTCGGCGATCGCCGCAAGGCGATGCTGGAGGATATTGCCATCCTCACCGCCGGCAATGTGGTCAGCGAGGAACTCGGCACCAAGCTGGAAAATGTCACGATCGGCATGCTCGGCCGGGCCAAGAAGGTCATCATCGACAAGGACAACACCACCATCGTCGATGGTGCCGGTAACAAGGCTGACATCGACGCCCGGGTAAGTCAGATCCGCGCCCAGATCGAAACCACGACCAGCGACTACGACCGCGAAAAGCTGCAGGAACGCGTGGCCAAGCTGGCTGGCGGCGTTGCCGTCATCCGCGTCGGCGGTGCCACCGAAGTCGAAGTCAAGGAGCGCAAGGATCGTGTCGACGACGCGCTGCACGCAACCCGTGCGGCGGTCGAAGAAGGCATTCTGCCGGGTGGCGGTATCGCCTTGCTCCGCGCGCTCAAGTCGCTCGAAGGCCTTAAGGCCGCCAATGACGACCAGCAGTCGGGTATCGACATTGTGCGCCGCGCATTGCGCGCCCCGGCTCGCCAGATCGCCGAAAACGCGGGTGAAGACGGTGCGTATATCGTCGGCAAGCTGCTCGAAGGCGACGACTACAACCATGGCTTCAACGCCGCGACCGGCGAATATGAAGACCTGGTGAGGTCGGGTGTCATCGATCCGGCGAAGGTGGTGCGCACTGCGCTGCAGGACGCGGCTTCGGTTGCCTCGCTGTTGATCACCACCGAGGCGCTGGTGGTCGAACTGCCCAAGGAAGAAACGCCCGCACCGATGCCGGCGATGGACTTCTAACAGGGTGAGGAGAGCGCGGCAGCAAGCTGCGCTCTCCCAACCTCCACGCACGGCTGGCGGCAGTGTAGCCTAGCGTCTCCACACGCCCTCTTGAGAGGGGCGTTCTCCGAATGGCGTTGTCAGAAAATCGGTCGAATGAGAGAGGAGGAGATAATGACCGACAGGTATCTGGACTATCTTTCACGCGAACATGCTCGGCTCGAGAACGAAATCCGGCTGGAAAGCAAACGACCCAAGCCTGACGAAGTTCTGATTGCCCGCCTGAAGAAGCTCAAACTGGCGCTCAAGGACCAGATGCGAAGCTGGGCTTCCGATCACGCGAGCAGCGATCGGCTGACCGCGTAAACGGACTAGATCCAAACATATTTTCTCCTGGTGGAAGGTCAGGCGCACCTCAATCGGTGTGCCTGGTTTTCTCTTGCAAGGCACTGAAAACAAGACGATAAAAAAATTTATCAGGTCTTGAAACCAATTGCGCGTTTCCTAATTTCGTTAATACCGGATGCCATAACGGGTCCGGTTGGACATTAGAGCGTCAGCTCTTTCGTTCGCTGACGCTTCTCGTGCCCAGATTGCTCAACAAGGAGGATTTGGAAATGAGAACTGCATTTGATTTGACCCCCTATCGCCGCTCGACGGTCGGTTTCGACCGGCTCTTCGATGCGCTGGAGAATAGCTTCCGCGCTGAGACGCAGGATAGCTACCCGCCCTTCGATATCGTCCGCACCGGCGAGGACAGCTACCGGATCACTCTAGCGGTGGCCGGCTTCCGTCCGGACGAAATCGACATTACCGCGCAGCAGAACCAGCTCGTCATCTCTGCTCAGAAGGAGGAGAAGGACGAAGACGATGTCGAATTCGTTCACCGCGGGATCGCTGCCCGCGCGTTCGAGCGCCGGTTCCAGCTGGCCGACTATGTCGAAGTGCGCGATGCGGACTATGAGCACGGCATGCTGACGATATCGCTCCAGCGGATCGTTCCCGAATCGCTCAAGCCGCGCAAGATCGCCATCGGCAGCCGCGAGCATGTCAATGACGACACGCCGCAGCTGACCGGAGACAAGGCGGCTTAAGCCTCAATCATCGGGCAAATCCTCGGTGGGGTGGGTGCAATCGCACCTGCCCCGCTTGATGGGGTTTTGCCCAAACCAGTCGGATATAAGGAGGAATGTCGAGATGGCTATTCGCGATCTCATTCCCTGGAAAAGCCAGGGCCACGACATCGCTCCCCGGCAGGAGGAGCGGGTCGATCATCCGGTGATGTCGCTTCATCGGGATATCAATCGCTTGTTCGACGACATGTTTCGCGGATTTGCCATGCCCTCGCTACCGTCCATCGGGCGCAGCATGGGCTGGCCGCGGGTCGAATTGTCGGAAAACGACAAGGAAGTCCGGGTCACAGCCGAGTTGCCGGGCATGGAGGAAAAGGACATCGAGATCAGCCTGGACGATCACGAGCTGGTGATCCGGGGCGAAAAGAAGTCCGAAACAAACGACGAGGAACGCGGCTATTCCGAACGCAGCTATGGCCGCTTCGAGCGGCGCATCGGCCTGCCTTCGCAGATCGACGAGGACAAGGTTGAGGCGGCCTTCCGTAATGGTGTTCTGACCGTTACGGTTCCGCGTACCGCAGAAGCGGCAAAGGGACGCAAGACGATCCCGATAAACGCCAGTTAATGGCAGCCGTGAGGGCCGGTCTCACCAATGGGACTGGCCCTTCTTCGTGCCTCAGCTTCCCGGTTCGAGTTCGAGCCTTACCGTTCGCTCTGCGCCGCCCCGCATCAGCGTGAGTTCGACGCTTTGCCCGACCCGAAAGTCGTCAAGCCGAGCGAGCAGATCGCCGACTCTAGAAACGGGTTTGCCGTTCAAAGCGGTAACGATGTCCCCTGGAGCGACGCCGCGCCTCGTGCGCTGGGCAGCAACCAGACCGGCGCGATCCGCTGAGGACCCGGGATCGACCCGCAGGACAAAAACTCCTTCGATCCCCGAAGCACGCTTGAGCCGGTCGTTGATATCGTCATCGCTTTCAAGGCCAAGGCTGGGCCGCGTATAGCGCCCCTCAGAAATTAGTTGCGGCACAACCCGCATGACCGTGTCGACCGGCACGGCAAAACCGATGCCTGCCGATGCCCCAGAGGGACTGTATATTGCGGTATTGATCCCGATCAGTCTGCCCGCTGAATCGAGCAGCGGACCGCCCGAATTGCCTGGGTTGATGGCCGCATCGGTCTGGATCAGGTTGCGAATGTCGGGGCCGTTCTCGTTAGGCAGCGAGCGATCCAGTGCCGAGACGATCCCTTTAGTCAGGGTCCAATCTAGGCCGAACGGGTTTCCAATCGCGAAGACATTCTGCCCGACTTGCAGATCATTGCTCGTGCCTATGGGGACCCGAGCGGGCGCTGTGAAACCTGCACCGCCGATCTTCAAAACAGCAAGGTCGTGCTGTGGGCTCGTACCCACCAGTGTGGCGGAAAACTGGCGACCGTCAGCAAGCTGTATTTGCGCTTCTGATGCACCCTCGATGACATGATAATTGGTGAGGATGTGACCTGCCTCATCCCATACGAGGCCCGAACCCGACCCGCGCGGGACGCTATAGACATTACGTGTCCAAAAATCGGCAACTCGCTGCCGTGTCGATATGAAGACGACGGACTCTCGGGCATTGCGGAACAGGTCGATATTGGCGCGTTCATCTGCAGCTAGGTCTCCACGCGGAGTGACCATCCGTGGCTCGGCCACCGGAGCCGACTGGTTGAAGAGTAACGACACTGTTGCAGCTAAGAGGAGCCCATTCATTATGATCAAAACCACTACCCATGGACGCGAATTTGGCGTTGCCTTCGTCAACGATCTTCTCATCACAGACAAATAGCGCCGGTTATGCCAGGATCAACGCAACGCCTCTTCATTCTTTGATCGACAGCGGTATCGACAAATTTCAATCTATGATCGGACAATGGCGACGCCTATCACCAAGGCTAGACTGCCAGTCCGCTTTCAGGTTGCTCTAAGAGGGCCTGAGCGTCCGCAATGGGGGCGCTAAGCAGATAGCGCGGAATGTCCGCAATCGGGTCGAAAGCAGACATCTCGCTCAGTACAGCTTTGCGCCCTCATTTGGGCCGTTCGACTCGGGTCCGAGACGGCATGAAAGGGGACTGGCGGCAATCAGTCAGCGATTATCCAAGCGATTGAAACTGGCACACGGACTGCTACTTGGGTAGGGGAGTGAGCTTTTTTGAAGTCCTCGGCCGTGTGCAACAGGAAATTCTAAACGAAGCGTTAACCATTTGCCTTCATGAGTTGGAAATGCTCGGTCCTACCCTCCAGTTTCAACCCAGCGTGCGGTCTGTCGCGATCTCTGGTGCCGTGGGGTTAGCCTACTACCTCAGCGCATATTTTTCGCTCGAATTCACGCAGTCGACCAACGGCTTGGCCACCATTTGGCCAGCAAGCGGAATCTTTGTCGCCGCGCTCTTGCTTGCTAAACGCGTAGTCAAGTTACCGGTCATCGCCACGGTCACGGCGGCGAGCCTGATTTCCAACATCCAGTTCGGGGCATCGCTTATCGAAGCGGCGGGATACACGGTTGCCAACATTGTGGAAGGCATCGTAATTACGCAATTCATGCACCGCGGTGCCAACGCCTCGCGCGACCTCGACAATACGGAATGGCTCATGGTGTTCCTGATTGCGACCGTGTTCGGAAGTTTGGTCAGCGGCGCGGTAGCCAGTCTGCTTGCTGGACACACGAGCCTCCCCTTTTTCGTATCATGGACGCTAACGGTCTGCCTGGGTACGCTGATCGTCGTTCCGCTCGTCATCACGGTCGTGAAGGGGTGGCGCGAGCGAGGGGCCTTCTTCCTATTGCGGGACGCTGCGGTTTTGGCCGGTCTCACGTTTGCCGTGTCATTTATCGGCTCCGTCATCTTCGCCCCTAGTGGCGAAAAATATCTATTTCTCCCCGTGATCGGCGTGATCGTGGCGACCTACCTTTTCGGCGCGAGTGGCGCTTCGGTGAGCATCAGCCTCATCGCGATCACCGCCACCTTGCACACCGATTTCGCCAGTTCCGGCGTTGGCATTCTCGGCCTTAACCAGGACATTCTATTCCTTCAGCTCTACCTCGTCTGTCTGCTCTGCGCTGTGTGGCCGCTCTCCGCGTTGATCGCGAACCAGGAGCGCCTTCTCGTCCGGTATACGGAAACAAATGGTCTCCTCGAGCTTGCCGAGAGCACCGCGAGTGTGGGGCACTGGTATTTCGATAAAAACGGGTCGTCGCTGGTCTGGTCCGACGAAGTCTATCGCATCCATGGCGTCCGAGCCGACGACCTCGACTTTAGCGAAGGTGTTGAACTCGAAAATCCTGCGTCGCTCGCGCTCTACCATCCCGACGATCGGGAGATCGTGCGCGCGATCCTGCTTGACGCTTTGCGCAGCCAACAAGGTTTTGCCTATCGCGCAAGGGTCATGCGACCCGACGGTTCGTATCGGCACGTCTCGAGCATCGGACATCCAAGGTTTGACAGTGACGGCGGGTTCGACGGCCTGTTCGGGACAGTACAGGATGTCACCGATCAGACGAAAATTCTCGAGGAACTCCGCGTCGCGCGGGCCGCCGCTGTCGAAGAGGCGAATATGGCCAAGCGACTGGCCGAGACAGACGAGCTCACTGGAATTGCGAACCGTCGCAAGATTCTAGACAATTTGCGAACGGTCTCGCGTTCGCGCAGGGCTGCCGAACACCAGGTCACTATCGCGATCCTCGACGTTGATCATTTCAAATCGGTCAACGACCAGCACGGACACCAAGTCGGTGACACCGTGCTTAAACGGGTGGCGAAGATAATCTCCGACGAACTGCGGCCCATCGACCATTTTGGCAGGCTTGGCGGCGAGGAATTTCTTGTGGTGCTGCCCGGAGAGAAAGGCATGAGCGCATCGCTCATCCTCGAACGCCTGCGGAAGCGTATAGCCGAGGAACGGTGGCAGGTCCCCGGCCTCGCGCAGGTCACTATCAGCGCCGGGGTGGCGACCATGCGCGTGGACGAAACTATGGAGACCTTACTGCGGCGTGCCGACGAAGCTTTGTATCAAGCGAAGGAGAATGGCCGCAACTTGCTTCAGATCGCGGCCTAGTTTTAGTTACGATCGAATTGGGACGACCATGAAGCGAATCTCGTACATCGCTGCAGGTATCCCTAAGTATATATTGGCGACGGCGCTTGACGCCATCATCGTCTCCGATGCCGACGGCAAAAATCGTCGAAGGGAACCAACACACCACCACGACGCTGAGCGGACCCTGCCCTCGCCACCAACCAGATCAAGCGTCTGCTAATGCGCCCCATCTCTGAAGTTTGATTGAATTCTAGCTCAGCTACTAGCGGACATTCTCCGCGGCCGTGCTGGCCAAGGAGAGAAGCAATGACATTTTCACAGTGCGACCCTGGAACTTAAAACCGCATCCTATGGAACGTCGGATCGCAGGTCGGGCCGAAGCGGCCCCTCAATAAGAAACAGATTTGGGCCGTGCGCTTCTTCTCGGATCGAGAGCAACGTACTTGAGATCGCGCCCTGTTCGATCAGGCGATCAACAGCAAGCTCAGAGGCTGCGATCTCGTCGAGCTCAAGATTGGCGATCTGGTTTCCGGCACCGAAATTCGACGGAGAGAAACGGTCACTCAGCGAAAGACCGGTCGCCCAATTCAGTTGGAGATCGCAGCTGACGCATAAGCCAAGCTCTTCGCCTGGCTCGAACTCAGAGGCGGCTCGGTCGATGACTTTGTTACCCCAGCCGGGTTAATCATGCAAAGCATCTGACCACGCGCCAATATGCTCGACTTCTCGACGAATGGGTCACCGCGATCGGGCTTCGGAGAGAGGAACATGCCATGTGCAGTCACAGGGGCCGTCTGGCGTCAGGCTCAGATTTCGATGACGAGGCCCAGGGCTGGGTCACGGAAGCCTATTCCAGATCAGGCTAGATGCCCTAGCCAAGGGTCCGCTTTCCACCCACTTCGTGACAGCCTCGCCGAGCTGGTAGTGTGCCAGCAGCGGACGGGCAGGTTACGACCCAATTCCGGACATCAGTCCAGCGCCGAATAGCCGACGTGCTATTAGAAGCAGCGGTGATTTGATCCTTAAGCGAATCCCAACCTCACGCGCTGCTCGCCAAGCTTCCCGCCGATGCGCGTCCGCTCAACCGCGTTACTTCAGTTATTTATGACTCGCATTTGGCGAGCAGGTTTACTGACTTTGCAGGCCAAGTTCACGGTCGTGCTCGTCTGTTTCAACGGTGTCCCATCTTCCTGGGCCACGAGCAAAGAGAAGGCTACGGACTGGCGCATGGGGGTCGGTGGCTCAGCATTCGAGGCGATTTGATCTTTCGGATTGTTCCAGACAATGGGGTAGGTCTCCAAGACGGACCTCGTTTCCGGCCCGTTGAATCGAACTTCCGTGGGGGGCGTTAGAAACTTGGGACCTCGCATCAGCGACTTCAAGCGTGTCGATCGGCTGGTTTGAATAGTCCCGTACAGCCGGACCTGTCTCGGACAAACTTGGTTCCCGATATTGATCTCACCCATTGGTTCGGCCCGAAGCTTCAGAGACTTAATAAGGGAAGGCAGCTTAGCTACCGGAGTTACGCCGCCAAGCGGCTTACAAACCACAGTAACGGTAATTGGTGCCGTATCGACAAAGGTCTTGGTTTCCAAATCAGAGCGACCAAAAATTTTTCCTTCGGAAACGACCCATTTCTGCTCAATTCTCGCTTCTATGGCGTGGGGATACCTCCAACGACCGCCTTTTCGCATAAATTCTTGGCGTTGGGCTCCCGAGCGTGAGTCGAGCAATTCATTACATTTATCGACCGCATCGTGCCGGGTGTTCGATACCTCGGTCGATGGTATGCCGTTGTATGGAACATCGTATTTCAGGACATCCCAGCGAACATCCACATCTCGCTCATCAACGAGTTCGCCGTCAATCCAGATTTTTGCCGGTAGCTCGCTGACGGGATTATTGGGCTCGTTTGGTTGACCCAGCCCAACCCACACGGGAAATGTGGAAGCCGCCTTTTCGTAACGTCCTCCGAGTGGCCCGCTGACATGTATTTCGGAAACACCTACCTCGCCCTTGACTGGGGCCTGTTCGATTTTGATTCGATGTTCATGGTGATGGTTCCCAATCAAAGAGATTGATATGATCGCCATGAAGCCACGGACGGGAATGCGCATACTCACCTCCGAACAGGATCTTAACACGGTTTGGGAGAAAAATAGAATCTCTCCGGTGAACGCTTCGGGTTTGACAGGGTACCGTCAGGTCGGAAGAGTGATGTTCTACCGCCGGTGGGCAATTTGCACTCTACCGCTTTGATAAAAGGTCTCGGCAATCCCACCCTGTCCGCTTACCACCCAAAATCGGACACTCATGACCTTCAAGTCGACTGGAAAGCGGCCCTTCCGCCTTGGGAAGGGCCACCACGGTCTCAGATCTCTGTTCGCTCAACAAGCAGGAGCGCATCTTCGATATCAACACCGAGATACCTGACAGTGTTCTCGATCTTTGAATGGCCAAGCAATATTTGGATGGCTCTCAGGTTGCCTGTCGCCTTGTAGATCATGGAAGCCTTGGTTCGCCGCATCGAGTGCGTTCCGTATTCCTCTTTGCGAAGTCCGATGGCGGTGACCCACTCATCAACTAGGTGGGCATACTGACGGGTGCTTAGATGTCCGTTGCGGTCTATCCGGCTCGGGAAGGCATAATCATCAATAGTGCCGCCACGACGCTCGAACCACGCCATGAGGCTGGCTCGCACGTCACTGGTCAGTTCGAACTGAACCGGCCGGTGCGTCTTTTGCTGCATGATCGTCGCTCGTCTTCGGATCTCACTGCCAGCAACTAGGTCGCCGATCTTGGGTTTGACCAAGTCACAGCCGCGCAGCTTGCTGTCGATGGCGAGATCGAAAAGCGCTCGGTCCCTGATCCTCGCTTCGCGATCGAGAAAGAAGCGAACCGCCCAGATCTGCTTTTGAGACAAGGGCCGTTTGGTCCCGACTTTCTTCCCGGCGTTCCAAGGTGCTCGATCCTGCATCGCCGGATCATATTGTGAGTAGCCAATGGCAATTCTCCTCGGCCAGGGATTGGTCAAGGGAGAAACGGCGCGAAGTGTGAATTCGCTCATTTTGGATGGCAGCTATCAGGCGCGGAGGAAGGAGCCCTCTATGTCCGAAATGAGGGCGCAAAGCCGTCTTTCTCTCGCCCCCACTTTCCATTCGACTTCGCGTGCAAAGCAAGCATTGGTGCAGTCAGTGAATCGCGGCCCCCGAAGGCGGGCTGCCGCCCCGACGCAGCATGCGAGGCGGGGCCTTGGGTGGTGGCAGGCGGCACAGTGACGCCTGAGATCAGGAGAACCACCCATGACCAAGCAGACCGACATAGCGCCAGCCCCCAAGCGTGAGACCAAGATAGACAAGGTCATCGCGCTTCTGAAGCGCAAGCAGGGCGCAACGCTCGACGAGATGGTGAAGGCGACCGGCTGGCTGCCGCATACGACCCGCGCGGCAATGACCGGTCTCAAGAATAAGGGACATATGATCGAGCGCGACAAGCGCGGCGAGGTCTCTTGCTACTACATCACGAAGAGCGCCTGAGGATGGCAGAACTGTCAAACGAGCTCGCTGCCCTCGAAGCGATGGACAAGCCAGCACTCACCGAGCGGTGGGCGAAGCTCACCGGTCGGCCGATCCCGAAGGCCAGCGCGCAGATGCTGCGACTGGCAGTGGCCTATGAGCTCCAGTCCAAGACCGACCGCGGCCTGCCGCGCAAGATCAGGCAACGGCTCGATCAGGCCGCGAGCGGGAAGACGACGACGCAGGACCTCCGGCCAGGCATGCGCCTTGCGCGCGAGTACGGCGGCAAGCTTCACGTGATCGCCGTCGGCGAGGCTGGCGAGATCATCTGGAACGAGCGACAGTGGCGCTCCTTGAGCGAAGTGGCCCGCGCGATTACCGGCACGCGCTGGTCGGGACCGGCCTTCTTCGGCTTGAAGACAAAGGCGAAGGGAGCATGAACAAGGCCCGCTGTGCGATCTATACCCGGAAGTCGAGCGAGGAAGGGCTGGAGCAGGACTTCAACTCGCTCGATGCCCAGCGCGAAGCCTGCGCTGCCTATATCCTGAGCCAGGCTTCGGAGGGCTGGTCGCAGCTCCCCGCGGTTTACGATGATGGTGGCATCTCGGGCGGAACGCTGGAGCGTCCCGCGCTCCAGCGACTGCTGGCAGATATCGCTGCCGGCACAATCGACATCGTGGTCGTTTACAAGGTCGACCGGCTGACGCGCTCGCTACTTGATTTCGCAAAACTGGTCGAAGCGATGGACAAGGCAGAGGTCTCCTTCGTTTCGGTCACGCAATCGTTCAACACCACCAGCAGCATGGGACGGCTGACCCTCAACATGCTGCTTTCCTTCGCGCAGTTCGAGCGCGAGGTGACCGCCGAGCGCATTCGCGACAAGATCGCTGCCTCCAAGGCGAAGGGTATGTGGATGGGCGGCGTGGTGCCGCTCGGCTACGAGGCAAACGGCAGAACGCTGGCGATCGATAATGAGCACGCCGCTTTCATCCGCAGTATCTTCGATCGCTACCTGGAGATCCGCAACGTCCGGCTGCTCGCCGCACAGCTCTCAGAGCAGGGAATTCATGTCCCCAAGCGCGTGACCGGCACGGGCCGAGAGCTGGGCGGCAAGCCGTTTACGCGCGGACAGATCTACAAGATCCTCTCCAACCCAATCTACATCGGCAAAATCTGCCACAAGGGCGAGACTTATGAGGGCCTGCATGACGCCATCGTCGATCGCGCAACGTGGGATCGAGTGCAGGCGCAGCTCGAAACCAATACGCAGGGTGAGCAGCAGGCGCGTACTGCAAGCTCGCCGAGCCTGCTCGCTGGGAAGGTGGTCGACAGCGAAGGCAATGCCCTGATCGCAAGCCATGCGACCAAGGGCGCGACGCGCTACCGCTACTACATCGAGAAGGGCGGCGAAGGCGAAGCTGCGGAAGGTCAGCGAACGCTTCGCATTCCTGCGCTCGAACTGGAAAAGGCGGTGTGCAAGGCGGTCGCCACAGAGGTCGAACATCCGCTTGGATTACTTGCGAAGGCAGGCGTCGAGCTGGCACCCGACATTGTCGCGAGCCTTGGTGATCGCGCTGACAGCCTGGCGACCAGCCTGCAAAAGCGTGAGCGAGCCGCGGTGCGAACTTGCATCGAGAAAGTCACAATCGGGCCTGCGCAGCTATCGATAGAGTTGGCTGCGAACGGCCTTTGCAGCTTACTCTTGATCGCGCCGACTTCTCAGGTCACCACCAACCCAGCCATCACCATAGCGGCCAGCCTTCGGCGCAGCGGCCGCGCTGTTCGTTTGATCCAGGATGGCTCGTCGAAGTCGACCGAGGGCAAGCCGCAGGAGCACCTCCTAAAGCTGCTCCATCGAGCTCGCGCATGGTGGCAGATGATGATCGATCGCAAGTATACTATCTCGGCCCTTGCACGAGAGCAGCGGGTGACCAGCTCCTACGCCTCTCGCGTCGTGCGTTTGAACTTCCTGGCGCCCAAGGTTGTCGAGTCGATCGTCGCCGGGACTCAACCGATCGATCTCGATGCGAAGAAACTGCTCAGTCTGAGCGATCTGCCGATTTCGTGGAGTGAACAGGAAGCTGCTCTGCTCGGCGGATAGTTTCGCAAGAGAGGCGATTGACGAGCGGCGGGCGACTGTCGCCCGTTTTCGTTGGGGCATATGTCCCGCATTGCCAAACGGGTACCTCCGAATGAGGCGACAGAGAATGTTGGCTTGTCTGGCTATTGAACGAGCTTCGATGCGCTCTCTGGCTGACCACCTTCCGCGCCGAATGGCGCAGAACTGCGGGACATTCCGCGAGGAAGAAAATCGCTCTCTATAAACGACTTAAAGGTGGCGGAGACGGAGGGATTCGAACCCTCGATACCCGTTACCAGGTATGGCTCCTTAGCAGGGAGCTGGTTTCAGCCACTCACCCACGTCTCCGCATCGCAAGGCCTCTCGGCTGCGAGGGGCGCGCTATAGCCAGCACTCCCGCACCCTTCAAGGAAGAAATCGGGCGATTGCGAAATAGCCTGTTTGCCGCATGCGGGACTCGTTTCAGCCCACATTCGATTCGGTTCATCGCGCTTTCATTGCAGCGGTGCTCAATTGGGATTCTGGTTGCGGTGCAGCGCTTTGGCTGGGCGCCGCGACGCCGGACAAAGGGATCACGATGAACACCGTCACCAAACTCGCCGCTGGCCTTGTTGCCGCTTTCTCCATCGCCGCGAGCCCGCTCGCCGCGCAGGTCGAATCGGTTGACCCCGATGCGGCGTGGGATGCGCCCATCGATGGCGACCTGGAGCCCGCGACGGACGAATTGCCGCCGGTCAGCGAAACCGAGCCCGACGCAACCACGACTGCCGACCCCAGCGGTGAATGGCAGCAACCGAAGATTCCCTATCCTCCTGTGTGGAACGAGCAATCTGCCGAAACCGCGGCTGCCGAAACGGTCGAAGCTCCGCCAGTCGAAACTTCCTCCACCACCTATCGCGAGGATGATCTCATCGGCGCAGCCGAAGGCGTGTTCGGCAAAGGCGCGGAAGGCGTCGCCAAGATGATCCGCAAGCTGCTCGCTGACCAGGGCGAACCCAATGGCTATATCGTCGGCCGCGAGGCAGGCGGTGCCTTCATCGTCGGCGCGCGCTACGGCTCGGGCACGCTGTTCCACAAGATCGAGGGCGAGATGCCCGTTTACTGGACCGGTCCCTCGGTTGGCATCGATGCAGGCGCGAATGCGGGCAGTACCTTCGTGCTGGTCTACAATCTCTATGACACCGAGGAACTCTACGAGCGCTTCCCGGCGGCCGAAGGCACGGCCTATGCGGTGGGCGGCCTCAACGCGAGCTATGTGCGCAAGGGCGATGTGGTCCTCATTCCCATCCGCGTCGGTGCGGGCCTGCGCCTCGGCGTCAACGCGGGCTACATGAAGTTCTCGAAAAAGCAGAAGTGGCTGCCGTTCTAAGCCGGCATACGAAAACAAGGCGCATTTGAGGGGCCGCAATCTCGATTGAGGTTGCGGCCTCTGCCATACTTAAGCAAAGAGCAGCCCATGCTCGATAACCTTGAAGCCCAGGCCCCCGACGCCCTTCTCGCCCTCATCAAGATGCACGCCGCCGACCCGCGCGACGACAAGATCGACCTCGGCGTGGGCGTCTACCGCACCAATGACGGCGCGACGCCCGTTTTCCGCGCCATTAAGCAGGCCGAACAGCGGCTGCTCGAAGTGCAGGATAGCAAGAGCTACCTCGGCCCCGAAGGCGACAGCGGCTTCGTGAAGGCGCTGATGCCGTACATCTTCGGCGAAGGCTCGCCGCTCGCCTCGCGTATCGAGGGCATGCAGACACCGGGCGGTACAGGCGCTGTCCGCCTTGCCGTCGCGCTGGCTGCCAAGGCCGGAGTGAAGCGCATCTTTCTCGGCGTGCCGAGCTGGCCCAACCACGCGCAAATCCTCGATGACGTCGGGGTGGAGACCGTCACCTTCAACCACGCGAGCGACGACGGCACGGCCGACCTCGACGCCGTGCTTGGCGCTATCCGCGATGCGAGAGGCGACGGGGCAGTGCTGCTCCATGGCTGCTGCCACAACCCGACAGGCATCGACTATACCGCCGAGCAATGGGCCGCGATTGCCGACGCTTTTGCCGACACCGGCGTGCTCCCCATCCTCGACATTGCCTACCAGGGGCTGGGGCAGGGCATGGAGGAAGATGTACAGGGCGTGCGCGCGGTGCTGGCCAAGGTGCCCGAGGCGCTGGTCGCCTATAGCTGCGACAAGAACTTCGGCCTCTACCGCGACCGTGTGGGCGCCTTTTACATGATGGCGAAGGACGGCGGCGAGCTTGCGGCGATTGCCTCGAACGCCAACGCTCTGGCCCGCGCCAACTGGTCCATGCCGCCCGACCACGGCGGCGCGGCGGTGCGCCTGCTGCTCGAGGACGAGGGCATGACGGCAGTCTGGCTCGAGGAACTCGATGAAATGCGCACCCGCATGCGCCGCGTGCGCGAGCGGTTGGGCGCTGCCGACAACGAAGTGCCGGGCCTCGGCCTCGCCGCGCTTGCCGGACAGAACGGCCTCTTCGCCATGCTGCCGCTCTCGAAAGTCCAGATTGCTTCGCTGCGCGAGGACCACGGCATCTACATGGCCGGTTCGGGCCGCATCAACGTGGCGGGGCTGCATGCGGGTAATACCGAGAAGTTCATCGCCGCGCTGGGCGATGTGACGAAGGGCTGAGCCGAGATGCCGCTCGACCGGCAACCGCTGCTGGAAACCGAGCGGCTGACGCTGCGCCCGCTGACCGGGGATGACCGCGAGGCTCTCTACGAGATAGCCTCCGACCCCGCCGTGTGGGAGCAGCACCCCATCCACGACCGCTGGCGGCGCGAGGTCTTCGATGCCTTCTTCGACGAAGGACTGGCGAGCGGCGGCTCGCTCGCCGTGCTGCGCAATAGCGACAATCGCCTCGTCGGCCACACGCGCTACGACAAGTACGACCCCCAGGAGGGCGGCGTGGTCGAGATAGGCTGGACCTTCCTCGCGCCCATGTGCTGGGGCAAGGGCGTCAACCCCGAGATGAAGCGCGCCATGCTCGCCCATGCCTTCGGCGAGGTCGCTGCGGTCGAGTTCCGCGTGGGCGACACCAACTACCGCTCGCGCAATGCGCTGGAGGCCATCGGCGCGGTGCGCACCGACCGCTACGAACTGGAGCGCTACCAAGGCAAGCGCGTGGTCCACCTCGTCTACGAAATCACCCGCGAGGGCTTCGAGAACGGCCCGCTTGCCTGAGTAGGACTGCCGCAGGGCAGCGCTACAGGATGGAACACTTGGAACACGGTGTTTGGGGTGAAAATTACCCGAGGCCGGACCGGCCAGCAGGCGGGCAAATCCGGCTCGTGAATGATGCAGGCTCATCCGTCAGGACGTGTCAAAAACTCGCAAAGTAGGAAATGGCAGCTATTGGGTGGGAAGCGGACGGTCTGGTTGTGGACTAGGCAATCGCGACGCACTCATCCGTCGGCGCTGATCCATCGCCATACGCGATCCCAAACTTCGTCCGATCTGTCCGCTTCAGGCAGAGTGGGATCGACCGTCACATCCCGAAAGAAGTGATCGAGATTGGGGTAGACCCAATAATCGAGATTGGTCCTTCCCTCTGACAAAAATGCGATCATCGCGTAATCGCTATTGAGTATGGGAGCGTTGCTGTCCGCACCGCCCTGTATCAGCAGCAGCGGTACTTCTAACGAAAGCATATCATCAATCGCGGAATATGGGCCGAAACTCGACCATCGTCGATAGGCTTCCCCGTGGAAGCGTTGCGTGGTGTCTTGCGGATTCTCCTCAATCGCGCGGATTGCCGCATAGAGTTCGTCAATTTGATTCTGAGCATCAGAGCGCGTGATCTCGCCGCGTTCCGCCTGTAGACGAAACTCCAAAACGAGGTCGAAATATTGAGGGAGTGCTATTCCGCCCCAAGCGATCACGCGATCCGCTTGAATCTCTCGGGCCAAGGCGAACGCATATTGCCCACCTTCCGACCCGCCGATGATAATGACTTGAGTAGCGCGTTTGCCAAGTTCTGCGCGTGCGGCTCTGATCGCGATTGCCGCACGAGCGACGAGATTGTCTTTCGTCAGGCCCTCTCGATACGTATCGCTATCCAGTTCGATCGGACGCTGACTTTCTTCATCGAAATCCAGTTGCGCAGAAAACGGAACACCTGGCTTTTCGATGAGCAGAAAGTGTGCCTCATTTCGATATGCCAGCAGTTCCGGTGGAAAAGCGTATCCGATGGAGCCATCGGCGTAGTTTTGAAAATACGGCATCGCACCTGAGCCGGGCAGCCACACAATTAATGGTCCAGGCGCATCGGCGTTCACATTATCGAGATACCAACCAATCTTGCCATGTAGCGGAACTGCGGCAACGCGACCTCGGAACTCATCAGTCGATAGCGAATCTTGAGCCGCCACCGGCGGTGCAAGGATCCAAAGCAATAGAGCCAGATAGCGAATCATCCGGAATGCCGGTGTCCAAGTTCGATCACGGACGATGAGTAAGGCCGCTTCTAGGCACTGACAAATTCAAAATGTATTTCCGCAATCGGGTCGTTAGCAGACATTAACCCGCCAAGCTCTGCATCCGCTTCAGATACCGCGCAAGCACGTCGATTTCGAGATTGACCTTCGCGCCTTCCTCAAGCTCGCCCAGCGTCGTTACTTCGGCGGTGTGCGGGATGATGTTGAGGGCGAAGTCGCAGGTGCCGTCCTCGCGGTCGCGGACGTCGTTTACGGTCAGCGAGACGCCGTCCACGGTGATGGAGCCCTTCTCCGCCACGAAGGGGGCGAAGGCGCGGGAGATGCGGATGGCGAGGTGCCAGCTGCCGCCCTTTTCCTGCTTCGCCACGACCTCGCCGACCGTGTCGACATGGCCGGTGACGAGGTGGCCGCCGAGTTCATCGCCGAGGCGCAGCGCTGGTTCGAGGTTCAGCGTCGCGCCTTCTTCCCACATGCCGGGCACGGTGCGGCTGATGGTCTCGCCCGAGACGTCGAAGCCGATGCGCGCATCGCCCATGGTCCCCGCCAGCGTCACCACGGTCAGGCAAACGCCCGAACACGCGATGGAGGCGCCGATATCGATGGCCTCGGGGTCGAAGGGGCAGGCGACGGTCACGCGCGTGTCGCCGCGCTGCTCGACGCTTTCGATTGTGCCGGTGGCGGTGACGATACCGGTGAACATTGTGCGCTAAATCTCCTGACGGGTGCGGCGATAGGCGGTGTAGGTGTCGCTGCCAAGCTGGCATGTTTCGGCAAGCTGCCAGCGGCCATGCGCCTCGGCGAGGCTCTCTAGCCCGATGTCACCCAGCGCGGGCATGCCCTTGCCGATGATGATGGGCGCGCGGTAGATTTCGAGGCGGTCGACGAGGTCGGAAGCGAGAAAACTCGCCGCCGCGCCCGCGCCGCCTTCGACATAGAGATATTGCACGCCCTCAAGCTGCGCGATTTGTTCGGGGGCATTGATGACCTTCACCCCGTCGGGCGGAATGCCGCGGGTGAGGAGGACGCGGGCCGGGCTGCGGTCTTCCAAGCCCTCCAGCCGCACGTCGAGCCGAGGCTTGTCATACCGCCATGTCGCGCCGCCCACGAGGATGGCATCGCTCATCGCACGGCGCGAATGGACGTGGGCGCGCGCTTCCTCGCCGGTGATCCACTGGCTCTCCCCGTCGGCCCTGGCGATGCAGCCGTCGAGCGACAGCGCGAGTTTGAGCGTCACATGCGGACGGCCAAGCTCCGCGCGGGCGAGATAGCCCGCAAGGCTCTCGGCAACGGTGGGTGACGGAAGGTGCGTGACGTCGATACCCGCCTTGCGGAGCCGCTCGATACCGCTTCCGGCAGTGCGCGGGTCGGGGTCCTGCGCGCCGATGACAACCTTCGCCACGCCCGCCTCGACCAGCAGGGTCGAGCAGGCCGGACCGCGTTCGGACTGGTGGGCGCAGGGTTCGAGCGTGACATAGGCGGTTGCCCCGCGCGCTTCCTCGCCCGCCTGCTCAAGCGCAATCGCTTCGGCATGCGGCCTGCCGCTTGTCGCCGTCCAGCCGCGCCCTACGACGCGGCCATCTTGCACTATGATGCAGCCCACCGCCGGATTGGGACGCGACATTGGCCGTCCGCGCGAGGCGAGGCGGGCTGCCGCATCCATTAAGGCGGCGTCACTCGCTATCTTCAGTGCTTTCGCTTGGTTCTTCGGCGCTTTGTTCGGCAGCGCGGGTGCGCGGCGCGAAACGCGCATCCTCGGCAGCGGCTTCCTCGGCCTCCTGCGCGCGGATTTCCGCCTCCATCTGGTCGACATCGAGACCCGTGGCGCGGCCGACCTGCTTGTAAAGCTCGCGGCGGCGTTCGATGCGGGCCATCTCTTCCGCCTCGCGCTCTTCCTTCAGCCGCTGGTTCTCGATGTTGGATGCGAGGATTTCCTCGTCTGTGCGCCCTTCGGCATAGGTGGTGATATAAGTCACCTTGGGCTTTTCGGGCGGGTAATAATACCGCTCCGACGCCAGCCAGGAAAACAGCGTGCCGGTCAGCATGAGCGATGCGAGCAGGATCGGCCAGCGGTGAGGCGTCGGCTTCTTCCACTCGTTCCAGAAATCGGCGAGACCGCCGGCGGCGTTGAACCTGCTGTAAAAAGGCATGATGGCTTAATAGTAGCAGACGCGCCTGAACGCCAGATGCAAGCTCAGCCGAAGGCGGAATAGAGCGCGCGGCCATGTTGCGAGAGCCAGCCGTTGGCCTCGTCGATATCGCCTTCGAAGATGGCATCGAGCAGCGCGTGGAAGGCGGGCGAGTGGTCGAAATGGACAAGATGCGCGACCTCGTGCGCGACGACCGAGCGGCGGACATGGTCGGGCGCCTGGACCAGCCGCCAGTTCAGGCGCAGCACGCCTTCGCTCGAACAGCTCCCCCAGCGACGGCGCGCGCGGGTGAGCTTCACCGGGGCGACGGGCAGGCCAGCGCGCTGGCAGTAGAAGGCCGCATCTTGCGCGAAGAGCGCAAGGGCCTGTGCGTCGAGCCAGCGGGTGAGGCGTTTGGCTAGGGTCTCTTCCGGCCCGCCGATATGCAGCGTGTCGCCATCGAGCCGGGGCTTGCGCGGCGCATCCTCGCTCCAGGCAATCGCCAGCGACTGGCCGCGATAGTCGAGCCTGCGCTCGGCGACCGGGTCTCGGGTTTCGGGCACCTTGGCGAGCTGTTCATTGAGCCACTCCGCCCGGGCATGGGCGAAGGCCACTGCCTCTTTCGAGGCGCACCAGCGGGGCAGGGTGATACGGACCGCGCTGCCATCGGGCGCGAGCCGCAGCGTGAGCCGCTTGGCGGTCGGATGGCGGCGCAGTTCGATCGGCAGCCTGCGCCCGGCAATCTCGATTTCGGGCGGCAGCTTCTGGTCGCGCAGCCACTCGATCATGCCGCGTCTTCCTCCTCGCCGTCGCCCCATTCGACGATGTGGTGTTCGAGTGGTCCCGCCTCGTCCTCGCTGATGACGCGGCCTGCCACCGATACGCCCGCGGCAATCACCGCCTCGCGGTCGCCGGAGATGAGGTAATGCCAGCGCGGCAAGGGACGGCCTTCGGCGCGGCGGCGGTAGGCGCAGCTGTCGGGCAGCCATGGCACGCGGTCGACCAGCTTCAGCGTCAGGCGCAGGCAGTCGGGCACGAAGGCCTTGCGGTTCTTGTAATCCTTGCAGCGCGCGGTCTGGCAGTCGAGCAGGGTGCAGGCGACATTCGTCTCCTCGATTTCGCCTGTGTCCTCATATTCGACCTTGTGCAGGCAGCAGCGCCCGCAGCCGTCGCACAGCGCTTCCCATTCTTGGCTGTTGAGTTCTGCGAGCGGACGCTCCCAGAAGCGATCCCTCAGCGTACCCATTTCGCCAGTTCCGCGGCCACGGCATCGGGCCCTTCATCGGTGGGGAGTGTCGCCAGCGGCTGGCCGTCGGGGCCGAACAGATAGGTGATGTTCGAATGCTCCATCAGGTAACCGCCGCCCTCGCTTTCCTCGCCCTTGCCGTAGAAGACGGCAAAGGCGCTGGTGGCAGCGTCGAGCTGTTCCTTGGTGCCCGTCATGCCGATGAGACGCGGGTGGAAGGCATCGGTAAATTCGGTGAGGACTTCGGGCGTGTCGCGCTCGGGGTCGACGCTGACGAACAACGGCTGGATTTTTGTGCCGAGTTCGGGGTTCTCGGCTTCGAATTTCTTCAGACCCGCCATCGCGCGCTGGTTGTCGGTCGGGCAGACGTCGGGGCAATAGGCATAGCCGAAGTAGATCGTGCGGTACTGGCCGTCGAAATCGCTCCAGCTGACCTCTTCGCCGCTTTCGCCCGTCAGCGTGAAATCGCCGCCGATGGCTGCGCCTGCCAGCGGTGCTTCGCCCTCGTCGACGGCTTGTGGCTCGCTGCCGCAGGAGGCGAGGAGGAGGGCGGGGATGGCGAGCAATGCAAAGCGGGACATGACATCTGTGTTCATGGTCTGCTAACGGGCAGTGTTCAAGGGCAGGGACCACAGGAAACTGCGAATAATCGAGACGGAGATTGGGCGTGCGCAAGCAGGGCATGAAACGGGGATGGATCATTGCAGGAGCTACGCTGGCCATGTTGGCGAGCCCGCTGGCAGCGCAGTTCCAGTCCGATGGCTACAAATTCATCAAGGCTGTGCGCGACCGTGATGGCGATGTCGCCACCCAGATGCTCGACGAGCCGGGCACGACCATTGTGAACGCGCGCGAGATATCTTCTGGCGAAACCGCGCTGCACGCCGTCGTCCAGCGGCGAGACCTGACCTGGGTGAAGTTTCTCCTGCAGCGCGGGGCCAATCCGAACATTGCCGACAAGAACGGCGTTTATCCCATCCAGATAGCGGCGCAGCTTGGCTTCATCGAGGGGGTCGAGCGCCTCATCAAGGGCGGGGCCGAAGTCGACGTGTCCGACAGCACAGGCGAAACGCCGCTAGTCAGCGCAGTGCATCGCCGTGACCTGAAGCTTATCGAGTTGCTGGTCGAGAACGGCGCAAGCCCCGACCGGACCGACAATTCCGGCCGCAGCGCGCGCGATTATGCAATGCTGATGGGTGGTCGCTCGCTCGTGCTCGAAACCATCGAGAAGGCCGAAAAGGTGGACGAGGAGGAAGCCGAGACCTACGGCCCGCAATAATGGATAGCGCCACACCCGACATCGCCGAACTGACCCTCGACGAGCTGCGCCTCGCGCTGGCGCCCGCAATTGCCGATGCTGCGGTCTTCGACGGCTGGAGCGACGAGGCGCTGGTGATGGCCTCCGAGCAGATGGGCGCCGACATCGATGTCGCGCGGCTTGCGTTCAAGGACGGCCCGCTGGGCATGGTCTTCGCGTGGATAGAGGCCGTCGACATGGCGATGGCTGCGGCCTTTCCCGAAGATGTCGTTGCGACAATGAAAATCCGCGAGCGTATCCGCGCGCTGGTCCAGTTCCGCCTCGATGCGGTGACGGGGCAGGAAGAGGCGCTTCGCCGCGCGCTTGCCATCATGGCCATGCCGCAGAATGTTGCGAAGTCGACCAAGCGCGGCTGGCAAACCGCCGACCTGATGTGGCGGCTCGCCGGCGATACGGCGACCGATTATAACCACTACACCAAGCGCGCGATCCTCGCCTCGATCTACGGCGCGACGCTGGCAGTCTTCGTCGACGACACCAGCGAGGACAAAGCCGACACTCGCGCGTTTCTCGAGCGCCGCATTGACGGTGTGATGCAATTCGAGAAGGTGAAGGCCAAGTGGCTCAACCCCGAGCGCGAGACCTTCAGCCTCACGCGATTCCTTGGGCGGCTGCGGTATCCGGCACGCTAAAACGCTATTGATAACCAGTTGCAATTAGCGGCGCGCTCTGACAGGGCGCAATCATGACTTTGGACGGTTTCGATAGCGGTCGCACGGCGCGCATTACCGGCGTCGACTGGGCCTCGCTGGCCGAGGACGAGGGCAAGCGCCTCAAGGCACTCGGCGTGGACGAGGGGGCGGAAGTCGCCATCCTCCATCGCGGCGTATTCGGGGGGCGCGACCCCATCGCCATGCGGCTGGGCAACATGACCATCGCCATCCGCCGCATGCACGCCGCCGCCATAAGCGTGGAGGCCGCATGAGCCGCAAACATACCGTTGCGCTGGTCGGCAATCCCAATTCGGGCAAGTCGGCGCTGTTCAACGCGCTCACCGGCGCGCGCCAGAAGATTGCCAATTATGCGGGCGTTACCGTGGAGCGCAAGGCCGGACGGCTGACGCTGCCCACGGGCGAGCCGGTCGAACTGCTCGACCTGCCCGGTTCCTACAGCTTCGATGCCGCCAGCCCCGACGAGGCCGTCACCCGCGATGTGGTGAAAGGCACGTTCGAAGGCGAGGCCGTGCCCGATGTGCTCGTGCTGGTGCTCGATGCGGCGAACCTCGAACAGCATCTCGTCTTTGCGCAGGAAGTGCTCGAACTGGGGCGGCCCACGGTGGTCGCGCTCAATATGGTCGACCTTGCCGAGCGCGACGGGCTGACGCTCGACCCCGCTGCTCTGTCAGAGGCGCTGGGCGTGCCGGTCATCCCCACGGTCGCCGTGCGCCGCCGAGGTATTGTCGATCTCAACGAAGCAATTGCAGAGGCGGAAACCCATTCGGACGAGGAGGCGCCTACGCGCTGGCACCTGACGCTGCCCGAGCGGCGGCTCTCGGCCAAGCACATGGCGCGCGCTGCCATCCTCTCGAAATCGACCCGCCACACGATCGAGAACGGGGTCGACAAGGTGCTGCTCAATCCGTGGCTCGGCCCGGTCATTCTGTTCGGTCTGCTGTTCGTCATCTTCCAGGCCGTGTTCGCCTGGGCGACGCCATTTGCCGATGCGCTGGAAGGCGGGGTGGGCGTGATTTCCGAGGCGGTGACGGGGGCGATGGCGCCCGGCCTTGTGCGCGATTTCCTCACTGAAGGCGTGCTGGCAGGCGTCGGCTCGGTCGTCGTGTTTCTCCCTCAAATCATCATCCTTTTCGCCTTCATCTTGGTGATGGAAGCGAGCGGTTACATGGCGCGTGCAGCCTTCCTGATGGACCGGCTGATGGCGGGCGTGGGCCTGTCGGGGAAGAGCTTCATCCCGCTGCTCTCCAGCTTCGCCTGCGCCATTCCCGGCATCATGGCGACGCGCAGCATTGCCGACCCCAAGGACCGGCTGACGACCATCCTCATCGCGCCCTTGATGACTTGCTCGGCGCGGCTGCCGGTCTATGCCGTCATCATCGCCGCCGTCATTCCCGAGACCACGGTGGGCGCGGGCGTGGGCCTGCAGGGTCTGGTGCTCTTCGCGCTCTATGTCGCAGGGATAATCGGGGCGATGGTGGTCGCGCTGGTGCTGCGCCGCACGGTGACCAAGGGTGCGGCTTCGGGCTTCATCATGGAGCTCCCGCGCTACCAGCTGCCGCGCATCAAGGACCTTCTCATCGGCTTGTGGCAGCGCGCATGGGTCTTCCTGCGCCGCGCGGGTACCATCATCTTCGTCGCGACCATCGCGCTGTGGGCGCTGCTGACCTTCCCCAAGGCGGAAGAGAGCGAGAGCCAGCTCGATGCGAGCTTTGCAGGCGCAGTGGCCGATACCATCCATCCCGTGCTCGAGCCGGTCGGCTTCAACCGCGAGATGAGTCTTGCTCTGGTGCCCGCGATTGCCGCCCGCGAAGTTGCCGTCTCGGCGCTCGCCACGACCTATGCAGTCGATGCCGAGGACGAGGATGTCGCGGCCGAGGGCGTGACCGCCAAGATTGCCGCCCTGTGGAGCCTGCCCACCGCGCTCGCCTTCCTCGCGTGGTTCGTCTTCGCCCCGCAATGCCTCTCGACCATCGCGGTCGCGCGGCGCGAGACCAACGGCTGGAAGTGGCCCATCGTGATGGTGGTCTACCTCTTCGCGCTGGCATGGATAGCGGCGGGCGCGACCTACTCGATTGCGGTAAGCCTCGGGCTTTAGCTCCAGTCCGGTGGAAACGCCGCTCAAGGGCCTAGAACCGACTCGCATGGCCCGTTAGGCCAGCGTCCAACAGATTCGCGAAGGAACACAGAAGATGGCCGGTAGCCTCAACAAAGTCATGCTGATCGGAAACCTGGGCGCAGACCCGGAAATCCGCAGCTTCCCCAATGGCGGCAAGGTCGCAAACCTGCGCATTGCGACCTCCGAGCAGTGGAAAGACCGCAACACGGGCGAGCGTCAGGAGCGGACCGAATGGCACACCGTGTCGATCTTCTCCGAAGGCCTCATCAACGTGGTCGAACGTTTCCTGCGCAAGGGCTCGAAGGTCTTCGTCGAAGGCCAGCTGCAGACCCGCAAGTGGCAGGACCAGCAGGGTAACGACCGCTATTCGACCGAAGTCGTGCTGCGCGGCTTCAACGGCACGCTGACCATGCTCGACGGCCCGCAAGGCGGCTCGGGCGGCGGCGGCGGTGGCTACGGCGGTGGCGGCTCGCGCGGCGGCGACTATGGCGGTGGCAGCGGCGGCGGCCAGTCGGGTGGCGGCTGGAACCAGGGCGGAGGCGGCTCCGGCGGCGGCCAGTCGGGCGGCGGCCAGTCGGGCGGCGGCTCGAACTACGACGACCTCGACGACGACATTCCGTTCTAAGGGACAGGCCGCCCCATGGCGCGCAAGTCTATAATCGCGATTGCGATAGCCGCGGCCTTCCTCCTCTTGGGGTGGAAGGCCGCCTGGTTTGTGGCGGGGGATGATTGCCTCGCGCCCGAAAGTGGCTGGGAAGAGCAAGCCTGTGACGGTTTCGCAGCCCTCGGTCTCGCTCCGGAAACGCCAGCGCAATTGGCCGGTTTGCCTGCGAAGCCCACCGGGCCTCTCGTCGATGCGGCAGATGTGTTGTCCGAGCAGGAGGAGAAGGCGCTCTCCGAGACGCTCGACGCTTACAATGCCGTGACGAGGCACCCCCTGGCAGTCGCCACGGTCAACACTACCAATGGACAGGAAATCGGTGCCTTCACCGACGATGTCGCCAACAATTGGGACATCGGCGAGGAAGACCGCGGTGTGATGGTGCTGATCGCAGTCGTCGACCGTAAGATGCGGATTTCGGTTGCCGATGGCACATTAGGCGTGCTGCCCAATGAGCGCAGCGCGCAAATCATCCGTGAGGAGATGACACCGCCGCTCCGGAGCAGCCAGTTCTACGCCGCGCTCGATGCGGCTGTCGAAGCGATCGCCGAAGCGACCAGCCGGGACGCACCCGGTTCGCGCTAATCCTTCTTGAGCGCCGCCAGAGCTTCGGCAAGCGGTCCGCTTGGTTTGCGGTCCTCGTCGCTCTCGATGCCGGCTTCCTCGCGCACGGCATCAGCATCGGGGCCTTCGCGATAGGGGTCGATGGCCAGGCCGAGTTCCTGCGCGATGATTTCGCCGAGGTCGAAGGTCTCTCCCTCATATTCGATTTCGTCGAGGTCTTCCTCGGTCAGTTCGAATTCCGCGTCTTCCTCATAATCGCCCATGCGTCCAGCGGGCACGAAGCGCAGCGAGAAATTCTCCGAGATGTCGTAGGTGAAATCGTCGCGCGTCACGGCGCAGGGCTGTTCGAGCGTGGCACTGAATGTGCCCGAGGCGACCACGGCATCGTCCTTCTCGCTGAAGTCGACCTTGGCGGTCAGCGCGTGGATGGCGGTGATGGAGAAGCGTTTCGCCAGCGCCGCGCGCTCGGCCTCGTTGGCTTCCACTTCCATCGTGCCAGCTGGAAGTGCGCGCGGCTTCACAATCCGGACGAGTTCATTGGTCTCGCTCATGCCGCAATCTCCCCGTCACGAAGCTGCTTGGTTTCTGTCCGCTCGAGGCGCTTGTGGAGACGTATCATACGCTCGGCGAGCGCGTGGGCCTCGTCCTCCTGCGCCATGGTGACATTGCGCTTGAGCGCCTCGGCTAGCGCGGCCCGGTCTTCGTCGGCGAGCGCTGCACGATAGGTGCCGAGGCGGCCGCCCATGCTGCTCATCAGCTTGCCGATCCTCTTGCCCACCGTGGGGTCGCCGATGCCTGCCTCGCGCAGCTGGCCTTCCATGTCCTCCACGAACAGTTCGGTCACGAGCGCGGTGTGCGGGGCAAGCTCCTCGTCGCCCTCCATCCGCAGCATCACCAGGCTGAGCACCAGCGTTATCATGTCGAAGCGCCCTTCCACCGTGTCGGCGACGCCGCACATGCGATACCAGTCGGGCTCGCGCGCCTGTTCGACGATGGTGTGCCACAGCGAGCGCCACTGCTCGCGGGGGTCGGTCTGCGTGCCGAAGAGGCGGGCGAAGAGGGACATCGGGATAGCTTCTCGTTTCGTGTTCGTTCAGCGGCAATTCAAGCCGTCATCCCCACCGCTTCGCGAGACACGCATTGCATGAGCGCGCGCGGCGGTTTAGGGCGTCGCTCGCGCATATAGGGCGGGTGAGGCACAAGGCCAAGCGCGCCGAAGTTACGGAGTTGAAGCAGTTCGCATGAACGTCACCAAGATCCTTGCCACCACCGCATTGCTTGCGGCCGGAGTTTCGCTGGGTGCCTGCTCCTCCATCCGCGAATCGCGCGGCTATATCGTCGACCCCGTGCTGCTGAATTCGGTCCAGCCGGGCATCGACAACCAGCGCAGCGTCGAAATGACGCTGGGCCGTCCGACCTTCACCAGCCAGTTTGGCGAACCGACCTGGTATTACGTGTCCTCGACCACGGGCCGCAAACCCTTTGTACGCCCGACCATCCAGGCGCACCAGGTGCTGGCCGTGCAGTTCGATGCCAATGGCAATGTTTCCTCGGCAGAGCGTTCGGGCCTCGACAAGGTGGTCTATCTCACGCCCGATGGCGACGCTACGCCGACGCTGGGCCGCGAGCGCAGCTTCCTCGAAGACCTGTTCGGCAATATCGGTACCGTCGGCCAGCCGGGCCTTCCGGGCAGCCAGCAGTAACCTCTGCTTGACGCTTCGGGCGCGCTCCCCATATCGCGCCCCATGGACGATAGAGATAATCGCCACGGGCTGACCCAGTGGCACGGAACCACCATCATCGGTGTACGCAAGGGCGACCGCATCGTGGTCGCCGGGGACGGACAGGTCTCCATGGGCAACACGGTGATGAAACCCAATGCACGTAAGGTCCGCAGGATTGGCGAGGGCGGAAAGGTCGTGGCGGGCTTTGCCGGCGCGACGGCCGATGCCTTTACCCTATTCGAGCGGCTGGAAAAGAAGCTGGAACAGTACAACGGCCAGCTCCTGCGCGCCGCGGTCGAGCTGACCAAGGACTGGCGCACGGACAAGTATTTGCGCAATCTCGAAGCGCTGATGATCGTCGCGGACAAGGAAAACCTCCTCGTCCTCACCGGCAATGGCGACGTGCTCGAACCCGAAGCCGGCATCACCGCCATCGGCTCGGGCGGCAATTATGCGCTCGCCGCGGCCAAGGCCATCGCCGAATATGAAGACGACCCCGAAGTGATCGCACGCAAGGCGATGCAGGTCGCCGCGGACATCTGCGTCTTCACCAATGGCAATGTGACCCTCGAAGAGGTCTGAGAACTACATGGACAATCTGACACCCAAGGCGATCGTCGCCGCTCTGGACGAACACATCATCGGCCAGAAGGATGCCAAGCGCGCGGTCGCCGTGGCGCTACGCAACCGCTGGCGCCGCCAGCGCCTCAACCGCGATCTGCGCGACGAGGTGACGCCCAAGAACATCCTGATGATCGGCCCCACCGGCTGCGGCAAGACCGAGATCAGCCGCCGCCTCGCCAAGCTGGCCGAGGCTCCCTTCGTGAAGGTCGAGGCTACCAAGTTCACCGAGGTCGGCTATGTCGGCCGCGACGTCGAACAGATCGCCCGCGATCTCGCTGAAGAAGCCATCCGTCTCGAAAAGGAACGCCGCCGCGAGGCGGTGCGCGAAACCGCCAGCCAGGCCGCGATGGAGCGCCTGCTCAACGCGCTCGTCGGCGAGAATGCCAGCGAGGCGACCCGCGAGGCGTTCCGCGAGCGTATCGTGCAGAACGCGATGAACGACACCGAGGTCGAGATCGACGTGAAGGAGCAGCCCTCCAGCAACATGGAAATCCCCGGCATGCCCGGCAATGTCGGCATGATCGACCTCTCCGACATGCTCGGCAAGGCGATGGGCAAGAGCCCGATGAAGCGCCGCAAGTTGAAGGTTCCCGATGCGTGGGACCGGCTGGTGGAGGAAGAGGCCGAAAAGCGCATGGATCAGGACGACGTCAACCGCGTCGCGCTGGAGAATGCCGAGACCAATGGCATCGTGTTCCTCGACGAGATCGACAAGATCGCGGTGAGCGATGTGCGCGGCGGATCGGTCAGCCGCGAAGGCGTGCAGCGCGACCTGCTGCCGCTCATCGAAGGCACGACCGTGGCGACCAAATACGGCCCTATGAAGACCGACCACGTCCTTTTCATCGCGAGCGGCGCGTTCCACGTGTCCAAGCCCTCGGACATGCTGCCCGAACTCCAGGGCCGCCTGCCGATCCGCGTAGAGCTGCGGGCGCTGACCGAGGAAGACTTCGTGCGCATACTCACTGAAACGCGCGCCAATCTCGTGCAGCAGTACAAGGCGCTTATTGGAACCGAGGAAGTCACGCTCGACATCACCGACGATGCGATCACCGAAGTGGCCAAGATCGCCGCGCGGGTGAACGAAAGCGTCGAGAACATCGGTGCCCGCCGCCTCCAAACGGTGATGGAGCGCCTGCTCGAGGACATCAGCTTCGAGGCGGAAGAGCACACGGGCGAGACGATCACGGTCGACGCCGCCTATGTGCGCGAGCGGCTGGATGACCTTTCAGGCGATACCGACCTCAGCAAGTATATCCTGTGATGGCCGGGCCGGTGCGCGACCGTGAGGCGATGATCGCCGCCATGGAGCCCCGGCTCGATACGCGGCGCTGGCGCTTCGTCCTCGTCAGCCCCGACAATGCGCCGCAGCTACTGGGCGCAGCCATCGGGACCTTCCGCGAAGACGAGGGCGTAACGGCCATCGTGCCGTCCGAGCTTGCGGACGAACTGGAAATCGAGGGCCCGGACTTCGCGCGCATCACGCTGATGGTGCACTCGGATCTAGAGGGAGTGGGGCTGACAGCAGCCGTGTCGGGCGCGCTCGCCTATGCGGGGATTGCCTGCAATATGGTCGCAGCGTTTCACCATGACTATGCGTTTGTTCCAGCGGAGCGCGGTGAGAAGGCGCTTGGCGTGTTGCAAGAGCTTTCACCGTCAGTGACCTGACTTGTGAGATTTGCCCGTCGCCCAAAAGCGGACATTAGTGGATGGCCGCTAACGACCCGATTGCGGACGTTAAGTTAGCTGCCCTAACGGTCAGCTTGTCTTGCTTCCCGCAGTATTTCCATTGCTTCCCTCATGACAAAGAGGCCAATGGCTGCACCGACCAGAAGATCAAAGTAGATCACGCCGGTAAGTAAGACCGCCGCACCCGACACAATCACTGCAACATTGGCGACCACGTCGGCACGAGTGAAAATCCAAGCCGCGCGCATGTGGACTTCGTCGCTGCGCTGCCTTTGCAGTAGTCTGAGCACGTAGGTGTTCACGGCGAGTGCCACTAGGGCGACTATAATCATCAAGACACCGACAGGTTCTGCTCCAACGAAGACGCGCCTTACGGCTTCGAAAACGACCCCTATGCCTACAATCAGTAGCAAAGCTCCGCTCAAAGTTGCGGCGCGGGCCTTAAAGGCATTGCTTCGTCCTATGGCCATCAAAGCGACCGCATAGACCGACGCGTCCGTGAGCATATCCAGACCGTCCGCTACAAGGCTGGTCGAATCCGCGTAGAGCCCAGAAGCAACTTCCACGAAGAACATTACGGCGTTCAGGACAAGCGCCAGCCATAGAGCCCGCTGCTGGGCTTTCGTCTCGATTTCAGTAGGGCCGCATCCGCAATCTGCCATGTGGCGCCGATAATGCCATTCGTCTTCGAGTCCAACCAAGGACCGCTTTCCACCCAATAACTGCCAGTCCGCTTACGGATGCGGCGCCAGCCCGATCTCAACACCCGTCTTGTCGGTCAGCGCGAACTTGTCGACGAGATCGCTGCTTGCGCGGTTGAGGCCCACCACCTGCACGCTGCGGCCGTTGCGGCGCATGCGTTCGACCACCTTGTCGAGCGCGCCAACGGCCGAGATGTCCCAGAAGTGCGCCTTGCTCACGTCGATGATGACATGGTCGGCGGGGTCGCTCTGCGTGCTTTCGGGGCCGAGTGCGGCCTCGAAGCGCTCGACGCTGGCGTAAAAGATCTGGCCCTTGGCGCGGTAGGTGGCGGTGTCGCCCTCGCGCTCGCGCACCACTTCGAACATGGTCATCACCTTGTGGGTGAAGAACACGCCCGACAGGACCACGCCTGCCAGCACGCCCAGCGCGAGGTTGTGCGTCGCGACCACGACGACGACGGTGGTGAGCATCACGACCGAGGACTGCCACGGGTGCTTACCGATGTTGGGGATCGAGTTCCACGAGAAGGTCCCGATCGAAACCATGATCATGATCGCCACCAGCGCCGGCATCGGCACCTGGCCGACGAGGTTTCCGAGCAGGGCGAGGAGGATGAGCAGCGAAAGGCCCGCAGTGAAGGTCGACAGGCGCCCACGCCCGCCGCTGGTTACGTTGATGACCGACTGACCGATCATCGCGCAGCCGCCCATGCCGCCGAACATCGCAGCGACGACGTTGGCCACGCCCTGTCCCGCGCTCTCGCGGCGCTTATTCGAGCCGGTATGCGTCATGTCGTCGACGATTTGCGCAGTCAGCAGCGATTCCAAGAGGCCGACCGCCGCCATGGTCGCCGAATAGGGGGCGATGATGGCGAGCGTCTCCCACGTCAGCGGCACGTCGGGCAGCATGAAATAGGGCAGGCCCTCGGGCAGCTCGCCCATGTCCGCCACTGTGTTGACCGGCGCGTTGATGTAGATCGAAAGCGCGGTCAGCACGATAATCGCCACCAGCGGGCTGGGAATGGCGGTCGTCAGCTTGGGGAAGAGGTAGATGATCGCCAGCGCGGCGGCGACCATGGCGTATGTCTCCCACCCGACATTGGTCAGCTGCGGTAGCTGCGCCATGAAAATCAGGATCGCGAGCGCGTTGACGAAGCCGGTGATGACCGAGCGGCTGACGAACTGCATCAGCAGGTCGAGCCGAAGCAGCGCGGCGATGCCCTGGAAGATGCCCATCAGGATAGTCGCAGCGAACAGGTATTCCACCCCGTGATCGCGCACCAGCGGCACCACCACCACAGCGACGGCAGCCGTCGCGGCGCTGATCATGCCCGGACGCCCGCCGGTAAAGGCAATCACCATGGCAATCGCGACCGAGGCATAAAGGCCTACGCGCGGATCCACGCCCGCGATGATCGAAAAGCCGATCGCCTCCGGGATCAGCGCCAGCGCGACCACGAGGCCGGCCAGCATGTCTGCGCGGATGTTGGAGAACCAGTCGCGTTTGATCGCGCCGAGGTTGGGCATGGTGGAGTTTCCGTCAGCTGTCAGGTGAGGGCACCCCGCAAAATCAAAGGGCGCCCGGATTGCGGACGCCCTTTGGACTATTGTGCGCTGCAGCACAACCCCGGGTCGGCGCTGGCCTAGATGATGAAGTCCGCCACGGTCAGGTCGACCTGGCCTTCGAGGCGGATGGCGAGATCGGCATCGCCATCGCCGTCTGTGTCGCCATAGATCATGGTGAAACCGCCGGGGCGTATCTCGTACCGCAGTTCGCCTGCCTCACCCGAGAAAGCCGCATCGCCGATCCAGGTGAAGCTGTCGTGGCCGCCACCGACAATCGCATCGAAACCTTTCAGGTTGATCTGGTCGCCCTGCGCCTGGGAGAAATCGCCGATCACATCGGCATTGGCGGGAAAAAGGCCGCCGATGTCGCCGTTGGCGAAGACAAACTCGTCCGCCCCCGTGCCGCCGAACATCGTATCGCGACCGGCGCCGCCCACCAGCCTGTCGGCGCCCGCATTGCCGTAGAGCAGGTCGTCCTGGCCTTCGCCGTAAATCCTGTCGTTCCCGGTGCCTCCGTAAATAAGGTCGTTTCCGGAACCGCCATACATGATGTCATCGCCGTGCCCGCCGCCAAGTTCGTCTTCACCTGCGCCGCCGCGGAGCCGGTCGTTTCCGTCGAAGCCCTTGAGCACGTCGTCTCCGACATTACCGAGGATGTCATTCGCGAGCTCGTTCCCGCGACCTACAGCCCCCGTGGTGCGCAGCAGGACGAGATTTTCCAGATTGTCGCCCAGAGTGAAATCCGGTCGGAGCGTGCGGACGGTGTCGATGCCCTGGTCCGGCAATTCCACGACCGTGTCGTTGCCGCCGACATAATCATAAGTGTCATTACCGGGGCCGCCATGCATCTCGTCGCGGCCCTGACCGCCGAACAGGAGGTCGTAGCCGGGGCCGCCGTAAAGAAAGTCATCCTGATTTCCTCCTGAGAGGATATCGTTGCCGCCATTGCCGATCAGCGTGTCATAGCCGCCGAGACCATTGAAAGTATCGGCGCGATTGCCGCCGATAATGGTGTCCTGTCCGGCATCGCCATCCTCCGTGCGGCCGGGAACTTCGTCGATAGCTAGGAAGAGGTCGTTGCTCCCTCGCGTCCCACCGGCGCTGCCCCCTGCATGCATTGCCGCGCGGCCGCCGAGGTCGGGCAGGGCAAAGGTAGTGCGACCGTCACCCCCGTACATTGTACCGAGTAAGGAAAAGAGCGCGGAATTGCTCGCGATATCGACCAATTGTCCTTGGGCGGGTGCAAAGCCGCTCGGCACACCTGTGCCTGCGAAAAAGATGACCTGTCCGAGCGTTGCTGTGTCGGGAGAAACAAAATCATCCCGCTCCATGCCCTTGGGCGTTTCCTGATTGCGCGAGGGGAAGATACCCTGCATCGCAACCAGTACCTGCATGACGATGCCCGGCTGCAGATTATCGATTGCCGCCCCTTCGCCGCCAATTTCGACAGGCATACCGTCCGGATCGAAGACCAGACCGTCGGAGCCGACGACACTGCCCACCGGCAATCCATCCTCCGCTCCAATAATCGTCCGTCCGCGAAGGTCGGGGATTCGAAATGTCGTCACACCGTCACCGCCATAGGTCGTGCCAATGATGGAATAGAGTTGCTCGTACTGCGAAATAAGCAAGGTGCGTCCGTCACAGATCATCGCGCCATTCGGGTCGAAATTGCCTGCCCAGAGATGAACCGATCCGGTCACGTTCGCACTGCCTGAATCCATGCCATAGCCACCGGTATGGATGACGTAATTCAGGCTTAGGCTCGATTCATAGTTGTTGAGGTTTTGACCACTGCCGCCGAACGAGGTCGGCAGGTTGATTTCATTGAGTGGCCTAGTGTCCGACCCGTATTCTTGCCCCAGCAACAGATTGACGAGACCTTCCCCCTGTCCAGCACCGACAGCCAGATTGTCGCGCAGATCCGGCAGCGCAAAGGTCGTGCTGCCATCCCCGCCATAAAGCGTCCCGATGATGGAAAATAGTGACTGGTTGCTCACTATGGAGAGCAACTGCCCCGAAGTATAATAGGTATCGCGCGGCGCGAAATTGCCTGCAAACTGCACGACGTAGCCGATGCTGATCTCACCGCCGATGGTATAGTCACGGCTGGGATAGCGCCCAGCGCCGATCATGACGAAATTGATGTCCTGCGAGGCTTGCTGGTTGTCGATCAGTATCGGCGGTTCGGTCGCCAGAAGCGGAACCTCCTTGTCGCCATAGACAGTGTTCTGGTCGCTGAACTGCAGGTCTTTCATGTCCGCCCTCCCCGGCAGATGTATCGGGCAGGCCGACTCGGCTGGCCACGCCCTTGACCGGGGCAGTGTAAACCTGGGGGCGCTCATCCCCAAACTTGTTAAGCTTATTCAATCTGCTGGAATGTGCCGAAACAGGATTGCTATTCGACTGCCGCTTCCTCTGCCTGCTGGCGGGCCCACATTTCTGCATAGAGGCCATCGTGGCGTAGCAATTCGCCATGGGTGCCTATTTCAGCCAGTTTACCATGGTCGAGCACGAGGATGCGGTCGGCATCGGCGATGGTCGACAGGCGGTGTGCGATGGCGAGCGTGGTGCGGTGCGCGCTGACCTTCTTCAGAGTGCGCAAGATGTCCTGTTCGGTCCGGCTGTCCAGGGCGCTGGTGGCCTCGTCGAGCAGGAGGATGGGCGGGTCCTTCACCAGCGTGCGGGCAATGGCCACACGCTGTTTCTCGCCGCCAGAAAGTTTGAGGCCGCGCTCGCCGACTTCGGTGTCGAAGCCATCTGGCAGGCGTTCGATGAACGGCAGGATGGCTGCGGCTTGCGCCGCTTCCGTAATTTCGTGCTCGCCCGCTCCCTCGCGGCCATAGGCAATGTTGTAGCCGATACTGTCGTTGAACAGCACGCTGTCTTGCGGGACGATACCGATATGGGCGCGCAAGCTCTCCTGCTGCACCTTGGCGATATCCTGCCCGTCGATGAGGATGCGGCCGCGCTGTGGATCGTAGAAGCGGAACAGCAGCCGCGCGATCGTGCTCTTGCCTGCGCCCGAGGGGCCGACGATGGCGATATTGCTCCCGGCAGGGACCTCGAAGGTCAGGCCATGGAGGATGGTGCGCTCGGGCTCGTAGCCGAAATGGACATGGTCGAAGGTAATCGAAGGGCGGCGCACGACGAGCGCGGGCGCGCCGGGTACGTCCTTCACCTCGGCGTCGGTATCGATCAGGCGAAACATCTCCGCCATGTCGATGAGCCCTTGGCGCACCGTACGATAGACCATGCCCAGCATGTCGAGCGGGCGGAAAAGCTGGGTGAGGTAGGTGTTCACAAGCACGAGGTCGCCAGTGGTGAACTGGCCGCGGCTCCAGCCCCAGACGGTGAAGGCCATCGCGCCGCCCATCAGCAGGTTCATGATGGCGGCCTGGGAGATATTGAGGATGCCGAGCGAATTTTCCGACTTGATGGCCGCTTCCGCCCAGGCCCGCGCAGCCTCGCCATAGCGCTCGCGCTCGCGCGCCTCGGCACCAAAATACTTGACCGTCTCATAGTTCAGCAGGCTGTCGACCGATCGTGACAAGGCCTGCCCGTCAAGCTCGTTCATCTTGCGCCGCAAATCGTTGCGCCATTCGGTGATCTTGCGGGTCACTATGATATAGGCCGCAACGGTGAGCGCGGTGGCGGCCACCAGTTCCCACCCGAAATTGAAATAGAAGATGACGCCGACGGCAAGCAGTTCGATGGCCGTGGGGGCGATGTTGAACAGCAGGAAATAGAGCATGATGTCGATGCTCTTGGTTCCGCGCTCGATGGTCTTGGTAATCTCGCCTGTCCGCCGCGAGAGGTGGAAGCGCAGCGAAAGCTGGTGGAGGCGCGAAAACGTGTCCTCGGCCAGCTGGCGCGTGGCATCCTGCCCGACCCGCTCGAAGGTGATGTTGCGCAAGTTGTTGAAGATGACGCTGGCAAAGCGGCCTGCCGCATAGGCAATCACCAGCGCCAGCGCGACCATCACGCCCTCGTTGGCGGGCGTAGTCATCGAGTCCACCGCTTCCTTATAGGCGAAGGGCAGGGCGAGGATGGTCGCCTTGGCCGCCAGCACGAATGCCATCGAGCCGATGATGCGGCGCTTCAGGAACGGATTGTCACTTGGCCAAAGATACGGCAGGAAGCGCCGGATGGTGCTCCAGCCTTCGAGGTCCTGGGCTGACTGGGGCGTTGCATTATCGGGCGGCATGGCCCGCTATCTGGGGCAGCCGCTTACGCAGGGCAAGGTCAGGAACGGCCGCGCGTCATGTAATCAATGAAATTGATAGGGCCCTTGCGCATCACGTCGGCGGGCAGATCGAACAGCACGCGGCGCGAAGAGAAGTCTATCGCGACGCGGTCGAACATGCGCAGATTTCCCATTCCGAGGATGAGCGCAGGCTGGTCCGTATAGCCAAGCGCCTCCAGCGCCGGACTGTCGGCAAAACCAATGGGAACCTGCGACAGTTGCATCGGGCCGATTTCGAGCCGCTTTGCATAGGTCAGGTCGCCTTCGATGGTGAAGCCATGCACGTCGGTCGAACTGAAGGTCATGTCCCCGCGTTTGCGTAGCTTCTTCAATAGGGCCATGTTGCCGACCGAATTTTGCGCACCGGTATCGATGATGACAGCGGCCTTTACTCCATCGAGCCTGGCATTGGTGATAATCATCTGTCCGAGTTTCGCACGCGCGCGGACCACGATCTCGTATCCTGAATTCCCGCGGAATTGTTCGGCATCGGCCACCGACATCCGTCCTTCGGCAAAATCGATGAGCACGCGCATGTCCTGCAGCGTATCGAGACCGAGAATGCCATCGGCTCCGATATGACGCCTGTCGAGAAGCGGTGAAGTCAGGCCGCTCAGCGTGCGGTCGGCAAATTCGAGCTGGTCGATGGCGATCGTGTCGACCACCCGGGTCGAACCCATGGCGACCAGCGTCGCCTTGCCGGAAGGTTCCAGCTCGAGGTCGCTGGTAATCCGCGAGGTGACGACAGTGGCCTGTGCGCCGGTATCGATAAAGAAGCGATAAGGGCCCTGACCACCAATTGTGACTGGCACGGTCATTCTTTTGTAGCGGTCCTCGTCGAAAGCGATATCGATCACTTCCTCGTCGCCGGCCTGGGTTTCGGCTGGCTCCTGCTCGGCGGGGGCGGGCTGCGCCATCGCCATCGAGCAGCCGAGTATCGTCGCTGCAGTTGCTGCAAGGAATCTGGCGCCCATCATCACTCTCCATATAGGGACCGGTTGGCCGGCCTCTCACACGCGCAAACCTTATAGCATGGAAGGGCGGAATTCCGGAGTCGGATCGGAACCGGACCGCCCAGCGCAATTATCGGGGATGAGAATCGGGGGCCCTGGAGCGATGCAAGGCGGGGAATCCGACCGTGATTCATTCCGGGAAATCCCGATTCCGGCGGCGATGCGGGCGCGAGCCTTGAAATTTGCAGCCGCGACCCCACTTTGGGTGTCTGGGAATTCACTCTCGAACCCTGCGGAAAACCGTTGGATTTCGTGAATGTGAAATAATCCTACAAAAAGGCATTGACGGAATCGGGAGTGGCGCCTAGATGGCCCTCACCGACGCGGCGCTGACGGGTTTTACCGGACGCTGGGTTGGTCGCCACATAGATACGGACAGCCGCTCCCCCGGTTTTTGATCGGGGCACATTGGTTGTCCGCTAGTTCTGTCTCTGGCGGCTCTTTGACATTGTTGGTTTTTGATGAAGGGACATGTGGGCGACGGCGCCCGGTCCGGGGACCTCAAGGCTCCGAGTACCGGTTATTTCAAGCCGATTGCCACATCCTTCCAGGCTCCAC
>CCSI01000007.1 GCA_000756795.1 Qipengyuania vulgaris
AGCATGGACGGACTCCGGGCCTTTTCCGCCCCCCTATTTTTTCAAATCCCCATCGCCATCAACGCCCGGAGTCCGTCCATGCTCGATGCAAACCTGACCCAGCAGCTGAAGACCTATCTTGCGAACCTGCGCGAGCCGGTGGAACTGGTCGCTTCGCTTGAAAACGACGAGAAGTCGCGCCAGACGCGCGAATTGCTCGAAGAGATTGCCGCGCTGCACGACATGGTGTCCGCCAGCTTCGACGGCACTGACGGACGCAAGCCCAGCTTCGTCATCCGCCGCGCCAGCGATGCGGAGAAGTGGGTCCGCTTTGCGGGCCTTCCGATGGGTCACGAGTTCACTTCGCTAGTGCTCGCGCTGCTGTGGGCCGGCGGTCATCCGCCCAAGGTCGATGCCGACTTGCTCGAACAGGTCCGCGGTCTCGAGGGCGATTTCCATTTCGAGATGTATTTCTCGCTCAGCTGCCACAACTGCCCCGATGTGGTGCAGGCACTGACGCTGATGGCGCTCGAAAACCCGCGCGTCACTGCTACGCTCATCGAGGGCGGCACCTACAAGGACGAAGTCGAGCAGCGCGAGGTGATGGCCGTGCCCGCGACCTTCCTCAATGGCGAGCCCTTCTACAACGGTAAGATGGAACTCGCGGAAATCCTCGCCAAGGTGGATACGGGCGCGGATGCAAAAGCAGCCGAGAAGCTCGCCGCCAAGGACCCGTTCGAAGTGCTCATCATCGGCGGTGGTCCTGCGGGCGCGGCTTCGGGCATCTACACCGCGCGAAAGGGCTTTCGCACCGGTATCGCGGCGGAACGCTTCGGCGGCCAGTTGCACGACACGCTCGGCATCGAGAACCTGCCCGGCACCGCCTACACCGAAGGCCCGAAACTGGCTGGCGAGCTTGAGAGTCAGATCGGCGAAAACGACATCGACCTTATGAACCTCGCCAAGGCAGTGAAGCTCGTTCCGGCGAAGGAAGAAGGCGGTTTGCACACGGTCGAACTCGGCAATGGCGCATCGCTCAAGGCGCGCAGCCTCATCCTTGCAACCGGCGCGCGCTGGCGGAACCTCGGTGTTCCGGGCGAAGCCGAATATCGCAACAAGGGCGTTGCTTATTGCCCGCATTGCGACGGGCCGCTGTTCAAGGGCAAACGCATCGCGGTCATCGGCGGCGGCAATTCGGGCGTCGAGGCAGCCATCGACCTTGCCAAGATCGTCGGCCACGTCACGCTCATCGAATATGACGACAAGCTGCGGGCGGACGAAGTGCTCCAGAAGAAACTGCGGAGCATGAGCAATGTCGAAATCATCACCAGCGGCCAGACCACCGAGATTACCGGCAAGGATGGCAAGGTCGACGGACTCGTCGTGAAGGATCGCACAACCGGCGATGAACGCCGCATCGATCTGGAAGGCGTGTTCGTGCAGATCGGTCTCGTGCCGAACACCGAATGGCTCGAAGGCAGTGGCCTCGAACTGACCAAATTCGGTGAGATCGTCACCGACGAAGAAGGCCGAACCAATCTGCCGGGCATCTTCGGCGCGGGGGACGTCACCGACGTGCCCTACAAGCAGATTGTCGTGGCGATGGGCGAAGGCTCGAAAGCCGGTCTCTCGGCCTTCGATTACCTCATTCGCACCGAGCCTGCCGAGGATATTGCGCAGGCCGCGTAATTCGCACGGAAGCTTGAACCGAAAGCGTCGTCATTCCAGCGGGATGGCGGCGTTTTTCGTATGTGGGGCACGCTTCGGCGCTCAATCGCTTATGGCAATCAATTTGAACCGTTTAATCGATTGGACGGATTATTGGGCGGGGTTCACTGTGCTCTCATTCTCGGACGGGAGACCGAGTCTTTTTAAAGGAGAGAGCTTTCATGGACGCAAAGACCGGAGATATCAGCGGATGCCCCTTTCACGGCGATAGCGGCACACGCGACTTGTTCGGACGCCGCAACCGTGACTGGTGGCCTGACCAGCTTGACCTGGAAATCCTCACGGAGGGTGGGCGTGCCGCCGACCCGATGGGAGACGACTTCGACTATTGCGAAGCCTTCAACGCCCTCGATTACAAGGCGCTGAAGCAGGACCTCACCGATCTCATGACCGACAGCCAGGAATGGTGGCCGGCCGATTATGGCCATTACGGTCCGTTCTTTATCCGCATGGCGTGGCATGCTGCGGGCACCTATCGTACCGGCGACGGGCGTGGTGGCGGCGGCAGCGGCCAGCAGCGCTTCGCCCCGCTCAACAGCTGGCCCGATAACGGCAATCTCGACAAGGCGCGGCGCCTGCTCTGGCCGATCAAGCAGAAATACGGCAAGCACATCAGCTGGGCCGACCTTTTCATCCTCACCGGCAACGTTGCCATCGAGAGCATGGGCGGTCCCGTGTTCGGCTTCGGCGGCGGTCGTGCCGACGTATTCGATCCCGAAACCGTCTATTGGGGTACGGAAGAAAAGTGGGTCGATACGGGCGCTGAAACCCGCATTCATCCCGATGAAGGCCGCGCTCTCGAAAACCCGCTCGCCGCGATCCAGATGGGTCTCATCTACGTTAATCCGGAAGGCCCGGGCGGCAATCCGCATGATGCCGAAGGCATGGCGCGCGACATGCGCGAAACCTTCTCCCGCATGGCGATGAACGACGAGGAAACCGTCGCGCTTACCGCTGGCGGCCACGCTTTCGGCAAGGCGCATGGTGCAGCCCCCGCGGATACCTTCGGCAGTGCGCCCGAAGGCGAGACGCTGCACCGCATGGGCTTCGGCTGGCTGACCGACCCTGAAGAAATTGGCAAGGGCCATATCACCACCTCCGGCATCGAAGGCGCGTGGACCCCCAACCCGACGCAGTGGGGCGGCGATTATTTCCGCCTTCTGTTCAAATACGATTACGAGCTGGTCCAGTCGCCTGCTGGTGCAAACCAGTGGCAGCCGGTCAATCCGGACCCCGAGGATATGGCGCCCGACGCGCGCGACCCGTCCAAGAAGGTCCCTACCATGATGACCACCGCCGACATGGCGCTGAAGCGCGATCCGGAATATCGCAAGATTTCCGAGCGTTTCCGTGACGATCAGGCCGCGCTCGACGATGCCTTCGCCCGCGCGTGGTTCAAGCTGTGCCACCGCGACATGGGTCCCAAGGTCCGTTACCTCGGCCCCGAAGTGCCCGAAGAGGACCTGATCTGGCAGGACCCCGTTCCCGCCGGAACGCAGGTTTCGGATGGCGATGTCTCGTCCTTCAAATCGAAGGTGCTCGATAGCGGTCTGACCGTCGCCGAACTGGTGAGGGCAGCCTGGGCCTCGGCCTCGACCTATCGCAATTCGGACCATCGCGGCGGCGCCAATGGCGCGCATATCCGCTTCGACGAGATCAAGAACTGGAAGGTCAACGACCCCGAGGAACTGGGCAAGGTCCTCACCAAGCTCGACGAAATTCGTGGCGGCATCTCGATGGCCGATGCCATCGTCATCGCCGGTTCGGCTGCGGTCGAGAAGGCGGCGAAGGATGCCGGTTTCGATATCTCCGTTCCCGTCACCACGGGCCGCGGCGATGCCAAGCGCGAAGACTTCGATGCCGAAAGCTGGGAGCCGCTGGAGCCGTTTGCCGACGGTTTCCGCAATTATCTCAAGACCAAGGCATCGGTGAAGACCGAGGACATGCTGATCGACCGGGCGCATCTGCTCGGCCTATCGATCCCAGAAATGACCGTGCTGGTCGGGGGTCTGCGCGCCATGGGTGCGGTGACCAAGCACACGACGCATGGCCACAAGATGGGCGTCCTCACCGACACCCCCGGCAAGCTCGACAACAGCTTCTTCACGAACCTGCTCGGCATGGGCGTGATCTGGGAAGTGGTCGACGAGAGCGGCGACGAGGAATTCGTCGGCACCTGCCGCAAGACCGGCAAGGAACTGTGGCGCGCGACGCGCACCGACCTCGTCTTCGGCTCCAATTCGCGCCTGCGCGCAGTGGCCGAAGTCTATGCCGAGAATGGCAATGAAGAAAAGTTCGTACGCGACTTCGTGCACGCCTGGACCAAGGTCATGGACGCAGACCGCTTCGACCTCACTTACGCGAAATACCACAAGTAAGGGCCGCCAAGGACCCTTCGGGACTGCAGAAAGCCCCCGGTGGAGACGCCGGGGGCTTTTTCTTTGCGAGGCTCGTGTTTACGGCGACGTCATGACACTCTTTTCGCAGCAGGCCCGCATTGCGGCGGCGGCTATTTCCATCCTCGCCTTTGGTTCGCTCGTCGCACAGGTGGCGGCGAACATGGCCGATGGGCAGGAATTCGCTTTCACCCTTGGCTGGATGTTCCAGTTCTTCACCATCTGGGGGAATTTCGCAGCCGGACTGGTGTTCGCGTGGATCGCCTTGCGCGCCACGATAGAGCCGCGCGTGCCCTTTGCCCTCTCCGCTGCGCTGGTCATTATCGCGGTTGTCTACCACGTGCTTTTGGCCGACGTACACCACCCCGAAGGTATCGACTGGTGGACCAATATTGCGCATCACACACTGGTCCCGCTTGGCGGCGTGTTGTGGTGGCTGGCCTATTCGCGCGAACAACTGGTGAGCTGGCGTTCGCTGCCGGTCGTGGTGCTGGTACCGCTGGCCTACGGCGGCTTTGCGCTGGTCAATGGCGCGATCACCGGCTTCTACCCCTATTTCTTCCTCGACCTGCCGACCCTAGGCTGGCCAATGCTGCTCGCCAATATGGTTGGGTTGGCGCTGCTGTTCATGCTTGTCGCAGCGCTACTGCTCGGCATCCGCAGCTTCGTTACCGCTCGCGCCTGAGCACGATGTAGAGCGCGCCCTCGCCGCCGTGGCGGATGTGGGCGCGGCGCACGGCAGCGATGGCGGAGTGGTGGCTCGAGGCAGCCAGCCAGTCGAGCACCTTGGCGCGGATCGCACCGCGCTTGGTGCCACGGTCAGCAGGGTCTACGGGGCGCGGCTTGCCGGTCACCAGCAGGATAGTGCGAGCACCCATGGCGCGGGCCTGCGCCACTCCGCTCATCAGACGATTGTAAGCGGCATCGAGACCGTGCCCGTGCAGGTCGAGCGTGAAATCGGGCTGGATGGCGCCGGACTTGAGCCGCTTGTCCCACTGCCCGTCGAGATTGCCGGGAGGGTTGGGTGCGGGCTTGGGCGCAGGTGCCTTCTGCGGGGCAGGCCGCTGCGGCTTCAGCAAAATCTTCTTTGGGAGGACCGGCGCGGGGTCCGGCTTGGTGATGGCTTTTTTAACGGGGCGCGCATGCATCGGTTCCACGGTCGCCGCGACCTTTTCCCATGCTTCCGCTTCCTCGGCACTCAGGCCGCGCGGCGCGCTCATCGCGCCCACCGATAAACCGCGGTCATTGCTTGAGGCGCGCGAGCGTCCCCTTGGGCAGGAGCAGGTAGGCCTTGCCGCCACTGCTCATGCCGCCCGCAATTTCACGCGCATCAGCGCCATTGCCCCAGAAGGTGTCGAAGCGGTTCGCGCCCTTGATGGCACCGCCGGTATCCTGCGCGATCCAGAGGCCGTCCGCCACGTCCGCTTCCATATCGAGCCATACGGGCGCGCCATAGGGCACGAACTTGGGATCCACCGCCACGCTGTCCTGCCGGAAAACCGGCACTTCAAGCGAGCCCAGTGGCCCCTCGGTGTCGAGTTCGCGGAAGAAGATCCAGCTCTTGTTGAGGTTCATGATGTCGTCGGCGCGCTCCGGATTGTCGCGCAGCCAGCCAATCAATCCCTGCATCGAAGTGGGATAGTCGGTCCCGTCGCCAATCAGCCCCTGCTCGCGCATAGGGCGACCGATTGCGACATATTCGCGGCCGTTCTGGCCCGCATAGCCGATGCGCATGACACCTCCGTCCGGCAGGCGCAGCAAGCCGCTGCCCTGTATCTGCAGGAAGAAGAATTCGACCGGGTCTGCCGCCCAGGCGATGACCGGCACCTTGCCGTCGAGCGCGCCCGCGACGATTTCGGAGCGCTCGAAATATTGCACGAAGTCGCCGTTCTCGTCGTAGCGTCCAAGCGGCGGGCGTCCGGTACGCTCGGCCTCTGGCATATCGGCAGGCCAAGCCCTTTCGAGGTCGTCAGGGTAGGCATAGACCGGCACTTCGTAGCCGGGAGCCTTCACCCTGCTGCCCAGGATTTCGGGCTCGTAATAGCCGGTCGCGAAAGCATCGCCATCGCCGACTACTACCGTCTCGAACTGCGCGCGGAAAAAGTCGGCGGCATTTCCCGACCAGTTGGCCGCCGCACCGCAGGGCGCTTGCCAGTCGACGCGGCGGGTCAGCCCGCTCACGTCGTCGCGGAAGAGGATCTTGTCGCAGGAGCGCTTGAAAGCTGCCAGCGCCGGACTTGCGTCCCAATCGGCAAACGGCATGGTCTCGATAGGCGGACCGGCGCTTAGCGTTGCTGCCAACGCCGTGTCGGCGGGAATAGGCTCAGGCTGGTCTACCGCACCGCTGTCCAGCGGCGGTCGGGCATCGGGAATGGCAGTGCATCCCGCGAGGCTGATGGCTGCGACCAGCCCGGCGAGACGATGCATATACCTTGCTCCGGTCTTGTATGGGGTGGATCAGCCCTGGTCGGTTTCGTCGAGAACCCAGTTCGGATCCCGAGCATCGACATTGCGGGTAAAGGTCCAGATGTCACGGCTCTCGACCGCATCGTCGAGCGAGCCGTCGATGACATTGCCATCCTTGTCGCGCGTGAGTGATGCGATATCGGCGACAAACAACACCGAAATCCGCGCAGTGCGTTTGTCGAGATCTGCCGAATGAATGGTCGCGTCCTCGATCCGGATAAGCCGGTTTTCCAGCTTTTCGCCGGCCGCTTCGCGCGCGTCGATGGCTGCCGAGAAGCCGGCATAGACATCATCGTCGGTCAGTTCGCGCAGGGTTTCCTTGTCGCCGCTCCAGAACGCTTCGAGGACCATTCCGTAAGCAGCCTTGGCGCCTTCGAGGAAGGCGAGGAGGTCGAAGCGCGGATCGGCGCTGGCAATGGCGCGAATGGCGCTTTCATTAGCCGAGGAGGCATTGTCCACGCTGCGCAGCTTGACCGGCTGGCGAACCGGCTGCGCGGCGGGCTGGGCGGCAGGCGGCACCTGGCTGTCGGGCGCATCGAAGCGATGGCGCGCGGGCTCTTCCTCATGCTCGCTACGTTCGCCGAGCACGGAGTAAAGGCGCAGCCCGAGAAAGGCGGCGATAACGGCGAGAATGACGATCTCGGTGATCACAATCAATTGTCCAATCAGGTGTTCTTGTCTGCCTACGTGCCACGTGGGCGTGCAGTTCCATATATACCTGCCTTAGATAGGGAGGAATTACAAACGGGCAATGACCTGCCGCACGCCATTTGCGGCGCATTGCTCCGCTCGGCGGGGAGTGCTAGGCGCGCCCACGAACCTTAGACGGGTAGCCGAGGGGCCGCCCAAACTCCCGATTCGATTTACGTGAAAGCAGTGATTTCCCATGGCCGATGAAAACGATGTACTGACCGACCTCAACACGGATCCCGCAGCCGGTGCCAATGGCGCAGACAACCGCCCGACCGTCGGCGTTATCAACCAGTACATCAAGGATCTCTCGGTCGAGAACCCGAATGCTCCCAAAAGCTACCAGTGGAAGGAGCAGCCCAAGATCGACGTGCAGGTGAATATTGCATCGCAGCAGATCACCGACGAAGTGCATGAAGTCGAACTAAAGCTGACAGCGCGCGCTGATACGGAACAGGGCAATCTCTATATCGTCGAGCTGTCATATTGCGGCCTCGTCGGCATCCGCAATGTTCCTGACGAACACGCGCACGGCTTCCTCTTTGCCGAGACGCCGCGCCTGCTCTTCCCCTTCGCGCGCTCGATTATTGCCGAAGCGACCCAGAACCTTGGTTTCCCGCCGCTGATGCTCGATCCGATGGATTTCGACGCACTGTACCAGCAGCAGCTCCAGGCCCGCGCGGCGCAGCAGGGCGAAAACGCTCCTGCACCGGCCGGCGACGCCTGATAGACGAAAGACCAGCTAGGCCATGAGCCTGCTCAAACATGTCGGGACGATCGGCTCGCTCACCATGGTGAGCCGCGTCGCCGGCATGGCGCGCGAAATGATTTTCAGCCGCGTGCTCGGCGCCAATGCGGTGACCGATGCGTGGTTCCAGGCCTTCATCATCCCCAACGTCTTCCGCCGCCTGTTTGCGGAAGGGGCGTTTTCGGCTGCCTTCGTGCCGATGTTCTCCAAGCGCCTCCACGGTGACGGAGGACTGGAAAGCGCACGCAGCTTTTCCGACGATGTGCTGAGCATTTTCCTGCCGGTCCTCATCCTGCTCTGCGCAGTGATGATGATTGCCATGCCCTGGGTCATCTGGGTGCTGTCAGAAAAGCCCATCGATCCGTCCGAGTTCGACATGGCGGTTCAGTTCGCCCGCATCATGTTCCCCTACATATTGCTGGTCAGCCTCGTGACCTTGTTCACCGGCATGCTGAATTCGGTCAGCCGGTTTGCCCCGGGCGCAAGCTTCCCGATTATCCTCAACCTCGTCCTCATCGCCGCGCTTCTCGGCAGCGAATATGCCGCAGAGAATTTCCGCTGGAGCGTGGAGCGGGTCGGCCTCGTGGTCGCCTGGGCGGTCCCGGTGGCGGGCGTGCTGCAACTCGTGTGGCTCTATACCTGGACGCGGGTGGAGGGGTTCCGCCCGCGTGTCCTGTGGCCGCGCATCACGCCAGAAGTGAAGCGCCTGTCCATTATCGCCCTGCCCGCGGCCATCGGAGGCGGCGCGTACCAGATCAACACGCTGGTCCAGCTCTACTTCCTCAACCAGCTCTACGAAGGCTCGGTCAGTCACATGAACTATGCTGACCGGCTGAACCAGCTGCCGCTCGGTATCATCGGTATTGCCTTGTCGACCGCCATCCTGCCGACGCTGTCGAAGTTCGTCGGCGGCAACAACAAGGAAGGCGCGGACCGCATCCAGTCGGACGCCATCGAACTGTCGATGCTTCTGACCATTCCGGCAGCCGTCGCCATGGCGATTTGCGCGACGCCCTTCATCACGATGATTTTCCAGGGCGGACGCTTCACCATGGAGGACGCTGCCGCCGCCGGTTCGGTGCTCGGCGTGCTCGTACTCGGCCTGCCGGCCTATGTGCTGGTGAAGGTGCTGGTGCCCAACTTCTACGCGCGCTCGGACACGAAAACGCCCGTAGTTGCCGCTTTCATCTCGCTATTCGTTTTCGTCGCAAGCTGCGTATGGAACATCGGCCTCACCTTGCCCGGACTAACCATTGAGCCGCTCGGTTACGGCGTTCCCGGGATTGCTGCCGCCAGCGTCATCGGCGCATGGATCAACGTCGCTTATCTCTACGCCGTGCTGGTCAAGCGCGGATATTACACCGTTCCGCTCGCCCTGCTGGGCCGCGTGGCGCGCCAGCTTATCGCCGCTGCCGCCATGGGCGCCGCCTTGTGGTTCGCGCGCGATTTGCTAACCGGCTGGTACTCCGCCGGTCTGTTCGAGCGACTGGGCGCCTTGCTGGTGCTCGTCGGCTGTTCGGCAGTGGTCTATTTCAGCGTCGCCTTCATGGTCGGCGCCGTCGACAGGCAGCGCATTGCTGCCCTCACCAAGAAGAGAGTTCCCTAAACCATCATGCGTGTAGTCTCCGGCATCCAGCCCACCGGCAACCTCCACCTCGGCAATTACCTGGGCGCCATCCGTAACTGGGTGCGTATGCAGGACGAGATGGGTGAAGGGGAGCAATGCCTGTTCTTCCTCGCGGATCTGCATGCGATCTCGATGCCGCATGATCCGGCGGAGTTGAAGAAGGGTACGCTGGAAATGGCCGCAGCGCTGGTCGCCTGCGGGATCGATCCGGCCAAGAGCATCCTCTTCAACCAGGCGCAGGTGCCGCAGCATGCCGAACTGCAGTGGCTGCTGGGCGGCACGGCAAGGATGGGCTGGCTCAACCGCATGACGCAGTGGAAGGACAAGGCGGGGAAGAACCGTGAAGGCCAGTCGGTTGCATTGTTCACTTATCCCGTGCTGCAGGCCGCCGACGTGCTGCTTTACCAAGCCACGCACGTGCCCGTGGGCGAAGACCAGAAGCAACATCTGGAGCTGGCACGCGACATTGCGCAGAAGTTCAACAACGACTTCGCATCCGAGGACGCGCCGGTCTTCACCCTGCCCGACCCAATCGTGCCGCCACAGGCCGCGCGCATCATGAGCCTGCGCGACGGGGCGAAGAAAATGAGCAAGTCGGACCCCAGCGACATGAGCCGCATCAACCTCGCCGACGATGCCGACGAGGTGATGAAGAAGGTCAAGAAGGCCAAGACCGACCCCGAGCCCTTGCCGAGCGAGGAAAAGGGGCTGGCGGACCGCCCCGAGGCGCTGAACCTCGTGACGATCTATGCCGCACTCACCGACAAGAGCGTAGACGATGTGCTGGGCGAATTCGGCGGCGAAGGCTTCGGCAAGTTCAAGCCCGCGCTGGGCGAGCTGCTGGTCGAAACGCTGCGCCCGATTTCCGAACGGTTCAACGGCCTCCTAGAAGACCGCGAAGCATTGGACGCCATCCTTGCGCGCGGCGCTTCGCAGGCGCGCGAGATTGCCGTGCCGACGCTGGAGAAAACCTACGAGGCACTTGGCCTGGTGAGGGGTTAAATCCTGACAGCGGTCCCGCTGGCGGAGACCATCAGCATCGAGCCGGTGTCGCCGATGACTTCGTAATCGAGGTCGATGGCGACCACCGCATTACCGCCGAGCGTGGCGGCTTCGGCCTGGATTTCCTCTATAGCCTGCTTGCGCGCATCGGCAAGGATGCGTTCGTAGCTACCCGAACGCCCGCCCACGATGTCGCGGATATTGGCGAAGAGGTCGCGGAACAGGTTCGCGCCGACGATGACCTCGCCCGTCACGATGCCGAGATAGTCCTGTATCGGACGGCCTTCGATGGTGGGCGTGGTGGTGACGATGACGCCGCGCGCATCTTTCCAGGGACCGGGCATGAACTATCTCCTATCGGCGGTTGGGGAATGAGGTTCGCAGGAAGGTCGCGATAAAGCCCAGCATGGCACCCAACTGCCACGCCGGGATCTCCTCTCCGAATATCAGAGTGGTCAGCCGCTCGAAGACCTGCGGGAAAATCAGCCCCGCAAGCCAGCCGGCGGCGGCGCCGAATAACATGGCCAACACAGAGACGACTGCGATGATGACCGGCCCGAACAGGACCAGCCCAACGAACTTCGAACCACTGCTTGTACGCGCCATGCAACCCTCCCCTGACTTGCTTGGTGTATTGCTGCACTAAGTCACGCAGGAAAGCAAGCAATATCAGCCCATTCCGAGCGCTGCCTTGTAGGTGTCGAGGATCGTTTCCTGCTCGCTGCGCTCGTCGGGCTTCATCTTACGAAGCTTGATGATCTGGCGCATGATCTTGGTGTCATATCCGACCGCCTTGGCTTCGGCGTAAACGTCGCGGATATCGTCGGCGATGCCCTTCTTTTCTTCTTCGAGGCGTTCGATGCGCTCGATGAGAAGGCGCAGGCGGTCGTCGGTGGCTTCGGCCATTTTCGTGAAAACTCCAGTGAAATGAGAATCGGTTGGAGGACCGGATAGCCACCCGTCCGGCCCGGGTGAAGGCGGCGACTCGCTAGTCCACGCGATTTTTCGCGATACTGGCTTCCATGCGCGCCAATTGCTCTTCGGTTGCGGGTGTCTGGCGGGTCGCCTTCCACTCGTCCTGCGGCATTCCGTGAATGAGCTCGCGCGCGGCCAGCTTGTCGCCTTCGAACCCTGCGTCGATTATCCAGTCGGCAAGGCAATTCCGGCAGAAACCAGACAATCCCATGAGGTCGATATTCTGCGCATCGTGGCGATGCTGCAGATGGCGCACCAGCCGCCGGAAGGCCTGTGCCGCTACTGCATCGGGCAGGTCATCGAGTGCATCTGAATTGGTATCCATCGAAAGCTTGTCCTTGAGTTGCCACACGTCTCTGCCATAGGCGTTGGCCATGCAAAAGCTCGATCCGAGAGGCCGCAAGGTCAAGATCCTCGCCACCGTAGGCCCCGCCAGCCGCTCTCCCGCAATGCTTGCCCGCCTGTTCAAGGCCGGCGTCGACGCCTTCCGCGTCAACATGAGCCATGGCGAGCATGCCGACCACGAGAAGACCATCCGCGCCATCCGCCAGATGGAAAAGGACTTCCACCGCCCCATCGCCATCCTCGCCGACCTGCAGGGGCCGAAGCTGCGCGTGGGCAAGTTCAAGGACGGGCAGGCGGTCATCCGGCATTCGGGCCATTTCACACTCGACCGCAAGGAAGAACTAGGCGACGAAACGCGCGTCCAGCTTCCACATCCCGAGCTTTTCGGCCTGCTCGAAAAGGGCCAGCGCCTGCTGATCAACGACGGCAAGATCCGCCTCAAGGTCATCCGCGCGGACGAGAATGAAATCCTCTGCTCGGCCGAAGTCGGCGGCGTGATTTCGGACCGCAAGGGCGTGAACGTACCCGATGCCGAAATTCCCATTCCGGCGATGACCGACAAGGACCGCAAGGACCTCGCCTTCGCCATGTCGCAAGGCGTCGACTGGGTCGGCCTCAGCTTCGTCCAGCGTCCCGAGGACCTTGCCGAGGCCCGCCGCCTGATGGGCGGCAAGGGCTCGCTCTGCGCGAAAATCGAAAAGCCCATGGCCGTGCGCCGCCTCGATGAAATCATCGAGATGTCGGACGGCATCATGGTCGCGCGCGGCGACCTCGGCGTCGAACTCGAGCCGCAGGAAGTCCCGCCGCTGCAAAAGCAAATCGTCAACAAGGCGCGCACAGCGGGCAAGCCGGTCATCGTAGCGACGCAGATGCTCGAGAGCATGATCGAAAGCCCCGCCCCGACCCGCGCCGAAGTCTCCGATGTGGCCAATGCGGTCTATGACGGCGCCGATGCAGTGATGCTTTCTGCCGAGACCGCGGCGGGCGACTGGCCCGAAGAGGCCGTCACTATCATGCACCGCATTGCGCGGCAGGTGGAGGGCGACGAGGCCTATCTCGACCGCGTGCGCTTCCTCGACACCCCGCCCGACAAGACTACCGCCGACGCGCTGGCCCATGCCTGCATGACCGTGGCCGACACGGTGAAGATCGAAGCGATTACCGTCTTCACCGGTTCGGGTTCGACCGCCCGCCGCGTGGCGCGCGAACGGCCGAGCGTGCCGATGCTGGTGCTCACGCCGAGCATGACAACCGCGCGCCGCCTCGCCCTCTTGTGGGGTGCGCATGCCGTTGCGACCAAGGACATCGGCAGCTTCGAAGAGATGATTGCCAAGGGCAAACGCATGGCGCTGCGCCACGGTTTCGGCAGCGCGGGCTCCAAGCTTGTCGCATTGGCCGGGGTGCCCTTCGGCACGCCGGGCTCGACCAATCTCATGCATGTCGTCACCATTTCGGGTGACGAGCTCGACAAGCACGAGGGCTGACGGCCTAACTGGACTCTTGCTCTAACGCATGTCACATTTTCCCTTCGCGCAATCGAGGGGAGAGACGATATGCGTAATCTGGCATTGGCAATCGCATTGGGCGCAGTCGTATTGAGCGGCTGCACAAATGTAGAGGAAGAACCGCAGACAGAAACCGCCAGTGCGACCGATACCGAGCGAAACAAGGAAATTGCCCGTAAATTCTACGAAGACCTCTGGTTTTCGAACAACACCGGCGCTTATGCCGACTATGTGGCCGACGAGTACGTCGTGCACGATATCGGCGAACGCAAAGGCATTACCGAGGAAGCCAGTGCCCAGAAGGGCATCGCCGATTTCTTCCATTCTATGGGAGAGATGACCGGCGAAATCGACTACCAGATTGCCGAGGGCGACAAGGTCGCCACGCGCTGGTTCCTGACCATGACCCCATCGGACTTCGCCCGCGAGCGCGGGATGGAGGATGTCGACCGGGTGGCAATCATCAATGTCATGCGGTTCAACGACGAAGGCAAGATCGTCGAGTTCTGGAACCACCGCCACGATGTCGAACTGCCGCAACCGCGCAATGACGATGGTAGCCTTTACCGTGGAACCGACGATCAGGCCGATGCACCGACGGAGGCTGCCGCAAGCTGAGCGTCAGGTGGGCGCGATATCGGCATCGAGCTGCACGCCGCAACATTCTACCGCCTGGCCTACCGTGCGATGAAAGCTGCAAACCTCGCTGTCGATCAGGCCAAGTTTCTCGGCGATCGGCTCGTGCGTGGCTGCGAAATGCAGGGCAATCCCTTGGGACTTCAAGCGCTGGACCGTACGACGAAGCATCGCCACGCCGCTTGCGTCGATGTCGTTGACCGCGCTCATGTCGAGCACAAGGTCGGTTACCCCTTCGTGACGCGATAACCGATTGAAGAGCTTTTCCTCGATGAACGCCGCATTGGCGAAATAGATCGACCGGTCGATGCGCACTGCCAGCGTCGGCAGGGTGGTAAGTTCGACATGCTCTCGCTCGATAGAACGGAAGGTAGCACCGCCGTCGTCGGTTCCGATGCGTGTGACGCGCGGGACGCTGGAGAACCACAGGAAATAGGCAAGTCCGAGCAAGGCGCCGACTGCCAGGCCCAGCCGCACGCCAAATGCGAGGGTGGCGATGAAGGCAGCCAGGATGATGATACCCTCCATGCGGTCATGCTCCCACACCGCGCGCATATCGCGCAGGTTGATGAGCCCGAAGACTGCACTGATAACCAGTGCTGCGAGCGCCGTTTTCGGGAGGTAGGAAAGCAGCGGAGCCAGAAAGAGTAGCACTGCGATAATGGCAAGCGAAGCAACAGCCGAGGCCAGCGGTGTGCGCCCTCCGCTATCGCGCACGAGAGCCGAGCGGCTGAGGCTCGCACCGACTGCGTATCCGCCAGTGAAAGCTGCCGAGATATTCGCGGCACCAAGCGCTACCGCCTCGCGGCTGGTGTCGAGCTCGCTGCGGTCTTCCCCTGCCAGCGCCTTGGCGACCGCGGTGGCCGTCACGAAGATAATGACTGCGACGGCGACTGCGCTGGGCAAGAGATTAAGCCAATCCGATATCGTCCCGAAACTCGTGAACGGGTTTGGCAACCCGCCCTCGATCGCCTGCACGGTCGGAATTTCGGCCTCCACGCTGAGCGCGGCCCAGCCCGCCACCACGATGACGACCAGCGGGAGGGACTTTGCCAGCGCGAGCCGGAACGGCGGCTTTACGCCGATTTTCCAGAGGATTGCTGCAGCGTAGCGATTGGCCAGCAGCAGCGCGACGAGTGCAGTGCCGCCGATTATTGCAGTGTAGGGGCGCAGGTCCGGAAGACCGGCCCAGAGTGCCTGCAACGCCGTCGGCAAATCGCCGGCGCGCGCAACCTCTATGCCGAGCAATGTGGGGAGCTGGCTCGCAGCAATCAGGAACGCGGCTGCCGCGGTGAAGCCCAGCAACACCGGCTCGCTGATGAAATTGACCAGCCGGCCAAGACCGAAGCCTCCAAGGAGAAGGAGAAGCAAACCCGCTTGAATCGCGACAATGGCCGCTCCTGCCTGGGGCTCGAGGCCGCTATTCCCAACCGCCTCCCCGATGACGAGCGAAACCAGCGCGACCGGCCCGACAGACACGAAGGGGCTGGTCCCGAAAAAGAAATACAGCAACGGCGGGGTCAACGCCGCGAAGAGGCCCATCTGCGGCGGCAGGCCCGCCAGCTGCGCATAGGCCATGGCTTGCGGAACGAGCAGTATGGAAAGCACGAGGCCGGCGACGGCATCCCGCATTGCGCTACCCGGCGAACTCGCCGCGAGCCACCGTCTTGAAGGCACCAGCGCCCTACCTGCCATACCCCGGGGTACCCCTCGTGCTTTTGTCGTACGAGGGATGGAACGCGGCTAAGCGGCTGCGCGTTCCAAGCGCGCCCGCGCTTCCTGTTCGCCGATGAGCGGCAGCAGTTCCTTCATGTCCGGTCCGTGGTCCATGCCGGTAAGTGCTTGTCGCAGCGGCAGGAACAGCGCCTTGCCCTTGCGGCCGGTGCTGGCTTTGAGCTTGGCGGTAAGGTCCTGCCAAGGCGTCTCGGACCATTCTAGATCCTCAGCGGCATCGCGCAGGAAGGCGCAGTCCTCGGCCGAGAATTCCGGCTGTTCGATGGGGCCGGTGACAAGGCGCCACCAGTCGCCAGCCTCGCCGACATGCGAAAGATTCGGCTGGACAGCGTGCCACCCGGCAGCGTCCATTCCTTCCGGCAGGCGGTCCTTCACCTGTTCGAACGGCATTTGATGAACGATTGCCGCATTGATCCGCTCGAGCTCGGCATCATCGAATTTCGCAGGCGCACGACCGAAAGTCGAAAGGTCGAAGGTCTCTACCAGCTTCGCCCGGTCGGCGATGGGCTCGACTGGCTGCGAGGTGCCGAGACGTGCCAGCATGGCGACCAGCGCTTCGGGCTCGACATCGCGCTCGCGAAAGGCGTCGCAGCCGAGCGAGCCCAAGCGCTTGGAGAGCTTGCCCTCCTTTCCGACGAGTAGCGCCTCGTGCGCGAAACGTGGCATCTGAGCGTCAGGATATTGTGCAGCAACAAGCGCGGTAAACATCTGAATTTGCACAGCTGTGTTCGAAACGTGATCCTCACCGCGCAGCACGTCGGTCACACCCATGTCGAGATCGTCGACTGCGCTCGGCAGCATGTAGAGCCAGCTGCCGTCGGCGCGGCGGATGACAGGATCGGACAATTGGGCGGGGTCGAATTTCTGTGCGCCCCGCACGCCATCGTCCCAGCGGATAGGCTCCTCGTGGTCGAGCCTGAAACGCCAATGCGGGGCGATGCCTGCCGCTTCCTTGGCGGCGCGTTCTTCCTCTGTCAGATCCAGCGAGGCGCGATCGTAAATAGGCGGTAGTCCCCGCCCAAGCTGTATCTTGCGCTTGAGTTCGAGTTCCTGCGCGGTCTCGTAGGCCGGATAAACCCGCCCTGCAGCCTTGAGCGCTTCAAATGCGGCCTCGTATTTCTCCAGTCGCTCGGACTGGCGCTCATCGCCATCGGGTTCGAGCCCCAGCCATGCGAGATCGGCACGGATGGCGTCAACAAATTCTTCGCGGCTGCGCGCGGCATCGGTGTCGTCGATGCGCAGCACAAAGCGGCCGTCGGCTTTCCTTGCCAGCATCCAGTTGTGGAGCGCGGTACGGATGTTGCCGACGTGGAGGCGCCCGGTCGGAGACGGCGCGAAACGGGTAATAGTGGTCATCGAGCGCGCCATTAGCGCAAGGCGAAGACTATTGCGAGAACAGGGTTACGCTTCGGCCATTGCCTGAGATCAACACGCCGTTTTCCGGTGTCCGCTCGATCCGGTCGGCATCTTCCAGCGCTGACCAGATTTGCGCGAGTTCTTCGGGATAGCCGATATCACAGACTTCGAGATTGGCGTTGCTGCGCATGGGTGCGAGGAAGGTGTCGCCCGAGATACTGTAGTCGCGATATTGCAAGGCGCATTCCGGCTCCCACCAGATGCTGTTCTCGTCGGCCACGAGCGCGATAGCGTAGGGCGCATCGATGGGTTTGCCATCCAGACCTGCGACACGCCAGTTTCCTTCAAGCCCGATTGCGGCCTCGATGGCAGGCGTCTCTACCCTCGTGGCATTATCGGAATTGTCCTGCGTGGGAGCGCATCCTGCCAGCAGCAAGAGTAGGGACAGCTTGCGTATCATCCGGCACTCTTGTCCTGTGTGCGTCGGCCAAGATCCCGCCTTCTTGTACGATAGGTTTCAAAGTCTGCAGCAAGGACGACCTGGCCCTCACCCTTATCGGCATCGAAAAGTTCCTCGGGAGGAACGGGTCGGGAGATCAGGAAACCCTGCGCTTCTTGGACCCCGAGCTTGCGGAGCAGTTCCAGCTGTGCGGAGTCCTCGATACCTTCGGCGGTCGTATCCATGCCCAGTGCATCGGCCAGCCGGGTAATCGTCGAGACAATCGCCTGGCTACCCAAATCGCTGGCAACCTCGGTGACGAAGCTGCGGTCGATCTTAATCCGGTCGAACGGAAACCGGCGCAGGTAGCCGAGTGATGAATAACCGGTCCCGAAATCGTCGAGCGCGATGCGAATGCCCAGCTCGCGAAGGCGCATGAGGGTGGTATGCCCGTTCTGCTGGTCTTCCATCAGGACATGCTCGGTTATTTCCAGCTCGACGCGCTCAGGTGCGATATTGGTCGCGTGGAGGGCCTGGGCGACGGTGGCGACGAGGTTGGGGTTTTTCACCTGCGTTGGAGACAGGTTGATCGCGATACGCAAATTGCCCGGCATGGCAGCCACGTCGGCTAGCGACTGGCGGATGACCCATTCGCCAAGCGAGCCGATCAGTCCGGTCTCCTCGGCAACCTGCAGGAACTCTCCTGGTGCCATGATGCCGCGTTCGGGATGATGCCAGCGCAGCAACGCTTCGAAGCCTGTCGTATCGCCCGAGTCGAGATCGATGACCGGCTGGTACTGCATGCGCATCTGGCCCTTGCGCAGAGCCTCGGACAAATCGTTTTCGATCCGGCGCCGCTCGCGCGCCGCGATATCGAGCGCTGGTTCGAACAGGGCCAATTTGTCGCGTCCCTGCTCCTTCGCGGTGTAGAGGGCAAGGTCGGCACGCCGCATCAATTCTTCTGCGTCACACTCGCCCTCGGATGAACGGGCTACGCCGACGCTGGTGGAGATGCGATAGGAATTGCCCTCGATTTCATAGGGCGCGCGCACGACCGAAAGGAAACGGTGCGCGCGTTCGATGAGGAGGCCGTCTCCCGCACGGGTCTCGATCAGTACCGCAAATTCATCGCCGCCAAGACGGGCCACCAAGTCCTCGTTGCGCACCTCCTGTTCCAGCCGCGTCCCGACTTCTCGCAAGAGGCGGTCACCTACCAGATGTCCGCGCGTATCGTTAATCGCCTTGAAGTCGTCGAGGTCGAGATAGAAGAGCGCAATACTGGAGCCTTCGGCTTCCCTGCGCCCGGTAAGTGCACGCAGGCGTTCGTTGAAGAGGTAGCGGTTGGCGAGGCCGGTGAGATTATCGTAGTGCGCCATGAAAGCGACGCGTTCCTCGATCAGGCGATCGGCAGTGACATCGCGGGCCACCCCGCTCATCCGGCCATCCTCGCGCGGGCGTGCGGAAAGGCGCCAGAAACGCTTTTCGCCATTGACGCGCAAACTCACGAGCACATCGCGGAACGGCCGCCTTTCGATGACGCAGCGCGCCAGTTCCTCGACCTCCTCACCATTGTGAAAGAGGCGCGTGATGGGCGTGCCCTCAAGTTCTCCAGGCTGGCGTCCTGCGGCGTGGGCTAGGCGTTCGCTTACATCGCGCAGATTTCCGTGAGGTCCGACAGTCCAAAGCCAGTCCGACGACTGCTCCTCGTAATCGTTGAGCAGCATGCCGACCGTTGCCGTGCTCTCGCGCCGCTCTATCTCGGTCATTCCCGCGCTCACGAAATAGCGTTCCTGCGCGCGCGTCTCGCCGACCAAGGCGATGGCGAATGCGCCGATGAGCAGGATTGTCGGCCAGGCACCCCACTGACCAATCAGGAAGGCTGAAACAACCAGCGACGGGGCCATGGTCAAGGTATGGAAGAGCGCGGCTTGCGGCGCGTTACGGTGGACCAGCAAGGTCCCGCAAAGGACAGCCGTGCCGATGATGCCCAGTACGGCGATTTCCAAGCCTGCCGCAAATGGCGCGAGGTACGGAAATACGACGAACCAGATTGTGCTACCGAGCGACTGGAGGATGAGGATGCGCCGCCAGTGGGCCTGCATCTGCTCGAATGACGCACTTTCCAGCTCGAGCTGTTTGTCGAGCACGACAAAGGTGCAAAGCTGCGCGATCTGCGCAAGCGCCCAGAGCAGGATGACCAGTTGCGGCGCGTTGTTCCAGAAGGTCCACAGCAGGGCGAAAATCGACCCGAGCGCAGGCAGGAGCGACGTCCACGCCCCCGAACTCAGGCTCCTGATACGACGGTAGAGGAGCAGGCGCTGCAAAGGGTCTTCGCGCACGGCGTCATCCCCATCGACCTCTAGATCGGCCACATCCTGGCTTCGCGACACCCTAGTCCCCCGTGTGCATGCGCCCCGCAGCCGCGGTTCCCTGCGGCTACAGGAAGATGGTGCAACCTCGCCGAGTGATGGTCAAGCCTTAGAGTTTCTGCGGGATTCAGGCTTCTTTGATGCTGCCCAAGAAAAAGCCCCGCCGGATCGCTCCGGCGGGGCCAATTCCTTAGTCGCTATTGACTGGCTTATTCGCCGTCTTTTGCGTCTTCGTTGAGGTATTCGCCCGCATCGGCATCGGTGCCGTGGGTTTCACCTTCCATGGCCGCCAGCGGATCGTCGCCAATCGCAGCTTCGGGGCCTTGGGCGAGTTCCGCCTCGTGCTCTTCTTCTGCGGTGTTGGCAGCGATGATCGCTTCCTGCGCCTTCTTCCACTGTGCACGAAGCGCAGCGTCGCGGCTGGAGGCGGTCACGCGCATGCGGTTCATGCCCGCGCCGGTACCGGCAGGGATGAGACGGCCCACGATGACGTTTTCCTTGAGGCCGACCAGCGTGTCCTTCTTGCCCTCGACCGAAGCCTGGGTGAGCACGCGGGTGGTTTCCTGGAACGACGCAGCCGAGATGAACGAACGCGTCTGCAGCGAGGCCTTGGTGATACCGAGCAGGATCGGGGTGCCCTTCGCGGGCTCCTTGTTCCGGCCAAGCTTGGCATTGGTCTCGTTCATTTCTTCCAGGTCGACCTGTTCGCCCGGCAGCAGCACGGTGTCGCCACCGTCGGTGATCTCGACCTTCTGCAGCATCTGGCGAACAATCACCTCGATGTGCTTGTCGTTGATCTTCACACCCTGCAGTCGGTAGACTTCCTGAATTTCCGTGCAGAGATACTCGGCCAGCGCCTCGATACCCAGGACATCAAGGATGTCGTGCGGGTTCGGCGAGCCCGAAATCAGCGTGTCGCCCTTCTTGACGAAGTCGCCTTCTTGGACGTCGATGATCTTGGTCTTCGGGATCAGGTACTCGACTGCATCACCTTCCTCGGGAACGATCGCAATCTTGCGCTTCGCCTTGTATTCGCGGACGAATTCGATCTTGCCCGAAATCTTGGCGATGATCGCATTGTCCTTCGGCACGCGGGCCTCGAACAGTTCGGCAACACGCGGCAGACCACCGGTGATGTCGCGGGTCTTGGCAGCTTCACGCGAAGCACGGGCGAGGATGTCACCTGCCTGCACTTCCTGACCGTCGTCGACCGACAGGACCGTGCCCGGGGCAAGCATGTAGCGCGCGGCTTCGCTGTCGTCGCCGGCATCGTTGAAGAGCGTGAGGCGCGGGCGAAGGTCTTCCTTCTTGCGGCCCGTGGTCTTCAGCTCGGTGACGACGCGCTGGGCGATACCGGTGGCATCGTCGACACGCTCTTCCATGGTCTGCGTATCGACGAGGTCCTGGAAGCGGACCACACCCGACTGCTCGGTGATGATCGGCAGCGAGAACGGATCCCACTCTGCCAGGCGATCGCCCTCCTTCACCTTGCCGCCATCCTTGTGCATCAGCACGGTACCGTAAGGCACCTTGTGGATTTCGCGTTCACGGCCCTCGGCGTCGATGACTGCCAGTTCGCCATTGCGGGCGAGCGACAGGATGCGGCCCTTCTTGTCGGTGATGGTGGGCATGTCGCGATATTCGACCTTGCCGTCCGACACGGCTTCGAGATGCGAAGTCTCGTTGAGCTGTGCGGCACCGCCGATGTGGAAGGTACGCATGGTCAGCTGGGTGCCCGGCTCACCGATCGACTGTGCGGCGATAACGCCGACAGCTTCACCGATGTTGACCGGCGTTCCGCGGGCAAGGTCACGGCCGTAGCAGGTGGCGCAGACGCCCTGCTTGGCTTCGCAGACCAGCGGAGAGCGGATCTTGGCGACCTGCACTTCGGCCTCTTCGATGACCTTGACCATCGGCTCGTCGACGAGCGTACCAGCCTTGACGATTACTTCGTCCGTCGCCGCATTCATGATGTCTTCGGCAACCGTACGGCCGAGGATGCGCTCGCCGAGCGAGGCGATAACGCTACCGCCCTGCACGATGGCGCGCATTTCGAGCGCGTTGTCGGTCTTGCAGTCCTCTTCGACGATGACGCAGTCCTGCGACACGTCGACGAGACGGCGGGTCAAGTAACCCGAGTTCGCCGTCTTCAATGCCGTATCCGCCAGACCCTTACGGGCGCCGTGGGTCGAGTTGAAGTATTCGAGGACGTTCAGGCCTTCCTTGAAGTTCGAGATAATCGGGTTCTCGATAATCTCGCCCGAAGGCTTGGCCATCAGGCCGCGCATACCGGCCAGCTGCTTCATCTGTGCCGGGCTACCACGCGCACCGGAGTGCGACATCATGTAGATCGAGTTGATCTGCGCTTCCTTGCCGTCCTTATCGACCGGCTGCGAGCGGATCTCTTCCATCATGGCGTCGGCCACGCGGTCGCCGCACTGGCTCCACGCGTCGATGACCTTGTTGTACTTTTCCTGCTGGGTGATGAGACCGTCCTGGTACTGCTGCTCGTAATCGGCAACCAGCGCCTTGGTCTCTTCGACCATGCCCGCCTTGCTGTCGGGGATGATCATGTCGTCCTTGCCGAAGGAGATACCGGCCTTGAACGCGTGGCGGAAGCCCAGCACCATGATGGCGTCGGCGAACAGCACCGTGTCCTTCTGGCCGGTGTGACGATAGACCTCGTCGATCACGTCGGCGATGTCCTTCTTCGTCAGCAGTCGGTTCACGATGTCGAAGGGAACCTTGTGGTTCTTCGGCAGGCATTCACCGATGAGCATACGGCCCGGTGTCGTGACGAAACGCTTCATCTCGACCTTGCCGTTCTCGTCGGCCTGCGGCACGCGCGCCATGATCTTCGAGTGAAGCGTAACCGACTTCACTTCCAGAGCCTGGTGCACTTCGGCCATGTCGGCGAACATCGGCAGCTGCTCGTGCTTCTCGCCGTCGTCGCCTTCGATGAACTCGGGCGTCTTCTCCTGGCGTTCCATCGACAGGTAATAGAGGCCGAGGACCATGTCCTGCGACGGCACGATGATCGGCTTGCCGTTGGCGGGCGAGAGGATGTTGTTGGTCGACATCATCAGCACGCGCGCTTCCAGCTGCGCCTCGAGGCTCAGCGGGACGTGAACGGCCATCTGGTCACCGTCGAAGTCGGCGTTGAAGGCGGCGCAGACCAGCGGGTGAAGCTGGATAGCCTTACCTTCGATCAGCACCGGTTCGAATGCCTGGATGCCGAGACGGTGGAGCGTCGGTGCGCGGTTCAGGAGGACCGGGTGCTCGCGAATGACTTCGTCGAGGATGTCCCAGACTTCCTTGCGCTCCTTCTCGACCCACTTCTTCGCCTGCTTGAGGGTCATCGAAAGACCCTTGGCGTCGAGGCGGGCGTAGATGAACGGCTTGAACAGTTCGAGCGCCATCTTCTTCGGCAGGCCGCACTGGTGCAGCTTGAGTTCCGGACCGGTCACGATGACCGAACGGCCCGAATAGTCGACGCGCTTGCCGAGCAGGTTCTGACGGAAGCGGCCCTGCTTGCCCTTGAGCATGTCGCTGAGCGACTTCAGCGGACGCTTGTTCGCGCCGGTGATGACGCGGCCGCGGCGGCCGTTGTCGAACAATGCGTCGACAGCCTCCTGCAGCATGCGCTTCTCGTTGCGGACGATGATGTCCGGCGCGCGCAGCTCCATGAGGCGCTTCAGGCGGTTGTTACGGTTGATGACGCGGCGATAGAGGTCGTTGAGGTCCGAGGTGGCGAAACGGCCACCGTCCAGCGGGACGAGCGGACGCAGTTCGGGCGGAATGACCGGTACGACTTCGAGGATCATCCATTCGGGACGGTTGCCCGATTCAATGAAGCTTTCGACGACCTTGAGGCGCTTGATGATCTTGGCAGGCTTCAATTTCGACTTGGTGGTCGCAAGCTCTTCCAGCAGGTCTTCCTTTTCCTGCTCGAGGTCCAGGTCCATCAACATGGTCTTGACCGCAGACGCGCCGATGTCGGCCGAGAAGGCGTCTTCGCCATACTCGTCCTGCGCTTCGAGCATTTCGTCTTCGGTCAGCAGCTGGTGCTTTTCGAGCGGGGTCAGGCCCGGCTCGGTGACGATATAGGCTTCGAAGTAGAGCACGCGCTCAAGCTGCTTGAGCTGCATGTCGAGCAGCAGGCCGATGCGGCTCGGCAGCGACTTCAGGAACCAGATATGCGCGACCGGAGCGGCGAGCTCGATGTGGCCCATGCGCTCGCGGCGGACCTTGGTCACGGTGACTTCGACGCCGCACTTTTCGCAGACGACGCCCTTGTACTTCATGCGCTTGTACTTGCCGCACAGGCATTCGTAGTCCTTCACCGGACCGAAGATGCGGGCGCAGAACAGGCCGTCACGCTCGGGCTTGAACGTACGGTAGTTGATCGTTTCCGGCTTCTTGATTTCGCCGAAGGACCACGAGCGGATGCGCTCGGGGCTGGCGATGCCGATCTGGATCTCGTCGAAGGTTTCAGGCTTCGCGAGCTGGTTGGTGAATTTGGTCAGTTCGTTCATGACTTAATTCCCTAAGGGGTAATTCTAATGGGCGGAGAGCGGTGGGGAGCTTGCGCCCCCCTATTCCGCCGCGATCGCGAGGCCGTCGTCGTCCTCGTCGTCGGCGAGCGACTTGAGTTCGACATTGAGACCCAGGCTGCGCATTTCCTTGACGAGAACGTTGAAGCTCTCGGGAATGCCGGCCTCGAAGGTGTCGTCACCCTTGACGATGGCTTCGTAGACCTTGGTACGGCCGATGACGTCGTCCGACTTGACGGTGAGGATTTCCTGCAGCGTGTAGGCTGCACCGTAAGCCTGGAGTGCCCAGACCTCCATCTCACCGAAGCGCTGGCCGCCGAACTGCGCCTTACCGCCCAGCGGCTGCTGGGTGACGAGGCTGTAGGGGCCGATCGAACGGGCGTGGATCTTGTCGTCCACGAGGTGGTGCAGCTTGAGCATGTAGATGATGCCCACGGTGACCTTGCGGTCGAATGCTTCACCGGTGCGCCCGTCGAAGAGGACCGACTGGCCGTCAGCATCGAGGCCTGCCTTTTCCAGTTCCACGGTCACATCGCCTTCGCGCGCGCCGTCGAACACCGGGGTACCCATCGGGACGCCGCGGGCAAGGTTGCCTGCAAGCTCGACGATTTCCTCGGTCGAACGCGATTTGAGGTCTTCGGCGTAACGGTCGCCATAGACTTCGTTCAGGCGCTCGATCACGGCTTCGGGCGGCTTCGCCTTGGCGTAGTCTTCCGAAGCGTTCGGGTTGGCCTTCTTCCAGTCTTCGAGCTGCTCGCCGATCTGCATGCCCAGGTTACGGGCTGCCATGCCGAGATGCGTTTCGAAAATCTGTCCGACGTTCATGCGGCTAGGCACGCCCAGCGGGTTGAGGACGATATCGACCGGCGTACCGTCGGCGAGGAACGGCATGTCCTCCACCGGCAGGATGCGGCTGATGACACCCTTGTTCCCGTGACGGCCAGCCATCTTGTCGCCCGGCTGGAGCTTGCGCTTCACGGCAACGAAGACCTTGACCATCTTGAGCACGCCCGGGGCGAGTTCGTCACCACGCTCGAGCTTTTCCTTACGGTCTTCGAACTTGTCGTCGATGACCTTCACGCTCTCGTCGTACTGCGACTTGACCGCTTCGAGCTGGGCCTGGCGATTGTCGTCGGCAACGGCGAACTTGAACCACTCGTGCTTGTCGACACCTTCGAGCACATCCTCGGTGATTTCCGTGCCCTTCTTCACGCCCTTGGGCGCTGCCGAAGCCGTCTGGCCGACGAGCATGTCGCGCAGGCGGTTGTAGGTTGCACGGTTGAGGATGGCGCGTTCGTCGGCGGCGTCCTTGCGGAGGCGTTCGATTTCCTCGTTCTGGATGGCGCGCGTACGGTCGTCGATTTCGATACCGTGGCGGTTGAAGACACGGACTTCGACGACGGTACCGGCAACGCCCGGCGGCAGGCGGAGCGAGGTGTCGCGCACGTCGCTGGCCTTTTCGCCGAAGATGGCGCGCAGGAGCTTTTCTTCCGGCGTCATCGGGCTTTCGCCCTTCGGCGTGATCTTGCCTGCGAGGATATCGCCCGGGTGCACTTCGGCGCCGATGTAGACGATGCCCGCTTCGTCGAGGTTGCGCAGCGCTTCCTCGCCGACGTTCGGGATGTCGCGGGTGATGTCTTCGGGCCCGAGCTTGGTGTCGCGGGCCATGACTTCGAATTCCTCGATGTGGATCGAGGTGAAGACGTCGTCCTTCACGATACGCTCGGAGATGAGGATACTGTCTTCGTAGTTGTATCCGTTCCACGGCATGAAGGCGACGAGGCTGTTGCGGCCCAGTGCCAGTTCGCCGAGGTCGGTCGAAGGACCGTCGGCAATCACGTCGCCCGGCTCGACCGTTTCACCGACCTTCACCAGCGGACGCTGGTTGATGCAGGTGTCCTGGTTCGAACGCTGGAACTTCTGCAGCGTGTAGATGTCGACGCCCGACTGGCCGGGTTCGACATCGCCGATGGCGCGGATGACGATACGCGTCGCGTCGACCTGGTCGACCACGCCGCCACGCTTGGCGGTGATGGCCGCGCCCGAATCGCGCGCAACGGTTTCTTCCATGCCGGTGCCGACCCAGGGCGCTTCCGCCTGGACGAGCGGCACGGCCTGGCGCTGCATGTTGGCGCCCATCAGTGCGCGGTTTGCGTCATCGTTTTCCAGGAACGGAATGAGCGATGCACCGACCGAGACGAGCTGCTTGGGCGAAACGTCCATCAGCGTGATGGTTTCACGCGGAGCCATGAGGTTGTCGCCGGCCTGACGGGCCGAGACCAGCTCTTCCACGAAGCCGCCCTTGTCGTCGAGTTCGGCCGAAGCCTGTGCGACAGTGTGCTTCTGCTCTTCCATCGCCGAGAGGTAGATGACCTCGTCGGTGACCTTGTTGTCCTTCACCTTGCGATACGGCGTTTCGATGAAGCCGTACTTGTTGACGCGCGCGAAGGTCGAGAGCGAGTTGATGAGACCGATGTTCGGGCCTTCCGGCGTTTCGATCGGGCAGATACGGCCATAGTGCGTCGGGTGAACGTCGCGGACTTCGAAGCCTGCGCGCTCACGCGTAAGGCCGCCCGGGCCAAGCGCCGAAACGCGGCGCTTGTGGGTGACTTCCGAAAGCGGGTTGGTCTGGTCCATGAACTGCGAGAGCTGGCTGGAGCCGAAGAACTCGCGCACGGCAGCCACGGCGGGCTTGGCGTTGATGAGGTCGTTCGGCATCACGGTCGACACATCGACCGAGCTCATGCGCTCCTTCACCGCGCGTTCCATGCGCAGCAGGCCGACGCGGTACTGGTTTTCCAGCAGTTCGCCGACCGAGCGGACACGGCGGTTGCCGAGGTTGTCGATGTCGTCGACTTCGCCCTTGCCATCCTTCAGGTCGACCAGTTCCTTGACCACGGCGAGGATGTCTTCCTTGCGCAGCGTGGTGACGGTGTCTTCGGCGTCGAGTTCAAGACGCATGTTGAGCTTGACGCGGCCGACAGCCGAAAGGTCGTAACGCTCGCCGTCGAAAAACAGGCCTTCGAAGAGCGCTTCTGCGGTTTCCTTGGTCGGCGGTTCGCCGGGACGCATAACCTTGTAGATGGCCTCGAGGCCTTCATCACGGTTCTCGGCCTTGTCGACCTTCATCGTGTTGCGGATCCACGGGCCGGTGTTGACGTGGTCGATGTCGAGCAGCGTCAGGCTGTCGACGCCGGCAGCGTCGAGAACTTCGAGGTTCTCTGCCGAGACTTCGTCACCGGCTTCGATGTAGATGCGGCCGGTGCTTTCGTCGATCAGGTCTTCGCTGGCGAAGCGGCCGAAGATTTCCTCGGTCGGAAGCAGCAGAGTTTCAAGACCGTCCTTGGCAGCCTTGTTGGCAGCGCGCGGCGAAATTTTCTGCGCAGCGGGGAAGACTTCTTCGCCCGTCTTGGCATCGACCAGCGGGAAGGCCGGCTTCTGGCCGCGCCAGTTTTCGGCGACGAAGGGAATTTCCCAGCCGTCCTTGGCGCGCTTCCACACCGACTTGCTGTAGAAGTGCGAGAGGATGTCTTCGCTGTCGAGGCCGAGGGCATAGAGCAGCGCGGTGACCGGCAGCTTGCGCTTGCGGTCGATACGCACGTTGACGATATCCTTGGCGTCGAATTCGAAGTCGAGCCAGCTGCCGCGATAAGGAATGATGCGGGCAGCGAAGAGGAGCTTGCCCGAGCTGTGGGTCTTGCCGCGGTCATGGTCGAACAGCACACCCGGCGAACGGTGCATCTGCGAGACGATGACGCGCTCGGTGCCGTTGATGATAAAGGTACCGTTGTCCGTCATCAGGGGCATGTCGCCCATGTAGACGTCCTGCTCCTTGATATCGAGGACCGAGCGGGTCTCGGTTTCCTGGTCGACTTCGAAGACGATCAGGCGCAGCGTGACCTTCATCGGCGCGGCATAGGTGATGCCGCGCTGCTTGCATTCGACGATGTCGTGCTTGGGCGGCTCGAGCTCGTAGTGGACGAAGTCGAGTTCGGCAGTGCCGGCGAAGTCGCGCAGCGGGAAGACCGAGCGCAGCGTCTTTTCGAGGCCCGAAACATGGCCCGCATCCTTGTCGGAGCGCAGGAACTGTTCGTAGCTCTCGCGCTGGACCTCGATGAGGTTGGGCATGTCGACGACTTCATGGATATCGCCGAAGATCTTGCGGATACGCCGCTTTGCGGTACCCGAAGCCGTGCTGCGGGGTGCCTTCGCCTTGGTAGCCATAAGGGGTAGTTACCTCTTCTCGTGTGCTTGCTCCCCAAGTGTCCTTTGGCGCGGACAGGAGCGAATTGGGTTCTCATGCGCGTGAGAGCCATATCGCTGGAGACGCAAAAAGGCCGCAGCGAATGCACACCGGTAGCGGCGGCAGCTGCAGCTCATGAAAAGCGTCGCGATATGGAAACGCCGCTTCCATCCTGTGTCCGATCCCCGCGCATGAATCAGACTCGCTCGAAGCGTGCGGTCGAAGGGGCATGTAGGAATTCGCCAGCCCTAGGTCAACCGCGCAAAAAGGCGGCTACGGATATTGCGACAACACGCCCTCCTTTTGTGCTATTATACGCTGTCTTTCGAACAGGAGGTAGCATGCGCCGACTGTTAATCTGGCTGGTGGCACTGGCGGCCCTGCTTGCAGCGCCGGCGGTCGGCCGCGCCGAGGAGAAGGTCCCAGCACGGATCGTTGCGATCGGTGACCTTCACGGCGACTTCGGCGCCTGGGAAAAGATCGCTCGCGAAGCCGGATTGATCGACGCGGACGGAGCGTGGAGCGCGGGTGACGCTACGCTCGTCCAGATGGGCGACATCACCGACCGCGGGCCCGACTCGCTCAAAATCATTCGCCACCTGCAACGGCTTCAGGAGGAAGCTGCCGACGCGGGCGGCAAGGTTATTGTCCTGCTCGGCAATCACGAGGCGATGAATGTCATCGGTGATCACCGCTATGTCCACCCGGGCGAATACGAGGCCTTCAGGGATCGCCGCTCCGAAAGCCGCCGCGAGGCCACTTGGAAGGCAAACAAGGAAAACCTGATCGCTTTCTACCGGCAAGCAGACCCGGACCTTACGGATAAAGAGATCAAGGCAAAATGGATTGCCGAAACGCCGCTCGGCATGCTTGCGCATCGGCGTGCCTGGATGCCCGAGGGTGAGCTCGGCAGATGGGCGGCGGGCCTGCCCGCCGCGGTCCAGATTGGCGAGACTCTGTTCGCTCACGGCGGCCTTAGCGAGGAATTCACCCGCGAGCCCATCGAAGCTATCAACGAGCGCTTCCGCTACGCTCTGGGGCCGGCCCCGCTTACCGACCGCGCCATACTCGAAGACCCGCTCGGACCGCTCTGGTATCGCGGCAATGTCATGCGCGAGCCAGTGGCCCAACCGTCGACGCCCACCGAGGGTGACGAGGTAGCCAGCCAATCCTCCGAACCGCGGCCCGGGCGCGCTGAAGAACTTGGCCTCGTCCTGTCACGCTACGGAGCGCGGCGGCTGGTAGTCGCGCACACCCCCTCAACCATAGGCATTGTGTCCGACCTCGATGGCAAACTGCTCCGGATCGATACCGGGATCTCGGCGCATTATGGCGGGTCTGCCAGCTATCTGGTCATCGAAGGCGAAGCGGTGCGCGCGTTCCGCCGCGAGGTGGACGGTAGCTGGAGTGCACAGCTACTCCCCAAGAGCAGCCCGTGAAGGTCTTCGCCCCGGCATTCGCGGCGGCAGCTGTTGCGGCGCCGCTGGCGGCACAGGATGACGCAGGTACTGTCACGCCGCTTTTTGCTTCCGATACGACGCTGGAAGTGACCCTCACCGGTCCGTTAGATACGATCGCGAAGCGGGCGGAACGTTCGACCAAGCCGCATCCGGCCCGGCTCGAGACGGCTGGAGAGATGCACGCGATCACTCTTGCCGCCCGGGGCAAGACCCGGCGGGAGAAGAAGAACTGCCAGTTTCCGCCGCTGCGCATCGCATTCCCCGACAAGCCGGAGGCGCAATCGCTGTTCTACAGGAACAGCCGGATCAAACTGGTCACCCATTGCCGCGACAATGACCGGTTCGAGCAGGCGGTGCTGCGCGAATATACCGCATACCGGCTATACAACCGGGTGACGCCCGAGAGCCTGCGCGTCCGCCTCGCGCGTATTACCTACATGGACAATGGCCAAAAGGTGGCCGAGCGCCTCGGCTTCTTTATCGAAGATGTCGACGATACCGCGCGCAGGCTTGGCCGCAAGGAAGTGGATGTCGTCAAGGTCCCTGTGGCCGCGCTCGACCAGCAGGATGCCGCGCGATACGCCCTATTCCAGTACCTTATCGGCAATACAGACTGGGCCTTGGCGGTCGGCCCACCGGGCGATCGCTGCTGCCACAACTCCCGGCTCATCGGGGACAGCGCCGGGGCACGCAGCGGGCTCACCCCCATCCCCTACGACTTCGACAGTTCCGGGTTAGTCAATGCCAGCTACGCCGTTCCGAACGAGGGGATCCGCGCACGTTCGGTGAGGCAGCGGGTCTATCGCGGCCTGTGCCGCTTCAACGCCCTCGTTCCCGCCGAGGCCGAGCGGTTTCGCGGCATTAGGAACGAATTCGAGCAGGAAGTCGCGGCCACGCCGCATGTCACGCCACGGTCCCGCGAAAGCATGGCTCGATACCTGGACGGCTTTTTCAAGGACATCACGAGGCTTGAACAAAAAGTCCTCGCCCATTGCCGCTAGCGCGCCGATTTATTTGCTTCCCTCGCCGGATTGTCCGCGATCGTCGTCATCCTCGTCATCGAGGGCTGGCGACTTGCTACCGGGTGAGCGCAAATAGCGATGCGTGCCGTCCTTGCCGCCATAATCCGCCATCCAGAGGAAAGCGAAGGCGTAGTTGAAGGTGATGGTCATCACGAGAGCAATTTCCAGCGCCCCGATGCCCGCGGCAAGCCCGATACCGATCGCGAGCAGGATGTATATTGCATCGCCGGTGCTCTTGAGCGTGTTACGAAAACGGACGCCGCCGACGATCCCTGCCAGCGAGAAGGCGAGCGCCAGCGAATTGTGCACCATGACAACGATGGCGGTCACCGCGATGGGAAGCACGATCATCGTTTCGACCAGCGCCTGGTCATATTCGACGCGGCTGCGGCTGGCCATATAGGTCCACGTAAGTGGCACGGTCGTGAGGACGGCTCCGCCAACGGCGATGAAGAGCCACAAGACCGAACCGCCCAGATTGGCGACCTGCTTTGCAGCGATCCGCACGCCGGTCAGCGGATCTCCGCTCGACTGGCTGAGCAAGGTTTGTGCCCCACCCAGCGGCATGAAGTCCGCAAGGCCGGGATCGACCATGATCAGGGCGGCGACCGCGCCCGTCACCGACAGGTAGAAAAGGGTGAGCCGAACGAACAGCTTTCCGACGATCATGCGGCAAGGTCCTCTCCCCACGCCCTATATATCAAAGGGCACAGGGTGCCAAACCGGGGGCAAATGCAGACATATCGATTTTCGATATTATCGATTGACAATAAGATCGACTCGACTTATTGATTATCGATATTGACCATCAAGGAGTTCGATAAATGACCCGCCTACCCAACAATTTCGCCGCTGCTTTTGCCGCCATCATCATCACCCTGATTTCGCTTCAGGCGGTCACCAGTGTGCCGCAGGCGCAGCTGGCCGTGATCGAAGCGCCGACGCTCGCCTAAGCCCACCATAGGGAGAGAAATATGACTGCCCGTCCCAACGACCCCCTCCTGCTTGCAGGCCGGATTATTGTCGTCGTCATGCAAGCCATTCTGGGCTTCGCAGCTATCGTGCTCACCATCGGCCTGCCGCTTGTCCTGTTCCTGCGTGACAAGATTACCGCCGAAGCCCGGATCGAGTTCGACAATCCCGAATTTGTTTTTCCGCTGGCCACCGTGCTCGGGCTGATGGTGTTCGCCATCATCTTCCTGGTCGGCGCTTTCTGGTTCCTGCTCCTGCTGCGCAAGATCATCGACACGGTCGGCGAAGGCGATCCCTTCGTGCCCGAAAATGCCGAGCGCCTGACCCAGATGGGCTGGCTTGCCCTTGCAGCACAGTTGCTCGCCATCCCCGCCGCCGGCGCAGCACTCTACATCGCAAAGATCTTCGAGGATCAGGAAGGCGTGACTGTCGATGCGGGCCTCGACCTCAGCGGTATCGTGCTGGTCGTCGTGCTCTTCATCCTCGCCCGCGTTTTCCGCCAGGGATCCGCAATGCGCGCCGACCTCGAAGGGACTGTGTGATGCCAGCAGAAGAAGGAACCAATATCGTGGTCAAACTCGACGACCTGCTCCACGCCAAGCGCATGACGCTTACCGAACTGGCCGAGCGCGTGGGCCTCACCCTCGCCAACCTGTCCATCCTCAAGACGGGCAAGGCGAAAGCCATCCGCTTCTCCACGCTCGAGGCCATCTGCCGCGAACTGGAGTGCCAGCCGGGCGATTTGCTCAGCTACGAGAATGCCTGACCGGCGAGCGGCGATAAAAAATGCATCGGGGTCGCTCCCGGTGCGTTTTCCCTATTTGCGACTCGGAAAAATGTGGCTAATTTATGGCCACGCCAATCATGGCGCTTAGGAACACGAATACCATGAAGAAGATAGCTTTCGTCGCCGCTCTCCCCGTTGCTCTCTCGCTCGCAGCTTGCGGCGAAACCGCAACTGAAGAAGCTCCGGTCGAAGAAACCGCAACTGTCGAAGCTCCGGTTGAAGCTCCGGTCGTCGAAGAAACCGTCACCACCGACGAAGTTGCTGTCGACGCGACCGTCGAAGCTGGTACCGAAGAAGCTCCGGTCGCCGAAGAAGCTCCGGCTGCCGAATAATAGTTCGCTCGGGCAGGCCACTCCGGCCTCCCGAAGACCGACAGGAAGGGCCTGGTCCGCAATGACCGGGCCCTATTCGTATCTGCTCACCCTGACAGGCAAAGCTTGACTCGCGCGCTCGAACGGCTAAATGCGCGCCCGTCCGCTGGTGGAGCAATCCGCAGGCGGTCATCCGTCCGAGACAGTTGGTGACCGGAATTTGCCGGTCTTAATTTCCAGCCTAGACGGGGAAAAGAGATTTTCATGGCGGGCCTCAAGCCTGCCGTTTCGCGCCATTTGGCGCACTCCTTCCCCATCAACGGACCCGGCCGTGTCGAAATATCGGCATGGACAAACGTAGCCGATCGCTTCGGAGCCATCCGATGCGGTCATAGTGAAGGAGTATGGCATGGATCGTTCGCAGAAAGCCGATTCGGTCGCCCAGCTCAGCGAAGTCTTCAACCAGGCTGGCGTGGTCGTCGTGACCCGCAACCTGGGCCTTTCGGTTGCTCAGTCGACCGAATTGCGCACGAAGATGCGTGAAGCTGGTGCGTCCTACAAGGTTGCGAAGAACCGTCTCGCCAAGCTCGCCCTGAAGGACACCGACTACGCAGGAATCGATGAATTCCTGTCCGGTCCGACCGCCCTCGGTTATTCCGAGGATCCGGTTGCTGCAGCCAAGGCTGTGGTGGAGTTCGCCAAGACCACCGACAAGATCGAAATCGTCGGCGGATCGATGGGCGCGCAGAAGCTCGATGAAGCTGGGGTCAAGGCACTCGCCTCGATGCCGAGCCTCGACGAACTTCGCGGCAAGATCGTGGGCCTCGTCAACGCCCCGGCAACCAAGGTTGCTCAGGTCGTCAACGCCCCCGCGGCCAAGCTCGCTCGTGTCTTCGGTGCCTATGGTGCCAAGGAAGCCGCGTAAGAGCTGGTTCTCGCACAGAACACATATTCATCGGGGCATTCGCCTGAGGGCACCCCGGCCTATTTATTGGAGTGAAACATCATGGCTGATATCGCCAAGCTTGTTGAAGAACTGTCGAAGCTGACCGTCATGGAAGCCGCCGAGCTTGCCACGGCACTTGAAGAAGAGTGGGGCGTGAGCGCCGCTGCTGCTGTTGCTGTTGCTGGCCCGGCCGGCGGCGGTGACGCAGGTGCTGCTGCTGAAGAAAAGGACGAATTCGACGTCGTCCTCACCGGCGACGGTGGCAAGAAGATCCAGGTCATCAAGGAAGTCCGTGCCATCACCGGTCTCGGCCTCACCGAAGCCAAGGCTCTTGTCGAAGGCGCACCGAAGGCGCTCAAGGAAGGCGTCAACAAGGCTGAAGCCGAAGAAATCAAGGGCAAGATCGAAGCAGCCGGCGGTACCGTCGAGCTCAAGTAAGCTTCGCTTCCTCTTCGAGAAAACAAGGAAGGGCGGTGCCGCAAGGTGCCGCCCTTTCTCGTGCGCAAGGCCCTTTCGGGCCAATTCTGGGCAATTCTGGTTTTTTCCTGAATTCGTACGCAACCCGATTGCATTTGAACCGCGCGCTCGCATAGGGCCGCGCTGTACTCCGGGGGGAGTGCGCGATAAAAAACAACGGGATCGCAAATGTTCGTCTTCGCACTTCTGTGCGGCTACTTGGCCGCATGCTTCATCCTTGCCGCCTGCGTTATCCGCATGGCGAAAACCACTGTCAGCGCCCAGCAGATTTCCGACCGCGTGTGGCTGTTTCCCGCCTTGCCGCTGCTGCTCGTCGTCGATGCACTTGTCCTAACTGGCGAGATACTCAGGAAGGTCTCGGGCGTCATCATGGACTGGTTCGACGGCTTTTCCGGCCGTCGCAACCGCACGCAATATGGCTATTTCAGCTATGGCTACGTTCCGCCGGCCCGCAAGATTGCCCGCAGCAAGCCTGCACACCGTTCGAGCGGCTCGCAACGCCGACGTGCCTAGATCGCAAAAACCCGGGACCTTGCAAGTTCATGCAACGGACCGCCAGATCGCCCCTTCCCCTCCGGCAGGATGTCCTGCATCATCGGTCAAGCCGTAAAGCAATGCACAATCAAAGCGGCAGGGGGAATTGATTGAAAGCCGAATTGAAACCCGAACTCGCCAGCATGGGACGGTTCGGTCTCGTGGGCCTGGCGTCCTGTGCGACCTACGTCGCCGTGGCCCTTGTTGCGGCACGCGTAGGTCTCGCGCCTCAAGTCGCCAATCTGGCTGGCGTACTGGCAAGCACGGCCCTCTCATTCATCGGGCACGCGCTATATTCCTTCGGGAAGGATGACATCACACGTGCCTACCTGCTGCGCTTCTGCGTACTTTCAGCTGCAGTTTATGTCCTAACCTACATGCTCACCTATGCTGGCGTCACCCTGTTCGGCTGGCCGCGAGCCTTCGTGGTCCTTGGGATAGCGGCAATCATCCCGCTTTTCACATGGACGGTCGGCCGCTTCTGGGTTTTTCGTTGAAGCGCTCCTGCGATCCACCGCGTAGAACAGTACCGCGCCCTCTTCGTCGTGAGGCTGCGGCACCAGCCAAGTCGGGATGCGTCCGTTAACTAGGTCGGCAGCAAGGCCGTCCGGCGCATGCCGCGCTAGTCGCCGCAACTCGTTGTCGTTACATGTGAGCACATAGGCAATCTCGCTCGCGGCAAGCTCTTCGCGCACGGCGGATGTCGGCGCGAGAAAAAGCCGATAAGCAGTTCCGTTGCCTTTCACCGCCCGGTGATTTCCGACAGCCATGACGGAGTGGTGGGTATGGGTTAAAATTGCCGCGCCGGAATCGATGGCGTTGAGGACAAGGCCGGGCGGGACATCGTCGAATGCATCGGCCCGCAGCCGATTCTCGCAAATCTCGGTCATGCGATTGCGCGAAAGGTCCTCCGCCTTATCGGGCGCAAGCCGTGCCGACAGCGCAGGTCCGAGAAAGCCGTTGAGCGCGAGGATGCCGAGAACCAGCGAGGCTGCTCCAATAAGCGTATCTCGCCTGCTCCAGAGATGACCGATGACGACCGAGCAGAGGAGGAGCGCAATCAGCGCTGCGCCGGAAGTGGCGCGGACCTGCCAGGTGGCGAGGGCGAACCCGGTAAGTCCGACCATCAGAGCCAGGAGCAAGCGCGGCGGCCGTCCCGTCGACAGGTAGACCCACGCCCCCGTGATCAGCGCCAGCACCGGATACAGATGCGCATCCAGCAGGCGACGAGGCGCCACCCGAGCGATATCCGCTGCGGATTCGGTTTCGAGAATGTTCTTTATCCAGAGCCGTTGCAGCAGTGGGTCGATTGAGGAGTAGGGGGCGGACAGGACGCCTGGAAAGCAGAGAAGGGCAGCCGCACTCGCGATTCCGGCGAGGCAGAGTATCGCAAGCCGATGCCGCGCCGTCGGCAAAGTGCCGGCCCGCAAGGAAAGCCAGAGCGCCGAACAACCGGCTGCGACGATGACGATGTGCCCAATGCCGACCTGGTCGTGCGTCTGGCGATCCCACGAAGAAGGATCTACCGACAAAGCATAAAGCATGACCAGCGCAGGCGGCAAACCGAAGACAAAGCCTTGCAACTGCGGCATCCTGCCGGCCCCTTCGACGACCCATCTCGAGGCCATCCATAGCGGCACCATCAAGAGCATCGGCGCCGTCTCGAGCCCGATCAGCAAGGACAGGGCGACGGGCAACGATGTAAGGAAGCCGTTGCGCCAAGTGGGCGATGCCGTCGCCGCAGCGAGCGCGGCCGCCAGCAGGAATAGCTGCAGTCCGTGATGGTCGATGCGGCCCGGAAAGAACTGAACCAGGACAGGAAAGGTGACTATCAGCAGTAGCGGGACGGCCCGTTCGGCCGCCACGCCGCCAATATGGAATGCGGCCCGACCGAGAAACAGAACCGTGCCCAAAAGAAGGACGATCGGAAGCCCGACCACAGCCCATGTCTCTGCAACTTCCCTTCCGGTGAAAAGAGACAGGAGGGTGACCGCAAGTGCCAGGGGAATGTCCGCCAGACGCGACCAGTGCATCTGGAGGCCCTGCGGCGGATCGACCCGGTACTGGCGAGTATCCCACCATGACTGACCGCCAAGCCAGTCGCGAACCTCGACCAGGCGCTGGTAGTTATCGGGATCGTAGAGCAAGAGGTTCTTAGCACGCTCGCCCGCAGGCAGACCGAGAAACCAGGCGAAGAGAGCGCAAACGACGGCCAGTGCGAGCAACCAGCTGACTGCGTTCCGGTGCCAGCTATCTGGCAGGGCGGCAACGGAATTTCGCGGCGCTCGCAATCTTTACTATTTCCCTTTAATACTGAGTGCGAGGATTGCTGGACTCATGGGGGGAAGTCAATTGATGTCGAGCGAACAACTGATCGCGACAGAAGTCGCGCCGCAGGAAGAGACTTCGCGAAACGAGCTCGCGATCGTCATTCCCTGTCTAAACGAAGCGGAGACGCTGGGCTTGTGCCTCGAGAAGGCGCATCGGTTCTTACGGGCCTACGATGTCAAAGGCGAAGTCATCGTCGCCGACAACGGCTCGACCGACGGGTCTCAGGAAATTGCCCGGGCAGCCGGCGCGCGCGTCGTCGATGTCGAGCAGCGGGGCTACGGGGCCGCACTGCGCGCGGGGATCGCCGCTGCGGACACGCCTTTTGTCGCCATGGCAGACGGGGATGACAGCTATGATTTCATGGGACTCATGCCGTTCGTGGAAAGGCTTCGCGAAGGCCACGACCTTGTCATGGGCAACCGCTTCATGGGAGGCATCGGGAAAGGTGCCATGCCCCGCCTCCATCGCTGGATCGGCAATCCTGCGCTGAGTGCCGCCGGGCGCATGTTCTACGGCGCGCCTATCGGGGATTTCCATTGCGGGATGCGCGCCTTCAATCGTGCGGCCATCCTTGACCTAGGCCTTTCATCGTCGGGCATGGAATTCGCATCGGAGATGGTCGTCAAAGCCCATCTTGCCGGTCTTCGCATGACCGAGGTGCCGACGACCCTCTCGCCCGATGGGCGTAGCCGCGCGCCTCATCTACGCAGCTTTCGCGACGGCTGGCGGCATCTCAAATTCCTCCTTCTTTTCGCCCCGCGATGGCTTTATCTCTACCCCGGCCTCGCGCTGCTGTCGGTCGGTTTGCTGGCCATGCTGGCCATGCTTCCCGGCCCGCTGGTGCTGGGCGAGATCCGGCTTGCCGAGAACTCGCTGTTATTCAGCGGCGCCGCTGTCCTGCTCGGCCTGCAGATCGTCAGCTTCGGGCTGCTTGCCGAACTCTTCGGCGCCCGCGAACGTTACTGGCTGGACAGCGGGCGGATCCGCTTCCTGCGAACTTGGGTCACTGTGGACAGGGCCTGCATCTTGGGCGGAGGGCTGTTCCTGCTAGGCGTTGTCGGCGGCGCCTACGCCGTGTTCCTGTGGTACGGTGAAGAGTTCGGCAACATGGATACCGATGCTCTCGCGCGCATCACCATTCCCTCAATGCTGGCCTGCGCGGCCGGCCTCCAGATCGCCTTCACGGGGTTCCTGGCCGAACTCATTGGCCACCCGCAGCGCGGAGGACGGTCATGAAAAGAATTCACGACAAGCTTGTCTTCAACCGTCGGGTCCGGGTCCTGTCGCGCGAACTCGCGGCGCGCCTGCCCCTCAATGCCCGCGTGCTAGACATCGGCTGCGGTAGCGGCGACATGGCCGCAGCGATCATGGCCAAGCGACCCGATGTCCTTATTGAGGGGGTGGACGTCCTCGTGCGGCCGGGAACAGCCATCGAAGTCAGGGAATATGACGGGACCACCATCCCCTTTGCCGACGACAGTTACGATGTAGCGATGTTGGTGGACGTGCTCCATCATACCGACGATCCGGGCGTGGTTCTTGCCGAAGCAAGCCGCGTCGCCTCCATGGGCGTCCTCGTCAAGGACCACTATCGCGACACGCCCCTTGCGGGAATGATCCTGCGGTTCATGGACTGGGTCGGCAATGCATCGCACGGTGTTAGACTGCCCTACAACTACCTTTCGCGCGCCCGCTGGCGGGACCTGTGGCAGCGCCTCACTCTGAGCCCCACCCGCACCGGAGAGGATCTCGGAATCTATCCCAGGCCTTTCGACTCCGTGTTCGGACGGGGCCTGCACTTCATAACGCTACTCACCAAAAGTGGATGAAGCATCGAAAAAGTTCTCCCGACCAAGAGTTTTTCGCACAGGTCAACACCGAAGGTAATTTCCGGCTCGAACGTGACGCGGCTTCCAAGGTCGATACGATAGCCGCAGACCTTGGCGCATGGTTCTGCCTTGCCGCCTGCATCATCCGCATGGCGAAATTCACCGTCGGCGCGCAGCAGATCGCAGACCGCGTGTAGCTATTTCCTGCTCTTCCGCTGCTGCTTATCGTCGATGCGCTCGTCCTGATCGACGAGGTGCTCAGGAAAGCTTCGGGAGTGCTCATGGACTGGTTCGACCGCTTTTCCGGCCGTCGCAACCGCACACAATTTGGCTATTTCAGCTATGGCTATGCGCCGCAGCCCCGTAAAAACTCGCGCAAGAAGTCGACCAATCGTTCCAGCCGCACGCAGCGTCGCCGGATGCGCGCCTAGGCGGCTTTCCGCTCAGTCTTTGAAACGCTCGATGTAAGCGATGACCTGCGCGCGCTGGAGAGGGTCCTTGAGGCCCGCGAAACTCATCTTCGCCCCGGGGATCATCGCGCGCGGATTTTCGAGGAATTTATCGAGTGTCGCCGCGTCCCACACCAGCCCCGACTCCTTGAGGGCTGTCGAGTACCGGTAATTCGGCGCTGAGGCAGCAGGCCTGCCGTATGCGCCAGCGAGGGAGGGCCCAATGCCGTGGCGACCGGGGGCCGAAGTATGGCATGCCCTGCACTTGGCGAAAGAGCGGTCGACTTCGACTACGCCCCCAAAATCTTGCGGAGGTTGGCTTAGCCGGTTCGGATTGGTCAGTACCGGGACGACCCTAACGGGCGGAGGATATGTCACGGGCGGAGCCGTACCAGCATCGGAGCCTTCCACCGGCGGGCTGCTCGCACAGCTGGCGAGGGCAAGTGCCGCAAACGCTATTCCTGCCCTCATCAGTCGCCCTTCCTGCTCCTAAAAGCCCATGTTTACCCGCAGGCCCATCATGTCGATACCCGGGTTCTGCTCGCTGTTGAAGAGGCGCGCATTGCTGATGTGGACCCAGCTCGCCTCGACCGAAAATTTATCGGACATATCGACGCCAATGGCGATTTCGGGTTCGAACAGGACGCGGCTGCCGAGATCGGTGCGAAAGCCGTCGACGGGGTCGACCCGCAGTTCCGGCCCGTCATGGATGACAAGGCCTACGCCGGGGCGAAGGTAGACGGGTCCGACTTCGGCCTTCCAGCTCACCCCTGCCCCGACAAAGCTGGTGTCGCCATCGAGGTTCACCGAACCGAAGACATAGGGCTGCACATCGGCCAGCCCCTCGATGGGGTCGAAGCGAATGCCCGCCTGCAGATCTGTGCCGCCCTCGTTAGTTTCGAAGGTGAAGGGCGTTTCTACGGCATGCGCATAGACGCCGCCGTAAATCTCCTGCGCCATGACAGAGGCTGGCATCAGACTGGCAATCAGGGCGAGCGAGGTGAGAGTACGGGCAAGACGCATCGGCAAAATCCCAAGTTTTGATGAATACGCGTTAGGTATTACTTCGTGCCAGCTTACGGGGGGCTGAAGCAGGAACTTACCCCGCCGTTAACCTTGCCCCGAAACCGTTCCTTGAACTTGCCGCCCTAGCAAGGGGGCATGGTCGGAAAGCCAACCTCTATCTCCACCATGCGCACCGCGATTGCCGGCGCTGCGCTGCTCGCGCTCGCACCCCAGGTAGCGCAGGCAGCCGTACCGGCCGTAGCGGTGCAGACCGTCGAGATGATGGCGGGCGATTGCGATACCTCTATTGCCGCACCCGCCGCCATCACCGACACAGCGATGAATAGCGTGGCTACTGCACCGATTTCCATCGCCGCCCGCGTGCCGAGCAAGGCTGCGCAGATTATCGGCGGCGCCAGCGCGCTCGACGCCATCCGCGCACAACAGACAGGCGCTCCCGCCTCGCACCCGCTGTTTTCGAGCGCACCTGCCAAGAAGTTCGAACCGGCTGCCGCTCCCGTGGCGCAGCGCATTTCGGCATGTGCCGTCGGCGCTTCGCCCTTCGCTTCGGCAGGCACCATCGACCTCGGGCGACCGGCATTCGCCCGCCGCCCGATGGTCCAGAGCTATTACGCACCTGCGCCGCGCAAGGACCTCGTCTTCGGCAGCCGCATGGTGCCGATTGCACGCACCAGCTTCGACGCGCAGTGGCAGCGTGTCGGCGCGAGCCGCGCCAACCTTTCTGCAACGCTCCTGCGTGTCGGCGACAAGCATGGCCAGCGCAGCGAGCTGGTCGCTTCGGTCAACCGCTGGGTGAATCGCGAGATTTCTCACGCCGAGGATATCGACCTGTTCGGCAAGAGCGATTACTGGGCCGATGCCGCGACCACGCTGCGCCTCGGTAAGGGTGATTGTGAGGATTTCGCCCTGCTCAAGATGGAATTGCTCGCCGCGGCGGGCGTGTCGCGTGACGACATGGTGCTGACGCTTGCGCGCGACCTCATCCGCCGCCGCGACCACGCGGTGCTACTGGTCAAGGACGGCGACGGCTGGCTGATGCTCGACAATGTCGGCAGCGCCCCGCTCGATGCCTCACTAAGCCACGGCTATCGCCCGGTCATGAGCCTCGGCGCGAAACAAAGCTGGCTGCACGGCTACTGAGCCTCACGCAAAAGGGGCGCGGAAGCCGTAGCCTCCACGCCCCTGCTCTCCCCCCAAAAAAAGTTACCTTTCGGTCATTGCGCGGTCGAAGGCGCGGTTCACCGGTTTGAAGAGGTATGACAACACGCTGCGGCGCGCGGTCAGGATTTCGACATCGGCGACCATGCCGGGCACAATGGGGAGGCTCACCCCGCCCTTCTTAATGAAGGAACTGTCGGTTTCGATGATGACCGAATAATAGGCCTCGCGCTCGACCTCGTCGAAAATGCTGTCGGCGCTGACCTGCGCAACCTTGCCTTTCAGCCCGCCGTAAATCGAGAAGTCATAGGCGGTGATTTTGACATTGGCGTTGTCGCCCACTTTCACAAAGGCGCGGTCGCTGGGCGAAATGCGCGCCTCGACCAGAAGCTTGTCGCCCACAGGGACGATTTGCATGATTTTCTCGCCCGCGCCGACGAAGCCGCCTTCGGTGGTAATCTGCACATCATTGACGATGCCGTCCGAGGGCGCGCGCAATTCGTTGCGGTCGCGGCGAGCCGATGCGCCGCGGATGCTCTGCTCGTTGACGGCAATGCGGGTGGCGACTTCACTGCGTTCGGCAAGCGCCTGCTGGCGGAAATCGGCGCGTGCCTGGTTGAGGTCGGCCTGTGCTTGGCGAATGGCCGCCGACGCACGTCCTGCGGCCTGACGCGCTGCCGAGAGGCGGCCCTGTAAATCAACCACCTCGCGCTGGGCGGAGAGAAGGTCTGTCTGCGGGACGATGTTCTTGGCCGCGAGCGGGCGCAGCATGTCCACCTGCTCGCGCGCAAGACGCAAGCTGCTTTCAAGGCTGGAAGCGGTTGCCTGTGCTTCGGACAAGTCGCGGCGGCGCTGTTCGACGGCCGATGCAAGCGAGGATTCGCGAGCTTGAGCCGTATCGCGGCGAGCCTGTGCGAGACGCGCTTCTTCGGCGCAGGGCGTGCCCGGCTCGCAGCCAATGGCGCTGCCCGATGCTTCGGAGTCGAGCCGCTGCGCACGTGCGGCGAGGCGTTCGTTCTCGGTCTGGAGCTCACCCAGCTGCGAGGCGCTCTGCGAATCGTCGAGACGGACGAGGAGGTCGCCCTTTTTCACGCTCTGCCCGCTGCGCACGAGGATTTCGGCCACCACCGAAGGCTCGGCCGGCTGGACCAGCTGTGCCTTGCTCGAAGGAATGACCTTGCCCGTGCCGCGCGTAATCTGGTCGACCTGCGCAAAGGCGGCCCATGCGAAAAGCACCGCGATGCCGACCGCAGCGGTGACGATCAGGCGCTGCGCCGCGCTCATCGTGTTCCAGCGCTGGAAGAGGGTCATTGCTCTTGCTCCGAAGTCCCGGCGGGCTGCGCGACGGGCGCGCCCTGCGAGGAGAGGGTATCGCGATAGGATGCGCTGGCGGCGACCGGGTCGGGAATGGTCAGACGCCAGGTCTTGGTGGTGTCGATACGCCCGCCGACATCGGCCTTGGCATGGCGGTCGGTCACATCGGGCGTAACCGTGAGCCCGGGCGTGTATTCTGGCTCGGCTGCCATGGCGACAACGCCCTCATCCTTGGCGAGGAAGCGCGCGAAATCGACCTGCGGCTTGAACTCGCGTCCGCCCCAATTGCCGTAGAAGCTGGCAGCGCGGCCCGGCGAGCCGGGGAAACGGTAGAAGATGTGGCGGCCGATGGTGGCGAGCTTGCCCATCTTGAAGGCCCAGTAGGGGACGACATAATCGGCGTGGTAATGGGTCGAGGTGCCGACTTCGGCGACTTCGCGCCCCGCCAGTGCATCGCGCGCAATCGCCTTCGACTTGCGCCACAGATCGGCCTGCGGCTTGCGCATCAGCGCGCCGTCACAAGTGAAGCTGAACTGGCAGACCGGCTGGTTCCAGCCCTGGTAGACGACGCCGCAAACGGTATTGGGATAGGCCGGGTGGCGGACACGGTTGAGAACAACCTGTGCCACCGCGCGCTGGCCCTGTTCGGGCTCCAGCGCAGCCTCGTAATAGACCGCCTGTGCGAGGCAATCGTTGGCCGTGCCGTAATAGTTCGACGACATCGGGATGCCGGAGAAGCGTCCTACCCGCTCGATGCGGCCCTGCATCGTCGGGATGGCCTCGTTGCGGGCGAGCGCATCGCTTTCGTCGATCTCGACGAGCGAATCCATCGCCTCGGCAGAGGTGGTCATCTCGGCGAGGTCGGCCTGCATTTCGGGGGCGAGCTTGGCCATGGCCTCGGCCTTGTCCTGCGGCACCAGCAGCGATGAAGTGCCGATGACAAGGCTTGCGACGAGGAGGAAGGTGAAGCCCCATGCACGCTTGATCTTGGTAATGGCAGCCTTGCTCATGACACGCCTCCGCGCGCGCTTCCGGCCTTGGCGAGCACTTCCTGGATCGGCCCGTCAGCGGCAATGCGCCCCTTGTCGAGGACGATGAGGCGGTTGCAGATGGCGAAGAGCGCCGGACGGTGGGTCGAGATGACCAGCGTCTGCTCGGGCGTCATCGCACCCGACAGGCGTTCGACGAACATCTTCTCGGTCTCGCTATCCATCGCGCCGGTCGGCTCGTCGAGGAACAGCAGTTCGCGCGGCTCGACGAGGGCGCGGGCGAGCGAGAGGAAGCTGCGCTGGCCACCCGAAAGCTGGCGACCGTCTTCGCCGACAGAGCGGTCGAACCCACCTGCATCGCGGCTGAGGAACTGGTCGGCACCGGTCGCACGCATGGCCTCGAGCAGCGCCTCTTCCGAAAGGCCGAGGCGGCCAAGCGTAAGGTTGTCGCGCACCGAGCCCGAAAAGAGTGCGGCGTCCTGTCCGACGAAGCCGAGCGCTTCGCGCAGCTGCTGCGGGCGGTACTGGCGGCTGTCGATGCCATTGACCATCATCGCACCCGCGCTCGGCGCGTAAAGACCGCAGAGCAGGCGGCCGAAGGTCGACTTGCCCGAAGCAACGCGGCCGACGATGGCTATCCGCTCGCCCGGCTCGATGGTGAGGTTGAGGCCCGAAAGCGCGGCGGGTGCTTCTTCGGCATAGCGGAATTCGGCGTCTTCGAAGACGATGCGCGGGCGTTTGATGGCAGCGGGCGCGACGCTTGCACCAAGCTTGCGCTCGTCTCCGGTCTCGAACATGCGCTCGATGCTGGCGAGCGTTTCCTTGGCCTGCCGCCCACGGGTGAGCAGGAAGGCAATCTGCCCGGCGGGCGCAAGCGAGCGCGACGCAAGCATGACGATGGCGATAATCGCGCCCATCGTAATCTCGCCTGCCGCGAAGAGGTAATAGCCGCCGATAATCAGCGCCACGGTGGAAAGCTGCTGGAAGACCTGCGCGAGGCCGACGGCAATCGAGTTGATGTTCCGCAGGCGCAGCTGCGAATGGCCGCCGACATCGGCAAGGCGATGCCAGCGTGAGAGCATGCCGCCCTCCCCGCCCATGGCCTTCAGCGTTTCGGCGCCGGTCAGCGATTCCACCAGCAGCGTCTGCTGGAGGCCGTAATCGGCCTGCGCATCCTGCGATGCCTCGACGACCTTCTTCTGCAGGACGAATCCTGCAATTGCCATGGCGGCAATAATGGCCAGCGGCACCAGCGCCAGCCAGCCCGCGATGATGGCGATGACGCCCACGAAGACCAGCAGGAAGGCGACGTCCACCAGCAGCACGACCGAGGTCGAGGCAAAGAAGTCGCGCACGATGGCATATTCCGCCACTCGCGCGGCCATCGAGCCGGTGTGGCCCTTGCGCTCTGCCAGCGGCATGGCGAGCAGGCGCGAGAAGATTTTCTGGCTCAGCTTGAGGTCAAGCCGCTGGGCAATCTCGTCGACAATCGAAGTCCGTGCACGGCGCAGCGCGAATTCGAGCGCGAAGGCGAGCAGCACGCCGGTGCCCAGCACCCAAAGCGTTTCCTGCGCCTGGTTGGGGATGACGCGATCGTACACGTTCATCGTGAAAATCGGCAGCGCGACGGCGAGTAGGTTCACGAGCAGCGAGGCGAGGATGACCGGCGTGAACGCGCTGCGTTCGCGGCGCAGCTCGCCCCAGAACCAGTGCGTGCGGGCCTTGGTGTGCCACGGCGCTTCGTCGGCGCGCATGCGGTCGGGGTCGCCATAGACCGGTATCAGCGTGCCGGCATATGTCTCCGAAATGTCGAGGCGCTTTTCCCACGCCTCTGCGCCGGTCTCGGGACGCCAGACGAGCAATTCGTCGTCCTGCGCTTCGAGCAGCAGGATGAAGCCGCCCTCTTCCAATGCCGCGATGGCAGGAAGCTGCTTGGCGTTCGCCGGCAGGCGGCGCTGGCGCAGCATATCGTGGTTGAGGCCGGCGAGGTCGAGCGCGGCCGGCGCCTGGTGCGCGGGCAGCAGGCCTTCGGGATTGCGCGGCAATTGGGCGAGCATACCGCGCGAAAACGGCAAGCCATACCGGCTCGCCGCTTCACCAATGCAATCGACGAGCGGGTCCAGGACCCGCCCGCCGGTAATGTCAGCCCTTGGTTGTTCCATAGCCAAAAGAGGCCCTTTGCGTAACGTCTAGTCTCCGTCGACGCGCCGCTGCAGTTCGGCTTCCACGAGCGGTCCGTAATCGAACCGTTCGCGTTCTGCCTGACCCGCTCCGGCACCCGGAGCGATGTTCAGCGCATCGAGGAAGCGGTTGGTAGCAGCAAGCGTCTGGTACTGCGCGAACAATTGCGAGAAGCGTGCCGTTTCGAGACGCACTTGCGTATTGAAGCGGGTGTTCTGCGCGTCGAGCACGTCGAGCAGCGAACGGCGACCGATGTTGAACTGGCTGCGATAGCTCAGCAGCAGGTCGTCGCTGACCTGGCTCTGGCGGTCGAGCTGGCTCGTGATACGGCGCTGCGTGTCGAGCTGCTGCCATGCGAGACGAACGTCTTCTTCGGCTTCGCGCTGGCGGTCGTGCAGGGCGTAGCGTGCAAGGCTTGCCTGGCGCACCGTTTCCTGCAGCTTGGCACGGTTGATGCCGCCGTCGAACACGTCCCAGCGCAGCACCACGCGGGCCTGCAGGTCGTTCGTTTCACCCTGGAAGCCGTCGATGTCCTCGCCGATACGGGCGCGGCCTTCGAGGCTGATGGTTGGCCAGAGGTCGCCTTCGGCGGAATCGACCAGCGCGTTCGCCGCATCGACATCCGCCTGTGCTTCACGCACCAGCGGGTTATTGAGGCGGGCAAAGCCAATGGCGGTCGGAAGGTCAGCCGGCATGGCAGCCGACAGGTCGGGCGGCAGCGTGCCGGCCGTGATGTCGAGGCCGGTCAGGCGGCGCAGCGAGATATAGGCGTTCTGGAGTTCCAGGTCTGCTTCCTCGTTACGCACCAGTGCCGACTGGTAGCGTTCCTCGGCCTGTTGCTGGTCAGCGATCGAAATCGAACCTTCGTCCACGCCGCGCTGGAGGTCGCCCACCAGCGTTTGGTGGAACATCGCATTGTCGCGCGCCGCAGCAGACACGCGTTCCTGCAGCAGCACGTCGAGATACTGGCGAGCAATCTGGAGGGCGATGAATTCCGAACGCTCGGTCACGCGAAGCGACGCACCATCGACACGGGCAGCCTGGCGCAGCAATTCGCCGCGACGGCGACCGAAGTCGAACACGGTCCATTCCGCGTTGAGGCCAGCCTCAAGCGGATAGAGCTCGTCATCGGCAATGCCGAGCGCACGGCGAGTGCCGTTTTCAAGGCGACGGATACCGGCCGAAGCTTCGAGGCCGACGCGCGGCAGGTAAAGCCCCTGCGCCTGCTTGCGTTCGAATTCGATCGCTTCCTTGTTGTACTGGGCCTGCAGGATGTCCGGGTTTGACTGCATGGCGATCGAAATCGCGTCCTGCATCGAGACCGGTTCGGTGGCGGCGGTCTGGGCCATCACGGCCGGAGCCGAGCCTGCCAGCAGGAGCGCCGCGGCACTTGCCAGGGTTGTCTTGCGCATTGTTCGTCCCCTCTCTTACTGGTTGACCAGGATTTCGACGCGGCGGTTCTGCAACTCGCGCACGCCATCGGCGGTCGGCACGCGCGGGGTTTCTTCGCCCTTCGCCTGCGTGGTGATAGAAGCATCCGCAATACCGCGAGCAACCATCAGGCTCTCGATGGCATCGGCGCGGCGTTCGGAAAGGCCCTGGTTATAGGCGTTGCTGCCCGCACGGTCGGTGTGGCCGACGACGGTGAAGCTCGTCCAGTTGCAAGGTCCCGCATTCTCGACGACATATTCGACCGTCTCGACCGCGTCCTGCTGCGGCGTGGCGGAATCGAATTCGAAGAAGATGAGGCCGGGGGCCTGCGCCGTGCAGACTTCAGGACGCGGCTCGGGCTCGGGCATGGGAGCCGCGACGCGCTGCTGCGGCACACGCTGCATCATGTCGTAGGCCATGGCGCACTTCGACAGGCTCACAGGATCCTTGGTGTTGGACTTGAGATAGCCAAGCGCGATGCCGCACTGTGCCTTCGCCTCGCTCGCCCAGGTAAAGCGCGGGTCGTTGGCGGCCACGATGGATCCGTCGTTGGTGAGCGCGAGCGCTGCATCGTAACGCATCTGGACGGCGCTGCGCAGTTCGCTGCCATCCAGTGCCATCAGGTCATCCTGCGCGAAGGCCGCAGCGGGGGTCATCCCCACTGCGGCTCCGGCAAGAGCGAAAATCGCGGTTGTTCTTTTCATTGCAAAGCCCCTTCTTGCAAACTTCTCTTTGCGATTAGGCCGAAGCTGCTGCGAGGGCAGCCGCTTCGTCGGTTTGGTCCTGAGCCGGCAGGCCCATGGTCTGGTAAAGCGCCATATCGTGTCCGACCATGCTGTCGAGCAGCCCCTCGGTCGGCGTGACGGCCATGGCAGGCGCATCGGCGATGGCGAAATGGTCGACGATGGCATCGACCTGAGCTTCGGCAGCGAGGTCGGCTACAGCTTCGCCCAGCGCCTTGCCCGGCTCCATAACCGCCGCTTCTGTCAGCTGGGCCGGAGCCTGGAGCATCAGCAGCGCTTCCATCGCGTTCGCCGCTTCGCCATTGCCGGCGAAGCCTTCGAACACGCTCGGGCCGCCAGCGAAGTGCGATGTCGCAGCCATGTCGGCCATGAAGTCGAACCCGCCGGTTTCGATGCCTGCCACAGCTTCGAACTGCGGCATGTCGAACGCGCCGCCTTCGAGGATATTGGCCATCATCGGACCTTCGAGCATCGCCGGAGCGGTCTCCACGAAGCCTTCGAAGCTGGTCGCGTAGGCTTCCGGAAGCTGCACGGCTGCCATGTCGAGGCCGCCTGCAAACTCGAAATTAACCATATGACCACCCGCGGAAGCGGTGCTGCCGAAGGTTTGCGAAAGGTCCGTCATGACTTCGGGCATGAAGAAACCCGATGCCATCGCGGCAACCGTCGCCATTTCCATGCCGCGCATATCGAAACGCGGGTCGGAAGTGGTCTGGTTGGTGAGCGAGCTGGCGAACACCTCGTTGTCGTTGACCGCAAGGTCGAGCGTCTGTGCAGCGGCGAGCTTGCCCGGTCCTTCCATGTTCGTAAGGTTCGTCTGGTCGGCATCGAGCGTGACCGAGAGGTCTGCAACCGTTCCGGTCGGGTCGCCATCGGAGTCGAGCGCGCTGACCGTGAAGTTGAACTCCTGGTCCTGCGGCAGGACGGTCTTGTAGATGGTGAAGCCGGCAATCTGGATACGGCCACCATCATTGCTCACGCCAAGCTGGTCGACGTTCTCGATGTTGATGCGGTTAAATTCGATCGAAGGATCAATATTGATTGCACCGGTGCTGGTAACCGTTACCGTTCCGCTCTCGCTCTCGCCAGTAGCATCATTGTAGGCAGTCCATTCGAGCGTCACATTCGGCCCGCGGCTGTCGCCACCGGGGTTCGGACCCGAAGAGTCGCGCAACGTGTTGATATTGACGTCGATCGAGCTGAGGAATTCAGCGTCGGTGAGCGCGGGATCGTCGCCGTCCGTGCCCGGATTGTGGAATTCCGCCTCGAACCATTCGCCTGCGTCGAGGAAGGAGTTCGACACACCGAAATTGTTGTTGTTGGCATTCACACCGGTTCCGTTCGACGTGAATTCCACGCGGCCATTCTCGTTCACCGCAGTGTTTTCATCGTCGTTTAGCTCGCGGAAGCCCGGGCCACCTGCAGCAAGCTGCGAGAACGAGAGGTCTTCCGAAGTCGACAGTTCCGGCTCGAGCAGCGTGTAGGTGTAGGTGCCGTCGACGTTCACTTCGAGAGTGAAGATATCGGTACCGTCGACCGAGCCGGTCAGGATGGCCTGGTCGTTCACCCCGTCATTATTCGTGTCGACCTGGACGGTGGAGTAGGTCACCCCGTCAATGGCCGCAGCATTGATGATGAACGAGCCGTGCCCGTCGCCACCCGGTGAGTAATCGAAGGTACCGCTCGCAGTGGCATTGGCCACGTTGGCAACAGTCGTCGTATCGGGGCTGAAGGTGCCGATGATCGGGCTGTCGTCCTCGAAGACCACCGTGATGCCATTGGCATTGGTCGTCTGCGTTGTGCCGTCGTCGGCAGTGACCGGTATGGTGATGGTATCGATACCCTCAACACCGTCGCCATAGGTATGGTCGATTTGCTCGTACTGGGTAACGTCAAAGTTACCATCATTATCGATGGTGACGCGCACGACTTCGGTGAACACGCCGTTGAGGTCGCCCGTATAGCCGAGCAGGGTCTGGCCATCGTCCTGCAGGTCCCACAGGACCGTCTCGCCACCCGACGAAAGGTCGCCAGTCGGGGTGCCGAGGGTCACCGCTTCGATATCTTCCGGCCCGTCGGGGTCGCCGATGGCCACCTGGCCAGAAGCAGTCGTTGAATTGGTCGTGTCGCCTGGCGTACCGGAGGTGTCCTGGTTACCCCCTGCGAGGCCTTCGTCAGATACGGCAACTGCATCGACACCAACTGTCGGCGCATTGTTAGTGCCGAAGATGGTGATGGTCACGGTAGCGGTATCGGTCACGTCACCGTCGGTAACCGTGTAGGTGAAGGTATCGGTGATGCTTTCGCCGTCATCGATTGCCAATACAAGCAGATTGTCGTTGTCGAGCGTGTAAGTGTAGCTGCCGTCGCCATTTATGACAATGGAGCCGAACGAGCCGGTAACGGGATTGCCCACGGTTCCTCCGGTCACACCCGACACGGTCAGCACATCGCCATCGACATCGGTGTCCGCCACGTCGGCGAAGCTGCCGCTCGGCGCGCCAGGATGGTTGATGCTTTCGAGCACGTTACCGCTGGTCGTCGGGTCGATGTTAGTCGTCACGGCCATGACCCAATTGGTGTCGTCAGCTGCAACCGGAGCGTCGTTGTCACCGGTAATCGTGACTGCCAGCGTGGTGGTGCTGGTGTCGCCGTCGCCATCGGTGATGGTGTAGGTGAAGGTATCGACCACGCTTTCCGTGTCGTCGAGATACTGCACCGCGGCGGTGTTGAGGTTGTAGGTGTAGCTGCCGTCAGCGTTGAGCGTCAGCGTACCATAGGTGCCACCGACGCTTCCGCCGACATTGCCCGATACCGGGTTGGTCGTGTCGCTGCCCGAGGCAACACCGGTCACTTCGTTATCAGCAACTTCGGCGCTGTCAGCACCGATCGTGTCATTGGTGAGCACATCGCCGCTGACCGAAGCCGTGTCTTCGGAGAGCGTGTCGGTGTCCGCACGTGCGGTCGGAACGTCGTCGATGACGTCGATGGTGATCGTGCCCTGCACAGTGTTGCCGTCGGCATCAGTCGCCACATAGGTGAAGCTGTCGACGCCCGGAACGGTGTTCTCGTCATTGTCGGCAGTCATGCCGTCGACCGGGGTCGCCAGCGTGTAGCTGTAGGTGCCGTTCGCGTTCAGCGTCAGCGTGCCGTTCGAGCCCGTGCCCGAGCCGACCAGCGCATAGCTCACCGCGCCGTTCACATCGAGCGTGCCGCCTGCGGTCTCGCTGTCGGTGGCTGCTGCCGAGCCGATCACCGGAAGGCCGTCCTCGTCCACCGTGATGGTGTCGTTGTCGGCAACCAGCGTCACATCGGTGACGTCGATCGAGATGGTCGTGGTGCTCGTGTCGCCGTCGCCATCGGTGATGGTGTAGGTGAACGTGTCGGTCGCACCCGGCGCAGTGACCGCATCGGGGTCGCTGTCATAAGTGTAGCTGCCGTCGGCATTGATAGTGATCGTGCCGTAGAGGCCATCGACGCTCATGCCGACATTGCCCGAGACCGGGTTCGACGTGTCGCTGCCTGCTGCAACGCCCGTCACCTCATTGTCGACGACTTCGGCGCTGTCTGCACCGATGGTGTCGTTCGCGAGCACATCGCCGGTGACCGAGCTGCCTTCCGACACGGTGTCGGTGTCCGCACGTGCGGTCGGAACGTCGTCGATGACGTCGATGGTGATCGTGCCCTGGACAGTGTTGCCGTCGGCATCGGTCGCCACATAGGTGAAGCTGTCGACGCCCGGAACGGTGTTCTCGTCATTGTCGGCAGTCATGCCGTCGACCGGGGTCGCCAGCGTGTAGCTGTAGGTGCCGTTCGCGTTCAGCGTCAGCGTGCCGTTCGAGCCCGTGCCCGAGCCGACCAGCGCATAGCTCACCGCGCCGTTCACATCGAGCGTGCCGCCAGCGGTCTCGCTGTCGGTGGCTGCTGCCGAGCCGATCACCGGAAGGCCGTCCTCGTCCACCGTGATGGTGTCGTTGTCGGCAACCAGCGTCACGTCGGTGACGTCGATCGAGATGGTCGTGGTGCTCGTGTCGCCGTCGCCATCGGTGATGGTGTAGGTGAAGGTGTCGGTCGCACCCGGAGCGATGACCGCATTTGGGTCGCTGTCATAGGTATAGCTGCCGTCGGCATTGATGGTGATCGTGCCGTAGAGACCGTCCACGCTCACACCGACATTGCCCGAGACCGGGTTGGTCGTGTCACTGCCAGCAGCAACGCCGGTCACTTCATTGTCGACCACCTCGGCGCTATCCGCACCGATCGTGTCGTTGTCGACCACATTGCCCGTGACCGAGCTGCCTTCCGACACGGTGTCCGTATCGGCAACTGCGGTCGGGACATCGTCGACAATATCGACCTGGATGGTGCCGGTGCCGATGAAGTTGTTCAGGTCGTCATAGACTTCGTATGTGAAGCTTTCCTGGCCCGTCACGGTGTTGGCGTCGTTGTCGCCGCCCTGGCTCGGAGCGAGGCCGTCGCCATCGACATTGGTGGTGAGCGTGTAGGTGTAAGCGCCCGTGTCCGCATCGAGGACCAGCGTACCGTATGTGCCGGTGGCCGGGCTCGTCAGGACATAGGTGAAGTCGCCGGTCGCGTTGGTGACGGTGATCTGGCCGTCCGCGTCCACTTCGCTGTCGCTGGCAGCATCGCTGCCGAAGGACAGGCCTGCTTCGTTGACCGTCGCGCCATCGTCATCGACCGCGCCGGCGACATCGGTGATGTCGATGTCGAGCGTCGCTTCGGCAATGTCACCATCGGCATCGACGATGCGATAGGTGAAGCTGTCGGTCACATCCATGTTGGTGGCGTTGGCGAAGCTCTGGTACGTGTAGCTACCATCGGCCTGGACGGTCAGTTCGCCATAGCTGCCGGTGACCACGAAGGGCGCACCATCGTCGCTGCCGCCAGTACCGGAGACATCGAGGATAGAGAGCGGACCATCGGCACCGCTGATGTCGACGCCGAAGCCGTCGTCGTCGGTCAGGAGGTTGCCGCTGGTGCTGTCGCCTTCGGTGACCGAATTGGTGTTGTCGGTCGCATTGGGCACGTCATCCACGACTTCGATGTCGAGCGAGGCAGTGTCCTGCGAACCATCGCTGTCGGTCGCCACCACTTCGAGACTGTCGACGAGATTGTCTTCGCCAGCTTCGTCATGGTCGAGCGTGTTGTCCGAAAGCTCGTATTCATAGGAGACGGTCGCCGCGACCACATCGCCATTCGCGTCGAGGGTCACGTCAACGTCGGTGATGCGGACTTCGCCATACTGGCCATTGACCGAAATCGGGTAGGTCTCGCCCGCACCCCAGACCTGCACACCGCCCACGGTGAGCGTGTCGAGGCCGTCGGGGCTGTCGACAGTGAACTGGCCCGACTGCACGAGGGCAGCCGCATCGGGCGAGGAGCCGTCCGACAGGTCGTCTTCGTCGACGGTGAGTTCGGGCGTTTCGAGGTCGAGGCCGTTGATCACGACCGGGTCGTCCGCACCGTTGATGGTGACGGTCAGCGTGGTGACGCTGGTGTCGCCGTCGCCGTCGGTCAGCGTGTAGGTGAAGGTTTCGGTCAGGCTCTCGGTTTCGTCGAGGCCCTGGACGTACTCGTTGGTGTTATCGAGCGTGTAGACATAGCTGCCGTCCGCATTGAGGACGAGCGAACCATAGGCACCGGCCGTCGCGCCGCCGACCGTACCGTCCGCGCCGCCGAATGCGACTGCGGTTACGCTGGCACCGTCTGCACCGGTAGTGTCCGCGCCGTTGTCGCCATTGGCTTCGGCATTGGTGATGACATTGCCATCTGCCGTCAGCGGGCCGTCTTCGGTGACGCTGTCGGCGTCTGCGACTGCGGTGGGGACGTCGTCCACGATCGCGATTTCGAGGCTGCCGGCATCGAAATCGCCATCCTTGTCGGTGACCACCACTGCGAAGCTGTCTAAGGTATCATCGCCGCTGGTATTGGTGGTGAGCTCGTAGGTGTAGCCGACCGAACCTTCGGAAACCGAGGTGATGGTGAGCGTGCCGAAGCTGCCGGTGATGGTTTCGCCGACGGCTACGACGGTGCCGTTGACGGTGACCGTGGCCGGGCCGTCAGGCGCGTCATAGGTGAAAGTACCGCTGGTGAACTCGCTGTCGCTGGCAGCGTCCGAGCCGGTGGCAAGGCCGGCTTCGTCGACCAGCGTGCCGTCGCCGCCGACAACCGGCAGGTCGAGCACGACCGGGCTATCGAGAATAGTGATGACGAGGTTGGCCGTGGCCGTGTCGCCGTCGCCATCGGTGATGGTGTAGCTGAAGGTGTCGGTCACGCCGCCGTCGGTGCCGGCATCGCGGGTGTAGCTGTAAGTGCCGTCGGCTGCGATGGTCAGCGTGCCGTATTCACCCTGGATGGTGTCGCCTGCCGAGCCCGAGCCGCCCACGCCGGTGTAGGACGTGACGACGGCGGCGTCGGCGCCTTCGGTGTCGTTGACAAGGACATTGCCACCGACCGGGCCATATTCGCCGGCCGCAATCGTATTGGCGTCGTCTTCTGCCGACGGCATGTCGTCGACGATGTTCATCACGAGCGTGGTCTGCGCCGTGTCGCCATCGCTGTCGGTGACGACGAGCGTAAAGTTGTCAGTGGTAGCATCGCCACTGGTATTGTCGGTCAGTTCGTAGCTATAGCTGTACTGGCCGTCGTTCAGCGTGACGGTGAGCACACCGCGGTCGGTGGTGACCGTGCCGCCTGCTGTCACATCGACGCCATTGATGACAAGCGTGTCGACCGTGTCGCCGCCGGTCGTGATGTTGATGTTGCCGCTGGCAAACTCGCCGTCGCTGGCTTCGTTCGAGCCGGCCGGCTCACCATCGCGCGCTGCCAGTGCTTCTTCGAAGACGGTGTCTTCGCCGGTCACGCCGATTTCGGGCGTGGAGTCGGGCTGTAGGGTAATGGTCACCGTCGCGGTCGAGGTGTCGCCGTCACCATCGGTGATCACATAGTCGAAAGTAACCGTGCCTTCTTCGCCGGCTGCAGGGGTGTAGGTGAAGGTGCCGTCGCCATTGTAGGCGACCGAGCCGCCGCCGCTGAGCGTGCCGTCGACAACGGCCACACCGGTGGCAAGGTCGACGCCGTCGGCGCCGGTCACGTCATTGTCGAGAGCGTCGACCGTGACGGGGGCATTTTCGGGATCCTGCGCCGCGAAGTCGTCGAGCGCTTCAGGCGTGTCGTCGACGATGGTGATGACGAGGTCGTCTTCGGCCACGTCGCCGTCGAGGTCGGTGATGACAATCGGGAACTCGACCGTCGTTCCATCCGGATCGTCGGTGTTGTCGGTCAGCGTGTAGACGTAGGTGATTGTGCCTTCGCCTGTAGCCGGATCATAGGTGTAACCCGTGACCGTGAGCGTGCCGGTATCGTCCGACACGACAACCTGCGGAAGGTTGTCCGGATCGATCACAGTCCCGCCGAGTGATACGGAACCCACACCATCGGGCGAGGTGAAGGTGATGGTACCGGTCGCGGTCTCGTCGTCGCCGTCGAATTCGGAGCCTTCAGGTTCGTCATCGCGCGAACCGGTGGTCGGCGGAAGCTGGTCTTCATCTACAATCGAGACCCCCGGACCGCTGGGCACTTCGGTGATGGCGTCAGGCGCATCACCGATGTTGATCGTCAGCGTGGCGGTGCTGGTGCTGCCGTCGCCATCGACGACCGTGTAGGTGAAGTCTTCGCTCACTCCACCCGGCGTGTTGAAGAAGCGGGTGTAGGAATAGCTGCCGTCGGCATTGAGGGTAAGCTCGCCATAAGTGCCGGTGAGAGTCTCGCCTGCATTGGCGCTTCCGCCTGCATTGGAAAAGCCGCTGACGGCGCCCGAAGTGGCGTAGCCATCCGAACCGGATTCGTCATTGACGAGAACATCGCCGGTTACCGGACCATGCGTTGCAGGGGCGACTTCGGCGACATCATCCTGCGCGATCGGAGCGTCGTCGACGACATTGATCTGAAGCGTGGCATCGGCGCGGTCGCCGTCCACGTCAAACACGGTCATGACGAAAGAGCCGTCAAGACCATTGTCCAGCATATTGTCTTCGAGCGTATAGCTGAAACCGATTTCACCGCCCGCAAGATTGATGCTGGTGATGGTCAGCAGGCCAAGTTCGCCCTGGAAGGTCTGACCGACTTCGGTAATGTCGACACCGTTGATCTGGACCGAGCCCACACCGTCAGGCGCATCGAACACGATGGTGCCGGCGGCGGTTTCGGAATTGGTTTCCTCGCGCGTACCTTCCGCCTCGGCAACACCGTCTACGGTGCGAGCAGGCAGACCGTCTTCATCGACAGTGGCGATGGCATTGATGACGCCAACCGGATTGTCGGGCGTTTCGATAACGATGACGGGATCTTCCTCGACATCGTAAGGAATGACTTCGCGTTCCTCGGGCTGCGGGAACTGCAGCTCGGTGTAAGGGAGCAGGTTGCCGATGGCGTAGGCGTCCTGGATGTTGCCCGGATCGACTTCGAAATTGCCGCCCGAGCTCTGCGGGTCGCCAGCGGCCGGCTGCGGCTCGTTGCCGGTCAGCAGGGCAGCAAGGTTGGCGGCAGGAACGGTTACGCCATCGACGACGATTTGCGGGACGATGATGGCGCCTTCGGGAATGATGACACGCGAGCCGTCGTCCAGGACGATGACGAGGTCGCGCCCTTCGGCACTCATGTTCTCGAGGCTTGCACCTTCGGGGAGGACAACGACGCCATTGGCATCGGGCTGCAAGACAACGTCTCCGGGACGAACCGCCATTGCCGGGGTCGCATTACCCTGCGTTTCACCCGTGTCGGCGTTGCCGCCATCCTGGGCGTCGGCGAATTCGTTGCGCGTGTCGAAGCTGTCCATGTCGTCCGTCCTTGCTTTGCCGGGCTGGAAGGACTGGCCTTCCGATACGAGCAGGTGACGGATGGTCGGGCCGATGGGGCCGGTCTCTTGCCCCGTAGTTGCCGGGTTTTCACCAGGCTCCGAGGCTAATCCGTTCTGTCTCGCGGTCCCGACTTTTTAATGTCCGCTCCCCGACGACTCGTGCCGGAGAAGAGATGTGTCGTTGCATGGAAAGAAACCACGCCCTCTCCTTATATGCAATCGAATTAACTTTCGCGCACGCGGCTATACGTGCACCGAAGGGGGCAGCAGCACCCTTTGTGGGGACCATATGATTGATTTTTAGAGATAATAGTCTGCAGTCCTGATTTGGGACAGCGCGGGATGCGGGCGAGGGCCCCGGAGACGGTATTGTGGCGCCAGCAAAAGATTTCTGGGACGGGACAGGCTGCCTCCATCGATTCGCAGCCTCGTTGAATAACGAGCGTTCCTTGCAGGTCCGGATTTTCTGGGAGTTTGGGGGTTTTAGCGGCGGCCAGCCAGTCTGTGTAAAGTTCAGGACCCCCGCTCTCGCACGCGCGTAAGGCTAGTGCACAGCGCTCAGCCACTTCATCGTTTTGGAACGCATGATCGAGGTCATTCGATTACGTGCGAATCGCTAACCGACTGAAGAGACGGTGGGAATTGTATGAAACCGCCATTTGGGAGTAACCGAATCGCGATTCGCAGCTGGAGCGGTCGCGCTGCCCGCCCTCACATTAACCGCAAAAATTAAACCCGGCCGTCGGCAAGCCGCTGTTTTTCGGAAATAAAAAATAGCGGTTGCATGAAAGTTGACCGTAAGCTGCATTTGAGGGAAGTTTATAGGGCTTCGAAGGGAGCCAGCGTGAAACGAATTGGCGTGAGCCAGTTAGACAAAAACAGGGTCGCGCCGGTTCCATCACTACCCCCTTCGAGCGGCGGCTATCCGGAAATAGAGGCCGGGGCCATCGACCATAAAGACACGCTTCCCATGGTGGGTGGCACCGTCTGAATTTAAACTTGGGGTAAATACTATGATCAAGAACTTCCTTCGTGACGAGTCGGGTGCTTCGGCAGCTGAATACGCTCTCATTCTCGCCATCGTCGGCGCAGCCATCGCAACCGCGATGCTCCTGCTCGGCGGCGAAATCCGCGACTCGATCGTGAACGCAGAACAGCAGATCCAGAACGGCCAAGGCAACCTCGCCGCTCCCGACTAAGTTCGGAAATCGAATTCCGCCCCTCCCCTATTTCGGGTGAGGGGCGGTTTTCAGCTGCGAATACAGAAAAAATAGTGTATTGGTGGCCTGGGCGCAGACGAGTTCTATTGCTCAAAGGGGGGCGGAACGATGCGAGGACGTAATCTCGTAATTCTCGGAATTGCCGTAGTCATCGGACTAGTGGCGGTCTTCTTGGCCAATTCCTATTTCAGTGGCATCCAGGAGCGTGAAGAGCGCAGGGCCGAGGAGTTGCGCATGGCGCGCATCGTCGTCGCTACACAGGATGTAGCATTCGGCACCCGGATAACCGATACGAATACACGCCTGGTCAACTGGCCGGGGGATTCGGTGCCGCAAGGCGCCTTCACCAGCATTCAGGAAGCAACGGCCGGCGGCCGTGTCGCACTTCGCCCGATGACTGTGGGCGAGCCGGTCCTGGCCAGCAAGGTCAGCGGTTCGGACGGACGCGCCACGCTTGCTTCCAACCTTCCCGAAGATATGCGCGCGGTCGCCATTCCGATCGATAGCGTCGCAGGTGTGGGCGGCTTCGTTCGTCCCGGCGACGTGGTCGACGTGATCCTGACCCGCCAGATACCGGGTGAAGGTTCGGCCGCGCAGGACAAGATGTCCACCGTGGTCCTCGAAAACGTTCTCGTGCTCGCGACCGGCCTTGTTGCCGACGAGCAGAATACCGAACCAGCCGTCAATCCCACCGCTACGCTGCAAACCGATCTGTTCGGCGCGCAGAAGCTGGCGCTGGCACGCGAGGTCGGGACCTTCACCCTGGCTCTGCGCAATGTCGAGAACCAGGAAGTCGGCGCAACCGAAACCGTGGTCGCGCGCGACCTCGGCGGCGAGAACCTGCGCATTTATGGTCGTCGCGGAGGCGGCAATGCAGTTCCCGCCCAGACCCAGCCGGTCATCAACCTGACACCCGCCATGCTCGGCGGCCAGTCTCAGGCAGCCCGTGCCTCAACCACGCGCAGCCGCCCTCGCGGTCCTACGATGAGCATCGTACGCGGCACCGAGGCCCAGTCTTATGAAGTGGAGCGTTAAGATGAAACAGCTCAAAACGCCCATCGCCGCCCTCGCCCTCGCGCTTGCCGGAACCGCGCTGGTCCCGACTGCAGCGCAGGCCCAGGTCTCTGGCGACAACGGCATGTCTATGCATGCCGGCACAGTGGAACTTGCCGTAAACAAGAGCCAGGTCCTTACGGCAGACACTGCCATCGACCGCGCCATGATCGGTAATGACGAAATTGCCGATATCCTGCCGGTATCGACCAATTCCATTTACGTGCTCGGCAAGGAAGTGGGGACGACCTCGCTTACCCTTTACGACCGTAGCAATCGCGTGATTGCTGTGATGGACATTTCGGTGGGACCCGATGTGGCGGGCCTTCGCGAACAGATGACGCAACTGATGCCCGGCCAACCGGTGCAGACACGCGTATCCAATGGCGCCATCGTCCTCTCGGGAACGGTTAGCGATGCGGGTGTTGCAGACCGCGCAGTCCAGCTTGCCCGCGCCTATGCCCCGGAAGAAAAAATCGTCAATTTGATGCAGCTCGGCGGCAGCCAGCAGGTCATGCTAGAAGTGCGCTTTGCAGAAGTATCGCGCAGTGTCGGCAAGGACCTTGGGGTTAGCAGCTTTATCACCGGTGGCCGCGTTGCCGGCGCAACCGGTAATGGCGCGGGCCTTCCGGGTGGTGCCTACGGAGGAATTGGCGGAGGCCGGAATCCGTTCCAGATCGACAGCATCCAGGGCGGCTTCGGCATTGTCGGCCGCGCGTTCAGCGACGTGCTGGGCGTCGATATCGACCTGTTCATCGACGCACTCGAGGAAAAGGGCATGGCCAAGACTCTGGCCGAGCCGACCCTGATCGCTCTTTCGGGCGAAACTGCTTCTTTCCTCGCGGGGGGTGAATTCCCCATTCCTGTCGTTCAGGCCGGAGGCGGCGGGGGGCAGGACGGCGGCAATTCGGTTACGGTCGAATTCAAGCCGTTCGGTGTGAGCCTCGGTTTCACACCTACGGTCCTGTCGGACAAGGTCATCAACCTGGTCGTCCAGCCCGAAGTGTCTTCGATCGACCCGACGGCCTCGATCAACATCAACGGCCTGCAGATCCCCGGGCTCCAGACTCGCAGGGCGAACACGGTTCTCGAGCTGCGTGACGGTGAAAGCTTCGCGATTGCCGGTCTCCTGCAACGCGATTTCAAGACCACGGTCAATCAGGTGCCACTACTAGGCTCGATCCCGATCATCGGTTCGCTCTTCCGCTCGACCTCGTTCCAGCGCGGCGAAACCGAACTCCTGATCGTGGTGACTCCTCGTTTGGTGGCACCGATCAAGCCCGAACAGGTTCGCTTGCCGACCGACCGGGTCTACGATCCCAGTGAGGCCGATGTCCTGCTGCTCGATGGCGAAGGCTACAAGCCCCGCCCGCTCGAACCCATCACCGGCGACGTGCCGGCGGATGCCACTCCCGCAACGGAAGGTGACGATTATGACTATTGAGCCAAAACGCCTTGCCCTGCTCGGCCTCGCGGCCATGTCGGTCAGCGCCTGCATGAACAACGACGGCCGCCTCGACCTCACGCAGGGCGACCCTTCATGGGGTGAGGCCAATCGCGCCACCATGGCAGCGCAGGTGGTGGACCCGTCGCCGGAGTACGAGAACCCCATCCCGCCCACTTCGGCCAGCAACGCCGTGCGCGCAGCCGACGCCTATCGCGCTGGCGAGGTTGAAGAACTCGAGAGTCTCAGCACGACGGAATCCGTCGGCGGTGGCGGTGGTGGCGGAAGTTAAGCCAGTTCAGCGAGTATGTATCATGAAAGCGATATCCTATAGGCGATTCAGGAGCGACGAGGCCGGCGCGGTGGCTGCCACCTATGCGCTTGCGTTGATTCCCCTGATTGCCTTCGCGGGTCTCGCATTCGATTACGCCCGACTGATGGGCGTCGACAGCGAACTCCAGAACGGCGCCGACCAGGCCGCGCTGGCGGGAGCTACCCAGCTCGACGGGCAGGCAGGCGCTTGTGAGCGCGCGGCCAATGCGGCCTCGGGCATGCTGCAGAACCTTGTCATGATGGCTGCAGAGAGCAACCTCGTCACCTTGACGAGCGAGACGGCTTGCGACGCGGCGGGTCAGATCCGGTTCTACCAGGACAAGGAAAAGTCCAATCCGGCGACTACCGACGCCAATGCGCGCTATATCGAAGTAATCGTCGACACCCGCTCGGTCGACTATGCACTCATTCCGATAACCGGTCGTCTGGCATCGGGCCAGATTGGCGGCGTTGCCTTCGCCGGTCTTGGCTCTGCCATTTGCAAGGTGCCGCCGGTGATGATGTGCAATCCCGCCGAAGACACGGACCCGCAATTCACCACCGCCAACTATGTCGGAAAGGGCATCCGCCTGATCACCCAGGATGGCGGCGGGACCTATGGCAAAGGTGTCTTTGGCTATCTCGAAACCGATGCTGGATCGGGAGCAAATGTTACCAAGCAGCTGATCGGTTCGCGTGACATTCCCGGCAATTGCGTGCCCACTGACGGGGCCGATATCAAACCCGGTTTGCAAGTCGTCGTCATGGACTTCCTGAACACCCGCTTCGACATCTATGCCAATGGCCTAAATGTCGTGTGCGGTCAGGACAAATCCAATTGTCCGCCCTCCGCCAATTCGAAGAATGATTACCTGAAAGGCAATGGCGCGGGCTGCGGCATCGTGACCGGCGGCGGCTCGAACGGGTGGTTGCAAGGTTCGGTGCCTTATCGCCCCACATCGAAGGACGTGCCGCTCGACCCGACCGTAGCGGCCGGTCTTTCGCCGATGGGCTATCCGCGGGACATGTGCCATGCGGTCAGCAAGCTCGGTCAATGCGCCGGAGACAAGATTGGCGACGGCGTCTGGGATCGGCGCGCCTATTTCCTGTCGAACTCGGCGAACTGGAGCTGGCCGTTCAGCATGTCATCGGTGTTCGGCACGGAAACCCCGACGCGTTACCAGGTCTATAAATACGAAGCTGAAAACCCCTCCACCAGAATGCGGACGCAGGGAGATGTTGGTACGTCTTCGCTGACAGCGCATAGCGCGCCTGTCTGCGTCACACCCGGCGTCCCGGTCGCAGACACGGTTCCCGACCGCCGCGTACTGTCGGTGGCGGTGATCAATTGTGAGACCAACAATGTCGGTCCCAGCACCGATGACGCGCCGATCCAGAAATATGTCGACGTCTTCCTCGTCGAGCCGAGCGCCAATCGCGGAACCGGCTCGAATGCCATCACCGAGAAAAGCGACGTCTATGTGGAGGTCATCGGCGAAACCTCGCTTGGTGGCGGGGCAACAGAAGGACAGAACATCAAGAAAGATGTTCCGTATCTTATCGAATGAAGAATGTTCGCACCTTCCTTCGCGATACGCGCGGCGCTGCAGCGGCCGAAATGGCGCTGATGATCCCCTTCCTCGTGGTGCTGATGTATGGTGCCTTCGAAGCAGGGCACTTCTTTTACACCGAACAGAAGGTCATCAAGGCCGTACGCGAAGGCGCGCGCTATGCTGGCCGCCTGCCATTTTCCAATTTTCCCTGCGGCGGAACCGCCAACACCGTCGCTGTCGGCCAGGTGCAGAAGGTTACGCGCACCGGTACGCTGACCGGAACCGTGTCGCGCGTCCCGAACATGGTCGATGCGGATGTCACCGTTACCCATCGCTGCGATGCCAGCTGGGACGGTCAGGGCATTTACAAGGGCACCACCGGCGGCGCGCCTATCGTCCGCGTACAGGCGCGTGCCGATTACGCCTCGCTCTTCAACACGCTCGGCTTTATCGACAGCACTTCCAGCGTCTATGCCAGCGCCGAAGCGACGGTGAACGGCATATGATGAGCTTCGCTTCATATATGCGCGATACGCGCGGCGCCGCGGCAGCCGAGTTCGCTCTCATCGTGCCGCTGATGGTCATCTTCCTGCTCGGCATCATGGATGTCGGATTTTACGCCTGGACCATCAACCGAGCGGAGAAAGCGACCCAGATGGGCGCGCGCTGGGCCGTCGCGACCGATATGGTTCCGCAGGACCTCTATAGTTACAGCTACGCCGTGAGCGGTGGCGTTCCGCAGGGGACCACTGTCCCGTCGGACAAATTTCCCGGCGTCACCTGCACGGACACAGGTTGCACCTGCAAGGCCGGGGGCACCTGCTCCTTCGGCCTCACTCGCGATGGTGCGGCATTCACCAGCATCGTCGAGCGCATGCAGACATTCCAGAACGGCATCAACGCCGACAATGTCCAGATCGACTACGATTGGTCCGGGCTAGGATATTCAGGAGACCCCAACGGTCCCGACGTCGCACCCATCGTCACCGTACGCCTTACCGGCATGCAGCATACACCGATCTTCACGCTGCTGGTGGGCACGGTCGACCTTCCCGAATTTGCCTATTCGCTGACCTCTGAAGACAGCGACGGCACCTTTTCGAATTGAAACAGCATGAGTAATTTCCAAAACATCGACTCCATGGGGACAGACAAAATGACCGGCACTCCGGAACAGGTGTTTGTCTTTGCCCGCCCGGGAGCTTTGAGCGGGCTCGACCAGCTCGCCGACACGGTTACGCTGGTCGAAATCGGTCCCGCGCGCGACCTTCCTACCGAGCTCGTATCCCGGGCTCGTATTGCTGTCATCGAAGTCGATCCTTCGGACAGCAGGTCACTCGAGCGCCTCGATAATCTTCGCGCTGCACGGCCCCACCTAGCGATTATCGCCGGCCTTCCGGAAGTCGATCTCAAGATTACCCGCCTCATGCTGCGCAAGGGCATCGGCGATGTCGTGGCGATGCCGTTTACTCCTGACGAACTGCTGACCGCCATTCTCGAAGTAGACCGCGAGCTTGTCGGCGCCCTGGAAGAAGTGGAAGTCGAACTCGCCCCCACCTTTGCGGTGCAAAAATGCTCGGGCGGTGCCGGGGCGACGACCATTGCCACTCACCTTGCCGAGGCAATGGCGCGCGATTTCGGAGACGGCTGCCGGGCCTGCCTGATCGACCTCGATCTCCAAAGCGGGGACGCCTCGTCCTATCTCGACCAGCCGTCGCGCAAATCGCTGGTAGACTTGCTGGAAGCCGGAAATCGGCTCGACGATGAAATGTTCCGCTCGGTTGCGACGGAATTCAACGATCGCGTCGATGTGATATCGGCTCCAAGCGACATCATGCCAATCGAGGAAGTCGAGCTGGCCTCGCTCAAGAGCGTGATTGCTCTTGCCCAGCGCAAGTATGACCTCGTTCTCTTCGACATGCCGGCGTCGCTCACCAATTGGGCGATGTCGGTCATGCTAGCAGCCGATGCAGTCCTTCTGGTTTCGCACAATTCGATCGGCGCCCTCAGGCAAGTCAAAAGACGCCTGCAGCTATTGCGCAGCTTCGATTACCACCCACGCAGAGTCGCAATTGCCCTTAACAGGGTGCAGGGTGGCATGTTCAAGAAAGTCGACCGCTCGGGTATCGAAGATGCGCTGCATCATCCCGTTGCGGGGCTGGTTCATTCTGAAACACAGCTCATCGAAGAAGCGCAGGCACAGGGCGTTTTGGCTACAACACTCGAACGCCGGAGCCGCTTTGCTTCGGACATCGAAGCGCTGGCGGACCACCTGCTAGCGTTGACCGAGGAGGATTGAGGCCATGTGGAAAATCCGCAATTCGGACGAGCACGAAAGCCATCAGGAAATCGAGCCGACCCACTTCATCGACGAGGAAGAGCAGGAGCGCATCCTTTTCGGCGAGAAGGACAAGCAGCGCGAGGCGATGCTCGACCTTAAGGTTTCGATCCACAAGGCGCTGCTCGACCGGCTCAATCTCGGTATGCTCGACAAGACTCCTGTCGAACAGATCAAGAGCCAGATTGCGGCCATTATGCCCGAGCTGGTGGCCGACTACGACCACCCGCTCAACCGCCAGGAACGCGAGAACCTGATCCAGCAGGTCGTCGACGAGCTGCTCGGCCTCGGCCCGCTTGAGCCGCTGCTGCAGGATGACACGATTACCGATATCCTGGTGAACGGCCATGACACGGTTTTCATCGAGCGTCGCGGCCAGCTCACCCGCGTGCCGACCCGCTTTCAGGATGAAAAACACCTGATGCGCGTCATCCAGAAGATCGTCAGCGCCGTCGGCCGCCGTGTCGATGAAAGCTCGCCCTTCGTCGATGCGCGCCTTGCCGACGGTAGCCGTGTGAACGCCATCGTGGCGCCGCTCGCCATCGACGGCTCGTTGCTGTCGATTCGTAAGTTCGCCAAGCAGCCGATCAGCATCCGCAAGATGATCGAGCTTGGCTCGATTCCGGAGGATATGGCGCAGGTTCTCGAGGCGATTGTGGCATCGCGTCGCAATGTACTTATTTCGGGCGGTACGGGTTCCGGTAAGACGACACTGCTCAACGCCATGTCGACCTTCATCGATGAAAAAGAGCGTATCGTTACCATCGAGGACTCGGCCGAGCTCCAGCTACAGCAGAGCCACGTCGCCCGTCTCGAAACGCGTCCGCCCAATATCGAGGGCAAGGGCGAAGTTACCCAGCGCGACCTCGTGAAGAACGCGCTGCGTATGCGCCCCGACCGCATCATCGTGGGCGAAGTCCGCGCCGGTGAGGCCTTCGACATGCTGCAGGCAATGAACACCGGCCACGACGGTTCGATGACGACAGTTCACGCCAACACACCGCGCGATGCCTTGAGCCGTGTCGAGCAGATGATCGGCATGAGCGGCATCGACATCACGTCCAAATCATCGCGCGCCCAGATTGCCGCCGCCATCAATGTCGTGGTCCAGGTCGGACGCCTCGCAGACGGGCGCCGCAAGGTGAAGAGCCTGTCGGAAATCACCGGCATGGAAGGCGAAACCATCACGATGCAGGAAATCTTCCGCTTCAAGATGACCGGCCGCGAGGAAGACGGCAGCGTCAAGGGTCACTTCGAGGCAACGGGCATCAGGCCCAAGTTCCTCCAGGAAGCCGAAGCGCATGGTATTGTCCTGCCTTCCGAACTCTTCCGTCCGGAAGTGAGGATCGGATAGTATGACCGAGGCCGCAATCCGCATCATGTTCCTGGTGGCCGTGTTCATTGCGGTCTTCCTGCTGGCGCAGACATTTGCCCGTTCCGCAGCCCAGAAACGCTCGTATTCGACCGCCGTGAACCGGCGTATGTCGCTCATCCAGTCGGGCGCAAACCGCGACCAGCTTGTGGCGCAGCTTCTGAAAAACAGCCCGACCGAGCATGCGCATCTGCCACCCATCATCCGCGGCATCGTGGAAGGTTTTCAGCGCACGATCTTCGCAGCGGCAGTCCCCTATACTGTGGGGCAGGTTGCCCTAGTCATGGCTGTTGCAGGCGTGGTCATTTTCGGGCTCGTGCTTCTGACGGCAGCGGGTCTCGGCGCGCCGATCGGGTTCGGTGTTGTCCAGCTGGCCTTGATATTTTCCGTCGCGGTGGCTTTCGGCCTGCCCTATCTGTTCCTCCAGCGCAGTGCGGCAAAGCGCCGCGCCAAGGTGGAAAAGCAATTCCCGGTCGCCCTCGATATTTTCGTTCGCGCCCTGCGTTCGGGCCATCCAGTCGCATCGGGCATCGAGCTGCTGACGCGCGAGATGGAAGATCCGATCGGCACCGAATTCGGCATCGTCGCGGACGAAGTCACTTACGGCGCCGACCTGGTTTCCGCGCTGAATGCCATGGCCGAACGCTGGGACCTCGAGGACATGCGCATGTTCGTCGTCTCGCTTGCCGTGCAAAGCGAGACGGGCGGCAACCTTGCCGAAATCCTCGAAAATCTCGCGAATGTCATCCGCGAGCGGCATTCGATGTATATGAAGGTTCGCGCGCTTTCGTCCGAGGGCAGGATGACTGGCTGGATGCTCACCGTCCTCCCGATCTTCGCTTTTGTGATGACCTTCCTGGGCGGACCAGCCTTCTACCTCGACGTCATCGAAGACCCGATCTTCATTTTCGGCTCGATTACTCTCGTGGTGCTCTATTTCATCGGTGTCTTCACCATCCGCAAAATGATCGACATCAAGGTCTGACATGCTCGAACTCGCCATCTCGAACTGGGTCGTCCGCGTCCTCGTCCTCGCACTGATCTTTGCCGTTGCGGTCGGCGTCGTGTTCTTCGTGTCGAGCTGGGCCGCCCGGAAGAGGCTGTCTTCCACCCAGCTGGCCAAGCTGAGCCGCGAAGGATCGACCGGCTACTCCGGCAGTGTGCTCGAGGAAGAGCGCGAAAGCCGCTGGGCGGAGATTGCGAAGTCCATCGAATCCTCTGGCATCAAGCTTACCGATACGAATGACGACCAACTGGCCAAGCGCCTGAAAGCGGCCGGCTATCGCAAGGCGTCGGCTCCCCGGGTCTATACGCTGGTGCGTGTCGTCATGGTGCTTGGCCTGCCGATATTCTACTTGCTTGTCGCCTCTGCTTCGGCCGAGCCACCAGGACCGCTGCAACTTTACCTGTTTTCCGCATTGGCGGCGATTTTCGGTTTCATTCTCCCGGCCATCTTCGTGCGCGCGAAGGCGGACCGCCGCCAGAACGATATCATCAACGGCTTTCCCGACGCACTCGACCTGCTACTTGTCTGCGTGGAAGCCGGACTCGGCCTCGAAGCCGCGATGGAACGCGTCGGCCGCGAACTTGCGACGACCCACCCGCTGGTGGCCGAACTGTTCAGTGAAACAACGCTGATGATGCGTGCCGGTGCATCGCGCGAAGAAGCCATGCGCCGGATGGGCGAAACCTCGGCAGTGGACGAAATCCGCTCTTTCGCGACCCTGATGATCCAGTCCGACAAGCTCGGGACGAGCATCGCCAGCACGCTGCGTGTCTACGCATCGGAAATGCGCGAGGCACGCCGTATGCGCGCCGAGGAAAAAGCCTATCGGCTGCCCGTCCTGATTTCTATCCCGCTGGTGGCCTGCATGTTGCCCACCATGATCGGCGTGCTGGTGCTGCCAGCCGCAGTCCGCACGATACGGGACGTGCTACCCGCTATGGGAGGAGGATAACCATGAAACCTGCAACTACACTCGCACTTGTAGCGCTGGCGACCAGTCTCGGCGGCTGCAAGAGCTTCGTACAGGCGTTCGACTTCTCGAAGCATTCCAACACGCCGCAATACGCGATTGGCCCCGCCGACCTCGAAGAAGGCCGTGCGCAGTTGAAGGCGGGCAATCCCGGCAACGCCATCGCCCCGCTCCACCGCGCCGCTCTCGACCCCGCCCTGCGCGGCGAAGCTCTTAATGCGCTGGGCGTCGCTTATGCCAAGCTTGGACGCGCCGACCTGGCCGAGCGCTATTTCGTATCGGCTACCCGGATCAATCCGGAACGTTTCGCAGCGAACCTCGAACGCTTCTATCGCAGCGATCTGGCACAGAGCGCCCGTTTTGCTTTCCACAAGCGCCAGCAGGCCGCCAAGCAATATGCCGAGTTCGCCCGTAGCGAGGAGGCCATCGCGGAAGATACAGCGCCCGACCACCGGGTGGTCATGAGCGGCGGCAAGAAGCGCACGATTACGCTTTCGCATGCGGCGCCGTCGCAGAGGATATCGGTCGGCAAGATCGCACCGCCCAAGGCTCTCGCGCCGCCCCCTGCAAAGCCACGCGTCCAACTGTCGGGCGGCCAGCAACTCAGCGCCACGCAAACCACCGCGCGTCCAGCGGAAATTCGCCTGCAAACCCGCAGCCTTGAACCGGCAGCCCGGGTTCGTGTCGGCGAAGCAAGCGACGCGCTCTCCTATCCGCTCCGCGTCAGGCTTGCACCGCGCAAGGCTTCACCCAGCAAGGACTAACAAACCATGGCAATTGCCACGCTGTGGCTCGGTGCGCTTGGCCTTTTCGCAAGCGCAGGCGCCTTGTTCGACATCTTCACGAGGCGCCTCCCGAACCTCCTGTGCGGTGCAATGCTGCTCGCAGGGCTCGGGCTCGCCTTCGCCAGCGGCGGCTGGAGCGTGCTGGGTTTGCACGCTGCCCATGCCGCGCTGGCGCTTGTCGTGGGTTACCTGCTGTTCATGGCTGGTGTTTTCGCCGGTGGGGACGGCAAGTTCTACGCCGCAGTGGCATCCTTCTTCCCCCTTTCGGGCATGCTGACACTCTTCGTGGCGATTACAGCGGTCGGCCTGCTGCTCTATATCGTCTGGAATATCATCACGCGCATCCTACCTGATCGGTTCAAGAAGGATGGGGATTTCGGGAAGCTCCCCTACGGCGTCGCCATCGGCGGCGGTGCGCTGGCTTACGCTGGTTTTCTTCTCCTATGATCGAGATGCGGCGCCGCAAGGATCGCTGGTCCCCGGTGCGCAAGCGTGATTACGCACGCGCAGCGGTCGTCATCGTCACGCTCAGCGCGATTGCTGCCTTCTCGCTGGCGATGCGCCCGGCGCACGAAAACCGGGCCGTGGTACGCGTATCGCTAGACCGTATTCCTGAAGAGCGTATTGTCGAATTCGGCCACGAAATGCCGCGCATCACGCTAATGTCTCCGGTGGCATCCGGAGAACCGCTCCTCGAGGTCGCCACACCCGTGTCGTCGGAAGTGCCGCGCACCGCTGCCGTGCTGGAGGCCTCCGCCCGCCCGGCGGGCTTTGCAGCACCGCCGCGCAAGGCAGAAATCCGTCCCTCAAGGAAACCGCCGGTGGTTGCTGACGCCAATGGCGTGCTGCCGATCGATTTCAGCCTGCCCGAAGGCGTATCTTCGCAGAATGGCGGAGTAGGCGTGGCCAAGACGCTGGCTGCGGAAGGAGGCGCGGCGACCGGCCTGACCATTTTCCTTATCGGCGGCTCCCAGATCGAGGTGGATCGCGCGGAACTGGTCGCAGCGCTTTCGCAGCTCGGCGCACCGGAACGAGCCGGCAGCATTCCACCTGCGGGAGAGAGCGGGCGCCTGTCGCTCGACCGGGTGCGCACCGCAGGTGTCGACCTGCATTACGATGCCATCCATGACCGCCTCGTCCTGCGCCCTTAAGGGGCCGATTGGCGCCTAGTCGCTGTCCCAATTGATGTTGATTTCCACGCAGGCCTCGTCGACGCCTGCCGCGCGGGCAATACGCCTGCGGCTGGCGCGTACGATATCGGCGAGCGAACCGGTAGAAGCGTCTTCCTCGGCTATCATCGCCGCTTCTCCGAGACCGGGGGCGCCATAAACCAGCTCAAGCTCGCTTACGTCGAGTTCCTCGGCAAGGCGCTGCATCGTTTCGTGGCGGGGGCGGACTTGGTCGCCCTCCCATTTCCACAATGTGGGTTTGCTCACCCCGACATTTTCCGCCAGCCCGCGCATCGTGAAACCGCGCGCATTGCGCAGGCGCTTGATGCGGCTGCCGAGCGTTTCGTGATCGACGCCGAAGCGTTTGCCGTCCTCGGGCTCTTCCTTGGCCAGATCATTCGCGGCCTGAAGTTCGTCTTCGGAGATGGTTTCGGCAAAGCTGCAGCCGTACATGCCGTCGGCCGACCATACGACGGTCGCCTGGACAGCACCGCTCTGCGGCAGCACAACTTCGATCGGTTCCTCGATTGTCAGTTCAGCTTGCGTACGAACCAGCATGCCATCGCGCGACAGGTTCATGATTTCTGCGTCGAATGCCTGCCCACCTTGGCCGACCCCGGTGTTCAACTGAAGGACGAGCCGCGGCTCGCGGCGCTCGATGCCGTTTTTTTCTTCCATTCGCATCTTGCGAACAATCCCTCTCTCGCGCCCTGGGAGTACTTTAGACAATTCTACTGGAAAAGAAAGACATGCACGCGATTCTCGTGGTCAATGCGGGGTGTGACAAACGCGCCACCCCTTATTGCGTGAAAACCTCAAATTAACCCAAAGGCACCGGAATTCGCGAAAAATCCAGAATTCGCTAGCATCCTGTTTACCTCTAGGTGTCATTACGGATGCCGGACTTAAGAAATAAGTCGCGCATAACGGGATCGACACATGACTACCCCATTCTTCGCCGTGCCGGCGTATTTGCTCGGCACTTTCATTCTCAGCGCTCTAATAGTGCGTGTAGCGCCCAAGGCGCATTCCTCGCGCCAAGTCCGCAAGCACCTGAGCCTGTTCATGGTCCTTCCCCTGCTGCTGATAGTCGACATTCTCAGCTCCATCGATGCCATCCGCCGCTTCGGCATGCGCATCGCCCGCGGCACCTTCGAGTTCATCTCGGGACGCCGCCTGCACTCGAGCGAAGAATACGCTTACGCCTATTTCGGCTATAGCCGCCGCCGGCAGAACCGCCGTCGCAGCGACCGCCGCGCGCGCGCGCTCGGTGGCACCAGCAAGGTAGCTGCAGCCAAAGGCTGAGCCCGGTCTGCCCGGCTTGGTGCCTGTCGGAGGGCGCCGCCGGGTCCTTATTTCCCGTTTGAGCCGAAGAGCCGATCCGCCTAAGCGGGTCGGCTCTTTCCGATTCGGGGGGAGCGTGAAGCCATGAGCGAACCTGCTCCCTCGACGCCCCTGCCCCAGTCCGGCAGCGATGGCTGGCGCGACGAATTCGCTGCGACCATGAAGCTCAGCTGGCCGCTGGCGGCTGCCAACCTGCTGCAGATGCTGACCTATGCCATCGACGTTATTTTCATTGCGCGGCTGGGCGAAGCGCAGCTGGCCGCTTCGGCGCTCGCAATCGCCTTGTTCGGGCTCGTCATGTGGGCGCTGTCAGGGCTGACGGGTGCAGTCGCTCCGGTCGCCGCTGCAGAACTCGGAGAACGCGCACCTGCATTGAGGCCCGTCCGCCGCGCGGTACGCATGGCCTTGTGGCTGGCGCTGTTTTCCGGCGTCATGGGAATGGGCCTCTGCCTCCTCCTCGGGCCGCTCATGCGCGCGACCGGGCAAGAGACGGCCATCATCGGCATGGCGCTGGAATACAACACCATCCTCGTCTTCTCGATGGTGCCGATGCTGTTCAACAATGTGCTGAGGAGTTTCGTCTCGACGCTCGACCGGCCCATTTTCGCCACCGCTATCACGGCGGGCGGCATTTTCGTGAACGCCTTGGCGAATTACGCTTTCATCTTCGGCAATTTCGGCGCGCCCGAGCTCGGCCTGCGCGGTGCGGCGGTGGCGACCATCATCACCTCGCTGGTGACCCTCGCCGCCTATGTCATCGCAATCCGGCTCGACCCCAAGCTGCACCGCTACCGCATCTTCGGCCGGTGGTGGTCACCCGACTGGCCGCGTTTCTGGCACATCACCCGCATCGGCACGCCGATTGCGCTGACCATCACTGCAGAGGCCGGCATCTTCGGTGCCGCCGCCTTCCTGATGGGCAATATCGGTGCGACCCAACTCGCCGCGCATACGGTCGCGCTGCAAATTGCGGCGCTCGCCTTCCAGGTGCCGTTCGGGGTCGGGCAGGCCGCCACCATCCGCGTGGGCTATTTCTACGGCGCGCGCGATACCGAGGGCATGAAGCGCGCAGGCTGGACCGGCATCGCCATCGGCACAGGCTTCATGGCTACTACTGCGCTAGCGATGGTGCTGATTCCCAAGCCCTTGCTCGCCATCTATATTGACCCGTGGGACCCCAAGAATGCGCTTCTGGTGAGTTTCGCGCTCAAATACATCGTCGTCGCCGCTGCCTTCCAACTGGCTGACGGGATGCAGGCGGTCGCCGCCGGTGCGTTACGCGGTTTGCAGGACACACGCATCCCGATGTGGATCGCCGCTTTCGCCTACTGGGTGCCGGGCATCGGCACGGCGGTCTGGCTGGGCTTCTACACCAGCCTCGAAGGGGTGGGCGTCTGGATCGGCCTCGCTACCGGTTTGCTTGTCGCAGCCATCCTCCTGACCTGGCGCTGGGCGCGGCGGGACCGGCTCGGCCTCACCGCGCGCAGCTGACGCTTATGCCGCGCGCTGGGTGACTTCGCGCTGCGGGAAGGGAATCGAGATGCCGACATCGTCGAAGCGCGCCTTGGCCGCTTCGTTGATCGCCCAGCCGAGCGGGGCGAAGTCAGCAGTCTCGCACCAGACACGAAGACCGATGCCGACCGAACTGTCGTCGAGCGAAGCGACGAATGCCACGGGTTCGGGATCGGACAGAACCCGCTCGTCGGCAGCAGCGATGTCGAGCAATTCCTTGCGTGCCTGCTCCATCGAGTCCCCGTAGGCGATGCCGACGATCAATTCGAAACGCCGGATCGGGTGGCGATGGAAATTGACGATCGCCTGGTTCCACAGCTGCGAGTTGGGCACCATTACGAATAGCCCGTCGAACTGCTTCAACTCGGTCGTGAAGAGGCCGATCTGCTGGACGACACCGGTCACCGAACCTGCCGAAATCGCCTCGCCGATCTTGAAGGGCCGCTGGACCAGGATCATCACGCCCGATGCCACATTGGACAGTGTGCCTTGCAGTGCAAGGCCGATCGCCAGTGCCATGCCGCCCAGTGCGGCAAGGATGCTGGTGGTCTCCACTCCGAACTGTGTCAGCACGGTCACGACGACCATCGCCCAGAGCGCATATTTCACAAGGTTCGACAGGAAATTCGCCACCGTCGCATCGAAGCGGGGCGAGCGATTGAGCGCCCGCTCGACCCAGCCCGATATCAGCTTGGCCGCAAGCAGTCCGAAAATGAGAACGGCGAAGGCACCGCCGATGTCCATCATGTTGAGCCGCAGCCAGAGCATGGCCTGCTCGGGAATGGTCAGGACCGAAACGGCCTTGTCGGTCTGCATGCGGTTAGCTCCTGTATTATCGCGAATTGGCGGATTTGCGCGGCTCGATAGGGTGTCTTCCACGCTCTGGCCACCCCAGCGCACGTCTTGCCCCGGCTGGCGGAAATTTTTTCGCTTCGCACCCGTTGACTCCGTGCAGGCGCATCAACATATCCGCGCCACTGGCACTCTCACCCCGGGAGTGCCAACGAACATTTCAACCTAACTGAAAGGTCATCATCATGGCATTTCGTCCGCTGCACGACCGTGTGCTCGTGCGTCGCATCGAAGCAGAAGAAAAGACCGCCGGCGGGATCATCATTCCCGACAGCGCCAAGGAAAAGCCGAGCGAAGGCGAAGTCGTCGCCGTCGGCGCAGGTGCGAAGGCCGAAGACGGCACCGTCACCCCGCTCGACGTCAAGGCTGGCGACCGCGTGCTCTTCGGCAAGTGGTCGGGCACCGAGATCAAGCTCGACGGCGAAGACCTGCTGATCATGAAGGAAAGCGACATCATGGGGATCATGGGCTGAGCCCTGACTACCTCACGCTTTCACTAACCACAAAGAATTTCAGGAGAAACACCAATGGCAGCCAAGGACGTTAAGTTCGGCCGCGACGCGCGCGAAGGCATCCTGCGCGGCGTCGACACCCTCGCCAATGCCGTCAAGGTCACGCTCGGCCCCAAGGGCCGCAACGTCGTGATCGACAAGAGCTTCGGCGCACCGCGCATCACCAAGGACGGCGTTTCCGTCGCCAAGGAAATCGAACTTAAGGACAAGTTCGAGAACATGGGCGCGCAGATGCTCAAGGAAGTCGCTTCGAAGTCGAACGACGCCGCCGGTGACGGCACGACCACTGCAACCGTTCTTGCCCAGTCGATCGTGACCGAAGGCATGAAGTCGGTCGCAGCGGGCATGAATCCGATGGACCTCAAGCGCGGCATCGATCTCGCTGTCGAGAAGGTCGTTGCAGACCTCGCCGGTCGTTCGAAGGAAGTGTCGGGCAGCGAAGAAATCGCACAGGTCGGCATCATCTCGGCCAACGGCGACCGTGAAGTCGGCGAAAAGATCGCCGAAGCTATGGAAAAGGTCGGCAAGGAAGGCGTGATCACCGTCGACGAGAGCAAGGGTCTCGAATTCGAGCTCGAAACCGTCGAAGGCATGCAGTTCGACCGCGGCTACCTCAGCCCGTACTTCATCACCAACCCGGAAAAGATGACGGTCGAACTCGAAAACCCGTACATCCTGATCCACGAGAAGAAGCTCTCGAACCTGCAGGCGATGCTCCCGGTTCTCGAAGCGGCTGTCCAGTCTGGCCGTCCGCTGCTGATCATCGCGGAAGACATCGAAGGCGAAGCGCTGGCGACCCTCGTGGTCAACAAGCTGCGCGGCGGCCTCAAGGTTGCAGCGGTCAAGGCACCGGGCTTCGGCGATCGCCGCAAGGCCATGCTGCAGGACATCTCGATCCTGACCAAGGGCGAGATGATTTCCGAAGACCTCGGCATCAAGCTCGAAAACGTCACGCTCGGCATGCTCGGTGAAGCCAAGCGCGTCACCATCGACAAGGACAACACGACCATCGTCGACGGTGCCGGTAGCGAAGACGACATCAAGGCCCGCGTTTCGGAAATCCGCACGCAGATCGACAACACTTCGAGCGACTATGACCGCGAGAAGCTGCAGGAACGCCTTGCCAAGCTCGCTGGCGGCGTGGCCGTCATCAAGGTCGGCGGCGCAACCGAAGTCGAAGTGAAGGAACGCAAGGACCGCGTCGACGACGCTCTCCACGCAACCCGCGCAGCCGTTGAAGAAGGCATCGTCCCGGGTGGCGGTACCGCGCTGCTCTATGCTTCGAAGGCTCTCGAAGGCCTCGCTGGCGTCAACGACGACCAGACCCGCGGCATCGACATCGTCCGCCGTGCGCTGACCGCTCCGGTTCGCCAGATTGCCACCAACGCCGGCCATGACGGTGCGGTTGTTTCGGGCAAGTTGTTCGACAGCAATGACGAAACCCTCGGCTTCAACGCAGCAAACGACACCTACGAGAACCTCGTAGCTGCCGGCGTCATCGACCCGACCAAGGTCGTGCGCACCGCGCTGCAAAATGCTGCTTCGGTCGCCGGCCTCTTGATCACGACGGAAGCTGCCGTCGTCGACAAGCCGGAAGACAAGGCTGCAGCCCCTGCAATGCCCGACATGGGCGGCATGGGCGGTATGGGCGGCATGGGCTTCTAAGCCTTACCGACCAGCCGACAGGCACATACAAAGAGGCCCGGCAGGAGCGATCCTGCCGGGCCTTTTGTCGTTCGGGAACATGAGCTGGTGGCCCATGCTGCCCCGCGATAGTTAGCGTTTCTTTCGCGCTTCCTTCTTCGCGAAATATTCGTCGAAGCGCGGCATGAGGTTGGCTTCGATGTCCGACGCGAGGATGATGCGCTCGGGCGTGCTCGCGAACAGTGCGGGCGGGTTGGCGCTGTCGATGAGCTGGATGCGCGCCTGCGATTCAAAACCGGAGTCGCTGGTCCAGCTTCCGCCGTAATAGGACGTGGTCGTCGTGTACCGCTTGAAGGTACGGTTCGAGAGGATGACGAAGGCGTCCTTGCCCTTGTCGCGGGCGATACCGGCGGCGGCGATGAGGAGCATTTCCTCCATCATCGGCTTGCTGCCCTTGGTCGTCTCATAGCGCACCGTCATGATGTCGGTGCCCTTCTCTTCCGCCTTGGACCAGCCGGAATTGCCGCCGAACAGCCACTTGCTCGCTGTCGAGGAGAAGTCCGGGACGGCATTGAGGAATTCGGTGGTCGGCAGCATCGCGCCGAATTGCGCAGGCTTGATCTCCGACCCCACGCGGATGAAGCGAGCGACCAGCGCATCGGCCCGTTTGGCGGCCATTTCAGCGTCGTCACCACCGGCAAGGCGCAGCTGCTCGACCAGGACCGGAAGCAGGACATTCATGCCGCCGAGTTCCCTCAGATTGGACGCGATCTCGTCGAACGGCTTGCCCTTGTTTGTTTCGCGAACCGGAACCGCCGACATGATCGTGGCGAGATCTGCTGTGACCTTTGACGCCGTCTCCGATCGCGCGAGGTATTCGTTGACCTTCTTCTTGCGGATCTTGCGCGCATCCGATTCACGCGGGTCGGGTCCGCGGTAATCGTCGATCATCAGGCGCGTCTCGGCAAGGATCGCCTCGCTCTTTTCGGCATTGCCAAGTGCTGCCGCGGTATAGGCGCGCAGCCCCTGGAATGTCACTTCGACGTCGAGCTTTTCCCAGGGCTGGGCATCGCCCTGAACGGTCCAGCCACCCCGCATCTTGGGCTTGGTGAAGCTCATCGCGTCGCCGAGGCTGTCAGCCGCTTCGAGGCGACCGGACATGAGGTCCATCAGAAACGCCATCTGCTGCACATCGGGGTCGAGCGGGATGCGCGCATAAAGCTGCTCGCGCTGGACTTCGAGGTCATTCTTGTTGAGCGCCGACTGCAGGTTGTTCGCGACGATCGCGATGCTGGTGGAATAGGGACGCGCCGCGCGCAAGGCATCGATGGCCGCTTGTGCCTCGTCCTTCTCGCCCAACCGGACCAGCGCGAAGGTGCGGATCATCTGGTTGGCGAGCCCGCCGCTCAACTCGTAAAGCGAGTTGTTTGCCTGGACGCCCCATTCGTCGGCTTCGTCGGCGGCAGCAATCGCGAGACGGTTGGCGTCGAGTGCAAGCAGTGCAAGCGCACGGCCCTGGAGCAGTTCGGCGCGGGCTGCGGCAGCTTCGTTCTCATCAAGCGCACGGTCGACCGAGAGGAAGCCGCGCGTGGTCGGCGCGTCTTCCGGTTCCGGACCGCCGAGCAGTGCGTCACAAGCCGCGAGCTTCTTGTCGGCAAGGCTCCACGCGACACTGTCACGCTTTGTGCAAACGCTGCGTTGGCTCTCACGTTCACGGCGGAAGGCCTTCACTTCCTTCTTGTCGGTCGGCCAGGCGCCCGAATAGGTCGGTGCCGCACCAAACCTCGCGACTTCCGCTTCTAACGAGGGGAAACCCGACATGCGCATGATAGGTGGCGGAGGCGGGATGACCGGGACGGGCGGCGGCGCCTTGACCGTGCGGATGGGCGGTGGTGCCGGCGGGCGAACCTTCTGCACCTCTTCGGCCTGTTCCTGAGCGGCGGCAGGCATGGCCAGACCCAGCGCAATGGCGCTAACGAGTAATTTCTTCATTTAATACGACCCCTGTATTCGATCCGTCTTCAATATATTCCGAAGCCGGAGGGCAGCGCAACGATGCTGGCGTCCTTAAAAGCGGAAATATGCAGGCACCTCTTAAGATTCTACTTGTCGCTATCTTTCCTGGTCGCGACCGGCTGTTGCGACCGCAGGCCGACCCAACCCCGAAAAGCCGGGCCGAGCGCGACTGGCGGCTTTCTCGCTAACGCTGCTTGTGGCAGTGGGGACGCCCCCAACGAAGCGACACCCGATGACCTTGCCCCAATTCTCTCGCCGCAATTTCATGCTCGGCACCGCCGGTATCGCAGCCAGCGGGCTGCTCATGCCTGCCTGGGCGCGCGGCGAGAGCCTGACGCATGCGAAACAAGGCTACGGCGAGGTGTCGGGCGAGCGTATCGCGCTCAACGTCGACAACCACCATTTCGCGGTCGGCGGGCGCAAGGGCCATGCGATTGCCGTCAACGGGACCGTCCCCGGCCCGCTGGTGCGCCTGCGCGAGGGGCAGAACGTCCGCATCGACGTGACCAACAACCTTGCCGAGGATACCTCTATACACTGGCACGGGCTGCTGCTGCCCTTCCAGTTCGACGGTGTTCCAGGGGTGAGCTTCCCCGGCATCCGGCCGGGCGAAACCTTCACCTATGAATTCCCCATCCGCCAGAGCGGCACCTACTGGTGGCATTCGCATTCGGGCCTGCAGGAACAGGCGGGACATTATGGCCCCATCGTCATCGAAAGCGCGACGCCCGACCCGCGCTACGACCGCGATTACGTCGTCCTGCTGAGCGAGTTCACCCCGCGCCACCCGCATGAAATCGCGCGCCTGCTCAAGGTCGGCGAGCATTATTTCAATCGCCAGATGCAGACCGCGACCGAGGGCGACATGCCGCTGAAAGAGCGGCTGATGTGGGGCGGGATGCGGATGAACCCGCGCGACATTTCGGACGTGACGGGCGACACCTATACCTTCCTCGTCAACGGGCACGGGCCGATGGACGGTCTAGAATATCTCTTCACCCCCGGCGAGCGCGTGAGGCTGCGGGTCATCAACGGCTCGGCGATGACCTTTTTTAATGTCCGTATTCCCGGCGTGCCAATGACGGTGATTGCAGCCGACGGCATGGATGTCTCGCCAGTCGAGGTGGACGAATTCCAGATTGGCACGGCAGAGACCTATGACGTCATCGTCACTCCGCCAGCGGGTAGCCATGCGCTGGTCGCCGAGGCGATGGACCGGAGCGGCATGGGGCTGGCCTCGCTCACCTCGCACAAGGGCCACCGCGCCACGCCCCCGCCCCTGCGCGGGCCGGTCACGCTGACCATGGCCGATATGGGCATGGGCTCGATGGACGGAGCGCACGGCGGCGCGATGAACCACGATGCGCATGGCGGAATGGACCACTTGGGCATCAACCAAGGCGGCGGTGGTGCCATGGCGGGGATGGATCACGGCTCAATGGACCATTCGATGCGCGACACCTCGAAACTGCCGCCGGATGTGAAGGTCGGCCCCGGTCTCGACATGGTCTCGCCCATGCCGATGGACCGGATGGATTTCCCGGGCCTCGGCCTCGACAATGTGGACCACCGCGTCCTGCGCTACACCGACTTGAAGGCCGCACGCATGAACCCGCACCGCATGCCGACGCGCCAGATGACCATCCACCTCACCGGCAACATGGAACGCTACATGTGGAGCTTCGACGGCAAGAAATTCTCTGCCGTCACCGACGACCCCATCCGCTTCGCCTATGACGAGCGGGTGCGGGTGAAGCTGGTGAACGACACGATGATGGCGCATCCCATCCACCTGCACGGACACTTCTTCGAGCTGGTCAACGGCGCAGGGATGATGAACCAGCCATTGAAGCACACGGTCGTGGTCCAGCCGGGCAGCACCGCGACCTTCGACGTCACCGCCAACGAGCCGGGCGACTGGGCTTTTCACTGCCACCTGCTCTACCACATGCATGCCGGGATGATGCAGACCGTCACCGTGCGGCCCTTCCCCGAGCCGGAGAAGGAGGCATGAGCGCGCGCCTGCTCCTCGCCGCGCCGCTGATACTGGCCGCCCTGCCCGCCGCCGCGCAGGACCATTCGGGACACGGGCAGCCGGAAACCGAAGAGCCCGCCGAAGACCATTCGCACCACGCTCCCACGAAGAAGTCCGCGCCGCTGGTGCTGCCGCCCAAGGCAGACCCGCCTGCGATGGACCATTCGATGCACTCCATGGCCGAACTTCCCGAAGGTCCGCCGCCGCCCGAGGCTCTCGAAGGCCCGGAACATGCTGCCGACGAAATCTATGGCGCAGACCGGATGGCAAAGGCGCGCGCCACCAACCATACCACGCATGGCGACATGCTGACCGGCACGCTGATGGCCGAGCGTCTCGAACTGCGCATCGCTGAAGGCCACGAAGCCTCTCTGTGGGACGTGCAAGGCTGGTACGGCGATGATATCGACAAATTCGTCGTGAAATCTGAAGCCGAAGGCGAGTTCGGCGAGGCGCTGGAAGACGCCGAAGTGCAGGCGCTCTGGGGCCATGCCATCGGCCCCTTCTTCGACTTGCAGGCAGGCATTCGGCTCGACCTCGAACCCGAAACGCGCAGCCATCTCGTGCTCGGCGTGCAGGGTCTTGCGCCCTATATGTGGCATGTCGACGGCGCCGTCTTCCTCTCCGACCGTGGCGATTTCACCGCGCGGATAGAGGGCGAGTACGACCAGAAGATAACGCAGCGCCTCATCCTCCAACCGCGTGTGGAGCTGCAATTGGCGGCGCAAGATATTCCCGAGCGCGAGATTGGCGCTGGCCTCACCAAGGTCGAGACGGGCCTGCGCCTCCGCTACGAAATCGCCCGCGAATTCGCGCCCTATGTCGGCGTGGGATACGAGGCCAAGATCGGCCAGACCGCCGAAATAGCAAAGGCCGCCGGAGAGGACCCCGACGGCCTTGCGTTTCTTCTCGGTATTCGCGCCTGGTTCTAGGCTTTAGCCGCCCTTGCGGCTGCCCTCTGCCGCGCGGACCACTTCATCGGGCCAGGTGACCTGCGTCTGGGTCTGCGGGTTGAAGACATTGCCTTCATAGGTTGCAGCTTCTGCCGCCGCGATTTCCTCTACGGTGAGGAACTCGCTCGGTTCCAACGCGAAGACGTCGAGCCCGCGCGCGATTTCGGTCGCGTAAATGCGACCGTTGTACCAATAGGCCGACCAGTAACCTCCGGTAATCAGCTGGTCCTCGTCCACCGGCCCGCGGTCGAAATAGGCGATTTCGAACGGGTTGGTCGCATCGGTGAAATCGATGACCGAGATGCCGCCCTGATACCATGCCTGCACGAAGATATCGCGGCCCGGCACGGGGATGATCGAGCCGTTGTGCGCGACGCAGTTCTCCTTGTCGCCCTGCGGCGCGGGAAGCTTGTACATGCCGCGATATTCAAGCTTGCCGTCCTCGATGGCATAGAACGCATCCGCGCCCCAGTTCTTGGGGTCACCGGCCTGGCAGCGCGGACGTCCGCCCCCGCCCCATTCGTCGGTGAACAGCACCTTGGTGCCGTCATTGTTGAAGGTGGCCGAGTGCCAGTAGGCAAAGCCCTTGTCGGTCACATCGTCGATACGGGTCGGCTTCAAGGGATCGGAAATGTCGAGGATAATGCCATTGCCCGAGCACGCTCCGGCGGCGAGGTTCTTCGCCGGGAAGACGGTAATGTCATGGCACATGTTGGTGATGTAGGTGTCCTGCGTGCCCTCGCCGTGGTCGCCGCCCTTCCAGAGGCCGGCAATCTGGCCGTCGGCGGCAAAGATGCGCGGACGGTCGATGATGCGCGAGGCCGCCGGATTGGCGACGGGGATTTCGACGACGTCGATGCTGAATAGCGCGGTCTCGTCACCGGCGCTGTCGAAACAGCCTTCCAGTTCCTCATTATCGCGCACGTAGCTCGTGCCCGAATTGTAGACCACGATGCGATCATCATCGGCGCTGACGATCGAGTGCGTGTGACTGCCGCGACAGGTCTGCACCAGCCCGACCTGGCGTGGGCGGGTGATGTCGGAAATGTCGAAGATGCGAAGGCCGCGGAAGCGCTCTTCGCTGACCTTGCCCGCCACGCCCTGGAGCCCGCAATCGACGCGTGCGCGGCTGTCCTGCACACTCATGATGAGGAGGTCGTCGACAATCGAGACGTCGCCTTGCCCGCCGGGGCAGACGGTCGAGCTGAGCAAGACCGGGACGCCGTCCTCGCCAAGGCGATAGGCGTTGAAGCCGTGATAGCTGCCCGCCACCATGAGGTCGCCCGAAAAGGCGATATCGGTGTTGGCGAAGCTCAACAGCGAACCGCGCTTGCCGAACCGCGGCTTCTCTTCTTCCCCGTCCGACCCAGCGCTGTCGGTGGGTTCTTCTGCCTCGCCCCCGTCTTCATCCTTTTCGATGAGAGGGCGAAGCTGGGCGGGGTTTTCGGGGTCGAAGAAACCGGCCGGCTTGGGCTGGGCGACCACGAGGCGCAAGTTCGAAATCGCCTCGCCCGCATCGCGGAAACCGGCAGCCAGCGTTGCGCGCGGGTCGGTCGAAAGCTGCGCCAGAACGGCGTTCATGCGGTCGATTTCGGCCTGCTGGTCGCTCACCACTTCATTGGTGAATTCGAACATCACCGGGTCATAGGCACTTCCCGGCGAGTTGTGCAGCTCGCGAACCATGTCGAGCGCGCCCTGGTGGTGCGTAACCATCAGCATCAGGAACTGGCGGTCGAACTCGGTGCCATTGGCAGCGGCCAAGGCCTTCATCTGTTCGGGGGTCGCCATGCCCTTCATCGCGCCATGGCCATGCGCGCCATGATGCATCGAATGCGGCATGGCGGTCGGTTCGCCGCGCGCCTCGAGCCATTCGCGCATGAACTTCATCTCGTCCTTCTGGCCTGCCTCGATACGGTCGGCGGTCTTGAGGACAGCGTCGTTATTGGTGCGCGCCTTGACCAGATTGGCCATGTCGACCGCCTGCTGGTGATGGACGATCATGCCTTGCATGAAATTGACGTCGGCGGGCGAATAGCGCGTGTCCGAAAGCTTGATGGCATCGGCCTCGCCAATCACGCGCGGCGCTTCACCCGGTGCGCCGGGCAGGACGATGGGTGCCTCCTGCGCGAGAGCTGCGGTGGAGGTGGTCGCAAGCAAGCCGGTCGCGGCAAGCCGGAAGAAATTGGTCATGTTTTCAGTCCCCAAGAATGATTGGGTCAAATGAGGCGCATATGTCGTGGCGGGTCAAGCATTCACTCGACCAACGACATGGCTGAAGGGTTCAATTGGAAACGAATTTGCCCTTACGCGGGCCGAGGTAGCCGAAGAGATAGGCGCCCACCTTGCGCATCTGGATTTCCTCCGCCCCCTCGGTGATGCGGTAGCGGCGGTGGTGGCGGTAGATATGCTCGAACGGCTTGTGGCGCGAATAGCCGATGCCGCCATGCACCTGCATCGCGCGGTCGGCCGCTTCGCAGACCAGCCGGTTCGCCTGGTAATTGCACATGGAGACCTTGTCCGAGATGGTCTTCTCGATGTCCTCATGGGCCATGCTGTCCATCTCCCACGCGGTCTTGTAGATGAGCAGCCGCAGCATCTCGCACTGGGTGGCAAGCTCGACCAGCGGGAATTGGATAGCCTGGTTGCGGGCGAGTTCCTGCCCGAAGGGCTTGCGCTCCCTCGCGTATTTCACGCTCTCCTCGACGCAATAGGTCGCAGCGCCGAGGCTGCTCGCCGCCTGCCTTATGCGGTTCTGGTGGACGAAGCTCTGCGCCAGCGCGAGCCCGCGTCCCTCGCTGCCGAGGATGGCGCTGTCGGGCACCCAGACATTGTTGAACGACAGGCGCGGATGGTCGGTGGGCATATTGAATGTCCACATCCATTCCTCGATTTTGAGGCCGTCCGTGGGATTGGGTACGAGGAAACAGGTGATACCCTTCGCATCGCCCGCCTCGCCGCTGGTGCGGGCGAAGGTGGCGCAGTGCGTCGCCACATGCATGCCGGTGATCCACATCTTCTCGCCATCGATCCGCCAGCCGTCCACGCCATCGCGCGCTTCGCGGACCGCCGTAGTTTCCATATGGGTGGCATCCGAGCCGTGGTCGGGCTCGGTCAGGCCGAAAGCGACGCGGCGATCACCCTCGAAGCCGCCGAGGATGAATTCCTGTTTCTGCTCCTCGGTCCCGAAGGTTTCGAACATGGCGACGAAGGGGAAGTTGCCTACGATGCTGTGTTCGTTCTGGAGGTCGTTGTGGAGGCCCAGCCCGCGCTGCGCGAACCTATCCCGGATGACGGCCATCCAGAGGTTCGACCCGTCCCTGCCACCATATTTCTTCGGCGCGGAGAAGCGCCAGTGGCCCGCCTCGTCCGCCGCCTTGCGCGCCTGCCGCAGCAGGTCTTCCCACTCGTGATTGGGCAGCCCACCCCGCTCCCAGTCTGTCCGCGCATTCTCGCGGCGGTGATCGAAGAAACGGATGTTGTCGTCCTTCGCGACCAGCGGCTCGATTTCGGCCTCGATGAAGGAGACGAGTTCGGCGTAATAGTCCTCGAGGTCCTGCGGGATTGTGAAGTCCATCAGTTTTCCTCCTTGGAAAGTGTCCACTTATCGAGCGCGACCTGCAGCGAGGGATATTTGGGCGAGTCGACCGTCACAGCCTCGAGTGCGGCCTGCCGAAGCTGGCCAAGCACTCCGGGAGTTGCCATCGAAGATTCGCCAGCCAAAAGGTCCGCGGACATGCGGCCGTCGATATGAAGGTCGGGAAGGTACATCTCGTCGCGCATCGCGATGCCGAGCGCATTGCGGGCAACGGCCAGCTGGAAACGGTCATGCCCCTTCATGCTGGGCTTTATCGTCTCCAACCATTCGAGAACGGCGCGCATTAGGTCTTCGCGCGTTGCATCGCCAAACTCATGGTCGGGTGTCTCGATTGGCCACCACTTCTGTTTCCCGCGGCAATCTTCCGGCGCATCATCTTCCAGCAGCAAAAGCAAATCCATCTCCTGCTCGCTGGTGCGCCGCGAGATGACTACCCGCTCCAGCATCCGGTCCTGCCCCTCGCGCCAGATCCTTGCATTCTTCAGGCACCCAAGCGCCCACCAAACGGTGCGGTAGACGGTCCAGAAGCGAAAACGAGCCGGGTCGACCGGCCTGTCACCCGCCGCCTCATAGGCGGCGAAATATTCCTCAAGCGACCCCAGCCCCAGCGCCGGCTTGTCATAGGCGCCGAAGCGCCAGACCGGCATGCAACCGAAGGCGAGGTCCTCGTGCCAGTCGCCGAGATGGGCCAGTTCCCAGTCGAGCACTCCGGTAAGTTCGGAATCTTCGACGAGCAGATTGCCCAGCCGGTAATCGCCATGGTTGAGCACCGGCTCGACCGGCTCGGGCACATTGTCCATCAGCCATCGCAGACCCAGCGCGATGATGGGCCGATCGCCAGCTGCCTCCTCGAATTGCTCGCGCAGTTTCTCGATGCCCTCGCGATAATCGAGCGTCGGGATTTCGTCCGGCAAGCCGGCAGCATCGAGCGAATGGATACGCGCTAAGTCCTGTGCCGCCTGCCCGACCAATTGTGCAGGCGATGTGCTGGCCAATATCGCGCGCGGGTCGGGAGTGCCGGGAAGAGCACGCATAATGAAACCGCTGCCGATGCCGTCGGCCTCCTCCAGCTCGACCACAACTTCGGGCGCGGTCACACCCGCCGCCCGCGCGGCCCTAATGATGGCCGCCTCGGTAGGATGTCCGAAGGGGCGGTCCTCCATCATCGCAAGGCTCGGCGCACGGCGCAGGACGAAATCCGCACCGTCCGCCGAAAACCGCCAGCTCTCCATGGTTGCCCCACCGGTAAGGCGCACCAGCCCTTCCGCCTCGCCGAGCCCCGCCCGGCCAAGCGCCCTGTTCAACCCGGCCTGCAATTGGCTCGCGCCGTCGTTCTCTCCCATGGGCAGCACTGTGACGCATGGCGAAGCGGCTCACAAGTCCGGACCCCTTCGCGGTCTCGCCCGTTGGTTTGGCAAGTAGACAATTCATACAGGAGATCAGCCCATGAAGCTGCCGCACAAGGCCCATGTCGCAATCGTCGACGGAGAACATTTCACCGTCATGCAGAACACCGGCCAGCCGTTCGAACCCAAACTCGGCAATGCGCAAAAACCCGATCTTACCGCGACCAATTTCAGCGCGGGGGTCAAACATCAGGACGATATCGGCCAGGAACACGGGCGCACCGACCTCAACGAACTGGCCCATGGTGCAGCGGCGACTGAATGGCTGAACGCCAAGGCCATATCCGGCGAGCTGACCGATGTCCTTGTCATCGCTGACCCAAAGACCCTTGGCGAAATGCGGCGACATTACCATTCGGAACTCGAACGGCGCCTCGTCGGGGAAATCGACAAGACGGTCACGGGCGAGCCGACCGCGAAAATCGAACAGGTCATTGCCTCGGCATAATGGCCTAAGGAAATTTCATTGCTGCGAAAGCCTCTGGCGCAGGCGCGACACATTTCGTCGCGCCTGCGCTTGCGAACGATTCGTGCTTAACGTTAATGTTCCGACAACCATGATTATGGTATCTGGAGGGTTATGCGGAACATGAAATTTATGAGTGTACTGGCAGCGGGTGCGATGGCCCTCGGCTTTCCGGTCGGAGTGCAGGCCCAAAGCGTCGGCAATAACGATGCGGGTTACACCGCGCAGTTCGACAAGGTGCTCGGCACCGAGGTTCGCGCTCCTCAGACTTTCGATGCCGTCTATGACAGCCAGCTTGAAAAGACCGTCGCCTCGCTCGCGGACGGTTCGCGCGGTCGCATTGGTGTCTATGCTATCGACTTGACGACGGGCCAGGAAATCGGCGTGCTCGAAGACCAGCGCTTTCCCATGGCCAGCACGAGCAAGGTCGCGGTTGCTGCGGCCTACCTTGCGGGTGTCGATGCCGGGAAATGGAGCCTGACCAGCGAATGGCGCCTGCCGCGACGCGGCGGGGCCTACCTCACCGGGCTCGAGCATTTGAACCTCATGATTTCGAAAAGCTGCAACGCCTGTACCGATGCGCTGCTCGAGGCAGTCGGAGGTCCGGCTGCCGTTAACAAGTGGATGCGCGATGCCGGCATTGAGGATTTCCAGCTGACCCGGGACATCGCGACACTGGTGCGCGAGGATGGTCGACTCGACCCAGCCTCTTCGGTCGATCTGCGCGACAGCGCCAGCCCCCGCGCCATGGGCCAGTTGCTGGCCGGAATTTATCAGGGCAGGTGGCTGAGCACCTCCTCCCGTGCGGTCCTCATGGACGCCATGCGGGCGACTACCACCGGCAAGAAACGCATGCGTTCCGCCCTGCCGACCAGTGCTGGCCTGGCGAACAAGACGGGCACTCTCAGCCGAACTGCAAGCGACATCGGTATCTTCCACACGCCTGACGGCCGGGCGATTGCCGCTGCCATTTACGTGACTGGCCAAAGCCCCTCGATGGCGGTGGAGAACGGCAATCGCGCGCGCAAGCTCGAAGCGCGCCAGATGCGCGACGCTCGGATTTCGACCATCACCGGCGCACTTTACCGCGGTTTCTCGAACCCTGGCGACAATCGCCGCGTCTGGACCGACGCCGATTACGGCGGCTAGGCTTCACGCCCATTTTGAGCACAGAAAAAGGGCGGTGCCTCCCGGCGCCGCCCTTTCCTGTTTCGAACGTAACTCGTCCGAAGCGTGCGACTAATTAGTCAGCAGCAGCTTCTTCAACGGTTTCGCCTTCAACTTCAGCTTCAGCTTCAGCCATTTCGCCGTCGACTTCAGCAGCAGCTTCTTCAGCGCCAGCTTCAACAGCTTCCATGTTTGCTTCGGTGTCAGCAGCAGCCGATTCAGCGGTTTCTTCAGCTGCGTCTTCGGTAGCTTCCGAGCAAGCTGCGAGCGAGAGAGCGGCTGCCGAAGCGGCGGCGACGAGTGCGATCTTGCGCATAATAGTAATCCTTAAACAGCGAGTTTTGAGTGCGGTTGGAAACCCGAGGGCCCCTCCCGCGCAAGGTCCGGCAATTCCGGCCTTACAGTGTCTAAATAGTGGCGGGATTGTGGCCTAGCAAGCAGATTCGCCACATTTTGCCACCTTATTGCCTCAATTCGCCGCAATTCCGCCATTTTTCTGGCCACATTTTTTGCGCCGCAAATGCTCCCAAAGCGCGCGACTCGCTGCTAGTGCGGTCAATAATGGCCGATAAAAAGCACCTCTATCTCGTCGATGGCTCCGCCTATATCTTCAGGGCGTATCACCGCCTGCCCCCGCTGACCGATCCGGAAGGCACGCCGGTAGGGGCGGTTTACGGCTACACCACGATGCTGTGGAAGCTGGCCGATGATCTGGACAAGGCAGACGGCCCGACGCACCTCGCGGTGGTGCTCGACAAGTCGAGCCACTCCTTCCGCAACGAGATTTACGACCAGTACAAGGCCAACCGGCCCGACCCGCCCGAGGACCTGGTCCCTCAATTCCCGCTCATCCGCGATGCGACGCGCGCCTTCAGCCTCCCCATGGTCGAGGAAGAAGGCGTCGAAGCCGACGACATGATCGCTTCCTACGCGCGCGCTGCGCAGGCGCAGGGGTGGGATGTCACCATCGTCTCCTCCGACAAGGACCTGATGCAGCTGGTCGGCGAGAAAGACGGCGGGCGCATCGACATGCTCGACACGATGAAGAGCGCGCGCATTTACATCGAGGAAGTCGAGGAGAAATTCGGAGTCCCACCCGAAAAGGTGGGCGACGTCCTCGCGCTGATGGGCGATTCGGTCGACAACATCCCCGGTATCTTCGGCGTCGGTCCGAAGACCGCGAGCAAGCTGATTGCCGAGCATGGCGACCTCACCGCCGCGCTCGATTCGGCAGAGGACATGAAGAAGAGCAAGCTCAAGGAACGCTTGCTCGAACACCGCGAGGATGCGGAACTCAGCCGCGTGCTGGTGAAACTGAAAGAGGATTGTCCGCTCCCCATCGACCTCGAGGAAATGAAACTCGACGGCGTGCCGAGCGAGCCGCTTGCCGCCTTCCTCGAAAAGCACGGTTTCACCAGCCTGCTGCGTCGCCTTGATGCCGGGACCGGCAGCCCCAACCGCGCGACCGATCTCAACCCGCCCAAGCAGCAGACCGCCGGCGCAGAGGCGAGCGACGAGGGCAATGCCCAGCCGCTGCCCGAAATGCCCGCAGTCGACCGCTCGGCCTATGAATGCGTGCAGACACTCGAGCGACTGCAGGAATGGGTGGCGCGTGCGCAGGATGCTCGGCTGGTGGCAGTCGATACCGAGACCGACAGCCTCGATTCCATCCGTGCGCGGCTTGTCGGGGTGAGCCTCGCGCTTGGCCCCAATGACGCTTGCTATATCCCGCTTGCCCATGGCGGCAGCGACATGTTCGCCGAGAAGCCCGACCAGATCGACAAGCAGGCAGCGCTCGAGGCACTGAAACCGATGCTCGAGGACGAGGCGGTCCTGAAGGTTTTCCAGAACGGGAAGTACGATCTCAACGTACTGGCGCGCGAGGGCGTTGCGGTTGCGCCCATCGACGACACGATGATTATCAGCTTCGCGCTTGATGCCGGGCGCAGCGAGGCGGGCATCGGCGGGGGGCACGGGATGGACGAACTGTCCGAACGCCACCTCGGCCACACCTGCCTCAGCTTCAAGGAAGTATGCGGGACGGGCAAGAAGGCTATCCCCTTCCCCGAAGTCCCGCTCGACAAGGCGACCGAATATGCCGCCGAGGACGCCGACGTTACTTGGCGGCTCCACGCGCATCTGAAGCGCCGCCTGCCTATTGAAGGCGGCACCAAGGTTTACGAGCGGGTCGATCGTCCGCTGGTGCCGGTGGTGGCAGGAATGGAACGCCACGGCATCAAGGTCGACCGCGCGAGATTGGCCAAGCTGTCAGAGGAATTTGCGACCGAAACCTCGCGTCTCGAAGGCGAAATCCATGAAATCGCCGGGCAGGAATTCACAGTCGGCAGTCCCAAGCAGCTCGGCGAAATCCTGTTCGACAAGATGGGATACAAGGGCGGCAAGAAGGGAAAGAGTGGGCAGTATTCGACCGACCAGTCGGTGCTCGAGCGCCTCTCGGGCGACGGTGCGGAGATTGCCGACAAGGTGCTCGAATGGCGCCAGCTCGCCAAGCTGAAGTCGACCTATACCGACGCGCTGCAGGAAGCCATCAATCCCGAAACGGGCCGCGTCCATACTAGCTACAGCCTCGTCGGCGCGCAGACGGGTCGTCTGTCCTCGACCGACCCGAATTTGCAGAACATCCCCATCCGCACCGAAATCGGCCGCCAGATCCGCGATGCCTTCGTCGCAGAAGAGGGCAATGTGCTGCTCGCCGCCGACTATTCGCAAATCGAGCTGCGCCTGGCCGCGCACATGGCCGACGTCGCGCCCTTGCGCGAAGCCTTCGAGAATGGCGAGGACATCCACTCGCGCACCGCGACCGAAATGTTCGGCGAGGTCACGCGCGACACGAGAGCGCGGGCCAAGACCATCAACTTCGCCATCCTCTACGGCATTTCGCGCTGGGGCCTTGCTGGACGCCTGAAGGTCGAGCCGGACGAGGCGCAGGAGATGATCGATACCTATTTCAAGCGCTTCCCTGGTATCCAGAAATACATTCTCCACACGCTCGAAAGCGTGCGCGAGAAGGGGTATTCGGAAACGCTCTTCGGGCGGAAAACGTGGTTCCCGCGCATCAATTCGAAGAACCAGGGCGAGCGGCAGGGCAGCGAACGCGCCGCCATCAATGCCCCCATCCAGGGCACCAGCGCCGACATAATCAAGCGCGCCATGGTGCGGATGAACCCCGCTCTGGAAGAAGCAGGGCTCGGCCATGTCCGCATGCTCTTGCAGGTGCATGACGAACTCGTCTTCGAATTGCCCGAAGGCGATGTCGAAGCGGCATCGAAAGTCATCGAAAATGTGATGGCGACCGCCGCCCGGCCTGCCGTCGACCTGTCTGTCCCGCTGGGAGTCGATATAGGCACCGGCAAGAGCTGGGGAGCCGCGCATTAACGATGGAGGCCGAACGCCCCCTCCTTGGCCTCAAGATGTCCAACGCCGCCGTGCTGTTGTTCATCGGCGCGGCAATGCTGGGGCTCATATTCCTCGTCTACCAGACCGTTGAAGCCGAGCGCATGCAGCGCGAACGCTCGGAACTGACCGCGCAAATCATCGAAGAACTCGAACGCGTCGATACCGCTGCGCTGAATGGCGAAACCGGCCAGCGCGGCTACCTCATCACGCTCGACCGGCGCTATCTCGAACCCTATCGGCAGGGCCGCGAACAAATCGAACCAGCCTTGCGGCGCCTGCGCGATTTGCTCGGCGATGGCGGGACGACCCGCCAGGAGGAGCTCCTCGACCAGATTGATGCACTGTCGCGCGCCAAGTTTTCCGAGATGGAAAGCACGGTAATGCTACTCGAGGATGGCCGGCTGCTCGATGCCAGACGCGCCATTCTGACCGATGAAGGTCAGGAAACGATGGAGCGCCTGCGGCGCGCGCTTGACGAAATGGAGCAAATCGAGCGCGAGCTTCTAGCCGAACAGGCAGAGGAGACCGCGCGCATCGAAGGCCGGGTCCTGCCGCTTCTCGGTACGCTCATTACGCTTCTGTTGATTGCTATCCTGCTCGGCTCCCGCCTCGTTTCACGCGCCGCCCGGCATGAGGCCGAGGCAGCGCAGGCAGCTGTTGTGGGGGAAGCGCGCGACCGCGCCGACCTATTGGCGCGCGAACTCAATCACCGGGTAAAGAACATTTTCGCGGTCGTGCTTGCCATCGTGCAGATGAGCGCGCGCGACAAGCCGGAGGCCAAGCCAGTCACTGACGCTATCGCCGAGCGCGTGCGGGCATTGCTGACCGCGCATGAGGTCAGCCAGGGTGAGCTCGATCGGGAACTCGCGTCGCTCGAAACGCTGATCGAAACGACGCTCGCCCCTTATCGCTCGCAGAAGCAGGCCGCGACGGTGGAAGGGCCCGAAGTCCTGCTTCCCGCCAAAAGGATCACACCGCTCGGCCTCGTCTTTCACGAGCTCACCACCAATGCAGTGAAATACGGCGCTTGGGCGAAGGGCGGCACTATCGATGTCTCATGGAAATGGGTCGATGACTGTGTGCATCTGACCTGGCGCGAAAGCGGCGTCTCGATGGACGGAACACCCGACCGCAGGGGCTTTGGCAGCATGCTGATGGACAGCGCAGCACGCCAGTTCGGTGGCAAGGTCACACGCGACTTCAAGCCCGACGGTCTCGTCGTGAACATCGAACTGCCGCAGGCGAAGCGCGCCACAAACCTTGCAAGTGAGCCGGCCGCTCCATAGAGCGCCCCTCGCTATGTTCGACCGCTATCATCCGAACAACTGGCCCATATCCTATGAAGGGCTGATCCATACACTCGTCGCTCTTGGCGGCGCTGTGACGGTGGCCTTCCTCATCCATTGGGTCATCTTCAAGCTGCTGCGCAAGCTGACGAGCAGCTCGAACAGCCAGATGGATGACGTGGTCGTCGCCAAGGTGCGCAAGCCCGTGCGCTGGGCAATGATCGCCTTTGCCATTTCCATCGCAGCCGAAAATGATGCGCTGGTCGGCAATGGCTGGGACGTGTTCGCCAGTTTCATCACCCCGGCGGTTATTGGCTGGGTCGCTTTCGCGCTCGTGAAGGGGCTCGCCGCAGGGTACGAGCGCCAGCTCGAAATCGAGGGCGAGGAGGTGGGCAATCGCGGCCACCGCACGCGCATCGCGATTCTTTCGCGCACGGCCCGCGTGGCCATCGTGATAATCGCCGTCTCGCTCATCATGCTCAACATTCCGGGCGTGCGCGACATCGGCACCACCATGCTGGCCTCCGCCGGTCTCGCCGCGCTTGCGGTGGGTGCAGCCGCGCAGCCTGCGCTGAAATCACTCATCGCCGGCCTGCAGATGGCGCTGACCCAGCCGCTTCGCATCGGAGACCTTGTGAAGGTCGACGGTCAGGCAGGCCGCGTCGAGGAAATCCGGATGAGCTTCGTGACCGTCCGCACATGGGACGAGCGTGTGATGGTCGTGCCCACCAGCCGCTTCCTCGACCAGAGCTTCGAGAACTGGTCGCGTGTGAGCGAAAAGCTGACCGGACCGGTCATGCTTCACCTCGATCCAATCGCCGAGGTCGAGCCGATCCGCGAGGAGTTCGAACGCTTCGTCAAGGGTCATGACCTGTGGGATGGCCGCAATCTCGCGCTTCTTATGACCGAAGCCTATCCCGAAAGCATCGAGCTACGCCTTTCCATGAGCGCCGATACAATCGGTGACCTGTGGACGCTGCGCTGCGCAGTGCGCGAACATATGCTGGCATGGCTCAAGGAGAACCAGCCGGGCGCGCTCATTCGCCATCGCCTCGAAGTGGAAGCGGCCAAGCAGCGCGCCATGGGCGGCTAATCAGCTGTCGACATTGCCGTGCTTGCGGTCGCGCGTGGGTTCGACCATGCCTTCGTGGATGAAACCGATGGGCTGAACCTCGGCCGCGCGCTTCTTCAGCTCGCCGCGCATCTTCTTGTATTCGGCTTCCATCTTGCTGGTCACCGTTGCGCGGCTGTCCTTCAGGGCCTCGGCGAAGTCGGCCGCGGTCACTTCCTGAGCGTCTCCGCCCGCGCGCTGCAGCGCGTTGAGGCCCGCGCGGCGCACCACATCCTCCAGATCAGCGCCGGTAAAGCGTTCCGTTTTCCCGGCAAGATCGGCAAGGCTCACATCGTCAGCAAGCGGCATGCTCGAGGTATGGATGCCGAGTATCTGCTCGCGACCCGGCTTGTCGGGCGTGCCGACATAGACCAGCTCGTCGAACCGGCCCGGTCGCAGAAGCGCAGGATCAACCAGCGTCGGGCGGTTGGTAGCGCCGATGACGACGACTGACTGAAGCTCTTCCAGCCCGTCCATCTCGGCCAAGATTGTATTGACCACACGGCCAGTGACTTGCGGCTCGCCCTGTCCGCTGCCGCGCGCGGGGACGAGGCTGTCGATCTCGTCGATAAATATGACGCAAGGCGCAACCGCACGGGCGCGCTTGAACATCTTGGCGATCTGCTGCTCGCTCTCGCCATACCATTTGGACAGCAGGTCCGAGCTCTTCATCGAAATGAAGTTTGCTTCCGCTTCTTTGGCGACCGCTTTCGCCAGCAAAGTCTTTCCGGTGCCGGGAGGACCATAGAGCAGGAAACCCTTGGCGGGGCGGATGCCGAGCCGGTGGAAGGCATCCGAGTTCTTCATCGGAAGTTCGATGCCCTCCTTCAGCTTCTCGATTGCATCGCCGACCCCGCCGATATCGGACCAGCCGACATTGGGGACCTGCACCATGACTTCGCGCATGGCGCTGGGCTGGATGCGCTTGAGGGCGGAGAGGAAATCCTCGCGGCCTACGTAAAGTTCATCGAGCACTTCGGGCGGAATCGTGCGCTCGTCGAGATCGATTTTGGGCATGATGCGGCGAACAGCGTCGATGGCAGCCTCGCGCGTGAGAGCAGCAATGTCAGCGCCAACGAAACCATAAGTCGCCTTGGCCAGCTCGGTAAGATCAACCTTGTCGCCGAGCGGCATGCCGCGCGTATGGATGCCGAGAATTTCTCGCCGGCCCTTCTCGTCGGGCACGCCAATCACGATTTCACGGTCGAAACGACCCGGACGGCGCAGCGCCTCGTCGATGGCATCGGGGCGGTTTGTGGCCGCAATGACCACGAGGTTGGACCGCGCTTCGAGACCGTCCATCAAGGTCAGCAATTGTGCCACAAGACGCTTCTCGGCCTCACCGGGCACACGGTCGCGCTTGGGAGCAATCGAGTCGATTTCATCGATGAAGACGATCGCCGGAGCGGCCTTGCCAGCCTTTTCGAAAACCTCGCGCAGCGCCTTCTCGCTTTCGCCATAACCCGAACCCATGATCTCTGGGCCATTGATGGTGAAAAACTCGGCGTCGCTCTCATTGGCGACTGCCTGGGCCAGCCGGGTCTTGCCGGTGCCAGGAGGGCCGTGAAGAAGCACGCCCTTGGGTGGGTCGACACCCAGCCGGGTAAACAGTTCAGGATAGCGCAGCGGCAATTCCACCATTTCACGCAAGGCCTGAATGGTATCGTCGATGCCACCCACATCATCGTAATTGACGACCGCACGAGCATCGCGCGGTGCTTCGAATTCAGCGCGCAATTCGACTTCGGTATTCTCGTCGATATGGACGATGCCCTTGGGCGTGGTCGAAACCACGGAGAGCCGGATCTGGGTAAGCGCATAGGCGGGCGCATTGAACATGCGGCGCACTTCGGGCGGCATATTCTGCACCGGCTGCTGGCCAGTGGTGGCTACAAGATCTCCGGCAGTCAGCGGCTTGCCGGCAAAATTGCGCTTCAATGCCTGCGCCGGTCCCTGCAGGCGCATGTCGCGATTGGCAGGCGCGAAGACGACGCGCGTTGCGGGGCGACTTTCGGCGACACGCACTATTACATGTTCTCCCGAGCCGACTTCGGCATTGCCACGCTGAAGACCGTCGAGCCGGATAACTTCGAGCGACTGATCCTCGTCATAGGCCGGCATTGCCAGCGCCACCGTGGCGCGCTTGCCGACAACTTCCACCGGATCGCCCTCGGTAATCCCGAGCGCCTGGAAGGCCGAGCGCGGCATGCGGGCGATGCCCTGTCCGCTTTCTTCCTGCCGTGCCGCAGCGACCTGAAGCCTGACTGTGTTCTCTTCTACCGGCGTTGCAGTATCCGCATCGGCCATATGGGCTTGGCTCCCTCGCAATATCGTCGTCTACGCTCCCGCAGATGGGGATGCGTATCATTGATGCAATGAGCGAGCGAAGCGAGGGGTCCGCACCAATGCGGAAATAGGCAAGAAAAAAGCCCGGCTGGAATACCAACCGGGCTGGAAAAGTCTTGGGAGAGGATGCCTGAAAGGCAGGGGGAGATATGCTTGCGTACACCATTTTGTGCAAGTGCGAAAAGAACAAGGTTTGTTGCGTCAGGCGCAACCTCTCGTGATAAATAGCTGATTAACCTAAGCTCAGCCCGCTAGCTATTTCGCAGGTGCAGCGCAGGAACGAAGGCGCCGCGGCTCGCCCTCGGTGCCCAGCCATGCGGTCAACTGCGTCCTCTCGCCAGAAAATGCGTCGCGGCAAGGCCGGTTGGTGATTGTCAGCACGAATGGCTCTTCGCCCTCGTTCAGCCCCTCATCTGCCCGAAAGGTAATCGTCTTTCCATCACGGGTCCGCTTCGCCGACACCACCTTGTATGACCCGGCACGAGAGACACCAATTTTCTCCCCACGGACATCGAGCGACATGAAGGGCTCAACGAAACGGACATCGAAATCGCCTTTTTTAGCGACATCAACGAACATCTCGCGCCGGTCGACTTCGGCTTTCACGATTTCCGGGTCGGCCGTTGCGCGCGGGGTCGGCTGCGGTGCAGGCTCCGCCTCGCAGGCAGCAAGCAGCGGCAGCAGGACCGCAATGGAAAGGGCGCGCATCGCTTATCTCCTTGTTGCAGGGGTGACTTATCGCAAACTCGGCGCTAGCAGCCAAGCCGTAACGGAGGTTCGATGAACAAGCTTTATCCCGATGCCGCTTCTGCCCTCGACGGGCTGTTGAAAGACGATATGCTGATTGCCAGCGGGGGCTTCGGCCTTTGCGGCATCCCCGAGCGGCTTCTGTCCGCCATCCGCGACAGTGGGGTGAAAGGCCTTACCTTCGCCAGCAACAATGCGGGGATCGACAACGAAGGCATCGGGATGCTGCTGCGCACCCAGCAGGTGAAGAAGATGATCTCGTCCTATGTGGGCGAGAACAAGGAATTCGAACGCCAATTCCTCTCCGGCGAACTGGAGGTCGAATTCTGCCCGCAAGGCACGCTGGCCGAGCGCATGCGCGCTGGCGGCGCGGGCATCCCCGGCTTCTACACCAAGACCGGCGTCGGCACGCAGGTTGCCGAGGGCAAGGAAGTGAAGAGCTTCGACGGTGAGGACTACATCCTCGAACGCGGCATCTTCGCCGACCTCGCCATCGTCAAGGCGTGGAAGGCCGACGAGACGGGCAACCTCGTCTTCCGCAAGACAGCACGCAATTTCAACCAGCCCGCCGCGACCTGCGGCAAGATGTGCGTCGTCGAGGTGGAGGAAATCGTCCCCACCGGCAGCCTCGACCCGGACTGCATTCACCTCCCCGGCGTTTACGTCCAGCGCATGATTGTCGGCGCCCCCTACGACAAGAAGATCGAATTCGTCACCACGCGCGAGCGGGAGAAGGCATGATGCGCGCAGTTCTCGTTTCGCTATCCGCTCTGGCACTTGCTGCCTGCCAGACCAGCACGACCAACCACTACTATAGTGCGGAAAGCGGTACCGACGCGCCCTCGAGCGGCCTCGATGCAGAGGCACCCGACACGATGCAGTGGCTCTATGGATCGGGCGAAGCGGCGGCAAACTCGATCCAGGCGTGGCGACACCTGGCTGACTACGCCATCAGCGTATCGCGCAATCGCATGGCGCGCCAGTCGGTCTCCATGGGCATCGGCGGGGAAGTTGCTGACCCGCAATCTTGCCAGACACCTTCCGGCACCAAGCCGCTCGCCGTGGTTTTCGATGTCGACGAAACGGTGCTGCTCAATCTCGGTTACGAATACTGGGTTGCCGCAACGGGCAACAGCTATTCGCGCGAGACATGGAAGCTCTGGGAAGAGAGCGGCGCAACCTATGTTAAGCCCGTCCCCGGTGCTGTCACCGGCCTTCGCCGCCTTCGCGAAGCAGGCATTACGCCCGTCTTCAACACCAACCGCCAGTACAGCCCCGAAGGCGCAGCCAGGGCGATTGCCGCAGCGGGCCTCGGCGAGGCGGTTCACCGCGACACACTTTACCTGCGCGGTGACGATGGCACGACCAGCGGCGACAAAGACGGCCGCCGCGCGCTCATCGCTGAGCGTTACTGCGTCATCGCGCTCGCCGGGGACAATCTCGGCGACTTTGCGGACATCTTCAACGACGATGAACTGCCAGCTGCCGAACGCCGCGAACTGGCAGCGCGCGGTGATCTCGCGCAGCTGTGGGGCAACGGCTGGTTCGTCCTGCCGAACCCCGTCTACGGCGATTCGCTCAAGGGTACGGTGGGCGAGGTCTATCCAGAAGGCACCCGCTGGTCGCCCGAGACCGCTTCTTCCGCCGCGCCCGCAATCATGAACGAAGGCAACTGACATGACTGACACGACCGCCCGCACCGGCTGGGACCGCAACCAGATGGCCGCCCGCGCGGCGCAGGAACTGGAAGACGGCTATTACGTAAATCTCGGCATCGGCATCCCGACGCTGGTCGCCAACCACATTCCCGAAGGCATGCATGTCACGCTGCAGAGCGAGAACGGCATGCTCGGTATCGGCCCCTTCCCTTATGAGGGCGAGGAAGATGCCGACCTCATCAATGCCGGCAAGCAGACCATCAGCGAGCTTGCCCACAGCGCCTATTTCGACAGCGCGCAGAGCTTTGCCATGATCCGTGGCGGCCATATCGACCTTACCGTACTCGGCGCGATGGAAGTGGCCGAAAACGGCGATATCGCCAACTGGATGATCCCGGGCAAGATGATCAAGGGCATGGGCGGCGCGATGGATCTCGTCGCAGGCGTTAAGAAGATCATCGTCGTGATGGACCACAATGCCAAGGACGGCAGCGCCAAGTTCATTCCCAGCTGCACCCTGCCGCTGACGGGCCAGAACGTGGTCGACATGATCATCACCAATCTCGGCGTCTTCCACCGCAAGGACCACGAAAGCCCCTTCCAGCTCATCGAACTGGCGCCGGGCGTGAGCGAGCAGGACATCGCCGACAGCACAACAGCAAACTACGAGGTCGCGCTCGGCTGATCCGACCATGGCCGACTGGCTCGACAATCCGCGCAACGAGAACAGCCCGCTTGCAGGGCTGAAGGTGCTCGAACTGGCCCGTGTGCTGGCAGGCCCGTGGGCGGGGCAAATCCTCGCCGACCTCGGCGCGGACGTCATCAAGGTCGAAAGTCCCGAAGGCGACAACACCCGTATCTGGGGGCCGCCCTGGGTCGAGCATGGCGGCGAGACCACTAGCGCTTATTACCACGCCTGCAATCGCGGCAAGCGCGGCATCGTCGCCGATTTCCGCAATGAGGCTGACCTTGGGCGTGTCGCGAAACTGGCCGCGGGAGCGGACGTGGTGCTCGAGAATTTCAAGCCCGGCGGACTGGCGAAGTTCGGGCTCGACTACGACACTTTGGCCAAGGCTAATCCTGCCCTCGTTTATTGCTCCATCACCGGCTTCGGACAGGACGGTCCACGCCGTGACGAGCCGGGATACGACTTCGTCATTCAGGCCATGAGCGGGTTCATGGCGCTGACTGGCGAGCCTGATGGCGATCCGATGAAAATGGGCATCTCCATCAGCGATTTGTCTTGTGGGTTATGGGCGGCCAATGCCGTGCAGGCCGCGCTTTTGATGCGCCATCGGACGGGCAAGGGACAATGGATCGACATGAGCCTGCTCGACAGCTCGGTTGCCCTGCTCGCCAATCAGGCGATGAGCTATCTCGCCACCGGTGAGAACCCACCGCGGATGGGGAACGCCCATGCTCAGGTCAGCGCCTATGGCGTGTTCCCGACGAGCGATGGCAAGGTCGTCCTCGCGCCTGCCAACGATGCGCTCTTCCGCAAGTTGCTGAGCGTTCTCGAACGCTCCGACCTGCTCGAGGATGAGCGTTATGCAACCAATGCAGGGCGGGTAGCGAACCGCGGCGAAGTCGACGCCATTATCGCCGATGCAACTGCAAAATTGTCACGCGAAGCCCTCCTCGACGCTTGCGCCAAGGCAGGTATCCCTGCAGGACCGATCAACGAATTGAACGAAGTATTCGACGATCCCCAGGTCAAGGCGCGCGGGCTGCAAATGGACCTGGACGGCATGCCCTCCGTCCGCAGCCCATTCACATTTTCCGATGCCGAACTTTCGACCGGGGTCGCCTCGCCCGCCAAAGGGCAAGACGACCCGGCCTGATTATCACGCCAGAGCGGCCTTCAGGTCCTCGACCAGATCGGTGCGCTCCCAGGGGAAATTGTCGCCTTCTGCCTGACGGCCAAAGTGGCCGTAGGCGGCGCTCTTGCGATAGATCGGCTTGTTGAGGCCAAGGTGCGTGCGAATGCCGCGCGGGGTCAGGCCTCCGAGCTTTTCGATGCCTGCAATCGCGTTTTCGAGAGCTTCATCGGTCACGCCTTCGGCACAGGTCCCATGCGTATCGACATAGAGCGAGAGCGGCTTGGAAACGCCAATCGCATAGCTCAGCTGGATGGTGCAGCGCTTGGCGAGACCGGCAGCGACGATGTTCTTCGCAAGATAGCGGGTGATATAGGCGGCAGAGCGGTCGACCTTGGTCGGGTCCTTGCCGCTGAAGGCACCGCCGCCATGCGGGGCAGCGCCGCCGTAGGTGTCGACGATGATCTTTCGGCCGGTGAGGCCGGCGTCGCCATCAGGGCCGCCGATTTCGAAAGCGCCGGTCGGGTTGATGTGCCATTCGGTCTCGTCCGAAACCCAGCCGTCGGGCAGGATTTCGGTGACCACGCCCTTCACATAGGCCTTCAGCTCGGCTTCCTTGTCGCCTTCGTGGTAGCCCTTGCCATGCTGCGTCGAGACGACGATCGCGGTGCAGGCGACAGGCTTGCCGTTTTCGTAGCGCAGCGAAAGCTGGCTCTTGGCATCGGGCTCGAGGAAAGGCGCGGTTCCTTTCTTGCGATCGGCAGCAAGGCGCTCGAGGATCTTGTGGCTATAGTCGAGCGTCGCCGGCATAAGGTCGGGCGTCTCGTCGCAGGCGAAGCCGAACATGATGCCCTGGTCGCCCGCGCCTTCGTCCTTGTTGCCATTTGCATCGACACCCTGTGCGATTTCGGAAGACTGTCCGTGCAAATGGTTTTCGAAGGTCAGCGTTTCCCAATGGAAGCCGTCCTGCTCATAACCGATTTCGCGAACCGTACGGCGGACGGCCTGCTCGATTTCATCCTTCGCGCCAGGGGCCCAGCCGCCATTATCTGCCCAATCGGCATTGCCGCGGTCGTACATCGGAGCACAGCGGATTTCGCCCGAGAGGATGACACGCTGAGTGGTCGTCATAGTCTCGCAAGCGACGCGCGATTCGGGGTCCTTGGCCAGCATGAGGTCGACGATGGCGTCGGAAATCTGGTCGGAAACCTTGTCGGGATGTCCTTCGGAAACGCTCTCGGACGTGAACAGGTAGTTGGTGCGCATTGAGACCCCAATAAAAAGATATAAAGATAACTTTAAGTGTGGCGCTGTCCCTAGCGGCGCGGCTTGCGCATGGCAACCACAGATGCGCCCAGAAGAACTATTGCCCAGACAAGCGTAAGCCAGTGTCCAGCTCGCGAAAATAGCGTGGCAGACCGCGCCGGAGGGACATAGGTGTCAATGCGGTCAGCCCGCCCCCGCCCGATGTGGTCGCGCACGACGCCGCGCGCATCGATAATGGCGCTTATCCCCGTGGTAGTGGCGCGCAGGACCGGCACCCCCTCCTCGATCGCCCGCATCCTTGCCTGCGCGAGATGCTGTGGCGGCCCCCAAGCTCCGAACCAGCCATCGTTCGAAGGATTGAAGATGTAGTCGGGCCTGTTTCCTCGCTCAGCAACCTCGCCCGAAAAGACTATCTCGTAGCAGATCTGCATGCCCGCCTTACCGTGCTGGCCAAGGTCGATAGTCTGCGGGCCCGGGCCGGGAATGAAATCGATGGTACCCGCGACCAGGCGCGATAGCCCGAGCGGCTCCAAGATGTCGCGCATGGGCAGGTATTCACCATAGGGAACGAGATGCGCCTTGGCGTAGCGCTGGCCGAGATTGCCTTGGGCATCGATGGGAGTGACCGTGTTGTAAGCCCCGATGGCGCGCTCGCGTCCGTCCACCGTGGCAATTTCAAGGTCTGTTGCACCGGTAAGGAGCTGGCTCCCCTCGCCGATCGTCTGGCCGATGCGATAGCGCGCGAATGCCGGATCTGCGGCGGCGGTCATCTGGAAATAATAGCGCTGCGGATAGCCGTCGCGCAGATAGTCGGGGACCGCGCTTTCGGGCCATAGAACAAGGCGGTGCGAGAGCTGTCGCTCGGGCGTGCTAAGCGCGGCGATGCGCTGGAACTGCTCTTCGAATTTGGTCGGATCGGCAAGCTCATCCTGCCGCAGGTTCGGCTGGACGAGAGTGACTGGCACAAATCCCTCTTCTTTCGCACCAGCGGGCCAGAACATCCCAGTCAAAATGACAGCTACCAAAGCACCTGCCGGAAGCCAGCGCTTAGCGGCGAAGAGAGCTGCCAGAGTACCAGCGAGAGCGACTGCAATTCCGGACAGCGCGTAGGTCCCGACCCATGGCAGGATGAGCGCAGCACCCGGCCGCGACCAGTCGCCCAAAAGCAACATTGAGAAGGGTCCCCAGGCATAGCCGGTGAAGACCCAGCTTCTGAACCATTCCGCCGCAATCCAGAATGCGCCGAGCGCGAGCGAGAACGGCACCAACCCGCGCCCTCGCGCCAGCTTCCACGCGGCAAAAACAACCAGCGCGGGCCAGATGGCGAGATAGAGCGATAGAAGCGGGACCGCCGCCCAACCCAGCGCGGCCGGCATCTCGGCCTGGAAGGTAAAGGCCGTTGCAATCCAGTTGTTGGTCAGCGTGAAATGCGCAACGCCGAAGAGCCAGCCGGTGAGGAAGGCGCTTTTGCCGCTATCCTGGCGGTAAGCCAGCCATATAAAGACGGCCATGGCGGTAAGGCCCGGCGGCCAGAGATGCAGCGGCTGGAAGCCGGTTGCTGCAAGCGCGCCGAGCAGCAACGCGCTCCATCGCGGATGTGAGGCGAGAAATGCAGCGATACGATCCATCGCCTGCGCCTGTTAAATCAGGGCGCGGCGATGGCAAGGAAAAGTGAGGCGTTGCAAGCGCGTGTCAGCCGACCGCGCTTGCATCCTCGGTGTCCTCGGCCTTGCGGCGACGACGGCGCGGAGCGGGCTTTTCATCATCCCCACCAATCGCGGGCGGCAGGACAGCTACGTCGATTTCGCCTTCATTGCCGGGCACGCCTTCTTCGCCCTTCTTCGCCTTGCGCGGAGCACGACGCTTCTTGGGCGCTTCGTCCTCGTCATCCTTGCGGGTGAAGGGGTTGTCGTCCGGCTCGTAATCGCCCGATTCGCCGTCGTCGTTCGAAGAGCGACGCGGCTTGCGGCCACGCTTTTCCTGCTGGCTGTCGTTATCGTCACGGCGGCCGCGGGGCTTGCGGCCCTTGCGGTTGTCGTCACCGTCATCGTCCGAGCTGTCGTCGTCCGACTGGTTGCCGCGTTCTTCCTGGCGCTTGGCCTTGGCTTCTTCCTGGCGCGCCTTGTTGTCGGCGATGACGCGGAAATAGTGGTCGGCGAACTGGAGATAGTATTCGGCCTGCACGCGGTCGCCATTGTGCTGGGCGTCCTGTGCGAGCTTCTTGTACTTGTCGAGCAGCTGCGGCGCATTGCCGCGTGCCCGGCTGTCGATCCGGTTTGCCGAGTTTCCGCCACCCTGGTTCCGGTTGTTGTTCCGGCCGCGACGGCGGTTGTTGTTACGGTTGTTGTTCAAGGAAATTCCTTACCTTTATGGCGCGGCGCGAACCCGCGGTCCGCCTGATGCCTGCGTAATCCATCAATCATGCTGCGCCCTCCCGCAGAATGAATGCCCCGGTCTGTGCATGGTATGCGGGGCCTATAGCCTCGCACCGTAACTGCCATGTCGGAGCTGCAGACCCTTGGGGCAGACATTGCCGCACACCACTGGCCTGAGGCCAGAGTTAAAGCCTCGAACCGGCTTTGCCAACCCCCTTATGTCAGAATTAGGGCACGCGGCCGGTTTGCGAGGTCTTTTCGCAGGGTTACGTCGAAGCCAGCGCTTTGCGCAATTTCACTGACGGACGTCGATTGCTCATGTCCGATTTCAAGAATCACCATGCCTGTATCGGTTAGCAACTTGCGCAGCTGGGGAATAATGATGCGATAATCGTCCAGCCCCTCCGGTCCCGAAAACAGCGCGGAGTGCGGCTCGTGATTGCGGACATCGGCATCGAGCGTGGCCTCTTCCTCGACGTAAGGCGGGTTGCAGAGAATGAGGTCGAACTGGCCCAAGCCATCCGCCCAACCCTCCTCGCGCCAATCAAGCAGGTGGAAGCGCACGCGGTCCTCCACGCCGAGGCGATCGGCATTGTCATGCGCAACCGCCAAGGCCGCTGGCGAACAATCCGTGCCCACCCCGCCTGCACGCGTCTCGGCAATTACGCTGAGCAACAGAGCGCCTGTACCCGTACCCATATCGAGAACGCGCGCCGCATCCGGTTTGAGTTCGAGCGCCGCCTCGACCAGCACTTCGCTGTCGCCGCGCGGAATAAGCGTGTCCGGGGTGACCTTGAAGTCGCGCCCGAAGAATTCCTGCCGCCCGAGGATATGCGCGACGGGTTCATGCCGCGCACGCCGTTCCACCAGTCCACCGAAACTTTCAGGCGCAGGGTCGCGCATCGAGCGCAGCAGCATGGCGGACCGCTCCGTCCCCAGCGCATGCGCCATGAGGAGTTCGGCATCGAGGCGCGCCGTCCCGCTGGTGCCGGTAAGGCGCTCGGTCGCGGCGCGAATGGCCTCGGCGACAGTCACTCGCTCATCGCGGCGAGCCGCTTCGCCTCGTCCTCGGCAATCAGTGCATCGACCAGTTCGGCGAGACCCGGTCCGGCGATGATTTGCGGCAGCTTCTGCAAGGTCAGCCCGATGCGGTGGTCGGTCACGCGGCCTTGCGGGTAATTATAGGTGCGGATGCGTTCGGAACGGTCGCCCGAGCCAACCATCGCCTTGCGCGCCTCGGCCTCCGCACCCTGCGTCGCCTCGCGCTGGGCATCGTAGAGGCGGGTGCGCAGGACCTGCATCGCCTTTTCCTTGTTCTTGTGCTGGCTGCGCCCGTCCTGGCAGGTGACGACCGTATTGGTGGGCAAGTGCGTGATGCGGATCGCGCTATCGGTCGTGTTGACGTGCTGGCCGCCCGCACCGCTGGCGCGGTAGGTGTCTATCTTCAATTCGGTCGGGTCGAGCTGGATATCGACCTCGTCCGGCTCGGGCAGCACCGCCACGGTCGCCGCCGAGGTATGGATGCGCCCGCCGCTTTCGGTTTCGGGCACACGCTGTACGCGGTGGACGCCGCTTTCGAACTTCAGTTTAGCGAAGACGTTCGGGCCGGTCACGCTGGCAACGATTTCTTTGAAACCGCCGACCTCGCTCGCATTCATGCTGACGGGCTCGACCTTCCAGCCCTGTTCGGCCGCATAGCGCTCGTACATGCGGAAAAGGTCGCCGGCGAAAAGCGCCGCCTCGTCCCCGCCCGTCCCGGCGCGGATTTCAAGCATGGCGGGCTTGTTGTCGGCACTGTCGCGAGGGAGCATGGCAATGGCGAGTGCACGTTCGGCCTCGGGCAGCCGCTTCTGGAGCTCGGCAAGCTCCTCCTCAGCCATCGCCTTCATTTCGGGGTCGGCGAGCATTTCTTCCAGACTCGCGATTTCCTCGCGCGCCGCCTTCACCTCGGCGGCGACCTTCGCCACCGGTTCGAGCTCGGCATAGTCGCGGCTCGCCTTGACGAACTCGTCGCCTTCGAGCGTGCCCGAAGCCATCCGCGCCTCAAGCTCGGCAAAGCGATGGGCAATCTGGTCAAGGCGTTCGGCAGGGACTTGCATGAATATCAGTCGCGCAGTTTCAAGGCGAATTCGCGCAACGCATGGCTGACACGCTCGATGTCGGCTTCATCGCCCTTCATGCGCGGAGCCTGGAGATTGCCCTCGCCGTCTTCGCCAAAGGCCATGATAACTTTGGCTCCGCTTTTTACTGCCTTGTCGAAGCGCTTGCGCGGCGATCCCGCAGCAAAAACCTCGGCGGCAACTCCCTCACTTCGCGCCATCATTGCAGTCCTGACGCCCGCAGAGTGAAGCTGCTCGGTATCGCCTTCAACCACTACGGCCAGTTCGAGCGCGTCTTCTTCCCTTTCGCCCACGAGCATCGCCAGCCGCTCGATACCCGCGGCCCAGCCCACCGCAGGCGTTGCCGCACCGCCGAGGCTTTCCATGAGGCCATCATAACGACCACCGCCGAGAATGGTGCTCTGGCTGCCGAGCTTGCCTGCCGCCTCGCTGCCCTCGTCGGGAATGAATTCGAAGGCGGTGTGGCGGTAATAGTCGAGGCCGCGCACGAGGCTTTCAGCGCGTTGCCACTTAACCCCCGCAGCATCGAGACCGCTGGTGACCGCGTCGAAGAAGGCGCGCGCATCATCGGAGAGGAACTGGTCGATTTTCGGCGCGTCGGCAACGAAACGCTGGTCGCGGCGGTCCTTGCTGTCGAGAATACGCAGCGGGTTCTTTTCCAGACGCTCCTGCGAATCTTCCGACAGCTCGTCCTTCACGGCACGGAAATGGTCGACAAGCGCCGCGCGCCAGGCTTCGCGGCTGTCGCCATCGCCCAGCGTGTTGAGGTGCAGCGTCACGCCCTCGATGCCGAGTTCCTTCAAGAGCTGGTCCGCCATGGCGAGCAATTCCACATCGGCCTGCGGCTCGGCGGCACCGATGATTTCGGCATCGATCTGGTGGAACTGGCGATAGCGGCCCTTCTGCGGGCGCTCGTATCGGAACAGAGGTCCGTGCGTCGCGAGCTTCACCGGCGCATATTGCTGCCAGCCGTTCGAGAGATAAGCGCGCGCGATGCCCGCCGTGAACTCGGGCCGCAGGGTGAGCGATTCGCCGCCGCGGTCGTCGAAGCTATACATTTCCTTCGACACGATATCGGTCGTCTCGCCGATCGAGCGGGCGAACACCTCGGTCTTTTCGAACACCGGCATTTCGACGCGGCGGAAGCGATACAGCTTGCGCACGCGCTCGAAGGTTTCGACGACGAAGGCGAAAGCCTCGGCGTCGGGTCCGAAAATGTCCTGCGTACCGCGGATGGCTTGGGGTGTCTTGGGCATGGAGGCGCGCTTAGTCGAGAGAACAGGTTGCCGCAATATCGCTGGGGCGCTATCGGGCCGCCAAGTCTTTCTGGGGAGAGGGGCCAAACAACACGAACCGCACCGGATAGAGATTCTCAATGCGCATCGACATGATCCCCGTGGGCGACAATCCGCCCGAAAGCCTCAACGTCATCATCGAAGTTCCCACCGGCGGCGAACCGGTGAAGTATGAATTCGACAAGGAATCGGGCGCGCTGTTCGTCGACCGTATCCTCCACACGCCGATGCGTTATCCGGCGAACTACGGATTCGTGCCGCACACTTTGTCGGACGACGGCGACCCGCTCGATGCGCTGGTCATCTCGCGCTCGCCCTTCATCCCGGGCTGCGTGGTCCGCGCGCGTCCGATCGGCGTGCTCAACCTCGAAGACGAGCATGGCGGCGACGAGAAGCTGATCTGCGTACCCGTCGACACGACCTTCCCCTATTATTCTGATGTCGGCCAGACGAAGGATTTGCCCTCGATCATCTTCCAGCAGATCGAGCACTTCTTCACCCACTACAAGGACCTCGAAGCCGAGAAGTGGGTGCGCATCGGCAACTGGGGCGATGCCGACGATGCCAAGCGCATCGTGATCGAGTGCATCGAGCGCTACGAAGCGAACAAGAAGAAGTAATTTTCCAAAGGGGCGCTCGCACGGCGCCCCTTTTTACATCCGCATGATTATTCGACGGGTCGCGAGTGGTCGAGCAGGTCCTTCTCCTGCTCGCCGCCGGACTGCCGCCGTTCCTTCTCGACCATATCGGCAATCTCGTTGACCGGTCGGACATCCTCGTCTGCCTCGGTGACGGTGATTTGCGCGACGTTCTTCCGCGGCGAGATTGCAGCCTCGTCCCCACCCTTGCCCTCGGTGATGTTGCCAAAGGGAAGCGAGGCGGAGCGCGGGTCGAAGCGGAGGCGGTAGATGGGCTCGGGCAGGCCGAAGCCGGCATTTTCGAGCGCTTCCTTGACCGCCGGAATGGCGCGGCTCTGTGCTTTCCACCAGTCGGTTTCGTTCTGGTCGATCCAGCCCAGGAACTGGATGACCACGTTGGAATCGCCCACCTCCTTGATGCGCGCCTCGGGCGGCGGGTCGGTGAGGATGAACTCGAGCGAAGCCAGCGTCTCGCGCCCCAGCTTGCGTGCTGCGCGCGCGTCGTCGTCCGCATCCACGCCCAGCTCGAATTCGAAGCGGCGCTGCGGGTTGCGGGTGAAATTGGTGATGACCGCCTTGAACACCTGGCTGTTGGGTATGCGCAAGTGATTGCCGTCGAGCGTCATCATCACCGTGGCGCGGCTGGTCAGGCGGATGACCCGGCCTTCCAGCTGATCGATCAGCACCCAGTCGTTGGCGCGGAAGGGCTGGCGCAGGCTCAGCATGAGCGATGCGACGTAGTTCTCGATGGTCTCGCGCAAGGCGAAGCCCAAAGCGAGGCCGATGACCCCTGCCCCGCCCAGCACTGCGCCGAGCAAGGCACTCGCCCCGATAATGTCGAGCGCAACCACCAGCCCCCCGACCACGAAGGCAAAGCGGATGGCGCTGGCGATGAGTTCGGCAAGGAAGCTGTTCGGGGCGAGACGGTGCCACAGCGCGCCCAGTCCGGCGATGAGATAGCCGACGAGCGAAATCGCCCCCCATACTAGCAGTGCCAGCCCGATGAGCGGGAGCATTTCGAGCAGGCCGCTCCACTTGGCGGAAAGCGCGTCGATGCCCGACCCTTCGGCGGAAATGGAGACATCGCGTTCAAGATCGTTCTCGACCGTCACCACGCCGGTCACGCGTCCAGCAATAGCTTCGGCGCGGGCGATGTCTTCACGTTGCGGAACTTCGCCCGAAAGCGTCACGACGCCTTGGCTGACTGCTACTTCGACAGCCTGAAACGCGGGCAGCTCGGCGAAAATACCCTCGATACGCTCGCGCATGCGCTCGTCCGCACCTGCATCCTGCGTATCCTCTATCGTCTGGGCGGGCGCTGCAGGTTCGGGAGCCGCCTCGGTCTCCGGCGCGCTGGGCAGCAGGGCAGCCGCCGGAGCGGCAGCCAAGAGTGCGGCCGCGGCGAAGAACTGCTTCATTCGCCGGCCACCGTCATTCCGTCGATACGCAGCGTCGGCACATTGATGGACCGTATCATCTCAAGATCGTCGGCAGGGGTCAGCGCGCGGAACATCTCGAGCAAATTACCCGCAATCGTTATCTCCGCAACCGGCTCGGCAATCTCGCCCTTGCGGATGCGGAAACCGGTCGCCCCGCGGCTGTAATCGCCGGTCACCGTATTCACCCCCTGCCCGAACAGCGAAGTGACGTAGAGGCCGTCCTCGATATCCTCCATTAAAGCTTCGGGCGAGACGCTGCCCGGCTCCATATGCACATTGCTGGCAGAGACTCCCGGCGAACCGCCGCCTCCGCGCGAGGCGTGGCCGGTGAGGCCCAGGCCGAGCTGGTCGGCCGAAGCGACATTGGTGAGCCAGCCGAAAATGCGGCCGTTCTCGACCAGCGCGCGGTCGGTGCAGGCCAAGCCCTCGCGATCGAAAGGCCGCGAGCGTGGGCCGCGCCTGCGCAGCGGTTCTTCCAGAATGCGGATGGCCGGGTCGAATAACTCGTCCTCTTCATGGCCAAGGAGGAAACTTGCCTTGCGGGCAATCGCAGGTCCCGACATCGCGCCAAGCAGATGTCCGACAAGCCCTCCTGCGATGCGCGGTTCGAACACGACCGGCAGCTTGCGGCTCGGCATCGACACCGGGTTCAACCGCGCGACCGCACGCCGTCCGGCCTCGCTGCCAACCATTTCGGGTGACGGAAGGTCGGCGCGAAAACGGGCGCTGCGCGATGCATGGTCGGTCTGGAGCGCCCCCGCTTCGCCCGCGATAACGCTGGCCGAAAGCGAGAAGCCGCTGCCCGCATAGCTGCGCCCGAACCCGGTCGAGGTAGCCAGTGCCACCACGGCGCGGCTGGCGCTCGCACTGCCGCCATTACTGTTGGTAACCCCCGCCACGGCGCGCGCAGCCTCTTCGGTCGCAAGCGCAGCTTCGCGCAGATATTCGGGGGAAGGCTGGTCTGGGTCGTCGAGTTCGAGTTCGGGCAATTCGCCGGTAAACAGCGCCGCTTCCGGCGCAAGACCCGCGTGACGGTCTTCCGGCGCATGGCCCGCCATCTGCACCGCGCGCTCGGCCAAAGCCTTGAGGCCGTCCTCGGCGAAATCACTGGTGTTGATGGAAGCCGAACGCTTGCCCACGAACACGCGCAGGCCGATGTCCTCGCTTTCGGAACGCTCGACTTCTTCAAGCTGGCCGAGCCGCATGCTGACCGATTCCGAAGCATTGGCCCTAGCCACGGCATCGGCTGCGTCAGCCCCCATCTTGCGGGCGAGCGCGACCAGGTCCTGGCAGCGAGCCAGAGCGGTTTGTTTGTCAATCATGCAGTATTATTACTCCGCAAAGCCGGTGAAGGGTCCGGCTAGGGAGCCGAGGCTGCAGACGCAAGCCTCAGGAAAAGGCGAAGAAGAGCGCCTTGAACAGGCCAGTAAAAACCAGCGGCAGGCCAAGCGCGGCTACCCAGAGGATTGCCTGGTCGCGGCGGAATTTGGCTTTGAGCGTCTCGTTGCAGTTCTCCTCTTCGGAGAGATCTTTCCAGCGCGCCTCTGCCCAGCGGCAGGCGGGAATGATGGCAGCCACGAGAAGGATGAGAGCAAAATAGGGAAGCGTCGAGGAAACGCCCGACTTGATAGCTTCGACAGTCACAAAAATCTGAAGCGCGGTATATACCACCAACGCGAGCGCGACATTGTCGCTCATCGCCTTGCACCAATTGCGCTTGTGCCCATGCTGCGCCGAAGCGAGCTTGTGCCCCTTGCCGATAGCCTCACCCATGGTGTGTCTCCCCAGACATCCTCAAGCCTTTATAGTTTCAAAATTATTGCCGCTTGGCAAGCCACGCACCCGGAATTGCCCAAGTCCATGTTGTCTATGCAGGAATCTTGCCAATTCATCGAAATTGGGCGCGCATCGGGGGTTTTCCTCGCGCATTCGCATGCTATGGCCCCCGCATGGCCGAAGACGTACTGAGCCCCGATAACGAAGCGGTGCACGACGCTGCACCCCCCATCCCGCAAGGCGGGCTGGAAGTCATTTCCATCGCCAAGAGCTACGACAAGCGGCAGGTCCTGACCGACATTTCGCTGACCGTCGGCAAGGGCGAAGTGCTCGGCCTGCTCGGGCCCAACGGCGCGGGTAAGACGACCTGCTTCTATTCCATCATGGGCCTCGTACGCCCCGATGCCGGCCGCATCCTTATGGATGGCGAGGACGTGACCAAGCTGCCGATGTACCGCCGCGCCATCCTCGGCCTCGGTTACCTGCCGCAGGAAACCAGCATCTTCCGCGGCATGACGGTGGAGCAGAACATCAACTGCGTGCTCGAAATGGTCGAGCCCGACAAGGAAACGCGGGCTGCCGAACTCGACCGGCTGCTCGACGAATTCGGCCTCACCCGCTTGCGCGAAAGCCCCGCGATGGCGCTGTCGGGCGGTGAACGCCGCCGCGCAGAGATTGCCCGTGCGCTGGCCGCCAAGCCTTCGATCATGCTGCTCGACGAGCCCTTCGCCGGTATCGATCCGCTTTCCATCAGCGACATCCGTGACCTCGTTAAGGACCTGAAGACACGCGGCATCGGCGTGCTCATCACCGACCACAATGTGCGCGAGACGCTCGAGATCGTCGACCGCGCCTGCATCATCTATGGCGGACAGGTGCTGTTCGCCGGAACGCCCGAAGCACTGGTGGCGGACGAGAACGTCAAGCGCCTCTACCTCGGCGAGAACTTCACGCTGTGATGACGGCGCGCGCCCGGAGTTAGGACGATGGCGCTCGGCCCGAGGCTCGACCTACGGCAAACCCAATCGCTCGTGATGACGCCGCAGCTGCAGCAGGCGATCAAGCTGCTGGCGCTGTCCAATCTCGAAATCGAAAGCTTCGTTGCCGAAGCGCTGGAGAGCAATCCGCTGCTCGAAGTCGGCGAGGTAAGTCGCGAGAAGGGCGATGACTCGCCCGACACGCCATCCGCGGAACATGAAGCGACGCCGGACTTTGATGGCGATGCCGCGCTGGATATTGCCGAATACGCCAAGGACCCGGAGGCCGCGCCGGGCGACCGCGGCGACTGGTCCGAGGCAGGCGGCACAGGTCTGGGCGGCGCAGACCTCCCTGACCTCGAAAATCGCTCGAGCGATGGTGTAACGCTTCCCGAACACCTCTCGGCGCAGATAGGCGCGCTGGCCCATGACCCTCGCGAAGCCGTGATTGCAGCGCGCATTGTCCACGAACTCGACGAGGCCGGATACCTTCACACCGACCTGCGCGAGCTCGCCGACGATCTGGGCGCACCACTCGCCGAAGTCGAACGCGCGCTGACGCTGGTGCAGTCGCTCGACCCCACCGGCGTCGGGGCGCGCAGCCTTTCCGAATGCCTCGCGCTGCAGGCGAAGGAAGCTGACCGCTACGACCCCTGCATGGCGCGCCTCATCGACCACCTCGACCTGTTGGCAGGCGGCGAGATCGCACGGCTCAGGCGTTTGTGCGATGTCGATGAGGAAGATTTCGTCGACATGCTCGCCGAACTCCGCAGCTATGACCCCAAGCCCGGCTGCGCCTATGGCGGGACGAGCGAAGCGGCCATCGTGCCCGATGTCCTGGTGACCCCCGGCAAGGGCGGCGGATGGGAAATCCGGATAAACGAGGCGAGCCTGCCCCGGCTGGTCGTGAACCGTGAATACTATATCGAACTCGAAACAGGCGCGCGCGACAAGGCCAGCCGCGCATGGCTGAACGAGCAATTGGGAGAGGCAGACTGGCTCATCCGCGCGCTCGACCAGCGGCAGAAGACCATCCTCAAGACCGCAAGCGAAATCGTGACATTGCAGGAAGGCTTCTTCCGCGAAGGCGTCTCGGCGATGCGCCCCCTCACCTTACGCGAGGTGGCCGAGCGCATTGAAATGCACGAATCGACCGTCAGCCGCGTGACGAGTAACAAATACCTCTCCTGCCCGCGCGGCACCTTCGAGATGAAGTATTTCTTCTCCAGCGGTGTAGCGGCTGCGGATGGCGAAGGCGCCAGCAGCGAGGCCATCAAGGCCCGCATCCGCGCGCTATGCGATGCGGAGGATCCCAAGAAAGTCCTCTCCGACCAGAAGCTTGCCGACATGCTCAACGAAGAGGGCTTCGACCTCGCCCGCCGCACGGTGGCTAAGTATCGCGAGGCCATCGGTATCGGCTCGAGTGCGCAAAGACGCCGCCAGAAGAAACTCAGCAGCCTTTGATGCAAAGCTGCCACAGGAAAAAGTGTTAACGGTTTTTACCTCACGTTAACCTTTTCCGTTCAGACCCTAAATGGTTAACAAAGGGACATCGCCACTTCTCAGGGGGAAGGGGCATCGGAAACCAGGGCTAGGGGGACGACCCATGCGTGTACTGCTGATTGAAGACGAGCCGACAACCGCGAAAGCGATCGAGCTCATGCTGACCACCGAAGGCTTCAACGTCTACTCGACCGATCTCGGCGAGGAGGGTTTGGATCTGGGCAAGCTGTATGATTACGATATCATCCTGCTCGACCTGAACCTGCCGGACATGCACGGCTATGACGTGCTCAAGAAGCTGCGCGTCGCCAAGGTGCAGACGCCGGTCCTCATCCTTTCGGGCGTTGCCGAGATGGACAGCAAGATCCGCAGCTTCGGTTTCGGCGCCGACGATTATGTCACCAAGCCGTTCCACCGTGAAGAACTCATCGCCCGCATCCACGCCGTGGTGCGCCGTTCGAAGGGCCACAGCCAGTCGATCATCCGCACCGGCAAGCTCGCCGTGAACCTTGATGCCAAGACCGTCGAAGTCGACGGTGCCCGCGTCCACCTCACCGGCAAAGAATATGCGATGCTGGAGCTGCTATCGCTCCGCAAGGGCACCACGCTGACCAAGGAAATGTTCCTCAACCACCTTTATGGCGGCATGGACGAGCCCGAACTCAAGATCATCGACGTCTTCATCTGCAAGCTGCGCAAGAAGCTCAGCCACGCATGCGGCGGCGAGAACTACATCGAAACCGTCTGGGGCCGCGGCTACGTGCTTCGCGACCCGAACGAAGAGGCCGAAGCGGCCTGATAAACTAATCCTCCTTGGATGGGACAGCGAGACGCCCGGATGCTTCGGCTTCCGGGCGTTTTGCATTGCCCTAAGCACGCAGGATCAAGGGGCTTTTGGTTCCCGCCTAGGTATTCGCACGGATGCAAATTTTCGCCTCTCCGCGGTAAGGATTCGGAGCGGGAAATGTCCGCTTGGAAACCGGGGGTATCAATGACGAGTATCGAAGGAACGACTGTTTGCATCGTCGAGGATGACCCGGTGCTGTGCTTCCTCATGCGCGAAATATGCAAGGCCTCAGGCTTTAAGGTCCTGGCGGCCGCAAGCGATATCGCAGGCGCGTCCTGCATGCTGGACAACCGCCTGCCCGACATCCTCCTGCTCGATTACTCGCTCGACGGCGGGGACGACGGCATGGAACTCCTCTCCCGCATAAAGCGCGATTATCCCGGACTGGCCACTGTCCTCGTCACCGGGTGGGACATTCACAAGCTCGCGGCACGGCTCGATTACGTCGCGCCCGATTACCATCTGCAAAAACCTGTACTGCCGCGGGACCTGTCCTGCTTGCTGAAAGAAATCGACGCAGCGAAGCTGCGGCCGGAGCTTGCCGAAGCGGCCTGAAGCGGGCCACGAAGCCTTTTTGGATACTGGACATCGACTAGGCTTTTCGCCTAGCGGCCCTGCCCATGTCAGCATTCAAGGAAGGCGATCCGACCACGTTGAGCCGGCTCTATGGCCGTAGCCAGGGCAAGCCCCTGCGCGCCGCCCAGCAGGAGCTGGTCGCCAAGCTCCTGCCGCAGATCGCGGTCCCTGAAGAGGGGCCGGTCACGGCGGAGACGCTGTTCGGCTTCGACCGGCCGCTCCATTTCGAAATCGGATTCGGCGGCGGCGAGCACATGGCCTATCGCGCCGACATGTTGCCCGACCACGGCTTCATCGGGGCCGAGCCGTTCCTTAACGGTGTCGCGCAGGCGCTCACCCATGTGCGCGACGGGGGGCTTGCCAATGTCCGCATCCATCACGGCGATGCGCTCGATGCCCTTGCTCGCGTGCCCGATGGCGCGCTGACCATGCTTTACCTGCTGCATCCAGACCCTTGGCCCAAGAACAAGCACGCAAAGCGCCGGATGATGAACGACGGGCCGGTGCGCATGTTCGCCGATAAGCTCAAGCCCGGCGGCGAGTTCCGCTTCGGCACGGACCACCCGGTCTACCTTCGCCATGCGCTGATGGTGATGCGTCGCTTCACCGATGTGTTCGAATGGGTGGTCGAGGATCGACACAGCTGGGAAAACCGCCCCTCAGGCTGGTGCGAGACGCGTTACGAACACAAGGCCCGCAACACCTATGGCCACGAGGTCTGGTATTTCCGTTTCCGGCGGAAGTAGCCTCGCGGAACGCATCGCCCGGCTTCGCGCTTGAAGGGTAGACCTTCATCCGGAGCCAGCGCTTGATCACCACCACCAACCCCGCGACCGGCGAGACCATCGCCACCTACGAAACACTCGACGAAAACGGCATCGACCGGAAACTGGAAGCAGCCGCTCGCACCTATCGCGACTGGCGCACCTCCCCGCTCGATCAGCGCACTAAACTGCTCAGCGCGCTCGGCGACCTTTACGAGGGCAAAAAGGAAGACCTCGCCCGCCTCGCGGTGACCGAAATGGGCAAGCCCATCACGCAGGCCCGCGCGGAGGTCGAGAAGTGTGCGAGCCTGCTGCACTACTACGCCGAGCATGGCCCGCCGATGCTTGAATCGAAGTTCTGGGATTTGTCCGACGGCGGGCGAGCAGAAGGACGCTGGCTGCCGCAAGGTCCGGTTCTTGCAGTGATGCCGTGGAACTTCCCCTATTGGCAGGTCATTCGCTTCCTCGCCCCCACCGTCCTTGCGGGCAATGTCGGAGTACTCAAACACGCCAGCATCGTGCAGGGCGTCGCCGCGCGGATGGAGGAGCTGGTGCTCGAGGCCGGCGGTCCCGAAGGCCTGTTCCAGAACCTGTGCGTATCCTCCGACCCCATCGGAAAAGTCATCGACGACCCGCGCATCGTTGCCGCAACCCTGACCGGCAGCGAGGGCGCGGGCAGCGCCGTGGCCGAGCGCGCGGGCAAGAATTTGAAGAAAGTCGTCCTCGAACTGGGCGGAAGCGACCCGTTCATCGTCATGCCCTCGGCAGATATCGAGCAGGCGGTAGACGACTCTGTCACCGCGCGTATCCAGAACAACGGCCAGTCCTGCATCTGCGGCAAGCGGACCATCGTCCATGCCGACATCTACGACGATTTCGCCGAGCGTTTCACCGCCGCGTTGAAGGACGTGAAGCTGGGCGACCCGATTGATGACAATACCGAACTCGGCCCGCTTTCCAGCGAGGGCCAGCGCGACACCGTGCTCGAACAGGTTGAGAAGGCGAAGGAAGAAGGCTGCACCCTGCTCTTTGGTGCGGAGAAACTCGACCAGCCCGGCGCATGGATGACGGCGGGCCTGCTGACCGACGTCCCGCTCGCCAGCGAAACCGGGACGGACGAAATTTTCGGCCCTGTCGGCCAGCTCTACAAGGCAAAGGATATCGAGGAAGCGACCACCATCGCGAATGCCATCCCCTACGGTCTCGGCTCGGCGGTCTGGACCAATGACGAGGACGAGAAGGAGCATTTCGCCAACTCGATCGAGGCGGGCATGACCACCTTCAACGCAGTCAACGGCTCGAAAATCGAAGCGCCCTTCGGCGGTATCAAGCGCTCGGGCCACGGGCGCGAGCTGGCCGAGTTCGGCCTCCACGAATTCATGAACCTCAAGACGCTGGTCCATCCGGCCTAGGAGAAACCTACATGTCCAAGCACATCCTCATCGTCGGCGCATCGCGCGGCATCGGTCTCGGCCTCGCGCAAGAATTCAAATCGCGCGGCTGGCAGGTCACCGGGACCGAGCGCTCGCGCAGCGACGAACTTCATGAGTTGGAAGGCGTGGACATCGCAACGCTCGACGTCACCGACCCGTCAACTTTCGATATCGAGGGCGATTTCGACGCGGTCATCATCAACGCCGGGATTACCGGCGCCGAGCACCAGTCGAGCGAAAAGGCGACTTCGGACGAGGTCGCGAAGGTCATGATGACCAACGCCTTCGGCCCCGCCCATCTGGGCAAGAAGCTGCTGCCTCAAATCAAGGAAAGCGGCTCTCTGTCTTTCATGAGCTCGCTGATGGGCTCGATCGAAGACAGTTCGGGCGGTTATGAACTCTACCGCACCAGCAAGACCGCGCAGAACATGCTCGCCAAGGGCATCGCTGAACAGGATGCGAAGGAGCGCGGCGTCGCCGTCCTCTCGCTTCATCCCGGCTGGGTACAGACCGACATGGGCGGCCCCAATGCCAAGATTACTGTCGAGGAAAGTGCAAAGGGCCTCGCCGATGTCGTCGAGAATGCGAGCCCGGGCTACGCATATGTCGACTACACCGGCAAGGCCCTGCCGTTCTAGCGTGGTGCGCGCTTAGAAGCGCAGGCCGACCCCGGCCACGACCTGGTCGGTCGTCACTTCGCCGAATTCGGCGGAAGCCGAGTCGTCATAGTTCGAGCGGCGATATTCGAGGCGCGCTTCGAGCGGTCCGGGAAGCTGGAACTGGAGACCGCCGCCGAAGCGGAAGCCGCTGCTGTTCTCGTCGAGCTCGTCCAGCGATCCTGCCGAGGTGAAAGCGCTGGTATCGAGCGAGGTGTAACCCGCCTTGCCGTAAGCCGCGATACCCGAGGTCAGCGCGAGACCTGCGCGCGCGCCGATGTAATACTGGCCGCCAGCCTTCAGGCCGTCATAGGCAGCACCTGCGCTGTCCGGGAATTCGGCCGAATTGTCGCTGGTCGAAAGCTCGCCCTCGACGCCGACGAAGGCACCGCCGAGCGACAGGTCGTAGCCGACTGCCACGCCGTAGACCGCAGCGTCGCTGTCGAGGGTGACGGTGGAACCGGCGGTCTCGACATTGGCGCCTTCATAGCCAGCGAGCGCGCCGATATAGAGGCCGCCCGGGGCCTCCTTTTCCTGCGCCATGGCGGGGGTTGCTGCGAGGCCGGCGCCAAGCGCAGCCATTACGATGATTTTTTTCATGAATTGTCCTTTGCTGTGTGCGATCCCTTGCACGTGCAACGGCCTAAGCACGGCGGGGGCTTGCCAAGGAATTAACCGGCGGCGGCGCGGTAGACGAAGCGTTGCGAGCGCCCGTTCAGGCGAGGCAGTCACGCAGTGTCTGGATCAGCGCGTCGCAATCGAACGGCGTATTGTAGAGATGCGGCGTAACCCTCAGGGAAGTCCCGCGCAGCGAGACATGCACCTGCCGTCCGGCAAGCTTTTCGGTGAGGCCGTCCGGCACGCTTTCGGGAAAGCCGAGGGCGAGGAAATGCGGTGCGCGCGTGCCGATTTCTGCAGAGGTCAGGCCCAGCGCCTGCGCTTCGTTTACCAACGCCTGCGTGCGGCGGCCGAGGTCTTGCGCGACCTTTTCGATCCCGAATTCGAGCAGGAAATCCATGCCAGCCCCCGCCCCCTTCAGCAGCGGCGCGTTGGATTTTTCGCCCATGTCGAAGCGCCGCGCGCCGGGCTGGAAATCGCTTCGATAATCGACCAGCCGCGCAAAGTCTTCCGAGCCTGCGCGGTTGATCCAATTGTGTTCGATCGGCTCGCCCTCGTGATATTTGGGGTCCACGTAGAGCATGCCGATGCCATAGGGACCCATCAGCCATTTGTAGCAGGCCGCGACCGCGAAATCGGGTTTCACGGCGTCGAAATCGAGCGGCATTGCGCCCAGTGATTGTGTGAGGTCGAGCACCAGCGCAGCGCCATGCTTGCGCGCCTTCTCGCCGACCGCCACGAGGTCGACCAGCCGCCCGTCGGCCCAGTGATTGTGCGGGACGGCGACGACGGCGGTTTCCGGTCCGATGGCATCGAGCACCGCCTCGCTCCAGCAGCTTTGCGAGGGGCGCTCGACTGCGATAACCTTGCCGCCGCACCTCGCCGCCTTTTCCTGCCAGACGTAGACATTCGAGGGGAACTGGTCGCCCAGCGTCACCACCGCCTGGCCCGCTTCCATCGGGATGTTCTTTGCAGCAACCGCGAGGCCATAACTGACCGAGGGCACCACCGCGATGCTGTCGGCTGCGACACCCGCCAGCCGCGCCGCTTTATCGCGGAATTCCTCGGTCACGGCGAAGAAGTCGGCCGGGCGAAAATTCCACGGCTGTTCCTTCAGCCGCGCGCCGTCGACCATCGCCGCGCTCACCTCATGGCTGAGCGGCGCCATATAGGCGCAGTTGAGGTAGTGAACCTCCGCCGGGATTGCGAAACGCGCGCGCTGGTCGGCGATGGTCATGCCTGCCTCAGCCGACCACCCCTGCGCTGGCGAGCACCGCCAGCGTCAGCAGGTCGGGCGCAATCGCGGTCATCGGGGCGATCTGCACCGGCTTCTCGCTGCCGATCATCATCGGGCCGACCATGGTCTCTCCGCCGAGTTCGCGCAGGAGCTTGGCCGAGAGGTTGGCCGATTGGAGGCCGGGCATGATGAGGACATTGGCTGGGCCGGACAGGCGGCTGAAGGGATAGAGCTCCATGACCTTGCGATTGAGCGCAGCGTCAGGTGCCATTTCGCCTTCGTACTCGAAGTCGACCGTATCGTCCGCATCGAGCAGTGCCACGGCATCGCGCAAATTCCCGAGCCACTGGCCCGAGGGATTGCCGAAGGTCGAATAGGACATGAAAGCAACGCGCGGTTCGTGACCCATTCGGCGCGCAACGGCAGCGGTTTCCTTGGCGATATGCGCCAGTTCGGCCGCGCTCGGGCGCTCGTTGATGGTAGTATCGGCAAGGAAGGTGGTGTGGTTCTTGCCAATCATCATGTGCACGCCGAACGGCGTCGCACCGGGTTTGGGGTCGATGACGCGGGCAATCTCACGCGCGGTCTGGGCAAAGGTGCGGGTGAGGCCGGTAATCATCCCCTCGCCATGGCCGAGAGCAACCAGCAGCGCGGCGAAGACGTTGCGTTCCTGGTTTACCATGCGGCCTACGTCGCGCTCGGTATAACCGCGGCGCTGCAGGCGTTTGTAGAGATAGTCGTTCATGGCCGGGACCTTGTCCGACACGGCCGAATTCTCGATGATCCAGTCGTCCGGATCGTCGACGCCCAGTTCGCGCAGCTTGTCGAGCACCTTGTCGGTACGGCCGACCAGGATCGGCTCGCCATAACCGTAGTCGCGGTACTGGATGGCGGCGCGCAAGGCGACTTCCTCTTCCGCCTCGGCAAAGACCATGCGCTTGGGATTGGCCTTGGCCTGCTCGTAGATATTGGTGAGCGCGCCGGTCGTCGGGTTGAGGCGGGCCTTCAGCTGGTGGCGATAGGCATCCATGTCCTCGATGCGCGACTGCGCGACACCGCTATCCATCGCGGCCTGCGCGACGGCGGAAGAGACGACCTCCATCAGTCGCGGGTCGAAGGGGGCGGGGATGATGTATTCCTCGCCGAACTGCTGACTCACACCATAGGCAGCCGCCACTTCCTCGGGCACGCGTTCGCGGGCGAGTTCGGCGATGGCGCGCGCGGCGGCAATCTTCATTTCCTCGTTGATGGCAGTCGCCTGCACATCGAGCGCGCCGCGGAAGATGAAGGGGAAGCCGAGCACGTTGTTGACCTGGTTCGGGAAGTCGCTGCGGCCGGTGGCGATGATGGCGTCGGGGCGCACGGCCTTCGCCGCATCGGGCATGATTTCGGGCACCGGGTTGGCCATGGCGAAGATAATCGGCTTGTCGGCCATCTTCTCTACCCACTCGGGCTTCAGTGCACCTGCAGCCGAAAGGCCGAGGAAGACGTCCGCACCCTCCAGCGCTTCTTCGAGGCTGCGGTGCGGCGTCTCGACCGCATGCGCGCTCTTCCACTGGTCGACATTGTCGCGGCCCGGGTAAATCGGCCCTGCACGATCGCACACGATGACGTTCTCGTGCCGCACGCCCATCGCCTTGATGAGCGCGGTACAGGCCAGCGCCGACGCGCCCGCCCCGTTGACCACCATCTTGACCTTGTCGAGGTCACGCCCCGTCAGGTGGCAGGCGTTGATGAGGCCTGCCGCCGAGATGATGGCGGTGCCGTGCTGGTCGTCATGCATCACCGGGATGTTCATCTTCTCGCGCAGCGCCTGCTCGATGATGAAACATTCGGGTGCGGCGATGTCTTCCAGATTGATGCCGCCGAAGCTCGGCTCCATCAGCGCAACCGCATTGATGAAGGCTTCGGGGTCTTCGGTATCGAGTTCGAGGTCGATGGAATCGACGTCGGCGAAGCGTTTGAACAGCACTGCCTTGCCTTCCATCACCGGCTTCGAGGCCAGCGCGCCGAGGTTGCCGAGGCCGAGGATGGCGGTGCCGTTGGAAATCACCGCGACGAGGTTGGAGCGTGCGGTATAGCGCGCCGCATCCTGCGGGTTTTCGGCAATCGCCTCGACCGGGGCGGCGACGCCGGGGGAATAGGCAAGCGCGAGGTCGCGCTGGGTCGCCATGGGCTTGCTGGCGACAATCTCGATTTTACCCGGACGGATGGTCTCGTGGTAAAAGAGCGCCTCGCGCGTGTTGAAACCGGTCTGCTTTTCTTCGGCCATGTGGGTCCCTTGGATTGGTCCTCTGCTGTCTTGGTCAAAGCCCCTAAGAGCATTTTGCGCCAAGTCATAGGGGAAAGGCTGGCCCGCCCGACTCCCGAATCGCCCGCGCCCTCGCTAGGCGGGAGGGGCATGGCCGACAAACCCACCCCGATGATGCAGCAGTACCTTGCCCTCAAGGAAGAGGCGGGCGACGCGCTGCTGTTCTACCGGATGGGCGACTTCTTCGAACTATTTTTCGACGATGCGAAGGTGGCCGCCCAGGTGCTCGACATCGCGCTGACGACGCGCGGCGAGCATGGCGGAGAACCCGTCCCGATGTGCGGCGTGCCGGTGCATTCGGCAGAAGGATACCTCGCGCGGCTCATCAAGGGCGGCTGCCGCGTGGCGATTGCCGAGCAGACCGAGACGCCTGACGAGGCGAAAGAGCGCACCAAGCGCGAGGGCAAGCCCGTGTCGAAGGCGCTGGTCTCGCGCGACATCGTGCGCTTCGTCACCGCCGGTACGCTGACCGAGGAAGCGCTGCTCGAGCCACGCCGCGCGAACCTGCTGGTGGCTGTGGCCCCGGTCCGCGACGGGGTGGGCATTGCGTCCTGCGATATCTCGACCGGGCGGATGGAACTCGAGGACTGCGCACCCGACCGGCTCGATGCGGCGCTGGCCCGCCTCGGGGCCAGCGAAGTGGTCGCTCCCGAAGACTGGGAGGACGCGCCTTCCGACGTCATTGCCCGCCCGCGCCATGACTTCCGCAGCGACGATGGCGAGGCGCGACTGAAGGCGTTGCACGGCCTCGCCACGCTCGACGGGCTGGGCGATTTTTCTCGCCCCATGCTGGCGGCGGCGGCGGGGCTCGTCGCTTATCTCGACCATGCGGGGCGCGGGAAGCTGCCTTTCCTCCTGCCGCCCGTGGCGCGCGGAAGCGGCGCGCATTTGGCGATGGATGCTGCAACGCGGACCAGCTTGGAAATCCTCGCCGCGCAGAATGGTGGGCGCGAGGGGAGCCTCATAGCTTGCGTCGACCGCTGCGCGACCGGGGCTGGCGCGAGGCAATTGGCCGAGGACTTGTCCGCGCCGCTGGCCGACCTCGCCGATATCGAGATGCGGCTTGCCAGTGTGCAGCATTTCCATGCCGACCCGCTGCTGCGTGCCGATTTGCGTGCCATGCTCCGGCAGGCTCCTGACATAGGCCGCGCGCTCGGTCGGCTCGTCGCTGGTCGTGGAAGCCCGCGCGACCTCGGCCAGATACGCGACGGTCTGTCCGAAGCACGCCGCGTGCGCGACATGCTGGGCGCGAGTGCCGACCTGCCGCCGCTGCTCGCCATGATGTGCGAGAAGCTTGGCGGCCATGCTGCGCTGGTCGACCATCTTGCCCGCGCACTCGTGCCCTCGCCCCCGACCGAGCGCAGCCAGGGCGGCTTTATCGCCAACGGCTACGACCACGCGCTCGACGCGCTGCGCGAGACCAGCGGCAATGCCCGCAAGGCGATTGCCGCGCTGGAAGCGAAATATCGCGAGGAGACCGACACCGCCTCACTGAAAATCAAGCACAACAAGGTGCTCGGCTATTTCATCGAAGTGCCTGCGAAACACGGCGACAAGCTGATGGCGCAGGACAGCGGCTTTACCCATCGCCAGACCATGGCGGGCGCGGTGCGCTTCAACTCGGTTGGCCTCCACGAGGAAGCCAGCCGCATCGCCGAGGCAGGCGCACATGCACTAGCCGCCGAGGAATCGCATTTCGAGGAACTGGTCGGCGAAGTCACCGCCGCGCGCGAAGCGATTGCCGCCACCGCAGCAGCGCTCGCCCGCATTGATGTCTCGGCTGCTCTGGCTGAGCGCGCCGTCGAAGGCGACTGGGCGCGTCCCGAGATCCTCGACGGGCCATGCCTCGAAGTGAGCGGCGGTCGCCATCCGGTGGTCGAGCAGGCCCTCGCCAAGACCGGCGAGCGCTTCGTGGCCAATGATTGCTCGCTCGGTCCGGAAGACCGGCTGTGGCTCATCGGCGGCCCGAACATGGGCGGTAAGTCGACCTTCCTGCGCCAGAACGCGCTCATCATGCTGCTGGCGCAGGCAGGCAGCTTCGTCCCCGCGACCAAGGCGCGCATCGGCATCGCCGACCGCCTGTTCAGCCGCGTCGGGGCATCAGACAACCTTGCGCGCGGGCGCTCGACCTTCATGGTCGAGATGGTAGAAACCGCTGCCATCCTCAGCCAGGCCACCGACCGGAGCTTCGTCATCCTTGACGAGGTCGGGCGCGGCACCTCGACTTATGACGGCATGGCTCTGGCTTGGGCGGTGGTCGAGGCGGTGCACGAGCAGCTTCAGTGCCGCTGCCTCTTCGCCACGCATTATCACGAGCTCTCGCGCCTCGCCGAGACCTGCGATGCGCTGAGCCTCCACCACGTCCGCGCACGCGAGTGGAAAGGTGACCTCGTCCTCCTGCACGAACTCGCCAAGGGCGCTGCAGACCGCAGCTATGGCCTGTCGGTGGCGAAGCTTGCCGGTGTTCCGTCGCCAGTCATCAAGCGGGCCAAGGCCGTGCTCGACAAGCTTGAAAAGGGCCGCGCGGAAACAGGCGGGCTCGCGGCAGGACTCGGAGACTTGCCCCTCTTCGCAGTCACAGCACAGGCCGAGGAAGAAAAGTGCGACACCCTGCGCGATGCCCTCGACGCGCTTGACGTGGATTCGCTTTCCCCGCGCGAGGCACTGGACGAACTCTACCGTCTCAAATCGGAAGCGGCGAAAAGCTGATTTTAACCATTGCGGGCGCATGAGTCGCAGCCATGTCGCTACGCTCGACCTTCATTGCGCTCGCCGTCATCATCGCCCTGTGCGGTGGTGGACTCTATCTGCTCAACAATGCGTTCAGCCGCGAGGCGCAAATTCGCGACGCCGAGCTGGGCTTTGCCGAAACGCACAGGGATGAAATCGCTGCAGCCAATGCGAGACTGAACGCCAGGCAGGACAGCGACGAAGCCGAATATTTTGAGGAAACGGAAACGGCTCCTGCCGAAGAAGGCGAGGAGCCGCTTAGTCTCGATACCTGGTATGCGGATGCCGGGTCATCGAGTGGTCCAGCGGACACGACGCCCGAGGACAAGAGCTACCTCGTCAACGATACAGAGCCCTATTCGGACGCCGAACCCATCGACTGGTGACGCGGCCCGCGCCCCGCGCGTCAGTCGTTTTCGTTGGGGATGTCCGGGTCGACTTCGTTCTTCTTCCCGTACTTACCTTCATTATCATCGTGGTTGGGCTCACCGCGATAGGCGTTCATGTCGATGCGGCCCGAGCTTTCCATATCGCGCATATGGTCGACGGTATCCTGCGTGGAATCGCCCATCAGGCCTGACGAATTGTCGCCTTTCACGCTCTCGGTCGGCGAGGTGGTCTGGCTCGCCGCATTCTGCGCCTGCTCGGCGACTTCCTGGGCCTGGCTGCGGTGGTCGTCCTGCTCGTCGTTGTGCGTCTCGGGTGCGAGCCCTGACTGACGTGCTTCCTGGCTCTTGCCGACGGGGGTGTTGGTATTGCTGTCGCTCATGGCGGTAAAATCTCCTTTCCGCCTGAACGGCCCGCAGGCCAAGGGTGTTCCCGTCAGCGCGTCGGCTGCGGCACCTCGCCCGAGTAATCATAAAAACCGCGGCCAGTCTTGCGTCCGAGCCAGCCCGCCTCGACATATTTCACCAGCAGCGGCGCAGGGCGATACTTGGTGTCGCGGGTGGTCTTGTAGAGCACCATGAGGATGTCGAGACAGGTGTCGAGCCCGACGAAATCAGCGAGCTGCAGCGGCCCCATGGGGTGGTTGAGGCCGAGGCGGCAGCCCTTGTCGATATCCTCGATACCCGCGGTCGATTGGCCGAGAACGAAGACTGCTTCGTTGATCATCGGGAGCAGGATGCGGTTGACCACGAAGCCGGGCTCATCCTGGCTCAGCACCACCTCCTTGCCCAGCGCCTCGGCGAAGGCCTTGGTGCGGTCGGTTGTGGTGGTTGCCGTGGCGAGGCCGGGGATGACCTCGATAAGGCCCATCACCGGCACCGGATTGAAGAAATGCAGGCCGATGAAACGCGCCGGGTCGGGCGAGTAGTTCGCCATGCGCGTAATCGGGATCGAGCTTGTGTTCGAGGCCATGATGGCATCCGCAGCGAGCTTTTCACCCGCCTTCTCGAAAATGGCCTTCTTGATTTCTTCCTTCTCGGTCGCTGCCTCGATGATGAAATCGGCTTCGCCCATCCGGTCATAATCGCCGACCGGCGTGATGCGCTTCATCGCGGCTTCGGCCTCGGCGATTTCGATCTTGCCGCGGCCGACGAGCTTGCCGAGTGCCTTGTCGATACCTGCGACGGACTTTTCGGCGACGTCGAGGCTGACATCGGCCAGCAGCACATCAAGTCCGTGCTGGGCGACCGTCTGCGCGATGCCGGAACCCATCTGGCCCGCACCGATGATGGCGATAGTCTTGCTCACTGAAACTTCCTTCGCACCTGCAGCAAAGCGGGCGGTCTAGCGAGGGGGGAGCGGCTTGGCTAGCGATTAGCGCCGGGAATCCACTTCACGTCGCCCTTCCCGCCGTCATTCGCCACGCGGGCGAGCACGAAGAGGTAATCGGACAGCCGATTGATATAGGCAAGCGCCTGCGGATTGGTCGGCTCGGCCTCGGCCATGGCGGTCATGCTGCGCTCGGCACGGCGACACGCGGCGCGCGCGACATGGAGTCGGGCAGCGGCCTCGGTCCCGCCGGGCAGGACGAAACTGGTGAGCGGCTCCAACCCTTCGTTCGCAGCGTCTATGGCATTTTCCAGCCAGTCGACCTGCGCGGACACGATGCGCAGGACCATCTCGGACGGCGCGAAATCCTCCCCCTCGCCCGCAGGCGTTGCAAGGTCTGCGCCGAGATCGAACAAATCGTTCTGTATGCGGAACAGCGTCTTGGCGTGATCGGAGCCCTCGAGAGCCACGGCAGCAAGCCCCAGCGCCGAATTCGCCTCGTCCACTGCCCCGATGGCTTCCATGCGCGCCGCATGCTTGGGAAGGCGCGAGCCATCAACGAGGCCCGTGGTCCCGTCGTCGCCTGTGCGGGTGTAGATCTTGTTGAGCTTTACCACCTGGAAACGCGCGTCAGGTCGCGACGCCGAGCAGGATGGCGATGATGACTATGGCAATCGCCTGCCACTTCACGCGGGCCATCATGGCCTTGTTCTGCTTCATCTGCATTTCGGTCGCATCGACTTGCTCGCCGGTTTGCAAATCGACCTTGGTGCTTTGCAGGAAGGCAACCACACCGCGAATGAGAGAGAAGAGGACCATGGCCATGGCCGCGACGAGCAGGATGACGAGGAATGTGTTCATGGCCTCTATCTAGGCACTCGCCAGCGTAATTCCAGCGCCGAATTCCCCGCGCCGCAGCCGGTCGGCGAGCGCGCGCCCGTCCTCGCCCGCGCGGCGGCGGTCGGCAAGGCTTGGCGAGTTGCGCCGCTTGGCGAGCTTCTCGCCGTCCTCGCCCAGCAGGATGGGGTGGTGGTGCCACATTGGCACGGGCAGGCCGAGCAGTTCCTGCAGCACGCGGTGGATATGCGTCATGCCGTAGAGGTCCTGCCCGCGTGTCACCAGCGTCACCTTGTCGGAGGCATCGTCCAGCGTTGCCGCTAGGTGGTAGCTGGCCGGAGCATCCTTCCTCACAAGGATGACGTCTCCGAAGGCCCGAGGGTCGGCGATTTCGGTGCCATTGACCTCGTCTTCCCAGAACAGCTCGGGCAGTTCTGCCATCGCACGGTCGACATCGAGGCGGAGCGCGGCGGGTTTTTCGGGGTCGAGCGTGCGCCCCTTGCAGGTGCCAGGGTAGATCGCGCCCTCCGACCCCATGCGCGGCTTCATCGCCATGATGTCCTTGCGCGTGCAGGTGCAGGGATAGAGATAGCCGCGCAACAGCAGGTCACGGGCGATGCCTTCGTAAACCTCCAGCCGCGTCGATTGGGCGGGCATTTCCACCCATTCCAGTCCCAGCCATTCCAAGTCTTCGCGGAACTCGTCGGCCTTTTGGGCAAGCGAGCGGACCCCGTCGATATCCTCGATGCGTAGCTGGAAAGTGCCGCCCCGCTCCTTCGCCAGATCATGCGCGGTGATTGCCGAATAGGCGTGGCCGAGATGGAGCGAGCCGTTGGGGCTGGGGGCGAAGCGGGTGATCACCATGCGCGCATCCTATCGCACCGCCTGTGGATGGCAATGTGGATATGGCCGGGACAAGCCTGTGGATAGACGGTGCGTAACAGTCTTGACGCTTTGCCGTGCAAGTGGATGTATCACACCCAAGAGTATCGGGAGGGACGCGACGTGTTCAGGGCCGAACTGCTTGAAAGAGCCGCAAGGTTTCGCAGCGCCGAGGATGACCCCACGCGCAACCTTCAAAGTTGCCCGTCGCTGGTCCTCAATGCGGACTACACCCCGCTTTCCTATTACCCGCTGAGCCTGTGGCCATGGCAGACCGCCATCAAGGCGATTTTCCTCGACCGGGTGGATGTCATCGCGACCTATGACCGCGAGGTGCATTCGCCCAATCTTGACATGAAAATCCCCAGCGTCATCGCGCTGAAGCAATATGTGAAACCGAGCGAATTTCCCGCCTTCACCCGCTTCAACCTGTTCCTGCGCGACCGGTTTTCCTGCCAGTTCTGCGGCGACCAGCACAACCTGACCTTCGACCATGTCGTCCCGCGCCGGCTCGGCGGCAAGACCACGTGGGAAAACATCGCCACCGCCTGCGCGCCCTGCAACATGAAAAAGGGCGGCCGCACGCCGAAACAGGCGGGCATGCAACTCTACGCCGAGCCCATCCGCCCGACGCACTGGCAATTGCAGCAGCACGGAAAAATGTTTCCGCCCAATTATTTACATGAAACTTGGCGCGATTGGTTATACTGGGACATCGAACTAGAGGAGTAGCTATGTCTTGGTATGAAGCTGGCGTTCAATATAACGACTACAAGGGAACCGCTGCGGCCGACCGCGCAGATATGGAATCCCTACGCAAGTATTTGGTCTCAGAAAACCTCGCAGACGAGGATGAGAATGTGGTCGGCTTCCGCATCGTCTTCTCCGAGAATTCTGGCCGCGAGATAGAGAAGCCCGGGATTGTCGTTTACCTGAATAAGGCTAAGGAATTTCAACCGAGCCCCGCCAAAATTCGCGCGGTCGAAACTAACTTGAAGACTTCAGAACTCTTCAAATATCTGAAACGCTTCGACATGGTCGTGCTGAACAAAGGGATGGATTTCAGCTCATCCAAGCTCGAAGGCCCATTCACCGACTAGTTAGGTGACAGTTGCTCTTTCGCGAAACTCCGCGCACTGCCACTCCTCACCTTCCAACACTTCAGTCAAGTGTCGCGCTGCCTCCGCGATATCTTCGAAGCGCAGATAGGCAGGAGCGAAGCCGAAGCGGAGGATATCGGGGTCGCGGAAGTCGCCGATGACACCGCGCGCGATGAGGGCCTGGCAGATGGCGTAGGCCTCCTCGTGGCGGAAGGAGAGCTGGCTGCCGCGGCTTGCCGGGTCGGTGGGGCTGACGAGTTCGAGTTCTAAGCCACTCTCGGCTAGGCACTGGCGGAAGAATTCGGACAGTTTCTGCGACTTGGCATAAAGCCGCTCGACCCCGATTTCGGCGATGAGGTCCACGCCCACTTCCAGAGCGGAAAGGCCGAGGATGCCGGGTGTGCCACATAGCAGGCGCTCAATGCCGGGCGCGGGCGCGTAGTCGTCGCTGAAGGCGAAGGGTTTGGCGTGGCCCATCCAGCCGGACAGCGGCTGCTGCGTATCCTCCAGATGCCGCTCCGCCACGAAGGCATAGGCCGGGGCGCCGGGGCCACCGTTGAGGTATTTGTAGCCGCAGCCGACCGCGAAATCGGCCTCGCAGCCATTCAGGTCGACCGGCAGCGCGCCGCCCGAATGCGAGAGGTCCCACAGCACCAGCGCGCCTGCCTCATGCGCGGCGCGGGTCAGCGCCAACATATCGAACAGTTCGCCGGTCTTGTAATGCGCATGGGTGAGGAGGAGCAGCGCCACATCCTCGTCCAGCGTCTCGTGGAGTGTGTCGCGTGAGGCCAGCCGCCTTGTCGCAAGCCCCTGCTTTTCCAGCCCCTCGATCATGTAGATGTCGGTCGGGAAATTGCCCGGCTCGCTGAGCACCACCTTGCGCCCCGGCCGCATGGCGAGCGCGGCAGAAATCAGCTTGAAGAGGTTCACTGAAACGCTGTCGGCGACGATGACTTCGTGTGGCTTTGCCCCGATGAGCAGCGCAATCTTGCCGCCGACTTTGGCAGGCAGGTCTATCCAGCCGGCCATGTTCCAGCTGCGGATGAGGTCGCGGCCCCATTCCTCGCGCACGACTTCTTCCAGCCGCGCAGGCGTGGCCTTGGGCAGGCAACCAAGCGAGTTGCCGTCGAGGTAAATAACCCCCTCGGGCACAAGGAACCGCTCGCGATATTCAGCCAGCGGGTCGCCCGCGTCAAGTTGCCTTGCTCGCTCAATCATCGGGTATCTCCCGCAGGATGGCACGGCAAAGCCCTGCATCGCCCCTGCCCACCTTCAGCGGCAGCGCGATGAGTTCGTAGCGCCCCTCTTCCACATCATCGAGCACCAGCCCTTCCAAGATGCGCATGTCGTGTTTGAGCACCGCGTGGTGCGCGTCCATGGTCTTGCTCTCCTGCGGGTCGACGCTCGGCGCGTCTGTCCCGATGAGCTTCACGCCCTGCAGCGCGAGCCATTCCACGGTCTCGGCGGCAATCGGCAGCCAGTCGCTGCGCCATGCGTCATGCGGGAAGGCATCCCATGTGCGGAACAGCACGCGGTCGACGCTGTCGATATGCGGCAGGTCGGCGACATCGACCTCGCCCTTCACTCCGCGCGCATCGACCACGAGGCAGGTGCCGATATAGGGGTCGAGTTCCATGCTGGCAGCATCGAGGCCGTCTTGCGCATAATGCAGCGGCGCATCGGCATGCGTGCCCGAATGGGTGCTCATGGTCATCCTGCCGACATTGACCGGCGAGCCTTCGTCCATCCGCCACGTCCGCTCGAAAGCAAACTCTGTATCGCCCGGCCAGACAGGCAGTCCGGGGCGCAGGACCTGGCTGATCTCCCAGATGCGGCGCTTGCTTTTCCAGCTGCTCACAGCGCGGTCCTCACGCTAAGGAGTTCGGGGAAGAACGCCGCCTTCAGCACGCCTGCGAGATAGGGCACGCCGGGGGTCCCGCCGGTGCCCTTCTTGAAGCCGATGATACGCTCGACCGTCTTCAGATGGCCGAAGCGCCAGCGCTGGAAGTGGTATTCGAGGTCGACCAGTTTCTCGGCCAGTTCGTAGAGGTCCCAATATTCCTTGGGGTCGCGGTAGACTTCCGCCCATGCCGCCTCGACTCCCGGCGAATGCTCCCACACAGAGCCATGGTCACGCTCCAGCACTTCGGCGGGAATGTCGAACCCGCGCCGCGCGAGCAGCGCGATGGCTTCGGCATAGATGCTCTTGCGGTTGAGTTCGGCGCGCAGGGCCGCGGCCACCTCGGGCGTCGCCTCGTGCATGGTAATCATGTCCGGATTGCGCCCGCCGAGGAGGAATTCCATCATCCGGTATTGCGCGCTCTGGAACCCGCTCGACCCGCCGAGAAACGGGCGGATGGTCGAATAATCATGCGGGGTCATAGTGCTGAGCACATCCCAGCTCTGGATGAGCTGGCCCTGCGCTCGCGCCACCCGTGCCAGCATCTTGAAAGCCGGGCGCAGGCGGTCGGCCTGGATGCACTCGCGCGCTTCGGTCAGTTCGTGGAGGCAAAGCTTGAGCCACAGCTCGCTCGCCTGGTGGACGATGATGAAGAGCATCTCGTCATGCGCCTCGCTCGCCGGGTGCTGCGCGGAGAGGATGCGGTCGAGGTCGAGATAGCTTGAATAGGTAACGTCGGATGCCATGCGCGCTGCCCTAGCGCGCATTGGTGAGCGATGAAACTACTGGTCGATGACCTTCGTTTCGGGGTGATGCTTGTCGAGGTGCTTGCGGATGGTCTTGACGTTCTTTGTGTTCGACCGATAGAGCAGGTCGAAGGCATCGCCCACCAGCGGCACCGCGCCCAATGCAGTATCGAAGCCGACACGGCCCATCATGTGCCACAGCTTCCATTTCGGAATGCCGAGATTGCGCGCTTCCCAGACGATATAGCTGCCCATGGCGGCAGTAATGATGTCGCCGAGCACCGGCACAAGGCCGACAATCGTGTCGAGACCGATGCGGTAATTCGTCCCTGGCAGGACCATGCTGCGTTCGAGGATGACTTCCATCGCCTCGATACGGCGGCGGATGGACTGCGGGTCGTTCCCGACGGGAAAGTCGAAGCGCAGCGGACCGGTGGAGCCCTGAGTACCGAACCCTTCGTTACGAGTGGTATGCGGCTCGACGGGCGTGAGGCGTTTGTCTTTCATGTCGACTAGATGGGGGCACGCGACAGCGGGAACAAGGGATGGAAAGCATAGGCGTTTTCCGAAAAGCCCTCCACGCCAGCGCGCACTTGCGACCAGCGGATGGGCGAGCCCAGCGGGATGTAGAGGTTGGTAGCTGTCAGCGTCTGCTCGGCTTCGGAGAGGTAGGAGGCCTCTTCTGCCGGATTGGCCGCGTCGAGCGAAAGCTGCACGAGGAAATCCGCGTCCTGTGAACAGACCGGCGCCGATACTTCGCAATTGAACTGGTTGAGGAACCAGCGCGCGCCGGGGTAGCGGGCTACGCGATCGCGCAAACGCAGATCGGCATCATGTTCCGTTTCTGCACGGGTAAGTTGTATGCCGATGGCCGCCATATCGCGTTCAAGTGCGCGGAAAATGTAGGTCGAACCAGGCCCCCGCGGAAGGAAGACCGACAGCTGAGGCTCTGTCCCAGTCGCATCGCGCCACCGCTGCACGGTCGCCGAAGATCTTGCCCGTCGTTGCTCAAACGAAAGGGCCTGCCAGCGCTCGGTCACCGTCCCGTCATCGCCCGGCATTCCCGCCGCGACGATGCGGCTCGAACCTGCCCAGCCGCCCAGATTGAATTGCTGTGCCAACGCTGGCCGGTCGATGGCCATGGCGATTGCCTCGCGATTGGTGGCGGAAGCAAGGAAGCCCTCCGGCCTTGCGACATCGAGCCCATAAAGGCCGATTGCCGAATCCAGTCGCACCGTCCCGCGCGAGAGCGCTCCGGTGATTGCCAGCGGCAAGGTCTCCAACCGTCCGCCAAGCAGCATGTCCACCTCGCCTTGCGCAAATGCCCGGGCTGCGTCGCGCGGGGCGAGCGGCCGGATGAGAACCGTGCTTACCAGCTCGTCCCAATCGTCCTGCTCGGGAAGGCCACGTTCTTCGGGAGGCAAGACTTCGAGTATCGCCGTACCGTCAGATACCTGCGCCCTCATCGGGCCCGCATCACCTTCACGCAGGGCAACCCCAAGCTCGGGCTGAGCCAGAAGGCTCAGGAAACCTGGCATGGGGCTGCGCAGGCGGATTTCGATCACGCGGCCGGTCATCGCGCGAATGTCGACAATTTTCGCGAGGTCGAGGCCGAGACTTGTCCCCTCAGCTTGCGAAACCGTCCTGCCGAGTTCTGTCGCAACTGCACGCGCAGTCAGACGGCTGCCGTCGGGCAGGTCGAATTCCCTGATACGGAAAATATAGCTGGTGCCATCGTCGGTGACGATCCAGCGCTCGGCAAGCGCGGGCACGACCTCGCCCTGCTCGTTGAAGCGGACCAGCCCCTGCCGCTGGGCAGAGCGCATCAGCGCAGCGCCGGGCGAAAGTTCGCGGTCTGCCGAATAGAGCGTTGCGGCATCGCCGAGATAGGCAATCTCGACCACGCCATCATCATCCGCGCCCGAACACGATGCGAGCAAAGCTGCTATGAGGAGAAGTGACGGGGCGCGGCGCATCGCCTTGCCCTACACCCATGGGCGGCGCGTTCAAGCGTGCGCGGTGCTCAGACCTTGCGCGGAGCCCATTTGCTCAGTTCGGCCGGAGCGACAGCCGGACGCGCATAGCGCGGCGCTTCGGGCATCTCGCCGTAGAGACTGGTGCGCGCCTTGCTGGCATCGATGGGCTCATCGAACGAGATTCCGACACGCGCGCTCTGGCTCCAGGCGACCACTCCGCCGACATCACCGATTTTCTTGATTGTCACGACAACGCGCTGGCCGGTCGCTGCGATAATCGCGCCTTCGATCATCATGCCCTTGTCGGACAGGTTGCGAATCTTGACCCGCTCGCTCGCGACCGAGCCTTCGAGCCGGACATCGGCCATCTGGAAAATACTGTCGCGCTTGAAATCGCGCGTATCGATTGCAGACATGGCGTTGGCTTCCCGTTTTTTTATAGCTGTCCGTCCGACCCCTAAGGGCCGCCTGTCTATGCGCAGATTGATAAGCAACCGTTTACGCAAAAGGTTAATTCGCTAACCTTCCGCCATAAATCCCTCAATCATCGCGGGAAATCTTCTCGCGGCGTTCGTGCGCTTCCTGCGCCTCGACGGTCATGGTGGCGACCGGGCGGGCAATCAGGCGGCGCAGGCCGATGGGGTCGCCAGTAACTTCGCACCAGCCGTATTCGCCCTGGTCGATACGGCGCAACGCCGCGTCGATTTTCGAGATCAGCTTGCGCTGGCGGTCACGGGTGCGAAGTTCGATGCCCCAGTCGGTTTCAGAAGAAGCGCGGTCGTTGAGGTCGGGCTCGCGGATCGGACCGTCCTGCAGCGATTGCAGCGTCTGGCCGGCGGCATCATGGATGGATTTCTTCCAGTCGAGCAACAGGACGCGGAAATAATCCAGCTGGCGCTCGCCCATATATTCTTCGTCGTCCGAGGGCGTGTAATCGGGGTCGACGGCAGCTTTCGCTTGCGCGAGCTTTTCCGAAACATTCGAAGCCGTTGTGGCCATTGAGCTTGGTACCCTTCTTCCCAACTCTCGTGTCGATCGGAGAGCCGCCCTACCCGCCAGCCCGGGTTTTCCCGGTACCGGAAGCGCTCCGATGGCGCGGCCTATAGGCAGGGCATAGGATGCCCGCAAGCGGCTTTGCCGGAATTCTCCTTACCCTGTGACAGATTAAGCGCAGCCTACCGGTTTCACGATATCCGCAATTAGTTGCCGCGGCTGTTAACCATTTATTGACCATAAGGGCGCAGCTTCCAACTCACCGGCAGGGGAGCCGGACCAGGAAACCGGGGGAGTTTGACATGCAACTCAAGGCTATCGAAGGCGGCAACGGCCGCATCGAACAGGGCGATGAAGCGATGGTCACCATCGCGGAATATCTCAACAATTACGAGAACGGCAGCATTGACGCGCTCTACGATCTGGGCGTCGCCTTCTCTACCGGCAGCCATGGCTGCACCACCGACATGATTGAAGCGCACAAGTGGTTCAACATCGCCGCCAGCAAGGGTCACGAGGAAGCCGCCTGGTGCCGCGCCGATGTCTCGGATGAAATGACCGCTCGCGAAATCGCCGAGGCACAGCGTCGGGCTCGCCAGTGGCTGATGGATGGCCAGCGCAAGGTTGCCTGATTCAACCCGACCTTTTGAAGGGCGTTCTTCGCTCGAGATAGTTGCGGTCGGCGGCCACGCCTTCGCGCTCGCGCTCGAGGAACTCCGCCACGGCCGACCGGAAGCCGCTGTCGGCGAACCAGTGGGCCGAAGTGGTCTCGACCGGTTCGTAGCCGCGCGCGAGTTTATGCCCGCCCTGCGCACCCGCCTCGACTTTCGGTAAGCCAAGCTCGATGGCCGCATCGATGGCCTGGTAATAGCACAGCTCGAAATGCAGGAAGCGCACCTGCTTCGTGCAGCCCCAGTAGCGGCCGTAGAGCGCATCTCCCCCTATGAAATTGAGCGCGCCGGCAATCGGCTCACCGTCTTCCAGTGCCAGCACCAGCACGATTTTCTCGCCCATCCGCTCGCCAAAAAGGTCGAAGGCGGCGCGGGTGAGATAGGGACTGCCCCATTTGCGCAGGCCGGTATCCTGGTAGAATTCCCAGAACGCATCCCAATGCTGCGGCTTGATGTCGTCTCCGGTCAGGCGGAGGATTTCGAGGCCCTCCTGCGCGGCGGCACGTTCTTTCCTCAAATCCTTGCGCTTGCGCGACGTCAGCGTGGCGAGGAATTCCTCGAAGCTGGCAAAACCATGGTTGAGCCAGTGGAACTGGATGTCCTTGCGAAGGAGCCAGCCGTGCTCCTCGAATAGCGAGACCTGCTGGGGCTCGATGAAAGTCGCATGGGCGGATGAGAAATCGTTCTGCACGCATAATTGCTCGGCAGCCGACAGCAGCGACGCGGCGAGCGAAGGGTCGGACAGCAGCAGCCTCGGCCCCGTCGCGGGCGTGAAGGGCGCGGCAATCTGGAGTTTGGGATAATAGCTTCCCCCCGCCCGCTCGTAAGCATCGGCGAAGGCATGGTCGAAAACATACTCGCCTTGGCTGTGACCCTTGGCATAGGCGGGCATGGCGGCAAGCGGGGGACCGCCCTCGGCCGAAATAACCAGCGGGACAGGCTGCCAGCCGGTGCCGGGACCGACGCTGCCCGAATCCTCCAGCGCGGTGAGGAATTCGTGGCTCATGAAGGGATTGCCCTTCGCCAGCGCATTCCATGCCGCCCGGTCGAATGCTCCGACCGAACCGGCAATCCGCGCGGCAAGCCCCTCCCCGTTCACGCCAGCCCTTCTCCTTCGGAAATCAGCGCGTCTGCGTGGGTCCTGGCATGAGCGCGGCTCTCGGGCGAATTCACCGTCCATGTCAGCACGGGCATTCCTCGATCGCGCAAGCCTGCGACCATTGGGTTCGGCAAGGCTGCCACGTGATAGGCGATGAATTCGGGCCGCGCCGCCCACAGGGCCGCGTGCCGCTGCCACGCCTTTTGGGTCATCCCGACATCATCCTCGCGCATGACGAGACCGCGCAGCGTCTCGGGCGAATGCTTCGCAAACCATGTGCACACGCGCGGGTCGAAACTCATCACTGCATGGCGGCCTGCGTAGTTTTCGAGCGCCTTGGCCACCGCGCGGCAACTGCGCCGCACATCATAGCCGCGCTTCGACTTGATTTCGATGAGGATGGGGACCTGACCGTTTACGAGCGGCAGCAAGTCGTCGAGCCGCGCCAGCCGGTGCTCGCTATCGAGGAAGGCGACTTGCGCCAATTCTTCCGCCGAATGGCTGGCCGTGGGTCCGCTCAGCCCTGTCAGCCGGTCGAGCTCCCAATCGTGGAGCAGCATCGCACACCCGTCGCGGCTGCGCTGGATATCGCATTCCACGCCCATGCCGCGCTCGACCGCCAGCCCGAAAGCCGCCAGCGAGTTTTCCGGCACGCCCGGGCCGTGAAGGCCGCGGTGGGCATATTCCCAATCCCGCAGCCAGCCGACCCGCGCGGGGTCGGGCGGCCCGACAATCAGCCGGTCAAGCGGGGCGAAGAGCGACAATCGCGTCGACCTCTACCGCGGCATCGAGCGGCAGCACCGGCACGCCCACCGCGCTGCGCGCATGGCGGCCCGCCTCGCCGAAGACCTCGAACATCAAATCGCTGGTGCCGTTCACCACCTTGGGCTGGTCGGTGAAGCTCGGAATGCTGGAAACGAAACCGCCCAGTTTCACCACCTTCTCGACCCGTTCGAGCAGGCCTGCTGCCTTCAACTGCGCGAGTATCATCATCCCGCAAGCGCGCGCGGCTTCCTGCCCGCGTTCGAGGGTAACGTCCTGACCCAGCTTGCCGGTGACGAGCTGGCCGTCGACAAAGGGCAACTGCCCGGAAATATACGCCGTATCACCCGACATGACGAGCGGCTGGTAGCTCGCGACCGGAGCTGCCGCTTCGGGCAATTCGATTCCGAGTTCTTCGAGTTTCGCCTCGATGCTCATGCTTCTTCCTTCTGCAATTGGTCACGCAGCCACGGCAGCGCCTGGGCCCAGTCGTCGATCCGCGCATCGGCGTGGCCCGAGGTGTGGGCGCAGTCGATATGCGGGGCGAGCATCGGCTCGCCGCACAAATGGAGCGTGGTGATACTGTCGATGGTCTCGCGCGCGGAGCGGTGATGCTGCGCCAAATCGTCGATGAAAATGGCCCTCGAAGGCCGGTATTCATCAAGGATGTTTTGCAGCGCCGGACCTTTCGGCCCCTGGTTGGTGAAAACCCGCGCATTGAGGCCGTGACCCGCCAGCTGCTCGGTGCGCATTTGCTGGCGCTTGTCGACGAGGTTGGTGAGGATGACGACATCCGCCTCCTCGGCCAGCGTGTTGATGCCCTCGATGGCGCCGGGAATGGGGTTCTGGCGATACATCTCGGTATCGAAAAACAGGCCGAGCTTGTGCCAGATTTCATCGGGTGCAAGCACCTCGCCGCTGTCCTGCCAGCGCAGCGCCTGGGCGAAATCGTTTCCGTTCATGCGAAACTCGACGCCTTGCGTTTCCGCCAGCCAGTCCTTGAAGGGACTGACCATGTAAAGCAGCACCTCGTCGCAATCGGAGATGATCAGGGGGCGTGTCATGTGTTCAATGTCCTCGCAGCAGCGACCAGTGTTTCCGGTTTCGTATCCAAAGCGTCTGCGGCGGCAATAAGGTCCGGCTCGTGGTTGGCGAGGAATTCGAGCACCGCGGCCTGCACGCTGCGTTCGCCCAGACCGTGACGCAATCGGTCGGGGGTGAGGCCGGTGAGTGACAATAGCCGCTCGGCGCGTTTTTCGTCGGTCAGCGCCCAGCCCAAAGCTTCAAGCGCCAGCACTTCCGGCGCCCTTGTGTCTCCGCTCGCCGATTTCTTCCGTTCGAGAATTGTCAGTCCTTTCGCTTGCCTCTAGGCGTGCCGTTCACATTCGCAGGAGTGACCCGCCCCGTGGCAAAGAGAATCCTCGTTGTCGAGGACAACGACCTCAACCGTAAGCTGTTTTGTGACGTCTTGAAGGCCAACGGCTACGAGGTGGTGCCGGTTTCGGACGGAAACAACTTCCTTGCGACCGCCAAGAGATCCGACCCGCAGCTGGTGATCATGGACATCCAGTTGCCCAATGTCAGCGGCGTCGATTTGATTGCCCAGTTGAAGGCAGACAGCGCAATGGAAGGCGTGCCCGTTTTGGCTGTCACGGCCTATGCCGGCAAGGGTGACGAAGAGCGCATTCGCGATGCCGGCGCGCAGGATTACCTCGCCAAGCCGGTTTCCATCGGCCCCTTCATGGCTGCGGTGCGCAAGCTGTTGTCGGACTAGGCCGCATTACCGGCAAAGCTTGACAAACCTGAGCGGAAACCGCTTTGCCGCTCCATTCGTTGACCCCGCAAACCTGCGGGTCGCATCGCATAGACAAGAATTGGACCCATTCATGGACCGTGCCGAGGTAGACACGAAAATCCGAGCGCTCATCGAACCGTTCAACAAGAAGAGGGTCGAGATCAGGGAAGAGACCACCTTCCAGAACGATCTTGAATTCGACAGCCTGACGGTGATGGATTTCGTCGCCGAGATCGAGGACGAATTCGACATCATCATCTCGATGAACCAGCAGGCTGAGATCGAAAATTACGGCCAGCTCGTCGATGCGGTCCACAAGCTGCAGGCCGACGCATGAGCGAAGGAATCAGCCAGCCGGACCAGCCGCAGCCGATCGAGGCGCATGCCGGCGACAAGGACCTCTTCTCCAAGTTCGACGACATCATCGCGCTGCGCGAAGGGCTGCTCTCGCAAGGGCGTGAAGACCCGTTCAACCTCGTTATGGAAAAGGTCCTTTCGCCGACCCGCGCGATCTGCAACGGGCGCGAGACCATCCTGCTCGGCACCTATAACTACATGGGCATGACCTTCGACCCCGACGTGGTCGAGGCGGGCAAGCAGGCGCTGGCCGATTTCGGCACCGGCACGACCGGAAGCCGCGTTCTCAATGGCACCTACCAGGGCCACAAGGAATGCGAAGAAGCGCTGCGCGATTTCTACCAGATGGACCACGCGATGGTCTTTTCGACCGGCTATCAGGCCAATCTCGGGATCATCAGCACGATTGCCGGCAAGGGCGATTACATCGTCCTCGACATCGACAGCCATGCCAGCATCTGGGACGGCTGCGCGATGGGCCAGGCCGAGGTCGTGCCGTTCAAGCACAACGATATCGAGGCGATGGAAAAGCGCCTCAAGCGCATTCCCGAGGGTGCAGGGAAGCTCGTCATCCTCGAAGGCGTCTATTCGATGTTGGGCGACATTGCTCCGCTTAAGGAAATGGTCGCCATCGCCAAGAAATACGGCGCCATGGTGCTGGTCGACGAAGCGCATTCGATGGGCTTCATCGGCGAAAACGGCCGCGGCGTGGTCGAGGACGCAGGCGTCATCGACGATGTCGACTTCATCATCGGCACCTTCTCCAAGAGCGTCGGGACGGTCGGCGGTTTCTGCGTTTCGAACCATCCGAAGTTCGAAATCATGCGTCTGGTTTGCCGCCCCTACGTTTTCACCGCCAGCCTGCCGCCTTCCGTGGTGGCGACGGCGGCGACTTCTATCCGCAAGCTGATGCACGGCTCGAACAAGCGTGCGCACCTGTGGGAGAACTCCAAGAACCTCCACAAGGGCCTGCGCGACCTCGGCTTCAAGCTGGGCACCGATGAGCCGCAGAGCGCCATCATCGCGGTCATCATGCCCGACCTCGAAAAGGGCGCACATATGTGGGAAACGCTCATCCGAAACGGGCTCTACGTGAACCTCGCCCGTCCGCCCGCGACTCCGGCCGGCATGACCCTGCTTCGCTGCTCGCTCTGCGCCGAGCATAGCGAAGAAGAGGTCGGCCAGATCCTCGAGATTTTCGAGAAATCGGGCAAGGAAACCGGGATCATCTGACCCTCGAGGGTGGTGAAACAGGGCGCATGGTAACCGGCCCATGACAGGCGGCACTCCATCATGAAGGCGGTGTTCGGCTGGCTTGGGCGCACGGGGGTCCTGTACCTCGTCCTGTGCCTCGCCTTTGCGTTCTACATCCTCGCCTGGCCGCAAATCAAAGCCGAGTTCGGCGACGGCTCGCTGCGCGAAGATGCGATGAGCGTCGAGGAGGTCCGCGCCGCGCTGGCCGCTGACGGGGCCGAGGCGCGCGATTTGCTGCGCGAACGCACTGCAGGCTTCGAGGAAGAGAGCCGTGCAAACCTGGAACATCGGCTGGAAGAAGTCCGGAGCGAAGGCGCTTCGATTGAGGCCCAGCTAGATGAGGACGGCGGCTGGTTCGACTCTGTCCGTCCCTCGCGCATCCTGGAAACAAAGCGGCTCGAACTACGCAAGGCAGCGCTCGACGCCGAAGCAGGCGTGCTCACCGAGGCGCTTGACCTTGCCGAAGCGCGTGAGACATCCGCACGCTATCCGCAGATAACGACCGAGGCATCGATTGAGGCGGCGATAGAAACGTGCAGCCTCTGGACGAGGAGGCTGAAAACCTTCGAGAAGCAGAACCCAGTCATCCGCGAAATCGATGCCTACTTGCGGGGCGAGCGCGACAGGATTGAGCGAGGCAAGTCCCGCGAATGTGGCAAGCAACAGCGGTGGAGTACCCAGCGGAAAGCTGCGCTGGCGGCCAACGAGGCGCTCATGACCGCACGCGAACAGTTTGCCGAGGTGCAGAGTTCCGCCGCCGACAGCCTGCCCGATCCGGCGGAAGGAATCGCCGACAACACGCTGCGTGACGTGCTCGTCGCGGCTGCCTGGGCGCTGCTTGGTATCTTGCTGCTGCCCTATCTCATCCGCACATTCCTCTACTACGTCGTCGCCCCCTTCGCCGCGCGCCGCAGGTCCATCCGCATCGAGGTACCGGGCGTCACCCAAGTGCCGGTCGAATTACCAGCGGAACAGTCGCGAGCTTCCTATTCAGTGACGCTAGGCGAAGGTGAGGAACTGCTCGTGCGGCAAGGTTACCTCCAATCGAGCCCCGACGCCGCCAGCCTCAGGACCCGCGCCATGCTCGACTGGAAGAGCCCGCTCACCAGTCTCGCCAGCGGCATGACCTTCCTCACCCGCGTTCGCGGCGCCTCGACGACGACGGTCATCTCCGCCGACGAGGACCCCTTCGCCGAGGTCACGGCAATCGACTTGCCGCATGGTGCGGCAATGGTTCTCCAGCCCCGCGCGCTTGCCGCCGTGGTCCAGCCTCAGGACCAACCTTTACGCATCGAGAGCCAATGGCGAGTGTTCAACCTCAACGCATGGCTTACCCAGCAATTGCGCTTCCTCGTCTTCCACGGCCCGGCGCGCCTCGTGCTGAAGGGCGGGCGCGGGGTGCGGGTCGAACGGGTCGACGAGGGCCGCCGCTTCGGACAGGACCAGCTTGCCGGCTTCAGCGCGGAGCTCGCCTATTCGGTGGCGCGTAACGAGACCTTCCTGCCCTACCTCTTCGGCCGCGAGCCGCTGCTGCGCGACAAGGTCGAGGGCGGGACGGGCATCCTCGTTATCGAGGAAGCGCCATACGCGGGTCGCCGCAAGGGCCTGCGCGGCGGGCTGGAAGGTGCGTTCGATGCCGTGCTGAAAGCCTTCGGTATCTAGCAAATCGCCGGAACGAAATTCCTGCCGCAGCCGTCTCCTGATGTGAAAAGGAGATTTTCCGAATGAAGACCACCAACAACGGCAGCGCGACTTACGAAGGCCTCGGCAAGGACGGCAAGGGCCATGTCTCCACCGGCTCGGGCGCGCTGTCCGCCCAGCCCTATGGTTTCAACACGCGCTTCGAGGATGCGCCGGGCACGAACCCCGAGGAACTCATCGGCGCGGCGCACGCCAGCTGCTTCACCATGGCGCTCTCGTTCAAGCTCGCCGAAGCAGGCTTCACCGACGGCAGCCTGACCACTGATGCCGAAGTGACGCTGGAAAAAGAGGACGGCGGCTTCACCGTCACCAAATCCGCGCTATCGACCAAGGGCAAAGTCGAAGGCCTTGACCGCAGCAAGTTCGAGGAACTGGCAGCGGACGCGAAGGCCAATTGCCCGATTTCCAAACTGCTCAATTGCGAAATCACCCTCGAAACCAGCTTCGAGGGCTGATGCGAGTGAACGGCCGGCCAGCGGACGAACCGCCGACCGGCCGCCTCCCTCAGGCGGCGCTATGCGCGCCCTCCTCTCCAACCGGATTTTCTGGAACTGTCGCTTCGGGAATGCTCCCGAACAGCGGCCAGGCGAGTTGTTCGCCGAGCGATGTCTCGGGCAGATTCTCCACCCCGTAACTTTGCGGGAAGCTGCGTGTAATCTTGGCGGTGCCGAACAGCACGTCCCAGAAGAACAGCAGGTTTCCGTAATTACCCTTGTAGTTCACCGCCGGATCGCTCGCGTGACGGCCATGGTGGGCGTGATGCGTCGCGGGCGTCGAGATCGTGCGCTCGACGAGCCACATGAGCGGTGACAGCCACTTGATTGCATAGAGGGGCCTGTCCCAGGCGACGTCCGAATGCGCGCCGGTGATGACCAGCAGCTTCACCACGATATAGCCCGCATAAACCCAGCCAAGGCCGAGGTAGATCAGCACGCCGGAGAGCCAGATTCCCGGCATCATCATGTAGTAAAAGAGGTTGTTCCGGTAGACGAGCCGCACGCTCATGTAGCGCGCGTTGTGATGCGGGCGGTGGAGATTGTAGAGCCACGGGAAGGTGTGCGCTGCGCGGTGCCACCAATATTGGAGCATGTCGTCGAGGATCAGGAACAGGCCGATTGCGGCGAAGATATTGATGCCTGCCAATGCGCCCTCGTATTGCGGAGCGATTAGCCCAGCGAGCGCCGCCGCGCCGAACAGCACCATCGGCTGCGTGAAGCCCAGCAACGCCACGATGCCGACGATTTCGACGATGCCATCGTCGCGGGTCTGCTCCTGCTTGGTGAACAGGTTCGAGCGCCACAGCTCCAGCGCGGCAAAGCCGAGATAGATGGCGAGAATCGCGATGGTCGATGAAGACATGGGGCCCTCCGGACAAACTTGTCGAATCGCTGCCTAGCCTTTACCCAAGTGAAAGAATGTCGAGAATTGTACATTTGAGCACGACTCGGCGTTCGCTGGTCACGCCGATGCTGTTTGCCTCGCTGGACAGCGGCTTGCAGGCGCATCTCCTGCGGATTTCGCGAGAGAGGGAATTCGCGGACGGGCAAATCATCCAGCAGCGCGGCGATCCCGCGGACGGGTTCTGGTTGATCGAGGAAGGGAATGTGCGCATTGGCCAGTTCCTCCCCGATGGCGAATTTCGTGCCGTCGCACTGCTCGGTGCTGGCGATTCCTACGGCGAGCTGGCGGTCTTTTCGGGCAAGCCCCGCATCGTCGATGCCGTGTCTCGCGGAGAAAGCCGGTTGCGGCTGATTGCAGCGAAGCCCTTCCTCGATGCGCTTGGCAACTATCCCGCCTCCTCGCGCGCGCTGCTCGGCGCGCTATCGGAGCAATTGCAGGACACGCTCTCGATCCTGGCCGGTTTGCGGCACGGGACGAACCCTGCGCGCCTTGCGGGCCTGCTGGCAACGATGTCGGGAGATGGCGAGGGTGTCGGAACGGTGACCATCACCCAGCAGGAACTGGCCGACCTGCTCGGCGTGACCCGCGCCACTGCCAACGCCGCTCTGCGCGCGCTCCAAAAACGCGGCCTCGTCGAGCGCGGCTATGGGTCGGTGCGGGTACCCGATCGCGAGCACTTGGCCCGCTTCGCGCTCGGCTAGGTCAGGCGGTCTCTGCCATCTGCTCCGCGATGCAGGCGTCGGTTTCTTCGTCGCCCTCCCCGCCCAGCTGGGTGAGGACCAGCACTCCGCCAACCACCAGCACGACGAAGACCGTCGTCACCGTGCCGAGGTATTTGTCGATGACGCGCTTGATGGGCGCACCGAAGGCCCGGAACAGGATACCGACGGTCATGAAGATGAGCGCGCGGGCGAACAGACTTGAAAGCACGAAGGTCACGAGGTTCATGCCGACGAAGCCCGCCGTGATGGTCAGCAGCTTGAACGGCACCGGCGTGGCACCGGCAATGAGAATGGCCTCGAAATCGTACTTCTTGAGATGGCATGCCGCGACCGGGAAACTGTCGGTCAGTCCGAGGGAACTGATCAGCCACACGCCGACCGTGTCGTAAAGGCCATAGCCGATGGCATAGCCGAGCAGTGCCCCTGCAACCGAGGACAGCGTCGCGACCGTCGCGAACTTCAGTGCCTTCTTCGGCTCGGCAAGGCACATGAGGCCCAGGAGCGGGTGCGGCGGGATCGGGAAAAAGCTCGATTCGATGAAGCAAAAGAAGGCTAGCCACCACACGGCATGCGGGTGCGCGGCTTTGTCCATCGTCCAGTCGTAAAGCCCGCGCAGCGGTTTCATCAGCATTTGGGGGGTGATTCCTCGCGTCCCGGTGAAAGGTCCGATTAGGGGAGGCGAGCGTACGGGGCAACGCAGGATTGTTTGTTTTTCGAACCCGCCTCCGCGGGTTCGTCCTCGCTAGATGTGCAGCAAGCTGCACCCGCTGCGGGCGGGCGGTCGCCCTTGCCTCGCCTGCGGCTCGGGACTTTGCCTGTTGGCAACGCTCTCGCGCGAACCTATTTGGTTCTTTTTTCTTGACATCGTGACGCTATTTGGCTAGCAACAAAGAACATCGCGATAGTGTGTAACGACGAGGCGGGGCCGGTAAGGCCGCCGCCTCTTTTCGTGTCCGCTATCGGCTTGAGTGTTCGGGAGGGACCAATGGCGAAGCCGAAGAAGCGCAAGAAATCTCTGCCCTCCAACTGGCGCGACCTGTTTCTCGCAGAACTCGCCGTGACGTCCAATGTCTCGGCCGCCGCGCGCAAGATCGGGGCCGAAACCTCGAAGATTTACAAGGCCCGCCGCGAGGAGCCCGAATTCAACCGCAAGTGGCAGGAGGCGCTGGCCGAGGGTTACGACAACCTCGAAATGGACCTGCTGCGCCGCCTGCGCACCGGCGAACTGACTGGCGGCGGCCCGACCAAGAGTCGCCGTAAATACGACAACGCCATCGCCTTCCGCCTGCTCGCCGCACACCGCGAGGCCGTCGGTCGCCAGAAGGCCATGCGGGCGAGCGAGGACGAGGACGCCATCATCGCCTCCATCAACGAGAAACTCTCCAAGATGCGCGACCGGCGCGAGGCGATGGAGCGCGATGCCGCCGAACAGGGTGACTACCAGGTGGACGCCGATGCCGGAGAGGAATGACCTGCTCCGCGCGCTCCTCAAGATAAAGGACGATGATGAACGCTTCACCGAACTGGCAAAGCTCACCAAAGTCGAGCAGCAGGAATTGCGCTATCACTGGAAGCTCTGGGCGCGCCGCAGCCAACTGGCACCCGAAGGCGACTGGCATTGCTGGCTGGTCAGCGCAGGTCGCGGCTTCGGCAAGACCCGCGCCGGCGCCGAATGGGTGCGCGACGAGGCGCGGCGCAATCCGGACATGCGGATTGCCCTTGTCGGCGCCAGCCTGACCGAAGCGCGCAGCGTCATGGTCGAGGGCGAAAGCGGCCTGCTTGCCGTGTGCCCGCCTGAAAACATGCCGGTGTTCGAGCCGTCCTTGCGCCGCGTGTGCTGGCCCAACGGCGCGCAGGCGACGCTCTATTCGGCAGGCGAGCCCGAAAGCCTGCGCGGCCCGCAGCATCAGATCGCCTGGTGCGACGAAATCGCCAAATGGGACAATGCCAGCGAACGGGCGATGCGCGCGTGGGACAACCTGATGATGGGGCTGCGTTTGGGCGAAACCCCGCGTGTGGTCGCCACCACGACGCCACGCCCGGTGCAGCTCATCCGCCGCTTGTGCGAAGAGGAGGATGCGGGACAACTGATAGTCACCCGCGGGTCGAGTTACGAAAACGGACCCAACCTGCCCGAGCGCTTCATCAAGTCGATGCGCCGCAAGTACGGCAGCACCGCGCTGGGGCGGCAGGAACTCGACGGCGTGCTGCTCGAAGATGTCGAGGGCGCGCTATGGTCGCGCTCTCTGCTGGAGGCTTGCCGCGAGGAATTGCCGGTCGAGGCCATGACCCGCATCGTCATCGGTGTCGACCCGCCGGTGGGCGTTAAGGGCGACGAATGCGGCATCGTGGTTTGCGGGGTGAGCGAGAGCGGCGTTGGCTGCGTGCTCGCGGATTGCTCGCTCGCCCGCCCCAGCCCCGAACGCTGGGCGCGCAAGGTCGCCGAAACCGCGAGCGCCTGGAACGCCGACCGCGTGGTCGCCGAGGCCAACCAAGGCGGCGCGATGGTCGCCAGCGTATTGCGCGCAGCCGATGTCTCGCTGCCCTTGAAACTGGTCCATGCCAGCCGCGGCAAGGTTGCTCGCGCCGAGCCGGTCGCCGCGCTCTACGAGGCGGGCCGGGTGCGCCACGCGGGCATGTTCGCCAAGCTCGAAGACCAGCTTTGCGGGCTGATGGCGGGCGGCGGCTACGAAGGTCCGGGCCGCTCGCCCGACCGCGCCGACGCGCTGGTCTGGGCGCTTACGGAATTGATGCTGGGCAAGGCCGCCCGACCCAGAATTCGAACGACTTAGCAAAGGAAATCCCATGTCCTTCCTCACCAGTCTCGCCACCGCCTTCAAGGGCGGGGGCGGGTCGCGCGTGCCTGTCTCGCGCGGCTTTATCTCGCCTTGGGCCGCGGCTTTCGACACCGCTCCCGGTCGCACGCCCTTCGATTACACCCGCGAGGTGGGCGAGGCTTATCTCGCCAATCCCGTCGCCCAGCGTGCGGTGCGGATTGTGGCCGAGGGAGTGGGCGGCGCGCCTGTCGCCTGGAGCGATGCGAAGCTGGAGGCCCTCGTCGAATGCTCCTGCGGGTCGCAGCCACTGCTCGAAGTGCTCGCCGCGCATCTGGCGCTGCATGGCAATGCCTATGTCCAGATTATCAAGGATGGCGCGGGCGTGCCGGTCGAGCTTTACCCGCTGCGGCCCGAGCGGGTGCAGGTAGTGGCGGGCGAGGATGGCTGGCCTGCCGCCTATCGCTATGTCCTCGCCGACCGCACGCTGACCATTGCGCTGGAGGACGAAAACGGCTGGCCGAATATCGTCCACCTCAAGGGCTTCCACCCCACCGACGACCATTACGGCGCAGGCTGCCTTGCCGCTGCCGCGCCTGCAGTCGCCATCCATAATGCGGCATCCTCGTGGAACCGCGCGCTGCTCGACAATGCGGCGCGGCCCAGTGGCGCGCTGGTCTATGACAGCGGCGATACGGCGGGGCTGTCGAGCGATCAGTTCGACCGGCTCAAGGCCGAACTCGCCGCCGCCTTCCAAGGCCAGGGCAATGCGGGGCGGCCGATGCTGCTGGAAGGCGGGCTCGACTGGAAGGCGATGAGCCTCTCGCCCGCCGACATGGACTTCGCGACGCTCAAAGCCGCTGCTGCGCGCGACATTGCGCTCGCATTCGGGGTGCCGCCCATGCTGCTCGGCCTGCCGGGCGACAACACTTATGCCAATTACCGCGAGGCCAACCGCGCGCTGTGGCGGCTCACGCTGCTGCCGCTGCTGTCGAAAATCCTGAAAGGCCTGCAGGCGGGCATGAGCGACTGGTTCGCCGAGGCGCCTAGCGTCGACCTCGACCGCGTGCCTGCATTGTCCGAGGACCGCGAGAAGCTGTGGGCGCGTGTCACCGACGCCGATTTCCTCGATGCCGCCGAGAAGCGCGAGTTGCTCGGTCTCTCTCCACGAAAGGACAGCCAATGACCCGTGAAGACATGCTCGCGCGGCTGGTCGCGCAGGCCGATACGCAAGGCGCGGACCTCGTGACCTTGCGCGCCATTGTCGAGGAATCGAGCGAACTGGGCGCGCGCCGCGTGCTCGGACGGCTGGGCCTCGCCGACGAGGACGCGCAAGGCGACATCGACGAGCTGCGCGAGCTTCTCTCCGCCTGGCGCGACGCCAAGGCGTCGGCATGGAAGGCCGCGGTCGAATGGGCCGTGCGCGGCGTGCTCGCGCTGCTGCTGGTCGGCATTGCGGTGCGGCTGGGCGTCGGGGAGATGGTCTCTTGATCGCGCCCTTACGCATTGCCGGCTATGCCGCGCTGTTCGACATCGCCGACGCCTCGCGCGACACCATCCGGCGCGGCGCCTTCGCTCGCACGCTCGCCGAGAAACGCGGACCCTACCCGCTCTACTGGCAGCACCGCCCCGATCAGCGCATCGGCTGGGTCGAAACCGCGGGCGAGGACGAGCGCGGACTTCGCGTGGTCGCCAGTATCGACAACCCGGCCGGACGCGCCGCAAAGCTGCTGCGCGAGCGGGCCGTGAACGGCCTCAGCTTCGGCTACCGAGCAAGAGGCTATCGTCACACGCCCGAGGGCCGCGAACTTGCCGATATCGAGTTGTTCGAGGTCAGCATTGTCACCCATCCGCTGCAGCAGGATGCGCGCGTGCATTTCGTGACAGCGTGAGTTCCCGCGGAGGCGGGAACCTCAGTCGGCCTAGCGCCAAATTGCCCGAGACCCCCGCCTTCGCGGGGGATCAGTCTCCCCTCGCCGCCTTCCGGGCGGCTTTTTTGTGCCCCGTGAAGAAAGATGAATATCCATGGATAACACCACTCCCACCGACCCGGCTGAAGCGAGCTTCGACATCGTGGAACGCCAGGACAAGACCGAGGCCGATGTCGCCGCCCTGCGCAGCGATGTCGACGAGGTAAAGGCCCGCGTCGATAAAATCGGCCGCGCTGCCGCTCGCCCCGCCATCGGCGGCACGGACGAGGCCGCTCCCGAAGTGAAAGGCTTCGTCGACAGCTACCTGCGCCGCGGCGCCACCAGCGAATACAAGTCGATCAGCGGCGCAGTCCCCTCGGACGGCGGCTATGCCGTGCCGCGCCAGATTGACGCGATGATTGCCCGCGAGCTCACCGAAATCAGCCCCATCCGCGCCATCGCGCAGGTCGTGCAGACCGGTAGCGCGGGCTATCGCAAGCTGGTTTCGACCGGCGGCACGGCATCGGGCTGGGTCAGCGAAACGGCCGGTCGTCCCGAAACCGACACGCCGAACTTTGCCGAAATCGCCCCGCCGACGGGTGAGCTTTACGCCAACCCGGCAGCGTCGCAGGCCATGCTCGACGATGCGGGTTTCGACCTCGAAAGCTGGCTGGCGAGCGAAATCGCGATGGAATTCGCCCGTGCGGAAGGCGCAGCCTTCGTCGGCGGCAATGGCACGAACCAGCCGATGGGCTTCCTCTCGGCCCCGGTCTCGACCAGCGAGGACGGCGCGCGCAGCTTCGGCACGCTGCAATATGTCGGCTCGGGCGATAGCGATGGCTTCGATGCGAACCCCGATGCCAAGCTCATCGACCTCGTCCACACATTGAAGGCCGGCCATCGCCAGGGCGCGAGCTTCGTGATGAATTCTGCGACGCTCGCTGAAGTGCGTAAGCTGAAGACCGCGGACGGCGCCTTCCTGTGGCAGCCGGGCCTCGCCGAGGGCCAGCCCGACCGCCTGCTCGGTTATCCGGTGGTCGAAGCCGAAGACATGCCCGACATCGCGGCGGGCGAATATCCCATCGCCTTCGGCAACTTCCGCCACGGCTATCTCATCGCCGAACGCAGCGCGACGCAGGTCCTGCGCGATCCTTTCACCAACAAGCCCTTCGTCCACTTCTACGCCACCAAGCGCGTGGGCGGTCAGGTGCTCGACTCCAACGCCATCAAGCTCCTCAAGATCGAGCTCTGATGCGTTCGCACCCGCACCGGTCCACCCCTGCCGGCGCGGGTGCGCCTTTTTCCTGCCGACGAGAGCGAGCAGTTTATGAAAATCATTTCCGCGCCCGCCGGTCTGAGCGGGGAGCCCCTGGCCGAGCTCAAGCAGTGGCTCGCCATCACCACGACTTTCGACGACTCATTGCTGGTGGATCTGCTCGGCGCAGCACACGCGATGTGCGAGCGCTTCACCGGCCTGGTCGCCTACAAGAGCGAGGTGCGCGAGCGGTTTGCCGCGACCGGTCTCGAGTTCGCTCTAGGCGCGCAGCCGGTGCTCTATTTTATCGACGCGTCCGCCATCGACCATGGCCTCGGCAAGCGGCTTCTCACCGAAAGCGAGGCTAGCTTCGAGCGCACCGGGAACGACGGCGGCAAGCTCAAGCTCTCCGTATCCATTCCCGAGCCGCAAGTGGAGGCCCGTTACTACACGGGACTGTCCGATGAATGGGCAATGGTCGAGGAGGGCCTGCGCCACGGCATCATCCGCTACGCCGCGCACCAGTATCGCGAGCGCGATGCCGGGCCTGCCGGCGCCCCGCCCGCCGCTGTCGCCGCGCTGTGGCGACCCTATCGCCGGATGCGCCTGTGAACCGCGCCTCGCCCTTTGCAGCCGTCGTCGGACAGCTCGTTCGCCGCGCCGAAACTCTTGCCCGCGCCCATGGCGAGAATGCGCTGCGCCGCAGCGATGGCGACGGCCAGCACTGCCGCATCCCGCGCCTCGTCTGGCCTGCATTCACAAGGGAGAGCAGCTGATGGAAAGCACCTTTCGCACCCTGCTCATCGATTGGCTGGCGAGCGATGTCGAACTTGCCGCAAGCCTCAACGCCATCGTTGAGTCTGGCCCCTCGCCCGCGCCTGCACCGACGCTGTCGATAGCGGCCAGCGCCTCTGCCGACTGGTCGACCAAGACCTGCGCCGGACGCGAGGTCCGCGTCGCGTTCGAACTGCTCGACCGCAGCGATTCCCTCGTCACCACGGCCGCTATCGCCGCGCGCATCGAGCAGCGCATCGCCACGCTCACACCCGACCATCCGGGCTTCCGCGTCGTCGTCACCCAGTTCCTGCGCAGCCGCGTCGAGCGCCGCCCCCGCAACCTGCGCGCGGCGCTGCTCGAATACCGCTTCAAGCTTCTCGAAACCCCTTCGGAGTAACTCATCATGACAGCCCAGAAAGGTGCAGCCTTCCTCCTCAAGGTCGGCGATGGCGGCTCGCCCGTCACATATGAAACCGTCGCCGGCCTGCGCACGACGCAGATGTCGGTCAATGGCGACACGGTCGTCGTCACGCATAAGGAGAGCGGCGGCTGGCGCGAGCTCTTGTCGGGCGCAGGAACGCGCTCGGTGTCGGTTAGCGCCTCGGGCATTTTCCTGGGCTCGGACGCCGAAAGCACCATCCGCAGCCATGCATTGGCAGGCACGCTCGACGATTACGAATTGAGCTTCGAGGACGGCGCGAAGATGCGCGGCTCCTTCCTCGTCCAGCGGCTCGACTACGCGGGCGATTTCAACGGCGAGCGTACCTACGCCATCCAGCTCGAAAGCTCGGGCGAAGTGGTGCCTTCGTGACCTCCAATGTCGTGAGGGGTGAGGCCTCTATCCACATCAAGGGCCGCGAGGTCTTGCTCCGCCCGACCTTCGATGCGCTGGTGAGGGCCGAGGAAGAACTCGGGTCGCTCTTCGCCATGGTCGAGCGGGCGGGCGAGGGTCAGCTAAGGCTCACCGAAATCGCAGCGCTGTTCTGGTTCTGCCTTGCCCACCCCGGCTCGCTTACGCGCGACGAGATTGGCGAGGCGGTCCTTGCCATGGGCCTCGCCGAAGCGGCCAAGCCCCTGAAGACGTTGCTCGGCCAGATCCTGCGCGGGCAATAGAATGGACACCTTCTCCGGCAACACCCGCACGCTCGCCGGACTGAGCGCGCGGGCGCTGGGCTGGACGCCGGACACTTTCTGGAACGCCACACCCGCGGAGCTTGCCGCCTCGCTCGGCAGCGAAGACGCTTCGGTTTCGCCGCCGACCCGCGCGGAAATCGCGGCACTCATCGAAAGGGACGCAAATGGACGATGATTTCGACGAACTGGTGGTCTCGGTTCGCGCCGACACTTCCGGTTTCGCTTCCGACGTGCAGCAGATGAAGCGCGAGTTCGACACCGGCCTCGTCAGCGGTTTTGATGCGGCGGGCAAGATATTGGAGCGCAGCCTCTCGACCGCGCTGCGCAACGGCAAGTTCGAGTTCAAGGATTTGAAACGCATCGCGCTCTCTGTACTCGACCAGATTGCGAGCAAGGCGCTCAATTCGGGACTCGACGCGATATTCGGCGGGCTCGGCAAGGGTAGCGGTACCAGCGGCATCGGCGGCTTGATTGGCAGCGTCCTCGGCCTGCCGGGCCGGGCGACGGGCGGGATCGTATCCCCCGACCGCCCCTTCCTCGTCGGCGAGCGCGGGCCCGAGCTTTTCATCCCCACCACCGCCGGGCAGGTCGAGCCGACCAACCGGCTCGGCGGCACGCGCAACGACGTGCGCGTCTCCATCAACCTCGCCCAGCCACGCGGCGCAAGCACGCCGACCGCACTCCAGCGCTCCTCGCGCCAGGTAGCGAGCGCGGTGCGCCGCGCGTTGTCGGTCTAGGAGTACACATCATGGCTTTTTGGCTGGCGTCCAGTCGCCGCAAGCAGCATTCCGACTGGATACCGCGTTTCGACCCGCGCTTCTGGACCGTGAACTTCCCGCGCCCGATGATGGCGAGCGTCGTGTCGACCTCGCATGACGCGATGCGGGTGGATTGCGAGTTTCACTACGAGGGCGAGCTCGCCGGGCTCATCTGGGACAGCGAAGACACGCTTGACCATCCGCTGCTCGCCTATGAGACCCGGCGCGATTATGCGCACACGGTGCTCAGCTTCCGTTGGCGGTCTTCGGGCCTCGTCGCGCTCGACCAGCCGCATGGGCCGACGCTCACTATCGAGGGCCGCGATGCCAGCGGGACGGAGCGGGCATGGTACGTCCGCCTGTGGAACTATGCCGAAGGTTCGCCGACCGATGCTGTCGTCACCCTGCCTTTTTCGGAGCTGCAATCGGGCTATGTGCTTCCTGGCGAGACGGTGCACCCCGCCGACATCGACAGGATGTTCATCAGCCTGGCGCCGCAAGGGTATGTCGAGGGCTCGACCGAGCGGCTTTCGAGCATTGTACTCGCATGGGCAGAAGTGTCGGACATGCTTTGCGAAGGCGACCATTCCATGCTCGAGGTGGGCGACATCATGCTGCCCGCGCATGGCGAGCAGATGGCCACCGCCTATGACGACAGCTTCAACCAGACGCCCGCACGCCTGCTGCGACAGGTGGAAGGCCTCGGCTACCGCGGACGCATCGTCCACTACGTCGGCATGAGCCATTATTACCGGCTCGCAGGCAACGTCGAGCGGGTGCAATATGGCGGGCAGCTGTGCGGCCCCTGCGAAGCGTGGCACGCAGATTTCTTCGCCCGAGCGGTCGAGATGGGCTTCGCCCCCATCACCTCGCTGTCCTTCGAGCTGCTCGCCCAGCACTGCCCCAATTGGTGGAAGCAGCGCGACTGGAGCTGGCGCTTTGCCGAGACCGGTTGGGACCCGCCATCGGCTCTGCTCTCGCCGCTCATCGGCGATGCGATGACCTTCCTTCAGTCTATCGCCGCGCAATTCGTCGCGCTGATGGAAGCTGCCGGGGCGCAGGTGCTGTTCCAGATTGGCGAGCCCTGGTGGTGGGTTCAGCCCGACACACGCGCGCCATGCATCTTCGACGGGCCTTCTCGGACCGAATGGGGCGACGACCTCGTCGCCATAACCGATATGCGCGAGCCAATGAGCGACGCGCAGAAGTTGCTGCTGGACCGCGCGGGCGAAGCGCTTGCCAATGCCACTTCGGCTTTGGCGCAATCAGTCCGCGATGCGGCGACTGGGGAGGCGGAAATCCTGCTCCTCGCCTTCACGCCGACCGTCCTCGATCCCGAAATGCCCGAGCTTTACCGCGCCAATATGCCGAGCGGCTGGGCTTATCCCGTTTTCGACCGCCTTCAGCTGGAGGATTACGACTGGCTCACTGCAGGCGCGGATGCCGCGCGGCGGGCAGCGCTCGACTTCACCGACCAGCGGCTCGGCTACCCGATAGAGAAGCAGGACTATTTCTCGGGCTTCGTGCTCGACCCCGCCGACGCGCATGAATTCTGGCCGCTCATCGATGCCGCGCTTGATGAGGCGCGGACTAGGGGCGTGACGCAGCGCTTCGTCTGGGCGCTGCCGCAGGTCTCGCGCGATGGGTACACGCGGCTGCCCCGATACGAGGAGGATGAAGTGAACGCATTCGACGATGTCGCCTATCCACTGGCATTGGGGCGCGACGCCTCAATCAGCCCGGAATTCTCGACCAGCGTGGCGGTGACTTCCTCGGGTCACGAACGCCGCAACGCGCTGTGGAGCGATGCCCGCATGCGCTACGATGTCGGGCCGGGTGTCCGCTCGCAGGCCGAGATGCGCGTGCTCATCGATTTCTTCCGCGCTCGCTACGGCCCTGCACGTGGTTTCCGCCTGCGAGACCCTTACGATTACAGTTCCAACGGCGGCGACGGCGAGCCGACTGCGCAGGACGAACTTATCGGCACAGGCGATGGCCTTGCCGCGGACTTCCAGCTCTGCCGCAACTACGGCGAGCAAAAGCGGCCCATCACGCGGCCCGAAGAAGGCAGCATCCTTGTGAGCGTCGATGGCACACCTGCGAGCGGCTGGAGCCATTTGGGCAGGGGCCTCATCCGTTTCGATGCACCTCCCGCTGCCGGAGCGGAAATCCGCGCAGGTTTCCGCTTCGACGTACCGGTGCGCTTTGCCGAAGACCGTCTCGACGTCTCGGGCGCGACTTTCGCAGCGGGTGAAGCGCCGTCGGTCCCACTCATCGAAATTCGCGAGGCATCATGAGCCGGACCTTCTTTGCTACAGAGCTGGACACCGCCGCCAGCTGGTGGCGCATCCATCGCAAGGACGGCGTGACGCTGGGCTTCACCACCCACGACCGCGATCTGTGGTTCGGCGGCGTCCTCCACCGCTCGGCCCCCGGCATGCTGCCGTCTGCCATCCGCAAGTCGGCCAGCCTCGCCGATGACGAAGCCGAGGTCGAAGGCGCGCTGGGGCACGATACCATCCGCGCGCAAGACATCGAGACAGGACGTTTCGACGGCGCGCGTATCGAAAGCGGCATCTTCGATTGGGAGACGCTCGAGAACGCCTCACTCTACGCCGGCTCGATAGCCGCGGTGAGCCAGGACGCCGCCGGTTTCTCCGCGCAATTGCAATCGGCCAAGGCCGCGCTCGATGTCGACCCGGTCCCGCGCGCCAGCCCCTCGTGCCGCGCGCGGTTCTGTGGGCCTGGCTGCGGCCTGTCGGCCGAAGGTTTCACTCTGCGAACCGTCTGCGAGGGCGTCGACCACGATGCCAATGCGGTGACGCTCCCTCTCGCCCAGCCGACCCTGTACCTGCGCGGCGAATTGCGGTGGCTAGACGGCCCGCAAACTGGCCTGACGATGAAAATTATCGGCCAATTGGGCAGCGAGCTGGAACTCGATACCGCGCTCGATCCCGCAATCGCGCCCGGCCAACGCGTGCTCCTGCGGCAAGGCTGCGACAAGACCATCGCCACCTGTGCATCGCGCTTCGACAATGCGATAAATTTCCAGGGGGAGCCTCACCTTCCCGGCAACGACCTGCTCGCGCAATATCCGCAACCACGATGACTGACGTTGTCGAGCGCTTCGCCTATGAGGCGGAGCAGATTGAGGGCGCGCGCTTCCGCCTGCATGGCCGCAATCCCCAAACTGGCCTCGACTGCATCGGGCTGGCAGCCTGCGCGCTCGAACGGGCTGGTGCTGCGAGCGATGCACCCTCTGGCTACACGCTTCGCAACAGCGATATTTCGTCCCACGTGAAGAAGGTTTTCCCAGCGGGCTTCGTCCCGGCAACGGGAGATGTCGAACGCGGCGACCTCCTGCTCGTGCGCCCCGGCCCTTCACAGCAACACCTCCTCATCGCTCTCGGCCAGAACCGCTTCGTCCACGCGCATGCCGGTTTGCGCCGTGTCGTTATCCAGACGGGCCTCCACGGCTGGCCCGTCCTCCACCATTGGCGCCTCGCCGCCGCACAGGAATAGCCCATGGCCACCATTGTCCTTTCATCACTCGGCAGCATGCTCGGCCCGCTTGGGCAGGTCGTCGGAACGCTGGCGGGAAATGCCATCGACAATATGCTTTTCGCGCCCGAACCGCGCGAGGGCGCTCGCCTCAAGGAACTTGCCGTTACCGGCTCGAGCTACGGCACACCGATTGCCCGCCAATATGGCAAGATGCGCGTACCCGGCACGATCGTCTGGTCGACCGACCTAAAGGAACATCGCAATAAGCAGAGCAACGGCAAGGATGCGCCAAAGACCGTTACTTACAGCTATACCGTGTCTTTCGCCGTCGCCCTGTCGAGCGGTCCAATCGACACCATCGGGCGCATCTGGGCCGACGGCAACTTGCTCCGCGGGAACGCTGGCGATCTGAAGAGCGCCGGAAGCTTGCGCGTCTACAATGGCCACGGCCACCAGCCGCGCGACCCTCTGATTGAGGCGGCACTTGGAAGCCAGTGTCCTGCTTTCCGCGGCTGCGCCTATGCCGTGTTCGAAGACCTCGACCTTACCGATTTTGGCAATCGCATTCCGGCGCTGACCTTTGAAGTACTCGCAGGCGACGCAAGCCTGCTGGTTGAGACTATGCTCGAGGACAGCGAGGTCTCGGCGGACGAGACGACCCGCTTTGCGCAGCTGGGTGGGTTCAGCCACGAGGCCGGCAGCCTGCGCGATGTTGCCCAGCTCGTCGACCGGCTCCACCCTGTCGCACCCGTTGTAGGAAGTGACGGAATGAGGCTGGGCGCTGCTTCGCTCAGCCCGGCGGCCACCATCACTTTGCCAGCGGCCGCCGCTTGGGATGAAGGCGATTTCGGAAAGCAGGGCGGCGTCACTTCCGCCCGCAACAGCGCGCGTTCGAGAGTCTTCGCCTCGCTGCGCTATTACGACCCTGCGCGCGAATACCAGCCTGGCCTCCAGCACGCCGAAAACAGCGAAGGCAGCACGACCACTTTCCAGTTTCCCGGCGTGCTATCTGCCAGCGATGCGCTGGGGCTGGCGCGCGAGGCCAATGGTCGGGCGGCCACAAATCGCGACCGTCTCCTGTGGCGCTGCGCCGAGCTCGACCCCCAAATCCAGCCGGGCTCGCTGGTCATTGCGCCCGGCAAGCCCGGTCTCTGGCAGGTCGCAGGATGGGAATGGCGCGAGCGCGGCGTCGAGCTCGACCTCATGCGCCACCGCTCCGCTTTCGGACAGAGCGGTGAGGCGGATGCGGGCAGCGGCTGGGTTCCGCCAGACCGCGCTGCGAGCACGACCGAGTTGCGCGTCTTCGAGACGCCGTGGGATGGCTCGGGCAGCAGCACGCAGCGCCAGATTTTCGCAGCCGCCAGCGCCGCGACAGGTCGCTGGTCGGGCGCGGCGCTCTACGCCGACCGCGATGGCGGGCTTATCGCACTCGGAGAAAGCGCTCCCGAAAGAGCGGTGCCTGGCACGCTCACGGAAAACCTCGGACCCTCCAGCTCAATTCGCTTCGAAAGTGCGGCGAGCCTTTGCGTGCACCTGCTCGACGAAGACGCCGAATTGTCGCCTTCCACGCTATCCGGCCTGGCACAGGGCGACAACCGGCTGCTGGTCGGGAGCGAGGTCATCCAGTTTCTTTCCGCAGAGCCTACCGGTGGTGGAACATGGGAATTGAAAGGTCTCCTGCGCGGTCGTGGCGGAACCGAAATCGAAGCCGCGCTGGGCCATCCGGCGGGGACAGCCGTCACACTACTCGACGAGCGCCTGGTCTCACTGGGAAGCAATGCGCTGGCGCAGGCTGAAAGCCGCTTCGCTGCCCTCGGCCTATGGGATACCGAGCCTGCAACCGCCATACTTGAAAATGCGAACGCCAGCCTGCGGCCACCCGCTCCGGTCCATTGCCGCGTTGTTCATAGCTCGGACGGAGCCCTGTCGTTCACTTGGAGACGGCGCGCGCGGGGCCAGTGGCTCTGGCTCGACGAAGTCGCACAGCCGCTGGTGGAAGAAAGCGAACAATACCGCGTCGGCTATGGCCCGTTTTCCGCACCGCTCGCAACGTGGCTCGCCGCTATACCCGCATTCGACCTGAACGCAGGAGAGGTCGGCACGCTGCGCTCGGAGCATGGTGACAAGACCTTCTGGGTCCAGCAGCTCGGTAGTTTCGCCCAGTCCCGCCCGAGCGCTTTTCCCGCACTGTCATGAACACGCTATCGAGGACCTGATCCATGAATGACCCCGCGACCTTCTCCGATTCAAGCGCCCGCCACGCATTGCCCCATCTTTTCGCTGGCCAGGCCCAGAAAGAGTTCACTGTCAACGAGGCCTTGGCAAAGATCGATATGCTCCTGCACCCGGTGGTGGAAGGCCAGGTGACTTCCGAACCGGCATCACCCGTGGCAGGCGAATGCGTATTGGTCGGAGGACCCGCAAGCGGCGCCTTCACCGGCCACGAAGACCGGCTCGCTTCGTGGGACGGACAGCAATGGACTTTCACAGATCCGGTCGCAGGCATGACGGTGTACGACAGGACGGCCGGCACGCGGATCGTCTACCTAGGCGGCTGGCAAGACGCGCCGAGCGTCAGCGACCCGACCGGGGGGTCGACAATCGACAGCGAAGCTCGTGGCGCAATTGTCGCACTTGCCAACGCATTGCGCAGCCACGGGATAATTTCGTGACCGAGCAGGAACCATGACCCCCCAGCTACGTTAGGGCGGCATCAAAGGAGGGACCACAAACCCGGAAATCTTTGTTTAAACATCGGGATTTGAGACATTCTTGCAACAGTTCCCGATGAATGACGCTTGCCAGCCTCGTGAGGCGACTATAGATAAGTTTCACTCGGTGGCTCCAATTCGCAAAAAGGGGAAATAAATAATGCGGAAATTAGTCATAGGGATGGCAATGGCCTCGACGGCCATGGCTTCTCCCGCCCTTGCCAGGGATAACTCGTGGTACATCGGTGGCGAATTCGGCCCGATGCTCGTCGAAAACACCGAACTGACCACCGTCGACGAAGACGACGATGGTATGGTCACTCTCGAATTCAACGAGGGCTTCGATGGCGGCGGCTACGTCGGTTACGATTTCGGCGCTTTCCGTCTGGAAGCCGAAGTCAGCTATCGTGAAGCAGATCATCGCGAAGCCGCAATTGGCACGCCGGTGCTTGCAGAATTCCCGGCTGACGGTTCGACCAGCTCGCTGGCATTCATGCTCAACGGCCTGTTCGACTTCGGTCCGGACGACGGCCTTCAGGTCTATGCCGGTGGTGGTATCGGTATCGCCCGCACCAGCATCGACGGCGAAATCTTCATCCCGCGTGTGACCAACCCGGTCATCGACGACTCGTCGAGCGGTCTTGCATGGCAGTTGCTCGCAGGTGTCCAGGCTCCGCTGACCGACACGATCGACGTCGGCCTGCGTTATCGCCTGTTCACTGCTGAAGACGTCGACATCGTCGATGCCGCAGGCACCGCTTGGGACGGCAAGTTCCGCAGCCACTCGCTGATGGGCACGCTGGCGTTCAACTTCGGCGCTCCGGTTCCGCCGCCGCCGCCGCCCCCGCCGCTGTCGGCATAGCCCGTCGCCGCTCCCATGATCGCACCGGAAGCAGCTGCGAATATGCCGTCTCTTGATCGCTCCTTCCTTTCGCGCTCGGCTCTCGCTCTATCAACGAGTCCCTGCTGG
>CCSI01000008.1 GCA_000756795.1 Qipengyuania vulgaris
CCTCCCCCGCCGCCGCCACCGCCGCCTCCGGCACCCGTAGTCATACCGCCGCGGCCGACACCGCCGATGGGTGCGACCACCAGCATGACCATCCCGATGGTCGCAGCGACCGGCGTGCGCCAGACGGTGAACGCGAACCTCACGCCCGCACAGACGACGTGGAACCTGCGCTCAGCGCTCAACGTCGCGGCCTTGAATTGCCAGGCCCCGGAGCATGCGACCCTGGTCGATAATTACGGGGCCAAGCTCAAGATTCACGCGCGCGAGTTGTCCGCGACCAATCGCGCACTGCAGAGCGAATTCCGCCAGCGTTACGGGGCGACCTTCCGCGATGTGCAGGATTCCTACATGACGCAGGTCTACAACTACTTCGCCCTGCCGCCTGCCAAGAACGATTTTTGCGATGTCGCGACCACTATTGCCGGCGAAGTCGTAACCGTAGCGCCCGGTGAACTCAGTGTTTTCGCAGCAACAGCGCTGCCGCGCATCGAGACGGTGTTCGAAGACTTTTTCCGTGCCTACGAGCAATATCGCGTCGATCTTCGCGCCTGGGATTCGCAGTATGGCCCACCAACGGTGACCACCACTGTGCAGGGCTATACCAATCCGCTGGACCCGGCCGTGTCAGTCCCGCCGGGCGAGACAGTAGTCGGGTCGATGCCGGCGACTGCGCCTGTTTCCGTAGCGGGTGAAGCGCAGGCTCCGGTCGATATCCCGCCTGCAACCGGTCAGACGCCCATTGTCATTGCCGATGGCAACGATGGCGATGGGCAGTCGACACTCCCGACCGAAGGGCCGATTTTCCAGTCGGGCGAAATCGTCCAGGGTGAAGCGGGTGTAGGTCAGGATATCGAAAGCGACGAGGACGACGATAAACCCGTACCCTGAGCGAGCTAACAGGTTATTCCCGAGGGCGGTGGGCGCGAGCCTTCCGCCCTTCGTTTTGCGCTCAGCAAATTCCGTAATCCGGGAAGTTGGCGGCGCAGGCCTCCAGCATCGCTTGCACCGCATCCACGTTTGCTGCCTCGATCTGCGGCGGCAGGACCTGAAGCTTATCTGCCGGGGGAAAGCAGCCGTAACCTGCAAAAAGGCTATGCCAGCTCATGGAAGAATAGGCCGGCTGCGCACCGTAAATGCGCCTCACTGCTTCGCCGATATCCTTGTGGGTGAACCACGAGGTCATCATGTCCTTGAGCGTTTCGGGCAGTGAGTGGTTGCCCGCGTTCTCGCACCAGTATTCGGTGTCGGACCGTCCGTTCAGCCGATAGTGCCCGACGATGTAATCGCGGATACCATCGTAACGTTCGGCGACCGAGCGGTTGAATTGGACGCGGTGCTCGGGCGTGAACCCGGCTGCGGCAAAGGCATGGGCAAATTGCTGCGCGGTATCGATGACGATGTGGAGCGCGGTGGCCTCGAGCGGTTCGATAAAGCCTTGCGAAAGGCCCACCGCGAGACAATTGCGCGTCCAGCTGTCCTCGACGCGGCCCACTTTCATCGAAAGGACGCGCGCCTCGCCATTGTCGCCCTCGGTCCCGATAGCGCGGCGAAATTCGGTTTCTGCGTCCTCGTCCGAGATATGGCGCGAGGAATAGACATATCCGTTGCCGATGCGCGTTGTGAGCGGGATCGACCAGCGCCAGCCTGCTGACATCGCAAAACTCTCGGTCTGCGGTTTGAACGGGTCGTCGTGCTGCGTGGGCATGACGACAGCGCGATCGTTGAAGAGGTTCTCGCCGAAGGAAATGAAGCGCGCACCAAGCTTTTGCTGGGCGAGCAACGAGGCAAACCCCGAGCAGTCAATGAAGAAGTCGCCTTCGATGCGCTGGTCGTCTTCGCACAGGAGGGCGGCGATATCGCCATCGCCGCTGATCTCGACCTCGATGACCTTTAAGGGCTTGTGTTCAATCCCCCGCGCCACGGCCCATTCGCGCAAATAACCGCCGAGCTTGTGCGCGTCGAAGTGGTAGCCGTAGCTGGGGGGGAAGGGGAATGTGCCGGCAGGTTGCGGGCTCTTGCGTGCCTCGGCCAGCTTTGCGGCGAGGAACCAGTCGTCAGGGTGGGCGGGTACGTCCGCGCCGCGCCGCCGCAGCGCGCAATTGCGGGTAAAGCCGGGTTCGCTGTGCAAATCGACCGGGCCGGGGAAGGGGTGGAAGTAGCTTTCGAAAGCCGGTTTTTCACTCCAGCCGGTGAAGCGAATGCCGAGCTTGTAGGTCGCATCGCAAGCCTCCATCCACTCCGCCTCGTCGATGCCGAGGTGGTCGAAGAAGGCCTTCAATTGCGGGGTCGACCCTTCGCCCACGCCAATAATCCCGATGGCCGGGCTTTCCACCACCGTGATGCGCGGGTCATGCGCTTCCCACTCCTTGTGGAGCAGGCAGGCAGTCATCCAGCCCGCGCTGCCCCCGCCAAGGACGACGATATGCGGTGGGGCGGGCGAACTCACCCCAAGGGCACGAATTCGATGGCGAAACCGCCTGCAGGCGCGATCCGCAGCTCCAGCGTGTCTTCGCCGGTCACGGTGCGCGTTTCGACCTCCATCGCGTGGCGGTCGGCGCCCTGGCCATCGGCTGTCGCGCCGTCGCGCCAGATGGTGGCCGTGTAGCTTTTGCCCGGGTCTAGGAAGGACAATGGCACGTTCGCCATGCGCTCGGCCTCGTCGGTGACCGCGCCGACATACCAGTTGAGCGTGTTGCGGTCGCGGCGGGCGATGACGGCGTATTCACCGACTTTGCCGTCGACCAGCATGCTCTCGGCCCAGTCGGCCGGCACCCGCTTCACGAAATCGAGCGCGCGCGGGTATTTGACGAGGTTCTCGGGCAGGTCGGCGACCATCTGGATGGGCGAATAGATGGTGACATAGAAGGCCAGCTGGCGCGCGAGAGTGCTCGGCAAGTCGGGTGCGGTCGCACCGCGTCCCTCGAGCGAGAGGACGCCCGGCGTATAGTCCATTGGACCCGACAGCATGCGCGTGAAGATGAGCTCGGGCACATGACCAGGGTCGTTCTTCGGCACCGCCCATGCATCATATTCCGCCCCGCGGGCGCCTTCGCGGCTTACCCAGTTGGGATAGGTGCGGCGCAGGCCGGTATCCTTGATGGGCTCGTGCGGGTTGACTGCGATGCCGTGCTCGGCAGCCTCTTTGACAACCTTCAGGTGATGGCGGACCATTTCCTGCCCGTCGTGCCAGACGAAGGTCTCGCCCCAGCCGCCTTCACCGGCGGGCGCGATGATACCGCCCGCATCGGCGACATAGCCGCTCTTCACGGCATCGATGCCGAGGCTTTCGTAGAAGGCCATCGCGTCTACGAGTTGCTCTTCATAGACCTTGATATTGCCGCCGGTCTCGTGGTGGCCGATGATGCGGACACCCTTCTCTTCGCCGTAGCGGGCGACTTCGGCGATATCGAAATCGGGATAGGCTTCGGTGAAGCTGAACTCGCGGCCATTGCCGAACCAGTTGCCGTCCCAGCCCTTGTTCCAGCCTTCGATGAGGACGCCGCGGAAACCGTGCTCGGCGGCGAAATCGATGTATTTCTTCGCGTTCTCGGTGGTCGCGCCGTGCTTCTCTCCGCTGGCCCAGCTCTCGATATCGAGATGCATCCCCCACCAGATGCCGATGTATTTGTGCGGCGTGAACCAGCTGACATCGCCAAGCTTGTTGGGCTCGTTCAGATTGAGCGTGATGTCGCTTTCGAACAGCCCCTTAGCGTTCGAGGAAATGAGCACCGTGCGCCACGGCGTGTTGAACGCACCTTCGCGCACGACCTTGGCCCCACGCGGAGAGGGTGCAAGCTGGGCGCGCAGGCGCGTGCCGTCGATGCGTTTCAGCCACATGCCCGAATAGTCGACCAGCGCCGCTTCGTGGAACGAGAGGTGCGTGCCATTTTCGAGCACCATGGTCACCGGCGTGTGCACGGTCGAGAGCGCGCTGATGGGGGTCTTCGAATAGAGGTATTCGTAGCGGTTCCAGTCGCCCGCCGGGATGGACCATGCCGTGCCGTCGCTGGCGATGTTGAACTCGGTCAGCTCGTCAGCAATGTTGTAGAAACGCTGCTCCGGATTGTCGGGGAACTCGGTGCGGAAACCGATGCCGTCATCGAAAACGCGCAGGCGCACGGTAATCTCGCGCGCGGCTGCGTCCTTCTGCTGGAAAGTGAGCGCGAGTTCGTTGTGGCTGTCGGTCACCCACTGCTGCTCGCCCCAGGGCTGTTCCCAAGTCGAATTGTGTGCCTGCTCTCGAAACGCCACGACTTCGAAATTGCGCCGCATCGGGTCGGCATCGGTGAAGTTGAAGCCGATGTTCGACTTGGCGATGATGGGCACGCCGTCGCGGGTGACCTCGTAATAGGGAATGCCTTCGCCATCGGCATCGAGCGTGACCTTGATGCGGCCGTCAGGCGAAGACACCGTCTCTGCCTGCGCGGCGGACAGCGGGAGGAGGGAGGCGCTCAGGAAAAGTGCCAGGCGTTTCATGCGGATATCTCCGTTATAATCGCCGCGTGGGGCGGCAATTCGCTGTGGCTCGCGCCATTGATAGCCATCAGGGTCTCGCCATGGCAATCCCCAAGAGCGATGGTTTCGCTGCCGAGGTTGAAGCGGAATTGCAGCTTCTGTCCCTCTGCTTCGCGGGTCATGAGGAGCAGGTCGCCTTCGTGGCTGCATTCGGTGACCGCGCCGTGTTGCATGGCCGGGTTCGCCTTGCGTAGGGCTATGGCGGCGCGGGTGAAGGCGAGGAGCGAATTTTCGTCCGCGTCCTGCGTCTCGACCGGGCGGGTGCGGTTGTCCTCGCCTACGGGAAGCCACGGCTCGGTGCTGCCGAAACCGGCGCAGCTGCTCGAGTTCCACGGCATGGGTGTGCGCGCGCCGTCGCGGCTCAGCGTCAGCGGCCAGTTGGCAATCGCCTCGGGGTCGTGAAGCTGGTCGAAGGGTATGTCGACCTGCGTCAGTCCCAGTTCCTCGCCGTAATAGAGGATGGCATTGCCGCGCAGGCTCATCAGGAGCAGCGTCTTGAGGCGGGCAAATGCGTCGCGCTCTTCCGGCTCGCACCAGCGGCTGAGCGCGCGGGGCGCATCGTGGTTCTCGAACGCCCAGCTCGGCCAGCCGAGCCCGTCTTCGTCCGGCCAGTCGCGCAGCGAGGCGCAGACCAGCTGTGGGGTCAGCTTTTCGGCATAAAGGAAAGCGAAGCTGTAGGCCGAGTTGAGATGGCTTTCGCCCTCGGTGAACAGGCGCATCTCGCGTATGGCATCATCGCCGCCGACTTCAGCGACAGTGAAGATGCCTTCATATTCGTCGGTCAGCGCCCGGATGCGCTCGATGAAGGCCGGGATGTCGGCGTGGCCCTGGTTGTATTTCTTGAGCTGGAAATCGAAGGGCCGTGTGCGAGGCTTGTCGGTGGCAGGCGCGGGCGGATTGTCGCGCAATTCCGGGTCGTGCATCGCGAAATTGAGCGCATCGATACGGTAGCCGTCGACCCCGCGCTCGAGCCAGAAGCGCATCACGCCTAGGATGGCGTCCTGCACCTCCCGATTGTGCATGTTCAGCTGCGGCTGGCTGCTGAGGAAATTGTGCAGGTAATACTGCCCGCGCCGCGCATCCCAGGTCCACGCCGGGCCGCCGAAGACCGACTGCCAGTTGGACGGAGGCGAGCCATCGGGCTTGGCATCAGCCCAGACATACCAGTCGTGCTTGGGGTTATCTCGGCTGGACCGGCTTTCCTCGAACCATGCGTGCTCGTCCGAAGTGTGCGAATAGACCTGGTCGATGAGAACCTTGAGGCCAAGTTCGTGCGCGCGGGCGACCAGCGTGTCGAAATCCTCGAGCGTGCCGAAAATGGGGTCGACATCGCGATAGTCCGACACGTCGTAACCGAAGTCTTTCATCGGCGACTTGAAGAAGGGCGAAATCCAGATGCAGTCGATACCGAGGCTCGCCACATGCGGCAGGCGCTCGGTGATGCCCGGAAGGTCCCCGATGCCGTCGCCATTGGAATCGCGGAAGCTGCGCGGATAGATCTGGTAAATCGTCGCGCCCTTCCACCAGGGGTTCTGGGTGTTGGGAACGTTCACTTCGCAGTATCCGATACGCGGCAAACGGCCCAGCCGAATGCCGGGATGGTGAAGGCGGCGCTGCCCGGGGCCGTGACCGCCGCGGGGCAATTGCCGGCGAGGCTTTCCAACTCGCGTGCCTCGTAACCGAGCATGACATTGGCGCTTCGCGGAGCAGCGGTGGTGTTGAACACTGCGAGGTATTCGGTCCCGTCATCGGGATCGAAGCGGCTAACGGCGAAAATGCCCGGCTCCTGTTCGTAATGGCGCACTTCCTGGCGCCCGCGGGTTAAGGCAGGATGTGCCCGGCGCAGGCGTGAGAATTCGGCAATCAGCTGATAGAGCGGGTGGGCGGTGTCGAAATTGCTGGTGGCGGTGGTCGCGTCGGTGCCGATGAGGTTGTTGTCGTTGTAGACCGCCGTTTTCGAAGGGAACATGTCTTCGCGGGCCAACTGGTCGTTGCCGTCGCCGACAAAGCCCTGTTCATCGCCGTAATATATGACGGGTGAGCCGCGCAGCGTCAGCATCATCGCATGCCCGAGCTTCACGCGGGCGAGCAGTTCGTCCTGCGAGATATCGGGCTTGTCCCATTTTATGAGCGTCGAGAAGCGCCCCATGTCGTGATTGCCGAGGAAAGTCGGCAGGCCGCGCGCAGCTTCCTCGCCGCCTTCGTAAAGCACGTCGCCATCAAACATGTGTGCGAGCACCACCGTCCCTTTGTCGCGGCCTAGGAGCTCGCGCATCGAGGCCTGAAAGGCGAAGTCGAGCACGGAGGGCAGTTTGTCGCGCCGGGTGTATTCGGCGATATAGCCGTTCTCGGGGATGTCCTTGTAGACCTCGCCGAACATGTGGAAGTTGGGAATGCCGCTTTCCTCGGCGACAGCCTCCAACGCGGGCACGAACTCCTGCCAAAAGCCCGGGTCGACGTGGCGCGCGGTGTCGATGCGAAAACCGTCGACGCCCGTATCGCGCACCCAGTTCGAAAAGATCTCGATCATTCCCGCACGTACGCGCGGATGCTCGGTGAAGAGATCGTCGAGGCCGGCGAAGTCGCCGTGACGGCTGTCCTCACCAGTGAACGAGCTGTTTCCGCGATTATGGTAATAAATCGGGTCGTTGAGCCAGGCGGGGACCTTTACGTCCTTCTCCGCAGCGGGCACTTCAGGGATGTAGGCGTAGTTCGGGTCGGTCAGTTTGGCGAAGTTTTCTGGACTGCTGTCGCCATCGCCCATGAAGCCTTCGTTGATGCGCGGGCCATCGGGGCCGCCGCGGGTCGAATAGGGGTAGTCGCCCTTGCTGCGGTATTCGTAATTCGTCACGTCACCGTCCGCGTAGCGGATGACGTCGGCGGTGTGGTTGGTGATGATGTCCATATAGACCTTCATCCCGCGCGCATGCGCCGCGTCGACGAAGGTCTTGAATTCCTTGTAAGTGCCAAAGTGGCTGTCGGGCCGGGTGAAATCGGTCACCCAATAGCCGTGATAGCCTGCGCTTTCGTCGCCATCAGGTCCTTGCACGGGCTTGTTGTGGAAGATGGGCGCAAACCAGATCGCGGTGACGCCTAGACCTTCAAGATAGTCGAGCCGCTTGGTCAATCCGACAAGATCGCCGCCATGAAAGAAGCCTTTCGCGGTCGGGTCGTAGCCCGTCGCGAGCCGATCGCCTTCATATCCGCCGAGGTCGTTGGAGGTGTCGCCGTTCTCGAAACGGTCGGGCAGGACGAAATAGACAATTTCCTCGCTCGGCAGGCGATCGCGGAAAATTTCTGCTTCTGACTGCGCGGACGCGGGCGCTGCAGGCGTTTGCGCTGTGGCGCAGGCGGCAAGGCCGAGGGCGAGAAGCGGAAGGCATTTGCGGTACATCAGTGTGCTCCTTGCGCGGCGCTGCGCACGATATCCTGGAGAGTGTCGAGGTGGCGGGGCATTTGCTTCACCTCCTCGACCAACGCGATTTCGGTCCCGTCGAGGAGGGCCGTAAGGTCCTGATCGGACATGTTATCGGCCAGCGGGTTGTACGCCTCGGCTTCGACACCCTGTCCCACGAGGACCTGGAACCAGCCGGTTTCGGTGAAGAGTTCTTCGTGCTCGCGGTGGATGAAGCCGGCAGCCTTCCAGTTGGCGAGCTTGTCTTCGAGCGTGGCGGGCAGCGTCAGATTGCGCATGTCGTCCCAAAAGGCTTCGCCCTCGCGCTCGTTCGCGGAGTAATGCAGCACGAGGAAGTCGCGGATGCGGGTCCATTCGAAATCGGCCTGCGCGTTGAACCAGTCGCGAATTGCAGGTTTCGTCTCGCCTTCGGGCAGGACCGAGAGGAAACGGCTGATGGCGCTCTGGACAAGGTGGATGCTGGTCGATTCCAGCGGCTCCATGAATCCTGCGGCAAGGCCCAGCGCAAGGCAGTTGTGCGACCAGTGCTTGCGGCGCTTGCCAGTGGTAAAGCGGATGGGTCGCGGGTCGCCCTGTGGTGCGCCGTCGAGATTGGCGAGCAGCTTGTCGCTCGCCTCGTCATCACCCAGATGGGCCGAGGAATAGACGAGGCCGTTGCCGATGCGGTGTTGCAAGGGAATGCGCCATTGCCACCCGGCCTTGCGGGCGATGGAGCGGGTATAGGGCGTGAAGTCGCCGCCGCCCTCACAAGGCACCGCCATGGCGCGGTCACAGGGCAGGAAACTGGTCCAGTCTTCGAAGCCTGCGCCCAAGGTTTGCTCGATGAGCAGCCCGCGAAAGCCCGTGCAGTCGATAAAGAAATCGCCCGCAAGGACGGTGCCGTCTTCCAGCTTCAAAGCGGTTATGTCGCCGCTCTCGCCGTCCTGTTCGACGCTGGCAATCAAGCCCTCTTGCCGCTCTACGCCCTGCGCTTCGGCGAAGCGGCGCAGATAGGCGGCATAGAGCCCGGCGTCGAAATGGTAGGCATAGGGCATTTCCGGCGATTGCGGCGTGCGTCGACCGCGCTGCATGCGCATTGTTCGCGCGGCCAGCTCGTTCAGCGAATAGCGGATGAGCGGCTTGGCAATGCCCTGCTTCTGCGCGCGCAGCCAGTAATGGTGGAAGGGAAGAAGGCCTGCGCCACGGCCGATATTGCCGAAGGCATGCATGTAGCTTTCGCCTTCGCGCAGCCAGCCGTCGAACTCGATGCCGAGCTTGAAGCTGCCCTTGGTCTCGCGCAGGAACTCAGCCTCGTCGAGCCCCAGCGCCCCGTTGAACAAATGGATTTGCGGAATGGTGGCCTCGCCCACGCCGACCGTGCCAATGGCCTCGCTCTCGACGAGCGTAATTTTCGTGGACTTCGGCGCGAAGCGAGCGAGCGCTGCTGCCGCCATCCATCCGGCGGTCCCGCCACCGGCAATCACGATATGTCTGTCTGTGCGGTCTGCCATGGTCATGTCTCCCGTTCCCTCGACCGCAAATGCCTACACGAAGGCTGCGGCGATGGTATCGGGGGCAGGGCTGCCTGTAGGAGGAGCGACAGCCCTGCCAGCCACGATTGATCAGAACTTGTACGAAGCGCCGATCAGGTAAGTGCGACCATACTCTTCGTAGTCGATGATCTGCTCGCGATCGTCGGCCTGGTAGTTCACGAAGGGTTCGTCGGTGAGGTTGAGCGCCTGCAGCGTGAGCGACAGGCCGTTGTCGAAGCGATAGCCGATCTGTGCGTCGAAAATCGATTCGTCATAGGTCTGGCGGAACGAGCGGCTGGCCGAAATGCCGATGAATTCGGCGAGGAAGCCGGTGCGGTAGCGGTGGCTGACACGCGCTTCGAAGCCGCTGTTTTCATAGTAGACGGTCGAGTTGACCACCCACTTCGACAGGCCCGGCGTATCGACATTGAATGTCTCGCCGTTCGACAGGGTCACATCAAGCTTGCTCTCGGTGAACGAAGCGCTGGTCTGGAAACCGAAGCCCGGAAGTACGCCGGTCATCTCGCCGATGGGCAGCGATGCCGTGGCTTCGACACCGAAGATGTAGCCTTCGGCACCATTGTCCGGACCGCCCACGAGACCCAGCGTCTGGCCGCCGGTGGCCGCAAATGCTGCCTGCTGTTCATCAGTCAGCAGCGGCACGAGATAGGAGAAATCGCGGATCACCGGAGCGTTCGGGTTAACGAAATCGTCGAGCCACTTGTAGTAGGTCGCAACCGCCACGTAACCTTCACCGCCAAGGTAGTATTCGAGCGAAGCGTCGACACCGTCTGCGACATAGGGGCGAAGCTGCGGGTTACCGCCGCCGCCGCTGAAGATGGAGTTGAACCCGTCCGCCGGAGGCATGTTGGCGATGCTCGCGTTATACGAGGCATTGAGCTGGTCCATGCGGGGACGTGCGAGCGTGCGGGCCGCGCCAAGGCGAAGCTTGAGATCTTCCGCAAGCTCGAAGTTGAACGTCGCGCTCGGCAGGATGTGTGCATATTCATCACCCTGCGAGACCGGGGTGACTTCAGCACCGATGCCACCGTTCGATTCAAAACCGTCCGAGCTTTGGTCGGTGAAGACAAGCTGCACGCCAACGTTACCGTCGAAATAGACCGAACCGAGTTCGCCCGACAGGTCCGTGCGGATGTAGCCGGTCCATACCGTTTCATCGACGGTCCAGTCCCCCGGATAGGGCAGGTCGGAGCTGGTGATGTCGGTGAGGATGTATGTGCCGTTGTTGAGCAGCACGAACGGGTCATAGGCGATTTGCGGGCCGAAACCGAGGAAGCCGAGCGTGTCGACCGAGCCGACAATCGCGGACTGCGGAATCGGCGCGCGAAGCACCGCACCCTCGTCGCGATAGGGTGTGCCGTTGCCAGCCAGGCTCAGGAAGTTCTGGATGATGTCGCGGCTTTTCGTGCGGTCTTCGAACGAGACACCGATAACGATGTTCTCGAGAAGTCCGCGGTCCAGCTTGCCGACCACTTCACCACGGGCCGTCCACAGTTCGTCCTCGGTGTTGGTGTCGTTGATGAAGCCGGCCTGCACGATGCCGTCACGGCCCCAACCGCGCGGGTCGGTCAGCTGGATGATGTCGGTGTTCGTGTAGTCGACCGTATTGGTGAAGCGGAACGGGAAGCCGTCTGCGCTACGCTGGTAGGTAACGGTATCGCCTTCGTTCGGTCCGCTGGCCGCATAGTTGAGACCGGAATAGCTTTCGATCTGCTGCAGGCGGCGGTCCGAACGCGAATAGGCCACGTCCATATTGAGAAGGACGGCATCGTTCTCGTATTTCGTATTCCAACCGATGGCGAAGGTTTCGGTATCCTTGCGGTCGAAGTCGTTACGCACGACCGGCTGGACGTTCTCGAAGGTGACGCTGTCAGCAAGGCCGGGGCCGCCGTTGACGTCGGTGATGGTCGTGCCGGCGCCCCAGCCGGGGTTGAGCGGGAATTCCATGCCGCGCAGCGCGATCTTCTCGCGATAGTCGGCGTAGAACACGTCGAGCGTGGTGTTCCATTCAGCGCTCGGCTGGAATTCCAGCGTGCCGAAGACTCCCAGACGGTCGAGGTCGCCCGACTTGGAGAAAGGCTTCATGCCGCCAAGCACGAGCGCGCCTTGCGAGCCGTCGGGAGCATTGCCGCTATCGACATCGCCATCGCCGAGCTCGGGATAACCCCATGCGTTGAAACGTTTCACCTGGCTTGGGCTCGACTGGTAGGCGACGCCGAGTGCAAGGCCGATAGTGTCATCGGCGAACTGGTCGACATAGGTGCCGGTCGCACGATAGCCCCAACCGTCGAAATCGGGGTTGATAGCGCCGTCCTCGTTGAATTCGGCGCGGGCCGAAACCGATACGATACGCTCGCCCTTGGCCAGCGGACGGATGGTGCGCAGGTCCACGGTGCCGGCAAGGCCCTGGCCGATGAGACCGGCGTAGGGAACCTTGTAGACCACACCCTGGTCAATGAGTTCGGAAGGATACTGGTCGTATTCGACGGCGCGGTTGTCGCCCGAGGACACCAGCTGGCGACCGTTGAGAAGCGAGGTCGAATAGTCCGGGCCGAGGCCGCGGATGGATAGGCTTTGTGCACGGCCGTCGATACGCTGGACCGCGAGGCCGGGAAGACGGCCGAGGGTTTCTGCAATCGAGACGTCGGGCAGCTTGCCGATGTCTTCTGCACTGAATGCTTCGGCGATGACCGGCGAGGCGCGCTTCAGGTTGACGGCGGTTTCGAGAGCCTGGCGGTAGCCTTCGACGACGATGACATCGGCACCAGCACCATTGTCTTCTTCGGAAACGTTTTCATCATCGGGTTCGACCGATGCTTCCTGAGCGCTGGCCGGCGCGGCCATGGTGGCCAGGGCGATGGTGATAGCCGAGGCGCTGAATCCCCCGACAAGCTGCTTGCGAAATGCCACTTGTATTTCTCCCAAATCGCCCGGCTTGCAGTCCATGCCCCCGAGCAGTCCCGTTAGACTCGCAGGCAGATTCATGTCCGCCTGTTCAGCTTGGAGATACGTTGGAAAACGGTCGCTCAGGAAGACGGCATACGTATACACAGCCTATGCATGCACCATCGGGTGACGCGAATAGTTTAGCGATTTTAAAGAGTTGTCAGTCGAGAAAAAGGTTGAGAGTGAGGCGCCCCGAGGCAGGATTGGCGTCGGGTTCGAATTCTTCCGGCAGGTGCGCGCAGTGCAAGGTGTTGCCGCGATAAATGACCATGGAATTGAAAGTGTCTGACACGGTATAGGTCTGCTCGAACATCGCTGTGTCGCCGGAGATGTACCCTGCTTCTGGCAGGCCATGCTCGGCAACGGCGCTTTCCAGTTTCTCGCGATATTCGTCATACCTGCTTTCGCAGACGCTTTCGAAGCCGGTCGCGCGTTGGCGATAGAAAGCGGTGCCCCCTCGCGTCGAGCGGTCTAGATACAGGAGGACCGCGAGGCGGCTGTCCTCCAAGCCATCGAAATGAGGCAGGCGCTGGATGGGCGCGAGGTTGTCGGGCCGCTTGGTGACCACCGAAAGGAAACATTCGCGGTAGCGCGGGGGGCGATCCAGCGCGAACACCTCCTGCAGCATGGGTAGCAGCGGATCGACCAGCGGCATGGCTATGCGCTCGGATACTCCGGCCCGGATGCCCGGGTAGAATTCTCCCATCGGCCGATATTTGTGCTGGGCCGCGATTTCGATGACCCGCTCGCTGTCCGCGAGCGTGTTTTCGACCGTTACGATCGGCTGCTGCTCGCGTCCGAAAGTGGCGGTGGAGACCGAAGCAACGGATGAAAGGGCAAGTGGGCTGGTCATGGCGGCAGGGTTCCTAGCGACATTTTTCCGGCAATTGCAGCCCCATAACCTTGCACTTCGCGCACGGGAGCGTAGCGTGTCTTCCTAGGTCTCGCGCAGGCCGGGGAGAGATATGGGACGCAAGCCGACAGGACGGCCAACCAGTTTCGATATTGCCTATGCGGCCGGGGTCTCCCAGCCCACCGTCAGCCGTGCGCTGCGCGGCGACCGGTCGGTGAGCGAGAAGACCCGTGCGAAGATCCAGCAGATTGCGCGCGACCTCAATTACACGGTCGACAAGAATGCCTCCTCGTTGCGTTCGCAGCGTTCGAACACGATAGCGCTTCTTTTCTTCGAGGATCCGACGCCAGATCAGAGCAGGATCAACCCCTTTTTCCTCGCCATGCTGGGTTCGATTACGCGGGCGACGGCGGACGAGGGGTTAGACTTGCTCATTTCCTTCCAGCGGATGGAAGACGACTGGCACGTCCAGTACCAGGACAGCCACCGCGCCGACGGGCTTATCCTCCTGGGCTATGGCGATTACACCAAATACCGCGAGCGGATGGACCAGCTCGCGCGGCAGGGAACGCATTTCGCGCGCTGGGGCTCGGTGTCGAGCGACAGCAGCGGGGTAACAGTGGGCACCGACAATGTCGGGGCGGGACGGCTGGCTGGCGAGCATCTGCTCCAGCAGGGGCGGCGCAAGATCGCCTTCCTTGGCCATGCAGACGACCATTATCCCGAGTTTGCCGGGCGCTATTCGGGGCTGTGTTCGGCGATGATCGACGCAGGGCTTGAGCCCGACCGCGCGCTCCAGTTCGATGCGCTAACCACCGAAGAAGAAGGGTGGGCTGCGGCCAAGGCACTGCTCGACAGCGGGCAGGAATTCGACGCGATTTTTGCCGCCAGCGACCTTATCGCCATTGGAGCCATGCGCGCGCTGGCCGATGCGGGGCGCAAGGTTCCCGGCGATGTGGCAGTGGTCGGTTTCGACGATATTCCGGCTGCCAGTATGACGACACCGCCGCTTACCACGGTGATGCAGGACATTACCGGAGCAGGCAAAATCCTCGTCGAGACGCTGCTTGCCCAAGTAGAAGGGCGCGACCTTCCGCCGCGCAAACTGCCGGGCAAGCTAATCGTGCGAGGAAGCAGCGTCAGCTGACAGCGTATTCGTATACGTAGTGGCGCGCGGCCAAGCTTCATGCCAGCTTCGGTGAATTGAGGGACCGGGCAAAGACCCGGCCGGGATGAGGATTGCATGACTATGGACGCGACGGTCGCGAACGCCGGTGGGCGCGAAAAACCCCGGCAGGGATTCGCCGGACTCTGGAACATCAGCTTCGGCTTTTTCGGCATCCAGATCGGATTCGCGCTGCAAAACGCGAATATGAGCCGGGTCTTCCAGACGCTGGGCGCGAGCATGGACGATCTCCCCGCCTTGTGGGTCGCCGCACCGCTCACCGGTCTCATTGTGCAGCCGATCATCGGCCACCTGTCGGACAAGACGTGGAACAGGCTGGGCCGCCGCCGCCCGTATTTCCTGACCGGAGCAATCTTCGCCGCGCTTTCGCTCTTCGTCATGCCATTAAGCCCCGCCTTCGCTTACCCGCTATTCTTCGCGGCAGCGATGCTCTGGGTGCTCGATGCATCGCTCAACGTTTCGATGGAGCCGTTCCGCGCCTTCGTGGGCGACATGCTCAATACCGACCAGCACAGCGCCGGCTATGCGGTGCAGACCGCCTTTATCGGTGCGGGCGCGGTCGTGGGTTCGATCTTCCCCTATTTGCTCGAGCAGATGGGCGTGGCCAACGTCGCGCCAGGCGGAGGCATTCCCGACACGGTGAAATACAGCTTCTGGTTCGGCGCATTCGCCCTGTTCACCGCGGTCATGTGGACCATCGTGACCACCAAGGAATTCTCTCCCGAGGAAATGGCGGCATTCGGCGAGGAGGCCGAGGCGGACGCCTCGCAGCCGATCAGGGCGCTTGCGGCGAAATCGACCGCTGCCAGCGCCGTTTGGATATTCGCCGGCGCGGCGCTCGTTCTGCTTGTCCAGGCGCTCGATTTGCAGAAGGAGATCTATCTTCTGGGCGCGTTGTTGGTCGTCTATGGCCTTCTCAGCGCACTTGCGATCTCGATGGCGAAGAGAGGCCAGTCTGCCAACATGCTCTCCAGCATCGTGGGCGATTTCGCGGGCATGCCCGAGGTGATGAAACGCCTCGCGCTGGTGCAGTTCTTCAGCTGGTCGGCGCTGTTCATCATGTGGATCAACACCACGCCCGTGGTCACCCAATATGTCTTCGGCAGCACCGACACGACCAGCGCCGCCTATAACGAGGGCGCGAACTGGGTGAATGTGCTCTTCACCGTCTACAACGGCGTGGCTGCAATCGCCGCGCTCGCGCTGATACCGGTGCTGAGCCGCAAGTTCGGGCAGGTGATGACCCACTCGATCTGCCTGACGCTGGGCGCGATCGGCTTCCTGATGTTCTTCTTCGTCCGCGATGCAACGACGCTGTTGCTGGCAGAGGTGGGCATCGGCATCGCATGGGCGAGCATTCTTGCCATGCCCTATGCCATCCTCGCCTCGAACCTGCCGCAGGCCAAGCTCGGCATCTACATGGGGCTGTTCAACATCTTCATCGTCGTGCCGCAGCTGCTTGTGGCGACCGTCATGGGGCAGATCATGCTCTGGCTGTTCCCGGGCGAACCCATCTGGACGATGCTATTCGCTGCGGGCTCGTGGATAGTCGCGGCTATCGCCATGCAGCGTGTCAGCGCCGCCATCCCGCAGGAGACTCCGCATGCGTAAGTTTATCGCCGCCACTTCAGCCCTCGGATTACTTGCAGCTTGCGCTCCGGTCGAAAGGCCCAAGCTCAATTCGGCAGCAGCTCCCATCTGGCAACCCAAGGATGTCGTCAGCATCGAGCATCCCGAATGGTCCCGCGATGCGGTGCTTTACCAGATAAACACCCGCCATTTCACCGAGGAAGGGACCTTCCGCGCTGCGCAAGAGCAGCTTCCGCGGCTGAAGGAACTGGGGGTCGACATCCTGTGGCTGATGCCCATCCACCCGATCGGCGAAGAAAATCGCAAGGGCACGCTCGGCAGCCCCTATTCGGTTCGCGATTATTACGATGTGAACCCAGAATTTGGCACGCGCGAAGACTTCCGCGCCTTCGTCGATGCCGCGCATGCACAAGGCTTCAAGGTCATCCTCGACCTCGTCGCCAACCACACCGCGTGGGACAACCGCCTCCGCAGCGAACATCCCGACTGGTACGAGAAAAGCTGGGATGGCAGTTTCCGTCCCACGCCCTGGTGGGACTGGTCCGACATCATCGACCTCGACTGGAGCAAGCCGGGCGTGCGTGAACATGTCGGCGGGGCGATGGAATATTGGGTGCGCGAATACGGTATCGACGGCTATCGCGCCGATGTCGCAGGTTACGTTCCGCTCGACTTCTGGGAGACCATGCGCGGGCGGCTCGATGCCATCCGTCCGGTCTTCATGCTCGGTGAAGTCCAGCAGACCGCATGGCATCACAAGGCCTTCGACGCGACCTATGCCTGGGACTGGCACAACACGACCAAGAACGTCGCGCAGGGCAAGGGCAACGCCACCAGCTTCTATGGCTATTACGCCGAGAACGAGAGCCTCTGGCCTCGGCAGGCCATGCGCATGACCTATATCGAGAATCACGACAGCAATGCGTGGGAAGCCACGATGGAGGAGAATTACGGTCCTGCGCTCGAAGCCATGACCGCGCTCTCCTTCACCGGCGAGGGCCTGCCGCTCATCCATAACGGGATGGAGGCGTGCAACGCCAAGCGGCTCGAATTCTTCGAGCGCGACCCCATCGACTGGGACCAGGACCCGAATTGCCAGTATGGCGATTTGCTTGCCCGCCTCATCACTTTCCGCAAGGCCAATCCGGCGCTGGAGAACGGCCAGTGGGGTGCGGTGATGCACAAGGTCGAGAACTCCGCGCCCGAGCAATTGTTCGCATGGGTGCGACAGGAAGACGGCAACAAGGTGCTGGGGCTCTTCAACATGAGCGACAGGCCGCTCACCGCCACTTTCACCGACGGATTGCCGCAAGGTCGCTACACCGATTTTTCTACCGGCAATGCAGTGAATATTGAGGCAGGACATACGGTCGAACTACCAGCATGGGGCTATCGCCTGCTAAGTTCTGGCGGACGCTAACGATATCAATACGATTGCGCAGTAGCTGGCTTCCTTTGCCGGAGAGCCAGCCCATTGTGCTGCGTGCCAATTTAACCTATCGGGCGCGCGATCTTTCGCTGCTTGCTGGCGGATACCGCGCGCGCCACATGGTCGCCTCCTCCGGCACGCCAGATAAACCCGAATAAGAGACACACATGTCCCTCACACATTTGCAGCGGCTCGAGGCCGAAAGCATCCACATCATGCGCGAAGTGGTGTCCGAGGCCGAAAAGCCCGTGATGCTCTATTCCATCGGCAAGGACAGCGCGGTGATGCTGCACCTGGCGAAGAAGGCTTTCTACCCTTCGCCGCCGCCGTTCCCGCTGCTCCATGTCGACACGACCTGGAAGTTCAAGGACATGTACGCGCTGCGCGAAAAGAGCGCAGAAGAAGCAGGCATGGAACTGCTCGTCCACCAGAACCCCGAAGCCGAAGAGATGGGCATCAACCCCTTCGACCACGGTCCGCTCCACACCGATATGTGGAAAACGCAAGGGTTGAAGCAGGCGCTCGACAAATACGGCTTTGACGCAGCCTTCGGTGGCGCGCGCCGCGACGAGGAAAAGAGCCGCGCGAAGGAGCGCATCTTTTCCTTCCGCACCGCCAGCCATGGCTGGGACCCGAAGAGCCAGCGCCCCGAGCTGTGGAACCTCTACAACGCCAAGAAGAAGAAGGGCGAGAGCATCCGCGTCTTCCCGCTGTCGAACTGGACCGAGCTCGACATCTGGCAGTACATCCATCTCGAGAACATCGAGATTGTCCCGCTCTATTATTCCGCCAAGCGCCCGACCTTCGAATATGAAGGCGGGCTGTTCATGGCCGACGATATCGAGCGCCTCGAAAAGGTCATGGGCAAGCGCCCCGAAATCACCGAACGTTCGATCCGCTTCCGCACGCTGGGCTGTTTTCCGCTGACCGGCGCTGTCGAGAGCGAGGCTGCGACGCTGCCCGAAATCATCCAGGAAATGCTGCTGACCACTACTTCCGAACGCCAGGGCCGCGTCATCGACAAGGATTCTGGTGACGCTTCGATGGAGAAGAAGAAGCAGGAGGGCTACTTCTGATGACCGATCCAGTTTACAAGACCGACGCCCTCATCGCCGAGGATATCGACGCCTATCTGGAAAAGCACCAGCACAAGACCATGCTGCGCTTCATCACCTGCGGCAGCGTGGATGACGGCAAGTCGACCCTGATCGGCCGACTGCTCTACGATTCCAAGATGATCTTCGAGGACCAGCTCGAAGCATTGAGCAACGACAGCAAGAAGGTCGGCACGCAGGGCCAGGAAATCGATTTCGCACTGCTGGTCGACGGTCTTGCCGCCGAACGCGAGCAGGGCATCACTATCGACGTCGCCTACCGCTTTTTCGCGACCGAGAGCCGCAAGTTCATTGTCGCCGACTGCCCCGGTCACGAACAGTACACGCGCAACATGGTCACCGGCGCCTCGACCGCCGACCTCGCCTGCATCCTCATCGATGCGCGCAAGGGCGTGCTGGTGCAGACCAAGCGCCACAGCTTCCTGTGCCACCAGCTCGGCATCAAGAACCTCGTGCTCGCCGTCAACAAGATGGACCTGATCGATTACGATCAGGAAAAATACGACGCGATTATCGCCGACTACAAGGCATTTGCCGAAAGCATCGGCATCGAGAGCTTCACCGCGATCCCGATTTCGGGCCTTGCGGGCGACAACATCACGTCGAAGTCGGAAAACACCGGCTGGTACAATGGCCCGACGCTGATGGAGCACCTCGAAGCGGTCGAAGTCCGCTCGGATGCGAACCTTGCCAAGCCGTTCCGCATGCCGGTGCAGTGGGTGAACCGCCCGAACCTCGACTTCCGCGGTTTCTCAGGCTTTATCTCGACCGGCAGCGTCAAGCCGGGCGACAAGGTCCGCTCGCTGCCCTCGGGCAAGACCAGCACGGTCAAGTCGGTCGTCACCATGGACGGCGGCCTCGAACAGGGCATTGCCGGCCAGTCGGTCACCATCACCCTCGACGATGAAATCGACTGCTCGCGCGGTGACGTCCTGGCGGCAGCCGATAGCCCGCCCGAAGTGGCCGACCAGTTCGAAAGCACCATTGTTTGGATGGACGAGGACCCGCTGGTCGTCGGCCGTGCCTACTGGATGAAGCTCGGCACGCAGATGGTCAGCGTGACTGTCGCCGAGCCGAAATACGAGATCAACGTCAATACGATGGAGCATCTCGCGGCCAAGACGCTCGAGCTGAATTCCATCGGCGTGAGTGAAATCACCACCGACAAGCAGATCGTCTTCGATCCCTACGAAGAAAACCGTGCGCTCGGCGGGTTCATCCTGATCGACAAGATTTCCAATCGCACCGTGGGTGCGGGGATGCTTCACTTCAGCCTGCGCCGCGCGCAGAACGTGCATTGGCAGGCTGTCGACATCACGCGTGATGATCACGCCGCGATGAAGAACCAGCGCCCGCGTGTGCTGTGGTTCACCGGTCTCTCCGGTTCGGGCAAGTCGACCATCGCCAACGAGGTCGAAAAGAAGCTGGCGATCATGAACCGCCACACCTTCCTGCTCGACGGCGACAATGTCCGCCACGGCCTCAACAAGGACCTTGGCTTCACCGAAAGCGACCGGATCGAAAACATCCGCCGCATCGGCGAAGTCGCCAAGCTGATGACCGATGCCGGCCTCATCGTGTTGACCGCCTTCATCAGCCCATTCCGCGCAGACCGCCAGCTGGTCCGCGACATGATGGGCGAGGGCGAGTTCATCGAAATCCACGTCGACACCCCGCTCGAAGTGGCGGAACAGCGCGACGTGAAGGGCCTCTACAAGAAGGCGCGTGCAGGTGAACTCAAGAACTTCACCGGTATCGACAGCCCCTATGAGGAACCCGAAGAGCCGGAAATCCGCGTCAACACTGTGGCGATGAGCCCCGAGGAAGCTGCGGATTACATCATCAAGCAGATCCTGCCGCTCAAGTAAGGCGAAAGAACAGACCCATGATCCTGTTTCGCGGGCGCGAGGCCCATTCGCGCAGCTTCGCGAAGGCTGTCAGCTGGCGCATTCTCGGCAGCATCGACACCTTCGTGATCAGCTGGTTCTTCACCGGCAATCCCAAGGCAGCGGGCGCCATCGCCTTCACCGAAGTGGTGACGAAGATGGTCCTCTACTACTTCCACGAACGCGCCTGGGCGAACGTGTCCTGGGGTTTCGCGAAGGACGAGGCGGCGGCCGAAAAGGCCGCCTGACGACATCCGCGTTCAGTCGACGAAGTCGTCGACGCGCTCGATGATGATGGCAGGGGCCATGCCGCCCGCTGCACACATGGTGACAAGGCCGTAGCGCTTGTCCTGCCGCTCCAGCTCGTCGACCATCGTGCCGATGAGGATGGAGCCGGTGGCGCCAATCGGGTGGCCGAGGGCAATCGAGCCGCCGTTTACGTTGACTTTGTCCCAGTCGAGCTCGAGGTCGCGCACGAACTTGGCAGCGACCACGGCGAAGGCCTCGTTGATTTCGTAAAGGTCGATGTCGTCCTTGGTCAGGCCGGCCTTTTCCAAGACCTTTTTCGCCGCAGGAACGGGCGCGTTGAGCATCAGCGTCGGGTCATCACCCATATTCGCCGTCGCCACGATGCGGGCGCGCGGTTTGAGGCCGTGCTCTTTCGCATAGTCCTTGCTCGCCACCAGCACCGCTGCCGCGCCATCGACCACGCCCGAGCTGTTGCCCGCATGGTGGAAGTGCTGGATGTCGAGGTCGGGATATTTCGCATTCACAAGACCAGCGAATGTCGTGCCGTTCTTGTCGAGCGGGACATTGGCAATCTTGGCGAAGGCGGGCTCGAGTTCGGCCAGACCTTCCTTCGTGGTCTGCGGGCGAGGATACTCCTCCTTGTCGAGCACGACATTGCCCTCGTCATCGGTGACGGGGACCACCGACTTGTCGAAGCGCCCCTCTGCAATTGCCTGGGCCGCGCGCTGCTGGCTGCGGTAGCCGACCTCGTCCAGTTGCTCGCGGCTGAAGCCTTCCATCGTCGCAATCGCATCGCCGCACACGCCCTGGTGGCTCTGCGGGTGGCTGCGCATCAGGCGCTCGTTATAGCTGCCCATCATCGGCGGCTTGAGACCGGCGGCCATCTTGTCCTTCGCCATCTGCGCGGTGAGGCTCATCATTTCCGTGCCGCCCGCAACGACGCAGTCTTCCATCCCGCTCATCACCTGTGCAGCGGCCAGCGCCACCGAGGTAATCCCGCCGCCGCAGAAGCGGTCGAGCGTCGTGCCTGACGAGGTGATGTCATAGCCCGCGTCGAGTGCCGCCATGCGGCCCATGTCGCCTGCCTGCATGCCGTCCTGCGTGCTGACCGACCAGATGACATCGTCCACCGTCGCCGTGTCGAGATTGTTGCGGTCCTTGATGGCCTTGAGGCAGGTCGCCGCCAGATGCTGCGGATGCATCGCGGCCAGCGCGCCCTTGCCCTGCTTGCCAATCCCGCGCGGGGTGCGGACAGCATCGATGATGTAAGCTTCGGACATGGGCGCGTTCCTCTCTCGGTTGAACGATTGTTGCGGCAAAAGCCGGTTGACGTTTGCGTAAACCTCCCGCACCACTCGTGCAAGAACAGTTTCAAATCGCAATGGAGAGAGAAGTCATGTCTGATGACGTGCTGACCGAAGTCGACGACGGTGTCCTGATTGTCACCATCAACCGCCCCGAAGCCAAAAACGCGATGAACAAGGCGGCGGCCGAGGGGATTGCTGCGGCGATGGACCGGTTGGACGAGGACGAAGATTTGCGTGTCGGCATCCTCACGGGCGCGGGCGGCACGTTCTGTTCGGGCATGGACTTGAAAGGCTTCCTGCGCGGGGAATCGCCCAGCATCGAGGGCCGAGGCTTCGGCGGTGTGGTGCAGAAACCGCCTGCGAAACCGTTGATTGCGGCAGTCGAGGGGTATGCGCTTGCGGGCGGTCTCGAACTGATGATTGCCTGCGACCTCGTCGTAGCAAACAAGGATGCCAAATTCGGCATTCCCGAAGCGAAGCGCGGCCTCGTGGCCGCTGCAGGCGGGGTGATGATGCTGCCCGACCAGATACCCGAGCGTATCGCGATGGAACTGGCGCTGACCGGAGACTTCATCGGGGCGGAACGCGCCTATGAACTTGGCCTCATCAATCGCGTGACCGATGGCGCGGCGCTCGACGCAGCGAAGGAACTTGCGGCGAAGATTGCCGCCAATGGCCCGCTTGCCGTGCGCGTGTCGAAGCAGGTGATGAAGGAATCGCGCGGGTGGCCGATGGAGGAACGCTACACGCGCCAGACCCAGCTTATTGCCCCCGTCTTCGTATCCGAAGACGCGCGCGAGGGCGCCGCCGCTTTTGCCGAGAAGCGCGCGCCGAACTGGAAGGGGAAGTAAGATGAGCATTCTCAACGTACCCCAGCCCGAATTCATGGAAGACGAGGAGATTGCCATCTTCGCCGATGCCGTGGGCAAATTCTACCAGCAGCATGCGCCTGAAAAGCGGGTCCTCAAATGGCGCGATGAGGGCCAGGTCGAGCGTGAATTCTGGAACGAGGCGGGAGAGGCGGGCCTGCTCGGCACTTCCGTGCCCGAGGAATATGGCGGCCACGGCGGCGATTTCCGCCACGAGATGGTCGTCATCGACCAGCAGGCCAAGCACAATGTCGAAGGCTTTGCGGCCAGCCTGCACAATACCGTGATCCTTCCGTACCTGGTGCGCCACGGGACCGAGGAGCAGAAGAAGAAATACCTGCCCAAGCTCGTCAGCGGCGAACTGGTCAGCGCAATTGCCATGACCGAGCCGGGTGTTGGCTCCGACCTCCAGAGCATCACCACCACCGCGCTGAAGGACGGCAACGGCTACCGCATCAACGGGGCCAAGACCTACATTTCGAACGGACAGACCGCCGACTTCATCATCGTCGTCGCCAAGACCGACCCGAACGAGCGCGCCAAGGGCATCTCGCTCATGCTGCTCGAGACGGAAGGGGCGGAAGGCTTCCAGCGCGGTAAGAAGCTCGACAAGATCGGCATGGACGCTGCCGATACCTCCGAGCTGTTCTTTGACGATGTCTTCGTGCCCAGCGACGCCGTGCTTGGCGGCGAAGAGGGCAAGGGCTTCTACCAGCTGATGGGCGAGCTGCCTCAGGAGCGCCTCATCATCGCCATGGGCGCGATGACGGGGATCGAGAAGGCGCTCGAGACCACGATGGAATACGTCAAGAGCCGCAAGGCTTTCGGAAAAACCATCTGGGACTTCCAGAACACGCAATTCGTGATGGCCGATCTGAAGGCGCGGGCCACCGCAGCACGGATTTTCGTCAACGATTGTATCGCCAGGCACCTCAAGCGCGAACTCAGCGTCGATACTGCCTGCATGGCGAAATATTGGGTCACCGAGTTGCAGGGAGAGGTGGTCGACAAGTGCCTCCAGTTCCATGGCGGTGCCGGCTACATCAACGACTACCCGATTGCGCGCATGTATCGCGATAGCCGCATCACCCGCATCTTCGGCGGCTCTAACGAGGTGATGAAGATGGTGATTGCGCGCGGCATGTAGCTTGCCCGGGACGCGCCCTGAAGTAATGTTGCCGCGTAGGTAACTGTCGCGAAGGGGAGAAATGCTGCCATCCCGCAGCTTCAGGGGCGTGTCTCGCCGCGGCGTGATTGCCGCCGCCTTCATCGCGCTCGCGATGGTGCTGGGCGGTGGAGGTTCGCCTTCGCCTGCAACCGAGATTGCCGTGCAACTGGGCTTTGCAGTAGCGCTGGTCGCGTGGCTGTGGTGGGCGCGTCCTGAAGAACAGGGGCAAGCGGCAATTCCGCGTCTGTTGCTCTTGTTCGGCCTCGCTCTGCTGGCGCTGCCGCTGCTCCAACTCGTCCCTTTGCCACCCGCAATCTGGCAGTCGCTGCCATCTCGCGACCTGCAGCAGGCGACGCTTTCGCTCGTCGGCGAGGGGGATAGCTGGCGCGCGCTATCCATCAGTCCCCCGGCGACATTGGCGGCTTCGCTGGCGCTGATACCAGCAGTCGGCGCCATGTGGGGAACGAGCCTCCTCCACCGCCGCGACCGGCGCTGGCTTCTGCTCGCTATGGTCATAGTCACTATCGCAGGGGCTTTGCTCGGGGCGCTCCAGATGGCGGGCGGGCCTGACGAATTTCGTCTTTACGAAAAGACCCATCGCGGCTGGCTCACCGCCTTTCATGCCAATCGCAATGCCGCCGCCGATGCGCTGCTCATCGGTGCTCTGGCGCTGAGTGCATGGTTCGCAGTTTCGAGCCGCGACGAACCTCGCCATCGACACCTGCCGATATTCGCTGCCGCGCAGCTCATCCTCGTGGTTGCGCTCACCCTCACCGGGTCGCGCACGGGTATAGCGCTGCTGGTCGTCAGCCTGCCGTTCCACTGGATGATGCTGCGACCCGCAGGAGCCGATGTGTCGCGGCGAACGCTCTTCGCAGCCACCGTTGCCTTCGTAGCGGCGCTTGTCGCACTGCCGCTGGCGTTGGCGAGCAATTCGCGCCTCGCCCGCGTGGCAGAACGGTTCGATGCCACCACCGACGCCCGCTTCCCACTGTGGGATGACACGTTGAATGCAATCTCCGGGTTCTGGCCTGCGGGCAGCGGCCTCGGGACTTTTCCTTATGGCTTCCAGCCATTCGAAAGTCTCGAACATCTCGACCAGTTCTTCCCCAACCGGGCGCATAACGACTATCTCGAATTCCTGCTCGAAGCAGGCCTTCTCGCACCCGTCGTGCTCGCCTCCGGTGCCATCGCGCTCTTCTTGCTGGCGCGGCGCGCGTGGAAGCTGTCGCCGCAAGACCACGCCAGCCAACTCTTTGCGCTCGGCACGCTGGCCATCGTTGCACTTCATTCCATCGTGGATTATCCCCTGCGCAACATGGCAATAGCCTGTCTTGCGGGGGTCGCGGCAGGTCTGCTCACGGTGGCGCCGCGTTCGGGTAATGCGCCTGGCCGAAACGAGGGACGGGAAGGCACGAAATGACAATGAGGCCACCCTTGGCGGCGACGGGCCGGCTCGCGGCGCTCGGCATGCTGGCGCTGCTGGTCGCATGCCAGAGGCCGACCAATCCTGTCGTGCCGGCCGGGCAGGCCGGTTACGATGCGGTTGTTGTCGACCCGGTGGCCGCGACGCCCGAACGCTACACGCTCAGACCCGGAGACAAGATAGCGGTACGCGTGTACGGCGAAAGCGAGCTTTCGGTTTCCGAGATCATCATTGACAATGCAGGTGTCGTCAGCCTCCCGCTCATTGGCGACGTGCGCGCCATGGGCAACACGGCGACGGAGTTGGGTGACCTGATCGAAGCCGCCTATGCTGCGGAATTCCTGCGGGACCCCGAAGTAACCGTTTTCATCCTCAGCGGCTTCCAGCGAACGATTGCAGTTGAGGGCGAGGTGATGCAGCCGGGTGTTTTTCCCTACGCAGAAGGACAGACCCTGCTTAGCGCGCTGGCCCTCGCCAGAAGCCCGACCGATACGGCAAAGCTCGACGAGGTCATGATTTTTCGCACCATCGATGGGCAGAAGAGCGCCGGCCGCTTCGACATCCGCGCCATCCGCGGCGGTCGGATGCCCGATGTCGCGCTGATTCCCGGTGACGTTGTGGTGGTCGGCTACAGTTCGGTACGCGGGGCGTGGCTCGACGCGCTTCGTGCGCTGCCGGTCATCGGTTATTTCAGGCCGCTCAACTGATGGATACGGTCACTTCCTCATCCGCCCTTCGGAACGGCACCATCTCCGGCAATGCAGGTGAAAGCCCGATTAGCGCGGCAATCCACCACGTGCTTTCCGCCATCCGGCGAAATCTCTGGCTGGCGCTTGCGATCATTGGAGCCTGCGTGGCGTTGGCGATTGTCGAGACCATGCTCGACACGCCGCGCTTTTCTGCAACCTCGACGGTGCAAATCAACGATACCAGCGACGAGGTCCTGGGCGCCGAATTCGAGACCCAGATCGCCCCGCCGTCCGACTGGGACACCGACCGGTTCCTCAACACTCAGCTCGATGTATTGCGCAGCCGCGCATTGGCGGTCCGGGTGGCAGACGCGCTCGATCTCGCCAATGACGAGCGTTTCTTCGCCGCCATGGAAGTGCCGCCGGGCCAGATCGACATCCCTGAATCCGAGCGTCGCAGTTGGGCCATCAGCTTGCTGCAGGGTAACCTCGAAGCCGATCTTCGCCGGTCGACTCGGATCGGCATAATCGTCTTTACCAGCACCGACCCGGAAATTTCGGCGCGGATCGCCAATGCCTTTGCCGAGGAGTTCATCCAGCAGAACCTCCAGAGGCGGTTCGACAGCTCTTCCTATGCGCGTAATTTTGTCGCCGAGCAGCTCGACGAAGCGCGGAGCAACCTGGAAGAGTCGGAAGAGGCGCTCAATGATTATGCGCGCCAGGCCGGCCTGCTGCGGACGCGTGACGCCATTGCTCCATCCGGACGCGAACTGGCGGCGGGGACCATAACTTCTTCCAGCCTGCTGCAGTATAACGAGGCCGCGATCCGCGCTCGCGAGGCGCGCATTGCCGCGCAGTCGCGCTGGGACGCGGTGAATGCTTCGCCGCTGCTGTCTTCCCAGCCGGAACTCTCGCACCCCACGGTGCAAAACCTGATGACGCGCCGCGCGGAACTGGAAAGCGAACTCCAGTCGGCGCGCGACCGTTACTTGCCGAACCATCCCGCTATCTCCCGCCTCGAGGCCGATATCGCGGGTGTGAACCAGCAGCTTAACCGCACGGCCAACAATGTGCGCCAGTCCATCCGTGCAGAGTACCGCGCGGCGGCCGCTGCCGAGAACCGCCTCCAGCGCCAGCTTGGCCAAGCACGCGGGGCAACTCTCGCCGAGCAGGACCAGTCGGTGCGGTACAATGTGCTGGCACGTGAGGCAGACACCGCGCGTTCCATTTACGACGGTCTCCTCCAGCGTTATCGCGAGCTCAACGCGTCGGCGGGCATTTCCTCAAGCAACATCGCGATCATTGATCGCGCCGAGGCTCCCAGCACCAAGTCTTCTCCCAGCTTGACGCGCAACCTTGCAATTGGCCTCCTTATCGGTCTGGCGCTGGCGGGCCTTGCCATTTTCCTGCGTGACCAGCTCGACGACGTCATCCACACGCCCGAGGATGTCGAAGACAAGCTCGGCCTGCCGCTGCTCGGCGTAGTCCCGCGCGCCGCGGGCGGAAACCCGCTTGACGCACTGGCAGACCCGAAATCGCCGCTGGCCGAAGCCTATAATTCGATGCGCGGTTCAATGCTCTATTCCACTCCCGAAGGCCTGCCGAAGGTGGTCTTGGTGACCAGTGCCCAGGCGTCGGAAGGCAAGAGCACCACCAGCCTCGCCATGGCAGAGGGTTTCGCACGTATCGGCGTTTCGTCGCTGCTCATAGATGCCGATTTGCGCCGTCCCTCGTTGCAGGGCCTGCTCGGTTTGAAGGGCGAGAAGGGCCTTACCGATCTTCTGACCGGCCAGGTGGATGCGGCCATCGTCCTTCAAACCGTGCAGCACGGCGATGCCAGCTACGACTTGCTGCCCGCAGGGCCGCCGCCTCCGAGCCCTACCGAACTCATCGCCTCGCCGCGTATGGCTCAGATGCTCGAAGCCTATGCTGCGAAATACGATGTCGTCATCGTCGACGGCCCCCCGGTACTGGGCCTTGCCGACGCGCCGATGCTGGCGGCGATTTCGGATGGCACGGTGTTCGTGGTCGAGGCAGACCGCGGGCGTAGCGGATCGCTGAAAGCCGCGCTGCGCAGACTGCGTTCGATGGAGCCGCACCTGCTCGGCGCGGTGCTGGCAAAGTTCGATCCGGACAAGGCGGGCAATCGCTATTCGGCCTATTACGGCAACGACTATTACAGCTACTCCGAAGCTCGCACGTGACGAGGGGCGGGCGGCTGGCGCTGTCGCTCGCGGCACTTGTGTTTGCCGGTCTCGCGCTGTTTTCGGGGCTCGACCGCCATAGCGAGCATGAGCCTGGCGCGGTCGGGTTGGTGCCGGAGAATTTACGAGCGTCCAGCTGGGAAGTTGCTGCGGCACAGGCCCTCTCGCAGGGCGAAGCTGCCCGAGCCGGCGAGCTTGCCGCCGAGGCGGTCTCTGCCAATCCGCTTGACCCCGAAGCCGTGAGTCTTTTCGCCGCTTCACGCCTTGCTGCGGGAGAACGGATAGAAGCGGGTCGTGCTTTCGAAGTGGCCTCGCTGCTCGGCTTTCGCACGCCGCTGGTGCAGGCCTATTTCTTCGATATCGCAATCGCGTCGGGCAACGCAGAGGCGGCTGCCGACCGGCTCGATGTCCTGCTGGCGGTGCAACCGTCGATGGCAGCCAATGGCTACTTCTTTTCCGCGCTCGAACAGGTCGAGGGTGGCCGCAGCGAACTGGCTCGCCGGCTGCAAGAGCCACCCGATTGGGCTGATGCCTACCTCACCGGCTTTCGTGCAGACAACGCGTCCTTGGCAGCCCGCGCGGCCTTCCTTGCAAGGCAAGCGGGCGAGGTCCCCCTGGGCTGCGAGCGTATCGAACCGATGCTGCGTGAACTCGCTAGGCGAAGCATGCGGGGTGAGGCCATGCGGCTGGCACAGGGCCAATGTCCTGAACGTGCTTTGGCGCAGGCCTTGATTGACCCGGGCTTCGAGACCTTGGGAGAGGACAGCGCATTCGGTTGGCGGCGGCATGGGAGCGGGGATTTGCGCATTTCTTCCATCGGTAGGAAAGAGAAGATGGTCGAGGTGGAGAACCGCTCGGCGACGACTCGGCTGGTCCTGTCCCAGCTCGTTGCGCTGGAACCGGGGGAGTATCGCATTTTCGCCAGCGTTGCGGGCGGTCCGCGCGATGCTGTCATTGCCTCGCTCGATTGCGGGGCGCCGAAGAGACCTTCGGGGAGGGGCGGTTCGCTCGGGCGCGGACAATTGGTGTCGGTGCCGGATTGCGACGACCTTACGCTTGGTATCTGGATCAAGCCGGCGGCAGTGCCTCTGCAACTGGACGACTTGCGGATTTCGCCGGTCGGCTAGCTTTCCAACAGCCTGGAATAGAAGAGATCCCACTTCTCCGCGATAGTGGCAGGTGAGAAGTGCCCACCGGCGAGGTCGCGGGCAGATTGCGACATTGCCTGCCACTCTTCCTTCGCCATCGTCATGCCCTCCACTAGGGCTTGCGAGATGGAGGCCCTGTCGGTCCCGCATTGCAGCGCAGCGCCATTCACGAAGCCTTCCGGCAAGTGGCAGTGGCTGGTCATGATGGTCGGCACACCTGCCGCCCAGCTTTCAAGTATCGCCATCGGCAGCCCCTCGCTGAAGGATGGCAGCACGAGGAAGCGCGAGAGGTCGAACAGCGCGGCTTTCTGCGAACCGAAAGCCGTCCCGACGAATTCGATGCCCGCACCGCGATGCTCCTTCATGGCGTTTTCGAGCATCTCGATTCCCGCGTCGTCACCCCATCCGGCGATGGTCAGTGTGGCATCCTCGGGAAGCTGGTCGCGGACCTTTACCCATGCCGCGACGAGGGCAGCGATGTTCTTCTTCTCGTGGATGCGCCCGAGGTAGAGCGCGTTGGGGCCGCGCGGCAGGTCGCTTGGCGAGGATAGCGGCGGGGCGGGGTTGGGAATGGTCGCAACCTTGGTCCCCCGCGTCTCATGCGCGATGTCCTGCGCCTCGGCTTCGGTGAGGGCGTGGAAGGCGCTTGCTGCCCGCCATGCGCTTCGCTCCCACGCTGCCCGCGCGAGGTGCTTCTTCCACGCGTTGCGGCGGGTAATCCACGGGTCGAGCATGCCATGCGGACTGATGACGAGCGGCTTGCCCGAGTGCTTCGCCCACTGGCCTGCTGCATGGCTGGGATATTGCCAGATGCCGTGGAGGTGGAGGAGGTCCAGCCCCGCGGCTTCCAGCGAATTTGAAAGGTCCGGCGAATAGCCGAGGAAGGCTGGGCCGGACTGGTCCACGAGATGCGTTTCCACGCTTTCGAGCCGCCATGCATCGGCCTCGCTATCCTCCTCGCGAAGGCCCAGCACGACCGGCTCGGCACCGAGCGCGCGCAGCATTTCCGCTTGAGCGAAGACCGCCTCGAACACGCCGCCGTTGCGGCGCGAGACCCATGAGGAAAGCAGGCCTATCCGCTTTCCTGCAAGGGATGCGGACGAACTCAGGCCTCGACGACCTTCTGCTCGATGGCACCGAAGATCGAATGGCCGTCGGCGTCCTTCATCTCGACGCGGACGGTGTCGCCCGGTGCCATGAAGCGGGTTTTCGCCTCGCCGTCGGCGATTGTCTCGATCATGCGGATTTCGGCGATGCAGCTATAGCCGAGACCGCCTTCGGAAACTGGTTTGCCAGGGTCGCCATCGGGGCCCTGGTTCGAGACCGTGCCCGAGCCGATGATGGTGCCTGCACCCAGGTCGCGCGTCTTGGCCGCATGGGCGACGAGGTCGGCGAGACTGAAGGTCGCATCGACACCAGCATTGGCGCGGCCGAAGGGTTCGCCATTGTAATCGACCATCAGCGGCAGGTGGATGACGCTGCCCTTCCATGCATCGCCCAATTCGTCGGGCGTGACCGCGACGGGGCTGAAGGCACTGGCAGGCTTGGACTGGAAGAAGCCGAAGCCCTTGGCGAGTTCGCCGGGGATGAGGCCGCGAAGGCTCACGTCGTTCACCAGCATCACCAGCTTGATGTGCCCGGCTGCATCCTCGCTCGACACGCCCATCGGCACGTCGTCGGTAATGACCGCGATTTCGCCCTCCATGTCGCAGCCCCACTTGGTGTCCTTCAAGGGGATGTCGTCGCGCGGGGCGAGGAAGTTGTCGCTGCCGCCCTGGTACATGAGCGGGTCGTGGTAGAAGCTCTCGGGCACCTCGGCACCGCGCGCCTTACGCACCAGTTCGACGTGGTTGATATAGGCCGATCCGTCCGCCCACTGGTAGGCGCGCGGCAGCGGTGAATGCGCCTCGCGCTCGTGGAACCGTTCGCAGGGCACCGCTTGGTGTTCGACATCGGTGTAGAGCGCTTCCAACTTGGGCGCGACCTCGTCCCAATTGTCGAGTGCGGCCTGCATCGTCGGTGCGATGTTGTCGGCGGCGCAGTAACGGGTGAGGTCTTTCGAGACGACCACCAGCTTGCCGTCGCGGGATCCGTCTTTCAGCGTGGCGAGTTTCATGGGAGGTCCTCTCTCTTATTGGTTTTCGGGATTGTCGGGCTGCGCGTCCGGATGGGCGCGCTGGAATTCGGGAAGGGCGAGGCAGGCCGCCTCTATTCGCTCGATATGCGGCTTGTCCGAGAAGTCGAACTCGAACCGCCGGGCATTGTAGACCTGCGGGAGCAGGCAGACTTCGAAGAAGCCGGGTTTGTCGAAAAGGAAGTCGCCCGTGCCGAGCTGGGCCAGCCGCGCTTCCAGCGGGTCGAGCGTGCGCGCAAGCCAGTGGCGGTACCACACCGCAATCTCGTCTTGCGACTTGCCATATTCGTTGGCGAGATACTTCAGCACCGGCAGGTTGAGCGGCGCGTGGAGTTCGGTCGCAATGGCGTAGGCCAGTTCGCGCGCGACATAGCGGTCGTCGAGGTCGGCGGGCAGTAGCGGCCTGTCGGGATAAGCCTCGTCGAGCCACTCGATTTGCGCCATCGACTGCACGCGGTCCTTGCCGCCCGCCTCCAGCAGCGGCACCGAACCGAAGGGATTGCGGCTGGTGAAAACCTCGCCCTTCTGCTCCGCCTTGAGCAGGTTTACCGGCACATATTCGTATTCGAGTCCCTTGAGCTCCAGCGCGATGCGCAGGCGGTAGCTGGTCGAACTGCGATAGTAACCGTGCAGGCGGATCATGCTGTCTCTCCTAGAGGATGGAACACATGGAACACGGTCTGGGGCGAAAATCGCGACCCCGTGCGGACCGTGAGAAAATCGTGGGTCCGGGCGGGTTCGTGGTTGCTCATGCGCACTTGATGCCACCTTCCCTCGATGTAGGGAAGGGGATCAGAATGCGGCAATTCCCGTGATGGCGCGGCCGAGGATCAGCGCATGGACGTCATGCGTGCCTTCGTAGGTGTTGACCGTCTCGAGGTTCACCATGTGGCGAATGACCTGGTATTCCTCCGAGATGCCATTGCCGCCATGCATGTCGCGCGACTTGCGGGCGATATCCAAGGCCTTGCCGACATTGTTGCGCTTCACGATGGAAATCATGTCGGGCGCAAACTTGCCTTCGTCCATCAGACGGCCGACGCGAAGCGAACCCTGCAGGCCGAGCGAGATTTCGGTCATCATGTCGGCAAGCTTCAATTGGTAGAGTTGCTTCGATGCAAGCGGCACGCCGAATTGCTGGCGATCGAGACCGTACTGGCGGGCGGCATGCATGCAGAATTCGGCCGCACCCAGCGCGCCCCAGCTGATGCCGTAGCGCGCGCGGTTGAGGCAGCCGAAGGGACCTTTGAGTCCCTGCACTTCGGGAAGCAGCGCGTCTTCGCCCACTTCGACCTCGTCCATGACAATCATGCCAGTTGTGCTGGCGCGCAGCGAAATCTTGCCTTCGATTTTCGGAGCCGAGAGGCCCTTCATTCCCTTTTCGAGCACGAAGCCGCGAATGCCGCCGCCATGCGCTTCGCTCTTCGCCCAGACGACGAAGACATCGGCGAAGGGCGAGTTCGAAATCCAGGTTTTCGAGCCGTTGATGACATAGCCGCTGTCGACCTTCTTGGCGGTGGTTTTCATGCCCGCCGGATCACTGCCCGCATCGGGTTCGGTCAGGCCGAAGCAGCCGATGAGCTGGCCGCTGGCGAGGCCGGGCAGGTATTTCCGCTTCTGCTCTTCCGAGCCATAGGCGTGGATGGGATACATCACGAGGCTCGACTGGACCGACGCCATCGAGCGGTAGCCGGAATCGACGCGCTCGATTTCGCGCGCGATCAGGCCGTAGGCGACGTAGCTTGCGCCTGCGCCGCCATATTCCTCCGGCACAGTCGCGCCGAGCAGGCCCGCTTCACCCATAAGCGGGAAGAGTTCAGGCGCGTCCTTCTCGGCAGAAAACGCCTCGATGACACGCGGCTGGAGTTCGCCCTGCGCAAATGCATGCGCAGCGTCGCGGATCATCCGCTCTTCCTCGGTCAGCTGTTCATCGAGGTTGAAGGGATCAGTCCAGTCGAACGGCACCATACCAGCCATGTGGTCTCCTTTGTAACTTTATTCGCCGATGGCAGAGCCAAGAGGCCCTTGCAAGGGGGCTTCAGGCGGGTTCCGCATCGCTAGGCTTGAGAAGCGTGTAGCTGCTTTCGTCGCATAGGCCAGTCACCCATTCTTCGCCAACCTTGAGCCATGCGTGGAAGCGGGGGATTCCTGCCTCGTCGCGCTGGGTGCCTATGAAGAGGCTGGGGGTGATGCCGCGCCGCTCGAGCATCCAGCGCGCGGCGATTGCCTGCGGGAGGCAATTGGGCGCGCCCGGCACGTTGTTGAGCGCGCGCTGCATCGCGAGGCGCACGCGGCGGATGGTCGCGAGGTTGTCTGTTGCGCCCTGTTCAGTTGACACCGTACCGAACCGCGAACGCCAGCGCCGCGGCGGCACTCTGGCGATAAGCGTCCTGGCAAACAGCACCAGCACGATGGCTTCGAGCGAGGCAATCTTGTCGGCGCTGTCGAGCGCGAGGAAGGTGCGAAGCTTGGGCATGACGGGGGCGAGTATATCACGCCCCCACCAAATTGCCTCAATTCACTTTCGGAAGCGCCTTGCGGCAATCGTCGGCGCATTCGCGGCACATCTTGGCGCACCATTTGCAATGGTCGTTATTGTGCTTTTCGCATTCCTCGGCGCAGGTTTCGCAGGCCTTGATGCACAATTCGAGCTGGGCGCGAAGCACATCGATGTTCTGCGCGGTGCGGCGCGTGGCGAGACGGGCGGTGGAGGCGCAGATATCTGCGCAGTCGAGGCAGTTGCGCACGCATTGCGACATGTCCATTTCGTTGCCCGACATTTCTGCAACGCAGGCATCTGCGCAGCTGGTGCAGAAGAGCGAGCACAGCATGGCGTGCCGGGCGGCGAGTATCAGCTCTTCGGTCTCGTCCTGAACCTGGGGGTGATAGCCGACCATTTTTTGAAGCGACATGAAAAAGCCTTTCCTCGGATGTGTTACCTACCCAAGGAAAGGCCGCGAGCCGTAAGGGCGTTCCGAGATTTCTCGGTTCGGGCGTTCAGCCGTGGGCAGCAGCGCGCTGGACCGAGTGGATGACCTCGGCTGGCGGGCAGGGCTTGTGCAGCGCCTGTGCGCTGGGGAAGCGGCGGGAGACTTCTTCGGGGGTCAGCTGGCCGGAATGGAAGATGACCGGCACGTCTTCGGCCATCATCTGCTCGGCAAGCGGATAGACGATACCGTCGCCCAGCTGCACGTCGAGAATGGCGATGTCGGGCTTGGATTTCTGGTAGGCGAGCATGGCGCTCGAGAGGTCGTCGTATGGGCCTTCGACGATATATCCGGCTTCGGAAACGGTATCGCAAAGGTCATAGCCGACGATCATTTCATCCTCGGCGACGAGCACGCGTAGCGGCTGCTGCTGTCCCATCCAGGCTCTCTCCTCTTTCGCGCGACCCAAGTACTCTTAATGAGGAGATTCTAATAAGGTTCCCGCGTCAGGCACCGGCTCCGTATTTCGCGTTGAAGTCGGCGGACTTGCCATCGGCGAGAAGGCGCGCCTGGCCGGTCCAGTCGTCTCGGCGGATACGGCCCTCGAAGCGGCCAAGTTGCGCGTCTATACGGTCGATTTCCGCTTCGTCCCACGCGGCGATTTGCGCAAAGCTGTTGACGCCGAGGCTTTCGAGCGTGGCGGCCAGTTTCGGCCCGACACCCTTGATGCGGGTGAGGTCGTCGCCATTGCCGTCGCTGACCTTGGTTACGGTCGGCTGCGGGTCGGTGGTCGCAGCGGGCGGGGCGTCGACCAGCGCATTATTGCGCTGTGCGCGTTCGGCGCCTTCGTCGAGCACGTCCTGCTTCGTGCCGGTCACCCGCGTGCGGCGGCTGCTACGGAAGAGGAACCATGCGACGAGCAGGCCCACGACCAGCGCGATGGCAAGCAGGATCCAGTTTTCGGCGAGGAGTTGGCTCATGTGATGTCCTTGGTTTCTTCGGTTTGGACCGGCGCCGCGCGGCCCCACAGCGCCCAGCCGATTGTGAGGCCGAGGAGGTAAGCGACCAACATCAGGGCAATGACTTCGAACCAGATGGGCATGGTTACCTCGGGCCGGGAGTGTCGACGGGGGTGGGGGTGAGCGGTTCCATCCGGATGACGGAAAATTCGATGCGGCGGTTGGCGGGGTCCTCGGCGGTAAGCCGTTCAGCAGGTTCGGCGGATCCCAGCCCCCGTGCGCGCAGGCTCTCTCTTGGGATGCCGCGCCTCACCAATGCTTCGCGAACAACCCTGGCCCGATCCATCGAAAGCGCGACATTGTCGGCTTCGTTGCCCGATTTATCGGTATGGCCGGTGATGGCGATGATGGCGCCCGAGCACGGCTCCAGCGCCTCGGCCACTTCATCGAGCAGCATGCGGCTGGCGGACAGCAGTGCCGCGCTGCCTTCTTCGAAACGGATGGTGCGGGTGCGCAGCAAGCCGTCGACATCTTCCTGGCAATGCAGCGGCTCGAAGGTTCGTTCGCCGCTTTCGGCGTTGAGCGATCCATCGACCCAGCTCACTCCGCCGACCCCGGGGATGGATTTAACGATTTGCGCCGCGCGGGTGCGCCGCTCATCATCGAGCCCTTCGCCGCCCGACAGCAGAGGATGCCGCGAAGGCGAACCATCGACGAGGCCGAAATCGGTCTCGACCATCGAAAGGCCTTCTGCCGCGAGTGCATCCTTGGCATCGCCCGCCAGCCGCTCTGCCATGGCATCGGCCCTTCCCGAAAAGCTCGAGAAAGACCCGATGGCGATGACGAGCAAGGCTCCGGCAGGTATGGCGAGGCGACGCAGCATAGGCCCAAGCCTTTAGCCAAGCCGCGCCGCCCCTGCCAAGCGCCAGTTCGCTTTAATGAGTCCTGACCCTAATTCAGCGAACCGGCCGTATCGACCAGCGCGATATACTCCTTGCGCCAGTAATCGTCCTGAGGCCCGGCGAGCTGGCCGACCTTGTCCCAGCTGTATCCGGCGAGCAGGCTGTCACCGCGCAGCTTCTGGCCATAGGCGGCAACCGAGGCGGCGAAGGCGAAGTCGCCCTGCGGCAGGCGCTTAGTATAAAGCGCGGCGCTGGGCAGGCGGTATTGCAGGAGGCGCGATTTCTCGCCGTCCGGCAGCTTGTAGCGCAATTGAACAAAGGCTGCCTCATCGCTGCGCCCTGCCGCCTTGCTGTCCTTGGCGATATCGTAGCGGCGCTCGCCGATCCAGCCCTTGTTGCCCGCCGGGATGACCTCGTAAATCGCAGTCACCTGGTGGCCTGCGCCGATGTCGCCCGCATCGACCGCGTCATTGTCGAAATCTTCCTCGCTAAGCGCGCGGTTTTCATAGCCGATGAGGCGGTACTGGCTGACCACGGCGGGGTTGAATTCGACCTGTATCTTCACGTCCTTGGCGATAGTGAACAGCGTCGAGCTCATCTCGTCGCGCAGCACTTTCTTCGCTTCCAGCGCCGTGTCGATATAGGCGTAATTGCCGTTCCCGTGATTGGCGATCTGCTCCATCATCGCCTCGTTGTAATTGCCCGTGCCGAAGCCCAATGTGGTGAGGGTGACACCGCTGTCGCGCTGCTTCTCGATCATCTCGATAAGGCGGTCGGTGTCCGAAATGCCGACATTGAAATCGCCATCGGTGGCAAGGATGACGCGGTTGACGCCGCCCTCGATATAGCCCTGCCGCGCCATGTCGTATGCAAGGCGAAGCCCGTCTGCGCCTGCGGTCGAGCCACCCGATTTCAGCCGCGAGAGCGCCGCGCGCACTTCTGCCGGATTGCTGGTGGGTTCGAGCACCACGGCGGTGCGGCCCGCGTAGACGACAATCGAAATCTTGTCCTTGCGCGACATTTCCCCGGCGAGGCCTGAAAGTGCCCGTTTGACTAGAGGTAGCTTGTCGGATGAGTTCATCGAGCCGGAGACATCGACGAGGAAAACGAGGTTGGCAGCAGGGCGCTCCTCGCTCGGCAGGTCGTAACCGCGCAAACCCACGCGGATGAGGCGGGCTTCCGAATTCCACGGACTTGCCGCTGCATCGAGCGTCACCGAGAACGGCTTGCTGCGGTCAGACGGGCGCGCATAGTCGTAGCGGAAGTAGTTGATCATCTCCTCGGTGCGCACCGCAGCTTCGGGCGGCAATTGCCCCATGGTTAGGAAGCGCCGGGTGTTGGCATAGGCACCGGTATCGACATCGACCGAGAAGGTGGAAACCGGCTCGGCAGCGGCAATCTTGATGGGGGAGACTTCCTCGCCTGCGTAACGTTCGCGGTCCTCGGGCGCGACCATGAGGTCCGGGTGCGGGGGCATCATGATCGATGTTGGCGATGCGAACCGCGAGGGTGGAGGGGCCATGGCCATGTCGGCCATTTCGGCTTCGCTGGCCATTTCGGGAACTGGCGCGCCATACGAAATGTCGTGCGTGGTGACGTTCTCGACCTCTTCGCCGCCGTTTTCCTGCGAACAGCCGACCAGACTCACGATTATCGAACCGGTGGCGAGGAGCGACAACACGCCTCCGCCCATGCGTGTGCGATTGTCCATATTCTTCCTCTCCATGATTCGCATCTCCTAGTGTGATGTTATCTTATAAATAAGGGCGATATCATGGCGAAAATATGGCTAAAATGAGGCAATAGTCAAATCGGGCAGGATTTTGGACGTGGAGAGGCATCCCGCGAAGGCGGTTATCTCGCTAAAATATATGGATTTTCACCGGTGCGCTCAACGCGCCGCGATTAAGGCCTTATTCTGCCTTCTTTGCCTTATTCTTGCTGAACAGCAGCCGGTCCTCGGGGCCAAAGCCCCGTTTCCAGATGACGAATCCGTAGGTCGCAAGAATGGCGGGCACGCCGAAGGCCAGTTCCGCCCATTCCGGCAGCAGTGTCGCCAGCCAGCCGACCAGCACGGCAGGTGCGACTGCCCACACCAGCGGCCAGCGGAAGGGATTGATGGGCTGGCCGATAATGCGCGAGAGCAGGTAAGCTTTCACCAGGCTCGCGACGCCGAGCGAAGTCATCAGCGCGAGTGCCGCAGCTGCTGCCTTGAAAGGTTCGCCATAGCCATAGGCGACAGCCAGCTTGATGAGGATAATGGTGAGGCCGGCCTGTACCGCAATCGTCGTGATTGAGATCCAGAGATTTCGAACGCGCGCGACGTAGACCAGCACAGCCTCGGATACGACCGCTGTTGCCGCCACGACCTCGGCTGTCAGCAGGAAGGCTAGCGCGCCCGTTCCGCCCACGTATTCGGGTCCGAACAGGCCCATGATGGCCTCGCCCGGTACGCCCAGCGCCAGCGCGATGCCCGCTTGCGCGGCGATGATCCAGAAGCCGACCTGACACACCTGCTTGGCGATTGCGGCGTAGTTCTTGGTCTTCAAGTTCTTGGTAATGACGGGTCCGAGGATGGGCTCGAAGCTGGTTTTCAGTTTCTGTGGCAGCGATGCGAGTTGCTGCGCCATGTAGTAGACACCGACTGCCGACGGAGCGGCGAAGAGGCCGAGGATGAAGATGTCGACGCGGCGGGTGCCCCACTCGATTGCGTCTGCCGTGGCAAGGGGAAGTGCGCGAAGAGTAATCTTGCCCATATATATCGGGCTTGGCCGCCAGCCAACGGGGCGGCCATAGGCGCGGAAGAAGGCCCATAATCCGACCGCCAGACCTGCGTAAATCGAAACCAGGTAAGCCATCGACAGGCCCGATGCCGAGATACCGGGAACGAAGAAGAACACGCCCGCCATGATGGAAATCGTCCACGGCTCGACCACCGCGCGGGCGCGCACCGTGGTAGCGATGTCGTATTTGTATGCCTGTGCGGCGAGCACGATTTCGGTCAGCGCGTAGCCGGGAATGGCGAGCACGATGAAACGGTCGAGCTCGGTGAATTCCCCGCTCGGGAAGAGCGGGGCAGGCACGAAATAGAAGAAGGCTGCAGCCAGCGAAGAGAATATCAGCGCCAGCAACATCCCGTCATAAACGAGATTGGCCGGATGGTGCTCGTCGCCGTCGGTCAGGCGCTGGGCCAGCCCGCGCTTCTCGCCCATCGCGCAGACCAGCGCGACGAGTTCGACCACCACGAGGGCAGATGCGAAGCGTCCCACCGCGTCGACACCATAGAGGCGACCCGCGATGAACAGGAAGGGGATACGCGCCAGCAAGCGCAGCAGGAAACCGGCTACGTTCTGCTTTCCGCCCTTGGCGATGGCGGACATGTCATCTTCGGTAGCCTCGGTGGTCACCCGGCGGCTTCCTGTTCGGCCTTGAGCGGGCGCGCAAGAATGCCTTTGACAACCTTGCCCGGATTATCGCCCTTCAGGAGGTCGTAGACTGCGGTGACGATGGGCATGGCGATCCCGTGGCGTGCGGCGAGTTCGACCAGCACGGGCGCGGTGTGCGCGCCTTCGGCCACTGTCTTGCGGTCGGACATAAGCACCTTCGCATCCTGGCCTTCGCCCAGCGCCTTGCCGAGCGAGAAGTTGCGGCTGGAGGTGGAGGAGCAGGTCAGCACGAGGTCGCCCAATCCGCACAGACCGGTCAGCGTTTCGGGCTTGGCGCCCTTCGCCTCACCGAAGCGGAGCATCTCGGCATAGCCGCGTGCGATAAGCGCGGCGCGCGCGTTCTGGCCGAGGTTCAATCCGTCGACCACGCCGCAGGCAATCGCGAGCACGTTCTTCACCGCCCCGCCGATTTCCGCGCCGGTGACATCGTCCGAATAATAGGGCCGGAAGGTCGGGCGGGCGATGTAGGGCGCGATGCGGTCCCACTGTGCCTCGCCGCCGCCGCAAGCCAGTGTCACGGCCGCGGGAAGACCTGCGACAACTTCATGCGCAAACGTCGGACCGGAGAGGACGGCAATCTCGCTGTCGGGCGCAACATCCTTAGCGACATCGTTCATCAGCCGCCCGCTGCCTGCCTCGATGCCCTTCGAGCACAGTATGAGGTCGCGCGGGTGCGAGGGCATGGCCTTCAGCACCGTGCCCATGTGCTGCGCCGGAGTGACCACGAGCAGCACGTCGAGTTTCGCCATTTCGGCAAGGTCGTCGGTCGCGCGAATGTTGGGCGCGAGCGAGGCGGTGGGCAGATAGGTGTCGTTGCTGTGGCGGGTGTTGATTTCTTCGACGAGGTCCGCCTCGCGCGCCCACAGCAGCACTTCGGTGCCGTCGCTGGCGACCATCTGCGCCAGCGCGGTGCCCCAGGCGCCTGCTCCCAATACTCCGATAGTCATGCCTTGACCCCCGCTCCCCTGACCGGCTCCGCATCCGGGTCGAGCGGCCAGCGTGGCCGCGCCGAGATGTCCAGCGGGTCGGGGCTGAAATCCTTCATTCCCAGCCGCTCGATACCCGCCCAGGCTATCATCGCGGCGTTGTCGGTGCACAGCTTTGGCGGCGGTGCGGTAAAGCGCATGTCGTGCGTCGCAGCCAGTTCTTCAAGCGCGGCGCGGACCGAGGCATTGGCGGCGACACCGCCTGCGACGACCAGTGTCCTGCAATCGCGCATCTCGCCCAGCGCAATGCGCAGGCGGTCGATGACGCAGTCGATGGCGGCCTGCTGGAAGCTCGCAGCAATGTCGGCGACTTCGTATTTCCCGCTTTCGTGCGCACGCAGGACGGCGCTCTTGAGTCCGGCAAAGCTGAAATGCGGTTCGCCGCTCCCGACCATCGGGCGGGGCAAGGGGACGGATTTCGCATCGCCCTCCTTGGCCTTGCGCTCAACCGCAGGGCCGCCGGGGAAACCGAGGCCGAGTATCTTGGCGGTCTTATCGAAAGCCTCGCCCAGCGCATCGTCGATGGTGGTAGCGAGGCGGCGGTACTGGCCGACACCGTCGACACGCAAAATCTGGCAGTGTCCGCCCGACACCAGCAGCAGCGCATAGGGAAATTCGAGACTGTCGTCGGCGAGGCGCGGGCTAAGCGCATGACCTTCGAGGTGGTTGACAGCAACCAACGGCACGTCGCTCGCCATGGCGAGGGCCTTGGCGCTGACGAGGCCCACCATCACGCCGCCGATAAGGCCGGGACCTGCCGTCGCCGCAATCGCATCGAGGTCGGAAAGCTGCACATCGGCGTCCGCCAGCACCGCCTCCACCATTGGGGTCAGCCGTTCTGCATGGGCACGCGCGGCAATCTCGGGCACGACGCCGCCGAAGGGCGCGTGTTCCGCGTCCTGCGAGGCGATGCGCTGCGCCACGATGCGCCGCTCGCCGTCCACGATGGCGGCGGCGGTTTCGTCGCAGGAACTTTCGATGCCGAGTACCAGAACCATTGTGCGCTTCCCCTTAGTCATATCCCTCGCTAGGGCAAGCGCGCCCATGCCTGTGACACCTCCCTTTCGCCTCGGAACCCGCCGTTCTCCGCTCGCCATGGCTCAGGCCCACGAGGCGCGCGCGCGGCTGTGCGCAGCGCTTGGCTGGGACGAGGCTCAGGTCGAACTCGTGCCTGTGGTGGCCAGCGGCGACAAGATACAAGACCGCCCGCTCGCCGATATCGGCGGCAAGGCGCTGTGGACACGCGAACTCGATATCTGGCTCGCCGAGGGCAAGATCGACGCTGCGGTGCATTCGATGAAGGACGTCGAGACCATCCGGCCTGCCGAAATTGCTATCGGAGCTATCCTGCCGCGTGCCGACAAGGCGGATGTCCTCCTCGGCGCGACCTCGCTCAGCGCCATCCCGCAAGGCGCGCGTGTCGGGACAAGCGCACCGCGCCGTGCCGCGCAATTGCTCCATGCGAGGCCTGACCTCGAGGTGGTCGGCATCCGGGGCAATGTGGCAACCCGCATGGCCAAGCTGCAGGCGGGCGAGGCGGATGCGACTTTCCTCGCTGCCGCGGGCCTAGCGCGGCTCGGTGAGGACAGCACCGGCACGCGTCTCGACCCGGAGGAGTGGCTTCCCGCTCCTGCACAGGCTGCCATCGGCATCGAATGCCGCGTCGATGACGAGGGCGCGAAGGAACTACTCTCGGCCATCAACCACCGTCCGAGCGCGGAAGAGGTGCTGGCCGAACGCGCTCTACTCGAAGGGCTGGGCGGCACTTGCCACAGTCCCATCGCTGCATTGACCCGCCGCGATGGCGACCAGCTACACATGACCGCCGCGATCTACAGCCCCGATGGCGCCATCCGCATCGCCCGCGATGCCACATTCGAGCCGGGGGACCTCGACGCAGCGCGCAACCTCGCGAGCGAACTCCTCGCCGGAGCGCCCGAGCATGTCGCGGCGCATTTCGGCGGCGTGGCATGACGCGGCCGCTGTTCGTATTGCGGCCTGAACCCGGCCTCAGCGTTACTCTCGAAACCGCTGCATCCATAGGTCTCGAGGCGCTCGGCTGCCCGCTGTTCAAGGTGAAGCCGGTCGAATGGTCTGCTCCGCCGCGTGCTGATTTCGACGCCTTGCTGGTCGGAAGTTCCAATGTCTTCCGCCACGGCGGCAGAGCGCTGGCGAAGCTCGAAGGCCTGCCCGTCTACGCCGTCGGCGAGGCCACCGCCGAAGGCGCGCGTGAGAAGGGTTTTCTCGTCACCATGACCGGCAAGGGCGGCTTGCAGAACCTGCTCGACGAGGTGGCGGGTCGCGAGCTGAAGTTCCTGCGGCTCGCTGGCGAGAAGATGGTCGAACTTTCGCGGCCCGTCGGCATCACAATCGAGACACGCATAGTCTATCGCACCGTCCCTCTCGAAATCTCGCCCAGCGTCAGCAAGACCATGCGCGAGGAGGGCGGGGTGGCTGTCCTTCATTCGGGCGAGGCGGCGCGCAGGCTTATCACCGAATGCGAGCGGCTCGGCATCAGGCGCAAGTCCATCACCATCGCCGCGCTCGGCCCGCGCATCGCGGAAATCGCGGGCGAGGGATGGGAAGCTGTCCACACCGCAGCCCAGCCGCTCGACGCCGAGCTACTGGCCTTGGCGCAGGCTTTGTGCCAAGGCTGAGGCAGGGGATAGCTGCGGCGCATCGAACGCCGCAAACGGGTCGCGGAACGGAGTAGGATGGACGATTTTTCGAGCACTCGGCGAAGCCGCAAGACCATGCGGCCGATGCTTATGGCCGTTGTTGGTTCGTTTGCGCTTGGCGCGGGAATTGTCGGCTATGTTGCTTACCGGATGAATTCGGGCGAAGAGCAGGTCGATTCCGCTCCGCCGCAAACCGCTATCGCTGCCCAGCCTTCCGCAGGTGCGAGCCCGCTCCCCACACCGACCAGTTCGGCGGCAAGACGCTCTGCCGAAGCGGTCGAGCAGATGGCCGAGACCCAGGGCGGCATCGACCAGCGCCTCGCCGCCGCCGAGCAGCGCCTTGCGCGTCTTGACCTTCAGGCGCAGGCGGCCGCCGGCAATGCCGCCCGTGCGGAGGGCCTGCTCATTGCATTCGCCATCCGCCGCGCCATCGATAAAGGTGCGCAATTGGGCTACCTTGCCGATCAGCTAAGGCTGCGTTTCGGCGATGCGCTGCCCAATGCGGTGAACACCATTCTCACCTTCTCGCGCGATCCGGTGACGCTGGACCAGCTAACCGCGCGGCTCGATGGCCTTTCGCCGCAGTTGCAGTCGGGCGACCAGCGCGGCGGGTTCGAGCGCTTTACCGACGAGTTGGGCGCGCTTTTCACCATCCGCCGCGAAAGCGCCCCATCGCCGCAGCCCGAAATGCGCATCGAGCGCGCGCGGCTGTTCCTGCTATCGGGCCGGACTGGGGATGCGATTGCCGAGGTACGGAACATGCCCGGTGCCGCCAATGCGCAAGGTTGGCTGCGCGATGCCGAGCGCTACGAAGCCACGCAGCGTTCGCTCGACCTCATCGAGACCGCTGCCGTGCTCGAGCCGCGCCGCCTGCGCGATGGTGCGGGTAACCGGATTTCGCAGCCCAGCCCGGCGGACAATCCGGCCGAGAATTCCGCCGACGATTAGTACCTGACCCTAAGCTTTCATCAGTTCGGGAACATCGCCCGATACGCCGCGCGCTTCGTCCATGAAGAATTTCTTGAGCCAGCCCGAGCGCTGGACCCCTGCCATGCCGAGGCGGCGCACGGCACTGGCGGTCTTGCCGGGCACGCCGAAGATGCGCGTCAGCGTGTCGGTCGCGCCCATGACCATGATGGAATCGAGCGCGCGCCACTTCTCGTAACGCTCCAGCACCTGCGCATCACCAAGGTCGAGGCCGAGGCGGCGCGCCTCTTCCAGCACCTCGACCAGTGCGCCGACATCGCGCAGGCCAAGGTTGAGGCCTTGTCCGGCAATCGGGTGCATCCCGTGCGCGCTGTCGCCGATGAGCGCCATGCGTTCGCCAACGATGCGCGCCGTGTGCTGGAAGCTCAAGGGATAGGACGAGCGCCCACTGTTGAGTTCGAGCGTGCCGAGAATGTCGCCCATGCGCTTTTCCACTTCGGCGAGGAAGGCGCGGTCGCCCATCTTGAGCACGCCGGCGGCATCCTTCTCGTCGACCGTCCAGACCAGCGCGCTGCGGTGCTTGCCGTCCGGCCCGTCGAGCATGGGAAGGAGCGCGAAGGGGCCGTCCTCGTAGAAAATTTCCCACGCAATCCCTTCGTGCGGCCTGGAGTGGTTGAGGCCGGTGATGATGGCGCGGTGCGAATAGTCCCAGCTCGCCATCTTGAGCCCTTCTTCCTCGCGCGTCGGCGAGCCGCGGCCTTCCGCGCCCACGAGCAAATCGGCTTCGAGAACCGTGCCATCGCCCAGCGTCGCGTTGACGGAAAAGGCATCGCGGTGGCGGCTGACGACATCGACCGGCGCGTGCATGGTGATGAGCGGCTCGGCCTTGGCCGCCTCGAACAGCGCGATGCGCAGCTGGCGGTTGGCGAACATGCGTCCGAGCGTGCCCTCATGCGGCTCGGGCCGGAAATCGATGCGGCCCGGCTTCATCTGGTCGAGCACGGCGATAGCCTCAATGGGCGAGCCATGTTCCTCCAGCGCCTCGGCAAGGCCGATATTGCGGAACAGGCGCCAGCTGGCCGTCGAGATGGCCGAGGCGCGCCCGTCGAAGCCTTCTGCGATGAGGTCGGCCGGGTCCGCCCGGTCGATGAGGTGGCTGGAAAGGCCCTTCTTCGCCGCCGCAAGGGCCAGCGTGGTGCCGACGAGGCCGCCGCCAAGGATGAGCAGGTCGCGCTTGTCTGTCATGGGGCCAGTCCCTAATGCGCGAAGCGTGACGGAAGCAAGGACAATGGAAGCGCTGCGCAGCATTTGGCTGGCTCTCGTGCTGGCTGCGGCCTTGCTGCTGCCCGCTTCGCTGTCGGCGCAGGAAGCGCGCTTTGGCGATGACAATATCGCGGTCGAATTGCGAAGCGACGGTCCTCCCGTGCCGGGCGAGACCTGGATGCTGGCGCTGCATTTCACCCCCAGCAGCAGCGAATGGCACGGATACTGGTCCAACCCCGGCGATGCGGGGCAGGGCATGGATTTGCAGCTCGACCTGCCCGAGGGCTGGGAGGCCGGCGAGCCGCTTTACCCCGTGCCGCAGGTGCTGGTGATTTCCGGCCTGATGAACCACATTTACGAGGGCGACTACGCCGTGCTCGTGCCGGTGGAAGTCCCCGAGCAGGCGGCGGTGCAGAACATCGTGCCTATTACCGGTTTCGTGTCCTATCTCGCGTGCACCGACCGTGTATGCGTGCCGCAAGATGCGCGACTGCGGGTCCGCGAGGGTGGCGACTTCCGAGCATGGCAGGCAGCGGTCGCTCCGGCGCTCGACAGCGTGGCGGGCTACGAGGTGACGCGCGACCGGCTGCGGGTCGGCATTCCGATGCCCGCCGACTTGGAACTTGGCGATTTGCACCTGTTTATGGGCACGAGCGATTTCGGCAGCGGCCTCGCGCCCGACTATGCCGCGACCCAGACCTTCATCCGTGAGGGCGATTTGCTGGTCGTCGAAATGCCGCTGAAACGCCGCGATGGGTTCGAGGCTTCACCGCTGCCTGAACGTATCGAGGGCATCCTCGCGCTGGGCGAAGGGCAGGGCGTAAGGTTCACTGCAGAGCAGCGCGACGTGCCGCTCGAGGGTGTGAAAGCCTTGCGCGGACCGGTCGATGTGCCGGAATTCTGGGTGTTGTTGCTGGCCGCGCTGGCGGGCGGATTGCTCCTCAACATCATGCCCTGCGTCTTTCCCATCCTCAGCCTGAAAGCGCTCGCGCTTGCCAAGGCAGGCGGCGACGAGATGTCCGCTCGCCGCGATGCGCTGGCCTATACGGCGGGTGTCGTGCTGGCCTGTGCCGGGCTGGGCGCGCTCATCATCCTGCTGCGCTCGGCAGGCGAGCAGGTGGGCTGGGCCTTCCAGTTGCAGGAGCCGCGTGTCGTGGGCGCGCTATTTCTGCTTGCGGTCGCGATCACAGCCAATTTCCTCGGCCTCTTCCAGGTGCCGGGCATGGCAATTGCCGGCGGCAAACCTTCTATGCGCGGGTCTTTCGGGACCGGCTTGCTGGCCGCCTTCGTAGCGACGCCCTGCACAGGGCCGTTCATGGCGCTGGCTTTGGGCGCGGCGCTCGTGCTGCGGCCCGTCGAGGGCTTCGCGATATTCACCGCGCTAGGTATCGGTCTCGCGCTGCCGTTCCTCCTCATCGGTTTCATCCCCGCGTGGCGTCGACGCCTGCCAAAGCCCGGACCATGGATGGAGCGCTTCCGCCGCTGGATGGCCTTGCCGATGGGACTGACCGTGCTCGCGCTCGCATGGCTCTTGTGGCGAATTGCCGACAATTTCTGGCTGGCCATGCTGGCTGCGGTGACGGTGATCCTGCTGATGGTCCTCGCATCCTTGGGGCAGCGCCAGAAACGCGGGCAGGGCGGCGGGAGGATTTTCCTCGCCTGCATCGTGGCCTTGGCGATTTTCGCGCTCTCGATTTTCCCCGAGCCGGAGCCGCGCGCGCAGACCGAAAGCAGTCTGCTCGACCCGCAGCCATTCTCCGAAACCGCGCTGGCCGAGGCCCGCGCTTCGGGCCAGCCTGTGTTCGTCTGGTTCACTGCCGACTGGTGCGTCACCTGCAAGGTGAACGAGGGTGTCGCCATTGAGCGCGAGGAGACACGCACGGCGTTCGAGAAAGCGGGCGTCCTCACCCTGCGCGGCGACTGGACGCGGCGCGACGAGGATATTGCCGCATTCCTCGCCAGCCAGGGTGCGGCGGGCGTGCCGCTGTACCTCTGGTATCCGGCTGGCGGCGAGGCGCAGCAATTGCCGCAGGTGCTTACGCCGGAGACCCTTCCGGCTCTGGCGGAGCAGAGATAGCGTTCGCGCACTGCGTGATGAATTCGCCCGGACGCTGGCTTGCATTCAGAACCAGCGAGCCTGCACCCGGGACCGTAGCCTCGACACGGTTGCGCCCAGTCAGCACTTCCAGGCGCGGGTCGTCGGCGGGCAGGCGGCCTCGCCATAGCCATGGGCTGTTCTCTTCCGTCCCGTCCTGCTCTGCATCAATCCAGAGCCGTTCGACATGGCCGTTGCCGATAAGCGCCAGCACTGCCTTGGCGTTTGCATCGGCGCGCTCGAAGCGGGTGTAGACCAGCGTCCCGTCCTCGCAGCCGAGCGCCATAAGCGGCGCTTCGCCGGGCTTGCCGTAGAGAAGCCGTCCCGACTCCCCCAGCGCCCAGGCCGCACCCTCGGTATCGGGCGATTGCACAGGCTCGGCTGGCCGTGTCCGCTCGTCCGAGACCTCGCTGCGACCGAGGTATTCGTCGGAAGCAGGCGGCTTGCATGCAGCGAGAAGGGCAAGTGAAGCGATGGTAGCGGCGCGAAGCATGCGCGCTGCTATGCCAACAGATATCGAGACGGCAAGTGGCGCATCGCTCGTTTCAACCGTCAGGGCTTGCCGCCCATCCGTTTGTAGCGCGTCTTGCCATACCGTGTCTTGCGCGTGCCCGGCCTTCCGGCGTCGCTGCGGCCGACGCGTGGCGCCTTCTTCTCTTCGTCGCCAAGGCCGAGTTCGTCGTTTTCAAGACGGCGGATTTCGTCGCGCAGGCGGCCTGCTTCTTCGAATTCGAGGTCGGCAGCGGCCTTGCGCATGCGTTTCTCGAGGTCCTCGATATAGGCGCGCAGATTGTGGCCGACGAGGTTGTTGCGCTCGTCGTCGCCCGTGTCGACGGTGACCCCGTCCTGCGCAGCGGTATGCGCGACGATGTCGGCGATGTTGCGCTTGATGGTCTTCGGCGTAATGCCGTGTTCTTCGTTATAGGCTTGCTGCTTTTCGCGGCGGCGGTCGGTTTCCGCCATTGCGCGCTCCATCGAACCCGTCACGCGGTCGGCATAGAGGATTACGCGGCCCTCGACATTGCGCGCGGCGCGTCCAATGGTCTGGACGAGGCTGGTTTCGCTGCGAAGGAAGCCTTCCTTGTCGGCATCGAGGATGCAGACGAGCCCGCATTCGGGAATGTCGAGACCTTCGCGAAGCAAGTTGATGCCCACCAGCACGTCGTAAACGCCGAGCCGCAGGTCGCGGATGAGTTCGATACGCTCCAGCGTCTCCACGTCGGAGTGCATGTAGCGGACCTTCACGCCCGCCTCGTGCATGAATTCGGTAAGGTCCTCCGCCATGCGCTTGGTCAGCGTGGTGACGAGCGTGCGATAGCCCATCTTGGCGGTCTTCTTGCATTCCTCGATGCAGTCCTGGACCTGGTCCTCGACCGGCTTGATCTCGACCGGCGGATCGATGAGGCCGGTGGGGCGGATGACCTGTTCGGCGAAGACGCCGCCGGTTTGCTCCATTTCCCACGTGCCCGGGGTTGCCGAAACACAGAAAGTCTGCGGGCGCATCGCGTCCCATTCGTTGAAACGAAGCGGGCGGTTGTCGATGCAGCTGGGCAGGCGGAAACCGTATTCGGCCAGCGTGATCTTGCGCCGGTGGTCGCCCTTCGCCATCGCGCCGATCTGCGGCACGGTCTGGTGGCTTTCGTCCACGAAGAGCAGCGCGTTTTCGGGCAGGTATTCGAACAGCGTCGGCGGCGGTTCGCCGGGCAGGCGACCGGTAAGGAAGCGGCTGTAATTCTCGATCCCGGCGCAGGAACCGGTGGCGGCGATCATCTCGAGGTCGAAATTGGTGCGCTGTTCGAGCCGCTGCGCTTCGAGAAGGCGGCCATCCTCGTGCAGTTCCTTGAGCCGTTCGGTCAGCTCGAACTTTATGGCTTCGCTGGCCTGTTTCATCGTCGGGCCGGGCGTGACGTAGTGCGAATTGGCGTAGACGCGCACCTTGTCGAGGCTTGCGCCTTTCTTGCCGGTGAGCGGGTCGAACTCGCTGATTTCCTCGATCTCGTCGCCGAAGAAACTGATCCGCCAGGCCATGTCCTCATAATGCGAGGGGAAGATTTCGAGGCTGTCACCGCGCACCCGGAAATTACCGCGCGCAAAGGCGGCGTCGTTGCGCTTGTACTGAAGGGCGACGAGCTTGCGGATCAGTTCGCGCTGGTCGACAGTTTCGTCCTTCTTGATATCGAAAATCATCGCCGAATAGGTTTCGACCGAGCCGATACCGTAGAGGCACGAAACCGAGGCAACGATGATGACATCGTCCCGTTCGAGCAGCGCGCGAGTGGCCGAGTGGCGCATCCGGTCGATGGCCTCGTTTACGCTAGATTCCTTCTCGATGTAGGTATCCGAGCGCGGCACGTAGGCTTCGGGCTGGTAATAGTCGTAATAGCTGACGAAATACTCGACCGCGTTCTCGGGGAAGAAGCTCTTGAACTCGCCATAGAGCTGCGCGGCGAGGATCTTGTTCGGCGCGAGGATGAGGGCAGGCCGCTGCAATTCCTCGATCACCTTGGCCATGGTGAAGGTCTTGCCCGAACCGGTGACACCCAAAAGCACTTGCGTCTGTTCGTCCTCGCGTGCCGAGCCGACCAATTCGGCAATCGCAGTCGGCTGGTCGCCGCTGGGCGTATAATCGCTCACCAGCTTGAACTTCTTGCCCGGCATCGACTTTTCGGGGCGCATCGGTTTGTGCGGGGTGAAGTCTCCGGTTGTGTCCGGTTCTTCAAGTCCCCTGCGAATAACGAGTTCAGCCATGCGCGCACATATGGGGAACGTGGATGTGAGGTGCAACTCGTGTTGCGCAGACGTGTCAGGCTGCTAGCGTCGCGCGCAACTTTCTGAAGGGATTATCCATGTTTCGTATCGCTCTTGCCTCATGTGCCGCCCTAGCTCTTGCTGCCTGTTCTTCGGGGAGCGACGATGTCGACGCCGATGGCGACGGCAAGATCTCGAACGAGGAAGCGCAGACGGCTGCAGCCAAGGTCCGCCGCCTCGAAGCAGGCGAATACAAGATGAGCATGGAGCTTCTCGAACTGGAAGATCCCGCGATGAAGCCCGAAGAAATCGAACAGGCCAAATCGTTCTTCTCGGCGATGGGCGGCATGGCTCCAGCCAAATGCATGAGCGAGGAAGAAGCCAACGAAGGTCTCGTCGGCGTGGCCGAGGGCATGCAGGAAGGCGATTGCACCATGGAAAGCCTGACCTCGAACGAGGATGGGATGAACGGTACTATGACCTGCAAGGGCCAGAACGGTCCTGCCAAGGTAACGATGGACACGACCTCGACCGGCACGGAATCGGAAATGACCATGCGCGTGGTCGAGCCCAATGGCAGCGGCGGCGAGAAGACTGTGGCGATGAAGGTCACCATGACCCGCACCGGCGACTGTACTCCGGCAGAATAGTCCATTCAGGAACCCGCCATCGCGCCCGCGCATTATTGCGGGACGATGGCGAGTTTACCTTTCACCGAAGCACGCGCCGAATGGGGCCGCCGGTTGGCGCTGGCTGCCGAGCCATGTCCCGACGATGCGCGCGGTCCGAAGGCGCTCCTGCTGCTCGGCGAATTCCTTTGGCCGCTAGAGCCGCTGAAGCGCCGTTTCTCAACGCTCGAGATTGCGCCTGCTCGCCACCCCAAGCACATCATGCTGCTGCCTGGTTTCGGCGCGCATCCCATCCGCATGCGCTGGATGGCGCGGGTGCTCGAAAAGGCGGGCCACACGGCGAAGAAGTGGGGGCTGGGCTACAACCTAGGCGCCACGGCCGACCGTTTCGCCAAGGTCGAGAAACGCCTCCTTGCGCTCTTCGAGGCCAAGGGCGAGCCCATCGTCCTCGTGGGCTGGAGCCTCGGTGGGACAATGGCGCGCGAACTTGCCAAGAAGCATCCCGACAAGGTCGAGAAGGTCGTGACCATGGGCTCGCCCTTCTCGGGCAGCCCGCGCGCGAACAATGGCTGGCGCGCCTATCAGGCGATTGCCGGACATCGCGTGGACGAGCCGGAAATCGACACGGTGATAGCCGAGAAGCCCCCTGTAGAGACCGTCGCTTTCTGGAGCCCACGTGACGGTATCGTCGCGCCCAAATGCGCCTGCGGCAAGCCGGGCGAGCGCGACCGCGCCGTGGCACTGCGCTGCACGCATATGGGCTTCGTCCTCTCGAACGAGTCCATGTCGGCGCTTCTTTCGGAACTGGACCGCGGCTGAACCCTTTAATTGGGTAAGAGAGCGCGGCGTCCTGCCGTGCGGGACCGATTTTCCAGGGGACACATGACCGGCTCTGCCGACTTCTTCAACGAGATGCGCGAGCCCGATGGCAGTGTGCGCCCCGCCTATGCCGATTATTGCAAATGGTACGACGGGCAGGATCCCAAGCTGCTGCGACGCAAACATGACGAGGCGGAAACGAATTTCCGCAAGACCGGCATCACCTTCAACGTCTATGGCGAGGACGAGGCCGAAGAGCGCCTCATTCCCTTCGACATGGTCCCTCGCATCATCGATGCGGCCGAATGGCGGCGCCTGAGCCGCGGCATTGAGCAGCGCGTGTCCGCGCTTAACGCATTCATGCACGACCTTTACCACCGACAGGAAATCGTGCGCGCCGGTCGCCTGCCAGAGCGGTTATTGCGCAATAACGAGGCGTGGCTGGCCAATATGGTCGGCTTCACTCCGCCGGGCGGGGTGTATACGCATATCGTCGGCATCGACTTGGTGCGAACGGGGCCGGACGAGTTCTTCGTGCTTGAAGACAACGCCCGCACGCCTTCGGGCGTCAGCTACATGCTCGAAAATCGCGAAACGATGATGGCGATGTTCCCAGAGCTGTTCCTGCGCTGCCCTGTCGAGCAGGTTTCCGACTATCCCCGCCGCCTCGCCAAAAGCCTCGCAGCCTGCGCGCCCGAATGCGCCGGAGAGCGTCCCGTAGTCGCCGTGCTTACCCCGGGCATCTACAACTCCGCCTATTTCGAGCACGCTTTCCTCGCCGACCAGATGGGCGCGGAGCTGGTTGAGGGCAGCGACTTGCGCGTGGTCGATGGCCGCGTCGCGATGCGCACCACCAGCGGATACAAGGCGGTCGATGTCATTTACCGTCGCGTGGACGACGAATTTCTCGACCCGCTCACATTCAATCCCGACAGCGTGCTGGGTGTGCCGGGCATCATGGATGTCTATCGCGCGGGCGGCGTCACCATCGCCAATGCGCCCGGAACCGGCGTGTGCGACGACAAGGCCATCTACTCCTTCATGCCCGAAATCGTCGAATTTTACACCGGTGAGAAACCGCTGCTGCCCAATGTCGAGACATGGCGCTGCGCGGACGAAGAGAGCCTGAAGTACGTGCTCGACAATCTCGAAGAACTGGTGGTGAAAGAAGTCCACGGCTCGGGCGGCTACGGTATGCTCGTCGGCCCCGCAGCCTCGAAGAAGGAAGTGGAGGAATTCCGCGCCAAGATTGTCGCCAAGCCCGACAATTACATCGCGCAGCCGACGCTTTCGCTCTCGACCTGCCCTATCTTCACGAAGAAGGGCCTCGCGCCGCGTCACGTGGATTTGCGGCCCTATGTGCTTGTCTCCCCGGACAAAATCGACATCACGCCCGGCGGCCTCACCCGCGTGGCGCTGAAGGAAGGTTCGTTGGTGGTGAATTCGAGCCAGGGCGGCGGCACGAAAGATACATGGGTGCTTAAAGACTGATGCTCGGCAGAACCGCAAACGGCCTTTTCTGGATGTTCCGCTATCTCGAGCGGGCCGAGAACACCGCGCGCCTGCTCGATGCTGGCTTGCGCATGGCACTCACCCGCGACCTTGTGACGGCGGAGGAGGAGTGGCGCTCGGTCATTGCTACCTCGGGCCAGAAGAACGCTTACGAGGCGAAGCACGGCAGCTACACCGGCATGCAGGCATGGAACTTCCTGCTGCGCGAAAAGAGCAATCCTGCGAGCATCCACTCGATGTTCGGCCTCGTGCGCCAGAACGCGCGGCTGGCTCGCAACGCCATCAGCGGCGAGTTGTGGGAGGCGGTCAACGAGAACTGGCTCGTCATCGACGAGCAACTGGAGAAGCCGGTCGGTGAAAACCGCGTGCTCGATACGGTCAAGACCATCCGCCGCGCCGGCACGATGGCGCGCGGCGCTTTGCAGGGTTCGATGCTGCGCGAAGAAGGCTATCACTTCGCGCTGTCAGGCATGTTCATCGAACGCGCCGATGCCATCGCGCGCATCCTCGATATCAAGTATTACCTGCTGCTGCCGTCGCTCTCTTACGTCGGGTCGAGCCTCGACACCAGGCAGTGGGACACGGTGCTGCGCTCGGTGTCGGGCGACCGCGCCTATCGCTGGCTCAATGCGGCGCAGGTCGACGCGCGCAGCATTTGCGAGTTTCTTATCCTCGACGACCGCTTCCCGCGCAGCCTTGCATTCTGTCATTCGGAACTGCGCGCAAACCTCGCCGCGCTCGCCCGCATTCACGGCACCGAGGGCGAGAGCAACGCCCTAATGCGCGATGCCGATACGCGGCTGACAAACCTCAGCATCGACGAGATTTTCGACCAGGGCCTGCACGAATTTCTCGTCGACTTCACCTCCTGCAACGCCGCCATCGGCGACGCGATTGCCGCAGACTACAGGTTCCTCAGCTGATGCGCCTCTCGATCCGCCACACCACTCGCTATCGCTTCGACAATCCGGTCGTGCACGCGCTCCAGCGCCTGCGACTGACGCCCAAGGAAACCCAGGGTCAGGAAATCCTCGAATGGGAAATGGAGTACGAGAATGCGCATGAGGAGCTGACCTATGAGGACCAGCACCACAACACGACCACGCTGGTCGGGGTGGAGCCGGAGACGACCGAAGTCACCATCACCTGCCGCGGCAAGGTCGACACGAGCGACCAAGCAGGTGTCATCGGCCGCCATGCCGGACATCTGCCCTTGTGGAGTTTCCTGTCGCAGACGCGACTGACCCGTCCCGGTCCGGGCATGAAAAAGCTCATCGCCGACCTTGAGAAACACGAAGGCGAACGGCTCGACATGCTGCATGAATTGTCGCGAAGCACGCTCGACCGTGTCGATTACCAGGTCGGCAAGACCAACTGGAACACCACCGCCGAAGAGGCCTACGCCGCCAAGAACGGCGTGTGCCAGGACCATGCACATATCTTCATCGGCGCGGCCCGCGCGCTCGATGTGCCGGCGCGTTATGTCTCGGGCTACCTCATGATGAACGATCGCATCGAGCAGGAGGCGACCCACGCCTGGGCGGAAGCCTATGTCGAGGGGCTCGGCTGGGTCGGCTTCGACATTTCCAACGGCATCAGCCCCGACGAGCGCTATGTCCGCGTCGCCACGGGCCGCGACTATCGCGATGCCTCGCCCGTCACCGGTATCAGCTTCGGCAACACCAGCCAGATGCTCGAAGTCGATGTCGAGGTCGAGCAGCAGCAAATTCAGCAGCAGTAACGAAAGAAAAACAATGACCTATTGCGTGGGAATGAAGCTCGACAAGGGCCTAGTGCTGATGAGCGACACGCGCACCAATTCGGGCGTCGACAACATCTCGGTCTTCCGCAAGATGTTCACCTGGCAGGTTCCGGGCGAGCGCATCATCACGCTGATGACGGCGGGCAACCTTGCCACGACGCAGGCTGTTATCAGCCAGCTTGAAGAGCGCACGAAAGAGCCCGACGAGCGCGACAACATCCTTTTGAAGACACCGACGATGTTCCAGGTCGCCACCGAAATCGGCAACCTTATGCGTAACATCATCGGTGAGCGGCAGGACGCCAATGGTGTGAAGGGCAGGGGCCGTTTCACCGCTTCCATTATCGTGGCAGGCCAGATCAAGGGCATGGAGCCGCGCCTGTTCATGGTCTATCCGGAAGGCAATTTCATCGAGGCCAGCCTCGACACGCCTTTCTTCCAGATTGGCGAAACCAAATATGGCCGTCCCATCATCATACGCGGCTATGACAAGCAGATGAGCCTCGAGGACGGGGTGAAGCTGCTGATGGTCAGCTTCGATTCCACGCTGAAGGCCAATCTGTCGGTGGGCTTGCCGATTGATGTGCAGGTCATCGGCCGCGACGACTACGAGGCCAGCCACGAGCACCGCATCAGCCATGACGACAGCTACTTTTCCGCCATTTCGGCTGGCTGGGGCGATGCGCTGAAAAACGCTTTCCATTCGCTGCCCGACTATAGTTTCTATCGCGGCGACGACTGACTGACCGGATACATCAAAAGCTAATTGGTCCGGTGCGGAGGTAATTTCCCCATCCGTAAACCATGGCGAATTGTAATATACCGCCATGTTTACAACCATATGCGTAATGATACGGAATGCGCAGAACTACGCAGTGCCGTAGCGTCTTTCGCATGACCCAGCGAAGCACTCTCCACATCGTCGATGGCTCCTGCCGCTCCCGTGCCGAACAGGCTCGGCTCGGGTTCGAAAACGGCTATCACTGCGAAATCTATTCGGATCTGGCGGAGCTCATGCTCAGTCCCCCGAACCGTGGCATCATCCTCGCGCGGGATGACGAGGGCGGGGGGCGCGTCGACGAAGTGCTCAGCCATCTCTCGCGCGCCGGTGTTTGGGTGCCAGTCGTGGCGACTTCGCAAGACCCTCGGCCCGGACAGGTGGTTGCCGCGATCAAGGCGGGGGCGCTCGATTATCTCCGCCTGCCCCTTCGGCCAGAACGGCTGCAGGAAGCAGTCAACCGGATAGAACGCGAAGCGGTCGCCTATGGCGAGGCGCGGCGCAAGATGATCGAGGCGCGCAATCGAATTGCCAGCCTGTCCCCGCGTGAACGCGAAGTGCTCGACTGGCTGGCCGAGGGGCGCAGCAACAAGATGATCGCCCGCGAACTCCACATCAGCCCGCGCACGGTGGAAATCCACCGCGCCAACATGATGAGCAAGCTTGGCGCCCACCATGCGGCCGAAGCGGTTCGGCTGCGGATAGAGGCCCATCTCGATGGCGGACAGAGAATGCAGGCAGGTTGAAGACCTGCCCGCCCTTCGGTTCGCACCAATTCTCCAGTCGTCGGGAAAATTAGCGGCAGAAACTGCCGTTGCCATGTTCAAGATGGAGATGGTCGGCATGGGCTGCATTGTAATCGGGACCGAGCACGGTGCCGAACCGTTTGCAGGCGCTGCGATGGACGGTGCGCAGAAACTCGCGCTCCTTCTCACCAGCATTCCAGCCTGATTTCACGCTGATGCGCCTGCCGTCCTCGAGAACGAAGGCGCCGATATCGACCGCCTCCGCCCGCGAATGGGCTGAGCGGCGCGAAGTGCCTGCGACATTGCGGCAGGAATAGCTACCCATGGTCTCGATACGCGCAAGCGGGCTGCCGAGTAATTGCCGCGCCGCGCGGTCCACCCCGTAACGCGCCCAAGCGGCGAAAGTATTGGCCATCGGGCAGGCGAGGGGGCCAAGATTGGTCACGACCAGCGGGCCGAGGTCGCCGCCCACGCGGTCGAGCTGGACGCTGTCGAGCGCTTGGCAGCCTGCGCCATAATAACGGTCGGAAAGGGGAGCGAATTCAGCTCCACTTGCGCTTAGCTCGCGCACGCATTGCCGCGCTTCGGGCTTCTCCCAATTTGCCGAGCCGCTGCCCGAGGTGGGCGCGCGGGAAACCGGTTCGCGTGTTTCTGGAGAGACGCCGCATCCGGTCAGCGCAAGAGGAAGAAACGCTATGGCAGGGATGCGGCGCATGAGTATCTCCCTATGCCGGGTATGGTTAACACCGACCTAACGACGGCCAGCAACTTCGCGACGTTGACTTCTGCTATTTAGGTTATTAGCTAAATAGCTATGACAAGCGTGTTCGATGCCCTGTCCCATCCCATCCGGCGCGAGGTGCTGGAACTGCTTAAGCACGGCGGGCACACGGCTGGCGAGTTGGCGGACCATTTCCCGGTCTCCAAGCCAACCATGTCGGGCCATTTCGCCAAGCTGAAGGCCGCAGGCCTCATCCTCGGCGAAAACCGGGCAGGCAGCATTGTCTACACGCTCAATATGTCGACGCTTGAAGAAGCGCTGCACGGCTTCATGGCGCGCATGGAAATCGCCCGCAAAGAAGCCCCCGGCAGCAGCAAAGGAGAGACTCCGTGAATGTGAAGCGCCCGCTTATTGCCGGTCTCGCTGTGGCCGCTGCCATGGTCGTTTTCGCCTTCGTGACGGCTGCGCGCCTGCCCGCCGATGCGGTGCTTCCGACGCATTGGAACGCGCGCGGCGAGCCCGATGCCTTCAGTCCGGCACTCTGGGCGCTGCTCTTCCCCGCCCTGCTCGCGGCAGGAACTTCATTGGGTTTCGCGCTCATCCCGCGTATCGAGCCGCTGCAAGAAAAGCTCGAAGGCTCGGCCCCGTTGCTGCGCGCGAGCTGGATTGGCATCATGCTGCTGTTTCTCATCATCCAGGGCACCATCGGCCTGCCCGCCTACGGTATCGAGGTGCCGGTCAACGCCATCATGATCGGCGTCGGACTGATGCTGGTGATGCTCGGCAATGCGCTGCCCAAAAGCCGGCCCGGCTTCTTCGTCGGCATTCGCACACCTTGGGCCATCCTTGATGCCGACAACTGGATTGCCACGCACCGTCTGGGCGGCAAGCTGATGATGCTCGCAGGCCTTGCGATTATCGTCGCCAGCGTCATGCCTCTGAGCGCGGAGGCCATCGGCATCGTGGTATTGGTATCGGTATTCAGCGCCGCGCTGATACCCTTCGTCTACAGCTGGTGGCTGTGGCAGAGCGGTAAGGCCAACAAGGCCTGAGCAGCATTTACTCGGGCGCGAGCACCTGCTCCCATAATTCGATTTTCACGCCGTCGGGGTCGAGCAGCCAGGCGAACTTGCCATAGCCTTCGTCGACGCTGTCGAGCACATCGACGCCCTTGTCCTTCAATTGCGCCACGAAGGTTTCGAGGTCGTCGACGCGTAGGTTTATCATGAATCCGCCCTGTCCCGGCTTAATATATTCCGCGTCCTTGAAATGGCTGATGAGCGAATAGGGCTTGTCGCCGGTCTCCTCGGCCCAGTCGAGTTGCGGCCCGTAAGGCCCGTCGATACCGAGAGTGTCGCGATACCAGGCCCGCGTCGCCTCGGGGTCCTTCACGACGTAAAACACGCCCCCCAGTCCGGTGATTTTCGCCATCTCGCCTTTCTCCCTTGATTGGCGGAAGACTGCCACAGGATTTCCCTTGGCGCAAAAGCCTGTATTGAGGGGGCAATGATTTCGGTGCGCACCATCCTCACCTACGGCACCTTCGACCTGTTCCATGTCGGGCACCTGCGCCTGCTCGAACGGCTGGCGGCTATGGGCGACCGGCTGGTGGTCGCAGTATCGACCGACGAATTCAACACCGAGAAGGGCAAGTCTTCCCTCATTCCGTATGAGGACCGCGCGGCCATCGTCGGCGCACTCTCCTGTGTGGACGAAGTCATCCCTGAGAAAAGCTGGGACCAGAAAGAGAGCGACGTGCTTGCGGTGGGCGCCGACGTGCTGGCGATGGGCGATGACTGGCAGGGGAAGTTCGACCACCTCTCGCACCTGTGCGAAGTGGTTTACCTCCCGCGCACCGAGGGCGTAAGCACCACCACCATCAAGGGCCAGCTCGTGCCCCGCAGCACCGACCTGCCCGACGCATGATCGAATATACCGACGGCAAGCCGAGCGCCGACCTTGTGCGCCTTCAGGCCACGCTGTCGGAGATGGCAGAGCGGGTGCTGGCGTTTTGCCGGACCCACGACATTCCGATTGTTTTCATCGGCGGCACGGCTCTCGGCGCGGTGCGCGATAGCGGGTTCATCCCGTGGGACGACGACATCGACCTCGCCCTGATGCGCAAAGACTACCGGCGCTTCGCCGCCGCCTTTCGCGAGCATGGCATCGAGGGGCTGGTCCTGCAGGACTGGGATAGCGACCCGTCCTATCATCACGCGTTCGGACGGCTCAGGCTGGAGGGCACGCGCATCGACGAGCCCGACTTCGAAGGCACGGGGATGCACGAGGGCATTTTCATCGACCTTTTCATTTATGACGAACTACCGCGTTGGGGCGTATTGCGCAGTCTCCAACGGATGCTGCTCGGCCTCGCGAACCTCGTCATCATGCCCCCTGCCGTAGACGCCAAGCTGGCGGCGCGAGGGCAGTCACGAGGGCTGGCCCGCCGTATTGGCCTCGCGCTGCGAAGGGCAGGGCTCGCACCCCTTGCAATCCGGATGCGCGAGAAGGTCAGCCGCTGGGGCGAGGGCAGCGGGAGCGGGGTCATCGACAGCTTCCCGATGCTGGGCGTGAGCAAGTGGCGCAAGACCACGCTTGCCAAGTCCGACTTGCTGCCGCCGCGCCCTGCAAGGCTCGGCACGCTCGAAGGCCATGTCCCGGCCAATGCCGAACGGTTCTTCGAACTGCACTACAACGCCAGCTGGCGCGAACCCCCGCCAGAGGATGCGCGCCAGCCCGGCCATGTCACCACGGTCGATTTCGGCGACTGATTACGCGGTTTGCGCGGCCGGCGCTTTCGCCGTCGCCTTGCTCACCACAACGATAGCGAGCCATGCGGCGATGAAGCCCGGGACGATTTCGTAAAGACCTGCGTCCATGCCCGGAAGCGCGCCGTTCCAGCCCAGTGCAATCCACGCCGCAACCGTTGCCGCGCCGGTTACGAGGCCTGCAACCGCGCCCGCGCCGGTCATCTTCTTCCATGTCAGCGACAGGATGATGAGCGGACCGAAGGCCGCGCCGAAGCCTGCCCATGCATTGGAAACGAGGCCGAGGACTTGGCTTTCGGGATCGCTCGAGACCCAGATTGCCGCCAGCGCCACCAGCGCTACGCAGACGCGGCCGACATTCACGCTTTCACGCTCGCTCGCCTGCTTGCGGAAGAACAGCTTGTAGAAGTCTTCCGTCAGCGAGGAGGATGCCACCAGCAGCTGGGAGGAAATCGTCGACATGATGGCGGCAAGAAGTGCTGCCAGCAGGAAACCAGTGATGAGCGGGTGGAACAAGAGGTTCGCCAGCACGATGAAAATGGTCTCGGGGTTCTCGACCACCAGCCCGTTGCGCTCGACATAAGCGCGGCCCGCGATGCCGATACCGATAGAGCCAAGCAGCGCCACACCCATCCAGCTCATTCCGATATTGCGCGCGGTCTTGACCTTCTCGACCGTGTCGATGGCCATGAAGCGCACGATGATATGCGGCTGACCGAAATAGCCGAGGCCCCAAGTCACCGCGCTGATGAAGCCGAGCAGCGTCAAGCCCTGCGTCAGGCTGAGAAAGCCCTCGACGGGCACGTCGGTCAGCGAACCCCCGCCTTCGCCGCCAGCGCCGAACATCACCACCAGCGGCATCAGCACCAGCGCGACAACCATGATGCAGCCCTGCACGAAATCGGTGAGGCTCACCGCGAGGAAGCCGCCAACCATGGTGTAGGCCAGCACGACAAGCGCGGTAATCCAAATGCCCATCATGTAATCCGACATGCCGGTATCGGGCAGGATGCCGGCGAAACTGGTCTCGAACAGCAGCCCGCCACCGACGAGACCTGCAGCTGTATAGACCGCGAAAAACACCACCACGATAAGCGCGGAAACGACACGGAGTGCTACGGCCTTGTCGGGGAAGCGGTTGGCGAGGAATTCGGGGATGGTCAGCGCATTGCCATAGTCCTCGGTCTGCTTGCGCAGGCGCGGGGCGACGACAATCCAGTTGACCAAGGCGCCGACGAACAGGCCGATACCAATCCATGCCTCGACGAGTCCCGCGGCATAGAGCGCGCCGGGCAGGCCGAGCAGCAGCCACCCGCTCATATCCGAGGCCCCAGCCGACAGCGCGGCGACAGCGGGCGGCAGATTGCGTCCGGCAAGGAGATAGCCTTCCGAAGTTTCGGTCGAACGCTTCCAAGCCCACAGGCCGATGCCGATCATGGCGATGAAATACAGGGCGAGTGAAATTAGTGTTCCGGTTTCCATGGAACGGGCAAGTAACAAATGTTACCGTGGCTGGCCACCTTAGTCTCCGTGAGCCGCCCGCGGGTGCCGGCAAAGACTGAGCTATGCAGCACCGTTTGCTTGCCGTAGTGCCCATCCATGAGCCGCACTTTCCATGATGAGTCGGTCGACTTGCCCGAAGGGCTCCTGACGCTTTTCCAGCGCAGCCGGGTATCGCTGACCCTGGCCGATCTCGAACAGCCCGATTGCCCGCTCATCGCCGCCAACGACCACTTTTTCGAGCTATGCGGTTACCGAGCGGACGAGGTTATCGGTCAAAACTGCCGTTTTCTTCAGCCGGCATGCGGGGCAGGACCGGTGCGAGACCGGATGCGGCAGTTCATCACGGACGAAGCGCTGGACGACGGGAAGTTTGTCGTCCCGAACGAGACCAAGGGCGGGAAGCCTTTCCTCAACCTCATCTACATGTCCAAGTTGAAGCGCGGCGGGAAGCCGCGCCTCATCCTCGGGTCGCAATTCCGCATCAACAGCGAACGCGCGGGTATGGCGGAACTTTATGATCGTGCGCTCACCGAAGATTTGCGCAAGCTCAACCTGTTGACAACCGAAAGCAATTGGATTGTCTTGGGTAGCTTCGAGGCGCTCGCTTCGAGCAATGCGATTATTGCACAGGCACGCTTTGAATAGGGGAACGCAGGACATGGCGGCGCAAGAGTTTCCGGTAATCGGTATCGGAGCCTCGGCTGGCGGGCTGGAGGCATTGCGCGAGCTTTTCGCAAACGTGGACGAGCCGACCGGAATGGCCTTCGTGGTCGTGCAGCACCTTGACCCCACCCATGAATCGCTGATGGCGCAGCTGATCGAGCGCTACACCAAGATGCCCGTTGCTCAGGCGAGCGGGACGCAGAAGGTCGAGCCGGATCACATCTATGTCATCCCTCCTGCACACGGTTTAGCGCTGAACGACGGGGTGCTCGAGCTTACCGAATTTACCGACCCACGCGGCATGCGGCGTCCCATCGACGATTTCTTCGAAAGCCTCGCACGCGACCGCCAGAACAATGCGGCTTGTGTTATCCTTTCGGGTACCGGCGGCGATGGCAGTCGCGGCCTTCGCGCCATCAAGGAGCACGGCGGATTGTGCCTCGCGCAAGAGCCAGAAAGCGCGGCATATGACGGGATGCCTTCTTCGGCCATCGGTACCGGGCTAGTCGATATCGTCGCGCCGCCTGGTGAAATCGTCGATGCGATGCGCAACTTCTTCGAGCGCACGACTTCCGGCAAGGCGATGATCGATGAGGCCAGCGAGGTCACTGACCACATCGACCAATTGTGCGATGTGTTGCGCGACGCGGTCGGACACGATTTCTCGCGCTACAAGCACACGACGCTCACCCGCCGCATAGCCCGGCGAATGCAATTGCTCGGCTTGGACGATGCTGGCGAATACCTTGCCAAGCTTCGCAAGAGCCTCGACGAATGCACCGCGCTGTTCCGCGACCTTCTGATCAATGTCACGCGTTTTTTCCGCGATGAGGCGGCGTTCGATGCGCTGAATCGCCTCGTTATAGAACCGCTGGTGCAGGATGCGCGCGACGACCAGGAAATTCGCGTCTGGGTGCCCGGCTGTTCCAGCGGCGAGGAAGCCTATTCCATCGCGATGCTATTTGCCGAAGCCTCGCGGAAATACGAACGCCGGCCCTACATCCAGATTTTCGCGACCGATATCGACGACAAGATGCTCGATATCGCGCGGGAAGGGACGTATCCACTCGCGGCCTTGAACGACATCCCGCATGATTTGCAGGACCGTTATCTTATCGGCGGGACCGACAAGTTCCATATTTCTCCCATGATACGGGACATGGTGCGCTTCAGCGTGCACAACGTCATGCGCGACCCGCCGTTCTCGAAAATCGACCTTATTTCCTGTCGCAACCTGTTGATCTACTTCAACGAAGATCTGCAGCGTTCTGTCGTCCCGCTGTTTCACTTCTCGCTGGTGGAAAAAGGCCGCCTATTCCTCGGTTCGTCCGAGGCTATCGGGCGCTATGAGGACCTGTTCGAAAGCGTCGAGCAAAATGCGCGCATTTTCCGGCGCAAACACGCCAAGGGGAAATATAACCTGCAGATGGGACGCGACGTGCCCTTCGTAGTCCGCACGCGGCAAACGCAGAACCATCCGACGATAGGGACGCGCACCGAGAGCGACGAGATTACCGCGCTAAAGCGCATTGCAGAACGCTATGCGCCGGTCAGCCTGCTGGTCGACAAGGAAGGCATATTGCTCGAACGCTTCGGTGCGGCCGGGCGCTATCTCGATTTTCCCGACCGGCTTGAGCGCAATATCGTGTTGTCCTCACTCGCCCGCCCCGGCCTGCGAGAACTCATCGGGCCGCTTATCCGGCAGGTGGCGGAAAAAGGCAGGCGGGCAGGGGCGAAGGGTGTCGAGATCCGTACGGATTTTGGTACCGTAGAGGCCCGCGTTGCCTGCGACCCCATCGATGAGAACGCCTTCCTTTTCGTCATCGAGGAAACGGGAGAACTCACTCCTTTCGACAAGGACGATTTCGACGATTTCGATCTCGACCACGGCCAGCAGCAATTCCTCGAGGAAGAGTTGCAGGCCACGAGGCATCGCCTGCGTTCAACCGTGGAGGAACTCGAGACGACGAATGAGGAGCTGAAGAGCTCCAATGAAGAAATGATGTCGATGAACGAGGAGCTCCAGTCGACCAACGAGGAGCTGACCACGGTCAATGACGAGCTGAAAACCAAGGTCGACCAGCTCACCGTCGCCAATGCGGACCTCAAGAACTTCTTCGACAGCACGCAGCTTGCGGTAATCGTCGTCGATCACAACCAGCAGCTGCGCAGCTTTACCGATGCAGCGCTGGACCTGTTTCCGCTCGAGCAGAAACATATTGGTGCACTGCTGGAAAACCTGCCGCATGCACTCAAGGGCGATGCGCATGTCACGGCCGCAAGGCATGCGGCAAAGACCGGCGAGGTCGAGGAGGTGCGCATGTTCGCGCCGGGGCTGGAGCGCGACTATATCCTGCGCGCCATTCCCTACCGCACGCTGGATGGGGAGCTCGACGGGGCAACGCTGACCTTCACCGACGTTACCGAGGCACTTTCGCTCGAGCGCGATTTGGAGGAGCAGCGCGAACGCCTGCGTCTCGCGCTGGAAGTGGCCCGTGTGGGTGTATGGGAATACGAACCATCGAGCGACAAGACCGTGCTCGACGAGACCGAGCGCGAACTGCTTGATATCAAACCGGGTGAAGAAGGCGACACGCTGGCCCCGATACTCGAGCGCTTGCCCGACGAAGATCGCTCTCGCGTTAATCAGGCACTGCGACAGGCGATGGACGGCGAGAATACCTTTGACGAGAGGTTCCGTATCAAGCTCGACGATGGTGAATATCGCTGGCTGTATGGCCTCGGCAGGCTCATCAAGGATGGCGACAGTGCCAAATTCATCGGGGTGACCTTCGACATCACCGCCGAGCGCAGCCTGCTCGAACAGCGCGAGCTGATGATCCGCGAGATGAACCACCGGGTGAAGAACCTGTTCTCCATCATCAGTGCCATGGTTTCGATTGCCGCGCGAGAGGCGGAAGATGTCGCCGATTTCGCAAGCGGATTGCGCGGGCGGATCCACGCACTCGGCAGGTCGCATGCACTTACGAACGACCCGGCCGTCGGGGGCGCAGGGGCAGTGTCCCTGCGCAGCGTAGTCGAGACCGTTTTGGACCCTAGTAAAGCCGGGCAGGAAGTTGTCCTCAAGGGCAAGGAAGTCCAGGTCCCGAACAGCCAGATTACCTCGGTTGCCCTTGTCCTGCACGAATGGGCCACCAACGCCGCGAAGTACGGGGCCTTGTCGGTCGAGAACGGCTGTCTCGAGGTCGACTGGACGGTCGAGGACGGTCGGCTCGTACTCGACTGGCGCGAGTTTGGCGGCAATGGCGCGACCGGCAAGGATGGTCCGGGTTTCGGCACGCGGCTGGTGCAAACCGCCACTCGCCAGCTCAAGGGTGAAATCGAAGGTGGACCGAGCGAGAAGGGTTACACCCGAAAGCTCACCTTCGAGCTCGATTAACGCTTAGCGCGCGGCAGCGACTTTGGTGCCGCCCTGAGGGGCAGCAAGGGCTAAAGCGAGCTTACGTTCAATCTGGTCGCTCGACGCGGGCTTGTCGATAAAACCGCACTGTGCGAATTCGCCGCGCAATTCGTCATGTGCACGATTGGCGCTTACAAAAATGATTGGACAGCCACGCTCGGCCAACACACGGGCCAGCGGCCAAACGAGGGTTCCGCCGACGTCGATGTCGAGCAGGGCAGCATCGGGGCAATCATCACCGAGGCATTCCAGAGCATCGGACACGCTTATGCTGTCGCAAAAGACCTCAAATCCGAGGTCTTCTACGGTCATGACCATGTCGAAGAGGACCAGCGCCTCGTCATCGACAATCATGATTTTTGGCATGCAACACCCTCCTGTCGAGGGTTAACCGACGATTTGGGACCGGGTTCCCTTTTTATTGCAATTTTATTGCTGGCAGCGCAGCCAAACTTGCGAGGTCGCGTCGAATGGCGCACCTAGCCATCTGTGCAGCTACCGGTAGTCACTTTTCTAATGGCATTGGCCTTTTGTGCGGTGCACCTTTTCGTGGGAAAGCTGCGCTGGCTCGAACGAACCCCGCGAAGCCGCTGGCTCTCCTTCGCGGGCGGAGTGGCGGTGGGGTATGTGTTCCTGCACATTCTGCCGGAACTCGGCGTCCATGCCATGACGTTCGAGGAAGAGACCGGCCTAGCGGCGAAGCTGGCCGAAGGCTGGGTCTACACGCTCTCGCTCGCCGGACTTGCGCTGTTTTACGGATTGGAGCGGGCGCTATCCTCTTCGCGCGACGAGCGGATGGCGAACGAAGGGATGGACCGCCCCGAACCGGCTATTTGCTGGCTCCATATCGGGGCCAGTTCGCTGCTCATATTCGTTATTGCATACCTGCTCAATCACCGGGAAGATATCTCGCCGGCAGGCCTTGTGCTCTATTTCGCGGCGATGATCCTGCATTTTGTGACGGCCGACTTCGGCTCTCGCAGCGATCATCCCGAACTGTATGATAGCAGGGGGCGCTGGGTGCTCGTGGCAGCGACGCTTGGCGGTTGGCTTACTGGTCTGCTGGTGGTGCTGCCCGAGATTGCCATCGGTTGTCTCTTCGCCTTCGTAGCGGGCGGCATTGTGCTGCTGGTGCTCAAGGAAGAGCTACCCGAAGAGCGCAAGAGCTTCTTCTTACCCTTTCTCGGCGGGGCGATTATCTATTCGGCGCTAGTCCTTGGCGAGAGCTGGCTAGCGACCAGTTGAGACTATTTTTAATTAAGGCTTTGATTTCGTGAATTTCCCTTTAGGCTCCGTGCCTGGGGGAGACATCATGCAAATATCGAAGACGCTCACGGGATCACTGGCTGGCGCGACGATCGCGTTCGCGTTGACGGGCTGCGGAACCAATTTCAAGTCGATACCACTCCCCCAAAGCCGGGAGATAATGAGCGTCGATGCACGCAAGCTGGTAACCGCACGCTCGCACTCGGACCTTGAGATCAATACTCTCGGCTTCCACGATCCGGCTGACGATGGTTTGATTGTGGATGTCGCGGTTTCCGGAGGCGGCATGCGCGCGGCCGCATTCACGCTTGGAATTATGGCGGAGCTCGATGCCACGGAAAACAGCGATGGCACGTCAGCCTTCGACCTTATCGACCGTGCGAGCAGCGTGTCGGGCGGGACCTGGGCGATGGCGGGTATTCTCACCCAGAAGTCGCGTGATCGGACGACCAAGCTTGGCGACAGGAAAAATGCATTCTTAGAGCGGTTCAACTCGTTGGATGTCGGAAAGCGCAATTGCCTTGCCCGGCGACTGACTGCCGGGGGTGACGACACGCTGACGGGCGGGCTGACGTTTTCGCAGGTCTATTCGGGGGGCAGTGGACGCGGCCTGCCACAGCTATACATCAACGCATCGCTATTCCCCGCCCACGGACCCTTCGTCTTCACCGATGGCAATCTGGATAAATATTCGGTCGACACCATCGGCGCGCCGTGCGTCGATTGGAACGTCTTGTCCGACGAGCGTGATCTGGGATCGGTGGAGCTGGGCATGGCTGCGGCGGCGAGCTCCGCGGTCCCGGGTTACACCAAGGCCTGGGCCAAGACCGGGCTATGCAGCACCGATGCGAGATTCAACTTCTGCCACCAAGATATCGGCGAGAAGTATCGACGCAATTACCTGCAGCTGATGGACGGCGGGATATACGACAACATTGGCTGGAAAACGCTTCTCGAACTCGCGATGCAAGCGCCCAAGCGCCACCAGGAAGTAACCAGGGCACTGCTCGTCATAAACTCGGACGAGACCCCGCTGTATCAGACTGTCGGGAGGGGAAGCGCCGATGATTCACGGATCTTAAAACTGGCCTTCGCATCGTCATTTCCGAACCAGGCATCGACCTTCCAGCGGCTCTACCGGGATGCATTCGTCACCGCGGGATACGGCGAACCTGTATTGCTGGATTTCGCGGCTCTCGCCGGCTTCTCCGAAGCAGACCTCCTTTACTTGAACGGACTGGATGAATTGGCCTGGTTCGCTTCTTCGCAGGTCAAATGCTACACCGACCCCTTGCAGAAATCGCCTGATTTCATCGGTGGAAAGCGCGGGTCCACAGAGGTGCCGCCGTTGGATGTCAGCAAGGAATTACTCCGCACTGCGCCCGAAGATTGCCTGTCGGAAAACTTCTACCGCACCGGTTACCTGCACAAGACGACCTATAAGTTCGACGAGCGCCTGTTCGAGGTACGCTACCAGCTCGGCCAACTCGTCGTCCGCAAGTACGAGAGCGATATCCGCGCCGCGCTTGGCATGGACGACGGCAAGCCGTCTAAATGATGCCTCAGCCTTGCGCAGCACGCTTGGCGCGCTTGCGCTCGTGCGGGTCGAGGATGGCCTTGCGCAGGCGGATGTTCTCCGGCGTCACTTCAACCATTTCATCGTCGTCAATATAAGCGATGGCCTGTTCCAGCGTCATCACGCGGGGCGGGGTGAGGCGGATGGCGTCGTCCTTGCCGGTCGAACGGAAGTTCGTCAGCTGCTTCGACTTCATCGGGTTCACTTCGAGATCGTCGGGCTTGGCGTTCTCGCCGATCACCATGCCTTCGTAGATCTTCGCGCCGCCGCCGATGAACAGCTCGCCGCGATCTTCAAGGGCGTTGAGCGCGTAGGGGACGGCTTCACCCGGGACCATCGAGATAAGCACACCGTTCTGGCGGCCTTCGATGGGACCGCGATAGGTGTCGTACTTCTCGAACAGGCGGTTCATGATGCCCGTGCCGCGCGTGTCGGACAGGAATTCACCATGGTAGCCGATGAGGCCGCGCGACGGGGCAGAGAAGGTGATGCGGGTCTTGCCCTGGCCCGAGGGGCGCATTTCGGTGAGTTCGGCCTTGCGGCGCTGCATCTTCTCGACGACCGTGCCCGAATGCTCGTCATCGACGTCGATGACGACGGTTTCGAACGGCTCCATGCGTTGGCCGTTCTCTTCACGGAACAGCACGCGCGGGCGGCTGATGCCGAGTTCGAAGCCTTCGCGGCGCATGGTTTCGATAAGCACGCCGAGCTGCAGTTCGCCGCGGCCTGCAACTTCGAAGCTGTCCTTGTCGGCGCTTTCGGTGATGCGGATGGCGACGTTGGTTTCCGCTTCGCGGTAGAGACGGTCGCGGATCATGCGGCTCGTCACCTTGCTGCCTTCGCGGCCAGCCAGCGGGCTGTCGTTGACCGAGAACTGCATGGCGAGCGTCGGCGGATCGATCGGCTGCGCTTCGATCGGCGTCTTGACGCTCGGGTCGGCGATGGTGTTCGAGACGGTCGCCTTTTCAAGGCCGGCGAGCGCGATGATGTCGCCCGCCTGAGCGCTGTCGACCGGCACGCGGTCAAGGCCGTCGAACGACAGCAGCTTGGTCGCGCGGCCTACTTCGATGACCTTGCCATCGGCATCGAGCGCGTGGATTGGATCGTTCAGGTTGATCTTGCCCGACTGCACGCGGCCCGTGAGCACGCGGCCCATGAAGTTGTCGCGGTCGAGCAGGGTGGCGAGGAAGCTGAACGGCGCTTCGGTGTCGAGACCCGGAGCCGGTACGTGGTCGACGATCAGTTTGAACAGCGGCTCAAGGTTGCCGTCACGCGCGGTTTCGTCGTCGCTGGCATAGCCGTCGCGGCCCGAGGCCCACAGGCTCGGGAAGTCGAGCTGGTCGTCATTCGCATCGAGGCTGGCGAAGAGGTCGAACACCTCGTCGAGCACTTCCTGCGGACGCGCATCGCCGCGGTCGATCTTGTTGACGACCACGATTGGGCGCAGGCCGAGGCCCAGCGCCTTGCCGGTGACGAACTTGGTCTGCGGCATCGGGCCTTCGGCACTATCGACCAGCAGGATGACGCCATCGACCATGCTGAGGATACGCTCCACCTCGGCGCCGAAGTCGGCGTGGCCGGGCGTGTCGACGATGTTGATGCGGGTGCCGTTCCACTCCACGCTGGTGCACTTGGCGAGGATCGTAATCCCGCGCTCTTTTTCGAGATCGTTCGAATCCATCGCGCGTTCTTCGACGCGCTGGTTCTCGCGGAAGGTGCCGGACTGGCGGAAGAGCTGGTCGACGAGGGTGGTTTTGCCATGGTCGACGTGGGCGATAATCGCCACGTTGCGAAGGTCGCGGGACATAATCTCTAGCTTTCGTAAACGGGGCGGGCTTGTGCGCCATCGCCAATTCGTGCGCGCCCCTAGACGATATGGTGCAATGCGGCAAGCGGGGTCAGCCGGCTTTTGCAGGTGTGACTCAAAAGGCACACATTGCGTCCGCCTGTGTATGACTTGCGCTAAACACTTGAGTGGCAACGATGCTCCAAATATTTCCGCATACGTCTGCGTGGTTTGGGGACTGCTTGTCAGACCAAATACGTATCGTTTGAGAGGACGCCAAAATATGAAATTTACTGCTTCCGGCCGCAGCGCGGCCGTTCGTTCGGCACTTTTGGTCGGCACTGCCGCCCTCGCCATGCCTTCCGTCGCAGCTGCGCAGGAAGAGGGCCAGGAACAGGCCGCTCAGTATGATGATGCCGAAGAACAGGCCGAGAGCCCCGATCCGAACGTCATCGTCGTTACCGCCACCAAGCGTGAGCAGACGCTGCAGGAAGTCCCCGTCGCAGTCAGCGTGACCACTGCCGAGACTATCGAGCGTGCACAGATCCGCGACATCGCCGACCTCGCTACCGTGGTCCCTTCGCTGCGCGTCAGCCAGCTGCAGAGCGCGTTTGCCACCAGCTATTCGGTCCGCGGCTTCGGTACCGACGGTAACAACATCGGCCTCGAACCCTCGGTCGCCATGTTCGTCGACGGGGTCTATCGCAGCCGTGCGATTGCCCAGATTTCGGACCTTCCCGACATCCAGCGCGTCGAAGTGCTGCGCGGACCGCAGTCGACGCTGTTCGGCAAGAACGCCAGCGCCGGCGTCATCTCGATCGTTACCAAGAAGCCGGAATTCGAATTCAACGGCATGGTCGAAGCGAGCTACGGCAATTACGACGCCAAGGTCGTCAAGGGCTATGTCACCGGCCCGATCAGCGACAGCATCGCTTTTAGCGCAGGTGCAGGCTGGAACAACCGTGACGGTTACTTGACCAATGGTTTCAACGGTGAAGACATCAATGACCGCAACCGCTGGTTCACCCGCGGCCAGCTTCTGTTCGACAATGGCGGCCCGTTCCAGGTGCGCATCATCGCCGATTACGACGAAATCGAAGAGCGTTGCTGCGGCGTCGTCAACGTCCTGCCCTCGGCAGAGACCGGCCTGATCCAGTCGCCTTTCATCGGTGGCCAGATCAACGACTTCCAGGACAATCCCGATGGCGACGTGATCTTCACCGATGTCGATCCGATCAACCGCATCAAAAACAAGGGCATTTCGGGCCAGCTCGATTACGAGTTTGGCGCTGTTACCGCGACCTCGATCACCTCGTATCGCGAGACCAGCCTTTCGGCTGACCAGGATGTCGATTTCACCAGCGCAGCGCTCGCTACGGGTGCAAACATCGGCCAGGCCGACATCGACACCTTCACCCAGGAACTGCGCTTCTCGTCCGATTTCGACGGGCCGTTCAACTTCCTGCTCGGCGGCTACTACTTCGACGAGACCGTCGATACGGCCGACCAGATTGTCTATGGCGAAGACTTCCGCACCTTTGCGGATCTTGGTGTCCAGTCGGCGACTGGTTGCTTCGAGGGAGCAGCCAGCTGCCAGACGCTCGCAGGACTTGAAACGACGCTTGGCGCTCTTGCAGGGGACCCCACGCTCTATACCGGCCAGTTCTTCGCTGACGGTCAGGGCTTCTTCAACAACATTGTCCAGGACAACGAAGCATATTCGATCTTCGGCAACATCGATTTCGAAATCGTCGACAACCTCGTCCTGACGCTGGGTGCCAACTACACCAAGGACAAGAAGCAGATCGTCACGAATTCGCAGAGCACCGACGTGTTCTCGAACGTCGACTTGGTTGCTTCCGGCCGGACGGCAATTTTCGCAACAGCCTTCCCGGCGCAGGTTGGTGATGCATTCGGCTTCGGCGGACCCGCAACGCCGGCCCAGATTGGTGCGCTTCTGGCTGATCCGACCACGGCGCCGATCGTTGCTGCCATTCAGGCCGGTGTGCAGCAGTTCGCCGCCGCGAACGCGAACAACCCTGACGTCAACCCGCTGCTCGGCCTGCGTGATTTCCAGTTCCTGCCGCCGTTGCAGAACTGCCCGAACGCTGTCGAAAGCTGCTCCACCGACGATGACGACTGGAGCTGGAACGCGCGTCTGGCATACGAACTTTCGCCGACGCTCAACATCTACGCCAGCTGGGCGACCGGTTACAAAGCTCCCAGCTTCAACCTGTCGCGTGACAGCCGCCCGCTCCCGGGTGACTTCGCCTCGCTGGTGTCGCAGGGCCTTGCAGTCAACAACCTGCGTCCCGGCACTCGTTTTGCAGAAGCCGAAAATTCGGAAGTCTACGAAATCGGCCTGAAGGGCAATTGGGATTACGCAGCGGCTAACCTGACCATCTTCCAGCAGACCATCGACGATTTCCAGGCGAACACTTTCGTCGGCTCGTCCTTCGTTTTGAGCAACGCAGGTAAGCAGGAAACCTTCGGTGTCGAATTCGACGGCAATGTGCGTCCTACCGACTCGCTCACGCTCAATATCGCCATGACCTATCTCGATGCAGTCTACGAAAGCTTCGAAGGTTCGGCAGTGGGCGACCTGAGCGGCCGTCAAGTGGGCGGCGTTCCTGAACTGTCGGCAGTCTTCGGCGCGACCTGGAACAAGGAAGTCAACGATGCAGGTGACCGTTTCATCCTGCGCGGCGATTTCTCCTATCAGTCGCAGGTTCCGGCGCTCGACGGCTTTCCGAACTTCATCGACGACAGCGATCCGGACAACCCGGACTTCGGTCCGGCACTTGCCATCGCGCAGTTCTACACCCGCGAAGTCAACAGCATGAACGCCTCGGCGACCTATGCGATGGCCAACGGGCTCGAACTGACAGTGTGGGGCCGCAACCTGCTGGACGACCGTTACATCTCGACGTTCTTCCCGGCCGTGGCACAGGGGCAGGCTATTTCGGGTTACCCGAACCAGCCGCGCACCTATGGTGTGGCTGCCAAGTTCAAGTTCTAAACTCTTTCGAGAGAAGAAAACCGGGGAAGGGGGCCTTTTGGCCCCCTTTTTCGTTATGAAAACTTAATAATATCAGGCAAGAAGAGGCCGGACACTATCCTTGGAGGGGAACTATAATGGAATATATGATCATGCCGCTTAAGCGGTATTTCGACTTCTCCGGCCGCTCGCGCCGGATGGAATATTGGATGTTTTTCCTGTTCATGATGATTGTTTACGGCGTTCTTATCACGCTGATGGTCGCTGGAGCAGGCGCTGACTCGAGCGGCATGTTCTCAGGCGTTGCAGGGCTGCTCCTCATGCTTGTGGCAGCCGCCCTCATCATCCCGAGCATTGCCGTGCAGGTCCGCCGCTTCCACGACCAGGATAAAAGCGGCTGGATGGCCCTGCTGAACTTCGTTCCTTTCGTTGGCGGCCTGATCGTGCTCATCTTCATGTTGCTCGAAGGCACTCATGGCCCGAATTCCTATGGGCCGGACCCCAAGGGCCGCGATAGCGCTGACATCGGTGATTATGGCGCGGAGACGGGCGGGGTTTCCTACCGCTGAGGTCTGGCCGCATCTGGGACGAGTACAGGCACGCAATAGTGTACTGACGACCTAGGAAAAGATAATGGGGAAGGGAGGCTGAAAAGCCCCCCTTTTTCGTTCTTCAGGGTAGGTGTACATGCTCGAGTATCTGGTCCTGCCCATCAAACGCTTGACCGACTTTAGGGGGCGCTCGCGTCGGCGCGAATACTGGCCGTTTACCTTCGCGCTGTTTTGTTTCTACGTGCTACTTGCCTTAGCCGCGAACGTGGCTTTCCCGTTGGCGGAGGGTTCGGAGGGCACGCGCCTGTTTGATGGACTTCCCCCAATGAGCGAGGGTGCCAACAACATCCTGCTTTACTTAGGGGGGGCACTGTTTCTTTTCTTCGGCTGGGTGCATCTGGCGCTGGCAATCCGCCGCCTCCACGATTTGGGCAAATCGGGGTGGTGGTATCTCATCATCCTCATCCCCTACATCGGGACCATCATCTGGTACGTACAGGACGGCCAGCCGTACGAGAATCGTTTCGGCCCCGACCCCAAGGGGCGCGAAGATGTGCCGGGTGAACTCAAGCTCAAGCGGCAAAGCGACGGGATCCCGTTGCCAGCAGCACGGGTGAACCGGGACTAGAGCGCTCTCAGTGCCTGTGCCGGTTTGGCGCGCAGCAGCGGTAGCGAACCACCGACAGCAAAGGCGAGCACCACGGCGAGGCCCAACCCCAGCACGGCGAGAACCTGCCCCCAGTCGGGCAGCCAGTCGAACTCGAACAGTTGCGTCACCACCAGCCATGCGGTCAGCGTGCCGAGCCCCAATGCGACCAGCGCCAGCGCTCCGGCGAGGAAAGCATACTCGGCCAGCTGCATCGTCAGGACCTGCCTGCGATCGGCGCCGAGCACGCGCAGGACAACCGTGTCGTAGGTGCGCGATGCACGCGCGGCTGCGATGGCGCCCAGCAACACCGCGAGACCTGCCAGCACTGCCACACTCGCTGCGGCCAGCGTGGCAAGGCCGACTTGTTCGAGAATGGTGCGGGCCTGTTGCAGCACGCCGCCGACCTCGATCACCGACGTGGAGGGAAACTCGCGGACCAGCGATTGCAGCAGCGGGCCGGTGGGCGTGCCGTCCGACAATTCGATAGTGGCGGCAAGATTATGCGGAGTATCGCGCAGAGCATTGGGGCTGAGCACGAAGACGTAATTGAAGCCCATGCTTTCCCAGTCGATGCGGCGGGTGTTGGCAATGCGCGTCTCGATTTCCGCGCCCAGCACGCCGAAGACTAGCTTGTCGCCGATTTCGAGACCGGCCGCTTCGGCGAATTCCTCGTCGACCGAGACAAGCGGTTCGCCCTCGTACATCGGGCCCCACCATTCGCCGCCGGTGAGTGCATTTCCGTCGGGCACATCCTCGGAATAGGTCAGCCCGCGTTCTCCGCGCAGCGCCCACGCGCCGTCGGGGATTTCCTCGAGCGTTGATGTTCGAGTGAGGTCGCCTTCGGGCCCGAAAGCCAGCACTGCGCCTCGTAGGGCCGCTACGGAGCGAACCTGCGCATCAGCATCGGTTTCTCCCACCAGTGCTCGAAAGTCGGCCTCGCGGTCGCGCGGAACGTCGAGGACGAAATAGTCGGGTGCCTGTTCGGGAACGCGGCTCTGGATGTTCCCGTCAATGCTGCTCTGGATGGCCGCGAGGAGCACGAAGGCGGCGAGGCCGAAGCCGAGCGCGGTCACCAGCGCACCGGTGCTTGAACCGGGCCGGTGGATATTGGCGAGTGCTGCACGCGCAATCGGGCTTTGCGGGCGGGGCAGGGCAGCCGCTCCCTTGCGGATGAGCCAGCCTAGCAGTGCGAGCAGGCCCAGCACGACGGCGGCTCCGGCAAGGAACCCGCCAGCCAGCATGGGGCGCGTCGAGGTGAGCAGGGCAAGCGCGACGATTGCGGCAAGGCCCGCGATGACAACCAGTGCAGCGGATTTGTCGCGCGCGAGAGGGGCCACTCGAGCCCGCATCAGGGCCATGGCGGGGAAGTGCCGCGCGCGCATCAGCGGCGGAGCGGCAAAAACCAGCGCAACCAGAAGGCCGTAGCTCGCTGCCAGAAGCAGTGCACCCGGGTCGAAGACAAAACCGGCGTTGACCGGGAGCAGCCCATCGAGAGCGCTTGCGAGGATAGGGACGACTGCCACGCCGACCGCCAGACCAGCGAGGCTTCCCACTGCAGAGGCAGCGAAAATCTGCAGAGCGTATATGTGAGCGATGTCGCGGCTGTCGGCACCGAGCACTTTCAGCGTGGCGACCGATTGCCTGCGGGCATCGAGATAGGATGAAACACCTCCGCCGATGCCAATGCCTGCGATGACCAGTGCAGCGAGGCCGACCAGCGTCAGGAATTCACTCATCCGCTCGACGAAGCGATCGGTGCCAGGCGCTGCGCGGTCGGCCGTGTCGATGTCGAAACCAGCATCGGGGAATTGCTCTATCAGGTCCACAGCGACCTGCTCTGGAGCGCGTTGCTCTGAAAGCGCGACCCGCGTTTTCGACTGGTACATCGCGCCGGGTGCAAGCAAGCCTGCGCGCGCTGGCAGGTCTTCGGCTACGATGATGGTCGGGCCGAGCTGGAAACCTTCACCAAGGCGGTCGGGTTCGTCCTCGATAATGCCGCCGACGGTCAGGCGCTCGGTGCCGATGAGAAACGCGTCGCCGCGAGATACGCCGAGCCTGTCCGCCGCTCCCGGTGCGAGATAGGCCTCGTTGCCCGTTGGCGCTCCCGCCTCGCGCCCGCCATCGAGCACCAGCTTGCCGTAGAGCGGGTATGCGGTGTCGACGGCCTTGAGTTCGACCGGCGCGGCAATGTCATCCTTTCGCGCCATGGCCTGCAACCGTGTGCCTGACGACACTGTGCCAAGTTCCTCCAGAGCGCCGCGCTCCTCGTCGTTGAGACCACGCTGCCAAAGTTCGATTTGAACATCGCCGCCGAGGAAGGCCTGTCCGTTAGCCGCCAATTCGCGTTCGATAGCGGCGGTCAGCGAGCCGATGGCCGCCAGTGCCGCCGTGCCGAGGAAGATGCACACCAGCAGCAGCCGTAGGCCCTTGAACCGCGCATTGAGGTCGCGGCGGGCGATTTTCCAGGCGGTGGCCCACCTCATTTGGCGGTGTCGCTGGCAATCCTGCCGTCGCCCAGCGTCAGCACGCGGGCGCAATGGTCGGCAAGTTCGGGGTCGTGGGTGATGACGAGCAGCGTCGCACCCGTTTCCTCGCGCCGCTTGAACAGCAGTTCGACGATTTCATGCCCCGTCGCCGCGTCGAGATTGCCGGTGGGTTCGTCGGCGAAGATGATGTCGGGACGCGCGGCAATGGCCCGGGCGATGGCGACGCGCTGCTGTTCGCCGCCAGAAAGCTGCTGCGGATAGTGGTCGAGCCTGTGGCCGAGGCCGACGGCCTCCAGTTCGGTGCGGGCACGCTCCTGCGCGTCGCTCTCGCCTGCAAGCTCCATCGGTGTCGCGACGTTTTCGAGTGCGGTCATGGTGGGCAAAAGGTGGAAAGCCTGCAGTACGATACCGATGCGGCCACGGCGCGCGCGGGCGAGTTCGTCTTCGTTGAGCGCGGCAAAGTCCTGTCCCGCGACCTGCAAGGTCCCGCTGGTCGCGCGTTCGAGGCCGGATAGAACCGCCATGAGCGAGCTCTTGCCCGAACCCGACGGGCCGAGCAGCGCCACGGTCTCGCCCGCCGCAATGGTAAGGTCGAGCCCTTTGAGGATTTCCACCGGTGCTTCGGAGGAGCCGAGGGTCAGGCGCAGGTCGGCTGCGCAAATCGCATCTTGAGAAGTCGTCACACGGCTGCGATGGCAGATGGCGAATGTCCACACAAGGAAGCTCGCCGATGCGTCTCATTAGTTTGTCGATGTCTGTAATCGCCCTCATGCTGGCGGGATGCGGGGGCGAAGTCGATGAGCCGATCGCGCCCAATGCGGAAGAAGCGGCCTCGGCAGCGCCGGAGGACATCGCTGTCGAGGGTGAAGAGGTGCGCATCCTTGCGTTCGGTGACAGCCTGTTTGCCGGTTACAACCTTGCCGAGCACGAGGGCTATCCCGAGCGGCTCGAACGGGCGCTGCGGCAGGCAGGCGTGAACGCGCGCGTGGTTGATGCGGGCGTGTCGGGCGATACCAGTGCGGCCGGTCGGCAGCGGCTCGCCTTCGTGCTCGACCAGCAGCAGGTGAAGCCCGACCTGGTCATGCTGGAGCTGGGCGGGAACGACATGCTGCGCGGCCTCGACCCGTCCGACACGCGTGCGAATTTCGAAGCCATGCTCGGAGAGTTGCAAGGACGCGACATCCCGGTCCTGCTGATGGGTATGCGCGCTCCGCCTAATTACGGGCCCGATTACCAGCAGCGTTTCGATGCGCTCTATGGCGAGCTGGCTAACGAATACGGGGCCGACCTCGTGCCGTTCTGGCTGGAGAGCATTTACGAGAAGCCTGCGCTGTTCCAGTCCGATCGTATCCACCCCACCGCCGAGGGCATCGATGCGCTTGTCGCCGATACACTGGACGAAGTGCAGGCCGCGCTGCCCGATAGCTAGGCGCGCTCCACGGCCCCGCCCGAGACGCGCCAGATGGCCGCGTCATCGGCAATGCTGTCGAAAGGACCAACCTCGGTCCCGGTCATCCAGACTTGCGCTCCGCTGGCGGCAAGCTGGTCGAACAGGGCGGCACGGCGAACAGGGTCGAGGTGGGCGGCCACTTCGTCGAGCAGCAAGACGCCTGCACGCCCCTGCGCTGCCAGCGCGGCATGGGCGAGGGTGATAGCGACCAGCATGGCTTTCTGTTCTCCGGTGGAGCTTTGCGCGGCGGGCACGCGCTTGGCGGCGTGGACCACTTCCAGTTCGTCGCGGTGCGGCCCGACCAGCGTGCGCTGTGCCGCGCGGTCGCGTTGACGGCCGTCGAACAGGGCTTGAGACAGCGCTTCGGGCGTATCGGCGCCGCCGGGGGCATAGGTTAGGGCAGGGCGCGCGAATGGCTCGCTCGGCATATGTGCGATGCGCGCCATCAGAGTATCGACCAAGGTGGCGCGTCCGGCAATCAGCCTGCCGCCATGCTCCACCATCCGCGCTTCGATAGCGTCGAGCCAGCCGCTTTCGGGCGGGCGGTCGTCGGAGAGCAGGCGGTTGCGTTCGCGCAGGGCGGCTTCATAGCGCGCGGCGTGGGCGGCATGCGCAGGGTCGAGTGCCAGCGCCATGCGGTCGACAAAGCGGCGGCGGTCGGCTGCGGGGCCGGTGAAGAGGCCGTCCATCGCCGGGGTTAGCCAGGTGAGGGCTATCCATTCGCCAAGCGCCGTAGCGGTGCTTTCCGCACCATTGATGCGCACCTTGCGGCGTCCTGGATGGGCACTCTCGGAATAGGTGGCAAGCCGGACGGGCTCTTCCTCGCCCGCACCGAGGCTCGCACCGATGCCGAAACCCTGTTCAGCGCCGTGCTGCACCATATCGGACAGCGCCGCGCGCCGCAGACCGCGACCGGGTGAGAGCAGGGAAAGCGCCTCGAGCACGTTAGTCTTTCCCGCACCGTTCTCTCCAACGAGCAGGTTGAATCGCGAGGTCCCACCCAGCTCAGTGGCCTCGTGATTGCGGAAACGGGTGAGGGAAATGCGGTCCAGCATGGAGGGGAAAAGCGGTAGCGTGCGGGTGCGCGGCTAGCCAGCTGAAATGCCAAATCCAAAAGTTGGTAAAATTTCCCAACCTTTCGGATTGATGAACGCCGACTCTATCACCTGTTAAACTAGAAAACGCAGAATTCCGCCATTTTTCGAGTTTGGCACGCCCGTTGCAAAGCTGTTGGTGTCCGCTGGATGGTCTGGCGGAGTGACCAAGGTTCAAGGGAATTAGATACAATGTTTGCTTTCGACTTCGCCAACAACAAGGCTTTCGCTTCGGTTTTTGCTCTCGGCGCTTCGGCCCTCATGATGGCCATGGCCATCGTCCCCGCGTCGCCTGCCGGCCTCATCGCCTGACGCGACCGCGCAGCGCACATCTGAATAAAGGAAAGGAACTATGTTCGACATCGACAAGTATGGAGGAAAGGTCCTCGCAGCCGTTTTCTCGCTCGCAGTATCTGCCGTCTTTTTCGCTACGGCCATCATCCCCGCATCGCCCAACGGAGTCCTCGCATGAGCCAGCTGAAGTTTCGTGAGAACGACCACGCCGTTAAGCCCAGCAAAGGCTTCCGCCTCGACCATTCGCGCGGCAAGCTGATGGGTGTGTGTTCGGGTATCAGCCGCTACACCGGCATCGACAGTACCTGGGTTCGCCTCGGCTTCGTGGTCGGCGCATTCCTGAGCTTCGGCACCGCGGCTCTCATCTACCTCGCAATCGGTCTGATTGCGGATTGAGTTCGATCCTTCGAGCGGCCATCCCGGACATGAAGGTCCGGGATCGGGCGAGAAGGGTCGGACTTTCCTGTTGGCAGGCAATGCGCCCGCCGCAGATCACATGGCCGAGATACCGCCGTCGAGCTTGAGCTCCGCACCGGTCATGAACTTGCTCTCGTCACTGGCGAGATAGACCACCGCATTCGCGATATCGTCCGGTTCCCCGACCTTGCGCAGGGGAATTTGCCGGGCGAGTTTTTCCATCAGCACATCCTTGTCGAGATTGTGCGACTTCGCCGTTCCGTCGAGGATGGGCGTGTCGACAAAGGTCGGGTGTACGGAGTTGCAGCGGATATCCATATTGTTCTTCGCGCAATGGAGCGCGATGGATTTCGACAGCATCCACACCGCCGCCTTGCTCGAGTTGTAGGCGGGCATGGTGTCGCTGGCGATGAGGCCGGCGATGCTGGAGATGTTGATGATGGAGCCGGGCGCATGCTCGCGCATCAGCGGCAAGGCCTTCTGGCAGCCGTGGAAAATGGAATCGACATTGACCGCAAAGCAGCGCTTCCAGTCGTCGAAATCGCAGGTCTCGATATTCCCGGCGACGCCGATACCCGCATTGTTCACCAGCACGTTGAGGCCGCCGATATGCTCGCGTGCGGCATCGACAGCCGCTTCCCACGCGGCAGGGTCCGTGACGTCGTGCTGGATGGAGGCAGCGGTGCCGTCTCCCAATGCTTCGTTGATGAGGCTCGCGGTTTCGGCAGCGCCATCGCCATTGACGTCGGTGCACAGCACGCGGGCACCTTCTTCGGCGAGACGTCGGGCATGCGCCCGTCCAAGCCCCTGCGCGGCCCCCGTTACCAGCGCCAGTTTACCTTCGCAGCGGGGTTTGCGCGCCTCGGCCATTTTCACTCTCCTGAAATAATCCCTTGTCCCAGCAGCAGGAGCATACGCACGTCGACGCCGCAACCCTCCTTTCGCTTGGCATCAAGAAAGGCGGGGAGGTCCGACAAGGCCACACGATGGACAGTGATGTTCTCGCCCTCAACCCCGCCGCCTTCGCCGATTTTCGTGAGGCCGCGGGCGCGGACCAGTGTGAAACTCTCGCTCACCATCCCGGGCGAGGAATAGAAGCAGCCTATGTCCTCGAGCGTGGCGGCGCGGTAGCCGGTCTCTTCCTCCAGCTCGCGGCCCGCAGCAGCGAGCGGGTTTTCGTCCTCGGCACCGTCATCGTCGCCGATGAGACCCGCGGGAAGCTCGATGCAATTGCGGCCCAGCGGTACGCGGTATTGCTCGACCAGCAGGACGTGGTCGTCTTCGTCCACCGCGAGGATCACAGCAGCGCGGATGCCGCGGCTGCGCGAGACATATTCCCAGCGCCCGCGCTTCTTCGCCGTGACAAAACGGCCCTGCCACATCACCTCTTCAGGTGCGTCATGGTCGGGAACGGCCATGGTCAGACCTCGATAAGCCGGTCGGGTAATTCGTTCTGGTCGTCTTCCTCGCGCGGGAAGTGCTCGGCCAAAACCTTGCCCACATCGCGCACGCCTGCAGCGAGACCTTCTGCGATGCGTCCACGGCTGACCTCGGCAAGCATGTCGACCATCGCCTCGCCCCAGATTTCTGCCGGGACACGGGTGGCGATCGCCTCGTCCGCGACTATTTCCGCGCGGTGTTCGCGCATCGAGAGATACAGCAGCACGCCCGTGCGACCATGCGTGCGGCGCTCGGCTCCGACCTTGAAATGGCGGATGGCTGCCTGGTGCGCGCGCGCCTCCTTCACCGGAGAGGGGATAACCCGAAAACGCAGGATCGGGTGCGAGAAGCATGCCCAGGTCAGCGCGAATGCCAGCAGGCCGAGCAGGATGGTGACCGTGGCAAGGCCTCCGGTCGTCCAGTCGGTTCCCCAGCCGCCCGTAAGCTTGTCCCATAGCTCGAGGAAAGGCTCGGGGAATGCTGCAAACAAGCTCATCGCTGAGAATGCCAGCGCAGCTGCCCAGACGAGGATGACGTCGGTATAGCCGTCCGACCGGTCGGCCAAGACGGTGACGATTTCGCCCGAAGTTGTGAGCTCCGCTTCGGCCACTGCTGCCGTGACGAGGGCGTGTTTCTCTTCGCTAAGGTAACCCATTACCAGCCGCCTCCCGCGCCGCCGCCGTTGAAGCCGCCGCCACCGCCGCCGAAGCCGCCGAAACCGCCACCTCCGCCACCGAAGCCGCCAC
>CCSI01000009.1 GCA_000756795.1 Qipengyuania vulgaris
TACGTCATAGGATCCGCAAAAAAGACGACAGACTGGCGCACTTTCGTGCAAGCGCTGAACGGCTTCCTCGTATCGGACATCAAGGTTGACGAGGACCGGCTCATTGGTCCCCGCTTCGTTGACGAGCAGGACCTTGAAGATGGTCAGCTTCCCGGCAAGCTCCTTATCTATCTGTGGGATGATCTCTTGCGCCACCACCAGGACAAGGCACTCTTTCATGGCAGCGTCAGGACATATGGCGATCTCGACAGCAGGATGTCACAGGACAAACAGGTCTTCTCTGACGAATTTCTTGCATTGTTGGGTCCTGGCTATGCCGAGAAAGGCGAGGATGCCGAATGAGCAGGCTCGCAGACTTAAGCGTTGTCATTGACAAATGCCGCGAGCGCATTGCCGAGCACGATCCTCAAGCACCTATTCGTATAAGCTCGGAGCTTTGGTCGAAAATTCGCGACGCCTACCTCGCAAGGAGCCCAGATTCTGATGTCGCACTAATCGGCGATCATACAATAAAGATCATCACCCCGAGAGACAAAAAACTGTTCATCAGCGTCCAAGAAATGCCGCAGATCTGGGGGACTATTCCTTACGCGCGCGCAGCTTTGGAATATGAGAGAGCTATAGACAGTCTCGCCACTGATTATTTCGGTTTTACGAACAGGAACGCCAGCGACGCCAAGAAGATATTCAAAAAATTGCCGGCGCCTGATTGGACGCAGCGAGTAGGCGATTCAAATCGCAAGAGCATAGAGGAATTCATCAACCTCGAGTTCGAGGATATGGAAGATCGCGAGCGCTTTAGGACGTTCCTTGGATCTAAAGGGCAGGATCAATGGTCTGGCATAACCAAGGAGCTGAACCGCAGCGACTGGCTTCCGTCAGCGATCCCCGCCGTCGGCGAGTGGTTAGCTGTCGGGGCGGCAGAGCGCGGAGATTTAGTGCTCGCACTTGCCGGAGATCCGGAGATCGAAGAGGGCCTCGAAGCGGCAATAGTGAGGGCGGAAAAAGACAGCCCTCCTTTCCCTAACCCGAGCTCGGACACCTCCGCCCCCAGTGAAGACCGCATCGAGGGCGGCGAAAACGCACTCTTCTACGGGGCTCCGGGAACCGGCAAGAGCTACGAAGTCTGGCAGAAGATTGACAAGGCTACCGATCCGCATTTTGTCACGGTCTTTCATCCGGACATGCAGAACAGCGACTTCGCAGGCACGCTGAAACCGGGCATCAATAACAAGGGTAAGGTAACCTATGCCTTTCGCCCTGGGCCTTTCGCCCGAGCTGTCGCGTGTGCATGGGCAAATCCCGGCAAGAAGGTCTATTTGGTAATCGAAGAGCT
>CCSI01000010.1 GCA_000756795.1 Qipengyuania vulgaris
GCCCCCGAGGTCAGCGACGACGCCAGTCTCGACGTCTGCCAGGATCCGGTCATCCAGATCGTCAAGACCGGCACCACCAGCCTTGGCGATGACTGCATCGACGTGCTGGGCGAGGACATCGAGTGGACCATCGAGGTCACCCGTGCAGGCAATGTCGATATCGACGATGTCGTGGTCACCGACGACCGCGGTACGCCCGTCTACCAGAGCGGCGATGATGGCGACGGCGTGCTCGAAGCAGGCGAGACCTGGGTCTACACCTTCTCCGAAGAAGTGACGCAGGACATGCTGAATAGCGGCGCCACTGTCACCAACACCGCGACCGCGAACGGTAATGCGGTGGGCAGCGATGTCGCCGCCCCCGAGGTCAGCGACGACGCCAGCCTCGACGTCTGCCAGGATCCGGTCATCCAGATCGTCAAGACCGGCACCACCAGCCTTGGCGATGACTGCATCGATGTGCTGGGCGAGGATATCGAGTGGACCATCGAGGTCACCCGTGCAGGCAATGTCGATATCGAAAACGTGGTGGTCACCGACGATCGCGGCACGCCGGTCTACCAGAGCGGCGATGATGGCGACGGAGTGCTCGAGGAAGGCGAGACCTGGGTCTACACCTTCTCCGAAGAAGTGACGCAGGACATGCTGAATAGCGGCGCCACTGTCACCAACACCGCGACCGCGAACGGTAATGCGGTGGGCAGCGATGTCGCCGCCCCCGAGGTCAGCGACGACGCCAGTCTCGACGTCTGCCAGGATCCGGTCATCCAGATCGTCAAGACCGGCACCACCAGCCTTGGCGATGACTGCATCGACGTGCTGGGCGAGGACATCGAGTGGACCATCGAGGTCACCCGTGCAGGCAATGTCGATATCGACGATGTCGTGGTCACCGACGACCGCGGTACGCCCGTCTACCAGAGCGGCGATGATGGCGACGGCGTGCTCGAAGCAGGCGAGACCTGGGTCTACACCTTCTCCGAAGAAGTGACGCAGGACATGCTGAATAGCGG
>CCSI01000011.1 GCA_000756795.1 Qipengyuania vulgaris
GTGCCATACCGCATCAGGAGCTGTTCTTCCTGCCCAGTTTCGACGACAAGACCTCGCCGATGAAGGCGAAGGGCGTGGGTGAGCTTGGAATGTGCGGGGTGGCTGCCGCGGTCGCGAACGCCGTCTACAATGCGACAGGGGTTCGCATTAGAGACTATCCTTTGCCTCTCGAAAAGCACCTCGAACGGCTTCCCTTAGTGGCCTGACCGCAGGGCCGGCCCAATCCGCGCCTGCTTCGAGCACGCCAAGTCACTTCGGCTCGTTATCGCGGATGTATGTAACACTATTTTGGCGTTCGATGCCGTGGCACGAAGCGTGCGCGACGATCAGACGGCAATGCACGCGATCGGGCTGATCAAGGACCGTGGCCGGAAGGAGGGACCCTCTCCAAGTTCAGCGGGTCAGAATCTGGACTAGCGAAAGACAGCCAAGCGGCTTTAAGGCGCGGCCATGATCATCGCCCTTCTGTTCGTCGCCGCGTTCCTGGCATTCCTGGTAAGCGCGGTGGCGGGCGGCGGCGCCGGTCTAGTGCTCGTGCCGCTGCTGCGTCTGATCCTGCCGATCACCGCAATCCCGGCAGCATTGTCTATTGGCACTGCGACGAGCTCGCTGTCACGTATCCACCTGTTCCGCCACGCGATCCGCTGGGACGTCGTGC